>NZ_JAHWXP010000008.1 GCF_019857185.1 Alteriqipengyuania abyssalis | reverse complement strand
CGTGTGAAGCGCAGCGTCACACACGCAAACCCTTTAGGTGAGAGAGATCGAGAAAGGGGAAGCGAACTTTGGCGATTTCCTCGAACAGTATGGTCGCATCAAATCCGTCTCCATATGTGTCCCCAACTGCGGTGAAGCTGGAAGCGTTCGTCCATCCACCCAAAGCTAGTGCGACCTCTCTGTCCACCCGACCGTTTCGTAGGGCATCGCGCCATGAATGCCTGAACGAGTGGAAGCAGGTCTTCGAAGCATCGGCCCCGCAGGTAATAAGGAAGCGCGAAAACCACCTTGAGAATCGGCCCGAATGCATGCCGAAGCTATCCTGTTTGATCTCGCTGAAAAGGCGGATGTCTCCACGCGCCCTCGCGTCTGCCACATGTGATGCGAAGCCAATTTCGATGAGTTCGGGATGAACGGGAATTGTTCGCTGGCTCGCCGCTGTCTTGATCGACTTTTGATCATCGTTTGCTGAAATAGAGAGGCAAAGCACTTCCCCGAGAACTTGGGCATCGGCAACGAGCAGTTGGCATGCCTCGTTTAATCGGAGACCGCAGAAGAGGCTCAGCAGTGGAACCCAAAAGCGAGACCGGCGAGGGTGGGCGTCACCGGCGATTGCGTAGCCTCGCTCATCGTCAACACAGCCGGAGTAGAGCGGCGCAGCGAAGATAGCCTTAAGCTGCTCTGGACGAAACGCGTGGCGGCGATTTTTGGCAGCCTGTTGTTTCGGCAATCGCAAGCCCTTCGCGGGGTTGGCGGAACAGTGCTCTTCCCTCATCCCCCAGTTCAGCACCGTCGAGAGCTTGCTCATATACTCGTTGACGTTCGCCGGACTCATTGGTCGCTCTCCTGAGGCGACAGCCTTCTGAGCGACATCGCGAAGCTTCATCGACGGCCATCGTTTGCGCGCGTTTGTCGGAAGCACGGTCAAGACGTTCATCACATCCCGGCAAATCGAACGATCAATCCTTCGTGCGTCGGTGTTTGGCCCGATCAGTTCGATCAGCACCGACAACGCACTCTTGTAGGCGTGAAGGCTTTTTTCGGTTCGCGAGGACGTGGGGTCCGCGAGGTATAGGTCACAAAGCACCTCGAAGCTTATCGACGAAAACATCGAACCGCCGTGACCGAGATCGTAGAGCAAGTTCGCGGAACGACTTTGACGGACATCGTCAAAATGGGCGGCAGCTTCAATGGCACACTTGGCGGCGAGACGATTGGCGACGGTGAGCGAGTCTGTTCTTAGCGAGCGTGACAAATGCGTCCGTCCTACGACGCCTCGCACATCGCACGGGACGCGTATCCGGAATTGATAAATCCTTCCTCGACGAGCTACCCCAAAGCCCCTCCTGTGA
>NZ_JAHWXP010000007.1 GCF_019857185.1 Alteriqipengyuania abyssalis | reverse complement strand
CCATCACAATTGGCTACAGCCTCATTGGTCAGAAACGATGAGACAGAATTGGCGTGGATTCTCGTCTCAATGAAGTTGCTCGACAGATTTGAAACATCTGGCAGGCTGTCTCTAGATTCAAACGAGACAGGTGAGGGTGTCGATGCTGGTCGGTTACGGAAGGGTGAGCAGTTCGGGCCAGAGCCTCGACATCCAGAACCAAGCGTTGCTGGATGCGGGGTGCGACAAGGTCTTCGCCGAGAAGATGTCTGGCACGAGCGCCAAGGATCGGATCGAACTCGCCAATGCCATCGACTTCGTGCGCGAGGGCGACACGCTGATCGTCACCCGGTTGGATCGTTTGGCGAGATCAGTTGGCGACCTTCACCGGATCATCGAGAAGCTCGCCGAGAAGAAAGTTGGCTTCCGATGCTTGAACCAGAGCGGGGTCGATACCGATAGCTCGACCGGGAAGTTGATGCTCGCGATCCTCGCAGCCGTCAGTGAGTTCGAGAACGACATCCGACGCGAGCGGCAGGCGGAAGGAATCGCGAAAGCCAAGGCTGCCGGGAAGTATCGAGGACGCAAGCCGACCATCGATCCCGGCGAGGTCAAAGCCCTTCGTGCAAGGGGCCTAGGAGCCTCTCAGATCGCCCGTGAGTTGAAGATCGCCCGAGCGAGTGTCTATCGGGCACTGGCAGCGTAGAGGCGTTCAGGGGGGATCATGAAGACTGTTAAACAGCGGGAAGAGAATGATTGCGGAGTGGCCTGTGTAGCCATGCTGGCTGGCACTTCATACGAGGAAGCCCGGACGGTCATTTATCCGAAGGGTCGGTCGAAGCTGACGAAGACCAAAGACTTGCGTGAGGCATTGATAAAGCTCGGACGGAAGCCGCTTAGTGATCGTCGCCAGCCCTTCGGTTCCAAGACACCACGAGACCTCAATACCGACGCCTTGGTCTTCGTCGAAATGGACAATGGCGATGACTCCAAGCACTGGGTCGTGTGGGATGCGAAGGCGAAGAAGCTTCGCGATCCCTACCATACAAAGCACCCGCATCGGCTGCGTGGTTATCTGGCGGTCGCGTAGTCTGCTTTGATCGGCTCTTCCCAACCACGGTCACGAAGTAAGCCAGCAAGGTCGAACGGTTCGAGCGATACCACCCTTGCCCAGTGGCCATCCGGAACCTCGTTCTGATCGAGCAGGTCGAACCACTTGCCCGGACGCTTGAAGCGGCCATGCAGGGCTGAGCGATGGCATCGACGGCACATCCCGATCCACGAGCTTAGATCGTAGTAGTTCTCGGCATGCTCATCATCAGCAGGCGCGGAGCAGATGTCGCAGGTCATCGGGCGCTCGGTGCTTCCTGCCTTGGCGAGCCAGATCGAGAGATCAGCAGTGCGATACCGCTCACGGTCGGTGAAGCCATTGTAGGCTCCATCCTCGAACAAGGCTGATGCTTGGGGAGCCACTCGACGGCCTGTCGATCTGAACGCGACACCGGGACCGAAGGGCCGAACTTCGCGATGAGGAAGTGCTGCAAGAAGAGCATCAGGATCAAAGACGAAGGCCATCGTCGGATCGGTTTACCCGCTGGGAAAAAACACGAAACCCTCAACGAGAATAATGCGGCGAATCTCCCGGTGCTGTAGAATGAGAGCATGGCAAGAAGACTGAATTACGAGAAGAAATACCGCACGGATCAGACCCGCCAGATCGGCGAAAACGACGATGCCGCAACGCCCATCTGGCAGATCAAAGCCGAGGTCAGGAAGAGGCTCTATAGCCAGCGACCAGACCTCTCGCGCGAGGAACTCGAAGAGCGCGTGAACCGGATCGTCGCCCGTGGACTCAAGCGAGCCGCATAACGAGATCGGTGCCGGGATCGTATGGGTGTGCGGTCCCGGCATCGTCAGCTTGACCATCAGCCGATCTGTGCAACGCTCCTGCCCATGAGCACCAATGACGATCTGCCACACCGTCAAGAAGACGATCATCGCACTATCGGCACCAAAGCCTGCCACGATGCCGAAAGCGACGAGGACTGGATCAGGACCGTCCTACAGGGCCTTGGGCAACGCTCCGACGAGGTGAAACAAGCGTTGATGAGAGCGATGGTTGACGGTCAACCTTCACCATCCTCCAAACCGGTCACGAATGCGGGTCACGTAAGCGGACTCGAACAGCAAGACATCGAATCCAGCCAGCCAAGGCCAAGCAAACAGATCACCGATCCGACGCCTCACGTAAGCGGCACCACC
>NZ_JAHWXP010000006.1 GCF_019857185.1 Alteriqipengyuania abyssalis | reverse complement strand
AATCTTTCACATCAGCCCGAAGGGAGAGATCGATTGCCACTCGGAAGACTGAAGGGCTGGTGGAACACCGCTGCTTTCGAGTTAGCCTTCTTACGCCGCGAGATTTCCGCAGCCCGTGTAAACCTTGAGGAAGCTAACCGGCGCTTCGATACGACAGAGGCGGTGGCAGCAATCAAGCAATGCGAAGCTGAGATTGCGCACGCCGTTGACAAGAGATTTTCAGCATCGCTGAATGCAGCCGCGACAAAGGTGGACGAAGCACAACGCCAGCTAGCTCGTGCGATCTCCATTGAGAAGCTCCTGAAACGCTCATTCGAGGCTGAACTGGAGCCGCTCTACCAGCAGCATCGTAACCTGAAGGAACAATTGAACGAGGCCCATGAGGAAAAATCTGATGCGTGGGATCGGCTTAATTCCGCGAAAAGCTCGTTGGATCATTGGCATGCGCGTTCCAAACGTAACTTCATGGGGAATAAGGATAGGGAACTTCCGCGCTATTCACTCTTCGGACAAAACCTGAGTGACCGCGACCATTATAAAGATCAACGCGACAGTGCGTGGCGAGATATTGAGGAAGCAAAGGATGAGATCGAAGCGATCAAAGCGAAGCTGGCTCAGCTAAATGCCGAGATTGCCACGGTGAAGTCTGATCGAGCACTGATGAAGCAGCATCGCTCGGACGGCCTCAACGCCAAGCTCGCAACTGAAAACTCGGCTGCTGCGAGAGAGAGGTTAGATAGCGCAAAGGTGCCACTTCAACGCCTCGGCAAGGAGAAAGAGGATTTCCGACGAGAGCTTGAGCTTGAGAAGCGTCTCAGCGAACTTCGCGCAAAGCCCGATGCGCTAAGGTGGAATCGGGCGGCATTCCTAGAGACGTTTCGCTCGCCTGAGCAGCGCGCCATCCGCAAGAGCGCATTTGCAGCCGAGAGGGAGCGAGTGTCGTCGCCGGACCGGATTTGATGTTGGAGATTTTGAGCCGGGTTTCTAGACCCATAGAATGAATCCCGTCGAGATCGAAGAAGCCGTCAGCACGCTCGCGTCCGAGCCGTTCGACCCGGTAGAGTTCCCCTTCCAGTTTCTCGCCGCGTTCGGCAACAAGGCGACGACAATCAATCGCCTGCGCAAGGGCAATACCAACCAGTCCGATCTCGGCGGCGTCCTCCAGCGCAGCAACATCCACATTGCCACCAGCGATCCCGGCGATGTCGCGAACACGCTCACCGCCCTTCGCGAAAGTCCGAAGACTGCCAGCAACAAGGCCAAGTTCATTCTCGCGACCGATGGTGAGGAGTTCCAAGCCGAAGACCTGACCAGCGGCGAGACCGTCGCCTGCGACTACGCCGACTTCCCCAATCACTTCGGCTTCTTTCTGCCGCTCGCGGGCATCACCACGGTCGAGCAAATCCGCGAAAGCTCGTTTGACATCCGGGCGACCGGGCGGCTGAACAAGCTCTACGTAACCCTGCTCCAAGAGAACCCTGACTGGGCCACTGCCGAGCGGCGGGCCGACATGAACCACTTCATGGCTCGGCTAATCTTCTGCTTCTTCGCGGAGGACACCGGGGTGTTCCACGCCAGCCATCCCTTCACGCGGACGGTCGAACGGATGAGCGCAGGCGGCGATGGCAACACGCACGAAGTGATCCGCGAACTCTTCCGGGCGATGAACACCCGCATCCGCGATGACGACGGGAAACTCACCAACCGGTTTCGTGACGAAGCGGGCATCCCGAACTGGGCGAACAATCTGCCCTACGTGAACGGACACCTGTTCGGCGGCGAGATCGAAGTCCCGAGCTTCAGCAAAATCGCCCGGTCCTACCTCATCCACATCGGCAATCTCGACTGGACGAAGATCAATCCGGACATCTTCGGCAGCATGATTCAGGCGGTTGCCGATGATGAAGAGCGCGGCGCGCTCGGCATGCACTACACCAGCGTGCCGAACATCCTGAAGGTGCTGAATCCGCTCTTCCTCGATGACCTGCGCGCCACGCTGGAAGAGGCGGGTGACAATGGACGCAAGCTCCTTAACCTGCGCGCCCGGATGGCAAGGATCAGGGTGTTCGACCCCGCCTGCGGAAGCGGCAATTTTCTCGTTATCGCCTACAAGCAGATGCGAGAGATCGAAGCGGAGATTAACGCTCGGCGTGAAGAAGCAGATCGGAAAAGCGACATCCCGCTGACCAACTTTCGCGGCATCGAACTGCGCGACTTCCCCGCCGAGATTGCGCGACTTGCGCTCATCATCGCCGAGTATCAGTGCGATGTTCGCTTTCGTGGCCAGAAGGAGGCGCTGGCCGAGTTTCTCCCCCTCGATTCCGATAACTGGATCACCTGCGGCAATGCGCTGCGGCTCGACTGGTTGAGCATCTGCCCTCCGACAGGCACGAGCGTAAAGATGAAGGGTGACGATCTCTTCGGGACACCGCTCGATCAGTCGGAGATCGACTTCGAGAATGTCGGTGGTGAGACCTACATTTGCGGCAACCCGCCCTATCTCGGCTCAACTTGGCAATCGGCGACGCAGAAATCCGAATTGCAGGACATATTCGGGCACCGGACCTCGAACTGGAAGTCTCTCGACTACGTCGCTGGATGGTTCATGAAAGCGGCAGACTACGGCACTGAGACCCGAGCAGCCTCTGCGTTCGTTGCCACAAACAGTATCTGCCAAGGGCAACAAGTGCCGATTCTTTGGCCAGTAATTGCCCAAACAGAACATGAGATTATTTTTGCGCACACGAGCTTCAAATGGGCAAATCTCGCCAGCTACAATGCCGGTGTTACGGTAGTTATCGTCGGTATCGGACCTCGCACGACACGAGGACGAAAGATATTCTCGACTGACGAATATGGTCAGGTGGTTGTTCAAGAAGTTGATAATATCAATCCCTATCTCGCGCCGGGTCCTACCGTCATAATCCAGAAATCAGCAAGGCCGCTGAACGGGCTGGCCGAGATGACCTTCGGCAGTAAGCCAGTAGATGGAGGCAACCTTCTTCTTACGCGGGATGAAGTGGCGGCTCTTAAGCTGTCGCGGGATGAAAAACTTAAGTTCGTCCGCCCAATTTATGGTTCCGATGAACTCATCAGCGGGAAGGCAAAGTTCTGTTTATGGATCGAAGATGCGGACCGTGAATACGCCAAAAAGCATGTGACGATTGGGCAACGATTGGAGGGTGTTCGGAGGATGCGTCTAGAGAGCACTAAGGCCGCGACACAGCGCGGTGCCGGTTGGCCGCATCGCTTTGATGAGCGCCGCCAATTAGGCACCGAGCGGGTCATAGCGGTTGGTGCAATCAGTTCGGAAAACAGAGAATACCTTCCGAGCGCCTTGCTCCCGAGCGGCACGATTATTTCGAACAAATGCTATGCCGTTTTTGACGCGCCGCTATGGAACCAAGCCATATTATTATCCCGTTTGCATTGGGTTTGGATTGGGGCGGTGTGCGTTCGGCTTGAGATGCGGTTCTCTTATTCCAACACCCTTGGCTGGAACACCTTCCCGCTCCCCAAGCTCACCGAGCAGAACAAAGCCGACCTCACCCGCTGCGCCGAGAACATCCTTCTTGCGCGCGAGGCACATTTCCCGGCGACTATCGCTGACCTCTACGATCCCGAGGCGATGCCCAAAGACCTCCGCCGCGCGCATGAGGAAAACGACGAGGTGCTCGAACGCATCTACATCGGTCGTCGCTTCCGCAACGACACAGAACGCCTCGAAAAGCTGTTCGAACTTTACACCAAGATGACCGCAAAGGGTAAAGCGGCGTGAGCCACCAGAGCACCGTTGATCAGTTGATCGATAGCATCCGCGAGCTTCAGTTCATGGGTGAAGACGAGAAATACGATGTCGTTGATCTCGATGACGGAAGACTGAGGGCCAAACTCGCTCGCACGGCTAAATTGAGGGAGCCGACTGTAGCAGACCTTGATCGGGCGGTCGCAGAGATCGAGGCCGAGGATGCGGCCAACCTAAAAAAGCAGGTCGAGTTCAACATGAAGTGTAGCGAGCGGCGCGACGACCTTCGTGTCTTCTATGTCTACAACACGGCTGATCGAAAAATGACCGTGCTGGCGAGGAATGTCGCCTGCGCGCGCTACTACGCGCGCGCTAATGGTCATATTCAACAGGAGAGAAACGGGCGAGTGATGGTGATGCCGGAAAGCGCCGAACTGGAACTTCGACGAAGCGGTGATCCCCTCGGGCGCGCGCTTCGGGATGGCTATCCCGGTGTCATTACCAAGGTAGGCGAGAACGTAGTCAACGAGAACCGCGAGAAGGTCTACACACCGATGACCATCGTTAAATGACGACCGCTGAGCAAAAGCTACGGTCGTTCCGTTGCCCGAATTATTGTCGAGAGGGGGAAGCGCGTGGAGGCACGCAATAAGAAGATCGAGGATTGGTTCGCGATGATAAAGCAGGGGCAGATGGTCCTGCCTCGCTTCCAACGCCATGAGGCTTGGAAACAATCGCAGATCATTGGCCTGTTCGAGAATATCCTCAGGCACCCTCCCCTTCCCATAGGTGCGGTTCTCACACTTGAGGTCGGCGATGAGGAGTTGTTTCACTCCCGCCCTATTGTCGGTGCACCTGACACCGGCATCAAACCTTCATTACATCTTCTCGACGGACAGCAGCGAATGACCGCCCTCTGGCGTGCGCTGAACCGTGATTACGACGATCTCGATGTTTTCATTCGTATCGCCGCACCTGACGCCGACGCCAACGACGAAGAGGAGCACGATGCAGACGAGGACGTGGATGCGCCGTCGGTTGAGGCCGAGAAACGCTGGACGCACAAGGGGGTGCGCCGTCCGGTCTGGGCAGACGACGACGTGCAGCTGCTGGATCGCGGATTGATTCCCCTGCCAATTCTCTGTCCCGGTTCCACGGGAGAGAACGCTCTGGGAAAATGGCGCAAGACACTCGAAGCGGAAAAGCGGCTCGACCTCGATCTTTTCGAACGGGTTACAAAGCTTCGCCAGCGCATCGCCTCCTACGACATCCCCTTCCTTTCGCTCGATGCAAAAACTGGTCGCGACACGGCTCTCGACGTGTTCATTCGAATGAACACCTCGGCCACCCCGCTTAAGGATTTCGACATTGTCGTGGCTCAGTTGGAGGGAGCCACCGGCGACTCACTTCACGACATGGTAGAAGAGTTGATCGAGATGGTTCCTGCTGCGCGGGAGTATGGGCGCGTTGAAGATTCGATCCTCGCTGTCGCCGCGCTCTTGATGGAGCGACCTCCGCTCAAAAAAACTTACCTCGACCCCGCCTATGGCAACGCATTCAAAAATGTCTGGGATCGCCTCAAGCTCGGGTTCAAGCAGGGCATCGAGTTCCTTCGGGCCGAAGGCATCTACAACGAACGATGCCTGCCTGCTGATGCGGTCGTCTATCTCGCATGCTCGCTCTGGGCCGACGTCCCGAAAGACAATATGGACGAGGGGGGCAATGCGCGTAGTCTGATCCGAAAAGCTATCTGGCGGGCAGCCTTCACGGATCGTTATGGCAAGACGTCAGCTACCCGGACCTATGCTGATTATCGCATTCTCCGAAAACTCGTCGCGGGTGACAGCGATCTCCATTGTGAACTCTTTGACGAGGCGGCGTATCCGCTTCCAGAGGCAGGAGTCCTCCGGACGGCGGGTTGGCCGGGTCGCAAGGACAGGCTTCCGCGCGCAATACTGAGCACTAGCCTGCGTCGAGGTGGCCTCGATTTCGCCGACGGAGCACAGATCACACCGGACAATTTTTACGACCGGGAGTTTCATCACCTTTACCCGGTCGGCGTGCTCGGCGGAGACCGAAAGGACGAACGCGTAAACCGCGCTCTCAACTGCGCGCTCATTACATGGGCTACCAATCGGCGGGTCGGCGCGAAGACACCGTCTCAATATATCGACGAGCGGGCCAAAAAGGCTTCTCTCGGAGAAGAGGTGGTGAAGCAGAGGCTGGAAAGCCATCTTATCCCATATGACGTCCTCATCGACGATGACTACGACAATTTCCTCTCGGCGCGCGCAGAAGTGGTGCACGCTGATATGCTGAAGCTTTGTGATGGGAAGTCGCCATCGTGACCAAAACGCATTTTGAACCCGGTGGTGATGCCAAAGCAATCGCGCGGATCGCGACCGATCATTATGGCGGCTACGAGGCCATGTTCGTCAAGAACGATTGGCCAGAGCGCGGATCGGACATGATGCGCAAAGTGCAGACACGTGTGAAAGAGACTTACGGCAGCGTAGCGGCATTCGTGGACGCGCATGAGGGCGAAAAATGACCACCGCAAAACCGATCCCCGCCGTCTCGATCCAGACCGCGCGCACGGGCGCTTCTACGAAGTCGAACGAAATGGGTATGCGCCCGATGCAGGAGCGCGCATACGCGAAGCGCGGCGAGCAATATCTGCTGATCAAGTCGCCACCTGCGTCGGGTAAGTCGCGCGCGCTCATGTTCATCGCACTCGACAAGCTGCACAATCAGGGCCTGCGGCAGGCGATTATCGTCGTGCCAGAAAAGTCCATCGGCGGGTCATTCATGGACGAGCCGCTGAGCAAGTTTGGGTTCTGGTCAGACTGGGAAGTCAGCCCGAAATGGAATCTATGCAACGCGCCCGGTGCGGACGAGGAGCGTGTCGATCCCTCGAAGATCAAAGCGGTCGGCCAGTTCCTTGAAAGCGATGACCGAGTGCTCGTTTGCACACACGCGACATTCCGTTTTGCAGTTGAGAAACTTGGCGTTGAAGCCTTCGATGATCGGCTGATCGCGGTCGATGAGTTTCACCATGTCTCGGCGAGCGAGGACAATCGCCTAGGCAGCCAGCTTGCCGAGTTCATTCGCCGCGACAAGGCGCACATCGTTGCGATGACCGGGAGTTATTTCCGGGGCGATGCAGTGCCTGTGCTGCTGCCGGAGGACGAGGCGAAGTTCGAGACTGTCACCTACACCTACTACGAGCAGTTGAACGGCTACGAGCACCTCAAGGCGCTCAACATCGGCTACTTCTTCTACACCGGGCGCTACCTCAATGCCATCGAGGCGGTGCTCGACCCAACCCGCAAAACCATTGTTCACATCCCCTCGGTCAATTCGCGCGAGAGCACGAAGGACAAGATCAAAGAGGTCGAGGAGATCATGGAATACCTAGGCGAATGGCAGGGTGCCGATCCTGTCACCGGGTTCCATCATGTGAAGCTGCCGGACGGCGATGTGGTCAAGATCGCCGACCTAGTCGATGACAGCGATCCGGCGCGGCGTGGCAAGGTGCTGGCTGCTCTCAAAGACCCAGCCCACCGGAATGATCGCGATCACGTAGACATCATCATCGCTCTCGGCATGGCGAAGGAAGGCTTTGACTGGATTTGGTGCGAACACGCTCTGACCGTGGGCTATCGGTCGAGCCTCACCGAGATCATTCAGATTATCGGGCGAGCAACCCGCGACGCTCCGGGTAAGGAAAGCGCGACCTTCACCAATCTGATCGCCGAACCCGACGCATCGGAAGCGGCAGTCGTCGGGGCCATCAACGACACGCTAAAAGCTATCGCAGCCAGTCTGCTGATGGAGCAGGTTCTGGCCCCCCGGTTCACTTTCACGCCGAAGGATACCGGGCCACTCGATAACTTCGACTATGGCCCCGGTGGCTACAAAGATGGCGAGAACAATGTCGGTGTGCGCGAAGACACCGGTCAGCTTCACTTCGAGATCAAAGGGCTGGTTGAGCCGAAGAGCGATGAGGCGAAGCGCATCTGCTCGGAAGACATCAACGAGGTCATCACGCAGTTCGTGCAGGACAAGACGAGCCTCGAACAGGGTCTGTTCAACGAGGAGACCGTCCCACAGGAACTTACCGTCGCGAAGATGGGCAAGATCGTGCGCGACCGATACCCTGACCTCTCCGATGAGGATCAGGAGTCTGTGCGGCAACATGCAATTGCAGCGTTGAACCTGACTCAGAAGGCAAAGGACATTGCCAGCGGCGGAGCCACTGCCAGTGAAGGCGATGACAAGGTCAATACGGCCCTGATCGACGGTGTCCGGAAGTTCGCGATGGACGTCCGCGATCTCGACATCGATCTGATCGATTCAATTAACCCGTTCGAGGCCGCATATGCGGTTCTCGCGAAATCCATGAACGAGACGGTGCTGAAACAGGTGCAATCGGTCATCTCCGCCAAAAAGGTGAAGATAGCGCCTGATGAAGCTCGCGAACTGGCTGAGCGGGCACTGCGCTTCAAGAAAGAGAACGGACGGCTGCCCGAGATTACCTCACAGGACGCATGGGAGCGGCGCATGGCGGAAGGGGTTGCCGCTCTGGCCCGCTACCGTGCACAGGCAGCCAATGCCTGACCTTTCAGATGATGAACTGCTTGCCGAACTCGGGGTCGAGGTCGAGCAGGCCAAGGAGCGGCGTTACACTGCGCGCGAAGAGCGGATCATCGCGGGGTTTGAAGACATCGTCCGTTTCTTCGAGGAGCACGGCCATGCACCCCGCCACGGCGAAGACCGGGACATCTTCGAGCGGCTTTACGCCGTGCGCCTTGATCGCTTGCGGACGCTGGACGAATGTCGCGATGTGTTGATCGGGATGGACGAGCATGGCCTTCTCAGAACCGAGGAGGGAAGCCCGCCTGCTCATACGGATGAGATCAGCGACGATGATCTGCTGAATGAACTCGGGATTGAGCCGACGCAGGACGATGACATCCGCGTCCTTCGTCATGTCCAATCCGCTGAAGAGCGCCGTTCAGCCGAGGACGTGGCCAATCGCGAGAAGTGTGTAGACTTCGCCAAGTTCAAGCCGCTGTTCGAGAAGGTTCAGCAGGAACTGGACAGCGGCGCGCGTGAGACCCGTTCATTCGAACTCAAGGCAGAAATCCGTCCCGGCGCATTTTTCATCGTGAGCGGCCAGATCGCATATGTGGCCGACATGGGTGATGTCTTCACGAATGATCAGGGGCGTTCGGATGCTCGCCTCAGGGTGATTTTCGACAACGGAACTCAGAGCACCATGCTCATGCGTTCGCTTCAGCGTGCGCTGAACAAGGACGATGCCGGTCGGCGGATTACCGAACCGGAAGCTGGCCCGCTCTTCGCGGGAGAAGCCGAAGATGGCGATCAGGCTAGCGGGATCGTGTATGTCCTGCGCAGCAAGTCAGATCACCCGGCGGTGGCCGAACACCGCCAACTGATTCACAAGATCGGGGTGACGAACATGGCGGTCGAGAAGCGGATTGCCGGGGCAAATCTCCAAACGACCTTCCTGATGGCCAACGTCGAGATCATGGCCGAGTATCGGCTCTTCAACATCTCTCGCTCGAAGCTGGAGAACCTGATCCATCGCGTCTTCGGCGATGCGCAATTGGACATCGAAGTGCCCGACCGCTTCGGACGAATGGTGAAGCCACGCGAGTGGTTTTTGGTGCCACTGAGCGTGATCGACGAGGCCATCGAGCGCATCAAAGATGGGACGATTTCGAACTACCGGTTCGACCGGGAAACGCTCTCTCTCGTAGCTGACTGACCACTTATGGGATCGAGGATGTGAAAAGCCCCCTCGTCTTCTAATCCGGCCAGATAGCCGAACCCAGTCCCATCCGAGAGGCCCGTCGTGTAGAACCTCTCGTCCAGTCCAGCGCAGACCAACTGAAGGCCCTCGGCATTCATCTTGGCGAACATCTCCCGAAGTGCGTCAACAAAACACCAGCGATCCGTCCCGAGCCACTCACGACCGTCCTCTGACAATATCTTGACGAACACCCCTTCGTAGACCTCGGTCTTGCCGCTGTAGACGCAGCCAGCTTCGTATCGCCCTTTCCAAGGATGGCCATTCCAGATGGCGTCACAGGTGCCAGCGCGGTGAACTTCGTATTTGAGCCATGATCGTTTTCTCATGTGCCTATTTATGCAGGCGCCCCCCATACCACGTTGGCCTCCAACCGATCAGCGAGCGCCTGCACCACCGCCCTGTCGATGCCCCACGAACAGAGCATCAATGCGAACGGCGACGGCGGTAGCTGCTCATGGTCATCGGCGTAGAAACGCAACCTGCGAGGCAGAAAGAGAGTGTCGGCGGTCCCGAAGATTCTCGTTCGGTAAGCGACCGTCTCCGTGCGTGCTGGGAACAGGGCTAACATCTGCTCGATCTCATTCCCGTCCCAAGCGTCACAACATCTATGCATCCATCGGGACAGGTCGGAGTAAGGTGGATTCACGAAAGCGAGCTTGCCCGACCAAGGTGAGGTCAGTCCGTCCTCAGCTTCCGTGATCGTCCGCTCCGCCGACACGAAACTGCGCGGATCGCCTGCCGGATCAAGACTGATTCTACCGACCACATCGACGATTTCCGCAAGTAGCTCAGGTGGCGTGAAGCGCACGTCCTTCTTCACCTGCCAATGCGCTCGATACCATCCGTTCGGTCGTGCCTTGGGAGCAAGGAAGGCGATGATGGCCGAGAGCGAGGAGATGTTTCCTCTGCCTGCTTCAATGGATCGGACGGTGGGGATCGAAACGCCTGATCCTTCGGACACTCGTGCCAAGGACAGACCCTTGTTGTGTCGAGCATTTCGGACCTGCTCTGCCGGGTCATTCCCGTTCGCCAGCCCTGTGATCCGGAATCCGATGTGAGGTCTCACAGCGACTAGTGTTCGGCATGCTCCTCGGTTGGATTCAAGAGCAATGATTGCTGAACGGGATACTCCAGAGATGTCTGCTAATTGCTCTTGAGAGAGTCCACACCCCTTCCTTGCTGCTCTGATTGCTGAACCGATCTGCATGAAAGATTCGCATACAATAATGTTTGGGAATCTTTCAACTCGGCTAGCCCATGTGGGTTCTCTCAGGGGGACGCATTCGCGTCCGCCCTGCATGTTCGATAGTGTGTTCGCGAACCTTCGTTTCGCTCCCCCACTATCTCACTCAGGTATGATCCCGAAAGGATTACCAGAATCCATCTTTTCCTTTTCCGTTTGAGTTGGGTGCCTGACCATTCCCCCCCTTCCCTCCGAAAGCATTTTTGAACTCACATCTGAGCCAAACCTCTCGAAAGGAAGGAAGGGGAGGTTTCACTTGAATGGCTTTTCCGCCGTCGTCTGTGCCTTGTTGGGTCCGGTGTCTGGTTGTCATCAGACGGGGCGCGGTAAACTCAATAACCCCATGCCGTCATCTTTCCCCCCGCCGCTGTCGCGGCGCGTCTACGGTTGCCAGTGTTGCCCATAACAAGCTTAGCGCCACCGACATGCCGAGCTACGCGTGTCATTCCGCGCCTCGGCCTCGCTGCTAGGTGGAATTGTTTATCGTTGCTCCGGCCAGTCGATCAAAGCGTGCTACGCATAACGCCTGACGGCAACTCGGGTTCTGCTCCCACTCGTCCGATCTTCGTCTCGGTTTGAGTTTGTTTAGCCGCAAGTTGCGGACAGATAGCTTATAGGTAAATACTACCACTGACGCGGTTATATTATCAATATAAATCGCCTTTATTTTAGCTAGAGTTGATCGCCGTTATACGGTAGAACGGCGGGACATATTTCAATTCATAAACACCATCGTGTATGGTTCTCGCCGCGACCAAGGCAGAGCGCATCGGACGGTAAAATGCTTCTTCCCCGCTATGCTTCGCCAGTTCGACCTCGGCTTCCAGTCTCGCGACTAGAAGCTTCATTGATGTCAGCGACGGGTCTGCTCCCGTCCGCTTCAGATAGGACATGTAGCACCGGGAGCGGCCCAGCCAGTGAACTGAAAAATCGGACTGGTTAAAACAGAACCCGAAGTGGCGCAGGGTTTCATAGATTTCGAATAACTGGTTCATTTCGTATCCTCCGAGCTATTTAGGAACGAGGCTTACGGAGTAATCACCGCACTTAATC
>NZ_JAHWXP010000005.1 GCF_019857185.1 Alteriqipengyuania abyssalis | reverse complement strand
GGCGCTCCCGGCTCGTCGCCTGTGTGCCGCTCTCATCGCGCTCTCGCTTGCCGGCGCAGTGCTGATCATGCTGTTCGGCACCGGCCTGCCGCGAAGCGCGCGCTATCCCATCGGCATGAGCCTGTTCGGCTTCTGGCTCGCCGCGCTGATGTCAAACTACCCCACCCCGCTTGCCGGATATGGCGCGGCTGCGATCATCGGCTTCGCGCTCGCCCACGCGGTTGCGTTCGCCCTGCCCGATGCGGCACAAGAACGGGCATGAGCATTCCCCCCTTCCATCTCGCCTTCCCCGTTCACGATCTCGACGCGGCGCGCAATTTCTACGGCGCGCTGCTCGGCTGCCGCGAAGGGCGCTCGGATCGTGACTGGGTCGACTATGATTTCTACGGCCACCAGATCGTGGCTCACGTGGCGCCCGCCGCAGTCGCCGCGCGCGCTGCGGGAGAGGATCGCAATGCGGTCGATGGAGAGGCCGTGCCGGTGCCCCATTTCGGCGTGGTGCTGCCGATGGACCAGTGGCAGGCGCTCGCCGACAGGCTGACCGGCGCAGGCCTGGAGTTCGTGATCGAGCCGACCGTGCGCTTCAAGGGGCAGCCCGGCGAGCAGGCGACAATGTTCTTCCGCGATCCCAGCGGCAACGCGCTGGAGATCAAGGCTATGGCCGACCCGGACAAGCTGTTCGCGAAGGACTGATCCCGCTGCCGATTGTGCCCGCGATCCTGCACCGCTAGCAGGCTGCCATGCCTGTTGCCGACGCCTCCGTAATCCTGACCCCCGTGCTCGACTGGCTGGATCTGGTCGGGGTCGCCGTGTTCGCGCTGTCGGGCGCGCTGATCGCCGCGCGCGAGCGGCAGACTTTCGTGACGATGGGCTTCTTTGCGCTGATGACCGGCGTCGGGGGCGGCACCGTGCGCGATCTGCTGATCGACGCGCCGGTCTTCTGGGTGCGCCATCCTTGGTACGCGGCGGTGTGTATCTCGATGGCCGCGATCGTGTGGAACACGCCGACCCGCTGGTGGCAGGGCAAGCTGTTCGACTACGCCGATGGCGTCGGGCTGGCGGCCTATTCGGTGCTCGGCGCGGCGAAGGCGATGAGCTACGGCCTGCCGCCGATCTCGGCCACGATCATGGGGATCATCACCGGCACCGTTGGCGGAACCATTCGCGATGTGATTGCGGGCCGCCCGTCGATCCTGATGCGGCCTGAGCTTTACGTGACGGCAGCCGCCCTGTCGGCGACCTTGTGCAGCTTCGGAATGTGGCTGTTCGACCCGCACGGGGTGAGCGACTGGCTCGTCTGGGCGGTGGCGGCATTTGCTGGGCTTGTGCTGCGCAGCGCGGCGATCCGCTACAACCTCGGCCTGCCCGCGTTCCACGAACGCGAAATGGCCAGCGACCGCGAGACCGAGATCGGCGCGGAAGCGGTGGCCGAGGCGATTGCCCCGGAAAGCGACGGGATTTTCTTCGAAGAGGACGCCCTGCCCCAGGAAGAAGACCCCCGAACATAGTGTTCGAGGGTCTCTCGATCATCCCGGCGACGGAGACAGCCTAGCGGGCCCGATCAATAGGGCTCGCCGTAGCCATCGTCCGGGTCGCCATCATAGTCGTCGTAGTCCTCGCCCGGCACCGGTCCGCCGGGATAGGCAGGCTGCGCGGTGCTGCCCTGCGAGGGGTAGCCATAGCTCTGCGTCGCATAGGTGTTGCCGCGCGCGCGGGCATAGGCCTCGTCAGAGTACTGCGAGTCGCCGTACCCCTGATCCGACTGGTAGCCGTCATAGCCCTGGTAACCGCGGCCATAGCGGACATCGAGGACCTGCCCCGAACGGTTGACGCGGCAGGTAAAGCCGCTGCCGTCATAGGTCGTGCCGGTCACCGAATAGCCGCTGCCGGTCCGCCCGACATTGTCGACCGAGCCGACACGCGACTGGCGCTCTACGCGGGAGATACAGCGATCCACCGCCCGGTCGAACTCGTCGTTGCGGACATAGTCGCGGTCGTCGTTGTTCGAATTGGTGGCCGCGCTGGCGATGGCGAAGATGCCACCCAGGATCAGCGCGCCCGCGATCACGTCGCCCGCGTCCACCCCGCCGCCACGATGGCGCCGGTGATAGCGATAGCGGCGATATTGCTGCGCCTCGTCCACTCTCAAGTCGGAGCCGGTAGCCGCGACCGGCGCGATCTGCGCAGCGGGCTGAGCCATCGGCGGTAACTGGGCTGCCTGTACCGGGGAGAGAGCCAGCGCCGCAGTGGCACCGGCAAGCGAAAACGTGGTCAGTTGGCGCATTGTCCTGTTGTCTTTCATGCAATCCGGGGAGAACCCCGGCGCGACCGTGAAACCGGAATAGGCGGCCAGCCCTGTCATGGGGCTGAACCGCCTTTCCCCTGTCGCTACGCGAACGTCGCGACGAACTGGCGCGGGTCAGATCCGGTTGAGACCACGAATCCCGCGATAATCGATGTCGACCACCCGGCCGCGACGGATTTCGCAGCTGAACCGGCCGCTGTCGCCGCGACGGTCATAGCCGCGCCGGTCGTAACCACGGCGCTGGTCACGATAGCCGCGCGCCCCATCGACCTCGATCCGGCCGGTGATGTTCCAGCCACGGCGGGTGTCGCGAACCCGGTTGATGTCGACCACGTTGGCGTAGCGATAGCCGGCCCGGCGGGCCTGATTCTCGGCAACGCGGACGCACTTGTCGATCGCGCGGCGCGGGTTGCCGTTGGAACGGTAGTAATTGTCGCGATAACGGTCGTCCCGATAACGGTCGCGGTTGGAAGCGGAAGCGATCGCGGCGATCCCGCCGATGATCAGCGCGCCGGCGATGACTTCGCCCGCGCTGATCCCGTCATTGTCGCGGTCGCGATAGCGCTGGGCATCGGCAGGGGCGGCGGTGGTGAAGGCCATGGCGCCCGCGGCAGCGGTGCACAGGGCGGCCTTGGTGAAGCTTTGCATTGTGTGTCTCCTCACTGTGGTGCCGAGCGCCATTGCCCGAACACCAACTGTTCTAGAGACCACCCGGTGAGGTGTGACTGAATTACGGCGAAAGCCATTGTTAATACAAATGGCCTCAAACCTGAACGGGCGGAATTCCGCAGTTTCCTGTGGTTTGCCGCTGGTTTTACAACATGATTTGTATCGGAAACGTCGCCGAGGCCCGTCTCGCAATGCTGCTTCGTTAAGCTTGGTTCAGCAAGCCAAGGCGCCATTTCGACTCGCGATGCGCGCTCGAAACACGAAGCGGAGCCCGAAGGCCCCGCTTCGCTCGAATTGTATGCCCTACTTCTCGATTTCGAGCCCGGTGAACGCGGCGAGGAAGGCGAGCACGTCGGCCGCTTCCTCGATTGCCTTGTCGGTCGGCTTGCCCGAACCGTGGCCCGCGCGGGTCTCGATCCGGATCAGCTGCGGCTTGTCACCAAGGTCAGCCGCCTGCAGCGCGGCGGTGTACTTGAAGCTGTGCCCGGGAACCACGCGGTCGTCGGTATCGGCGGTGGTCACCAGCAGCGCGGGGTAATCCACGCCCGAACGGATGTTGTGGTACGGCGAATAGGCGCGCAGCACCTTCCAGTCGGCTTCCTTGCTGGGATAGCCATAATCGTCAACCCAATAGCGACCGGCGGTGAACTGGTCGAAGCGCAGCATGTCCATCACGCCCACGGCCGCATTGCCCGCCGCGAACAGATCGGGCCGCTGGTTGGTCACCGCGCCGATCAGCAGGCCACCGTTCGATCCCCCCTGGATCGCGAGACCATCTTCCG
Organism: Alteriqipengyuania abyssalis; assembly: GCF_019857185.1. Taxonomy (GTDB): domain Bacteria; phylum Pseudomonadota; class Alphaproteobacteria; order Sphingomonadales; family Sphingomonadaceae; genus Alteriqipengyuania; species Alteriqipengyuania abyssalis. The sequence goes on along the minus strand of NZ_JAHWXP010000005.1, from coordinate 97,058 downwards.
GCGTGATCCCTTCATCGATCAGGTATTCACCCGCAGCGATGAAATCGTCGAACACGTTCTGCTTGTTGTTCAGGCGCCCGGCATCGTGCCAGGCCTTGCCGTATTCGCCGCCGCCCCGGATGTTGGCGACCACGTAGGCGCCACCCGATTCGACCCATGCGAGGCGCGAGGGGCTGAAGCCCGGGGTGAGCGAAATGTTGAACCCGCCATAGCCATAGAGCAGCGTCGGCACCGCCTTGCCGCTCTCGGCCACCGCCTTGCTGCGGACTAGGAACATCGGCACCCGCGTGCCATCCTTCGAAGTGTAGAACTTCTGTTCGACCACGAAATCGTCCGGATCGAAGGAAACCTCGGGCTGGGCCCAGATCGTGCTCTCGCCGCTCGCGACATCGTAGCGGTAGATAGTCGTGGGGCGGTTGTAGCTGGAGAAGGCGTAGAACGTCTCAGTCTGTTCAGGATCGCCGCCGAAGCCGCCCGCGCTACCGATGCCGGGCAGTGCGACCTCGCCCTGCGGCGTGCCGTCCAGGCCGAACACCTCGATCTTGCTCTTGGCGTCGACCAGATAGCTGGCGATCAGCTTGCCGCCGACCAGCGACACTCCGTCGAGCGTCTGCTCGCTTTCGGGGATCACCGTGCTCCAGCCCTGCTGCGGCGCGGTGACATCCACCGTCACTACCTTTTTCAGCGGCGCATCGTCGTTGGTGACGAAGAAGAACCGGCTGCCGAGGTTGCCGACATAGGAATAGTTGTTCTCGAACCCGGGGACCAAGGTCATCTGGTCGGCATCGGGGCGCTCCAGATCGATCAGCGTCACTTCGTAGCGATCGTCGGTCCCGCTGGAGCTGGTGACGACCAGCCAGCGGCCATCATCACTCACCTGCGCGGTGTGGTTCAGCTCGGGCTGGTCGGGCGTCTCGTAGACCAGCGTGTCGCCATCCTGATCGGTGCCGAGCGTGTGGAAATAGACCTGCTGGTTGGTGTTGAGCGCCTGAAACGTCTCGCCCTCGCCCGTCGCCGGGAAGCGGCTGTAGTAGAAGCCACTGCCGTCCTTCGCCCAGTCGAGATTGGAGAACTTCACCCATTCGACCGTGTCGGGCAGCACCGTGCCGGTGGCGACATCCATCACCTTGACCGTGCGCCAGTCGCTGCCGCCATCCTGGATCGCGTAGAGCAGCTTGCTGCCATCATCGGTGATCGCATAATCGGCGAGCGCGGTGGCATCGTCTTCCGACCATTCATTGGGGTCGATCAGCACGCGCGCCTCCCCATCCAGCCCGTCGCGCACATAGAGTACGCTCTGGTTCTGCAGCCCGTTATTGCGGGTGTAGAAATAGTGCCCGTCCTTGTCGGTCGGCAGGCCGAAGCGCTCGTAATCGGTCAGCTGCGTGATCCGCTTCTTCAGCACCTCGCGTCCCGGCAGGCGGGCGAGGAAGGCGTCGGTGACGGCATTCTCGCGCGCGACCCAGTCGGCGACTTCCTTGTCGGTGCGGACATCGTTCTCGAGCCAGCGATAGGGATCTGCGACCTGCTGCCCGAAGTGCTCTTCCACGACATCGCCGGTACGGGTTTCGGGATAGTCAGGCGCGGTCAGATCCTGCGCGGCGGCGGGCATCGCGACCGCAACCAGTGCGGTGGCGGCTCCGGTAAGAAGGCTGTTGCGAAGCATGGGGTGGCGTCCTCTCGTTGGTCGGGGAAACTGGTGCAGGATATCTAGTCGATGGCGGGCAGCGTGCAACTCGCTGCGCAGGATCACTCCATCGCGGCGAGCATGTCGCGGGTGAAGGCGATGATGTCGAACCGGGAGCCGACGGGGTCTTCCCCGCGCCGGACGATCACCACATCGCGGCTCGGTACCACGACGACATATTGCCCGCGGTTGCCCATCGCGGCGAAGGTGTCCGGCGGGATACCCTCGCTCTTGTTCATCAGCCACCAGCCCGCGCCATAGCCCAGCTCGCCATCGGGCTGCGGCCCGCTGGGGGTGGAGACATATTCCCGCCAGTTCTCCGGCAGCAGGCGCTTGCCGCTCTGTGTCACGCCGTCGTTGAGGTAAAGCTGGCCCAGCTTCGCGAGATCGTCCGCGGTCGCCCACACCTGGCTCGACAGGATATAGTCGGTCCCCCAGTCGGTCTCCGCGACCGCGCCGGTCATCCCGATATCGCTGAACAGGTCGGCGGGATCATAGGTATCGAACGTATCCTCGATCGCCTTGACCGCCATCAGCGTGTCGTTGTTGGCATAGCGGAACACGGTCCCCGGCTTGTGGAGCAGCGGCCATCCGGTCGCGCTCTCCGCCACCAGCGCGCCGCCCATGTAGAGCGGGTCGGTCCGATTGCCCGGCGTATCGCTGTACCGGCCCGAGGCCATGCGCAGGAAATTGTCGATCGTGATGGTCCGGCGCGCGTCCCACCGCCACTGGTCGAAGGCGAGCCCGTCGGTCACCTCCGCATCGCCCCGCTGGACTGCCGCGCCAATCAGCGTCGCGGCAATGCTCTTTGCGACCGACCAGGTGCGCTGGGGCGTGTCCGGACCGAAGCCGGGGGCGTATCGGCCCTGCTCAATCTTTCCGTCGCCGCGATCTCTGTGGCGAAGCACAACGGCGGTGGTTCTCGCGCCATCGCCATAGTCCGGGGCGAAGGCACGCCCGATCACTTTGTCGAGCGCGCTTGGTGAGGCCTTCGCCGTTCGCTCGCCGGTCTCGACCGCCATGATCGGAATTGTCAGACCAGCGCCGTCTGGCGTTGCATCCGCGCTCGCCTGCTCCTCGCCCGGCAGGGGAGGCACCCGCATCTCGGGCATCGGCGCCTCCAGCCCGATCGGCGCGAGGCGGCAGCCCTGATCGTGCGAGGCTTCGGCGAATCGCGGCGGCATGTCGTCCGCCCAGTCGACCTGCACCAGCGCGACCCGGCCCGCCGCATCGGGCAGGATCGTGTAGTCGAGATCGCCGATGATCGCGTCGATCCGCGGGTAGATGCCGCTCAGTTCCCATGCCTCGACACTTTCTGGCGTCCGCTCCGCCCCGTTGCGCTGGGCGTTGGCGAGAGCGCTGCACAGGAACAGCGCCTTGTACCCGGCAGCGAGCGCGCGGTCGTAGCGCGCGTCGAGCTGTTCCTGCGTGGTCGATTGCGCCGCGAGCGAGGCAGGCAGGGCGAGTGCCGCAAGCGCGGCGAGGCTGGTCCGGATCATGGCGCGCGAGTGTGCCACAGCGATGCCGAAAGGGAAGCCTGCACACGAAAAAGGGGCTGGAGGAATGCCCCGGCCCCTTCTCTCGTCACAGCGGATCGGATCAATTCTCGGGCGGGATGAATCCGTCGATCACGTAGACCACGCCATTCGACGCCGCTTCCGCTATCTTGGTCAGGTGGGGGGCATCATCGCCATCGCCGACGAGGATCTGCCCGTCGATCTTGCGCACCTGGATCGGCTCGTCCGCGACGCTCGCCAATTCGATAGAGCCGCCGTTTTGGTCGAGCGCCCTGTCCAGATCCTCGCGCGATATCGCACCGACCGCCAGATGGCCGCGCAGAAGCGCGATCACCTCTGGCCGGCCTTCATCGGAGCGAAGCCGCTCCAGATCACCCTCGGGCAGCGCGGCAAAGGCCGCGTTGCTCGGCAGGAAGGCGGTATAGGAGCCGGCTCCGTCGAAGGGATCTTCCAGACCTGCATTGCCGATCACCTCGGCCGCGGTCGACAGGTCGTCGATCCCGGCGATGGTCGCGGCCAGATCTTGCGAGCCTGCCGTGGCAGTGGATTTGACGGGATCGGCCGCCTCGTCTGCGGCATCGCACCCGGCCAGCATGAGGGAAAGCGCCCCGAGTGCGGGGATGATCGTCTTCTTCATCATTGTCCTCACGTCAAAAGATCGATGACCGCAGCGACCACGCGGGTCGTGGGGTCGACCTGGTAAACATAGCCGTCGCTGTAGCGATACATGGCATCGGGTCCGTCGCGATAGCGATCGCGATAGGCGTAAGGCACATTATATGCATCGTACCCCGCAGGCAGGCGCTGGCCGACAGTGATGTCGTCACCCGTCAGAAGCGCGGCGATACCCATGATCGCCTGATCCTTCGGATCGACCGAGAACAGCGTCTGGTCGGCGTAGTAATAGCGGGCGTCCGAATTGCGCCCGAAATAGTCCGCGTAATAGGTGGGTGCCCGGTACTGGTCGTAGGCGGTGGGCCACTGGTTGCCGCTGAACAGCGCCCCGCCAACCAGCGGAACCAGCGCATCGATCACGCCCCCGCGCGAGGGACGGTAGGCGTAGCCGTCGTAATACTGCCAGTCGCTGCCCGAAAGCTGCGGATAGGCGGAGCCGTAGTAGCCGCCGAAGCGCTCGCTCCGCAGCTTCTTGGCCTGGCCGGGCGGCTGGCAGCCATTGTTCTTCTTCGCGAGGCCGCGCGGGCAGAAGCCGCGCAACGGGCGATCCGCGCGGTCGAAGCGGGTGAGCACTTCGCGAGCATCGCCGCCGAGGCGATCGGACACCTCGCGCGCGGCACGATTGGCACCGCGCCGGACCTCGTCCCCGATCCGCCGATCGACCCGCCGATCCAGCTCGCGCTCCAGGCGGTCGGCCGGATTGCCACGCTGCGCCACCGAAGCCGCGCCCTGCCCCCGCTCGGCCTTGCCGTTGCCCGGCCCGTTTCTGTTGCCCCGCATCGCCGGCGGGCCGCCGCGCGGGTTGCCCGAATTGCCCTTGCCAGCACCCGGGCCTTTCCCGGGATTGGCCTTCGCACCCTGGCTATTTCCGTTGCCGTTTCCATTCCCGTTGTTCTGGGCAAGCACGGGCACAGCCAGCGCGAGCGCGAGTGCACTCGACGCAGCGATTGCAATACGCATGTCGTTTCTCCTTGGTGTGAGAAACCGCGCTTCGCTGATTTGGGTTCCGCAAGTGTCGCGAGACAAAGGAAAAGGGCCACGCGGGTTGCCCCGGCGGCCCTTCTCGAACTGATCTTGGACGCAGCGCTTACGCGTCGTCGTATTCGTCTTCCTCGGTCATCACCGGGCCCGAATCGAGGCCCTTGGCATCTTCGTCGCGATCGACGAATTCGATGATCGCGAGCTGCGCGCTGTCCGAAGCGCGGTAGCCTGCCTTGATGATGCGGGTGTAGCCGCCTTCACGGTCCGAATAACGCTCCGCCAGAACGTCGAACAGCTTCTTCAGCTGGGTTTCGTCCTGCAGACGGCCCATCGCCAGGCGACGGTTGGAAAGGCCGCCACGCTTGGCCAGCGTGATCAGCTTTTCGATGTAGGGGCGCAATTCCTTCGCCTTGGGCAGCGTGGTGACGATCTGCTCGTGCTTGATCAGCGCGGCCGACATGTTGCGAAACATGGCGGTGCGGTGGCCCGACTTGCGGCCAAGCTTACGCTGCGAAATACCGTGACGCATTATTCAATCCTTCGTTTGTAAGGGGGCCGTACGAGGTACCCCGGTACGGGCCGGATTTGCGGGTCCGGCCCATGCCCGTAAGCGGAGTTAGCCGAGCAGTTCCTGTTCGAGCTTCTTGGCCATTTCCTCGATGTTCTCCGGCGGCCAGCCCGGGATGTCCATCCCGAGGCGCAGGCCCATGCTGGAGAGCACTTCCTTGATCTCGTTGAGCGACTTGCGGCCGAAATTCGGCGTGCGCAGCATCTCGGCTTCGGTCTTCTGGACCAGATCGCCGATGTAGATGATGTTGTCGTTCTTGAGGCAGTTGGCCGAACGCACCGACAGTTCCAGTTCGTCGACCTTCTTGAGAAGGTAGCGGTTGAGCTGGTTGGCGTCCGATTCCTGCGGCTCTGCAGCCATCCCGATCATCGGGCTGGAAGGCTGCGGAATGCCGTCTTCGAAGTGGACGAACAGGGTCAGCTGGTCCTGCAGGATGCGCGCGGCGTAGGCCACGGCGTCTTCAGGGGTGACGGTACCGTCGGTTTCGATGGTCAGGTTGAGCTTGTCGTAGTCCAGTTCCTGGCCAACGCGGGCATTCTCGACCTTGTAGCTCACCTGCTTGATCGGCGAGTAGAGCGAATCAACCGGGATCAGGCCGATCGGCGCATCGGCCGGGCGGTTCTGCACCGCGGGGACGTAGCCCTTGCCGGTATCCGCGGTCAGTTCCATGTTCAGCGTCGCGCCTTCGTCGAGCTGACAGATCACGAGATCCTTGTTCATGATCTCGATGTCGCCGGAAACGGCAATGTCGCCCGCCTTGACCGCACCCGGGCCGGTCGCGGAAAGCTGCAGGCGCTTGGGGCCCTCGCCTTCCATCTTGAGCGCGATCTGCTTCACGTTGAGGACGATGTCGGTCACGTCTTCACGAACGCCCGCGAGCGAGCTGAATTCGTGGAGCACGTTCTCGATCTTGATCGAGGTGATCGCGGCACCCTGAAGCGAGGAGAGCAGCACGCGGCGCAGCGCATTGCCCAGCGTCAGGCCGAAGCCGCGCTCGAGTGGTTCGGCGACGAAGGTGGCCTTGCGCTTCTTGTCGGCGCCGGTGTCCTTCAATTCGAGCGACGTGGGCTTTTTCAGTTCCTGCCAGTTCTTGGTGTTGACGGCCATGGATGTCCCCTAGGAATGCAAGATCGGCTGGGGCCGGGCGCTTCTCGATCGGGGGAAGAAGCGTGACCGGCCCGGAAAATGTCGGCGGAGGGAACGGCTCCCACCGCCGGGCAGGATCAGGTCAGACGCGACGCCGCTTGGACGGACGGACCCCGTTGTGCGGGATCGGCGTCACATCGCGGATGCTGGTGATGGTGAAGCCCACCGCCTGCAGCGCACGCAGCGCGCTTTCGCGGCCCGAACCCGGGCCCTTCACTTCGACTTCCAGCGTGCGGACGCCGTGTTCGGCGGCCTTCTTGCCGGCATCGTCCGCCGCGACCTGTGCGGCGTAGGGAGTCGACTTGCGGCTGCCCTTGAAACCCATCATCCCGGCGCTGGACCAGCTGATCGCATTGCCCTGCGCATCGGTGATGGTGATCATGGTATTGTTGAAGCTGGCGTTGACGTGCGCCACGCCGCTGGAAATGTTTTTCCGCTCGCGGCGCCGAATGCGGCCTGGTTCGCGTGCCATTGGATATTCCCCTTAAGGAAAGAAAGACAGAAGAGAGACGAAGGAAGCGCGGATGCGCTTACTTCTTCTTGCCGGCGATCGGCTTGGCCTTGCCCTTGCGGGTGCGCGCGTTGGTGTGCGTGCGCTGGCCGCGAACGGGCAGACCGGCGCGATGGCGCAGGCCGCGGTAGGAACGAAGGTCCATCAGACGCTTGATGTTCATCGCGGTCTGACGGCGAAGGTCGCCTTCCACCGTGTGCTCTTCGTCGATCGTTTCACGGATCCGCAGCACTTCCTCGTCGGTGAGGTCCTGCACGCGGGTCTTGTGATCAATGCCGAGCTTGTCGGCGATCTCGACGGCCTTGGTCCGGCCGATTCCGTGAATATAGGTAAGCGCAATGATCACGCGCTTGTTGGTGGGGATATTGACCCCGGCAATACGAGCCACTTACTTCTCCATGCTCCACAGGGGCTTGGCGATCCGCAACAGCGGTGCACCCCTATCTCATCGCGAGTTTCATCGGTTCTCTGCATCACCGCCATCCGGACGGACAAAAACCGGCAGGCGCGAAGACCGGGCCGGTGTTGCAATGATGCAATGAATCGGACGAACGGCGCACATAGGCGCGAGAGCGCATAGCGTCAACAGCTACGCGCGAATAATCGCGCCGGCCGCGAAAGCGACCACACGCGACCTTGTTCGTGACACCGAATCTAGCCCGTGTGCCGGGCCCTGTCAAAACCGGCGTGCGGCAGATGTCCCCCACAACAGCGCGGCACAGCTGGCGCTCGGTCGCAACCGAGCCCTGAGCGAGGACGATCAGCGCCCTTCGGGAATGCCGGTGGTCGGCGTCTCTTCGCCCTCCCCGGTGCCCGCGCCGAACGCCGAATCGAACGAATCGCCGTCCTCCTCGTCCGCTGCGTCGATCGGGCCACCCAGCGCCTTGGCGAGGCCGAGGACCTGTTCACCGATCACCCCATCAACCGCCTTGGATATCTCGTCGATCTTGAACCGCATCGTTCCGCCGACGACGTATTCCCACGTGATTCGCGTGCCGGCAGGTTCACCTTCCTCACCCTCGATCGGCTGGAGCGTGATCGTCATCACCCCGTCGACCGGCTCACTCTGCAACGGCCCCAGCCCGCCCCGCATGCGCAGCACTTTGTGCGGCACTGCCTGCACCACCATCATGTGCTGAACGCTGCCCTCCAACCCGAAGCTGTCGGGCCCGTCCTCGGCGGGGATCTTTTCGCAGAAGCAGCCGCCCGCCTGCGGCGTCAGGGTCATGTTCGATGCGTCGGCAGACCAGGTGTGGGCATCGTTCCACCAGTCGCCCGGCGCGATCAGCGCGAGCCACGCGTCCTCGGGAGTGGCATCGACATCGACCGCGTGACGGACCACGAAATGGGTCGGCGAGCTTTCGGTCACCTCGGCACCGGCAGGCACGGTGGCAATCAGCGGTGCGGCCAGCAGGGCCAGGGCTTTGGCGGCAGTACGGATCATCGAGAGGCTCCCTTTCACGCCCCCGCTATTCCACGGGCGCGCGGCAAAGGAAACCGCCTAGGACGCAGATCAGCCTTCCAGCAGCGCGTCGATGCTGGAGCTGACCTCTTCGATCGAGCCCATCCCGTCGACCCGCGCAACAAGGCCCTGCTCTTCGTAGTAGGGCAGGATCGGCGCGGTTTCCGAGCGATAGACTTCCATCCGGTGACGCACGGTCTCTTCGTTGTCGTCGGGCCGGCGCTTGAACTCGGTGCTGCCGCACTTGTCGCACACGCCTTCGGTCTGCGGCGGCTTGTGCCGGTCGTGATAGCCCTCGCCGCACGCGGCGCAGGTGAACCGACCGGTGATGCGGTCGACCAGCGCTTCCTCGTCGACCTGGAGTTCGATCACCCGGTCGAGCTTGCGGCCATGCTTGGCGAGCAGCGTGTCGAGCTGCTCCGCCTGCGCACGGGTGCGCGGATAGCCGTCGAAGATCGCGCCGGTATCGGCCGACATGGAAGCCAGCTCGTCGTCGATCAGCGCCGAGACGATATCGTCGGAGACGAGTTCGCCCGCGTCCATGATCGCCTTGGCCTGCTTGCCCACGGGCGTGCCCGCCTTGACCGCCGCACGCAGCATGTCGCCGGTCGACAGCTGGCGCATGCCGTGATGATCCACGAGCCGGTGCGCCTGCGTTCCCTTGCCTGCGCCCGGAGGCCCCAGAAGAATGATGTTCATGATGCCTGTGTCCCCTCGCGACGCTCGATCAGCGCAGGCGGCTTAGAGGCAGCGGGCGCGTTAGCGCAACCGCCCCTTCAGCTTCGCCTTCTTGATAAGGTCGCCATACTGGTGTGCCAGCAGGTGTGACTGGATCTGGCTGATCGTATCCACGGTCACGTTGACCACGATCAGCAGGCTGGTGCCGCCGAGGAACAGCGGAATCCCGGTCTGCGCGATCATGTATTCGGGCAGAACGCAGACCAGCGTCAGATACGCAGCGCCGACCACGGTGATGCGGGTCAGGACATAGTCCAGATACTCAGCAGTCCGCTTGCCGGGGCGAATGCCGGGGATGAACCCGCCATTTTTCTTCAGGTTATCCGCAGTTTCCTCCGGATTGAAAACCACCGCCGTGTAGAAGAAGCAGAAGAACACGATCAGGATCGCGTACAGGGCCATGTAGATCGGCTGACCATGCTGGAGATAGAAGTTCAGCTGGTTGATCGTACGCCCCACCCCGCTGTTGGGGTCCACCGAGCTGCCAGCGAACTGGCTGATCGTCAGCGGCAGCAGCAGCAGCGAGCTCGCGAAGATCGGCGGGATCACACCCGAAGTGTTGATCTTGAGCGGCAGGTGGCTGCGATCCGCCTGCATCATGCCGCGCTGGGTCGCACGCTTGGGATACTGGATCAGCAGGCGGCGTTGCGCACGCTCCATGAAGCTGATGAACAGGATCAGGCCGATGATCATGACGATGAAGCCGATGATCACGCCCGCGCTGATCGCACCGGTCCGCCCGCCTTCGAACATGTTGCTCGCAAAGCTGGGGAACTGCGCGACGATGCCGGCCATGATGATCAGCGAGACGCCGTTGCCGATACCGCGCGCGGTGATCTGTTCACCGATCCACAGCAGCAGCATGGTCCCACCCACCAGGCTGATGACCGCGCCGATGCGGAACATGATGCCCGGGTCGACGACTGCCTGCAGCCCGCTCTGCGCACCATAGCTTTCGAGCCCGGTGGCGAGGAAGTAACCCTGGATGACACACAGGAACACCGCGCCGTAGCGGGTGTACTGGTTGAGCTTCTGGCGCCCGGTCGCGCCTTCCTTCTTCAGCGCCATCAGCGCGGGATGCAGGGCCGAGGCCATCTGCACCACGATCGAGGCGGTAATATAGGGCATCACGCCGAGCGCGATGAGACTCATGCGCTCAAGGCTGCCGCCCGAGAAGGTGTTGAACAGGTCGAGCACGCCGCCGCGCGTCTGGTCGTACAGGTCGCCCAGGATCTGCGGGTTCACACCCGGCAGCGGGACGAAGCTGAGGAAGCGGAACGCGATCAGGGCAACGACCGTGAACCAGATCCGCTGGCGCAGTTCCGTCGCCTTGGAGAAATTCGCCAAACTGAGGTTGGACGCGAGATTATCGGCGCGTGATGCCATGAGAAAACCGTGATCCTGCAAATTCGACCGGGCTGAGCCGGCTGCCGCAGAGAGAGATAGGTGTGGCGGGCGCGGTTGTCGAACCCCCGCGCCCGATTACCCGAAATCAGGCCTTGGAGCCTGCTTCCTTGTTCGCCTTGGTGCGAGCAGCCTTCTTCTCGTGCTCAGGCTGCTTGGCGGCGATGACTTCCACCTTGCCGCCGGCCTTCTCGACCGCTTCGATCGCGCCCTTGCTGGCACCGGCCACCGTGAAGGTCGCCTTGGTGGTCAGCTCGCCCTTGGCCAGCAGACGCACGCCGTCCTTGCCACCGCGGGCCAGGCCTGCGGCCTTGAGCGCTGCGTGGTCGATATCCTTCTTGGCGTCGAGCTTCTTGGCATCGATGAACTTCTGGACCATGCCCAGGTTCACTTCCGCGTAGTCCTTGCCGAAGGGGTTATTGAACCCGCGCTTCGGCAGACGCATGTGAAGCGGCATCTGGCCGCCTTCGAAGCCCTTGATCGCGACGCCTTCACGAGCCTTCTGGCCCTTCTGGCCGCGCCCGCCGGTCTTGCCCTTGCCCGAGCCGATGCCCCGGCCGATGCGCATGCGGCCCTTGCGGGCGCCTTCGTTGTCGCTGATCTCGTTGAGTTTAAATGCCATGATGCACTCGCTTTCGCTTTTCTTCGCGCTGATAAAAATGGAAACGGCCCGCTACACCGAGCGGGCCGCCGCCGTCAATTCCAGTCGACGGGCCGTTTAGCCCTCGACCACCTCCACCATGTGCGGCAGCTTTGCAATTGCGCCGCGCACTTCGGGGGTATCTTCCAGTTCGACCACCCGGTGCATCTTGCCCAGGCCCAGGCCGATAAGGATCTTCTTCTGGCTTTCGGGACGCCGGATGGGCGAGCCGATCTGCTTGAGCTTGATCTTAGCCATCAGTGATTACTCCGTGAGAGCCGCGGCATCCGCCTCGGCTTCCGCTTCGCTGGCGCCACCGCGCGAGAGCAGGTCGGCGACCTTCTTGCCGCGACGCTGCGCCACCGACTTGGGCGAGCTCTGATCCTGCAGCGCATCGAAGGTTGCGCGGATCATGTTGTAGGGGTTGGACGTACCGACCGACTTGGTCACCACGTCGGCCACACCCAGGCTTTCGAACACGGCGCGCATCGGACCGCCGGCGATGATGCCGGTACCCGGAGGCGCGGTGCGGACGGTCACCTTGCCGGCACCGAAACGGCCCTTGCCGTCGTGGTGCAGCGTGCGGCCTTCCTTGAGAGCGACGCGGATCATGTGCTTGCGCGCAGCGGCCGAAGCCTTGCTGATCGCCTCGGGCACTTCGCGGGCCTTGCCGTGGCCGAAGCCGACGCGGCCCTGGCCGTCGCCGACCACCACAAGCGCAGCGAACCCGAAGCGCTTACCGCCCTTCACCGTCTTCGAGACGCGGTTGATGTGAACCAGCTTCTCGATGATGCCGTCGTCTTCTTCCTCGCGCTTGCCGCGACGATCGTCACGACCGCGACCGCGACCACGGCCACCATCACGGCCACCGCCGCGATTGTCGCCACCACGGCCACCACGGCCCTGACGGGGCTGACCCTCGGCACCCTGTGCGGGGCTCTGGTTGTCGGCTGCTTCGGAAGGCGTGTCGGCGATCGCCGGCTCTTCCTTCGTCACCGCATGCTCAGTTTCCGCTTCCGCGACGCTTGCGTCGGCCTTGGCCTTCGCAACTTCGGGGGTTTCGGGAACGCCGGGCGCCTGCTCGGGCGTGCTTTCGGTGTTGTTTTCGTCAGCCATCATCAGAACTCCAGCCCGCCTTCACGGGCGGCATCGGCCAGCGCCTTGACGCGGCCATGGAACAGGAACCCGCCGCGATCGAACACGACCGTGGTCACGCCCGCCTTCTTGGCGGCGTCCGCGATGTTCGAGCCGACCGTCTTGGCGGCGTCGATATTCGCAGTCGAGCCTTTCACGCCCAGCGTCGATGCGCTGGCAAGGGTCTTGCCGGCGGAATCATCGATGATCTGCGCGTAAATGTGCTTGCCAGTGCGGTGGACCGACAGGCGCGGCTTGCCACCGGCATTCTTGCGAAGCGCGGTGCGCACGCGCTGGCGGCGGCGTTCAAAGAGGGAAAGCTTTGCCATCTTACTTCTTCTTCCCTTCCTTGCGGAAGATATACTCGCCCTGGTACTTGATGCCCTTGCCCTTGTACGGCTCGGGCTTGCGCCAGCGGCGGATTTCAGCGGCGAACTGGCCAACGGCCTGCTTGTCGATCCCGCTGATGATGACCGTGGTCTGATCGGGCGTTTCCACCTTGAGGCCTTCGGGCACCGTGAGATCGACGTCGTGGCTGTAACCGAGCTGCAGCTTCAGGGTCTTGCCCTGGGCGTTCGCACGGTAACCGACACCGCTGATCTGCAGCGTCTTGGAAAAGCCGTCCGTCACGCCTTCGACCAAGTTCGACACCATAGTACGCTGCATGCCCCAGTGGCTGCGTGCAGGCTTGCTGTCGTTTACCGGGTCGACCGCGATCGAGCCGTCTTCCAGCTTGTACGACACGAGGTCCGACAGGCCCATGGTGAGGGCGCCCTTGGGGCCCTTCACCGAAAGGGTGCCGTTATCGATCTTGGCCTCGACCCCACTCGGGATCGCAACCGGACGTTTGCCGATGCGGCTCATCAGAACACCTCCGCCAGCACTTCGCCACCGACGTTCTGGCTGCGAGCTTCCGCGTCGGAAAGCACGCCGCGCGGCGTCGAGACGATCGTGATGCCAAGGCCATTGCGCACCGTCGGCAGCTCGCGGCTGGCCGAATAGATGCGACGGCCCGGCTTGGACACGCGGGCGACATGCTTGATCGCAGGTTCGCCTTCGAAATACTTCAGTTCGATCCGCAGCGCCTTGTGCTTGCCGGTGTCGTCTTCGCTGTAGCCACGAATGTAGCCTTCGCGCTGAAGCACTTCGAGCACGTTCGCGCGCAGCTTGGACGCCGGCGAAAGGACGGAGTCCTTCTTCGCCTGCTGGCCGTTGCGGATGCGGGTGAGCATGTCACCCAGGGGATCGGTCATAGCCATCTATCGATTCCTCACCAGCTCGACTTGGTCAGGCCAGGGATCATGCCCTTGTTGCCCAGGTTCCGCAGTTCGATGCGGTTGATGCCGAACTTGCGGTAGTAGCCGCGCGGGCGACCGGTCGTGGAGCAGCGGTTGCGGACCCGGGTCGGGTTCGCGTTGCGCGGGATTTCAGCCATCTTCAGGCGCGCGATGAGACGCTCGCTCTCGTCGAGCGAGGTATCGTCGGCAATCGCCTTAAGCTTTGCGTACTTGTCCGCGTACTTCTTGACGAGCTTCTTGCGACGCTCGTTCTTGTTGATGGAACTCAGTTTCGCCATTGGACTTAAGCTCTCTTCGTTTCTTGCTTCAGCGGAGAGCGGCTCACGCCGCCTCCTTCTCTTCGTCGGCCTTTGCTTCGGCCGGGAACGGGAAACCGAACAGGCGCAGCAGTTCGCGTGCTTCCTCGTCGGTCTTCGCGGTGGTGGTCACGATGATATCCATGCCCCGGACCTTTTCGATCTGGTCGTAGGAAATCTCGGGGAAGATGATCTGCTCCTTCAGACCCATGGCGTAGTTGCCACGGCCGTCGAAGCTCTTCGGGTTCAGACCACGGAAGTCGCGAATGCGCGGCATCGCGATCGTCACCAGACGATCGAGGAATTCGTACATCCGGTCACGACGCAGGTTGACCTTGCAACCGATCGGCATGCCGTCGCGCAGCTTGAACTGTGCGATCGACTTCTTGGCCTTGGTGATGACGGGCTTCTGGCCCGCGATCAGCGCCATTTCCTCGGCTGCGGTCTGGACCTTCTTCTTGTCCTGGCTCGCCTCGCCCACACCCATGTTGAGCGTGATCTTCTCGAGCTTGGGGACCTGAAGACGGTTCGTGTAGCCGAACTTCTCGGTCATGGCCTTGACGATTTCGTTCTCGTACTTGGCCTTCATGCGGGGCGTGTAATCAGCCATCGATGGTCTCCCCGGATTTCACGGCGACGCGCACTTTCTTGCCGTCGCGTTCTTCGATGCGCACGCGGGTGGGCTTGCCGTCCTTGGGATCGGCGAGGGCCACCTTGGCGATGTGCATCGGCGCTTCGTAGCGATCGATCCCGCCCTGCGGGTTCGTCTGGCTCGGCTTGCGGTGACGGGCGATCATGTTGACGCCTTCCACCACGACCTTGCCGTCTTTCGGCAGAACCTGGGCGACCGTACCGGTCTTGCCCTTGTCCTTGCCCGAAAGCACGACGACGTTGTCGCCCTTCTTGATCTTGGCCATGCCCATTACAGCACCTCCGGAGCAAGCGAGATGATCTTCATGAAGCCGCGGCCGCGCAGTTCGCGCACCACCGGGCCGAAGATACGGGTGCCGATCGGCTCTTCGTTCTTGTTGACGAGCACCGCGGCGTTCGAGTCGAAGCGGATCACGCTGCCATCGGGGCGGCGGACATCCTTCTTCGTGCGAACGATCACCGCACGGTGAACGTCGCCCTTCTTCACTTTCGCGCGCGGCTGGGCTTCCTTGACGGAAACCACGATCACGTCGCCGACGCTCGCGAACCGACGCTTAGAGCCACCCAGCACCTTGATGCACTGGACGCGCTTTGCGCCGCTGTTGTCCGCGACGTCGAGATTGGACTGCATCTGGATCATCGATCCGGTTCCTTCTCTTGGCTTGCCGGGACAGCTGCCCGGCAGTTCCTAAAACGTCTGTTTAGCTGTTGCTCGCGGCTTCGACGTCGAGGTCGGCATCAACCGCCTGCACGCCACCCGCGACGACCCGGTCCTTCACGGCCCAGGTCTTGGTCTTCGAGATCGGCTTGGTCTCTTCGATCCGCACGATGTCGCCGAGTTCGTACTCGTTCTTCTCGTCGTGGGCGTGATACTTCTTCGAGCGCCGGATGATCTTCCCGTACAGCGGGTGCTTCACCTTGCGTTCGACAAGCACGGTCACGGTCTTGTCGGTCTTGGTGGAAGTGACCCGACCAATCAGAATACGCTTGGGCATGGTCTACTCCTTACGCCTTGCTCTTCGCCGCAGCGGCGCGGGTGCGCTCGCTCTGCAGCGTCTTGATGCGCGCGATCGTCCGGCGGACCTCCTGAACGCGAGCGGGCCGCTCGAGCTGGTTGGTCGCTGCCTGGAAACGCAGGTTGAACGCCTCACGCTTGAGCTCGGTAAGCTCCGCGGTCAGCTGGTCGTCGCTCTTGGCGCGCAGATCTTCGGTGGTGCTCACTATTCGCCTCCCAGGTGCGAGGTGTCGCCCAGACGCGCGACAACCTTGGTCTTGATCGGCAGCTTCATGGCGGCACGCTCGAACGCTTCGGCGGCCAGCGGGCCGGAAACGCCGTCGAGTTCGAACAGGATGCGGCCCGGCTTCACGCGTGCGGCCCAGTATTCGACCGAACCCTTGCCCTTACCCTGCCGGACTTCGGCAGGCTTCTTGGACACGGGCACGTCGGGGAACACGCGGATCCAGAGGCGCCCCTGGCGCTTCATGTGACGCGTGATCGCACGGCGAGCCGCTTCGATCTGGCGAGCGGTGATCCGCTCGGGTTCCATCGCCTTCAGCCCGTAAGAGCCGAAGTTCAGTTCGGTACCGCCCTTGGCATTGCCATGGATCCGGCCCTTGAAGGCCTTACGATACTTGGTTCGTTTCGGTTGCAGCATGGTTCTTTCCTAATCCTGCAATCAGCGCGCCGGACGCACGCCGGAAGTCTGCGCTTCCATCATCAGGCGGTCCTGCGCGGTCGGATCGTGGGCGAGGATCTCACCCTTGAAGATCCAGCACTTGATGCCGATGATGCCGTACGCGGTCAGCGCCTCGGCTTCGGCATAGTCGACGTTCGCACGCAGGGTGTGAAGCGGCACGCGGCCTTCGCGATACCATTCGACGCGCGCGATTTCCGCACCGCCGAGACGGCCGCCGCAGGTGATCCGGATACCTTCGGCACCCAGACGCAGCGCGGACTGCACGGCGCGCTTCATCGCACGGCGGAAGGCCACACGGCGAACCAGCTGATCGGCAATGCCCTGCGCGACGAGCTTGGCATCGATCTCCGGCTTGCGGATCTCGACGATGTTCAGCTTCACTTCGCTTTCGGTCATGCGCGAAAGCGTCGTGCGCAGCTTCTCGATGTCGGCGCCCTTCTTGCCGATGATGACACCGGGGCGCGCAGCGTAGATCGAGATGCGGCACAGCTTGGCCGGACGCTCGATCACCACCTTCGAAATCGCGGCCTGCGGCAGCGAGTTCACGATGTGCTTGCGGATCTCGATGTCTTCCTTGAGCAGCTTGGCATAGTCACGCCCTTCGGCGTACCAGCGGCTGTCCCAGGTGCGGTTGATCTGCAGGCGCAGACCGATCGGATTGCTCTTCTGGCCCATCTTACGCTTCCTCGACTTCGCGCACGACGATGCGCAGGCGGCTGAAGGGCTTCAGGATGCGGGTCGACTTGCCGCGACCGCGCGTGTGAAACCGCTTCATCGTGATCGACTTGCCCACGCTCGCTTCGGCGACGACCAGTGCGTCGACGTCGAGATCGTGGTTGTTTTCGGCATTGGCGATCGCGGAGGCGAGCACCTTGCTCGCGTCCTTGGCCATCGCCTTCTTCGAAAAGGCGAGGATGTTCAACGCCTCTTCAGCCTTCTTGCCGCGGATCAGCTCGGCAACGAGGTTCAGCTTCTGGGCCGACCCACGGATCGTGGTGCCAACTGCCAGCGCCTCGTTATCGGCGACGCGACGGGGAGCTTTCTGCTTGCTCATCAGCGCTTGCCCTTCTTGTCTGCGGCGTGACCCGGGAAGGTGCGCGTGGGCGCAAATTCACCGAGCTTGTGGCCGACCATCTCTTCCGAGACGGACACGGGAATGAACTTGTGGCCGTTGTAGACGTTGAACGTCAGCCCAACGAACTGCGGCAGGATGGTGGAGCGGCGCGACCAGGTCTTGATCGGCGCGGTGCTGGCCTTTTCCTGTGCGTCCTCGGCCTTCTTCAAAAGGCTGAGTTCCACAAACGGACCTTTCCAAACGGAACGTGCCATTGCTGCGATTACCTCTTCTTCTTCGCGTGGCGCGAACGGATGATCATCTTGTCCGTCTGCTTGTTCTTGCGGGTGCGGGCGCCCTTGGTCGGCTTGCCCCACGGGGTCACCGGATGGCGGCCACCGCTGGTCTTGCCTTCACCACCACCATGGGGGTGATCGACCGGGTTCTTGGCGACACCGCGGGTAAGCGGACGACGGCCCTTCCAGCGGGTGCGACCGGCCTTGCCGAAGTTCTGGTTCTGGTTGTCGGGGTTCGAGACCGCGCCAACCGTACCCATGCAATCGGCGCGCAGGTAACGCTGCTCGCCCGAGTTGAGACGCACGATGACCATGCCACGGTCGCGACCGACCAGCTGGACGTAGGCGCCTGCCGAACGGGCGATCTGCCCGCCCTTGCCCGGCTTCATCTCCACGTTGTGGATGATGGTGCCGACCGGCATGTTGCCCAGCGGCATCGCGTTGCCCGGCTTGGTGTCGACCCGCTCGCCCGCGATCACCTTGTCGCCAACAGCGAGGCGCTGCGGCGCGATGATGTAGGCCAGCTCTTCGTCGGCATACTTGATCAGAGCAATGAAGGCGGTGCGGTTGGGATCATATTCGATCCGCTCCACGGTGCCTTCCACGTCCCACTTGCGGCGCTTGAAGTCGATGTAACGATACTTCTGCTTGTGACCGCCCGCGATCCCGCGGCTGGTGACGTGGCCCTTGTTGTTGCGACCGCCCGTCTTGCGCTTGCCTTCGGTAAGCGCCTTGACCGGCTTGCCCTTGTAGAGGCCGGACTTGTCGACCAGGATCAGGCCGCGACGGGCCGGACTGGTCGGCTTGTAATTCTTGAGTGCCATGGTTCCGTCCTAGCTCCTCAGATGCCGCTCGTGACGTCGATGGAATCGCCGTCCTTGAGCGTCACGATCGCCTTCTTCATGTCGTTGCGACGGTAGGGCTTGCCCCGCCAGCGCTTGACCTTGCCCTTGGTGACGATGGTGTTCACACCGGTCACCTTGACGTCGAACAGCGCTTCCACCGCATCGCGGATCTGCGGCTTCGTGGCGTCGTTCGCCACCTTGAAGACCACTGCGTTGTTCTCGCTCGCGAGCGTCGCCTTTTCGGTGATGTGCGGCGCGAGGATCACGTCGTAGTGCCGCGCGTCGATTTCCTGCTTCTTAGCCATTGAAGCGCGCCTCCAGCTTTTCGACCGCATCCTTGGTGAGGACCAGCGTATCGTGCTTCAGGATGTCGTAGACGTTGGCGCCGATCGCCGGGATCACGTTGACGCCGGGCAGGTTGCCCGCAGCCATCTTGAAACCGTCGTTCACGCTTTCGCCGTCGATCACCAGCACCTTGCCGTTGAAACCGGCCTTTTCGAAGTGACCCTTGAGAGCCTTGGTCTTGGCGTCCTTCAGCTCGAGGCTGTCGACGATGACCAGGCCATCCTTGGCCTTGCTCGACAGCGCCATGCGCAGGCCGAGCGAACGGATCTTCTTGTTCAGCGACGGGTTGAAGTCGCGCAGGCGAGCGCCGTGCGCCTTACCACCGCCGATGAAGATTGGAGCGCCGCGATCGCCGTGGCGAGCGCCGCCCGAACCCTTCTGGCGACCGAACTTCTTGCCGGTGCGGGCCACGTCCGAACGCTCACGCGTCGGGCGGGCGGTCGCGCGGCGCTTTTCCAGCTGCCACGTCACCACGCGGTGAAGGATGTCGGCGCGAGGCTCAACACCGAACACGGCATCGTTGAGCTCGATCTCGCCGGCCTTACCGCCGTCGATTTTCTGTACCGCGATCTTCACGATCAGGACTCCTTGCCTTCGTCGGTGCCTTCGGCGTCAGCCCCGGCATCCTGCTGCTGCATCAGCTTTTCCTGCTGCTCGGGCGTCACTTCGGTGTGCACCTCGTGCTCCGCCCCGCTCTCGACCAGGCCGGCATCGGCATCGTCGCTCGAGAATTCGTCGGCGTTGCGGCGCATCGCACCGGGGAACGGCGCGTCGGCCGGCATCGGCAGCTTCACCGCGTCGGCGACCAGCATCCAGCTGTTCTTCGCGCCGGGCACGGAGCCCTTGACGAACAGCAGGCCACGCTCGGCGTCCGTGCGGACGATCTCGAGGTTCTGCTGCGTGCGCTGACGGTCGCCCATGTGGCCGGCCATCTTCTTGTTCTTGAACACGCGGCCCGGATCCTGGCGGTTACCGGTCGAACCGTGCGAACGGTGCGACAGCGAAACGCCGTGCGTCGCGCGCAGACCGCCGAAGCCCCAGCGCTTCATCGCGCCGGCAAAGCCCTTGCCCTGCGTGTAGCCCTGCACGTCAACCTTCTGGCCGGCGATGAAGTGATCGGCGGTGATCGTCGCACCGACGGGAAGGAGCGCGTCCTCACCCTCGACGCGGAATTCCGCGACCTTCATCTTCAGACCAACTTCCGCCTTCGCGAAAGCTTCGCGCTGCGGCTTGTTGACGTTCTTCTGCTTCGCTTCACCCGAACCGACCTGGACGGACCAGTAGCCATCACGGTCGGCGGTGCGGTTGGCGGTGACCTGGCACCCTTCCAGAGCGAGCACGGTCACGGGAACGTGCCGGCCGTCTTCCTGAAACAGGCGGGTCATCCCGACCTTCTTGGCGATTACGCCAGTGCGCATCGTTAAACTCCTAAACCAGAGGCACGAAGGGACCATTCCCGCCGTGCGTGACGGGCCGTTATCAACGACCCCAGCCCGAAGTTTTGATGCATCGCCCGTCCGGGCTGATTGCGCCCATGCAAGAAGGCATGAAGCGCGAGACGGGAGACGCAGCCCGGAGCATGCTCCGGCGGTATCTCAAGTGAGGAACGCCCGAAGGCCTTCCGAACGCGACCCTCGCAAGAGCGAGAACCCGTGCCGCACAAGGCGGACTTGAAAAATCGTCCGGTCGTTTAAAGTCCGACCGGAAGGACCAGCACCCGGCCTGGCCGGGCAGCCAAAATCAAGCCAGCTTGATTTCGACGTTGACGCCCGCGGCGAGGTCCAGCTTCATCAGCGCGTCGACCGTCTGGGCGTTGGGCTGCACGATGTCGAGCAGCCGCTTGTAGGTGCGCACCTCGAACTGCTCGCGCGACTTCTTGTCGATGTGCGGGCCGCGGTTCACGGTGAACTTCTCGATGCGCGTCGGCAGGGGAATAGGTCCACGGATGAGCGCGCCGGTGCGGCGTGCAGTATCCGCGATCTCGCCCGTTGCCTGGTCGAGCACGCGGTGGTCGAAGGCCTTGAGGCGAATACGGATATTCTGTGCGTCCATGTCCTAGTCTACCGATGCGAAAGAGCCACGAAGAGCCACCCCGTCTGGGCCACCCTTCAAAAATAAAGAACCGCCCCACCAAACCGAAGTTTTCGGTGAGGGGCGGCCCTCGTGAAATCTGACCGGCGGGGAATCGAATCCCCCGCCGGTGAAAGCGCCTATATTAGACGGTGATCTTGCTGACAACCCCCGAACCGACGGTGCGGCCACCTTCGCGGATTGCGAAGCGAAGACCTTCATCCATCGCGATCGGCGCGATCAGCTTGACCGAGATGGTCACGTTGTCACCCGGCATCACCATTTCCGTGCCTTCGGGAAGGATCACTTCGCCGGTCACGTCGGTGGTGCGGAAGTAGAACTGCGGGCGGTAGTTGGCGAAGAACGGCGTGTGACGGCCACCTTCGTCCTTCGACAGCACGTAGACTTCGGCGCTGAATTCGGTGTGCGGCGTAACCGTACCCGGCTTCGCGAGAACCTGGCCACGCTCCACGTCTTCACGGCCGATGCCGCGAATCAGGGCACCGATGTTGTCGCCGGCCTGACCCGAGTCGAGCAGCTTGCGGAACATTTCGACGCCGGTGACGGTGGTCTTCTGCGTGTCCTTGATGCCGACGATTTCGACTTCGTCGCCAACGTTCACGATGCCGGTTTCGACGCGGCCGGTCACAACCGTACCACGACCCGAGATCGAGAACACGTCTTCGATCGGCATCAGGAAGGCCTGGTCGACCGGACGTTCCGGCTGCGGGATGTGCTCGTCAACGGCCTTCATCAGCTCGATGATCGAATCCTTGCCGATGTTGTCGTCGCGACCTTCGAGAGCGGCCAGCGCCGAACCCTTGACGATCGGAATGTTATCGCCGTCGAAGTCGTAGGCGCTCAGCAGTTCGCGAACTTCCAGTTCGACGAGCTCCAGGATTTCCTCGTCGTCGACCTGGTCGACCTTGTTCAGGTATACGACCAGCGCGGGCACGCCGACCTGACGCGAGAGCAGGATGTGCTCACGGGTCTGCGGCATGGGGCCGTCGGCAGCGTTCACCACCAGGATCGCGCCGTCCATCTGCGCCGCGCCGGTGATCATATTCTTCACATAGTCGGCGTGGCCGGGGCAGTCGACGTGCGCGTAGTGGCGCGCTTCGGTTTCGTACTCGACGTGCGCGGTCGAGATCGTGATCCCGCGCTCGCGCTCTTCCGGCGCCTTGTCGATGTTTGCGAAATCAACGGCGGCACCGCCATAGGTTTCAGCCATCACCTTGGTGATCGCCGCGGTCAGCGTGGTCTTGCCGTGGTCGACGTGACCGATGGTGCCGATGTTGCAGTGCGGCTTGTTCCGCTCGAACTTTTCCTTCGCCATTTCTCTCAATACCTCTGTCTTAAATGGGAATTTGTGCGGGAAAGAAGGCGGCGCCCGCTCAAAATCAGGCGCCGCCCCTAAACCGATCGCTCGCCTTAGGCAAGCTTCTCCTTGACCTCTGCCGCAACGTTTGCGGGCACTTCGTCATAGTGCGAGAACTGCATCGAGTACTGCGCACGTCCCTGAGTGAACGAACGCAGCTCGTTGACGTACCCGAACATGTTGGCCAGCGGCACGAATGCCTCGACCGCCTGCGCGTTGCCGCGCGTGTCGGTGCCCTGGATCTGGCCACGACGGCTGTTGAGGTCACCGATGACGTCACCCAGATAGTCTTCCGGGGTCACGACTTCCACCTTCATGACCGGTTCCAGCAGCTTGATGCCTGCCTTCTGGGCCACTTCGCGCATCGCACCGCGACCGGCGATTTCGAACGCGATCGCGCTCGAGTCGACGTCGTGGTACTTACCGTCGATCAGACGGATCGAGAAGTCGATGATCGGGAAGCCGACCAGGTGACCGCTCTCGGCCTGCTCGCGGAAGCCCTTTTCGATCGCCGGGATGTATTCGCGCGGAATGTTACCGCCCTTGATCTCGTCGACGAATTCGATGCCTGCGCCGCGCTCACCCGGGGTGACGACGACCTTGACCTCACCGAACTGACCCGAACCACCCGACTGCTTCTTGTGGGTGTAGGTCACTTCGACTTCGCGGCCGAGGTATTCGCGGTAGGCCACCTGCGGTGCACCGACGTTGGCTTCGACCTTGAACTCGCGCTTCATGCGATCGACCAGGATGTCGAGGTGAAGCTCGCCCATGCCCTTGATGATCGTCTGGCCCGATTCGTGGTCGGTGCTGACGCGGAAGCTGGGATCTTCGGCAGCCAGGCGGTTGAGCGCAACGCCCATCTTTTCCTGGTCGGCCTTGGTCTTGGGCTCCACCGACAGCTCGATCACGGGCTCGGGGAATTCCATCCGCTCGAGAATGATCGGCTTGGCCGGATCGCACAGCGTATCGCCGGTGGTCGTGTCCTTCATCCCCGCCAGAGCGACGATGTCGCCCGCGAATGCTTCTTCGATGTCCTCACGGTTGTTGGAGTGCATCAGCAGCATGCGGCCGATCTTTTCCTTCTTCTCCTTCACCGAGTTCAGGACCGAACCCTTGCTGAGCTTACCCGAATAGATGCGGGTGAAGGTGAGCGAGCCGACGAACGGGTCGTTCATGATCTTGAAGGCGAGCGCGGCGAACGGCTCGTCGTCCGACGACGGGCGGGTTTCTTCCACGTCGCTGTCGGGCAGCACGCCCTTGATCGCGGGCACGTCGAGCGGGCTCGGCATGTAGTCGACCACCGCGTCAAGCAGGGGCTGGACGCCCTTGTTCTTGAACGCGGAGCCGCACAGCACGGGCACGAAGGCGCGGGCCATGGTGCCCTTGCGGATCAGCTTCTTGAGCGTCGCGACGTCGGGCTCGTTACCTTCGAGGTACGCTTCCATGACGTCGTCGTCCTGTTCGACGGCGGTCTCGATCAGCTTCTCGCGGTATTCGGCAGCCTTGTCGGCCATGTCCTCGGGGATCGCGACGTGCTTGTAGCTCGCGCCCAGGCCTTCCGATTCCCAGATGATCGCACGGTTGCCGACCAGGTCGACCACGCCCTGCAGATTGCTCTCTGCGCCGATCGGCAGATAGAGCACCAGCGGGGTCGCGCCGAGGCGCTCGATGATGCTGTTCACGCAGTAGTAGAAGTCTGCGCCGGTGCGGT
The DNA here is from genome assembly GCF_019857185.1 of Alteriqipengyuania abyssalis. Taxonomy (GTDB): domain Bacteria; phylum Pseudomonadota; class Alphaproteobacteria; order Sphingomonadales; family Sphingomonadaceae; genus Alteriqipengyuania; species Alteriqipengyuania abyssalis. Next base: position 72,951 of record NZ_JAHWXP010000005.1, on the reverse strand, counting down.
CGAGCTTGTTGATGAAGCACATGCGCGGAACGCCGTACTTGTCGGCCTGCCGCCACACGGTTTCGGACTGGGGTTCGACGCCCGCGACGCCGTCAAAGACCGCGACCGCACCGTCGAGCACGCGCAGCGAACGTTCGACTTCGATGGTGAAGTCGACGTGGCCGGGGGTGTCGATGATGTTGATCCGGTGCTTTTCCTGGTTCGCACGCAGGGCTTCGGGATCGGACATCGGGTCCATCGTGGGATCTTCGGCGGTCCAGAACGTGGTCGTCGCGGCCGAGGTGATGGTGATCCCGCGTTCCTGCTCCTGCTCCATCCAGTCCATCGTCGCGGCACCATCGTGCACTTCGCCGATCTTGTAGGACTTGCCGGTGTAGTAGAGGATACGCTCGGTCGTGGTGGTCTTGCCGGCATCGATGTGCGCCATGATGCCGATATTGCGATAGCGCTCCAGCGGATAGTCGCGGGCCATTGTCAATTCCTCGGAAGAGTCAGAGTGAGGGGGGAGCCGGATAAGCCACCCCCATATGGGGTCTTTTGTGACCGGTTGAAGACGCGCCCGCCGTATGCGCGGCGCGCCCTGCCCCGGATCCTACCAGCGGTAGTGGCTGAACGCGCGGTTCGCATCCGCCATGCGGTGCGTGTCTTCGCGCTTCTTGACCGCGTTGCCGCGATTGTTCGCCGCATCCATCAGCTCGCCCGAAAGACGCGCCGCCATGGTCGTTTCCGGACGACCGCGCGCGGCGGAAATCAGCCAGCGGATCGCCAGCGCCTGCGCACGCTCGGGGCGCACTTCCACAGGCACCTGGTAGGTCGCACCACCGACGCGGCGGCTGCGCACTTCGACCTGCGGCTTGATGTTGTCGAGCGCGGCGTGGAACAGTTCGACCGGGTTGGCCTTCGCCTTGGTCTCGACCGTGTCGAGCGCACCGTAGACGATCTTTTCCGCGACGGCCTTCTTACCATCGAGCATCAGGTTGTTCATGAACTTCGAGAGCACCAGATCCTTGAACTTGGGATCGGGCAGGATTTCGCGCTTCTCTGGGCGACGACGACGACTCATTTCAGTGTCTCCAAAATCTCAGATACGTCGGCCCGGACCTGATCCGGGCCAGTGCCTTTTCTTCCTGCGAATCGCCTTCATGCGATGGGGCGCAAAGGAAGAAGCACCACCCCGGATCGCGTCCGGGGTGACGGGGAATGGCTTACTTGGGCCGCTTGGCGCCGTACTTCGAACGGCTCTGCTTGCGATCCTTGACGCCCTGCGTGTCGAGCACGCCGCGCAGCACGTGGTAGCGCACGCCGGGAAGGTCGCGCACACGGCCGCCGCGGATCAGCACGACGCTGTGTTCCTGCAGGTTGTGGCCTTCGCCCGGGATGTAGCTGATGACTTCGCGCTGGTTGGTCAGGCGAACCTTGGCCACTTTGCGCAGAGCCGAGTTCGGCTTCTTCGGGGTCGTCGTATAGACGCGGGTGCAGACGCCGCGCTTCTGCGGGTTCTGCTCCATCGCAGGGACCTTGCTCTTGGTCTTCTGCGGAGTGCGGCCCTTGCGGACCAGCTGGTTGATGGTGGGCATAAAATTCTCTCTTCTGCCTGTTTGCTCGAAAGGGCCTTCCCAACCCCGCTCATCCTGAGCTTGTCGAAGGATCGCACTTCTCTTCCTGCAAAGAAGAAGGACGGTGCTTCGACAGGCTCAGCACAGGCGAAACTGTGTCGGCCAGGGATGGCTTCGCGCTTGCGATTGAATGAAGTGTGTCGGGGCCGTGCCGCTTTCGATCGTCACCCCGGGCCCAAGTGAATGGGAAGCCGGGGTCCATCGAGCAAAGGACGCGCACGCCGCATGGCGCGCCCACCTTGTCGCACGAGCCTAAAACGCTCCACCCGAACGCGCCCGCAAGGGACCACCCGGATTACTTTGACGGCTGCCCTGCCCAACCCGCTAGCGGGAAAAACGAAAAGGCCATCGCGCATGCGACAGCCCCGGGACATAACCGGCAATGTTCAGCTCTATAAGCCTTGGCGAGAGCTAGGCCCTGCCTCGGTTGAGGGCGCGCTTAGTAGGATTTGGGGTGGGGGTCAAGGGAGGACTGCAGCCCCAAAACCTCACTCATAATTCTCATCTTCCCCATAGAAATCAAAATCATCGAGGAAGTCGGCGAAGAACCCACGGGCCAATTCTGGATCAAAATCCGTTTCACGCAGGCCCCAGCCATCGAATGCCTCTACCTGAAAGTATCTTCTGTCGGTTACATAAAATTGCACGTCGTTCGCTGCCAGGTCGGCGTAAAGCGCCCCCGGATCTTTGGGAGATCCGATTTTTGTGAATGCAGGCGACCCATCCCAACCCTTTCGCTCAGCCTCGTAAATTGGAAGCCACGCAGCACTTGTGAGTGACAGCGGTCGATAGCGCGCCCGAATTACCTGCATGTTCAAGGAAAAACAGCCTTCGGCCCTTCCATGCAATAGAACCAAATCCACCAACTCATTCGAAATCCCTACTGCTGCTGAACAGACCTTCTTCCCGAGACTAACCCGAAGAAAGATCGCAGCATAGAGAAACCACAACAAGCTCCCGACGTCGTTTCGCCGTGCCGTCGTTGTGACCCCCCATGCGAGCAAACGTCTGACGTCTGAATTGACCGGTTGGCGCTGCCAGATTCCAAGCAAAAGAGGGAACACCCACCTAGCCTGATGAGGTTGCGCGTAGAGCAATCTTTGCAAATGCTCTCGAACTAAATCCTGCTCTTCATTCTTCGCCAAAGCCTTCGCAAAACGCTTGAGCGCGTAACCAACCACGTTAACAGAAGGCCGAGAGTTAATTTCTTTATATAGTATCTCAAAGAAATGCTCTACAAAGGCTCGCTCACTCTGCTTTCTGAGAATATCGAATTCTCTCTGAAAATAGGAGGGAGAGAACTCTATTCCCTGACTCACCTCAGTCTTGAAATCATTCAATTGCAACTCGTAGCGGGTCAGAACTCGAACAAATTGAGCTTCAGCATTTTCCGCCTCGCCCATATCCATCACACCAAATTGGTAATCATCGATATTATGAAACATCTGATTTGATGAAACACCGGTTTTATTAGCACATATTTCAGAATCAATCCTCGCAAGAATCATTTCCGAAATTATGCGTGACGTGTCTGGCCCGATTGGGATACCTATCGTCTGACGCTGATTGCAATTTCTACAAAATCTATCGAGCTGCGCGCTCCAGTGAGTATTTAGTGTATTATTTGCAAACTGCCTTTTCGCTTCCTTTTTTCCCAAAACTGCCCATGGGATTGCGTGAGTGTATATCGATCCATAAAACCGGTTAATATCAAGCGAGAGAATCACCGGGTAGGAGCTTGCCAAATGTCTTTGAGCAGTGCGTTTCGAGGCCAGACTTACGGTCTCTATAGCGCGCCCCTCTGCGGCGAGTTTTGGAAATTTCGGGCGCGCGCCCGAGGATGAGCTAAGCCTGTTAGTTGCAACAATATCTTTCCAGTTCTGCGAGATATGCCGACTGAGGAGAAGATAGTTTATCGGGTTAATGACACCGAACCGCCTGAGATGACCGCGAAATGTGGCGCCATCAAAAAATGTTGTCGCTCCGGAGTAGCCATTCCTTGGAGTAAGGCTATTCCGGACAACCGAAAATCTCTCAGTACGGAACGGTGGCGGCAATTCAACGGCGTAGAAGCCGCGGTCCAACAAGCGCCGAAGGCGGCTGTCTACTGTCATAATCCCACCACCCCGATTTGACGTTAGATATTCAACGCTCCCTATCACTGAATAGTATTCAGACGTGCAATTCGCGCAACCCCTATTAACTCTCTGCTGTCCTACTCCCCCGTATTCTGCAATCTACCTGCGGCTATGCCCGCACATGAGACTTTTGATCGGTCCGCCGAGGACCGTCGCCCGTACACGCCCTGCCCGGCTCCACGCGATCTAGACCCCGCTCCGGGGCAGGCCGATTGCCACCGGCGGAGGGAAAGGTCCGCCGAGGACCGTCGCCCGAACACGCCCTCCCCGAAATCTCCTTCGGAGTCTTTATGCGACCGTGAGGGGCAGGCCCCTCCCCAACCCCCTCCCCCGAAGGAGAGGGGGCTTGCAGCCGCAGGATTGCCCGGCAGGCCACCTCTGCCGTGGCCTATACCAGCGCCAAGCCCGACGCGGACGATCCGCTGCTCGCCTTTGCGCCGTATATCCACCCGCACCCGCGCTCCAACTCGATCACGCCCGAGCGGCAGCGGCGGTTTATCGCGACGCTCGCGGCGACGGGGATCGTCACGCAGGCGGCGCGCGAGTCATCTTTCTGCCTACCACTCCGCTACATGAGGCGGCGCGGCAAGAGCATGGAGGCGCTGTACAGACTGCGCGCGAAACCGGGGGCGGAGGGTTTTGCCGCGGCGTGGGGTGCGGCGCTGGAGGGGGGGGTGCAGCGGCTGGAGGATTGTGCGCGTTTCTTGTGTGGCCTGCCGCTTCGCTACTTGAGGCCAATCGCGCGCGCACAAGATCGCTCGCAAGCGCTCAGACTTTTCGCTCCATGACACTGTGTCAAGTGTGTCAGGCACCCGCCCTCAAGCAGCAAAGCGGTAGGGCAACTCAGACGTACAGCCGGACAACGCGCTGCTGCGCTTCCTCCTCCAGCGTCGCCTGCCCCAGCGCTACGGCATCCACAATCCCGGCCACACCATGCGATCGGGGCATCCGGTGTACGAGAGCATCCGCAGGCAAGTGCTGGAGGAACAGCGCCGCAAGCGCGCGGCGAACGAGCCGGCCGTATTCGCCTCGATCGACCGGAAGCTTGCGCTGATCCGCGAGCTGGGCGAGGCCAGGAAAGGAGACGAAAGCTAGCGCGATCGCGCCCGTGCACCCGTTCGGTGCGTTCGGGCCGGCCTCAGCTCTGCGCCCAGCGGCGCACGAGGTTGTGGTAGAGCTGGGTGAGCTTGAGCACCTGTGCGTCGGTCGCGCCGCGATCCGCACTCAATGCCTGGACGCTGGTGTCGAGGTCGAACAGCATCTCGCGCGCCGCGTTGTCCGCCACCAGCGATTGCAGCCACAGGAAGCAGCTCACCCGCTCGCCCCGCGTCACCTCGGCCACGCGGTGCAGCGTGGTGGAGGGGTAGAGCAGCAGCGAACCGGCGGGGTACTTGTGGCTCTGCGTGCCACTGTTGTCCTCCACGATCAGCTCGCCGCCGTCATACTCCTCCGGCGGGGTGAGGAACAGGGTCGCGGACAGGTCCGTGCGGATGCGCGCGCCGGTGGCCGCGTGGTAGCGTACGGCATTGTCGACATGCAGGCCGAAGGTCTCGCCCGGGCCGTAGCGGTTGAACAGCGGGGGGAAGATGGTGTGCGGCAGGGCGGCGGAAAGGAAGGTGGCGCTCTCCATCAGCGCGCTGCTGACCACCTGCTGGGCGGCGCGGGCGGCCTCCCCATCCTCGGGCAATTGCCGGTTGCGCTTGGCCTGGGCCGCGCCCGCCCCGCTGGTCGCGTTGCCATCGACCCACGGCGCGGCGAGGAGGCGGGCACGCAGGTCCGCCGCCTCCTCGCTCGTGAGCACATCGGGGATGTGCAGCATCATCATCGCAGCCTCGCTTGCGCCTGTCAGAAGTTGGCGGTCAGCGTGACGAAGGCCGACCGGCCCGGCGCGATATAGCTGAACGGCGAGCCGGAGCGATAGATCGCATCGTAATAGCGCTTGTCCGTCAGGTTGAGCACGTTGACCCGCGCCTCCAGATTGTCGCTGATGCGATAGCGCGCGACCGCGTCGAACCGGGCGTATCCCGGCACCATCGCCGTGCCTGCGAGTTGGCTGCCGCCGTACATCTCGTCCTGGTAGTACACCTGGCCGCCGATCTCGAACCGGCTGGTGACCATCACGGTGGCGAGCAGCTGCGCGGTGTGCTGCGGGATGTTGGCGAAGCGGCGGCCGACATTGTCCGGGTTGGCCGATTCGGTGATCGTCGCATCGGTGTAGGTATAGCCGCCGAACAGCTGGAGCGTGTCGGCGATTGAGCCGGCGAAGGTCAGCTCCACGCCCTGCGAGCGCAGCGTGCCCACATTGGTATAGGGCTGCCCGCGCCCGCCGCTTTCGCGCGCGTTCTCCTTCTCGATCCGGAACGCCGCCGCGGTCAGCAGCAGGTTGCCGCCGAACAGTTCGGCTTTGGCACCCGCTTCCCACGAGGTGTTCTGTTCGGGCTGGAAGTCGATCGTGTCGGTGCTGATCCCGTCATAGCTCGCCCCCGCCCCGTCGAGCTGCTCGCCGCTGGGGTTCGAACTGGTCGCGTAGGAGACGTAGAGGGTCGAGGAGGCGGAGGGCTTGTACACCGCCGAAGCCTGCCAGTTGAAGAAATCCGCGCTGTAGCTGAGCGATTGCGCAGGCTGCGGGCCGAAGAACCCGTCCGACGGGGGGCTGTAATAATCGACATCAAAGGTATCGAGCCGCCCGCCCAGGACCACGCGGAACGCGTCGGTAAACTTGATCGTGTCGACCAGATAGGCCCCGAAATTGCGCGCCTTGGTCACCGTCGGCCCGGTCTGCGTGTCCGGCCCGATCGGGATGTCGTAGCCCAGCACGGGGTCCGGATCGAACAGGTCGTAGACGAACCCGCCCGGCACCGCGATGACGTTACCCTGCGCATCCTCGACCGCAGACGGGACGTCGAGCCGGTAGGCGTCGATCCGCTCGTCGCTGAAATCGCCGCCGAGAACGATTTCGTGCGTGATCCCGCCGGTGCGCGCGGTCGCAGTCGCGTAAGTGCTGTTCGCCCAGTAGGAATTGTTGCGCCAGCTGCTCTTCATCGCCGGGCTGACGGTAAATTCGCTCTCTGGCACCGGCACACCGCCGCTGCGCGGGCAGTCCCCGTTTGCATCGCGTTGCACGGTGCACAGCTTGGGCTCGCTCACCGCATAGCGGTTCCAGGTCTCGCCATAGCGGGTGATCGAGTGGAACGAGAGGTCCGCAATCGGGCTCCACTCGATCTCGACAGTGCCGATATCCGCGCCATTGGAGATGAAGTCGCGGCCCACCACGCCGTAGAAATTGTCGCGATCGACCAGATAGGGCTGCTGCGTGGTCAAATCGAACGGGTGGCCGTAATCGGGCACCCCGTCGAGCCGGTAGAGATAGTAGTCGGCATTGATGCTGAGCGTATCGGTGATCGCGAGCGTGCCCGCGATCGCCCCGCCGTAGCGGCGCGCACCGACATAGTCGCGGCCCGGCGTATCGGCATCGTGATACAGGCCGTTGACCCGGATCGCAGCCGCATCGCTCAGTTCGTAGTTCGCATCGATCGTGCCGCGATAATAATTCTCGGTCCCCACGCCGCCCTCGGCGACGACGAAGTCGTTGCCGAACTGCGCGCGCTTGGACTGCAGACTGACCAGCCCGCCGGTGGTCCCGCGCCCGCCGAACACCGCGCTGGGGCCTTTGATCACCTCGATCTGCTCGACCGCGAAGATCTCGCGGCTGGTCACGCCGGGATCGCGCAGGCCATCGATATAGACGTCGTTGCGTGCTTCGAACCCGCGGATGAAGATACGGTCGCCGAAAGCATTGCCACCCTCGCCCGTACCCAGCGTCACGCCCGGCGTGCTGCGGACGATCTCGCGGAAGCTGGTCGCGCCGATATCCTCGATCACTTCCTTGGTGATGACCGTCTGCGACTTGGGCGTGTCGAGCACCGAATCGGTGAACTTACCGTCGCTCGATTCCGCCTTGTAGGGCGCTTCGGGCTCCGCATTGACGTTCACGTCGGGGCGCTGGCCGGTGACAACGATATCGGGATTGCGCTGTTCGTCGGCGTGTGCCGGAACCGCGATGAACGCCGCGCCGAACGCGCCGGCGAGCAGCGCAGTGCCCTGTCCGCTGACAGAGGGGCGACCGGCGGAGCGGCGGGTGGACGGGCGTGAGCCACGGAAAATATTGGAATCGGACAAAAGAACCTCCCTGGAGCTGGGAGGCGCTATTGCGAGTGCGTAGCATTAGTGCAAGTCTAATTCGGTCCGGCCCGGTCTTTTCTCCCCTGTTGCATCGCTCGTGCCACAATACCGCATGCAAACGGGCTAGCGGCGGGCGCACTCCCACGCGAACTGCCACGCAGGGCCATCGGCCCGCGTGGTTTGGGGTTTGCGGCTGCCAGCCTCCTGCTGGCGGCGTTCTAGAGGAACCGACGCAGCGGGACTTTAGGGCCGGACGGAGGCTGCGGCCCCTCGTCGTCCATCTCCGGCTCGCGCTGCGGGGCAGGCGCGCCCGGGTCGGCCGGGGTCGGCCGGGTCATCACGCGCGCGCTCGGCCCCTCGCCTTCGACCAGTTGCATAAGCTTGGCAGGCGGCAACGGGCGCTCGAAGCGGATACCCGCAATCTCTCCATCGATCCGCACCAGCGTCGCGTTGTGCAGCGCCTGCCCGCCCAATTCGATGGTGCACAAGGTGCCCGGCGCAATGCCCTGAAGCCCCTTCGCTGCGAGGCCCGTCAACGAAATATCGGTCAGTTCGCCCCAATGGCCGCGGCAGGCGGCCCACACCCGCACCGGCACCCGCACCGGGATGCGCGTGGCGCGCTGACGGGGCACCGCAAGCGGCTGCGGTGGGCCGGAAATATTGGCGAGACCCAGCCGGTTGCCTTTGACCCAGGCGACCCGTGCCTCGATCTGCGCGATCCCGTCCCACCAGTAGACGACCGAGTCGCCCTGCTGCACGCAGACCAGCGCCTCCAGCATCGCGCCGCCATCGCTGACATTGCGCAGGATCGCGGGATGTGCCTCTCCTCTCACCATCAGGCAGGCGAGCTTGAAGGTGGCGATCTGCCGCTCGTTCTTGCGGCGATCAGCCCCCTCGGCGACCTCTCCATGGTCTGCGCCAGCCGCCTGGCCGCGCTGATAGTCGGCTATGTTCGTCAAGTTCGACATTCCTGAAACCCATGGTGTCTCGGTTGGCACGACAGGCAGGCACGAAGGCCCCCCGGCTGCGGTGCTAGCGGACCATGGTTAGGATCGGGTAACCGGCCGAATGGGTATTTGTGTGGCGGGCTATGCCGCCACGAATTCGCTGCGAGAGCGGACCGGTGAGAGACAAAGAGGCTGCCCTGCAGAACGCCGAAAAGGGGCCGGACGCACTGCAGGGCAGCCAAACTCCGCCCCGCTCGAGATCGCAGCAGGTGGAGCGACGATGGCAGACGCCCCGGAGCCACGGGGTGATGGTGGCTCGCCGGGTTGGCCTTGGGGAAGGGTTCGGGAACGCCTGCCATGGTTCGTCTTATGCATCGTTCAAGAATTGCGGGGCAGTGTTTCACGGCGAACGTCACGTTACATGGCGGATAAAAAAGGATTTTCGTAACCAATAATGTGATATGCAGATAGCAGGCGAGCCAAATACTAACGCGAATTTTAACTGTTACAGCGTGTCGGCTGGCCGGAAAGGCAGGCTGCGATGTGACCGCAGAGCCCGTTCGAGCATTTGATTTCGCGGATGAACTTTCCGCCGAAGTCGCGCGGGTCCTTGCCGACCCGGCATTCGTCAAGGCCCCCGTGCAATCGCGACTGCTCAGCTATCTTTGCGAACAGACCCTGGCTGGGGAAGGTCCGCTGAGCCAATATGCCATCGCGGTCGACGGGCTGGGCCGCGAAGAGAGCTACGACCTGACCAGCGACAGCTACCCCCGGGTTCAGATATCGCGCCTGCGCCGCAACCTGACCGACTACTATACCCGTATCGCGCCGGGCCACGGGCTTGCGGTCCATCTGGACAAGGGGGACTACCGGCTCCACCTTGCCCCGCCCGAGAAGGCCTATCCGGAAAGACTGGGCAACAGCCATGCCGAGCCGCAGGACGATGCCGACGCCCCCGGCACCGTGCCCGCCGATGCTGCACGCCCGGCACGTCGATCGCATGATCTGCTGCTGCGCGCGGGCGGCGCACTCGCCGCGCTAGTGATCCTCGCCTTCGGCCTGTTCAACCTCTTCTCCGGGAGCTGGGGCGGCACAGGCTCCGCGGCCGCAGCACCGCCGCGGATCGCGGTCGAGGTGGACATCGCCCCGCCCGCGCTTGGCAAGCTGGGCGACCCGCAACTGACCGAGCATGTCCGCTTCGACATGGAAAGCCAGGTCGCCGGATCGTTTATCGCCACCCTTGCACAAGACCGGGCTGCAGCCGATTACCGGCTCACGCTGCACAGCGCACCCGCGCTCGATGCGCAGGATCGCCTGCGGCTCGAACTGTTCGATCGCGAGGGTGCGCGCGTCTATGTTTCCACTCTTGCCCTGCCCGCCAACAGCGAGACGCTCGACGCAGTGCTCGGCGGGGAGCTGGCCCAGTTGCTGACCCCGGACGGACTGGTAGCGCAGCTCGAACTTAAGGCGCATGGCAAGGCGAAAAGCGACTATCTGTGCTTTTTGCGCTCGGAGACCGTCGCCCGGCCGAGCGCCACAACGGCGCAGCGATTGCCCGCGCTGCTCGACCGCTGCCTCGCGCGCTATCCGCGCAGCGATTACGTCCCCTTCTGGCTCGCGCGCAAAGCCTTCGTCCTATACCAAGCGGATCTGCGGCAGGGTCTGCCGATCCGCCGCGAGGGCGAGGCGTGGGATCTGACCACTCGGGCGCTGGAGGCCGATCCCTTCAACAGCTACGCCAATGCGCTTGCCGCGCGGATTGTGCTCGCCGATGGGGAGTGCGCCGCTGCCGAAAGCTATTTTCTCAACATGATCGAGCGTGGTGGCTATTATCCGGTGCTCGCAGGGATGATCGCGACCGAGGCGGCGCCCTGCGGCCACGAGTTCGCGCAGGCCGCCGGCGACTGGCGCGCCCGGATCGGCGCGATGTCGCAGGGCAACCGGACGCTCGATCCGCTCAGCCAGCTCTACGTCATGCTCGCGGTTCTGGCGCTAAAGGATCGCGCCGCGGCCGAACGGCTCGCCAGCGCCCGGCCGATCGAGGAATCCTCTGCCGATGTGGAAGGCATGCTCGACGAACTGACTCGCGCGGTCGAGAGCCGCGCCTATGCGCGCTCCAAAGCTACCGAGATCGAGGCGGATCTGGCCCGCTTCGTGTGGAACCCGCAGGCGCGCGCCGCGATCGTGCGCAGCTTACGCTGATCAGATAGACGCCTTGAGGTACTCGACCAGCGCGCGGACCTTCTTCTGCCGCCATTGCGGCGGCGGCGCGACCAGCCAGTAGGACCGGCGGCCTTCGACCGGCCCGTCCTCCACGCGTACCCGCCCCGCATCGATCGCCTCGCTCGCGAGAGCGAAGGGCAGCCGGGCAGAGCCCATCCCCGCGATCACGCTGGCGAGCGCCTGGCCCGCACTGCCGACCGCGATGCACGGCTCCGCGTCGGTATCGCGGCCATCGCCGGGCCAGCCGACGCTGCGCCCCTTGGCATGCGGGCTGTCTACCGGGCCCACGGTGACCCACAGCGGCTTGGAAATCTGCTCGCCGGGAAACTCCTCCGGCCCCTCGGCCAGCCAGATCGCAAGGTCGAGATTGGCTTCGGAGAAATCCGCCCGCTCGCGCTCGCGCAGCTGGAAGCGCACGCCAGGCCGCTCGGCCTGGAACGCGGCGAGGCGCGGGGCGAGCCAGCTTTCGAGGATTCCGCGCGGCGCACCGATGGCGTAGCGGTCGACCGCCTGCCCCGCCTGCATCGCGGAGACGCTTTCCTCGAACCGGAGGAAACCTTCGCGCAGATTGTCGAGCCCGGCCTCGCCCTCCTCGGTCAGCTCCAGCCCCTTGCTGGTGCGGCGGAACAGGACGGTGCCGAGGTGATCCTCCAGCGCGCGGATCTGCTGGCCGACCGCGGCGGGCGTCACCGCCAGCTCGTCCGCCGCCTTGGTGAAGGAGAGGTGCCGCGCGGCGGCATCGTATACGCGCAGGGCGTTGAGGGGCAGGAGCGTGCGCTTCATATCGCGCGCATCGCTAGCCCGCGCGGGGCCAGCTCACAAGTCGGCTCAGTGCGCGGTGGCGGGTGCGGCGAGCGGGAAGAAGGGGATGCGCACTTCGATCGGCGAGCCGTCTTCGCGGTGGAATGTGTAGAAGCCCTCCATCGATCCGAACGGCGTCGTCAGCGGGCAGCCGGAGACGTAATCGTGGCTGCGCCCCGGGGTGAGCACCGGCTGTTCGCCGACCACGCCTTCGCCATCGACATGGCGGACGAGGCCTTGCGCATCGGTGATCCGCCAGTGGCGGGTCATCAGCTGGACCCGCTCGCGCGAGGCGTTCTCGATCCGGATATGGTAGATCCAGAACCACTTGCCCGCTGCAGGATCGCTCTGCTCGGGCAGGAAATTGACCGTGACCCTGACGGTTATGTCCTCGGTCGTGGCGGCGTGGTCGAACAGGTTCTTCATCACGATTCGCGAGCGTAATGCGATTTGGGCCGAGGGCAAGGCGGTGCGTCGTTTCTTGCCCACAGGCCGACGCGCCGCTTGCCCCGCCCGACAGCTCAGCTCTTGCCGAAGTCGGCGCGCGTCCCATGCGCGGAAATCGCAGCACATAGGCGGCGCAGCGCCACCGCATAGGCCGCCGTGCGCATGTCGGTGTCGCACTCCTGCATCACTTCGCGCACATTTTCGGACGCTTGCGCGATCGTGTCCTCCAGATAGTCGTCGACGTCATCGGAGTTCCAGTCGATCCCCTGGCGGCCCTGCACCCACTCGGCATGGCTGATCGTCACCCCGCCCCCATTGGCGAGGATATCGGGCACCACCTCGACCCCCACATCCTGCAGCGCCTTGTCGGCGGCGGGCAGGACCGGGCGGTTGGCGAGTTCGACGATCGCCTTGCATTGGAGCGCCTTGGCATCCTCCGCATCGGCGATCACCCCGCCCAGCGCGGCGAACACCAGCACGTCGCATTCGGTCGCCAGCACCTCCTCGGGATCGTCGGAGGACTGCGCATCGCCCCCGTCGTATGCGGTGACCTTGCCCTTCTCCTCCTTCACCTGCACCAGCGCCTCGATATCGAGCCCGTCGGGATCGCTGACCGTGCCCGAGGAATCGGTGACCGCGACGATTGTGTGCCCCGCATCGGCGGCGGCCCTGGCGAACCACAGCCCGGCATTGCCGAAGCCCTGCAGCGCGATGGTCAGGCCGCCATCCTCGCCCAGCCCGGCAAGGTCACGCATTTCCTCCAGCGCGATATGCGCGCCGCGCCCGGTCGCGGGCGTACGCCCCGGCATCCCGCCGAGCGACACGGGCTTACCCGTGAACGCGTGCGGCTGGATCGACCCTGCTATCTCGGAATATTCACTCACCATCCACGCCATCTCGCGCTCTCCGGTGGCGACGTCGGGCGCGGGAACGTCGCGATCGGGGCCGAGGATCTTAGCCATCGCGCGGACATAGCCGCGCGCCACGCGCTCCTTCTCCATGGTCGAGAGGTCGTGCGCGTCGACCTCGACCCCGCCCTTTCCGCCGCCGAAGGGCAGGCCCATCAGCGCGCATTTCATGGTCATCAGGAAGGCGAGCGTCTCGACCTCGTCGAGGTGGACGGACGGGTGGAAGCGGATGCCCCCCTTGGTCGGGCCGAGCGCGGAATTATAGCGGCACCGCCAGCCTTTGAGCGCCAGCGCCGAGCCATCGTCGCGCCGGATGTTGACCGAGGCGGATAGCGTCTCGATCGGGTTGAGCAGATGCGAGACGACCTCCTTGTCGAGCCCCACCATCTCCGCCGCGCGCGTCATCCGCTCCTGTGCCGCTTCGAGTAGTTCGCCCATGTGTGTCGTCTCCTGTTTTTCCGGTGTCACGGAAGAGAACGTGTGGGAGTAAGGGTGTTCCGGCGGCTGCGCGGGGCGATGGCGCAAGAGGTAAGGGAAACGCCAGCCATGGGCCCGACAGGGGCCGATGCTTTTCCTGCACGCATGGGCGGTGCCACTGCCGGCGGCGCCCGGAATTCATTTCTCAAGATCGCAACAACATGCTTAGCTCGTGCCATGCGGCTGACTGTTCTCGCCTCGCTCGCGCTTCTATCGACCCCGGTTGCCACCGTAGAGGTATCCGCCCACCCCGGCGGGCTCGATGCCAAGGGGTGCCATCACAACCGCAAGACCGGCGATTATCACTGCCACCGGCAGCGGCGTGCAACCCGGCCCGCGAGCGGAAACTCGGTCGATGGCAGCGTCTACTTCCCGAACTGCACCGCCGCCCGGGCAGCGGGTTTCAGCAATATCCGTCGCGGGCAAGCCGGCTATCGCCCAGAGCTGGACCGCGACGATGACGGGATTGCCTGCGAGTCGAATTAGCCCGGCGAGGGGGCCGTAGAAGTGGAGGCTTCAGCCCCGGTCAGAACCCCGCCGCGCCCAGCGCCCGGTCGATATCCTCGCGCAGGTCCTCGATGTCCTCGAGGCCGACGTTGATCCGCACCAGCCCCTCGGTCACGCCCATCTCGGCGCGGGCTTCCTCGCTCAGCCCGGCATGCGTGGTGCTGGCGGGATGGCACGCGAGGCTGCGCGAATCGCCGATATTGTTCGACAGGTCGACCAACTCCAGCGCGTCGAGCAGCGCGTGCGCCTTCGCGCGGCTGCCGAGGTCGAAGGCGAAGATCGGTCCGGTCGCGCGCATCTGCTTCAGCGCGAGCGCATGGCGCGGGTGGCTTTCCAGCCCGGGATGCAGGATGCGCGGCACGCGCGGTTCCATGAACTTGCCCAGCGCAACCGCATTCTGGCTCTGCCGGTGCGCGCGCAGGTCGAGCGTTTCGAGCCCCTTCATCACCACCCATGCGTTGAAGGGCGAAAGGTTGGGCCCGGTATTGCGCTGGAAGGGCAGCAGCACCTCGTCGATCCATTGCTTCGTCCCGCAAACCGCGCCCGCGAGCACGCGGCCCTGCCCGTCCATCAGCTTAGTCGCGGAATACGCCACCACATCCGCGCCGAACTCCATCGGCCGCTGGAGCGCGGGCGAGGCGAAGGCATTGTCGACCACGGTGGTGATCCCGTGCGCCTTGGCGATGCCGCAGACATGCTCCAGATCGACCACGTCGAGCGTCGGGTTGGCGGGTGTTTCGAAGAAGAACACCTTGGTGTTGGGCTGAATAGCCGCTTCCCACGCATCGTTATCCGCGCTGTCGATCACGGTGGTCTCGATCCCGAAGCGCGGCAGCAGGTGGTCGACCAGCCAGCGGCACGAACCGAAGGCGGCGCGCGCCGCGACGCAGTGATCGCCTGCCGAAAGCTGGCACAGCAGCGCGGCGGTCATCGCGGCCATCCCGCTCGCCTGCACGCGGCAGGCCTCGGCCCCCTCCATCAGCGCAATGCGTTCTTCGAGCATCGCCACGGTCGGGTTCTGGAGGCGCGAATAGGTCATCCCCTCGGCCTCACCCGCGAAACGCGCGGCCACTTCGGCCGCATTGTCGTAGGTATAGCCCGAGGTGAGGAACAGCGCCTCACTCGTCTCGCCATGCTCGCTGCGCCAGGTGCCCCCGCGCACGGCCTGCGTTGCGGGACGCCACTTGGAGGTGACGGAGCGATCCATTCCGGTGGTCTTCTTCATGGGGCCACCGGCTAGGCCCGTGCGCGCGTGCGGGCAAAAGGAAATTGCTTGTCGGCAGCCAAGCCACACTGCGTGGCCAATCGGCAATGCGGGCACTGCGATCATGATCGGCCCGCTTGTCGCCGTGCCTCGTCGCCCGTATCGCATGGCCCGCAATGACCCGAGCGCACGCGACCCGCGTTCCTGCAAGCGACGATCCCTTGCTGGCCTGCCTCGGCCTGACGCTGGGCTTTTTCCTGCTGTGCCTGTGGCGGCTGTGGCTGCCCAGCGGGCCCTACTTCGATGAAATCCATTACCTTCCCGCCGCGCGCGAGCTGCTGACCGGGTTCGACTATCGCAACCCCGAGCATCCGCCGCTGGGCAAGGAGATCATCGCCGCCGGGATCTGGCTGCTGGGCGACAACCCGTGGGGCTGGCGGATCTTCTCCGCGCTGGCGGGCACGCTCGCTCTGTTCGCAGGGATGCGCGCGCTGTGGCACGCGAGCCACGGCCGCGATGCTACTCTGGCCTATGGCGTGCTGCTGGCGACCGGCTTCCTGCTGTTCGTCCACGCACAGATCGCGATGCTCGACGTGTTCATGGCGGCGTTCTTCCTCACCGCGCTGTGGCTGTTCGCGAGCGCGTGCCGCCAGCGCCGCGAAACGCGCGCGCGGCTGGACCTGATCGCGAGCGGGATCGCGCTGGGCCTGTCGATGGCAGCCAAATGGAACGCCGTGCCGCTGGCCCCGCTGCTCGGCCTGTTCTTCCTCGCGATGCGGATCCACGCGGGCACCTCGCGCGAACGTTTCGCCGATCTGGACGCGAGCCCGGTGCGCGGGGTTTCGCTGGTCGAGGCGCCGCTGTGGCTCGGCGTGCTGCCGCTGGCGGTGTACTCGGCGACCTTCTGGCCCGCCTTCCAGGTGGAGAACGGGCCCTTCGCCGGGATGGACCTGCTCGGCGCGCATCTGCACATGCTGGAATTACAGGAGAGCGTGAAGGAAGCGCATCCCTACCAGTCGACCTGGGATCAGTGGGTGCTGAACACCCGCGCGATCTGGTACCTGTACGAGGTCACCGACGGCGCGCAGCGCGGGGTGATGCTGATCGGCAATCCGCTGACCATGTTGCTCGGGCTGATCGGGGTCGCATGGTGCGCCTTCGCCGCGCTGTTCCGGCGCCGGGCCGACGCGGGCTTTGCGGTGACGTTTTACGCGGCGAGCGTCGGCTTCTGGGTCGTCGCAGCCAAGCCGATCCAGTTCTATTACCACTATTTCCTGCCCAGCTGCTTCCTCCTCGCCTGCCTCGCCCTGCTGCTCGCACGGCTGCGCGCTACGGTCTTCGGCTGGGTCTACTGGGCGGTGCTGGCGGGTAGCGTGGGCGTGTTCGTCTATTTCTACCCGATCCTGAGCGCTGCCGAGTTGTCGGGCGAACAGGCGTTCAACCAGTGGATGTGGCTGGCGGGGTGGCGTTGAGGCCTCACTCTCCTCCCCGTTTTCGGCCCGAGTAAGACGAGGGGTGCAAATGGGGAGGTGGCAGACGCCGCCAGGCGGCTGACGGAGGGGCACGGCCGGGCATCACCCCTCCACCCCGAGCCGCAGCTGCGTCTCGCGGTCCCCCTCCCCACTTGGCCTTCGGCAAAGCGGGGAGGATCGTCTCATACTCTCCCCCACACAAACCGGTTCGACAGCGCGTAATTCCACACCGCGCCGACCACGATCCCCGCCAGCGCGGCGAGCAGCCAATAGGTGCCGCGCGCCTGCAGCAGGCTCGCCAGCGCGACGTTGGCGAGAGCGCCGACCGAACAGGCCACGCAGAACACCGCCCAGCCGCGCAGCACGGCGGGCACGCTGCGCAGGCGCTGGTCGCGATAGGTGAGCCAGTTGTTGAGCCAGAAATTGAAGCTCATCGCGGCGAAGGTCGCCAGCGCCTGCGCGGCGGTGAACCCGCTGCCCAGCATCCGGTAGGCGAGCGTCAGCACGCTCAGGTGGACCAGCACCCCCGCCCCGCCGACCGTGCCGAACAGCGCGAAACGCGTGGGCACGATCCGGCCCAGATGCCGCTCGTACAGGCCGACCAGGAATTCGAACGCCACCGCCCGGTCGAGCTTGCTCTCGCCTGCTCGCCGCGCGGCGAAATGCATCGGCACCTCGACCACCCGCAGCCGCTCGGGCGAGGCGGACAGGATATCGAGCAGCACCTTGAACCCGATCCCCGACAGGCGCGGGGCGAGTGCGCGCAGGCGGGCGGTCTCCATCGCGAAGAACCCGCTCATCGGGTCGCTCAGCTCGACCCCGGTGAGCATCCGCGCGAGCCGGTTGGCCAGCCGCGATCCGCGTTCGCGCCGCGCGCTGGGCAGGCCATCCGCGCTCGCCCCTTCGGCAAAGCGGGAGGCGACCACCAGGTCCGCCGCGCCGCTGCGTAGGTGTTCGAGCATGTCGCGGATCAGCGCGGGGTCGTGCTGCAGATCGGCATCCATCACCGCGACCACGGGCGCAGCGGTGGCGCACGCGCCCTCGATCACCGCCGAGGCAAGCCCGCGCCGCCCGATCCTCTGGATGACCCTGATTTTGCGGTTGTGCAGCCCGATCTCGCGCAGCGCATCGGCGGTGCCGTCGGTGCTGTCGTCGTCGACGAAGATCGCTTCCCAAGCGAAGCCCGCCAGTTCCGCGTCGAGCGCTTCGAGCAGTGGGACGATATTCTCGCGCTCGTTGAGCGTGGGCAGGATGACCGCGATCTCAAGCACTCAGGTGTGAGCCCCCAATGGCCGAAAAGTCAGGCGATCCGCGCCAGCCGCTCCAGCAGCCGACCGCGCGCGGCCATAGCATCGCCATGCCGCTCGGCAAGCAGGTAGCGCTCCAGCGCGGGGCCCAACGCGTTCAGCGCTGCAAGTGTTTCCGGCAGATCGCCCGCCTCGGGCTTCATCCCGCCATAGCCGAGCTCGCGCAGCAGCAGCACCTCGTAGGAGAGCAGCGCGGGCGCCCAGCCGCGCGCCGAGGGCGCATGGCAGATCGCATCGAGCAATCCGCCCAGCGCATCGTAGAGGCTGGGATAGGGATTGCGCTCGGGCAGGGTCGAAGCGGTCAGCGCGGTGACCCACAGGATCGCGGCGGCGGGCAGCGGCTCGTTCAGCCACGGCGCGCGGCTGTTCATCAGCTCGACCTTGCCGAACGGCAGCTGGCTGGCCGAGCGCGCGCGGATATCCGCCTCCACCGAGTTGCCCGGGATCACCACGGGCCGCAGCCGCCGCCCCTGCCCGCCCGCGACATAGGCCGCGACCATCCCCGCCTCGCGCGTCAATGCGCGCAGGATCACCGCATTCTCCCCATGCGGGCGCGCGGCGAGAACGATGGCGGGGGCCTTCAGTTGCATCGGTCGCTGGCGTCACCGCTGCGGCGGTTTCGTGGTTGGATGGAGCGAGCGCCGGGCATCGGTGCGGACTAGCGGGTCGCTGCCGGTTTGGCGAGATTGTGCTGGCCTGAAGGTCGGTTGGGCGCCTGCCTGCGCAGGGGCAACGATCTGTTTCGCGAAGCCTACCCCGCCATCGTTTCCTTCGACGCCTTTACCGCCGTCGAACGCGGGCGGGCCATCGACCAGTTGGCCTGCATCCGCACCTCCGGATTGGGCGCGCACCAGATTTCTCCGGTAGCATCGATCGCGGTCACCCACAGCAGGTTGTGTTCCTGCCCATAGTCGATGACGCCCAGCGCATAACCGTCTCCCTTGCCCAGGACATGGAGCGGGATCGGAGGATCGAGTTGTGTGAACATGGCGCGTCAACCTCTCTAGCAGCGAGAGAACGCGCGCGAGGGCCGGGCGCACCCGATCCATCATTTCATAAATTTCGATGCAAAAGCGGTGATTTACCGCCAGCGGGCCGAATTACTTGCCCTTGCCTTCCAACGCATCGAGCCGCGGCGCTTCAGCGCGTCGCAAACTGCTGATATTCGTCCAGCGCCTGCCAGCCGAGCCAGGGCTCGTCATGTTCCATCCAGATATGCGCGATCGGTCGCTCTCCCGGATCGTCGTCCAGGGTGGCGACGCGCAATACCAGCTGGTCGGAACCATCGAGCATGGCGGCCAGCTGACTGCCGCACACCGAACAGAACATGCGATGCTTGCCTGCGGAGGATTCGAACTGCGAGAGCCGGTTCTCCCCCCGGGTCCATCGAAACTGGTCACGGCGAACCCGGGCAACAGTTGCGAAGGGTGCCGAATGCGCTTTGCGGCATGTTCGGCAATGACAATGGCCGATCGGCCCGTCGAGCCTATCGAGCTCGAACCCGATAGCCCCGCAAAGGCAGCTTCCCCTCAGCGCGGGTTTTGCGTCCCGTGTTCCCGCCACATCCCGACTCCCCTGTCTCGCACACTCGTGTCCTGTACATTCCGCTCTTGCGCAATGGAGTTCCGCGCATCACCGCCGTCTCGCGAGGTTACTTCGCGGAAGACCTCTTTGTAACGCGGATGCTCGGTGCCCATCAACCGGTCCCACCAGGTAAAATAGAGGCCGAAGTTGTGCCGGAAATGACCGGTGTGGTGCAGGTCGTGATGCGTGGTCGTGGTGAACTGGTCGAGAACGACGTTGTCGACGGTAAACCTGGGGAGGACTTCAACGCCGGTGTGACCGAGCACGTTTCGGGTCAATGCGAAGACCACGAAGACCTGCACGACAGCGACAGGCGTGCTGACGATCCCGAACCACAGGGGGAAGAACGCCGCATGTACGACCGCTTCCGGGACATCGAACGAATAGGACGCAAATGGCGTGGGGGTGACGGACTTGTGATGCGTGAGATGGAAACGCCTGAACACTTTGGGGTGATGAAACAGCCTGTGACTCCAATAAAAGTAGGCGTCATGCACCACCAGCATCAGCACGAATACGCCAACGCATTCCAAAATCGTCGCCCGGCCACTGGTGTCGAGATGCATCCAGCCCTGCGATGAGCCGATCAGAACAATATACGCGCTGAGCGAGAAAACGACCAGACACACCAGCGACTGCCCGATCTCGCGGCGATAATCGTGCCACCCGATCCGTTGCCGACGGATTACCCTTCCGCGGAACCGAGTGCGGCCCACGGCGATGGCGAGCAGCCAGGCAGCGGTCGCAAACGCGAAATAAAGCGCCAAACGACCTTCGAAAACGAGCCAGAAATCAGACAAACCGGCACCTCCGATGTATTTTTCAGATCACAACCTCTCACTTCACCTAATCAAGCGCGCGCAATAAATATAATAAAATTACCTCCGGAACGGTTGCCAAGTAACATTCATTATCGACTTTCTTGCTGTTGCCACCACCGAACCCGAACGCCAGCCTGTGGTCATTCGATCGGGGGGAGCATTCAATGCAAGCTGAACAGGTGCGGTCGCTTCGCGCGACCGCGGATCGGGCGATCGAAGACTTCGCCGACAACAAGGTCATAAAGGCCATCAAGGCGGGCGAATGGACGCGTGCGGATTACCAGTCGTTACTTTTGACGATATTCCCGCAGGTCCATCAGGGCACCATGTCCTTTGCGCTGGCCGCGGGGAACTGCGCGACCCGGCATTCCGCCGTGCGCGAGTTTCTCGTCCACCACGCTGAAGAGGAAATGCTGCACTACCAGTGGATCGCCGACGACCTGCGCTCGATAGGCTATTGTGGCCCAGATCCGCGCACGCTTCTGCCCGGCCCGCATGTGCAGGCCTATATCGCCTTCAACTTCTACAACGCGCATCACTTTCCGCCGTCCCGCATCGCCAGCTCGCTGGTCCTTGAAGGGCTGGGTGCAGCGCTCAAGGCCGAAGACCTTCTGCCCTTCCTGGAGAAGGAGGGCCTGACGCCTGCGAATTTCTCCTTCTTCCTCTCTCACGCCACCACCGACAAGCAGCACATCCAGGATCTGTGGGACGTGATCGCCGAAATCGAGATCGACGACGAAGGGTTCGAGTGGTTCCTGCACGCATGCCGAACCGCCGGATTCTACTACAAGTCGATGTACGACAGCACGATTGACTAGCGGGGGCGGCGATGGATTTGCATCAGCAGGTGGAAACGATCGACGTGCGCATTCGCGAGGGCGCGTGCGCAGGCGAATTCGCCGCTGCCGTGCGCGAGCTGTGGCAGGACATCTATGTCGCCGAGCTCGGCTGGGTCACCGGAGAGGCGATCCGTCACAACGACGAATACCACGAATACTCGACCTATGTGCTGATCGATCTGGTCCGCGACGGAGAGCCGATCATGCCGGTTGCCACGGCACGGATCGTGGAGGATTCGCAGCAAGGCCTTCCGATCGAGCGCTTCCTGCCACTCGGACCGCTCAAGGAAGACCGGCACCTCATCGAAGTGCAGAAACTCATGGTTCGGCCCAGCTTCCGTTCGCGGCGGTTCCCCTCCGCCCCGCTTGGGCTGATGTCGCTGATCATGCAGCGCTCGATGCAGTTCGCGGTGACGAACAATGCATCGATGATCATCGCCGATGTCTTCGACGACCCTCAAGTCAGCCCGATCGGCCCTCTAAGGCAGATCGGCTTCGAGCGGATCGGTGTGCCTTTTGTCGACACCGAACTGGGATCGCCAGTGGCCAGCGTCGCGATGGCGATCAGCCGGGGCATGTTTCTGCGCTCGCTGGTCGGCGGTGCCGATACGACCATGCTGCGCTTTCTTCGCGGCGAACTCAGCCGGTGAGAATGAACCGAGCCCCGTGGCTCCGACTTAGGAGGTTTCAATGCCAAACGCGCTTTCGATCGGCCAGCCGGGTGATCCGCTCTACGACGCGGTCGCCACGATATACGTCAATTTCTACCTCTCCGAACTGCGCATCATAGATCTGTGCGCGAGGTGGATACCAAGGCGGCATATCACCCGCGAGAAATATTATCTCGTACATCATGCCAACGACGAGGTTCGTCACGCCGAGCTCTTCAGGAAGGCGTTCGAAAACCTCGGGGGCACGATCGACGAAGCGGCAATCGAAAAATACCAGGTCAGGGACATGGAGGATCGTTTTGACCGCCTGTTCCGGTCCGATGACGAGATCGAAGTGCTGATCGGCCTCAACATGTACGCCGAAGGCGTCCTCGCGATGATGGAGTTGCGCCAGCTCGGAAAGAACGCCCCCGAACTGTTTCCGGATTTCCTGCAGATCGCCCAGGACGAGAAAACCCATCTGGCTTTCGGAGCGAAGGTGCTCGGCCGGATTCTCGAGGATGAGCCAGAACAGCGTCAACGCGCGACCGAGATCGCGCGCGGCTACCGGGAACATCTGGGCTCGTATCTGGCCACAACGGTGTCCGACATGATCGATTTCGGGGTGTCGATCAGCGCGCTGGACGAGGATTACCGGCAGCAGGCGATCGAACTCTACGAAGAGATCATGGACCGCATCAATATCGATGTGCGCCTGGTCCACTGACGCATCGACGACACGCCGACGGGTTGGCCCCTTCATCCGGATAGATTGATGAACCACGCAAACACCAGTCTTCCCGCCCGCCAGCGCGAAGTTCGCGACTACCTGGGGCCGGACCGCGTGCGCGCGCTCCAGCGCCCGATCCGGGTGCTGGACTACGGCATGATCATTGCGCTTCCGGCGCTTTCGATCGCCGTTCTGGCGGCATGCTTCCTCGTCCAGTCGCCGGTCGCGCTGGTACTTCTGACACTCGCGCAGGGTACCATCTTCCAGCTGTTCGGGCTGCTGAATCACGAATTCTTCGTCCACCGCAAGGTCGGCGGGCAGTTTGGTCATGGCCTGTCCATGCTCTTCACAGCCCCGATCCAGCTCAGTGCGACACGCTACGCCGATGCCCACTGGGCACACCACGAGAACGTGGTCACGCCCGAGGATTCCGAAGCGTACAAGAGCGACCTCGACACCCGGCTCAAGCGGTATCTGTTCCTGACCGCAATCGGCACCAGATGGGCCGCATCCGGCAAGATGGGCGCAGGACGCGCGCCCTATTTCGCGCTGCGTCGGCCCACCGCGAAGGCGATTTCACGCGCGCGTGTGGAGGCGACCTTGTCGGCCCTGATCCTAGTCGGTGCGGTTGTCGCGGCGTTCTTCGCACCCAAGGCGATCCTGTTCGGATATCTGCTGCCTTTGTTGCTGGTCCTGCCCGCACTCAATGCGATCCGCATCCTCATCGAACATGCCGAGATCCAGCCCGATAATCCGTTTTCGATCGCGTCCAGATTTCGCTGCGGTGTGTTCGAAGAGATCCTATTCCTGTTCGATTCGGGCGAATATCATCTGATCCATCATTTTCTGCCCAATGTGCCGTTTTACCGGATGCGTGCTGCACGCGCCGCGCTGCACGACTTTTTCGATAATCGCGATGTTCGCCGCACGCGTGGTTGGTGGCGCCTGCTGCGATCCTGGTACTTGGGCAATCGCAGACACGGAACGTGGTGGTCCGCCCAAACCGCGCCAGTGGCAAAGTCCACCATCGTCGGAGGGCGGCAGGGATGAAAGCGATCCTCGAAGAACTCAACGATACCCAGATCACCGCAGAGCTGGCGGCAATTGGGCGACTCTCGCCGGTCCAGTCGGCCAAGCTCAATGCGCTTTTCGCGTATTGCATGGCGCTGAAGGCGAAAAATCTGGCGCTGATTAAGGATCGCGGCTTCTACATTGCGGGAGCCGAGTACAACAGCAAGCAGGCCATAGACCTTGACGGTCACGTCCCCACAAGGCTCGCCCAAGCCGATCTCGATCTGTTTTCCATGCACGGCGTTGCCGGCCCTTTCAGGTTGATCGACGACGCCGAGGCGCGCGATCTGGAACGCCACATCGAAGACCTGGCCTTCTCACGGGACAACCCGGTGTATAGTCTTATCGCCGGCAGGGATCGCGCGGAAGCGGACCTGCTGCTCGAAGAACGAGACGTCATTCTGGGCGTGAACATGTTCATGTTCGATACGCGGGTTCGCGCGATCTTCAGCGATCCGGATTTGCTTGGAACGGTCAAGGATCTCATCGCGACGGACCGCGTCACCTGCTGGCGTTCACAGATCTTCCGACAGATGCCGGACGGGTCGCGCACCTTCTATCATCAGAATGTCGATTTCGCGGATATGAGCCGCCACCCATCCTTCTCGCACCGGTCCGGGAAACGGTTCGAACCGAACTCAGCGCTCTCGATCTGGATTTCGCTGAGCGACTCGACGATCGAGTCGGGGACTATGTCGATCCTGGCGGGAAGTTTCGTCGACACCCGCGCCTACGATCTCCAGAAATACTTCCTGAACAACATCGATCACATGTTGAATGCGGTTTCCTTCTTCCCCCCCACCCGGATCCGGGAGATGCTGAAAATATTTCTCTTTTCCCGAGGCGGCCATCGGGGAAAGTCGAAGGTGCTGATGATCCTCGCCCAATTCTTCTACGAGGATTTGTTCCGGGGCGAGTTCACCGAAATTCCCTTCATCGCAAAGCCAGGCGAGTATTACGCGTTCACGTCTTTCAACCTGCACGGCTCGCGCCCCACCGCGCCGGGCCTGCGCCGCTCGACCTTGGTGGGCCGCTACGTCGACGACCACAGCGTCGACGTCGGCGAGAACAACTTCATCCTTCCCATCAAGGGCGGCGGAGTGCCGGTATCGCCGACTGATGAGGGATTTATCGCAAAGCTGAGCGCATGAGGCCGCAGCCGACTCGGTCACGTGTAGCTCGTGCCACGCCAGAGTCATCGCCAAAAGCGCTTAAGCAGCCCGGAACCCAAGCGTCGCTGGCGCGGTACGGTCGCTATCGGTGGTGGGTGCGCGCTTTGTGGGAGATTCGCTTCTTCTTCCCCAAATGGCGG
This sequence comes from Alteriqipengyuania abyssalis, assembly GCF_019857185.1. Taxonomy (GTDB): domain Bacteria; phylum Pseudomonadota; class Alphaproteobacteria; order Sphingomonadales; family Sphingomonadaceae; genus Alteriqipengyuania; species Alteriqipengyuania abyssalis. The sequence goes on along the minus strand of NZ_JAHWXP010000005.1, from coordinate 47,715 downwards.
CTGCCCGCGTCCTTTCCGCGCGCGCCCATAGCTGCAGGCCAGCGTGCGGCCGACGATATCACGCTGGTTTTCGGCGGTGACGTGATGGTCAAAACCGGCGATCGGCCGGTCGTATTCGCCCCCTCTCTGCAGGAAACCCTGCGCTCCGCCGACATGTTCTTCGGAGCCCTGGAGGCTCCTGTCGTTGCGCGTGATCGGGATGAAGCAGTACGCTATCCCCGCGGGCTGACGATGCCCCCTTTCGCGATGCCGCTGGAGTTCCTCGAACGACAATGCGCGCTGGCCGGACTGGCACCAGAGCGCGTCTGCCTGTCCGTCGCAGCCAATCATGCCGGTGATCTGGGTGTCGAGGCATTCCATCATGGCTGCGCGCTGCTGAAAAGCAGGGGTTTTGGGATCGTCGGTGAGCACACGGCGGATCGTCGCCTGGCCGATATCGTGCAGATCGGCGAGCTGCGGCTCGCCGTTCTGGCGTGGACGCGCTGGATGAATGACGATCCCTTCGAGTGGGAACGACCGGGGGTCAATCGCCAATTCCATGTGGATGCGAGCGATCTCGCTGCGGAGCTGACGGATCGGCGTGCCGGATTGGCGATCGCGCTGCCGCATTGGGGTTACGAGATGCGGACAGAACCCTTGTCGGCCAATCGTCAGCTGGCGACCGACCTGCGCCGCGCAGGCTTCGGTCTGATTGTCGGTAGCCACCCGCATATGCTGCAACCGCTAGATTATCAGCGCGGTACGCTGTGCGCTTATAGTCTGGGCAACTTCACCTACACCTTGTCGAACATCGCGAAGCCCGGACGATCGTGGCGTAGCTGCCTGAGCGGGTTACTCGAAGTCAGCGTGAACCGAACCACGTGCGCGATTTCCGGGTATCGGCTGATCCCAATCGTCGAAACATTCGATGGCGAAGACTGTCATCTCGTCCGCCTCGATGAGTATGACGGTCCGCTAAAGAGCAGCTATGATGCGATGGTTGCCAACCTTTTCCCACCATCCGATGCAAACCATGGGTGAGCCGGCTGCAGCCCGGGACTCCATGCGCCTGCCACCGCCCTTGCTCGCCTTTTTCCTCTCGGCCCTGGCCGGGACGATTGGTCACGCCATGTTCGTCTACGGTATCGTGGTGATCGTCACCGACGTCGGCGACGGCGCGCTGCAGGCATCGATTGTTTTCGCGGTAGCCTTCCTGGTGATGGGACTGATGACTCCGGTGCGTGGCTTTCTGGGGGATGTGGTGCCAATCGCTCGCCTGATCCGTAACTGCGGGTTCGGTATGGCACTGGCGGCGCTAGCATTTGCACTGGCAGTTCTCCTTTCCCCGGCCCCGACCGTCCTGTTTGTTGCGGCGCTGTTGTCCAGTGCTCTCTATGGCTATGCCGCGGGGGGCGTCGCGGGCAACAGGATCGCGATGGTCGCGTTGGTCACGTCGCGAACGGCCACGCCGACGATCATCTTGTCGATGATGACGGTTTTCGGCTTCACCTTCGGCCCCCTGCTATATGCCGTCGCGCGGGTCCAGTTCGGGGATTTCGCGGCGATGATGATCGTCGCCGCCATACTGCTGCTATCCGCGCTCAGCCTTCCGCAACCCGATGGGCAGCACGAAGCGAGCGGCGGCGACCGGTCCGGCGCACTGCGCGGTATCCTGGACGGCGTGGCGCATATATTCAACAACCGGTCGCTTTGGCAGGCACTGCTACTCGGCATCGTTCCCACGCTGTTCGTTCTGGGCCCGGTGCAATCGGTCATGCCGCAGATGCTCGCGACCGCATTTCCGGACAAAGAAATTTTCCGCGGTTTGGTGTTCGTCGCACTCGGGCTCGGCACGCTGGTCGGCGGGATCGTCAGCACCCGGTTCGCGCGATCGCCCTCGCGGCGATTCCTGACGATTTATGCGAGCCTGCTAGCCTGCGCGGCGCTCGTGGCGGCGACCTCGTTCCTGTCGCAGGTCGGCGTGGTCGTGCTGATCTTCATCTGCGGGATAGGCCTGGGGGTGCCACACGCGATCGTGCCCGTGATTCTTCAAGATCGGGTCGATAACACCATGCGCGCCCGAACGATGGCCGCGCTGACCTTGAAATTGACCGGAGTTCCGGCGATCGGTGCCGCACTGTGCGGCATCCTGGCCAGCGCATCGGACGCGCGCTTTGCCCTAATGGTCCTGGGTTGCGGCGGATTGGCCACCGGCCTGCTGCTTGCTCGCTTCGGCACGCCCTCGCAATCCGCCTCTGCGATCGACTAGGCTTTGGTCCGAAGTTCAATCCGCCCCGGATCCTATCGCGGCGAAGCAGCGCGCGCATAGGCGGCGCGTGTCCGAGCCACGATCGATGGGTTTGACGACAACGGCGCTACGCGCCCGCGAGCGGGGCGGAGTTACTTGCCCTTGCCTTCCAGCGCATCGAGCCGCTTTGCCAGCGCCTCGTTCTCTTCGCGCGCCTTGGCGGCCATCGCCTTGACCGCCTCGAACTCCTCGCGGCTGACGAAGTCGAGCCCGCCGACCGTTTCCTTGATCCGCTCGCGCGCGCTCTGCTGCGCCTCGCGGGTCATCCCGGCAAAGGTGCCCGCGGCACCGTTCACCAGCTTCACGAAATCGGCGATCATGGGGTTCTGGCTCTGCATGGGGCGAGAGATGGCGCGTGGGCTCCGGTTTGTCCAGAGCCCCGCGCGCTCTCCCCTCAAAGATCGATCCGCTGGATCGCGCCGGTCGTGTCGGCTCCGTCGGCCTGCGGATTGAGCTCACGTATCTCGTAATTGAGATACGCGGCGAAGCAGACCCAAGCGAGATAGGGCACCAGCAGCAGCGCCGCGATCTTCCGTACGCGCAGGAACAGGATCATCGTGATCAGGATCATCACCGCCATCGCGACGATCACGATCAGCGCATAGGTGATCTCGTGCTGGCCGAAGAACAGCGGGGTCCATGCGAGGTTGAGCGCGAATTGCACGACGAAGGCGGCGATCGCGATGCCCCGGCCCTTGGCGCCCCAGGCGGAGCAGACCAGCGCGAAAGCAAGGCCCATCATCACGTAAAGGATGCCCCACACGATCGGGAACAGCGATGCATCGGGATAGAAATCGGGCTTGGCCAACGCGGCGAACCAAGGATCGCCCTCCCCCGTTCCAGCCAGCTGGCCCGAAAGGAAGCCAAGCAAAACAATGGCAGGGACGCAGAACAGCGCCCAGCGGATAAAGCTAGCGCGCAGCTGCGCGCGTGAGGCCAGCGTGGTCATCAAACCTCCAAACGGGGAATATCTGCGATTCGCCTTGGCGGGCGTATACCTTAACAACAAGCAAGTTGCAGACATTATACCGAATTGGCACGCGCGCCGCGTTTACCATTAACCGCGCGATGCGCTGATCAGGAACTCGACATTGCCCTTGGGCCCGGTGATCGGGCTTTCGACGATTCCCTGCACCTGCCAGCCGCTCGATTCGAGCCACGCCCGCGCCTCTTCGCACACCCGCACATGCAGCCCGGGGTCGCGCACCACCCCGCCCTTGCCGACCTCTTCGCGCCCGACCTCGAACTGCGGTTTGATGAGGGAGACGAGGCGGCATTGCGGCGCGGCCAGTTCCAGCGGGCGTTCGAGCACCTTGGCCATGCCGATGAAGCTTGCATCGCACACCACCCAGTTACACGGCGCGTCGATCTGCTGGGGCGTGAGGATGCGCGCGCTGGTCTGCTCCAGCACGGTCACCCGCTCGTCCTGCCGCAGCTTCCACGCGAGCTGGTTGGTCCCGCTGTCGACCGCGAACACGCGCGCCGCGCCGCGTTGCAGCAGCACATCGGTAAAGCCACCGGTCGAGCTACCGATATCCATCGCGACCGCGCCGGTCGGGTCGAGATCGAACGCATCGAGCGCATGGGCCAGCTTCATCCCGCCGCGGCTGACCCAGGGATGATCGCGCCCGCGCACCTCCAGCTCGGCATCTTCGGCGATGGGCTGGCCCGGCTTGGCGATCTTGGTCTCGCCTGCAAACACCACGCCCGCCATCACCAGCGCCTGCGCGCGCGCGCGGCTCTCCGCAAGGCCCCGGGCTACCAGCAGCTGATCGACACGCATCTTCTTCGCCATGGCGGGCGTGATAATCATGGACCCGTGCGGCGTCCAAGCGCATTATCAGAGGCATGAGCAAACCCCGCGTCTTTTCCCCCGCCCGTATCGCCCTCGCCCTCTCGCTGCTGGCGGTGACCTGCTGCCAGACGCCGGAGCCTCCGCCACCTGCCCCTGCGCCCGCTCCGCCGCCACCCCCGGCACCCACGCCGCAGCCCGTGCCACCGCCGGCGGAAAACTGGATCGACCGGCCGCAGACACCGGGCGACTGGAGCTATCTGGTCGAGCCTGGCGAAACGCTGGCAATCTTCGGCACGCCGGGCGCGACCAAGCTGGCCATCGTGTGCGAGATCGCCACCCGCAAGGTCGGCATCGTGCGCGCGACGTCGGCTGCCAAGCAGGGCGATGTCGCGATGCGGATCAGCACCGAGACCACCTCGCGCCCGATGATGGCAAAGCCCGCCTCGGGCTCGCCTGCACGGGTGCTGACGACGCTGGACGCGCGCGACCCGCTGCTCGACGCGATGGCGATCACGCGCGGGCGTTTCGCAGTGGAAGTGGAAGGCGAACCCGGCGTCTATGTGCCCGCTTGGGCCGAGGTGACGCGGGTGATCGAGGATTGCCGCTAAAGCGCACTGCGCTGCTGGCGAAGTACCGTTGTTTCAGGAACGCGCGAGCCGTGCCGGGGGGCGCGGTTTACGCTGCAACGCCGTTCATTTCGTGAGCGCACAAGTATGACGGGGAAAAACATATTTACAAGGCTTGTGCTGGCGAATCGCATGACTCAAAAAGGTGCCTGAGGGCGACGGCCCACGTCGCTTCTCGGCCCCCGGTGATACGGTGCGGGTCTTGGCTTACAAGCGCGAAAGGAGGTGATCCGATGTCTCATGGTTCAGCAGAGAGGTCGGCAAGTTTCCGCGCGGAGCACTATCGGTAAAGTCGCATACCTTTAGAGGCTTCGTGAGCGGCACTTCCTGGCCGCTGACCATGAAAGGGCAGTTCCACCGACGGGCTGGAGCTGCCCTTTTCATTTCCTCTTCCGCATCGCACATTCGGCGATAAAACGGCCAGGTAACCATCGGACGGGGAAGGGCCGCACATGTCGTTTCTGATCGCATCGGGCGCAGCCGTGCTCGCGCTGACCATGCAGGCCCACGGGACCTATGCGGAGCCGCAGACGGACAGCGATGCAGCAGTGGATGAATGCGTTGCTGAGGATCGGCAGAACGTCCCGGCAGACCAGCTGTCCAAAGCAGACCTGGCGACGATGATCGGCTGCATCTTCCGCGCCACGTCCGACCAGATCAGTTCCCAGTTGCCGATGAAGATGGACGCGAGCACTACGCTGGTCGCAATCTCCTCCACCGGGCCGCGGTTGAACTACACCTACCTGGTCGATGTGAACGCGCGCGACTTCGGCCCGCAGCAGGTCGCCACGCTTGCCGAGAGCACCCGGCTGTCGGTCTGCCAGTCTAGCGACATGGCCGATACCATCAGCATGGGAGGGTCGTTCTTCTATCGCTGGGTCGATAAGTCGGGCACCGCGCTGCATTCAATGCTGATCGAGAGCTGCTGACCCGCGCGAGGGCCTGCGGCACGGGCCGCAACACGCTTTCCCAAGCCCTCAGGCGCGCAATTTGTGAAAAGTTTCTTGCCGTAATTGTGAAATTTTTTTCGAAACCCCTTGCCCCGCGTGGCGTGCGCGCATAACCGCCTCGGCCAAGGAGACTACTGCCCTATGGCCGACGCGCCGATGATCGATTTCGCCCACCTGCCCCACCCCGCCCCCGTGCCGTCCGAAACCCGCGACCAGGCGCTGGCGGACCCCGGATTCGGGTCGATCTTCACCGATCACATGGTGACGATTGCCTTCGACGCCGCCCGGGTAGAGCGCGGCGAGGATGGCTGGCACGATGCGAAGCTGTGCCCGCGCGAACCGATCCCGCTCGATCCGGCGGCGGCCGTGCTGCACTACGCGCAGGAAATCTTCGAAGGGATGAAGGCCTACCGGTGGGAGGATGATTCCGTCGCGCTGTTCCGGCCAGAACAGAACGCGCGCCGCCTCAACGCCAGCGCGCGCCGGATGGCGATGCCGGAACTGCCCGAGGAACTGTTCCTCGAATCGATCCGCCAGCTGGTCACCAAGGACCGCGACTGGATGCCCACGGTCGAGGGCGGTTCGCTCTACCTGCGGCCTTTCGTGTTCGCGACCGAAGCCTTCCTCGGCGTGCGCCCGGCGCGCGAATATCTGTATTGCCTCATCGCCAGCCCGGTCGGCAGCTATTTCAAGTCGGGCGTGAAGCCGGTCGACGTGTGGGTCAGCCGCGATCACACCCGCGCGGCCCCCGGTGGCACCGGCGCGGCGAAGACCGGTGGCAACTACGCCGCCAGCCTCGTGCCGCTGGCCGAGGGCACGAAGCAGGGCTGCCAGCAGACCGTCTTCCTCGATGCAGTCGAGAAGAAGTGGGTCGAGGAACTGGGCGGCATGAACCTGTTCTTCGTGTTCAAGGACGGCAGCGCGATCACCCCGCCGCTGACCGGCACGATCCTGCCCGGCATCACCCGCGACAGCCTGATCCAGATGCTGCGCGACGAAGGGCTGCAGGTGCGCGAAGAGCCCTATTCGATCGACCAGTGGCACGCCGATGCGGCCAAGGGCGACCTGATCGAGACCTTCGCCTGCGGCACCGCGGCGGTCGTCACCCCGGTGGGCAGCGTCAACGGGCCGGATGGCACCTTCACCATCGGCACCGGCGGCACCGGCCAGCTGACCCAGAAGATGCGCGACAAGCTGGTCGGCATCCAGATGGGCACCGCGCCCGATCCGCACGGCTGGGTGATGAAGCTGGACTGACGCGCACACGGACCCGGCGACTGGCACTGCAAAATAGGGGCTGAGGCACCGCGCCCGGCGCTGTGTCGCCTATGCTTGCGACGCCGGGCGACACCGGCCTTGACCCGTGGTGCCATCCGGGGCCTCGCCCGCCAGCTGCACCCGGTTTCGGCCGGCCTCCTTCGCGTCGTACAGCGCACTGTCGGCGCGCGCGACAAGGTCCCCGGCGGCCGTGTTCGCGCTCTCGCGCATGGCAACACCGATACTCAGCGTGATCGGAACCTTCGCGCCCTGTCCGGTGAGCACGGGACGTTCCTCCACCGCCTGCCGGATCGTCTCCGCCAGGGCGAGGGCGTGCGCGGCATCGCACCGTTCGACCAGTGCGATGAACTCTTCCCCGCCATAGCGCGCCACGGTGCAGCCCGGCGCCGCGAATTGCCGCTCCAGCTGCCCCGCCACCTGCCGCAACGCCCGATCGCCGGCGAGATGGCCGTGGCTGTCATTGAAGTGCTTGAACCGGTCGACGTCGATCATCATCACCGCGAGGCCGTCGCCGCGCTTTATCGAATCCTCCAGCGCTGATCCGAAGATACGCTGGAAATAGCGGCGATTGGGCAGGCCGGTCAGGTCGTCCCGATGCGAAAGCTCGCGCAGCTGGGCGTTTGCGGCCACCAGCCGTTCGGACACGAAGCGGCTGCGCAGGTCGGACAGGAAGGCGCGGTCCTTCATCCGGTCGGTCCGGATAGGCAGCGCGAGCGCGACCAGCATCGTCGCCGTCAGGTAGGCCAGCAGCGCACCGCTTTCGCCGCTCACGGGCGGAGACAGGGGCAGCGCTGCCCACACCGTCCACATCCCGATCAGCGACAGGCCGACCATCATACTCAGCATCCCTGCGCGCAGCGGCAGCACCGCGGTCGCCATGAGGACGATCAGCGCCGCCCCCATCAGGTAGGAGGACATCTCCGCCCCGCTCTGGAAGGTCCCGAGGAAGGTCGCGACGGTGGCGAAGCAGGCGGGCGGCACGATCGAGACGAGACGGCGGATCGGCCAGCTCCAGCGCAGTGCGGCGTAGATCGCGAGCAGGTAGGCGGGCACTACGATGCCCAGCCGCAGGACCAGCCCGGTCGCAAAGGTCTGCGGCCCGGTCGAATAGTCGAGCGGGACGCACAGCAGCACGGCGACGAGGCCGAGGGCATTGATGAAGGCGAGATCCTGCCGCCCACGCGCCGGCAGCTCGGCGTGCCACAGCGCGCGCAGCGGCGCGGGCCATTTTCGCATCGGCAGGCCACCTTCCGCCGCCTGTTCCACCATGTTTTCGACATCCGGAACACGCGCAGCGGGCAGAAATTGCGTCTCTTGCTTCACGTCCCCCGCTTTAGCGCGAGGTGGTTAACATGCTTTCCCCTATCGCAACCCTTTGTTCTTCAAAGGCGCGACCGGACGAGAAACCGTTTCGTGAAGGTCTCGCTTGGGCGCAGGACGAGGATCGAAACGCCCGCCACCGCGATCGCGCCGCCCACCAGCAACGGAAAGCCGACAGGATCGCCCGTCAGCCACGCGCCCAGCGCCACGGTCATCAGCGGATGCAGCAGGGTGAAGGGCACGACGAGGTTGGCATCGTGATCCTTCAGCGCGTTGAAATAGATCGTATGCGCGTAAACCGACACCACCAGCCCGGCGAAGATCAGGCAGCCCAGAACCTGCCACGGATGTTCTGCCAGCGGCGCGACCAGATCGCGCTCGGTCGCGAGCGAGAACGGCAACAGGACCACGAAGGAGGCAAGCGCGGACCACGCCTGGAGCGGCTTGCCCCCGACGTCGATCTTCTTGACGTATACCGAGCCCAGTGCCCCGACGAGGCAGGACAGCCCGATCCAGCCGAGACCGGCGGAACTCTGGAGGCCCGAGGGGGAGGAGATCGCGATCACCACCCCGCCTATCGCCAGCGCGATGCCGACCCCGCGCCGCCAGCCGACATCCTCGCCCAGCAGCACGATCGCCAGCAGCACGGTCATCGGCGCGCCCGACAGGCTGACGATCCCTGCGGTCGAGGGATCGGCATAGGACAGGCCGATCGCGAACAGCGCGAAGGATCCACCGCCGATGGCAAGCCCGACGGCAGCGACCAGCGGCCAGTTGCGCGGGAGCGGGCGCAGCAGCTGGAACAGCACCAGCAGGGTCAGCAGCGCGCGCAGCGCGGCGTAGAACAGCGGCGGCATGCCCAGATCGTCCACCGCGACCTTGCTGACCACCACGTTGAGCGCCCACAGCAAATTCACGAGGATCAGCAGAAGAATCGTGCGGGCGGGCATGGTCCGCGCGTTAGCGGCAGGCAGAGTGCGGGGCAAATCGGTCTGTCGCGGCAGGCGCACGCCTAGCGGGCCACCCGGCAGGGCGTGGGCGCGTTACTTCTTCGGAGACTTCGGTGCCTCGATCGCTGCCAGGTCCTGCATCGCGCGCGAGTAGATATCCATCTCGCGGCGCTCGGCGTCCGTCACCACGCCATCCTCGCAGTAGCTCGCCGCCAGCAGGCCGACCTGCGCCTGTGCCCGGTCGAGCTTGCGCTTCTCGCGCTTGGTCAGCTGCCCGCTCTCGCGCAGCTTGTCGAACTCGCTGTCGGTCTTGCGCAGATCGCTCAGCACCGCGACGGCGTTCTCGTCCGGACCAGGCGCGGTGCGCAGTTCCTGATAGGAGCCTGTATTAGGGAGCGCGACGCGGCCCATACCGGTGTCGGCGCACGCGCCAAGCGCAAGAGCGAGCACCGGAGTGGCGGCAACCAGAAGGCGATGTGGCGTGTTCATGACGGTCTCCCTGCTGGCCGCAAAACTCCGCCCGGGCGCATGAATTGTAGATTAACCGCTAGCTTTCCGGAATGTTCGCTTCGATCTCTGCCAGCCACAGGTCGGCGACCGCATCGCTGGGTGCGCGCCAGTCGCCGCGCGGGCTGAGCGCTCCACCCAGCGAGACCTTGGGCCCGTTGGGCATCGCGCTGCGCTTGAACTGGCTGAAGCCGAAGAAGCGGCGGCAGAACACGGCCAGCCACTTGCGGATGGTCGCGAGGTCGTAGGCCTGCTTCGCCTCGTCGGGGAAGCCCAGCGGCCACTTGCCGCTCTCAGCGTCCTTCCACGCATGCCACGCAAGAAACGCGACATGGCTGGGCGACTGGCCGTGGCGGGCGATGTGATGGAGGAAGAAGTCGTGCAGCGCGTAGGGGCCGATATGGTCCTCGGTGCTCTGGATCGCGCCGTCGGCCCCTGCGGGGACCAGTTCGGGGCTGATCTCGGTCCCCAGTACATCCTCCAGCACCTCGTTCAGGTCGTGGCTGAACTGGTCAGTCTCGATCATCCAGCGCATCAGGTACTGGATCAGCGTCTTGGGCACACCCGAATTGACGCCGTAATGGCTCATCTGGTCGCCCACGCCGTAGGTGCACCAGCCCAGCGCCAGTTCGGACAGGTCGCCGGTGCCGATCACGAAACCGCCGTGGTGGCCAGCGAGGCGGAACAGGTAATCGGTCCGCAGCCCGGCCTGCACGTTCTCAAAGGTGGTGTCGTACACCTCCTTCCCGTCGGCATAGGGGTGCCCGATGTCTTTCAGCATCAGCTGCGCTGCGGGCACGATGTCGATCGTCTCGGCAGTGATCCCCGCCGCGTGCATCAGCTTGAGCGCATTGTCCTTCGTCCGGTCGGAGGTGCCGAAGCCGGGCATGGTGTAGCCGCGGATGGTCTCGCGCGGCAGGCCCAGCCGGTCGCACGCGACGCACGCGACCAGCAGCGCGTGGGTCGAATCGAGCCCGCCCGAAATGCCGAGGACGAGGCTCTTGGGCCTGGTCGCCTCGATCCGCCGCATCAGCGCATCGACCTGGATGTTGACCGCCTCGTAGCAATCCTCGTGCAGGGTATCGGGATCGTCGGGCACGAAGGGGAAGCGGCGTACCGGGCGCTTCAGGCCCCATCCGCCGACTGTCTCAGCAGCACGCATATTGTGGGTGAAGCCGACCCGGCGATACCAATCTTCGGGGCGGCCCGCCGCCTCGCTCGCATCGTGGAAGGTGCCGTTCTGGGTGCGGTTGTTGACGATCCGCCGCGTGTCGATGTCGACCACGCACAGCTCCGCGCCGCGATCGAACCGGACGCTTTCCTGCATCAGCTCGCCCAGCTCGTAGATCACGCCCTGCCCGTCCCACGCGAGGTCGGTCGTGCTCTCGCCATGCCCGCTCGCTGAATAGGCATAGGCGCACATGCCCCGGCTGGAGCTGGAGGCGCAGTGGAGGTGGCGGTCGCTCGCGCGCCCGATGGTGACGGGAGAGGCAGACAGGTTGGCAAGGATCGTCGCCCCCGCCATCGCGGCCATCATGCCGGGCGGTTGCGGAGCCCAGAAATCCTCACAGATCTCGATCCCGAAGACGAAGCCCGGCAGGTTGTCGGCGGCGAAGATCACATCGGTGCCGAAGGGCGCTTCGTGCCCTGCGATCGTCACGTCGAGCCCCTGGCAATTATGCCCGCGCGTGAACTGCCGCTTCTCGTAGAATTCGCGGTAGTTGGGCAGGTAGCTCTTGGGCACCACGCCCAGCAGGCGCCCGTTGGAGATCGCGAGCGCGCAGTTATACAGGCGCGATCCGCGCCGCACGGGCGCGCCGATCACCAGCACCGGGGTCAGCCCCTCGCTCTCGTCGATAATCCGCGCGACCGCCGCTTCGGCGGCATCGATCACCGCGCTCTGCAGATGCAGATCGTCGATCGCGTAGCCGGTGACGCACAGTTCGGGATAGACCGCGAAGTCGACCCCTGCCTCGTGCGCGTCGCGCGCGATCTCGACGATGCTCTTGGCATTGCCGGAGACATCCGCCGGGCGCACGCAGGGCGTGCAGGTCGCAACGCGCACGAAGCCGTGCGTGTGCAGGTCGAAGAAGGGGTGTGCGCTCTGGCCCATTGGTAGCTCAGCGTGTGCCCGGATGGCGCGCGCGGCACAAGGGCCCACACAGAGGGCAGCTCAGGAAACGATCCGCGAACGGCCCGGTCAGGCGCGCTATGCGGTCAGCGGCAGGCGCGCCAGCGTCACGCGGCAGCCATGCTCGTCGACTTCGATATCCTGTTCGGCCCCGGCCTGCTGCGCGAAAGTTCGCATCAGGCTCTTGCCCAGCCCGCCATCGGCATCGCTGTTGGCGGCGGTGCCCGCGCCATTATCGCGCACTTCCAGCCGCCAGTCATTGGTCGACCCGGAGAGCGCGATGGTGAGCTCCCCATCACGCCCGTCGCCGAAGGCGTATTTGGCGGCGTTGGTCAGCGCTTCGTTGAGGAACAGGCCGATCGCCACCGCCTGGTCTCGCGGCAGCGGGATCGGGGCGATACGGCACTCGACCTTCACGTTATCGTCGAAGGACGCGTGGACCAGATGGTCGACCACGTCTTCCAGATAGCTGGCCATGTCGATCGCGCCTTCCTTGCGGTCGGCCCCGTCCACCGCCAGCTGCGCATAGGCGCGGCTGAACGAGAACACGCGGTTGGCGGCATCTTCCAGCGCGGCGGCGGCGGCGGGATTGTCTTGCCGGCGTTTCTGCAATTCGATCATGCTGGCGACCAGCGCGAAGTTGTTCTTCGTACGATGCTGCAGCTCCGCCATCAGCCAGCGCCGCCGTTCGAGCGATTCGTGCAGCTCGGCCTCGCGCACGCGGACCGCCGCGCGGAAGATCTCAGCGAGGACTAGCACCACGCAGGTCGACAGGAAGTTGATCAACACGCGCGACTGATCGCTCGCCACCTCGAACGCGAACGACCCGTGGAACGGCAGCACGAAGTACCACGCCCACACGAAGGAGACGATCAGGCAGATGATCCCGGCCAGCAGCCGCCCGAACAGCGTGGCGATCAGCACCATGGGGTAGACCAGCGCGAAGGGGCCTGCATTGGGCGCGACGATGTCGATGAGGGTGCGCAGGCCGATCATCGCCAGCGCCAACGCAAGCCCGAAGAGCACTTGCGCGACAAGCGGTGGAAATTTCCGTGGCAGGAAATTGGCCGCGTCGACAGCGGTCAGCTTATGGTTGGGCAAATGCGTCCCTCTTCCGCGCCTATCCCACCAGATTCGGCGCTGACAATGCTACTCGACCTCTAGCATCGAGTTTACGCGGGCGCGATTGCGCCATGTTAGTTTTGAGAAAAAAACGTCAGGCGGCGAGGATGTCGCGCGGAGACGGCGCATCTTCCAGAAATTCGATCAGCCCGCGCTCCTCACGCGCGAGCCACTTGGTCCGCCGGGGCAGTTGCAGCCCCTCGCGCCATTCGCCCTGCCGGTCCATCAGATCGAAGATCGCCGGATGGATATAGCTCTTGCGGGTGATCGCAGGTGTGTTGCCCAGCCGCTGGGCAACCGTTTCCGTCACGGTCTTGATGGTCAGATCCTCCCTCGCCCCCGCCAGCAGTCCGAATGCCATCGCGCTGGCGTGCCAGGTGCGGAAGTTCTTGGCGCTGAAATCCTCGCCCATGGTCTCGCGCAGATAGGCGTTGACGTGGCTGGAGGTGACATCGCGCACCGCATCGGCGGCAGGATCGACAAAGGAGAACAGGTCCTGCCCGTCCAGATCCTGCATCTGGCGGACGATCTTTGCCAGATGCGTGTCGGTCAATTCCAGATCGCGGTGTTTGCCCGATTTGGCGCGGAACCGGAACCGCAGCGTCTTCCCTCGCACGGTGACATGGTGGCTCTTGATCGTGGTCGCGCCGAAACTGCCATTGTCGCGCGCATAGGTTTCGTTCCCGATCCGGATCGCGCCCAGGTCGAGCAGCCGGACCACCCCGGCCAGCGCGCGCGCCAGCCGCAGATCGCGCGCGCCCAGATCGTCGACCACCCGCTTCCTCAACAGCGGCAAGCGTGCACCGAAGGCGAGGCAGCGGTCGAACTTCTCGCTCTCCCGGCTGGCGCGAAATTCGGGGTGGTAGCGATATTGCTTCCTCCCCTTTGCGTCGTATCCGGTGGCGAGGATGTGCCCGTTGGGCGCGGGGCAGAACCAGCAATCGCTATAGGCGGGCGGCAGCGCGATCGCGTTCAGCCGCTCGCGCTCCGCCGCATCGCGGATCAACTCGCCATCGGGGTCGTAATAGGCCCAACCGCGCCCGGCACCCTTGCGGGTGATGCCGGGCAGGCTGTCGTCGACGAAAATGAGCTTTTCCATATGGTTACATCCGCAACAGGCTGCTGCTGGAACGACTCGCTCACCGCGCGACGGTTCCCGGCGATCGCCGTTCGCGGCCAGCGCTGCGGCGGAAGCGATAGGAAACTTTGCGCGCTGCGCAGATCATCTTGCCGGCCCAAGAGCTGCGTCGCGCTTGCGCTCGCCTGCGCAGGGCCCACCTTGTCGCCATCAATGCCTGCCCCATTTGCGATAAGGAATTGCCCGATGAGCGACTATACGCCCCCCAAGGTCTGGACCCATGATGCAGAGAACGGCGGGAGGTTCGCTAATATCAATCGCCCGACCGCCGGCGCGCGCGAACAGCGCGAGCTGCCCAAGGGGGACAACCCGTTCCAGCTCTACTCGCTCGCCACGCCCAACGGGGTCAAGGCCTCGATCATGCTGGAAGAGCTGCTGGAGGCGGGCCATCCGGCGGAATACGACGCCTACACGATCAATATCGGCGATGGCGACCAGTTCGGCTCCGGCTTCGTCGCGATCAATCCCAATTCCAAGATTCCCGCGCTGGTCGACCGGACCGGGGTTGAAGCGATCCGGGTGTTCGAGAGCGGCGCGATCTTGCTCCACCTCGCGGAGAAATTCCGCGCTTTCCAGCCCACCGGACAGGCGCGTGCGGAAATGCTCAGCTGGCTGTTCTGGCAGATCGGCAGCGCGCCCTTCATCGGCGGCGGCTTCGGCCACTTCTACGCCTACGCGCCCGAGAAGTTCGAATATCCGATCAACCGCTACGCGATGGAGACCAAGCGCCTCTTCAGCGTCGCCGACCAGCGGCTGGGCGAGAGCCGCTTCCTTGCGGGCGAAGACTACACGATCGCCGATATCGCCACCTTCGCGTGGCTTGCGCCCTTCGTGGAAGGCAATATCTACAACGACGCGAAGACCTTCCTCTCGATCGACGAATACGCCAACGTCGCGCGCTGGGTCGAGGAAATCGCCGCGCGCCCGGCGGTGCAGCGCGGACGAATCGTGACCAAGGTGTGGGGCGATGAGGATTCGCAGCTGCGCGAGCGGCACGCGGCAGCGGACTTCGAGGGCAAGGTGCTGAAGCCCAGCAAGCCTGAGTAGGCGGATTTGGCGTCACCCCGGGGTCGGTGCTTCTTCTGTCGGACTTCAAGGAAGCACCACCCCGGATCAAGTCCGGGGTGACGTGTGGGGATAGGGTGCCCCCTACCCCAATCTCTCCGCCAGCCGCGCCATGAACGCCCCGCCCTTCTCGAGCTGTTCCAGCGCGATCCATTCGTCCGGCTGGTGCGCCTGCTCGATCGAACCGGGGCCGCAGATCACCGTCGGGAAGCCCGCCGCCTGGAACTGGCCGCCCTCCGCCGCGAAGGCGACCTGACCGGGCACGCTGTTCTCGCCTGTCAGCGCGCGGACGAAGGCGACCGCGTCTTCGCTGCCCTGCGGCGTCATCGGCGGGGTGCCCGCGTGCTGCTCCACCTGCACGCCAGCGTCGGGGAAGCGTGCCTTCAACTCCGCATCCAGCGCCTCGCATCGCGCCCTGAACGGAGCGAGGATCGCCCCGGCGTCCTCCCCCGGCGGGCAGCGCAGGTCGAACTGGAAGCGAGCGTGCCCGGCAAGAATGTTCGACGCGGTGCCGCCCTCCATCACCCCGATGGTCAGCGTCGCCTGCGGCGGGTCGAAGCCGTTGTCCGGATCCGCCCGCGCACGCAATTCCTCCGCCAGCGCCAGCAGCTCGTGCATCAGACCGACCGCGACGGCGTTGGCTGAAATCCCGTGATCGACCAGCGAGGAATGCGCGGCATGCCCGTGCACGCTGACCTCGTGCACCGCGATTCCCTTGTGCCCGGTGATGATGCCTATCAGGCTCGGCTCGCCCACGATGGTGAGGCGCGGCGGCGGGATATCCTGCGCCATCCGCGCGATCATCGCAGGCGCGCCCTGGCAGCCGACCTCCTCGTCGTAGCTCAGCGCCAGATGCACCGGCAGTTTCCCCGCGACGAAGCGCGGCACGAAGGCAAGCGCGAGGGCGATGAACCCCTTCATGTCCGCCACGCCGCGCCCGAAGAGTTTCCCGTCCGCCTCGCGCACGGTCCACGGATCGCTCGACCAGTCCTGCCCGTCAATCGGGACCACATCGGTGTGGCCCGACAGGATCACCCCGCCTTCGACCTTCGGCCCGCAGGTCGCGAACAGGTTCGCCTTGCGCCCGTCTTCGTTGGGCACCCGCTGCGATTCGACGCCGTGCCGGGCGAGATACGCCTCGACCCATTCGATCAGCGCGAGATTGCTGTTGTGCGAGGTCGTGTCGAACCCGATCAGCGTGTCGAGGATTTGGCGGGCAGTGGCGAGATCGGTCATCGCGACGGCTTACCGCACCCGAACCACCATGGCACCCCTTCACATCGCCGTTCGCGGCGCTATAGGGGCGCACTCGCCTGCTGATGGGGTGTAGCCAAGCGGTAAGGCACCGGTTTTTGGTACCGGCATGCGCAGGTTCGAATCCTGCCACCCCAGCCAGGCTTTTGCGACGCGAAAGCGCCCCTATCGTGTGGGCGCTAAGCGTCTTCGAGCGTTTCCAGCTGTTCGCCCAGAGCCAGCCATTCGGCTTCGGCCTTGGCCAGCGCATCGCTCGCCTCTGCGCGCCGGATCAGCAGGTCGTCCATCGCGATCCCGGCGAGATGCGCGGGCGCGCTGGCGGGGTCGCACATCGCCTCGTCGATTTGCGACAGGCTCGCCTCCAGCTTGGCCATCGCCTTCTCCGCGGTAGCCAGTTCGGACTTGAGGAAGCGCGCCTTCGCGCGAGTCTTGCCGGGACTCGCGGAAGCTGGCTTTGCGGGGGTGGAGCCGGACGACTTCTTGGGCTGGTTACGGCCCATCACGAAGTCGATGTAATCGTCCATGCTGCCCGAATATTCTTTGGCGGTGCCGCCATCGACCAGCATCAGCCGGTCCGCCGTCAGCTCGACCATGTGGCGATCGTGGCTGATCAGGATGACCGCGCCCGAATAGTCGTTGAGCGCCTGAACCAGCGCCTCGCGCGCATCGACGTCGAGGTGGTTGGTCGGCTCGTCGAGGATCAGCAGGTGCGGCGCATCGCGGGTAATCAGCGCTAGCGCCAGCCGCGCGCGCTCCCCGCCCGAGAGCTTCTCCACCTTCTGCGTCGCGCGCGGGCCGGAGAAGCCGAAGCGGCCCAGCTGTGCGCGCACCGCGGCGGGCGTCTTGCCCTCCATCGCGTGCGACATCAGCTCCAACGGCGTTTCGTCGCTGGCGAGCTCTTCCACCTGATACTGGGTGAAATAGCCGACCTTGAGCTTGCCGGGCGCGTTCATCGCGCCTTCGACCGGGTCGAGTTGGGAGGACAGCAGGCGCGCGAGCGTGGTCTTGCCGTTGCCGTTGCGGCCCAACAGCGCGATCCGGTCGTCCGCGTCGATCCGCATGTTCAGCCGCTTGAGGATCGGCGGGGCCTCCCCATAGGCGACCGCCGCCCCGTCGAGCGTGATCATCGGAGAGCGCAATTCGCCGGGTGAAGGAAACTCGAAGCTGAGCGAGGGGTCTTCCATCAGCGCGGCGATCGGCTGCATCTTGGCGAGCATCTTCGCGCGCGCCTGCGCCTGTTTGGCGGTGGAGGCGCGGGCGCTGTTGCGCGCGACATAGTCCTGCAGGCGCGCACGCTGCGCATCCTGCGCGGCCTTGGCCGACTCCAGCTGCGCCGCGCGCTCGGCCCGCTGCTTCTCGAACGCGTCGTAGCCGCCGCTGTAGATCGTCAGCTGCCCGCCCTGCAGGTGCAGGATGTGGTCGACCACATTGTTCAGCAGGTCGCGTTCGTGGCTGATGACGAGCAGGGTGGCGGGATAGGACTTGAGGAAGTTCTCCAGCCACAGCGTCGCTTCGAGATCGAGGTGGTTGGACGGCTCGTCGAGCAGCAGAATGTCGGGTTCGGAGAACAGCAGCGCACCCAGCGCAACGCGCATCTTCCACCCGCCCGAGAAGCTGGAGAGCGGGCGATGCTGCATCTCTTCGTCGAAGCCCAGCCCGCTGAGGATCTTCGCCGCACGCGCAGGCGCGGTGTAGGCGTCGATCGCCAGCAGCCGCTCGTGCACTTCGCCCAGCCGGTCGACATTGGTGCAGGTGTCCGCCTCTTCGAGCAGGCTGGCGCGCTCGACATCGGCGGCGAGCACGGCCTGTTCGGGCGTGATCGCGCCATCGGGCGCTTCCTGCGCGATATAGCCGATGCGCGCCTTCGAGGGCTTGCCGATCGATCCGTCGTCGGGCTCGATCTCGCCGATCAGGGTCTTCATCAGGGTAGACTTGCCCGCCCCGTTGCGGCCGATCAGCCCGACCCGCGCGCCGTGCGGAATCGTCGCGCTGGCGCGTTCGAGAATGGGCCGGCCGCCAAGCCGGACAGTGATACCGTCGATCGTAAGCATCGCGGGCCCATAGCAGCACTGTCGCCCGGCCCCAATGACCGGAATCGCGAAAGCCGCAGGATGCGCCGCGCCTACCGCTCGTGCTGGCGGATCACCTCCAGGAACGCGTCGCCATAGGCGTCCAGCTTCTTCGCCCCGATGCCGGGCAACTCGCCCAGCAGCGCGCGGGTCTGCGGGCGCAATCCGGCCATGTCGCGCAGGACCGAATCGTGGAAGATGACGTAGGGCGGGACCTGGTTCTCCTTCGCCAGATCGCGTCGCAATTCACGCAGCGCATCGAACAGCGGATCGCCCACCGGATTGAGCGCCTGACCCGAGCCTGCCCCCTTGCGTCCCTTACCGCCTGTACGCTTGGGCGGGATGACCAGATCGAGCGGTTCCTCTCCTTTGAGAAAACCGCGCGCCTCCGGCCCCAGCATCAGTCCGCCGTGCTCGGTCGGCAGCAAGGCCCCGCGCACCAGCAGCGCGCGGTGGACGGGCTTGAGCAGCGCGGCTTCCTCCCCCTCGACGATGCCGAAGACCGACAGCTTGTCGTGCCCCTGCGACCGGCTGCGTTCGCTCGACTGGCCGGTGAGGATGCTTTCGACATAGCCCGCGCCGTACATCTGCCGCGTGCGCGCGACGGCGGAGAGGTATTTCTGCGCCACCACCGTCGCGTCGACCGCCTTGGGAGGGTTCAGGCAGTTGTCGCAATTGCCGCAGGTCTCGGGCGGGTTCTCGCCGAAATGGCGCAGCAGGATCGCGCGGCGGCATCCCGCAGTCTCGACCAGCGCGCCAAGCGCCGCCAGCCGCGCGCGCTCGCCCTGCTGGCGCGCTTCGCCCACCTCGCCGATGCGCATGCGCGCCTTGGCGAAATCCTCCGCGCCCCAGAACAGCTCTGCGGTTGCGGGGTCGCCATCGCGCCCGGCGCGGCCGGTTTCCTGGTAATAGGACTCGATCGACTTGGGCAGCCCGGCATGCGCGACGAAGCGCACATCGGGCTTGTCGATCCCCATCCCGAACGCGACCGTGGCGCAGATCACCATGTTCTCGCTCGCCACGAACGCCGCCTGGTTGGCGGCGCGCACCTCGGGCGGCAGGCCTGCGTGATAGCAGCGCACCTCGCGCCCTGCGTCGGAGAGCGACGCAGCCAGCCGCTCGGTCACGGCGCGGGTTTGCGCATAGACGATGCCGGGGCCGGGATTCTCGGTGAGTAGGGCGCGCAGTTGCTGGGTCAGCGAATTGCGCGGACGAATGGTGTAGCGGATGTTGGGCCGGTCGAACCCGGCGACGATCAGCCCCTCGGGCGCGATCCCCAGCTGGGTCAGGATGTCGGATCGGGTGTGCCCATCGGCGGTCGCGGTCAGCGCGAGGCGCGGCACGTCCGCGAATTGGTCCATCAGCGGGCGCAGCAGGCGGTAGTCGGGCCGGAAATCGTGCCCCCATTCGGACACGCAATGCGCCTCGTCGATCGCGAACAGAGATATGCGGCACTGCGCGAGCAGGTCGCGGAAATGGCCCTGGCTCGCGCGTTCGGGCGCGACGTACAGCAGGTCGAGCTCGCCCGCGCGCAGGCGCTGGACGGTTTCGGCGCGGTTTTCGTCCGCGCTGGTCAGCGTGGCGGCGCGAATCCCGTTGGCGCTCGCGCTGCGCAACTGATCGTGCATCAGCGCGATCAGCGGGCTGATCACCACGCACGTGCCCTCCAGCAGCGTGGCGGGCAGCTGGTAGGTCAGCGACTTGCCTGCGCCGGTGGGCATCACCGCGAGCGTGGACTGGCCCGCCATCACCCGGTCCACCACTTGGGCTTGCACACCGCGGAACGAGCGGAAGCCGAACACTTCGTGCAGCTTGTCCAGCAAGTGCGGGGCGTCGGCTGAGCTCGGGCCGGAGGTTCGCGGTTCGGCGGTCATGATGGCGGCCATGCCAGATCGACCGGGGCCAGAGAAGCACCTGCCCTTTGCCACCCCCGAATTGATCTTGCGCAATGCCCGCGCGCCGCAGCCGCGCTAGCGCCGCCTGAAACGCCAGCTGCAAGGACAGACAATGCGCGATTTCGATATCATCGTGGTCGGGGCCGGGCCTGCCGGGCTTGCCTTTGCCCGGGGACTGGAGGGCAGCGGGCTGACCGTCGCGCTGGTCGAACGGCAGCCGGCAGAGGTGCTGGCGGAGCCGCCGGTCGATGGGCGGGAAATCGCGCTCACCCACCGATCGGTCGCCACGCTGGAAAAGCTCGGTGCGTGGAACAGGATCGCGCCCGACCAGATCTTCGCGCTGCGCGCCGCACGGGTCTATAATGGCCGCTCCTCCCTCGCGCTTGGCTTCGACACCGACGGCGGGCCGGAAGACCGGCTGGGGTGTCTCGTCTCCAACCACCTGATCCGCCAGAGCCTGTTCGACGCGATGGAGGGGCAGGATGGCGTCACCCTGATGGCGGACACCGGGGTCGAACATGTCCATGCCGATCGCGCAGGTGCGCGGGTGACGCTGGCCGACGGACGCACCCTCACCGCGCGGCTCCTGGTCGCCGCCGATTCGCGCTTTTCCGCCGTTCGCGAACAGCTGGGCATTTCTGCGGAGATCAATCGGCTGGGCAAGTCGATGCTGGTCGTGCGGCTCTCGCACGAGATGCCCAATCACGGCATTGCGACCGAATGGTTCGATCATCGCCAGACGATCGCGATGCTGCCGCTGGGCGAGCACATCTCGTCCGCCGTGCTGACCCTGAAGAGCGCCACGATAGAGCGGATCGCGGCCTACCAGCCCGAAATCCTCGCTGCGGAGATCGAGGACAGGTTCGACCGTCGCTTGGGGACCATGCAGTTCGTCTCCGGCCCGCGCGTCTATCCGCTGGCAACCACCTATGCGCGCCACTTCGTCAGCGACAGTTCAGCCTTGATCGGCGATGCGGCGGTTGGAATGCATCCGGTCACTGCCCACGGCTTCAACCTCGGCCTGCAATCGGCGGCCACGCTTTCCAGGCTGGTGCGCGGTGCGGCGCAAAAGGACCGGCCCATCGCGTCGCCACTGTTGCTGCGACGCTACGAAACGCGCCATCGGCTGGCCACCAGGCCGCTTTATAGTGGCACCAACCTGCTGGTGCACCTATATACCGCAGAGAGCCCCCGCGCGCATGTCGCACGGCGGGCCGCACTGGAGGCGGCGGCGCATTTCGCCCCTCTCAACACCGCGATTTCGCGGATGCTGTTGCGACACTGACCATGGCAAGTGCCACCATCGCCCCACGGAAGATCGACAAGACAATGCTGTTAGCCCCTGCCCCCGGATCGGAAGACAAGGAAATGCTGCGTCAGGCAGCAATGCTGACGCGCGACCTGCATACGCCCAACCCGGTGATGTACTGGGGCGATTGCTTCGGATCGGCGGCGATCGGCTATGCCGCGCTGCTCGGCGCGATTGCGAGCGGCAATGCCTGGCTGACCGCCGCGCTCGTGCTGGTCTCGATCCTGACGCTGTATCGCGCGGCGCTGTTCATTCACGAGATCACTCATCTCGACCACCGCAAGCTGCCCGGCTTCCGCCTCGCGTGGAACATCGGGATCGGCGCGCCGCTGATGCTGCCCTCGTTCCTCTACGAAGGGATCCACGCGGTGCACCACTCGCGCGCGCATTACGGGACGGAGCGCGATCCCGAATATCTCCCGCTCGCGCACATGCGCCCGTGGACGCTGCCGCTGTTCACGATCGGCGCGGTCGCGATGCCCGCGCTGATGTTCCTGCGCTTCGGTATTCTCGGCCCGCTGTCGTGGGTGATCCCGCCGCTGCGGCGCGTGATCGTCGAGCGGTTCTCCGCGCTCGAAGTGAACGCAGCCTACCACCGCCCCGCACCCGAAGGAGACTTCGCGCGCCGCTGGAAGGTGCAGGAGGCTGCGGCGAGCGTCGTCGCGGTCACGATCCTTGCGACCACCGCGCTCGGCATTCTGTCGCTGCGTGCCTTTGCACTGTATTGCGGGGTCGTGGCGGGCGTCGCGCTGCTCAACCAGACGCGCACGCTGGTCGCGCATCTGTGGGAGAATGATGGCGAGCAATTGTCGCTGACCGATCAGTATCGCGACAGCACCAACGTGCCCGCCGCCTTCCCCGGCGTGCTGTGGGCCCCGGTCGGCCTGCGCTTCCACGCGCTGCACCACCTGCTGCCCCGGCTGCCCTACCACTCGCTGCCCGAGGCGCACCGCCGGCTGAGCGCCGCGCTGCCCGAGACGTCGGCCTATCCGCAGGCCAATTACGGCTCGCTCGGCACGCTGCTCAAGCGGCTCGGCATGGCATCGCTGCGCCGCCACTAGGCGCACGCCGCTACCCCTCGATCAGGACGAAAGGCGCCCAGGCAAACGGGCTGTCCGCGCCTTCTATCTTGCTGTCCTTGCGCAGGGTCCGGATCGCTTCGCGCAGCGCGTCGGTCTTGGACATGCCCTTGCGGTAATTGAGCACCGCCTGCGAACTGACGAAGGCGGCAATATCGTCGCGCACCTTCCAGTGAGAGACCAGCAGATCGCGCGCGCCCGCCTGCCGGAAGGCCTGAGCGAGGCCGGAAAACGCCGGAAGCCCGCCGCCCATCCCCGCCGCGCTGTCGCACGACGACAGGATGATCCACTCCGCCCGCATGTCGAGCTGGGCAATCTCGCTTGCGGTCAGCACGCCATCGTCTTCCCCGGCGTCGTCCCCGGTCTCGCCCTGCGCATCGCCGGGCGAAAGCACCAGTGCAGGCTCTGCAATCCCCTCGATCTCGCCCGCGACAATGCCGTGGGTCGCGATCACCACGATATCCGCGCGCGCGGTCGCCTCCTGCCGGATCGCCGCCTCGCTCGCATCCGGACCGATGTAAAGGCGCTGGCTGCGCCACGGGGCCGATGCCGCGATCGAGCGGATCTCCTGCGCGGTGCCCGGCAGAGCTGGAAGCCCGGCAAGGGCATTCACGTCGATCGCGGTGCGCGAGAAATAGTCGGCGATCCGCGCGGGCGCGCCATCGGGCGCGAGGGTGGCGGTGAGCGTGGCCGGGACCGTCCGGGTAAACGGGGACGGCGCGGCAAAGGCGACCAGGCTCAGCGGCCCCTGATCGGGCTTTCGCTCATCCGGCTCCCAAGCAGACAGGCCGGACAGGTAGCTGAGCGAAAAGCGATCAAGCAGCCAGCCATTGTCGGCATCCCCACCCCACCCCTGCAACAGCGAGAATGGGAGCGAAGCGAGCGGCCCGTTGGCGTAGATCTTGAGCGAGCGAGTCTCGCCCAGCTGCTCCATCACCTCCGCCATAAACAGCGCCTGCCCGAGCTTGCGCGAGGCTGCCTCGTCGAACGATCCCACCCGCACACTGCTGCCCAGCACATTGGCCAGATCGACCACATCCTTGCGCGTCGCGGATAGCTGAATCGCCCGCGTGCCCGAGGGTGTGACCAGCAGCGCGTAAGTGCCGTAATAGATCGGGGTGACCGCCAGTACGGCCTCGCCATCGCCCAGCCGCGTCTGCATGTCTGCCACAGAGGGTTCGGGCAGCACCCGCGCGGCCGCCCATTGCTCGAAGCGCTGCTGCAGGCTTTGTTCGATCTGATCGCTGGCGGATTGCGCCTGCGCGAAATCCTGCCGCAGAGCGTCCGTCGGCTGTCCCTGTGCGATCGCCAGCAACAGCGCCCTGTCCGCCCGGTCGAGCGTCTGGCGCGCCTCGTCCAGCTCGCGCAGTCCGGCGGCGAGATCGGGATTTTCGTCGCGCAATTGCGCTGCCCTGCGGCCCGTCGCGCGGGCGAGGTTGGCATCGCTGACGAGCGCCATGGCGGACAGCATCAGGGCCGCATCGTCCTGCTGCGCGGCGATTTCCATCACCAGATCGATCGCCGCCAGATGGCGTACCGGCAGCGCCGCGCCGTCCTCCAGCTTGCCGAAGCGGCGGGTCGCCTCGATCACGTGCCCCGCAGCGGCCAACAGCGCCTTCGGATCGTTACCCTGCGCATAACTGCGCAATAGCGTGGCGAGCGCGACTTCGAAGGCGTCGGCCGACTCGCTCGCGCGAACCGCATCGTCGAACTGCCGCGCAGCGGCCAGCGCTGCGTCCCGATCGCCCGTCAGCATCCGCGCGCGGACCAGATCGGGGATGACCCGGCCCAGCGCCTCAACATCGCTGCTATCCTCGCCCAGCCGCGTGCGCCCTTCCTCAAGCAACCCGGACGCCTCAGCCGGTTTGCCCAGCGCGAGCGATGCCTGCCCATTGTAGGCAAGCGCCATGATCGGGAAGGCACTGGCGGGCCCCTGATAGCGCGCCATCAGCGCCTCAGCCTCGGTAAACAGCGGCTGCACTTCCTCGTAACGCTGCCGTTCGAGCAGGATCGTGCCCAGATTGTGGATGCCGTAGCCGAAGATCAGCGTGTCCGCGCCTTCATGCTCTCGCTTGAGCTCCAGCGCCCGGGTCAGGAACTGCGTCGCCTCGACCGGCCTGCCCGAATTGGCGAGGACGATCCCCAGCATCTCGAACGCTCGGGCGTAGGTCGGGTCGGACGGGTCGACATGGGCGATCGCCCGGTCGACGGCGGTCCGCGCGAAACTCTCCGCCTCGTCCATCCGGCCCGCGCGGCGCAGCGTCTGGGCATAGCTGTAATAGCTGGCGATGGTGTCGGGGTGATCGACCCCAAGTGCGGCCTCGCGCGTGTCGAGGCTGGCCTTCTGGTAACCGACCGCCTCCTGCGTGCGTCCGAGCCGCATCGCCGCCTGCGAGAGCGAGAATTCGAGATTGGATTTCGCCGTGAAGAACCCCGCGCTCTGCCCATCCGGGTCCAGCCGCAGGAACCCGGCATAGGTCTCCTCCACCATGGCCAGGCCACGTTCCGGCTCCCCCTTCTGGGTCAGCAGCAGCCCGATCAGCGCGGCCCCCTCCGCCATCTTGGCCGGGTATTCTCCAAGGTAGGGCTCTGCACCCCCGACCCCGGCTTCGGCCATTGCGAGCGCTTCGTCGATCTCGCCCTGCCGATAGAGCTGCGAGGCGATGCTGATCTTCGCGATGTGGGCCAGCGGGTGTGGCGATCCGTCGGCCAGCAGCGTGCGCTGCGCGGCCTCCTGCAGCGCCTGCCACGCAGCGATGATCTGCGCCCTGCCCTCAGCATCCTGCGCGCCGTTCGTCTGGAGATCGGTTGCGCGGTCTTCGAGCGCTTGCAGCTGCGCATATTGCGGCAGGTCGGTCGAGTAGGGTTTGCCCCCGTCCTGCGCCAGCAGCGGTGCTGCCGGGGCCAGCAGCAGCAGACCGGCCGATGCGAGCATCGCGGCTCTAGTCGAATACGATGTGATAGCGCGCATCGCGTGCCCCCGAGTTGACCAGTTCTATCCGGTAGCGCTGCGTATAGGCCGGGATGAAGCGACACTCGCGCGCGTGGGCGGGCGATTGTTCGCACACCATATTGCCATCCGCTCGCGCGATCCGCAGGCGCAGCCCGGCTCGCGGTGCGGTTCCCGCTGCCACGCTGACCGGCTTGCCGCCCAGCATGACCTGCTCGGTGCGCAGCTTGCCTCCGGGGGCAAGCCTGCCGCTGATATAGGCGGGACCGAGCACCCGCCCGCGCATCGGCCGCTGTTCGGGCGGGAGCGCGCTGCGCCACGCCTGCAGCGCCGCTTCGCCGAGCGGATCGGATGGGCGCGCCCCGGCCAGCTCGATCGCGCGGACATGCTCTGCCAGCCGCTCCGTCCGGTTCGCCGCGAAGGCCGTATCGGCCTCGATCAGGTCGTTGGCGAGCCGTTCCGTGCTGGTCATGCCGCCGCTCGGCGCAGGGGCAACATCAGAGGGCACAGGGTCGACAGGAACGGCGCAGCTGGCCAGACCCGCCGCCATCACTATGGCCGCTGCCGGAGCGGGCCACGCCCGCACATATCCGCCACCCACCGCCATCACGCGTCTCGCATGTCCGCCGCGGGGGCGAGGATGAAGGTCGCGCCGGGATGTGTCGGCGCGACGCGCAGGGAAAGCTGATGGCGCTCCGCAATCGCGCGCGCCAGCGCCAGTCCCATCCCGCTGCCCTGAATGTCCGGATCCGTATCCCTGCCGCGATAGAAGCGTTCAAACACCTTCTCCCGCTCGGCCTGCGCGATGCCGGGGCCCTCGTCCGTCACGACAAGCCGCGGGCCGGGTTCCAGCGTCACCCGGATCGCGCCGCCGGGGCGATTATACTTGAATGCATTGTCGAGCAGGTTGGTCACAATCCGGCCAAGCTGCGCTTCATCCCCCGGCACAATCACCCCTCCCGCGACGTCCCATTCGAAACGATAGCCCGCTTCGTCGGCACTGTCTTGGTACAATTCGCAGATCTGGCGCACGCTCGCGCTGAAATCGACCGGCTTCATCCCGCGCGTGTCGCCGGTCTGCGCCTTGCTGGAGGCGATATCGAGCAGCGCCTCCAGCATCGCGACCAGCCGTTTGATGTCGCCGCGCGCCTCGACGAGGTTGGCGCGCGCAGCCAGCGCGGGATCCTGCGCGATGGCCTTCTGGATGCGGCTGTCGAGATGCATCAGCGGCGTGCGGATTTCGTGGGCGATCTGTTCCGAGGTCTCCCGATAGGCCAGCATCAGCTGGCGCGCGCGTTTGACCGCCTGCGAAGCCTGGCTGGCGATCTGGTCGATCTCGTCGGGCCGCTCGGGAGCGGCCAGCCGGTCGAGCGCGGGCTCGTCGCTCCGGCGAAAGGCCTCACCCACCCGCGCGACCTTTGCCCGCACCCGCACGTTTGCGACTTGCGCAAACAGCGCGATGCAGCCGACGAACACCGCCCCGCCAAGCAGGAAGACCAGCCCCACCCGAGTCAACAGGAAGGCGCGATCGGGCGGCTCGTGCGCGACCAGCAGCGCAAGGTCTTCGGAGATCAGCGTCGCGCGGGCATAGGCGTGCGTGCGGCTGCCGATCGCGATCATTCCGCTTTCGGAGATCTGCGGATCGAGATCGGGCCAGCGCGCCAGATCGCCCGCGATCGGGTTTCCGGACCGGTCGGCGAGCAGATAGTGCGCGCGCCCGGCGTCGATCGGCACCATCGCCAGCCGGTCGGCAATGCGCTGTTCCAGCTCAGCCTGCCCACCGCTCGCATAGATATCGACCAGCCCGGTCAGATCGACATCGACCCCTTCGCGCGCCGAGGCGCCGAAGCTGTCGCGGATGGTCTGGTCGGTGATCCACCACAGCCCCGCCAGCAGCACCGCCGACAGCACTGCCGAGAGCAGCACTATGCGGGTAAAGATGGAGCGCGGGGCGACTATTGGCCGCGCCCCTGCAACAGGCGGTATCCGGTGCCCCACACGGTTTCGAGTGCAGGACTGTCGAACCCCTCCTCAAGCTTGCGCCGCAGGCGACCGATATTAACGTCGACCACATTGGTCTGCGGATCGAACGACATGTTCCACACATCGCGCAGCAGCATCTCGCGGGTCACAACCTCGCCCGCGTTTTCCATGAAGTAGCGGAACAGCTCGAATTCGCGGGGGCTGAGCGGAATGTGCCGGTTGTCGCGAAACGCGGTGCGCGCCTTCACGTGGCATTCGAAGGCGCCGAACAGGATCACCGCGCTGTGTTCGCGCCCCGACGCGCGCCGGTGCAGCGCGCGCACCCGCGCGACCAGCTCGATCGCCTCGAACGGCTTGGCGAGGTAATCGTCGGCCCCAGCCTCGAGCCCCTCGGCCCGCTCGCTCGTCCGGCCGAGCGCGCTCAACATCAGGATCGGCGTGCTGATCGCGCTGCCGCGCAGCCGGCGGACGATGTCCAGCCCGTCGGCATCGCCCAGCATCCGGTCCATGACGATCACGTCGAAGGATTCGAGCCCCGCCCGCTTGAGGCCGTCCGCGCCATTGGTCTCGACCGCGATCGTGTCGCCTTCGCGGCGGACGATGTCTTCCATCTCGCGGGCCGCGCGCGGATCGTCTTCGACGTAGAGTATCTTCATATCGCCGCTTCCTTCCCTCCCCCTCGACCCACATAGCCGCGCCGAAGCCGCCATTTGTCCCGGTTTTTCGCCGGGCTTCAAGACGAATAGCGCCCGGCACTCTCTCGCGACTAGCAAGCCGCGCGGCCATATTCCCGTGACGATCGCTGTTAGGCTCTCCCCCAGCCGACCCTCCGCCCCTCGCGCAGCCACCACCTAACAGCGATCGTCATCGAACTATCAGCAATCGTGCATACTGGCCGGACCGCCAGCGGCGTAGGCTGCCTGCCATTGTTTGTGGGAGAGGCCCGATGCATTCGAGGATTGGCTGTGTCGCCACGCTGGCCGCAATGTCGGCCACGATCCCGGCCCCTGCCGCCGCGCGGGACCATACGCCTGAAGAAATCGCCAGAATCATGGCCGACTGCGCGCATGTCGTGGAGGTTGCCGAGTCCAGCGGTGCGGCGTTCGCCCATTCGTCCGGCGACTGGAAGAAGTGGCTGGTCGACTATTCCCGCGCGCACGGCGTCTCCGCCACCCGGCAGATCGATCTGGTCCAGGCCAGATATCGCAAGCGCGCGCGGGTTCTGGGCGGCGACGAGGCGCATAAGGACATGCTGCGCAGGGCGCGCTCGTGCGACAAGCGGCTGGCGGGCCTGTGATGCTGGCCCGGATCAGGACCGCCTGCCTGGCGCTGGGCGCCGCGGTGAGCATTGCTCTTGCGGCATCGACGCCAACGCCGACGCTCGCGCAGGCGACTGGCACCCTGCAGCAGAGCATCGCAAGCTGCGATCGCGGCGACCGGGCAGCGTGCCTCGCCGCCGGGCTCGCGCTGTCCGACGTGGAGAGCCGCGCCTACGATCCCTTCCTTGCCCTGCGCTTCCTCCAGCAGGCCTGCGCCGCCAACCAGACGGCGGCCTGCGGGCGGCTGGCGCTGATCTTCTTCGCGGGCGAAGGCGACGTCGAGCGCGATCTGCCCAGCGCGGGCAATTTCGCCATCCGCGCCTGCGCCGGAAACGACCGGGACGGGTGCGAGGTTGCCGAAGCCGTGTTTGCCGAGCCCGGATCGCCGCAGTTCGATGCCGAGAAGGCGCTGCGCTATCGCCGCGCCAACTGCACCTTCGGCGATCGCCGCTCGTGCATCGACCTGGCCCGTATCCTCTATGCGATGGACGATGCGTTGCCTGCCGAACAGATCGCGCTGACCGCCTGCGTGCCCGGCGATCCGGCGAGCGCGCAGGTGTGCGCCTTCGGCCAGCGGCTGCAGTCGCTGCGCCGCAAGGCGGAGGCCGAGCGCGAGGCCGCGATCCAGGCCGCACGCAACGCGCAGGCGCGCGAACAGGCGGTGTTCGACCAGTATATGGGCCGCCGCGATTATGACGGTGCGCTGTACTATTCGCTCTATCACCTGCGCTCGAAGAGCCACGCGGAAACGGCGATCATGGCGGCTGCGCGCGCGGGCGCACTCTCGACCATCTTCAGGGACCATTTCTACGTCCTCGAATACTGGTTCCCCTCGGGCCCGGTGGCGCAGATCGCCGCCTCGCAGATCGCGCAGATCAGGCAGGCCAATGATTGCGGCATCTGGAACTGCACCAACATGCCCGGCGCCAGCGAAGCGCGGTGGCGCGCGGCGGGCGGCGCCCGAGCGAGCAGCTCCTATTCGGGGAGCGGATCCTCCTACACCCCGTCACCGATGCCTAGCAGCGCCTCGATCGCGAAGCAGACCCGCGACAAATACCGTTCGTACAATTGCACCGGCTCCCGGAGGCTCTCCAGCAGCCATCCGGCCTGCCAGTAGATCAGGGAGTTACCGATGAAGGTTCTTGCACTTACCGCCACGCTGTTCGCCGGCCTTGCCGCGTTCGCTCTTGCTCCAGCGACGGCGCAGGTCGAGGCAGGCGGCGACACCGCCGCGCTCGCCGGGCAGGCCGCCTATAACGCGGGCGACTTCGCCACTGCCCGCGCGAAATACGAAGTCGGCTGCTTCACCGAAAACAACAGCGCCGCGTGCACCAATCTGGGTGCGATGGCGACCAAGGGCGAAGGCGGGGCCGCCGATCTGACCACCGCGCGCCGCGCCTACAAGGTCGGCTGCACCAAGAGTCAGGCAGAGGCCTGCGAGAACTATGGATCGATGCTCAAGGCCGGACGGGGCGGCGCGAAGGATGCGGCGGGGGCGATTGCCCCGCTTACCACCGCCTGCAACGCGAAGTTCGCCACCTCCTGCTACGAACTGGGGACCAGCTACTTCTTCGGCGAGGTCGGCAGCGGGCCGGATCTCGCCAAGGCGCGCCAGTTCTTCAGCAGGGCGTGCCCCGATTACGCCGCCGACGGATGCTACGCACTCGGCGTGCTCCAGCGCGATGGCCAGGGCGGCGCGGTGGATGCGGCGGGTGCGGCCAGGTCCTTCAAACTCTCGTGCGATGCGGGCCTGTCGGACGGATGCCTCGAATACGGCGTCGCGCAGTATAGCGGCGCGGGTGTGGCGCAGGATTATGCCGGTGCCCGAAGCAGCTTCGCCCAGGCATGCAACACCGGCAATGCGGGTGCGTGCATGAATGCAGGGATGATGGCGCGCGACGGCCAGGGCGGCGCGGCCGATCCGGCGGCGGCCAAACGGCTGTTCGGTTTGGGCTGCAAGCTGGGCATTCAGGACGGCTGCACCATGGCCGCGCAGATCGGCGGCTGATGATGCTCTCCAGCGTGCGGCTTGCGACGATGCTGGCGACAACGGGCGGCGTCGCGGCGGCGGCCATCGCTCAGCCCGCCGCCCAGACCGGGGGCAGCCCCTCGGACGAGCAGGTGTGCGAGTTGCGCTATACCGAGATCACGCTCAACGCCTTGTCCGGCCCCGCCTCGCGCAAGGTCGGCGAGGAAGAGCTTGCCTGGGCGCAGCAGCAGGCGGAGCGCAAGGCACGCGGGGAGCCCTGCGCCCTGCCCGAGGATACCGCCGCCGCCTTCCGCGAAGCGACCGCGCTCAACGCAGCGTTCGAGGCGCACACGCGGCTGGGCCTCTCCCCGCAAACCACCGGCGAGCGGCTGATCTGCGCGGCCGTGTGGAACCGCTGGAACTATGCCGTCGAAAGCGCACCGGGGGAGGAATTTCGCGAGACCCTGCGCCCCGAACTCTCCACCACCAACGCCGCCGACCGCGAGGCGTTCTGGCGCAAACGGGCAGGCAAGGCGTCGAAGCGCGGGGATGACCGGGCCGAGGCGGAGGAGAAGGCCGACGATCTCTACGCCGCCTACGTCAATGGCGAGGAACGCGGCGCGGAACGGCTGATGGAGTGGCTGGCGATATGTCGATAGCACGAACCCGTACCGCTGCGTTCGCGGCAGGCCTGTGGCTGGCCCTCGTATCGGGCGCCCATGCGGCACCCGACGACCCCGCGCCGCAAACGCGCAGCGAACAGCAGATCCGGCAGGACCGCGACAACGCCGACCGGCTGATCGCAGCCGGTGCCGCGCCAACCGCCCGAGCGCTGCTACGCTCGCTGTGCTTCGACGATGCGGACGATGTTTCGTGCCAGAACTACGGCGTCATGGCGATGACCGGCGAAGGCGGCGCGCCCGACCAGGCAGACGGTCGCGCGGCCTTTGCCCGCGGGTGCGATCTGAACCTGCTCGCCGCGTGCCAGAACCTGGCCGATGCGCTGGTCGCGGGCGAAGGCGGCCCGGTCGAGGATGTCCGCGCGCTCGCGCTCTATCTCGGGCTTTGCCAGCGCGGCTACGGCGGGCGCAACTGCCACCGCGCGGCGATGATGGTGGAAGACGGGCGCGGGATGACGCAGCCGGACAGGGCCAAGGCCCTGAAGGGCTACGCCGCCGGATGCGCGAAGCGGTTCCGCCCATCGTGCAGGCGCGAGGCCGAACTGCGTCGGGAAATCGAGCGCGATGGCGCGAAGATCGAAACGGAGGGACAATGACCGCATCCAGATTTCGCATCGCGGCACCGCTGGCGGGCGCGATGCTTGCCGCCACGGCCACCGCCGCCCCCGCCAGCGCGCAGGTTGCCGAGCGAGAGATCCCGGAGGAGTATCCGGTGTACGAATTCGTATGCCCGGACGGCGGATACCAGAGCGGCTGCGATGCCAGCGACATCGAGCGCGCGGTCGATCTGGAAGGGGTGCAGGCGGCGGACTTCGCCCAGCGGTGCCTCTATCTCACTCAGGC
Source organism: Alteriqipengyuania abyssalis (assembly GCF_019857185.1). Lineage (GTDB taxonomy): Bacteria > Pseudomonadota > Alphaproteobacteria > Sphingomonadales > Sphingomonadaceae > Alteriqipengyuania > Alteriqipengyuania abyssalis. Next base: position 15,196 of record NZ_JAHWXP010000005.1, on the reverse strand, counting down.
CGAATGCAGCGTTATCTCGAGCGGTCAGATCAACCGCGCGACGGAGGATCCGGCGCTGCACTGGCAGATCCTCGGCCTCCAACCCTCCGACGGGCCATATGCCGAAATGCTGGTCCTCGGCGAGATCGGCGGCCCCCTTCCCGCCACGCTGATCAGCCAGCAGGTCGATGGCTATTTCGACCCGCCGGTCGCCGCGCGGGACGGCGACGGCCGGTTCATCCTGCACGTGCCCGCGCGCAATCGCGGGCTCGGCAATGCGGACCTGGTGCTGTTCACCAGCGGTGATGGCTGGAACTGGACCAGCGCCGAAGAGATCATGCGCCAGGTCGACCGGCTGCTTCCGCAAGGGTTCTGGATCGCCTCCCCGGTCGGCTTCAACTTCCGCGAAGGCAGTGCATTCGCACTAGTCCGCCGCGACAGCGATGCGGGCTGCTGCGCCACCGGCGGCGTGGTGAATGTCGACTTCGAGCAGACCGACCACAGCCTGAATGTCAGCCGGGTGAGCTTCACGCAGACCCAGCCGGTCGGCGAGGTGCACGAAGCCTTTCCCGAAGCCCCCTCGGGAATGGTGGAGGACGACGCGGGATGATCGCACGAGGCCGGGGAGCGCGGGGGCCGGCAATGCGAACGGTGCGCAGTGCCCTGCCTCTGCTCGCGATCGGTATCGCGGCTAGCCTTGCCACCGCCGCCCCTGCCCAGACCGCCCCGACCGGGAATCTCGCGGCTGGCGAGCTCACCGCCGGTGATCTCGTGGACGATCGCCTTTCACCCGAAGCCCTCACCGCCGACTGCGACACCCGGCGCAATGCGGATTCGTGCATGGCGATGGCGATGAGGACCTACGAGGGGCGCGGAGTGGCGATGGATCACCGGCTCTCGCGCCGCTTCTCGGCCAAGGCATGCGCGCTGGGCCAGGTGCTGGGATGCAACATGCTCGCCGCGCTGCTCGAAGACGGCGCGGGCGGGCCAAACGATCCGGAAGGCGCCGCGCGCAATTACCGACGCGCGTGCGATCAGGGCTACGACGGAGCCTGCTTCAACCTCGGCCAGCTACGCTACAACAATTACGCAGGGAATCCCGCCCACCTCGTCGAAGCGCGGGTGATGTTCGCCAGAGGGTGCGCGGCGGGGTTTGCGCAGTCGTGCAACAACAGCGCGGTGATGCTGAAATTCGGCGAAGGCGGCCCGGCAGACCTGCCCGCGGCACGCGCGCTGTTCGAACGGGCATGCGCGGCGCACGAGGCCAATGCCTGCGGCAATCTGGGTGCCATGCTGCTGCTCGGCGAAGGTGGCCCGGCGGACCGGGAACGCGCTGCGCCGCTGCTTTCGTCGGCCTGCAAATCCGGGGTCGACCTCGCGTGCGACCTCGCGGCTTCGCCCGATTCCGGAGCGAAGTAAGCCGGGGAGCCGGAGCACAGCCCCGGCCCCGCCGCTACCTCTCGCTGCCGCCGCCCAGCGCCACGAACAGCGTGGCGCGGTTTTGCAACCAGGCCCGCTCGGTCGCCAGCAGCTGCTGACGCGCGCTGAACAGGTTGCGTTCGGCATCGAGCACTTCGAGATAGTCCGCCACGCCCTCGCGATAGCGCAGGCGGGCAAGCCGGGCGATCCGCTCCTGCGCCTCGACCGCACGTTCGAGCGTTGCGACCTGTTCGGCCAGCCAGCGTCGTCCGGCCAGCGCGTCGGACACTTCACGGAACGCGGTCTGCACCGTCTTGTCGTAATTCGCGACCTGTTCCACTTCGAGCGCCTTGGCGAGGTCGAGATCGGCCTCGCGCGCGCCCCAGTCGAAGATCGGCAGCGAAATGGTCGGCCCGAAGCTCCAGCCGAAGCCGCTGCCGGAAAACAGATCATCGAGGCTGTTGGAGGCGAACCCGGCATTGCCGGTCAGCGAAATGGTCGGGAAGAACGCTGCCCGCGCCGCACCGATATTGGCCCGCGCCGCGCGCAGATGTTCCTCCGCCGCGATGATATCCGGGCGGACCAGCAGCAGGTCCGACGGCAGCCCGGCGGCAAGGCGGCGATCGTCGGCCTGGCTCTCCAGCGGCAGGCCGTCCGGCAGAGCGTCGGGCACCGTCCCGCCGACCAACACGGCCAGCTGGTTGCGCAGCTGCGCCAGCGCCAGCCGCTCGCTCGCAAGCTGCTGTTCGGCCTGTGTCAGCAGGGTTTCCGCCTGACGATAGGGCAGCGCGGAGGTGACCCCGTTATCGAGCCGCAGCTTGGCGATCCGCAGCCCTTCGCGGCGGCTCTCCGCGGTCGCTTCGGCCAGCGCGATCTGCTCCTGCGTTTCGACGATCTCGTAATAGGTCGTCGCGGTGTCGGCGATCAGCGAGAGGTAGAAAGCCCGCTGGGATGCGACCGAAGACAGGTACTCGGCGCGCGCCGCATCGCTCAGGCTGGCAACGCGGCCCCAGAAATCGAGCTCGAAGCTGCTGACGCCGACGCCTACGTCGAAGCGGTTGAAGGTGACCGAGTCCGGTGCGCCTTCGACGTCGCCCGTATCGAGCGAAGGATTCACGCCCAGCTGCTGCCGGGTGCGCGTACCGCTGGCATTGGCAACCACGGTGGGCAGCTGGCGGCTGTCCTGGATGCGGTAGCGCGCCCGCGCCTGCTCGATGCGCGCGGTCGCGGCCAGCAGGTCGCGGTTGTTCTCCAGCGCGGTACCGATCAGCTGGACCAGCCGCGGGTCGTTGAACCACTCGCGGTAGCTCAGCTGCGATGCGACCACGCTGCCATCGGGCCGGTAGTCCGGATCGAAGGCAGGCGCGGTCGCGGCTTCGGGCCGGACATGCTCGGGCGCCATGCTGGCACACCCGGCCAGCGCGGTGGATACCAGTGCGAGAGCCATAAAGCGTTTCATCAGGCTTTCTCCCCTTGGGCCTCAGGGCCGGGTTTGCTGTCTTCGGGATCGTCCAGATGTCCGGCGGCGTGCGGCTGCTTGCGGCTGATTTTGCGCCGGACCAGCAGGTAGAGCATCGGGATCAGGAAGATGCCCAGCACCGTCGCCGCGATCATGCCGCCCATCACCCCGGTGCCGACCGCGATACGGCTGGCCGCGCCCGCCCCGCTGGCAAGCACCAGCGGGACCATGCCCATGGTGAAGGCGAGCGAGGTCATGATGATCGGCCGCAGACGCAGTTTGGCAGCGGCCTTGACCGCGTCGATCCGCCTCAGGCCGCGCTGTTCCTCCTCGATCGCGAATTCGACGATCAGGATCGCGTTCTTCGCGGCAAGGCCGATGATGGTGATCAGCCCGACGTTGAAATAGACGTCTGCCGACAGCCCTCGAAGCATCGAGAACAGCACCGCGCCCAGCACACCCATCGGCACGATCAGCAGCACCGCCAGCGGCACCGCCCAGCTTTCGTACAGCGCGGCAAGCACCAGGAACACGATCACCACCGACAGGCCCAGCAGCAGGCCGATCTGGCCGCCCGCCTGCTTTTCCTCGTAGGAAATGCCGGTCCATTCGTAACCGATGCCCTGCGGCAGCTGTTCGGCCATCTGCTCCATCGCGGTCAGCGCGGCGCCCGAGGATTTGCCCGGAGCGGCCATCCCCGACAGGGTCATCGCCGGATAGCCGTTATAGCGCGACAGGCTCTGCGGCGAGGCGGACCACTTGGCACTGGCGAAGGCGCTGAACGGCACCAGTTCGCCCTGATCGTTCGGAATGCGCAGCGCGAGCACGTCTTCGGGCGTCATGCGATAGCGCGCATCCGCCTGCACCAGCACCTGAAGCACGCGGCCCTGCCGGTTGAAGTCGTTCGCATAGGCGGACCCGAAGGTGATCGAGAGCGCGGCGTTCACATCGGTCAGCGACAGGCCGAGCGCGCGGGCCTGGACCCGGTCGATGTCGATCTCGACCTCGGGGCTGGGCCCCTGATCCTCGGGCCGCAGGTTGGCGATCACATCGCTTTGCGAAGCCATCCCCAGCAACTGGTCGCGCGCCGCTGTCAGCGCTTCGCGCCCGACCCCGCCACGGTCCTGCAGCTTGAGCGTGAAACCGCTCGCCTCGCCCAGCGACTGGATCGCAGGCGGCTGGATCACGAAGGCCAGCGCGCCTTCGACCTGGCTGAACACGCCGGTCGCATCCTCCAGCATCTCCGATGCGCTGCTGCCCTTGCCGGTGCGTTCGCTCCACGGCTTGAAGGATGCGAACATGATCGCATTGTTCTGGCCCTGACCGAAGAAGCTGAAGCCGCGCACCACGACGAGGTTGTCCACCTCTTCGCGCTGCATCCAGTAATCGGTGATCGGCTTGAGCGCTTCGTCGGTCCGCGCCTGCGTCGCCCCCGTCGGGGCTTGGACCGCAGTGATCAGGTAGCCCTGGTCTTCGGTCGGCAGGAACGCGGTCGGCAGGCGCATGAACAGCAGCACGGTGACCAGCGCCAGCGCGATGAATACCGCGAGCGCGCGGAATGGGCGCGACAGGATGCTGTCGTTGGCCCGGCCGTACTTCTCCTGCATCCGCGCGAACCAGCGGTTGAAACCGGCAAAGAAGCGGACGGACTTCCCCCGCGCACGCGCCAGCCGGCCACGCCAGCCGGGCTGCGCCTCGGCCTCTTCATCGACCTCGATTTCGGTCGCGTGATCGTGTCCCTTCTCGATCGGCTTGAGGAAGGTCGCGCACAGCGCCGGGGTCAGCGACAGGGCGAGGAAGGCGGAGAAGAAGATCGCGATCGCCAGCGTGACGGAGAACTGGCGATAGATTCCGCCCGTCGATCCGGGGAAGAACGCCATCGGCAGGAACACCGCGACCAGCACCAGCGTGATCCCGATGATCGCGCCGCTGATCTGGCCCATCGCCTTGCGCGTCGCCTGCGCCGGCGGCAGACCTTCCTCGCGCATGATCCGCTCGACATTCTCGATCACCACGATCGCATCGTCGACGAGGATGCCGATCGCCAGCACCATGCCGAACAGCGAGAGCACATTGATCGAAAATCCGAAGATCCACAGGCCCAGACACGCACCTGCCAGCGCGATCGGCACGACCAGCGTCGGGATCAGCGTCGCGCGCCAGTTCTGCAGGAACAGGAACATGACGAGGAAGACGAGGAACATTGCCTCGACCAGCGTCTTGACCACTTCCTCGACCGAAGCTTCGACGAAGGGCGTGGTGTCGTAGGGGACCGACCAGGTGACATCGCCCGGCAGGCCCGGCGCAATCTCTTCCAGTCGCTCCTTCACGCCTTCCGCCGCGGCGAGCGCGTTGGCGCCGGTCGCCAGCTGGACCGCCATACCCGCCATCGGCTTGCCGTTGAGCGTGGTCGAGCTGGCGTAGCTTTGCGCGCCGATCTCGACCCGCGCGACCTCTCCCAGCCGCACCACCGCTGCGCCGTTGCTGGCGCGCAGGATGATGTTCTCGAACTCCTCCGCCGTGGTGAAGCGGCCATCGGTAGAGATGGTGGCGGTGATCTGCTGCCCGTCGGCCAGCGGCTGCGCGCCGATTGAGCCGCCTGCAGTCTGAGCGTTCTGCTCGCGGATCGCGGCGAGAACGGCAGAGGGCGAAAGCTTGTAGGAAGCGAGCGCGTCCGGATCGAGCCAGATGCGCATTGCATATTCCGAACCGAACAGCTGCACATCGCCCACGCCGTTCACGCGGCGCAGTTCGTCCACCACTTGGGTGGAGGCTATGTTGCCCAGATCATTGGTGTCGTACTGCCCCCCCTTGGAGGTGAGCGCGACGATCATCAGGAAGCCGGAATTGGCCTGCCGCACGGTGATGCCCTGTCGGCGAACCTCTTCGGGCAGCCGCGCCTCGACCGTACTCAGCCGGTTCTGCACCTCGGTCTGCGCGATATCGATGTCGGTCCCGGCCTCGAAGGTCACGGTGATGGTCGCGGTGCCGTTCGAGATGCTCGACGAGGACATGTAGAGGAAGCCCTCGACCCCGTTGAGCTGCTGCTCGATCACCTGGGTGACGTTTTCTTCCAGAGTCTCGGCATCGGCGCCGGGATAGACCACGCTGATGGTCAGCGAAGGCGGCGCGACCTCGGGATACTGCTCGATCGGGAGCGCGCGCAGCGCGAGGAAGCCTGCCAGCAGGATGCCGAGCGAGACGACCCATGCGAAGATGGGCCGGTCGATGAAGAAGCGTGACATTGGTTACTCGGCTCCGCTGGTACGGGCAGGCTGCTGCTTGGCCGCCGGCTTCTTGGCTGCCGGCTTGTTCGATGCGGGCTTGCCGCCTGCGGCCTTGTTGGCGATCTTCACCGGCGCGCCGGGGCGGATCTTCTGCAGGTTGCTGACGATCACCTTGTCGCCGGGCTTGAGCCCGCTTTCGATGATCCAGTTGCCGTCGACCATCGCACCCAGCTGCACCGGGCGCACGGTCGCCTGACCCTCGCCACTGACCACGAACACGGTCCCGCCATCCTCGGTCAGCGACACCGCGCGCTGCGGCACCACCAGCCCGTCGGGCACCTGGCCGGCATAGATCTGCGCGCGCACGAACTCGCCGGGCAGCAGCAGCCGGTCCGGGTTGGGGAATTCGGCGCGCAGCTCGACCGTGCCGGTCTCCTGGTCGACCGAGAAGGCGAGGAAGTCGATATAGCCGGGAATCGGGTATTCGGTCCCGTCGGAATAGGTCAGCCGCACCTCGATCCGGTCGTCATCGCCGAGATTGACCTGCCCCGCGGAGATCGCCCGGCGCAGCTTGAGCACCTGGCTCGCGGCCTGGGCGAAGCTGACATAGACCGGCGAGCTCTGCTCGATCCGCGTCATCAGCGTGCCCTCGCCCTGGCTGACCAGCGCGCCTTCGGTGACCTCCGCCCGGCCCGCCCGGCCGGAAATCGGCGCGCGCACGGTGGTGTAGCCGAGCTGGAGCGAGGATGCTTCGAGCTGGGCACGGATCTGCGCGACATTGGCATCGGCTTCGCGCGCGGCGGCCAGCGCGGCGTCGTATTCCTGCCCGCTGATCGCGTTCTCTTCCACCAGCGGACGATAGCGTTCGACCACCGCGCGCGCATTGGCTGCGGTCGCCCGTGCACGGGTGAGCGCAGCCTGGGTTTGCGCATAGTTCGCGCGCAGTTCGCGCGGATCGATGCGGAACAGCGGCTGGCCGGCGCGCACGTCCGTGCCTTCCTCATACAAGCGCTGCTGCACGATCCCCGTCACCCGCGCGCGCACCTCCGCCGTGCGGACCGGTTCGACCCGGCCGGGCAGTTCGATGACGTTGGGGATGCTCTGGCGCTTCACCGTAATCGTCTGGACCGGGACCGCCTGGGGTGCGGGCGCTTCTTCGTTCGAGGAGCATGCGGTGAGCATGAGGCAGGCCGCGAGGCCCGCGAGGATCGGCTTCATGGGGGGAACGCCTTCTTGATTTAGTCAGCTTTTGTGCAGGTGCGAAGGTGTAATAGTGATTACACCCTTGCAACGCAACCCGCCTTGCTAGAGTTTTGAGCGCGGAGGCCAAAAGCTTGAAATGACGACCTGTGTTAGCGATTTCTGCCGTCTCGACCGTCGCAAACGGGCGATCGTCGAGGCCGCGCGCACGCTTTTCATCGAGCAAGGTTACGAGCGGACGACCGTGGGCGACATCGTCGAGAAGGCGGGTGGCTCGCTCTCGACCGTCTACAAGGTCTTCGGCAGCAAGGACGGGCTGCTGGAAGCGGTGGTGTTCGAACAGGCCGGCTCGGGCGAGGCGATCATCAACTCCGCCATGTCGCAGGGAGGCTCGCCTGCAGATATCCTGCATCGGCTGGCAGAGGACCTGCGCGAGCACTTCCTCAACCCCGAAATGGTCGCGCTGGTCCGCATCGTCATCGCCCGGAGCATCAATGACCGGGACTTTGCGCAGATGTTCTACGAACGCACCGCCACGCGCACCGACCGCGCGCTCGCCAAAATGTTCGCCCAGTGGCAGAGCGACGGGGTGGAAATGGTCGGCGACCCGGAAATGCTCGCCGAAATCTTCCTCGACATGATCGTGAGCGACCTCCACGTCGAGGCGATCCTGCATTCCGGCGGGCGGACCCATTCGCCCGAGCGGGTCCGTGCGCGAACCGAGTTCTTCCTCGCCGGAACGAAGCTGGCGGATCACTGACCTCTCCCCGGCCCGCACCAGGGCATTGATCCAGATCAAGGCAGCGCGGTGGGCCTGCGGCTAGTCCGATTCCCAAGAGGAAAGGACTACCGATGAACTTCCCCGACCTGTTCGACGCATTCGACGCCGCCGTGCTGCCCCCCGGGCTGCCCGACGCGGCGGTGCTGCGGCTGCGCCATGATACTGTCGCAAGGGAGCTGGCGGCAGGCGAGCAGCTCGATCTCGATCCCGGGCGGGCATTCTTCGCCTTTCTCGGCGTAGGTGCGTGCAAGCTGGCAGCCTTCGTATCCAGCGCACGCGAGCAGATCGTCAGCTTCCATTTTGCCGGCGACGTCGTCCACGTGCCCGCGCAGGGGCGCTACGGCTACACGCTGAGCGCGCTGACCGACGCGCAGCTGCTGGTGATCCCTGCGGACAGCCTGAGCCGCTCCGGCCCGGATAGCTGCGGCATGCTGCGGCTCGCCTCACGCGAGACGGAGAATGCGCTGGCGCGCAGCCGGGAAACCTCGATCATTCTCGGCCGACGCTCCGCACAGGAGCGGGTGGCGTCCTTCATCCTCGCCATCTGGGACCGGCTGGGTGCGGGCTCGCAAGACGACGGGTGGATCGATCTGCCGATGTCGCGCGGCGAGATCGCGGACAGCCTGGGCCTGACCATCGAAACCGTCAGTCGCCAGTTCAGCGAGCTGCGCGATCTCGGCCTGATCGAGACCGAAGGGCGATCCGCCCTGCGGGTTATCGACCTGCCCGGCCTGTCACGCTGCGCCGGGCAACTGCCGGTGGCGGCATAATTTCACGAAATTGATCTCGATCAATGCGTTCAAATCCGGGCGGTCCTAACCGGCCCGCAAACGGAAGGGGCAATTAATGCAAATTGAGGCAGCACTCGCGAGGGCCGGACTGTGGTTCGTCCTTCTTCTCCTGTCATTGGCCGTGGCCGTCACCGCCAAGGACGCCGGCTTTGCCGCGCACGCGGTGATCATCGGGATCGTCTCCTTCGCGATGATCTGGATAACTGCGGGCCGGTTCGATCCGGTCGGCGGCGGTCGCACGTTCTTCAAGATGCCCGACTCGCCGTCGCAATATGACGACGAGATCGTGCGCTGGGGTGCGATCGCGACGATGTTCTGGGGCGTTGTCGGCCTGCTTGCGGGCGTATTCATCGCCTCGCAGATGGCGTTCCCCTGGCTCAACGTCGAACCCTACCTCAATTTCGGACGGCTGCGGCCGCTGCATACCTCGGCGGTGATCTTCGCCTTCGGCGGCAACGCGCTGCTGGCGACCAGCTTCTACGTCGTCCAGCGCACCTGCCGCACGCAGCTGGCCCTGCCCAGCCTCGCCCGCTTCGTATTCTGGGGCTACCAGCTGTTCATCGTGCTCGCCGCGACCGGCTACCTGCTGGGTGTCACCCAGTCGAAGGAATATGCCGAGCCGGAATGGTACGTCGACCTGTGGCTGACGATCGTGTGGGTCGCCTATCTCGCGGTGTTCGTCGCCACGCTGCTCAAGCGCAACGAACCGCACATTTACGTCGCCAACTGGTTCTACCTCGCCTTCATCGTGACGATCGCGATGCTGCACGTGGTCAACAACCTGGCGGTGCCGATCAGCTTCCTGGGTTCGCGCAGCTACAGCGCCTTCTCGGGCGTGCAGGATGCGCTGACCCAGTGGTGGTACGGCCATAACGCGGTCGGCTTCTTCCTCACCGCGGGCTTCCTCGCGATGATGTACTACTTCGTGCCCAAGCAGGCCGAACGTCCGATCTACAGCTATCGTCTGTCGATCATCCACTTCTGGTCGCTGATCTTCCTCTACATCTGGGCGGGTCCGCACCACCTGCACTACACCGCACTGCCCGACTGGGCGCAGACGCTGGGCATGGTGTTCTCGGTGATGCTGTGGATGCCCAGCTGGGGCGGCATGATCAACGGCCTGATGACCCTTAACGGGGCATGGGACAAGGTCCGCACCGATCCGATCATCCGGATGATGGTGATGGCGCTCGCCTTCTACGGGATGAGCACCTTCGAAGGCCCGATGCTGTCGATCAAGAGCGTCAACAGCCTGTCGCACTACACCGACTGGACCATCGGCCATGTCCACTCAGGCGCGCTCGGGTGGAACGGGATGATCACCTTCGCCTGCCTGTACTACCTGTTCCCGCGGCTCTGGGGTCGTGAGCGGATGTACAGCCTGCGGATGATCAACTGGCACTTCTGGCTCGCGACGCTGGGGATCGTCTTCTACGCCGCCAGCATGTGGGTGGCGGGCATCACCCAGGGCCTGATGTGGCGCGAGTACGGGCCCGACGGCTACCTGGTGAACAGCTTCGCCGATACGGTCGCCGCGCTCCATCCGATGTTCATCATGCGGATGACCGGCGGGCTGCTGTACCTCTCGGGCGCACTGGTGATGACCTTCAACGTCTGGATGACGCTGGCAGGCAAGCTGCGCGACGAAGCGCCGATGACCAGCCCCAGCTACGACCCCGCCAAAGACAAGCCGATCGTCGGATCGCGGCCCGCCGCCCATCCCGACAGCGTGCCGGCCGAATAGGAACCTGCGATGAGCCTGACCGAAAAACACAAGAAGCTGGAACGCAACATCACGCTGCTCGCCGTGGCCACCTTCGTGACGGTGGCGATCGGCGGGGTGGTGGAGATCGCACCGCTCTTCTGGATTGACAACACGATCGAGGAAGTGGACGGCGTGCGTCCCTACAGCCCGCTCGAACAGGCGGGGCGCGACATCTACATCCGCGAAGGGTGCTATTCGTGCCACAGCCAGATGATCCGCCCCTTCCGCGACGAGGTGGAGCGCTACGGCCACTACAGCCTCGCGGCGGAAAGCATGTACGACCACCCCTTCCAGTGGGGGTCGAAGCGGACCGGGCCGGATCTCGCCCGCGTGGGCGGCCGCTATTCGGACGAATGGCACATCCAGCACCTGGAGAACCCGCAGAGCGTGGTGCCCGAGAGCATCATGCCCAAATACGGCTTCCTGAAAGAGCGTGACCTGAAGATCGCCGATGCGAAGGCGATGCTCAAGGCGCTCAAGACCGTGGGCGTGCCCTATAGCGACCGCGATCTGGAGCAGGCCGAGGCCGATCTCTACGCGCAGGCCGATCCGGACAAGGACGCAGGCGATCTCGCCGCCCGCTATCCCAAGGCGCAGATCCGCGACTTCGACGGCAACCCCGACCGGGTGACCGAGATGGATGCGCTGATCGCCTATCTCCAGATGCTCGGCACGCTGGTCGATTTCGAGAAGGCAGCGCCGCTTGAGGAACTCGCGCAGGAGAAAGGCCGATGACCTTCTACGAAGAGCTGCGTCACTTCGCGGACAGCTTCGGCCTGGCGGCCATGCTGCTGTTCTATTTTCTCCTGTGCCTGTGGCCGTTCCGGCCCGGCGCCAAGCGGCGCATCAACAAGGCAGCCCATTCGATTTTCGAGGATCAGACCGATGGCAAATAAGCGCATCGACGAGCCGACTGGCACCGAAACCGTCGGCCATGAGTGGGACGGTATCGAGGAGCTGAACACGCCCCTGCCCCGCTGGTGGCTGTGGACCTTCTATCTCACGATCATCTTCGCGATCGTCTACGTCATCCTCTATCCGGCATGGCCGATGGTCGACAAGGCGACCGAGGGCGTGCTCGGCTGGTCGAGCCGCGGCCAGCTGGCCGAGAAGATGAGCGCTGCCGAGCAGGCCCAGCAGGGCTTCCGCGATCAGCTGGCGAATATCCCCATCGAACGCCTGCCGGACGACAGCGCGCTGATGGCGCGGGCCGTCGCCGGCGGACAGGCGGCCTTCAAGGTCCACTGCACCCAGTGCCACGGATCGGGCGGCGCGGGCGACCAGAAGCTGGGCTATCCCAACCTCAACGACGATGCCTGGCTGTGGGGCGGCGACCTGAAGGCGATCGAATACACGATCACCCATGGCGTGCGCTGGCCCGACGACGACGAGACCCGCTTCAGCCAGATGCCGCCGTTCGAAGGCGCGCTGGACGATGCCCAGATCAATGCAGTGATCGACCACGTCCTCTCGCTCAGCGGCAAGGCCCAGCCCAACGCCGCCGGGGCGCAGATCTTCGGCGATAACTGCGCCGCCTGCCACGGCCCGCAGGGCAAGGGCGGACGCGATGTGGGCGCGCCCAACCTGAGCGATGCGATCTGGTTGCGCGGCAGCGAGCGCGACGCGCTGCGCCGTCAGATCCTGGGTCCGCGCATGGGTGTGATGCCCTCCTGGGGTGAGCGGCTCGATCCGGTGACGATCAAGATGCTTGCCGCCTATGTCCATTCGCTCGGGGGAGGCGAAGACTTCGTTGAGGTCGCGGAAGATCCCGAGGTGAAGGTCGATGAGCAACCCTGACAACCCCAACAAGGATCGCGACTGGTCGGTCGTGCTGGAAGACGGGGTCGCCAAGACCAACGAGCCCGTCTCCAGCGCCACCGCCTCTACCGGAGCGCCCACCCAGCGGCACGAGCCGCACGAGCCGCCGCGCACGCAGATGCCCGAAAAGCTCTACGAGAAGCGCAAGGCGGTTCATAACAAGCGGATCGACGGGCCTTTCCGCCGCTTCAAATGGTTCGTGATGTTCGTCACCCTGGCGATCTATTACGTCACTCCGTGGATCCGATGGGACCGCGGGCCCTTCGCGCCCGATCAGGCGGTGCTGGTCGATCTGGCCCATCGCCGCTTCTACATGTTCGGGATCGAGATCTGGCCGCACGAATTCTACTTCGTCGCGGGCCTGCTGATCATGGCCGGGATCGGGTTGTTCCTGGTCACCAGCGCGGTCGGCCGCGCGTGGTGCGGCTATGCCTGCCCGCAGACCGTCTGGACCGACCTGTTCCAGCATATCGACCGCTTCGTCGATGGCGACCGCAACGCGCGTGCCCGGCTCGACAAGGCTCCCTGGGGGCCCAAGAAGATCGCGCGGCGTGGGTTCAAATGGTCGATCTACCTCCTCATCAGCTTGGCGACGGGCGGCGCGTGGATTCTCTACTTTGCCGATGCGCCGACGCTGTTTCACGACTTCTTCACGCTCCAGGCCCCGATGGTCGCTTACGCGACCGTGGGCATTCTGACGCTGACCACCTTCACGCTGGGCGGCTTCATGCGCGAACAGGTGTGCATCTACATGTGCCCCTGGCCGCGCATCCAGAGCGCGATGCTCGACGAGAAATCGCTGATCGTCACCTATAAGGACTGGCGCGGTGAACCGCGTGGCAGCCTGAAGAAAGCGAAGAAAGACCCCGAGCATTTCGGCGACTGCATCGACTGCAACCAGTGCGTCGCGGTGTGCCCCACGGGGATCGACATCCGCGAGGGGCCGCAGATCGGCTGCATCACCTGCGCGCTGTGCATCGATGCGTGCGACCGGGTTATGAAGGATATTGGTCGACCGCGCGGGCTGATCGACTACGCCACGCTGGAGGACTGCCGCGAGGAAGCGCTGGGCCACCCCGCAAAGCCCGTCTGGAAGACGCTGCTGCGTCCGCGCACCCTGATCTACTTCGGTGTGTGGGGCGCAATCGGTGCCGCCCTGCTGTTCGCGCTGGGCACGCGCACCCACACCGACCTGACCGTCTCGCCGGATCGCAATCCGCCGTACATGCTGATGAGCGACGGATCGATCCGCAATTCCTACACGCTCAAGCTGCGCAACATGGAAAGCCGCCCGCGCGAAATGGTGGTCGCGATCGAAGGCCTGCCGGGCGGGAAGATGTGGACCGACACCATCGGCGCCGATGAAGCCGCCGCCACGCAGAGCTTCAACGTACCCGCCGACCAGATCCGCACCGTGCGGGCCTATGTCGTCGCACCCAGGGACGCGACCTCACGCGAGTTCACCTTCCGGCTGACCTCGCAGGACGAACAGCGCGAAACCGACACCGTCGAAACCCGCTTCGACGCACCGGCAGGAGGATCATGATGCGCGAATTTACCGGCAAGCACATGGCGGGCGTGATGGTCGCCGGCTTCGGCATCGTGGTCGCGGTCAATTTCTACATGGCCTCGCTCGCCACCAACGGCTTCGGCGGCGTGGTGGTCGAAAATTCCTACGTCGCCAGCCAGAAATATAACGGCTGGCTGGCGGAGGCCGAACGGCAGGAAGCGACCGGGTGGCAGCTCGACGCGAGCCGCACGGCGGACGGGTTGGTGGTGGTAGAGACGCAGAACGCGCCCGAAACCGCGACCCTTACCGCCATCGCGCGTCACCCGCTGGGGCACAAGACCACCCGCACGCTCGCCTTCACCCGGCAGGATGATGGCCGCTTCGTCGCGGACCAGCCGCTCGACGCAGGTCGCTGGACACTGCGGATGACTCTCTCCGACGGGGATCGCAAACGGGTGGTCGAGGCACCGCTGCCGTGAACACCTCCGTCGATGCGCCGCCAATCGCACCGACCGCGCCCAGCGCGGCGAATGCCCCGGCAAGCCTCCAGACGACGCGGCTGACCGTGCCGGGGATGCGCTGCGCAGGGTGCATCTCCAAGGTGGAGCGCGGGCTGCTGGCGCTCGACGGTGTATCCGCAGCGCGGGTCAACCTCTCGGCCAAGCGGGTGACGGTCGATCATGCGGAAGCGCTCGACGATCTGGCGCTGGTCGAGGCGCTCGAGCGGATCGGGTTCGAAGCGCAGGCGATCGAAAGCCCCACCGCCCCGCCCGCCCCGCCCGATCGCGAACTGACCAAGGCGCTAGCGGTGGCAGGCTTCGGCATGATGAATATCATGCTGCTGTCGGTCAGCGTGTGGTCGGGCGCCGACGGCGCCACGCGCGAGCTGTTCCACTGGCTCTCCGCACTGATCGCGCTGCCGGTAATCGCCTATGCCGGGCGGCCCTTCTTCGGCTCCGCGCTCACCGCGCTGCGCCACGGGCGGACCAATATGGACGTGCCCATCTCGATCGGCGTGCTGCTGGCCACCGGACTCAGCCTCTACGAGACCGCGACCGGGGGCGAGAACGCCTTTTTCGACGGCGCGACCATGCTGCTGTTCTTCCTGCTCGCACGGCGCGCGCTGGCTGCCGCGCTGCGCAGCCGCCCGCGCCCCCGCACCCCCCCGCTGCCGAGCCGGCGGGGCCCCCACGCCACGGCGCCGCTGCCCGACGGCCCCACCCGCCCGGCGCCGTGCCCGGACCCCC
>NZ_JAHWXP010000004.1 GCF_019857185.1 Alteriqipengyuania abyssalis | reverse complement strand
GCCGGTGGTCTTGGCGTCGCCGGCTGCGCCCGGCCGGCACTGGCTCAGTCGCAGCGCCTTGCCCTGCTGCATGCCCTCGGCGATGTCGAACAGGACGATGTCGCCCATTTCCTTCTTCGCGGCGAGGTGGGCGAGGGTGCCTCCGATCATGCCGGAGCCGATGAGGGCGATCTTCTTGCGTCCTGCGGGAGTGGCCATGGGAGCGTATCAGTCCTTTTTGCCGGGGACGCCGCGGTTGCCGTTCGTTGGTGCAAGACTCTCACGCCCCTTCGGCGTCCCCGAGGGATTGCGCGCGAAAGCCTGCTTCTGGCGAAGGGACGTAGGCCCGGGTTTGCGCGATTGCAACCGGCAAAAAGGACAAGGGGCCGGGTGTTTTAGATAATGATTTGCAAGAGCTATTAGCGCGCTATGCGGCGCGCAATCCGTCGCCCTCGCGATCCTGCGCCAGCAGCATCGCGGCGAGGTAATCGGGCACCGCGCGGCTGAAGAAATAGCCCTGGCCCAGCGTACAGCCCGCATCCCGAACGGTTTCGACCTGGCACTGTTCCTCCAGCCCTTCGGCGACGATCTCCATGTCCAGCCCGCGGCCCATGGCGGCGACAGCGCGAATGATTGCGTGCGCACGCGGGCCCACATCCGCCCCGGAGACGAAGCAGCGATCGACCTTGATCTTGGAGAACGGGTACTTGTGGATGTACGAAAGCGAGGAATAGCCGGTGCCGAAATCGTCGAGCGCGAAGCGCACGCCCTTGGCCGACAGCTCGTTGATAAATGCGGCGGTCTGTTCGTGATCTTCGATGAACAGGCTCTCGGTCACCTCCAGCTCCAGCCGGCGGGGATCGAGATTGGCCTCTCGCAGCGCCTGCTCGATCGCGAGTACCGCGCCGGGCGCCTTGATCTGGAGCGGCGAGAGGTTGACCGCGACGCTGACGTCTTCGGGCCACTGCGCGCAGGCGAGTGCGGCCTGGCGGGTGATCCAGTTGCCCAGCGTCACGATCACGCCGGTTTCCTCGGCCACCGGGATGAACTCGGCCGGGCGCAGCTCGCCCTTGACCGGGTGGAACCAGCGCAGCAGCGCTTCGAAACAGCGGATGCGGCCGGTCTGCAGGTCGATGATCGGCTGGAAGAACAGCGACAGCTCGTCGCGCTGGATCGCCTGGCGCAGTTCCGCCTCGATCTCGCGCCGGTTGGCCAGCTCGCGGGTCATCTCGTCATCGAAGAAGCGCAGCTTGCCGCGCCCGTCCTGCTTGGCATGGTACAGCGCGAGGTCGGCGGCCTGCATCAGGCGGTCGGCATCCACGCCGTCCTCGGGCATCGTCGCGATCCCGATCGAGCTGGAGACCTCGAGACGCTCTCCATCGAGGCGCATCGGGCGGGTGATCTGGTCGAGCACGCGGTTGGCCAGCCGCTCGCACTGGGCGCGATCGTCGATCTGGCAGAAGAACACGAATTCGTCGCCGCCGAAGCGGGCGATCCCCGCATCCACCGGCAGGCTGTCGCGCAGGCGGCGCGCGATTTCGGACAGCACACGGTCGCCCATCTGGTGGCCGAGCAGGTCGTTCACCTCCTTGAACCGGTCGAGGTCGAGCCAGAACAGCGCGATCCGCTGATCCGAACCGCCATGGCGGACCTGCGCGGCAAGCACATCGTTCAGCCCGGCGCGGTTGTGCAGGCCGGTAACGATGTCGGTATGCGCCAGCACTTCCATCTTGCGGGCCAGCCGCTCGTTCGTCTCGGCCTCCGCGATCGACGTGCGCAGCGAGCGGTAGACGTTGATGGTGATCGACACGGTCGAGGGGATGTGCAGCAGCGCGACGACGCCCAGCACACGCACCAGCAGCGCATCGCTGAGCAGCAGCGCGCCGGTCAGCGGGGCCATCACCGCCAGCAACTGGCCGATGGCGATGAACGGACGCCCGGCATTGCGCGGCGCGATCGCGGTGGCATAGCCGACCGCATAGACCACCAGCACCATCTGCGCCTCGACGCTGACGTTATGGAGGATCGCCAGCGCGGCCATCAGGCTGACCGATCCGGCGTAGGCGAAGGCACCGAATTCGAACAGCAGTTCCAGCGTACTGCTCTTGGCGCGCAGGACGTTGCGAACCGCGACCATCACGGCGACCCGCATGAACGCGACGCCGGCCAAGACCCAGGCGACGACCTGCAGCGCCTGGTCGTCGGAGACGTAGGCGGTGTAGGCGCACACCAGCACGCCGCACAGCGCGCCGATCAGAAGGCTCATCGGATTGGAGTAGAGCGAGTCCACCAGGGTCCGTCGGAGCCTCTGGTCGATCACACTGCTCGGCTTCGCGCCCTTGAAAATCTTGCCTGACCCAAAAATGAGAATTTTCCCGTGGTTCCGCAGGAACGGTAGAGGGAGAATGGTGATCAAGCGGTTAAGATTTGGGTATCCGGTCGCTATCCGCCCAATTCGGTGTCGCTTGCAGACGCATCGGGACACCGGGCGAGCGGAAACGGCCGCTAGTCTTCCTGCCTGGCGAGGAAGGCGTGCGGATCAATTCCTTCCTCGCGGAAGATGTCCATCACCCTGTTATAGACGAGCGGCGTCGGCGTGTTGAACCGCGCCCTGACTTCTTCGAGCGGCAGCGCGAAAAGCTCCTGGATCGGTTGCTCGACGATCCTCGGGCAGCCTTTGCCATTGCGGCGTGCCTCGCGCAGCGCGCCGATGATCGGCGCGCGCGAACGCAGCGCCTGGGCGCGAACCATCAGTGCGCCGATCCACGCGAGATAGAGATGCCCGGGGCTGGGCCGCTGGTGATACATGTAGGCGAAGATGCACTGCTCACCGAGAATGTCGCGGCCGTAGCCGGTCACGATATGCAGGATGTCGTGGAAATCGCGCAAACGCTCGATGTACCAGTTGACCCCGTCGTCGAAATAATTGTCGTCCTCGCGCGCCTTCGTGGCTTCGACCATTCCGGCGGCGGTCAGCCCCTCGCGTTCCATGAAGTCGCAATAGGCGTGGGCGAAGCTGCCCTTGGGTGTGCGCCGCAGCGTCTCGTGATCGTCGAGGAAGGTGGGCAGATATGGTTCGGCCCGATAGATCTCGCGCCCGCGCTCGGTCCGCAGGAAGGCCGCGGCTTCGTCGTGCAACTCGCGCCACGGCAGGTTGTCGAACACGGCGACGACCTCGTTGGTCTGTTCCTTATCCTTGATGTAGCGTTTGAAGTGATACCACGCCTTGCCGACATTGCGCTGCGGCGGCTTGCGGTCGGGATGGATGACCGGGCGGATGTCCACCCGTCCGCCGATCTCGCGCACCAGCACGTCGTCGCCCGGCACGCTGCCGCTGTCGCTACCCTCATGCAGCATGAAAGAACGCGCATCGCCGCCGTCTTCGGGCGGTGCCGCCTGCGCAGCGGGATCAAGGGCGGTGCCAGAGGAAGCCATGACGCCCTGATTGTCTAGCATGGTTAATTTTGTGTCAAACGCGTTAACAAATGTTCTCGGGTTCAGCGACCGCGTGGCATATCAGGAAAGCCGGCGATCGGCGCGACGATCAGCCGGGAAGGCCCCGGACATCGGACAGGGTCGCCGCCAGCCGCCGGTCGAGCGCGCGGCAGATATTGGCCCAGAACGCGAATTCCTCCCGATCCCCGGTGGCGAGTGCCGCTTCGGCCCGCGCATGCGCGTCCTGCGCTGCGTTGAGGTGGTGCTGCGCGAAATGGCCCAGCGCGGCGCGGATCTCCGCCTCGCTCTGCGGCTGGCGTCCGGGGCGCAGGTTGTCGTTGGCCGCCTCGGGTATCCGCAAGGGGGCGGAACCGGCCTGGCAAATGCGGAAGGAGGGGCGGGAGGGGGCGAGGCCGCGACTCATTCGTGATGAAATCCTGCGTGATAGGGGAATACGCCCGGGGTACGTGGCGGCGCGTTTAGCTTTCGCGGATAAGCAGGGTTTCCAGCTACTTAACCAGATGCTGCATGCGGGGTGGCGCCCGGGCAAGGGGTCAGTTCGGCTGGCCGATCCAGCGCCCGCTATTGGCGTATTCGGGCCGCACGCTGCCGGACCCTTCCTGCGCTTCGGTGGGCTGCGGGCGGACGGGCTGGCTGCGCGGCTGGACGCTCTCTGCCTGCCGGGCATTTTCGCCAATCAGGCCCGGTGTCGGGGCGGTGCGGTCTGCCGCTTCATATTGACGGGCAATGGCGACCGGGTCCGGCGCGGGTTCGGCGGAGCGGGCGGCGATCGCGGGCTGGGGCAGCGGTTCGCCGCCGCGATAGATATCGCTGAATGCTTCGGGCCGGCTCGCCGCGCCGGGCCAGCGGTAGAAGCGATGCGCGCCGATCGTGCCGATATGCGCTAGGCTGGGCGCCCAGTACGGATTGACCCAGGTCGTGTGGTAGTGGGTCGCGAGGCCGACAGGCGCATAGACCTCGCCCGCCAGCGCGCGCCGCGCCACCGAGAGCGCGCGCGCCCAGTAGGTGGCGGATGGCTTGCGGCCCAGCGATCCGTCGCAGGTAAAGGTGAACTGGCACCCGGTGCGCCGCTGTGATCCCTGATAGACCACGCCGCACACCGTATCGGGATAGGCAGGATGCGCGACGCGATTGAGCACGACCTGCGCGACCGCGCGCTGGCCGCCCTCGCTCTCGCTCGCCGCCTCGTAATAGACCGCCTTGGCCAGGCAATCGAGCGCGCGCGCCTTGTCGATTCCCGTGCCCCGGCTGACGAAGCTGCGCGCGGCGGGCCCTGCCGTCTCGATCGCGATCGCGGCATCGGGGTCGCCATTCCATGCGGCAATCGGGTTGACCCCGGTGCTGCTTTCCACGGGCACGTTGACCGTGCTCGCCGCAGCGGGCGGATCGGCGAGGAAATAGAGCGCCGATCCGGGGAAGGTCGCGCCCGCCCGTTCGAACGGCAGCGGCTCGACCTGATTGCTGGCCACGATGGCGCTCGCCTCGGGCGCAACCTCGGGCAGTCGCCATTCGGCATGCGCCGCCATCGCGGGCAGCGCGATCGCGCCGGTCAGCACCGCGATCCCGTGCCACGCCTTGCGGCGCATCGGCGCGCGCCTGCCGGGCGTGTCCCGGTGCGAAGCGTGGCGGTCGGCCTGATGGCGGGATGGCGACAAAGGGGTCTTTCGGGGCAAAACGGACTGCGGGGGTGCGACCAGCATAGGCGAGATGGGGCAGGGGCGCGCCCGGTGTCGACCGCAGCGTATATATACGGGACACATCGCCAAAAGGCATGAAAGATCGCGGTTAATATGGCCCTTCATCGACACCCCAGTCGAGCGCGCGAGGTTGCGCGCCGCAGGTGATGGTCCTATGCGCGCGCCAGTATCGCAGGTGTGGCTGCGGATACGGCTTGCCCGGGCCGCTGCCACCTAAGAGGGAATGGAGTCGAAAGCTCCAGCTGCCCCCGCAACTGTGACCGGGTAGCGGACCGCCCGAATTGCCACTGTGCCAAGCTTGCCGCGGCACGGGAAGGTGGGCGGAACCGCGCTGATCCGGGAGCCAGGAGACCTGCCCGCGATGCGTCGTTCGACCACGGGCGGGGTGCACCGGGGAAGCGGAGGAAAGGCGCAGGCAATTCTGGCCCACGCCTTCCGTCATGAGCGACAGCACTGCTTGTGATGGAGAAATTATGCGTACATTTCTGTTTCTTGGTGGCTCGATCCTGGGTCTGACCGCGCCTGCCTACGCGCAGGACGTGCAGGACCCCGAGGCGGACGCCGACGAGATGGTTCTGGCCTCCGACGCGTTCGAGATCGACGAAGACGCGATCACCATCACCGTCACCGGCAACCCCAGCGAGGTCGAGGATACCGGCCAGCCCGTGACCGTGATCGGCGCGCAGGAAATCGCGCAGATCCAGGGCCCCGATCTGACCCGCGTGCTGCGCCGCGTGCCCGGCGTCACCATCAACCGCACCGGCGGGCTGGGCGCGACCACCGGCGTTTCGGTGCGCGGTGCCTCGAACGACCAGCTGCTGGTGCTGATCGACGGCGTGCGGGTCGCCGACACAGCCTCGCCCGCAGGCGCGTTCGACTTCGGCACGCTGACCAGTTCGAACCTCGCCAAGATGGAGCTGCTGCGCGGCGCGAACAGCGTAGTCTGGGGCGCCGATGCGCTTGCCGGGGTGCTCGTCGCCTCCACCGTGGAGCGCAGCGGCTTGGGTGGCTCGGTCGAGGCAGGCTCGCGCAGCACGGTCGCCTCCAGCATCGAGGGCGGACTGGCGGGCGATGTCGGCTTCATCGGCGGTTCGGCGAGCTATCTGACCACCGACGGCTTCTCCGCCGCCGCCAACGGGACCGAGCCCGACGGTTTCCGCCAGTTCGTGGTCAATGGCCGTGCGCGCGCCTATATCAGCCGCACGTTCGAGCTGATCGGCAGCCTGCGCTATGCCGAAGGCACGCTGGACATCGACGGTTTTGCGCCGCCGACCTACGCTCTGGGCGACACCGAGGAAATTCAGGAAACCAGCCAGCTGTCCGGCAATGTCGGCGCGATCTACGATGGCGGCGCGCTGTTCCTGCGGGGCGGCTACAGCTTCTCCGACACGGCGCGCGACAACCTGCCCGGGCCGGGTCAGGCGGCGACGTTTGAGAGCGACGGCCATTCCGACCGACTGGAGCTGCGCGGCGAATGGCGCCCGATCGGGCCGCTGATCGTCAATTTCGGCGCGGAGAACCTGTGGTCCGACTATGAAAGCACCTCCTTCGGGGCGACCAGCAGCGCGGACACCAGCATCTTCGGCGCCTATGTGCAGGCCGGGATCGAGTTCGGCGGCCTCGCCGGCCATGTCGGCGTGCGGCAGGACGAGCATGAGGATTTCGGCGGCGCGACCAGCTTCGGCGGTGACCTGACCTTCGAAATCGTGCCCAACCTACGGCTGCGCGCGAGCGTGGGCGAAGGATTCAAGGCCCCCTCGCTCTATCAGCTCTATTCGGATTACGGGAACGCGATCCTTCAGCCCGAGGAAAGCACCAGCTACGATCTGGGTATCGCCTATGGCACCCGGACCTCGCCGTTCTATGCGAGCGTGACGGCGTTCCAGCGCGACAGCGAGAACCTGATCGCCTTCGTCGGCTGCCCGGTGCAGACCGGGATCTGCGACAATCGTCCCTTCGGCACCTACGACAACGTGTCGCAGGCGCGCGCGCGCGGGATCGAGGTCGAAGCAGGCGCAACGCCGGTGAACGGCCTCACGCTGCGCGCGGCCTATGCCTATACAGAGGCCGAGGATCGCAGCACCGGCACGGCCAATTTCGGCAATGAACTCGCCCGTCGGCCGAGCAATGCCGCCACCTTGTCGGTCGACTGGGCACCGCTGCCCGATCGGGTCGGCGTGCCGGTGATCGGCGGCGACCTGCGGATCGTGGGCGAGGCGTTCGACAATGCGGCCAACACCGTGGTGCTCGACGGTTACACCGTGTTCGACCTGCGCGTCTCCATGCCGCTGGGCAAGATCGCGGGCGAGCGTCCGGTCGAGATTTTCGCCCGGGCGGAAAACCTGTTCGACGAGGAATACCAGACCGCAGCCGGCTATGCGCAGGCACCGCGCGGGGTCTTCGCCGGGCTGCGCGTGGGCCTGTGACCATGCGCGCGCGGGCGCTGGCCATCGCATGTGTGCTGGCGGCCTGTACGCTATCGGGGTGCGCAGCCCCGCCAGCTCCGCATGCACGGGGCGAGGGCCTGCGGATCGTCAGCCTCAACCCATGCACTGACGCGATCCTTGCACGGGTCGCGCCGGACAAGCTGGTCGGTGTCTCGCATTACAGCCACGATCCCTCTGCCGCCTCGATGCCGGTGGCAGAGGCGCGGCGCTGGCCCCCCAATGGCGGGTCGGTGGAGGATATCCTTGCCGCGCATGCCAACCTGGTCGTCGCCTCCAGCTTCCTGCCGCCCGCAACCCGCAAGGCGCTGGACGATCTGGGCATTCCGGTGGTGACGCTGGGCATGGCGAATGATGTCGATGGCAATCTGGCACAGGTGCGCGAACTGGCCGAAGCGGTCGGCGAGCCGCAGGCGGGCGAGGCGCTGGTCGGACAGATCGAGGCTGCGATCGCCGCTGCCGCGCCGTCCGATGGCCGCGCGGGGCCTGCCACCATCCTGTGGCAACCGGGCGGGATCGTCCCCGGCGATGGCGCGCTGGTGGTCGATCTTATGCGCCGGGTCGGGCTGCGCCCCGCCTCCGCCACGCGCGGGCTGGGGCAGGGCGATCGCCTGCCGCTGGAAGCAGTGCTGGTCGACCCGCCCGAGCTGCTGCTGCACTCAGGCCCGCGTGGAGACGAGCAGTCGCGCGCGCTCCACCACCCCGCACTGCGCAAGCTCGACCTGCGCAGCGCCGAATTCGACCCGCAGCTCTATTATTGCGGCGGCCCCAGCCTGATCCGCGCCGCCGAGCGGCTGGCGCAGATACGGGACGAGGCGGCATGAGCCGCGCCAGTGCGATCCTGCTTGCGGCCCTGCTGCTGGCCATTCCGCTATCGCTGGTCGCGGGGCGGACCTGGGTTTTCGGGATCGAGGAATCGCGTGCGATGCTGATCATTGCCGAACTGCGCCTTCCGCGCGCACTGCTCGCGGTCACCGTCGGCGCGGGGCTGGGCGCGGCGGGGGCGGCGATGCAGGGATATCTGCGCAATCCGCTGGCCGATCCCGGCCTGTTCGGGATCGCGCCGGGTGCGGCGCTGGGCGCCGTGCTCAGCTTTTCCTTCGGTCTCGCAGCGAGCGGCTGGCTGCTGCCGATCCTCTCGCTGGCGGGGGCGGGCGCGGCGATGGCGCTGCTCGCGCTGCTGGCCGGGCGCGGCGGCGGCATCGCTCTGTTCACGCTCGCCGGGTTGATGATCGCGAGCCTTGCGGGCGCGCTGACCAGCCTCGTCATCAGCCTTGCCCCCAACCCTTGGGCGCTGAGCGAGATCGTCACCTGGCTGATGGGCGCGCTGACCGATCGCAGCTGGGCCGACGTGATGCTGGCAGCACCCATGACGCTTGCGGGAATCGTAGTGCTCGCCCGTGCAGCACCCGCGCTCGACGCGCTGACTTTGGGAGAGGATGCCGCGCGATCGATGGGGGTGGACATGGAAAAACTGCTCATGCTGCTGGTCGCGGGCGTGGGGCTGACCATCGGCAGCGGGGTCGCGGTCGCCGGAATTATCGGTTTCGTCGGCCTGATGGTGCCGCATATCGTGCGCCCGCTGACCGATCGCCGCCCGTCCTCGCTGATCGTGCCGAGTGCGCTGGGTGGCGCGCTGCTGGTGCTGGTGGCGGATAGCGTGCTGCGGATGCTCCCGCTGGTCGGCGAGCTGCGGCTGGGCATCGCCCTGTCGCTGATCGGTGCGCCGTTCTTCCTGTGGCTGCTGCTGCGCCTGCGCCGCGGCGGCACGCTGGGGCTGACCTGATGGAGACGCCGATGCTGGAAGCACACAAGCTGGCCCTGAACCACCGACTGCGCGGCGTCTGCACGAAGATTGCGGCGGGCCGCGTCACCGCGATCTGCGGGCCCAATGGCGCGGGCAAGTCGACCCTGATCCGCCTGCTCGCCGGGGTGCTGGAGCCGACCGGGGGCGAGGCGCTGATGGATGGCGTGCGGCTGCGCGACATGCATCCCAGGGCGCGCGCGCGCGAAGTCGGCTACCTGCCGCAGGAACCGCAGATCGCGTGGGACGTGTCCGCCCGCAATCTCGTCTCGCTCGGGCGGCTGGCGCATGGCGATGCGCGGCGCGAGCCGG
This sequence comes from Alteriqipengyuania abyssalis, assembly GCF_019857185.1. Taxonomy (GTDB): domain Bacteria; phylum Pseudomonadota; class Alphaproteobacteria; order Sphingomonadales; family Sphingomonadaceae; genus Alteriqipengyuania; species Alteriqipengyuania abyssalis. Next base: position 266,748 of record NZ_JAHWXP010000004.1, on the reverse strand, counting down.
TCGACGCGGCACTGGCGGCGATGGGGCTGGAGGCGCTGGCCGATCGCCCGGTCTCGACCCTGTCGGGCGGGGAACGCGCGCGGGTGCTGCTGGCGCGGGTGCTGGCGGGTGAGCCGCGCTGTATCCTTGCCGACGAGCCCTTCGCCTCGCTCGACCTGGCCTACCAGGCCTCGCTCGCCCAGCACCTGCGGACGCAGGCGCACGAGCATGGGCGCGCGGTGGTGGTCGTGGTCCACGGCCTCAGCCTGGCGCACAATCTCGCGGACCGGGTACTGCTGCTGAATGACGGCCTGCTCCATGCAGAGGGTCCGCCGGAATACGCGCTTTCGCCCGAGAACCTGCGTGCCGTGTTCGGGGTCGAGGCGCACTGGCTGGGCGAGCCGGGGGCAAAGGTGCTGTCGCTCGCCGCCGGAGACGCATGACGGGATTTGTCATTTGAGTGTCCGCGGCGATGGCGGTTTATGATCTCTCGCCGACAATCGACGAGGATGCTTCGATGCTGCGCCTGCTTCTTGCCACGGCCCTTGCGGCCGCCACCGTCACGCCCGCGCTTGCGCGCGAGGATGCCGATCTCAACAGCCAGCTGAGGGCGATGGCGAAATGGAGCAACGAGCCGTGGCATATCGCGGCCTACGAGAAGATCCTCGCCGATCCCAGCCTGACCGATACCCAGCGCGCGCGTGTGCTCAATTTCCGCGCCAATGCCCGCTATAGCGCGGGTGACAAGCTGGGCCAGCTCGCCGATCTGGACCTGCTGGTGGAGCGCTATCCCAACGTCCCCAATGCCAAGGCGTACCGGACCGATCGGGCCTATGCCTATGTCCAGGCGTGGCACCTCGCCGACCGCGCGCTCAAGGGATTGAACAGCCTTGGCGGCCCGAGCGGCAGCGAGCTGCGCGATCTGTGGGAGCTGGGCTACTGGGAAGACGTCGCCGCCTTCGCGCTGAAGAACGGCGCGATCACCATCGGCAACGCCGAACAGGCCCGCGACATCGCGCGCAAGCTGGCTGCGTCCGGGCGGGGCACGCCGCAGATGTGCGTCGCGGTGATGAAGGACAAGCAGCCGTGCGAGATCGGCCCCAGCGAACCCTCGCCCCAGCCGTTGAAGGGTGCAGGGCTGGCCGCGGCACTGGCGGCCCTGCAGGTGCGCGCAGCGGTCTACAAGACCGATTAGCGCAGGAGGCTGCCGGCGGCGCGATAGGTGATCGCCGGTCTGGCGGGGGAAGCATGAAAAAGGCGGGGGCAGCGCAACGCCGTCCCCGCCTTCGTCAGTCTCGGCATGTGCGATCAGTTCGCGATCGGCGCGTCGCCATCCACGGTCTTGGCCGGCAGCTTGCCGTCCGAAGTGCCTTCCGCAGTCTGCTCGGGCGTGCCGGGCTCTTCTTCGGCCAGGCCCAGCGCGATCAGCATGTACTTCACGTCCGGATCGCGGCCCGCGAAGTTGCGGTACATTTCGCCGTAATCCTGCGTCCCGCCCTGACTGAGCACGGTCTCGCGATAGTGATCGCCGTTCTCGCGCGTCAGGCCGCCGTTCTGGAGGAACCAGGCGCGGCTGTCGCGGTCGAGCATCTGGGTCCACAGATAGCTGTAATAGCCTGCCGAATAGCCGGTCGGGCCTGAGAAGATGTGGTTGAAGTAGGTCGTGCGGTAGCGCGGCGGCACCAGAGCGACTTCCAGCCCCAGTTCGGACAGCGAGCGATCGGCATAGGCCGTCACCTTTTCAGGCGTATCGATCGCAGCCGCTTCGTCCTTCGAGAGCGCGTGCCACTTCATGTCGAGCAGCGCGGCTTCCAGCACTTCGCCGAAGTCGTAGCCCTGGTTGAACTTGGACGATGCCTTGATCTTGTCGACCAGCTCGGTCGGGATCGTCTCCCCCGTCTTGTAGTGCTTGGCATAGTGCTGAAGCACTTCGGGGTAGGTCGCCCACATTTCGTTGACTTGGCTCGGGTACTCGACGAAGTCGCGCGCGGTCGCCGTGCCCGACAGGCTCGGATACGTCTGGTCGGCGAAGAAGCCGTGCAGCGCATGGCCGAATTCGTGGAACGCGGTCTCGACCCAGTCGAAGCTCACCAGCTGCGGTTCGCCCGCAGGGGCCTTGGGAATGTTGAGCACGTTGTAGATGACGGGCTTTTCGTTCCACAGGTCGGACTGGTCGACGAAGTTGCTCATCCACGCACCGCCGCGCTTGGAGGGGCGCTGGAACGGGTCGAAATAGAACAGGCCCAGCTCCGAACCGTCGCGGTCCTTCACGGTGTAGACCCACACGTCGGGATGGTAGGTCGGCAGATCGTCGCGCTTTTCGAAGGTCAGGCCGTACAGCTTGTTGGCGGCGTAGAACACGCCATCTTCCAGCACCTTGTCGAGCTGGAAATACTGCATCACCTTGTCGTCATCGACCTGGTAACGCTCGGCCTTGATCTGGTTGGAATAGCGATACCAGTCCCAAGGCTGGACTTCGAAGTTGCCGCCATCCTCGGCGATCTTCTCGTTCAGCACACCCGCTTCGCGGCGCTGGGTTTCGGCCAGCGCGGGGACCATCTGGCCCATAAAGTCGAGCGCGGCCTGCGGGCTTTCGACCATCCGGTCGTACATGGTGTAGCTCGCCCAGTCGGGCTTGCCGAAGAGCGCAGCCTTTTCCGCGCGCAGTTCCACGATCTTGGCGACCAGTTCACGCGTGTCGATATCGGTCGTGCCGTCGGCGCGGTGGTAGCTCGCCATGAACAGCTTTTCGCGCGCGGCGCGGTTTTCCATGCTCGGCAGCAGCGGCTGCTGCGTGGTGTTCTGCAGCGCGATCGCGAACTTGCCCGGCTGGCCCGCTTCCTCGGCCAGTTCCGCAGCGGAGGAAATGTCCGCTTCGGACAGGCCGGCCAGCTCTTCACGCGTGTCGAAGAAGACCGGCTGGTCCGCCATTGCGGCGCGCGCGGTCTGCGCGAATTCGGTGGTGACGGTCGAAAGCTCGGTGTTGATTTCCTTCACCCGCTCACGCTCGGCATCGGTCAGCATCGCGCCTGCGTGGACCATGCCTTCGTAGGTGTCCTCCAGCAGCTTGGCGTCTTCGGGCGTCATGCTCATCGCGGCGCGGTTGTCGTACACCGCCTTGACCCGGGCGAAGAGCGCGGGGTTGAGCGTGATCGAGTCCGAATGCGCGGCGAGGACCGGGCTGATCTCGGTATTGATCTCGTCTAGCGCGTCGGTGGTGTTGGTGCCGGTCAGGTGGAAGAACACCGCCGAAACGCGGCCCAGCATGCGGCCGGACTTTTCCAGTGCGACGATGGTGTTTTCGAAAGTCGGCGGTTCGGGATTGTCGATGATCCGCTGAATCTCGCCCTTCTGGATTGCCATCGCCTTCTCGAAAGCGGGCATGTAGTCGTCTTCCGAGATCGCGTCGAAATCGGGCGCCTTGAACGGCAGCGTGCTTTCCAGCTCGAAATAGTTCGCGCCTTCGAGGTGATCCTGGGTGGTGACGCTGTCGGTGGTGTTCTGGGCCATGGCCGCTCCGTGGAATCCGCCGGCCAGGGCGAGGCTCGCGGCGGTGGCTAGAAGTATGCGCATAGGGCGTGTTCTCCGGTATTGCTTCAGATCAGAAATCTGCGTTGGCTCATGGCCTAGCAGCGGCCACTTGAACAGTGGCTGGTAGGATGTTCAGGTTCTATTCGGACGATTTGGCCGGGGCCTCGGTTCCCCCGCCGGCCTGTGCCTGTTCGCGGACGGCGGAGGCCGCTTCCCCCAGCGCCTGCTTGTTGACCGTGACGATGCGCGGGCGCCCGCCGTCGCGATCGACCACCAGCCAGACCGAGCCCAGCTTCACGAACGCGCCTTCGTCCGGCACGACGGTGAGCGCATCCAGATCCACCTCGCGCAGCAGCGCGAGCACATTATCGTCGAACACTTCGGAAAAGATCGCGTCGACATCTTCCGGGGCGGTCAGCTGCTTCCGGTTGCCTGCGGCATCGATATAGAGGAGCGGGAGGCCGGTCTGGTCGAGGATCGCGGCCTTGTCGCGTGCTTTGGCTGCGGCGCGGATCGATGCGAAGGCCCTGTCGAACTGGCTCGCGGTGGTGCCCGTCGCGCAGGAAATCGCCCCGCCATCGGCGCTGTCGTGCGCGAGGTCGAAGCGCTCGTCGCGCATCTCCTGCTCCTGCCACACCAGCAGCAGACAATTGTCGGACGCTGCTGTTTGGGTCGCCTGCGTTGCCTGCGGCGAGGAAGGCTCGCGCGCCGGTTCTCCCGAGGGCGATTGCGCGGACGGCGAGCAGGCGGCCAGCAGGGCGCACGGCGCGCTTAGCAATGCGAGTCTAGCCGGGGCGGACATCCGCATAATTGGCCTCGCGGAAAATCTTTGCGCGCCGCTCCGACCGGTGGACGAGCCCGCCCGCAATCCGGCCGCCGGCGAAACGGTAATCGAGTTCTTGGGCAATGCCTGTGTAGTCCGCTTGGGCGATCGCCCGGTTGAGATCGGGGCTCTCGCTTTCGGAAAGCGTTCCTTCGCCCACATTATACGCCAGATCGACCAGCGCATCGAATTCGTGCTGATACAGCTTCAGATCGCCGACCACCTTGACCACCGCCTGTTCGGCCGTTTTCAAGTCTTGCGCAAGAAAGGCCATCGCCTTTTCGCGGGTGATCCGGTCGCCCACTTTCAGCCCGTCTTCGGGGCGCACCAGATGGCCGATGCCGACCGTGGGATAACCTGCGACATCGCGGTAGACGGTCAGCCGCATCCCTTCCTCCTGCGCCAGCGCCTTGCGCATCCGCTCACTGGTGGTGAGCAGCGCGGGGTTCACGCGGGTGAAGTTGGGATTGGTCTTGAGGTTGGTCTGGTACGACCAGCCGCGGACATCGTCCGAGGTCTGGCCCGGGGCGCAGCTTCCCAGCGATCCTGCCGCGACGGATACTACGGCGAGCGCCCATGGCGCACGCTTGAGCCGCCGGCGCAGCCTGCTTCTGCGGGACACGCTCTCGCCCGACCGCATGGCACGCAGCTTGTCCCGCGAGGCACGCTTGTCGCGCGCAATATTCGGGCGGGAGGGGGCATGCGAGGTGGCGGAACCGGTCATGCCCGGCCCCCTACGGCGTGCGCGCCCCTGCTGTGTGCTGTCGCCGCTGGGGCGATCATGCGATTTCCTCCTGTTGCCTTACCATTTCAACGGACAAGCGGCGCGATAGGTCCGCAACTCGTCGGGCGCAGTCCACGACTCGGAGCGGTCGGCGACCCGTTTGTGCCCTTTGCGGAGGTGCCCGTGCTGGGCTACCGGCATGACATGTCCGACGCCCAAACGCTCGCCGCAGACCCGCACTGGCTCCCCCACCGGATCGATCCCGCCGCACGCACGATGGAGTTTCTCCGGGTCGAGCGCGCCGCACTGGCGGAGACGGGCTTCCTAGCCGACCGCACTGGGCAGACCCGCATGCTGCCGCTGGCAAAAGTGCAGGGCCTCTCGCCCGAAACCGGCCCGCTGCACTTCATCTTCCACACCGCCTTCTGCCGATCGACCCTGCTGGTCCGCGCGCTCGACATTCCGGGCGTGTCCGCCGGGCTGAGCGAGCCGGGGATTATCGCCAGCCTCGTCAATGCAGGGCAGGCAGGCGAGCCGCTTGTCGCCCCGGTGACGCGGCTGCTTGCGCGGCCCTGGGGGCAGGGCGAGGCGGTGTTCGTCAAGCCGACCAACCACGCCAACCGGCTGGTCCCCGCGCTGATGAACGCCGCCCCGCAGGCGCGCGCGATCCTCATGACCAACCCGCTGCCCAGCTTCCTCGCGGCGGTGATCCGCAAGGGGATGATGGGGCGGCGCTGGGGGCGCCAGCTCTATCTTGAGATGATGGGCTATGCGCCGCTCGATCTGGGGATGGACGGGCGCGAGCAATTCTCGATGACCGACCTGCAGGCCGCCGGTCTCGCGTGGTTCCTCAATCAGCGCTATCTCGATGCGATCGCGCGGCAATATGGCGAGCGTGTCCGCGTGCTCGACGGCGACCGTTTCGATGCTGCGCGGGCGGAGACGCTGGCGGCGATCGGCAGCTTCACCGGGACCGCGATCGACATCGCTAGAGCGAAGGAAATCGCGCAGGGCCCCGTCTTCACCCGCGACGCCAAGACCGGAGCCGACTTCACCGAGAAATCCACCCGTGACCGCGAAGCTACCCACAGCGCGGTGGTGGAGGACGAGATCGCCAAGGTCGGCGAATGGGTCGGCATGATCGCGCAGCAGGTGGGGCTGACCGTGCCGGTGAAGCAGACGCTGTTGTGATGCGCTAGCCCGTCAGGGGAAACGCGACGACCGGCTCGTAATGCGCGCCGCCTGCATCCAGCCGGCTCTCGTAAAGATGAAACGCATCGACCTGCCAAACCGGCAGCGCGAGCCGGGAATGCTGGGCCAGCCACCCGCTGATCGGCCCGGTCGAGCTGTTGACCCGCGCGATGGTCACATGAGGCACGAACTTGCGCGTCACCGGTTCCAGCCCGGCGGCGCGGCAGGCGCGCTCGACCCGGCGCTGGAGAATGTTCAGCGGCTCGCTGTCCTCGACCCCGGCCCACAGCGAGCCGACCCGGCCCTTGCGCTCGAACGTGCCGACGCCGCGCAGTTGCAGGGCAAAGCGCGGCGCGCGAACAGCCTCCAGCGCACTCGCCAGATCATTGGCCAGCGCCCGGTCGACCTCGCCGACAAAGCGCAGCGTCAGATGCAGTTGCTCATCGGACTGCCACCGCGCGCCCTCGACGCCCTCCATGGTGTCGATCAGCGGATCGCGAATGGCCTCGGGTGGACGAAGGGCGACGAACAGGCGGTGCATGACGCTCCTGTCCTCTTCGCCGCCCGTTTCGTCAAATGCCGTGCGATTCCATGGGCACGACGCGATTCTCCAGCGCGTCGTCGTCCACCGCGCGCACCAGCACTGCGGCAAGGTCGCCGCGCGCGGTGGTGCCGTCGCCTTCGACATCGTCGCCCAGGCGAATGTCGCGCTTGCCGTCGTCATGCGTCAGCGCGCCGGGACGGATAATCGCGTAGGGCACGCCCGAGGCGATCAGGTGCTCGTCTGCCGCCTTCTTGGCGAGTGCGTAGTGATAGAGATCGGAGTCCGGATCGGGATCGTCCACGCCGCGCGCGCTCAGCATCACGAAACGCTTCACGCCCGCCGCCTTGGCCCGATCGACCAGCGCCTTCGCGCCGTCACGGTCGACCTTGTCGGTCATGTCCGGCCCGGTCTTGCTGCCCGATCCCGCGGCGAAGATCACCGCGTCGATGCCCTCGCACACATCCTGCGGCAGGTCGGTCAGATCGCCCTTGCGCGTGTCGCATCCATCGGGGAGCGAAGAGGTGTCGGACCCGTCGCGCACCAGCGCGATGGGCGAATGGCCCGCTTCGATGAGCTGGGGAACGAGACGCTTGCCGGTATGCCCGGTCGCGCCGGAGACGAGTACTTTCATGGGTGGGTATCCTTCGAATATGTCGTTCGACTTATCGACGATTGCGCAAGCGAGATGTTCCGCCGCGCTGGCCGACGAGAGTTGCGGTTGGAAATTGCACCCCGCCGCACCACATTCCTGCGCAAGAGGGCGGAACCGCCCATGCCGGTCGCTCGCTTCACTGCGGACACGCCCATCGGCATCCTTGACAGATAAGAACACAAGCGGAACACGCCCACCATGGCACTTACCAAAATCTCCGTGCGCGGTGCGCGCGAGCATAACCTCAAGGGCGTCGATATCGACCTGCCGAGGGATTCGCTGATCGTCATCACCGGGCTCTCGGGCTCGGGGAAGAGTTCGCTCGCCTTCGACACGATCTACGCGGAAGGCCAGCGGCGCTATGTCGAGAGCCTCTCCGCCTATGCGCGCCAGTTCCTCGAGATGATGCAGAAGCCCGATGTCGAGCATATCGAGGGGCTCTCGCCCGCGATCAGCATCGAGCAGAAGACGACGAGCAAGAACCCGCGCTCGACCGTGGCGACCGTGACCGAGATCTACGACTATATGCGTCTGCTGTGGGCGCGGGTGGGCGTGCCGTACTCGCCTGCGACCGGCTTGCCGATCGAGGCGCAGACCGTCTCCAACATGGTCGACCGGGTGATGGCGCTGCCCGAAGGCACGCGGCTCTACCTGCTCGCGCCGGTGGTGCGCGGGCGCAAGGGCGAATACCGCAAGGAACTGGCCGAATGGCAGAAGGCGGGCTTCACCCGCGTGCGGATCGACGGGGAAATCTACCCGATCGAGGACGCGCCCGCGCTCGACAAGAAGTTCAAGCACGACATCGAAGTGGTGGTCGATCGCCTCGCGGTGAAGGAAGGGCTGGAGACGCGGCTGGCGGACAGCTTCGAGACCGCGCTGCGGCTGGCCGAGGGGCTGGCCTATGTCGACCTCGCCGATGGCGTGGTGCCGGGGCGCGAGGGCGAGGATACGGGCGAGGGCAACCTCAAGGGCGCAGGCGTGCCCGCCAACCGGATCGTCTTTTCCGAAAAGTTCGCCTGCCCGGTCAGCGGGTTCACGATCGAGGAGATCGAGCCGCGGCTGTTCTCCTTCAACGCGCCGCAGGGTGCCTGCGCGACCTGCGACGGGATCGGCGAGAAGCAGCTGTTCGACCCGCAGCTGGTCGTGCCCAACGAGGCGCTGACGCTCAAACAGGGCGCGATCATGCCGTGGGCGAAGAGCAATCCGCCCTCGCCCTATTACATGCAGGTGCTCGCCAGCCTGGCGAAGGAGTTCGGCTTCGACCTGACCACCCCGTGGCAGGATCTTGGCGCGGAGAACCAGGATGTCATCCTCTACGGCACCAAGGGCAAGCGCGTGCCGCTGACCTTCAAGGATGGCCGCAAGCAGTACACGGTCAACAAGCCGTTCGAGGGCGTGATCGGCAACCTCAACCGCCGCCTGCTGCAGACCGAGAGCGCGTGGATGCGCGACGAGCTGAGCAAGTTCCAGACCGCGCAGCCGTGCGAGACCTGCGGTGGCAAGCGGCTGAACGAGAAGGCGCTGGCGGTGAAGATCGGCGGGACGCCCGGCTCCGGCGAAGACGCGATCGACATCGCCACCCCGTCGCAGATGAGCGTGGGCGACGCGAAGGTGTGGTTCGAGGACCTGCCCGAACGCCTGACCGACCAGCAGCAGCAGATCGCCCGCGCGATCCTCAAGGAAATCAACGAGCGGCTGGGCTTCCTCGACAACGTTGGCCTCGACTACCTCAACCTCGACCGCAAGTCGGGAACCTTGTCAGGCGGCGAGAGCCAGCGCATCCGCCTCGCCAGCCAGATCGGCAGCGGGCTGTCGGGCGTGCTCTACGTACTCGACGAGCCGAGCATCGGCCTGCACCAGCGCGACAACGACCGGCTGCTCGAAACGCTGAAGCGCCTGCGCGACCTCGGCAACACCGTGATCGTGGTCGAGCATGACGAGGACGCGATTCGCACCGCCGACTACGTGGTCGACCTCGGCCCCGGCGCGGGCGTCCACGGGGGCGAGATCGTGGCGGAGGGCACGCTCAAGCAGGTGCTCAAGTCCAAGAAGTCGCTCACCGCGGCGTACCTCAACGGCACGCGCGAGATCGAAGTCCCGGCCACGCGCCGCAAGGGCAACAAGCACAAGCTGACCGTCCACGGCGCGCGCGCCAACAATCTCAACAACGTCACCGCGTCGCTGCCGCTGGGCACCTTCACCTGCATCACCGGCGTGTCCGGCTCGGGCAAGTCGAGCTTCACCATCGACACGCTCTACGCCGCCGCGGCGCGCGAGCTGAACGGCGCGCGGGTGATCGCGGGCGCGCACGACAAGGTCACGGGCCTCGAATATTGCGACAAGGTTATCGAGATCGATCAGTCGCCGATCGGCCGCACCCCGCGCTCCAACCCCGCGACCTATACCGGCGCCTTCACCCAGATCCGCGACTGGTTCGCCGGCCTGCCCGAAAGCCAGGCGCGTGGGTACAAGCCCGGCCGCTTCAGCTTCAACGTCAAGGGCGGCCGGTGCGAGGCGTGCCAGGGCGACGGTCTGATCAAGATCGAGATGCACTTCCTGCCCGACGTCTACGTCACCTGCGAGGAATGCGGCGGCAAGCGCTACAACCGCGAAACGCTGGAGGTGAAGTTCAAGGGCCACTCCATCGCCGACGTGCTCGACATGACGATCGAGGATGCGGAAAGCTTCTTCAAGGCGGTCCCCCCCATCCGCGACAAGATGGCGATGCTGAACGAGGTCGGGCTGGGCTATATCAAGGTCGGCCAGCAGGCGACCACGCTTTCGGGTGGCGAGGCGCAGCGGGTGAAGCTGGCCAAGGAGCTGAGCAAGCGCAGCACCGGGCAGACGCTCTATATCCTCGATGAGCCGACCACCGGCCTGCACTTCGAGGATGTGCGCAAGCTATTGGAAGTGCTCCACCGGCTGGTCGACCAGGGGAATTCGGTGGTGGTGATCGAGCACAACCTCGACGTGATCAAGACCGCCGACTGGGTGCTCGACCTTGGCCCGGATGGCGGTGTGCGGGGCGGGGAGATTGTGGCTGAGGGCACGCCGGAAGAGGTTGCGGAGGTAAGCGGGAGCTATACGGGGGCGTATCTCAAGCCGATGCTGGAGCGGGCGGGGGGGCTGGCTGAGTAAGCGGCAAGATGCGACGCTCTCCCAGAGCTTGGTGATAATGCATTCTGGCAGTATGGTTTCTTACTCCGCGTCAGGCAGCTGGAAACTAAGATGAGAGCAATCAAGAGGCATCGACCACGAACCCGGGAAAAGTGCGGCGATTTTGATAGAGCTCAACTGGCTGCGATTGCGACTTCATCAAGTTATATCGGAAGTCCGGAACACAAGAATGTCCCATCTCCTGCGGGACAACCCAAACCAAGGGCCGATGCCAACATTTGCGACGCGAGACTCAGTAGGAATTTCGCCAAGCCTACCCGGTGGCTCAGAAAGGCCATTCGAGAAGGAAACGTTGGTAGTCCTATCGAAGGCTCGTTTCCTCGCTATGTCTGGCATAAGGACGGCGATACTGTTTTTGAGGCACGACTGGTAAACCGGGAGCAGGGTCAATATAAAGGATATCCGCTGGAGCACCATGAGTGGCCAGCCTTTCTCTCATGAGCATCCAATTCCATCTTGAGTGGGAAAATCCAGCCCAAGCGCGAGGGGAAGACCTGCGCGCCACGTGGGCGCGAATATCGATCTCGGTTAACGGACTTCCTGTGATCTCGCTCTTTGACCGAGTCTCCGGTGCCGAGCGTGACGCGGTTTATGCTCCCGCACTCCCCATGGCGGAATGGATTGCGGAGAACTGGTTCTTTCTGACCAACGAGGTTGGCCACAAGCAAGGCTTTTCATCAGAATACCACAAGCGGCATAACCTGCATTGGGTCGGCGATGGTTTCTCGCTTCCACCGATCGCGTTCTACCCGCTGGGTGAAATCGTCCAGGTCGTCTGGAAACCCTTCACTCCGCAGTTTGCGAATGTGAGGTTCCTGAGCTCAGGTAACGAGCTCATTACCCAAACCGCACTGGTCGAGGGGCTTGGCCAGTTTGTCGAAACGGTTTGCCAGCGACTGAAGGAGCGCGGGACTCCGGATCATAGGCTGATCGGAGAATGGAATGCGATTCGTCAGTTGGATGTCGAAGAGCAGCAATTCGCGCGAGCCAGCTCTCGGGCGGGTTTGGACCCGTTCGCAATCTCGCCCGATAATGCGGCTACGATCATTTCGGCTTATGAATCGCTACCTAGGAAGATGTTTGAGGATTTCATCACAGTAAGCCCGTTCAACCAGCTGCCCGAGCAGGTGGCGTGGGCTGGGAAGAGTCTGAAAGAATTGGAAGAACTTCCCAACGGGATTCCGAAAGATGAACTCAAAGTTCCGAAACACGCACGCCCCAAGGGTGGAATGTCGTTTTCTTCCGCAGCATTGCCACCACATGCTTATGGTCGCGAAATCGCGAGGATATTGCGTGCGGAGAGAAGCAGCGACGATGATCCGATACGCGGTATCGATGGCTTGTTACAGACGTTTGGCGCTTCGACTCCGCATGACGTATTAATTGTCCAGAATGCCGTACAGAATCCGGTACATGCGTTACAGTCAAATGAGGAAGGTCTGCGTATTCTTGTGACGCGGGAGCGAGAGGATTCGCAACGATTTGCTATCTGCCGAACGATCTTTAATTTTATTCACGATCAAAGTCGCAGCGCGGATCTCGTTGCGGATTCCTACCTAGCGAAAGACAAGGCTAGCCGAGCTTTCGCTGCCGAGTTTCTCGCTCCACATGAAGGCTTGGCAAAACGAGTGAGCGACAAGGTCATTAGCTTGGATGAGTTGAACGAACTGGCATCGACTTACGAGGTATCAACTCATGTTATTCAACATCAGCTAGAAAATTTTGACATTGCCAAGCTGAGCCAGACTTGGTGAGGTTCGGAGGTCCCTCAAATACGCCCGCACAGCTGCTTCGCCATATGCGCAACGAGGAAGTGCTGCTGGGCAGAGCGGTGACGGTCAAAGTCCATGTGCGCGAGGAATTGCGGGGGCGGTGAGCTTTGGTGCATTCCTGCGCAAGCAGGAACCCAGGGGCTCTGGGCTCCTGGTTGGCGATCCGCGCCGTCTTCGCTTCGCTACGACCCGGCAGGAGCTCACACAAGGCTCAAGACGAGCGGATTTCAATATTGCGGTGCATCCGCACCGGCGCCTCGCAATGACGAAGGAAAGAAGCTGGACCCCGGAGTCCTTTGTTTGGCTTCAAGCGCCAGCGCTCGCATCCGCTCGCTTGGCTTACGGCCTGACGGCCAACGGGCGGTCGCCCTTGCCTCGGCTGCGCCTCGGTTTGGTGCGCGCCAAACAGGTAGCGCTCGTTGCTGTCCTACAGGGCGGCTAGATCGGTCCCTCGCAGCCAATGCTCACGGACCCGCTCATGACCTCTCCCGGCACCACGCCCAATCTCCCCGCAGCGCCCGTCGACACAGCGCCGCAAGAGCCCGAAACGCTCCCCGCGATCCCCGAGCAGTTCAGTCGCGATGCGCAGGCGGATTTCCTCGATGCGCTGGCCGAGTGCGGCAATGTGCGTGCGGCGACGCGCGTCGCGGCGTCTCTCGCTCCACCACCTACCGCATGCGCCGCGCCTGCCCGCGCTTCGCGCGTCTGTGGGATGCCGCGCTGCTGGTCGCGCGCACGCAGGTCGAGGCGGTGCTGGCGGACCGCGCGCTCAACGGGGTGGAGGAGACGATCTTCTACCACGGGGAGACGGTGGCGACGCGGCGCCGCTACGACGCGCGGCTGCTGCTCGCGCATCTCGCGCGGCTCGACCGGCTGACGCAGAACCCGGCGACCCACCATGCCGCTACCGGGTTCGATATTGCGCTCGACGAGCTGCTCGATGCGCCCGAAATGGTCCAGCACTATGCCGATGAGGAAGGCGATCGGGCGGCCTGATGCGCGCGGGCGGGGAGGGGGTGCGTTTTTAGCCCCTGGACTGTGTGTCAGGTGTGTCAGGCCCGGGCCGACATACGCCTCAGATGAACACCCAGGGGGAGAGGGCGGCCAGCACCACGAAGTGCAGGTTGAGCACCACCAGCACCGCGATCGCCCAGCGGCGCGAGCGGATGAAGGGCATGGCGAGGATCGCGACCGAGCCGACGTTGTTGGTCCAGTCGACCGTGCTCACGATCCATGCGGGCGCGGTGGTCGGCTCGAGCGGCGGCTCGAACAGCGCGCGGCCGAAATCGGCGAGCAGGGCGACCGCGATCACGCCGAACCAGATGAAGCGGCGGTGGGCCATGTAATAGGCGTCGAAATCGGGCCACGCCTCGGGCTCGTCCGGCCACAGCGCGGCGCTGATCAGGTAGTACCAGCCGATCACGCCGAGCACGCAGATGAGGCTGAGGAAGTTGAGCGGGACGTTGCCCTGAACGTCGAACATGAACAGCCAGAAGGTCGCCTGGTGGAACAGCACGACCGCGGCGGAGAGCGGGACCAGCCAGCCGATGCGGACCTGCTCGACCACGCCGTCGCCGCCCTGGTCGCCATAGGCAAGGCGGTTGTGGCGGATGCGGCTGCGCAGCTTGTAGGTGCGGGCATAGCCGGCCAGCACCTCGGCCATGGTCAGGCCCAGCAGCAGGGTGAACAGTTCGAATGTGATGTCGAATTCGCTCATACCGCCGCCCCCCAGCTGTTGGGCCAAAGTCTAGCCCCGGTGGCTGGGGGTGGCCAGCGGTTTGCGCGATGACGCGGCGATGTCGCTGGTCGAGCGGATCATGCCGTTGGCAGAGAAGGGCTTGCCTTTTGCTGCGGAGCCAATCGCGCATCTTGCGCAACCCCGCGGCGCCGGATAGCTATCGTGCGATTCGAAACGGCAATTGGGGGATTGCTACCATGGCGACAGCCAGCGCGCGCAAAGCTGTGGCGAGTGCGGAGTACAGCGTCAAACCGCTGTTCGCGGAGCCGGTCTTCGTGACCAATATCGGCCACGCGATCTCGCCCGAGCAGGTCGAGTTCATCCAGTCGGTGACGATGCTCGAAAACCAGATGAACCGGATTTCCGAGGATCTCTACCTGTTCGACCGGCGCGAGCTGAAAAGCATCAAGCACGCGGTCCACGCCGCGCTGGAGACCTACTCCCGCGACGTCATGGGGGTGAGCAGCCGGCTGGAGGTGACGCAGAGCTGGGCGCTGATGAACCCGCCGGGGGTGGGCATGCATGCGCACACGCATTCCAACTCGCTGGTCTCGGGATCGCTGTACTACGCGCCGATGCCCGATCCGCCAGGCAACATGATCTTCGAGCGGACCACCGGATACCGCCAGATCGAGCTTGGGGTCGAGAGTGGGCGGACCAACATCTACAATGCGCCGCGCAATGCCGTGGTGCCAAAACAGGGGGATCTGGTGCTGTTCTCCAGCTCGATCCTCCATTTCGTGGAGGAGAACCGATCGAACCAGAACCGCTATTCGATCGCGTTCAACACCTTCCCGCGTGGTACGATCGGTGCCTTCCGAGATGTCAGCGAACTGAAGCTGTAGCGCGCGTCATACAAGTCCGGCGATCGTCCAGCTGCTGAGCGCGTAGAGGATCTGCGTTGCGATGATGAACAGCATCAGCGCCAGCGATACTCGTGCGCGCCTGGTGAAGATCAGCCACGCGAAGGCGGGGAAGTTGAGGTATACCATCAGCACCGATGTCACGAAGACCGGGTGCGTGGCTGGCGAGATCTGCGGCGCGCCCTCCGGGGAGGCACCGAGCGCCATGCCGGTGAGGTTGATCGCAAGATTGATCGCCAGCATCCCGCCGAACACCCAGCGCTTCTGCTGCCAGAAATAGGCGTCGAAATCGGGCCACATCTCCGGTTCGTCCGGAAACACCAGCGTTGCCACCAAGTAATAGCCGCCGATCAGCACCAGCACGCCGAAGATGGTGGCCATGCGCATGTCGAGCACGCCGCGCATGGTCCAGATGATGCTCCAGAACGTGGCTAGGTCGATCAGCACCAGCAGCCCGAGAATCGGGACCAGCCAGCCGACCTTGACGCGCATGGCCGCCGGATCGATCCCGGCCCTGCGGCGGGCGCGCAGTTTCAGGATGCGGGAGAAGCCCAGCAGCATTTCCGCAACCGCAAGGCCGATCAGCAGCGTGAACAGCTCGAAGATGTAGTCGAATTGTGGATCCACGCCCGTGCCCCCGAATGCCCTCTCGGCATTGCTATTGCGTGAGGCGGGGGCGGCGGCAAGCGCTAGTCGATCAGCGCGAGCTCCACGGTGCCGTGGCCGCGCTGGACGAGGCCGAGCTCGACCGCCGCAGCGCGCGATACGTCGATCTCGCGTCCATGCGCATAGGGCCCGCGATCATTGATCCGCACCACCACGCTCTTGCCGGTGCGCGGGTTGGTGACGCGCACCCTGGTGCCGAAGGGCAGCGTCTTATGCGCGGCGGTGAAGGCGTTCATGTCGAAACGCTCGCCACTGGCAGTGGGGCGGCCGTTGAAGCGTGCGCCGTAATAGGAGGCAACGCCGCTGCGCCACACTGCGGGTTCGGCTTCGATCGGCGGATCGATCTGGTCAAGATCGACCGCACGCGCGCTCGCCACCGGCATCGGCGGCGCGACATCGAAACGCGCAAAGCTGGCGTCGAACTGATCGGCAGCGGGCACACGCTCGTCGGTCAGCGAGACCGGACGTGCCTCAGCGGAGAGGTCGGCCACCAGCGGCTGCTGGCCCGGCGCATCCTGCGCTCCGGCGCCTGCGAGCGGCAGAGCGAGCACAGCAAGCGCGAGCGTGGGGAGCGCAGCGCGGCGAAGGGTCTTTTTGTTCCCGTCCATGGCGGGGCAAGTTAGGCGCGCTCCCCGAATAGGGAATACACCTGGAGGCGGCTCGCCGCGCTTTCGCCACATTTGAACGGAAAGCTTCGGACCTTTCGCGCACCTTGCCGGTTATTGCGCGAATTCCCTAATTTCCGCTGCGCTGGTCGCGTTTTGCCAGCAATTTCAACCGCAAGGCGTTGAGCGAAATGAACCCTTGCGCATCGCGCTGGTCGTATGCGCCGGCGTCATCCTCAAACGTGACGTGCGCTTCGGAATAGAGGCTGTGCGGGCTGCGGCGACCTACGACCGACGCGTTCCCCTTGTACAGCTTGAGTCGCACGTCGCCGGAAACGCGTTCCTGGCTGTGGTCGATCGCCGCCTGCAGCATCTCGCGCTCGGGGCTGAACCAGAAGCCGTTATAGATGAGCTCCGCATATTTGGGCATCAGCTCGTCCTTGAGATGCGCCGCCCCGCGATCGAGCGTGATCTGTTCGATCCCGCGATGCGCGCGGGCGTAGATTTCGCCACCGGGCGTCTCGTACATCCCGCGGCTCTTCATGCCGACGAAGCGGTTTTCGACCAGATCGAGCCGCCCGATGCCGTGCTTGCGGCCCAGATCGTTGAGCGCGGCGAGAAGCGTGGCTGGGCTCATCGCCTCGCCATTGAGCGCGACGCCATCGCCCTTCTCGAACGCGATCGTGATGTATTCCGGGGTGTCCGGCGCATCCTCGGGATTGTCGGTGCGCGAATAGACGTAGTCGGGCGTTTCCTCCCACGGATCTTCCAGCACCTTGCCCTCGGACGAGGTGTGGAGGAGGTTCGCGTCGGTCGAGAACGGGCTTTCGCCGCGCTTGTCCTTGGGCACCTCGATCTGGTGCGCCTCGGCCCACGCGATCAGCGCGGTGCGGCTGGTCAGGTCCCATTCGCGCCACGGCGCGATCACGGTGACGTCGGGGTCGAGCGCATAGGCGCTCAGCTCGAAGCGAACCTGGTCGTTGCCTTTGCCGGTCGCGCCATGCGCAATCGCCCCTGCGCCAGTCTCACGCGCGATCTC
This sequence comes from Alteriqipengyuania abyssalis, assembly GCF_019857185.1. Lineage (GTDB taxonomy): Bacteria > Pseudomonadota > Alphaproteobacteria > Sphingomonadales > Sphingomonadaceae > Alteriqipengyuania > Alteriqipengyuania abyssalis. The sequence continues at coordinate 249,444 of NZ_JAHWXP010000004.1, read as the reverse complement.
GACCAGGCGCTTGGAAATGAGCGGTCGCGCGATGCTGGTGCCGAGCAGGTAGTCGCCTTCGTAACGGGCATTGGCGCGCATCATCGGGAACACGAAATCGCGCACGAATTCCTCGCGCAGATCTTCGATGAAGATGTGCTTGTCGGGAATGCCCATCGCCTGCGCCTTGCGGCGGGCAGGCTCCAGCTCTTCGCCCTGGCCGAGATCGGCAGTGAAGGTGACCACCTCAAGCCCGCGCTCGACTTCGAGCCATTTGGCGATGACGGAAGTGTCGAGGCCGCCCGAATAGGCGAGGACGACGCGGTTATTGGTGCTGGCGTTGTTGCTCATGGCGCGCGGCTAGCAGCGACCGGGGAACCGCGCAACGCGGATTGCGGCCAGCAACAGGCGCAGTTCAGCGCAACTGGCTGTCCTTGCTGCCGCGACGGTTGATGCCACTGCTGCGAACGGCGGCATCGAGGCCGGACTGGCATTGCACGCACCGCTTTACCCCGGGCAGCGCGGCGCGGCGCTTTTCGGGAATCTCTTCCCCGCACTCGACACACCACTGCTCACTCTCGCCGGTCGGCATGCGCGATCGCGCCGCGCTGACCGCGTCGGATACGGTATCGTCGATCTGGTCCTGAACCGCGCCATCGCGCGCCCATCCACCTGCCATGTGCCTGCTCCTGCAAACGTCCAGAACCCAATCTGGGGTCGGAAGCCGCCGAAATCAATCGCTTGGCCGGATCGAGGCGCGGCGGGTCACCCTTTGGCGAGCAGATCCTTCTCCGCCTGCGCCATGTAATCGCGGGACAAGGGCAGGGCATGGCGGTGGCGTGCAAATTGCAGCTGGTAGTTGCACATGGTCCCGCTTTCGAACGCGGCGGTGGCTCCTGCCAGATAGAAGGTCCACATGCGATAGAACCTCTCGTCGTACATCTGCACGATCCGGTCCCGATTGGCTTCGCACTTGGCGTACCAGGCGCGCAGCGTGTGCGCATAGTGCAGCCGCCAGGTCTCGACATCGGTGGCGATCAGGCGGCTCTTCTCGCTCGCGGCGACGGTTTCGCTCAGCGCGGGGATATAGCCGCCGGGGAAGATATACTTGCGGGTGAAGGCATCGGTCGATCCCGGTCCGCCCATGCGGCCAATCGTGTGGACCAGCATCACCCCATCGGTGTCGAGCAGCTTGCCGGTGCAGCGGAAGAAGGTATCGAACTGCTGCTGCCCGACATGTTCGAACATGCCGACCGAGACGATCCGGTCGTACTTGTGGCCCTGGTCTGCGTGGTCGCGGTAATCGACCAGTTCGATGCTGACCTTGTCTTCCACGCCCGCCGCCGCAGCACGCTCGCGCGCCAGCGCGGCCTGTTCCTTGGACAGGGTGATCCCGGTGACGTGCACCCCGGCGCGCTGCGCGAGGAAGATCGCCATGCCGCCCCAGCCGCAGCCGATATCGAGCACCCGCTGACCCGGCTCCAGCGCCAGCTTGGCCGCGATATGGGCCAGCTTCGCCTCCTGCGCATCGCCCAGCGTCATGCCCTCGCGCGGCCAGTAGCCGCAGCTGTACTGCATGTGCTCGGGATCGAGCATCAGGCGGTAGAGCGCGTTGCCGATATCGTAGTGATGCGCGACGTTCGCGCGGCTGCGGACCGCGTTGTTGAGCTGTTCGCCGTGGAAGGCGATCCGGTTGCCGAGTCTCCTGAGGGGGCTGGGACGGTTGTAGCTCGCCCCTGCCTCCCACGGGGCATTGCGCGCGAACAGGTCGACCAGGCCCATCACATCGCCGCGCTCGATCACCAGCCGCCCGTCCATGAAGGCTTCCGCTGCACCCAGCGCCGGATCGAGCAGGATGCTGCGCGCGACTCCCGAATCGGTCAGCCGGATCGCGATATCGAGCGAGTTGGAGCCGGGCGAGCCGAACTGCGTGCGGCTACCGTCTGCGAAGACCACTTCCAGCGCGCCGGCCTTGATGTGCCCGTCGAGGAAGCGGCAGAACAGGAGGTTGGCGGGGCCGCGCGGGCGGCCGCTACCGGTCGGTTTGGATGTCGTTTGATCGAGCAGTTTGCCAGTCCTTCTTGGCTGGGGTCTGTGGGCACGCCGCGGCTATGCGCCTAGTCCGACTTGCGGGCAAGCATACGGTCCAGCAGGGGCGGCTTCGCGGTCTTGGGCGGCAGGCGGCCCGAAAGTTCGAACAGCACGTTGCCCAGCTGCACCGCCTGATCCTTGTTCAGAACCATGCGCGACACCAGCACGTCGTCTGCGTTCTGCGGCATGTTGGTGACGGTTTCCAGACGCAGGACCATGCTGGCCCCGTAATCCTCGGCCGTCCAGCCGACCAGCACGCGCACTTCCTCGTCGCTCCAGACGTTCGCCATGTTCGGTAAGGCCCTGTTCGGTAAAGAGGGCTCGACTTTATCCAGCGGGCTTTGCGCTCGCAAGGCGGTCACATCCCGGCGTACCATTGATAGCCACCATAATCTTCCCAGTAGCCGCCCTTGCCGAGGCCGATCGTATCGAGGCTGGCGACCAGTTCGATGCCGGTGAGATATTTGGCATGCTTGTACCCCAGCTGCCGCTCCACCCGCGCGCGCAGGGGCGCACCGTTCTTGACCGGCAGCGGCTCGCCATTGAGGCGGTGCGCGATAATCGTCTGCGGGTGGTAGGCATCGTCCATATCGATGCTCTCGTAATAGCGGCCGCGCGTGTAATCGTCGGCGCAGCGGAACACGACGTAGTTCGCGCCCTCGCGCACCCGCGCCAGCTCAAGGAAGGTCGACAGCTGCGGGCCGGTCCACTGGCCGATCGCGCTCCACCCCTCGACGCAATCGTGCCGGGTGATCTGGGTGCGTTGGGGCAGCGTCATGATCTGGTCGAGCGTGAAGGACAAGGGCCGTTCGACCAGGCCGGTGACGGTAAAGCGCCAGTCGGCAAAGCCATTGGCGACATGCTCGGGGTAGCCATCGTTCTGCGGGTCGGTCGATCCGTTGCCGCGGAAGGTGGGCGAGATGTCCTCCGGCGCGTATTCGGGGGCGAGGGCGTTGCGTGCGCGCAGCGCGCGTTGCAGGCCCATCTGCCAGTCGTCGACGGTTTCGAAAAAGCGCTTGCCTGCCTGGCTGTCGCCAACCTTGGTGCACGCGCCAAGCATCAGCGCGCCCGAGCCGAGCAGGACGGAGCGGCGTTTCATCGTGAAGCTCATGCGCTCTCTCCCTCGGATTTAGCTGGGCGGGCGAAGGGCGGGTTGGTCGGCTGGTGGTCGCCGCCAAGGATCATCGCGCGCAGTTGCCCGACCGGGCCGCTGAGCAGCACGAGCACCACGTGGACCACGAAGAATCCGAAGATGCCCCATGCGCACAGGAAATGGAGCGAGCGCGCGCTCTGCCGTCCGCCGAAGATGTCGACCAGCCACCACAGGCTCGGCTCCATACCCGGACTGATCGCCAGCCCGGTTAGAACCATGCCGGGCAGCAGCACGCCGAACACGGCGCCATAGGCGATCTTCTGGAGGAAGTTGTACTTCCCCTCTCCATGGGTGAAGTCGAACTGCAGGTGCTTGGCAATGTCCGCCCTGATCGCGGACCAGCGCCATTCGCGCCGCGTAGTCTTGATGTCACGGCGGAAATGCCCGTTCCACAGCATCGCGATCCACATGCCCAGCAGGCCGAAGGCGAAGGGGAAGGCCATCAGCAGATGCCAGTCGCGCGCCTTGGCGAGGCTGTAGTAATCGGGAATGGTCATCCAGCCGGGAAAGCGGGGCACCGCCAGCCAGGCCTGCGTGGGCGAGAAGCCCCAGTCGCCCCAATAGAGGTAGGGGTGGGCGTTGGAGATGTTCAGCCCGCTCATGAACAGCACCACGATCGCGATCAGGTTGATCCAGTGCCAGATGCGGGTCGAGACGAAGTGCCTCATCGCGCGCCCTCCCGTTCCAGATAGATCACGTCGCGCGGCTGGCTGAGCAGGTGCTGGCCGTTATCGACGAACAGTGTCTCTCCGCTCGCCAGATCGCCGCCGGCCAGCATGACTGCGGCCTGCGCGACATCCTGCGCGGTCGTGCGGCGGCGGCGCAGATTGAGCAGGTGGGATCGTTCCGCCTCCTCCTCGCTCTGGTCGTGGCTCGCAAGGATCGCGCCGGGGGCAAGGCCATAGACCCGGTCCGCGCTCCGCGTGGCACCCATCGCGAGCATCCGGATCGTCGCGTCGAGTGCGTGCTTGCTCATGGTGTAGCTGAAGAAATCGGGGTTCGGGTTGGCGAGCTTCTGATCGGTCACCTGAATGACATGGCGACCGGATGATGCGCGTGCGTGTGCAAGATAGCTCTGCGCAAGCATCGCAGGCGCGTGCGCATTGGTCCGCATCGCCCGGTCGTGAATCGCCGGGTCGAGCGCCGTCACGCTGTCCTGTTCGAAAATCGCAGCGGAGTTGATCAGCGCGCGCCAGTCTTCCAGCCGTGCCGAGAGGTCCTGCGCCAGCGCATTGGCCGCGCCGTCCTGCGCGAAATCCGCCTGCGCGATCTCGGCGGAGGGAAGCTCGCCGGCAAGCGCATCGGCTTCCTCGCGTGAGGATCGGTAATGGATGACCACGTGCCAGCCTGCCTCGGCGAAGGCGCGCGAGAAGGCCGCGCCCAGTCGCTGCGCGCCCCCGGTAATCAGCACGCTCGGCCTGCTCATACTCCCCTCCTTTCAGGCCGACCCATATCGGTCCGGGCGCATATTACAAAGGGGCCGCACACCGGCGTGGTGTGCGGCCCCAGCATATTGGGCGATGATCGCCTCAGCGGCAGCGCAGATCGCCGCGTTCGATTTCGCGGCCGAGCAGGCCGCCGCCAATCGCTCCGATGATCGCGCCAAGCGTCGAATCGGCGGCGATCTGCGACCCGGCGAGCGCACCCACGCCCGCGCCGATCACCAGACCGGTCGACCCGTCGCTGCGGCGGCAGCGGTAGCGGCCGTCCTGCCCGCGCCACACACGGTCACCGCGATCGAGACGCCGTTCGTGGCGCGCCTCGCGCCGCGCATCGCGGTAGCCGCGCCGGTACTCGCGCCGATCGCGATAGTCGCGGCGCTGATACTGGTGCGCGCTGGCGGGCGTGGCGGAGAAGGGCGAGGCCGCAATGGTGCTCGTGCGGCTCTCGACGGGAAGCTCTGCGGCCAGCGCGGGGGCAGCTGGCAGGGCGAGGGCTGAAGCGGCGATTGCCATCATGGGGATCTTCATCGGGTCACTCCTTCGAATTGTTCTGTCCCAACCAATTCCGAAGGAGCGCCCCGGCTCCCCAACCTCAGATGAACGATGCGTTGGCTTGGCGATTTGCGGACGAGCCGTGCGAAGTCCGCGATAAATTAACCATGCTCGGTGCGCCGAACCGACTTCCCGTCAGTCGATCTTGCGGACGGTCAGCGCGTACCAGTCGCGCTGGGTGCCGTCGCAAGCCTTGCCGCGATAGCGTTCGGCCTCCTCGACCGCGAAACCTGCGTGGGCATAGGTCTGCTCGAGCCACGCAGGGCTGGGGAGGTTGGTCCACCGGCCCAGCAAATCGCGACCCTCGTCCGGGTGGGCATCGTCGCCCAGCTTGAAGTTGGCGAAATGCCACCCTGCGGGCTTCAGCGCGCGGTGAATGCGTCCGAGGATGTCGGGCAGTGCACCGCGTGGCGCGTGCAGCAGGGATGCATGGGCCCACACGGCATCATAGCTCTGGCAAGCGTCAAGCTCATCGAACCGCATGACGCGCGCGCCGATGTCGAAGCGTTCCCGCGCCTTGCGTGCCATCGCCGCCGTCCCGTCTGTCGCGTCGACCCGGAACCCGCGCTGTGCATGTGGGCCGCGTCCGCGCCGCAGCCACACCCCAGCTCCAGCACCGATGCACCCGCCTCCAGAAGATTCAGGAAGGGGTCGAGGTGCCGGTGCCGGTCCTGCGCGGTGCTGGCGGTGTAGTGCGGCGCGGCCCGCGCGTAATAGTCGATCGTGGCCTGATCGAAGCTCATTCGCCTTTGAGATGCTCGGCGAGGAAGGCGAGCGTCGCGGGCCAGATTTCCTGCTGCGCGGCGAGCGTGGCTTCGTCGTAACGGAACTCGCCCTCGGTCCGCTGGACGCCGGTGCCAGACAGCGCGTGGCCTGCGCCCGGATAGATCATCGCGACCGTCTCCAGCCCGCCCGCCTCGGCACGTCGCTCGGCAATATTCTGCGCCATCCCGCCCGAATTCCAGGTGTTGTCGGCATCGCCGCCCGCGACCAGCACGGGCTCGTCGATTTCTTCCACGCGAATGCGCGCGGCGGGCACCCGGTCGGGATTGGCACGGCGTCCCGCATCCTGCGGGGTGCGCAGGCGGACGACCGCGCCGGGGATCGCGTATTTCGCGAATTCCTCTTCCATGCCGAGATAGGGCACGAAGGGAAGCGGTTCGCCCGCCCATGAGAAGCTGCTGACCTCACCCGGCTTAGCGCCCGGACCCCAGCCTTCCCAGATCACGTCGCTGGGCACGATGGCCACGACGGCTGCAAATCCGTCGATCCGGCTCGCCCCTGCAAGCACGAACTCCGCACCCTTGGATACGCCGTAGAGACCGATGGCATCTGGCTGCACGTCGTCACGCGCGCGCAGCCAGTCGCGCGCGATCGCCAGCTTTTCGAGCGGAATGGAGTCGAACGCCTCGGGCAGGTCGGGCAGCTGCCGTGCGGGAGGAAGATAGCCGGGCGAGTAGTAGGGCAGGCCGAGTACGGCATAGCCCTGCTCGATGAAGCGCGGGGCCGAGCTGCGCGAGCCCATGTCACCCCCTTCGCTCCCGCCGAGCACGATGACGACGGGGAAGGGGCCTTCGCCCTCCGGCGTGGCGAAATAGGCATACGGCAGTTCCTCGCCGACCATGATTTCGGTCGGGGCGACCGGTGGCCCCGGATCGGCGGCCGCACTGGTGGAGAGCCCCAGAGCGAACGCGGCAAGAATTGTCAGAAATGTGCGCAAGCATAACCTCCCTTGGTGTGTTATGAGAGTGTTACACCTCTAAGCGATTGTTTCAAGAGCCGGAGAGCTGATCGCGCCGATCAGGCGGCCGGATGCTTGCGGCGAATGTCGTGGACCAGCCGGTCCGATACGCGGGGCAGGCTGGCCAGCTCTTCCAGCTCGCCGCGATCCGGCTTGCCGCCCGCATAGACGAGGTGAAAGGCGCGCCGCACGGTCCAGTCGGCTGCCCCTTGCTCTATCGGGTCAAGCGAGTCTCCCGCCTGGGCGAGGCCGGGCTCGATCACCCGAAAGAACATGCCGCAGCGGCCGCTCTCGACGATCGCCTTGACGACGCCCTTGCGGCCCAGATGGCGTTCGATCGTCGCGCACGGCTGGCGCGGCTGCGAAACCTCGATGATTGCGGTGCCGAGGCGGAACCGGTCGCCGATGCAGACTGCGGTTTCTTCGATCCCATGAACGAACAGGTTTTCGCCCATGCTGCCTGGCCCGGCCAGCGTGGGGCGCTCGCCGACAAGATCCCGCAGCCATGCGTAATGGTCTGCCGGGTAGAGATGCACGGCCATCGCCGGAAAGCCGTGGTACTTACGATTCACCTGCTCGTCGCCCGCGACACCGCGCGGGCCTATTTCAACCGGGCCGTCGAGTGGCGATTTGGAGATGGCGCTGCGTTTGTCGCCGGGGAGCCGGGCTGCGCGTCCGGCGCAGATCGCCTCGACGGTCAGGCTCACGCGGCGCTTTTTTCCTCGGCAGCTTGCGCCGCTTCGCGATCGCGCTGGGCGCGGCTCTTCTTCTCGGCAGCGGTCTTCAGCTGGCCACAGGCTGCACCAATGTCGCGCCCGCGCGGGGTGCGGACCGGCGCGCTGATCCCGCCTTCGAAGACGATGTCGGAAAAGGCGCGAATGCGCTCGGGCAGGGAGGTTTCGTAATCGCTGCCCGGCCACGGGTTGAACGGGATGAGGTTCACCTTGGCGGGCAGGTCGTACTGCTTGAGCAGACGGACAAGCTCGCGCGCATCCTCGTCGCTATCGTTCTTGTCCTTGAGCATGATGTATTCGAAGGTGATCCGCCGCGCGTTGCTGGCACCGGGATAGTCTGCGCAGGCCTGCAGCAGTTCTTCGATGCCGTATTTCTTGTTCAGCGGGACGATCTCGTCGCGCACGTCCTTGCGCACGGCGTGGAGCGAGACCGCCAGATTCACGCCGATTTCCTCGCCGCAGCGTTCCATCATCGGAACCACGCCGCTGGTCGAGAGCGTGATGCGGCGCTTCGACAGGGCGAGCCCGTCGCCATCCATGACCAGCTTCATCGCGTCGCGGACATTGTCGAAATTATACAGCGGCTCACCCATGCCCATCAGCACGATATTGGTCAGCAGGCGCCCGTCGGACGTATATTCGGCGCTGTCCTCGACCTCGTCCAGCCCCGCCATCGAGCCCTTGGGCCATTCGCCAAGGCTGTCGCGTGCGAGCATGACCTGGCCGACGATCTCGCCCGGCGTCAGGTTGCGCACCAGCCGCATCGTACCGGTGTGGCAGAAACGGCAGTTGAGCGTGCAGCCGACCTGGCTGGAGATGCACAGGGTTCCCCGATCCGCATCGGGGATGAAGACCATCTCGAAATCGTTCCCGTCGGCGGTGCGCAGCACCCACTTGCGGGTGCCGTCGGTCGAGTGATGCGCCTCGACCACCTCGGGCCGTCCGATCACGAAGCGTTCCGTCAGCCACGGGCGCATGGTCTTGGCGATGTCGGTCATCGCCTCGAACTCGGTCACGCCGCGATGATAGAGCCAGTGGAACACCTGCTTCGAACGCAGCTTGGCGGCCTTGGCGTCGAGCCCGGCGGCCTCGAAAAGCTCGCGGATGCGCGCCTTGGGCAGGCCGATGAGGTCCACGCGCCCGTCCGCCCTAGGCGTAATATCGCGCGGGGTCGGAACCGGATCGAACGCTCCGGGGGTGGGCATGAGGTCTGTATTGGCCATGGGAGAGCCGCACATAATCGCTTCTGCGGCGAAATTCCAGCGGCGCACGCACATGCCGCCGTCCGGTTCCTGCCGTTGATCGTGCGAAAACGTCAGCTGGGCGAACGAATGTTACCGGAATGCCACAGTTTCTTGTTGTGTGACATTCATGAAACTTCGCAGGCGGAGAACCATTTCCTTGCTGTGTGCCGCATCGCAGACGGCATGACAAAGAAGGAAGTATCTGAAATGAAAATCGCATTTGCTATTCTCGCCACCGGTTCCCTGGCCGCGCTCGCCACGCCTGCCGCCGCTCAGGCCGATCCGGACTCGCCGTTCTCGGGTTTCCGCATCCAGGGCACGACCGGCTATGACCAGATCACCGCCGGAAGCAGCGTCGATGACGATGGCAACGACAACAACGACCAGTCGGCCGAAGGCGTCATCTATGGTGCCACGATCGGTTACGACGTCGATCTCGGCAACATCGTGCTCGGCCCGGAAGCCGAACTGACCGGTTCGACCGCCGATACGGATTACGAAGCCGGTGACTTCGAAGGCTTCGGCTTCGGCAACGTCTCGGCCGGTCGCGACATCTACGTCGGTGCCCGCATTGGTGTGAAGGCCAACCCGAACATGATGTTCTACGCCAAGGGCGGCTACACCAACGCCCGCCTCAACGTGCGCAGCAGCGACGGCACGACCGAGTTCGACACGAACTACGATCTCGACGGCTACCGCGTGGGTGGCGGCCTTGAATATGCGTTCGGCAAGAACCTCTTCACCAACATCGAATACCGCTATTCGAACTATTCCAAGGCTGAAGTCGATTTCGACGGCACGCTGCCCGATAGCGACCGCTTCGATGTCGATACCGACCGTCACCAGGTCACCGTGGGTCTCGGCATGCGCTTCTAAGCGCACCTGATCTTACGATCTCAAAGGGAGGGCGTGGCCTTGGCGGGCCGCGCCCTTTCTTGTTGGGCTAGTCGCGCGCGCAGGCGATGGTCGCCGCGTCGATCGCGGTGGCGACGCCGGACAGGCTGTAGCGATCGGTGAAGCGGTTCCCGCCGCGGTCTGTGGCGGACACACTCATCCGGGTGCCCGATCGCATGGCGGCGACGATGGCTGCGTCCATCCGCCTGTCCTGCGCCCAAGCGTCCGCTTCTCCAGCGGTCAGGCGATAGCTCTCTCCGCCGACGCGCAAGGTGACCGAGGGATCGCTTGCCAGGCGGCGCGACAGACGCACATGCACCTGATTGCGGACCTTGCGGTTGGGCCAGGTGCCGATGGTCGCATAAGGCTCGAACTCGCGTGCGCCCCGGCTCCGATCCGCCTTGGAGATCGCATAGCAGCGCGGCAGGCGCGGATCGCGAAAGGCGCCCCAGTCGTCGAACACGCCAAGCGAGGAGCGGGCGAGCGCCGGGCTGGCCAGTATTGCTAGAGTTCCCAGCAGAATGATTGCGCGCTTCACGCCGCTGCGCCCTTGCGTTCGGGATAGGAGATCTTGAGAACTTCCCATTCGCGCAGGCCCGTGGGGCCTTTGACCATCCGTAGATCGCCGACCTCCGCGCCGCGCAGCGCGCGTGCCATGGGCGAGCCCCAGCCGATCCGGCCCTCGCTCGCCTCCGCCTCGTCGTTGCCGACCAGGGTGAGCACTTTCTCGCGATCGTCCTCGTCCACCAGAGTCACGGTCGCACCGAAGAAGACGCGGTCCCGGTTGGGCTGGTCGGCGGGGTCGATCACCCGCGCCGCCTTCATCCGCCGGGCAAGATGCGCCAGTTCGCGGTCGATCTCGCGCATCTTCTTGCGGCCATAGAGATAGTCGCCGTTTTCGGAGCGGTCGCCATTGCCCGCCGCCCAGCTGACGATCTCCACGATTTCGGGCCGGGCGGTGCCCAGCAGGTGGTCGTAACGCGCCTTCATCGCGGAATAGCCCGCGGGAGTGATCGGATTGTCGCCTTTCATGCCCCCAGCCTAGCGCGGCTCAGCGCAGGAAGTCACCCGCCATTCTGGGCTTGCCGAACTGCGCGCGGTCGGGATTGAGCTGCTCGTAGACGGCGGCATTCTCGATCACGCGCTGGACGTAGTTCTTGGTCTCGTAGATCGGGATCCGCTCGATCCAGGTGACCCAGTCGATCCCGCCATCGCGCGGGTCGCCATTGGCGCGCAGCCACTTGTTCACGTTGCCCGGGCCCGCGTTATAGGCCGCGATGGCGAGCGGGTAGGACCCGCCATAATAGCTCATCATCCGGGCGAAATAGCCATCGCCCAGCTGCATGTTGTAGCTCGGGACCGCGATCAGGTTCTCCCGATCATAGCCAAGGCCCAGCTTGCCCGCCTGTTCGCGCGCGGTGCCCGGCATCAGCTGCATCAGGCCGCGTGCACCGGCGTGGCTGATCGCATTGGCGGCGAACTGGCTTTCCTGCCGCGCGATCGCGTGAACCATGGTCCAGTTCGCGCCGCCCGGCGGGGTGACGGTGGGGAAGCCCTGGCTGACGAAGCCGCGATGGCCGTCCGCCGCAGCGGCCTCGGCGACGTTGACCGCCAGATCGCGGCGGCCCGTCTCGCGCGCCAGCTCGGCGACCAGCGCGTGTTCCTCGGGCGTGTCGGCCTGTTCGGAAATCGCCTGGTAGAACTGGATCCCGGTGCGCCACGGAGCGCCGCGGGCCACTTCGCGCACTGCCTTGGTCAGCGCCGCGTTCTCGAATTCGGCGCGCTGCTGCGCGGTGGGCAGGGCGACGCTGTCTCCGCCGAGCGGCGGGACTTCGCGGCCCAGCTTGGCGAGCGCCAGCTGGCCGTAGAAACGGTCGGCATAGCGCGCGGCCATCTCGTAATAGCGGTTGGCTTCGCTGCGGTCGCCCGCACGTTCGGAGGCGAGGCCGGCCCAGTAGAACCCCTTGGAGCGGGTCTGCGGGGTCTGCGCCGCGGCGCCATAGCGGTAGAACAGCGGCGCCGCGCGGCCCGGCTGGCCGAGGTTCCAGTAGGCGTTGGTCCCGCCCAGCCACATCAGCGAGGTATAGTCGTCGCGCAGGCGATAGGCTTCCTTGCTGATATCGGTGCCCGGCGCGAACAGATCGTCGACCTTGGCAGCAATCTGCGCGGACGGGTCGGAGCCCGCACCGCGCGCAACGCGCAGCGCTTCGCCCACGAAATCTTCCGGGTCGAAGGCGGGGCGCTGGAACGAAGGACGGCTGGCGAGCAGCGTGATCGCCTGCGGCAGCTGCCGGTTTTCGCGGTAATACTTCGCCAGATTATAGACGTAGCCCGCATCCTGATTGGCATCGGGGGGAACCGGCAAGCCCTGGCTTTCGGGCGAGTAGCCCTGGATCAGGGCGAGCCGCGCCATGAACATGTCGCGCTTGGCGGGCGAGACGCGATTGATCTGCCGCTGCGAGGCTTCCAGCGCGCTCTGCCACAGCAGCGCGTCCATCCGCGCGTCGTCGTCTGCGGGCGAGAACTGGTTGCCGAAGATCGACAGCAGGTAGGGCTCGCTGGTCGCGCTCATGCTGCCGCCGCGCCATGCCTCGCGGGCAACCGCAGCAGCTTCGGGCCGCCCGACCGAGGACAGCGCGAGCGCGTAACGCGCCTTGCCCGCATTGGTGAGCGGGGGCAGCGCGTCGAAATAAGCGACCAGGCTTTCCGGGCTGGCGACGCTCTCGTCGAGCGCGTTTTCGGCCCGCGCGCGCAGCCGGTCGGCCTGCGGGAAGTCGGGATAGGCGAGCAGGAAGCTCGCATAATCGGTAAAGGGCAGGCTGTCCTGGCCGATCAGATAGTCCCACCGCGCGACGACCTGCGCCATCTGCGAGGGGGCGGACGCGATCAGGTCTGCCCGCGCACGATCCCAGCTCGACGCATCCTGCGCGTAGGCGGGTGGGACGATCGAGGTGGTGGAAACTAGCGCAAGCGCCAAAAAGGGGAGTCTGGTCATGCTGGACATTATGGCCGCTGGCTCCTTATCAGGCACTGAACGAAGGGATTGATGGGGCGATGAAAGCTCCGTTTCTCGCCCCTCATATAAGCTCAACGCAGGAGCGACTCAAATGTTCTCAGGCTCAATCCCCGCGCTCGTCACTCCATTTCGGGACGGCAAGGTCGACGAGGCGGCGTTCCGCACGCTGGTCGACTGGCAGATCGAGCAGGGTAGCGCCGCGCTGGTGCCCTGCGGCACCACCGGCGAAGCCTCTACGCTGTCCAATGCCGAACACCACCGGGTGATCGAGATGTGCGTGGAGCAGGCGGCGGGCCGCGTGCCGATCATCGCGGGTTGCGGCAGCAACGACACCAACAACGCGTTGCTGCATCTCAAGTTCGCGAAGAAGGCCGGCGTCACCGCGGGGCTGTGCGTCGCGCCCTATTACAACAAGCCGAGCCAGGCGGGGCTGATCGCGCATTTCAGCCATCTGGCCGAACATGGCGACCTGCCGATCGTGCTCTACAACGTGCCGGGTCGCACGGTGACCGATCTCCAGCCGGAGACCGTGTGCGAGCTGGCGGAAAAATTCCCCGAGGTGATCGTGGCGATCAAGGACGCGAGCGAGGATCTTTCGCGCGTGGCCGACCACCGCATGGGCATCAGTCGCGATTTCTGCCAGCTGTCTGGCAATGACGAACTCGCGTTGCCGTTCAACGCGGCGGGTGGTTCGGGCTGCATTTCGGTGACCGCGAACGTCGCGCCCGCCCTGTGCGCCGAATTCCAGAAGGCCTGCGCCGACAATGACCTGGTCCGCGCGCGCGAACTCAACGACCGGCTCTACCCGCTGCACTACGCGATGTTCGAGGATTCGAGCCCTGCGCCGGTCAAGTACGCGCTGTCACGCACGCAGAGCTGGATGACCGACGAGGTCCGCCTCCCGCTGGTCGCCTGCTCCGACCACGCCCGCCGCGCGGTCGACAAGGCGCTGGAGCACGCGGGGCTGGTGTGAGGTATGTCGAAGCCTTGATTTTTTTGGTTCTGTCGGCGCTAGTTGCCATTTTCGTGACGACTTGGACGACCTTCGCGTTATCCGCCTTGAACGATCTCGCGCAAGGCGAAAGCCCGTTAGCGCTAATCGACCTGATAAATCCGTTGGCGTGGGCATTGATACTTCTGTGGGGCGCATTTCTCGCGCTGATTCCGACCACGGTCCTGCTGGGAATTGCCTTCGCGAGCGCGCGACGCTTTGGAGCAGGATGCCGGGTTGTTGGCCTGATTGCTGGACTAGTGCACGCATGCGCAGGCAATGCAGTCAAGTTTGCTGACCTTTCGCTTCACGATCCAAATTCTGGGCTTTGGCCAACAGTTGCAACGGGATTTGGGCTGATCGAGATGCTGCCTGGCCAATCTGGTTTACTGGTCATCCCTTCATCCGCGCTAGGCGGCTGGTTCGCTGGTGCATTCTTTGCCCGCCTTATTCGCCCGATACCGGCACTTCCGAACCAGGCGTCCTAATCTAAAGCACCTCGTCCTCGTCCAGCAGCGTGGTCGGCGGGTGGGGCGGTTCGCTGACTGCCAGCGCATCGGCGATGCTGCGTGCGCCGTGACCGACGCCATCCAGCGTCTCGACCTCGGCGATATGGAACAGCGCGTCGCCCTGGTTGACCACCGGCAGGGTCGCGTGGCCGATGATTATGCCGTCGACCGGGCTGACCAGTTCCTGAGCGTCCTCGCCGAACAGGCCGCCGACCACCGCCAGCATGTCGCCCCGCCGCACCACGTCGCCCGACTTGCGCACCCGGCGCGAGACTCCGCCGCGCGGTGCGCGCACCCAGCTTGAGCGGTTGGCGCGGGTCGGCACCTTGACCGCCGCGAGCCCGTCGTCGAGCTCGATCATCCCGATATGCGCCAGCACGCGCAGTACCCCGCCGACGCCGACATTGATCGCATAGCGATCGAACCGCAGCGCCTCGCCCGCTTCCAGTAGCAGCATCGGCGTTTCGCGATCATGCGCGAGCGCGCGCATCGATCCGGGCCGCAGCGGGCTCTCGATAATGATCGGCGGGGCGAAGGCCATCGCCAGTTCGGTGAGGTAGGGGCTGCCCGAAGCGATGCGGATCTGCGGCAGATTGTACCGGTGGACTGCGGCGGTGTGCAGGTCGATGCCGAGCGAGCAGCGGTCGATCACCTGCTCCAGAAACGTATGCGCCAGCTGCGCGGCGAGGCTGCCGTTCTCGTAACCCGGGAAGCTGCGGTTGAGATCGCGCCGGTCGGGCAGGTAGCGGCTGTGCGAGGCGAAACCGTAGATATTGACCGCCGGGGCAAGGATCAGCGTGCCCGCCATCGCGCCCGGCATCAGGTGGTCGAGCAGCCGCTGGATGATCGCGGTCCCGACAATCTCGTCCCCATGGATCGCCGCGCTCACGAACACCGCCGGGCCGGGCTTCGCCCCGTGCAGCACTTTCAGCGCGAGCGATGCGTCGAGCCCGGTGACCTGCTGGCTGACCGGGATGGTCAGGATTTCGGAACTGCCCGGCGCGATTGCGCGGTCGTGAATGCGGAAGGGCTCTGGCGCGCTGGATTGCATCAAGCAGGAATAGCCACGCTGCGGCCGCGCTGCGCAAGCGCAGGCGCGATTTCATCCCCACTCCATGCGCGGCCCCTTTCCCTTTCGTCCGCGTGCCCCTACATCGCGGCCCCTTATGGCACGTCCCAAACCTCCTACCTTCGACAAGCGCAAGACCGTCGCCGAGAACCGGCGCGCGCGGTTCGACTATGCGGTCGAGGAAAAGTTCGAGGCAGGGATCGCGCTGCAGGGGACCGAGGTCAAATCGCTCCGCTCGGGCGAGGCGACGATCGCCGAATCCTACGCCGAGGTGCGCGATGGGGAGGCATGGCTGATCAATGCCAACATCCCCGAATACACCCACGGCAACCGCCTGAACCACGAGCCCAAGCGCCCGCGCAAGCTGCTGCTCCACGAAAGGGAGATCGAGAAGCTGCTAGGTGCGGTTGAGCGCAAGGGAATGACGCTTGTGCCCCTGTCGATGTATTTCAACGGGCAGGGTCGGGCGAAGGTCGAACTGGCGCTGGCCAAGGGCCGCCAGACCAAGGACAAGCGCGACTACATCAAGGATCGCGACTGGCAGCGCGACAAGGCACGAATCCTGCGCGACCGGGGATAGTTTCAGGTGCGCTGGGAAGGGCGGATTTTGCGACGATCCGGGCCGCTTGATTAATGAACCAGCCACCCCGTTTCGGCTAGTGCTCCTGCGCCTCTACTATGGGGTAAAACGACGACCTCCGGCTTGCCCTTCGGCATGGCCGACACCACTATCGAACGAGCATTATGATCCAGCCATCAGATAGCCTTCACAAGCCGTCCGCACGTTCGGCAACGTGGAGCTACCTGCGTCGATATACCGACCGGGAAAAGCTGGCCGAAAGCCGTGTCTTGCGGCCTATCGCACACCGTTTCCTCAGCCCCGAACTATGGCGCTTCACCCGCCGCAACGTGCCGCGCGGCGTCGCGCTCGGCCTGTTCGCAGGGTTCGTGATTCCGTTCGGCCAGATTTTCCTCGCCTTGGTACTCGCCTTCACCGTGCGCGCCAATGTGCCGATCGCCAGCGCGACCACGCTGGTGACCAATCCGCTGACCTTTCCGTTCTGGCTGTGGGCAGCCAACCGGGTCGGCCACAAGGTGCTGACCATCATCCCCGATGGCGGCAACGTGCTGTTGCCGCAGGACGGGTTGATGACGCTTGGCGGCCTGTTCGAGGCGGCGGGCGCGACCGTGTTCGGCTTCTTCCTCTTCGCGGCGCTGTTCCCCCCGATCGGTTATCTCCTGACCAAGTGGATATGGCGCGCCGCCATGGGCCGGCGGCGCAAGAAACGGCTGAAGCGCGGCGCGATCGCCCGCGAAGCGGCCGCCGCGCCATCGCAGGCAACGCCATCGTGAAGCCATTCGCTCAGCCTGGCGCCGGGGGAACCCCGCTCGGCTGGCTGGTCCTGCTGCTCGCGCTGGTGGTCAGCGTTGCGGCGGTATGGCTGCTGAGCGACCTGCCGATCCTGACCGCCGCCTATGCTGGCGGGCTCGCGACGCTGATGACCCTGCTGATCGTTCTGCGAGGCAAGGCCGCAGGTGCGGAGCGGGTGGAACTGGCACCGCCCGACTGGAGCGTGACGCTCACCGCGATCGACCAGCCCGGTGCGCTGGTGGCGATCACCGACCGCGCGAACCGGCTGGTCTGCGCGAGCGCGTCGTTTTCCTCCCGCTTCGGGGTCGAGAAGGCTCCGCCCAATCTCGCCCTGAGCGAGGAGGCTGCCGCCGAAGCACTGCTCAGAACCGCGCGCGAGGCCTGGCGCGAAGGGCGCGCGCACGCGGCGCACCTCTCGCTGGGCAAGGACGATGTGCGCTGGGAGGTCGAGGCGCAGCGGGCGGGGCGGGGCGAGGATCACCTTGTCTGGCGCTTCCGTCCCGAATCGAGCGAAGATCTTGCCAGCGACATATCGCAGCTGGTCACAGGCGCGCTGGGCAGGATGCTTGGCCGCGCGGGGGTGGTGGCCGCGCTGGTTACCGCCGAAGGCACCGTACGCGCAGCCTCGCCTGCATTTGCAGAGCGCGCTGCGGGCGACCCTTCGGCCACGCTGGTCGGCCGTGAATTCGCCGATTTCCTCCGGCTCGACGAGCGCGAGCGGATATATTTTGCCCGCGCGGGCCGGGAGGGCGAGCCCTTCCAGCTGATCCACGTGCCACTCAACGATATCGACGATGAATGGGCCGCCAACCCGCAGGATGCGCCTTCGCTGATGCTGCTGGTCGAGGCGCATGTCGCTCTTGCCGAGCATGTCTCCGCCGATACCGCGCCCAAGGTGGAGTCGCTGATCGAGGCCCTGCCGCTGGGCCTGGCGATGACCGATCGCGACGGACGCTTCCTGTTCGCCAACCCGTCTTTCCTGCGCGCGGTCGGACGGACAGAAAAGGGCCTGCCGACCTTCCCCTCCGACCTGGTCGTGCGCGAGGACAAAGGTGCGATCTCCGACGCGGTGCGCCGTTTCGGCAAGGGCGGGGTGGCGAGCGGCGACGTTGCGGTGCGGCTCGAAACCGCGCCGGGTGAGCCGGTCTCGCTGGGTCTCGCCAGCGTGCGCGGGCTGGGCGAACCCGCCGTACTGCTGTCGCTGGTCGATTCGAAGGAAGAAACCGAGCTCAAGCGGCAAATCGCGCAGGCGAGCAAGATGCAGGCGATCGGCCAGTTGGCGGGCGGCGTGGCGCACGATTTCAACAACGTGCTGACCGCGATCATCGGCTATTGCGACCTGATGCTGCTGCGCCACATGCCGGGCGACAGCGATTACGACGACATTCAGCAGATTCGCGCCAATTCCAATCGTGCGGCCAGCCTTACCAGGCAACTGCTTGCGTTCAGCCGCCAGCAGACGCTGCGCCCCGAGGTGCTGCAACTGCCCGACGTCATCTCCGAGGTCAGCCAGCTGCTCAAGCGCCTGCTGGGGGAGAAGATCGAGCTGCGCGTGCGGCACGATCGCGATCTTGGTCCGGTCCGCGCCGATCCGGGGCAGCTCGAACAGGTGATCGTGAACCTGGCGGTCAACGCGCGCGATGCGATTGCCGCGCAGGGCGACGGAACGGGCACATTGGTGATGTCGACCCGCAAGGTCTCGCTCAAGGAAACGCGCAGCCTCGGCCCCGACATGCCGCCCGGTGACTACACCGCGCTGATCGTGCGCGACACCGGGGGCGGGGTCCCGGCCGCGGTGATGGGCAAGATCTTCGATCCCTTTTTCACCACCAAGGAGCTGGGCAAGGGCACCGGGCTGGGCCTGTCGACCGTCTACGGCATCATCCGCCAGTCGGGCGGCTATATCTATGCCGAGAACGTGGGCCCTCGCGATGGACTGGGCTCCGGGGCCGCCTTCACTGTCTATTTGCCGGTGCACCACGGCGCGCCCACTGCGGAAGAGCGCCGCGCCGATCCCGACGAGCCAGCGCGGCGCTGGTCCGGCGGTGGGCGCGTGCTGCTGGTCGAGGACGAGGATATGGTCCGCGCGGTGGCCGAGCGCGCGCTGGTCCGCGCGGGCTTCACCGTCACCGCCCAGCCCGATGGAGAGGACGGCCTCGCCGAGATCGCCAATGGCGGCGTCTTCGACCTGGTCGTCTCCGACGTGGTGATGCCGGGAATGGACGGTCCGGCAATGGCTCGCGCGATCCGCAAGCTGAAGCCCGACCTCCCGATCCTGTTCATGTCGGGCTATGCCGAGGAAACTCTGCGCAACGAGATCAGCATCGACAACATGTATTTCATCGCGAAGCCATTCAGCGTGGAACAGATCTCACGCAAGGTGGGTGAGGTGCTGGGCGCTGCAAGCGCCTGATTTCCAACGTTTCATCTCGCGTTCCGAAAAATATTCGTTCCCCCCTTGTTCTATAAGAACATAAGCGGTACATACTGCTCATGTCGAAAAGGCGAGAGCCTCTCTAGGAACATGAAGGAGGGCGTGCGATGGCTGCTGCGAAACTGAAGCTGGTAGACGACAAGGAAACCAACGTGGACCGTCAAAAAGCGCTCGACGCGGCACTCGCACAGATCGACCGCGCATTCGGCAAGGGTTCGGCGATGAAGCTGGGCTCGAAGGAAACGATGAATGTCGAATCGATTTCGACCGGCTCGCTCGGTCTCGATATCGCGCTCGGCATCGGCGGCCTGCCCAAGGGCCGGGTGATCGAAGTCTACGGGCCGGAAAGCTCGGGCAAGACCACTCTGGCGCTGCATGTGATCGCAGAGGCGCAGAAGGCCGGCGGCACCGCCGCCTTCGTCGACGCCGAACACGCGCTCGACCCGGTCTACGCCAAGAAGCTGGGCGTCGATATCGACGAACTGATCGTCTCGCAGCCCGATACGGGCGAGCAGGCGCTTGAAATTACCGACACGCTGGTCCGCTCCAATGCGATCGACGTGCTGGTGGTCGACTCGGTGGCCGCGCTGGTCCCGCGTGCCGAAATCGAAGGCGAGATGGGCGATAGCCACGTCGGCCTTCAGGCACGCCTGATGTCCCAATCCCTGCGCAAGCTGACCGGGTCGATCAACCGTTCCAAGTGCATGGTCATCTTCATCAACCAGCTGCGGATGAAGATCGGCGTGATGTACGGCAATCCGGAAACGACCACCGGGGGCAATGCGCTCAAGTTCTACGCCAGCGTGCGGCTCGACATCCGCCGCACCGGCCAGATCAAGGACCGCGACGAAATTATCGGTAACTCCACACGTGTGAAAGTGGTCAAGAACAAGGTCGCACCGCCGTTCAAGCAGGTCGAGTTCGACATCATGTACGGGCAGGGCATCTCCAAGATCGGCGAAATCCTCGACCTCGGCGTGAAGGCGGGCGTGGTGGAGAAATCCGGCTCATGGTTCTCCTACGACAGCATCCGGATCGGGCAGGGCCGCGAGAATGCGAAGACCTTCCTCAAGGAAAACCCCGAAATTTGCGACAAGTTGGAGGCTGCGATCCGCGGCAAGACCGACGATGTCGCCGAGGAGATGATGGTCGGCCCTGACGCGGAGGACTGATCGCTTCTTCTCAAGCGGGCGCTGCAGACCTCGCGCCCGGGAACCCGGAAAACCGGTTGCGTCGCTTTCCTCTGGAAGCCTCGCGGCCGGTTTTTCCGTTGTCTGGCGCGTTGCTGCCAGAGGCCTGACGTAACCTCCACCGGTGATCCCGCATCAACGCGCTTTGTGAAAGCTTGTCGGCCACGGCCTTCTTGCCTAACTCGGCTGGATCATGACCAGCACCAACGACATCCGCCGGACCTTCCTCGAATTCTTCGAATCGCGCGACCACAAGCGTGTCGCCTCGGCGCCACTGGTGCCGCATAACGATCCGACCCTGATGTTCGTCAACGCGGGTATGGTGCCGTTCAAGAACGTCTTCACCGGCCTCGAAACGCCCCCGGCCCCCCGCGCAGTCAGCGCGCAGAAGTGCGTGCGTGCAGGCGGCAAACACAATGACCTCGACAATGTGGGCTACACCGCGCGGCACCACACCTTCTTCGAGATGCTCGGCAATTTCTCGTTCGGGGACTACTTCAAGGAACAGGCGATCCATAATGCTTGGACGCTGCTGACCGAGGAGTTCGGTCTCGACAAGAATCGCCTTCTCGCCACGGTCTATCACACGGATGACGAGGCGTTCGATCTGTGGCGCAAGATTGCGGGCCTACCCGAAGACCGCATCATTCGCATCGCGACCAAGGACAACTTCTGGGCGATGGGCGATGATGGCCCGTGCGGACCGTGCTCCGAAATCTTCTGGGATCACGGCGATCATATCCCCGGCGGCCCTCCCGGTTCTCCGGAAGAGGATGGCGACCGCTTCGTCGAGATCTGGAACCTCGTCTTCATGCAGAACGAGCAGCGGGGCGGCGAAATCATCGGCGACCTGCCCAACCAGAATATCGACACCGGCATGGGGCTGGAGCGGATTGCTGCTGTTCTGCAGGGTGTCCACAACAACTACGACACCGACACCTTCCGCACGCTGATCGAATCCACCGAAGCCCAGCTTCACGCCGATGCGACGGACCAGACAATCGCCAGCTACCGCGTGATCGCCGATCACCTGCGCGCGACCGGCTTCCTCATCGCGGACGGGGTGCTCCCGTCGAACGAAGGGCGCGGCTACGTACTGCGGCGGATCATGCGGCGCGCCATGCGCCACGCGCATCTTCTGGGCGCTAAAACGCCGCTGATGCACCGCCTCGTCCCCACGCTGGTCGGCGAGATGGGCCAGGCCTATCCCGAACTCGGCCGTGGCCAGGCGCTGATCGAGGAAACGCTCGAGCGCGAAGAGACGCGCTTCCGCGAAACGCTGGAGAAGGGCCTGCGTCTGCTCGACGAGGCGACCGGCTCGCTGGCCAAGGGCGATCAGCTCGACGGCGAGGTAGCGTTCAAGCTCTACGATACCTACGGCTTCCCCTACGACCTCACCGAAGATGCGCTGCGCGGCCAGGGCATCGCGGTCGATCGCGAGGGCTTCGACGCTGCGATGGCTCGCCAGCGGGAGGCTGCGCGTGCGGCGTGGAAGGGCAGTGGACAGGCCGCCGATAGCGAGGTGTGGTTCACCATCGCCGAGCGCGAGGGCGCGACCGAGTTCACCGGCTATTCCGCCACGCAGGGGGAGGGCCAAGTGGTCGCGATCGTGAAAGATGGCGTCGAAGTGACGTCGGCGGCTGCTGGCGAAGATGTCGTGCTGCTGACCAACCAGACGCCCTTCTACGGCGAGAGCGGCGGCCAGAGTGGCGACAGCGGCAGCATCACCACACACGATGGCCTACGTATCGCGGTGCGCGACACGGGCAAACCGCTCGGTCGGCTCCACACACATCAGGGCAAGATCGAGGCGGGCGAAGTGCGCGTGGGCGACGAGGTCCGGCTGACCGTCGACGAGCAGCGCCGCAACCGAATTCGCGCCAATCACTCCGCGACCCATCTGCTTCATGCTGCACTGCGCCGGCGCCTTGGCGATCAGGTCACCCAGAAGGGCTCGCTGGTGGCGGAGGATTACCTGCGCTTCGACTTCTCCTACCCGGAGAAGATCGACCGCGAAGGGCTCGACCGGATTGAGCAGGATGTGAACTCCCAGATCCGTGGCAATTCCGAAGTCGGCACCCGCCTGATGACACCCGACGATGCGGTCGCTGCAGGAGCGATGGCGCTGTTCGGGGAAAAATACGGCGACGAAGTCCGCGTGCTTTCGATGGGGCGCGATGCCGACGCGGATTTCTCGATCGAGCTGTGCGGCGGCACCCATGTGGAACGGACCGGCGATATTGGCCTGTTCGCGATCATCGGCGAATCGTCCGTATCCTCGGGCGTCCGGCGGATCGAGGCGCTGACCGGCAATGCGGCCAGTGAGTATCTTCGCACCCGAGCGAACGCTCTCAACGAAATCAGTGGCAAGCTGGGCGCGACGCCCGATGCGGCGGTCGCGCAGCTCGATGCCCTGCTTGCACAGCGCAAGACGCTCGAGCGCGAGTTGGCCGACGCCAAGCGTGCGCTCGCCCTGTCGGGCGGGGGTGGCGACGGGCCGCAGGTCAGCGACGAGACGATCAATGGTGTGACCTTCAGCGGTCAGGTGATCGAAGGGCTGGACCCCAAGGAACTTCGCCCGCTGCTCGATGCGGCGAAGCAGCGCCTTGGCTCGGGGATCGCCGCGATCTGCGCGACCAATGACGGCAAGGCCGCCTTCGCGGTCGCTGTCACTGACGACCTGACGGATCGCTTCAGCGCTGTCGAGCTGGTCCGCGCCGGTGTTGCCGCGCTCGGCGGCAAGGGCGGCGGGGGACGACCGGATATGGCGCAAGGCGGCGGCCCCGATGCGGCTAACGCCGGGGCCGCGCTTGATGCGGTTCGAGGCGCGCTGGCCGAGGCGGTAAACGCCTAGCCGAACGCGCGCTCGGACAGTTGTTTAGCGGGCGCCGCTGCCTGCTCGCCGCGCGTCTGGCTGGCTGCCACGGTTCAGGTCTTCACCGCCGGTATCGGCAGGCCTGGAGGCGTCCCGGCGAGCGGACGGCTTGGCCTTGCCGCTTCCTTGCTGATTTTGCGGCTTGAACTTCTCGTCGTTCGGGATCGGCTTGGTGGGGTCGATGTCGGACATATAAATTCTCCTTTCCCTACCAATGGTTGGCAGCGAAAGAAGGTCCGGATCAGTCGGAAGACAGATCCGCCGGCACGTTTGAAGGTGCAGTTGCCGATACGGTGCTGGTGCGCAGCTTGGGCGCGTATTCCAGCGCGCCTTCGGTCTGAATCTGCTTGCGCATCTCGTCGCGCTTCTCGTGGATCGAGGCGATCACCGGCCCCATGGCCACTCCGATATCCACCAGCACCGCCTCCGACAGCTGCAGCGAGCTTTCGAGCGTTTCCGGGACCGCGTGGCTCGCACCAGCCTGATAGAGCAATGCGGCATGGCTGGCATCGCGGGCACGCGCGACGATCAGCAGATCGGGGTAATTGCGCCGAAGCCGTGCAACCAGCTGCTGGGCCAGAACCGGCGCGTCCATCGTCAGCACGATTGCGGAGGCGTCTTCTACCCGCAGCGCGCGAAGCGTTTCCAGCCGAGCGGCATTGCCGAAGATGACGTTGTAGCCATCGCGCTTGTCCTGCAGCGCCAGGTCCGCATCGGACTCGATGGCGACATAGGGCTTCTCGTGCACGCGCAGCATGTCTGCGATCAGCCGGCCGACACGCCCGCCGCCCACCACGATCACCCGGCCCGCCGGGGCGGACTGGTCGCGCGCGGGATCGGGGACGGGGTCCACCCTGCGGGCCACCGCGCGCCCGACGAAGGCCAGCAGCGGGGTTACGGTGAGACCGATCGCGGTCACGATCTGCCAGAACTGCGTCGTGCCCGGCTGGATCAGCATCGCCGAGCTTGCGGCAGAAAGCACGATCAGCGTGGTTTCCGAAGGGCTCGCCATCAGGATGCCGGTCTCGGTCGCCGTGTTGCGCCGCGCGCCCATCATGCGCAGCAGCAGCCCGGTGACCAGCGCCTTGAACGACAGCACCAGCACCACCGCGGTCAGGATGATCCCGACATTGTCGGCCAGCGCCTTCAGATCGATGCTCATCCCGATGGTGATCAGGAAGATACCGAGTGCGAGACCTTTGAAGGGCTCGATGATCGTCTCGACCTCGCCGTGGAAATCGGTTTCTGCGATCAGCAGCCCTGCGATCAGCGCGCCGACAATGGGGGAGAGGCCGGTGATCCCGGTCGCGAGACTGGCACCGATCACCACCACCAGCGTGGCGGCAAGGAAAACCTCGGGGCTCTTGGTACGCGCAGCCTGCGCGAACAGGACCGGCAGGGCATAGCGGCCCAGGATCAGCAGGACCGCGATCACCGCCGCACCCTGCCACAGGGTGGTCCACAGCCCGGTGAGCCCGTCGGCCTGTGCATAAGGGGCGAGCGCGCCGAGCATGAAGATGATCGGGACGATCGCGATATCCTCGAACAGCAGCATCGAGAGCGCGGCCTTGCCGACCGGAGAACTGGTGCCGGAAATCGGCAGCACGATCGCAGTCGATGACAGCGCCAGCGCCAGACCCAGCGCCATCGCGCCGGTCCAGTATTGCCCCATCATCGCCAGCACCAGCGCGATCGAGGTGCCGATGATCGTCAACTCGAGCGCGCCGAGCCCGAAGACCAGCCTGCGCATCTGCCACAACCGGTTGAACGACAGTTCCAGCCCGATCGTGAACAGCAGCAGGATGATTCCGAACTCGGCGAAGATCGCGAGCGAATCCGGCTCGGATATCGTCACCGCCGTCAGCCATTTGATTTCAGGTGTCAGCGCGCCGAGCCCATACGGGCCGACGAGGATGCCGATCAACAGGAAGCCGATCACCGGCGTGATCCGGAAACGGGCGAACAGCGGGATGACGATTCCCGCTGCGCCCAAAATCACCAGCGCGTCGGACAGCGCAGTCGTCGGTTGAAGTTCACCTGCCACGGGCCGACCATATCAAGCCTGCCCAGCCGTTGAAGGCCTGAAATGAGCGAAAGTCCGTGATTACCCACCGCCCGGGGTGTGTGGGCCCCTGGGTGCCGCGTCCTGTCCGGCGGCTTCGGCCTCTGCCTCGCCGATGCGGGGGGAGATCTGGCCCACGCGCTTGTCCCACTCGATCTGGTAGAGGTCGAAGCGGCGATCCGCGAGATTGCGCACGGTGCCCTCGGCGCGCGCCCAGCTGAGGTCTGCCAGATTGACGTCGCTGATCGTCAGCGTCTCGACATTCTCGCTCGCTTCGGCGGCGATCCCGTCGCGCGCGAAGGGGAAGTCACACGGGGTCAGGATGCAGCTCTGCGCGTACTGGATATCCATGTTCGCCACGTTGGGCAGGTTGCCGACATTGCCGCTGAGCACGGTGAAGCACTGATTCTCGATCGCGCGAGCCTGCGCGCAATAGCGCACGCGCATGTAGCCCTGGCGGCTGTCGGTGCAGAAGGGCACGAAGATGATCCGCGCGCCTTCGTCTACGAGCCTGCGGGCGAGTTCGGGGAATTCGCTGTCGTAACAGATCAGCACCCCGATCGGGCCGCAATCCGTTGGGATCGCATCGATCGAATCGCCACCCTTGATGTTCCACCAATAGGCTTCGTTGGGGGTGGGGTGGATCTTCTCCTGCGCGTGGATCGATCCGTCGCGCAGGCAGACATAGGCGACGTTGTGGATGTCCCCATCGTCCATCCGCGTCGGATGCGACCCACCGATGATGTTGATGTTGTAGTTGAGCGCCAGCTCGGAAAGCTTCTGGCGGATCTTGGGCGTGTACTCGCTCAGCGCCTCGATCGCTTCGATCGGGCTCAGCTCCTTTTCCTCCGCGCTCAGCAGCATCAGTGTGAACAGCTCGGGGAAGAGGATGAAATCGCTTTCGTAGTCCGATGCGACGTCCACGAAATATTCCACGTGGCGCATGAACTCGTCGAAGCCGGAGACCGCGCGCGCCTGCAACTGGCAGGTCGCGATCCGCACGCTTTCGACATCGCGCGGCAGGCGATGTTTGCGCGGCGCGTCGGCATCGACATACGGATTGCGCCAGACCATGCGCACGGCGAACGCCTTGGAGCGCTTGTCTTCGGGCAGATAGTTCTCGAGGATGCCCTGCGGTTCGAACCCGTTGGCCAGCTGGAAGCGCAGCACGGGGTCGTGGATCTTGTTGTCGACGACCTTCTCGAGATAGTCCTCCGGCCCCTCCGCGCGGTTGCGCTTGCGCCGCATCGCGTTCGCCAGATTGGGCATGCGCCCGCCGAAGACGATGCCCGACAGATCGAGCCGCTCGGCCAGCGCGCGCCGCTCCTCGTACAGGCGTCGTCCGATCCGGGTGCCACGCACCTTGGGATCGACGCACATTTCGTAGCCGTAGAGCCAGTCGCCGGTCGGATCATGCCGGCTGCCGAACCCGTTGCCGGTAACCTCGTCCCACGAGTGATCCGACATCGCGACATTCGCCTTCAGGCGCATCGACGCGCAATAGCCGACGATCACCCCATCCAGCTTGGCAACGAAGCAACCCTCGCGGTAATTGTTCAGCTGCCCACGGATCTCGCCCAGCTTGTAGGGCGGCAGATCGACATAGGCGCGGCGGACCAGCTCCGCGATATCGGGCACATCCTTGAGCTTCGCCTGGCGGACTTCCAGGCGGGCCTTGGTCTTGTCGGTGGTCGAGATCGGATCGTCTCCTGTATGCAGTGTTCAACGGGCACTAGTGCCTGAACAAAGGAGAGCGTCCAAGGTGCCACATGATCCCGAATTACCGGTAATCGTCGTTGGCGGAGGCCCGGCGGGAATATTTACCGGAATGTTGCTTGCCCGCGCGGGCGTGAAGGTGACCGTGCTGGAGAAGCACGAGGACTTTTTCCGGGATTTTCGCGGCGACACGGTCCATCCCTCGACGCTCGACCTGTTCCACCAGCTCGGCTGGCTCGATGAACTGCTGGAAATCGAACACAGCAAGGTCGAGCAGATCGGGCTCAGGATCGCAGGCGAGCAGCGTCAAATTGCCGACTTCCGACACCTGCCCGTGCCAGCGCCCTACATCGCGATGATGCCGCAATGGGATCTGCTCGATTTTCTGGCCGGCAAAGCGCGTCAGTACCCCGGTTTCGAACTGCGCATGGGGGCAGAGGCGGTTGCCGCCCGTAACGATAGCAGCGGGCGGGTATCGGCGGTCGAAACCAGCGCCGGGGAGGTGCTGCCCGCGCGGCTGGTGATCGCCGCGGACGGGCGCCGCTCGATCATGCGCGAAGAGGCGGCGCTGCCGCTCAAGCGAATCGGCGCGCCGATGGATGTCCTGTGGTTCCGGCTCGATCGCCCCGAAGGGCTCGGCCCGGAGAGTTTCGGTTCGCTCGCTGCGGGCAAGTTTCTCGTCCTGATCAACCGGCGCACTTACCTTCAGTGCGCGTTCCTGATTCCCAAAGGCAAGGCGGACGAAATTCGCGCGCAGGGGATCGACGCGTTTCGCAATCGCTTGCTGGGTCTGGTGCCCGAGCTCGATGGGGCGATCGCCGCTTTCTCGGATATGGACGAGGTGAAGCTTCTGAGCGTGGCGCTCGACCGTCTGACTCGGTGGAACCGTGACGGGTTGCTGGCGATCGGGGATGCCGCCCACGCGATGAGCCCGATCGGCGGGGTGGGTATCAATGTCGCGGTGCAGGATGCAGTGGTCGCGGCGAACGTGCTGGCGGCGCCGCTCGCACGCGGAGACGATCCCGATCCGCTGTTGCCGCGCGTGCAGCAGCTGCGCGCCCGGTCGGTCCATTACATGCAGATGATGCAAAAGCTCGCGCAGGATCGGATCATCCGGCCGATCCTCCAGCGCGATCAGCCGATCGACCGGGCGCCGCTGCCAGTGCGGTTGATCGATACGGTGAGCCCACTGCAACGCCTGCCTGCCAGGCTCATCGGGCTGGGCATCGACCGCCCGCATATAGAAAGCCCCGACGCCTACGAGTGAGGCGCCGGGGCTGGATTTTCACGTAACCGGTGTTCCGGATCAGGCGGGGGCGAGGCCCTGCTTCTTCATTTCGGTTTCGAGGTTGGTCACGATCGCCTCGAAGAACTGCTCGGTGGTCAGCCAGCTCTGGCCGGGGCCGATCAGCAGCGCGAGATCCTTGGTCATCTGACCGCTCTCGACCGTCTGGATGCAGACCTTTTCCAGCGTCTCGGCGAACTTCACCACTTCGGGCGTATCGTCGAACTTGCCGCGATACATCAGGCCGCGCGTCCACGCGAAGATGCTCGCGATCGGGTTGGTCGACGTCGCCTTGCCTTCCTGGTGCTGGCGATAGTGGCGGGTGACCGTGCCGTGCGCCGCTTCGGCTTCGACGGTCTTGCCGTCGGGCGTCATCAGCACGGAGGTCATCAGGCCGAGCGAGCCGAAGCCCTGTGCGACGATGTCCGACTGCACGTCGCCGTCGTAGTTCTTGCAGGCCCACACGAACTTGCCGCTCCACTTGAGCGCGGCGGCGACCATGTCGTCGATCAGGCGGTGTTCATAGGTAATCCCGGCCTTGTCGAAATCGGCCTTGAACTCGGCGTCGAACACTTCCTGGAACAGGTCCTTGAAGCGGCCATCATACTTCTTGAGGATGGTGTTCTTGGTGCTCAGGTACACCGGCCACTTGCGGTCGAGGCCGTACTGGAAGCTGGCGCGCGCGAAGTCGCGAATCGAGTCGTCCAGATTGTACATCGCCATCGCGACGCCGGGGCTGGGGAATTCGAATACGTCGATGTCGATGTTCTCGCCATCCTCGCCTTCGAAGACGAGGCGCAGCTTGCCCTTGCCGGGGATCAGCGTGTCCTTGGCGCGGTACTGATCGCCGAAGGCATGACGGCCGACCACGATCGGGTCGGTCCAGCCGGGGACGAGGCGCGGCACGTTGTCGATCACGATCGGCTCGCGGAAGACCACGCCGCCAAGGATGTTGCGGATCGTGCCGTTGGGCGAAACCCACATCTTCTTGAGGCTGAATTCCTCGACCCGCGCTTCGTCGGGAGTGATCGTCGCGCATTTCACGCCGACGCCGTACTGCTTGATCGCGTTGGCCGCATCGACCGTGATCTGGTCGTCGGTTTCGTCGCGCTTCTCGATCGACAGGTCGTAATACTTAAGGTCGATATCGAGGTAGGGCAGGATCAGCCTTTCGCGGATCCACTGCCAGATGATTTTCGTCATTTCGTCGCCGTCGAGTTCGACGACCGGGTTCTTGACCTGAATTTTCGCCATTATCCGTCCCTGCTGGTCCGTGCGTTGCAATTTGTGGGTGAATCTGGCGCGGCTTTAGCAGAGGTCCGGGCGGGTGCAAGGATCGCGGACGCAAAGCGCTGTGCCGATGCGGCGGGGTAACCAGCAATGCCGCGCTGGCGGCGGGGCAGGGGAGCTTGCAGCCAGATACGAAAAAAGGCGCCGCTCGCCGCGACGCCCCTTTCGAAAACCCCAATGGTGGGCGTAGGAGGATTTGAACCTCCGACCCCTACGATGTCAACATAGTGCTCTACCCCTGAGCTATACGCCCGCACCATGGGGATCGCCGTCTTGTCGGCGGAGGCGCCATCTAGCCGCGCCTGCTCACCGTTACAAGAGGCTAAAGTTGCTTGTTACAGAAGGGCCTCTCTCGCGTCCGCAAAAACCCGGTCCACCTCAAGTACCAGATCGCGTAGATGGAACGGTTTCGAGAGCACCCTGGCCTGCGGCTGGTCGGCGCTTGCCTTCAGCGAAACCGCCGCGAATCCGGTGATGAACATCACCTTCGTCTCCGGGCTGATCTCCGCGCACCGCTGGGCGAGTTCGATCCCGTCCATCTCCGGCATCACGATATCGGACAGCAGAAGGTCGTAATCGCCGCTTTCGAGCAGGGGCAGGGCCGCCGTTCCGCAATCGACCGAATCGACTGCGTAGCCTGATTTTTCGAGCGCGCGGGTCAGATAGGTCCGCATCGCTTCCTCGTCCTCCGCCAGAAGGATTCGCCGCTGAAAGGTGGGTTTGCTCATAGACCCTCGTCCATAGCGGCCACCACTTAATGAATCTTTGGCGTGTCAGTGCCTTGCCCTGCTTTGACACACCCTGTGTTCCGGTTCAGCACGGCGAACATGGAAGGCGCGCGCGGCAGCGATTCGGGACAGGGCATTGCAGGTGGAATGATCCCCGGCAGCGGGGCGCCGGCCTTCACCCTCGAGAATCTTGAGAACACTGCAATTCCGATCCTGATCGCGGCACCGCATGGCGGTCGCGCCTATCCTGCGCGGATTGCGGATGCGATGCGCAATCCGGCCATCGCCCAGTTGCGGCTGGAGGATCGCCACGTCGATCGGCTGGCGCTGGAGGTGGCGCGGCAGACGGGCGCTGCCTCGCTGATTGCACATGCCCCGCGGGCAATGCTCGATCTCAACCGGGCACCCGATGACATGGACTGGTCGATGGTCGCCGATGCGCCCGCGGACAGGCCTGCGCACTCAAGCGCCAATCGTCGCGCGCGAAGCGGGCTCGGCCTCGTCCCCCGCCGCGTTTCGGGGGTGGGCGAAATCTGGCGCACGGATCTGACCAGCGCCGAGGTGGCGGAGCGAATCGCGCTGATTCACGAACCCTATCACCGCGCTCTTGCCCGGGCGCTGGATGCGATCCGCAGGACCTGGGGCGTGGCCCTGCTGATCGATCTGCACTCGATGCCGCCGCTTGCCGCCAGCCACCCGGGCCAGCGGCCCACCGAATTCGTGATCGGCGACCGTTTCGGTGCCTCATGCGAGGATGGCGTGGCGGGCCGCGCGCTGCAGTTCCTGGGGTCCAGCGATCGAGGCGTGGCGCATAACCGGCCCTATGCCGGTGGCTACGTGCTCGACCGGCACGGCAGGCCCGGGCTGGGTATCAATGCACTCCAACTGGAAGTGTGTCGCACGCTCTATCTCGATGCGCGTCTGGCGGGGACCAGCCCCCGTCTGCCGGGGGTCGCGCGGCTGATTGCCGAACTGGTGCGCACGCTGGCGGACGAGATCGTACCGGATCGCCGCGATTACGGGCTACCGCTGGCTGCCGAATAAAAAAACCACCCCGTGCACGAATGCACGAGGTGGCCAAGGTTCAGGGAGGAAGCACGCTTGAAAGCGTGCCTGTCCGGGGCGGCTATGAGGGGGGAATTCCGCCCGGACACGCTGAATCTGGGGTGCGTTGCAGCAAAGTCAAGAACTGCTGCGACGCACCCTGTCAGCCCTAGTTCGGGGCGCCGTCCTGCTCGGTCGGAGCGGGCATCTTGCCCTGCTGTTCCTGGCGGCCGAAGATGTTGCGCATCAGTTCGAGCGAGGTGAGGTGCGCGTAAATGATCGCGAGCATCCCTTCCTTGTTCCACTGCTTCAGGGTCTCAGCATCGATCTCGGCCAGCTTGGCCTGATCGATCATGCGAAAACCGCGATAGACGTAGGGCTTGCCCGGCAGTTCGGCGCGTTCGATCGAGACTTCACCGTCCATCAGCAGGTCGTGCTTGAGCAGTTCCTGCGTCAGGTTGCGGGTCCGCTGACCCGCCTGCTCGAACTTCTCGCAGAAATCGAGGATCGCCTTGGTCTGTTCGGTGGTCGAACCATCTTCGTTGAACAGAAGCTCGCCTTCGTCGAATTCGCCGACCGCATTCGAGGTCGGGTCGAAGCATAGCGACAGCTCGTCGGTTTCGGGCGTCA
The DNA here is from genome assembly GCF_019857185.1 of Alteriqipengyuania abyssalis. Lineage (GTDB taxonomy): Bacteria > Pseudomonadota > Alphaproteobacteria > Sphingomonadales > Sphingomonadaceae > Alteriqipengyuania > Alteriqipengyuania abyssalis. The sequence continues at coordinate 217,403 of NZ_JAHWXP010000004.1, read as the reverse complement.
GCTTGGCGAGGATGAACGGATAGCGGCGGATGTAGGCCGGCACGTAGACCTGATCGATCAGCTTGCCTTCATCGTCGAAGAAGGTGTTCACGCCTTCGTTGAGACCCATCAGCGCCAGCGGCAGCGGGTTGTCGCCCGACGAGAAGATCACCGGGAAATGGCGCGCGGCCTGGATGAACTCGTCGCCGGTCAGCGGAACGACGTGCTGCTTGGACAGCCAGGGTGCCGAATCGAGCATGCGATTGCGAAACTTCAGGTGGTCCCGCGTGTTGAGCGGCATCAGGTCGTTATAGAACATGGGAAGCTGGGGCTGTTGCGGCGCGCTGGCCATCGGTCTCTCCGTCATCGGGCTGAATGAGTGAGGGCGGTTATCGATGCGTGCCGCCCGGGTCGCGAAACCGCGCCTTTAGGCGGCCTGCGGGGAACTGGCAAGCGGCACAAGCTTGCCCGGATTCATGATCCCGAGCGGGTCGAGCGCCTGTTTTACTCCGCGCAGGATGGTCAGCCTTGCAGGGTCGGCGAGGCGTGCAAGCTCATCGCGTTTCATCTGACCGATCCCGTGCTCGGCACTGATGGAGCCGCCCCACTGCGTCACCAGATCGTGAACCGCAGCACTGATTGCCTTGCCTTCGCGCTCCTCCCATTCACCGCCGGTGGCGCCTGTCGGCGCACGAAGGTGGAAGTGGACATTGCCGTCGCCAAGATGACCGAAAGCCACTGCCCGGGTGCCCTCGAAACGATCCTCGAGCGCGGCGCTCGCCTGATCGATGAAGTCGGGCATCCTGGCGGGCGGCACGGAGATGTCGTGCTGCACCGCCGGACCATGCGCGCGCTCGGCGGAGGAAATGCCGTCGCGCAAGGCCCACAGCGCCTCGGCCTGAGTCTCGTTCGCGGCGATCGTGGCGTCTTCGACCAGTCCTTTGCCAAGCGCGGTTTCCAACAGGGCAGTGGTTTGCTCGGCGAGGGGGGCGGTGTCGGGATCGTGGGTGACCAGTTCGATCAGGACATACCAATGATGCCGATCTGACAGCGGGTCGCGGCTGGCGGGCTCGTGGTGCAGTACCGATTCGAGTGCGAGACGCGGGATGATCTCGAACCCTTCGAGCGCGGCTCCCATCCGGTCGCGCGCGAGGAGCAGCAGGCACCACGCCTGCTGGACCGATTCGACCCCTGCGAAAACCACCTGCCGTCCGGTGATTTGCGGTTCCAGCGAGAGCGTGGCGGCGGTCACGATGCCGAGCGTGCCTTCCGATCCGATCAGCAATTGCTTGAGGTCGAAGCCCCGATTGTCCTTCTTCAGCGCGGCGAGGGTATCAAGCACCGAACCGTCCGGCAGCACTGCTTCGAGGCCGAGGACCTGCGCGCGCATCGTGCCGTGGCGCAGCACCTGCGTGCCGCCCGCATTGGTCGAGATCAGCCCGCCGATGGTGGCCGATCCGCGCCCGCCCAGTGTCAGTGGGAAGCGCAAGGCCCGCTGCGCGGCCGCATCGTGCAACGTTTGCAGGATGACGCCTGCCTCGCACACGACCTCGCGAGCATCCTCGTCCCATCGGCGGAAGGAATCCATCCGCCGCAGCGACAGCAGCAGCGCCGTGCCGCTCGCATCCGGGGTTGCGCCGCCAGACATGCCGCTATTACCGCCCTGGGGCACGATCGGCACACGATGCCGGGCGCATAGCGCGACAAGCGCGGCGACCTCGGCAGTATTGGCAGGAGAGGCGAGGGCGATCGCGTTGCCGTGATAGCGTCCGCGCCAATCAGTCAGCCACGGCTCCATCAGCTCGGCATCGCGGGTCAGGCCGCGCTCACCCAAGGTGGCCTGCGCGCTTTCCAGGAAGGATCCGTGAGTGGCAGAGTTCATGTTGCTGTCATGCCACACTTAGGCGCGCCCCTGCCACCCCCGGACGTATTGTCCGGACACAATTAAGCCGCCATTCAAAAGACCAGGCTATCGCTTGCGCCCGGGTTGATCGAATTGGGCGCGCTGTAGATGTGCGTTCGCCCCGCAAGAGTTAGGCAGCATTTGACATCATGCACTTCGTGGCAGCATTTCTGGCACCGATTCTGGCGCTTAGCGCGCCGGTCGCGCCCGATGCTTCGTCGTCGAGTGCCAGCTGGCCGCTCGACGCGCCGGTGTTTTCAACAGAGCCGCCTGCAAATATTCGTACCGACCATTCGCCGGGGTGGATGGTCAGCCAGTCCTGGCGACGCGATCTCGAGGCGAACCAGGTCCGTATTCGGCAGCAGATTATGATCCGGGTATCCCCGCGCAGATCGACCACGAACGAACTGGTGGCCGATTGGCGGACTGCGATCCCGCGCGAGTATGAACAGCGCAAGATCGGCAAGTGTCTGCCAGCTAAAGATATTCTAGCGGTGCAAACGGTCTCTTCGCGGGATCTCGTGCTGCACATGTCCGACCAGCGAATGATCCGGGCGCTGCTGCCCAAGTCGTGCAATGCACGCGATTTCTATCTGGGCTTCTATGTGGAGCCGAGCGAGGATGGGAAGCTGTGCGTCGATCGCGATCTTCTGCGTGCGCGCAGCGGAGCGACTTGCAAGATCGGTGCGATCCGCCAGCTCGTCCCCGCCGAATAGCCCTCTAATCTTGACATTCGCGCGGGTTTGAGCGAAGCCGCGCGCGCTTGCGCGGAGCTATATTTTCCGCGGTCTTGGCGTTGATTGCCCTCCACATCCGGAACCCTGAATGAAATTTGCCGATCTCGGCCTCTCCGACAAATTGCTGCAGGCGGTAGAAGCCGCCGGCTACACCGAGCCTACGCCGATTCAGGCGCAGGCCATCCCCCCCGTGCTGATGATGAAGGACATCATCGGCATCGCGCAGACGGGAACCGGCAAGACCGCGAGCTTCGTGTTGCCGATGATCGACATTCTCGCCAGCGGTCGCCGCCGCGCGCTGATGCCGCGCTCCCTTATCCTTGCGCCCACGCGCGAGCTGGCCGCGCAGGTCGCCGAAAACTTCGAGAAGTACGGCAAGCAGCACGATCTCCAGCTCGCGCTGCTGATCGGCGGCGTGCAGATGGGCGACCAGGTCAAGGCGCTCAACGAAGGCGTCGACGTGCTTATCGCCACGCCCGGCCGGCTGATGGACCTGTTCGAGCGGGGCAAGATCCTGCTCAACGGCTGCGAGCTGCTGGTGATCGACGAGGCGGACCGGATGCTCGACATGGGCTTCATCCCCGACATCGAGACGATCTGTTCCAAGCTGCCCGAGCCGCGCCAGACGCTGCTGTTCAGCGCGACCATGCCGCCGCCGATCGAGAAGCTGGCGCAGAAATTCCTCACCAATCCGAAGCGGATCGAGGTGAGCCGCGCGGCGTCCACCAACGAGAACATCACCGCGTTCAAGATTCCGGTGAAGCCTCGCGAAAAGCGCGAGACGCTCCGCTGGCTGCTGGCGAACGACCACGTTGAAACCGCGATCATCTTTGCCAACCGCAAGACGACCGTGCGCGAGATCAACAAGAGCCTGCAGAGCCATGGCTTCGCCAGCGGAGAGATTCACGGCGACATGGACCAGTCGAGCCGGATCGCCGAACTCAACCGGTTCAAGGCGGGCGAGGTCAATATCCTGGTCGCGTCCGACGTCGCGGCCCGCGGGCTCGACATCAAGGGCGTCAGCCACGTGTTCAACTTCGACACGCCCTGGCACCCCGACGATTACGTCCACCGTATCGGGCGGACGGGCCGAGCCGGGGCCAAGGGGCGCGCCTTCACCTTCGTCACTGAAGACGATGCCGAGGCGATCGCCAATGTCGAGAAGCTGACCGGCGCCAAGGTCAAGCCGTTCGGCAAGGAAGACGTCCGGGTCGAACTGGTCGAGGCAGAGCCCAAGCGCGAATCGAGCCGCAAGCGGTCCGACGACCGCAAAACCGAAGCGCCCGATCGCGACGAAGATCGCGACGCTCGCAAGAACAAGCCTTCGCGGGAGCGCAAGCCCCGCCGCGACGAGACTCGTCACGACGAGGCGAGGCCTGCCCGATCGGCAGAGAACAGATCGTCCCGCAGCCAGGGTGGCCGTGGGCGTAGGGAAGATAATGAAGTGATCCCTGCCGGCGAGTGGAACGGGCCCAAGCCCGACTTCCTCTCGGTCAGTGCGACCTGACCCGAGAAACGGGCGCACTACCTGCGAAGGCGACGGGGGTTAGGCTGGTCTTAACCAGAATCGTGCACTCGTCGCGCGCAGAAGGAGCAGGGATGTCCGAAGAGAATATCAGCGTCGAGGCAATCCGCCACCGGACGCTTGCGGCGATGGAGATACTGGACACCGAGGCCGAAGGCGAATTCGACGCCATGGTCATGGCTGCGCGCCGGATTTTCGGAAGCCGGACAGCCTATATCTCGCTGATCGACGGGGACCGGCAATGGTTCAAGGCGCGCGAGGGTTTCCCGCCCAGCCAGGTTGCGCGCGAATGCTCGATTTGTGCGACAGCGGTCGACGAAAACCGCGAGATCGTGGTCGAGAACCTGCAGGAGCATCCGGTCTACGGCCAGATGCCCGAGATCGCGGCCATGCCACATTTCCAGTTCTTCGTGACGATCCCGTTGATGGGCCCGCCGATGGATGGCGTAAGCGTGCCGATCGGCACGCTGTGCGTCATCGACGACCGGCCGTGGGTCGCAAGCCGGGAAGAACTGGATGAACTGCGCCGACTCGCGCGGGTGGTCGAATCGCTGTTCCAGACGCGGCTCGATGCGAAGCTTGCCGAGCAGGCGCTCGAGGAGCGTCGTCAACTGATCGACGAGTTGCGCCGGGTCCAGCGCCAGTTCGAACTGGCGGAGGAAATGGCGCAGATAGGCCATTGGCGAATGGATCTGGCGACCGAGGAGCTTTTCTGGTCGCCGCAGACGATCGCAATTCATGGGATCGACAATCCGACCCAAGCGCACCTCCAGGGGGGGCTGGACTATTTCCCGCCCTACGAGCGGCCACGCATTGCCGATGCGGTCGAGGAGTGCGCCAAACATGGCACACCCTACGATCTCGAACTCGATTTCCGCGATGCGAAGGGTGTTTTCAAACGGGTCCGCGCGATTGGCGAACAGGAAATTGCTGACGGTAAGCCTGTCGGGATCATGGGCGTGTTTCAGGATATTACCGAGCGCTATCACCTCGAGACGCGCCTCCGCGCGGCGGCGCATGTCGATGAACTGACGGGGCTGCCCAACCGCGCACGCCTGAACCAGTATCTCGACAGCACCATCGACACGATGCACAAAGCGGGCCGCCGGATGGCGCTGCTGCTGATCGACCTCGACCACTTCAAGGATATCAACGACCGGCTCGGCCATGAGGCGGGGGACCGCGTGCTCAAGGGCGTTGCTGCACAACTGGTCAGCGAACCTTTCGCTGGTCAGATGGCTGCGCGGCTGGGCGGAGACGAATTCGTGCTGGTGATCGAGAACGAGCAGTTGCTTGCCGATCTGCCCGCGACGCTCGAACTGCTGCTGGGCAAGCTACGCTTCGAGGTCGGTCGGGAAGATGAGACAATTCTGGTCAGCGCTACGATCGGAGCAACCTGGCTGACTGGGTGCAACAATGATCGCAGCCAGCTGCTGCGCTGTGCCGACTATGCCCTGTACCAGGCGAAGCGGACCGAGCGCGGCACTGCTTCGATTTGCCCGGATGCGATTGCGGGGGAGCACATTCGCGCCGCGCCGCAGCTGCGCGCGGTGAGCTAGTCGGCTGGCTTCACGAAGCTGTCGATCACCCGCTTAGTGCCGGTGGTTTCGAACTCGATTTCGAGCTTGTTTCCTTCCTGCCCCATGACCGTGCCGTATCCAAACTTGTCGTGGAACACCCGCGCACCCAGCGCGATGTCGTCGCGCGGCTTGGCCGCGAAGCTGGCTGCGCTGCGGCGGCTTTCCTGAACCCTGGTGGGCCGTGTCTCGTATCCCGTCGCCAGCGCCCGCTGCCAGCCGGGGCCGCGGTTGTTCGAGCGCTCGGGCCGGTCGCGCGTGACATGGGCGAAGGGATCTTCGCTCTCGCTCCAGTTCGCCCGCCACAGGGAGGCACCGCCTGACATCGTGGTCTCGCTCTCGACGTGGTCGTCGGGCAGTTCCTCGATGAACCGGCTGGGAATGGAACTGGTCCACTGGCCGTAAATGCGCCGGTTGGCGGCGTGCAGAATCGTGCATGCCTTCTTCGCGCGGGTAATCGCGACGTAAGCGAGGCGGCGTTCCTCCTCCAGTGAGGCGAGCCCACCTTCGTCGAGCGAACGCTGCGAGGGGAAGACGCCTTCCTCCCACCCGACCAGGAACAGGTGGTCGAACTCCAGCCCCTTGGCGGCGTGGATGGTCATGATGGTGACCTTGGCATCCTCCGCATTCGCATCATTGTCCATCACCAGCGCGACATGCTCGAGGAAGTCGCCCAGCGTCTCGTAATCCTCCATCGCGCGCGCGAGTTCGGAGAGGTTTTCGAGTCGCCCCTTGGCTTCGGGCGTCCGCTCGTTCTCGAGCATCGCCTGATAGCCGCTTTCTTCAAGCACCTGCCGGAGCAGTTCGGCCGGCGCGAGGCTGTCCGCCTGTTCGCGCCACTGGAGAAACTGACGCATCAGCCCGCCGATGGTCCCGCGCGCCCGCGCAGGCAATTCGTCGCTGTCCGCCAGATCGAGCGATGCCGCAGCCAGCGGCATCCCGGTGCGCCGCGCATGCTGATACATCTTCTCCAGCGTCTTGGCGCCGAGCCCGCGCTTGGGCTGGTTGTAGATCCGCTCGAACGCGAGGTCGTCCGCCGGCTGCGCGATGACGCGCAGGTAGGCGAGGGCGTCGCGAATTTCGGCGCGCTCGTAGAAGCGGAAGCCGCCGACGATGCGGTAGGCCATGCCGATCTGGATGAAGCGGTCTTCGAACTCGCGGGTCTGGTACTGCGCGCGCACAAGGATCGCGATCTCGTCGAGGCCCACGCCGCCACGCTCGAGGCTCTCGATCTCCTCGCCCACGCGGCGGGCTTCCTCGGGCCCGTCCCACACGCCGATGACGCGGACCTTCTCGCCCGTGTCGGTCTCGGTCCATAACTCCTTGCCGAGCCTTTGGCTGTTCTCCCCGATCAGGCCTGATGCCGCGCCGAGGATGTGCGGGGTGGAGCGATAATTCTGCTCCAGCTTGATGACCTTGGCACCGGGAAAGTCCTTCTCGAACTTCAGGATATTCGCCACTTCCGCGCCGCGCCACGAGTAGATCGACTGGTCGTCGTCCCCGACCACGCAGATATTCTTGCGATGCTGCGCGAGCAGGCGGAGCCACAGGTACTGGACCTGGTTGGTGTCCTGATATTCGTCGACCAGGATATACTTGAAGCGGTTCTGGTACTGCTCCAGCACATCGGAATGCTGCCGGAAGATGTTGAGCATGTGCAGCAGCAGATCGCCGAAATCGCACGCGTTCAGTGATTGCAGACGCGCCTGATAGGTCTTGTACAGCTGCGCGCCGCGCCCGTTGGCGTAGGCCTCGTTCTCCACCGCATCGAGATCTTGCGGGTTGAGGCCACGGTTCTTCCACCGGTCGATCAGCCCGGCCAACTGGCGCGCGGGCCAGCGCTTCTCGTCCAGCTCGGCTTCCGCGATCAGCGTCTTGAGCAGACGCAGTTGGTCGTCGGGGTCGATGATCGTGAAATTCGATTGCAGGCCGACAAGCTCGGCATGGCGGCGCAGCATCTTCGCGCCGATCGCGTGGAAGGTGCCGAGCCAGGGCATGCCTTCCACCGCATCGCCGATATGCCGGCCGACACGTTCGCGCATTTCGCGCGCGGCCTTGTTGGTGAAGGTGACGCAGAGAATCTCGCTCGGCCAGGCGAGCCGCATCGCGACCAGATGTGCCAGCCTTGCGGTCAACGCCGAGGTCTTGCCCGTTCCCGCACCGGCCAGCATCAGCACCGGCCCTTCGGTGGTGAGCACGGCTTCGCGCTGCGGCGGGTTCAACCGCGCGGCATAGGGCGGGATATCCGCGTCTCCGGCGGCGGTTGCGAGGGGGAATGCATCATTCATGGCTATGCCCGAACAGGTAGGGAACGCGCGGCGAGGGAGCAAGGGAAGCGGCGCCCGCGCTCCCCAATTCGGAACCTCACGCCCGAGGTCTCGTTGGTTGGGCAAGGACGAGGGAAGAAGGAGACAGAGACATGAAAAAGCTTATTATTGCTTCGACTGCCGCCTGCGGCCTCGCAATTGCTGCAGCGGCTCCGGCGCTCGCCGACCATCATATGGAAGCCGAATCCTACGCGATGACTGCCGCGCAGGAAAAGATGTACCTCGATTGGTCTGCCGAACAGCGGATGACCTATCAGGAGTGGCCCATTGCCGCCCAGGAATATTACTGGACGCTCAACGATACCCAGAAGAACGTCTGGTGGAACACGCTGACCAATGATCAGCGGGTCAAGATCGTCAACATGGTGCCCGAGCAGCGCATGGCTGCCTGGCAGTCGATCAACAGCCAGCTGAGCGGCTCGGCAACGGCAACCACCACCAGCACGACTTCGGGAAGCGCCAAGATCAACTATACCAGCAACGCGATGGTGCAGCCGACCCCTGGCGATGAAGGTCCGCCGCCGGCTGATCTGCCCATCTGCGAGCCGATGCAGCAGGATAACTGCATCAACCGCGGGGCGGTCTAATAAACAAACGCTATTCTGCGTGAAACCGTGTGGCGACTCCGGGGTTATCCCGGGGTCGCCATATTACTTCGAGAGGAGATCAATAAGATGAATAAGATCCTTTTGACCGGTGTCGCCACCGCCCTTGCGGGGCTGTCGATGCCCGCCGCAGCGCAGACTGCACCCACGATCAACTACGTCAGCAACGAAACCGCGCAGCCGGTTCCGCAGGATGAGCAGCCCAAGTCGGGCGAGCTTCCGATCTGCAAGCCCAAGCAGGAAACCAACTGCATCAACAGCTGGGAAGCCAACAAGACCGGCAACCGCCCGATCAACTACTGGCCGGGTCGCTCGGCGAGCGAGATCGACGAGCCGCTGCCGCTTAACGAACCCAAGAACTGATCATCGATCTGCGATCGAAAGAGGGCGTTCGTCATCGGCGGGCGCCCTTTTTTTGATGGGCGTGGGCCTTAGCTGTCCAGCTGGAGCAGCAGCAGTTTGGCCTTGCCCACCTTACGCTCTGCATCGACCCGCATGCCACGCAGTTCCGGCGTTTCCTTCGCTGCCACCTCGAGCGAGATCCACGTCGCGGGGCCGATCCAGCCGAGCCTGACCAGCCGTTCCAGCGCGACGGCGCCTGCGCCAGTGCCATAGGGCGGATCGAGCATTACCAGATCGTGCGGCACCTTCGCCGGGCCTAGTCGCAACGCGGAAGCCTGCTGTACCGTCGCCCGCGTCCCCGCACCCAGCGCCGCGACGTTCGCCCGGATCGCGTCCACTGCACGCTTGTCTTCTTCGACGAACAGGCACGACGCGCAGCCGCGTGACAATGCCTCCAGCCCGAGCGCGCCCGATCCCGCGAACAGGTCCGCCGCGCTCAGCCCCTCGAAACTGCCGAGGCGGCTGCTCAGCATGTTGAACAGCGTCTCGCGCGTGCGGTCGGCGGTCGGGCGGGTGGTTTCGCCAGCTGGAGCCTTGATCGCGCGCCCGCGCCAGTCGCCTGCGACGATCCGCATCAGTCGCGTCCCTTCTTCACCGAGGCGCGGAACTTGCCGATTTCGTGCTTGCGGATTTCCATCGCCTGCCCGCGCGGCAGGTCGCCCAGCGCTACCGGCCCGAAGGCGACGCGGACCAGCCGGTTCACCTCCAGCCCGAGATGTTCGAGTACCCGGCGCACTTCACGGTTCTTGCCTTCGGTAATCGTCACTTCGATCCACTGGTTCGCACCGGTGCGCCGTTCGAGATTGGCGTTGATCGGGCCGTAATGGACGCCGTCGATGGTGATCCCCTCGCTCAGCTCCTCCAGCTGCGCCTGCGTGACGGCGCCATGCGCGCGCGCGCGATAGGTCCGCTCGACCGCATTGGCGGGCAGCTCGAGCAGGCGCTTGAACTCGCCGTCATTGGTCAGCAGCAGCAGGCCTTCGGTATTGTAGTCGAGCCGCCCGATCGGCATCACCCGCGGGGCATCCTTGGGCAGAGCGTTGCGCAGCGCGGCGTAGATCGTCGCCCGGCCTCTCGGATCGCGTTCTGCGGTGATAAGCCCGGCGGGCTTGTGGAACGCGAACAGGCGGGTCGGTTCGGGCTTGGCAACCGGTTTGCCGTCCACGGTCACCCCGCGCAGGGATTCGAGCAGGGTCGCCGGGGTCTCCACGGTTTTCCCGTCGATCGCGATCCGCTTGTCCGCAATCATCCGCTCCACCTCGCGGCGGCTCGCCACGCCTGCGCGCGCCAGCAGCTTGGCGATGCGATCGCCCTTACGTTCATCTTCGGCCATGCCCGCCCGCTTAGCGACCGCCCGGCGATCCGCCAAATGCTTTGGCACACGCAAAGCTAAACGTGGTAGTGCGGATGCGGCTTCCGGCGCACATCCGCGTCCTTGTCTGTATCGAAAGGGCGCCAGGCGTGGTTGCAGTTGATCAGCGGGCACGCGCAGCGAGCGCAGGTCGTGCGAAAATGCAGACCATCGCTCCAGACCCGCTTGCGGTCGACCCGGTGCCCGCGCAGGTCGCACAATGCTCTTTCCAGCATGGCAGCGAGCCTCCGCTAATACAGCGCGGCGAAAGAATAGACGCGTATGGTGGCAATTCTGCGTCACCGGCTAGGTCCGCCGTCTTTCGAAGCGATCGCATCGGCGTTTCGCGAGGGCTAGGCTAACCCCGGCCACAGCGGCTAGAGAGCGCAGGGACGATTTATCGAGGGAAGGGTGTGTATGGCCGAGGCTAAGGCTGACAAGGCGAAAAAGCCGGGCTGGGGAACGCTCGCACGATCGCTGCGCAATCCAAAGAGCGGCTATATGGCGCTGTTCGGCTTCGCCAGCGGCCTGCCCTTCGCGCTGTTCCTCGGCACGCTCTACGCCTGGCTGTCCGAAGCCGAGGTGGAACTGGAGACGATGGGCGTCTTCTCGCTGATCGGGCTCGCCTACGCATTCCAGTTCCTGTGGTCGCCGCTGATCGACAAGGTCTCGATCCCCGGCTTCCGCAAGCTCGGCCGGCGCAAGCAGTGGATCGTGCCCGCGCAGATCCTGCTCGGCGTCATCCTCATCGCACTCAGCCTGTCCAACCCGACCAACGAGGCGATCGGCTGGTTCAGCCTGCTCGCCGGGATCGGCGCGCTGGCGAGTGCCACCCAGGACATCGCAATCAACGCCTGGCGCATCGACGTGGCGGACGAAGAGGCGACGATCGACATCCTCTCGACCGTCTATCAGATGGGCTACCGCCTCGCGGCACTGGTGGGCGGCGCACTGGGCCTGATCATCGCCGCGCGGATCGGCTGGCCGCAAACCTACCTGATGATGGGCGCGATCCTGCTGGTGATCGGCATCGCAGGCCTGTTCGCGCCCGACAGCAAGGCGGGCGAGAATGTCGACGGCACGATCGATGACGAACTGCTGCTCAGCCTGCGCCGCAAGGGCGAGCTGAAGCCCTCGGTCCGGGCCAAGGCGCTGGGCGCGGTGGGCCTGCTGTGGGCGGTCGCCATCGGCACCGTGCTGACCTTTATGTACATGTCGCTTGCCTTCCCGCCGGAGGAGCGGCCCAATCCGACCGAATTCACGCTCAACTATGGTCCGTGGATCATCGTCGCCACGGTCGTCATCCCCGCGCTGATCGCGGGCTGGCTCGCCTCCAAGAAGGAGCGGGGCCAGTATGTGATGACCGAGGACCTGCCCGAACGCGCAGGCCAATCTTTTGCGATGGACCACCTCTATCGCGCGCTGGTGATGCCGCTGGTCGAGTTCGTGGGGCGGATGGGCTGGTCGCTGGTGCTGATCCTCTCGCTGGTGCTGACCTACCGCATCTGCGACGCGATCTGGGGCACCTTCGCCTATCCGTTCTATCTCGGCGAATTGCAGTACACGAACGACGAGGTCGCCTTCGCTTCCAAGTTCTTCGGCGTCGGCGCGATCATCGCCGGGCTGGCGATCGGCGGCTATCTGCTGACCGCGATCGGGCGGATGGCCACGCTGACCTTTGGCGCGCTGATCGCCGCGCTGACCAACCTGCTCTATGCCGACATGGCGGCGGGCGGGGCCAACATGCAGGCGGCGAGCGATGCGATCGGCTTTTCCGCGCTGATCGGCTTCATGGCCCCGTTCGGGTCGGAGGCGCTGCCGCGGCTGACCTTCACGATCATGTGGGAGAACCTTGCGATCGGCATCGCGGGGGCGGCCTATGTCGCGTGGCTGAGCTCGATCGTGTCCAAGAAGTACTCGGCGGTCCAGTATGCACTCCTGTCCTCGCTGACGCTGCTCGTGGGCACGCTGGGGCGCGGCGCGCTGGGGGAGATGATCGAGAAGCAGGGCTATTACGACGTGTTCATCCTGACGACGCTGATCGGGATGCTGGCGGTGGTCCTGTGCGTGTTCGAATGGATCCGCGTGGTCCGTTCGGGCCGCTCGCAGAACGCGCCGCCGCCCGGATCGGAAGCGGTTGCGGCGCAGTAGTCAGTCGGGCAGCGCGCCGCTCAGCCGTAGCACGTCGCCTGCGAGGTAGAGCGAGCCTGCGATCAGCACGGGCAGGCCATCGTCGGGCAGGGCCCGCAGCGCCTCGGCCACATCCGCCGCCTCGCGCACGTCTGCGCCGAACATGCTCGCGGGGTGATACTCGTGTCCCGGCACCGGCACGGCGGTGATGCTCGCGATGCTGTCCGCCAGCGGATCGACCAGCGCGCGGTGATCCTTGTTGGCGAGCATGCCGAGGATGAGGTGGAAGCGCTCACCCATAAAGTGCTGCGCCAGCGCCTCGCCCGCGCTGGGATTGTGTCCGCCATCGACCCATACGATCCGCTCGCCCGTCAGCGGCGAGGCGGGCAGACGCTGAAGCCGCGCGGGCCAGTTCACGTTTCGCAGCCCCTGCGCCATCGCATCGCGCGACACGCTCACGCGGTCCTGATGGCGCAGCATCGCGATGGCGAGTGCGGCGTTCTCCGCCTGATGCGCGCCCGGAAGCGCGGGCAGGGGCAGCGCGAGTTCGCCCAGCGCATCGACGTAATGCAGGCCCGTCTCGGTGACGCTGGAATGCCATTCGCGCCCGCGCATCGTCAGCAGTGCCTCACGCACGATCGCCGCATGCTCCACCTCCAGCGTCACGCCTTCGGGGTAGGACAGCGTGACCAGCGGCACGCCGGGCTTGCCGATTCCGGCCTTCTCGAACCCGATGCGTGCCAGCGGTTCGGCGGGCACTTTGTCCTCCGGCGCGAGGAGGAAGCGTTCATGGTCCAGCCCCAGCGCGGCGATCCCGCACGCGGCGAGGACGTGCGAGCCCAGCACATTGGTCGCATCGAAGCGCCCGCCAAGGCCGACCTCGATCACGCAGACATCGGCGGGTTCGCGCGCGAAGGCGAGGAAGGTGGCGGCGATGGTGACTTCGAAGAAGCTCGGATTGAGATCGCTTCCCGCATCCAGCACCTCGGCCAGCAGCGCGGCGAGCTGTGCGTCCCCGATCAGCGTGCCCGCGATCCGGATCCGCTCGTTATAGCGCACCAGATGCGGGCTGGTGGCGACATGGACGCGTTTGCCATCCGCCTCCAGCATCGCGCGCAGGATGGCGCAGGTCGACCCCTTGCCGTTGGTGCCTGCGACATGGAACACCGGCGGCATGCGGTCCTGAGGATCGCCCAGCCGGGCCAGCAGAGCGCGGATCGTCTCCAGCCCCAGCCGGCCATCTGGCACCGAAAGCGCGGCCAGCCGGTCGAGCTGGGCCTGAACAGCCGGATCGTCGGAGCGGGCGAAGTCCTTCATGCCTTTGGCCTCCACCAGGTCCATGCGATGAGAACGAAGCCTGACGCGAAGCACCCTATGGCAAGCCAACCGGCCCAGAAGGGCAACTCGGGCGCACACCAGTCGAAGCAGAAGGCCTTGGGGCCGCGAGCAGGGAGTTCCTCGCCCCAAGTGTCAACGAACCATTCCCAATGGCCGATTGCCGCTGCATTCATCCAGTTAGCGGCAATAACGGACTGAAGAGTCGCCGCCATTGCAGCGAACGCGAACAGCAGCAGCGCTATTGCCAGCCGTCTGTCGCGCCTGGGCTTCATTCTTCGTCGCCCGTCCGAGTGTTCAAGCCGCCTTCGATCCGCGCATATAGCGCAGCATCGTCGCCAGCTCGCCCTTCAGGTCGTGGCGGTGCACCACGCGGTCCACCATGCCGTGTTCGTGCAGGTATTCGGCGCGCTGGAAGCCTTCGGGCAGCTGTTCGCGGATCGTCTCCTGGATCACGCGCTGGCCCGCAAAGCCGATCAGCGCGCCCGGCTCCGCGATCTGAACATCGCCGAGCATCGCGTAGCTCGCGGTCACGCCGCCGGTGGTCGGGTCGGTCAGCAGCACGATATAGGGCAGGCCCGCCGCGCGCAGCTTGCGCACCATCACGGTCGCCTTGGGCATCTGCATCAGGCTGAGAATGCCTTCCTGCATCCGCGCGCCGCCCGCCGCCGTGACGACGACATAGCCGCACTTGCGCCGCAGCGCTTCGGCAGCGCCGTCGCAGAAGGCCTGGCCCACCGCCATGCCCATCGAACCGCCCATGAAGTGGAAGTCCTGCACGCCCACGACCGCAGGCTGGCCGTCGATCGCCCCGCTGGCGACGGTGAAGGCATCGCGGTGCGGATTGCTGGCGCGCGCGGCCCTCAGCCGGTCGGTATAGCGCTTGGAATCGCGGAACTTGAGCGGGTCTTCCTTGACCTCGGGCTGGGGCAGCAGCGTGAAGCCCTCGTCCATCAGCATCGCGATGCGCGTGTCCGCACCGATCCGGCCATGATGCTCGCAACGCGGGCAGACGTAGAGATTGTCGGCATAGTCGCTTGCGAAGATCATCTCTCCGCAGCCCTTGCACTTGATCCACAGCGTTTCGTCGGTGGAGCGCTTGGCCACGAAGGGCAGCGAATTGCGGACACGATTGAACCAGCTCATGCGGCTGCTCTTTCCGCAGAATGGACCGCCTTGGCAAGCCTTGCGGTGAGATCGCGCAGGTGCGCGGGTGCATCAACGCCATGTTCGGCGACCAGATCGACCAGCGCCGAGCCGACCACGACGCCATCGGCCACCTTGGCGATCGCCCCGGCCTGCTCGGGCGTGCGCACGCCGAAGCCGACCGCCACAGGCAGGTCGGTCGCCGCCTTCAGCCGCTTCACCGCCGCATCGATCGAGTCCTGCGCGGCGCTCTGCTTGCCGGTGATCCCTGCGACGGAGACGTAGTAGAGGAAGCCTTCGCTCCCCTCGATCACGGTCGGCAGGCGGAAGTCGTCGGTGGTCGGCGTGGCGAGACGGATCGGAGCGATGCCCCGTTCGCGCAATGCCGGGCCGAGCGCGGAGTCCTCTTCGGGCGGGATGTCGACGCAGATCACCCCGTCCACGCCCGCGCCTGCTGCCTCTTGCGCGAACCACTCAGGCCCGCGCCGGACCATCGGGTTGGCGTAGCCCATCAGCACGAGCGGCACGTCCGGGTGACGCTCGCGGAACTCGTTGGCGATCATCAGCACGTCTTGCGTGGTGGTGCCCGCCTTCAACGCGCGGATATTGGCCGCCTGGATCGCGGGCCCATCCGCCATCGGATCGGTGAAGGGCATCCCCAGCTCGATCACATCCGCGCCGCCTTCGACCAGCGCATCGAGATTGGCGGCGGTATCGCCATCGCCCGCGGTGACGAAGCACACAAGCGCGGGGTGGGGCTTTGCGAAAGCGGCTGCGATTCGGTTCGCGTTGTTCATCGTAGGGCTCTCGGGGCTGAACGCTGACACACCTGACACACTGTCCTAGGTTAGAAAAACGGGTTGGCGATGCGCATGGCAAAGAACGGCTGGGTGGGGAAGGGCGCTGAGCGGGTCATGCGACGATTATGCCCGTGGGGAGGGGGTGTAGGACAGCGCGATTGCCTTCGTTTCCATCGTCATCCCGGACTTGATCCGGGATCGGGCTTTTCTTCGATGGGATTGAAGGAAGCCTTGCCCCGGCTCGGTGGTCGGGGCGACGTGGAAGGTGGGAGAGGCGCAAATCCGTCAGGCGTCTTGCAAAGCCCGCCGGCGGCGCTCCGAAAGCCTAACCGCACACCACGCGCGCCGGAGTCCACCCCTTGCGTCGCCGTGCGAGCCGGTCCTCGGTCTCTTCCCCATCGAAGGAGGCGGGGCTAGCGGGGGCTAAGTCGCTCAAGCGGTCCATCGTGTTGATGTTGACGACGCCCAGCAGCCTCTCGTCGACCATTCCCAACGCCACGCACGGCACGCCACAATGCGTGCAGATGATGAAGTCGGTGATGCCCAGCCCGAAGCGGTAGCGACGGATGTCGTCGGGTGCGCGATGCGACAGGACGAGCACGCCCTGAGGATCGCTGGTCCATGCCGCGCCATGCTTGATGCAGAAGGAGCACCCGCACGCGCGCGCCGCCGGGAGTGTCTCTGATGAGGTCCGCAGTTCGACCGAAACTTTGCCGCAATGGCACGAGCCGTGGAGGGAGAGGGGTTGGTTGTTGTTCATCCTTTAGCCCCCTCACCTTCAGGGGAGGGGGATCGCCTCGTTCTTGAAAACGAAACCATCGTGTCGACAGCCTTCAGCACGTTCAGCACGAGCAAGGATACGCCGAATATTCCACAAGGTATCAAAATCCATGGGGAAATGGTGATATAGCACTCGTGAAAAAGTGCGCCGTCGAGTTGCTCGCAGCTATTACGGGTGAAGTATCCGGTAGACAGTAGAATATTCGCTAGGATGAAGCCGGTAAGCGTCAATAGGAACGTAGAGTAGCGCGTGGAAAGCCTGACGAAGCGAATGGGCGATATGGCCCTTTGTGCAAAATCCAGTAGATGCCAGAAATTGCCAAAATCGAAAATATGGCCAAGATTATGAGGCTTTCCCCGAGTACGTATAGGGCGGGGAAGGGATCGACCGCACCATTTTCAGCTCTTCCGTCTCTCAGCGCGACAAACCAGGATATGTTGGCGATGATCAGCCCCGCCGACCACGCCAAAAATATGCTGCAAACAAAGTTGAGTAGTTTCTGACGGTAACCCTCGCTCACGCGATCAAATCTCCACCCTCAGCTTTTCCGCGGCCGTGAAAATATCCTTGTCCGCCCCCCGCACAGGTTGGCAAGGATCATCGCGTCCTTGTCCATTTCCTTTGCGCGTTTCGGCTCGTCAAAACCTCTTAATCTGGATGGCCACGTCGCCTTCCTGGCTCCTCGCAATGAGGAGTGGGAGTGCGACTATTCCGGTTTCTCAACTTTTACGAAGAAGCCGAGTATCGTGATCGTGGCAAGGAACACGCCCCCCGTTGCGGTTATGGCACCGTTGTCGCGCCACAGGCCGCTTACCGCAAGGAACAGCAAGCCGACCAGCGCGAGAGCGATTGTGATCCAGGCCAGCCTGCGGGGGCTCAAATCTCCACCCCCAGCTTCTCGGCCACCGTGAAGATGTCCTTGTCCCCGCGCCCACACAAGTTCGCGAGGATGATGGCGTCCTTGTCCATCTCCTTCGCGCGCTTTGCAACGGCGGCAATCGCGTGGCTCGGCTCCAGCGCGGGGATGATCCCCTCGGTCCGGCACAGCAGCTGGAAGGCTTCCAGCGCCTCGTCGTCGGTGACGGCGGTGTATTCGACGCGGCCGATGTCCTTCAGCCACGCATGCTCCGGCCCGATGCCGGGGTAGTCGAGGCCCGCCGAGATCGAGTGGCCTTCGGTGATCTGGCCGTCCTCGTCCTGCAGCAGGAAGGTCTTGTTGCCGTGGAGGATGCCGGGTGCGCCGCCGGTCAGGCTGGCGGCGTGCTGGTCGCCGTCCAATCCAAGCCCCGCCGCTTCGACACCGAGCATCTTCACGTCCGCATCATCCAGGAACGGGTGGAACAGGCCGAGCGCATTCGAGCCGCCGCCGATGCACGCGACCAGCAGGTCGGGCAGGCGGCTGGTGCGCTGCTGGATCTGCGCGCGCG
This sequence comes from Alteriqipengyuania abyssalis, assembly GCF_019857185.1. GTDB lineage: Bacteria > Pseudomonadota > Alphaproteobacteria > Sphingomonadales > Sphingomonadaceae > Alteriqipengyuania > Alteriqipengyuania abyssalis. Next base: position 199,378 of record NZ_JAHWXP010000004.1, on the reverse strand, counting down.
CTTCGGTTCCGATCACGCTCTGAAAGTCGCGGACCATCGCGGGGTAGGGGTGCGGGCCCGCCGCGGTGCCGATGATGTAGAACGTGTCGTCGACGTTCGCGACCCAGTCGCGCAGCGCCTCGTTCATCGCGTCTTTCAGCGTGCCGCGCCCGCTGGTGACGGGCACGATTTCCGCGCCGAGCAGCTTCATCCGGAACACATTTGGCGACTGCCGCCGCACGTCTTCGGCGCCCATGTACACGACGCAGGGCAGGCCGAAGCGCGCGCAGACGGTGGCGGTGGCGACGCCGTGCTGGCCCGCGCCGGTTTCCGCGATAATGCGAGTCTTGCCCATCCGGATCGCGAGCAGGATCTGCCCGATGCAATTGTTGATCTTGTGCGCGCCGGTGTGATTGAGCTCGTCGCGCTTGAACCACACCTGCGCCCCGCCCAGCGCCTCGGTCAGGCGTTCGGCGAAGTAGAGCGGGCTGGGGCGGCCGACATAGTGTTCGAGCAGATCCTCGAACTGGTCGGTGAAGGCGGGGTCCTTCTTTGCCTCGTCATAGGCCTGCTCCAGCGCGAGGATGTTCGGCATCAGCGTTTCGGCGACGTAGCGCCCGCCGAAATCGCCGAAATGGCCGCGATCGTCCGGCTGCTGGCGGAAGCTGTTGGGGGTGTCGGCGGTGTCGCCCGGGCTGGTCTGGGGTGTGCGCATAGGCCTGAGCGATTGGCAGAGCCGCAAAATCATGTCCACCGGTTTGCGCGCGTTTCGCGAGCCGGTTGCCACGCCCGCGCTGCCCAAAAAAACCGGCCCCGGGGGAATCGGGTGCGGCGCATCTCTCTATGATGGAAGCCTTATGGGTCTGGTTCGGGCCGGCGCTCCGGCGAGTGCGCGGTGGCCCTCTTGATGGGATGTTTCGATGATTAAACCTGTTGTGTTGTCCGCTCTCCTGATCGCTCTGCCGGCGGCTCCGGCCTTGGCCGAAGAAGCGGCCGGTGGCCCGCGTGCGGAAGTTCGCGGCGGTGTCGCATGGTCGGAAGGGGAGACCGATCCGGTCCTCGGCATTGCGGCGGGCTATGATTTCGACCTTGGCGAAACGGTGTTCCTCGGCGGTGAAGTGTCGGGCGAGAAGATCCTTGCCGAAGACACCTTCGTGGAACTCGCGCTGACCGGCCGCCTCGGCACGAAGGTGAGCGAGAAGGGCAGCATCTTCCTCGCGGGCGGATACACCTTCACCCACCATGGCGACGGGCCGCATGTGGGCGTCGGCTACGAGCATCATCTCGGCCACAGCGGCACCTACATCGCCGCCGAATACCGCCACGTGTTCGTGGACCATCACGAGGCCAACGCCGTAACCATCGGCATCGGCACCTTCTTCTAACCGTCGTTTTGGTTGCCGGGCCGGGGCGCATTGCCGCTCCGGCGCTAGCACTCAGGGGTTCGCGTCCGCAGCGCGCACCGCGTCGCAGAAGGCGCGGATCAGGGCTATGTCCTTCACGCCCGGCGCGGTCTCCACCCCGCTGGAGGTGTCGACGAGCGGCGCGCCGGTACGCGCAATCGCATCACCGACATTGTTCGGCGTCAGACCGCCCGCCAGCGCCCAGTCCATCGGGTGTTCGTAGCCGTCGAGGATCTCCCACTGGAAGGCGACGCCATTTCCGCCGGGGAGCGCCTTGGCCGGTGCATCGAACAGCACCCGGTCGACCTGACCGACAAAGCGTTGCGCCCGGTCCAGCGTGGCGCGTTCCTTCAGGCCAACCGCGCGCCAGGTCTCGACACCCATCAGCTTGCGGACCAGCGCCATCCACTCGACCGTCTCATTGCCGTGAAACTGGATCACGTCGGGCCTGACCGCGAGGTAGGCGGCTTCGAGCTCGGCGGGCTGCAAGGCCGAGGTCAGCAGCACGACCTTGACGCCTTCGGGCACCCGGCGGCGCAGCTTCGCCGCGTCGTCTAGGGTAACGTGGCGCGGGCTCTTTGCGAAATGTACCAGGCCGACATGGCTCGCGCCTGCGTCCACCGCCGCATCGAGCGTTTCGGGCATCGAGAGTCCGCAAATCTTGATCTGGGTGGGCATGTGTGTGCTCTTATAGCTTGGCCTTGCCGAGGCAAATGGTACTCGCTGGGCAATCGCACGGGGCTGACGAGTGGGGGACACGGCAATGCTGAAATGGATCGCAATGGTACTCGCCGGCGTGCTGCTGGCCGGGTGCAACCCGGTGCAGCAGGCGAAGGATGCGCGCGCGCAGGTGGATCTGTTCCACAAGCGGCTGAATGCGGGCGAGGATCAGGCGATCTGGACCAATGCGGGCGAGCAGCTGCGCAAGGCGACCTCGCGCGAGGATTTCGTCCGCCTGCTGGGCACGGTGCGCAAGAGCCTGGGGCCGGTCGAGGAAACTTCGCAGACAAACGTCAACATGAACACCAGCCCGCAGGGCAGCTTCACCACCTTGCAGATGGAGACCCATTTCGAACGGGGCCGGGGCGTCGAGACCTTCGTGTTCAGCGGATCGGGCGATTCGCTGAGGCTGGTCGGCTATAACATCAACTCGCCCGACATGATGGCCGACGTGTTCGAGAATTACGCGGACGAGCCCTCGGCGGAAGCGACGGGGAGCGCCGAGGCGAACGATTCGCCAGCAATCAGGATCGCTCCTGCCGAGCAGTAGGCGCGCGCTTCACAGCGTGCCTTCGATGGCCTTCGCTGCGGCGAGCGGATCGTCCGCCTTCGAAATCGGCCGCCCGATCACCAGCACGCTGGCGCCGTCATTGCGCGCGGCGCGCGGGGTGACGACGCGCTTCTGGTCGCCGACCGCGCTGCCCGCAGGGCGCAGGCCGGGGACGACGAAGAAGCCGTGCTTCCAGCGCCTGTGCACCTCGCCCACCTCGTGGCCCGAGCATACGATCCCGTCGAGCCCGGCGTCCTGCGCCAGATCGGCAAGGCGCAGCACCTGATCGTGCGCGCTGCCCGAAACGCCCGTGCGTTCCAGATCGCGCTCGTCGAGGCTGGTAAGCATGGTCACCGCGACCACCTTGGTATTCTCGCCCGCCGCCGCCTTGGCATCCTCCATCATTGCGCGCCCGCCGCCCGCGTGGACCGTGACGATCGCGGGTTCGAGCACGTGGATCGCCTGCATCGCGCCGGCGACCGTGTTGGGGATGTCGTGGAACTTGAGGTCGAGGAAGATCGGCAGACCGACCTGCGCGATCTCGTGCACCCCGTGGTGGCCGTGCGCGCAGAAGAATTCGAGTCCCAGCTTGAACCCGCCGACATGGCCCTTCACCTTTTCGGCGAGGGCACGCGCCGCGTCGATCCGCGGCAGGTCGAGGGCGAGATAGACCGGGTTGCTCACGAGCTGGCTGTCGTATCCTGTGTCGGTTTGCGATCATCCGTGGCGGGTGCATCGCCATGTGCCGTGTCGTCGGCGGTCAGGCGGGTTTCCTCTTCCGCCGGGGTCTCGTCAACCGTCGGCGTGGTGTTCACCGCTGCCGGGGCGGGAGCGGCAGCGGGATCGGTAGCGGGCGCGGGTTGCGGCTCGATGTGCGCTTCTTCCCGCCGCTCTGCCTCCTCGCGGTCGGATTCGCGTGCGGCGGCGGAGACGGAGCTGGCCTTGGCCGCGATCTCGAGGCTGCGGATCTTGCGATTGAGGCTCCAGATCACGCCGCGCGAATAGAGCCACACCGGCAGGAAGCCGATCAGGAAAGAGATGATGACCAGCGCGGGCACCTTGGTTTCCACAACCAGATTGTCCCAGATCGTCACTTCGACCGGGTTCCAGTTGGACCAGGAAAAGATGATCACCGCCACCAGCAGGATCACCCACACAATCATCCGCACGATTTGCACAGCACTTCCCCCCGTAATTCCGGTCAAGGCCCGGCCAGAGCGCAGCCTAGGCCGCGCGTCCCCATGCGTCCAGCGGCTGGTCAGCCCCTTTCGAAAGGCTAGTCGCCGTCGAACACCCGCGCGAAAATCGTATCGACATGTTTCAGGTGGTAGTCGAGGTCGAACAGCGCGGTGAGGTCATTTTCGGACAGGGCCTTCGAGACATCCTCATCCTGCTTGAGCAGGTCGAGCAGTTGCAGACGCCCGTCCGATTCCCACACCTTCATCGCGTTGCGCTGCACGATGGCGTAGGCATCCTCGCGGCTCACGCCGTTCTGGGTCAGCGCCAGCAGCACGCGCTGCGAGTGGATCAGGCCGCCCATCCGGTTCATGTTGGCCTCCATCCGCTCGGGGTAGACCAGCAGCTTGTCGACCACGCCGGTGAGGCGGGCGAGCGCGAAGTCGAGCGTGATGGTCGCGTCGGGGCCGATGAAACGCTCAACGCTGGAATGGCTGATGTCCCGCTCGTGCCACAGGGCGACGTTTTCGAGCGCGGGCATGGCGTAGGCGCGGATCATGCGCGCTTGGCCGGTCAGGTTCTCGGTCAGCACGGGGTTGCGCTTGTGCGGCATGGCCGACGAACCCTTCTGCCCCTTGGAGAAGAACTCTTCCGCCTCGAGCACTTCGGTGCGCTGGAGGTGGCGGATTTCCACCGCAAGCCGCTCGATCGACCCGGCGATCACCGCCAGCGTGGCGAAGTACATCGCGTGGCGATCGCGCGGGATGACCTGCGTGCTGACCGGCTCGGGCACGAGGCCCAGCTTGTCGGCCACATAAGCTTCGACCTGCGGATCGATATTGGCGAAAGTACCGACCGCGCCGCTGATTGCGCAGGTGGCGATCTCGGTGCGGGCATCCCACAGGCGCGCGCGGCACCGCTCGAACTCGGCATAGGCCTGCGCCAGCTTGAGGCCGAAGGTGACGGGCTCTGCGTGGATGCCATGGCTGCGGCCGATGGTGGGGGTGAACTTGTGCTCTTCCGCCCGGCGGCGCAGCGCGGCGAGCAGGTCGTCCATATCCGCCAGCAGAATGTCGGTCGCGCGGACCAGCTGCACGCTCAGCGTCGTGTCGAGCACGTCCGAACTGGTCATGCCCTGGTGCATGAAGCGCGCTTCCTCGCCGACATGTTCGGCCACCCAGGTCAGGAAGGCGATCACGTCGTGCTTGGTCACCGCCTCGATCGCGTCGATCGCGTCGACGTCGATCTCCGGGTTGGTTTCCCACCAGTTCCACAGCGCGTCGGCGGCGCTCTGCGGGACCACGCCCAGTTCGGCCAGCTTGCTGGTCGCGTGCGCCTCGATCTCGAACCAGATGCGATATTTCGCCTCCGGCTCCCACAGGGCGGTCATTTCGGGGCGGGCATAGCGGGGGACCATCGGGCGGCTCCGGTTGGAATGGCGGGGATCGACGCGCGGCTAAGATGCATCGGGTCCGAAGGCAAGCATCTCGGGTGCCAATGCGCGCCGGGACAGGCAGAAGCTTCGCCTTGCACGCGCCCGTGTGCCCTGTAAGTCTGCCGGGCCAAGGCAAGTACAGGGATCATCGGGGGACCAATGCGTTATTTTCACGTCGCTTATGCGACCGGGCTGATTGCGGCTGCCATCGCCATGCCGGCCCATGCGGGCGAGACGATTCTCTATGGCGATGAAGGCGCGTGGATCGATGTGGCCGATCTGCCATCTGCCGAAGATGGCCGGGGCCTGCCGCTGCGCCTGATGGAGTCGCAGACCCGGATGGAGGATGGCGTCGTCTCCAGCTACGGCGACATCGCCTTCGCGCTCGACAGCACCGAAGCGCTCGACGCGATGGGCACGATCTCGCTCGAATGGCTGCCCGACAAGGGCGATCTGACGGTCCACCGGGTCGAACTGGTGCGCGGGGACAAGGTGATCGACGTGCTTGCCGACGGCGCCCGGTTCGAGGTCCTGCGGCGCGAGGAAGGGCTGGAAAAGCGCATCCTCAACGGCGCGCTGACCGCCACCATGTCCATTCCCGGCGCGCAGATCGGCGATGTGCTGCGCTACAGCTTCACCACCACCACCGACGAGCAAGTGCTCGACGACGACATGGAATATGTGAACGTGGTGATGGCCAAGCCCGTGCCGCTCGCGGAAGGACGCATGATCCTGTCGTGGCCGGTGGACGAGAGTGTGCGCTGGGCGACCACCCGGGTCGACGCGCCGGTCGATGAGACGACGCGCGACGGGTACAGGTACGTGACCATCGCGGTGCCGGTGGCCGAACCGGCCGAGATTCCGGCAGACGCGCCGCCGCGCTTCCGCCTGCCGCCGCAGATTCGCGCGACCACGTTCGATAGCTATGCGCAGATTTCCGCCGACATCGCGCCGTTCTTCGCCACCGAAGGGACGATCGAACCGGGCAGTGCGCTGGCGGAGAAGATCGCCGAGATCGGCGCGCAGACCGCCGACAAGAAGGAGCGCGCTGCGCTCGCCACGCAATTCGTGCAGGACGAGGTCAGCTACCTGCTCAACGGCCTCAATGGCGGGAACTACATCCCCCAGAGCCCGGCGGAGACCTGGGAACTGCGCAGCGGAGACTGCAAGGCGAAATCGCTGCTGCTGCTCGCCATGCTGCGCGAGCTGGGGATCAGCGCGGAGGCGGTACTGGTGCAGAGCCAGACGGGCGATGCGCTGCCCGAGCAATTGCCCACGCTGACCAATTTCGACCACATGATCGTGCGCGCCGATATCGACGGCGTGCCCTACTGGCTCGACGGCACCAACGGCGGGTTGCGGGCGACCAATATGATCGAGGTCCCGCGCTTCCGCTATGCGCTGCCGCTGCGCGAAGGCGGGACGGACCTGCAGGAAATGGAGATGCGCCCGCAGGCCGTGCCCGACCAGACGGTGTCGATCAAAATCGACCAGTCGGCAGGGGTCGGGCTGCCCGCGATCTACGACGTGCGGATCGAGATTACCGGCGCGACCGCCCGCCAGTTCCAGGCGCTCTCCCTGATCGACGATCCCGCGCAGAAGAAGGACGCGCTCTACGGCACCGTCTCGACGATCCTTGGCGATCACCAGCCGGTCGACATGCAGCTCGCCTTCGATTCCGACAGCGGCATTGCCACCGTCACCGCGCATGGCCTCGTCACCTCGCCGTGGGATACGGACGCGCCCCGGGCCGAGCTCGACGTGCCGTATCAGGTGGCCGACAGCTTCGGTTTCGAGGTCGATCGCGCGCGCCCGGATATCGCCGACCTGCCGGTCAGCGTGCCCGGGCCGATCTACTTCCGCCGCGAGATCGAATGGCTGCTGCCCGAAGGGGAAACCGAGTTCCGCCTGCTCGGCAATCCGCAGATCGACGAGGTGATCGGCGGCACGCGGCTTTCCTCGCAGACAGAGCTGACCGCGCCGGTGCTGCAGATCACCGAGGAGGTGCAGAGCCTCGCGTGGGAATTCCCGGCCAGCGATCTGCCCGATGTGCGCCGTGCCAGCCTGCGGCTCAAGCGTAGCCTGCCGCGGCTGCGGGCGACCTCGCCCGTGCGCCGGGCGTGGGAATATCGCGGGGACGCGAGCGCCAGGCTCGAACCGATCGAGCGGATCTACACACAACTGGTCGCCGACGCGGACAGCGACGATACCAGCGCTCTGCTCAACCGCTTCAACTTCCGCTTCCGCACCGGCGATTTCGAGGGGGCGCTGGCCGATATAGACGCGGCGATCGCGCGCGATGCCTCGGCCGACAATTATCTGAGCCGGGGCGAGATTCACTACAATCTGGGCGATTTCGACGCCGCGCTGGCAGATCACGTCGCGGTGGCGGATATCGACCCCGACTATACGATCAACAGCCGCCGGATCGAACTGCTCGCGCTGCTGGGCCGGGCGGACGAGGCGGTCGCGCTGGTCGACGAGTTCGCCTACCTGTTCGAAGACCCCAAGAGCGAGGCGCAGCTGCGCTCCTACGCGCTGGGCTTTGCCGGACAGGCGCAGGAAGGGCTGGACCTGCTGCGCGACGAGCTGTCGATCGAGCCCGAGGATGCGGGCCTGCTGAATGGGGCCTGCTGGCACGCAGGGATCTTCGATCTTGTCACCGAAGGGACGCTGGAGACCTGCACCCGCGCTGTTGAAGAGGCGCAGAACAGCTCGGGCGCGATCGATAGCCGCGCGCTGGCGCTGTATCGCATGGGCCGCGCCGAAGAGGCGCTGCGCGACCTCGACGTGGCGCTTGCGCGTTCGCCGGGTCAGCACAGCTCGCGCTATCTGCGCGGGGTGGTGAAACGCTCGCTGGGCCGCGAGGCGGAAGCGCGCGAGGATATCGAATCGGCGCTGCATGCGGCACCGGGCATCGCCTCGCTCTACAGCCTGTGGGGCCTGCCGCCGAAATAGGCGTTTCGAGGGGGGAGGGGCTAGATCAGCCCCTTCGCCTTCAGGCTGACATAGCGGCCCTGGCCGATGATCACGTGGTCGTGCACCGCGATGCCGAGCAGCCGCCCGGCCTCCGCGATCTTCAGCGTCACCGCGATATCCGCGCGGCTGGGCTCCGGATTGCCGCTGGGGTGGTTGTGGACCAGGATCAGCGCCGCCGCGCCCAGATCGAGCCCCCGGCGGATCACCTCGCGCGGGTGGATCGACGCTTCGTCGATCGATCCGTCGCCCACGTGATGGTCTTGCACCAGCCGGTTCTTGGTATCGAGATAGAGCACCCGCACGCGCTCCACCGTAAGATGCGCCATATCGGTGGAAAGATAGTCGATCAGCGCGTGCCAGTTGGCGATCACGGGCCTGTCCACCACTTCGCTGCGCGCCATCCGCCGTGCCGCCAGCGCGACCGCTTTCAGCGCGGCAGCGCCCGCCTCGCCCATGCCCGGCGTCCTGGCGAGCGCAGCGGGTTCCGCCTCCAGCACCCGTGCCAGACTGCCGAACCGCGCCAGCAGCGCCTTGGCCAGCGGCTTGGTATCGCCCCGCCGGTTGGCGGCGAACAGCAGGTATTCGAGCACTTCGTAATCGGCCAGCGCCTCCGCCCCGCCGCTCAGCAGCCGCTTGCGCAAACGCTCGCGGTGGCCGGCCGCAGCGGGAACCTGTGCCGACCTCGCGAATTCGTCATCCACTTGCGCCATGCCCGCCCTATCCCGATAAGACCCCCAAGACGCGCAAGAGATGCCCGCTGGCGGCATGACGTGCAAGCGAGTGACCCGAATGGCGGACAGCGCAGAGGCAGATTTGGCCGCCGGTGAGGGCGAGGAGGGCGCACGCCCATCCTCCCGCTGGGCTCGCCTGCGACCCGGTCGCCGGGTCGGCTATACACTGATCGCCTTGGCCGCGCTGGTGGTGATCGCGCTGACGATCGCGTGGCTTTCGCGCGAGCGGATCGCGGATGATGTGATCCAGGGCCAGCTCGACCAGTATGATCTGCCCGCAACCTACGACATCGAATCGATCGGCCCCAACCGGCAGGTGTTGCGCAATATCGTGGTCGGCGATCCGGCAGACCCGGACCTGACCGTCGCGCGCGCGACCGTCGACCTGCGGGTGCGCCCGTGGGGCACGCGCTTCGGGCGCGTCACGCTCGAAAAACCGCGGTTCAAGGGCACGCTGGGCGAGGGCGGGATCAGCTTCGGGACGCTCGACCGGGTGCTCTTCCGCGATACCGGCGGGGAGGGCGGGCTGCCCGAACTCGATCTCAAGATTATCGACGGGCGCGCCCGCATCGGCGGGGCCTATGGCGACATCGCGCTGGGGCTGGTGGGCGAGGGGCGGCTCGATGGCGGATTCGCCGGACGTTACGACCTGCGGGCCGACGCGCTGGATTATGCGGGGTGCGGGCTCAGCAATGCACGCAGCAAGGGGCGCATCGGCGTCGATGGCGGCAAGCCGACCCTGCGCGGCCCGCTGCGCGTGGCCGAGATCGCGTGCGAAGACCCTGCTGTGCAAGTGGTCGACCTCAGCAGCCCGGTCACGCTGGTGGTGGACGACACGCTCGATGGTCTGGAAGTACAGGTCGACGGCAAGGTCGCGCGTCTTTCTGCCCCCAGCCTTGCCGCGGGTAGCAGCACGATCGAAGGCGCGCTTGCTCTGCGCGGCGGGCAGACCAGCCTGCACTACGACCTGCGGCTGGGCAATGCGCGCACCACCGGGCTCGCCGCGCGGTGGATCGGCGCGAAGGGCGTCGCGCGGCGCGGGCGCGATACCGGATGGCGGGTGCAGACCAGCCTTGCTGGCGAGGGGCTGTCACCCAGCGCCGACTGGCTGGCGCGGCTGCGCGACTGGCAGGTTGCGAGCAAGGACACGCTGGCAGCACCGCTGATCGCCCGCCTGCGCGAGGCATTGTCGCGGGAGGCACGGGGAAGCTCGCTGGCGGCCGAAGTCACGCTGACGACGAATGCGGACGGCTTCTCGCTCGGCGTGCCCACCGCCACGCTCGACGGGGCGAGCGGCGCGCGCATCCTCTCGCTCTCGCGCTTCGCGGTCCTGCCGACGCAAGGGGCGTTGCCGCGCGTTTCGGGTAATTTCACCACCGCCGGGCCGGGCATCCCGGTGATGCAGGGCCGGATGGAGCGCAGCGCCTCGGGGCGGCTGGTGTTCCAGCTGGCGATGGAGGAATACCGTGCGGGCGAGGCCCGGCTGGCGATCCCGCAGCTGGCGGTCGCGCAGGCACCCGGCGGCACGATCGGGCTGGCGGGCGCAATTCAGGCGAGCGGGCCGCTACCCGGCGGCTTCGCGCGTGGGCTCAGCCTGCCGATCAAGGGCTCCTATGATGGCAACAGGCTGGCGCTGTGGCCCGACTGCACGCGGGTGAGCTTCGGCCAGCTGGTCTACGCCAACCTCGCGCTCGACCAGCGCACGGTGACCCTGTGCCCCGCGAAGGGCCGGCCGATCCTGACCGCAGCGGGTGGCGCGGTGCAGCTGGCGGCGGGCGCGCCCAGCCTCGACCTGTCGGGCACGCTGGCAGACACGCCGATTGCGCTGAAGAGCGGCCCGGTGGGCTTTGCGCTGCCCGGGGAATTGTCCGCCCGCGCGCTCGACGTGACGCTGGGCAGCGGCGATGCCGCGCGGTTCCGGATCGACAATCTCAAGGCCCGGCTGGGGCGCGACATCGGCGGCACCTTCAGCGGCGCGGATATTGGGCTGGCCGCCGTGCCGCTCGATTTGAGGGATACGGCGGGCGAGTGGTCCTATCGCGATGGCGTGCTGGCGCTGACCGAAGGCTCCTTCCTGTTGCAGGACCGGGCCGATCCGCCGCGCTTCGAACCGCTGGCGGCGCGCGGTGCCCGCCTGCGCCTGCGCGACAACCGGATCGTCGCCGAGGCGGGCCTGCGCGAACCCGAATCGGACCAGCTGGTGACCAACGTCACGGTCGAACACGATCTCTCCTCGGGCTCCGGCTTCGCCTATCTCGACGTGCCCGGCATCCGCTTCGGCAAGGATCTGCAGCCCGACGATCTGACCCGGCTCGCCTTCGGGGTGATCGCGCAGACCGAAGGGGCGGTGACCGGTTCGGGCAAGATCGAGTGGGGCGCGGATGGCGTGACCAGCACCGGGCAGTTCTCTTCCGACGGGCTCGACTTCGCGGCCGCCTTCGGCCCGGTCAAAGGCGCGTCGGGCACGATCCGCTTCGACGATCTGCTCGGCCTGACCACCGCGCCCGACCAGCGAATCACCGTCGGCTCGGTCAATCCGGGGATCGCGGTCGAGGGCGGCACGGTGCAGTTCGGGGTGCGCGAGGGCCAGCTGATCGCGGTCGCGGGGGCCAGCGCGCCGTTCCTCGGCGGTACGATCACCCTGCGCAATCTGGATATCAATATCGGGGCGCAGGAAGAGCGCGCCTACGTGTTCGACATCACCGGGCTTGACGCGGCGCGGCTGGTCGAGCGGCTGGAGCTGGGCAATGTCAACGCGACCGGCATCTTCGACGGGTCGATCACCGTGCTGTTCGATGCTCAGGGCAACGGGCGGATCGTCGATGGCACGCTGGTGTCGCGCCCGCCGGGCGGCAATGTCGCCTATGTCGGCGAACTGACTTACGAAGACCTGACCCCGATCGCCAATTTCGCCTTCCAGGCATTGCGCTCGCTCGATTACGAGCGGCTGGAGGTCGAGATCGAAGGCCCGCTGACCGGCGAGATCATCACCCGCCTGAACTTCACCGGGGTCGCGCAAGGGGCGGAGGCCGACAGCAACTTCCTGACCCGTCAGCTCGCCTCGCTGCCGATCGAGTTCCGGATCAACATTTCCGCGCCGTTCTTCGCGCTGATCCAGAACGTGCGGTCGTTCTTCGACCCCGCATTCATCCGCGATCCGCGCTCGCTCGGCCTGCTGAGCGACGACGGCGTGCGGCTGCGCCCCGCGATCACCGGCGAAGAGGTGCGCGCGGCGGACGAGGCGGCAGAGGAAGAGGCAGCACAGGAGGAGGCGGCGCGGGCAGCCGCGCAAGCCGGCAAGAAGCCCGAACGAACCATTCAGCACTCGGAAAGCGAGAAAAGGCCATGATACATGCGAAGATGAAGGGGCTCGGCCTGGTCTGCGGGCTTTGCCTGCTGGGCGGATGCGTGAATGTGAACGCACCTTCCGACAAGATCGTGATCGAGCTCAACATCAACATCCAGCAGGAGGTGATCTATCGCCTGGCTGCGGATGTTGAGGACAATATCGACGCCAATCCCGATATTTTCTAGCTCGGGATAACAGGGGTGAACGAGATGATGAAACGCACGAAGCTGATGCTGACCATTGCCGGCGGAGCGATCGGCCTGGCGCTGGCCAATCCGGCTGCGGCCATGTTCCAGCGCGATCCGGCCTATGAGCAGGCGCGCGCCAACGGCCAGGTGGGCGAGCGGATGGACGGTTTCCTCGGCGTGGTCGGCAACCAGCCGCAGGCGATCGTGGATCTGGTGTCGGACATCAATATCCGCCGCCGCGCCAATTATACCGAGCGCGCACGCTCGCAGAACGCCACGATCGACGCCTATGCGCTGACCCAAGGCTGCCTGCTGATCGCGCGGACCCAGCCGGGCGAGAAATATCAGGCACCCGACGGTTCGTGGAAGACGCGCACCAGCGCGCCGCCCGAACGCGACAGCCGCTGCCCGCCGATGTGATCGGCACGGTCCCTGCAGCAGGGGTCTGACACCGCTCCTCTGACGGGGACGTTTTGCCGCGCCGCGTCGGCTCCGGTTGACTTGCCAAAAACCCTTTTCTAAGGCGACCGCGCCCTCGGCGGGCAGGTGTTGCCCGTGCCGCATGATTCTCACTTTTATAGAGAGCCTTGGCATGAGCGACGATAAGTCCGCGCGAGAGCCCATACCTGAGGATGCGCGGATCGACGCGCTCGAGCAGCGGCTTAAGGCCGCACGCGAGCGAGAGGAGAAGCGCAGGCCCACGGAAAGTGCGCGAAAAGCCGATGCGGATTACCGTGCCGGCAATCGTGTGCTGGCGGATCTTCTGGGTGGGCTGCTTGGCGGTTCGGTGATCGGTTATGGCGTGGATGCGCTGGCCGGAACCTGGCCGTGGGGTCTGTTGGTCGGCCTGTTCCTCGGAATAGGCGTGGCTTTCAGGAATATGTTTCGAAATGCGGGCACCGGTGGCGGTGCCGGCAGCAAACCTTCTGACGAAGGCTGATTTTTCCAAGCCGCCGCGATTGAGCGGTAAGAGACGCGAACAGGATTTCAGGTGGCCGGCGAAGAAGGCAAAATCGACCCGATGTACCAGTTCACCATCAAGCCGCTCTTCGGATCGGCTCAGTGGGAAGTGGCTGGCGTCAACATCGCATTCACCAACAGCGCGCTGTGGATGATGATCGCGACCATCGTGCTCATCCTGTTCGTGCGCGCGGGTACCAAGCAGGACCTGATTCCGGGTCGCTGGCAGATGGCGGTGGAAAGCCTGACCGGCTTCATCGAGAATATGGTGGAAGCCAATATCGGCAAGGAGGGGCGCAAATACGTGCCCTACGTGTTTACCCTGTTCACCTTCATCCTGTTTGCAAACCTGCTCGGCCTGATGCCGCTGGGGATCGTCGGGATCCACCCGTTCACCTTCACCAGCCACTTCACGGTCACCGGCATACTCGCCATTCTCAGCTTCTCGATCGTGCTTGCGGTCGGTTTCTGGAAGCACGGCCTCAAGTTCTTCGGCCTGTTCGTGCCGCACGGCACGCCGCTGCTGATGACGCCGCTGATCGCGCCGATCGAGTTTATCTCGTTCATGGTCCGCCCCTTCAGCCTCGCGCTGCGTCTGTTCGTCGCGATGATGGCCGGGCACCTTCTGCTTGAAGTTCTCGCCAGCTTCGTCGTCTCCGGCGGGCTTGGCGGCGTCGGCACGGGCCTGATCGTCAGCCTGCCCAGCATGCTGCTGATGATCGCGATCTGCGCCCTGGAAATCCTGGTCGCAGGCATTCAGGCCTATGTTTTCGCGCTGTTGACCTCGCTGTATATCAACGACGCCGAACACCTTCACTGATCCCCTTTCAACACACGCATATTTTACCAAGGAGTATTCGAAATGGACGCAGAAGCCGCAAAGCTGCTCGGAGCCGGTCTCGCCGCAATCGGTTGCGGTCTCGCCGCGCTGGGTGTGGGTAACGTCTTCGCCTCGTTCCTCGATGGCGCGCTGCGCAATCCGGGTGCCGCCGACGGCCAGCAGGGCCGCCTGTTCATCGGTTTCGCCGGTGCGGAACTTCTCGGCCTGCTCGCGTTCGTCATCGCGATCATCCTCACCTTCGTGGCCTGAGGAAACCGATCGATATCTGAAAGGGCCGGGCGCGTCCCGGCCCTTGTATCGAACGTCCTCCACCTCCCACGCCGGATAGAGCAACATGCCCCAGATCGACCAATTGGCCGAAACCTTCTCCAGCCAGGCCTTCTGGCTGCTGGTGTTTTTTGGCATCTCCTTCTTCGTCGTCGGACGCGGAATGGTGCCCAAGGTCTCGGGCACGATGGAGCGGCGTAGCAAGCAGATCGCCGACGATATCGCAGCGGCGCAGGCCGCCCGCGATCAGGCGGACCAGGAAGAAGAAGCCTGGCGCGTGCGCGAGAACGAAAATCGCGCGCGGGCGCAAGCCCTGATTGCCGAGGCCAAGGCCGAAGCTGCCGCCAAGTCCGAGAAGAAGATCGCCGCCGCGCAAAAGCGGCTCGACAAGAAGCTCGAAGAGGCGGACCAGGAACTGGCCGCTGCCCGGGCCCAGGCTATGGGCGAGATCGAAGCGGTCGCGACCGATGCGGCGCAGGACATCGTGGCCCGGATCGCCGGCATCACGGTGACCAAGCCCGCAGCCGGCAAGGCCGTGAAGGAAGCGATGGCACATGGCTGAATCTACCGAAATCTTCACCACGCAAGAGCCCGTCGAATATACCGAGGCGGCGCATGGCGGTGACGCTGCGCATGCCGAACCCACCCTGCTGGGCCTCCAGCCCTTCCAGTGGGTCTCGGTCGCGATGCTGCTGCTGATCCTGGTGGCGATCCTGCGCCTCAAGGCGCACAAGAGCATCACCGCCGGGCTCGACAGCCGGATCGCCGCGATCCGCGAAGAGCTGGACGAGGCCAAGCGCCTGCGCGCCGAAGCCGAGACGCTGCGTGACGAATATGCCGCCAAGATCGCCAATGCGGAGAGCGATGCCGAGGCGATGCTCGACAATGCACGGGCCGAAGCGGAGTCGATTCTGGAACGTGCCGAGGAAGACAGCAAGGAGCTGGTCGAACGGCGCAAGCGCATGGCGCAGGACAAGATCTCCGCTGCCGAGCGTGAGGCCGTAGCCGAAGTGCGTGCCAAGGCCGCTGCCGCTGCTGCCGCAGCCAGCCGCAGCCTGATCGGCGAGAAGCTGGACGCGGATGCGGACCGCAAGCTCGCCGACGACATGATCGCCGGGATCTGATTTCCCGGCCATGACGGCGCTATCGCCCGACAGAATCGTCGTTCGTCGCGACGATCTGACGGGCGAAGCGACCCGTTCCCTCATCGAATTGCACCTGCGGGGGATGCACGCGCAGTCCCCGCCCGAAGCCGTATTCGCGCTCGACCTGAGCGGCCTGACCCGGCCCAATGTGGAAGTCTGGTCCGCCTGGCTCGGTGACGCAATCGCCGGTGTCGGCGCGCTGCGGCTGCTCCCCGATGGAACGGGCGAGATCAAGTCGATGCGGACCCATCCCGATTTTCTGAAGCGCGGGGTCGCGGACGCCATTTTGGCTTCGATCGTCTCCCGCGCACAGGAACTGGGCCTGCACCGCCTCTCGCTGGAAACCGGCAGCGGTGCGGCTTTCGAGCCCGCGATCCGCTTCTACCGCGCTCGCGGCTTTGTGCCGGGTGCGGCCTTCGGCGACTATGTGAAAAGCGACTTCAACCAGTTCTTCCACCGCGACCTCGCCGCGCCTCGAGGCTAACCGAAGATCGACAGGTCGAGCGGTTCGGATTGGCCGAACCAGATCACATGGCGCGAGTGATCGGCTAGATCGTCCCCGCTCAGGCCATGCGCGAACACGGTCAGGTCGCCACGCGCGCTCGGCGCCCAGCGCACGAATTGTCCGAACTGTTCGGGGCTGAGTGTCAGCTGGCAGCTTCCACGCGGATGCGGGCCGACCGGTCGCGCGTGGAAATGCCCCACGCTGCATCCGAACCGGGCCTTCGCACGCGCCGCGAACTCCTGTGCCGCCGCCAGCTCGTGCGGGTCGAAATAGATGTGCACGTGGAAGCCGCGGAGCGCGACTTCAGGCCCGTCCATCAGAAGCTGTCCTTCGCCGCGCGCAGCTTGGCAAAGGTATCCGCCGGGCTCTCTCCGCCCCAGCGCGCCTGCATCTCCGGTGCATCGGCACGCAGGAAGGGATTGGTCTTCAGCTCGCGCGAGAGGACCGTGGGCACGGTCGGCTCGTCCTTCGCGCGCTTCGCATCGATCTCCTGCACATAGGCCTGCAGCGCCGCGTTCTCCGGATCGGCGTGCAGCGCGAACTTCGCATTGGCTGCGGTGTACTCATGCGCGCAGTAGAGCGTGGTTTCGGGCGGCAGCGCCTTGATCCGTGCAAGGCTGTCCCAGAACTGCTGCGGCTCGCCTTCGAACATCCGCCCGCAGCCCAGCGCGAACACGCTGTCACCCACGAAGGCGATGCCGTCCGCAGGCAGGTGGAAGGCGATATGGCCGTTGGTGTGGCCCGATACGTCGATCACCTGCGCCGTGTGCTCGCCCAAGGTCACCGCATCGCCATGCGCCACCACACGGTCGATAGGGGAGAGCTTGTCGACTTCCTGCGGCGCGATCACCTGCGCGCCCGTTGCCTCGACGATGGCCTTGTTCCCGCCGGCGTGGTCGGGGTGCCAGTGGGTGTTCCAGATGTGGCTGATCCGCCAGCCCTTGGCTTCGGCCTGCCTGAGGTATGCCGCGCCATCGGGCGTGTCGATCGCGGCGGTCTGGCCGCTGTCGGGATCGTGCAGCAGGAAGCCGTAATTGTCGCTGAGGCAGGGGAACTGGTGGATCTCGAGCAGGGGGACTTCTCCGCTGGTTAGTAGACCGACACATCGAGCCGCGCAGGCTCGCCGTCACGGGTATAGACGTCGACCGCGACCAGCACGTTCCCGTCGACGATCTTGCGCGCCGAAGCCTCGGTCATGTTGCCATTGGCGACCATGTCCTCGATCCGGTCGCGATTGGCGGCGGAGGCGAACAGCGGGTCGTCCTGGTCGGCATCCTGCCGCACATCGCGCTCGTGGTAGTTGGCCCGGTCCTGTTGCAGCACCTGCCACGCCTGATCCAGCCGCGCGCCCGAGGCGCTGGTGTGGTCCGGCCCGTAGAGAAACGCCTTGTACTGCCCTGCCAGCTTGAGCGGGGCGCGGGTGGGCTCGGCAGCGGCTTCGTTGGCATCATCCGGCTGCGGGACGGCGGCTTCGTCGGTGCAGGCCGCGCTGGCGAGCAGCAGGGCGGTACAGGTAAGGAATCTCATCTTCGGCATGCGCGCGACGCTATGAGCGCGCGCGGCCCGATACAAGGGCACTGGCGCGCATGGTGGCAGGCTTGCCGGGGATACGAAAAGGCCCGCCGCTCCGGTTGGGGAGGGCGGGCCGTTTCAAAGGTCACGCGTCAAGCGTGGCGGAGCTTAGTCCTGCTTCTTGAGCGCTTCGCCCAGGATGTCGCCCAGCGAGGCGCCGCTGTCGGCCGAACCGTACTGCTGCACCGCCTGCTTCTCTTCGGCGATCTGGTACGCCTTGATCGAGAAGGTCGGCTTCTTGCTGCGGTCGAACCCGGTGACCATCGCGTCGATCTTCTGGCCCGCCTGGAAGCGATCCGGACGCTGTTCGTCGCGGTCGCGGCCGAGGTCCGAACGCTTGATGAAGCCGGTCGCGCCGTCTTCGCCAACCTGCACTTCGAGGCCGCCATCGCGGACTTCGAGAACGGTGACGGTGACGGTTTCGCCGCGACGCAGCGAACCACCGGCGGCGGCTTCGGTCGGCGCACCCTTTTCGAGCTGCTTCATGCCCAGGCTGATGCGTTCCTTGTCGATGTCGACGTCGAGAACGATCGCCTTGACCTCTTCACCCTTGCGGTGAAGCGCCAGCGCGTCTTCGCCCGAGATGCCCCACGCGATGTCGGACATGTGGACCATGCCGTCGACGTCGCCCGGCAGGCCGATGAACAGGCCGAATTCGGTGGCGTTCTTGACTTCGCCTTCGACTTCGCTGCCGATCGGGTGCGCTTCGGCGAACTCTTCCCACGGGTTGCGCTGGGCCTGCTTGAGGCCGAGCGAGATGCGGCGCTTTTCGGAATCGACTTCCAGCACCATGACTTCGACTTCCTGCGAGGTCGAAACGATCTTGCCCGGGTGGACGTTCTTCTTGGTCCAGCTCATTTCCGAAACGTGGACCAGGCCTTCGATGCCCGGCTCGACTTCGACGAAGGCGCCGTATTCGGTGATGTTGGTCACCTGGCCCGTCAGCTTCATGCCGACCGGGTACTTGGCGGCGACGCCATCCCACGGATCGCTTTCGAGCTGCTTCATGCCGAGGCTGATGCGCTGCGTTTCGGCATTGATGCGGATGATCTGCACGGTCACGGTCTGGCCGATCTCGATCACTTCGCTGGGGTGGTTGACCCGCTTGTAGCTCATGTCGGTGACGTGGAGCAGGCCGTCGATGCCGCCCAGATCAACGAACGCACCGTAATCGGTGATGTTCTTGACCACACCGTCGACCACCTGGCCTTCGGCCAGATCGCTGATCAGTTCGCTGCGCTGTTCGGCGCGGGTTTCTTCAAGCACCGCACGACGCGAGACGACGATGTTGCCGCGGCGGCGATCCATCTTGAGGATCTGGAAGGGCTGGGGCTGGTCCATCAGCGGGGTGACGTCGCGCACGGGGCGGATGTCGACCTGCGAACCGGGGAGGAAGGCCACGGCGCCGTCGAGATCGACGGTGAAGCCGCCCTTGACGCGGCCGAAGATGCGGCCTTCGACGCGCTTGCCTTCGCCGAATTCGTTTTCGAGGCGATCCCACGCGGCTTCGCGGCGGGCGCGGTCGCGGCTGAGCATCGCTTCGCCGTCGGCATTTTCGACGCGGTCGACATAGACCTCGACTTCGCTGCCGACTTCGAGGCCGTGCTCGTCTTCGTTGCGCATGAATTCGCGCAGGTCGACGCGGCCTTCGCTCTTCAGGCCGACATCGATCATCGCCATGCCGTTTTCGATGGCGGTGACGGTGCCCTTGACGACGCGGCCTTCGAAGCCGCCATCATCGGCATCGCCGAGCTGTTCGTTAAGTAGCGCTTCGAAATCGTCGCGCGTCGGGTTGGCTGCAGTTGCCATAGGGATGAGGTTCCTAGTTCACTTTTGCTACCGGCCACCGGTTGTCCGGGGTCTTTACCCGTCTGCCTGCACACCATTGCGCGGGCCGTACGGGGCAAGAGGGCCGTGTTCCGCGCGAGGCCGTATGCCACCGCGCGGGTCCGTCGAATCCATGAGAATGCGAGAACGGCGGGCAGGTACGCGCGAACCGCGGAAAATGCAAGCAAATTGGAGGCTTTGCGTGCCGGGCGGCAATCGGCTTCATTGCGGGCCTGTTTCAAGCCGTCCGCAAAGATTTGTCGTTTTTACAATCCGTTATCACCTTGCTCTTACTGGTTCGAGGGTAAAGGAAAGGAATTGCCGATGGGTGGCTGTTCGCAGTGCAGATCGCCGCAGCACGAATTCGCCATCGCGATGGCGTTCCAGCCGATCGTCGATTGCGAGACGGGCTCCGTGTTCGCATATGAGGCGCTGGTGCGCGGCGAGAACGGCGAGAGTGCTGCCTCGGTCCTCTCGCAGGTGGACGACGAAACGCGCTACGCCTTCGATCAGCAATGTCGCGTGACAGCGATCGAGGACGCGGTGAAAGCGGGCATTCTCGACACCGATGCCAGGCTGTCGATCAACTTCCTGCCCAACGCGGTCTATTCGCCGCTCGCCTGTATCCAGCTGACCCTGGCGACCGCGCGGGCGTGCGACCTGCCGACCGATCGCCTGCTGTTCGAGCTGACCGAGAACGAGCGGATGGATGATACCGAGCATGTGCGGAACATCGTCGAGAGTTACAAAAGCATGGGCTTCAGCACCGCGATCGACGATTTCGGGGCGGGCCACGCGGGGCTGGGCCTGCTGGCGAAGATCCAGACCGATTATCTCAAGCTCGACATGGAGCTGATCCGGTCGATCGACAGCTCGGTATCGCGCCGGGTGATCGTCGAGGGGATCGTGCGCATTGCCAAAAGGCTGGGCATCACGGTGGTCGCGGAGGGGATCGAAACCATCGAGGAGTGGACCACGCTGAGGCTTCTGGGCATCCGCTATTGCCAGGGATATCTGTTCGCAAAGCCGGGCTTGCGCACGCTGCCGCCGGTGCATTGGCCGACCCCGCTAGAGCCTCTGAAGAGCGCCGCGGCCTGACCGGCTAGCGGGTCTTTCCTCGCGCCTGTTCGACCGCTTCGATGGCGGCGGCGATGGCGGCGTCCTTGCCGAGTGCGGTGGTGTCGAGAACGAAGGCGTCGGGCGCGGGCTTCAGCGGAGCATCCTTACGGTTCATATCGCGCTCGTCACGGCGTTCGATCTGCGCGTGGATTTCCTCGCGCGTGATCTCGCGACCTTGGGACTGCATCTCGGCAAAGCGCCGGTCCGCACGCGCGTCGAGCGAGGCGGTGACGAACAGCTTAACATCTGCATCGGGGCAGATCACCGTGCCGATATCGCGCCCGTCGAGCACCGCGCCGCCGGCCTGCTGCGCGAAAGCCCGCTGGCGTTCGAGCAGCGCCGCGCGCACCTGCGGGTGGATCGAGACGCGACTGGCAAAACCGCCGATCGCCTCGCTGCGCAGTTCCGGATCGGACAGCAGCGCGTCGGGGAAGTCCGCCGCCGCCAGAGCATCCGCTGCGCTGTCAGGGTTCGTCCCGGCAAGCTGCACTTGCCGCCCGACCGCGCGGTAGAGCAGACCGGTATCGAGATACGGCAGGCCGAAATACGCGGCGATGGCCCTGGCAAGAGTGCCCTTGCCGCTGGCGGTGGGTCCGTCGACGGCGACGATCACGGCGCGTCGTGCCTCGCCAGCCAGGCCCGAAGGATCGCCTCGCTCTCCATCGGCCGGTCGGTGAAGAAGCCGTGCGCGGCCCCGGGGACCACGCCGAATTCGGCACCCGGCGTCATCGCTACATAATCCTGCACGGTGTCGATCCGCGCCTCGTCGTACTGGCCGATCAGGAACAGCGTGCGCGAACCGTCGATCTGCGCGAGCAATGGAACCGCGTCATAGGTCTTGAGCGAACCCTTGGAGCGAAACTCGCTCGGCCCCCACATCGCGTTGTAGATCACCGGGTTAAAGCCCTGTCCGCCGATCCTTTCGGAATAGGCGCGCAGCGCGGCAGTCGCCGGTTCGCGGCGGTTGAATTCGGCGTAGAACGCATCGGTTGCGGCGGCGCATTGCTCCGCAGGCGGGGGCGCATCGGTCTCGCATGCGGCGATGGTCTGCTGGACGCTTTCGGGCAGGTCTTCGAGCAGGATGTTGGCGTCCGCGATCCAACGCTCGGTATTGATGTATGTCCCGCCGAGCACGGTGGAAGCGACATGCTGCGGATACTTCGCGGCATATTCCAGCGCGATCGCGGAACCCCAGCTGTGACCGACCACGTGCCAGCGCTCGACGCCGAGCGTCCGGCGGATTGTCTCCAGTTCCTCGACGAACCGCTCGACCCGCCAGTTGGCCGGGTCGTTCGGATGGTCGGACTTCCCGCTGTCGAGCTGGTCGTAGAGGATCACAGCGCGCTCGTCCGCCAGCCCCAGCATCGAGGCGAGGCCGTTATGCGTGCCGCCGGGGCCGCCGTGGAGGAACACCACTGGTGGTGCTGCGTCGAGATCGCCGTTGACGCGCACGTATACGTTGCCGCCTTCTACCGGGACCATCAGCTCGCGCTCGGGCGCGGCATAGGCTTCGGCGCTGGCGTGAGCCGGGGCGGGGGCGGGTGCTGCCTCGGGCGGAGGAAGCGTTGCGCACCCCGACAGGGCGAGTGCGGCGGCGACGAGGATGGTGCGGATCATGGCTGCTTCGCGGCCTTCTTCTCACGGATCGCCTTGGCGATGCCCCAGATTGCGATCGCGGCCCAGAAGCCTTCGAGTACGAGGCTGGGCCAGTTGGTGTGCACCAAGAGGCTGACCGTCAGCAGCGCCGCGCCTGCCAGGTTGGTGCCGTGGAGGATGAACGGGTTTGGCGCCTTGCTCGACGTCAGATAGGCATAGGCACCGATGATGCAGGCCATCCCGACGAAGCCGATTAGCGAGTAAATATCCATTGTCACCTTATCCCTCTCCCCGCACGGGGAGAGGATACGAAGGCTTGGCGCGAACAGCGCCTGGCCGGAGTTGGAGAGAAGGCTGCTTGGGAGCGAGCTCGAACGCGATCACCGAGTCACCTCGTCGAGCAGTGCCATGAAATTGGGGAAGCTGGTTGCGATGGGGCTGGTGTCGTCCACCTCCACCCCGTCGCGGCTGACAAGCCCCGCCACCGCCATGCTCATCGCGATGCGGTGATCGAGATGGGTCTTTACCCGCGCATTGGCACTGCCGCGCAGCGGTTCGCCGCCGGTGCCCTGGATCGTCAGCCCGTCTTCACGCTCTTCCACCCGCGCGCCGGTCGTCTCCAGCGCGGCGGCCATGGTGGCGAGGCGGTCGCTTTCCTTGACCCGCAGTTCTTCGAGCCCGCGGGTGACCGTGGTGCCCTGTGCCAATGCGGCGGCGACGAACAGCACGGGGAATTCGTCGATCATGCTCGGCGCAACGGCCGGATCGACCTCGATCCCGGTCAGCGTGGCGTGCCGCACGCGCAGGTCCGCGACGGGCTCTCCGCCGACCTCGCGCGCGTCGATGTCCTCGATATTCGCGCCCATCTGCCGCAGCACGTCGACCAGCCCGGCGCGGGTCGGGTTCATGCCGACATTGCGGATCGTAAGGTCGCTGCCCTCGACCAGCGTGGCGGCGACCATGAAGAATGCAGCGGAAGAAGGATCGCCCGGCACGGTGAGCGTTTGCGGGCGCAGGTCGACCTGCCCGGTCAGGCGAATCACACGCGCGCCGTTGTCTTCGCCAATCTCCAGCTCAGCGCCGAAGCCGCGCAGCATGCGTTCGGAGTGGTCGCGGGTCGGCACCGGCTCGATCACCGAGGTGACGCCCGGCGTGTTGAGCCCGGCGAGCAGCACCGCGCTCTTCACCTGTGCGCTCGCGACGGGCAGGCGGTAGGCGATCGGCACGGCAGGATGCGCGCCTTCCAGCATCAGCGGCATCGTGCCGTCGGGGCTAGGAGTGAAGCGCGCGCCCATCTGGCTCAGCGGATCGATCACGCGGCCCATCGGGCGTTTGGACAGGCTCGCATCGCCGGTGAAGGTCACGGCGATCCCGTGGCTCGCGACCAGCCCCATGAGCAGGCGGGCCGAGGTGCCGCTATTGCCGCAGTCGATCGCCGCCTCGGGTTGCAGCAATCCGCCGACGCCGACGCCGTGGACGTGCCAGGTTGCATCCTCGTCGCGGTGAACATCCGCGCCCATCGCCCGCATCGCGGCGGCAGTCGCCAGCACGTCCTCGCCTTCGAGCAGGCCGGAAACGCGGGTTTCGCCCACGGCCATCGCGCCCAGGATCAGGGAGCGATGGCTGATCGACTTGTCGCCGGGCACCGCGATGCTCCCGCGCAAGGGGCCGGCAGGGCTGAAGCGATGGGAGGCAGCGGTGTCATTCATGCGCGGGCGGCTTTGACACCGGCATTGGTGCATGGCAAGGCGCGCGCCATTCTTGATTCGGGGCGGTGGCGGCCCCAAGTCAGCCTTCACGGAAATTCACATCGGCGCGCGCGAAGATGGCAGCGCCCGCAACAAGGACATCTCTCATGGTCAAACCCGAATGGGGCACCAAGCGCACCTGCCCCAAGTGCGGCACGCGTTTCTACGATCTGGGCAATGAAGACCCGGTGACCTGCATCGAATGCGAGAACACCTGGACGCCCGAGCCGGTGCTCAAGTCGAAGCAGCCGATTCCCTTCGAGGAAGAAAAGAAGAAGAAGGACGAGGAGGCCGACAGCGATCTGGCCGATGACGATCTGGAGGATATCGACGTCGATGACGACGACGATTCGCCGGATAACGAGGTCGATCTGGGCGGCGACGACGACCTGGGCGTCGCGAAGTCCAAGGGTGACGACGACGAGAACGACGACACCTGATTTTTCGTATCGCGGGCGGATATTCCGCTTGCAAAGGGGCGCCGTGCTTTCTAAACGGCGCCTCCCACAACCGGCACGGGGCCTTAGCTCAGCTGGGAGAGCGCTACAATGGCATTGTAGAGGTCAGCGGTTCGATCCCGCTAGGCTCCACCACCGGTTCGAAGGGTAGTTCGCTACCCTGATGTGAGTTTCAGAAGGGGCACCGCCCCGACGCTGGCCGACGAGGTTTCGTCCGCCGGCGTTTTTCGCGTTTAATCCGGTATCGTGCCGGAGATGGAGTAAGCGGCTAGCATGTTCGACGCACTGTCGGATCGCCTTGGCAATACCTTCGACCGCCTGCGCGGGCGCGGTGCCCTGCGCGAACAGGACGTGCGCGATGCGATGCGCGAAGTGCGGATCGCGCTGCTCGAAGCCGATGTCGCGCTGCCCGTCGCGCGCGATTTCATCGCGAAGGTCACCGAAAAGGCCGTCGGCGAAAGCGTCCTCAAGTCGGTCACCCCCGGCCAGCAGGTCGTCAAGATCGTCAACGACGAGCTGGTCGCGATGCTCGGCGGCGGCGCCAATGCGGAGGGGGGTGAGGACGGCCACGTTCCGCTGACGCTCGACGCCAAGCCGCCGGTCGTGATCATGATGGTCGGCCTGCAGGGTTCGGGTAAGACGACCAGCACGGCCAAGCTCGGCAAGCTGATCCGCGAGAAGCACGGCAAGAAGGCCATGATGGCCTCGCTCGACGTCAATCGCCCGGCCGCGCAGGAGCAGCTGGCGGTGCTCGGCGAGCAGGCGCAGGTCGACACGCTGCCGATCATCGAAGGCCAGCAGCCGGTCGATATTGCGCGCCGCGCGCTCGAATCGGCGAAGCTGCGCAATGTCGATGTCGTGCTGCTCGATACCGCGGGCCGCCTGCATGTCGACGAAGCGCTGATGGCCGAGATGAAGGCGGTCGCCTCGGTGGCGACGCCGACCGAAGTCCTGCTGGTGGTCGACAGCCTGACCGGTCAGGACGCGGTCAACGTGGCGCAGAGCTTCAGCGACGAAGTGCCGCTGACCGGCGTGATTCTGACGCGGATGGATGGCGATGCGCGCGGCGGTGCGGCGCTCTCGATGCGCGCGGTCACGGGCAAGCCGATCAAGTTCGCAGGCGTCGGCGAAAAGCTCGACGCGCTCGAAGCCTTCCACCCGCGCCGGGTTGCCGAACGCATCCTGGGCATGGGCGATGTCGTCTCGCTGGTCGAAAAGGCGGCGGAATCGATCAAGGTCGAGGAAGCCGAGCTTCTCGCCAAGCGGATGGCCAAGGGCCAGTTCGACCTCAACGACCTGCGCATGCAGCTGCAGCAGATGCAGAACATGGGCGGTCTCGGCATGCTCGCGGGCATGATGCCCGGCATGAAGAAGGCCAAGCAGGCGATGCAGGCCAGCGGCATGGACGACAAGGTGCTGGTCCACATGGACGCGATCATGGGCTCGATGACGCCCAAGGAGCGCGCCAATCCCGCGCTGCTCAACGCCAAGCGCAAGAAGCGCGTCGCGGCGGGCAGCGGCACGCAGGTGCAGGACGTGAACAAGGTGCTGAAAATGCACCAGGAAATGTCCCGCGCGATGAAGCAGATCAAGAAGATGGGCGGGATGAAGGGCCTTGCCGCGATGCTTGGCGGAGGCGGCGGAATGGGCGGTCTTCCCGGCATGGGCGGCAAGGGCATGCCCCAGATTCCGGGCATGGACGGTCAGGGCATGGGCGATGTCGACATGAGCAAGCTGCCCCCCGACCTTCAGAAATTGCTGCCCAAGAAGAAATAACCGAAACCGACTTAGATTAAGACCAAGGACGAACCGAAATGGCTATTGCACTCCGACTTTCCCGTGGCGGCGCCAAGAAGCGCCCCTATTACCGCATCGTTGCTGCCGACTCGCGCTATCCGCGCGATGGCCGCTATCTCGAGCAGATCGGCACCTACAACCCGCTGCTCGCCAAGGACGACGAGAAGCGCGTCCAGCTGAACGAAGACCGCGCCAAGTACTGGCTCGGCGTCGGCGCGCAGCCGAGCGACCGTGTCGCCCGCTTCCTCGATGCCGCCGGCATCCGTGAGCGTGCTGCGCGCAACAACCCGAACAAGGCCGAGCCGGGAGAAAAGGCCAAGGAACGCGCCGAGGAAAAGGCCGCCAAGGAAGCCGAAGCCGCCGAAGCGCTGAAGGCTGCCCAGGAAGCTCCGGCCGAGGAAGAGAAGACCGAAGAAGCACCGGCTGAAGAAGCTG
Organism: Alteriqipengyuania abyssalis; assembly: GCF_019857185.1. GTDB lineage: Bacteria > Pseudomonadota > Alphaproteobacteria > Sphingomonadales > Sphingomonadaceae > Alteriqipengyuania > Alteriqipengyuania abyssalis. The sequence continues at coordinate 172,598 of NZ_JAHWXP010000004.1, read as the reverse complement.
CTGCCGAAGCACCGGCAGAGGAAGCTGGCGAAGAAAAGGCCGAAGGCTGATGACATCTCCCTCTCCCCACCGGGGGAGAGGGTCGGGAAGAGGGGGCGAGGCCCGAGGCGCATCGCCGTCCGCTTCCCCCCTCCCAACCCTCCCCCCGAGCGGGGGGAGGGCTATAGTATTGGCCGCCGTCACCGGCGCGCACGGGGTGGCGGGCGAGGTCCGGCTCAAGCTGTTCGGCGATGATGTCGATGCGCTCAAGGCGCACAAGACCTTCAATGACGGCCAGCTGACCGCCTCCAAGATCCGCTCCGACAACAAGGGCGGGGCGATCGCCCGCTTCGCCGAGGTGCCCGACCGCACCGCCGCCGAAGCCCTGCGCGGCACCCTGCTCAGCGTATCGCGCGACGCGCTGCCCCCGCTCGAAGATGGCGAGTTCTACCACGCCGACCTGATCGGCCTGCCGGTGGTGACCACCGACGGGGCCGCAGTCGGCCACGTGATCGATGTCGCCAATTACGGCGCGACCGACATTGTCGAGATCGCGCACGATCCCGTGCCCGAAAAGGGCCCGAAGACCTTCATGGTCCCGATGATCCCGACTGCCGTACCCGAGTGGGATGACGGGCGCCTTGTGATCGCCGCCGAATTCGCGGATTAGGGACGCATGTTCGCTATTGTCGGCCTGGTTGCGTCTCTCGGATTTGTGGTCGCTCTGACCCTTGGCATCGCGTTCCTGCTCGATATTATGGCCGCTTCGACCTCGTGGAAGGTGCGGGCCGTGTGGACGGCGCTGATCGCCGCCTTTGTGCCTATGTCGCTGCCGATCATCACGCTCCTGAGCGAAAGCGGTTTTCGATCCGAGCTTGTCGCGCCGCTGGCGGCGCTCGTCATCGGTGCGCCGTTCATTGCCGTAGTGGTCTGCTTTCCGGTCGCCTATTTATTCTCCAGGAAGCGCGCTGCTGGCCGAGAGCCGGTTTCCGACAAGGTCTTCGACTGATCGGGAAGGCTGGTTGCTGCGACGGCGTATTGCTGCGCTGCTTATCGATATGTGACGCCAAGGATCGCCGGAGACTTTCGGAACATCGCCCCCGCCTTGCGCACTGATCGGGCATGACGACATTCAGGAATATGACGAGCCTGCTCTGCGCGCCGCTGCTCCTGCTAGCCTGCGCCGGGCCTTCGGACGAGAGTGGCCAAAGCGCCGATGCGGCGCGCGACGAGATGATCGCTGCGCCCGGTGACAATTCCGGCAACCCGGCCGCGGGCACGCGCCCTTCCGGGCAGCCGGATCTGGTGACGGTCGAGGGCAGGATTGCCAAAGGCGTCGAATGCCTGACACTGAAGACGCCTGATGGCGAGACGTGGGCGTTCAACGCGGGCGAGGCGGATTTCGGGCCGGGCGACTATGTCGAGATTATCGGCGAGGTCGCCGATGCCAGCTTCTGCCAACAGAGAACGGGCACGCTGATCCCGCGGCGGATCGAGGCTAAGAGCCCGCCAGCGCGCGATCGCGACCCGGCCCGAGCGGGCGGGCTTGCGGTGACGGGCGAGTATGTCCGGGGGAACTGGGTGGCGAAGGGGCTGAACGCCGATTGCGCCAGGCCGGATTTCGCTGTCAGCGCCAATTCGCGCGGGATGAGCATCATCGAAACGCGGGTGAACGGCTACCCCGAAACCGGCGTGGTCGATGTTGGCCCGACACCTGCGCTGCAATGGGACGAACCGCTGCCCACGCTGCCGATCGAAACGCGTGGGCCCGATGGTCTGGCGGTGATGCCTGCCGCCGATGGCGAGGTGGTGACGCTTGCCGGGCACCGCATCGATGGCGACGGCGTGGTCTTCGTCAAATGCGCGGATTGACGCTGGCCTGAGCGCGCCTGTGCACCGATAGTGCGCGGATGAGCGCGTTCGAAACCGATCTGTGGTGGCGGCTGGCCGATTACGAGATCGGCCCGGCGGATGCTGCGTTCACCTTCGCCCAGCGCCTCGCGCGGGAGAACCGCTGGAGCGCGGACTATGCCGCGCGCGTCCTCACCGAGTACAAGCGGTTCTGCTGGCTCGCCTGCGAGGCTGGGCATGAGGTCACGCCCTCGGACGCGGTCGATCAGGCATGGCACCTGCACCTGACCTTCAGCCGCGACTACTGGGAGCGCTTTTGCCCGGAGGTGCTGCGCATGCCGCTGCACCATGGGCCGACCGCGGGCGGGACGGTGGAACGGACGCGCTATTACGATCAGTATGCGCAAACGCTCGCCAGCTATGAAGCGCATTTCGGCGAGCCTGCGCCGGAGGATATCTGGCCCGATGCGCGTCGCCGCTTCCTCGTCGATCCCAAGGCGGTGCGGGTGAACCCGGCGGACGCCTTCATCGTGCCGCGCGGCAAAGCCTATGGTTTCGCCGCGGCGATCGGGCTAGCGCTGACCGCGCTGGCACTGGGGGTGCTGCTGTGAGGAGTGGGGCGCAATGAATATCGATCTGGCGCAATACGGCGCGGCACAGTTCATCATGCTCTATGCCGGGCTGATCGTGCTCGGCTGGCTGCTCGCGCTGATCGTGCCCGCGATCCTGCGCCCGGCAGGCGAGCCGGGCCGCCCGCGCGATTTCGGCCAGTTCGCCGCGCTGGCAAGCGGCAAGGCCCGCTATGCCGAGGCGGTGATGGCCGACCTGCTCGCCTCGGGAAGGCTGGAGCTGGAGGGCAAGAAATTCCACGTGCGCGACCGGCAGGCTGCCTCGGGCGGCGCGGAAACGCGGCTGATGTCGCTGGGCGACAGCTTCGGGTGGCGAACCTTCGCGCGCGCGATCGACGGGGGCTATCAGGCGGATCGCGACGCGCTGGTCGATGCGGGGCTGCTGACCGGATCGGGCCAGGCGCTGCCGGTGCGGATCGTGGCCGCGCTGCCGATGCTCGCGATCGTGCTGCTCGGGCTATACCGCCTGCAGGCCGGGAGCGCGGAGGGGGAGCCGGTTGGCATCCTGGTGATCCTGATCGCGCTGGGCGTGGTGGTGATCGGCTGGCGCCTGATCGCCGGGCTGCGCCGCACCCGTGAGGGCGAGCGCGCGCTGAAGGAGGCACGGCAGGAGCATGTCGGGCTGAAACGCGCGCCGACCCGCGACCAGATGGGGCTGGGGGTCGCGATCTTCGGCACCGCCGTGCTGGCGGGCACGCCGTTCGACCCGCTGCACGCGATGCGCCATGGCGGCGGCGGGGATGCGGGCTATGCCGGAGATGGCGGGGGCGACGGCGGCGGATCGGGCTGCGGCGGCGGTGGCTGCGGCGGGTGCGGGGGGTAGTCGCGAGCTTCGCTTCATCTATGGGGATTTTGGCCTTCCTTTCCGCCATTCTGGGCGCTGTCTTCCTCATCTGCCTGATTGGAAATCTGTGCGTACGGGCTGTAGTGCGCGATGAGCGCTGGCAAGTTCGACTGGCGTTACTGGTGGTCCCATTCCTGCCAGCGGTCGTTGCCTATTTCTGGATTTACCCGGGTCTGATGCCTTGGAATGCGGCCGGCGCGATCATGCTGTACCCTCTGTTCCACGTCGTATTCGTACTGGCATCTGCCGTGTCGTTGCTCATCCTGGAGAAAATTCGATTTCGTTCACCGCCACCGTCCTGACCCTGTATCCAGAGATGTTTCCCGGCCCGCTCGGCGTGTCGCTCGCCGGGCGTGCGCTGCGCGAGGGCGCATGGTCGCTCGACACCGTGCAAATTCGCGATTTCGCGACCGACAAGCATCGTACGGTGGACGATACGCCTGCAGGCGGCGGGGCGGGCATGGTGCTCAGGTGCGATGTGCTGGCAGCGGCGCTGGATAGTGTGACGCAAAAGCCCTCACCCCTTCAGGGGGGAAGGTTGGGAGGGGGGCTTTCCCCGGGCGAGGCCCTCCAGCGCGATCCTTTGCCCCTTCCCCCGACCCCCTCCCCTGAAGGGGAGGGGGAGAGTAGGCCGATCCCCGTCCTCGCCATGACTCCCCGCGGAAAACCGATCACCCAGGCGCGCATTCGCGAGATCGCGGAAGGGCCGGGCGTCACTATCCTGTGCGGCCGGTTCGAGGGGTTCGACGAGCGCCTGTTCGAGGCGCGGCCCTATATCGAGGAAGTCAGCCTGGCGGACATCGTCCTGTCGGGCGGAGAGACTGCCGCAATCGCCATACTCGACGCTTGCATTCGGTTGCTTCCGGGAGTAATGGGCGCGGCTTCAAGCGGGACCGAGGAGTCGTTCGAGGACGGCCTTCTGGAATACCCGCACTACACCCGACCTCAGGAATGGGAAGGGCGCACGATCCCCGAAGTGCTGCGATCGGGGGATCATGCGAAGATCGCGGCGTGGCGAAAGCGACGCTCCGAAGAAATGACACGGTTACGCAGGCCGGATTTGTGGGAGCGTCACACCGATGCTCCGGTCCAGTCTGCCTCTGGCGCGCAGCGAGAAACGAAGGACCAGGACCAATGAACCTGATTCAGCAGCTCGAAGCCGAAGCGATTGAAAATCTCGGCAAGGATATTCCGGAATTCCGCTCGGGCGACACCGTGCGCGTTGGCGTGAAGGTCGTCGAAGGTACGCGTGAGCGTATTCAGAACTTCGAAGGCGTGGTCATCGCGCGTTCGAACCGCGGCATGGGTTCCAACTTCACCGTTCGCAAGATGAGCTTCGGCGAAGGCGTGGAGCGTGTGTTCCCGCTCTATTCGCCGATCGTCGACTCCATCACCGTGGTCCGCCGCGGCGTCGTGCGTCGTGCGAAGCTGTACTATCTGCGCGGCCGCACCGGCAAGAGCGCGCGCATCGCCGAACGCCGCGATGTGCGCCCCGCCAAGGGTGAGAAGAAGGACGCGTAAGCGCGGCTTTCTGACAAGCGAAACAGGAAAGGGCGGTCCGGCAGGGCCGCCCTTTTTCGTTGCAAGCTTGTCATTCTCCCCCGTCATTGCGAGGAGCCCTTCGGCTGGCTGCTTGCAGCAGCCGCTCAGGATAGACTACGCGACGAAGCAATCCATGGCGTATCGCCCTGCATGTCGGGCGTTAGGCCACGGGATCGCCGCGCGCCCCTGCGGGCTGCGTGCGGTGACGACGGAGAGGACTTACATCAATGCGCCACCTGTTTGCCGCCGCAGCCATTCTCGCCCTTGCCACACCGCTTGCCGCGCAGGAGAGCGACGCCATGACCAGCCAGGCCATCCAGAACGCAGACCTCACCATCGAACGCGTCTTCGCCAGCCCCGGCCTCGACGGGCCGAGCCCGCGCCAGGCGAAGCTTTCGCCCGATGGCCGCTATCTCACCCTGCTGCGCAACCGCGCGGATGATCGCGAACGCTACGATCTGTGGGGCTACGACCGGCAGAGCGGTGAATGGACCATGCTGGTCGACAGCGAAGCGCTGGGCTCGGGTCGCGAGCTGTCCGAAGACGAGAAGATGCAGCGCGAGCGGGCGCGGGTCGGCAATCTCAAGGGCATCATCGCTTATCAGTGGAATGCGGATGGATCGGGCGTGCTGGTGCCGCTGGACGGCGATCTCTACCTCGCGAAGCTGGACGGCACCGTCACCCGGCTGACCGATACCGAGGAGAGCGAGCTCAATCCCAAGCTCAGCCCGGAGGGCGACTTCGTCTCCTTCGTGCGCGACCGGCAGCTGTGGGTTGGCCCGGTGGGCGGCGACGCGCAGCCGATCACGCCCAAGGAAGGCGAGTTGATCCGCTGGGGCGAGGCGGAATTCGTTGCACAGGAAGAAATGGGCCGGATGGCCGGCTTCTGGTGGAATCCCGACGATAGCCGGATCGCGGTACAACGGACCGACGAGAGCCCGGTGGGCGTGGTCACCCGCGCGGCGATCGGCGCGACCGGGACCAAGGTGTTCGACCAGCGCTACCCCGTGGCGGGCAGCGACAACGCCATCGTCGAGCTGTTCGTGATGGACCCGGACGGCGCGAACCGGGTGAAGGTCGATCTGGGGGACAACCCCGACATATACCTCGCCCGGGTCGACTGGGCCCCCGATGGCAGCGCGCTGTATGTCCAGCGCCAGAACCGCGAGCAGACCCGGCTCGACGTGCTCAAGGTCGATCCCGCAACCGGGGCAAGCGAGGTCTGGTTTACCGAAGAAGCGGCGCGGCCCGACTACTGGATCAACCTGTCGGCCAATTACCGCTTTCTCGACGACGGAAGCCTGCTGTGGTGGTCCGAACGCGACGGTTACGGGCAGTTCTACCGCTTCGACGGTAAGGACTGGCAGCAGCTGACCCGTGGGGACGAACCCGTGACCTCGCTGGTCGGACTCAACGAAGAGACCGGCGTGTTCTTCTACCAGGCGACGACCAATGTGCTGACCCAGCAGATCTATCGCGCCTCGCTCGACGGGCAGGCGGATGGCGCATTGCTGACCGACCCCGGCTTCACCAACAGCGCGAGCATGGACCAGCAGGGCCAGACGCTGCTCATCAGCCGGTCTTCGCCGAGCCAGCCGCCGCAAAGCTACCTCGCCGATACTGATGGGCAACGCCTGGCGTGGGTGGAGGAAAACGCGCTCGACGCAGATCACCCCTACGCGCCCTATCTCGCCAGCCATGTGTGGCCCGAATTCGGCACGCTGCCTGCGGAGGATGGCACGCCGCTGCATTATATGATGCTCAAGCCCAAGATGGAGCCGGGCAAGAAGTACCCCGTGTTCATCATGCACTATGGCGGGCCCGGCCCGCAGATGGTTGATCGCGGGTGGAAGGGCGCGCTGCCGCAGGCGATCGTCGACAAGGGCTATGTTTACTTCGTGCTCGACAATCGCGGCTCGGCCAACCGGGGCGTCGCGTTCGAGCAGCCGATCTACCACGCTATGGGCGGGGTCGAGGTGCGCGACCAGAAGGCGGGCGCGGAGTTTCTCAAGTCGCTCGACTTCGTCGATCCGGACAAGCTGGCAATCTACGGTTGGTCCTATGGCGGGTACATGACGCTCAAGCAGTTGCAGGCCGATCCCGGCCTCTATGCCGCAGGCGTGTCCGGCGCTCCGGTCACCCGGTGGGAACTGTACGACACCCACTATACCGAACGTTTCATGGGCGACCCGAACGCAGTGCCCGAAGCCTACGAAGCGGCGAGCGCGATTCCCAAAGCGACCGAGATGACCGATCCCCTGTTGCTGATCCACGGGATGGCGGACGACAACGTGGTGTTCGAGAATTCGACCGAGCTGATCTCGACCTTGCAGGAAGCGGCGGTGCCGTTCGAGATGATGCTCTATCCGGGCTATACCCACCGGGTCAGCGGGCCGAAGATCAGCGTGCACCTGTGGCACACGATCTTCGATTTCCTGGATAGCCACGGGGTAACACCGCCGGAATGAGCGAAAAGCAGTCGACCGGGGGCCAGCTCGGTCTTGCAGCGGTCTGGGCGATCGCGGTCGGCGGGATGGTCGGCGGCGGGATTTTCTCGACGCTGGGCGTGGTCATGTCCAGCGCGGGGCACTGGGCCGCGCTCAGCTTCGTGCTCGGCGGGCTGGTGGCCTATGCCACCGGACACAGCCTTGCCGCGCTGACGGTGGCGAAGGACGAGGCGGGCGGCATCTACACCTTCCTGCGCGACCTCAAGTTTACCCGGCTCGCCCGCTGGTCTGCCTGGGTACTGCTGGCGGGATACGTGCTGACCTGCGCAGTCTATGCCTACACTTTCGGGGCCTATCTGGGGCAGGCGATCGACGGGCCTGGCTGGCTCCCCCCGGCGATGGCCTCTGCGGTGATCCTGGCGATGACCGCGATCAACCTGCGCGGGGCTGGGCAGGCGGCGGGGGTGGAGATCGCCATCGTTGCGATCAAGCTCGCGATCCTTGCCGCGCTCGCCGCATTCGGCCTTTCGCAGTTCGAGGCGGACAAGCTCTCCATCGCGCAGCAACCGGGCCTGATCGGGATCGTGATCGGCGCGGCATCGGTGTTCATGGCCTACGAGGGGTTCGAACTGGTCGCCTACGACTACGACGAGATGAAGGACCGCAAGCGGGTGATGCGGCGGATCATGCCGCTCGCCATCGGCAGCGCGGCGCTGATCTACGTGCTGGTCGCGCTGGCGGTGCCGATGCTGACGGGCACGCAGGCGGTGATCGAGGATGGCGAGGTCGCGCTGTCCCGCGCCGGGCAGGCGGCGCTCGGCACCCCCGGCCTGATCGCGGTAACCATCGCCGCGGCGCTTTCCACTGCGAGCGCGATCAATGCGACGCTGTTCAGCTCCGCCCGGCTGGCGCGCGAGGTGGCACAGGATGGGGGCCTGCCCGGCGCGTTGGGGCGCGAGAACTCGGAAGGGTCGCCATACTGGGCAGTGCTGCTGCTGGCAGCAGGCGCGCTGGCGCTGGCGGTGATGGGCGGGCTCGACGGGCTGGTCAGCGGGGCGAGCGTGGTCTTCCTGCTCGTGTTCGGCACGCTCAATGCGCTGGCGGTGAAGGAGAATGTCGGCAAGCGATGGATCACGTTGCCCGGCGCCGTGCTCGCCTTTGCGGCGCTGGCCGTCTTGCTCCTGCACATGGCGAAGCTGATCTGACCCACAATCGCTTGCGGCGCGGCGCGCTTGGCCCCATGTGGCGGTGCAGCACGAACAGGAGTGATTGATGGGTTACAAGGTCGCCGTTGTCGGCGCGACGGGGAATGTCGGGCGTGAAATGATGCAGGTTCTGGCGGAGCGCGAGTTCCCGATCGACGAGATCGTGGCGCTGGCCAGCTCGCGCAGCCAGGGCACCGAGATCGAATTCGGCGACACCGGAAAGATGCTCAAGTGCAAGAACCTCGAACATTTCGACTTCACCGGGTGGGATATCGCGCTGTTTTCCGCCGGTGGCGCGATTGCCAAGGAATATGCGCCCAAGGCTGCTGCGGCGGGCTGCGTGGTGATCGACAATTCCTCGCACTACCGGATGGACCCGGACGTGCCGCTGATCGTGCCCGAGGTGAACCCGGACGCGATCGACGGCTACACCGCGAAGAACATCATCGCGAACCCCAACTGCTCGACCGCGCAGCTGGTCGTCGCGCTCAAGCCGCTGCACGATGCCGCCGGGATCAAGCGTGTGGTCGTCTCGACCTACCAGTCGGTTTCCGGCGCGGGCAAGGAAGGCATGGACGAGCTGTTCCAGCAGAGCCGCGCGATCTTCGTCGGCGACCCGGTGGAGCCGAGCAAGTTCACCAAGCAGATCGCGTTCAACGTGATCCCGCATATCGACGTCTTCCTCGACGATGGATCGACCAAGGAAGAGTGGAAGATGGTGGTCGAGACCAAGAAGATCCTCGACCCCAAGATCAAGCTGACCGCCACCTGCGTGCGCGTGCCGGTGTTCGTCGGCCACTCCGAAGCGGTGACGATCGAGTTCGAGCGCGAGATCACTGCCGAACAGGCGCAGGACATCCTGCGCGAGGCACCCGGCATCATGCTGGTCGATAAGCGCGAGGATGAAGGTTACATCACCCCGGTGGAAAGCGTGGGCGACGGCGCGACCTATATCAGCCGCGTGCGCGAAGACCCGACGGTCGAGAACGGCCTCAACCTGTGGTGCGTCTCTGACAACCTGCGCAAGGGCGCCGCGCTCAACGCCGTGCAGATCGCCGAACTGCTGGGTCGCCGTCACCTCAAGAAGGGCTAGGCGATGCTTGGCCCCGATCCGGACCAGCAGCGCCGCATGGCGGGCGAGATGGATCGCTCGATCGAGCAGATTGAGCGTGAGACATCGGCTGTCCTGAAGCGTCTGGTCGTGCGTTGGGGGATCCGCTGGGCTGTCGTTTTCGCGGTCATCTTCCTGCTCACGCAGAGTGTCGACTGGCTCGACTGGCTGTGGTGGATTGCAGTGCCGATCGCGGTTGTCTCACTGGCGGTGCCGCTGCTGTTCCGCCGCTTCCTGACCAGACGGCTGGAGCGGGTTCGCGGCCAGTTCGGCATGTTCGGCGGGCAGGGCGAGACGATCGACGGATCGTGGCACGATGCGGGGCCGGCAAGACGTGACCCGCCGCGCGATGAACCTGCGGGAGTGATCATCGACCAGCGCCCGCGCGGGGACGGCGACGACTAGTGCTTGTGGCACGCGGGCGGCTCTGACACTCTCGCGCCGGAACAACCTCGCTTGGGAGCGTGACATGACACATCGGTTCGGATTGGCCTTGGCCGGGATGGCGGCGCTCTCGCTCGCGGCGTGCAATGATGGCGCGCAGGAGCCCGCGCCGAGCGAACCGGTGACGCAGGAACAGATCGATGCGCAGACGCCCAATGCGCCCAGCGAAAGGTCGATCGACCTGCTGCCAGACGGGCTGGTGATCGCTCCGCCCGAAGCAGGCGGCGATGGGGTGGTCCTCAACTTCGGTGAAGGTGAGGACGAGGTGGTCGAAGCGCTGACCGCAGTTTTCGGCGGCCCGCAATTCGGCAGCAACGAGGAATGCGGCGCAGGCCCCATGACCTTCGCGACCTTCGACCAGTTCGTCGCCAATTTTCAGGACGACCGCTTCGTCGGCTGGATGGTCAACGGGCCGAGCGAGCGCGCGAGCTTCACCGGGCCCGATGGCGTGACGCTGGGGATGTCGGCGGCGGACCTGCGCAAGCTATCGACCTACGCCGCGTTCGAAGACAGCACGCTGGGCGAGGAATTCACCGTCGGCGGCAACGAGATGCTGGTCTCCGGCCTGATCGAGGACAATCAGGTCGCGGTGCTGTGGGGCGGCGTCGCCTGCAATTTCCGCTGAGCGGGGCGAGGCCGTGCTGACCGCCGATCTCTATTTCAGCTTCCGCTCGCCCTACAGCTACCTCGCGATCGGCCGCTATCGCGCGCTTATGGAGAGCCACGCGGTGGAGATTACGCTGCGGCCCGTCTGGCCGCTCGCGATCCGCGAACCCGATTTCTTCGAGCGCAATCATCCCAACTGGCTTGGCTACACGGTGCGCGACATGATGCGCGTGGCCCAGTTCCACGCCATTCCCTTCGGCCCGCCGCGGCCCGACCCGATCGTGCAGGATGTGGCGACGCGCAGGATCGCGCAGGACCAGCCTTTTATCCGTTACGTCACCCGGATGGGGCAGGCGGCGGCACGGCGCGGGAAGGGCGTGGCGTTCGCGCATGAGGCTGCGCAGCTGATCTGGGGCGGGGCGGAAAACTGGCATCAGGGCGATCACCTCGCCAATGCGGCGCAACGGGCCGGGCTCGATCCGGAGGCTCTGGATGCAGAGGTCGCGGCGCAGGCCGATACGCTCGACGCGGAGATTGCCGCCAACCAGCAGGCGCTGGAGGACGCGGGCCATTGGGGCGTGCCGACGCTGGTGTTCGATGGCGAACCCTTCTTCGGGCAGGACCGGATCGAGATGGTCCGCTGGCGGATGGAGCAGAAAGGGCTGACTCCGCGCGCCTAGCGAAGGCCCGTTAGGTGCGGCCCTTGCGCATCAGGAAGACCATCGGGATCGCCGCCAGCGCGAGCCACATCATCAGGTAGAAATCGTCGATATAGGCGATCATCGCGGCCTGCCGGTTGACCTCCAGATCGACCATCGAGAGCACCGTCTGCCCAAGCGGCTGGTAGCGGTCGACCGTCGACAGGTCGATCGCATCGATCGTGGACGAGGTGACGTGGCTGCCAAGGTCCGTGTGCGCGGTCTGGATGTTCCTCGCGAGCAGCACGGTGGTGATCGAGATACCAACCGATGCGCCGATCGAGCGCAGCAGGTTGAGCAGGCTCGACCCGTCGGTGCGCAGGTGCCCCGGCAGGGTCGAGAACGCGGTTACGTTGAGCGGGATGAACACCAGCCCCAGGCCCAGCCCCTGGATCAGCCCGGTGACGATGAAATGCCACTCGTCCGCCGCGAGCGACCAGCCCGCCATCATCCACTGCGAATAGGCCGCGATGGCAAAGCCCGTGGCGACCACGATCCGCGCGTCGAGCCCCCGCCGGATCAGCACGCCGGACAGCTGCATGCTGAGCATCACGCCGACCCCGCGCGGCATCAGCACCATGCCGGTATCGATCACGCCATAGCCGAACAGGCGCTGCAGCATCGGCGGGAGCAGCGCCATGTTGGCGAACAGCACCATCCCGATCACCACCATGAACAGCAGCGCGATCACGAAGTTGCGGTCGGCGAAAATGGCCTTGTCGAACAGCGGTTCGCGCGCGGTCGTGAAATGGACGATCGCGATCCACGCCGCGCTGCCCATCAGGAAGGTGTAGAACCAGATCTCGTAAGACTGGAACCAGTCGAGCTGCGACCCGCGGTCGAGCAGCAATTGCAGCGAGGAGAGCGCGATCGCCAGCATCACGAACCCGAACAGGTCGAACTTGCGCCGCTTGCCCTCGCGGTGGGGCAGCTGGGTGATCAGCAGCGCCAGCGCGAGTATGCCGACGGGCAGGTTGACGTAGAAAACCCAGCGCCAGTTGGCGCTTTCGGTCAGCCAGCCGCCCAGGATCGGCCCCAGGATCGGGCCGATCATGATTCCCAGACCCCAGATCGCCATCACCTGCGGGTGGCGGCTGGGCCGGGAGCTGTCGAGCATGAAGCTCTGGCTGAGCGGGGGGATAAACGCGCCCGTCACCCCCTGCATGGCGCGGAACAACACCATTTCGCCAAGGTTCTGCGCCATCCCGCACATCATCGAGGCGATGATGAAACCCGCGACGGAGAAGATGAACAGCCGCCGCGCGCCGACCCGGTCGCCCAGCCAGCCGGTGGCCGGCATCGCGACCGCGCTGGCGATGATATAGCTGGTCAGCACCCAGGTGACGCTCTCCGCATTGGCGCCGAGCGCGCTTTGCATGTGCGGGATCGCGACGTTGGCGATCGTCGTGTCGAGCACCTGGATCAGCGATGCGGCCATGATCCCGACCATCAGCAGGGGCTGGTTGCGGACCTGCAGCAGAGGCTCGTCGGCGGCCGGAGGCGTGGCGGCTCCGGCAGCGGGTGAGGCAGGGCGGGCGGCGCTTGCCATTGCTTCAGCGGTCGTCGGTGAAGACGGTCACATCGGTAGAAAGCCCGGCGATCAGCCGTCGCGGGCTCTTGCTGGTAATGCGGATCTTGACCGGCACGCGCTGCGTCACCTTGACCCAGTTGCCGGTCGCGTTCTGCGCCGGGAGGACGGAGAATTCCGAACCCGTGCCCGCGCCGATAGTCTCTACCTCGCCCTTGAGCACCAGCCCGGGATAGGCATCCACACGGATTTCCGCGCGCTGGCCCACCCGCATGTCGTCGAGATCGGTTTCCTTGAAATTGGCCTCCACATAGGAACTGCCATCCTCGACCAGCGTGAGCACGGGCAGGCCTTGCACGATCTGCTGGCCGATCTGCAGCCGGTCGGCCTGCGTCACGGTGCCCGCCGCGGGCGCGCGCACTTCGGTGCGGCTGAGGTTGAGCTCTGCCCCGGCTTTCTTGGCCTCGCCCGCCGCGATCGCCGGGTTCTGCCCCGGTACGGCAGCGCCTTCCGCCAGCTTCGACTCCGCCGAGGCCTTGCGGGCCTGTGCGAGGCGCAGTTCTTCGCGGGCCTGATTGACCTGGTGTTGGGCGGCATCATGCTCCGCCTTGGTTAGGAAGCCTTTCTTGTAAAGCGCATCCTTCCGCGCGAAATTGGCTTCGGCAAAGGCGATATCCTCGCGCGCGGCGGAGATCGACGCACCGGTGAGGTCGGGATCGCTAGTCAGCGCGGTACGGCTGGCCTGCGCCTGCGCGATGGCCGCATTGGCCTCGGCAATCTGCACTTCGTAGGGGCGCGGGTCGATCCGGAACAGCAACTGGCCCGGTTTCACCCGATCCCCGTCGGCGACCAGCACCTCGACGATCTGCCCGCCGACCTCGGCCGAAATCGAGACACGATCCTGCTGGACGTAGGCATTGTCGGTCGCCACCTTGCCCTGCAGGCTGGACCAGTAGACGAACCCGCCGATCAGCAGGAGCAGTGGCACCACCGCCATCAGCGCGATGCGCCGCCAGCGGCGCTTCTTGGGCGCGGTTGCGGGCGCTTCCTCGGTTGCGGGAGTATCGCTTGCGATGACGGGATCGGCTTCAGCCATGAGCGGGCTCTTGCATTTCGGGAGTGGTGGAGAGGTTAGCGGAAACCCGGTGAAGTATTCGTGAAAACGCCGCCTGCTCGCCCTCGTCAAGCCCGTCGACCATCTGGTCGAGCAGCCCGGAGAGCGCATCGCGAATGCGCGCGGCCTCGCCTGCGGCGCGCGGCGTCAGGAAGAGCAGTCTTGCACGGCGGTCGCGCGGGTCGTTGCGCCGTTCGACGAGGCCGGATTCCTCCATCCGGTCGACCATCCGGCACAAGGTGATCGGTTCGACCTCCAGCCGCTCGGCATGAAAGGCCTGGTTCTCGCCCGGCGATCTTTCGAGCGCGAGCAGCAGGCGCGCCTGCGGACCGGTAATACCGATGGCGCGGACACGCTCGTCGAACGCGCGGCGCAAAAGGCGCGCATTGTCGACCATCAGCCAGCCCAGGTTCTTGTCCATGCGCGCGCATATAATAAGCGTACTTATTACGTGCAACACCGTTGCCGGACGATGCCGCCATTTGATAGGCGAAAGGTCAATCTACCGGAGCATTTGCCCCCAATGACCACAGAAAATTTCCAATCCTTCGACGGCACCACGCTAGCGCTTCACCGGATGGGCGAGGGCAGGCCGGTGGTGCTGCTGCATGGCCTGTTCTCCAATGCGGACATGAACTGGATCCGCTTCGGCCATGCGCAGCAGATTGCCGAGCAGGGCTACGAAGTCCTGATGCCCGATTTCCGCGTGCACGGGCAAAGCGAGGCACCGCACGGCGTGGAGAACTATCCATCGGGCGTGCTGGTCAAGGATGTCGTCGCGCTGGTCGAGCATCTCAGGCTGATCGACTACGACCTTGCCGGCTTCTCGCTCGGCGCGCGGACCGCGATTCACGGCGTTGCCACCGGCAGGCTCGCTCCGCAGCGGCTGATCCTGGGCGGAATGGGCGTCGACGGCCTGCGCGAATGGGATAAGCGCGCGGCGTTCTTCATCCGCGTGATCGACGAGTTCGATGCGATTCCGAAGGGCGATCCGGCCTATTTCTCAATGCAGTTCCTCAAGTCGCAGAAGGTCGATCGGACCGCCGCGAGGCTGCTGCTCGGGAGTATGGAAAACCTCGATCCGGCAGAGCTGGCCAACATCGCCTGCCCCACGCTGGTGGTCTGCGGCGACGAGGACAGCGACAACGGTTCTGCGCAAGAGCTGGCCGCGATGCTGCCGGACGCGACCTATGCCGAGGTGCCGGGTACGCACATGAGCAGCGTCACCAAGCCCGATCTGGGCCGCGCGATGGCACAGTGGCTGGGCCCGGCAAAACGCTGACGGCCCCGCTTGCTATTACCCGACGTGACGGTAGTTTCGCGGCCAATCTCAAACGCTACGACAGGATGCCGCTCATGAAATTGCTTCCCGTTTCGCTCGCCGCGCTCGCCGCCGCGTCTCTCGCCACGCCTGCGCTGGCCGACGACCACGGCACCCAGACAGAGCAGGCGGCCGAGCAGTATCCGATGACGCCCGAAGGCGCCGCCAGCTGGGTCGCGATGGTTGAGAAGGACCTGTTCGACTATTCGGTCCACGCGAGCCAGATCTACTGGGTCAACGCGACCTACATCACGCATGATACCGATGCGCTGGCCGCCAAGGTCGGGGCCGAGGGGACCGAGAAGTCGGTCAACTACGCGCTCGAGGCGGCAAAATACGCCGAGGTCGACGGGCTCGATCCCGAAGTCGCCCGCAAGCTCGACATCCTGCGTAACGGCATCGTCCTGCCCGCGCCGACGGCCGATGGCGCGGCGACCGAGTTGAACAAGATCGCGACCAGCCTCAACAGCCAGTACGGCAAGGGCAAGGGCACGCTGAACGGCGAGGAAATCAGCGGCTCCGACATCGAAGCGGAGATGGGCAATCTCGAACGCACGCCTGCCGAACTCGCGGAGATGTGGGCCAGCTGGCACACCAACGTCGGTGCGCCGATGAAGGACGACTATGCCCGCATGGTCGAGATCGCGAACGAAGGCGCGAAGGAGCTGGGCTTCGACAATGTCGGCACGATGTGGCGTTCGGGCTACGACATGCCGCCGGAGGAATTCTCCGACCAGCTTGAGCGGATGTGGCAGGAGGTCGCGCCGCTCTACCAGTCGCTGCACACCTATGTGCGGACCAAGCTGAACGAGAAATACGGCGACGACATCCAGCCCGCGACCGGCCCGATCCGCGCCGATCTGCTGGGCAATATGTGGGCCCAGGAATGGGGCAATATCTACCCGCTGGTCGCGCCTGCGGGCTCGGGCGATCTGGGCTATGACATCGGCGACCTGCTGACGGCGCAGGGCAAGGATCCGATGGACATGGTGAAGATCGGGGAGGGGTTCTATTCCTCGCTCGGCTTCAAGCCGCTGCCCGAGACGTTCTGGGAACGCAGCATGTTCACCAAGCCGGCGGATCGCGAGGTGGTGTGCCACGCATCCGCCTGGGACGTGGACAACAAGGACGACATCCGCATCAAGATGTGCATCAAGGTGAATGCGGACGACTTCGTCACCATCCACCACGAGCTTGGCCACAACTACTACCAGCGCGCCTATAACCAGCAGCCCTACCTCTACCTCAACGGTGCGAACGACGGCTTCCACGAGGCGATCGGCGATTTCATCGCGCTGTCGATCACGCCCGAATATCTGGTCCAGATCGGTCTGCTCGATCGCAAGGACGTGCCCAGCGCGGACAAGGATATCGGCCTGCTGCTGCGCCAGGCGATGGACAAGGTCGCGTTCCTGCCCTTCGGCCTGCTGGTCGACAAATGGCGCTGGGGCGTGTTCGACGGGTCGATCACGCCTGCCGACTACAACACCGCGTGGCACGATCTGAAGCGCGAATATCAGGGCATCACCCCGCCGGCCGAGCGGCCCGACGACGCCTTCGATCCCGGCGCGAAATATCACATCCCGGGCAATACGCCCTACACCCGTTACTTCCTCGCGCGCATTCTGCAGTTCCAGTTCTACAAGGCGGCGTGCGATCAGGCGGGCTGGAAGGGCCCGCTGCATCGCTGTTCCTTTTACGGCAACAAGGAAGTGGGCGAGAAGCTGAACGCCATGCTCGAAATGGGCGCGAGCAAGCCGTGGCCCGACGCGCTGGAAGCCTTCACCGGCAGCCGCGAGATGAGCGGCAAGGCGATGATGGAATATTTCGCCCCGCTCAAGGAATGGCTCGACAAGCAGAACGCGGGCAAGCCCAGCGGATGGTGATCGCACCCGCGGCAGGCGCGCAGCTGGCGGTGATCGCATGATCACCGTCGGCTGGCGCGAACTGGTCGGGCTGCCTGAACTCGGCCTCAAGCGCGTGCCCGCCAAGATCGACAGCGGCGCGCGCACATCCTCGCTCCACGGCAGCGTGCTCGAAGAGTTTCGGCGCGATGGCGAGAAATTCGTCCGCTTCGAGGTGTTCTTCCCCGGCGCCAAGGTGCAGCAGGTGTGCGAGGCGGTGCATGTCGATGTGCGCGGGATCACCAGCTCCAATGGCGAGACCCAGCTGCGCTATGTGATCAAGACCCCGCTCACGATTGGTGATATCACCTTCCGTGCGGAGATCAGCCTCGCGGATCGTAGCGACATGAAGTTCCCTATGCTGATAGGGAGGAGCGCACTGCGTCGACGCTTCCTCGTCGATTCGGGCAATTCCTGGCTCCAGACCCCCGGAAGGGAGCCAGTGAAAGGTCACAAACCATGACATTCCGGCCCATGAGGATCAGGCCATGAAAATCGCGCTGCTCGCCCGAAATCCCAATCTCTATTCGCACAAGCGCCTGATCGAAGCGGCGGAGGCACGTGGCCACCAGATCGACTGGCTCAACACGCTGCGCTGCACGGTCCACATCGCCAGCCACAAACCCGAAGTCTATTATGATGGGGAGCCGTGCATTGGGTACGACGCGGTCATTCCGCGTATCGGGGCCTCGATCACCAATTACGGCCTCGCGATCCTGCGGCAGTTCGAAATGCGCGGCTGCTGGCCGCTGAACGAAAGCGTCGCGATCGGGCGCAGCCGCGACAAGCTGCGCAGCTTGCAGATCCTTGCCAAACACGGCCTCGGCCTGCCGCTGACCGCCTATGCCAATGATCCCAAGAAGGCGGAGGAGATCATCCGCGCGGTCAAAGGCCCGCCGGTGGTCATCAAGCTGCTGGAGGGCACGCAGGGGATCGGCGTCGTGCTGGCGGACTCGATGTCCTCGGCCAAGTCGGTGATCGAGGCGTTTCGCGGCGCGAACGTCAACATTCTGGTGCAGGAATTCATCAAGGAAGCGGGCGGCACGGATATCCGCGCGCTGGTGATCGGCGGCAAGGTGGTTGCCGCGATGAAGCGCACCGGCGCGCCGGACGATTTCCGTTCCAACCTGCATCGCGGCGGCAGTGCCCAACTGATCAAGATCACGCCCGAGGAACGCAGCACGGCGGTCCGCGCGGCCAAGCGCATGGGTCTGAACGTGTGCGGCGTCGACATGCTGCGGTCCAACCACGGGCCGGTCATCATGGAGGTCAATTCCTCGCCCGGGCTCGAAGGGATCGAGGCGGCGACGAACAAGGACATTGCCGGGCAGATCATCGAATTCATCGAAAAGAGCGCCAAGATCGGCGCAACCAAGACCAAGGGCGCGGGCTGAGCCGACAGCGTTCGGGATCGTCAACGGAAGGGGGCAGGTAATGCGGAAACTGGCAACGGCGATGGTGCTGGCGGCGGGCCTTGCGGGTCAGGCATCGGCGCAGTCGAGCGCACCGATGGTGGGTGCACACGCGCCTGAAAGCGTCGTCAGCGCGCTCAGAAATGCGGGCTACCGGGCGGAGCTGGACACCGATGGCAATGGCGATCCGATGATCACCAGCGCCTTCGCATCGATGGTGTCCTTCATCCACTTCTATGGCTGCAACGAGGGCAAGGACTGCACCTCGCTGATGTTCACCACCGGCTTCGACAGCGAGAAGCCGTGGACGCCTGAGGACGCGCTGGCGATCAACCAGAGCATCCGCTTCGCCTCCACCTGGCTCGACGACGAGGGAGATCCGTGGATCTCGTGGGATGTCGCGACCGGGCTCGAGGGCATCCCTACTGGGTCATTTATCTACGGCCTGCGCAAGTACGAAACCACGGTCGATCAGGTGGCCGATCAGGTGTTCGGTGAAGAGGCCACGGAGTAGGCTTCCTGCAAATCGTGCGGCTTTGCATCCGGCACGAAATTGCTATTCTGGACCTTCGGGAAAAGAGGGGGAAATCTTGAAAACACTGTTTCTTGCCATTGCCGCAGGCGGCCTCGCGCTGTCTCCGGTTGTCGCCAGCGCGCAAACCTATCAGGAAACGCGCCTGCTCCAGACCATGGACAATGCCGACCTGGAAGCGGTCCTCGATTCGATGGGCGCAACGTGGAAAAGCTCGCCGCGCGAGGATGATACCGACCTGTATCAGATCACCTTCGCCAATGGTCTGAAGGCCTATGGCTGGTATCGCGTATGCGAGGACGACCAGTGTCGCGGGCTGGTGCTGGTGGCCCAGTTCTCGCGTCCGTCAGGCTACGACAGCGACGCCGCGCTGGACGACAAGCTGCGCGGCTTCAACGATACCGCGCCGGCGGCGAAGGCCTATCGCGGGGCCGACGGAAATGTGGTCCTGCAATCCTACGTCATCTCGGACAGTGGGATCATGATGGGCAACATGAAAGCCCAGATCGAGGTCTTCAGGGACTCCGGAGGCAGTTACCAGAACTACATCAGCCAGTAGGCCGCGCTCCGCACCCGTCGAGCAATCTTGAGGCGCCCCCGGTTCGTCCGCGGGGCGCCTTTTATCTGAACGGCGGTTCGTTGAACGCCCGCAGCTTGCGGCTGTGCAGACGCGGGCCTTCCTCGCGTAGGTGGCGCACGGCGGCGATGCCGATCTGCAGGTGCGCGGCGATCGCCTCCTCGTAGAAGGTGTTGGCCTGCTTGGGCAGCTTGATCTCGCCGTGCAGCGGTTTGTCGCTGACGCACAGCAGCGTGCCGTAGGGCACCCGGAAGCGGAAGCCCTGCGCGGCAATGGTCGCGCTTTCCATGTCGATCGCGACCGCCCGGCTGAGCGAGAAGCGCCGCGCCGACATGGCGTAGCGCAGTTCCCAGTTACGGTCGTCGGTGGTGACCACGGTGCCGGTGCGCAGGCGCTGCTTCAGATCGCTGCCCTGCTGGCCGGAGACCTCTTCCGCCGCCTCCGCCAGCGCCTGCTGCACTTCCGCGATCGCGGGCAGCGGAATTTCGGGCGGCAGCACGTGGTCGAGCACGTGATCGTCGCGCAGGTACGCATGGGCGAGCACGTAGTCGCCGATCTTCTGGCTGGAGCGCAGGCCGCCGCAATGGCCGATCATCAGCCACGCCTCGGGCCGCAGCACCGCCAGATGGTCGCAGATCGTCTTCGCATTGCTGGGACCGACGCCGATATTGACCAGCGTGATCCCGTCGCCATTCTCGCCGATCAGGTGGTAGGCGGGCATCTGATGACGCCGCCATGCCGCGTCGGACAGCTGGTCCTTCGCGTTCTCGGTGGGTTCTGTCAGGTAAAGCCCGCCGGGGCCGGCCAGCGCGCTGCATCCATCCTCGCCCAGCCGCTCGCCCGCCCAGTTGACGAATTCGTCGACATAGCGGTGGTAGTTGGTGAACAGCACGAAGCGCTGGAAATGCTCCGGGTCGGTGCCGGTATAATGCGCCAGACGGGCGAGGCTGAAATCGGTCCGCAACCCGTCGAACAGCGACAGCGGAATCTGCTGGTCGGGCTCGTCCAGCTCGATCCCGTCGGCCAACTCGTCGCCGATATCGGCGAGGTCGGTATGCGGGAAGTGGCGGGCGATATCCTGCGGGCTGATCCCCTGAAGCCGCGCGGTTGCCTCCCCGTCGAGCACGTAGGGGAAGGGGATTTCCTGGTCGGAAGGCTGCACGTCGAGCTGGATCGTGTAGTCGCTTTCGATCAGCTCGAGCTGCGCGCGCAGATAGGCGCGGAACAGCTGCGGGCGGGTGACCGTGGTGGAATAGGTGCCCGCCGTTCCCAACCGGCCGAACGCCCGGCTCTGTGAATCCTTGGGTTCGCTGCCATCGTAGTGGAGCAGCAGGCGCGGATAGGTGTAGCGGTCCTTGCGTGCGCTTTCGGCGGGCAGCGTGCCGTTTTCGGCAAAGGCGATGATGTCTTCGCGCAGCGCGGCGATGCTTGCGTCGTAGTGCGCCTGAAGCGCGTCGAGGGCCTGTTCGATGGATAGCATGGCGCGGCGTCTAACCTCCCCGGGGTAAGGGTCAAGCGGGGAGGCGCGAGATCGCGCCCGGTCCGGTACGATCGCAGGCGGGCCGGGCGAGGGCCGCCCAGTACCGATTCCCAAGAAAAAGGCCGCTGCGCACCGTGGTGCGAGCGGCCCTTTTACTAGCTGCGCGATGCGCGAGGCTTATTCGCCCTTGGGCGCAACCTCGTCCGAGCTCGTTTCCGGCTCGGTCGCTTCGATCAGCGATTCGGTGGTCGACTGGCCTTCGGGCGTGCTCACGCCGTCTTCCATCAGCTCGGCGGGAATTTCGCCCGGCTCGAGATTCGGGTCGATCCGGTTTTCGGAGGCCGCTTCCTCGATTTCCCGCTGTTCGTCTTCGAACATCTGGGCGAGGACGTCGACGCCCTGGCTCTGCAGTTCGGCTTCGTCGTCCGAACGGGCGACGTTGGCCTTCACGATCACGTGCACCTCGGGGTGCAGCGCAACGGTGACGTCGTGCATGCCGATGGTCTTGATCGGGCTACCCATGACGACCTGACGCTTGTCGACTTCGTGGCCCTGGGCTTCGAGGCCCGCCACGATGTCGCGCACGTTGACCGAACCATACAGCTGGCCGGCGTTCGAGGACGCGCGGATCAGGACGATTTCTGCACCGGCGATCTTCTCGCCAGCCTTTTCGGCTTCGCCGCGACGTTCCGCGTTTTCCTTTTCCAGGCGTTCGCGGTTCGCTTCGAAGACCTTCTTGTTCGCGGCGTTGGCGCGCAGCGCCTTCTTCTGCGGAAGCAGGAAGTTGCGTGCGTAGCCGTCCTTGACGGTCACGACGTCGCCAATGCTGCCCAGATTGCCGATACGTTCGAGGAGGATAATATCCATGTCTCTGCTCCTCTTACTTCACGACGTAGGGAAGAAGGCCGATGTGGCGCGCGCGCTTGATCGCCTTGGCGAGTTCACGCTGCTTCTTCGCGCTGACGGCGGTGATGCGGCTGGGTACGATCTTGCCACGCTCGGACATGAAGCCCTGCAGCAGACGTACGTCCTTGTAGTCGATGACCGGAGCATTCTTGCCCGAGAACGGGCAGGTCTTGCGGCGGCGGAAAAACGGGCGGGCCATTAGTCGTCTCCCCGATCGGAGCGCTCGCGGCGCTTCTTGGAATCGCGTTCGTTCTTGCGCATCATCGCCGAGGGGCCTTCCTCGTGTTCGTCCACGCGGATGGTCATGTAGCGGATGACGTCTTCGTTGATGCGGGTCTGCCGTTCGAGTTCGGCGACCATCGCACCGGGGCCTTCGATGTTCAGCAGAACGAAGTGGGCCTTGCGGTTGCGGTCGATCTTGTAGGCGAGGTTCTTCAGACCCCAGGTCTCCGTCTTGGTGACCTTGCCTTCGTTCGACTCGATAATCTCGGTGGCTTGCGCGGCCAGAGCGTCGACTTGCGACTGGCTCAGATCCTGGCGCGCAAGGAATACATGCTCGTACAGAGCCATGCCTTTTCCTTTCACATTGCTGCCGATCGCTGGCTTGTCCGTCCGGATGACGGGGCCCCTCCGGCTTTCTTGGTTTCCCCACTGCGGGCCGTCACCCACAGCAGGGAAGCGGGGCACATAGCTGGATCGTGGAATAATGCAAGGCTTGTGGGATCGTGCCGCGGCGGGCAGTCATTGTGTCGGTCGCAAGCTCAGGGGGTGTCCATGTCTAAACTTCCGACACTCGCAGCCATGATTCTCGCTGCATGTCAGCTCGTTGCTTGCGGGGCTCCCTCTCGAACCTCTTCCAGTGCGATATTCCTTGCCGAGGCAACCGATCTGCCAACTGTCCAGTCATGTCGTGACGCCCACCTTTCTGAAGGTTTCCTGACCTTCGGTAAAGTCGGCGATGCGATGGTCTCGGCAGATCGCGCCCTCAAGGTATTCTGTACATTCGATGAGGCTGACAACCTTATTGCCGTGTTCAGGCAGACGCGGCGTGCTGACGCAACGCACGTTTTTCAAAGCACCGTCGGAACGGACGCTCGAGGCCGCCGTCATACGCTTGAGATTATAGACTGAACTTAGGAGAATAGCGTGCCCGGCGGCCTTGCTGCACTACTGGATGATGTATCGATAATCGCACGCGCCGCGGCGGCCTCGGTCGACGATGTCGCGGCGGCGGCGGGCCGCGCGGGCACGAAGACCGCAGGCGTGGTGATCGACGATGCGGCGGTGACGCCGAGCTACGTCACCGGCTTCTCGCCCGCCCGCGAACTGCCGATCATCGCCAAGATCGCGGTGGGCAGCGTCAAGAACAAGCTCTTGATATTATTGCCCGGCGCCCTTTTGCTGAGCGAGTTCCTGCCGCAGGCGATCGTCTTCATCCTGATGCTGGGCGGCTGCTACCTGTCCTACGAAGGCGCGGAGAAGATCATCGAGAAGCTGACCGGCGACAAGCATGGCGACACCGTGGATGAGCCGATCAAGAACGAAAAGGCCTTCGAGAAGAAGCGCGTCGATGGCGCGATCCGCACCGACCTGATTCTCTCGGCGGAGATCATGGCGATCGCTCTGAACGAGGTGGCGGCGGAAACCTTCGTCACCCGCGCGATCGTGCTGGCGCTGGTCGGCCTGGCGGTGACGGCCGGCATTTACGGCGCGGTGGCGCTGATCGTGAAGCTGGACGATATCGGCCTGCACCTGATGAAAAAGCCCGGCGACTTCGCGAAGAAGGTGGGCAAGGTGATGCTCAACGCGATGCCCCATATCCTGACCATCCTTTCGGTGGTGGGCACCGCAGCGATGCTGTGGGTCGGTGGCGGGATCATCCTGCACGGAACGCACGAGCTCGGCTTCCAGCCGCTCTACGGCGCGGCGCATGGGCTGGAGCATGCGGTGGAGACGACGACCGGCGCGCTGGGCGGCGTGCTCGGCTGGGTGGCCTATGCGACCTCGTCCGCGCTACTCGGGCTGGTATTGGGCACGGTGATCTTTTTCGTGCTGCACAAGGTGTTCGGCGTGGGCCACGAAGAAGGCGGCGGCGAGGGCGCGCACTAGGCGCCGCGCCAGGGCTCCTTCGCAAGGTCCGTGCCGCAGCGGCTGCAGGTCCTGTTTGGCCATGGCAGCATCAGCGGGCCGCGAAAGAACAGGTTCTTGCGGCAGTTCGGGCAGTTGAAGCCGAGGATGCCGATATTGGCCATGAACAAGCCGAAGATCACGATCGCAAAGGCGATGCTCGAATGGCCGATCCACGCATCGACCGCGATGATGAACACCACGCCGAGCGCCACGCCGAGCAGCATCTTGAGCGCGTGGCGGCGGGCGCGTTCGTAGACGCTCAAGCCAGCCGCTCCAGCACGTCGCGGGCAAACACGCTCAGAGTATCGTCACGCGCGCCCATTACGGCGATGCGGTCGCCGGGTTTTGCGTTCGCCACCAGCCAGTCGCCGCAGCCCTCGCGCGTGTTGATGCACAGGGCCTTTCCACCGTGCTCGGCGATCAGGTCGACGATCCGCTCGCTGCCTTCGGAGCGGTCGACCGTGCCGCCGAAGTAGACCGGATCGCACAACAGGGTGATATCTTCAGGGCCAAGTTCGCGGGCGAAGGTTTCGGCCAGTTCGGCACCTATCTGCTTCAAGGGCCCATAGCCATGCGGCTGGAAGAACGCGAGCACGCGGCCTTCGTGTGCTTTCAGCGTGCGCAGGGTCGCCGCGGCTTTCTCCGGGTTGTGACCGAAGTCGTCGATCATGGTCACGCCTGAGGAGGACGTGCCGACGATATCGAACCGGCGCGCCAGCCCTTTGAACTCGGCCAGCGCGGCAACCGCATCCGCCACCGGCACACCCGCCGCATTCGCGCCTGCGATCGCCGCGAGCGCGTTCGACAGGTTGTGCCGCCCCGGCAGGTTGAGCGTCAGCGCGTGCTGCGTATCGTCGCGCTTGTCGTGGACCATCGCCGCCTGCCGCGTCGGCCCTTCGGCAATGCTGCCCTCAACGATGCCGAGTGCCGCGCAGCCATTGGTCACGCCGAAGGTCAGCGGTGCATTGGCGTGCGCGACGAGGCGGAAGGCTTCCTCGTCATCGGCATTCACCACGCCGCGCTCCGACGCCTCGAGGAAATCTCCGAAAAGCTGGCGCAACTCGTCCATGCTCTTGTGGTCGAGCGAGACGTTGAGAAGGATGCCGACCGCGGGTGTGTATTGCGCGATCGAGCCGTCGCTTTCGTCGACCTCCGACACATACAGGTCCGCATCACCCACCACCGCGCTGGCGAAGGGGCGGTCGTCGCTGACGAAGTTCTTCATCACCGCGCCGTTCATGATCGTGGGGTTTCTGCCCGCATGATGCAGGATCCAGCCGAGCATACCGGTGACGGTCGACTTGCCGCTGGTCCCCGCGACCGCGATGCCGGTTTCGGCGGCGTTGAACAGCGCTGCGTTGAGGTCGGCGCGGGTCAGGCGGGGTAGGCCCAGTTCCTTCGCACGGACGACTTCGGGCACGGTGTCTTCGACTGCGGCGCTGGCCACCAGCACTTGTTCGGGCCGGGTGATCCCGCTGCCGTCCTGCGGGAACAGCTGGAAGCCCTGCCGCTCCAGCGCGGCGAATTTCTCGGGCGTGCGGCCTTGGTCGAAGCTGCGGTCCGATCCGGCGACCTCCGCCCCGCGCCCCTTCAGGATCGCGGCGAGCGGTTGCATGCCCGATCCGCCGATCCCGCAGAAGAACCAGGGGCGGGCGGTCAGGTCGGCGGTGGGGTCGGGAAGGTCGGTCATCCGGCCTGCCTATTGTCATTAGACCAACTCGTCACCCCCGCGCAGGCGGGGGTCCCGCTTTTTGCCACTCGCCTCCGCTGAAGAGAGCGGGATCCCCGCCTGCGCGGGGATGACGGGGGTGGGTTTGGCGGGTACAGCGAAGACATGACCCGCATCGCCATCTGCGCGCCCGCAACCGCCATCACGCCCGACCATGCCGCCGCGATCGAGCAGCTGGTCGCGGACGAGTTTCCCGAACACGGCGTCCATGTGCACCCGCAATGCTTCGAAAGCTGGGGCCACTTCGCCGGCACCGATCTGCAACGCCTGACCGCGCTGCTCGATTGCGCCAATGACCCGCAGTTCGATGCCGTATGGTTCGCCAAGGGCGGCTATGGCTCCAACCGGATCGCGCAGGCGGCGGTGGCGCAGATGAACGATGCCGCGCGGCAGAAGACCTATGTCGGCTTTTCGGACATGGGCTACATGCTCGCCGCGCTCTACCGCGCGGGGATCGGCCAGCCGGTCCACGGTTCCATGCCGGTCAGCGCGCGCAGCGAGCATGGGCGCGAGGCGGTGCGCCGCGTGCTGCGCTGGTTCTCCGGCGATGGCAGCGGGCTGGAGCCGAGCCTCGACGGCAAGACGCCGGTGGTCGCGTTCAACCTCATCACTCTGGCGATGATGGTCGATACGCCGATGCTGCCCGATCTTTCGGGCCATGTGGTGATGGTCGAGGAGGTGAGCGAGCATCTCTACGCGGTCGACCGGCTGTTCTTCAGCCTGTCCAACACCCTGCCGCGGGTCGCGGGGCTGAGGCTGGGGGCGGTCAGCAATGTGCCGGAGAACGACCGTGAATTCGGTATGAGCGCAGAGGAAATCGCGCAGTTCTGGTGCGCGCGGGCAGGTATTCCATACCTCGGCCGGGCCGAAATCGGCCATACCGCCGCCAATCGGATCGTCCCCTTCGGCCTTGCCAGCCCGGCGCGCGGTTCCTAGGCCGCAGGCAACAAGGAGATATTATGCGAGCTTTCATCTTCCCCGGGCAGGGGAGCCAGAAGGTCGGCATGGGTGCCGACCTCGCCGAAGCCAGCGCCGCCGCGCGCGAGACCTTTCAGGAAGTCGACGACGCGCTGAACCAGAAGCTGTTCACGCTGATGCGCGAAGGGCCTGATGCCGAACTCACGCTGACCTCCAATGCGCAGCCCGCGATCATGGCCAATGCCATCGCCGCGCTGCGCGTGCTGGAGAACGACTTCGGCGTGAAGCTGAAGGATGCGGGCGATTGCGTCGCCGGGCATTCGCTGGGCGAATATACCGCGCTGTGTGCGGTCAACGCCTTCTCGCTGACCGAAACCGCGAAGCTGCTGCGCCTGCGCGGCATCGCGATGCAGGATGCCGTGCCGATCGGCGTCGGTTCCATGGCCGCGCTGCTGGGCTCGGATATCGAGACAGCGCAGAAGCTGGCCGAGGCCGCTGCCGAAGGTCAGGTGTGCGAGATCGCGAACGACAACGACCCCTCGCAGGTCGTTCTGTCGGGCCACGCTCAGGCGATCGACCGGGTGCTCGACATGGCGAAGGAATACGGGGCGAAGCGCGCGATCAAGATCGCGGTTTCCGCGCCGTTCCACTGTTCGCTGATGAAGCCCGCCGCGCAGCGGATGAAGCTGGCGCTGGAAAACACGCCGCCTTCGGCGATGGACCTGCCGCTCTATGCCAATGTGACCGCCGCGAAGGTGGCCGATTCGGACGAGGAAAAGGCCCTGCTGGTCGACCAGATCACCGGTCGCGTCCGCTGGCGTGAGAGCGTGCTGGCGATGCGCGCGGACGGAGTGGAGCAGTTCGTGGAACTGGGCGGCAAGGTGCTCGGCCCGATGGTCAGCCGCACCGACAAGGACGCGAAGGTGACCAGTGCGATCACCATGGAAGACCTCGAAGCGCTGGCGAAGGAACTGGCCTGATGTTCTCACTTGAAGGAAAGACCGCGCTGGTAACCGGCGCAAGCGGCGGGATCGGTTCGGCGATCGCCCGTGCCCTCGCATCGCAGGGCGCGCGCCTTGCGCTGTCGGGCTCCAACGGCGACAAGCTGCGCGCGTTTCGCGACCAGCTCAACGACGAATACGCGCATGATAGCGGCGCGCATGTCGAGATCACCTGCGACCTGTCCAACCCGACCAGTGTCGAGGAACTGATCCCCGCGACGATCGACACGCTCGGCAAGGTCGACATCCTGGTGAACAATGCCGGGATCACGCGCGACAACCTCGCCATGCGGATGAAGGACGACGAGTGGGATCAGGTGATCCGGATCAATCTGGAAGCCGCCTTCCGCCTGATGCGCGCCGCCGCCCGCCCGATGATGAAGGCGCGCCATGGCCGGATCATCTCGATCACCAGCGTCGTGGGTGCGACGGGCAATCCCGGGCAGATGAACTACTCGGCGGCTAAGGCAGGCCTGACGGGCATGTCGAAAAGCCTTGCGCAGGAACTCGCCACCCGGGGAATCACCGTCAACTGCGTCGCCCCCGGCTTCATCCGCACCGCGATGACCGATGCGCTGGACGACAAGCAGAAGGCAGCCATCGAAGCGCGCATTCCGGCGGGCCGCATGGGCGAGGGCGACGAAATCGGCGCTGCCGTGGCCTACCTCGCCAGCGACGAGGCAGCCTACGTCACCGGGCAGACCCTCCACGTCAATGGCGGGATGGCGATGCTCGGCTAGGTGTTGCGGGGCGGGACTGGCGCGCATCGACAACACCAACGGCTAGCCTTACCGCCCTCAACCCCTTATCCCCAGCAATCCGGGTGGACTCGCGCTTGCAGCTTGCCCCTAAGTGCAGGCGCGATAAGGAAACCGGATGAGATTTCTCGCGCGAAGGCAGACTCGAGGGGGAGTCGCGCCGCATTCCAAGCGCTTATGAGACGAGAGAAGGACCGATGAAGGCCACCATCGAACGCGCCACGCTGCTCCGCTGCCTGTCCCACGTGCAGTCCGTGGTGGAGCGCCGCAACACGATCCCGATCCTCAGCAACGTGCTGATCGACGCCGACGCAGGCGGCGGCGTGAAGGTGATGGCGACCGACCTCGACCTGCAGGTGGTCGAGACGATGACCGCCGCAAGCGTCGAGAGCGCCGGGGCGATTACCGTCTCCGCCCACCTGCTGTTCGACATCGCGCGAAAGCTGCCCGATGGCAGCCAGGTCAGCCTGGAAACCGCGGACAACCGCATGGTGGTGAAGGCCGGACGCAGCCGCTTCCAGCTGCCCACGCTGCCGCGCGACGACTTCCCGGTGATCGTCGAGGGCGAGCTGCCGACCAGTTTCGAGCTGCCTGCGCGCGAGCTCGCCGAGATGATCGACCGCACCCGTTTCGCGATCAGCACCGAGGAAACGCGCTACTACCTCAACGGCATCTTCCTGCACGTGTCGGACGAGGCGCGCCCGGTCCTGAAGGCCGCGGCGACCGACGGCCACCGGCTGGCGCGCTACACGCTCGACCGGCCCGAAGGCGCGGAGGGCATGCCCGACGTGATCGTCCCGCGAAAAGCAGTCGGCGAACTGCGCAAACTTCTTGAAGAAGCGCTCGATTCGAACGTCCAGATCGACCTTTCGGCGAGCAAGATCCGCTTCGCCTTGGGCGGCGAGGGCGGGGTGGTCCTGACCAGCAAGCTGATCGACGGCACCTTCCCCGATTACAGCCGCGTGATCCCGACGGGTAACGACAAGCTGCTGAGGCTCGATCCCAAGGCCTTCTTCCAGGGCGTCGACCGTGTGGCGACCATCGCCACCGAGAAGACCCGTGCGGTCAAGATGGGGCTGGACGAGGACAAGGTGACGCTGTCGGTAACCAGTCCTGACAACGGAACGGCAGCCGAAGAGATTGCCGCCGAGTACAAGTCCGAAGGGTTCGAGATTGGCTTCAACGCCAATTACCTGAAGGACATTCTCGGCCAGATCGACAGCGACACGGTGGAGCTCCACCTCGCGGATGCGGGTGCCCCCACGCTGATTCGTCGGGACGAGAACAGCCCGGCGCTGTACGTCCTGATGCCGATGCGGGTGTAAAACCTAACCGCCCTTGTCACTGGCTCCGGCCGGTGGCGAGGCTAGGTTTGCTGGCGAAGGGAATTTCGCCATGCCATCCGGCTTCCTCGTTCTGTTGCTGCTGTCGGGAGCGACTCCGGTCGGTTCCGACGACTGCCCGGCGATCGTCGCTGCGACCACCAGCGAAAACGTGGACCGGAACCACGATGCGGTGCGCTGCCTCTCCTCGCGGATGAGCCAGAAGGTCTACGAGGATACGGAGCGGTGCATCGAACTGATGATCGGCGTGTCGGATCTGCGCGAGAGCCTGAAGGGGATCGAGCGCTATTCCCATCTCGACAATGCCAAGTCCGACAGGATCGAGGCCAGCATGCGCGGCGAGTTCGCGCGGATGAGGGCGCTGCCACCGCTGGGGGTGGATCTGGATGCCGGGAGGCAGGTGGCCGAGGCAACCCGGGCACCCTTCGCCGTCGCGCTATCCTCGATCCCGGACCGCCGCTATGCCGTCTGGTACGCCGAGGCCGTCCCGCCCGAGCATTGTACCGCGGCGCTCGAATTCCGGACCGCGCTACGCGTGCTGGAAGAAGACGAGAGGCGCCGGGCGCTGGCCAGATAGAATTTCATATGGGGAGCAGGATTTTCATGACCTTTCGCAAAACGGGCATCGCCATCGCGACCTTGGCGGCAGCCACCGCAGCATTGCCCGCACCGGCCGCCGCATCCGTGCGCGACGATGCGCAGTGTCTGATGGTCTACTCCATCGCGCTCGGCCAATACGAGGACCAAAAGGACCGCGACTACTCGATCGCGACCGGGCTCTATGCTCTGGTCGGTTACTTCTCGGGCAAGCTGACCTCGACACTGGGTGTCGACAGCCTCCGATCGGTCATGACTGAGGAACTGGCAGCCGAGGTCGCGGAAGACTACGAGACCATCCAGACCCGCTGCGTGGCCGAATCCGAACAGATGGCGGATGCGATGATGGCCGCCGGAGAGGCGCTTTCGGGGAAGTGATCCTGCCTTGCTGCCGGCGGGGTGGCGGCCGTTTGCGCTAACCCAGAAACTCGCGCAGCAGGTCTATCGCACGCTCCGGGTGGGTCATCAGGAAGAGGTGGCCAGCGCCTTCGAACACTTCCAGTCGGGCATCGGGAATCGCACCTGCGAGCAGCCTGCCATTGGCGAGCGGCACGATCGGATCGTTTTCTCCCATCATCACCAGCACCGGCTTGTCGAGGAAGGGAAGGGCGGGCAGCGAGGTCCACCCGGCCAGCGCCATCAACTGGTAGAAATAGCCTGTGCTGCTGGGCGCGGTGATATTGCCGATCGAATGGCGTGCGCGCCTTGTTTCGTCGGCATTTTCCAGCGCCATCAGGTATTCGCTGCGCAGCATGGCGTTGATGCCCGAGAAGGGATCGGCCATCTGCGCCAGCATCGCCGGGTCGCCCGGGATCATCAGCATGCCCGGAGAGGTCGCGGCCAGCACCACCCGCCTTACGCGGCCGGCATATTGCAGGGCAAATTGCTGCGCCATCGCGCCGCCCCAGCTCATCCCCATCACATCGACCGTCTCAAGCCCGAAGCGCTTCAGCACGCCTGCGGCGGTCGAACTCATGGTAAAGGGATTATACGGCAGCACCGGATCGGGCGATTCCCCCGTGCCCGGCATGTCGAACATGATAAAACCCCGGTCGGTCAGCGTTTCCGCCAAGGGAGCGACCGCTTCGATGTTCGCGCCGATCCCGTTGAAGAACAGCAGCGGGGGGTGCGCGCAGGGCGCATCGAGCCGCCAGCGCGCCACCCGCAGCTCAATCCCGTCAACCGTCTCGAAGGATACATCCGCGCTCAGTGGACCGCCCGGCTTGCCCCGCAGGTGCTTGCTCGGCTGACTGCGCGCAGCGCCGCCAAACAGGCCCCAGCCGGGCAGGCGCAGGTCCATGTCTGTGAAACGCATCATGTTTTAAAGCCCTGAAAATCGGAATAAAAATCGAAGGAGCCGCTGCGTTCCGGCGTTTGCAGCCTTCAGCAAAGAGTGCGTTTTCTTCTCAGGAGTGGAGTGATGGCCCTTGCTGCGCCGCAACACAAGGATGGGCCGCCTATTGATCCTTGATGGGCGCCAAAACCGGCTTTAACCTGCCGCTAACCCCGATGGTTAATCCTTCTCCAGCCGGTTTCAGGCATAGGATCCAGGATGCAGCAGGGTACGCGTACGGAAAGACGGGCATTGGCAGCGATGCGATCGCCTGAAGGCGACGCGACCGCTAGCGAGCGCCGTCGCAGCGGCCAGCCCACCAAAAGCAACGAAGCCGATGCTTTCGCGCGCGCGCGAGGGCTTAGCCTGAGCGACGATGCACCCGCGCTGCCCTCGCAATGGCCCGTGCTGGGCGCAATGGCTCTGGCAGGCGCGCTGGGCAACGGATTGATTGCCCAATCCTATCCGCCGATCACCTCGCTGGTTGCAGTGCTTCTTTCGGCGTTGCTTTTCTCCCTCTCCCGGCTCGTTCGCGACACAGGCAGGGTTCGGCGCCTGTCGGTGACCACCGCCTTCGGCCTGATCCCGCACCTGCTGGTCGGCTATGCCTATGCCGAATGGATGTTCCATGGAGGCCTGCCGCTGGGCTTCGGGATCGCTACGCTGATCCTTGCGGGAAGTATGGCCGCGGTGTTCCTTGCCGGGCGGCCGTTCCCGATGCTGTTCGTCAAGATCGGGATATGGCTGCCGATCGCGGTTCACTCCATCGCCTATAACGATCACATGGCCGTGGTTGCCCTTCCGCTCGCGATCCTTGTCGCGGTGGGCATCGCCCTGTTCCAGGAACGCTACGACCGGCGCAGCGAGGAAGAGCGGCAGGCGGAAGAGCGCAGCCGCAATCGCTCGATCGACATCCTGCGCGATTACGAGGCGACCGGGCAGGGCTGGTTCTGGGAAACCGACAAGCACGGGCGGATCGTCTACATCTCTGAAGTCTTTGCCGAGCGCTATGGCTTCGATCACGAAGATCTGCTGGGCAAGGTGTTCACCAGCGTGTTCGAGGTCGATCCCGGCGACCGCGACGCCGAACGCACGATCAAGTTCCACTTTACCGCCCACTCTCCGTTCCACGAACTGCCGGTCAGGGGCGAGGGGCGCGCTGGCGACGGCACGGTGTGGTGGTCGGTCAACGGTCGGCCGATCTTCGATTCGTTCGAGAATTTCTGCGGTTTCCGCGGCTCGGGCACCGATCTGACCGAGCGTCGACGCAGCGCCGAACATGCCTCTCGCCTGGCGCTGTACGACTCGCTCACCGGGCTCGCCAACCGGCACGCGCTCAGCCAGGCGCTGTCCAAGCTGCTGACCCACCGCAACCCGGCCCAGCGGGTCTGCTCGATCCTGATGCTCGACCTCGACCGGTTCAAGCATGTCAACGATACCTTCGGCCATCCGACAGGTGACGCCCTGCTCAACCAGGTCGCGCGGCGGCTGGAAAAGGTGGTCGGCGATCTCGGTACGGTCGGCCGGATCGGTGGCGACGAGTTCCAGGTGCTGATCCCGAAGCGTTGTGAAAAGGCGCGCCTCGAACAGTTGGGCAACGATATCATCCACTCGCTCTCGCAGCCTTATTCGATCGATGGCAACCGCGCCGTGATCGGCGCGTCGGTCGGCATTGCGATCGCGCCCGAGCATGGCAGCACCAGCGAGCGGCTGGTCCGCAGCGCCGATCTTGCGCTGTACGCTGCGAAAGACGCTGGCCGCGGGCGCTATCGCGTGTTCTCCGACGATCTCCACGTCGCCGCGCGCGAGCGTAACCAGTTGGAAGAAGAGCTGCGGCTGGCGATCGACACCGGCGGCCTGCAACTGCACTACCAGCCGGTGGTCAACACGGCGACCGAAGAGATCAGCGGGTTCGAGGCGCTGATGCGCTGGAACCATCCCAAGCAGGGCTGGATCAGCCCGGAAAAATTCGTCCCGGTGGCCGAAGATGCGGGGCTGATCGTGGCGATGGGCGAATGGGCCATCCGCCAGGCCTGCCGCGACCTTGCCCGCTGGCCGAAATCGGTGCGCTGCGCGGTCAACGTGTCGCCGCTGCAATTTGCCGATCCGGCGTTGCCCGGGGTCATCGCCGATGCCATCGCAAAGGCCGGTATCTCGCCCGAGCGCCTGGAGCTCGAGATTACCGAGAGCGTGTTCCTCGACGACAGCGAGGGGACGGACGCGACCTTTGCCGCGCTAAAGGCGGTCGGGGTGCGGCTGGCGCTCGACGATTTCGGAACCGGCTATTCCTCGCTCGGCTATCTGAAGAACGCGCCGTTCGACAAGATCAAGATCGATCAGGGCTTCGTGCGCGGCGCGACGATGCCGGGCAGCCGCAATGGCGCGATCATCGCAGCGATCTCGAGCCTTGCCAACGCGCTGGGAATGGACACCACCGCCGAAGGAGTCGAGACGCTCGACGAGCTGGAGCTGATCCGGATGCACGGGTGCAGCCACATCCAGGGCTATATCTATTCCAAGCCGCTCTCTACCGCAGAGGCCGATGCGCGGCTGGCGGAAGGGCTCAAGGCCCGCCCCAGTGGCCCGCGCGCCGCGCGCGAGCCACGCCAGGCGATGCTGCGCCGGGTGGTGCTGCAGCACGACGAGCACTTCTATAACGGCACGATTCGCAACATCTCGTCGCAGGGCGCGCTGATCGAAGGCCTGTGGAACGTACCCGAGGGCACCGTCTTCCGTGTCGCGCTGAGCGAGCGGCTGGCAGTTGACGCGGAGGTGCGCTGGTGCGCCGAGAACCGCATCGGCGTGCGCTTCGCCCAGCGTCTGCGGCGCGACCAGCGCGGCCATTTCGACCTGCCGGCTCCCGAGGTCGAGCGCTCGATCCAGCGCGAGCAGCGGCGCTCGGCCTGAGGGCGCACGCAATCGCCGCTGTCCTGTGCGGGACAGATCGTGCATCCCCGTCAAACATGCTGACAGACGCCCGCCCCGCGTCTATTGCGGCGCGGTAATGACTGACCTTTCCAAGATCCGCAATTTCAGCATCATCGCCCATATCGACCATGGCAAGTCCACGCTCGCCGACCGGCTGATCCAGCTCACCGGCGGGCTGACCGAGCGCGAGATGAGCGAGCAGCTGCTCGACAACATGGATATCGAGCGCGAGCGGGGCATCACCATCAAGGCGCAGACCGTACGCCTCAACTACACCGCGTCCGATGGCGAGACCTATCAGCTCAATCTGATGGACACGCCCGGCCATGTCGACTTCGCCTACGAGGTCTCCCGCAGCCTCGCCGCGTGCGAGGGGGCGCTGCTGGTGGTCGACGCGGCGCAGGGGGTCGAGGCGCAGACGCTCGCCAATGTCTACCAGTCGATCGAGCACGACCACGAAATCCTGCCTGTTATCAACAAGATAGACCTCCCCGCCGCCGAGCCCGAGCGGGTCGCGGAGGAGATCGAGGAGATCGTCGGCATCCAGGCCACCGGCACTTGGGCCAACGGCGGCGCGGTGCTCACCAGCGCCAAGTCCGGCATCGGCGTCGAAGACGTGCTCGAAGCGATCGTCGCGCGCATTCCGCCGCCCACGGGCGACCGCGACGCGCCGCTGACCGCCAGCCTGGTCGATTCCTGGTACGACCCCTACCTCGGCGTCGTCATCCTCGTGCGCGTGATCGACGGCGTCCTCAAGAAGGGCCTCAACGTCAAGTTCATGCAGGGCGGCACGCAGCACCTGATCGACCGGGTGGGCGCCTTCACCCCCAAGCGCGTCGACTTGACCGAGATCGGCCCGGGCGAGATCGGCTTCATCACCGCGCAGATCAAGGAGGTGGAGCAGGCCCGCGTCGGCGACACCATCACCACGGTCAAGAACGGCGCCACCAAGGCGCTGCCCGGCTATCGCGAGCCGCAGCCGGTGGTGTTCTGCGGGTTGTTCCCCGTCGACGCCGCCGATTTCGACAAGCTGCGCGAAAGCATCGCGCGCCTGCGCCTCAACGATGCGAGCTTCACCTTCGAGACCGAAAGCTCCGCCGCGCTGGGCTTCGGCTTCCGCTGCGGCTTCCTCGGCCTGCTGCACCTCGAGATCATTCAGGAGCGGCTGAGCCGCGAATACGACCTCGACCTGATCACCACCGCGCCATCGGTCGTCTACCGCATCCACCTCGGCAAATCGAAGACCGAGGATGCCAAGGTGATCGAGCTGCACAATCCCGCCGACTACCCCGACCCCAACCGGATCGAGATGATCGAGGAGCCGTGGATCAAGGCGGTGATCTACACCCCCGACGAATATCTGGGCAGCATCCTCAAGCTGTGTCAGGACCGGCGCGGCATCCAGACCGACCTCACCTACGTGGGCGGCCGCGCGCAGGTGACCTACGAGCTGCCGCTGAACGAGGTGGTCTTTGATTTTTACGATCGCTTGAAGTCGATCTCGCGAGGCTACGCCTCTTTCGATTACGAGCAGATCGGCCTGCGCGAAGGCGACCTCGTGAAGATGAACATCCTCGTCAACAACGAGCCGGTCGATGCGCTATCGCTGATCGTCCACCGCGGCGTGGCGGAAGAACGCGGCCGCGGCATGTGCGAGCGCCTGAAAGACCTGATCCCGCGCCACCTGTTCAAGATCCCGATCCAGGCCGCGATCGGCGGCAAGGTGATCGCCCGCGAAACCATCGCCGCCCTGCGCAAGGACGTGACCGCCAAGTGCTACGGCGGCGACATCAGCCGCAAGAAGAAGCTGTTGGAGAAGCAGAAGAAGGGGAAGGCGCGGATGCGGGAATATGGCAATGTGAGCATTCCGCAGGAAGCGTTTATTGCTGCGCTGCGGATGGGTGAGGAATGAGTTTCTCAGTGTGTTTATCGGTGCGTTGAGTTAAGGACTGTGACATGGCGAATTTAAGAGATAGCTTGGACACAATCCAACAGAAAGCGCGTGAGCGAACCGTCAAGACGCAAAATGTGGAGTATGATTTAGACACTCTCATCAAGCGCATCGACAAAGGGGCTATCAAACTGGATCCCGAGTATCAGCGACGTCACCGCTGGCCTGAAGAGACGTCTTCACGACTTATTGAAAGTTTGATCCTTAATATACCAATCCCGGTTATATTTCTTTCTCAAGATGTCGACGTGGATGACGAAGTCGACGCGTCTGTGGCACGATATACCGTTATAGACGGTCAGCAGAGATTAACCGCGATACACAAATTCATGAAGAATAAGCTTAGGCTCGAGGGGTTAGAGGGGCTCGAAGAGCTTAACGGATCTTACTACAAGGATCTTCCGCCATTTCTTGAGAGGCGCCTCGAAGAACGCACAATAAAATGTTTGAGAATTGACAGCACAGTAGACCCGCAAGTAAAGTTTGATATCTTTGAGAGGCTTAACACCGGTTCTGTGAAGCTGGAGTCTCAGGAGCTGCGTAACGCTACGGCCCGAGGGCCTTTCAATAATGCAATCAAGAAGTGGGCTGCGAAGCCGTACTTCCGAACCCTATTGCAAATCGATCCGAACCGTCCGGAGGACTCGATTAAAGTTAGGAAAATGGAAGATGTTGAGCTCGTACTTCGATTCTTTGCATTGAAAGACGGTCGTTATAAAAATCTTAGAAAAGGTTTCCGTGATTTTATAACGGGAAGTTTGATTGATTTTAACGAACTGCACGGCCCCGAAATTGAAAGCATGGGTGAGACCTTTGCTACATATATGACTTTTCTTTTGGAGGAGGCTGGTAGAGATGCTTTCTCAAAATGGCGAGTTACAGAGGGCGGTCCGAAGCGGATGTCTAGCTTCAATGCCGCTGTATATGATGCCGTGGCCGTTGGTCTCTCTGAAGTGTTTACTGACCAAGATATTCAGAACCGTAGGGGCGAAGTCTGTTCCGCCCTTAGCGGGTATAGAAGCCTTTTCGCAGATGACGAGTTTTTTTCTGCCGTTAGCGGAAGCGTAAATGACGCAGCGAAAGTGAAAACTCGTATCGAAAAGATGGTTACATATCTTCGCCGATGATCACCGGGACATTCGAATTGGTTTACTCGATTCCAAAGAGAATCGGTGAAGTTCAATTGCTTGTCAATCGAGCGTCCGACTCGAAGGACAGTGATCCTGAATTCTATGATGCCCTTTGCCGTGCTTCTGCCGTCTTATTGGCGGCTCATCTCGAAGCGTTTCTAAAGGAGCTTTCGTCGAACGTCATTGCTGATCTCAACTATCACATTAGAGACTTCGCGCAGATGCCGGAGATTTTAAAAAGGGAGTTCTGCAGGAAAATTGCTTTTTACAAAGGTGTAGAGAGTAGCGAGATCGAAAAGCGTATAAGGCAGCTTATGGACTTTTTCGAAAGAAACAATGTTGCAATAGATCTTTCTGCGTTCTCATATAACGAAAATCCAAACAAAAATCCCTCGCCTGATTTAATTCAGTCCACCCTGAATAAGATCGGTGTGCCGAATGTTCTGCATTCAATAAAAGGTGAAGATTTCACATCAGTTTTTGATGGTAATTATCGAACAGATTGGGCGATGCGCCGGAAAATGAGAAAAGCGACGAGCGCGGTCTATAGTTTTCCGTACCGGAGTCTCGCAGGCGATTTCAGTTTCGAACGAAGAAGGCCTGCAAGCGGTGAAAAAACGCTTTGGCACGAGTTCATTGAGACCGTGATGACCAGGCGACATTCGATCGTACATGGCGATACGATTGAGAACAGTTCGTCTGCTACTGAGTTGGGCCGTGATGCTGAAAAGCTTTTAGTTCTCATGTACGGCCTCTCTTTCTCTGTTGCGACTTGGTTCGCCGAGCGTGGCGCCTGAAAGGAGGCTGTCAGCATGTCCTTCGGCGTTTTCATGCACAAGGATGGGTCGATCTACTACGACGTCCCTTGGTCTCACTACCAATTCCCCAAAATCTATCTCAGCCGCGCAAAGCAGATGGTCGGGGACTGGGTCGTCTATCGCGAGCCGGTCAAAGTCGCTGACTCAAGGGGCTTCTTTGCGGTGGCCAAGGTTGACCGGATCATTCCCGACCCTGACGAGCCGGATCGCTACCGCGCGCTGATCGAAGAAGGCAGCTACCTGCCGTTCGAGCCGACTGTCCCGCATAAAGTCGACGGCGTGCCGGTCGAGCGCGACCTCGCCAATGCGCAAGCCGCAGTCCGTCCGCTCTCACACGCTGATTTCGCGCGCATCATTGCGCTGGGTCTGCCCAACGAAGATTATCTGCCGCGTGTTGACGAACCCGACGTAGACGAAAACACGCTGCGCGAAGAGAGGATGCCGTTCGAGGTCGAACGGCCTCTCGTCCAAACGCTTGTCTCCAAGCCCTTCCGGGAGCGCGCATTTCGGCGCGCGGTGATGCATGCCTATGATGGGCGCTGTGCCGTGACGGGGTGGAAGCTCGTCAACGGTGGCGGTCGGCTTGAAGCGCAAGCGGCGCATATCCGGCCGGTCGAGCACGGCGGGCCAGACAGTGTGCGAAACGGGCTCGCGCTATCGGGTACGGCGCACTGGATGTTTGATCGCGGTCTGATCTGCCTTTCCGACGATCACGACATCATGATCCATCGGAAGGTGAACGATCGCGACGGTGTGGCCGCGATCATCAATCCGAGCGGCAAGCTCATTCTGCCCGAGCGCGCGGCGGATCGACCGCATCCGAAGTTTCTCGGCTGGCATCGCGAGTATCACGCCTTCGCGGCCTAGCACTCTGTCCCGCGCCGTTCCGCGTTTGCTGGCGCAAACGCTCCATCCGCCGCGTGACGTCGAACGGGTCCCGCCCTTCGACAAGCTCAGGACGGACCCGCCGGCCGGAGTTCGCGATGCGCGTTCCGCGCACCGGCTTCTAGCTTGTCGGTTGCTGCGCAACCTCTGGCGCTAGGCGCCTTCGCTTACTCCCACCCCGGCGCAGGCAGCGCCCGCTCCTCCCAGTCATCGCCGTCCTCCTCGTCCTCCCCCGCATCGTACTTCGGATGCTCCGGGTCCTCCCACCAGCGGTAGCCTGCGGCCTCGTCCTCGGCCTCGATGGCCTTGAAGGCGTCCCAGGCCGCGCGGGCGCGGGGGCTCATGGAGTCGAGGCGGCGCTGGTGGAGCGCTTTCAGCTTTGCGTCGAGCGCTTCGTACACGCGGGCCTCGCCGCCCTGCGCGCGCTCGCGCTCGTACTCCTCGCGCCATTGCTTCTTGAGCCGCTTCAGCTCCATCTGGCCGACCGCGTTGAGGCCTTTTGCGCGGCCTTCCGTGAAGCGCTCGGGCGCGCGGTTGCGCAGCATGAACATCAGCAGGCGGTCGTTATAGATGGTCCGCGTGCCGACCAGCTTGCCGTAGGAGTAGACGGGCACGTCGACGCCGTTGAGCGCGCGGTCCATGGCGACATCCTCGATCCGCTGCAGGCCGAGGTCGATCGCCGCCTGCCATGCCGCGCGGAAGCTCTGCGCGCCCGGCTGGCGGCGCAGGTGGTAGGCGCCGGCCTGGCTCATGTTGACCGCCTTGCACGCGGCGTGGACGGAGCCGGTATCGGCGAGCGCGGCGATGAAGCGGCGCTGGCGATCCTCGGTCCAGCCATCATGCCGGTCGGTCTGGCGGGGGACGGGGACGAAGTCGGGCAGCTCGCCAGCAGGCACGGGCAGGCGCTGCTCGCGGTTGTCGGCCTTGCGGGTCATGGCCGGAAGCTCATGGGCGGCGGTCCTTGCGCGGCGGGGAGGGCGCGAAGCTATGCCCCGGCCGCGCGGCTGTAGGACAGCGATTTTCCGCGCCGCGCGGGTGCTGCGTGGCGGGGGAGCGAGCGAGCAACGCCCGCCTAGAACCAGGCGCGCACGCCGAGGAGGACCTTGAAACCGTCCGGATCCTCGCCCCCCGCGCGCGCGATGTCCGCCGTCTCGCCCAGCTTCGCCTCGTACTCGACGCCGATATAGGGCGCGAATTCGCGGGCGATCTCGTAGCGCAGCCGCAGCCCCGGCTCGACCTTGGTGACGCCTGCGCCGATCTCGCGCTCGGGAATGTCCTGCGCGGCGAACTCCGCCTCGATCCGGGGCTGGAGGATCAGGCGTTGCGTGATCTTCTGGTCGTATTCGGCTTCGACCCGCGCGGTCAGGTCGCCCCGGTCGGACAGGAACAGCGCGCCGTCGACATGGAACATGTAGGGCGCCAGCCCCGCCACGCCGAGCACCAGGTGCGTGCGGCTATCCGGCTCGGGATCGAACCGCACCCCCGCCTGCAAATCGAAGAACGGCCCGATCGCGCGGCTGTAGAGCGCCTGGATCTCGGCATCCTCCACCGCGCCGCCGAATTCGCCTTCGCCCTCGGTCTTGAGGACGAAGCGGTTGAGATCGCCACCGTACCAGGCCTGCGCGTCCCACAGGTAGCCGGTCTCGCCCCCGTCGGTGGGGATGCGTGCCTCGAGCCGCTCGACCAGCACCATGCCGGTGGTCATGCCCCCATTGCCACGGGCAAGTTCCCGGCGCGCAGGCTCCATCGCCTCGCGGCCCCAGATCGCGTCGGCGGCATGACGCGGCCCCTCCAGCGCACGCGCGGGAACGGCGTCTTCCGGAGCGGACTTATCGTTCATCGCTCCGTGAGAGCCATGGTCCATGCCTGCCATTCCATCGTCCATCGCCGGGGCCGGTTCGCTCTCTTCTTGCTTGCCGCACTGTTCGGGCGGAAGGTGCCCCATCGCGCAGTGATCCATCTCGGGCGCGGGTTCGCTCCTGCTGCCATGCCCCGAATGGTCCTGCGCGGCGAGCGGGGCGGGCAGCAGCACGGCCCCGGCGAGAAGCATCGCGCGGATCATGCGCCGTCTCCTGCGGAGAACGGGCGCACGGTCACCACCTGCATCATGCCGGCGTGCATGTGGTAGAGCAGGTGGCAGTGGAAGGCCCAGTCGCCAGGCTCGTTGGCGGTCAGGTCGAAGGTCGCGGTGCCGCCCGGCTGGACGATCACCGTGTGCTTCAGCGGCTGGTGCATGTGGTCCGCGCCGTTGACCAGTTCGAAGAAATGGCCGTGCAGGTGGATCGGGTGCGCCATCATCGTGTCGTTGACCAGCGTCACGCGCACCCGCTCGTCGAACCCGAAGCGGATCGGATCATCGGTGACGGCGGTGAACTTCTTGCCATCGAAGCTCCACATGTAGCGTTCCATATTGCCGGTAAGATGGATGCGCATCTCGCGGTCCACCTCGCGGTGCGGGTTCATCCGCTTCGCCTTGAGATCGGTGTAGCGCAGCACGCGGTGCTTGACCGTGTCGAGGCCGAGGCCGGGGAAATCCATCCGGTCCATCGGCATGGGTGAGACCATATCGAGCCCCGGGCCGACCTTCACATCAGCGGGCAATTTCGAAGTATCGCGCATGGAGTGATCCATGCCCTCCATCCCCGCCATGCCGCCGTGGTCCATCATGCCCATATCGGCCATGGTCAGGGTCACTGGCTCGCGCAGCGGCGGCGGAGAAGCGCGATGGCCCTTATGGCTGGTCAGGCTGGCAACGCCCATGCCGCTGCGGTCCATCGCCTCGGCGACAATCGCGTGGCTGCCGTCGGGCGGGCTGACGATCACGTCGTAGGTTTCCGCAACGCCGATTTGGAATTCGTCGACCTCGACCTCGGCGACGTCCTGTCCGTCGGCGGCGATCACCGTCATCGGCACGCCGGGGATGCGCACATTGAAGAAGGTCATCGCTGACCCGTTGATGATCCGCAGCCGCACGCGCTCGCCCGCGCGAAATGCGAATTGCAGGTCGTCCGCCGGGCCGTGGCCGTTGATGAGGAAGGTATAGGTGCTGCCCGTCACGTCCGAGATGTCGCGCGGGTTCATCCGCATCTGGCCCCACATGCGGCGCATCGCGCCCGACATCTCGCCCTCGGTCGCGGTTTGCATCTGATAGTTGAAGTAGTGCTCGCCGACCTTGAGCTTGCGCATGATCTCGTGCGGATGGATCGGGGTGAACTCGCTCAGCAGCACGACGTAGTCGCGGTCGTAACGCGGGTCCGGATCGGCGCTCTCGACCACGATCGGGCCGTAATGCCCGGCCTGCTCCTGCAGGCCCGAGTGCGAGTGCCACCAGTAGGTGCCACTCTGCCGGATCGGGAATTCGTAGGTGAAACGCTCGCCCGGGCGGATGCCGGGGAAGCTGACGCCGGGCACGCCGTCGAACTGGAACGGCACCAGCAGCCCGTGCCAGTGGATCGAGCTGTCCTCCGCCAGATTGTTGGTCACGTTGAGGCGGACGTTCTGGCCTTCGCGCAGGCGGATCAGCGGCCCCGGCACGCTGCCATTGACCGCGACCGCGTGGCCCGAGCGGGTGCCGGTCATGAAGTGATGATCGCCGATGGAGAGCTCGATATCCTCGCCCGAAAGCTCGCCGGAGCCGTTCTGCGCCCGGCTCAGCGAGGCACCGCGTGCCCAGGCGGGCACGGGCAGGGCGCTCGCGGCGGCGAGCGCGACGGTGCTGCGGATAAGGTGGCGGCGGGAAAGGGATGCCATTGGTGGGGCCTGCGAAAGAGTGAGCCTGAAGCGAAGCCTATATATACCCCCACGGGGTATTTCAATCGAGGACGGTGCGGGCTCCCCTTCGCACGCCGCGCTGTCCTACACGGCAGTCTTTGCCTAGGCGGGAAGCCGCTCTTTCAAATCGTCGATCCGTGTTTCGCGCGCGCCTGCCGGTTGGACGATCGCGCGCAACTAACCGGCCATCTTCGTGGCGCATGGGGAGGGACTGTTTTTGACCCCTAGGACTGTGTGTCAGCTGTGCCAGAAAGCCTGCACGCGCGCTTGCGCGTTGCCCGGCAGGAAGGTGCCGAGTGGCCAGAGCCTTAGGCGACCTTGCGCTCCGGCACGTCATCCGGCGAGACCGCGCATTCGGCTGGCGGCACGGTGAGGGTTTCCAGTTCACGCTCGTGCACGGTCCTGTCGCGGCCCTGGCTCTTGGCCGCGTAGAGCGCCTTATCCGCGCGGTGGTAGAGTTCGCGCCAGGTGGAATCGTCATGCAGCGCACCCTCGGCAACGCCGATGCTGATCGTGCAGTTTCCGCCATGCGGCATCTCCGCCTCGCGGATTTCGGCAAGCAGTTGCATCGCCTTGCCCGGCGGCAGCGCCTCGCTCGTGCCGAGCAGGGCGAATTCCTCGCCCCCCAGTCGCGCCGCGCTGACCCCGTCACCCGCATGCGCCTGGATCAGCCGCGCGACCTCCTGCAGCACGGTATCGCCAACATCGTGGCCATGCGTGTCGTTGATGACCTTGAAACAGTCGATGTCGATCAGCAGCAGCCGCGACTGCCCGCTCTGCTCGCCCAGATCCTCGGCGAAATCGAGCAGGGCGCGGCGGTTGAGAAGTCCGGTCAGCGGATCGGTCAGGGCAAGCTGCTGGCTCTTGCGTTCGAGCATCAGCAACTCGATCACCTGATTGTGGT
The DNA here is from genome assembly GCF_019857185.1 of Alteriqipengyuania abyssalis. Taxonomy (GTDB): domain Bacteria; phylum Pseudomonadota; class Alphaproteobacteria; order Sphingomonadales; family Sphingomonadaceae; genus Alteriqipengyuania; species Alteriqipengyuania abyssalis. The sequence goes on along the minus strand of NZ_JAHWXP010000004.1, from coordinate 128,272 downwards.
GCGCGTTGATCATGCGCCACTGGAACACCCCGGCGACGCACAGGCTCACCGCGGTCGCGATGTCGAGGGTCGATCCGGTCAGCAGCATCAGCGCTGCGATGACCCCGATGTCGATCACCAGATGGGTCACCGCCGCTGCGCGAATGCTCGCCATGCAATAGGCGGTGGCGAGCGCGCCCATCACCAGGATGACGGGGAAATGCAGCCGCACGCCCGGGTCCGCGGCGGACCAGCAGGCGACCGCCCAGGTGGTGGAGATCACCGCGCCGATCAGCGAGGACGCCCAGCTCTGGACCATGAACCGCTCGGCCCGCCAGGGCTTCTGCGGGAAATGGTTTTCCTTGAAGAGGTCTTTCAGGCCCATCAGGCAATAGAGCGCCATCAGCGTGGGCAGGCCCCAGCGCACGAACCATCCGGCAGCCTCTGGCGTGGCAAGCGCGGCGAAGGGGCAGGTCAGAAGCAGCCCGACGAACAGCCAGCGCCCCTGCTTCTGGACAGTGGTCGCGCTGGCCACGACGAAATCGGTCCGAACCTCCTGCGGAAGATCCGGAATCGCGGCATTGCGCAGTATCGTTTTCACCCCGTCCATGGCCCCCGGATAACCCGCAAACGTATAAACAAAAATTAAGCGGGGTGCCCGGCCCGTCCGCCGTAATCCCCCTATTAACCATTGTGACGTAGCATTTCTGCGGTCTCAACTGAAATCGACGGAAATGGACGGAAATACAATGGCTCATCAGGCACCGGCTGATCCCACGCTTCCGCAGAACGTTACGCCCGCGCAGCGCAAGGCCCGCGAGGCGCAGCTCGCCGCCAGTCAGGCGACCTACGAGTGGACCGACGCGGTCCCGTCGCTCGAAGGCGTGCCGGTGGTCAAGACGCTGCCCACGGCGGAGATGCCGACGCTCGAATGGTGGCTGAAACTGGTGAAGATCATGCTGGAGGTGGCGATCAACCAGATCGAGGTGGAGCAATCGCTGATCGAACAGGGGCTCTCCGCGCTCGATCCCGCGCTGGTCGAGGCGGACCGCGTGGTCGTCGCCGCGATCGAGAAGGACGTCGCCGCGCTGGAGGCGAAGATCGCGGGCGATGTGAGCGGCGGGAAGGGCATCGTCGCGCTGGCGACCGACTGCGTTCACATGTTCGACGCGGACATCGCCATCGCGGACCTGAAGAACCACGCGACCAAGCTGAAAGGCGTGATCGAACTGCGCGGCGCGACCAAGGAAGCGCTGGGGAAGGAACGCCCGCGAACGCTCCAGACCTATCTCGATAACTTCAAGACCATCTCCACTCCCGCGATCGCCTACACATTCCAGGACGATCTCGAATTCGCCAACCTGCGGGTTGCGGGGCCGAACTGCATGCTGATCGAGGCGGTCAGCAAGGTGCCGAAGAAATGCGCGGTGACGGCCAGGCAATATGCGGCGGTCGTGCCCGGCGATACGCTGGATGCCGCGCTGGAAGAGGGGCGCCTGTTCCAGTGCGACTATTCGCCGCTCTCGATCATCGAGCCGGGGGAGTGGGATGGTTCGGCCAAGTACCTGACGTGCCCCGTGGCGCTGTTCGCGGTGCCGCCGGGTGGGCAGAGCCTGGTCCCGGTCGCGATCAATTGCGATCCCTCCAACGCGGCGAGCCCGGTGATGACGCCGAGCATGAGCACGGAAAAGCAGTGGGGCTGGGAAATGGCCAAGCTGGTCGTGCAGGTGGCCGACGGCAATTACCACGAGCTGTTCGCTCATCTCGCGCGCACGCATCTGGTGATCGAGGCGATCGCCATCGCGACCCATCGCCAGCTTCCCGATGTCCACCCGATCAACGCTCTGCTGGTGCGCCATTTCGAAGGCACGCTGTTCATCAACGATGCCGCCGCGAACAGCCTGATCGTTGCGGGCGGCCCGATCGACCACATCTTCGCAGGCACGATCGAGAGCAGCCAGCAGGCCGCCGTGCAGGCGCGGCTCACCTTCGATTTCGCCAAGGGGATGTTGCCGCAGGATATCGTCGCGCGCGGCGTCGGCGCGGATTCCGCGCTGGGCGACTATCCCTATCGCGACGACGGCCTGCTGGTGTGGAACGCGATCGAGAGCTGGGCGAAGGCTTACGTGCGCACCTACTATTCATCGGACAAGGACGTGACCGGCGACACCGAGTTACAGGCGTGGGCCGCGGCAATCTCCGACAGCGGCAAGCTGAAGGGCTTCTCCGCGCCGACGACGATTCAGGAGCTGGTCGACATCTGCACGATGACGATCTTCACCGCCAGCGCGCAGCACGCCTCGGTCAACTTCCCGCAAAAGGCGATCATGGAATATGCCCCGGCGGTGACGGGCGCGTTCTGGCAGCCGGCACCCGATACGCAAAAGGGCGGGACCAAGACCGGCTGGCTGGCGATGATGCCGCCCGAGGTTCTGGCGTTGCAGCAGCTCAAAGTGCTCTTCCTGCTCGGCTCGCTCTACTACCGTCCGCTGGGCACCTATCTCTCGCCCGACTTTCCCTATCCGCAGTGGTTTCAGGACCCGCAGATCGCGGGGAAGGGCGGGGCGCTGTCGCGCTTCCGTGCGGCACTGCAGGACGTGGAAGAGCAGATCGTCGCGCGCAATTCCGAACGGATGCGACCCTACACCTTCCTGCTGCCCAGCCTGATTCCGTGCAGCACCAATATCTGACGCCCAGGAAAAAGCCGCCGACGCCCGGGAAGGCATCGGCGGCACTTTTCGCATGGGTCGCGCGGCTTACGGCCGCGTCTGGCCGTTGCCGTGGACGAGGTATTTGAAGCTGGTCAGCTGTTCGAGGCCGACCGGGCCGCGCGCGTGCATCTTGCCCGTCGCGATGCCGATCTCCGCGCCCATGCCGAACTCGCCGCCATCGGCGAACTGTGTCGAGGCGTTGTGCATCAGGATCGCGCTGTCGATGCTGGTCATGAACTTGCGCGCCGCATCGTCATCCTCGGTGATGATCGCGTCGGTGTGGTGGCTCGAATAGGTGTCGACCCAGTCGATCGCCTCGTCGAGGCCGTCGACCACCTTCACGCTCGCGATGGGGTCGAGATATTCGGTGCCCCAGTCTTCGTCCGTCGCGGGCTTGATGCTCGGCGCGATGGAAACGGCGGTTTCGTCGCCGCGAAGCTCGCAATCATCGCCGAAGATCGCCGCGATCTTGGGGATCGCCTGCTCGGCCACCGCCTTGTCGACCACGATGCTCTCGGTCGCGCCGCAGACGCCGGTGCGGCGCAGCTTGGCGTTGCGGATGACCTCGGCCGCCTTGTCGAGGTCGGCCTTTTCATGGACATAGGTGTGGCAGTTGCCATCGAGGTGGAGGAGCGTGGGCACGCTCGCCTGGTCACGCACCAGCTCGACGAGGCCACGCCCGCCGCGCGGGATGACGAGGTCGACGAACTCGTCCGCCTTGAGCAGTTCGGCCACAGCAGCGCGGTCGGTTGTGCCGACGGTCTGCACGGCATTCTCGGGCAGGCCCGCAGCCTTGAGGCCTTCCTGCATGCAGCGGACAATGACCCGCGTCGAATTGCGGCTTTCGGAACCGCCGCGCAGGATCACCGCGTTGCCCGACTTGAGGCACAGCGCCGATGCGTCTGCGCCGACGTTGGGCCGCGATTCGTAGATCATGCCGATCACGCCGATGGGCACCGCGACGCGTTCGATCTTCAACCCGTTGGGCCGGTCGAACTCGGCGAGCTGGCGGCCGACGGGGTCGGGCAGCTCGGCAATCTGTTCAAGCGCGCTAGCCATGCCTTCGATGCGGTCGGGGGTCAGTTTCAGGCGGTCGATGAAGCTGTCGGGCTTCTTGCCTTCAACCGAGGCGACATCCTTGGCATTGGCTTCGAGCAGCTCGTCCTGATGGTCGCGCAGCGCCTTGGCGGCGGCGGTGAGGGCGGTGTTCTTGGCCCCGGTACTCGCGGTCAGCAGGCCCTTCGCCGCGGCGCGCGCGTTGCTGCCGAGTTCGTGGATGTGGATCGCCGGATCGAGTGTCTGGTCGTTCATGGTGGTCCTCTTCGGATCTGTTATTTTTGAAGCTCTGCTTGATAGACGGGCAAGACGTGCCCCGGGTTCCGAACGTCCGCTACCTCAGTTCGACGGCGCGGTTGTAGGCCGCCTCCAGCGTCTGTTCGAACTTGCGCGACACGGCACCGTCGCCGTTCAGCGCGTCGAGCCCGGCGGCGGTCGTGCCGCCCTTGCTGGTGACCGAATTGCGCAGTTCCTCCAGCGTCTGCCCGTCCTGGTCGATCGCCATCGCGATCGTGCCTTCCAGCGTGCCGAGCACCAGTGCGCGGGCCTGTTCGTGCGAGAAGCCGATGCCTTCGGCCGCGGCGACATAGGCGCGGGCAAGTTCGAAGACGTAGCCGGGGCCGGAACCTGCGACTGCGGTGACGCGGTCGAGCTGGTCCTCGTCGTCGACTTCGACCACGGTGCCGGTCCGCTCCATCATCGCATGCGCGTGCTTGCGCTGGTCGTCCGTGACGCCGGGGCCTGCGACGAGGCCATTGGTCGCCTTGCCCACGAACGCCGGCAGGTTTGGCATGATCCGGATGACCGGCGCATGGCCCATGACCTTGGAAATGCGCTCGATCGAGGCGCCTGCCGCCATAGAGATCACGTAGCCGTTATCCGACAGGACGGGCGCATAGTCGGGCAGGATGTCGTCGATCATCTGCGGCTTGATCGCGACGATGATCGCGTCGAAGCGCTTGTCGCCGAGTTCGCTGCGTTCCTTGACGAGCGTAACACCCTCGGGCGCTTTCTCCAGAAACGGGTCGACGATGGTGAAGCTTTCGTCACCCCGCTTCCAGTATTCGAGCAGCGCTCCGCCCATTTTTCCGCAGCCGATCAAAAGTATGTCTTGAAAGATAATATCTCTCCATCTGTTTTCCAAGGCGATCTTGGCGCGCGTGCTTTGGGGCCGTCGATCGTGCCTTTTCAATGTGTTTATTCTTTTATAACACAGTCGTGCAATTTTTTCCAGTGGGTTGTGCGATGCAACACCCTTGCCTATGTCCGCGCCACTCTTTTGGCCGCCAAGATGGATCAAACATGCCGCAATCGAACACCGTTGTCGTCAAGATCGGTTCCACCCTGGTTGCGAACACCGAACGCCTGACGCCGCGTTTCGGGTTCATCCAGCGGATGCTGGAAGACGTCGCCAGGCTGCGCGAGCGCGGCACGAACGTCATTTTGTGCAGTTCCGGCGCGGTGGCGCTGGGGCTCAAGATCGTGGGTGAGCGGCCCGAGACCGCCGGGGTCAGCGACAAGCAGGCCGCCGCTGCGTGCGGGATGCCGATCCTGACCAATGCATACAAGCAGATCGGGCACGAATTCGATTTCGAGATTGCGCAGGTGCTGCTGACGCTCGGCGATTTCGAGGATCACCGCCGCTTCCTCAACACCCGCAACACCGTGTTCCGCCTGCTGGAAGCCGGGGTGATGCCGATCGTCAACGAGAACGATTCGATCACCACCGAGGAAATCCGCGTCGGCGATAACGACCGGCTGGCGGCCAAGGTGGCGCAGATGGTCGATGCGAAGGACTTCATCATCCTGACCGAGGTCGACGGCCTGTTCGATCGCCACCCGGACGAAGAAGGTGCCGAGTTCATTCCCGAAGTCACCGATGTCGCGCCGTTCATGGAAGCGACCAAGGGCAAGAGCACGCTGGGCACCGGCGGCATGACGACCAAGCTGATGGCAGCCAACATCGCGCAGGAAGCGGGCGTCACCACCTATATCGCGCATGGCGAACACGATAATCCGCTCAGCTCCGTGCTCGACGGGGAGCGTCGCGCCACCAAGTTCATCGCGCACGACACGCCAACCACGGGGTGGGAGCGGTGGATTGCCAACCGGCTCCAGATGGCTGGCAGCATCGGCATTTCGGACGAGCTGGCGGACGAGATCGCCGAGGGCAACCGCGCTATCCGGCGCGAGGACATCCTCTCGATCGAGGGCGATTTCAGCCGCGGCGATGTGCTCCACATCTACGACCAGCAGGGGCAGGAGCGGGCCCGCGGCCTGTCCGACTTCACCTCAGAAGAACTGCGCGTGTTGGCGGTGAATCCGCATCTCGATGCCGAACAGCTGCTTGGCTACAAGACCAAGGGCGAAGTCATCCGCGACAAGAATCTCGTCGCGCTGGAGGGGCGCCATCTGCTGTGGGACGCGCCCGAGGGTGGCGAGCTTTCCGGCCATGGCGAACGCCCGGCGAGCTGAGCAAGACCGGCCCAGCCTTTCACTTGGCGTTCATGGCGGTGGTCGCTATACCGCGCGACCATGACAGCCAACGCCAAGACCATCGCCGCCGCGCTCGCCCTCGGCACCATTGCCACTCTCGTGTCCGGCTGTGCCGGTAGCGGCGGCGGCCCGGCCGATACCGCCTATGTCGCGCGCGACGTCGAAACGCTTTACGCGACTGCCAAGCAGCGGCTCGACCGTGGCAATCCGCAGCTCGCCGCTGCGCTGTTCGACGAGGTTGAGCGCCAGCATCCCTATTCGCCCTGGGCACGCCGCGCGCAGCTGATGAGCGCTTTCAGCTATTACGTCTCGCGCGACTATTCGAAGGCGATCCAGAGCGCGCAGCGCTTCCTGTCGATCCATCCGGGCAACAAGGATGCGCCTTACGCCTATTACCTGATCGCACTCAGCTATTACGAGCAGATCAGCGACGTTCAGCGTGACCAGAAGGTGACCGAGCAGGCGCTGGTCGCGCTGCGCGAGGTGGAGCGCCGCTTCCCGCAGTCGGAATATGCCGCCGACGCGCGCCTCAAGATCGACCTCGTGCGCGATCACCTCGCGGGCAAGGAAATGGACATTGGCCGCTTCTACGAAAAGTCGGGCAAGTGGACCGCCGCGCAGATCCGGTTCCAGAACGTGGTCGAGAACTATCAGACCACCAGCCATGCTGCCGAAGCGCTCTATCGCCTGACCGAAACCAGCCTCGCGCTCGGCATTCCGCAGGAAGCGAAGAAGTACGCCGCCGTGCTCGGCGCGAATTATCCCGGCAGCGAATGGTACGACAAGGCCTACGCACTGGTCGAGGATCATGCGGCCGACACGCAGGTCGCGCTGGCCAACTGATCGCGCTTCTGTCCCCGGGCGGCCCGCGATCGGGCCGCTTATGCACATCCATGAACCGTAAGCATGCGTGCGGGCCGGTGACGCGCGCGCATGCGCACGCTATTCTGCGCCCGCGATGCTGACTCAACTCGCCGTCCGCAATGTCGTTCTTATCGAAGCGCTCGATCTCGATTTCGGGCGCGGTCTCGGCGTGCTCACGGGTGAGACGGGGGCGGGCAAGTCGATTTTGCTCGACGCGTTGGGGCTGGTGCTGGGCAACCGCGCGGAAACCGCGCTGGTGCGCAGCGGCGCCGATCAGGCCAGCGTCACCGCCAGTTTCGAATTCGCCACTCTCCCGCCCGCGCTGGCAGAGGCGCTGGAGGATGCGGGGGTCGAGATCGAGCCGGGCGAACCGCTGATCATCCGCCGCCAGATCAAGGCGGACGGGGGCTCCAAGGCCTTCGTCAACGACCAGTCGGCCAGCGTCGGACTGCTCCGCAATCTCGCGCCGATTCTGGTCGAGCTGCACGGTCAGCACGATGATCGGGGGCTGGTGAACCCGCGCGGCCACCGCCAGCTGCTCGACCGGTTCGCCGGGGCTGATACCGCCAAGGTCGCGCGCAACTGGCGCGAATGGCAGAAGGCGTCGGAAGCGCTGGAAGAGGCGCGCGCCGCGATCGATGCCGCCAGTGCGGAACAGGACCTTCTGCTCGCGCATCTGGCCGAGCTGACCGAGATTGCCCCGCAGGCGGGCGAGGAAGCACGCCTCGCCGAACAGCGCGCCTCGATGCAGAAGGGGGAGCGGCTGGCGGGCGATCTGGAAGAGCTGCGCCACATCTGGGAAGGCTCCGAATCGCCGCTCAGCGAACTGCGCACCGCCGCGCGCCGGCTCGACCGGATTGCCGGAGAGCACAAGCTTCTGGCGGAGGCGCTGGCGGCGCTCGACCGGGCGATCCTCGAAGGGACCGAGGCGGAGGAGAAGCTGGAAGAGGCAGCCGAGGCGCTGGTCCACGATCCCGCCGCGCTGGACGCCGCCGAAACGCGCCTGTTCGACCTGCGCGCGCTCGCCCGCAAGCATCGCTGCGAGGTCGACGAACTGCCGGACAAGATGCGCGAGATGCGTAGCCAGCTCGACGCGATCGAAGGCGGCGAGGCACAGCTCGATGCGCTGCGGATCGCCGAGCGCGAGGCGTTTGACGCCTACGAGGGCGCCGCTGTGCGGCTGCGCAAGGCGCGCAAGGCCGCCGCCAAGACGCTCGACAAGGCGGTTGCCGCCGAGCTTGCGCCGCTGAAGCTGGACGCCGCGCGTTTCCAGACGGACGTTCAGCCGCTGCCGCAGGAAAAGTGGGGCCCCACGGGCATGGACGCGGTCGAATTCCTGATCGCGACCAATCCGGGCGCGGACTTCGCTCCGCTCAACAAGATCGCCAGCGGCGGCGAATTGTCGCGCTTCATCCTCGCGCTGAAGGTCGCGCTGGCGGAGCAGGGCGGCGCGGCGACGATGATCTTCGACGAGATCGACCGCGGCGTGGGCGGGGCGGTCGCCTCGGCCATCGGCGAACGGCTGGCGCGCCTCGCCAGTGACGGGCAGGTGCTGGTGGTGACGCACTCGCCGCAGGTCGCCGCGCGCGGCCGCGTCCATTACCAGATCGCCAAGGCGAGCAGCGGTACGGTGACCAAGACGTCCGTTGTGCTGCTCGATGCCGCGCAGCGGCAGGAAGAGATTGCGCGCATGCTCTCGGGCGCGGAAATCACCCCCGAAGCGCGCGCGCAGGCGGACCGGTTGCTGGAGGGGGTGTGAGGCTGGCGGAACCTGGGGCCTCCATCCGGCCTTAGACCTGCATGCACGCCCCGAGCTTTCCCGACTGGCTCCACGCACTCTCGACGATCTCTTTACTGATTGCGGCAGCCTGCGCGCTGTGGATCGCTATCGACGTCGCGCGGCATCCGCAGAAGATGGCGGTGATGAACTTCGTCTGGCCGCTGACCGCGCTGTTCGGCAGCGTCGTGTGGGTGGCGCTCTATTACGCTTTCGGACGGCGCAAGGGGCGCGGGATCGACGCGCCCGGGGAAGAGCTGCCCTTCTGGGCCTCGGTCGCCAAGGGCGCATCGCATTGCGGGGCCGGGTGTACGCTGGGCGACATCATCGCCGAATGGTCCGCCTTCGCGATGCCCCAGATCGCGGTGTGGTTCGGCTGGCATTCGCTGTTCGGCGAGAAGATCTTCGCCGTGTGGATTGTCGATTATATCGTCGCCTTCGCGCTGGGCATCGCGTTCCAGTATTTCACCATCAAGCCGATGCGCGATGTCTCGGCCGGCGAAGGCATATGGGCGGCGGTGAAGGCCGATTTCCTCTCCATCACATCGTGGCAGGTCGGCATGTACGGGCTGATGGCGCTGATCCAGTTTGTGTGGTTCAGGCCCAGTTATGGCGGGCTGGCCGAGGTCGCGACGCCCGAGTTCTGGTTCGCGATGCAGATTGCCATGCTGGCCGGCTTCGCGACTGCCTTTCCCACCAACTGGTGGCTGATCCGCAAGGGCCTCAAGGAGAAGATGTAGCGGGCAGTTGCAGCGGGCAGAAAACCGCTTCCGTAAGCTTGCCGGTGTGCCCTATCGCAGCGCCTTATGGACGACCCCAAGGACCTTGCCCAAACCCTCTCCGAAGCCGAGGCCGCGAACGAGCTGATGCGGCTCGCGCGGACCATCCGCAAACACAACCGGCTGTATCATGCCGAAGATGCGCCCCAGATTACCGACCAGGAATATGATGCGCTGGTCCGCCGGAACGAGGCGCTGGAGGCGGCTTTCCCCGATCTGGTGCGGCCCGATTCGCCGTCGAAGGGCGTGGGGCACGAGGTCGCCGCATCGCCGCTTTCCAAGGTGACGCATGCGGTGCGGATGATGAGCCTCGACAATGCCTTCAACGGCGAAGAGGTGGGCGAGTGGGTCGCGCGGGTGCGGCGGTTCCTCGATCTGGCTGCCGATACGCCGATCGCCTTCACCGCGGAGGACAAGATCGACGGCCTCTCGTGCTCGCTGCGATACGAGAACGGCCAGCTGGTCCGCGCGGCGACGCGGGGCGACGGGCAGGTGGGCGAGGATGTGACCGCCAATGTCGCGCATATTGCGGATATCCCCGCGCAGCTGACAGGCGATGCGCCGGACGTGTTCGAAGTGCGCGGCGAGGTCTATATGGAGCGCGCCGCCTTCGCCGATCTCAACACCCGGCTGATGGACGAGGCCCGGGCTGCGGCGGCAGAGAAGGGCGAGGAGTTCGACCCCACCAAAGCTCGCCAGTTCGCCAATCCGCGCAACGCGGCGGCGGGATCGCTGCGGCAGAAGGATGCGAGCGTCACCGCAAAGCGCCCCTTGCGTTTCTGGGTGCATGGATGGGGCGAAGCCTCGAAGGTACCCGGTGAGACGCAAACCGAAGTCATCCGCGCGATCGAGGCGTTCGGCCTGCCGGTCTCGCCGCAATTTACCCGGGTGGAAGGGCTGGATGCGCTGCTCGATCATTACGAGACGATCGCGTCCGCAAGGCCCGATCTGCCCTATGAGATCGATGGCGTGGTCTACAAGGTCGACCGGCTCGACTGGCAGGAGCGGCTGGGCTTCGTCGCCAAGGCCCCGCGCTGGGCGCTGGCGCACAAGTTTCCCGCCGAGCGCGCGGAGACCACTCTGGAAGCGATCGACATCCAGGTCGGGCGCACGGGCAAGCTGACCCCGGTCGGCCGCCTCGCGCCGGTGCTGGTCGCCGGGGTCACCGTCACCAATGTCACGCTGCACAATCGCGACGAGATCGCGCGGCTGGGCCTGCGCGTGGGCGACCGGGTGCTGATCCAGCGCGCGGGCGACGTGATTCCGCAGGTGGTCGAGAACCTTACGCCCGATGCGGACCGCGAGCGTTTCGAATTTCCCGAGACCTGTCCCGAATGCGGCAGTGAGGCGGTGGCCGAGGAAGACGAGGTCGATGTGCGCTGCACCGGCGGGCTGATCTGCCCGGCGCAGCGGCTCGAACGGATGAAGCACTTCGTCAGCCGCGGCGCGCTCGACATCGAAGGGATGGGCGAGAAGACCATCGCCGAATTTCTGGAACGCGGGTGGCTCGAAAGTCCGGCGGATATCTTCCGCCTGCGCAAGCGGCGTGACGAGATCCTCGCGCTCGAAGGCTGGCAGGACAAGTCGGTGGATAACCTGTTGGCAGCGATCGAGGCCAAGCGCGCGCCCGACGCCGCGCGGCTGCTGTTCGGCCTCGGCATCCGCCAAGTCGGCGCGGTCACCGCGCGCGACCTGCTCAAGGGGCTGGGCGATATTCGCAAGCTGCCGGGCAAGGCGGCCGAATTCCACCGCTACCGTATCGAAAATCCGCGTGGGCAGGACGAGAAGGTCAGCCCGTTCAACGCGCGGATGCTGGACGCGGTGCGGCGCATCTACGAGGTGCGTGCCGACGGGATCGGGACGGCGGTGGGCCACGCGCTCGCGGATTTCTTCCATGAGGAGCACAACCGCCAGGTGTGGGACGATCTGATCGGGTCGGAACCCGGAGCGGGCGAGGTCGATCCGCCGGTCTACGAAGTCGAGACGGTGGAAAGCCCGGTCGCGGGCAAGATCGTGGTGTTCACCGGCAAGCTCGAGACGATGAGCCGCGACGAAGCCAAGGCGCAGGCCGAGAGGCTGGGCGCGAAGGCGGCGGGCAGCGTGTCGGCCAAGACCGATCTGCTGGTCGCCGGGCCGGGCGCGGGCAGCAAGCTGAAGAAGGCCGAGGAACTGGGCATCGAGGTGATCGACGAGGCGGGCTGGGCGCAGATCGTCGCGGCGGCTGGCTGAGGGCATTCATTTTCAACGGGTTGAGGCTATATGGCGGCGATGCGAACCCTCCTTTCCGCCCTGTTCTGTCTCCTCGCGTTCGGCGCATTGGCGACCTGTCGCCCGAGCGACGAGGCTGCCGACACCTCAGGGGTGCCCAGCTTCGGCGAGCGGATCGAGCAGGCGGCGGAAGACCTGACGGTCGAGCGGTCGGCACAAGAGGAATGGCTCGACGATCAGCTGTTCGCGCTGGGCACCGGTCTCAAGGGTAAGGTCGGCATCGCGGTGTATGATCCGGCGCGCGGGCGGATGATGCATTTCAAAGGAACGCAGCTGTATCCGCAGCAAAGCGTCAGCAAGCTGTGGGTCGCGCTGAGCGCGCTCGACATGGCCGATGCAGGCAGGCTCGACCTTTCCGAGACGGCGACGGTTCGGAATGGCGATCTGGCGGTGTTTCACAGCCCGATCCGCCAGAGCGTCGCCGCGCAGGGCAGCTTCACCACCAGCTATGCCGACTTCATCTCCCGCGCGCTGACGCAGAGCGACAACACCGCAAACGACATGGTCCTGCGCCGGGTGGGCGGCTCGGATGCGGTGCGCCGGGTTCTGGCGCGCAAGGGCTTTGCCGATATCCGCTTCGGGCCCGGCGAACGCCCGATGCAATCGGCGATCGCGGGGCTGGAGTGGCGTCAGGCCTATGCGCTGGGCGATACCTTCTTCGAAGTGCGCAAGACGGTGCCGCACGACGTGCGCGAAGCAGCCTTCGATGCCTATGTCGACGATCCGGTCGACGGAGCGAGCCCGGTCGCGATCGCCAGCGCGCTTGCCCGGCTGGAGGCGGGCGAGCTGCTCTCCGACACCAGCACCGCGCGCTTCCTCGGCTGGCTGGGCGAGGTGAAGAGCGGGCCGAACCGGCTCAAGGGCGGGCTGCCCGAAGGGTGGAGCATCGCGCACAAGACCGGCACGGGCCAGGTGCTCGACATCGTGGAGCCGGGCCAGCCTGCCGATCAGGCGGGCTATAACGACGTCGGCATCCTCACCGCGCCCGATGGCAGTGTCTACACCGTCGCGGTGATGATCGGGCGCACGCAAGTGCCGATCCCGGTGCGCATGGAGATGATGCACGGCGTCGTGCGCGCGGTCGCGGGCTATCACGAGATGGTCACGGGGGCGGGGGCGACGCCGCAGGACGATCCGGCTGGCACCTCGTAGAAAAAATTTTCGGAGCATGTCGAAAAGCGGGCGGCAGCGTCGTCTCGGGTGTAGAGTGTCGCCGCAGTGGCGATGCCGGGGCGGAGACATGCGATGCAATACATGTTGCTGATTCATGAGGACGAGAGCGCCTATATGGGCGAAAACGGCGCGGCGGTGATGGAGGCCACGCTGGCGGGGCACATGAAGCTGGCCGAGGAATGGCACGCCGCCGGGGTCGCGTTCAGCGGCAATCGCCTGAAGGGCGCGGACACCGCAACCACCATCCGCTACGAAAACGGGGGCGAAGGCACGCTGCACGACGGCCCCTTCGCCGAAAGCCACGAGGAACTTGGCGGTTACTACATTGTCGAGGCCGCCGATCTCGACGAGGCGGTTCGCTGGGCGCGGAAAATCCCGATCCCGGGTAAGGGTTCGGTCGAGGTGCGCCCGGTCTGGCAGGACTAGTCGCTGGACCCGCTGGCAGACCTGCTCGCGGCTGCGCGGCCGAGGGTCGTCGCGGCCCTCGCCGCGCGGTTCCGCGATCTCGACCTGGCGGAGGACGCGTTCTCCGCCGCGTGCGAGGCGGCGCTGCGCGAGCCTGCGCCGATCCGCGACCCCGCCGCGTGGCTCTACGTCGCCGCGCGGCGGCGCGCGCTCGATGCACTGCGCAGGGCTGATCGAGAGGCGCGCGTGCTGGCGGACCAGCCGGAGCCGGACCCGGTGGGCGACGTCGTCCCGTTTCCAGAGCCGATCCCCGACGACCGGCTGCGGCTGCTGTTCACCTGCTGCCACCCGGCGCTCGCGCGCGAGGCGCGGATCGCACTGGCGCTGCGGGTCATCTGCGGTGTGTCGGTCGCGCGGATAGCGCGCGCCTTTCTCGTCGCAGAGCCCGCGATGTACCAGCGGCTGACCCGCGCCAAGGCCAAGATCAAGGCGGCCAATATTCCTTTCGAGACGCCACCGTCCCGCGAATGGCAATTCCGGGTCGGCACCGTACTGGAAACGCTGGAGACCGCGCTGGCGATCGCCTATCGCAATGCTGCGGGTACCGGGGAGACAGGCGGGCTCGCACCCGAGGTCGAGCGGCTGGCGGTGCTGCTGGCCGAGCTGATGCCGCAGGAGGCGGAGGCGCACGGCTTGCTCGCGCTGGTCTGCCTCGTGCGCTCTCGCGAGGCGGCGCGGGTGGATCGCGAAGGCACCATGGTTCCGCTGTCCGGACAGGACGTTGCGCAATGGGATATCGCGCGGATCGAGGCGGGGCGCACTGCGCTCGACCGGGCGACCGCGATCGGCAAGCCCGGTCCGCTTCAGGTGCAGGCGGCGATTCACCTGGTCCACTGCCTGCGGAGGGAGACGGGGCAAACCGATTGGGCTGCGATCCTCCGCCTCTACGATGTGCTTACCTTGATGCGTCCGACGCCGGTGGTCGCGGTCAACCGCGCACTGGCACTGGCGCGCGCGACCTCGGCCGAAGAGGGGCTGGCGGCGCTCGATGCGATCGAGACCGGACGGCTGACACAGTTCCTGCCGTTCCACGCGGTGCGGGCGGACCTGCTGGCGAGCTTGGGAAAAGTGGGAGAGGCGCGGGCAGAGTACGACGCGGCGCTGGCGCTCGATCCCGAACCGGCCGAAGCGCGCCTGCTGGCGGCACGCCGCGACGCGCTGGGATCTTAGGCCGGTGCGGCCCCGGCCTCGCGTGCCGCCCTGCGGGTGCGGGCGGTTACCTTGCGAAATTCCTCGCGATAGCGCGGATGCTCGGTTCCCATCCACCGGTCCCACCAGGTGAAATAAAGCCCGAAATTGGTGTTGCCCGAACTGTGGTGGAGGTCGTGGTGCGTGGTCGTGTTCCACCAGCCGGTCCAGCGGTTATCGACCCAGCCCGCCGGATACAGCTCCACGCCCAAGTGGCCGATCACGTTGCGGAAAATCATGTGCCACAGGAACAGGAACACCGCGAGACCGGTCATCGCGAAGCCCATCGTGCTGGTCGCGAGCATGAAGATCGGGATGAACAGCGCCTCGGTCACCGCCTCCCAGCTCGAGAAGGAGTAAGCCGTCCACGGCGTGGGCGTGCGCGACTTGTGATGATGCAGGTGCGTCGCGCGGAACAGGCGCTTGTGATGCAGCGCGCGGTGCATCCAGTAAAAATAGGCATCGTGCGCGATCACCATCAGCACGAACTGCCACGCGACGGTGAGCAGGGTGAAGGTTTCCAGCTTGATCTTCACCAGCCCGATCTCACGAAGGCCAAGCGTCAGAAAGGTGGTAAGCGCGAACACGAAGGACGTGCGCAGCGAAGACGCGATCTCGCGCGTGTAATCCTTGCGCGTCGCGCGGCGGGTCTGGATACGCTTGCGGGTCGCCCAGCTGCGGAACACCAGCAGCGCGATCGTGAAAAAGCCCGCCGCGACGAGATAGCGCTGCACGTCGAACACGACGACGCGGATCATGCGATCGGCAAAGACATCGAAAGCGGTCGGCAGGTCGATCATGGCTTACTGACACTAATGCAAGCAAGCCGCAGCGTCATCTGCTTTCTGATCGCATCAGGGCTGCGCCTCGCCCTGCGGGATCCACTTCATCACGCCACCGGCGAGCGGAGTCCATTGGCCCATCTCCACCCCCGCTGCCGCCAGCGCGTCTGCCACCCACTGGTTGCAGGTGTAGAAGGGGGTGTAGCGTCCGGCCGCGTCATAGATGCGCGCCCGAGGATCGAAACTGGTCAGGCTGATCCGGTCTTCGGGGTTCGCGATCGGCGGGAGGCCCGCCTCTATCCGGGCGACCAGCCGCGCATATTCCTGCTCGCGCAGGATCAGCCAGCGGTGGTTCGTATCCTCGGAGGGGCGATAATAGGTCGCCACCCGCATCACCGCCGGGCCGCCTCGGGTCGCGATCCGCAGAGCGGTGGCCGGCTTGAGATCGCCCCAGGTCGCCACCGTGCGGTACACTTCGCGGTCGCCCCAGCCGACCGAGATGTGGGTCGGCCGCATCCCGCTTCTCATCGGCTGGGCCGTGGAGGGGAAGGTCTCCCGCCAGTCCTTCACCGGGGTCGCGATCGGCATCACGATCCCGGTGTGGACGCCGTTGCTTTCGACCATGATCGGGATGCCGGTCTCGGTCTCGCTCCACCCGCCATTGCGCGGGATCGAGGAACCCGCCCATGCAGCGAGGAAGAAGCCTGCGATCAGCAGCGCGACCGCGCCGATCAGGCTGCCGAGCGTCCAGCCGAGCAGCCTGATCGCTCTCATCTGGCGGGCATCCGCAGGCACAGGATCGACCAGTCGCCATCGACGATTCGATGCTCGCGGCGCAGCCCCTGTTGCAGGTAGGCGCGCGTCACACGCGCCTCCTGCGTGGTCAGCAGACCGGCGAGAACGACATGGGCACCCGGCTGTACGGCGCGTGCGAAATCGGGCGCGAGCGTGATCAGCGGGCCGGCGAGGATATTGGCGATCAGCAGATCGTAGGGCGCGCGGGCCCTGAGCGCGGGATCGTCCATCCCCGGCGCGGTCACGTAATGCAGCGCGCCGGGCCGCTGGCCGAGCGGGACTGCGTTGCCGCGGGCATTCTCGCGAACGATCTCGTCGCACACCGGGTCGATGTCGCTGGCGATCACATTGGCGGTGGGGAACAGCTTGAGCGCACCGATCGCGAGCAGGCCGGTGCCGGTGCCGATATCGGCGATGTCACGCGGGTGAACGCCGCGCGCGCGCAGCCAGCCGAGCATTGCGAGGCATCCCGCAGTGGTCTCGTGCTGGCCGGTGCCGAAGGCGCGGCTGGCGGGGATGACGAGGTCGATTCCCTCGGGCGCAGCCGCGTGGTCGGGCGTGCGGATGTGGAACGGCCCCGCGCGGACCGGCTCGACCGCCTGCTGGCTGATCGTGACCCAGTCCTCGGGCTCGACCTTCTCCAGCGCGAAGTCCGGCGGGTTGCCGTCGAACATCGTGTCGAGCGTGGCACGCAGCGCGGCGTCGGGCTTGCGCGGATACCACGCCTCGATCCGCCACAGGCCGGCATTGATGGGATCGTAGCGGTCGGCTTCGACCTCGTGCGCGCTCATCACGAGATCGCTGTCCCACGCGTCCTCCACACTCGCCGCGAGTGCGGCCTCGGCGGCGGTGCGGTCGACCAGTGCGGTCAGCTTCCAGCTGATTCCGGCTTCTTCGGCGGTGATGTCAGCCGACATGGGCGGTCGTTTCCTTCGTAAGGCGCGTCGGGGTGGAGACAGGCTCCAGCGTTTCGGGATCGAACAGCGCGCTCCGGCGGCGGTCGCCAGAGACGATGTCCTTGACCATCCTGACGAAGAACCGCCGCATCAGCGTGTTCATCGAAAGGCGGCGGCCCGCCCCGGTACACGCCGGATCGTCATCGACAAAGAGGTGTCCGATCGGTTCCCCCAGCAGCCGCGTTCGCGCCCCGGCGTCGCAATTGCCGACCAGCGTGGTGACATAGGGAATTTTGCCATTCTTGTACGAGTTGAACAGCGGCGTGTCGCAACAGCCTGCGTACCAGCGCAGGGTCGCCTCTTCGGTCAGGTGGATGCACCGTAGCCGGTCGCGCCCACTCTCTATCCGCATCCGTGCGCAACGGCTCTGGTAGAGCGGTGTGCCAGCGTCCTGCTCGTCCATCACCCTGTCGCCCGCATCGAAGCGATTGGCGAAGGTCTGGCAATCGGTGCAGTGACAGACGACGAAATCGCCTTCGAGCGGGCCCGCCCTCTCGATCACCCCTTTCACCGCGCCGCAGCGGCAGGAGAAGGGCAGATCGGAACCCGAGCCAGCGCCGCCGGTCATTCGCCTTCTTTCGCCAGCCGCTCGTTCAGCCGTTTCTCGATCGCCTTCGCGTACTCGGCGCAAGCGGCCCCATCCAGCAATCCGCCATCTGTCATCCGGTCGAGCATTCCGCTTGCCGAGGGATGCGGCGTCGCGAGCAGGTCGCACGGCAGCTTGGCGACCCTGGCGATGCTGCGCCGGAAATCGGCGACGACCGCCGGGTGATCGGTGAAGCGGTAGTCGTCTGCCGAGACGGGGGAGAGGCTGTCGACATAGGCGACGCGGCGGCACACGGGCGGTTGCCACGGGAGGGAGCAGGCATTCCACGTCCAGCTCATCGCGCCCGGCGTGTGGCCGGGGGTGAGGTGCGCGGTGAATTCCTTGCCACCCAGTGTCAGCACCTCGCCATCGTTCACGATCCGGTCGACGTTCACCGGCGTCATCGCAGGGTGGATCGCGGCCTGCGGATCCTCCGCGCTTGCCTCGCCACTGGACAGAACCCGTGCCGCTATGGGCGAGGCGATCACCTTGGCCCCGGTCGCTTCGACGAGGGCTGCGTGCGCGCCCACATGGTCGAAATGCTCATGGCTCATCAGCAGATAGCCCACATCGCGCGGGTCGATGCCGAGCGCGCGGATATTGGCGAGGATCAGCGGTGCAGCATCCTCCACGCCGCTGTCGATCAGGATGTGCTCGCCATCGCCGATCACGAGGATCGCGGAAATGCCGCAGGTGCCGACATACCATGTGTCGCCGAGCAGCTCGAAGGGCGGGGCGGGTTTGTCCCACTCGTCCCAGTCTTCGCATTTTTCGAGAAACGCGGACTGCGGGAAGCTGGTGGCCATGTCCGGTGAGGAGACGACGTCGTGCGCCACAGGATCGGCGGTGGCGGGCGACTCGGGCGCAGGCGCGCAGCCGCCAGCGACAAGTGCCAGCGCCGCCAGCGCGGCAAGCCTAGCGGACATAGCTGGCCCCGTTGGCGTCGATCGTCGCGCCGGTCATCGAAGGAGGCGCTTCGAGCGCGCACCAGGTGGCGATGCTGGCGATTTCCTCCGGCTCGGCCACGCGGCCCAGTGGGATGTCGGCAAGCAGGCCCGGTCCGCCCCGGCTCTCAAGATAGTCCCCCGCCATCGAGGTGTCGGTAAAGCCCGGTGTCACCGCGAAGCTGTAGATGCCTTCGCTGGCGTAGGCGCGCGCGATGGTCTTGTGCAGCGCCAGCATCCCGCCCTTGGCCGCCGCATAGTGCCAGTGCGCGGGCGAATCGCCGCGGTGCCCGGCGCGGCTGGCGACATGGACGATCCGCCCTTCGCAGCCGCGTTCCTGCCAGTGGCGCACCGCGAAACGGCTGAGCTGCGCGGCGGCGGTCAGGTTGATCCGCAGCGTTTCCTCCCACGCATCGAGCCATTCGATGTCCGAGGTGTCGAGCGGGACTCCATCGAACAGCCCGGCATTGTTGATCAGCACGTCGATTGCGCCGTCGGTCTGCCGCAGCGCCTCTTCCCACAGCGTCGACGGTGCGGAAGGCTCTGTAAAGTCGGCGGCGATCTCGCCTTCTTCCATCCCTTGCGTGGAATGGCCGACCACGCGCACGCAGCGCGCCTCCAGCTGTTCGCGAATGGCGGCGCCGATCCCGCGGCTCGATCCTGTGACGAGAATGCCTGTCATGGAGCCACCTGTTAGGCCGATTGATGCGCGCGACCAAGCCCCGCGCTTGCGCTCACCCCATGGTCCGTGCTTTTGCACCCATGCTTTTGACTCGCTTGAACCTGACCGCGCATCCGCTAAGTGGAGGCGCAAGACCTACCGCACCGGCCAGATTGGACCCGCAAGCCACCATGTCGAACAGACCACTCTCTCCCCATCTCCAGATCTGGAAGTGGGGCCCGCACATGTTCACCTCGATCCTGCACCGCGTCACCGGTGACGGAATGGCGCTGGTCGGCCTCGCCGTGCTGCTGTGGTGGCTGGGCGCAATGGCCAGCGGGCCGGAGGCGTATGCAACCTTCTCCGCCGTTGCGACATCGATCCCCGGCTATATCGTGCTGGTCGGCCTGACCTGGGCCTTCTTCAGCCACATGATGAGCGGGCTGCGCCACTTCGTGCTCGATATCGGCGCGGGGTACGAGCTGACGATCAACAAGACCTGGTCGACGCTGGCCCCGATCCTCGGCGTCCTTCTGACCATCGCCTTCTGGGCGATCATCCTCCTCAAGTAAGGCATTTCCCATGGGTAACGGAACCTCCATCGGCCGCGTACGCGGCCTCGGCTCGGCCCACGAGGGCGCGCATCACTGGCTGCTCCAGCGGTTCACCGCGATCGGCAATCTGGTGCTGGTGCTGTTCCTGCTGGTCAGCTTCCTGCTGCTGCCCGCCTACGACTACGGCACGGTCACCGGCTGGCTCTCCTCGCCGATCGCGGCGGCGGCGCTGATCCTGCTGATCGTCAGCACGTTCTGGCACGCGCGGCTGGGCCTGCAGGTCCTGATCGAGGATTACATCCACGAAGGTGGCAGCCGCTTCGCGCTGATCGCCCTTCTCAATCTCGTGGCGGTGGCAGGGGCCGTGTTCGGCATCTTCTGCATCGCCAGCATCGCATTTGCAGGAGCCGCCTGATGGCCAGCCAGAACCCCAACGACACTGGCACCGACCGCCCGAAAAACGTGAGCGAAGCCTATCCGATCATCGACCATGATTTCGACGTGGTCGTCGTCGGCGCTGGCGGTTCGGGCCTGCGCGCGACGATGGGCGCGGCAGAGGCCGGCTTCAAGACCGCGAACATCTCCAAGGTCTTCCCCACGCGTTCGCACACCGTGGCGGCGCAGGGCGGCATCGCCGCCTCGCTGGGCAACAACACGCCCGACCACTGGACCTGGCACATGTACGACACCGTGAAGGGGTCTGACTGGCTGGGCGACCAGGACGCGATCGAATATCTCGCGCGCGAAGCCCCGCAGGCGGTGTACGAGCTCGAGCACGCAGGCGTGCCGTTTTCGCGCAACAAGGACGGTACGATCTATCAGCGTCCGTTCGGCGGCCACATGCAGAACATGGGCGAAGGCCCGCCGGTGCAGCGCACCTGCGCCGCGGCGGACCGTACGGGCCATGCGATGCTCCACGCGCTCTACCAGCAGAGCCTGAAGTACGACGCGGACTTCTTCATCGAATATTTCGCGATCGACCTGATCATGACGGGCGAGGGTGCCAACCGTCGCTGCGTCGGCGTGATCGCGATGTGCCTGGATGACGGCACGATCCACCGCTTCCGCGCGCATGCCGTGGTGCTGGCGACCGGCGGCTATGGCCGCTGCTACTACACCGCGACCTCGGCCCATACCTGCACCGGCGACGGTGGCGGCATGGTGCTGCGCGCAGGCCTGCCGCTGCAGGACATGGAATTCGTCCAGTTCCACCCGACCGGCATCTACGGCGCGGGCGTGCTGATCACCGAAGGCGCGCGCGGCGAGGGTGGCTACCTGACCAACTCCGAAGGCGAGCGGTTCATGGAACGCTATGCCCCCTCGGCCAAGGACTTGGCGTCGCGCGATGTCGTGTCCCGCTCGATGGCGCTGGAAATGCGTGAAGGCCGGGGCGTGGGCAAGGATGGCGACCACATCTACCTGCACCTCGATCACATCGATCCCAAGGTGCTGGCAGAGCGCCTGCCGGGCATTACCGAAAGCGGCAAGATCTTCGCCGGTGTCGACCTGACGCGCGAACCGCTCCCCGTGACGCCGACCGTCCACTACAACATGGGCGGCATCCCGACGAACTATCACGGCGAAGTCGTGACGCTGGGGCCGGACGGCAATCCCGACCACGTGGTGCCCGGGCTCTACGCTGCGGGCGAGGCGGGCTGCGTCTCGGTCCATGGCGCAAACCGCCTCGGCTCCAACTCGCTGATCGACCTTGTGGTGTTCGGCCGCGCGATCGGCCATCGTCTGGCCGAAACGATGAAGCCGGGCGCGAGCCATGATGCGCTTCCCGCCGACAGTGCCGATCTGGCGCTGACCCGGCTCGACCACTTCCGCAATGCCAAGGGCAGCCTGCCGACCGCGCGGATTCGCGAAGACATGCAGAAGACCATGCAGAAGCATGCTGCCGTGTTCCGCGACACCGAAACGCTCGCGGCGGGCAAGAAGCACCTTGCCGAGGTCAACGCCTCGATGCAGGACATCCACGTCTCCGACCGCTCGCTGATCTGGAACAGCGATCTTGTTGAGACGCTGGAGCTCGACAACCTGATGGCTCAGGCCAGCGTCACCATGACCAGCGCCGACAACCGCAAGGAAAGCCGCGGCGCCCACGCGCACGAGGACTTCCCCGACCGCAACGATGCCGAGTGGATGAAGCACACGGTGACCTGGTTCGACGGCTGGGGCGGCGGTGCCAAGGGTTCGGGCAAGGGCGATATGAAGATCGATTACCGCCCGGTGCACGAATATACGCTGACCGACGATATCGAGTACATCAAGCCGAAGAAGCGGGTGTACTAATTGAGACGGCGGGCGGTTTCGCCCGCCGTTCATTTTTGCGGATGTAGCCTGGCAGAATGAGCCTCCGCTTCCTCGCAATCGCCAGCGTCGCGACCTTGACCGCATGCGCGAGCGTGGCCGCCTCACCCCCGCCTTCCGCGCTGGGCATTCCCGATTTCTACACGCAGTACCGCGATGCGGACGGCATCCCCGTGGTCTCCTCCGGCGTCGTGTCCGAAGATGCGATGGTCGCTGCCGAGGCGATGATCGAGGATATGCTCGCCTTCCGGCCCGACCTGGCCAAATGGCTGCACGACAACGGCTATCGCGTCGCGATCATCGCCGAGACCGAGGCGCTGCTCGACCTGCCCGAGAATGCGCACTGGACAAAGCCGGCTCCCGACGATCCGCGCCTGACTCGGTGCGAGAAGAAGCATTATGACGAGCGGATCGGGCGGCTGACCGACCGCGCCTATTGGGATGCGCGCGCACGCGGGATCGGCGGGCAGCATACAGTCGGCTCCGAAGAGGATGTCCTCGGCCTGCCGACCAGCCGCTATTACGGTGAGACCATTCTGGTTCACGAATTCGCGCACAACATCCTGTTCGCCATCCAGGGCACGGACCCCGATCTCTACGACCAGGTCGAGGCGGCGTATGCCAATGCGCAGGCCAACAAACTGTGGTTCGAAGAATACAACATGACCACGGTTCAGGAATATTGGGCCGAAGGGACGCAGTTCTGGTTCGATTCGAACCGGCTGCAGGTCTTCGACGGGCGCCGGATTCTGGGGCATCGGGATCTGGAAGCCTATGATCCGCAGCTCGCCGCCGCCTTGCGCGCCGCCTATGGCGACCGGCACCGGCTGGCGGCCGATCCTTTCTGGATGAGCGATGCGCGCGTGCCGCCGGGCCCGATTCCGGAGAACACCGCAGAAGTCTGCTGATCGCTTGTCCGGGCGAGGGCAAAGCGCCTCACGAACCGTTCATCCACCGCTCATGTTTACATCCGTAGTCGTTACGGCTACAGATGTAAACGGATGAGGAGGGAGACGGTCGATGTCCGATTCGAAAGACGACAAGGGCGAACGCATCAGCGAGGCTGAGCACGCGATCATGGAGGTGATCTGGGATCGCCACCCGGTCAGCGCGACGGATGTGTGCAATCAGGTCTGCGAAGCGCGCGGCTGGTCCATGCCGACGGTCAAAACGCTGCTCTCGCGGCTGGTGAGCAAGGGCGCTCTGGCGACCGAGCCCGATGGTCGCCGGTTCCTCTACACCCCGCTGATCGAGCGCGCGGATTATGTCGGCGGCGAATCGCGGCGGCTGGTCGACCGGCTGTTCGGCGGGCGCGCGGCGTCCCTGTTTGCCCACCTGGCCGAGAGCGAGGCGCTGACCGACGAGGATCTCGGCGAGATCGAACGCCTGTTGAAGGAGATGCGCAAATGAGCATCGATCTGCAGGATTTCGCCTTCGACACGCTGCTGTGGACCGGCGCGCTCGTCGCCGCAGTGCTCGTGCTGCGCCGTCCGGTGTCGCGCCATTTCGGGGCCCATGCGGCCTATGCGCTGTGGGCGCTGCCTTTCTTCAGGCTCCTGCTGCCACCTATCGTTCTGCCGTCTTGGCTTGCTCCGTCATCCGCGCCTGCCGCGCTGCCGGTCGTGGGGCTCGACGTGCCGGCTGAAGTCGGCGGTCGTGGGCTGCTGCTGCAACCCATGGTGGCGAGCGAGCCGACCACCGACTGGGCGCTGATCGGAATGGTGGTGTGGCTGACCGGAGTGCTGGTCTTCCTGATCCGCCGCTACACGCTCTATTTCGCCATGCGCCGCCAGCTTCTGCGGGCGAGCATCGGCGTCGGCACGCGCGGCAGCGTGCGGCTGATCGAATCGCCTGCCACCGCATCGCCGGTCGCGTTCGGGGTGTTCGACAAGGTGATCGCGCTGCCCGAAGGCTTCATGGCCGATACCGAGCAGACCCGCCGCGATCTCGCGCTGGAGCACGAGCTGGCGCACCACCGCGCGCATGACCTGCTGGTCAACGCACTGGTTCAGCCGCTGTTCGCGCTGCACTGGTTCAACCCGCTCGGCTGGGTCGGCTGGCGTGCGATGCGGCGCGATCAGGAAGCGGCATGCGATGCCCGTGTCGTCGCCCGCTGCGATGCGCGCCGGCGCGAAGCCTACGCAACCACCATCGCGTCCTTCGCGACCCGCAGCGACAGGCGCGCCAGCCTGGCGCTCGCCGCGCCGATGGCGTGCCCGGTGCTGGGGGACAAATCGATTATCCACCGTCTGAGGAGCCTGACCATGTCCGATATTTCCCCGCGTCGGCGGATTGCCGCACGCACGCTGATGATCGGCGCGCTTGCCGCCGTGCCGCTGACCGCATCGATCTCCTATGCAGAGGCGCTGGGCGTGCCCGAGGCTCCTGCGGCACCGCTCGCCCCGGTAGCGCCGGTGGCACCGCTCGCCCCCGTGGCTCCGGCTGCGCCAGATGCGCCTGCCGCGCCGGAGGCACCCGCCGCACCGGAAGCGCCCGCTGTCTTCGTGCTCTCTGACGGAGACGATGGCGATGACGCAGAGCGTGTGGTCCGGGTCGAACGCAAGGTGACGACCGACGACTCTGGCAAGCGCACCAAGCGGACCACCTACACCGTCAATGGTCGACCCGCGACGCCAGAGGAGCGGGCCAGGATCGAAGCCGGGCTCGACAGCCTGCGCGATGCAAGGGTCGATACCGACCGCATGCAGCGCGAGCTGCGGAGCGAGATGGAGCTTCTGCGCAAGCGGCTCGGCGAAAATGGCGATCTGCGCAAGCAGCTGGATGAGATGCGCCGGAGCCTTGGCGAGAGCGGCATGATCGAGCGCGAGACCCGCCTCGCGCTCGCCCAGGCCGCTGCCGAGATGCCCGAATTCACCTTCGCCTGCGACGGGAGTGGCCAGAGCGTGAGCGAGCGCGTCGGGCCCGATGGCAAGAAGGTGATGGTGTTCTGTCGCACCGCCATGATGGCGAGCGCGAAAGACGCGATCGCCAGCGCCCGCCGCGAGATCGAGAGCGATCGCGATCTGTCGCGGCGAGAGCGTACCGAGGCGCTGCGCGCGCTCGACGAGGCGATGCGCGAAGTGGGCAGGACAAACTGACGCTGGGAGCAGCATCAGTGAGGGCGGTGCACGTTTTCCCCCGGACGTGCGCCGCCCGCTTGTTTTTCTAGGGTCAGGCGGCGGCGGGTTCGCCCGCAAAGGCCTCTGCTGCCAGTGCCAGGCTGCGCTTGCGCGCCTCGTGGTCGTAGATCGACCCGGCGATGATAAGTTCGTCCGCCTGGGTGCGCTCCACGAAGGCATTCATCTGTTCGCGCACCTGATCGCGCGTGCCGATCGCAATGGCCGAGAGCACGCCATCGAGCATGTTCGAAAGCTGCGGCGGCAGGCTTTCGCGATAGCCTTCGACGGGGGGCGGCAGCTTGCCCGGCTGGCCGGTCCGCAGCCGAACGAAGCTCTGCTGCATCGAACTGGCGAGCAGCTGCGCCTCCTCCTCGGTATCGGCGGCGAAGACGTTGTAGCCGCAGATCGCATAGGGCTCGCTCAGCACGGCGGACGGTTCGAACCGGTCGCGGTAGATCTTCAGCGCGTCATCCAGCGCCTGCGGCGCGAAGTGGCTGGCAAAGGCGTAGGGCAGGCCCAGCATCGCGGCGACCTGCGCGCCGAACAGGCTGGAGCCGAGGATATAGAGCTGCACATCGGCACCGGCACCTGGCGTCGCCCTGATGCCGGTGCGCCCGTCATCGGCGAAATAGCTCTGCAGCTCGACCACGTCGCGCGGGAAGGCATCGGGATTGCTGTCGAGATTGCGGCGCAGCGCAGCGGCAACCCGCTGGTCGCTGCCCGGCGCGCGGCCGAGCCCCAGATCGATCCGGCCCGGATACAGCGCGTCGAGCGTGCCGAACTGCTCTGCGATCACCAGCGGAGAATGGTTGGGCAGCATGATCCCGCCCGCGCCGACGCGGATTTTTTCGGTCCCCGCAGCGACATGGCCGATCACCACGGATGTCGCCGCACTGGCGATCCCTTCCATCCCGTGATGCTCCGCGCACCAGTATCGCTCGAACCCAAGCGCTTCGGCATGGCGGGCCATGTCGACGGCATTGGCGAGCGAGCGGCGGACATCGCCACCTTCGGTGACGTGGAGGAGGTCGAGCAGGGAGAGTTTTGTCATGCAGCCCAAGATGGCGCCGGGGCGCCGAAAAGCAAACTTGTGCCTGCGTAGATTTGCTTTGCGCCGGGACAGCCGATGCTCAGACGACCTCGGCGATCAGGCCCATGGCCTTGGCCTCGCTGGCGGTGATATACCAGTCGCCCGGCGCCTTTTCGCGCAGTTCCTGCACGCTGACATTGGACCCTTCGGAGATCGCGCGGAAATCGTCGTCTTCCTGATCGATCTCGCGCTGGATCTCGCGCCGGGCATGTTCCAGCTGGCTCGCCACGCTGCGCAGCGATCCGCCCGCCAGGTGGATCGGCTGCGCGCGCTTGTTCTCGGTAATCAGCAGCTTGGTCGCGCGGGTGAGGTAGCGCTGGCCGACGGGAAAGGCGGCCATGAACAGCACGCCTGCGGAATAGACCGCGGTCTTGCCCAGGAAGATGATCTCGCGCCGCCCGCGATCGCGCAACAGGCGGATATCCTCGGCCATGCTGCGGGCGATTTCGGGATCGCCGTCCATCGTGGTCAGCGCGATCACGATCGGCCCGCCCGGTGCCTGTTCGGACAGCATCTCGCTGAACTCGGCATACATCGCGGCATCCATCGTGCCGTAAAGGCGGATCCCGGGGCTGGCGAGCGACTGCGAGGCGGGTTGGGTTGCCGGATTGCGCGGGTCGGCAGGAATGATCTCGACCTGCTGGCGATGCTCCGGCTGTGGCTCGGGGGGAGGGGGGGAGGGCTGGTCGCTTTCGGCTGTGGAGGGGCCTTCCTCCTGCGGTTCCTCCTCGCTGGACGCCTTGGGAAGCACGGCGGCGACGGCAGGCGCGGCAACGGCGGCAGCGGACGCCCATTTGCGACCGCCATTTTCGTCGCCGTCGTTCTCATCTTCGGACCGCTGCTCTGCCTCGGCATCGGGCGCGTCCTGCACCAGCGGCTCTTCGCTTAATGGGAGCGGGATGGCGGAGCGGTTCTCGGCGGGCTCGGGACGGTCTTCGTTACCGCCGTCCTTATCACCGCCTTCCTCGTCATCGCGGTCGAAGAAACGGTCCTTGACCGCCATCGCGCCCGCTGCGGTCGCGGCGGCGGCGGCGCCGACACCCGCGACCTTCAGTGCGGTGCCCTGCCAATCGTCGAGGTCGAACCACTCGTCGTCGTCGTCCTCTTTCGCGTCTGCCGGCATGGGCGTGGCAGAGGCCTCCACCGCTTCAGCTGGCACGGTCTCCGCCCGCTCCGGGCTGGGCGCGGGGGGCGGTGGCTCGGGCTGAGGGTCATCGTCCCACGTGACCGCCGCGGCGCTCAGTTCCATTGCCTCTTCGGGCTCGGGCTCAGGCTCGGGTTCAGGCTCTGGGGCGGAGGCGCGGGCGGGTTCGTATTTCGGCTCGATCGCAGGGTCTTCGGGCGGGGCGGAGGCGGGCTGGTAGTCGTAGTCCTCCTTTTGCAGCGGCGCTGCGGCAGGTTGGGGGAACTGCTCTTCAGCATCTCCGGCATTGCGCGCTGGCGCCCGGGCAGGCTCGAAATCGGGCGCGTCGCTGCTGCCTTCGGGCCTGCGATAGACCGCCGGTTCGGGCAGGTCGGTATCGCGCGCCGCGCGGTTGCGGGCAGTCGCGCGAGAGGCCCTTTCGGGCGTGCCCTGATCGGCCTGTGCGCGCTTGCCCTGATAGATCGCAGGCCCGCTCGCCTCGCCATCCTCTTCGCCGCCATTGCCGGTCACCTCGCGCACCAGGGCCATCGCCATGCCGGGAAGGTCGCCGCGCTTCTGCCCGTCGCGCACGATCGTCTGCAGACGCTGGATCAGCGTGATCAGGTTACGGATGAAGTCCATGGCGTTGTCGGCCTGCCCCCCTCTTGGCAGTATCGCGCCTAGAACGACTCGGGCGCGAAATAGCGGTCGCAAGTGGTATCATCGCCGCTTCTCATGCCGAGTCGCAATGCTTCCATGCGCTGTTCGCTGGTACCGTGGGTAAAGTTCTCGGGCGAGACCCTGCCGCCCATGCGTTCCGAAATGGCATCGTCGCCGATGGCGGAGGCGGCTTCCATGCCTTCCTCGAAATCGCCGGGGTCGATCAGGTTGCGGTTCTTGCCCGCCCACACGCCCGCGTAGCAATCGGCCTGCAGCTCCATGCGCACCTGCAACTGGTTGGCATCGCGCGGATTGCGCTGTTGCAGGCTGCGTACCTGGCTGGCGAGCCCGGTCAGGTTCTGGATGTGATGGCCATATTCGTGCGCGACGACATAGAGCCGCGCGAAGTCTCCGCCCGCGCCAAGCTGGTTCTTCATCGTGTCGTAGAAGCTCGTGTCGAGGTAGATGCCCCCGTCGCGCGGGCAGTAGAACGGGCCGACTGCCGAGGTCGCGCTGCCGCAGCCTTCCGTGTTCACATTATTGACGAAGAGCTTGAGGAAGGGCTCGCGAAACTCGACATTGGCCTGCGCGAAGACCGGCTCCCACGTGGCATTGAGCGACTGGAGCGCGTTGCATGCCTCGGTCGAATAGGCGTTTTCCGTGCACAGCTGCTCTTCGGTCATGTTCGCGCGTGTACCGTCCGCCTGCTTGCTGCCGCTGGTCGCCTGATCGACGCTATCGAAGACCGCGATTGTCTGGCCGAGATCGGTACCGAACAGCAGCGAGACGATCCCGGCGATGATGATCGTGCCGCAGCCCAGCTGACCTGCACCGCCACCGGGGAAGCGGCTGCCACCGCCGCCGCGCACATCGATATTGTCGGTGTTGAATGGATTGAGCCGCATCGCGCTTGTCCCCCCTGTCTTCTCCCCGCGCGCATTACGAAGAAAAACCCTTGCAATGTGCGCCTGCCAGCGGAACCACGGCACCCAGGCGGCGATTGGCTCCATACGCAGTGCTTAATACACGAAAGGCTAGCGATGTTCCTCGAAGGTAAGAAGGCTCTTATTACCGGATCGACCTCCGGCATCGGACTGGCGGTCGCGCGCGCATTGCATGCTGAGGGCGCGGCGATGATCCTCAACGGCTTCGGGGACGAAAGCGAGATCGCGGAGCTGCGCAAGGAACTGGGCGGGGCCTACTATTTCGACAGCGACCTGACAGATGTCTCCGCGATCGAGGAGATGATGGAGCAGGCCGGCGGGGTCGACATCCTGGTCAATAATGCGGGGATGCAGCATGTCAGCCCGGTCGAGGAATTCCCGGTCGACAAGTGGGACAAGATCATCGCCCTTAACCTGTCCGCCGCCTTCCACACCATCCGCCTGGCAGTGCCGCACATGAAGGAACGCGGCTGGGGGCGGATCATCAACACCGCCAGCGCGCACTCGCTGGTCGCCTCGCCCTACAAGTCGGCTTACGTGGCGGCCAAGCACGGGATTGCCGGGCTGACCAAGACGGTCGCGCTGGAGCTCGCGACCAGCGGAGTCACGGTCAATTGCATCAGTCCCGGCTATGTCTGGACCCCGCTGGTCGAGAACCAGATCCCCGACACGATGAAGGCCCGCGGGATGAGCCGCGAGGAAGTGATCGACCAGGTGCTGCTAGCCAAGCAGCCGACCAAGAAGTTCGTCCAGCCGGAAGATATCGGCGAGATGGCGGTGTTCCTGTGCCGCGATTCGATGGCCAACGTGAACGGCGCGAACTGGAGCGTCGATGGCGGCTGGACCGCCGACTAGGTCATGAGATTTGGGGCCACGAGATCATGATCGCCCTTTCGCGCACCATTGCCGTGGGTGCGGCGGCGCTTTCGCTCGCCGCCTGCGCAACCGTGCCCGCGCCGCAGACCGGCCCTTCGCTCGACATGGTCGAGGCGCGGCTGGCGGAGGATATCGGCGCGCTGGCAGCCGATGATTTCGGTGGCCGCTATCCCGGCAGCGAGGGGGAGGCGAAGACGCAGCGCTGGCTGATCCAGCGCTATTCCGAAATCGGCTTGCAGCCCGGTGCGGGCGAGGGCGACTGGACGCAGGATTTCACCCTCGTCCGCCGCCAGCCGTCGGAAGAAGCGGGGTCAAGCACGGCTACGGCCACGCGGGGCTCGCGCAGCGTGTCGCTTTCGCAAGGGCTGATCGCGGTCGATCCCGGCAGAGACGATGCCAACCTTGCCGACGTGCCGATCGTGGGCCTCGATCCCGACTTCGAAGAATTGCAGCCGCGCTCGCTGGTCAATCGCGCAGTGCGGGTGCCTGCGGCCGAGCTTCCGCGATTGTTCTCCAAATTCGAGGCTGCAGCGCCCAAGGCGCTTATCGTCACTACGCAGACGGCCGAGGAATATGAGAAGACCGCCGGCCTGATCTCGCGTGGGCGCTGGCGGCTGGGGAGCGATACGTCCGGCCCTGCCGTGCTGCTTCTCTCCCCGCAGGCAAGCGCCGGCCTGAGCGACGCGATCGGCGCGAATGCGAAGCGGCATCCCGATGGCCTTGGCCTGATCGCCTATGACACGATTCTGAAGGCGAGCATCGCGCAGAAGACCGACCGGATCGAGACCGCCAACGTGATCGGCCGCCTGCCGGGCCGGGTTCCGGGCGCGGGCGCGGTGGTGCTGCTGGCGCACTGGGATCATCTGGGCGATGATTGCGGGCCGCCCGACGCGACCGACCGGCTGTGCAATGGCGCGGTCGACAATGCCAGCGGCCTTGCGGTGATGATCGAGGCGGTGCGGATCGCGCTGCAGGGCGGCCCGCTCGATCGCGATGTGATCGTCCTTGCGACCAGTTCTGAAGAGCTGGGCCTGCTCGGCGCAAAGGCTTTCGCAGCCGATCCGCCGGTTCCGCTGCCCACGATCGCGGCGGCGTTCAACCTCGACACGATGGCGATCGCACCGCGCGGGACGCCGGTGGTGGTGCTCGGCGCTGGCAAGACCGCGCTCGATTACGGGATATCGGAGGTCGCGCGGGTGCGGGGGCGCGAGATAGTCCCTTCGGACTTGCAGGATGCCTTCCTGCCCCGGCAGGATGGCTGGGCGCTGCTGGTCGAGGGCGTACCCGCCGTGCTTGTTTCCAGCGCGCTTGCCGACCGGGCGGATTTCGAAAGCTTCATGGGCAGCGATTATCACCGTGCGAGCGATGACCCGGCCAGAGGTGTCGAACTGGGCGGTGCGGCGGAAGATACGCTGCTCCATGCCGGGCTGATCCGCTATTTTGGAAGCCTCCAAACCTATCCGGGTGGCGGCGGCTGACCCGTTCGGGCGATGTGTAACCTTTACAAGATCAAGAGCTCCCACACCGAGGTCGCGGATTTCTTCGACGCGATTACGCAGGATTTCGCTGCCAACACTGCGGAAGAGGTCTATCCGGGGTATCCCGCTCCCGTGGTGGTGGCACCGCGCGAGGTGAGCTCGATGGTGTGGGGATTCCCGCTGCAGCGGACAGGCGCGAAGGGCCAGCCGCTAAAGCCCAAACCGGTCAACAACACACGCACCGACAAGCTCAAGAGCTTTTTCTGGCGCTACTCGTTCGAGGAACGTCGCTGCCTGATCCCCGTCAGCAGCTTCGCCGAGGCGGAAGGCGCGAGGGGCGCGATGACCCGGACCTGGTTTTCGATGTCCGGTGAACCGCTGTTCGCCACCGCCGGGATATGGCGGCAGACGGAGGAGTGGGGCGACGCGTTCAGCATGATCATGACCGAGGCGAATCCGCAGGTTGCGCCGGTTCACAATCGCATGCCGGTGATTCTTCCGCGTGAAAGCTGGGAGCAGTGGCTCACCGGAACGCCGCACGATGCGTTTCGCCTTTGCGTTCCCTTCATCGGAGCGCTTGCGATCGATCGTTCGCCCGAGCCGTGGTTCAAGCCGAAGGGCAAATAGGTACAAAATCGCCCGCACGCGGCAAAGCGCGTTGCAATTTTCGCGATCACGGACTATCTGCCCTTCATCCCGACATTGCTGGCACCATGTTGGGCCGGGCCGAAAGGCACCGGCGCCAAGCCGCATGGCCATGCAGATCGGAAACGAAACGGAGGCCGAATGGCAGATATCGCGCGACTGACACAGATTATCGAACCCGAGGCGAAGGCCCTGGGATTCGAACTCGTGCGCGTGAAGATGATGCCGTCCGAAGCCGGCGATGGCACGCAGGCACTGCAGATCATGGCGGAAGACCCGGCTACGGGTCAGCTGGTGATCGAACAATGCGCCGCGCTGAGCCGCGCCGTTTCTGCCAGGATCGACGCGCTGGAAGAGCAGGGCGATGTGCTGATCGAAGGGGCCTACCACCTCGAAGTCAGCTCCCCCGGGATCGACCGACCGCTGACCCGGACCAAGGACTTTTCCGACTGGGCGGGGCACGAGGCCAAGATCTCGATGGCCAAGGGCTATGACGGCCAGCGCAACTATCGTGGGAGCCTGAAAGGCATAGAGGGTGACATGGTCACCATCACCGACCGCAAGGCGGGCGACGTCGAACTCCCGCGCGATCAGATCCATTCGGCGCAGCTCGTCCTCACCGACGAACTGATCGCCGCGACCAGACCGCTCGACACCACGGGTGCCGAGGAAGTACAAGAAGACCAACAAGAAAAGGCTGACGACTGATGGCCACTGCCATTTCCGCCAACCGCGCGGAGCTCCTCGCGATCGCCAACTCGGTCGCTTCGGAAAAGATGATCGACAAGTCGATCGTCATCGAAGCGATGGAAGAGGCGATCCAGAAATCGGCCCGTAACCGCTATGGTGCGGAAAACGACATTCGCGCCAAGCTCGACCCGCAGACCGGCGACCTGCGCCTGTGGCGCGTCGTGGAAGTGGTCGAAGAGGTCGAAGACTATTTCAAGCAGGTCGACCTGAAGCAGGCGCAGAAGCTGCAGGACGGCGCCGCTGTCGGCGACTTCATCGTCGACCCGCTGCCCCCGGTCGACCTCGGCCGCATCGACGCGCAGAGCGCCAAGCAGGTAATCTTCCAGAAGGTCCGCGATGCCGAGCGTGAGCGTCAGTACGACGAGTTCAAGGATCGTGCGGGCGAAATCATCACCGGCGTGATCAAGTCGGTCGAATTCGGCCACGTGATCGTCAACCTCGGCCGCGCCGAGGGCGTGATCCGCCGCGACCAGCAGATCCCGCGCGAAGCCGCGCGTGTCGGCGAGCGTGTCCGTGCGCTGATCAGCAAGGTGGAGCGCAACAACCGCGGTCCCCAGATCTTCCTCACCCGCGCGCACCCCGACTTCATGAAGAAGCTGTTCGCGCAGGAAGTGCCCGAAATCTACGACGGCATCATCGAGATCAAGGCCGCCGCCCGCGATCCGGGCAGCCGCGCCAAGATCGGCGTGATCAGCCACGATTCGAGCATCGACCCGGTCGGCGCCTGCGTCGGCATGAAGGGTAGCCGCGTTCAGGCCGTCGTGCAGGAACTGCAGGGCGAGAAGATCGACATCATTCCCTGGAGCGAGGATCAGGCGACCTTCATCGTCAACGCGCTCCAGCCCGCCACCGTCAGCCGCGTGGTGCTGGACGAGGACGAGAGCCGCATCGAAGTGGTCGTCCCCGATGACCAGCTGTCGCTCGCGATCGGTCGTCGCGGCCAGAACGTGCGCCTCGCCAGCCAGCTGACCGGCAACCAGATCGACATCATGACCGAGGAAGAAGCCTCGGAAAAGCAGAGCAAGGAATTTGCTGCTCGCTCCAAGATGTTCGAGGAAGAGCTGGACGTCGACGAAACGCTTTCGCAGCTGCTCGTCGCCGAAGGCTTCGCCGAACTCGAAGAAGTCGCTTACGTCCAGCTGGACGAGCTGGCGATGATCGAAGGCTTCGACGAAGAACTGGCCGAGGAACTCCAGAGCCGCGCGACCGAAGCGCTCGAACGGCAGGAAGCCGCGCACCGCGAGGCGCGCCGCGAACTGGGTGTCGAGGATGCGCTGGCCGACCTGCCGCACCTGTCCGAAGCGATGCTCGTCACGCTGGGCAAGGCGGGTCTCAAGACGCTCGACGATGTGGCCGATCTCGCCACCGACGAGCTGATCGCCAAGAAGCGCGAGGCGCCGCGTCGCCGCAACAACAATCCCGATGGCCCGCCGATGCGGCGCGACCGTCCGCAGCGCGAGCAGGACAAGGGCGGCGTGCTGGGCGAATACGGCCTGACCGAAGAGCAGGGCAACGAGATCATCATGGCTGCCCGCGCGCACTGGTTCGAAGATGAAGAACCGGCCAAGCCCGCAACCGCATCCGAGGGTGCAGACCAGGAGGCCGCCGATGCGGACTCCGAACAATGAGTCTCTGACGCCGACAACTGAGCGCACGCGCCCCGGCGGGAAATCGCCGGAGCGCAAGTGCATCCTGACCGGACGCCACGGCGAGCGGGACGAACTGATTCGTCTCGCGATCTCGCCCGATGGTGACGTGCTGCCCGACCCGCGCGCGCGTGCGCCGGGTCGCGGCGCATGGCTGGGCGTTTCGCGCGCCGAGCTTGAAACCGCGATGGAGAAGGGCAAGCTCAAAGGGGCGCTGGCCCGCGCGTTCAAATCCGCGCCCCCGCGCGTGCCCGACGATCTGCCCTCGCAGATCGATGCGGGGTTGCTGCGCACCCTGACCGACCGGCTGGGGCTCGAAATGCGCAGCGGACACCTTATCTTGGGGTCCGAACGCATCGCGGAGCATGCGCGCGGCGGAGTGCTGAGCGCGCTCTATCACGCCAGCGATGCGAGCGATGGCGGTACCGCCAAGCTTGACCAGGCATGGCGCGTAGGAATGGACCGCGAAGGTTCGGGCGAGGGCGGCACGCGCTTGCCACTGGACCGTGCGGCGCTGTCTGTGGCATTGGGCCGCGACAATGTTGTCCATCTGGCGCTCGCCGACGAACAGGCGGCGAAGCGGGTCGATCAGGCCCTGACGCGCCTGCTGCATTATAGGAATGCGTCTGCGGGTGCCCGCGAAGACGTGAGCGAGGACGGGGCCACCTAGACGGCGGCCTCTCTTTTCGCGACGATGTGACCGAAGGAAGAAACGAGTTTTATGAGCGACGACGAAAACAACACCCGGACCCGCAAACCGCTTGGCCTCAAGCGGAGTGTGGAGTCGGGCGAGGTCAAGCAGACCTTCAGCCACGGACGCACCAACAAGGTCGCGGTCGAGGTGAAGCGTCGTCGCAAGATCCTCAAGCCCGGTGAGAGCACTCCGACGCCGGCTCCCGCAGAGGAAGCCAAGGCATCCGAGCCCGCGCCTGCACCCGCGCCCGCTCCGGCTCCTGCACCTGCGCCCAAGCCCGTGGCGAAGAAGCCAGCGCCCAAGAAGGCAGCCCCTGCCGACGAAACGCCGCAGGAACGCGTCGCGCGGCTCCAGCGTGAGGCCGAGGAAGATCGCCTGCGGAT
The DNA here is from genome assembly GCF_019857185.1 of Alteriqipengyuania abyssalis. Classification (GTDB taxonomy): domain Bacteria; phylum Pseudomonadota; class Alphaproteobacteria; order Sphingomonadales; family Sphingomonadaceae; genus Alteriqipengyuania; species Alteriqipengyuania abyssalis. The sequence continues at coordinate 92,517 of NZ_JAHWXP010000004.1, read as the reverse complement.
GGCCGAAGAGGCGCGCAAGCGTGACGAGCAGAAGGCCCGTCAGGCCGCCGAGGACGAGAAGAAGCGCGCCGAGGAAAACCGCAAGGCGGAGGAAGAAGCTGCCAAGCGTGCCGAGGAAGAGGCCAAGGCTGCTGCCGAAGCTCCCGCAGAGGCCCAGGAGCCTGCTGCCGAGAAGGCCGACGCGAGCGCACAGCCTGCGTCCACCGGCAAGGCGGTGCCCGCTGCACGCAAGTTCACGCCCGTCCAGCGGCCCGAGCCCAAGAAGCCCGAAAAGAAGCCCAAGAAGGAAGATAAGCCTGCCCGCACCGCAGAACGGACCGACAAGCGTCGTTCGGGCAAGCTGTCCGTCACCAAGGCGCTGAACGAGGACGAGGGCCGCCGCGCTCGCAGCCTCGCCGCGCTCAAGCGGGCGCGCGAGAAGGAGCGTCGCCTTCAGGGTGGCGGTTCGTCCAAGCCGCGCGAGAAGCAGGTCCGCGATGTGGTCGTCCCCGAGGCGATCACCGTGCAGGAACTCGCCAACCGCATGGCCGAAAAGGGCGCGGATCTGGTGAAGGAACTGTTCAGTCTGGGTATGGCGGTTACCGTCAACCAGACGATCGACCAGGACACCGCGGAACTGCTGGTCGAGCAGTTCGGCCACAATATCCAGAAGGTCTCCGACGCCGATATCGACATCAAGGCCGAAGAGGATGTCGATCCGGAAGAGACGCTCAAGCCGCGTCCCCCGGTCGTCACCATCATGGGCCATGTCGACCACGGCAAGACCAGCCTGCTCGATGCGCTGCGTGGCACCAATGTGACCCGCGGCGAAGCGGGCGGCATCACCCAGCACATCGGCAGCTATCAGGTGAAGACGAAGAACGGCGACAAGATCACCTTCCTCGACACCCCGGGCCACGCCGCCTTCACGGAGATGCGCGCACGCGGTGCCAACGTCACCGATATCGTCGTTCTGGTGGTTGCAGCCGATGACGGCATCATGCCGCAGACGGTCGAGGCGATCAGCCACGCCAAGGCCGCTGGCACGCCGATCATCGTCGCCATCAACAAGATGGATAAGGAAGACGCCAACCCCCAGAAGGTGCGTGAGCGCCTGCTGGAACAGGAAGTCATCGTCGAGGCGATGTCGGGCGACGTGCAGGACGTGGAGATTTCCGCGCTCAAGGGCACCGGGCTCGACGAGCTGCTCGACAAGATCGCGCTTCAGGCCGAGTTGATGGAACTGAAGGCCAACCCCGATCGCGCGGCGGAAGCCACAGTGATCGAGGCTCAGCTGGACAAGGGCCGTGGCCCGGTTGCCTCGGTGCTGGTCACCCGCGGTACGCTCAAGAAGGGCGATGCGCTGGTTGCCGGTACGATGAGCGGGCGCGTCCGTGCGATCATCGATGACCAGGGCAAGCAGATCAAGGAAGCCGGGCCTTCGATGCCGGTCGAGGTCCTCGGCCTCGGCGGGGTGCCGAATGCGGGCGACCAGCTGACCGTGGTCGAGAACGAGCAGCGCGCACGCGAGGTCGCCGAATATCGTCAGGACAAGGCGAACGAGCAGCGCACCGCGCTCGCTCCGACCAATTTCGACGCGATGTTCGCCGGGCTCGCCAACAAGGCAATCGAGTTCCCGCTGCTGGTCCGTGCGGACGTGCAGGGCTCGGTCGAGGCGATCAAGACCGCGCTCACCAACCTGTCGAACGACGACATCAAGGTGCGCATCCTGCACTCGGGCGTGGGCGCGATTACCGAGAACGACGTAACGCTGGCCGCTGCCGGCAACGCACCGATCATCGGCTTCAACGTGCGCCCCAACGCCAAGGCGCGCCAGCAGATCGAACGCGAAGGCGTGCGGATGATGTATTACGACGTCATCTACCATCTGACCGAAGAGATCGCGAAGGAGATGGCGGGCGAGCTGGGTCCGGAGCGGATCGAGCACGTCGTCGGTCGTGCCGCGGTCAAGGAAGTCTTCAAGTCCGGCAAGAAGGACAAGGCGGCCGGTCTGCTGGTGGAGGAAGGCGCGATCCGCAAGGGTCTCCACGCCCGCCTCACCCGCGACGACGTCATCGTGTCGTCGACCACCATCGCCTCGCTGCGGCGCTTCAAGGACGACGTCGACGAAGTCCGCGCAGGCCTCGAATGCGGCGTGGTGCTGGAAGACACGAACGACATCAAGCCGGGTGACCAGCTCGAAGTCTTCGAAGTCGAGGAGCGTGAACGGACGCTGTGATGGACCTGGTCATCGGTGTCTTCGCTGCCATCATCCTCGCCGGGATCTATTACGAGACCCGGCGAGGCTCCGATGCACTGCACCGGATCGCGAAGGCACTCGAACGGCGAGAAACTAACGAGAAGTGACCGAGCATAGCAAGCACGCCTTCGGCTCACCGCATGCCGATCTGATGGGCACGCAGTTCGACAGTTTCGATAGGGAGCGCGAGGAGATCACCTTGCGCTTCGACGCGCCCGAAAGTTTCGTGACGCAGCGAGGGAGCGTCCAGGGTGGCCTTGTGGCGGGCTTTCTCGACGAGGTGATGGGCTGGGCCCATGTCTGGGCGACCGATCATGTGGAAGCCCCGCTGAGCCTGGAAATCTCAATGAGTTTGCTCAAGCCCGTCCCGGCCGGCCCGCTGGTCGGGAAGGGGCGCGTGGTACGACGGGGGCGCAAGGTCATCTTCCTCGAGGCCGAGTTGTTCGACCTTTCCGGCGCGCTTCTCGCCCGTGCAACCAGCACTGCAATTCCCACCCCGAGACCGACAGGAGATACCTGATGGCCCGCCAGCAATTTTCAGCAGAACAGCAATCGGTCCGCGTCCTCAAGGTGGGCGAGCGGGTGCGGCATATCCTGTCCGAACTGCTCACCCGGGGCGAGGTGCACGACGAGACGCTGAGCGCGCACTCGGTCAGCGTGACCGAAGTGAAGATGACGCCCGATCTCAAGCACGCCAGCGTCTATGTGAAGCCGCTGCTTGGCGAGGACGAGGATGTCGTGGTCAAGGCGCTGCGCACCAATACCGCGTTCTTCCAGCGCGAAGTGGCCAAGCGGCTGGGCCTGAAATTCGCGCCCAAGCTGCAGTTCCGCCCCGACGAGAGTTTCGAGGAGGCCGACCGGATCGAGCGGCTGCTGAACGATCCCAAGGTTGCCCGCGATCTGGATGATGAGGAGGAGTAGGCGGCACCGCTGCGACACCGCCGATGGCCAAGCTCTATTTCTACTACGCCAGCATGAATGCGGGGAAGAGCGCGCTGCTGCTGCAGACCGCGTTCAACTATCGCGAGCGGGGCATGGACGTCTCGCTGTGGACCGCCGCGGTCGATAATCGCCCGGCGTTCGGCGCGATCAACAGCCGGATCGGCCTGACCAGCGATGCGCACCGCTTCACCCCCGAAACCGATGTCGCCGCGCGTTTGCGGGACGAGGCTGCGGGGCGCGGTCCTGCCGATCCCAAGCTCGCCTGCGTGCTGGTGGACGAGGCGCAGTTTCTGACCCGCGATCAGGTGTGGCAGCTCGCCCGCCTGACCGACCGGCACGATATCCCGGTGATCTGCTACGGCTTGCGGACAGATTTCCAGGGGCAGCTATGGTCCGGTTCGGCAGCGCTGCTGGGCATTGCCGACAAGCTCGTCGAGATGAAGGCGGTGTGCCACTGCGGCCGCAAGGCGACCATGAACCAGCGGGTGGATGATGCGGGCGAGCCGGTGACGCACGGCGCGCAGACCGAGATCGGCGGGAACGAGCGCTACGTTGCGGTATGCCGGACGCACTTCGTTTCCGACCCCGCCGACCCCACATAGGCGGGCATGACCGACACCCTCACTTTTGCCGCGCTGCTGATCCCCGCGCTGATCGTCGCGATCGTCTGCCACGAGGTGGCGCATGGCTGGGTTGCGATGCTGCTGGGCGATACCACCGCGTATGATCGCGGGCGGCTGACGCTCAACCCGATCAGGCATGTCGACCCTGTCGGCACGCTGCTGGTGCCGGGCTTCCTCGCGCTGGTCGGCGGGCCGATCTTCGGTTGGGCCAAGCCGGTGCCGGTGGTGCGCGGTCGGCTGAACAATCCACGCTATGGCATGATGCTGGTCGCCGCCGCAGGGCCGCTGACCAACCTGCTGCTCGCGCTGATCGGCGCGGTGCTGTTCGGCCTGACCATGCCCGACGGGGCGATGCTTATGGCGAGCGATACGGGCCTGCCACAGATCTCCACGCAAGACGGGGCAATCGCGCTGATCCCCAGCGCGCTGTTCTTCTTCATCCTGATCAACGTGTTCCTCGCCTTCTTCAACCTGCTGCCGATCCCGCCGTTCGACGGGTCGCACATTGTGGAAGGCCTGCTGCCGCGCAGCTGGGCGGTGTACTGGAACAAGCTGCAGCAGGTCGGGATGATCCTGTTCGTCGTGCTGATCGCGGTGGTCTGGGTGTTTTCCGATACCGGCATCATTTCCAACACCATCGGCCCGCCGGTCGAATGGATGCTGGAGCAATTCATGCGCCTTGCCGATTGGGTTGCGGGGCAGACCCCCGCCTAGGCGTCGAACCAGCGGGCGATGGCATCGCGGCCCGCTTCATCGAGATGCAGGCCCAGCTTGCTCCGCCGCCACAGCACGTCCTCGCCGGTACGGGCGAACTCGACATCACGCAGGTATCGCAACTCTGTCTCGAAGACGCCGGGTGCGATCTGAGGGCCTGTATCGGCTTCGTTTCCAAAGGTTCCGATTATTTGGGTGAGACGCGTTCCGTAAGCGCGGCTAAAGCGGTAGATGGTAGCCATGCCCCAAGTCTCGTAGGCCCATGCGTAATCCGGTGCGAGTTCATCCCCATCATCGATATCGTCGGGAAAGTCGCCGCCCGGCAGGGGGGCGTTGCTCGTCCACGGCTTGCCCCCGACAGCGAGCTTTTCCAGCGCATGCTCGGCGAGCTTGCGGAAGGTGGTGATCTTGCCGCCGAAGACCGAGAGGATCGGCGCGCCGCCTTCGTCATCGACCTCGAACACGTAGTCGCGGGTGACTTCGGAGGCGCTGGCCGCTGCATCCTCGTACAGCGGGCGCACGCCCGAATAGCTCGACACCGCGTCCTCCGGGTGCACCTGCGTGGCGAGATACTCGTTCACCGACGCGCAGATATAGGCGGCCTCGTCCTCGCTGATCGTGACCTCGTTGGGGTCGCCTTGGAACGCTTCGTCGGTGGTGCCCAGCAGGGTGAAGTCCCGCTCGTAGGGGATCGCAAAGCAGATCCGCCCGTCGCCGTTCTGGAAGATGTAGCAATGCGCGCCGTCCCACAGCTTGGGCACGATCAGGTGGCTGCCCTTGACCAGTCGCAGGTGGGCAGGGGTGTTGCGGTGGAGCGCGCGCTGCAGCAGCTGATCGACCCACGGCCCGGCGGCATTGGCGACCATCCGCGCGCTGACCTGAGTCTCGCCAGCGCCGTCGTTCAGGGTTGCGCGCCACAGGTCGCCCTCGCGCGCCAGCCCGGTACATTCGGTGCGCGTGCGGATATCCGCGCCGCGCTCCTTCGCATCGAGCGCGTTGAGCACGACCAGCCGCGCATCCTCGACCCAGCAGTCCGAATATTCGAACCCGCGCTGGAGGAAGGGCTTGAGGATCGAGGCGTGCGGCGGCTCTCGCAGGTTAACGCTCTTCGTCGGCGGCAGCAGCTTTCGCCCGCCGATATGGTCGTAGAGGAACAGGCCCAACCGCAGCAGCCAGGCGGGGCGCAGGCCGGAATGGTGTGGCAGCACGAAGCGCATCGGCCAGATGATATGCGGCGCGTTGCGCAGCAGCACCTCGCGTTCCTGCAGGCTCTCGCGCACCAGCCGGAATTCGTAATATTCGAGATAGCGCAGGCCGCCGTGGACCAGCTTGGTGCTGGCGCTGGAGGTGTGCGCGGCAAGATCGTCTTTCTCCACCAGCAGCACCGAGAGGCCGCGGCCCGCAGCATCGCGGGCGATGCCGGCGCCGTTGATGCCGCCACCGATCACGAGAAGGTCGAAAGGCTCACTCATACACCTAAGCAATTGGCCTATCCGGCGCGGTTTGGCTAGGCGGGGTTTCGTGAACGACAAAGACAAGAAGATGCCGCCCTCGGGCTGGATCGTGCTCGACAAGCCGCGCGGAATGGGTTCGACCCAGGGCGTCAGCGCGGTGAAGCGAACCTTGCGCGAAGGTGGCTATGCCAAGACCAAGATCGGCCATGGCGGCACGCTCGACCCGCTGGCCGAAGGCGTGCTGCCGATCGCGCTGGGCGAGGCGACCAAGCTGGCGGGCCGGATGCTCGATGCGACCAAGACTTATATCTTCACGATCCAGTTCGGGGAGGAGACCGACACGCTCGATACGGAGGGCGAGGTTGTGGCGCGCTCGAACCGCTTCCCGCCGCTGGCTGCGGTTGCGGGAGTGCTCGACCGCTTCACCGGCCCGATCGAGCAGGTGCCGCCTGCTTTTTCGGCGCTGAAGGTCGACGGCAAGCGGGCCTACGACCTGGCGAGGGCAGGGGAAGACGTCGAGCTGAAGGCGCGCAAGGTGACGATTCACGCGCTACGCCTTTCCTCTCCCCTGACGGGAGAGGACGGCGAAGCTTGGTCGCAAAACGACCTAGCGCAGCCAGGTGAGGGTGATAGCGCGACGTCCCCCTCACTAACTCCGGCTAGCGAGCAAGCTCACGAGCCTTGGTATCCTCTCCCGCAAGGGGAGAGGAGTGATGGCGCGCTGGAATCCACCTTCCAGACCACCACCGGCCGCCCGGACCCGTTCGATCCGTCCGCCCCGCTCGAAGTTGCCGAGAGCGTGACGCTGGAGGCGACGGTCAGCAAGGGTACCTATATCCGGTCCCTTGCACGGGATATCGCGCTGGCCCTTGGCACGCGGGGGCACGTTACCTACCTGAGAAGAACGCGCGCAGGCCCGTTCGCCGAGGAGCAGGCGATTTCGCTGGACAAACTCAATGAAATCGGTAACGGCGCGCAGCTTCAAGACCTACTCCTGCCGATAGAGGCGGGGCTGGACGACATCCCGGCCCTTTCCCTCGATCCGGAGCAAGCGCAGGCGGCCCGCCAGGGCCGGGTCCTTTCCGGATTGCCCCACGCCGACGGGCTCTATTTCGCGAAATCGGGCAGCGTCCCGGTGGCGCTGGTGGAGATCGAAGGCGGCACGATGAAAATCGTGCGGGGTTTCAATTTTCCAGATGTCGCGGAGTAAAATGAATGTCGGTTACCGCCGAGCGCAAGCAGGAAATCATCAAGGACAACGCCCAGGGCAACAACGACACGGGCAGTCCCGAAGTGCAGGTCGCGATCCTGACCGAACGGATCCGCAACCTGACCGAGCACTTCAAGGACAACCACAAAGACAACCACTCGCGTCGTGGTCTCCTGATGATGGTCAACAAGCGCCGCAACCTGCTCGCATACCTCAAGAAGAAGGATGTCGAGCGGTACAACGCGCTGATCCAGAAGCTGGGTCTTCGCAAATAAGAGTTTTCCGGAGGGGCGGCTCGGTAAGGGCCGCCCCTTCGTCTATCCGCGCACGTGCAATCCGGCACGACGCGGGAAATGGGGCGTAGAATAGCCCCGCACCGGACCGGGACGGTATCCCCGGCAGTAGGCCCCGCCGTGCAATAAGGCTGGCGGGTCAGAAGGATAATCAATGTTCGATACGAAAACAGTCAGTCTGGAGTGGGGCGGAAAGACCCTCACTCTGGAAACCGGTCGCATTGCCCGTCAGGCCGACGGCGCCGTGCTGGCCACCTATGGCGAAACCGTGGTGCTGTGCGCCGTGACCGCCGCCAAGAAGGTGAAGGAAGGGCAGGATTTCTTCCCCCTTACCGTCAACTATCAGGAAAAGTTCTCGGCCGCCGGGCGCATCCCGGGTGGCTTCTTCAAGCGTGAAGCGCGTCCGACCGAAAAGGAAACGCTGGTTTCGCGCCTGATCGACCGCCCCGTGCGGCCGCTGTTCCCCGAAGGTTTCTATAACGAAATCAACGTGATCGCGCAGGTTCTCAGCTTCGATGGCGAGACCGAGCCGGATATCGTTGCGATGATCGCGGCCTCGGCTGCGCTGACCATCAGCGGCGTGCCCTTCATGGGCCCGATCGCCTCGGCACGCGTCGGCTTCCGCAATGGCGAATACGAACTGAACCCGACCCAGAGCGCCGCTCTGGACGACGAAGGTCGCCTCGACCTGGTCGTCGCCGCGACCAACGACGCGGTGATGATGGTCGAATCCGAAGCCAAGGAACTGACCGAGGAAGAAATGCTCGGCGCGGTCATGTTTGCGCATGACGAATGCCGCAAGGTCATCGGTGCGATCATCGAGCTGGCCGAGCAAGCCGCCAAGGATCCGTGGGAACTCGCCTCGGGCGACGACCACGCCGACATGAAGTCCGCGATCAAGCAGATGATCGGCGACGACATCGCCAAGGCTTACAAGCTGACCGACAAGTCCGCCCGTTCGGACGCGCTCAACGAAGCGCGCGAGAAGGTGAAGGCGCACTATTCGAGCGAAGAGTTCGACGGCCAGCAGAAGATGACCGCGATCAAGCTGGTCAAGAAGCTGGAAAGCGAGATCGTTCGCGGCGCCATCCTCAAGGACGGCCAGCGGATCGACGGGCGCAAGCTCGACGAGGTTCGCCCGATCGAAGCGATCGTGGGCCTGCTGCCCCGCACGCACGGTTCCTCGCTGTTCACGCGCGGTGAGACGCAGGCGATCTGCACCACCACGCTGGGCACCAAGGATGCCGAGCAGATGATCGACGGGCTGGAAGGCCTTTCGTACAATCACTTCATGCTGCACTACAACTTCCCGCCCTATTCGGTCGGCGAAGTGGGTCGCTTCGGCTTCACCGGCCGTCGCGAGATCGGCCACGGCAAGCTCGCATGGCGGGCGCTGCACCCCGTGCTGCCGAGCCATGAAGACTTCCCGTACACGATCCGCGTCCTGTCCGACATCACCGAGTCCAACGGTTCGTCCTCGATGGCGACGGTGTGCGGTGGCTGTCTTTCGATGATGGATGCGGGCGTTCCGATCGAGCGTCCGGTCTCGGGCATCGCGATGGGCCTGATCCTCGAAGGCGACGACTTCGCCGTCCTGTCGGACATCCTGGGTGACGAAGATCACCTGGGCGACATGGACTTCAAGGTCGCGGGTTCGGAAAGCGGCATCACCTCGCTGCAGATGGACATCAAGGTTGCCGGCATCACGCAGGAAATCATGGCCAAGGCGCTCGAGCAGGCGAAGGCCGGTCGTGCGCACATCCTTGGTGAGATGACCAAGGCGCTGGGCTCGGCGCGTACGGGCGTGTCCAAGCACGCTCCGCGCATCGAGACGATGCAGATCGACAAGTCGAAGATCCGCGACGTGATCGGCACGGGCGGCAAGGTGATCCGCGAGATCGTCGCCGAAACCGGTGCCAAGGTCGACATCGACGACGAAGGCGTGATCAAGATCTCGTCGAGCAATGCCGACGAAATCGAAGCCGCGCGCAAGTGGATCGAAGGCATCGTCGAGGAAGCCGAAGTCGGCAAGATCTACACCGGCAAGGTCGTCAACATCGTCGACTTCGGTGCGTTCGTGAACTTCATGGGTGGCAAGGACGGCCTCGTCCACGTCTCCGAAATGAAGAACGAGCGGGTCGAGAAGCCGACCGACGTCGTCTCCGAAGGCCAGGAAGTTAAGGTCAAGGTCCTCGAGATCGACAACCGCGGCAAGGTCCGTCTGTCGATGCGCGTCGTCGACCAGGAAACCGGCGAAGAGCTGGAAGACACCCGTCCGCCGCGCGAAAAGCGCGAAGGCGGCGGTGATCGTGGCCCTCGTGGTGACCGTGGCGGTGATCGTCGCGGTGGCCGTGGCGGCCGTGGCGGCGGCGGTGGTCGCGGTCGTGGCGGCGACAAGGGCGGCGATAACGGCGGTGGCGACGGCCCCGCGCACATGCCTGCCTTCCTGCGCGACGACGACTAAGTCTCTCGCCAGAGAATATAGAAAAGGCTGCGGGAGCATTGCTTCCGCAGCCTTTTTTCTTTGCGCCCGACTTGAAGCGCTGGCATTTGCCGGAGGTGTCGCACGTCATCCCAGAAGAACCGATGAACCCGAAATCACCCGGCGCGGCGCGTCGTTTCGTCTCTCGCCTTCCGCTCGCGCGCAATCGCCCGTGGATCGGCTACAGTGTCGCCTTGCTGCTGACCTTCGTCGCGTGGGCGATCCGGTACACGATCGGCGACGGGCTGCCGCCCGGCTTCCCCTATCTTACATTTTTCCCTGCCGTCATCGTCACCGCCTTCTTCTTCGGCGTAGGGCCGGGGACGGTGTGCGCCGTGCTGTGCGGGATGCTGTCGTGGTTCTTCTTCATCGCGCCTTTCGGCAGTTTCGAACTGCATTTCAGTTCGGCGCTGGCGCTGGGCTTCTATGCTTTTATCGTCTCGGTCGACATCACGCTGATCCACTGGATGCAGGTCGCCAATCGCGATCTCGATGCGGAGCGCCGTCGCAGCATCGCGCTGAAGGACAATACCGAGGTGCTGTTCAAGGAGCTGCAGCACCGCGTCGGCAACAACCTGCAGATGGTCGGTTCGCTGATCTCGCTGCAGAAGAACCGCATGACCGACGAGGGCGCGCGCGCCGCGCTGGACGAGGCATCGCGGCGGCTGGGCCTCGTCGGGCGCATCCAGCGCCAGCTTTACGATCCTGCGGGCGCACAGGTGAGCCTCGCGGCCTATATCGACCAGATCTGCCGCGATGTGATCGCGGCGTCCGGCCGCACCGGGCTGGGATATGAATTCATCGCCAACGCGGACACGGTGTTGCCGCCCGACAAGGCGATCCCCACCGCGCTGGTCGTGGCCGAAGCGCTCAACAATGCGATCGAGCACGGTTTCGGCTCGCGCGAGGGCGGGCTGATCGTCGTGACGGTCGCGCCCTTCGAAGGCGGCACCGAGGTGATCGTCGCGGATGACGGGGTGGGGCTGCCCGAAGGCTTCGATCTGGCGCGTGCCGAAAGTCTGGGACTGAAGATCGCCCGCACGCTGGCGCAGTCGCTTGGCGGGCGTTTTACGATGGCCGCGGCGCCTGTGGGCCCCGGCACGGTCGCGCGGCTGGAGATCGACGCGCCGCTCGTGGGTCCCGCCGCGATCGACTGACGCAGATATGCGCAGGGCCGCGAAGGCTTTGCCCTCGCGGCCCCTGACAATTGCCAATGCGTGTCCGTCGCCGGATCAGCCCATTTCGAGGATCGGCTTGAACACCTTGCCGTCATGCAGGTCGGCGACCGCTTCGTTGATTTTGTCGAAGGGGTAGCGCTTCACGAGCTTGTCGAACGGGAATTGCCCCTTCTGGTAGAGATCGACCAGCGTTGGAATGAACTGCTTCACCTTGGAATCGCCCTCCACGCAGCCCACGATCTTGCGGCCCGAGAGGATCTGTTCGTTGGCGTCGAAGGAATATTCGGTTCCGGCAGGCGGCGCACCGACGACCACCATCGTGCCGCGCTGCGCCAGCGATTCCCACGCGCCGCGTGCTGCCGTGGCGTTGCCGCTGCACTCGATCGCGTAGTCGGCACCTTCGCCGCTGATCTTGCGTACCTCTTCGGCCACGTCGGTGTCCTTGGTGACGTGCACGGTATCGGTCGCGCCCAGTTCCTTCGCCAGCGTCAGGCGGTCCTCGTTGGTGTCGACCGCGATGATCGGCGAGCACCCGGCCACCTTCGCGCCCATGATCGCGGCCATGCCGACGCTGCCGACGCCCGATACCAGCAGGCTCGATCCCGCCGGTGGCTGCGCGGTGCGCATCACCGCGCCCGCACCGGTCTGGATGCCGCAACCCAGCGGACCGAGCAGCGAGATGTCCACGTCAGCGTCGATCTTCACCACGTTACGCTCGTGCGCGATCGAGTAAGTCGCGAAGCTCGATTGCTGGAAGAAGGCGGCGTTGGGGCCGTCGTCGAACACCGGCGCATCGTCGCCCTGGCGCTTGTTCATGAAGTTGAGCGGGTTGAAGTCGGCGCAATAGGCGGGATCGCCTTCCTGGCAGGGGCGGCAATGCCCGCACGATCCGTAGGAGAGGACGACATGGTCGCCCTTCGCGATGTCGGTCACGTGCGATCCTGTCGCGACGACCTTGCCCGCGCCTTCATGACCGAGCACGACGGGGAAGTTGGTCGGCAGGTCGCCCGCCTGCACCGCGAGATCGGTATGGCACACGCCGGTCGCGACCAGCTCGATCAGCACCTCGTGCGGGCCGGGATCGGCGATCTCGCGCTCCTCGATGGCGAAATCGGCTCCGGCTTCGGAGACGACGGCGATGCGGGCGGTGGTTGTCATGGGGATTCTCCTTCGGGGGTTGTCTCGATAACTTTTCCCGACGGGTCCGTGTTCCGGCCTATCGCCCGCGCGCGGTAGCGTTTATCGCAACGTCCATGCTGCCACGTGAAACAATAGCCACCGCCCAGATCCCCGACGGGAAGGAGCTGACCCTCGTCAGCCACGGGCGCGACTTCATCATCATGCTCGGCCGGGACGAGCTGATGGGCACCCGGATGCAGTTTTCCGAAGAACAGCTCGCGGTGCTTACCCTGGCCGAGCTGGAGGCAAGCAAACCGCGCATCCTGATCGGCGGCTTTGGGATGGGCTTCACCTATCGCGCTGCGCTCTCGCATCTGCCCTCCGGCGGCAGCGTGACCGTGGCCGAACTGGTGCCCGAAATTCTCAAATGGGCGCGCGGGCCGCTCGCGCACCTGAGTGCAGAGAGCCTCGACGATCCGCGCGGGGAGGTGATCCTGTGCAATGTCGAGGCGCTGATCGACGATGCCAATGACGGCACTTCGCCCAAGTACGACGCGATCTTGCTCGACGTCGACAATGGTCCGGACGGGATCGTGGTCGACAGCAATTTCCGTCTCTACACCCGCACCGGCATCGCCAAGGCGAAGGACGCGCTCAATCCCGGCGGGATCATGGCGGTGTGGTCCGCCGCGCCCGACCACAAGTTCACCACGCGGCTGAAGGATGGCGGGTTCGAGGTCGAGGTGCGCGAAGTGCGCGCGCGGCCCAACAACAAGGGGCCGCGCCACACGATCTGGTTTGCGCGCAAGCGCTGAGGCGAAGCGTCAGCCCGCCGGTTTCAGGCGCAGCGCGCCGAGATAGTCGCGCTTGCCGATCTCCACGCCCGCCATCCGCAGGATGTCGTAGGCGGTCGCCGAATGGAAATAGACGTTCGGGTTGGAGAAGCTGAGCAGGAAGTCCTGCACAGTGAAGTCCAGCCGGAACTTGTCGCCGATGGTGAACACCATGTCGTTCCCGGCGATCTGCTCAAGCGCATCCTCGCTTGCCTGCTCGCAGGTTTTGCGCGCCGTCGCGATCATCTCGCGCAGGGACGCGAAATCCTCCGGGTAGGGGTTCATGTCGGGCGAGAAGTGCCCTTCGTGCACCGCCGTGAGCGCGAGGTGCGTATGCGTCCAGCAGCTTTTGAACTGGTAGGCCAGCGGCAGCATGTCGTCGATCAGGCGCGTCTCCAGCAGATCTTTCTCGCCTGCCTTGCCGTCCGCGACGTAGCCCTCGGCCTTGTCGAGCAGGCCGTCGACCGCGCCGAGCACCTGCAGCCAGTTGGGAATGATCGCCTGATGAAGCGATAGGGCCATGTGTGTTTCCTCCTGTTCAACGCGAAACAGCCCGGCTTTCGCTGGTGGAGAGCCGGGCTGTCGAAATCTGATACTAGTGCGCGGCCCTCATTAGCGAACCCGCGGGCCGCCATAGGGCAGCGGCGGCGGGGGGCGGCGGCTGCCGCGCGGCAGCTGCGCCTGATAGGCCCGACCGCAATGCTCGACGCAATAGGGGAAGCCGGGGTTCACCGCTTCGCCGCAGAAGTGGAAATCGGGTTCGCCCGGGTGGCCCATCGGCCAGCGGCACACCTTGTCGCTCAGATCGAGCAGGCTGGTCTTGTCCGCGATCGAGGGATCGGGCTTGGCCGGAACCAGCCGACGCGGCGGTGCCGGCGGGATCGGCGGCTGCTGGTCGCCGGGGCCCTGACGCAGGAAACCGCCGGGGCCGACCGAAACGACTCGCGGCATGTTGGAGCGCGGCGCGGCCTGCTCTGCCGAAGCGGCGGGTGCCGCGGGGCCTTGCGCCGGTGCGGGGGCAGGGGCCGGTGCTGGCGAGGGCGCGGGGGCCTTCGCCACCGCGGGGGCGGGCTTGGGCGCGGCAGGCTTGGGCGCAGCAGCAGGTGCGGGCGCGGGAGCAGCTTTTTTCTTGGGCGCAGGCTTGGTCTTGCTGGCAGGGGCCTTTTTTTCCGCGGATTTGACCGGGGACGGGCGCGATTTCAGCCCCAGGCGGTGCGCCTTGCCGATCACCGCATTGCGCGACACCTCGCCCAGTTCCTTGGCGATCTCGGTCGCGGTAGAGCCGCCTTCCCACATGCGCTTGAGGGTCGCGGTGCGCTCTTCAGTCCAACTCATCGAAAATCCATCTGCTTTGTGCCCAGACAGGCAACTTAGGTATCCGGGCCGTGGGTTGCCACCCGTTTCGCCAGCGCTTAGGCCGCGCAGCATGAGCGATCAAGCACCGCCCGCACAACAGAGCCTCGCCGCAGCCCGCGCGGCGCCCGACAATTTGCCCGGATGGGGCGAGCCGAAGATCCACGGGATCAACACCATCGGCCTGTGGAGCCTGTATCTCAAGGAGGTGCGGCGCTTCTTCAAGGTGCAGACGCAGACGGTGTGGGCACCGGCCTTCACCACGCTGCTGTTCCTGGTGATCTTCTCGGTCGCGCTGGGGCGGGGCGGTCGCGAGATCCTCGGCGTGCCGTTCGAAAGCTTTCTTGCGCCGGGTCTGATCGTGATGGCGATGATGCAGAACAGCTTCGCCAATTCCAGCTTCAGCTTCCTGTCGGGCAAGATCCAGGGGACCATCATCGACCTGCTGATGCCGCCGCTTTCGCATGGCGAGCTGCTGGCAGGCATCGTCGGTGCGGCGGTGACCCGCGCAGTGCTGGTCGGCTGCGCGGTGGCGCTGGCGGTGTTCATCTATCCCGGTGCGAAGCTGATACTGTCGCACGCCTGGGCGATCGTCTGGTTCGGGCTGATGGGAGCACTCATGCTCGGGTTCTTCGGCCTGATGGCGTCGATCTGGGCGGAGAAGTTCGATCACAATGCGGCGGTGACCAATTTCGTGGTCGCCCCGCTCAGCCTTCTGTCGGGTACGTTCTACACGCTCGATCGGCTGCGTGAGCCGTTCTACACGATCAGCCACTTCAACCCGTTCTTCTACGTGATCTCGGGCTTCCGCTATGGCTTTATCGGGCAGACCGACATTGGCGGCGGTACGGCTGGCGATGTGTGGATGGCGGCGGGCGGTCTGCTCGCGCTCAACGCGGTGCTCGCGCTGGCGACCTTCGCGCTGCTCAAGTCCGGGTGGAAGATTCGGCAGTAGCCGGTCGCGCGATCCCGCTGAACGAAGTCGGGCCGGAGGGCTGACCCTCCGGCGCTCCAGCCTCAGTGGGTCATGCCCCGGCGCATCTGGTAGCGGCCATCGGCGAATTCATCGAACATTTCGTCGATATTGGGATGGTCGACCGGGCCGCCCGTTCCATCGCCGACAAGGTTCTGCTGGCTGACATAGGCCACGTAATACGCATCGTCGCTTTCGGCGAAGAGGTGGTAGTACGGCTGATCGCGTTCGGGGCGAATCTGTTCGGGAATCGCCTCGTACCATTCCTCGCTGTTGGCGAAGGTGGGGTCGATGTCGAACACCACGCCCCGGAAATCGAACATTTTGTGGCGCACCACGTCGCCGACGCCAAAGCGCGCCTGGCGTTTGAACGGCACTTCGATCTGGCGACCGGCCTGGTGGGAAAAGAACTGCGAAAGTGGCATTCGTGACAAGATAGATGCCCGGGGGGCGCGGCACAATGGGCAGCGGTGCGCCGGGCGAGAATCGGCCTTCATACGGGTGCGCAGCAAGAGGGGCTTGGCAGCGCCCGCGCATTAGGCTAGCTGCGCCCTCCCGGCCCTCCGGCACGCGCATTGCCTGCGCTGCCGTGCACCCCTTTTTTGCGGAGAGGTGGCAGAGAGGTCGAATGCGCCGCACTCGAAATGCGGTGTACGGGCAACCGTACCGTGGGTTCGAATCCCACCCTCTCCGCCACTCAGCCTCGCAACAGTCCTGTTTGCTGACTGCACTCCGCCGATGGGTATCGCGCCGATGCGCGGTGTCGCCGGGGGTCGTAGATAACCGGCGATCACCAGAACAGGTGGACCGATGTGCCCTTGTCCGAGGTGTCGATTTCCAGCGAAATACCGATGTCTGAGGACCGCTGCCGCATGCCTTTCAGACCCAGCCCGCTTTCGGAGGGGTGGCGATCGGCCTCGACATCCTGATCGAAGCCCTGGCCATTGTCCGTGATCCAGATATCCCGCTCGCCGGTCTGCACCGTGATGACGTCGGCCCCCGAGTGCTTGACCGCATTGGTGATCGCTTCCTGCACGATACGCATCATCCCGAGGACGTTGGAGCGGGTCGGAACGTCGAACCGGGGATCGCCTTCGACCTTCCATTCGAAGCGGGCATGGTGCCGATCGAGCAGCGGTTCCAGCCGGTTGCGGATCATCCCCAGCGCGGCGGATATCTCCAAGTCTGAGTGGAGGCTGTCGATCATCAGCGCCATGTCGCCCAGCGCATCCTCCAGCGCGTTGCGCAGCACGGGATCGTCCCTTCCGGAATTCTCGAGATAGGCGAGCGTGTTGACCAGTTGCCCGCCGATCCCGTCATGCAGATCGAGCATGATCCGCTGGCGTTCCTGGGCAACGACCTGCTTTTCCTTCTGCCGGCCAAGCGCACGATACATCTCGTCCAGCTCGGCCGACTTGGCGCGCACCTGATCCCTCAGCGACTCGCTGAGCCGGTCGCGCTGGCGTTTGATCTCGACCAGCCATTGCACCAGCGTCCAGCTGATCCCGGCGAACAGGAGCGTCACTGCGACCTGACCCAGCGGCAGCCGGACGACCTGACGGACCAGGAAGGAGTCGAGCCAGGCGGTCACCGCGCAACTTGCCGAGAGGCCGAACAGCAGGACCAGCGCGATCCGGTCTGCGCGCGCGATGAGCGGCGTCGTTATCAGGATCCAGAGAATGCAGATTATCGCGATCGCGACGCCGATGAAACTCGCGCCGGTGGCGCTGATCCCGGCAACCGGCTGCCCTGCAAGCAGGATCGCCAGACCGACGGCCATGGTCGCGTGAACCGCTATGAACGCCAGCCTCGAGCGTTCCTGAAAGAAGTCGCGCAGGAACATGTAGAGGCAATAGGCGGTCCCGTGCATCGACAGGATCGAGGCAAATCTCCACCAGGACCCGGGCGGGGTCATGTTGGGGTAGGCCAGCTGCCAGCCGAAGATCGTCGCGCCCGCCATTGCCAGGGGGAGCCAGCCCAGCCCCTGTCCCCGGCGGTTCATTCGCCAGAGTGCGAAGAACGCGCCCCCGAGAATGGCGGCCAGACCGATGTTCATCCGGACCATGCCGGTCCGGAAGGCGAAGCGGCTCAGCCAGGTCAGCCGGATCGCGTCCGCTTCCCCGACATAGACGGGGTAGAGCGCCAGTCGGCCGATATCCGATTGCGTCAGGGTAATGTCGATCCGGTTGCCCCCCGGGCGCAGCACCGGCTCTGGCAGGGCACCGTAAATCGGCCTGTTCCAGTCGTGCCACAGCGGGCCATCCGGCTCGGAGTTGGGCGACATCCTGATTCCGTTGACTTCGATCCGCGCATGATCGGTCACCCGCGGGGCGACGAAGGCCTGCAGGTCGTCGCTGGCAGGCCTGTCGAAGGTGAGCCGATAGTGGGCACCCACCACCGTCGTATCGCGCTCCAGCGTGGTGACATGGGGGAGCGTGACGGGCGTGAAATCCTGACAGTCGGGCTCCTGCGCGTCCGCGTGCTGAAGGCACATTTCGGCGCTGTCGAGGCGCTCGCCCCGCGTCATTTCGGGATAGGGATTGATCGCCAGCAGCTGGATCAGCGTGGTCAGCGCGCCGATGAAAAGCGGGATCGCGAGGAGGAGGGCGAACGTGTGCAACGCCCCGCGTGGCGCAGTTTCGACCTCGCCCCTTTCGCTCAGCAGCTCTTTCAAAACAGGCCGAGGCGGTTTGCGGTGGCCACGGCCTGAGTGTTCGAGCCGACTTCAAGCTTGCGGTAGACGTTGTTGATGTGGGTGCCGACGGTGCCGACCGTGATGTTGAGCTTGTCGGCGACTTCCTGCCGTTTGAAGCCATGGGCGATCAGCCGGAGAATATCCTTCTCGCGCGCGGTCAGCCTGATTTCCAGCCCATCGTCCTTCGGCTCCTCCGGCTGCGGGACGAGATTGAGCAGATAGCGCGCGATCTGGGGGCTGATCGGGCTGCCGCCTTCCAGAACGGTCAGCAGATTGCGCCCGACCTCCTCGGGCCGGTCGTTCTTGAGGATATAGCCGGTCGCGCCCGCCGCAATCGCTTCGATCACGCGATCCTCATCGGCGAATACGGTTACGACCAGACTGTCGCACGGCCAGTCGGCTGCCTGAGCGGCGCGGATGATCTCCACGCCGGAGCCGTCCGGCAGGCCGAGATCGACGAGAATTGCACGCGGTTTTATCTGGGAGAGTTCGAACAGCCCTTCGCGCACCGATCGCGCGATCGAACACGTCCGCACCTGAGCAAGCTGCAACACTGCCCGCGCCAAGCGGTCGGCGGTTTCCCGTCGATCCTCGACGATAACGACGTCGACCGGCGCCGACACGATCTCGACCGGCCTATCCGTCACGCAGCCTCTGCCGACATTGGAGGATTCGATTGCTGCTTCACCGTCTGGTTTCCTTATCCCCGATCGGCCGCGCGGTCGCTTGGGACGGGCGGGGGCGTGCAGGATCGTTCCAAAAGGGAACAGTCCGGGTTCCGAACAGGACCATAGCAGAGGCCAAATCGACCGAATATCAATGGATCCGTAGATGGTTCGGCCCTTACCGAAATCTTAAACCGCCAGCCAACTGGTTCAATCCGGAGAGACGCGGATCGGTCGTCAGGGGACGTGACGCCGATCGAGCCCCGGCATTGATCGCGTTGTAGGGGTGGCAAAAGTGAGATCGGGAACACGCGCAAGGCACGGCTGGGGTCGCGCCGGGTGGCATGTCTGGGCGAGACTGAGGAGAGTTCGCCGATCGATTCCGAGCGCCTTCACGCCGAACGCTCCGGTGCGCCGAGGCTCGATCCTCACCGTCATCATCGCGGCGCTTGCGCTGTTTCTGCCTGCCGCCGCCGCGGCGCAGCCCGCGCTGCAGGTTTACGGCATGGTCGAGGGCTCGTCCGTCGCCGTTCCCAACGGCTCCTCGACGCGAACCGCGGCGACCGATTTCGGGGCTGTCGAGGAGTCGGGCGGTCAGGTCCTGCGATATTTCCTGCTCTACAATCCCGGTGACGCTCCGCTGACCATCACCGACGTGTCGGTGTCTCCGGGCAGTGTATTCCGGATTCCCCAGGACAATACCGGGGTGATCGGGGCGGGCGGCAGCAGGACGATCTCGGTCGCGTTCGATCCGGACGGAGGCGGGCCGTTCTCGGAGACGGTCAGCGTGGCGAGCGACGATCCGAACGTTCCCAGCTATAGCTTTCAGGTGTTCGGCGACGGCATTGCGACCGCGGGGCCGACCGTAACGCTGGGCGTGCTGAGGGATGCCGGCAGCAATAGTTTCACCGCGACCGTGACCTTTTCGGCGCCCGTCACCGGGTTCACCGCCGGCGATCTGGTCACCACGAATGCCAGCGCCACCCTGAGCGGTTCGGGGACCAATTACGTTGTCACGGTGAGCCCGTCTGCATCCGGGCAGTTCAGCGTGCAGGTGCCGGCCAACATCGCGGTCGACGGATCGGGAAGGTACAATCGCCCGTCCGAGATCCGCACCGCGACCTTCAACCCGCCCTCGGGGCCCGTCCTGCGCGTAACCGGCAGTGGCAAAACCATTGCGAGCGGGGACACCTCGCCCAGCAGCGGCGATGGGACCGTCTTTGGCGAAGCCGTTGTCGGGGGCAGCGCGGTCGACGGCACGTTTGTGCTGCATAACGACGGGGCGGCTGCATTGACGGTTTCCTCGATTACCGTCGACAATACCAGCGGCAGTGCTTTCAGCCTGGTCGGGACCACGCCGGGCTCGATCGCTCCGAATGGGAATGCGTCGATCACCGTGCGTCTGGATCCTGCCGTCGCGGGTTCATTCAAGGCGGTGGTGAGGATCGCTAGCAACGATCCGGCCACCGCGACGTACAGCTTTACCGTGAGCGGGATCGTCGCAGAGCCCGCACCCGAGATCTATATCTTCCGCTCCGGTCTACCGCTTTCAAATGGTGCCGCAGCCGAGGCGAGGACCAGTTTCGGCACGATCGATGTCGGCGCCTCGGACAACCTGCAGTTCATCGTGTACAATTCGGGCAATGTCGACCTGACCTTCGCCACTTCCATCTCGCCCGGCGATGGGTACCGGTTGTCGTCGGGATCATCGGGTACGGTTCGGGCCGGGGCATTCAAAGGCTTCGAGGTGTTCTTCGAACCCAAGGCCGAAGGCAGTTTCCCGACCACGGTTTCGATCGCGAGCAATGATCCGAACACGCCGTTGTTTACTTTCGGCATGACAGGGTCGGCGACCGTGCCGGTGCCAACGATCGGCACGATTGCCCCGGACGAGGGCGACCAGGCCGGTGGCACGAGTGTGGCGATCACCGGCACCGGGTTTCTGACGACGCAAGGCGTCACGTTCGACGGGATCGACGCGGCGAGCTTTACCGTGGCGAGCGACACCAGGATCGATGCGGTCTCTCCGCCCCACGCGGCGGGTGCCGTCGATGTGGTGGTGACCACCGCCGGCGGAGCGGCGACCGCCACCGGCGGCTACGCCTACCTCGGCTCGAGCGATGCAACGCTGTCGTCGCTGTCGGTCAGCGAGGGGACGCTGAGCCCTGCATTCGACCCTGCCCAAACGGGCTATACGGTGGCGGTTGGCGAGGCTGTCGCGACGATCGCGCTGACGCCGACCGCTGCGGACGCCGGGGCCACGATCACGGTGGCAGGCACTGCCGTGACGTCGGGGCAGGCGAGCGGCCCGGTCGCACTGTCGGCGGGTCAGAACGCGATCGTGGTCGAAGTGACCGCCCCCGATGGCACGACCCGGCAATATACGGTCACCGTCACCCGCGCGCCGTCCAGCGATGCCACGCTTGCGGGGCTCTCGGTCAGCGCGGGCACGCTGACGCCAGCCTTCGATCCCGCGCAGGGCAATTATACGGTGAGGGTCGCGAACGACGTCGACACCATTACCGTGACGCCGACCGCGGCGGGTGTGGGCGCGACGATCACGGTGAACGGCATCGCGACAGCATCCGGCAGCGCCAGCGCGCCGATTTCCCTCGTGGTCGGCACCACCCCGGTCACGATCCGGGTGACTGCCGCCAATGGTGCCTCGCGCGTCTACAGCGTTCCGGTCACGCGCGCCGCGCCGCCAACGATCAAGGTCTTTTCCATGACCGGCGGCCAGGCGGTCGTCGCCAATGGCAGCACTGCTGCAACCCCCGGTACCGATTACGGTCAGGTCAATGTCGGCGGGCAGGGCACGCGCATCTTCGTGGTCAATAATGCCGGCGGGGCACCGCTGACGCTGACCGGGCTCTCCGTCACGCCCTCCGACGGCTTCACGGTTCCAGCGATTACCTCGCAAACGATTCAGCCCGGCGGAATCTATCAGCTGACGATACCCTTCAGGCCTACCACCACTGGCGTCGTCGACCCGGTCGTCTCGATCGCCAGCGACGATCCGAACACACCGACCTTCAGCTTCGCGATCCACGCCACCGCAGCCGCGCCGGTGCCCACGATCGGCTCGCTCTCGCCGGTCAAGGGCGTGGCCGGTGGCGGGGCCAGCGTCACCATCAACGGCACAGGGTTCCTGACCGCGCAGAGCGTGACGTTCGGCGGCACCAATGCGAGCGCTTTCACCATCGCCAGCGATACCACGATCCAGGCGACGACACCCGCGCATGCGGCGGGCGTGGTGGATGTGGCGGTCACCTCGCCGGGCGGAACTGCGACCGCCAGCGGTGCTTACACCTTCCTTTCCGGCGACGCGTCTCTGGCGAGCCTTGTGCCGAGCGATGGGGCGCTGTCGCCCGCGTTCGACCCAGCCGGGCAGAACTATAGTGTGCAGGTCGCACATTCGGTCGACACCTTCACGCTGACCCCGACGGCGAGCGATGCGGGTGCAACGATCACCGTCAATGGCAATCCTGTCGCTTCGGGCAGCGCGAGCGCGTCGGTCGCGCTGCCGGTCGGCGTAACGTCGATCACGGTCCGGGTGACTGCTGCGGACGGTTCAAGCCGCCTCTATTCGCTGGCAGTGACGCGCGCGCCCTCGAACGATGCCAGGCTCGCGGGGCTCACGGTGAGCGAGGGTGCGCTGTCGCCCGCATTCGATGCGGCCGAGCTTGGCTATTCGGTTGCGGTGGCCAATTCGGTCACCTCGATCATCCTGACGCCGACCGCTTCGGACGCGGGCGCGACGATCAGGGTTGCCGGCTCCATAACTGCATCCGGCAGCGCCAGCGCGCCGGTGGCATTGGGCGCGGGGACGACTGCGATCGCGGTGCTCGTTACGGCGGCCGACGGCAGCACGCGCGAATATACCGTGGCGGTAACACGCGCCCCGTCGAGCGATGCGACGCTTGCCAGCCTCGTGCCGAGCGCTGGCGCTTTGTCCCCGGCATTCGACCCGGCGCAGCTGAGCTATGCGGTTTCGGTCGGCAACGGGGTCGACACGATCACGCTGACGCCGAGGGTTTCCGATGCCGGAGCGAGCGTGACGGTCGCGGGCAATGCGGTCGCTTCGGGCAGCGCGAGCGCGCCTGTCGCTCTGCCGGTCGGCACCACCCCGATCGCGGTGGTGGTAACCGCTGCCAATGGCACGACACGGCAATACAGCGTGGCAGTGACGCGAGTGGCGTCGAGCGATGCCACACTCTCTGCCCTGACGCTGAGCGAGGGAACGCTTCAGCCCGCTTTCAGTCCGTTCAACACGAATTATCTTGCGGACGTCGGCAGTTCGGTCGCTTCGATCACAGTGACTCCGACCGCTGCGGATGCCGGGGCCACGATCAGCGTGGCTGGCAATGCGGTCGCCTCTGGCAGTGCGAGCGCGCCGGTACCGCTGTCCGCCGGCAGCAACCCGATCCCGGTTGTCGTCACCGCGGCGGATGGCACTACGCTGCAATACACCATCACCGTGACCCGCGCAGCATCGAGCGATGCGACGCTATCGGGTCTGGCGGTGAGCGAGGGAACTCTGTCGCCAGCTTTCGATGCAGCCCAGACCAGCTACTCGGTAGCGGTCGGCACTGCGGTCGATTCCATCCGCATAACCCCCACCGTCTCCGATGCCGGGGCGACGGTGACCGTGGCGGGCAATCCGGTCGCCTCGGGCAGTGCCAGCGCACCGGTCGCATTGAATATGGGCACGAACTCGATCGCGGTGGTGGTGAGGGCGGGGAACGGCGCCACCCGCAGCTACACCGTGGCGGTGACGCGCGCCGCGCCGCCGACGATCGGCGTCTATTCGACCGTCGGTGGTGTCCAGCCGCTCACCGACGGCTCGACCTCGGCGACGTCGGGGACCGATTACGGGCAGGTGATGGTCGGCTCCTCTGCCTCGCGCAGGTTCCTGATCAGCAATGGGGGAAATGCCGATCTGGTGATCTCGGGTGTCACCGCGACCCCGGGGGCGGGATTTGTCGTGCAGGCCGCGTCGTCGCGGATGATCGCGCCGGGCGGCACCTACGAATTCGACATCCGTTTCGCGCCGGAGACTGCGGGAAGTTTCACCGCGACGATCGCCGTTTCGAGCAATGATCCTGCCACGCCTTCCTTCAGCTACATGCTGTACGCTAGCGCCGCAGCGCCGCTTCCCACGATCACGGATGTCACGCCCGACCAGGGCCCGACCTCCGGCGGAACGAGTGTCGCGATCACCGGCACGGGCTTCCTCACCGTAAGCAGCGTCACCTTCGCAGGGGTGGACGCAGACGCGTTTACCGTGGTCAGCGACACGCGGATCGACGCGACGACCCCGGCGCATGCAGTGGGCGCTGCCGATGTCGTCGTCACCTCGCCGGGCGGCACGGCCACCGCTACCGACGCCTATCGTTACCTTTCGGCTGATGCGGCACTGTCGGGCCTCACGGTAAGCGACGGCACGCTGACGCCGGCCTTCGACCCCGCACAGACGGACTACGCAGTGACGGTGGGCAACGCGATCGCTTCGATCACGCTCAGCCCGACCGCGTCGGACACAGCCTCGACGATCACCGTTGCTGGCAATCCGGTCGCCTCGGGCACTGCGAGTGCGCCGGTAGCCCTGTCGCTCGGGATGACGTCGATTGCTGTGGTGGTGACTGCCGCCGATGGCAGTACGCGGCAATATACCGTGGCAGTAACCCGCGCGGGGCCGCCGACGATCGGTGTCTATTCGACCAGCGATGGTGTCCAGCCGATCGCCAATGGTGCGACATCGGCGACAGCGGGGACCGATTTCGGGCAGGTGATCGTCGGGTCGTCGGCATCGCGTCGCTTCCTGATCTTCAACGAGGGAGATGCCGATCTCACCGTCTCGGCCATTACGGTGACGCCCGCCGCCGGGTTCACGATGCAGAGCGCATCCTCAAGGAC
Organism: Alteriqipengyuania abyssalis; assembly: GCF_019857185.1. Classification (GTDB taxonomy): domain Bacteria; phylum Pseudomonadota; class Alphaproteobacteria; order Sphingomonadales; family Sphingomonadaceae; genus Alteriqipengyuania; species Alteriqipengyuania abyssalis. The sequence continues at coordinate 67,828 of NZ_JAHWXP010000004.1, read as the reverse complement.
GATCGCTCCGCGTGGTTCCTACGAGTTCGAGATCGGTTTTACCCCGGAGACCGGCGGCCGCGTGACCACGACGATCACGATTGAGAGCGACGATCCCGCAACGCCCTCCTTCAGCTACAGCATTTACGCTACCGGCGTGATGCCCGAGCCCACGATCACCGGGGTCGCGCCGGATGAAGGCCCGACTCCCGGTAACAAGGCGGTTACGATCACCGGCACGGGTTTTCTGGAGGTGAGCCGTGTGACCTTCGGAGGTGCGGACGCAAACGCGTTTACTGTTGCCAGCAGCACGCGGATCGACGTGCTGACGCCAGCCCATGCGGCAGGCAGCGTCGACGTCGTTGTCACGACACCCGGCGGCGCGGCAACGCTTGCCAATGGCTACACCTACATTTCCAGCGATGCCCGGCTGTCTGCCCTGGCGGTGAGCGCGGGGACGTTGAGCCCGGCGTTCGATCCGGGGCAGGGGAGCTACACGGTTGCGGTAGTCAATGATGTCACCACGATCACACTGACCCCGACCGCCGCCGCTGCCGACGCGACAATCACGGTTGCGGGCAATGCGGTCGCCTCTGGCACCGCCAGCGCTCCGGTGACGCTGCCGGTCGGAACCACGTCGATCCCGGTCGTCGTGACCGCCGCCGACGGCACCACCCAGAGCTACACTGTTGCGGTGACGCGCGCTGAATCGGGCGATGCGCGACTGTCTGCGCTGGCGGTAAGTGAAGGAGCGCTGAGCCCGGCGTTCGATCCGGGGCAGGGGAGCTACACGGTTGCGGTAGGCAATGATGTCACCATGATCACGCTGACCCCGACAGCCGCTGCCGACGCGACAATCATGGTTGCGGGCAATGCGGTCGACTCTGGCACTGCCAGCGCGCCGGTAGCGCTGGCGGTGGGGACGACCTCGATCCCGGTCGTCGTGACCGCCGCCGACGGCACCACCCAGAGCTACACCGTCGCGGTGACGCGCGCTGAATCGGGCGATGCGCGACTCTCCGCGCTGTCGGTGAGCGAGGGAGCGCTGAGTCCTGCGTTCGATCCTCGGCAGGCGAGCTACACTCTTGCCGTCGGCCATGCAGTCGAGAGGATAACCCTGACGCCGACCGCGTCGGATGCCGGGGCCACGATCACCGTGAACGGTGCCGCAACAGTATCGGGCGGCGCGAGTGCACCGGTCGAGCTGGGCGTGGGGACGACATCCGTGTCGATTGTCGTCCTGGCGGCCGATGGCACTCGGCAGGAATATTCGATTGCGGTCACCCGCGCCGCTTCCAGCGATGCCCGCCTGTCCGCGCTGGCGGTAAGCGCGGGCGCGCTGAGTCCGGCGTTCGATCCGGCGCAAACCAGCTATACGGTGGCCGTCGGCAATGATGTCGCCACGATTGTGCTGACGCCGACTGTCTACGACGCCGGCGCGACGGTGACCATCGCGGGCAATGCGGTGGCCTCGGGCAGCGCCAGCGCGCCCGTGGCGTTGCCAGTGGGTACGACTTCGATCGCGGCGGTCGTGACTGCTGCCAACGGCACCACCCAGACCTACACCGTGGTGGTCACGCGGGCCGCCTCCAGCGATGCTCGCCTGTCGGCTTTGTCGGTAAGCGACGGGGCATTGAGCCCGGCATTCGATCCGGCGCAGCTAGGCTACACGGTGGCCCTCGGCAGTGATGTCGAGACGATCACGTTCACCCCGACTGTTTCCGACGCTGGCGCGACAGTCACCGTGGCGGGCAATGCAGTGACCTCTGGCAGCGAGAGCGCACCTGTCGCGATCCCTGTCGGGACGACGCCTATCGCGGTGGTGGTGACCGCTGCAGACGGCACCAGCCAGACCTACACCGTGGTGGTCACCCGTGCCGCCTCCAGCGACGCCCGGCTATCCGCTCTGTCGGTCAGCCAGGGAACATTGAGCCCGGCGTTCGATCCGGATCGGACCGACTATACGGTGCTCGTGCCCAACGAGGTCGAGGCGGTCGCATTGACGCCCGTCACATCCGATGCCGGAGCGAGCGTGACGGTTGCAGGAAAAACCGTCGCGACGGGTAGCGCGAGCGCTCCGGTGGCGCTGCCGGTCGGAACCACCTCGATCGCGGTCGTAGTGACCGCTGCCGATAGCACCACGCGGAGCTACATTGTTGCGGTGACGCGTGCCGCATTCGACCGGCCCGATCCCTCCACCGATGGCGAGGTCACCGGCCTGATCGATGCCCGGGCAGGGGCTGCCCGGCGGTTCGCCCACAATCAGCAGCGCAATTTCGGGCGCCGTCTCGAACAGCTTCACACCGAGGGCGAGCGGCGCGCGTCGAGCATGGATGTGAGGATGGCCTATCAGCGTGCCGCGCCGCGCACGCGACAGGGGGATATTTTTGGTCTGAACAGCAGCGACAACCTGGCCAGTCAGACCGATTTTGCGGACCTGCTTCCGACGCGCTTCGCGCTTGAGGGGAGGCAGTCTGCGGTGCCGGAGACCCATGCCCCGGGATCGGGTCGATCGGCTGGCGAGAGCGCGCAGGACATGCCCTTTGCCGTGTGGTCGAACGGGTTTGTCAATTTCGCGGAGGATAGCGGTGGGATGCTCGATCTGGACTCGACCATGATCGGGGTGAGCACGGGGATCGATTATCGCTTCTCGGACAGTTTCGTCGGCGGCGTGGGTGCCGGGTATGGTCGCGATCGCACGGAGATCGGGGCGAACGGCAGTCTGAGCCGTGGCACTGCCTACAGCATGGCGCTCTACGGCAGCTACACGCCGGCGCCGAACCTGTTCGTCGATGGTCTGCTCGGCGGCAGCATTCTCGACTTCCAGTCGGTCCGCTTCGTGACGCCGACAGGGGGGATCGCGACCGCAGACGTCGGCGGCACCCAGCTGTTCGGCTCGCTCACCTTCGCATACGAACTGCGCGACGATGGCTGGATGGTGTCGCCTTACGGGCGGGTCGAATTCTCCCGTTCGCGGATCGAGGGGTTCAGGGAATTCGACGCCGGTGCCTACAGCCTCGCCTATGGCGACCAGCGGGTGGACAGTCTCTCCGCCAATCTGGGGCTGCGGGCGTACGACACGATTGAATTGCCGATCGGCCTGCTGCGGCCCGAACTGCGCGGAGAATACGGCTACGACTTCGCTGGTCGTTCGAGCATGATGCTGAGCTATGCCGACTTCGGGTCGCGGACCTATTCGACCCTCGTCGGACGCACCACGCGGCACAATCTCGAAGTCAGCCTGCTGCTCGATCTGCAAATGGCTGGCGGCTGGAAAATCGGCACGGGCTATCGCACCAGCATCGGGTCGCAATCGCAGCGTAGCCATACGGTGGACGTGCATGTCGAAGTGCGGTTCTAGGTAAGGGCAGCGGCGCCATGAAGATATGGGGACGCACTCGAACCCCATTCCTCCGCCCTATCCGAGGCTCCTGACAACGTCATAAGTCGCCAAGGCGATCGAAATGCGGTACGTGTGCGCCATGGCAGTCGAGCACGAAGACTCGGTCGAGAAGGTCCTGCACTCTTCTTCCAGCGCCGCGCAATCCTTTGTCGCGGCCAGCTGGTGTCGTTCGGGCCTCAAGTACGGGCTCGATGCGGGGGCCGATCAGGGGCGGGAGCTTGTTTCCGGCAGCGAACTTACGCAGCGGCGCGAACGCCACGGCCTGATGCTCGAAGTGGCGCGGCCGCTGCTCGACCAGCTGTTCCAGACCGTCGCCGCCACCGGCTGCGCGATCATGCTGTCTGACAAGGACGGCGTCATCCTCGAATCGCGAAGCCAGACCGGCGATCGCGCTATGTTCGACCAGGTCGGGCTGACCCCGGGCGGGGTGTGGAGCGAAAGCCGCGAAGGGACCAACGGGATCGGCACCTGCCTTGTCGAAGGGCGACCGGTCACGATCCACCGCGACGAACACTTCGCCTCCCGCAATATCGGGATCAGCTGCATGGACGCGCCCGTGCGCGATGCGGCGGGGCGGCTTGTCGGCGCGCTCGACATCTCCAATTGCCGCGACGATCACAGCGCGGCGATGGGCGCGCTGGTCCAGAAGATCGTGCAGGATGCGGCCCGCAGGATCGAAAGCGGCGTGTTCCGCAAGTTCTTCGAAGGGCACCGGATCATCGATGCCAACCTGCCGGGCGGCGATGCGGCGCTGCTGGCGGTCGACCGGGACGATTTGGTGATCGGCGCAACCTATGCCGCACGCCATCGCCTCAACCTGTCCGATGCCTGCCTGACCGGATCGCGCAGCGCTGCGGACATCCTCGGCGGAGAAGATGCGGCCTCGTTTCGCGACTCGGAGCGTGCGGTGCTGCGGCGCGCGCTGGCGCAGGCCGACGGCAACGCCACGCGGGCGGCAAAGGCGCTCGGCATCGGGCGCGCGACGCTCTATCGGCGGATGGAAAAGGTGGGGTTGGCGCGCGGCTGACACGGCGTGCTCCAGAACTGTCTCGATAGCGAGACAGTTGCGCCGACGATCCGCCCACCCGCCCTTTTCACCGCAGGCTTTTCGCGGAACCATCATCCTCACGACCGGGATCACCCGGCAAATTCGAGAGGATCAACTGATGGACATGCAAACCAGCCCCGCCGCTTCGATGACCGCCCCGTTTGCGGAGCGTTACGACAACTTCATCGGCGGCAAGTGGGTCGCGCCCAAGGACGGGCGTTACTTCGACAATATCTCGTCGATCACCGGCAAAGCGGTAGGTCAGGTCGCGCGCAGCCAGGCGGCGGACATCGAAGCCGCGCTCGACGCCGCCCATGCCGCGAAGGACGCCTGGGGCCGCACCAGCGCGGGCGAGCGGGCGCTGATCCTCAATCGCATCGCCGACCGGATGGAGGAAAACCTCGAAAAGATCGCGATCGCCGAGACCTGGGACAACGGCAAACCGCTGCGCGAGACGATGGCCGCCGACATCCCGCTCGCGATCGACCACTTTCGCTATTTCGCGGGCTGCATCCGCGCGCAGGAAGGCGGCATTTCGGAAATCGACCACGATACGGTCGCCTACCATTTTCATGAGCCGCTGGGCGTGGTCGGCCAGATCATTCCGTGGAACTTCCCGATCCTGATGGCCGTGTGGAAGCTCGCCCCGGCGCTGGCGGCGGGCAACTGCGTGGTGCTCAAACCGGCCGAGCAGACTCCGGCCTCGATCATGGTGCTGATGGAACTCATCGGCGACCTGCTGCCCGCCGGCGTGGTCAATGTGGTCAACGGCTTCGGCCTGGAAGCGGGCAAGCCGCTCGCCAGCAGCAGCCGGATCGCCAAGATCGCCTTTACCGGCGAGACGAGCACCGGCCGCCTGATCATGCAATATGCGACAGAAAACCTGATCCCGGTCACGCTGGAACTGGGCGGCAAGAGTCCGAACATCTTCTTCGAGGACGTGTGCCGCCAGGATGACGACTATCTCGACAAGGCGATCGAGGGCTTCGTGATGTTCGCGCTCAACCAGGGCGAGGTCTGCACCTGCCCCAGCCGCGCGCTGGTTCACGAGAGCATCTACGACCGTTTCATGGAGCGTGCGATTCAGCGCGTCGAAGCGATCAAGGCGGGCAACCCGCTCGACATGGAAACGATGATCGGGGCGCAGGCCTCGTCCGAGCAGCAGGAGAAGATCCTGTCCTATATCGCCATCGGCAAGCAGGAAGGCGCCGAACTGCTGACCGGCGGCGAGGCTGCGCGGTTCGAGGGCGAGATCGCGGGCGGCTACTACGTCAAGCCGACCGTGTTCCGAGGCAACAACCGGATGCGCATCTTCCAGGAGGAGATCTTCGGCCCGGTCCTCTCGGTCACGACGTTCAAGGACCATGACGAGGCACTGAACCTCGCCAACGACACGCTCTATGGTCTGGGAGCGGGCGTGTGGAGCCGCGATGCCAACACCTGTTACCGCTTCGGCAGGGCGATCCAGGCGGGCCGGGTGTGGACCAACTGCTATCACGCCTACCCTGCGCATGCGGCGTTCGGCGGCTACAAGCAGTCGGGCATCGGGCGCGAAAACCACCGCATGATGCTCGACCACTACCAGCAGACCAAGAACATGCTGGTCAGCTACAGCCCGAAGAAGCTCGGCTTCTTCTGAGGCGGAGGCCACGGTGGGCGGCGGCGATCCCGTCGCCCACGCACCCCCAAAAAATTCAGGAGAGATGTCATGAGCAAGACCATGAAAGCCGCGGTCGTGCGCGCCTTCGGCGAACCGCTACGGATCGAGGAAGTGTCGGTGCCCGAAGTCCAGCCGGGCATGATCCAGGTGGCCATCCAGGCCTCGGGCGTGTGCCACACAGACCTGCATGCCGCCGAAGGGGACTGGCCGGTGAAGCCCGAGCCGCCGTTCATTCCGGGCCATGAAGGCGTGGGTTTCGTCTCTGCCGTGGGCAAGGGCGTCACCCATGTGAAGGAAGGCGACCGGGTCGGCGTGCCCTGGCTCTACACCGCCTGTGGCCACTGCACCCACTGCCTCGGCGGGTGGGAAACGCTGTGCGAGAGCCAGCTCAACACTGGCTATTCGGTCAATGGCGGGTTCGCCGACTATGTGCTGGCCGACCCCGACTATGTCGGCCACCTGCCCGACAATGTGGGCTTCAACGAGATCGCGCCGGTGCTGTGCGCGGGCGTGACGGTCTACAAGGGCCTGAAGATGACCGACACCAAGCCGGGCGATGCGGTGGTCATCTCCGGCATTGGCGGGCTGGGCCACATGGCGGTGCAATATGCGGTCGCGATGGGGATGAACGTGGTCGCGGTCGATGTGGACGATGCCAAGCTCGAACTGGCGCGCAAGCTCGGCGCGGTGGAGACCGTGAACGCGCGGACCGACAATGACCCTGCAGCGACGGTAAAGCGTCTGACCGGCGGCGGTGCGCGCGGCGCGCTGGTGACCGCGGTGAGCGAGAAGGCGTTCGAACAGGCGGTCGGCATGGTCGGGCGCGGTGGTACGCTTGCGCTCAACGGTCTGCCGCCGGGCGATTTCCCGCTCAATATCTTCGGCATGGTGCTCAACGGCATCACGGTGCGCGGCTCGATCGTGGGCACGCGGCTGGACCTTCAGGAATCGCTCGACTTCGCCGCCGATGGCAAGGTCAAGGCGACGATTTCGACCGCCGGTCTGGACGACATCAATTCGGTGTTCGACCGGATGCGGCAGGGCCAGATCGAAGGGCGCGTCGTCCTCGACATGACCCAATGACGAGCGGCGCCGCGCCGGAGGGCCGCGTGGTCCGCCGCGTGATCGCCACCGACGCGGCCACGGCCCTGCTGGGCCAGATCATCGAACGACACGGCCCCGTGCTGATCCACCAGTCGGGCGGGTGCTGTGACGGCTCAAGCCCGATGGTCTATCCGCGCGATGAGTTCCGCCTCGGCGGGTCGGACGTGCTGCTGGGCACGATCGGCACCACGCCGGTCTATATCGGCGCGGCGCAATTCGCAGCGTGGAAACACACGCAGCTTATCCTTGATGTGGTGGAAGGGCGAGGCGGCATGTTCAGCCTCGATAATGGAACGGGCCGGCGCTTCCTGGTGAGAAGCCGGGCCTATGGGGAGAGAGAAATCGCCATGTTGCACAAGGCAGACAGGCTTCGCGCCATGCAGGCTTCGATCGACAGCGATGCAAACGCCTTCTGGCTGAACGAAGCGCACCGGCTCGACTGGAGCGTCTTCCCGACGAAGGCGGACGAGAGCAGCTTCGACAAGGCCGATTTCGGCATTCGCTGGTTTGCCGATGGCGAGCTGAACGTCTCGGTCAATTGCCTAGACCGCCACCTCGATACGCGCGGCGACCAGCCGGCGATCCTGTTCGAAGGCGACGAGCCGGGCGAAGGGCGCACGCTCACCTATCGCGAGTTGCACGGGCAGGTCTGCCGCTTCGCCAATGTTCTGAAAGCCTACGGGATCGGCAAGGGCGACCGGGTGATCCTTTACATGCCGATGGTGCCCGAAGCGGCGATTGCGATGCTCGCCTGCGCCCGGATCGGCGCGGTCCATTCGGTCGTCTTCGGCGGTTTCTCGCCCGACAGCCTGGCCGACCGGATCGCCGATTGCGGCGCCACGCTGGTCGTCACCGCCGACGAAGGCACGCGCGGTGGCAAGCGTATTCCGCTGAAAGCCAATGTCGACAGCGCGCTGGAGCGGGCGAGCGGCGTCGATACGGTCATCGTCATGCAGCGGACCGGTGGCGACGTGGCGATGCGCGAGGGGCGCGACATCTGGTGGGAGGAGGCCTGCGTAGATGCCCCCGCCGATTGCCCGCCCGAAGCGATGAACGCGGAAGATCCGCTGTTCATCCTCTATACCTCCGGATCGACCGGCAAACCCAAGGGCGTGCTGCACACCACTGGCGGGTATCTGCTTTGGTCGACGCTGACCTACGATCTGCTGTTCGGCCCTGAGGAGGGGAAGGATGTCGCCGACGATCTGTTCTGGTGCACCGCCGATGTCGGCTGGATCACCGGGCACACCTATGTCGTCTATGGCCCACTCTCCAACGGCGCGCGCACGGTCATGTTCGACGGGGTGCCCAACTATCCCGATCCGGGGCGTTTCTGGGAGACGAGCCAGCGCCTCGGCGTGACGATCTTCTACACCGCGCCCACCGCGATCCGTGCGCTGATGCGGCAGGGCGACCGGTGGGTGTTGCGCCATGATCTGTCCTCGATCCGCCTGCTGGGCACGGTGGGCGAACCGATCAATCACGAAGCGTGGGAATGGTATCATGACATCGTCGGGCGCGGGGAGTGCCCGATCGTCGATACCTGGTGGCAGACCGAAACGGGCGGCGCGCTGATTGCTCCCGTCCCCGGCGCGACCGAGACCAAGCCCGGCAGCGCGACCTTGCCACTTCCCGGCGTCCACCCCGAACTGGTCGATGGCGAAGGGCATGTGCTGGCTGGAGCGACGGAGGGAAATCTGGTCCTCACCCGCAGCTGGCCGGGCCAGATGCGCACGATCTTCGGCGATCACGATCGCTTCTTCCAGACCTATTTCAGCACCTTCCCCGGCACCTATTTCACCGGCGACGGTGCCCGCCGCGACGAGGATGGCTATTACTGGATCACCGGCCGGGTCGACGATGTCATCAACGTGTCCGGGCACCGCATGGGCACCGCCGAAGTCGAAAACGCGCTCGATGAGCACGTGCTGGTTGCCGAAGCCGCGGTCGTCGGCATGCCGCACGATATCAAGGGGCAGGGCATCCATGCCTTCGTGACACTGAAGGCCGGGGAGGAGGGCAGCGATGCCCTGCGCCAAGAACTGCGCGATCTGGTGCGCAGCGAGATCGGACCGTTCGCCACGCCCGACGTCATTCAGTTCGCGCCCGACCTGCCCAAGACGCGTTCGGGCAAGATCATGCGCCGGGTTCTCCGGAAAATCGCCGAGGGGCAGCCGGACCAGATTGGCGATATCTCGACCCTCGCCGATCCCGGGGTCGTCGACGCACTTCGCGAGCGCAGTCCCGCATGATGGCCTGACGATCGAGGCCGGTTACTTTGTCTCCGGGCGGGGGCGAGGCGCTGTCCTACATCGCCTTGTCGCGCTAGGGCCGGGATGGCTCTTTGACATGCCGCTAGCGTTCCCATCCCCGCCCGTGGGAGAGCCAGTTTTCTCTCCCCTGGACAGTGTGTCAGGTGTGTCAGGTATTTCAGGCTAAGGGGGGGCGTCAGGGCTTCCAGTATTGGCGGAAGTCGGCGCGCGGATCGCTCTCCACCCGCAGGTCTTCGTCGAAGATCAGCGTCGTGCGCTCGGGCGGGGAGTAGGGCTTCCATTCGGGAATGCGCTCGTTGTTCGGGTCGCCATTGGCAGCGAACGCGGCCCAGCTCGATGCGATGGCGGCAGCGAGCGTGTTGGCCTCCGTGCTCGATCCGTTGAGCGCGCCGCGGGTGTTGTAGAGACTGGGCGCGACGTCGATCCCGTGGACCGCGCCGAAGCGCCCGTCCGCCGCCGGGCTCGGCTGGGTCCACAGATAGGTCCAGACCGGCGCGCCGCCCTGCTTGGCCTTGAGCTCGGCCTGCGCGAAGGCCGACTTGCGGAACGTCAGATCGGACTCGAGCCGCGCGGCGAGCAGGAAGGGCGGGGCGTCGGGGTCTTCGGCGCGATAGGCGGCGACTGCTTCGGGTGCCCTGTCGCCCAGGTGCTTGCGGGCGAACTCGGTAAGACGCGCCTCGTCCATCGCGAAGTCGCCCATGCGGTAGGCCCGCTCGTCGAGCACGGAGGACACGATCATCGGCACGTCGGCGGATACGGCGGGCGCATCCGGGTCCCACGGGTGGCGGGGCAGGGCGATCCCGTCGACGACGGGCGCGAAGGATCGCGGTGCCTCGCCCTTGGCGCGGTCGGCGGCCTCCAGCTTGGCCTGCGTTTCGAGCAGAACGGTCCACGGCACCTCCTGCAGCTTGCGGAAATCGCCGGGGGCGATCTCCAGCGCATCCATCAGCCGTTTCGCGGTCGCGCTCGCCATTTCGGGCGGCATCATCCGCAGCGCCGAACCGCTCATCACGCCCGCGCGGTGGAACAGGCCCTTGCCACCGGGCATCGCCATCAGCACGCTGGTCTTTGCCCCACCGCCCGACTGGCCATAGACCAGCACGCGATCCAGATCGCCGCCGAAGGCCGCGACATTTTCGCGCACCCAGCCCAGCGCGGCGACGATGTCCTGCATGCCGACCGTGCCCGAAGTGGCGAAGTCCTCACCCCCGAACTCGGCGAGGTGGAGGAAGCCGAACGCCCCGAGACGATGGTTGATCGCGATCACCACGCTGTCGGTGAAGCGCGCCATCGCCTCCCCGTCCATGCCCACCGAATTGCCCGAGCCGGAGTAGAACCCGCCGCCGTGGAGCACCACGATCACCGGCTTCTTCGCATTCGGGTCGAGCCCGGGCGACCACAGGTTGAGCGAGAGGTTGTCCTCCCCCATCCCTGAGGGATTGCGATCGACCATGATCAGGTCGGCATAGACGTGGCGGCGATCGCCCGGGATTTGCGGGGCGACGTCGGTCCAGTGCAGCGCATCGCGCACGCCCGCCCATGGTGCGACCGGTTGCGGCGGCATGAAGCGGTTCGCGCCGCTCGTGTCGGCGGCGTAGCTCACGCCGCGGAAGATCGAGACCCCGCCCGATTCCAGGCCGCGAAGCTTGCCCTGCGCCGTCTCCACGATCGGGAACATGCCCGCCGCGAATGCTGGCCGCGCCATGGCGGTAGCGCCGAGCGCGAGTGCCGATCCAAGTGTCTGTCGCCGCGTCATCATCCCCGAGTCTCCCTGTGTCGTTTGCGCTGACACTAGAACCAATTGGACTTGCGTGTTAAGCCCTTTTCGTAAATGCGGTATGCCTGCAAGGTCCGGTTAAATCGGGTGAATGGTTTTCGTTCAAATGCCGGGTTCCTTGATGTGTGCGGTTCGATGAGTGGGAGAGGCAGGATTTGGAGCGATTGCGCATCACGCGGCGAAGCGCGCTTGCTGGGGCGGCTGCGCTGATGGCGGCGTCGACCTTGCGTGCGCAGCATCCGGCTGGTGGCCGGATTGCGCCCAAAGCCGATTCGCCCCAGCGGGTGTGGGCGAAGGCGAACCTGCGCGGGTTGATGAACCTGTTCCTGCCGACCTTCCGCGAGGACGGGCGCACGCTGGACGAGGACGCAATCCGCCACGATGTGCGCCATGCGATCGCGCAGGGCTTTTCGGGCACGCTGCCGATGATCAACTGGACGCTTCCCGGCGATCCGCGCTGGGGCGAGTTCCATCGCATCCTGATCGACGAGGCGGGCGATGGCCTGCCGGTCCACGGGATCATCGCCAGCGGCAAGGTGGAGTCGGACCTTCGCCTGCTCGGCGCACTGGAGGAACTGGGTACACAGCTGGTGCTGCTCGCCTCGACTTTTCCAGCCGAGAGCAGCGCCGACCAGCTTCACGACCTGATGGCGCAGCGGATCACCGCCACGCAGCTTCCGGTCATGCTCTATGCCGCAACCGGGCGGCGCGCGTTTCCGGCGCTTGGCCCGGCAGGCCAGCCGCTCGACGTGTACGACCGGATTGCCGACCTCGACAACGTGGTGGCGGTGAAGATCTCGCAGCCGGTATCGCTGACATCCACCATGCAGCTGTGCCAGCGGCTGGGCGACCGTCTCTCGATGGGGCCGGTCAATCTCGATTTTCTGCCACTGCTGGCGCGTCATTTCGACATCAGCTGGAGCGGGCAGTGGAATGCCGAGGCGGTGCAGACGCCTGCGCAGCCAATCGGCAACCGCTGGCTCGCCGCCTCTGCCGCGGGTGACATGGCCCAGGTCGATGCGCTGGCCCGTCAGATACAGCCTGCGCTGTCGCACTTCTTCGCGATGCAGGCGCCGGTGATCCGCGCGGGCGGGCATCCGTGGCAGCACAACCGCTATTACCAGTGGCTCTCGGGCGGCAATGGCGGGCTGCTTCCGCATGATCCCCACGCGCCGGCCGGAGCGATCCCCGTGCTCGATGCCAGCGCGCGCGCCGCGATGCGTGCGGCCTACCGGGCTTCGGGTCTGGAGCCGACCGATGCGCCGGAAGAGCAATTCGTGGTCGGGCGCGCGGCCTGGGCGCGCGGCGTGCGCGCCTCGGACCTGACCGCGCTGCCGTATTACTCGCAAGATTGAGACAAGAGGGAGAGGGGAATGACGATCCGCAAACTTTGGGTGGGCCTTGCCACCGCCGCTGCGCTCGGGCTGTCGGCCTGCGCGACCACGGGGGCAGACGCGCCCGCCGTGCAGGTGGGCGGCGCACCGCTCCTCCGGACCAGCTACGGCCCGGTGGTCGGCTCGCGCGAAGGCGCAAGCGGGGCGGTCAACGTCTTCCGCGGCGTTCGCTATGCGGCATCGACCGAGGGACGGCGCTTCCAGCGCGCGGCGGACCCGCAGCCGTGGTCGCAGCCGCTGGAGGCTACCCGGTTCGGCAGCGAATGCCCGCAAATCCCTTCCCCCGATGTGCCCGTTTTCGCCTCGTGGGCGAACACGGTCGGCACCAGCGAAGACTGCCTGTTCCTCAACGTCTGGACGCGCGGCCTTGGCGACGGGAAGAAGCGCCCGATCATGGTCTGGCTGCACGGCGGCGGCTACGTCACCGGTTCCGGCTCTAGCAATGGCTACGACGGCTCGCGGCTGGCCGAGCGGGGCGATGTGGTCGTCGTCACGCTCAACCATCGGCTGAACGCGCTGGGCTATTCCTACCTCGGCGGGCTGACCGACGATCCGAAATATGCCGATAGCGGCAACCTCGGCAGTCTCGACATCGTCAGGGCGCTCGAATGGGTGCGTGACCATGCCGAGGCGATCGGCGGAGACCCGGATAATGTGACGATCTTCGGCGAGTCCGGCGGTGCCGCCAAGGTCTCCACACTGATGGCGATGGAGGGTGCGCGCGGGCTGTTCCAGCGCGCGATCGCGCAGTCGGGTTCGATGTCGCTCTCAGGCTTCACCCCGCGCGTGGGAACGCCGCTGGCGAAGGACCTGATGACCACCGCCGGTGCCTCCAGCGTGGAAGAACTGGCAGCCATGCCGATCGAGGATTTCATCGCGGCGATGATGAAGTCGCGCAGCCGCGGCGCGTTCTATCGGCCGGTGGTGGATGGCCGATCGCTGACTCGCCAGCCTTACGCGCCCGATGCCAATCCGGTCTCCGCCGACATCCCGCTGCTGGTCGGCACCAACAACAACGAGATGCGCCTGCAGGGCGGCCTCGGCAGTCCGGAGAACTTCGTGCTGACGTGGGAGCAGCTGCCCGCGAAGCTCAAGGCCTTCACCGGCGATGCCGATGTCGATGAGGTGATCGCGGGCATGCGCGCGGCGCATCCGGACTACGACGCGAGCGACGTGTTCTTCCAGGTCGCGACCTTCCGCAATTATCGCGGCACGGCGCTGCTTCAGGCAGAGCGCAAGAGCGAGCAGTCCGCTCCGGTCTACATGTACCGGCTCGACTGGAAGACCCCGGTCGAGGGTGGGCGGCTGGAGACGCCGCACGCGCTCGATATCGCCTTCGTGTTCGACAATGTCGCGCGCTCGACCAGCTATACCGGGCCCGAGACGGCGGAGACGCAGCGAATGGCCGACCTGATGGCCGATGCGTGGATCGCGTTTGCGCGCACCGGTAATCCGAACACGCCCGCGCTGCCGCAATGGCCGACTTATGATACGCGCACCCGGGCGACGATGATCTTCGATCTCGATCCGCAGATGGTGCAGGACCCGGACGGGGAAGAGCGCGAACTGCTCCAGCGGCTGCTGCCCGAGGGGCGCGGGCTTTAGGGCCTGGCGATTGGGGAGCGCGGCCCTTGAGTGCCGCGCTTCTCCTCAGCCTGCGGTGGCTGCCGCGCCCATCTGCATGATCTCGATCTCGTGGCCCTCGGGCGCGCGGACGAACGCGATCCGGGCGGGGCCGAATTGAACGGTCTCGCCCTTCTGCTTTGCTCCGGCGGAGAGGGCGCGGGCCAGGTCGGCATCGAGATCGCGCGAGATCATGCCCACCGGGCCGTAGCCGTTGCCGGTGTCGATCGCGCGGCCATCCTTCCAGTGGAACAGCACGATCGTGGTCGAACCCTTCGCGCCGGTCATCACATGTTCGCGGAAGGTCGGCGTGTCGACCGTGTCGGCATGGGTCAGGCCGAAGCCGCTTTCGAAGAAGGCGGTCGCGGCGTCGATATCCGCCACCGTCAGTTTGACGAAGGTGAAGAGGGCGGGCTCGGTCGTGCTCATTGAGAGTCCTTTCGTGCATCACTTCTGGGTCGCATCAGGCTCTCCTGCGCAACGGTGGCGACCATCCGGCCATTGAGATCGTAGAAGTGCCCGCGATTGAGGCCCCGTGCGTGGCCTGCCCACGGGCTCTCGGTCGCGAACAGATGCCACTTGTCGAAATCGGGCGTCTCGTGAAACCACACCGCATGGTCGAGCGAGGCGGTCTGTACGCGATCGCTCCCCGGCCGGATGCCATGTGGCAGCAGCGCATTGCGCAGGAACATCATGTCCGACGCATAGCCCAGCAGCGCGCGCTGGAGCAGCGGGTCCGCCCCGGTCGGCTCGCGCATCCGCATCCACACCGCGGTCTTCGCTTCGCGTCCTTCGGAACCGAACAGCAGCCCCGGATCGATCGGGACGATCTCTATCGGGCGTTTCTGCAACCGCTCGACGATCGGGACGCTCGCCGCCTTGGCGTTACCTTTGCGCCATGCCTCCAGCCCGGCCAGCGCCGCGTCGATGTCGAGCGGGAAGGGCGCAAGGGCGGTGTGCCGGAACCCGTCCTCCTCGACATGGAACGACACGGTCATGGTGAAGATCAGCCGGCCGTCCTGAAAGCCATCGACCCGGCGCACTGCGAAGCTTCGTCCGGAAGATAGCTGGGTGACGGTGTAGCGCACCGGATGCGCGCTCGATCCGGCCTTCAGGAAATGGGCGTGCAACGAATGGGGCAGGCGGGCGCCATCCTCCACCGCCGATGCCGCGAGCAGCGCCTGCGCAATGGCATGGCCGCCGAACAGGCGCGGCCCCATGGCCGGGCCGGAGCGCCCTTCGAAAGTCGCGGCATCGATGGTTTCGAGCGCAAGGACTTTGACAAGATCGACGATGTTGAGCCTCCCCCAAGTTCTCCATACCGGATATTCAGCCATGCCGCCGATAGCAAGCCGCTGCGGCGAAATGTGCCAAACTTCGCTTTGCAGGCGCTTTCATTTACTAGCGTTGACACCATAACAACTAGTGTGACAATGTGCGCCGGACAACGCAGGGAGAAGCTGATGACCTATACCAAGGGCCGGATCGTGAACGACGCCGATTCACACACGATGGAAACGCAGGACTGGCTCGCCGCCCATCTCGAAGGCGAGTACAAGGAGATGTATTCGCAGGTCTATTCGAAGCGCGAGGGTGGTGACCGGATCGTCAAGATGATCGACGCGGCAAAGGCGCGGAAGAGCGACCCCGAAGCACGCGCCAAGGCGCTGGAGAACCCCATTGAAGGTGCCAAAGGCTGGCTCGGCTATGGCGGGTTCGACAAGGAGGAACGCGTCGAGGCACTCGACTGGCTGGGCTTCGAGCGCCAGCTAGTCTTCCCGACCTTCGGGCTGGGCGCGATCACCAGGGCGGAAACCGACGACCAGCGCTATGCTGCGGCCACCGCGCTCAACAAGGCGCAGCAGGAGTTCTGCGATGCCGATGCGCGGATGGACTGCGTCGCGTTCACTCCGCTCGACGATCCCGAGCGCGGCCTCGCGGAGGCAAAGCGCGCGGTCGGCGCCGGTGCGAAGGCGGTGATGTTCAGCGCCGGGCCGGCGGGCGACAAGAGTCCCGGGCACCCCGATTTCGATCCGTTCTGGCAGTTCCTGCAGGACAACAAGATCCCCTTCATGCTGCATATCGGGCCGGGCACGAAAACCCAGCCGACCAAGTTCCGCAACAACGGGCGCGAGCGTGCGGCGGATCTGCATGGCGGGGGCGAGAACCTGCGTTTCCCGGACTTCATGTGCCTGTGGTACGCGCCGCAGGAGTTCCTCACCGCGATGGTCTATGACGGCGTCTTCCAGCGCTTCCCCGACCTGCGCGGCGGCGTGATCGAAAGCGGGGCGGGTTGGGTGCCCGAGTTCCTGCGCATGCTCGACCACGGCTGGTACTCGTTCAACAAGACCGACCAGTACCTGAAGGACATGGACCTGATGCCGTCGGAGTACATCAAGCGTGCAGTCCGCTTCACGCCGTTCCCGAACGAGGACGTGGGCCACATGATCCGCAATTCCGCGCCCGAACTCTACCTGTTCTCCAGCGACTATCCGCACCCCGAGGGCACGAAGGATCCCTTCGGCAAGTTCGAAGCCTCGCTCGAAGGGTTCGACGAGGAGGTGAAGGACATGTTCTACCGCACCAACTACGACCACATGATGTACCGCAAGAGCGAAGCGTTGGCCGAAGCGGCCGAGTAAGCTTCCTCTCATGTCGACTGGGGGAGCATCCGCGCGGTGCTCCCCCCTTTTTGTCCGTCGTCAGGCGCTCTCGAAGCGCATCAGATCGATGATCGGATCGACGCTCTCGGCACTGTCCAGCCCATCGCATAGCGCGACCAGGCGATCCGCCTTGCGCGTGCCCAGCACCGGCTCGACCAGTTCGTGGGCCTTCACTTCCACCTCGGCCTTCGACAGCGGGTGGGTGGGGAAGCCGGGGACGTAGGCCACGTAGCGTTCCTCGCGCGTCCCGTCCTTGCGAACTAGCGTGACCCGCGCGCTTTCGGTGCGATCCTCGCCTTCGCCGGTTTCTTGCGCTTCGTCGCGCACCACCGTCACCTTGCGCGCGAAGGCCTGTGCCGCCGTGTCGCTCTCCTGCCGCTCAAGCGATTGCGCGGAGACGAAATCGAGCCGCCCGTCGAGCATGATGATCGCGGCGAGATAGGGGATGTTGAGCGCGGGCATGTTGGCGCGCTCGAAGGTGGCAGCTTCGCCGGGCATGGCCACGGTGATGCTCTCCACCTCGTCGGGCCGCACGGTCTGCCGCAGGTCGAGCAGCGCGCGGACTGCGGGCTGTGTCGGCCCGCCTACGGGATAGCGCTTCATCGCTGAGAGCGACAATTCGTAATGCTCGTGCAGGCCCTCGACCAGCGAGGCATGGTCCGCACCTTCGCCCTGGAACGCGCGCCAGCGGAACCAGGCATTCTCGTTGTCGAAGCTCGCGGGCACGCCGGTGTAGCCCAGCTTCGCCATCTGCGCGGCCTGCATCCCGTTGCGCGCGCCCATGCCACCGAACACGAACGCCTTTTCGACATGGCGCACGTCGAGCAGCCATTGCCACGACCCCGACGCCTGCTGCGCGCAGTAGGCGAGCATGTGATCGACCTGTTCCGCCGACAAGCCCATCAGCGGGGCCGCGGCGGCGGCCGCGCCGAAGGTGGGGGCAACGCCATGGTTGGCAAGCCCGGCGAGGTAGAGATTGCGCGTGCCGATCGCCTTGGGGAGCCTGCCCGCAATCTCGTAGCCCGCCGTCACCGCGCCGACCAGATCGGCTCCGGTCCTGCCGTTCAGCCGCGCCGCTTCCAGCGCAACCGGCACGATGGCGGGGCCGGGCTGGACATAGGCGGAGGGGATGAAGTCGTTGATCTCGGCTGCATGTGCCGTCATCGCCGAGGCGAACACCGCATCGACGGGGGAGGCGGTTTGGCGCGATGCGAGGATCGGGCTTTCCCCGTGCGGCGACATTGCGGCGGCATAGCTGCGCCCCAGCTTCGCCGCTTCGAGCGGCTGGCAGGCCACGATCGCGGCCAGCGTATCGAGAATGTGGAGCCGCGCTCGCTCGCGGATAGCGCCGGGTATGCGGTGCCCCCGCGCTCCGGCGATGTAGCCGGTCAGAGCGGGGGTGATCTCGCGCCACTCCGATGGCTCGGCAACCGGCGCGGCGGTCGCCTGGCGGGCGGCCAGCGCCGGGGCCGTGACTGCCAGCGCACCCGCCGCCGATCCCGCCTTTATAAGCCCGCGCCGTGTCATGCCCCTGCCGATACCCTCGCTCACCCCGGTTCTCCCTCTCTTGGCGTCAGGGTGCCGAGACGGCCTCTGACAGTCAAACCAATAGTGATAAAGCGTGGGAGAGTGGGGTGGCGACCTTGCCAATTTCGTGAGTGCGCGGCACAGCGGGGGCATGGAGGCCATGCCGGCAGAGGGTGATCGCGAGCAGCAGCTGCTCGACGCAGCGCAGA
Organism: Alteriqipengyuania abyssalis; assembly: GCF_019857185.1. Classification (GTDB taxonomy): domain Bacteria; phylum Pseudomonadota; class Alphaproteobacteria; order Sphingomonadales; family Sphingomonadaceae; genus Alteriqipengyuania; species Alteriqipengyuania abyssalis. Next base: position 49,168 of record NZ_JAHWXP010000004.1, on the reverse strand, counting down.
CGCTGATCCGCGAAGGCCGGACACTCAACATCTCGCTGGGCGAGGTGGCCGACCGGGTAGGGGTCAGCCGCAGCCTCCTCTACGTCTATTTCGACGGTGTTCCGGCGATCATCGACGCGCTGTTCCTGCAGCATCTGGACCGGCTGGCGGCACGCATCCTGCCAGAGCTGGATTCCGCCGAGGCGAGCTATCGCGAGCGTGCCAGCGCGGCCTATGCCGCCTATCTCGACTACCTGATCGAGAGCGGGCCGATCCTGCAGTTGATCCTGCGCGAACGGCATCAGGACAGTCCGCTCGGCGCGGAGAGCCAGCGGCAGTTTCGCCGCCTGCTGCGGCGCGTTGCCGAGGATACGCGCCGTGCGCTCAGCCTCGCGCCGCGCGAGGCCTTCGTCCTGCTCGAACTCACCGCCGGGATACCCGAGGCGCTGGCGCGTCTGGTGCGTGGCGGGGAGATCGACCGGGAGGCCGCGCATGCGACCTGCCGCCGGCTGGTTACCGCCTCGGTAGACGGGTTCGCGGTCGCCCCGACGACCTAGTCGGCTTCTGCGGTGAGGGTGTCGCCGCTGTGGACTCCGGCCATGATCACGGTGAGGCAGATTTCCTCGACCATCGCGAAGGGCGCACGCCTGCTCGCCACGATACCGCCCGCTTTCAGGCTGACCGCAGCCAGTGCGGCGGTCGATGCGCGTGCGCTCTGCAGGTCCATCTTGCGCTTTCCGACCAGCTGCTGGAGGATCGGCGCGCGCGCCGCATTGCTTTGCGCCACCCATTCGGGCTTCAGCGCGTCGCGGACCTCGGGCGTGCGCAGCAGCATTTGCAGCAAGGGTCCGCGCTGCGCAGCTTCGTGCAGATAGCCGATGGTCGAGAGCATCACCCGGGTCTGGTGGTTCGTGCCGCGCGCAATCCGCTTGCGTCGCTGGGTTTCCTGGGTCGCGATCTCACGCCGCGCGAGCGCCAGCAGCAGCTCTGTCCGCCCGCCGAAGCAGTTGTGCACCTGGGTTTCGCTGATCCCGGCAAGCCGCGCGACCTCGCGGATCGTCACCGCCGACAGCCCTTCCTTGAGCGCGAGCTCGCTGGCCGTGTCCATCAGGTGCTGGCGCCGTTCCTCGGCAGACATGCGCGTGCGGGTGCCGGGCGACTTGCGCGGCTGCCGCTGGCCGAGGGCGAAGGTCTCGCTCAGGCCGATCGGGGCGGGGGGCAGGTCGGGGCGCGGGTCGCGCGCGGATGCGCTGCGGGTCCAGTGTGATCGCGGCGGGCGCGGAATGTCGAGCCGGTCGCAGATCTTGGCGAGGCCATTGCCGGTCAGGCCATAGCGTGCCGCGACCGATCCCATGGGTTCGGACCATACTCGTTCGAACAGCTCGGCGCGGGTCAGTTCCATGGTCGCTTGGATATTCCCATCATCACCGGTGTGTCCAGCCGCAGGATCGCTGCGCGCCGCTCGCGAGCCTGACACACCTGACACACTGTCCAGGGGGAGAAAACGTCCCCTTCCCGGGCGCGCCTTTCGAATCCGGTCCCCGGCCATCCGGTGCAACCCGTCCTAGCGCGAATGGCGAGCTGTAGGACAGCGCCCCTGTGGCTCCGCTGCCTGCGCACGCCGCCGCTGGCCGTCATGGCGTGTGCAGGCTTGTAAAAAATCCGTCTCGATATCGTACCCGATATTCGAATATGCTTGTTGTTAGATTGTAAATGGTGCGCTATGACGGTGGGAAATAAGGATGTGGAGGGGAGAATGGCGCGGTTTTTGGCGGCTTTGGCCGTTGTTGTCACCGGCCTGGTGCCGCAGGCTCTTGGCGCTCAAATGCCAGACCCGATCGACGGGGTGGAGGTCGATGTCGACGCGGGCACCCTCATGGGATCGCGCGAAAACGGCGTACTGGTTTTTCGAGGCGTGCCCTATGCCGCTGCCCCGACAGGCGAAAATCGCTGGCGCGCTCCGCAGCCGGTGGAGCCGTGGGCGGGTGTTCGCGCAGCGACCGCTCACGAACCGCCGTGTGCCCAGCCGGTCGATACCGACACCACGGTCGCAAATTTCGGCGGGGTGAACGGGGCCCAGTCGGAGGACTGCCTCTACCTCACCATCACTGCCCCGGAGAATGCACAGGGCGCGCCCGTGCTGGTCTGGTTCCACGGCGGTGCGTTCTTCCTCGGCGCGGGCAGTCTCGGCTCTTACGACGGGACGGCCAACGCGCAGCAGGGCGTCATCACGGTCAGCGTCAATTACCGGCTGGGGGCGCTGGCGAACTTCGTTCATCCCGCGCTCGATGCGCAGCACCCGGATGAGCCGCAGGGCAATTACGCGCTGCAGGATGCGGTCGCCGTGCTCGAATGGGTGCGGGACAATATCGCGGCTTTCGGAGGCGATGCCGAACAGGTGACCGTCGCTGGCCAGTCGGCCGGGGGCGGGATCGTCGTCAACCTCCTGTCGCTGCCGTCTGCCAAGGGCCTGTTCGACAAGGCCATCGTGCAGTCGGGCAGCCTGCTGCTGCCGGACCGGCCTACGGCAGACGCGCAGCGCATGGCGCAAGAGGCGCTGGAAACCATCGGCATCGGCCCGGACGTGACAGCGGACGAATTGCGCAGCATTTCCGCGCAGACCTTCGCCGCCTCGGAGCCGCTGCGCGCGGGCTTCTTCTTCACGCCGGACCCGGCTTTCAAGCCGACATCGACCATCGCCGCATTGCGGGCGGGCAAGGAAACCGACGTGCCGGTACTGGTCGGCACCAACAGGGGCGAGAAGGGCTTTGCTGCCGCGCGCACGCTCGCCGCGCTGGCGGGCGACACCGGCGCACCGGCCTTCCTCTACCGCTTCGACCACACGCCCGCCTTCCGCGCGGGCGAATGGGGCGAGGGGCCGATCCATTCGGCCGAGCTGATGTTCACCTTCGATTCGATCGACCGGTCGAGCTGGGGCGGAGAGCGCGCCGATGCAGCCGACCGTGCGCTGGCCGACAGGGTCAACGGCTGCTGGGTCGCCTTCGTGAAGATGGCGCCCGGGGCGAAAGACTTCGCGTGCGCCGACGGCTTCACCTGGCAGGCCTATCAGCCGGGCGGCTCGGCGGCGCTGATCGAAACCGCGGGTCTGCGGATGGCTCCGGCGGACGCGCTGCCGGACGGCCCCGAGGAGGATGCCACCACACAGGACGAATAGTCCGACCGAATAAAAACGCCGGAAAACGGCGATGTTGGGGAGAGAGAAATGATTGGTAAATCGCACTTCATGGTGGGGACCGCGTGCGCCCTGGCGTTCGCGCCTGCGGCAATGGCGCAGACCACCCCGGACAGCGACGCGCAGAACCAGCCCGAGCTTGCCGAGCAGATTGAGTCCGAACCCGATGTGACGATCGTGGTCACCGGATCGTATATCAAGGGCCAGCGCGAAGACGGCGCGCAGCCGGTCGACGTGTTCGGTCAGGCAGAGCTGGAAGCGCGCGGGATCGACAGCCCGCTGGAGTTCATCAAGAGCCTCCCCTCGGTCGGCCCGGTGCTCGGCGATTCCAACCAGTACGGTGCGGGCGGCAGCCAGGGCGTCGGCTCGATCAACCTGCGCAGCCTGGGGCGTGAGCGGACGCTTGTGCTGTTCAACAATCGCCGCTTCGCAACCGAACCGGGCGATGGCGCGGCGGATACCAACCTGATCCCGCTGTTCGCGCTGGACCGGATCGAGGTGCTCAAAGACGGTGCCGCCTCCACCTATGGCTCGGATGCCATCGCGGGCGTCGCCAACTTCGTCACCCGGCGCGATTTCACCGGCGTCGAGCTGGCCGGCGATTACGAGTTCGTCGACGGGTCGGACAATAATTATCGCCTCAGCGCGCTCGCCGGGTTCGATCTGGGCGCGGCCAACCTGATGATCGGGGCGGGCTGGCAGCACAGGTCCGAACTGCCCACGACCGCGCGCGATTTCACCCAGGTGCCTTACGCGGACAATCCCACCGGCTATTCCTTCCTCAGCAATCCGGGCCTCTATGCGCCGCTCGGGGTCATTCCCGGGCGCGGGGTGACGACGCTGGGGCTGGGGGTCGACGGCAATCGCGTGGATGCGTGTGAATCGCTGGGCGGGATCGAAGGTGCATTCCCCCGCGCGGTCGGCGCGCCGCTTCCGGTCTGTCGCTATAGCTACATCCCCTTCGTCAACCTGATCGAGGAAGAAGACCGCTACCAGTTCTATGGCCAGCTGCTGGTCGACCTCTCCGACACGGTCCGTTTCACCGCCGAAGCGCTCTATTCGCATACCGAGCTGAAGGAGCTTGGCTATTCGCCGAGCTATCCGATCACCCAGGGCCCCAACGGCCCCGGCAGCGCGAGCGCGTTCACCGTGCCCGCCAGCAACCCCGGCTATGCTGCCTTCCTCGAGCAGACCTTCGCGCCGGGCACGCCGCCGCGCCTGTTCACCCCGGTTCTCGCGTCCATCGTGCTGTTCCGGCCCTTTGCGCTGGGCGGCAATCCGCTCGACGATCGCGGAGCCGGGCGGGGACAGGCGATCAACGATGCGTGGCGCGTGTCCGCCGGGTTCGACTTCGACCTGACGGACAATCTGTCGCTGCAGACCTTCGGCACCTATATCCGCAGCTCCCGCCTCGCCTTCTCCTACGACATGGTCAGCGACCGCTTGCAGCGCGCGCTCAACGGCTTTGGTGGCGACAATTGCACTGGCACCACGCCGGGTGCGAACGGGTGCCTGTACTTCAACCCGTTCATCAATGCCGCGCCGGGCAATCCGGCGCTGGGCCTGACCAATCCGGCCTATGTTCCGGGGAACGAGAACTCGCAGGAAGTGATCGACTACCTGTCCCAGCAGAGTGGTACGCGCGCGACCGAAGAGCAGTTTATCGTCGATGCGGTGTTCAGCGGCGATTTCGAGGTGTTCGGGCGGACGCTGGGCTATGCCTTCGGTGGCCAGTTCCGGCAGACCAATTTCGCGACCGATCCGCTCAACCGGTTCAGCGATCCCGAGGCGTACCCGTGTGCGATCGATGGCGACCGCTCGTGCCTCGACGATCCGAACGACACCAACTTCCCGGTCGGCGCGTTCACCTTCCTCGGCCAGTATCCCGATGCGCGCCTGTCGCAGGATGTCTACGCCCTGTTTGCCGAGGCGCAGATGGAGGTGTTCGACGGGTTCGAGCTGACCGGCGCGGTCCGGTTCGAGGATTACGGCGGGCTGGTCGGCTCGACCGTCAATCCCAAGCTCTCGGCCCGCTGGCAGGTGACCGATTTCCTCGCCCTGCGCGGGTCTGTGGGCGATACGTTCCGCGGGCCGCTGCCGGCCGATCTGGGCACCGCCGGGGTGCGCGCGGTGGCGGGGATCAACGTGCTGGGCGGCAATTTCAAGGCGACCGACACCGTGGGCAATCCCGCGCTCGCGCCCGAAACCGCGCTGACCTACAACATGGGTGCGATTCTCGAATTCGGCGGGTTCAACTTCAGCGTCGATTACTGGACCTACGAGTTCGAAGGGCGGTTCACCAACCTGCCGATCCAGGCGATCGCGGCCAACGTCGCGCCCGGCGGGCAGGACGGCACCCAGCTGGTCGACTGCTCCAGTCCTTTCGTGGACTACGTGGTCTTCGCAGGCGGTGTCTGCACGCAGGGCACGACCATCGGGAACGACATCAGCCGACTGCAGACGCAGACGGTGAACGGCCCCGACGTGACCACCAGCGGTCTCGACTTCAGCGTCAACTACCGCACCAACCTTGGCCCGGTGCGGCTGAATCTGGGCGCGAACGCGACCTACACGCTCAAGTACGAATTCAGCGATTTCGAATTCAACGGGCTGCTCTTCAGCCCCGGCTACGATGCGGCGGGCTATGCCAATTACGACCGCGCACCGGGCACCGTGTCGAAATGGCGGGCGAGCGGATACCTCAATCTGCAGTTCGATCCGGTCAGCGTGACCTGGTCGAGCAACTATATCGGCGGAGTGACTGACAACCGCTGCGACGGCTTGCAGTTCTGCGCCGAAACGCCCGAGTTCGGCGGGACCAATTTCGGCCGCGAGATCGGCGACTTCTTCGTCCACGATCTCTTCGCCACGGTCGACCTGACGCTGGCCGGGGTCGAGGCGGAGCTGCAGGGCGGGATCGAAAACCTGTTCGATACCGACCCCCCTGCCGCCCGGCTCGAATACAGCTACGACCCGTTCATCGGCACCGCCAAGGGGCGCACCTTCAAGGTCGGCGTGAAGCTGCGCTTCTGAGCGGCAGCGATTGAAGCAGTCGTGCGAGGGGGCGGGGGCCAATGGCGGCTTTCCGCCCCTTCACGCGCGACGACACATCAAGGGGAGGAACCTTACATGACACGAACTGCCATGATGCTCGCATCGATCGCCGTACTTGCGCTGAGTGCTCCGGTCGCCGCGCAGGACAGTGCCGGGCCGCCCGCTGCGACCCCGGTGGTCGAGACCGAAGCAGGCAAGGTGCAGGGCCTCGAACAGGGCGGGATCGATGCTTTCCTCGGTGTCCGCTACGCCGCCCCGCCGCTGGGCGATCTGCGCTTCCAGCCGCCCGCGAAGCCCGAAGCTTGGGAGGGCGTGGCCGATGCCACCGGCTACGGCGCGCCGTGCATGCAGCTCTATTCGGCGAGCGGGCCCAACGAATCCGAGATGACCCGCCGCATCCAGGCTATCTTCCCCACCTCGACCGAGGCGAAGATGGACAACGAGGATTGCCTGTTCCTCAACGTCTGGACCCCCGCGGCGGGCGACGGGAAGAAACGGCCCGTGATGGTCTGGTTCCACGGCGGCGGCTACGCCTACGGATCGGGCAACTGGCCCGCCTATAATGGCCGCAATCTGGCGGAGAAGGGCGACGTCGTCGTCGTCACGGTCAACCACCGGCTCAACGCTTTCGGCTATCTCAACCTCGCGGAAAAGTTCGGCGAGGACTTCGCCGCCTCGGGCAATGTCGGCAATCTCGACCTCGTCCGCTCGCTCGAATGGGTGCGCGACAATATTGCGGGCTTCGGCGGCGATCCGGACAATGTCACAATCATGGGCGAGTCCGGGGGCGGGTCGAAGGTTAGCCACCTGATGGCGATGCCCGCCGCCGACGGCCTGTTCGACAAGGCGGTGATCCAGTCTGGCCCCGGCGTGTTCAGCGGCAAGCCTGCCGAGGCGGCGGATTATGCCGCGAAGATCCTGGAGGCGGCGGGCGTCGAAACGCTGGACGATTTGCGCAATGTGCGCAGCGACGAGATCGTCGAGGCGGTGCGCAAGGCGACCCCGGCGGAGGGCGCGATGGGGCGCGGGCCGCAGTTCGGGCCGATTGCCGACGGCACGATCATCCCGCGCGACCCCTTCCTGCCCGCCGCGCCCGAGCAGTCGCGCGATATCCCGGTGCTGATCGGCTACAACAAGGACGAGATGACGCTGTTCGTCGCCGCACAACCGTGGTTCGGGCGGCTGACCGAGGGCACGCTCAACGCGATGACCGGGGCGATGGGCGAACAGGCGGTTGCGGCGGTGGCCGCCTATCGCAAGCGCTATCCCGACTATTCGCCCACGCACCTCGCGGCCATCGCGATGGGCACCCGCTTCGTGCGCGGCACTTACCTGCTGGCCGACCAGCAGGCGAAGACCGCGAGCGCGCCGGTCTACGTCTATCGTCTGACGTGGGAGACGCCGATCGGCGGCGGCATGCTGCGCACGCCGCACACGCTCGACATCCCGCTGATGTTCGACAATGCGAAGGAAAGCGCGGCGCTGGTTGGCACCGGCGAGGACGCCCAGACAATGGCCGACATGATGAGCGACGCGTGGATCGCCTTCGCCAAGACCGGCACCCCGTCGAGCGAACTTCTGCCCGAGTGGAAGGCCTACACGCCCTCGGCCCGCAATGTGATGGAGCTGAACGTCGAGCCGCAGCTGGTCGACGACCCCGAAAAGGACATTCGCGAACTGCCCAGCGAGCTTTGAAGCGCGGACATGAAAAAGGCCGGCGTCCCGCGTGGGGCGCCGGCCTCTTCGTGTCCGGGTGAGGCAGAGCCTAGTTGAAGCTCTCGCCTGCCTCTGCCTTCTTGCGCAGGTAATCGCTCACCGGCAGGCCGTGCTTTTCGAGGCCCGCGACCACGGTATCCAGTCCGATCGTATCGGCCCAGAACATCGGGCCGCCGGTGTAGAGCGGCCAGCCATAGCCGTTGATCCACACCACATCGATGTCGCTGGCGCGCTGCGCCATGCCTTCATCGAGGATCTTCGCGCCCTCGTTGACCATCGGGTAGAGCAGGCGTTCGCGGATCTCGTCCTTCGAGATGTCGCGCTGTTCGTTGCCTTCCTTCTCCGCGAAATCGGCGATGATCTGCTTTACCTCGTCCGACGGAGTGCGCTGGCGTGCTTCGTCGTAGTCGTAGAAGCCCTTGCCCGCCTTCTGGCCGAAGCGGCCCACCGCGCACAGCGCCTCGCGGATGGTCGTGACCTTGGTGGGGTCGCGGTGCCAGCCGATGTCGATCCCGGCGAGGTCGCCCATCTGGAACGGCCCCATCGGGAAGCCGAACTCGAGCAGCACGTCGTCGACATCCCAGTAGTTCGCGCCTTCGAGGATCAGCTGGTTCGCCTGCTCCTGCCGCTTGGAGAGCATGCGGTTGCCGATGAATCCGGGGCACACGCCCGAAACCGCCGCGACCTTGCCGATCTTCTTCGACAGCTTCATCGCGGTCGCCAGCACATCGTCGCGCGTCTTCTCGCCGCGCACCACTTCGAGCAGCTTCATGACGTTGGCGGGGCTGAAGAAGTGGAGGCCCAGAACATAGCCGGGGCGCTTGGTCGCGGTCGCGATCTCGTCGATGTTCAGATAGCTGGTGTTCGACGCGAGGATCGCGCCCTCCTTCACCACCTCGTCGAGCTTGCCGAAGACGTCCTTCTTCACGTCCATGCTCTCGTACACCGCCTCGATCACGAGGTCGCAATCCGCGAGGTCGCTATATTCGAGCGTGGGGGTGAGAAGGCCCATCGCCTGCTCGACCTGCTCGGCGGTCATCCGGCCTTTCTTCGCGGTCGCTTCGTAGTTCTTGCGCATTGTCGCGGTGCCCCGGTCGAGCGCTTCCTGCTTCATCTCGAGGATGGTGACGGGGATGCCTGCGGACAGGAAGTTCATCGCGATCCCGCCGCCCATCGTGCCCGCGCCGATGATGCCGACCTTCTTGATGTCGATCAGCGGGGTGTCGGCGGGAATGTCGTCGACCTTGTTGGCCGCACGCTCGGCAAAGAAATAGTGCCGCATCGCCTTGGACTGTGTGCCGGTCATGAGCTTCATGAACAGCTCGCGTTCCTTCTTCACGCCCTCGGCATAGGACAGCTCGCCCGCCGCCTTCACCGCTTCGATCGCCGCGTTGGGCGCGTCGAACCCGCGCATCTTGCGGCCGTTCTTGGCGCGGAATTCGTCGAAGATATCGGGGTTTTTGATCCCGTCCTGGTTGGCGTCGCCCTCGCTGGAGCGCGGCACCGGCTGGCCGATCTTCGACTTGGCAAAGGCGATGGCGTCGGCGGCAAGGCTGTCCTCGCCCACCAGCTCATCCAGCAGGCCGATTTCCTTGGCCTTCTTCGCCGAAATCGGATTGCCGATCGCGACGAGGGGCAGGGCGGCTTCCGCGCCGACCAGACGCGGCAGGCGCTGCGTGCCCGCGGCACCGGGGATCAGGCCCAGCTTCACTTCGGGCAGGCCCATCTTCGCGCTCGGCACGGCGACGCGGTAATGGCACGCCAGCGCGACTTCGCAGCCGCCGCCCAGCGCGGTCCCGTGGATCGCGGCGACCACCGGCTTGTCGCTCGCCTCCAGCTTGTCGAGCGCTTCGGGCAGGCTCGGCCCCTGCGGCGGCTTGCCGAATTCGGTGATGTCGGCGCCTGCAAAGAAGGTGCGCCCGTCGCAGCGGATGACGACCGCCTCGACGCTATCGTCGGCCAGCGCCTCGGCAATGCCCTCGGTCAATCCGGCGCGGACCGCCTGGCCCAGCGCGTTGACGGGGGGATTGTCGGAAATGATCACCAGCACGTTGTCGTGGCGTTCTGTGCGAATGGGAGAGGTCATCGTGTCGATACTCCTTCAGGCGTTCGAGTGGGTGAGGGCCGAATAGATCAGCGTCTTGAGCTGTCGGCGGATGGGAAACGTGGTGGAAGGGTAGAGCTGGGTCATGAAGACGCAGGTGATCCGCTCCACCGGATCGACGAAGAAGGCGGTCGAATAGGCGCCGCCCCAGTAGAATTCGCCCTTGCTCGCCGGGATCAGCGTGCGCGCCGGGTCGGTGACCACCGCAAAGCCCAGACCGAAGCCGGTGCCCGCATTGTTCGCCTCGCTGAACAGGCTCTGGCTCATCTGCGTCAGGTCGACCCCGCCCGGCAGGTGGTTCGCGATCATCAGGTCGAGCGTCTTGGGCGAAACGATCTGCCCGCCCTGACAGGCTCCCCGGTTGACCAGCATCGTGCAGAAGCGGTCGTAATCCGCAAGGGTAGAGATCAGCCCGCCGCCGCCCGAATGGAAGCTGGCCGGTTCCATCAAACGCGATTCCGCACCCTTGTCGATCAGCCGCGCGGGCTTGCCGGGGCGGTAGGCATAGGCATCGGTCAGGCGATCCTGCTTGGCCGGGTCGATGTCGAACCCGGTATCCTCCATGCCCAGCGGGGCGAAGATGTGTTCGCGGAAGTAATCGCCCAGCCTCATGCCGGAAATGCGTTCGACGCAAACGCCGAGCACGTCGGTCGAGACCGAATAGTTCCACTGCGTGCCCGGCTCGAACTCGAGCGGGATAGCCGCCAGCGTGGCGATATATTCGTCCGACGTGATCGCGCCGCGCGACAGGTCGAGCCGGGCCTTGCGATAGGCCCCGTCCACGCTGGTGCGGTTCTGGAAGCCGTAGGTCAGGCCCGACATGTGCGACAGCAGATCGACGAAGCGCATTGGCCGGCCGGCCTTTGTCGGCGCGAAGGGCAGGTCGCCCCCGCCGCCCGCGTAGGCCCCCAGGTCTTCGAATTCGGGCAGGACTCGCGATACCGGATCTTCCAGAGCGACCTTGCACTGCTCGACCAGCTGCATGAACGCGATCGAGGTGACCGGCTTGGTCATGCTGGCGATGCGGAACAGCGCATCCTCGCGCATCGGCGTGCCGTCGTCGCGCAAGGTGCCGCCGTGGTAGTAGTGCACGGGCTGCCCGTCGCGCGAGACCAGCAGCTGCATCATGGCGAGCCGCCCGGTTTCGAGGTAGGTCTCGTCCAGAAAACGGTCGATCCGCTGCAGTCTTTCGCTGTCGAAACCCCGGTCTTCCGGATTGCCCAGCTTCATCCCATGCTCTCCTTTGCTGGCCGGTCCATTTAGGCCGTACCTGATCTTTATCGGTGCCGGGGTAACGGATTTTGCGGCGATGTGAAGGCTCATACCCCTCTTTCAGAAAAATTCATGTAGTCCTTGCCTGCCATCGGGTGAAGGGGCAAGATCGGACCCAAGCCGACACGAATCGGCGCGAGGGAAAAGGAATGTCTGGGAAAATGCGCGACGCCGTTATCGTGTCCACCGCCCGTACCCCGCTTGCGAAATCGATCCGCGGGGCCTTCAACGCTACCCACCCCGTGCAGCTGGGGGCATGGTCGGTCGAGGCCGCGGTCCAGCGGGCCGGGCTCGATGGCGGGGAGATCGAGGACGTCATCTTCGGCGCCGCCAGCCAGGGCGGGGCCCAAGGGTTCAACATCGGTCGGCAGATCGCATTGCGTGCGGGCCTCCCGGTCGATGTCGCAGGGATGACCATCGACCGGCAGTGTTCCAGCGGGCTGATGGCAATCGCCACCGCCGCCAAGCAGATCATCGTCGACCGAATGGATATCTGCGTGGCGGGCGGCGTGGAATCGATCACCGCGATCCGCAACAACACGGCCAAGCCGCATCGCGACGAAGAGCTGCTGAAGATGCATCCCGATATCTTCATGCCGATGATCGGCACCGCCGAAGTCGTCGCCAAGCGCTACGGCATCAGCCGCGATGATCAGGACGCCTACTCGCTCCAGTCGCAGCAGCGGACCGCCGCCGCGCAGGAGAGCGGCAAGCTGGCCGACGAGATCATCGAGGTCACCACCGTGATGGACGTGAAGGACCGCGAGAGCGGCGAGGTCTCGCAACGGAACGTCACCATCGCGATGGATGACTGCAACCGTCCGAACACCACGCTCGAAGGGCTGGCGAAACTCGATCCGGTGATGGGCGAGGGTCACACGATCACCGCAGGCAATGCGAGCCAGCTGGCCGATGGCTCGGCGGCGAGCGTGCTGATGGAGGCCGAGGTCGCCAAGGCGCGCGGGCTCACCCCGATGGGCCGCTATGTCGGCATGGCGGTCGCGGGCACCAAGCCCGACGAGATGGGCATCGGGCCGGTCTTCGCTATCCCCAAGCTGCTCGAACGGTTCGATCTGAAGATCGACGATATCGGCTTGTGGGAGCTGAACGAGGCGTTCGCGGTGCAGGTGCTCTACTGCCGCGACAAGCTGGGCATTCCGGACGACCGGCTCAACGTCAACGGCGGCTCGATCTCGATCGGTCACCCCTTCGGTATGACCGGCGCGCGCTGCGTGGGCCATGCGCTAATCGAGGGCAAGCGGCGCGGCGTTAAATATGTCGTCGTCACCATGTGCGTGGGCGGCGGAATGGGCGCGGCCGGCCTGTTCGAGGTGCTGTGATGGCAAGCACGGCTAAATCCAAGGACCTCGCCTCCGCGATCGGCTGGACCCCGCCCGAAAACTGGCCCGCGCGCAGCCGTGCCGAGTGCAAGGCGATCCTGACCGCGCCGGGCATGCGGTTCGAGATGGAGGAGGTCGACATTCGCGGCGTCCCGACCCGCGTGTGGAAGCACGCCCCGCCGAACCTGCGCGCGATCGCGCTGCTCGGTCAGACGCACGGCGAGCGCAAGTTCATGATCTACCAGGGCGAGCGGGTGACCTATGATGCATGGTTCCGCGCGGTCGCCACGCTGGCCCACGAATTCCAGTCTCTCGGTGTAGAGAAGGGCGACCGGGTCGCGCTGGCGATGCGCAATCTGCCCGAATGGCCGGTGGTGTTCTTCGCCGCGGTCACCATCGGCGCGATCTGCGTACCGCTCAATGCGTGGTGGACCGGCGGCGAGCTGGCCTACGGGCTCGCCAACTCGGGCACCAAGCTGCTGGTGTGCGATGAAGAGCGGTGGGAGCGGATTGCCGAACTGCGCGGCGAATGCCCGGCGCTGGAGACCGTGCTCGTCACCCGCCATGAGGGTGATCCGGAGGGTGCTTCGCGACTGGAAGACGTGATTGGCACGCCCCCGACCTACAAGGACCTGCCTTCCCGCGCGCTGCCCGAGATGGAGATCCTGCCCGAAGACGACGCGACGATCTTCTACACCAGCGGCACCACCGGCAAGCCCAAGGGCGCGCTGGGCACGCATCGCAACCTGTGCACCAACATCATGTCGAGCGGGTTCGGTGCCGCCTGCGCGGTGTTGCGCCGGGGCGAAGAAATCCCTGCACCGCAGCCCAAGACGACGCTCACCGTCATTCCGCTGTTCCACGTCACCGCGTGCTCCGCCGGACTGATGGGCTCGATCGCTGCGGGCAATACGCTGATCTTCATGTATCGCTGGGACCCGGTCGAAGCCTTCCAGATCATCGAGCGCGAGAAGGTCAATTCCACCGGCGGGGTGCCGACCATTGCCTGGCAATTGCTCGAACATCCCGAACGCAAGAACTACGACCTCTCCAGCATAGAGGCGATTGCGTACGGCGGCGCGCCCGCCGCGCCCGAACTGGTCCGCCGGATCCGCGAGGAATTCGGCGCGCTGCCCGGCAATGGCTGGGGGATGACGGAGACGATGGCGACGGTAACCGGCCATTCGAGCGAGGATTACCTCAACCGCCCCGACAGCTGCGGCCCTCCCGTGGCGGTCGCCGACCTCAAGATCATGAGCGAGGATGGCACGCGCGAATTGCCGACCGGCGAGATCGGCGAGTTGTGGGCACGCGGGCCGATGGTCGTGAAAGGCTACTGGAACAACCCCGAAGCCACCGCCGAGACCTTCATCGACGGCTGGGTGCGCACCGGCGACCTCGCGCGGCTGGACGAGGAAGGGTGGTGCTACATCGCCGACCGCGCGAAGGACATGATCATCCGCGGGGGTGAGAACATCTATTCGTCCGAGGTCGAGAACGTGCTTTACGATCACCCGGCGGTGACCGATGCCGCGCTGGTCGGCATCCCGCACCAGCAGCTGGGCGAGGAACCTGCCGCAGTGGTCCACCTTGCGCCGGGGACTAGCGCGAGCGAGGCCGAATTGCAGGAATGGGTCGCGGCCCGGCTGGCCAAGTTCAAGGTGCCGGTGAAAATAGCCTTTTCAAACGAGACCTTGCCACGCAATGCCAATGGCAAGATCCTGAAAAAGGAGCTTTCGAGCTTCTTCTGAAGCCTGCTACCGGGCGCTTGAAACGCGAGTGTACGGGGTGGGGAATGATGCTGGGGGAAGCGGATGGCGAATAAGCCTGACGTCACGAAGAAGTTTGGCGAAAAACGCACCGCCATCGTGCGCGCCGCATCGGTGCTGATCAACGAAACCGGCGTTCAGGCGACCACGCTCACCAAGGTGGCGCGCGCGATCGGGCTGAACGCGACCAGCGTCACCTATTATTTCCCGCGCAAGGACCAGCTGATCGTCTCGGTCTATGCCGAAACCATCGCGCTGCTGAAGGAGATGGCGGAGGAGGCGCTGGCCGAAGATACGCTTGAAAAGCGTATCGCCAGGTTCGTCCAGCTGCACGTCGCGCTGCGCGACCGCATTCGGCGGGGCGAGCAGGGGCTGATGGCCGCGCTGTCCGAAATCCGCTCGCTCGATCAGGAACAGCAGGACGAACTGCTGTTCGCCTACCGCGAGGTGGTCAACGACGTGCGCGCCTTCTTCGGCGAGCCTGCGGACGAGAAGCAGCGCGCGCTCTTCTCCGCCCGGGCGCACATCCTGATCGAGGCGATGCTGTGGTGGCCGGTGTGGTCGCGGCGCTATTCGGTACTCGATTTCCCGCGGGTCGAGACCAAGATCGTGGATATCCTGTGCTTCGGCATCCCCGCGCAGCGTGGCGAGTGGAACCCGGTGGCCCTCGAAGATGACGGCTGGCGCGTTCGCGAGGATCGTCCGCTGCAGCAGAACGACGAGTTCCTGCGCGCGGCCACGGTGATGATCAACGAACGCGGCTATCGCGGGGCGTCGGTCAACCGCATTGCCGAAGCGCTCAACGTGACCAAGGGCAGCTTCTACCACCACCACGATGCCAAGGACGATCTGGTGCTGAAGTGCTTCCAGCGCAGCTATGATCGCCTGTCGAAGGTGCAGATGGCGGGGTACGATCTGGAAGGATCGTACTGGACGCGCCTGTCGAGCATTCTGAACGAGCTGCTGCAATTGCAGTTCTTCGATTCCATGCCGCTGCTGCGCACCACCGCACTGCAGGCGCTCGACAGCGAGACCAAGGTGGACGTCGTGATGCGCTCCAACCGCCTCGCACGGCGTTTCGCAGGCTTTCTGATCGACGGGTTCGCCGACGGGTCGGTGCGGGCGATCGATCCGCTGGTCGCCAGCCAGATCATCATGTCCACGCTCAACGGTGCCTACGAGGCGCGGCGCTGGGCGGGCCGGTTCGACGATCAGGAAGATGCGGTCGAAACCTATCTCTCGGTGCTGAGCGAAGGGATGCTGGCGGACCGCAGCTAGCGGCCCGTTCGCTAGATTGCCGCCGACCGGTGACGCGGCTCGCGCACCTTGACGATCAGCAGCAGCAGCGCCGCGATCTGCGCCGCAAGCACGATGAAGAACAGCGGCTGGAACCCGCTGACCGCCACCAGCAGGCCGGCAATCACCGGACCGCTCGCCGCGATCGCCCCTTCCAGCGTGGTCACGAAGGCGAGCCGCATCGGCGTGTCCTGCGGCTCCCCGAATTCGAGCACCATCGTGGTCGAGGCGAGCATCCAGCCCGATCCGCCCACGCCCAGCAGCACGAAGGCGGCGTAGATCGGCACGGCGGTGCTGCCGAGGATCAGCAGCGTGACCCCGGAGACCGAACTGCACAGCGCCAGCACGTAGATGATCTTGAAGCCGAAGCGGTCACCCAGCGGCCCCCACAACACGTTGGAGAGCGTGTCCGACCCGAGGAACACGAAGCTGAGGCCACCGATCAGCGCCCCGTCGAGGCCCAGCTGCGTGCCCGCATAGATCGTCCAGAACGGCGCGCCCACGCGGGCCATGGTCGAAAAGCTCTGAACGCCAAGAAACCACGCGAAATCGCGATCCTGCAATAGCTCCGGAAACTGGCGGATGCGCTGCATCATCGGCATCTGCGGGCGGCTGACGGGCGCGGCAGGCTCGCGGATCATGGTCTTGAGCACGACCAGCCCGGCGCTGGTCAGCAGAAAGGCGAACAGGAAGGTGGTGGCGTAGCCGTTGCCCAGCCATTTGTCCGCGATGAGGTAGTTGCCCGCCGCCCATGCGAGCAGCGCGGCGATCAGTCCGCCAGCGAAATTGCGATAGCCCTGCAACCGCCCGCGTTTGCGGATCGGGATCAGCTTGCTCATCAGCATCTGGAACGCGACCCGCTGCGCGCCGGTGAAGAAGCCCAGCAGCACGAAGCAGGCGAAGGTCGCGACCAGCAGGACGTTGCCGATGAGGAAATAGCCGGTCAGCGCCAGCCCGAGGATCATCAGCCGCATCATCGAGCCGACGCCGATCGCGTAGGGCAGGATGTGGCTGCGATGCTCGATCCGCGATCCGCTGGCGATGGGGCTGATCGTCGCGCCCAGTTGCAGCAGCGCGGTGCCGAGCCCGACGGCGGCGGTGCTGCCGGTAAGCAGGAGCAGGTAGGCGGGGATGATGGTGGGCGCGTAGATCAGCCGGAAGCCGGTCATCCCCAGCACGCCATGGATGAAGTTGGCGGTGTAGTTGCGCTTCAGGTTCTCATCGACGAAGCGCGCGTGTTCGGCCAGCGCGCGTCGCTGCGCGCCGGCCGTCTCGTCCAGTCCTTCGGGATCCTCCAGCGGATCCAAGGCCTCAGTAGCCGCCCAGCGTTGCGAAGCGGTTCTTGAGATAGCTGCGCGTGCCCCACGCAGCCTCCAGCACGCGCGCACGCTTGAGGTACAGGCCGATGTCGTATTCGTCGGTCATCCCGATCCCGCCGTGCAGTTGGATGCCCTCGTTGCTCATGGTGTGCATCACGCGGTTGGCCTCCGCCTTGGCAACGATTGCCGCGCGCGACACGCCTGCGCCGCTGTCGATCGCCTGCAAGCCCGCCTCGACCGCAGAGCGCATCTGCGCCAGATCGGCGAAGAGGTCCGCCATCCGGTGCTGCAGCGCCTGGAAGGAGCTGAGCACCTGATTGAACTGCACGCGCTGCTTCAGATAGGCGAGCGTCGTGTCGAACACGATCTGCGCCATGCCGAGCATTTCGGCGGCGGTTAGCACGCGCGCACGGTCCAGCACCTTGTCGAGCAGGTCGTCGCCGCCATTGGCGAGCTTGTCTGCCGCAGCGCCGTCGAAGGCGATGTCGGCATGGCTGCGCTGGTCGGTCAGGCGGCGGGTGGTGAGCGTCACGCCGTCGCCCTTTTCGACAAGGTAGAGCCCGTCGGTCGCGGCGACCACGAACAGGTCCGCCCCGTGCGCCTCGGCGACGAAGGCCTTGGCCCCGGTCAGCTTGCCGCCCGAGACGCTGGCCTCGATAGCATCGGGCGCGTGATGCGGCCCTTCGTCGATCGCAAGCGTGGCGATGGCTTCACCGCTCGCGAGCTTCGGCAACCACTTCGCCTTCTGCTCCTCGCTCCCGCCAAGGATGATCGCGCTCGCGGCGAGCGTGGTGGCGATCAGCGGGCTGGCGGTCAGCGTCTTGCCCAATTCCTCGACCACGAGGCCTACCGACATGAAGCCGAAATCCGAACCGCCGTGCTCTTCGGGAATGATGATCCCGGCCCAGCCCATCTCTGCCATCGTGGCGTAGGCCGTGCGGTCGAACGCCTCGGGCTCTCCGCTCGCGCGCACCTTGCGGAATTCGGTCACCGGGCTTTCGTTGGTCGCCCATTCGCGCGCCATGTCGCGCAGCATTTCCTGCTCTTCGTTGAGAACTGCCATGTCTTTGTTTTCCGTATCTTACAGCCGGTAGCTTACTGATGGTCGAGCATGCCGAGCACGCGCTTGGCGATGACGTTGTTCTGGATTTCGGTCGATCCGCCGTAGATCGTGGTGGCCTTGCCGTAGAGCCAGGCGCGCACGCCCTGCAGTTCGACCGGGCTGAAATTGTCGCCTTCCCAGCCGAGGCCCTGAAGGCCCATGATCTCGATCGTCAGCTCGGCGCGTTCCTGCCCCAGCTTGGTGCCGAGCTTCTTGAGCGCGGAGCTGATTTCGGAGACGCCGCCCTGCGCCTTGCTTTCCTCGACCGCGCGGCGCGCGGTATGCAGGAAGCTGGTCCAGCGGATTTCGAAATCGGCGATCCGGTCGCGCAGCACGGGGTCGGCCAGCGTGCCGTCCTTGTTGGTCCGCCCATACTTCTTCGCGATGTCCGCGAGGCTTGCGCCCGAGCGGCCGCCCGGAGCCGCGCCGGAAAGGTTGGTGCGCTCGTGCTGCAGCAGTCGCTTGCCGATGGTCCAGCCCTGGCCTTCCTCGCCGACGAGGTTTTCCTTGGGCACCTTCACATCGGTGAAGAAGGTTTCGCAGAACGGGCTGGTGCCGCTGATCATGGTGATCGGGCGCACTTCCACTCCCGGCGAATCCATGTCGATCAGCAGGAAGGAAATGCCCTTGTGCTTGTCGCTGCGATCAGTGCGGACGATGGCGAAGCACTTGTCCGCCCACTGGCCGCCGCTGGTCCAGGTCTTCTGCCCGTTGACGAGGTAGTGGTCGCCCTTGTCCTCCGCCATGGTTTGCAGGTTCGCGAGGTCGGATCCGGCATTGGGTTCGGAATAGCCCTGGCACCAGCGGATCTCGCCGCGACAGATCGGCGGGATATGCTCCTGCTTCTGCGCCTCGCTGCCATATTCGAGCAGGGTGGGGCCGAACATCATCACGCCCATCCCGCCAATCGGGTTGTAGGCACCCGCGCGCGCAAGCTCCTCGTTGAGGATCGCCGCCTGCTTGCGGTTCAGCCCGCCGCCGCCGTATTCCTTGGGCCAAGTGGGCGTGCCCCAGCCGCGCTCGCCCATCGCCTCACGCCAGGCCTTCTGCGCCGGGGTTTCCTTCGCGCTGCCTTCTGCCCCCGCCATGGACAGGCCCTTGCCCTTCAGCTCGGCGGGGAAATTTTCGGCAATGAACTGTCGCACTTCCTCGCGGAATACGTCGACGCTGTCGCGCGCCTCGGGTTCAAGCTGGGTGGCCATGTTTGCTCCTTGGTCGGTCGATTGTTTGTAAGAGAGTGGCGAGGGCGGCTATTCCGCCGGTTCGGGAACCTCGTCTGCGTTCACCGCGCTCGCGCGGTCGCGCCGGGCAAGCTCTTCCACGTTCGCTTCGTGGCTTGCGCGGTCGATCCGGTAGGCGAACAGGAAGCCCGCGCCGCCGATGTAGAGAACGATCAGCGTGGGCACGTAGACCAGCGCCAGCATCCGCGGAATTTCAGGGTCGATCGTGCGCGGGTCCGAACCCGGCACGATCCCGACGAAGGCGACCAGCAGCCCAGCGGCAAAGACGCCGAGGCCGGAGGTGGACTTCTGCATCAGCGTGTTCGCGGCGTAGAACAGCCCTTCGGAGCGGCGCCCGGTGCGCAGCTGGCTTTCCTCCACGATGTCGCCGATCATCGCGTGGGTCAGCACGGCGGAGGATACCCCGCACAGCTGGAACAGCATGGAGAACAGGAACACCGTGGGCACGAGGCGCGGATCGCCGTTCTCGAACATCATGCCGCCCAGCCGCAGCAGGTAGGGTGCGCTGGCGAAGATCACCGCGACGATCGCGAGCACGAAGGCGGCATTGCGCTTGCCCAGCCGCTTAGACACCAGCGGGGCGAAGAACAGCGCGAGGAACGCGCCCGCCAGTGCGTCCACCGTCAGCACCGCCAGCTGGGCCGAGTTGAAGCCCCAGAAATAGGTGCCGAAATAGATGTTCAGCGCAGAGGTCATCCCGACCGAGGTGTATTTGAGCACCCCGAAGGAGAGGATCGCGAGGAAGCCCTTGTTCGAGAAGGTCCGCCCCATCTGGCCCAGCGTCTTCACCGCGCCGATCTTCTCGGGCGCAGGCGGCATCTTGAAATACTTGATCCGGTGCAGCGTGCCGAAGCTCGACAGCAGGATCGCGCCCAGCATCAGCGCGGCCCCGACGATGGCGAAGGTCTCGTACCCGGCGGGGTTCAACTGGCCGACCGGGTATTCCTCGGTCGGCGCGAGGAACACCAGCAACGTCAGGAACGCCATGCCGACGCCGCCCAGATAGGCGAAGAAATAGCGGTAGCTGGCGATCGAGGTGCGCTCGTCGTAATTGCTGGTCAGCTCGGGCGCGAGGGCGGAACTGGGAATTTCGTAGAAGGTGATGAAGGTGCGCACGCAGCAGCCGACCACCAGAATGTACCAGAAGATCTGGCTGTCGCTCATGCCCGAGGGCGGGAAGAACAGCAGCAGCAGGCTGGCGGACGCGGGCAGGGCGGATGCGAACATCAGCGGATGGCGCCGCCCCAGCCGGGTGCGGAGCGAATCCGACCACTGGCCCACGATCGGGTCGGAGATCGCATCGACCACCAGCGCCACCAGGATCGCGAAGGAGACGAGCTCTGCCCGCACCCCGACGACCTGGTTGTAGTAGAGCAGCAGGAACGAGCGGAAAGCGACGTCCTTGATGCCGTAGCCGATCGAGCCGGTGCCGTAGAGCAGCCTGGTGAAGAAGCCGAGCTTCGGGGCGGTAGGGTCGGTTACCATGGCGTAATCCTTCCTATCTTGCCGGGGAGCCGAAGGAGCCGTCGCGGATCTGCTGTTCGCGCGCCTGTGCCTCGCGCGCCTTCAGCCGCTCGACATTCTCGCGGTGGCCTTCTTCGGTGATGGGGTAGAAGAGGAGGAACAACGCGCCGATCACCCACAGGCCCAGCGAGGCGGGCACGTAGTGGGCGATCAGGCTGTCCTCCATCGCGGGGGTGATCTGCGAGACATCGGCCTTGGCCGGGAAGTCCGACAGTTCTAGCACGATCCCTGCGACCATGATCCCGAGCCCGGCCGAACATTGCTGCATGAAGCTGGACGCGGCGAAGAACACGCCCGCCGTATGCTGTCCGGTGCGCACCGCGTGGTCTTCCACCACGTCCGCCAGCATGGACGAGGTGTTGATCAGCGAGATCGCGATCATCGCTCCGTAGACCGCGCCGATCGTGAACAGCGTGGGCAGCAGGCGCGGGTCGCCGGGCAGGAAGAAGGCGTCGAGCAGCGTCAGCAGCAGCGGCGAGATGCCCAGCGTGATGCCGACGATCGCCATGAACATCGATGTGTTGCGCTTGCCCAGCCAGCGCGAGAAGCGCGGCGCGAGCGGAGCGGCGAGGACGGCGGCGATCAGGCTGTCGAAGGTCAGCAGCGCCAGCTGATCCGCCTCCAGCTTGAAGACATAGGTGCTGAAATAGACCGTGGTCGCGGCGTACAGGCCGATCGCGGTATATTTGAACACGCCGAAGCCGAAGATCGCGAGGAATCCGCGGTTGCGGAACGCCTGCCACATCTCCTTGAAGTGCGAGGCGGGGGTGGCCCCTTCGCCCGGCTCGTCCCGCTGGCGCAGGTAGGGCACACGGCTCAGCGTGCCCCAGCCGCAGACCAGAATCGCGATGAAGATCAGCGCCCCGCCGAGCCACGCGAACTTGACGTAGCCCTCCGGGTTCAGCTGCCCGCGCGAAATCTCCGGCGTGGCGACGAAGAACACCGCGAGCGAGAAGGCGGCGAAGCCGAAAGTGCCGAGATAGCCGAAGAAATAGCGCAGGCCGAACAGCCCCGTGCGCTCCGAATAATTGTCCGTCAGCTCCGCCGCCATCGCGCTGGTCGGGATCTCGAACGCGCTGATCGACATGCGGGTGAGCGAGGCGAGGGCGAAGATCCAGAACCCCATCTGCATGTCGCTGAGCCCGGCCGGCGGGAACCACGACAGCACGAAGAAGGCCGCCGTCGGCAGCGCGGAGCCGAAGATGAAGGGATGACGCCGCCCGATGCGCGAACGCGTCATGTCGGACCAGCGGCCGATGAACGGGTCGGCAAAGGCATCGACCAGCAGCGTCAGCGCAATCGCGCCCGATACGATCGCGGCAGGCACGCCCAGCACCTGGTTGTAGAACAGCAGCAGGTAGGTCGAGAACGCGGCGTTCTTCACCCCGTTGGCGACCGCGCCGAAGCCGAAGCTGAGCCGGTGTACGCGCGTGATCGGCGGAGGTGAAGCGGGCGAGGGGGCGGGGGCGGTAGTGGCCATCGCGCTACTCCGCCGCCTCGGTAATTTCCTCGACCGGATCGTACATCTGCTCGGCGCGCGCGCGCCGCTCGATCAGCGAATAGTCGGGGAACATCGGGTCTTCGATGTCGCGGTAGGCGCGCAAGTGCTGCTTCGCGACGGTCACCTTGTGAACTTCGGTCGGCCCGTCGGCGATGCCCATCACCATCGACCCGATCAGGTTGCCCACGAACGGCATCTCGTTCGACACGCCGAGCGAGCCGTGGATGTGGATGCAGCGCTGCGCGATGTCGTGATAGACCTTCGGCATCAGCGCCTTGATCGCCGCGATGTCCTTGCGCACCTTGCGATAATCCTGGTGCTTGTCGATCATCCACGCGGTCTTCAGGACGAACAGCTTGAACTGCTCCAGCTCGATATAGCTGTCCGCAATCTGCATCTGCACGCTCTGGTAATCGGCGATCGTGCCGGTGCGCGTCTTGCGGCTGACCGCGCGGCGGCTCATCGCGTCGAGCAGGCGCTTGCAGCTGCCCACCGTGCGCATCGCGTGGTGGACGCGCCCGCCGCCCAGCCGGGTCTGCGAAATCGCAAAGGCCCCGCCGCGCTCACCCAGCAGATGATCCCCCGGGATGCGCACGTCGGTGTAGCGGATGTAGCTCTCCGAGCCGTTCTCCTGCCCGTAGACCCCGACATTGCGCAGGATTTCGACGCCCGGCGTATCGACCGGCACAATGAACATGCTCATCCGCTCGTGGCGCGGCGCATCGGGATCGGTCACTGCCATCACGATCAGGAAATCGGCCCACTTGCCGTTGGTCGAGAACCATTTTTCGCCGTTGATGACCCAGCATTCCCCGTCGAATTCCGCACTCGTCACGAAGCTGGTCGGGTCCGATCCACCCTGCGGCTCGGTCATCGAGAAGGCGGAGACGATCTCGTTCTGCAGCAGTGGCTCCAGATACCGCGTTTTCTGTTCGGGCGTACCGTAATGGGCGATGATCTCCGCATTGCCCGTATCGGGTGCCTGGCAGCCGAACACGATCGGGGCGAAGCTGGCCCCGCCGAGAATCTCGTTCATCAGGCCCAGCTTGACCTGGCCATAGCCCTGTCCGCCCAGTTCAGGGCCAAGGTGGCAGGCCCACAGGCCCTGGCGCTTCACCTCGTCCTGTAAAGGCCGAACAAGCGCGTTTCTGCGCGGATTTTTGACGTCATAGGGATGAATGCCGAGCAGGCCGAGCGGCTCGACCTTCTCGCGCACGAAGCCTTCCATCCAGTCCAGCTTCTGCTGGAATCCGGGCTCGGTCTCGAAATCCCAGGCCATCGTTTTTCTCTCCCACGCGACGCGCTTTTGCACGTTCTGGAGTCGAGCATACCTAGTTTTCAGAACGGAACAAGGGATCGCTTTACGCTGAAGCCGAAGTTCGCGTTTGGGGAGGTGGGGCAGGATGCGATCATGCCCGATGCACGGGCGGGGGCCTGGCCGATGTCCCGGGTTCGACGAGGTGAAAAAAGCCGCTTGCCCGCGCCTTTACACGGAACAGACTTCGTCCTTACGGCCTTAACAAAGATTACGGAAAAGGGCGTTTTGGATGGTGGTGCGCGGTTTGTTTGCAGACAAGGGCCTGGAGAGAAATCTGGGTTTTTGGGTCCCTCTGGTACTCACCCTCGCTCTAGTCCTTCTCGGCCTGTTTGTTCACGAAGGCTTTTTCTGGGGCCTCATCGTGGCCGCCCCGCTGCTGCTGATCGCGCTGTGGGACATGGTGCAGACCACCCATTCGTTGCGTCGCAACTACCCGCTCACCGCCCGTTTCCGCTGGCTGTTCGAGGATCTGCGACCGTTCCTGCGCAGCTATATCGTCGAAGGCCCGCTGGAAGGTCGACCATTCGACCGGGTGTCCCGCTCGCTCGTCTATGCCCGTGCCAAGAAGCAGGAAGACGCGCATCCCTTCGGGACAGAGCTGGACGTGTATTCCGAGGAATACGAGGCGCTGTGCCACTCGATCAATCCGAACCCCAAGGCACCCAAGCGCACGCGGGTGCATGTGGGGACGGACCAGTGCAGCAAGCCCTATGACGCTGCCCGCCTGAACATCAGCGCGATGAGTTTCGGCGCGCTCGGCAACCACGCGATCGAAGCGCTCAACATGGGCGCGAAGATCGGCGATTTCTATCACGACACGGGCGAGGGCGGGCTGTCCAAATACCACCTCAAGCATGGCGGCGATGTCGTGTGGGAGCTGGGCTCGGGCTATTTCGGTGCGCGCGACAAGGACGGCAATTTCGATCCCGAAAGCTTCCGCGACAAGGCGCAGCACGATGCCGTCAAGATGACCGAGATCAAGCTGAGCCAGGGCGCCAAGCCCGGCCATGGCGGACTGCTGCCCGCCGCCAAGGTGACCGACGAGATCGCCGAGACGCGGCAAGTGCCTGCGCATCAGGATTGCCTCTCGCCTCCCGGCCACTCGGCCTTCTCGACCCCGCGCGAAATGCTCGAATTCGCGGCGAAAATGCGCGAGCTTTCGGGCGGCAAGCCGGTCGGCATCAAGCTGTGCGTTGGCATGCCGCACGAGGTGTTCGCGATCTGCAAGGCGATGCTCGACAGCGGCATCACGCTCGACTTCATCGTCGTCGATGGCGGTGGCGGCGGGACGGGCGCGGCTCCGCTGGAATTGTCCGACCATGTCGGCCTGCCGCTGCGCATCGGGCTTTATTACGTGAACAACGCGCTGATCGGCACCGGCCTGAAGGACAAGATCAAACTGGCCGCGTCGGAGAAGGTGTTCTCCGGCTCGGCCATCGCGATGAACGCCGCGCTCGGCGCCAACTGGTGCAACGCGGCGCGCGCCTTCATGTTCTCGCTCGGGTGCGTGCAGTCGCTGCGCTGCCACACGGGCACCTGCCCGACGGGCGTGGCAACAAGCTCGCCCGCTCGCCAGCGCGGTCTCGTCATTCCGGAAAAGGCCCAGCGCGTGGCCAACTTCCAGTCCAAGACGCTCGACAGCCTGCAAGATATCGTGGTTGCCTGCGGGCTTGAATCGCCCGACGAGTTCACCCCGCGCCACCTGCGGCAGTGGAAGAACAATGCGCAGATGATCCCGTGGTCGCAGATCGTGCACGAGGTCGAGCCCGGCAAGCTGCTGAGCGAGCCCGACGACACGCCCTTTGCCGAATACTGGCGGATGGCGAACCCGGACACCTTCAAACCGACGCTGTGATCGCGCGATGATCACGCCGTTCCTGAACGCCAAGGCAAGTCCAACGCCCACCGCGACGCCATCACCCGCAGCGTCCGACACGCCGAAAGCGGTGGTCGAGCTGACGCACTACATCGATCCCAACCACTTGTGGGGTGCGGTGGCGCTCGGCGTCCTTTTCCTCCTCTTCGGGCTGGTCCTGACCCGACTGCTGCGCCGCGCGATCCATGCGTTGATCGATCACGATCCCAAAGAGCATCTCGACCGGATGACGCTGAGCTTCATTTCGAACCTCGCGACCTTCGTGATGTGGATCGTGCTCGCGCTGGTCTTTTGCCACGCGGTGCCCGCGCTCAACAAGCTGACGACCTCGCTGCTGGCCGGGGTCAGTATCGTCTCGGTGGTGATCGGTTTCGCCGCGCAATCGACGCTGGGCAATCTGGTGTCGGGCATCAGCCTGGTGATCTACAAGCCGTTCCGCCGCGGCGACCGGTTGCAGTTGACCACGCCGACCGGGTTGGAGACCGGCATCGTCGAGGACCTCTCGCTCGGCTACACCGTGCTCAGGACTTTCGACAACCGGCGCATCGTCCTTTCGAACGGGACCATCGCCAACCAGATCATGATCAACCTGTCCTCGGTCGATCTCAGGGTGATGATGACGCCGACAATTTCGATCGGCTACAATTCCGATATCGCGAAGGCGCGCGCGATCATCCTCGAACTGGCGCATGCGCACGACGATGTGCTGGAGGTGGTCGGTTGCCCCGTTGTGAACCTCGGTGCGTCGAGTGTGGACCTCTCGCTGCGCGCTTGGTGCGCCGATGCGCCCAGCGCCAAGGCGGTCGAATTCGACCTGCTGGAGCAGATCAAGACGCGCTTCGACGAGGCGGGGATCGAGATTCCCTATGCCTATCAGAACGTGATCGTGAGCGGTGCGATCTCCGAACAAAAGCGCGCCAGCGAAGGCGACAACGACGAGGCCTGATGCATGTGTGAACTGTTTGCGATGAGTGCCTCCGTCCCGCACACGGTGCGTTACGAACTGGACCTGTTCGCCGCCGAAGGGGGAGAGAAACATCGCAACCGCGACGGGTGGGGCATCCTCTTCGCGCAGGACCGCGACGCCTACCTGTTCCGCGAACCCGACCCGGCCACAACCAGCGAACTGAGCCGCATGGTCGTCCGCGACGCGCGGCCCTGCAAGCATCTGATGGCCCATGTCCGCAGGGCCTCTGCGGGCAAGCCTGCGCTCGCCAATACGCATCCCTTCGACCGGGTGGTGAACGGCAGGCGGAATGCCTTTGCCCATAATGGCGACCTGCCGGGGATCGAGGATCGCGAGGACGCGCGCGAGTGGATTCCCCACCGGATCGGCGACACCGATTCCGAACTGGCATTCCTGATGCTGCTCGACCGGTTGAGCCAAGCGGGCGCAAGCGATGCGGAGGCACGGCTCGACGTGTTCGCGCGTTTCGCCGCCGAAATGCGCGAACTGGGCAGTTCGAACTTCCTGTTCTTCGACGGCGAGTACCTGTTCGTCCATGCAGACCGGCGCCGCTTCGAAACCGAAGAGGGGCTGACCGAACCGCGCGAACCGGGGCTCAATATCCGCAGCTTCGACGAACGCCATCGCGGCCAGAAGTGGCAGACATCCGGCGCGACCATCGAGGAGATTTCCGGCCCGCTGCACCTCTTCGCCTCGGTGCCGCTCGATCCCGAAGGTTGGGAGCCGCTGCCGCGCGGCACGGCGATGGCACTGAAGGATGGCAAGATCGTATCACACTATGTGAGCTGACCCTCGGGCCGAGTGCACGCGCCTGACCCCGGTCTCCCGAACGAAAGGAAGAATATGTCGAAGAAGGTGGCGGAGATCGTCGTCGATGCCCTGCAAAAGGCGGGTGCGAAACGGATCTACGGAATTCCCGGCGATACGATCAATCATTTCACCAATGCCGTCGCCAAAAGCGACCTTCGCTGGATCACCGTGCGCCACGAAGAGGTGGGCGCGTTTGCCGCTGGCGGGGAATCCTACATGACCGGCGAACTCTCGGTCTGCGCGGGCACCTGCGGGCCGGGCTCGCTGCACTTCGTCAACGGCATCTACGAGAGCCACCGCAACGGTGCTCCGGTGGTGCTGATAGCCTCCGACGTCGCGCGCACGGAGAGCGGCTTCAACTTCCCGCAGGAAGTCGATCAGAAGAAGATTTACGAGCAGCATTCGCACTTCTGCGAATATATCTCGCACCCCTCGCAGGCGCGCCGGATCGTGACCAAGGCGGCTCAGGCTGCGCTGACCAAGCGGGGCGTGGCGGTCGTCATCGTGAACGGCGACATGTTCACCGAGACCGACGAGGATGCGATGGAGTGGGAGGTCTATCGCCCGCAGCCCGTGTGCCGCCCGAACGACGCCGAGATGGCCGAGCTGGCCGCGATGGTCGATGCCGCCAGCAAGGTCTCGGTCTATGCCGGGATCGGTGCCCGCGACGCGCGCGAGGAGATCATCGCCTTCTGCGAAAAGGTGAAGGCACCGATGGTGCACACCACCCGTGCGAAGGAATTCCTCGAGCCCAACAACCCATACAACGTCGGGGTGAACGGTATCCTGGGCAACAAGGCGGGCGTGGAAGCGCTGGAGGATGCCGATCTGGTCATCTCGCTGGGCTGCGACTTTGCCTACACCCAGTTCTACCCCGAGGCGAAGAAGATCGTGCAGATCGACATCGACCCGACGCATCTTGGCCGCCGGTCGGCGATCAACATGGGGCTGGTCGGCGATGCCAAGACGACCTTCGCGGCGTTGACCCCGCTGGTTGCGCCGAAGAGCGACGACAGCCATCTCCAGACGCACCTCAAGCAGTGGGCCGAAGACCTGAAGGGCTACGATCAGGAGGGCGAGGAGCATGATCCCGACCTGATCCACCCGCAATTCGTCGCCAATATGCTCGACGCAAAGGCGGCGGACGATGCGATCTTCGTGTCGGACGTCGGCACCGCGATGGTGTGGATGCTGCGCCACCTGAAGGCCAACGGCAAACGGCGCTTCCTCAACAGCCTGCTGCACGGCACCATGGCGAGCGGGATGCCGCAGGCGATGGGGGCGAAGCTCGCTTACCCGGACCGGCAGGTGATCGCGATGTGCGGCGACGGCGGGCTGACCATGCTGATGGGCGACCTGCTGACGCTGGTGCAGGAGGACATTCCGCTCAAGCTGGTGGTGTTCCACAACAACACGCTGGGCTTCGTGGAGATGGAGCAGCGTGTCGAGGGACTGGTCGATCACTTCACCGGGCTGCACAATCCCGATTTCGCAAAGCTGGCAGAAGCCTGCGGGTTTGCCGGATGGCATGTCGAGCAGGCGGGCGAGCTGGAAGCGGCGATGGATGCCTGGCTGCGCCACGAGGGGCCTGCGCTGCTGGACGTTCACGTCAACCAGATGGAGCTGGTCATGCCGCCCAGGGTCGAGGTGTCTCAGGTTGCATCGACCGCCCTGTTCGGCGTGAAAGCCGTGCTCGATGGTCGTACGAAGGAGGTCGTCGATCTGCTGCGGAACAATTTCTTGCGATGACCTCGCCAGCGGCTAGTTTGGCCGCGCCATTCAACGCCGGGCTGCGCCGGTGCAAATCAGGAAAATGATGATGACCTTCAAGATGAAATACGCCCTGCTCGCCCTGCCGCTGGCCCTCGCGGTGTCGGCCTGCGAGAGTCCGGCGGAAAAGCAGGAAGAAGAGGCGCAGGCCGAAACGGTCGCGCAACCCGGTTTCGACGGCACCGCCGCCACGCCTTCCGAAGCGCGCGACGAAGCTTTTGCGCTTGCAGCGAAGCTCTCTTCGGGCGACCTGGACCCGAACGAAGCAGTGAGGGTGCTCGAAGATCTCGACAGCCTCGTCAGCGAGAACCTGACCGATTTTCCGGAAGACATGCGTCCGGCCCTGACCGAGGATATCGAGTCCGCGCGCGACGCGCTGGAAGCGGATGATGAGGCGGGGATGCGCGAAGCGGCGACCCAGTTCCAGAACAAGCTGACCGCTGCTGCGACGGGCTCCGAAGCACAGTAATCGATAGCGCGCCGTCCTTTTGGCGGCGCGCTGTCCCTGAATTTGGGCGGCTTTCACGGGGAAGCCGGGGGCTAGGTTTTTATGTCTTGGGCCCGACTGGCCGCAGGCTGTCTGCTTGCATTGATCGCCACGGACGCCGCGCTGGCGTCCGGCGCGCTGCAGCAGAGCTTCCTCCAGCCGATGGGGCCCGTCGCGCAGGAGCAGGCGACCCACCTGATGCGGGTGGTGGGGATCACGATGATCGTGATCCTCCCGGTGCTGGTGGGGGTGCCCCTGATTCTGTGGCGCTACCGCTATGCCAAGCCGCGCGGCGCCTACGCGCCCGAGTGGGAGTTTTCCGGCAAGCTCGAATATGCCCTGTGGGGTGTGCCGGTCCTGATCGTGATCGTGCTGGCTAGCTGGCTGTGGTATTCCACCCAGAAGCTCGATCCATACCAGCCGCTCGGCCCCGACCCACTGCAGGTGCAGGCCATCGGGCTCGACTGGAAATGGGTGTTTATCTACCCGGCAGAGGGGATTGCGACGGTCGATGAACTGGTCGTGCCGGTCGGGCGTCCGGTGGAACTGACGCTGACCACCGATACCGTGATGCAAAGCCTGCTGATCGCGCCGCTGACCGGGCAGATTTATGCGATGCCGGGAATGACGACCAAGCTGAACTTCGCCGCGACCCGTACAGGGGAGGCGGAGGGCGAGAATACGCAGTTCAACGGCGACGGTTTCGGCCGCCAGAAATTCACCCTGCGCGCGCTCGACCCGGTGGACTACATTGTATGGACGGCGCGAGGCGACAACGGCCCTACGCTCGATGAAGCGACCTATGCCACATTGCGTCGGCGCACGGTGCTCGCGGAGGCGCGCGGCGATCTGGGGCTGGAGAAAAATGCGCAGCCGATCGTGATGACGCTCGGCCAGGCAGACATCTTCCAGCAGATCGTTGCGAAATACCATGGCGGCGAAGCGGAACGCTGGGGCGGCATCGGACTGCCGCAAACCGGCGCGACGGGGGCTGGGAAATGAGTGGGCAGACCAGCCCGATTTTCGGCAATCTCGACTGGAGCGTGACGCCCTTTACCGATGTGCTGCAGCATCCGGGCACCAGCACGATTATCGGAGCGTTTGCGGCGAGCGTGCTGGTCCTCGGTGCGATCGCCGCGGTGGCCCTGTTCACCCGCATGCGCTGGTGGGGGCCGCTTTATCGCAACTGGCTGACGTCGCCCGACGCGAAAAGAATCGGCATCATGTATATCGCGCTCGCGCTCATCATGCTGGCGCGCGGGATCATCGAAGGCTTCGTCATGCGGGCCCATCAGGCGAGCGCGCTCGGCACTCTGGCACAGCGGGAAGGCGGCCTCGTCGCGCCCGATCACTTTGCGCAGCTGTTCAGCACGCACGGCACGATCATGATCTTCTTCGTCGCGATGCCGCTGCTGATCGGCCTGATCAACTTCGTCCTGCCGCAACAGCTGGGCGCGCGCGACATGGCGTTTCCGGTGCTCAATCAGGTGAGCCTCGGGCTGACCGCGGCGGGCGCTGCGCTGGTGATGATCTCGTTGCTGGTGGGCGATTTCGGGACCGGCGGCTGGACCATGTACCCGCCCTATACCGGCAAGATCTTCAGCCCGGGCGAGGGCGTGGACTACTGGCTCTGGGCCATCCTCATCTCGGGCATGGGATCGACGCTGACGGGGATGAATTTCGCCGTCACCATCTTCAAGGAACGCGCGCCGGGCATGCATTTCATGCGCATGCCGCTGTTCTGCTGGACCAGCCTGTGCGTCGCCATCATGCTGATCTACGCCATGCCCGCGCTCACCGTGTCGAGCGCGATGCTGGCGCTGGACCGCTATGCCGATTTCCACTTCTTCACCAACGAAGCGGGCGGCAACATGATGAACTATGCCAACATCTTCTGGATGTTCGGCCACCCGGAAGTCTACATCCTGATCCTGCCCGCCTTCGGGGTGTTTTCGGAGATCAGCTCCACCTTCTCGGGCAAGCGGCTCTACGGCTATACCTCGCTGGTAATCGCCAGCATGAGCATCGCGGTGATCAGCTTCACCGTGTGGCTGCACCACTTCTTCACCATGGGGCAGAGCGCGGCGGTGAACATCGCCTTCGGTATCGCGACGATGGTGATCGGTATTCCGACCGGCGTGAAAATCTACGACTGGATGGCGACCATGTGGCGCGGTCGCGTGCGGATCACCACGCCGATCGTGTACCTGACCGGGTTCTTCCTGCTGTTCGTGATCGGCGGACTATCGGGCATCATCCTCGCCAATCCGTCGATCGACTATCAGGTTCACAACTCGACCTTCCTGGTGGCGCATTTCCACAACGTGATCATCCCCGGCGTGCTCTATGGCATGCTGGCGGGCATTCACTACTGGTTTCCCAAGGCCTTCGGCTTCCGGCTGAGCGAGACGTGGGGCCGCCGCACCGCGTTCCTGTTCGTCGGTGGCTTCGTCTTCACCTTCATGCCGCTCTACGTCCTCGGCCTGATGGGGATGCCGCGCCGATCGCCCACCTTCCAGAACCCCGATTTCCTGCCGTGGATGTACATTGCAGCGTTCGGCGGGGTGCTGATGCTATGCGCGCTCGCCAGCCTGATCTGGACGTTCTGGACCAGTTACCGCCACCGCGCGGCTCTGGCAGTGCCGGGCGGCGATCCGTGGAACGGCTCGACCCTTGAATGGTCGACCCCCGCGCCGGTGCCCGAATGGACCTTCCCGTGCATCCCGCAGGTGACCGCACGCCACGAGTGGGGCGAGCGCAAGCGCGCGGGCGACCCGTGGAAGGCCCCCGCCGAGTACACTGACATTGAAATGCCCGCCAACACGGCGCACGGCTTGCTGATCGCGATTGCGACCTTCGCCTTCGGCTTTGCGATGGTGTGGCATATCTGGTGGCTCGCGATCCTCGGCGTCCTTGCCATACCCGGCCTCGTGATCTTTCGCGCCATGCGGATCATCGAGCCTCGGATCATCCCGGCTGCCGAGGTCGCCGAAGCGGACGGCCGCTTCCGTCAGCTGGTCGCGAGCCTCCCGGCGGCAACACGCGCCGACGAAGAGACCGAGCGCAATCGCGGCGTCCCCGATATTGCGGAGTTCGCAGGATGAGCGGCAACGGCCTCTATCCCGGCCTCAACCTCGGCGCGACGCATGGGGAGGCCCACGAAGACGCGGAGAAGACCGTGTTCGGCTTCTGGGTCTTCCTGATGAGCGACCTCATCATCTTCGGCATCCTGTTCGCCTCTTACGCTTCGTATCTCGACCCCGTCGGCATGGCGGGCGGTCCGGGGCCGAAGGACCTGTTCGACCTGACCAGCGTGGCGATCCAGACCGCTTTCCTGCTGGTCGGCGGGATCGCCTATGCGGGTGTGTCGCTGGCGCTGAAATATGATCAGGGCCGCGCGAAGATCATCACCTGGCTGCTGGTGTGCGCGGTGCTGGGTGCAGGCTTCCTGTTCTTCGAAGTGAAGGATTTCATTGCCCAGGCGGGTGAAGGCGGCGTGCCGCAGGCGAGCGGATGGCTCAGCTCCTACTGGGCGCTGGTCGGGCTGCACGGCATCCACGTTTTCTCCGGCATTCTGTGGATATTCGCGACGATCGGACAGATCGCGACGCGCGGGCTCGACGATGTGGTCAAGGTCCGCCTGTCGATGCTCGGCGTGTTCTGGCATTTTCTCGACCTGATCTGGGTCGGGATCTTCTCGCTCGTTTTTCTGGTGCCCCTCGCATGACCAAGCCCAATACCGGAGAGCTCGATCCGCAGGGCAAGGCGGCCAGTGAGATCAGGAGCTATGCGACCGGCTTCGTGATCAGCCTGCTGCTGACCGTGGGCGCGTTTGCGGCCCTGCTGTCGGATTTGCCGACGACATGGAAGATCGCCCTGATCTGCGGCGCGGCGCTGGTCCAGATCGTGGCGCACCTGCGCAATTTCCTCCATCTCAGCCTTGCCGATGCGCAGTCAGAGGAGGATCTGCTTCTGGTGCTGTTCTCGGTCTGCCTGCTGGCGATCATGGCGGGCGGCACGTGGTACATCATGTCCGACCTTGGCGGGCGCATGCACGGGGGATCGCAGGGCGAGGTCGGGGATGGGCATATGGAGCCGGATCGAACCCATCGCTGAGCGATCGCGGTGCGAGATTTTTGGCTCCGAACCGGCGGCTTTTCCCCTCTGCGAAACCGTCACGCCGGACCATTTTTTGCGTCGGTCGGCGGCCAGTTATGGTAAACCTGCGATGATGGACCCGGCGGGGCCCGGGTTGGTGTCGGGGGGGGCGACCATGCCAGTTTCAAGCTTCATCATTCAGTATTCGAACGTAAATTATTCCGACCTTCTGTCGGCCGATGCCGATCTCATCATAACCGAGGGTGATGGCGATGATTCGCCGCTGATCACGGAACAGCTCACCCCGGGCGAGATCGCCAACCTTGTCGCGCAGGGCCGTTTGGTCGCAGGCTATGTCAATGTCGGCGTGACCGACGCGGTGCGCGGATACTGGAATCCGGACTGGACCTCGGCAGGCTCCTACGGGGCGGGCGAGGATGATCTCAATCCGGTCGCCGCAACGGCGCCTGCCTTCCTGCAGGGTGCACCCACCAACAGCTTCGGGCGGCTGGTCGATTTCACCGATCCGGACTGGCAGCAGATCGTGATCGATCAGGTCACGTTCTTACTTACCGAGCGTGGCTTCAACGCGATCTTCCTCGACGATGTGAACACTTACTACCAGCGATATGTCTCGCTGAACGGAGAGCCTGCCACCGCTGCAGAGCGCGACGAACTTGCCGCGCAGGCACAGGCGATGACCGAGTTCGTCACCCGCATCCGGGGCGTGATGGACAGTATCAATCCGGACGCGGTGCTGATCGCATCGACCGATCCCTATATGCCCGACAACTCGCCGGGGGGTGCGAGCGGAGCGATCGCCGACCAGTATCGCGACGCGGTCGACTGGTATCTGCTGGACAATATGCCCAACCAGGCCGCACTCGACCGGGCCGCCGCTGTGTTCGGAGACCATCTCCTGGTCGTCCAGTCGGACGGCACCTTCCCGACCGGGTCGGCTGGGCCGCTGCCCCTCGACGATCTGCACGGCTACGGGCCGGCCTTCTACGCCCCGTCATCCGCCTACGACACCTTCGTCCCGTTCGAACGTCCGACCGCCACGACCGGCACCCTCATCGAAGGCGGTAATGGCCCGAACACGCTTCGTGGGGGCGATGGCGATGACATCATTCTGACCGGCGAGGGTGCGGACACAGCCTATGGCGGGGGCGGGAATGACTTGATCGCCGGTAGCACCTCAGGAATGCGCGCTTTCTTTGCCGAAGGTGCCGAAGTCACCCGGCCCGTGCGTCAAGGTGCCTTCGTGATCGTCAACGGGGGAGACGCACTTTACGGAGAGGGCGGCAACGATCGAATTTACGTCGGCTACAACAGTCTGGCCGACGGAGGCGCAGGGTTCGACACTGCCTATGTCGATATGCGCTTCATGTGGGTGCCGTGGGTAGCGGGCACGGTTCTCACCACGCACAACGACCTTGGAGTGAACGTCGATCTGTCGCAGGCGGACAATGGTTCCGTCGTTCTCGATGTCGGCGGGGTCGGAAACCTCGCGGTCACGCTGACCGATTTCGAGAGGTTCGTGATCACCTTCGGATCGGGCGACGATGTCGTCATCGGCGGCGCGGGCAATGATATCCTCGAAGGAGACTCCTACAATTTTCCTGGCGGCAACGACACGATCGACGGCGGGGGTGGAGACGACGACCTCTATGGCGGTGGCGGAGCCGACATTTTGCGCGGTGGTGATGGGAATGATCTGCTCAACGGCGGAGAGGTGCGGCCGGGATTCGACGACTATGCTGCCGACCAGCTGTTCGGGGACGCCGGTGACGATCTCATCATCGGCCGACCGCTCGACATCATCGATGGCGGCAGCGGGTACGACACGCTGGAGCTCTGGCTGAGCGAAAGCGGGCTCGACTACACGATCGACCTGGCGGCCATCACTTCCGGCAGCACCGTAACCCTTATCGACGGGACGTCGATTACAGGGATCGAAGAAGTCTCGGTGCTGCGCCTGGGGGATGGCAACGAAACCGTCATCGGCACTTCGGGCAACGACACTATTCGCGCAGAGGGCGGCGATGACGTGCTCGACGGCGGTGCCGGGGTGGATACCGCGAGGTTTGACGGCAGGCGCAGCGAATATACCATCACACAGCTCTCGAATGGTCATGTACAGGTTTCCGGGCCGGACGGGACCGATGATCTGGTTCGTATCGAGCAGCTGCGGTTTTCGGACGGCACCTATGTGCAGGAAATAACCACCGGCCCGGTGAGCCTGGGCTACGCAGGCTTCGGTTACGCGCCCGAGGCAGGCGGCTGGGCGGACAACACGACCTATCCGCGCGGCGTGGCGGATATCGACGGCGATGGCCGGGCGGACCTGATCGGCTTCGGCAGTGCAGGGCTGTTTGCGGCGCTTTCCAATGGTGACGGCACCTTCGGAGAGACCTTCCTCGCCTATAACGGCTTCGGCGCGAGCAATGCTGCGGGCGGCTGGGCGAACGACGATCTCTACCCGCGCACCATTGCCGATGTGAACGGCGACGGGCTGCAGGATCTGATCGGGTTCGGTTCGGCTGGCGTCTCGATCGCGCTCGGCCAGGCTCCGGCTTCGGGGCAGGCGGTCGCTTTCGGTCCCGCCACGCTCGCCTACGCAGGCTTCGGCGCGAGCGATGCGGCGGGCGGCTGGACCAGCGCGGACACCTACCCCAGAACCGTGGCGGACGTGAACGGCGACGGGCGCGGCGACCTGGTCGGGTTCGGCGGCGCGGGCGTGTATGTCGCGCTCGGCCAGTCGGATGGCAGCTTCGGCGCGACGCAGCTTGCGCTGAACGGGTTCGGCGCTTCGGATGCGGGCGGCGGCTGGTCGTCGGACGATCGCTTCCCGCGCGTGCTGGCCGATGTGAATAATGACGGACGCGCGGATATCGTCGGCTTCGCGGCCAATGGCACTTACGTCGCGCTGGGCCAGTCCGACGGGAGCTTTGGTAGCATGATGCTCGGCATAGCGGGCTTCGGCTATGCCGATGTTGGCGGCGGTTGGTCGACCGCAGACCGCTATCCCCGCACGCTGGGCGATGTGAACGGCGACGGGGTGGCGGATATTATCGGCTTCGGCGGAGACGGCACCTACGTAGCGCTGGGGCGCGGCGACGGCACCTTCGGCGATGCCACGCGGCTGGTCGATTCCTTCGGGCAGAGCGATGCCGGTGGCGGCTGGTCGAGCAACGACCGGTTTCCCCGCTTCGTCGCCGATATCGATGGCGATGGACTGTCCGATCTGGTCGGCTTCGGCGGGGCAGGGGCCTATGTGGCGCGCGCCAGTGTCGGGTGGGTGCGCCAGAGCGGGCAGGAAGGTCAGTCCGGAGCTGGCGATCACCTGCCCGATTGGGCCGAGGTTTTTGCAGGTGCCGAAGCTGCGCCCGACCCGCGTGGGCCCTTGCCCCTGCCGGTAGAGATGGCCGCGGTCGTCGAGCATGCCGCGATGCATGCCTTCTAACGTCGCACCACTGCGGAAAAACGCTCGTACTGGGCGAAATACCCAGTTGCCATAGGTTTCTATTAAGGATTATTTGCCCTTCGACTTAGACGGTATCCCTTGCTGTTGCGAAAAGGGGGTCGTGGTCGCGCGGTCTTCGCGTGAAGTGGCGCCCGGCAGCGTGCTGGCATGTCCCCTCCATGCGTGAGATGTGGGTCGGAGGGGACATTAAGTGGCATATCTGTCTTTCGGGCGTTTCGATTCCTATGTGAACCTTGGTATCGGCGCTAAGCCCATCGACCGGGAGGTTTCCGGCGAGTGGACCGATCTTACGGGCGAACGCTCGTATACAGGTCGTCAGACGACCTCGCTGAGCCTGCCGGACTGGCAGGCCGATCCGTTCTCGACCGTGTACGCTCCGCTGCCGCAGCCAGTACCCACACAGCCCGCGCAGGCCGAATTCGGCGATACCACCCCCATTTATGACGGCTTCGGCTATCTGCCGTCTGCGGGGGGCTGGTCGGACCAGCTGACCGCCCCGCGCACCATGGCGGACATGAATGGCGATGGGCGCGCCGATATCGTCGGCTTCGGCGAGGCAGGCGTGTACGTCGCGCTGGCGGATTCGCAGGGTGGCTTCGGGCAAGCCTTCCTTGCCTATAACAGCTTCGGGTTTGGCGATGCGGCGGGCGGCTGGGCGGACAGCGCCACCTATCCGCGCACGATCGCCGACGTGAATGGCGATGGCCGGGCCGACCTGATCGGGTTCGGCTCCGCCGGCGTCTATGTCGCCTTGGGCGAGGCACCGGGCTCCGGGCAGGAACTCGCGTTCGGCAATGTCTTCCTCGCGATCGAAGGGTTCGGCGCGGCAGACGCGGGCGGCGGCTGGTTCTCGAACGATGCCTACCCGCGCATGATCGCCGACGTGAACGGCGATGGCCGGGCGGATATCGTGGGCTTCGGCGGGACAGGGGTGTTCGTGTCGCTCGGCCAGGCGGACGGCACCTTCGCAGCCAGCCAGTCTGCCTATTCGGGCTTCGGCCGCAGCAATGGCACGGGCGCGTGGATCTGGCAGCAGGAAACCCCCCGCGAACTGGCCGACGTCAACGGCGATGGCCGGGCGGACATTGTCGCCTTCGGCCGCGACGGCGTTTACGTCTCCTTCGGGCAGGCAAACGGCACCTTCGCCACCGCGAGCTTCGCGCTGGCAAGCTTCGGTGCGGATGCGGCGGCAGGCGGCTGGGTCAATAACGACACCTATCCGCGGCGCGTCGGCGAGTGAACGGTGACGGATTCGCCGATATCGTCGGCTTCGGGTCGAACGGGGTCTACGTCGCCGTTGGGCGTGGCGACGGGACCTTCGCCGATCCGGTGATGACCATCCAGGGCTTCGGCGGCAGCGAGGCAGCGGGCGGCTGGTCTTCCGAAGGCCGCTTCCCGCGTGTCCTCGCCGATCTCAACGGCGATGGCATCGCGGATATCGTCGGCTTCGGGCCCGGTTCGGTCTATGGGGCGCTGGGCGTTAATCCCAACCGCAGCGCGCCGGTGATCACCAGCGGTCCGAGCGCGAGCGTCTCGGAAAACCAGACCAGCGCCTATCTCGCGCGCGCGACCGATGCCGACGGCAATGCGATCACCTTCTCGATCTCCGGCACGGATGCGGCGCTGTTCACCATCAACGCCAGCACCGGCGTGGTGACCTTCCGCAATGCGCCGGACTACGAGAACCCGGCGGATGCGGGTGGTGACAACGTCTACAACTTCACCGTCACCGC
Organism: Alteriqipengyuania abyssalis; assembly: GCF_019857185.1. Classification (GTDB taxonomy): domain Bacteria; phylum Pseudomonadota; class Alphaproteobacteria; order Sphingomonadales; family Sphingomonadaceae; genus Alteriqipengyuania; species Alteriqipengyuania abyssalis. Next base: position 10,212 of record NZ_JAHWXP010000004.1, on the reverse strand, counting down.
CAGCGACGGGCGCTTCTCCACCGATCAGGCAGTGGCGGTCACCGTCACCAATGCGAACGATAACAGCCCGGTCTTCACCTCGGGCGCGAGCGTGAACGTCGCGGAGAACCAGACCGCCGCCTACACCGCGACCACGACCGATGCCGATGGCAACATCATCCTCTACTCGATTTCGGGCGTCGATGCCGCGCTGTTCAATATCGACGCGGCCACCGGCGTGGTCACGTTCCGCAATGCGCCGGACTACGAGAACCCGGCGGATACGGGCGGCGACAACGTCTACAACTTCACTGTCACCGCCAGCGACGGGACCAATTCGACCAATCAGGCAGTGGCGGTCACCGTCACCAATGCGAACGACAACAGCCCGGTCTTCACCTCGGGCGCGACCGTGAACGTGGCGGAGAACCAGACCGCCGCCTACACCGCGACCACGACCGATGCCGATGGCAACATCATCCTCTACTCGATTTCGGGCGTCGACGCCGCGCTGTTCAATATCGATGCGGCCACCGGCGTGGTGACCTTCCGCAATGCGCCGGACTACGAGAACCCGGCGGATGCGGGTGGTGACAACGTCTACAACTTCACCGTCACCGCCAGCGACGGGACCAATTCGACCAATCAGGCGGTGACGGTCACCGTGACCGATGTTCTCGAACAGCGGATCATCGACCTGACCACGCTGACCGGCGCGCAGGGCTTCATCATCCAGGGCGATGCGGCGCGTGACTACGCCGGAACATCGGTTTCGTTTGCGGGCGATCTAAACGGTGACGGCTATGCCGACGTGATCGTGGGAGCGCCTGACGGCGACGATGGCGGCTCTGTTGCTGGCGAGGCCTACGTGGTGTTCGGCTCTGCAAGCGGATTCGGCACCGATGTCGATGGTCGCCAGGTGATCGACCTGACCACGCTCACTGCGGCGCAGGGTTTCGTCATCCAAGGCGATTCGGCTGCCGACCGGGCGGGGGGGGCGGTCTCATCTGCAGGGGATATCAATGGCGACGGTTATGATGATCTGATCGTCGGGGCGGCTGGCGGCGACGATGGCGGCAACTTGTCGGGCGAGGCTTATGTGGTGTTCGGCACGGCATCCGGCTTCGGAACCAATGTTAATGGCCGGCAGGTTATCGATCTCACTACGTTGACGGCGGCGCAGGGCTTCATCATCCAGGGCGATACGGCGAACAACAGTGCGGGCACCGCAGTTTCGTGGGCCGGCGATGTGAACGGCGATGGCTATGGCGATGTCATCATCGGGGCAACGGGCGTGGACGATGGCGGTTCGAGGGCTGGCGCGGCCTATGTGGTGTTCGGTTCGGCGAGCGGGTTCGGCAACGACGTCGATGGCCGCCAGGTGATCGACCTGACCACGCTCACCGCCGCGCAGGGTTTCATCATTCAAGGCGATGAAGCCAGTGACAACGCCGGTTGGTCGGTGTCCTCGGCGGGCGATGTCAACGGCGATGGCTACGACGATCTGATCGTCGGGGCGCGCTATGGCGATGATGGCGGCAGTAATGCAGGCGAGGCCTATGTGGTGTTCGGTTCGGCGAGCGGGTTCGGCAGCGACGTCAATGGCCGCCAGGTCATCGACCTGACCACGCTCACCGCGACGCAGGGTTTCATCATCCAGGGCGATGTTGAGGGAGACCTTGCCGGTTGGTCGGTGTCTTCGGCGGGCGATGTGAACGGCGATGGCTATGACGATTTGATCGTCGGGGCGCGCTACGGCGATGATGGCGGCAATGACGCAGGCGAGGGCTATGTCGTATTCGGCTCGGCCTCCGGTTTCGGGACCGATATCGGCGGTCGCCAGGTGATCGATCTCACCACGCTGACCGCGACGCAGGGCTTCATCATCCAGGGCGATGTGTTGAGAGACTGGGCCGGATTCTCTGTCTCCTCGGCGGGTGACATCAATGGCGACGGCCTCGACGATCTGATCGTCGGAGCCCCCTTGGGCAGCGATGGCGGTAGCTATGCCGGAGAAGCCTATGTCGTATTCGGTTCGGCCTCCGGGTTCGGAACCGAAATCGGCAATCGTCAGGTGATCGACCTGACGACGCTGAGCGAAACGCAGGGCTTCATCATTCAGGGTGATGAGAGTTACGACCAGGCCGGCAGGGCGGTCTCCACGGCTGGCGACATCAATGGTGACGGGTATGACGACCTGATCGTCGGTGCGCGGGTCGGTGACGACGGCGGCATCAATGCCGGCGAAGGTTACGTCATCTTCGGGGGCGCGACCGGTACCGAGAGCACGACCGCAGTCACCCGCACCGGCACGGCAGGTGCGGACAACCTGATCGGCAATGCGGGCAACGACACGCTTGTCGGCAATGGCGGCGCGGATGTGATCCGCGGCGGCGCGGGCAACGACACGATCTCGATCTCGGACCTCACCTTCGCCGATATCCGCGGTGGTCACGGCAGCGACACGCTGGCGCTGGCCGGATCGGGCCTCTCGCTCGATCTGACGACCAACGCCGTCCGTTCGCGGATCGACTCGATCGAGGTGATCGACCTGACGGGCAGCGGCAACAACAGCCTGACGGTCGACGCAATGGCGATCCGCCGGATCACCGAGCAGCGATCGACTGGCGAGGCGACGCTGATCGTCCGCGGGGATGCGGGCGATGTAGTGAATGCCTACGGTTTCACCGCCAACGGCACGCAGGTGATCAATGCGGTCACCTATAACCTGTACGAGAACGGCAATACCAATCTGCTGATCCGGCAGGGCGTCACCGTGGCGACCAGCGATCCGAACGGCCCGGCAAACGTGGTCGATCTGAGCACGCTCTCGGCAGCGCAGGGCTTCATCATCCAAGGCGACACCGCTCAGGATCAGGCGGGTTATGCCGTGTCGATCGCGGGCGACCTCAACGGAGACGGCTTCGCCGATGTGATCGTGGGTGCGCGCTATGGCGACGATGGCGGTGACCGGGCGGGCGAAGCCTATGTCGTCTTCGGATCGGCTGGCGGCTTCGGCACCGATGTGAACGGTCGCCAGGTGATCGACCTGACCAGCCTTACGAGCGCGCAGGGTTTCATCATCCAGGGCGATACAAACTACAATCTTGCGGGTTCGGCTGTCTCGAACGCGGGCGACATCAACGGAGATGGCTTCGACGACCTGATCGTCGGCGCGCCGCAGGGCAGCGACGGCGGCAGTTATGCCGGCGAGGCCTACGTGATCTTCGGCAGTGCGAGCGGTTTCGGGACCAGTGTCGGCGGGCGGCAGGTGATCGACCTGACCACGCTCACGAGTGCGCAGGGCTTCATCATCCAGGGCGACGCAGCAAGCGACGCCGCCGGGGTATCGGTTTCGAGCGCAGGCGACATCAACGGCGATGGCTACGAAGATCTGATCGTGGGTGCCAAGGCCGGCGATGATGGCGGCAGTTACGCGGGCGAAGCCTACGTGATTTTCGGCAGTGCGAGCGGCTTCGGCACCGATGTCGGCGGGCGGCAGGTAATCGACCTGACCAGCCTTTCGAGCGCACAGGGCTTCATCATCCAGGGGGATGCCGCGGGTGACGCAGCCGGTTTCGCCGTTTCGAACCTCGGCGACGTGAACGGCGACGGCTACGACGACATGGCCGTAGGCGCGCTGTTCGGCGATGATGGCGGCAACGGCGCGGGTGAATCCTATGTCGTCTTCGGCAGCGCGAGCGGCTTCGGCACCGATGTGAACGGTCGCCAGGTGATCGACCTGAGCAACCTGACCCCAGCGCAGGGCTTCATCGTTCAGGGCGACGCGGTCGGCGACCGGAGCGGGATGGCCCTTTCCAACGCCGGCGACATCAATGGCGACGGCTACGACGATTTCATCGTAGGCACGCCGCGAGGCAATGATGGCGGAACCTACGCGGGCGAAGCCTATGTCATCTTCGGATCCGGAGATACCTTCGGCACCACGGTCGCAGGCCGTCAGGTGATCGACCTGACGACGCTCACCGCCGCTCAGGGTTTCATCATTCAGGGCGATGTCCAGTTCGATTTTGCCGCCCATTCCGTTGCGAGCGCAGGCGACATCAACGGCGACGGGCTCGACGATCTGATCATCAGTGCGAACGGTGGCGACCTCGGCGGGGCCAACGCAGGCCAGGCGTATGTCATCTACGGCTCGACAGGGGGCTTCGGCACGGCGGTCAGCGGTCGTCAGGTGCTCGACCTGACCAACCTGACCGCGACGCAGGGCTTCATCATCCAGGGTGATACAGCGGGCGACGCTGTGGGCCAGTCGGTTTCGGGCGGTGGCGATATCAACGGCGATGGCTACGACGATCTGATCGTCGGCGGGACTGGCGGCGACGACGGGGGCGATGCCGCCGGCGAAGCCTACGTTGTCTTCGGCGGTGCGACCGGCACCGAGAGCACGACCTCGATCGTCCGCAGCGGCACGGCAGGTGCTGACAACCTGATCGGCAATGCGGGCAACGACTCGCTGATCGGCAATGGCGGCGCGGATGTGATGCGTGGCGGCGCGGGCGATGATTTCATCGCGGTTGCGGACTTGGCCTTCGCCGATATTCGCGGCGGTAATGGCTATGACACGCTGGGACTGGGCGGATCGGGGCTGACCCTCGATCTCACGGCCAATGCTGTGCGGTCCCGGGTCGACTCGATCGAGGCGATCAATCTCGGCAGTCTCGGCGACAATAGTCTGAGGGTGGACCGGTTGGCGGTGCTCGCGCTGTCCGACGATACCACCGGCGGGCAAACCACTCTGCGGGTCGGCGGCGATGCGGGCGATACGGTGTTCATCACCGAAACCGGCTGGGTCGTGGCGGCGGATGTGATCGTCGGCAGCACCACCTACGCGACCTATATCCGCGGCAATGCCCGGCTGCTGGTCCAGCAGGGGGTTACGGTCGAGAATGGGGTGACCAATGCCGCGCCCATCTCTGCCTTGTCGGACCACAGTGGCACCGTTCAGCATTTCGCCTTCGACAGCGGCCATGACATCGTTCGCGGTGGCGAGATGATCGAGCTGGTGGCGCCGATTCAGTTGGCGGGCAGCCATCGCTTGATGTCGCCCGGCATGCTCTTCGGTATGGGCGAGGAGGCGGCGGTGGGTGTCGACTGGCAGCCGTCTGGCGCACCAATCGCCAGCGGCCTGCTGGTGGGCGATACGGTGTTCGACGATGCGCTGATGACCGATGTGCTCAACACCTATTCCAGCATGTCGGGCACACCGGCTAACTTCGGCCTGCGGGCGGGTGAACTGCCTTTATATGGCGATCTGTTCGACGCCGGTACGGGCGATCATGGGCAGGTGCAGTTCGGCGTGGCGTCGCCGTCGGCGGCGGGGATGTTCCTCGACCCCGGGATCGAACCGGCAGCGGCGCACCATGGCCCCGCCGGATCGATCTCGCCCTTCGACGAAATGCCGATGCACCTCCTGTAAGCGCACCAGACCGGCTTTGCCATCTTGGCCCATGCCGGTTTAGGAAGGCGAGGCACGCCCGACGCGTGCCTCGCCTCATGAGCGGATTTGTTTTCCTGAAAGGACCAAGATGAACCCGGCGCCCACATCGCAGGAGCCCAGATTTGCGGTCGATCTGTCGCGCGGGTTTTCCGCCTGGCTGGCGACACAGCAGGCGAGCATCGCGATCACCACCTACCAGGTGGGCAAGGTGATCTTCTTCGGCGTCGACAAGGATGGGCAGTTCTGGAGCTTCAACCGCACCATCGGGCGGTGCCTGGGTATGGCAATCGGGACCGACCGCGAGACCGGCCGCGCGAACGAGATGTGGGTGTCGAGTGACGCGCAGCTCTATCGCTATGCCGATATCCTCGACCCCGGTCGGGAGGGCCCCAAGGGGGCGGATCTCTATCTTGCGCCGCGGACAAGCTACGTTACCGGCGATATCGACATGCACGATCTGGGGATCGACGCCGATGGCCGACCGATCTTCGTCAACACGCTGTTCAATTGCCTTGCACGGCCGGACCCGGACCACAGCTTCCAGCCGGTGTGGAAGCCGGACTTCATCAGCACGCTGCTGCCCGAGGATCGCTGCCACCTGAACGGGCTGGCGATGCGCGACGGCAAGCCCGCCTTCGTCACCGCCGTCAGCCAGTCCGACACCTTCGACGGGTGGCGGGGCCATCGGCGCGACGGCGGCGTGGTGATCGAGATCGAGAGCGGCAAGGTCGTGTGCGACGGCCTGTCCATGCCGCACTCTCCGCGCTGGCACGACGGGCGGCTGTGGCTGCACAACAGCGGCGAAGGTCAGTTCGGCTATGTCGATATGGACAAGGGCGCATTCGTCCCGGTCGCCTTCTGCCCCGGCTACCTGCGCGGGCTCGCCTTCACGGGCGATATCGCGGTGGTCGGCATGTCGCTGCCGCGCGACAACAAGACCTTCAGCGGGCTCAAGCTCGACGAGGAACTGGCCGAGCGCAAGATGAGCCCGCGCGCCGGGCTGTATTTCATCGACACCACGAATGGCAGCATCGTCCACTCGATGAACTTCGAAGGCATTGTGACCGAGCTTTACGATGTGTGCGTGCTGCCCGGCATCCGCCAGCCCGCCGCGATCGGCCCCGCCTCGGAAGAGATTCGGCGGACCATCAAGGTCGCCGACTTCGAAGGCTAGGGCCGAGGCACGCGGAGCGTCTACAGCCCGCGCGGGAGGTAGCCCGGCACCAGCGTGATCCCCTGGAAATACACGGGCTGGCTGGCGGTAGCTGCCGCCGTGTCGTGGTGCAGGCGCACTGTGATCTCGTAGCATTCTTCGGGCACCGTCAGCCCGCAGATCGCCCACGGTATCCAGGCATTGCCCTGATCCTGCGCAAGCGGCCGGGTGGTGCAGGCGGCCGATCCGCCCGCAGGGGCCAGCGCCTCCAGCGTGATCGCGCCCAGCGTGTGCGGCGCACCCGTGGGTTTGTACACCCAGCCGAACAGCGAGACCGGTTTGCCGCGCAGGAGGGCGTGGCCGTAATCGGGCAGGGTATAGGATATGCGGTTGAGGAACACCGTGCCGCCAGTGCTGGTGAGCTTGAGCGAATGGCCCAGCGCGCGATCGCGCACGATCCCCGCCTCCCTGCTCGCGGTCACCCCGGATGCAGCCACCCAGCCATCGGGCACTGCGCCGTCGAACTGCGCGAAGTCGCCATTGGGGATCAGGTTGAGCGCAGGGTCGAGCCCGCAAAGGGTCGATGGTGGGCCGAAGGCGGGGCGGGCGTGGGCTGCATCCCACAACTCACGGATCGCGGGCAGGCATGCCGCTTCGATCCCCGCGTCGCTCGGGTGCACCGGATCGCCATCGGCAAACCACGCGGACGGCTTGCCCGCTGCAAGATAGGGCGTGTGCGCGTCGATCAGCGCGATATCGCGCAGCCGCGCAACCCGCCGCCACGCATCGACCGCACTGTCCATCGCGGAGCCGTCCGCGCGCGGGTTCTGCAGCAGCGCGACGATCGGCACGCCCGGATGGGAGAGGCGATAGTATTCCAGCGCGGTGAGGAATTCGCCCAGCACCTGTTCGTCGCTGGTGCCGACCACATGATTGTGCCCGTGGCAGATGGTCAGCAGATCGGGCGTGTCGTCGGCCAGCCCGCTATAGCGCCACAGCGGGCCGAGACCATTGGCCAGCATCGCACCCGGCAGAGCGAAGTTGCGGATGCGCACGGTCGGCCCACTCCCGACCGCCTCGGTGGTCGCCGCGCCATAGCTGCCGTCGGCCCAGGTCCTGACGAGCACCGTGGGCTGGCTGGGGTGGGTGGCAATCACGTCGGCGAGGCGGAAGACGAACTCGCGCGGGTTCTCGCGCGAGTTGGACAGGCTGTCCGACCAGTTGGTGATCGACACATCGCGACCCTGGTCGAGCATGTGCTTGATATGGCCGAGGCCGTTGGCGGCGGCGGTCGACGGAGCTTGCGCCGCATTGGCGGCGGGACGGGGCTGGATCGTCTGGAGCATGGTGCGTGCCTTTCGTCAGTCGAGCAGGGTCAGGGCGGGGGCGAAGTCCGGGGCACCGGCACTGATCCCGGCCACAGCGAAGGGCAGCACGGTCAGGCCAGGTTCGACCGGCAGATCGATCGTGCCGCCCCCTTCCAGCGTGAGCGACAGCCGACCATGCTGCTGCGCGACGATCGCCAGCGCGCGGCCGGGCTCCAGCACGCTGTCGAGCGCCGCAGGGCGCGCGGCGCGATAGCTGACCTCGCCGATCGGCAGGGGGCTGGCGGCGCTGGCGGTTATCGCTTCGCCCGCCTGCTCGAAAGCGACGGCGGAGGGGGTGACGTAAGGGGCGGGGGTCTGGATCGGTTTGGGCGGGGACGGGGGAAGGGCTTGGGGCATGGGCATCTCCGACAGGGAAATCGCGCACCCGCGCCCGCACCGCGGGGGCGATGCGACGGACGGCAAACAGGCAGCGACTCGCGTCGTCTACGTCCGACAAACCCTTGTAGGACAGCGATAATGTGTAGGATTTGCGCTGGCCCGGTCAGCCGGTCTTGCGATGATCCTCGCGGTCGAGCGTGGAGTGTTTTTCCTCCCACGTCAGCGCGTGGCGGATGATCGTTTCCAGCCGGTCGTAGCGCGGCTCACACGGCACTGTCGCGAGCAGTCTGGTACTGTCCGCGATCTGCATTGCCGGGTCGCCTGGACGCCGCCCAACCGAGGCCGGGGCAGTTGCGCGCCGGGCAGAGCCGACGGGTCATTCATGTCCGAAATCGAGCAGGCACCCTACGCATGGATACCTAGGCATTGGCTGCTCTTCGGCAGCGTCCTGGGCCCTCGAATAGCTCCATATCGGCAATACCTCGCATTTCTGCGAAGCGGGAAAACGCGGATCACTGCGGTCGACCCTTAAGGGTTAACACGCAGCAGGGGGTGCAAATGCGGGGAACATTGGCGGTTATCGACGCGGACGAGCAGGTGCGCGATCAGGTTGCACGACAGGTGGAGGCGGCGGGCATCATCGCACAGTCTTACGACACGCTCGATCAATTCGTGACGCGGCGTGCGGGCGGGGAACAGGTGGTGCTGGTGGGCGACGACACGCCGACGGCGCTCGGCGTGTGTGAACACTTGCGCTCGCAAGGGTTCTGGCTGGCAGTGATCGCCTACGCCAGCCGGCCCAGCCTGCGGCGGGTGGTCGCGGTGCTTCGCGGCGGAGGGTATGACTATTTCTCGCTCCCGCTCGACACCGCTGCATTGCTGCGCAGTATCGACCAGCTCGGCGACGGGAATGCCCCCTATGTCGCCGCACGCCAGCGTGCGGCTGCGGCCCGCACCCGGCTGGCGCACCTTTCCCCTCGCGAGCGCGAGGTGCTGGCGCGCATGGCGGGCGGCCATTCCAACAAGGTGATCGGAATAGAGCTGGGGATCAGCCCGCGCACGGTCGAAATCCACCGCGCGAACATGCTCTCCAAGCTGGGGGCATGCTCCTCCACCGAAGCGCTGCGGATGTATTTCGAAGAGCACCTGCTCAACGGAGCGGCCGCGCGACCCGAAGGGTGACGCGCACCGGAGGGGGCGCGCTTGTCCATCAGGCGACAGAGAAAGCACTTTACGCGAGCGTAAACCTGCGCCAGTGTCGCGCCCATAACAGCCGGTATGGGAGAGTGAAGATGGCGAGCGTCGCCGAACCCGAAGCTAAAGCCGACCTGGACGCCTTCCGCGAGGAAGTGCGCGCCTTTCTGGCAGAGAATTTTCCGCCCGAACTGCGCGGCAAGAACAACCTCCTCAGCTCTGTCGAGGAAGCGGGTGAAGAAAGCCCCGCGGAAAAGGCATGGCGCCTCGCGATGGGCGAGAAGGGGTGGGGCACGCCCACCTGGCCGAAGGAATATGGCGGCGGCGGACTGACCAAGAAGCAGGCCCGCGCGCTCGAAGAGGAAATGGCCAAGGTCGGCGCGTGGAACCCGATCGGCGGGATGGGCGTGATGATGCTCGGCCCGACGCTGCTCGAATTCGCGAGCGAGGAACAGAAGCACGAGCATATCCCGCCGATCTGCAAGGGCGAGATCCGCTGGTGCCAGGGCTATTCGGAACCCAATGCCGGGTCGGACCTCGCCAATCTGCAGACGATGGCGGACGACCAGGGCTACCACTACCTCGTCACCGGGCAGAAGACCTTGCCCAGCGTCTGGCAATGGGCGGACAAGTGCTCCTGCACCATGCGCCCCAGCCGCGCGGCCCAGCCCCAGGGCATCTCTTTCCTGCCTCTCCACATGCCCCCCCCCCGAGCGCGG
>NZ_JAHWXP010000003.1:277500-749035 GCF_019857185.1 Alteriqipengyuania abyssalis | reverse complement strand
TCCTGCCACGGCACATCGCTCAGCATAGTTCCCATGGGGTGAGACGCGCTTTCAGCGGGGGATCGCTGAAACTTGATATAATCTCAGTGAGATTGCACATACATGTTCCTGCGTGTTAAGCGGAGCGAGATATGATCCGCTGCCATTGCCGGCCCGGGCGTCGTACAAGAGCCCGGTATCGAGAGGTGGCCGAGCACATGATAGCCCGATGACCGACGAAGCGAAAACTCCCGACGACAGGACGATGCTCGACGAGATCACGTCGAGGTGTCTTGCTGCGCCGACCCTCAGGACGGCCCGCGTCATCGGGAGATCCTATGATCGTGCGCTCGCCGGAAGCGGGATAACGATCACGCAATTCACGTTGCTGGTGACGATCGCCAAATACCGGCCGACCTCGATCGCGCAGCTTGGCGAATGGCTCGACATCGAAGCGAGCACCCTGTCGCGCAATCTGGCAAAACTGCGCAAGTCGGGTCATGTTGAGCCGCCCGGTAGTGAAGGGCGCGCGCAGGAACTGGTCCTGACCGACAAGGGGCTATCGACGCTGCGCGAGGTCTATCCCCGCTGGCTCGACACGCAGCAGGATCTTGAAGCGCGCCTCGGCCCGCAAAACGTGGCGGGCGTTCGCAGCCGCCTGACCGATCTCAGGACCGCTTAGCGACCGCGCCGCCGCAGATGTGCCGCGGGACTTGCGTGCATACGTCTAACATGTATATGCATGCTTTGGTCGGGAGGCGGTGGTCATCGTCGCCGATCCCAAGTCGCAGAGGGCAGTCCATGCAATACCAGTCGATAAACCCCACCACCGCTTCACCCGGGGCGGAATTCGCCTTGATCACGAATGAGGCGCTCGAAGCGACCGTGCAGCAGGCTGCGGACGCCTTCGAGGTCTGGCGAGGCACCGAGTTGTCTGTCCGCAGCGCAATGCTCCGCGCGGTTGCCGCTTGCTTGCGCGAGGATGCCGGTCGGCTGGCCTCGGTCATCGTCAGCGAGATGGGCAAAAGGGTTCAGGAGGCTTATTTCGAAATCCAGCTCTGCGCGCAGATCTGCGACTATTACGCGGACCATGCCGGGCAATTCCTCGCCCCGGAGCAGGTACCCGGCGTCGAGGGCGCGCTCGTCCTGAAAGAGCCGATCGGGCCGATCCTCGCGATCGAGCCGTGGAATTTTCCGTTCTACCAGATCTTCCGCGTCGCCGCACCGCAGCTTGCGGCGGGCAACGTTGTGATCGTGAAGCCTTCGGAGCTGGTCCCCGAATGCGCGGTGGAGATTGCCGCGCTGTTCGAAAAGCACTGCGACGTCAAAGGTGTATATACAAATATCTTCGCGTCGCACGACCAGATCGGCGAGCTGATCGCGGACGCTCGGATCAGGGGCGTCACCCTCACCGGCAGCACACGGGCCGGCGCTGCCATTGCCGAACAGGCGGGGCGCAACCTGAAGAAGGTGGTTCTGGAACTCGGCGGCAGCGACCCGATGATCGTGCGCGAGGATGCGCCGGTCGAATGGGCGGTTCAGCAGGCCCTGTTCGGGCGATTACTCAATACCGGCCAGTGCTGCGTGGGGACAAAGCGGCTGATCGTCGTCGGCGAGGAGCGGGCACAGATCCTGGAGGCCGCGCTTGCGCGGATATTCGCGACGATTCCTGCAGGCGATCCGGGCGACCCGAAGACCAAGCTCGGCCCCCTCGTCTCGGCGCGCGCGGCGCAAACGCTCCAGGATCAGGTCGACCGGGCGGTGGCCCACGGTGCGCGCCTGGTGGCTGGCGGCAGCCGGATGGACCGAGCGGGGTTCTACTTCGAGCCGACAATTCTGGCCGACATGGCGCCGGACAACCCGGTCTATCGCGAGGAATTCTTCGGCCCGGTCCTGATGCTGGATGCCGTGGGCAGCGATGACGAGGCCGTCTCCCTCGCCAACGCGACGCCGTTCGGGCTCGGCGCCTCGATCCTGTCCGAAGACATCGAGGCGGCCGGGCGCATGGCGCGCCGCATCGCCAGCGGCATGGTCTTCATCAATCAGGCATCGCGCACCCAGGCCGATCTGCCCTTCGGCGGGATCGGCCAATCGGGCTTCGGGCGCGAACTGGCCGAGGCAGGGTTCGGCGAATTTCTGAATCGCAAACTCGTCACGGCGGTCCCCTGCGGGACGCCGCCGCTGGGCGCTTGATCACCACCACAGGAGAAGAAGAAATGCCACTTTGGACCATCTATCACCCGGTCGATGCCTACACGCCCGAGACCAAGGCCGAGATCGCGAAGACCATCGTCGATTTCTACCCGATGCTCCCGGCCTTCTACGTGGGCGTGGTGTTCCACGAGATGCCGCGCGACAGGATGTTCGTCAGCGGCAAGCCGACCGACGATTTCGTCCGCATCGCGGTCGATCATATCGCCCGGCAGTTCTCCGAGGATGCACTCGCCCAGAAATGGCTTAACCGTGTGAGCGCGTCGCTGGCCGCTTTCACCTCGGATATGGGCTATCGCTGGGAGGTTCACTTCGACGAAACGCCGTTCAAGCTCTGGCGCATCCAAGGCTACCCCGCACCGCTTCCCGACAGCGAGACCGAGCGCAAGTGGAAGGCCGACGACGCGGCGAGTCCCTACGACTTCGCAGCCTGAGAACTCTACGCAGTCAGCGGCGCTTGGCGAACAGCTCGATCAGTTCCTCGAACTTTTCGCGCTGGTCGCCCTCGTCGCCGCTGGCGATCGCTTCGGCCACGCAGCAGGCGGCGTGATCCTTCAGAACCTGGGTCTCCACCTTGGCGAGCGCGGATTTGACCGCCTGCATCTGATGCAGGATGTCGATGCAATAGCGATCATCCTCGATCATCTGCGCAAGGCCGCGCACCTGCCCGGCAATCCGGTTCAGCCGATTGATCTTGGCGGTCTTGGTGTCGCTCATTCTCAACGCTCGTATCTGCATACTCAAGGGGGGTATAGGCCTGCGCGGGTGGGGGTTCAATCTGGTGCTTGGAGCGGGGGCGACAAGGTCTGACTGTTTCGCTGGCCCCAATGCGGGCAGGCCTGCTAGCGGTGCAGAAAATGTATAAGCCCTCCCCAAATCAGCCATTTGCCCATGACGAAGACGGCATGACGGTGGCCGCATGAGCGCTGCCGAACCCGGCATTGGAGAGTGGCCGACCGAGGGGCTGGTGGATGATGTCCGCTCGCAGATGTTCCGCGCGGCCGACGCCGGCGAGACGTTCGCGCTGGCCACGATCGTGGCGGCCGATGGCGGGCCGCGCCCGGTCGGGGCACAGATGCTGGTCACGGCAGCTAGCTATTGGGGTTTCCTCTCGGGCGGCTGCATCGAGGCGGACGTCGCCCTCCACGCGCGCGAGGCGATTGCCGACGGGCAGCCGCGGCGGCTGGTCTATGGCGAGGGCAGCCCGTTCATCGACATTCGCCTGCCGTGTGGTGGAAGGATCCAAGTGGAGCTCGAGCGGGTCCCGCCCGACGATGCGGCAGTTCACGATCTGCGCCGCCTGACGTTGGCGCGCGAACCCGCCTTGTGGACCAGCGACGGCAAGCACCGAAGCTGCAGCAAGGATGGGGTGACCGACCCGGCTCCTCGCGCGCGGGTCCGCCGTCGCTACGATCCCGCGCAGCGGCTGGCGGTGGTCGGCACAGACCCCTTCGCACTCGCGATCGCCGCACTTGGCCAGAGGATTGGCTGGGATACCGTGCTCCTCGCGCCCTTCGCCCCGGAAGGCGAGACGCCTTTGGAGGTGCCGGTGCTGCGCAGCGCCTTGGCCGATTCGCTGGCGAGCATCGCGCCCGACCCATGGACGGCCATCGCCGTCGCAACGCACGATCTGGAGCGCGATCGGGAGGCGCTGGTGCCCGCACTTGCCGGGTCGGCGGGCTATGTCGGGGTGCTCGGCTCGCGGCGCAAGCTGGACGAGCGAAGGGCTGGCCTGCGCGCCGCAGGATTGCGCGAGGGCGAGATCGACCGCCTCAAGGCCCCGATCGGCCTGCCTATTGGCGCGGCATCGCCGTGGGAGGTCGCGCTGGCGGTGATCGCCGAGATCGTCGCCGACGCCCGGTCTCGCACTAGCGGTGAATCCGCATGACAGGCCACGCTGGGCGCGAGGCAATGCTCGCCGGATGCCACGCGATCGTGCTGGCGGCGGGTGGGGCGAGCCGGTTCGGTGGCGGCAAGCTGCTCGCACGGCTCGATGACACGCCGCTGATCTGCCGGGCGGTGCGGGCCGCCTTCGCCGCGCCGGTGGAATCGGTCCGCCTGGTCGTAGGCGCCGACGCCGAGGAAGTCCGCGAGGCGGTGCTGGCCGCGCAGACGCCGCGGCCTGAATTCGTGCACTGCGACAGCTGGCAGCAGGGTCTCTCCGCGTCGCTGAAAGCGGGAATCGGCGCGCTTCCCGCCGATGCGCGGGCGGTGGCGATCTTCCTCGGCGACATGCCGGCTCTCAGCGGGCAGCTCGCGGGCGAGGCTCTGCGCGCGGTGCTGGGCGGAGCCCCGGCGGCCTACCCGGTTTTCGGGCAGGCTCCCGGTCATCCGGTCGCGCTGTCGCGGGCGCTGTTCGAGGGGGTCGCGCAGCTGGAGGGCGATCGCGGCGCGCGCGCGCTGATAAAGGATCATCCCGGCGTAGTCCGTCTGCCGGTCGATGATCCGGGCTGTATCGTCGATATCGACACGCGGGACGATCTGCGCGTCTACGCGCGCGCGTAGACGCGGCTTATACCTCTGGTAGGAACGCGCGGTCATTAGTTAGGCACTGATTTACGATTTGGGCCTAGCCATCGGTACAGGGAGGGCTGTGTTGATGATGCCGGAGACTCTATTGCAAGGTCGCAACGGGACCTTGTTCTATGTGCTGGCGCAGATTGCCTTGCGCTACGCACTGGTCATCGCGCTGGTGGCGGTGCTGTGCATTCCGCTGGTGACGGGACCGTGGGTCACCATGTTGCAGGTTCTGGGGGCAGGGCATCTGTTCCTGGCCTTCGCGCTGAGCCTCGCGATCCACTGGGTCAGAAAAGCGCAGTCGGCGGAGAACAAGGCGCGCCTTCACGGCATCAACGAGACGCAAGAACAGATCGAAGAGCTGTTCGCGATGACCGACACGCTGCAAAGCGCGGACAGCAATGCCGATGCCGCGCAGGTGCTGCGCGCGACCAGCCGCAAGCTGCTGCCCGGCTGCGGCGTCGCCCTTTACGTCTTCAACAATTCGCGCGACCGGCTCGACCTGATCGACAGCTGGGACATGCCCGAGGGCTATGCCGCGTCCGATAGTCTGGTGCCGTCCAACTGCTGGGCGCTGAAGCGCGGCAAGGACCATTTCAACAACCCGCAGGAACAGTCGCTGTGCTGTTCCCACTATATCGGCGATGTCGCGAGCATCGAAGTGCCGATGATGGCGCGCGGGCAGGTGTTCGGCCTGCTGGTGCTGGGCGATCGTGGCGGCAAGTGCTCCAATGTCGACAAAGCCCGCCGGATCGCGCGGGCGCTGGCCGATTCGACTTCGCTCGCGCTGTCCAACATCTCGTTGCGCGAACAGCTTCGCACCCAGTCGCTGCGCGACCCGATGACCGGGCTGTACAACCGCCGCTACATGGAAGACACGCTCGACCGCTTCCTCGCGCTGGCCCAGCGCCAGCACCAGTCGACCTCGGTGCTGATGATCGACCTCGACAATTTCAAGACGCTCAACGACGAACATGGCCATGCCAAGGGCGACGCCGTGCTCAAGGATGTTGCCGCGAATGTCGTCGGTGCGCTGCGCCCTTCGGACATCGTATGCCGCTATGGCGGGGAGGAACTGCTGGTGATCCTGCCCGATTGCGGGATCGACGATGCGTTGATGCGTGCCGAACAGGTACGCGCTCGCATCGAATCGCTCTCGGAACAGCATGGTTGCCGGGTGACTGCCTCGATCGGCGTCGCCTCGATCCCCGAGACCGCCAAGTCATCGGGCGATCTGCTGTCCGCCTCCGACGCCGCGCTCTACGAAGCCAAGGCGATGGGCAAGAACCAGGTCCATGCCGCACCGCCGGTAATGACCAAGAAGGCGGGCGAAAACGTGACCGCCCGCCTCGTGGTCAGCTAACTGCCTGCCGGCTTCAGGCCTTGAGCCGCTCGGCGTGCCACGCCACGTGATCGGCCAGGAAGCTCGAGATGAAGTAATAGCTGTGATCGTACCCGTCGCGCATGTTGAGCGTGAGGGGGATGTTCGCATTCGCGCACGCCTCCGCCAGCAGTTCGGGCTTGAGCTGTTCTTCCAGAAACTGGTCCGCGGTGCCCTGTTCCACCAGCAGCGCGTCGGCGCGCGCGCCATCCTCGATCAGGGTGCAGGCGTCGTATGCACGCCATGCTGCGCGGTCTTCACCCAGATAGCCCGATAGCGCCTTCTCGCCCCACGGCACGCTGGCGGGCGCGACGACCGGGCTGAACGCGCTGATCGACGCAAAGCGATCCGCGTTCCTCAGGCCGATGGTCAGCGCTCCGTGGCCGCCCATCGAATGGCCGGTGATTCCCTGGCGCGCCATATCGACCTGGAAGTGCTCGGCGATCAGCGCGGGCAGCTCGTCCTCGATATAGCTTCGCATCTGGAAATGCGGCGCCCACGGTTGCTGCGTCGCATCGACGTAGAACCCCGCGCCCTGGCCCATGTCGTACGCATCGTCATCGGCAACGCCTTCACCGCGCGGGCTTGTGTCGGGGGCGATGAAGATGATCCCGGCTTTTGCGCAGGCCGCGCGATATTCGCCCTTCTCGGTGACATTGGCGTGGGTGCAGGTGAGGCCGGAGAGATACCACAGCACCGGCAGCTTCGCTCCTGCCTCGTGATCGGGCACGAAGACGGAGAAGGTCATGTCGGTGCCGGTGGCTGTGCTCTTGTGACGATAGACGCCCTGCGTCCCGCCATGGCTGCGGTTCTCGCTGACGGTTTCGATGCCCATCCTACACCTCCACCGGAACGAAGGCGGTCGCGGCGTCGCCGGTATTGGGCGTGCCGTCGGCATCCATCACCAGCAGCTTGGCCTCGCCGGCGGTGGCGCGGGGACGATGCTCGACGCCGCGCGGCACCACAATCAGTTCGCCCTGCGCGAGGTGCTCGACCCGGTCCCGAAACTCGATGTCGAGCTCTCCCTCGACCACCAGGAACAGCTCGTCGGTGTCGGGGTGGCAATGCCAGTGATAGTCTCCCTCGACCCGCGCGAGCCGGACCTCGTTACCGTTGTAGCGCGCCGCTAGTCGGGGCGACCAGTGCTCGGAGAACAGGGCGAACTTCTCGGCCAGATTGACCTTTGCCGGGGCTGCGCTGCCCATCAGTCGTACACCACGACGGAGCGGATGCTCTCGCCCGAGTGCATCAGGTCGAACGCCTTGTTGATCTCTTCCAGCTTCAGCACGTGGGTGATCATCGGGTCGATCTGGATCTTGCCGTCCATGTACCAGTCGACGATCTTGGGCACATCGGTGCGGCCCTTGGCCCCGCCGAACGCGGTGCCGCGCCAGTTGCGGCCCGTGACCAGCTGGAACGGGCGCGTCTCGATCGTCTTGCCCGCTTCGGCGACGCCGATGATGATCGAGGTGCCCCAGCCCTTGTGGCAGCATTCGAGCGCTTGGCGCATCACCTCGGTGTTGCCGGTGCAGTCGAACGAATAGTCCGCCCCGCCGTCGAGCATTTCGACCAGATGCGCGACCACATCGTCGACATCCTTCGGATTCACGAAATCGGTCATCCCGAAATGTTCGGCGTAGGGCTTCTTGTCGGGGTTGATGTCGACGCCCACGATCCGGTCGGCCCCCGCCATGCGCGCGCCCTGGATCACGTTGAGCCCGATTCCGCCGAGGCCGAAGACCACGACATTGTCGCCCGGGCGCACGTCCGCGGTGTTGACCACCGCACCCACGCCGGTGGTGACGCCGCAGCCGATATAGCAGCTGGTGTGGAACGGCGCGTCCTCGCGGATCTTGGCGACCGCGATTTCGGGCAGCACGGTGTAGTTCGAGAAGGTCGAGCAGCCCATGTAGTGGTAGATCGGCTTGCCCTGATAGCTGAACCGCGTGGTTCCGTCGGGCATCAGGCCCTTGCCCTGCGTCTCGCGGATCGCGCTGCACAGGTTGGTCTTGCCAGAGAGGCACATCTTACACTGGCGGCATTCGGGGGTGTAGAGCGGGATGACGTGATCGCCTTCCTTCACGGATGTCACGCCCGCGCCGACCTCGCGCACGATCCCGGCGCCTTCGTGGCCGAGCACGCTGGGGAACAGGCCTTCGCTGTCGAACCCGTCGAGCGTGTAGGCATCGGTGTGGCAGATCCCGGTCGCCTTGATCTCGATCAGCACTTCGCCGGCCTTGGGGCCTTCCAGATCGAGTTCGACGATTTCGAGCGGCTTCTTTGCTTCGAAGGCGACGGCTGCGCGGGTTTTCATGGGGGAATTCTCCTTCTCGCGGGGTCTGTGTGCATGGCAACGCGCCGGGTGGCGCAAACGTGCCTTGCGCTTGTTCGGATGCCTGCCTAGGCCCTTGATCCGTGATCGATCAATCCGCCTTTCGCGATGCGCTCGGTACTTTTGTCACCGGTGTGACGATCGTGACCGCCTATGATGAGGACGGGCAGCCTTCCGGATTGACGGCGAACAGCTTCAATTCGGTATCGCTCGACCCGCCGATGGTGCTGTGGAGCCTGTCGCTGGACAGCCGCAACCTGCCCGTGTTCCGCAATGCGAAGGCATGGGCGGTACACGTGCTGGCGGCGGACCAGCAGTCGCTTTCCAACCGCTTCGCCAGCCGCGGGGCGGACAAGTTCGGCGATCTCGATTGCGGCGACGGGCCGGAAGGGGCCCCGCGCCTCGAAGGGTGTGCGGCGCGCTTCGGCTGCACCGCCAAGTTCGAGTACGAGGGCGGCGATCATGCGATCTTCCTTGGCGAGGTGGTCGATTTCGAGCGGACCAGCGCCGAACCGCTGATCTACCACGGCGGGCGCTATGGCCGGGTGATGCCCGATGGCGAGCCCGCCAGCGATACCGCCAAGGCGCAACTGGTCAGCGACGGCCTGATCGTACAGGGCGGCGAGGGCTGGCGGCTGACCTCCGCAGGCCGCGCTCAGCTACAGCTTCTGCGACAGATCGAGAGCGGCTGAGGCAGCTGCAAGTGCAGGCTGCGTGAGCCTCTCGCTCTCGCAGGACTTGTAGATATAAAAATATCTTTATATGTCGGATCGCGATGCGGACCGAAGCCATCCTGCGCGCGCTTGGCGACACCACCCGGCTGCGGATCATGCGGCTGCTGGGGACGATCGAGCTTGCTGTGGGTGAGCTGTCGCAGGTGCTCCAGCAGAGCCAGCCGCGTGTTTCCCGCCATGCCTCGATCCTGTGCGATGCAGGGCTCGCGGTGCGTCGCCGCGAAGGCAGCTGGATCTATCTGCGCGCCGCGACCGAGGGCGCGCATGGATCGCCGCTGACGGCGGCGGTGGCCCGGCTGCTTTCGATCGCCGAGCAGGAAGACCCCGAATTCGCCGCGCAGTGCGAGGAGGATCGGGTCCAGCTTGCCGCGATCCGTAATGCCCGCGAGGACAAGGCCGCCGAATGGTTCGAAGCCCACGCAACCGAATGGGACGACCTGCGCCGCCGCCACAGCCCGGACGAAAAGGTCGAAGCAGCCCTGAACCGCGCGCTGGAGGGTGAGCCGCTGGGCGAACTGCTCGACATCGGCACCGGCACCGGGCGGATGGCGGAACTCTTCGTCGAAGGGGCATCACGGATCGTCGCGCTCGACAAGAGCCTCGAGATGCTGCGGGTGGCGCGGGCCAAGCTGCAGCATCTGCCTGCGGAAAAGGTCGAGCTGGTGCAGGGCGATTTCCTCTCCCTGCCGTTCGACAGCGCGTCGTTCGACACGGTGCTGTTCCACCAGGTGCTGCACTATGCGCCCGATCCGCTGGTGCCGCTGCGCGAAGCGGCGCGGGTGCTGCGGCCGGGCGGGCGGATCGCGATCGTCGATTTCGCCGCGCATCAGCAGGAAGAACTGCGCGAACGTTTCCAGCATGCCCGCCTCGGCTTCGAAGACGGGCAGCTGGTCGGCGCTCTGGAGCAGACCGGCTTTGCGAGCGAACCTCCGCGCTCGCTCGAAGGCGACACGCTGGAGGTCAGAATCTGGGTCGCCCGGCGCATCGACGCGCTCGGCACCCGCGAAACCACACGAAAGGCGGCACGATGACGGCCGGACCAGGCACCATGTTCGATCCCGCTCGCGAAGCAGACTATGCGACCACCCCGCCGCTGTTCAGCGGACTGCCGGGCGATATCGACGTCAGCTTCGAATTCTTCCCGCCCAAGACCGAGAAGATGGAAGCCTCGCTGTGGAACGCGATCGAGGAGCTGAAACCCCTCGATCCCCACTTCGTCTCGGTCACCTATGGTGCGGGTGGCTCGACGCGGGAGCGCACGCACAAGACGGTGGCGCGGATCATCGCCGAAGCGGGGCTGCCGGCTGCGGCGCACCTCACCTGCGTCAACGCTTCGAAGAAAGAGACGCAGCGGATCGCGGAGCACTACTGGGAAGCGGGCGTGCGCCACATCGTCGCGCTGCGCGGCGACATGCCGCGTGAGGACGGCACGCTCGGCCCGTTCGAGCCGCACCCCGATGGCTACGCCAATGCCGAAGAGCTGGTGCGGGGGCTGAAAGAGGTCGCCGATTTCGAGATTTCGGTCAGCGCCTATCCCGAATGCCACCCCGACGCGCAGAGCCCGCAAGCCGAGATCGATTACCTGAAGCGCAAGATCGATGCGGGCGCGGATCGGGCGATCACGCAGTTCTTCTTCTCGCCCGAAACATTCTTCGCGTTTCTGGAAAAGACCGACAAGGCGAGCATCGACGTGCCGATCGTGCCCGGCATCCTGCCGATCACCAATGTCGCCAAGGCGCGCGAATTCGCCGGGCAGTGCGGCGCGGAAATACCGGCGTGGATGGACAATCTGTTCGAAGGGCTCGACCAGCGCCCCGCCGCGCGACAGCTGGTTTCCGCCACCATCGCTGCAGAAATGTGCCGTCGGCTCTACGCGGGCGGAATTCGGCACTATCATTTCTATACACTCAACCGCGCCGACCTCGCCTACGCGATCTGCCACCTGCTCGGCATGCGGCCCACGGAGAACGCAGCATGACCCCTTCGACACGCTCAGGACAGGGCGCCCGCCAGACCCTGATGCAGGAAGCCGCCAAGCGCGTGCTCATTTCGGACGGCGCGTTCGGCACGCAAATCCAGAACCGCAAGCTGACCGAGGCGGATTATGCGGGCGATCTGAACCTGCCCGCCGACCAGAAGGGCAATAATGATATCCTCGCGCTCACTCGCCCCGACGTGATCGCCGACATTACCCGCGCCTATCTGGATGCCGGATCGGATATCGTTTCGACCAACACCTTCTCCGCCAACACGATCAGCCAGGCGGATTACAAGGCGGAAGACAAGGTCGACGCGATCAACGTCGAATCTGCCCGCATCGCGCGCGAACTGGCGGACGAATACGCGGCGAAGGACGGTCTTCCCCGCTTCGTTGCGGGCGCGATCGGCCCGACCAACAAGACCCTCTCGCTCTCGCCCGATGTCGAGGACCCGGGCTATCGCGAGATCACCTTCGATCATCTGGTCGAAGTCTATCGGCAGCAGGCCGCCGGGCTCGTGCAGGGCGGGGCGGACTTCATCCTGATCGAGACCGTGTTCGACACGCTCAACGCCAAGGCGGGCATCTTCGCGGTGAAGAAGCTGGAGCGCGAGCTTGGTCGCGAGGTGCCGATCATGATGAGCATGACGCTGACCGACCTTTCGGGCCGCAACCTGTCGGGCCACACGGTCGAGGCGTTCTGGCACTCGGTTCGCCATGCCAGGCCGGTGACCATCGGGCTCAATTGCAGCTTCGGCGCGGAGCAACTGCGCCCGCATGTGCAATTGCTGGCCAAGCTCGCCGATACGCTGGTGATGGTCTATCCCAATGCCGGCCTGCCCAACGAGCTGGGCGAATATGACGAAGAACCCGACACCACCGCAGCGCTGGTGAAGGCTTGGGCGGACAAGGGACAGGTCAACATTCTGGGCGGCTGCTGCGGTTCGACCCCCGAACATATCGCCGCGATGGCCAAGGCTGTTGTCGGGCTTCCCCCGCGCGAACTGCCCGAGCCGCCCACCGTCATGCGTCTCGCCGGGCTCGAACCCTTCGAGATCGCTGCATGAGCGATGCCGCTGTGGAGCGCGTGGTGGTGCGCGAGGCCGACGGCGAGGATGCCGGGCGGCTGGCGCTGGTTTCCGATGCGACCTTCCTCGAAACCTTTGCCGGAATGATTTCGGGCGACGCGCTCGTCACCCATTGCCAGCGGCGGCACGCGCCCGCCTATCTGAGCGGACTGCTCGAAGGCGGGGCGCGGGCCTGGCTGGCCGAGCTGGATGGCGCGCCGATCGGCTATGCCCTGCTCACCGCGCCCGAACTCGACGCCGCGCGCGAGGGCGATGTCGAGCTCAAGAAGATATACCTCCTCTCGCGTTTTCACGGCAGCGGTATCGCCGCGCGCCTGTTCGACGCCGCGCTCGCCGGAGCGGCGGGGCATGCGCGCCTGCTGCTGGGCGTGAAGGACGATAATCACCGCGCCATCGGATTCTACACCAAACAGGGATTTCGCCAGATCGGCACGCGTCGCTTCGACGTCGGCGGCACGCTGTACGACGATGTCGTTCTCGCCCGCGATCTGGACCGGACTTAAATCATGACCGAGCAAAATATCGCCAATTTCGTCAATATCGGCGAGCGGACCAATGTGACCGGCTCCGCCCGGTTCAAGAAGCTGATCATGGAGGGCGACTACGCCGCCGCCGTGGAGGTTGCGCGCCAGCAGGTCGAGAACGGCGCGCAGGTGATCGACGTCAACATGGACGAAGGCCTGCTCGACGCGGTTCACGCGATGACCACCTTCCTCAAGCTGATCGGTGCCGAGCCCGACATCGCGCGCGTGCCGGTGATGGTCGACAGCTCGAAATGGCACGTGATCGAGGCGGGGCTGCAATGCGTCTCGGGCAAGCCGATCGTGAACTCGATTTCGATGAAGGAAGGCGAGGAGGAATTCCTGGCCCATGCGCGTCTGTGCATGGACTACGGCGCGGCCGCCGTGGTGATGGCGTTCGACGAGACCGGGCAGGCCGATACCAAGCAGCGCAAGGTCGAGATCTGCACGCGCGCCTACAAGCTGCTGACGGGAATCGGCTTCCCGCCCGAAGACATCATCTTCGACCCCAATATCTTCGCGGTCGCGACGGGGATCGAGGAGCATGATCGCTACGGGCTCGATTTCCTCGAGGCGGTGAAGGAGATCAAGGCCGCGTGCCCGCATGCCAAGACCAGCGGCGGGCTCTCCAACCTCTCCTTCAGTTTCCGCGGCAACGAGGTCGTGCGCCGCGCGATGCATTCGGTCTTCCTCTACCACGCGATCCCCGCCGGGCTCGACATGGCGATCGTCAATGCGGGCCAGATCGACATCTACGACCAGATCGACCCGACTTTGCGCGAAGCGTGCGAGGACGTGATCCTCAACCGCGATGTGCCCGGCGAAGAGACCGCGACCGAGCGACTGATCGCGCTCGCCGAAAGCTACAAGGGCAAGGACCAGAAGGCGGAGAAGGAAGCCGCCGAATGGCGCGGCTGGCCGGTCGAGAAGCGGTTGGAGCACGCGCTGGTCAAGGGCATCGACGCGCATATCGTCGACGATACCGAGGAAATGCGCGCCGCCACCGATGCGCGCGGCGGTCGCCCGATCGAGGTGATCGAAGGCCCGCTGATGGACGGGATGAACGTGGTCGGCGACCTGTTCGGTTCGGGCAAGATGTTCCTGCCGCAGGTGGTGAAATCGGCGCGCGTGATGAAGAAGGCGGTCGCCCACCTGATCCCCTATATCGAGGCGGAGAAGGACAAGCTTCCCGAGGCCGAGCAGAAGACCAAGGGCAAGATCGTGATGGCGACCGTGAAGGGCGACGTCCACGATATCGGCAAGAACATCGTCGGCGTCGTGCTCCAGTGCAACGGCTACGACGTGATCGACTTGGGCGTGATGGTGCCGTGGAGCGACATCCTGAAGGCGGCGAACGACAACAAGGCGGATATCATCGGCCTGTCGGGCCTGATTACCCCCTCGCTCGACGAGATGGTGACTGTCGCGGAGGAGATGCAGGGCGCGCAGATGACGATCCCGCTGCTGATCGGCGGGGCGACCACCAGCAAGGTGCACACCGCGCTCAGGATCGACCCGGCCTATGAAGGCCCGGTGATCCACGTGCTCGACGCCAGCCGCGCGGTCGGGGTGGCGAGCCGCCTGCTGTCCGACACCCAGCGGGATGCCTTCGTCGACGATACGGCCAGCGACTATGTGAAGGTGCGCGAAGCGCGCGAGGGCAAGACCAAGAACCCGCTGTTCACGCTCGAGGAAGCGCGCGCCAATCACTACGACCCGTTCTATTCGGACAAGCCCGCGCCGCCGATGCAGCCGGGCCTGCACGTGTTCGACGACTGGTCGCTGGCGGACCTGCGCGACTATATCGACTGGACCCCGTTCTTTCGCGCGTGGGAGCTGCACGGCAATTTCCCGAAAATCCTCGATGACGAAGTGGTCGGCGAAACCGCGCGCACGCTGTTCGACGATGCCAACGCGATGCTCGACCGGATCATCGATGAAAAATGGCTGACCGCGCGGGGCGTGTGCGGCTTGTGGCCCTGCGCGCGCGATGGCGACGACATCACGGTCTATCTCGAGCGCAACGAGGAGCATGTCGTGCTCCCGATGCTGCGCCAGCAGATCAAGAAGAGCCGCGATCGCGCGAACATGTGCCTCGCCGACTTCATCGATCCGGCGGGCGACTGGATCGGCGGCTTTGCGGTCGGCATCCACGGGATCGACGAGCCTTCGCGCAAGTTCATCGCGGATAAGGATGACTATTCGGACATCCTGCTCAAATCGCTCGCCGACCGCTTCGCCGAAGCGTTTGCCGAGCGGCTTCACAAGCATGTCCGCACCGATCTGTGGGGCTATGCGCCCGACGAACAGCTGACCAACGACGCGCTGATCAGGGAAGAATATCGCGGCATCCGCCCCGCGCCGGGTTATCCCGCGTGCCCCGATCACTCGCTCAAGCCGATGCTGTTCGAGATGCTCGATGCCGAGGCCAATACCGGCCTCACGCTGACCGAGAATTTCGCGATGTGGCCCACCGCAGCGGTCAGCGGGCTCTATTTCGGGCATCCTGAGGCCGAGTATTTCGGGGTCGCGCGGATCGGCCGCGACCAGCTGGAAGATTATGCGCAGCGCAGAGGCGTGGATATCGCGACCGCCGAACGCTGGCTGCGGCCCAATCTCGATTGACGCACCGCAGCAAATAACGCACACCGCGAGCCGTTCTCCGCAGAAGCGATTCTGCGGCGGAGCGCGCGGGAGAGATCGTGGAAGGCCCTGGCCGAACCGCGGCGCCGAAGGAGCAACCGCCCCGGAAACTCTCAGGCAAGGCGAACCGCGCGCGCCGATTGGACACTCTGGAAAGCGTCTCTGGCACTGCCAGCGACCACCGAAGGGGTAAGCTCTCAGGTATTCCGACAGAGGGGGCAGGCGGCAAGGATGCGCATCAACGCGCGTCTTCCCGCAGCTGTCGGATATTGAATGATGAGCGAAGAAGAGACCGAAACCGCGCCGGAAAAGCTGGCTCTCGATGCGTGGCATCGTGCGCATGGCGCGCGCATGGTGCCCTTCGCGGGCTACGAAATGCCGATCCAGTACGAAGGGATCGTGGCCGAACACGATTGGACCCGTGCGCATGCGGGCCTGTTCGACGTGTCGCACATGGGGCAGCTGACTCTAGAAGGCCCCGACGGAGACATTGCCGCGGCGGCAGAGGCGCTGGAAGCCCTCGTCCCCGGACTGGTCAGCAGCCTGAAGCCGGGCCGGATGCGTTATACGCTGCTGCTGGCCGAGGACGGCGGCATTCTCGACGATCTGATGGTGACCAATACCGGGCAGCACATTGCGCTGGTGGTCAACGGCGCATGCAAGTGGGACGATATCGCCTTTTTGCGTGAGCATTTGCCCGACGACATCACGCTGACCCACCACGAAGACCAGGCGCTGCTCGCTCTGCAGGGCCCCGAAGCGGTCGATGCGCTGGGCGAACTGGTCCCCGCCGCCGCCGAACTCGTGTTCATGACCGCAGGGTTCTACGACTGGAACGGCGTGCCGCTGTGGATCAGCCGCGCAGGCTATACCGGGGAAGACGGGTTCGAGATTTCGGTGCCCGCCGATCACGCGGAAAAGCTCGCCGCGGCGCTGACGGAGGACAAGCGGGTCAAGCCGATCGGGCTGGGCGCACGCGATTCACTGCGTCTCGAAGCGGGCCTGCCGCTGTATGGTCACGACCTCACCGCGGAAATCGATCCGGTCACCGCCGAACTCACTTTCGCGCTCAGCAAGAAGCGGCGCGAGGCGGGTGGCTATCACGGACATGCGCGGATCAGCGGCGCGCTGAGCGATGGTGCGGCGCAAAAGCGTATCGGCCTCGTGCTCGACGGGCGCCTGCCCGCGCGCGAAGGTTCGGAGATTTTCGCGGGTGACACCCAGGTTGGTACCGTCACCAGCGGCGGCTTCTCGCCCACGCTCGGCCACCCGATCGCGATGGGCTACGTCGATGCCGCCCACGCCGAAATCGATACCGCGCTCGAAGTGCAGGTCCGGAACAAACGCCTGCCCGCGCGCGTCGCGAAAATGCCCTTTGTCCAACACCGCTATTTCCGGGGGAGCTAGCAAATGTCCCGTTACTACACCGAAGACCACGAGTGGATCGAAGTCGAAGGCGAAGCCGCGACGGTCGGCATCACCGACTATGCGCAGGAGCAGCTGGGCGACATCGTATTCGTCGAACTGCCCGACGAAGGCGCCGAGCTTGAAAAGAGCAAGGACGCCGCGGTCGTCGAATCAGTGAAGGCAGCGAGCGACGTCTACGCGCCGATCACCGGCACCGTGATCGAGGCGAACGCCGCGCTCGAAGAAGACCCCGCGCTGGTCAATTCCTCGCCCGAGGAAGACGGCTGGTTCTTCAAGCTGACCATCGCCGACGAAAGCGAGCTCGAAGGCCTGATGGACGAAGCCGCCTACAAGAGTTTCGTCGACGGGCTGTGATGCCGATCTCCCCTCACGCTCGCGGGAGGGGCAGGGGGTGGGCGCCAAATGTTTAGGGGCCCGATAGGCCCACCCCGTTGCGACTAAGACCGCTTCACGGCCCAAGTCTCGCTCCCCTCCCGCAGGCGGGAGGGGGTAAGGAGTTTCAATGCGCTACCTCCCCCTGACCGATGCCGATCGCGGCGAAATGCTCGCCAAAGTCGGTGCGTCCAGCATCGACGACCTGTTCGTCGACGTGCCCGAACAGGCCCGGCTCAAAGGCCCGATCGAGGGCCTGCCGATGCACGCCAGCGAGATGGCGGTGGAGCGGCACATGCGCGCGCTCTCCAATAAGAACCTCGCGGCGGGCGATGCGCCGTTCTTCCTCGGTGCAGGCGCCTATCGCCACCATGTGCCCGCCAGCGTCGATCACATCATCCAGCGTGGCGAATTCCTGACCGCCTACACGCCCTACCAGCCCGAGATCGCGCAGGGCACGCTGCAGATGCTGTTCGAGTTCCAGAGCCAGGTCGCGCGGCTCTATGGCTGCGCGGTCGCCAATGCCTCGATGTACGACGGCTCGACCGCGTGCTGGGAAGCGATCGCGATGGCGGGGCGGATCGCGCGCGGCAAGCGCAAGAAGGTCGTCCTCTCAGGGGCGCTGCACCCGCATTACGCCGAGGTCGTGCGCACGATGGCGAAGTTTACCGAGGACGAGATCGCCGATGCGCAGCCGAGCTTGCAGGGATCGCCTGATATCGACGGTCTGGTCAGCCGGATCGACGAGGATACGTCGTGCGTCGTGATCCAGTATCCCGACATTCTCGGTAGGCTTTCGGACCTTGAGACAATCAGCGAAGCGGCGCATGCCAAGGGCGCGCTGGTGATCGCGGTCAACCTCGAGCCGGTTGCGCTGGGCGCGGTGAAATCGCCGGGCGAAATGGGCGCGGACATCGTGGTCGGCGAAGGGCAGGCGCTGGGCGTCGGCCTCCAGTTCGGCGGGCCGTATCTGGGCCTGTTCGCGGTGCGCGACCCCAAGCATGTCCGCATGATGCCGGGCCGCCTGTGCGGCGAAACGCAGGATGCAGAGGGCAAGCGCGGCTTCGTGCTGACGCTGTCGACGCGCGAGCAGCATATTCGGCGCGAGAAGGCGACCAGCAATATCTGCACCAATAGCGGGCTGTGCGCGCTGGCGTTCAACGTCCACATGAGCCTGCTGGGCGAGAAGGGGCTGCGCCAGCTCGCGGCGGAGAACCACCGCCTCGCATGTCTGGCAGCGGACAAGCTGGCGGCAGTGCCCGGCGTCACCGTGCTCAACGACAGCTTTTTCAACGAATTCACGATCCGCCTCGGGCAGGACGCGCGGGCGATCGTGCGCAAGCTGGCGGATGACGGAATCCTCGCGGGCGTCTCGCTCGGGCGGCTCTATCCCGGCAACGACGCGCTGGCCGACGGCCTGCTCGTGACGCTCACCGAAACCACCAGTGAGGAGGATATCGATACCCTCTGCGCTGCCCTGAAGGAGGTGCTGGCATGAACGCGCCCAACAAATCCGGCTGGAAGCCCAGTGCGCCGCTCGCTGGCGATACCGAAAGCGCCACCTTCACCGGCAACCGCGCGCTGATGCTCGAAGAGCCGCTGATCTTCGAGATCGGCCATATCGAGACCACCGGCGTCGACCTGCCCGAACCGCAGGCCGACGCGCCAAGCCGCCTCGGTGGGCTTGAGCGCACCGACACCATCGGCCTGCCCGGCCTCTCCGAGCCCGAATGCGTGCGCCACTACACGCGGCTGAGCCGGCAGAACTACGCGATCGACCTCGGGCTCTTCCCGCTCGGCTCGTGCACGATGAAGCACAATCCGCGCCTGAACGAGAAGGTCGCGCGGATGCCCGGCTTTGCCGACGTTCACCCGCTGCAGCCGGTCGATACGGTGCGCGGCGCGCTCGAAGTGGTCAGCGAGCTGGCCAACTGGCTGATCACGCTGACCGGGATGCACTCGGTCGCGATGAGCCCCAAGGCGGGCGCGCATGGCGAGCTGTGCGGCATCCTGTGCATTCGTGCCGCGCTCGAAGCACGCGGCGATGCGCGCAAGGTCGTGCTGGTGCCCGAAAGCGCGCACGGCACCAACCCCGCCACCGCCGCCTTCGCGGGCTACGAGGTGGAGGACATCCCTGCCACCGCCGAAGGTCGCGTGGATCTGGAGAAGCTCAAGGCGCGCCTCGGGCCGGACGTGGCGGCGGTGATGATCACCAACCCCAACACCTGCGGCCTTTTCGAACGGGACATGAAGGAAATCTCCGACGCGGTCCACGCGGCGGGGGGCTTCGTCTATTGCGACGGGGCGAACTTCAACGCGATCGTCGGCAAGGTGCGCCCGGGCGACCTCGGCGTCGATGCGATGCACATCAACCTGCACAAGACATTCTCCACCCCGCATGGCGGTGGCGGACCGGGCTCGGGCCCGGTGGTCCTGTCCGAAGCCCTGTCGCCCTACGCCCCGCTGCCGTTCACCGCGCGCGGCGAAGACGGCACGGTGCATCTGGTTGAGGAAGAGAACGCGCACGAGTTCGGCCATTCGGACGCTTTCGGCCGGATGACCGCGTTCCACGGGCAAATGGGCATGTTCACCCGCGCGCTCGCCTACATCCTCAGCCACGGGGCGGACGGGCTGGCGCAAGTCGCGGAAGACGCGGTGCTCAACGCCAACTACATCCTGCGTTCGCTGGAAGACCTGCTCCACGCACCATTCGGGGAGAGCGGCCCGTGCATGCACGAGGCGCTGTTTGGCGATCAGGGTTTTGCCGAGGGGCTTTCGACGCTCGATCTGGCCAAGGCGCTGATCGACGAGGGCTATCACCCGATGACGATGTACTTCCCGCTGGTGGTCCATGGCGCGATGCTGATCGAGCCGACCGAGACCGAGAGCAAGGCGGGTCTCGACCAGTTCATCGGCGCGCTGCGCTCGGTCGCCGAGCGGGCGAAGGCCGGCGACGAAGGCCTGAAGGCCGCGCCGTACTTCGCGCCGCGCCGTCGGCTCGACGAGACGCAGGCCGCGCGCAAGCCAATCCTTGCGTGGGAAGGCGAACTGGCCCCCGGCGGTGCGGCGGCACGTAGCGAGGTCGGCGGGCAGTAACCAGGTCGCGGCATGAAGATCGTCTTCAGCCGCAAGGGGTTCGACAGCGGATCGGGCGGGGGCTCCTCGCCCATCGTCGATGGCAAGCCAATCAGCCTGCCGATTCCCGACACCAAGGGGATCGCGAGGACGACCTATGGCGAGCTCGGGCTGGCCGCGCTTGCCGCTGCGGCGAGCCGGGGAGCTTACGGCGCGGAAAGCCTGTGCCATCACGATCCGCTGTTCACCGGCGATGGCCGCTGCCTGTTCGGGCAGGTCGGGGCGGCGCAGACGCATCTTGCCAATCAGGGCGTCGGCGTAGGCGACACCTTCCTGTTCTTCGGCCTGTTCGCGGGCGAGGATGGCGAGCGCCATCACCGTATCTTCGGCTACCTGCGGGTCGCGGCGGTACACCGGCTGGCTGGAGGGGTGCCCGAGCATCTGAAGGACAGCAGCCACCCTCATGTGCTCGGCATGCACGGCAGCAACGACACGATCTACGAAGGCGAGGGGAGGCAGGCGCGCCTCGCTAGCGAGGTGCTGCGCCTCACCGTGCCCGGCGGCCCGCTGACGCTGTGGCAGAGGCCTGCGTGGCTGAAGCGCGGCGGCCTGAGCTATCACGATCGACGCGACCGCTGGCTGCGTAGCGGTCGCCTGCGCAGCGTGGCGCGTGGTCAGGAATTCGTCGCGGACGTGGGCCGCCGCAAGGCTCCCCGCGAATGGCTGGAGCGGGTTCTCAACGAATTCTGATCCTCCCCGTTTCTCCGCAGAATAAATGGGGAGGGGGACCGCCCTCAGGGCGGTGGAGGGGCAGGCCGCGCCATGGCCCCTCCGTCACGCAGCCTGTGGCTGCGCGCCACCTCCCCGTTTGCGCTGGCGCGAAAACGGGGAGGATTGTTGGTTACTTATACGTCTTGATGATCGCCGAGAAATCGAGGCCGTCGTTGCCCGCGCCCGCGAAATCCTCGTACAGGCTAGCCGCGCGTGCGCCCAGCGGCACGCCCGCGTCGACCTCTTCCGCCGCCGCCATCGCGAGGCGCAGGTCCTTGAGCATCAGTGCGGTCGCGAAGCCGCCCTGGTAATCCTTGTCGGCAGGGCTCTCTACGCCCACGCCCGGCAGCGGGGTGTAGGCGTTGAGCGACCAGCAATAGCCGCTCGACTGCGACGAAATCTCGTAGAACTTCTGCGGATCGAGACCCAGCTTCTGCGCCATCTGCATCGCTTCGGCGACGCCGATCATCGAGATCGCGAGCAGCATGTTGTTGCAGATCTTGGCGGTCTGGCCCGCGCCTGCGTCACCTGCGTGGATCACCGCCTTGCCCATGCCTTCGAGGATCGGCTTGGCCGCCGCAAACGCCTCTTCGCTGCCGCCGACCATGAAGGTCAGCGTGCCGCCGTCCGCCGCCGCGATCCCGCCGCTGACCGGCGCGTCGACCATCTTGTAACCCTTGGCGGTGGCCATCTTGGTCACTTCCTTGGCGGTGGCGACGTCGATGGTCGAGCAGTCGAGCAGCGCCGCGCCTTCGGGCGCATGGCCGATCACGGCGTCGGAATAGACCGACTTCACGATCCCGCCATTGGGCAGCATCGAAACCACCGCGTCGACGCCCTGCACCGCTTCCTTCGCATCGGTGAAGGTCTCGCAGCCATTGCTCTTGGCCTTGGCGAGCGCGTCTTCCGACAGGTCGAACGCGCGCACTTCGTGGCCGTTCTTGACCAGATTCGCGGCCATCCCGCCGCCCATGTTGCCGAGGCCGATAAAGGCGATTTTCATATCACTCTCCCAAAAGTGAGAGGACCGCGACCCCACCAAGGATCATGAGCGGCCCAAAAGTTAGAAACAGGACCGGCTGGACGTACGCCATTGCGCGGTCCCATCGGTTGTGAGGCAACGGCTCTTCATCTCCGCCAGCCTTCAGAATGGCCGCTTCGATTAGGCTGATGCGCTCCTCGCGCCTGTGCCGCCAGCCACTCACACCGAGCCAGACGAACAGCAGGCCGAAGCCGAGTAGCCCAAGGCCTTTGAGGATTATCTCCCCTTCCACTGCCCGTCGCGCTTCTCGATGAAGGCTTTCATGCCCTCGGCCTTGTCCTCGCTTGCGGTGAGGATCTGGAACAGGCGGCGTTCGTGGATCACGCCCTGGCCGAGGAAGGTCTCGTAGGCGGCGTTGACCATTTCCTTGTTCACCATCGCGGCCATCGGCGGCATCCCGGCGATGGTCGCCGCGGTGGTCCGAGCCTCGTCCATCAGCGTGTCATGCGGCACGACGCGCGCGACGAGGCCGCTGCGCTCGGCTTCCTCGGCGTCCATCATCCGGCCGGTCAGGCACATTTCCATCGCCTTGGCCTTGCCGACCGCGCGGGTGAGCCGCTGCGATCCGCCCATGCCCGGCGCGACGCCCAGCTTGATCTCGGGCTGGCCGAACTTGGCCCTGTCGCTTGCGATGATGAAGTCGGCCATCATCGCAAGCTCGCACCCGCCACCCAGCGCGAAGCCGTTGACCGCCGCGATCCACGGCTTGCGGACGGCTTCGACAATGTGGCTGGTCCACTTGGCGAAGAAGTCCTGCAGGTAGAAATCCGCCGCCTCCTTCTCGCTCATCTCCTTGATGTCCGCGCCTGCGGCGAAGGCCTTGTCGCCGCTGCCGGTCAGGATCGCGCACAGCTGGCTGTCGTCGTTCTGGTAGGCGGCGAAAGCCTCGATCAGCTCGTCGAGCACCACGCTAGAAAGCGCATTGAGCGCCTGCGGGCGGTTGAGCGTGATGGTGGTGACGGCACCGTCGGTCTGCGTGGTGATGGTTTCGTAGGGCATTTCTACTCCAAATTCGTCATTGCGAGGAGCCGCAGGCGACGCGGCAATCCAAGGTGCTGGTCCATGGATTGCTTCGCTTCGCTCGCAATGACGAGGAAGGAAGCAATCCTGCGCTCGTCAATTCAGCGGCGTCCATTCCTCGCCCTCTGGCAGGGCAGCGAAGATCGCCTCGATCTGTTCGTCGGTTACGCCTTGGGGCGTGGCGGGGTTCCACTGCGGGTCGCCGGTCTTGTCGACGATCACTGCGCGGACGCCTTCGGCGAAATCGTGGCTGACAAGCACGCGGCTGCCGATGCGGTATTCCATCCGCATCTCGTCGGCGAAGCTGCCCAGCGTCAGGCTGTCCGCCAGCTGGCGCAGCGCGACCTTGCAGCTTTGCGGGCTCTTGGCGCGGAGCGTCTTGAGTTCCTTCGCGGCCCACTCGGAATCATCGGCTTCGAGCGCGGCGAGGATTTCCTCCAGCGTGCGGCCCGCGAACAGCCGGTCGATCGTCTCGCGATTGGCGAGGATGCGTGCTTCGGGCGGGGTCTCGGATGCCTCGTCGAGGATCGACTGGATGTTCGCCGGATCGTCGATGATCGCTGCCTTCACCCGGGCGAGGTTTTCGCTCGCGATGTAGTGCGTGGCGAGGCCGATGGCGTGGCACTCCGCCCCGTCGAGCCGCGCGCCGGTCAGCGCGAGGAACTGGCCGATGCGCCCGGGAAGGCGGCTGAGATACCAGCCGCCGCCGACGTCCGGAAAAAGGCCGATCCCCGTCTCGGGCATCGCGAACTTGGTGTTCTCCGTCGCCACGCGGAACGCCGCAGGCTGGCTGATGCCCACGCCGCCGCCCATCGTGATCCCGTCCATGAAGGCGACCACCGGCTTGGTGTAGGTGAACAGCTGGTGGTTGAGCTGGTACTCTGCATGGAAGAACTCGCGGCCCGTCTTGCCTTGATCGTTCAGCGCCGAGTTGCGCAACATCGCGATATCGCCGCCTGCGCAGAAGCCGCGCCCTTCGGCATGGTCGATCATCACCGCGGCGATGCCATCGTGGCTGGCCCACTCGGCCAGCGCATCGGCCATCGCGATGCACATTTCAGTGGTCAGCGCATGGATCGCCTTGGGGCGGTTCAGGGAGATATGGCCCACGTTCTGGTGGGTGTGGATGTTGAGCTGGTCGGTCATGCCGCGTCCTTATGTTCGATGAGATCCCAGCGGTTGCCCCACGGATCGTTGAAAACCGCGACGGTGCCATAGGCCTCTTCGCGCGGTGCTTCGGTGAATTCGACGCCCCATTGCGCCATGCGGCGATGGTCGGTCGCAAAATCGTCCGACTGGAGGAACCAGCCGACGCGCCCGCCCGCCTGATGACCGATGGCTGCGCTCTGTTCGTCGTTCGCTGCGCGCGCGAGCAGCAGCTTGCCGCCACGCGCCCCTGCCACAACGACCCAGCGCTTACCGCCGCCCAGATCGCTGTCTTCCTCGACCGCGAAATCCAGCGCGTCACGGAAGAAAGCGATCGCCTCGTCGTAATCGGGGACGAGGAAGGTGGTCATCGCAAGACCGGTCACTGCCGCAGCAGATCCCGACCCACGATCATGCGCATCACCTGGTTGGTGCCTTCGAGGATCGAGTGCACGCGCAGGTCGCGCCAGTAGCGCTCGATCGGGTAGTCCTTGAGGTAGCCGTAGCCGCCGAACAGCTGCAGCGCGTCGTTGACGATCTTGCTGCCGTTATCGGTCGCCAGCCGCTTCGCCATCGCGGAGAAGCGCGACTTGTCGGGCGCGTTGTCGGTGACTTTCGCCGCCGCGAGGTAGAGCAGCGCGCGCGCCGCCTCCAGATCGGTCGCCATGTCGGCGAGCATGAACTGCGTATTCTGGAAGTCGGCGATCTGCTGGTCGAACTGCTGGCGTTCCTTGGTGTACTTCACCGCCTCGTCGAGGCAGCGCTGCGCCCCACCGAGCGAGCAGGCGCCGATGTTCAGCCGCCCGCCATCGAGCCCCATCATCGCGAAGCGGAAGCCTTCGCCCTCGTCGCCCACACGGTTCTCCACGGGCACGCGCGCATCCTCGAAGATCACCTGCGCGGTCGGGCTGGCGTTCCAGCCGAGCTTCTTTTCCGGAGCACCGAAGGAAACACCGGGCGTGTCCTTGTCGACCACGAGGCAGGTAATGCCCTTGGTCTTGTGCTCGCTTGTGCGGACCATCGTGACGTAGACGTCGTTCACGCCGCCGCCGGAGATGAACTGCTTGGTGCCGTTCAGCACATAGTGGTCGCCATCCAGCACAGCCTGAGTCTTCAGGCCCGCCGCGTCCGATCCGCTGCCGGGTTCGGTGAGGCAGTAGGAGGCGAGCTTTTCCATCGTCACCAGCTGGGGAAGGTATTTCTCCTTCACGCCGTCGCCGCCGAAGCGGTCGATCATCCAGCTCGCCATGTTGTGGATCGAGATGAATGCGCTGGTGGTGGGGCAGCCATAGGCCATCGCCTCCATGATCAGCGCGGCTTCGAGCCGGCCGAGGCCGATCCCGCCCGATTCCTCGGACACGTAGATCGCGCCGAAGCCGAGTTCGGCGGTCTGCTTGATCGTGTCGACGGGGAAGTGATGTTCCTCGTCCCACTTGCCCGCATGGGGCGTGATGTTGTCGGCGGTGAACCGCTGCGCCATGTCCTGGATCGCGAGCTGGTCGTCTGAAAGCTGGAATTGTCCGGTCATGGAAGGCGACCTAGCCCCCCGGACGCGGATAGAAAAGGGGACAAAACGCTAGGGCGGGCTGCGATCAGGGTGCGCTGGAGCCGCGATCCGCCGGGCAGCGTTTGCGCATCGTGATGCGATCGGGGTAGCTTGACGCGGTGACGGCCAGCCGCTCCCGCCCGCCGAACAGCCGCATCGAGTAGTCTTCTTCCCAGCGCTCGCCTTCGCCTTCCATCGCCAGCGACACCACCAGCCCATCCCGGGTGCGGCGTACCGCGGTGACCTCGCCCCGCGATTCGTAGAAGCCGATGCTGCCCGGGCGCACCATCATGCGCAGGTCGGATTCGGGCGCGCAGCTGCCCTCGATGCCATCCCATTCGCCCAGATAGCGCGCCGGAATCGCGGTCAGCGCGGCGCGGTTGCGCGCGACATCGTCCGCCGGGACATTGGGCAGGGTGTAGAGGGTGGGTTCGCTGGACGGCGCAGGCAAGGGTCCGGGCGATGGGCTTGGCGGGGCGCTTTCGCTCGCGGCAGGTGCAGGCGTGCCCGCGGTGGCAGGCGCAGCTTCGCGGGTCGCGTCGTCCGGGGCGGGGGTGGCGACGCGGCGCGGGTCGATCGCCGGATCATCCGCGGTTGCGCTTGCGGCGGGGTCCGGCTGGGCGACCTCGCTGGTCCCGTCGCAGCCTGTCAGCACGATCAGCGTCGCGGCTGCCGGCATGATCCGTTTTATCATCGTAAAATGCCCCCCACGAGCAGCCCGGGTCGGTGCGCCGCTGCGTGGCCCGCTTTTCGCGAGGCCGACCGGAGCGGCGGCTTGGAGACCCGGCGCAAATTGCATGGTCGGGCCAGGATAGCAGCTTCTTCGGAAAAGGTCAGTCGTTGCGTTCGTGCGGCAGGCCGAGCACGCGGGTATCGAACCATTCCTGCGCCAGATCGGTGTCGTTGCCGCGATACCAGCGCGGGGCGGGCAGACCCTTTTCCCACGCGACCATCTCGGTCAGGCTGCCCTGCGCGGAGGGGGTGTCGTAGACGGCGGCGAAATCGGCGAAGGGATCGGCATAGGCCTCGTCCGCGCTGACGATGGTCCAGCCCTTGGCCTGCAGCGCGCGAACCAGATCGCCGATAAACATCGCGTTGAGGTCGGTCTCGTGCAGCAGGATCACGTGAACCGGGGAGCGTCCGATCGTCTGCCGCGCGAGCTGGTCGTAGAACTCTGCCGCGTCGACCTGGGTTTCGATATAGAGATCGTGCAGCGCCTGCCGGTCGATCGCCCGGCCTTCCGCCATCGCGCGCTTGGCTGCGCCTTCGTAGAACCAGTCGCTCGCATCCACGGTGACATAGCCGTTGGACAGGCCGCGCTGCGCCAGACCTTCGCGCACCGTGTCGCGCTTCGCCTTATCCTGCCGACCTTCGTCGAGGTAGGGATAGCGGAACCACGGGCGGTATCCTGCGCGCCCGTGAAGCCATTCCTCGGCGGCGTCGATATCGGCCAGATATGCGGCGGCATCGGCCTGCGAGAGGTGGGGGTGGGTCGCCGAATGGTTGGCGATCACGTGCCCGGCGGCGACATAGGACGCGATCCGCGCCTCGTCATCCGCGCCATCGATCTGCCCCGGATTGACGAAGAACACCGCCTGATCGACACCAGCCTCGGCAAGGTTGGCGATCAGCAGCCGCGTGCGCTCTTCCTCGGTAAGAAAGGCGCCCGGCGCGCGCGGCGCATCGTCGAAGCTGAGCGCAATCCGCTTTTCTGCCGACTGCGGCGGGGTGGGTGCGGTCTCGGCATGCGCGCACGCAGCAAGCAGACCGAGCAAGAGGGGAACGAGCCAGCGCATGGCCCGGACGTTAGTCCGGGCAGCGGCGGTAGGTAGTGGTGGAGCGTTCACCCGTGTCGAAATTGCGGACGGTCAGCGTCTTTGCAACCGGATCGACCCGGAACTCGAGCTCGTCACGGGTCGGCTCGTCCGCATAGGTGGTGTCGAACAGCGCGCGGATGTGGCCGGGCGCGCGGTCCGAGACGGAGATGAACTTTCCGCCGGTCTCGAAGAACGAATAGCCGTCTTCGCCGATGGTCAGCACCTTGCCCATATTGTCCTGCTGATAGCCGTCGCACTGGGCTTTGGTCACCGCTGCGCCATCGGTTTCGCGCCATTTGCCGCGGATCGCTGTGGGGAAGGTTTGCGCAAAGGCGCTGGGTTCCTGTTGTGCGTCACCGTCCGAAGGCAGACCCTTGGGCGGTCCGGCCCCGTCGCCGATCCCGCCATCGGGTTCGACCGGGATCGGGGTCTGGACGGCATCCGGGCCTTGCAGGGACGCATCTGCGGCGGAGGTATCGACCTCCTGCTCGTCGGGTGTGGGCGAGCACGCAGACGTGGCGAGCAAGGCGATCAGAAGGGGAAGGCAAAAACGCATGGGGGCAAGACTAGCCCGGACAGCGGCGGTATGTCCGCATAAAGTGTTCATCCGTGTCGAAATTGTGGACGGTCAGAGTTCCGGACGCGGGGTCGACGCTGAATTCGAGCTCGTCCTGGCTCGGATGGTCCCCGAACTTGGTGTTGAACAGGGCGCGGATGCGTCCCGGCTCGCGCTCGCTGACCGAGACAAGTCGTCCTCCGGGTTCGAAAAAGGTATAGCTATCGTCGCGGATGGTCAGCACCTTGCCCATGTTGTCCGGCAGGAAACCGTCGCACTGCGTGCTGGAGGCAGGGGTGCCTTCGTTCTCGCGCCATTTTCCCCGGATCGCGACGGGGATGCTTCTCCGCCGGGGATGTTGCCCTTCGGGCAGGTCGTCGTCCGGAAAAAGCCCGGGCCAGGGTGCGGCGTAGGGTCGGGCCGCGCTGCCCTCGATCTTTCTGGCCGTTTCGATGGCGATCGGAATCTGGCCATTCTCGACGGAGGGCGCAGGCGCGTTCGAGCCGGGCGCAGCATCCTTGGAGCTGTCGGCAGCGGAGCAGGCCGTCACGCCGAGAGCGACCGACGACAGGAGGGCAAGCGATTTCATTATCCGTGCACTTCCTGCTGTCGACACCCTGTCCGAAAGCTCAGCCGGAACATCTGGTCAGCGGGATCGGGCTGTGGCCAGGGCCGACCAGAGAACCGCTCTTGCCCCCCTCGTCCAGCACGATGCCGTAGGGTTCATCCTGGCCGTCGTCTTCGAGTTCGATCGCGTTCGGCCCGGCGTAGTGGACCTTGGTGAAATTGCTCGTCTTGCCCTGCCAGGTGATCGTCGTCGGCGCGATCCTGATCAGGCTGTCGGCGGCCGCCTTGCAGGTGCCGTAGGTGGACCAGGTGCCTTCGTACTCGGACGGGATCAGATGCGCCTCGCGGATTGTCGCGCACTTGCGGAATTCGAACGGTTCGAAACCGTCGCCCGAAAGGGTCAGGCGCTCGCCACCGTCCGACAGCTTCAGCGTGTAGGACTCTTTCGACCGGTCGTCGGCATACTGGAAGACACCCTCGCTCTCGATCCTGTCGTCGGAGATCTGCGAGATCGTCTCGGGCGTGAACGCGCCCTCGTAATACTGCAGCAGCTTGGGCTCGATCGTCAGCGCCGTATCGCTGAGCGTGGTGCACGCGAACTCGCCCG
This sequence comes from Alteriqipengyuania abyssalis, assembly GCF_019857185.1. GTDB lineage: Bacteria > Pseudomonadota > Alphaproteobacteria > Sphingomonadales > Sphingomonadaceae > Alteriqipengyuania > Alteriqipengyuania abyssalis. The sequence continues at coordinate 719,704 of NZ_JAHWXP010000003.1, read as the reverse complement.
CGTCGACGCTGTCCCACCCGCCGCGAAAATTCGCGGGGATAGCGTCGAGCGCGGTCGGCGTGGGCTCTGCCTGCGCGGGGCGCGGCGCGGGGTCCGCGCTTTTCCCGTCCGCGTCCTCTGCTTCACCCCCGCATGCTGCCAGCGCGACCAGAGCCGCCACTGGCGCGATGTACCTGACCATGGTCATCCGTCTTCCCCCTGAAATGGTGCGACCCGAGCGGATTTTGGCAAGGTTTCCGGCGGCGGTTCAACCCATCGTCGGGATGACGAAGGCGTTCGATCCGTCGCCGCCGCCATCGGGCCAGCGCTGGGTGACCTTCTTGGTCTTGGTCCAGAAGCGCAGCCCTTCCTGCCCGTACTGGTCGATGTCGCCGAAGCCCGAACGCTTCCACCCGCCGAAGCTGTGGTAGCTGACCGGCACCGGGATCGGCACGTTGATGCCGACCATGCCCACGTTCACCCGGTGCGCGAACTCGCGTGCGGCGTGGCCGTTGCGGGTGAAGATGGCGACGCCGTTGCCGTACTGGTGCTCGCTCGGCAGCTTGACCGCTTCCTCGAAATCCTTTGCGCGCACGATCTGGAGCACGGGGCCGAAGATCTCTTCCTTGTAGCTTTCCATGTCGGTGGTGACCTTGTCGAGCAGGGTCGGGCCGACGAAGAAGCCCTTCTCGTGGCCTTGCAGCGTAAACCCGCGACCGTCGATCACGACCTCGGCGCCTTCCTTCTCGGCGGTGTCGATCCACTGTTCGATCCGCGCCTTGTGCTCGGGCGTCACGACCGGGCCGTACTGCGCATCCTTGTCGGTCGAAACGCCGACGCGCAGAGCGTTGATCGCGGGGATCAGCTTTTCACGCAGGCGGTTCGCAGTATCCTCGCCCACCGGCACCACCACCGGCAGCGCCATGCAGCGTTCGCCAGCCGAGCCGAAGGCCGCGCCCGCCAGATCGTTCACCACCTGGTCGAGATCGGCGTCGGGCATCACGATGCCGTGGTTCTTCGCCCCGCCGAAGGCCTGCACGCGCTTGCCGTTCGCGGTGCCGCGCGAGTAGATATACTGCGCGATGTCGGACGAGCCGACGAAGCTGACCGCGGCGATGTCGTCATGGTCGAGGATCGCGTCGACCATCTCCTTGTCGCCGTGGACGACCTGCAGCAGCCCTTCGGGCGCGCCCGCTTCCACGAACAGCTCGGCGAGGCGCACGGGTACGGAGGGATCGCGCTCGGACGGCTTGAGGATGAAGGCATTGCCCGCCGCGATCGCCATGCCGAACATCCACATCGGGATCATCGCGGGGAAGTTGAACGGGGTGATGCCCGCCCCGATGCCGAGCGGCTGGCGCATCGAGTAGACATCGATGCCGGGGCCCGCGCCTTGCGTGTACTCACCCTTCAGCGCCTGCGGGATGCCGCAGGCATATTCGATCACTTCCAGCCCGCGCTGCACGTCGCCATGCGCGTCGTCGACAACCTTGCCGTGCTCGCTGGAGAGCAGTTCGGCCAGTTCCTGCTTGTTGGCTTCGACCAGCCGCTTGAACTCGAACATCACGCGCGCGCGGCGCTGCGGGTTGGTCGCGGCCCATTCGGGTTGGACTTCCTTCGCCTTGGCCACCGCCCGTGCAAGCAGTGCCGCATCGCCCAGCGCAACCTCGGCCTGCACCTCCCCGGTCGAGGGGTTCCACACCTTGTGCGTGCGGGCGGCTTCGCCGGCAGCGACGCCGGTGGCGAGGTGATGGTCGATAGTGCGCATGGGGGCTCTCCGTGAATTTACTTTTCGGTAGCGCGCTAGACGCTGCGACCGTCCCAGATCAAGGGAGGAAGGGCCCGCTAACCACTGGCGAAAGAGCTAGCCGTAGCGTCCATCGCGCCCGATGCCCCCGAAATCGCATGAGGGTTGGCCGCAGTCAGGGGCGCTGCGTTCAACCCATCTTGACCGCGACGGGGCGAAGGTGCAATCGCGCCACGGCCCAATGCGGCCCCGATGCGGGTGTAGCTCAATGGTAGAGCAGCAGCTTCCCAAGCTGACGACGAGGGTTCGATTCCCTTCACCCGCTCCACAATCCTGAACCAGCCGCAGACAACCGCCATTCCGGAAGGGGGGTAGTGCGCCTCGTGCGGAGCGGGGGACCGGAAGTCGCATCCGCGCGTTCAATCGTCATGAGCAAGACCGTCGAGGAACTCCAGCGCGATATGGAAGCCGCCGCGCGTGCGCTCGATTTCGAAACTGCCGGGCGGATACGCGACCGGATCAACCTGATGCGCGGCGGAGCGAATGCGGAAGAGGCCGCGCAGGCCGATACCTCAGGCCTGATCCGCCAGCAGCCCGGTGCTATGGGGCTGGGCACAAGCAGGCAGCGGCCGATTCCTCCCGCAGGCTGGAGGAAGCCGCCAAAGCCCGACCTCATGACCTCCGGCCGGAAACGCAAATGAGCATCGCCACCCCCCATGGCGCGATCGAGTGGGAGGCGCGATTATCCCCTCTTTTGAGACTTTTGGATTTGCGCCGCGGGTGCGGGCGTAGATAAAAATTCACCAACGCGCCGTATAGTTAATGCCGCTGCGGCTCGTGGATGATCGGGCGCGGCACGATGAGGATACCGGACGGGCGAGTGGGGTATGGGTAAGGACAATATCGGGCGCGACGTGCTCACGTTTCTGGCTGGCAATCTGCTCGATCCCACGCCGATGAACTATCGCTTCGGCTATCTCTACCTGACCCGGTCGAGCAAGGTGATCTGCGAGGAAACCGACACCTACATCGAAAACGGCATGCGCATGAAGCAGGAGACGATCGTCGAGATCATGGGCAAGCACGCCTCTGCCTCCGACGATCCCGAAGAGCGGATTGCTGCGCGCGACGAAGCGGTCGAACTTTTTCTCAACACTGCCGGAGAGCTGGCGCGCGAGGCAAAACGTCAGGCGGACGGGGTCGGACGCGATATCGCGGAGGAAAGCCAGGTGATCCGCGAGGGCGCGCAGGGCGAGGATCTGACCGGCGCGATCCGCCGCATCATCGATCGCGCGGAAGAGGCGGAGCGCGAATTGTCCAACGCCTCCAACCGGATCGACCGGCTCCAGCGCGATCTCGACGAGGCGCGCAACAAGGCGCTGGTCGACGAATTGACCGGCATCCCCAATCGCCGTGCGACCCGCGCGACCATTCAGGATCTGGAGATCCGCAAGGTCCGCTATTGCCTCGGCCTCATCGACATCGATCATTTCAAGGCGATCAACGATACCTACGGCCACCCGGTGGGCGACCGCGCGCTGAAGCTGGTTGCCGAAGCGCTGAGCGAATCGCTCGCCCCGTGGCCGGTCGCGCGCTGGGGAGGCGAGGAGTTTCTCGTGATCGCCGAAGTGCCCGACGCAAAGAAGCTGGCGGAGCGCGTGGCCGAGGCGAAGGAAACGCTCGCCGAACGCAACCTCAAGCTGCGCGAGACCGACGAGCCGATGGGCCCGATCACCTTCTCCGCCGGGGTCGCGGTCAATTCCGAAACCAGCGACGAGACGCTGCGCCGGGCCGACAACGCGCTGTACGAGGCGAAGAAGGCGGGCCGCAACACGGTGCTGATCGCGCCCGAGAGCGGCCGTGTGGCGGACGCCGCCTGACCGCGCGCACCGCCCGCCCATGTCCTCCTTCCTCTTCGGCTTTGCCGCAGCGTTGCTCCTGACCATCGGCGCGCGCGATCAGTTGCTGGTCGCCCGGCTGGCCGGGCCGCTCGGCGCGATCATCCTGCTGGCGGCGCTGGTCGCTGCGGTCTTTACCGCCGGACTCATGGCGCTGGCGGGCGACGCGATCGCGCAGATGCTGCCCGAGGCTGCCCGCCGGATGCTGGTCGCCATCGCGCTGGTCGTCGCCGCGGTGGAGCTGGTCTGGCCGGGGCGGGACAAGCGACCGAAAGAGCCGACCCGCTCGCCCTTCGCGGCCTTCGTCGTGCTGCTCGCCCGGCAATGGGGCGATGCCGCGCGCTTCCTTCTCTTCGCGCTCGCCGCCGCAACCGCGCTGCCCGCCTATGTCGCGCTCGGCGGTGGTGCGGGGGCGGGGGTGGCGCTGGCCGGTGGCTGGGCGCTGGGGGAAGAACTGCAGGCGCTGCCGCTGCGCGCCTTCCGGCTGGTGATGGCGAGCATCGTCTTTCTGGCCGGGCTGCTGATCGGGCTGGGTGCACGCGGGATTATCTGAGCGCCGATCCCTCCGATTGGGCGAAGGCGCAGTCAATCACAGTAATCGAAGCTTTGGCAGGAAACCGGGAGCAGCTTGCCCCGTTGACCTCACGAGACCCTTTCCAAGGCCCGATAAAATAACACAGGAGACCAAACATGGCTCAAGCTGGCGACAATTCGAAAACCGCACTGGTGCAGGAACTTAACGGCCTGCTGGCGGACCACCTCGCGCTCTATTTCAAGACCAAGAACTTCCATTGGCATGTGAAGGGGCCGCGCTTCCGCGACCTGCACCTGCTGTTCGACGAGCAGGCGATCGAACTGCGCGACCAGATCGATGCGATCGGCGAACGCGTGCGCAAGCTGGGCGAGGTGACGCTGACCTCGATCGGTTCGGTCGCCCGCGCGACGCAGGTCAAGGATCAGGATTCGACTGACCTCGACGGCGATGCGATGGTCAAGGAACTGCACGACGACAACGTCGCGATGATCAAGCGCCTCAAGGGCATGAAGCCGCTGGCCGAAGAGGCGGGCGATAATGCCACCGATGGCCTGCTCGACGACTGGACCGATATGGCGGAGGAACGCGCGTGGTTCCTCAAGTCGACGCTCGGCTAATCCCCCGTTAGCTTGGCAACCAGAGGGGCCGATCCGGTGCTATGCCGGGTCGGCCCTTTTCTGTATCGCGCATCCATCATGCCGCCGCTGCTGCCCCGTTCGCTCCACCGCCTCGCGCTGCGCGCCGCGCACCGGCTGCGCCACGTCTGGCGGCGGCTGGCGAAGCCGCAGCTGCGCGGTGTGAGCGTCATCCTGCGCGATCCCGAAGGCCGCGTGCTGTTCGTCCGACATACCTATGGCCCGCCCGACTGGAGCCTGCCGGGCGGCGGGATCGCGCGCGGCGAAGCGCCCGAGGCAGCCGCGCGGCGCGAGATGGCGGAGGAACTGGGGCTGACGCTCGGCCCGGTCAGCGAACTGGGCACGATCCACGAAACCATTTCTGGCGCGCCGCACACTGCGTACCTTTTCCTGGCGGAGATCGCGGAGGCCCCGGTACCCGACGGGCGCGAGATCGTGGAGGTGCGCTTCGCGATGCCGGACGACCCGCCGCAGCCGGTCAGCGGCCTCGCCGAGGCGCGGATCGCTTACCTGCTGAAGATCTAGAACAGGGCGAGCTGACCGCCGCTGGCATCATTGGATCGCCCCTCGTCTTCTTCCCCGGAAGCGCCCCGTTCGAGATTGGAGAGGGTCAGGCCCATCAGGCGGATCGGGCGGGGCAGGGGCAGCAGTTCATCGAGTATCGCGTGCCCGATCGCGGCGAATTCGGCCTTGTCCGCTACACTGCGCGGTAGCGAGCGGGCGCGGGTCATCAGCTGGAAATCGTTGTATTTGAGCTTGAGCGTGACGGTGCGGCCGCGCGCCTGTGCCCGCTCGATCCGCTCCCACACGATCTCGACGATCTCGTCCAGCGTGGTGCGCAGCTCCTCCGCCTCGTGCCGGTCGACCGAGAAGGTGCGTTCCCCGCCGACCGACTTGCGGATGCGGTTGGCGCGCACGGGCCGGTCGTCGATTCCGCGCGCCGCGCGGTAAAGGTATTCGCCGAAGCTGCCGAAATGCTGCGCCAGCCAAGCGCGGTCCTTCGCGGCCAGGTCCGCGCCGGTGGCGATGCCGAGCCGCGCCATCTTCTCCTCTCCTCGCGGGCCGACCCCGTGGAAGCGCCGGATGGGCAGCGTCTGGACGAAAGCCGCGCCTTCGCCTGGGCGGATCACGCACATCCCGTCGGGCTTGTTCTGGTCGCTCGCCAGCTTGGCGAGGAACTTGTTGTAGCTCACCCCCGCGCTCGCGGTCAGGCGGGTCTTGGCGCGGATTTCCTGCCGGATCATCTGCGCGACCTGCGTTGCCGACGCGATGCCCAGCTTGTTGACGGTGACATCCAGATAGGCCTCGTCGAGGCTAAGCGGTTCGACCAGATCAGTATGGTGGCGGAAGATCGCGCGGATCTGGTCCGATGCCTCGCGATAGGCATCGAAGCGGCTCTTCACGAAGATCAGGTCCGGGCAAAGCCGTTTGGCGGTGACCGATGGCATGGCGGATTTTACGCCGAACCTGCGCGCCTCGTAACTGGCGGCAGCGACCACGCCGCGCCCGCTCGCCCCGCCGACCGCGACCGGCTTGCCCCGCAATTCCGGGTTGTCGCGCTGCTCCACGCTGGCGAAGAAGGCATCCATGTCGACATGGATGATCTTGCGCGTCGGCGGCGCTTCGCCGCGATCTTCCGGTGTGGTGGCGCCTTCGCTCATCGCGGGCCTGCGATAGCACACAGGTTGCCAAGCGGAACCGACGACGCCATCTGCGGTTTTGTGCAGATGCGAAATGAACAATTTTCTCCCGGCGAGTCGATCGACCGGCAGAGCGTAGATGCTCGCGCGCCTGCGGCGCTGCCGCCGTCGGGCCAGCGGATCGGCGAGCGCCAGCTGATCGCGATGATGGCGCTGCTGATGGCGCTCAACGCGCTGGGCATCGACGCCGTTCTCCCCGCGCTCGACAACCTTGCCACCGATCTGGGTGCAAGCGGCAATTCGCGTCAGTTCGTGGTCGGCGCCTACCTGCTTGCGGCGGGTCTGGGCGCGCTGGTGCCCGGATCGCTGGCGGACCGATACGGCCGCCGACCGGTGCTGTTCTCCGCGCTGGGGCTCTACATCGCCTTCTCGCTGCTGTGCGCGTTGGCGTGGAATTTCGAATCGCTGCTGACACTGCGCTTCCTGCAGGGCTTCGGCGCGGCGGGGATCGTGGCGCTTCCGCCCGCGATCATCCGCGACCGGGTGGGCGGCGACAAGATGGCCCGGATGATGAGCCTGATCTTCGTCATCTTCCTGATGGTGCCCGCGATCGCGCCGAGCATCGGGCAGGGCGTGCTGATGGTGATGGGCGACTGGCGCTGGATCTTCGTGTTCACTGCGGTCGCGGGCGTGGCGATGGGCGCATGGGCATGGCGCAACCTGCCCGAGACGCTGCATCCCGAAGACAAGCAGCCGATCCAGCCGCGCGTGATCGCGCGCAACATGCGCGCCACGCTGACCATGCGGCAGGCGCTGGGCTACACGCTGGGCAGTGCGGTGATTTTCGGTGCGCTGTTCGGTTTCATCAACTCGGCGCAGCAGCTGGTGGGAGAGGCATTCGGCGCGGGGCCCTGGTTCCCCGCGATCTTCGCCTGCTGCGCGGGCGCGATGGCGGTCGCCAGCTGGACCAACTCACGGATCGTCGAGCGTTTCGGTGCCCGCCGGGTCAGCCACACCGGGCTGTTCCTGTTCCTGATCGTGGCCGCGGTGCAGCTGTTCGTCGCGACCATGACCGAGGAAACGCTGTGGACCTTCGTCCCGCTGATGGCGGCAAACATGATGCTGCTCGGCTTTATCGGTGCCAATTTCGGCTCGATCGCGATGCAGCCTTTCCGCGAGACGGCGGGAGCGGCGGCAAGCGTGCAGACCTTCTTGCGGATGGTTACCGCAGCGGTGATCGGCGCGAGCATCGGCTATGCCTATAATGGAACCGCGATCCCGCTGGCGACCGCGCTGTTCGGCGGCGCGCTGATCTGCATCGGCCTGGTGCTGTTCGCGGAGCGCGGCAAGCTGTTCGGCCCACCGGTGGGCGAGGATTGATCGATCTAAAGCCCCTCCCCTTGAGGGGAGGGGTTGGGGAGGGGTGTGCCAGGGTTGCGGGTGTTGCCCTAGCCCGAGAGTTCAGAACCCCCACCCCTCGATCCCCTCCCCATGGGGAGGGGAGGTTGGAGGCCTATTCCGCAGGCTCCACCACGCACAGCACCGCTTCGACCTGCACCTGACCGCCCTCGCTGGCGGAAAGCTGTGTCACGGTGCCATCGAACGGCGCGGTGAGCGAATGCTCCATCTTCATCGCCTCGAGCACCATCAGCCGCTGGCCTGCGGTGACGCTGTCGCCCTCGGCCACGTCGAGCGCGATGACCTTGCCCGGCATGGGCGCGAGGATCGCGCCATCCGCGGCGGAGGCCGATCCGCCGGCATCATGGCGATAAGGTTGAACCCGAAATGCTGCGCCGTTCTCAAAAACCAGGTCGCCTGCCTGATAGGTTCCTACTCCGCCGCTAGGTAGCGGATCACCCCAACCATCATGGGGTGTGACTTCTACAGCCTCGCCATTGACCAAAAGGCGAATGCTTTCTTTTCGTTCGGCATTGAGCCGGAAGCCACCGATACCTTCCAACCTTGCGAGATCATTTCCGAATTGGTCTTCGTAGAGATGGTCTCGTACTCGTAGAGCAAGTGTTAATTTACGTAGCTGGGGTTCTTCTGTCAGTTCCTCAATGTGATCGCCGATGGTGCCCGTAGTCATCTGCCCGGACTTGAATTCGTCCAGTTCGAGCAACCTAACAAGAAACCACGCATTTTGCCGGACCGGCCACACATTTGTGTTAGCCGTTGCTTCGCGGAGATTGGAGATAGCGTCCTCGCGGTTGTCCCCCTTGCACACGATCTTGGCAATCATGGGGTCATAAAAGGGCGAGACTTCCGACCCCTGCTCCACACCCGTTTCGACCCTCGACCTGAAAGCGGGTAGGTCAAGATACTCCAACCGGCCCGTGCTCGGCAAAAACCCCTTGGCGGGGTCCTCCGCATAGAGCCGCGCCTCGATCGCCCAACCGGCGATGCTCAGCTCGTCCTGCTCTTTGGGGATCGGCTCGCCCGCCGCCACGCGCAGCTGCCACTCCACCAGATCGACCCCGGTGATCTCTTCCGTCACCGGATGCTCGACCTGCAGGCGGGTGTTCATCTCCATGAAGAAGATGCGATCCGCGCGCAGGCCTTCGCTCGCGTCGGCGATGAATTCGATCGTGCCCGCGCCTTCGTAATCGACCGCCTTGGCGGCGCGCACGGCGGCGGCGCAGATTTCCTCGCGCGTGGCCTCGTCCATGCCGGGGGCGGGCGCTTCCTCGATCACCTTCTGGTGGCGGCGTTGCAAGGAACAGTCGCGTTCGAACAGGTGGACGTGGTTGCCGTGACTGTCGCCGAAGACCTGCACCTCGATATGGCGGGGCGAGGTGATCCATTTTTCTAAGATCACATCGTCATTGCCGAAGCTGGCCTTCGCCTCGCGGCGGCAGGATTCGAGCGAGGAGAGGAAATCGCCCTCCGCGTCGACCTTGCGCATGCCCTTGCCGCCGCCGCCCGCGACCGCCTTGATCAGCACGGGATAGCCGATCGCGTCGGCCTCCTGCTTCAGCCGCTCGGGGCTCTGGTCGTCGCCATCGTAGCCCGGCGTCACGGGCACGCCCGCCTCGCGCATCAGCTTCTTGGCCGCGTCCTTAAGCCCCATCGCGCGGATCGAGGAGGGCGGCGCGCCGACCCAGATCAGCCCGGCGTCCTGCACCGCCTGCGCAAAATCGGCATTCTCCGACAGGAAGCCATAGCCCGGGTGGATCGCCTCCGCGCCGGTCTGCTTCGCGGCGGCGATGATCTTCTCGCCCACCAAATAGCTTTCGGCAGCGGGCGAGGGGCCGATATGCACAGCCTCGTCGGCACTGCGCACATGCAGCGCCTTGGCGTCGGCATCGGAATAGACCGCGGCGGTGGCAATGCCCATCTCGCGCGCGGTGCGGATGATGCGGCAGGCGATTTCGCCGCGATTGGCGATCAGGAGCTTCTGGATCATGCCCGCAGCGCTAACGCCAAGAGGGCGGCAGGTCTACCACCCGGCAACCGGGCGCAGATCGTCGCGGGTATAGGGCGGCCAGTGCTCGGGCTCGGGCGCGTGCTTCGTGACGGCCTCACCAAAGGCGGCGATCACATGGACGAGCTTTTCGTACCACGGCACATAGGTGCGGGTATCCCATGCCAGCTGGCCGCGTGCGCGGACCTTGCGCCCGATCGCGCCGTAGATGCGCGCGGCGGAGAGCACCGCCCAACGCTGGCGGAAACGCAGGTGTTTCGCGCCCAGCCGGGACGCGACCTCGTACATTTCCATCCGGTCGACCAGCCGTGCGGAGACCGCCGCGAGCGCGAAGCGGTTATCCTCGTCGGCATAGTTCTCGCGGGTCAGCCCGGCGTCCTCCAGCCACTCGTCGGGCAGGTAGCAGCGCCCGGCTGCCGCATCCTCGATCACGTCGCGCGCCACGTTGGCTAGCTGGAAGGCAAGGCCGAGGTCGCACGCGCGGTCGTAGATGAAGCTATCGTTGGGGGCGAACATCACCCGCGCCATCAGCACGCCGACCGCGCCCGCGACGTGGTAGCAATAGCGCATCAGCTCCTTCTCGCTGTGCGGGCTGAAGCCGTTCGCGTCCATCGCGAAGCCTGCGATCACCTCGTTCGCCATGTCGAGCGTGATGCCCGCCTCGCCCGCGACCTGGCCCAGCGCATCGAACGCGACATCGGCGGTCGGCTCGCCGGCCAGCGCGCGGCGGGTCAGCACCTTGATTGCCTGCAGCCGGTCCTCGATCCCCGCCTGGTCGCCAAGCTCGCCGCCCTTTTCCTGCGCGTCGGCCAGATCGTCGCACCGGCGGCACCAGGCGTAGAGCATCCACACCCGCTCGCGCGTGGCCTGGTCGAACAGCTTGGAAGCGAAGGCGAAGCTGCGCGAGCCTTCCGAGATCGCCTCGTACGACTGGCGCACGAGGCCCGCACGATCGCGCCCGCCGCCGGGACGGGGGATGGAGGGGCGCACGAAACGCGAAGGGACGAGGGGGCGGGCCTGGTTCAAAGCTGGTCTGCGCTCATGCGATAGATCGGGGTATTAGGCGTATAAGACGCAAGCTTGTCGAGCAGTTCCGGCAAATTGTCCGCAACCTGCAGGATCTCGCGATGTGTTGCACGCACGAAACCCGTATCCGCCATCCGGTTTACGAACTGCACAAGATCATCGTAAAAACCGAAGGCGTTGAGCAGGCCGACCGGATTTTCGTGATATCCGATCTGCGCCCAGCTCAAGGCTTCGAACAACTCGTCCATCGTGCCCATGCCGCCGGGCAGGGTGATGAAACCATCGGCGAGGTCGGTGAAATGCGCCTTGCGCTGGTGCATCGTGTCGACCGTGATCAGCTGCGTGCAGTCGTGGTTGGCGAACTCACGCTCCACCATCGCGTGCGGGATTACCCCGATCACTTCGCCCCCTTGATCGAGCGCACCCTGCGCCAGCGCCCCCATCAGACCGAGCCGACCGCCGCCATAGACGACGCCAATATCACGCCGCGCCAACTCGCTACCGACGTCGCGTGCCAGCTCGATATAGCGCGGATCGGGCGGTGTGGCCGCACCGCAATAGATCGCCAATCTGCGAAGGCTGGGCTTCACGCGAGATCCTCGATCATCAGTCCGGCGGTCGCCTTGGCGCTGCCGACCACGCCGGGGATGCCCGCGCCCGGGTGGGTGCCTGCGCCGACGAGGTAGAAGTTGCGGATCACATCGTCGCGGTTGTGGCCGCGGAAATAGGCGCTCTGGGTCAGCACGGGTTCGAGGCTGAAGGCGCTGCCGAGGTGCGCGTTGAGATCGGCGGAGAAGTCGCTCGGCGCGTAGTGGAACTTGGTCACGATCCGCTTGTGAATGTCGGGCACCAGCCGCTTGCCGACCTCGTCGAGGATGCGCTTTTCGAGCAGCGGGCCGACCTCGTCCCAGTCGACCGGCAGCTTGCCCTGGTGCGCCACCGGGACCAGCGCGTAGAACGTGCTCATCCCCGGCGGGGCCATGCTCGGATCGCTCTTGCTCGGGTGGTGGAGGTAGATCGAGAAATCTTCCGGCAGCACGCCGTTGGAATAGATATCGTCGAGCAGCCCTTTGTAGCGCGGCCCGAACAGGATCATGTGATGCGCGATGCCCGGCCATGTCCCTTCGAGGCCGAAATGGACCACGAACAGCCCGGGGCTGTAGCTCTTGCGGGCAAGACGGCGACCCATGCTCCACCCGCGCTGCGAGCGGCCCAGCAGGTCGCGGTAGGAGTGCATGATGTCGGCATTGCTGGCGACCGCGTCGAAACGCTGGACGAAGCCGCTTTGCGTCATCACGCTCTTCGCGCGCTTGTCGTCGACTTCGATCCCGACCACCGGGTCGCCCAGCCGGATCGTCCCGCTGATCCGCTCGAAATGGCGGACCATTCCGGCGATCAGTCGGTTGGTGCCGCCCTTGGTCCACCACACGCCGCCATCCATCTCCAGCTTGTGGATCAGCGCGTAGATGCTCGACGTCTTCATCGGATTGCCGCCGACCAGCAGCGTGTGGAAGCTCAGCGCTTCGCGCAGCTTCTCGTTCTCGACGAAGCTGGAGACCATCGAATAGACGCTGCGATAGGCCTGCTTCTTGGCGAGCGCGGGCGCGGCCTTGAGCATCGACTTGAAGTCGAGGAAGGGCACGGTGCCCAGCTTGACGTAGCCTTCCTCATACACGCCCGCCGAGTATTCGAGGAAGCGCTGGTAGCCTTCGACGTCCTTGGGGTTGAGCTTGGCGATTTCCGCGAACAGCTCTTCATGGTCGTTCGAGTAGTCGAAATTCGTGCCGTCGGGCCAGTTGAGGCGGTAGAACGGTTTTACCGGGACCAGTTCGACATCCTGCGCGATGTCGTGGCCCGAGAGTGCCCAGAGTTCCTTGAGGCAGTCGGGATCTGTGACGACCGTGGGCCCGCCGTCGAAGGTGAAGGTGCCTGCATCGGCGTCCTTCTCCCAGTAATAGGCGCGCCCGCCGGGCTTGTCGCGCCCCTCGATCACGGTCGTGGCGATCCCCGCGCTCTGCAATCTGATGGCGAGCGCGAGGCCGCCGAAACCGGCCCCGATAACGCATGCTGTACGGCCTTCAGCCATTGTCGGCAGTTCCTTCTGGTGGGGCGAGCGGCGGGCGATGCGATGCCAGCGCGCGCAGGGCATGGGGGATCGGGACCGGCGGCTTGCCGGTCAAGACCCTGAGCTTGTCGGGGGTGGTCGACCGAGCGGCGTAGAACCGCTCGATCAATCCCGGCGACAGGCGATAGAAGCGCGAGAAGATGCGATATCGTTCCTCAGGTTTCGCCGCGCCAAACAGCATTTTGCCGAGCATCCGGTAAAAACCGGTCCGCTGCCACACGCGGCGTGCATGCGCCTCCAGCAGCGCGGCCATCTGTTCGCCGGGAAGATCGCGGTTCTCGGCCACCAGCAGGGCGGTCTCGACCGCGAAGGGCAGGGTGTAGCTGGTCAGCGGGTGGGCGATCATCGCCCTCGCGCCCGCAATGGTCACGCCGGGCACGCGAACCTGCCGCTGGTACCGGGCAAGGTCGCCGCCGGTGATCACCGGCAGCACTCCGGTCTCGAACCCGATCGGCTCGCCCTGCCAGCCCATCGCATCGCAATAGCGCTCTATCCGGCTGGAGAGCGCCGCGCGGTCGAGCACCGGACTGTCCTGATAATAGGTATCCTCGACGAACAGCTCGTCCGCGGCGAGCGGCAGGGTGTAGACGAAGCGGAAGGCGTCGTGCTGGCGGACCTTCGCGTCCATTACGATCGGGCGGTCGACATCGTGCGGGGCGTCGGTGCGCAGATGGCGGCCCATGAACACCTGCCAGCCACCCTCGAACGCGTCCGACAGGATGAAGCCGCGCGCGTCGATCACGCAGCGCGCCTCGATCCGCTCGCCCCCCTCCAGTGTGGCTCCGCGCGCATCGACCGAGGCGACGTTGCGGCCCGTGTGAATGGTCGACTGCGCCAGCTCACGCCGCAGCGCCGCGTCGAAATCGGCCGAGGCGAGCGACAAATAGGTGCTCTCCAGCCGCCGCGAGTGCTCGGGAAAATGCACGTCGTAGCCCGCGGGCCAATGGATCTTGCGAAAGGGCGCGAGCAGCGCCGCGCCGCCTTGCGGCAGGTCGCTTTCGAACCAGCTCCAGCGGTGGTTGCCGCCCAGCGTCTCGCCCGCCTCGATCAGCACCACCGCCATCGACGGATCTGCCCGGCGCAGGGCGAGCGCAATCAGGCCGCCGGCGAGGCCGCCGCCAAGGATCGCGATGTCGGCACGTGCCCCTGATGTTGCCGGTGTCATCGCCAATGCTCGTAGGGCGCTGGGGAAAAAGGTGCAATTGAACTTGCGGTTGTCCGCGCAATCATGCGCTTTTGCGTGGAACTATGCCTCTCCATCGCCGTTCAATGGGGCGCAACATGAGGGATAATCCATGCGTTCAATTCTTCCCGCCCCCGCAACGTTCGCTGCGGTCGCGTTCGCCTGTGCCGGGGTGGCCACGCCAGCGCTCGCGCAAGACGGCCCGGACGATGATGCTCCGGCCCGCTCTGCCGAGGGTACGGTGTTCGACGGCGACTGGGTCCAGATCGGCGTAGGTGCCGGTTTCGCGCCCGATTACGACGGCTCGGACGATTACGAGGTCTTCCCGTTGCCGATCATCCAGGGCAGCCTCGGGGGGATCGATATCAACCCGCGTGCGGCCGGTTTCGCACTCGATTTCATTCCCGACGGCGCTGACAGCAAGGTCAATTTCGGGTTCGGACCTGCAGTGCGCCTGCGTACCTCGCGGACCGGCGATATCGAAGATCCGGTGGTCGCCGCAGCAGGCGAGCTGGATACCGCAGTCGAGGTCGGGCCGAGCGCCAGCATCGGCGTTTCGGGCGTGCTCAACCCGTACGACAGCCTGTCGGCCAATGTCGACGTGCGGTGGGATGTCGCGGGCGCGCACGAGGGGATGGTTATCAACCCAACGGTGACCTATTTTACGCCCGTGAGCCGCGGCGCGGCGGTCAGCCTGTCGCTCAGTGCGGAGCACGGGGACGAGGCGTTCAACGAATACTACTATTCGGTCGCCCCTGCGCAGGCGACCGCCAGTGGCCTGCCGGTCTACGATGCCGGTTCCGGTTTCAACAAGCTCAGCGCGAACCTGCTGGTCGGGTATGATCTGGACGGCGACCTCACCAATGGTGGCCTCGCGCTGTTCGCGATCGGCGGCTATTCGCGGATGATCGGCGATGCGAAGGATTCGCCCTTCGTTGCGCTTCGCGGCGATGCCGACCAGTTCTTGATCGGCGGCGGGATCGGCTACACCTTCTGACGCCAGCTGATGAGCTGACCATCGCAAACGCATGAAAAAGGGGCGCGGAGGCTTGAACCTCCGCGCCCCTTTTAATTGGTAGGCAGCGTTACTCGCTTGTGTCCTCGATCATCAGGTCGGGGCGCGGAGCGGGCATCTGCGCATCGCGGTCGCCGGTCTTCAGATAGGTGTCGAACCACTGCATCATGCGCAGGTTGTAATCGTAGCGGCTGGCCGCGCGCCGGTTGCCGTGGCCTTCGCCCGGGAACAGCACGAGGCGGACCGGGGTATCGGGCTTGCGCACCTTGATGTTGCGATACAGCTCGTAGCTTTGCGTCGGCGAAACGCGCGTGTCTTCTGCCCCGTGCATGATCAGGATCGGGGTTTCCGCCTTGTCGACGTGGTAGATCGGGCTGCGTTCGAGCAGGTGATCCCATTCCTCCCACGGCCACTTGCGCTCGTGCACCAGATACATCTCGTTCGGGATGTCGGTGGTGCCAAACTTGCTGATATTGTTGGAGATGCCGACGAACATCACGCTCGCGGCATACTCGCTGGAATAATAGGTCGCGCCCCAGGCGCTGGCGAACCCGCCGTAGGACCCGCCGGTGATCCCGGTGCGGTCCGCATCGGTCACGCCTTCGGCAACCAGCGCACGCTTCGCATCGACGATGTCGTCGAATTCCTTGCCAGCATAGTCGCCCTGGTGCTGCTTGGAGAACGCGGTGCCGTAGCCGGTCGAGCCGCGATAGTTCGGGTGGAACACGGCATAGCCCTGACCCGCGCCGACCTGTCCGGGCATCGAATAGCCGGTCAGCCAGCCATTGGTGTAATGCGATTCCGGCCCGCCATGGACCATCATGATCGTCGGCGCGCCGCCCTTGGGCACACCGCCGACCGGCTCGATCAGAATGCCCTCGATCTGCTGTCCGTCGCGCGCGGTGTAGGTCATCGTGCGCTGCGTGCCGAAGTCGATCTCGGCGAGCCACGGGTTGTGGCTGGTCCAGCGGGTCAGGGTGGTGCCGTTCAGCGCGAACAGTTCGCCGGGGTGGCGCGGGCTGTCGGCACGCACGAACAGAGAATCGCTGCCGCCGTTTTCGAGGGCAGTCGGGACCAGCTCGCCCGGGTCGATTTCCTGCGCCACGCTGCCATCGGCATTGTACATGCGCAGGATCGTGTCCGCGCCCTTGTCCACGATCGCGGCAAGCTGGCCATTGGCGAGCCATTCGGTATCGCCGACCGCTTCCGCCGCGCCCTCGTTGAGCGCGCGGTATGCACCGCTGGCGACATCCACCAGATGCAGCGTCGTCGCGGCGGGATCGTGCTGGTCGATACCGGCGACCAGCGAGAGCTGCCTGCCGTCGGGCGAGACTTCCAGATCGCCCAGCTTGCCCGGCGTTTCGACCGTCCGCAGCACGCGGCCCGTGCCCAGATCGATGATGTTGACCCGGCTGGCGGTATAGGTGTCGTCGATCCGCGGGGTCGGCTGGCTTTCGACAATGCCGAGCTTGCCGTCGGGCGTCAGCTTGAACGAGGTGACGTAGCCGGACACGGCGATCTCGCGCGGCTTCGCGTCGATCTCCTCGCCACCGGCCTGCGCGGCGAACAGGCGGTTGAACCGCTCTTCCTCTTCATAGACCACCGCGTTGAAGCCTTTCTTGGCCTCTGCCTTGCGGTCTGTGTCGGGGGCGGCGCTCGCCAGCAGATAGAGCGTCGCGCCATCGGGCGCCCATGCGTAGCTGCGGACCGAGGCGTCCTCGATCGCGGCGAGCTTCATCTGCGCGCCACCATCGACGGGGATGCCCCAGACCGCGCGATCTTCGTCGTCCTTGCTCCACAGGAAGCTGACCATCCGCCCGTCGGGCGAGAATTCGACCGTCGAGACGGAGACATCCTCGGGCAGGAAGACCCGGGTGTTGTCCGGCCCGTAGGCCATTTTCAGCTGCTGCTGCGTGCTGCCATTATCCTCGCCCGCAACCACGTCGGGCAGGCTGGCGGTGGTGTAGGCGACGCGGCTGCCATCGGGCGAGACGGCGATTGCGCCCACGCTTTCCAGCTGTGCCACATCCTGCGGCGTCATCGGGCGCGCCTGGGCGGTCGCGGCGAGCGACACCCCGGCGAGCAGGCTGGCGGCGGTCAGGGCAGTGCGGGTGGCGTGGTGCATCTTGTGGTGGTCCTCTCGTATTGCTTGGGTTGTTTTTGCCAAACTGTGCGGCAGGCTATAGCCAGCCATCCGGCGTGCGCAAACGTGCGGCCGGTCAAAAGGGGGAATAGGACGATGCGGGTACTGGTCTGGGTGATGGCGGCGTTTGCTGCGCTGCTGGGCACGCCTTCGCTGGCGCAGGTGACGGTGATCCATGCCGGATCGGTGATCCGCGATGCCGATGGCGAGCCGAGCGGCCCTGCCACCATCACGATCGAGGATGGCCGGATCGTTTCGATCGTCGACGGGCTCCAGACGCCGGGTGGCGAGGCGCAGGTGATCGACCTCGCCGACAAGACCGTGCTGCCCGGCCTGATCGACCTGCATGTTCACCTTACCGGCGATCCCGGCGGCGATTTCTGGAAGGAAGCGGTCGAGCCGGACGAGTGGGGCGTGGTCGTGGGCGCGAAGAACGCGCGGCTTACCGCGCTGGCGGGCTTCACCACCGTGCGCGAGGCGGGCAGCGGGCCCGAAACCGCCTTCGCCCTGCGGCGCGGAACGGCCGAGGGGCTGATTCCCGGCCCGCGGATCGTTGCGGCGGGCGTGCCGTTGGCGATCATCGGCGGGCACGGCGACGTCAACGGTTTCCGGCCCGAGGTCAACGAACTGCTCGACACGGGCTTCACCTGCACCGGCCCGGTCGAATGCGCCGCCAAGGTGCGGCTGGCGAGCCAGAACGGCTCCGACGTGATCAAGATCACCGCCACCGGCGGCGTGCTCAGCCAGCAGGGGCGCGGGCTGGAGGCGCATTTCAGCGATGCGGAAATGAAGGCGATTGCCGACACCGCCCACTCGCTCGGCCTCAAGGTCATGGCCCATGCGCACGGCGCGCGCGGGATCGAGGCGGCGAGCCGCGCCGGGATCGATACGATCGAGCACGGCACCTATCTTGATGAGGCGGCGGCGCGCGCGATGCGCGAGAACGGCACCGTGCTGGTCCCCACGCTGATGGCGTTCCAGGGCGTGACCGAGCGGCTGGGCAAGGGCATCTACACCCCCGTGGTGGAGGACAAGATCCGCGCCGTGGCCGATACCGCGCGCGTCTTCATGGGCAAGGCGCTGCGCTGGAACGTGCCGATCGCCTTCGGCACCGATGCGGGCGTGTTCGCGCATGGCCGCAATGCCGGCGAATTCGCGCTGATGCGCGCACAGGGCATGACCGACCGGCAGGCGCTCGCCAGCGCCACCACCGTCGCCGCGAAGGTGCTGGAGATGGACGACCAGATCGGCCGCCTCGCGCCCGGCTATTCGGCGGACATCATCGCGGTCGACGGCAATCCGCTGGAAGATGTGACGGTGCTGGAGAAGGTCGATTTCGCGATGGTCCGTGGCCGGGTGATCGAGTGAGCGACCCCTGGGTCGAGGCCCTCTCGCTGCGCTCCTCCACGCGGGAAAAGGTTCTGGAACATCGCTTCCTGGCCGAAGTGTGCAGCGAGCTGTGGCGTCTGCAATGCTTCGATTTCAGCGTGGCACGCGGCGAGGTGGATGACGGCGGCTTCGACGTTGTTTTCGAGGTCGGCGACCTGATTCGGCATGTGCAGCTGAAGGCCAAGCACATTGATGGGCGGGCCGCGCGCTATGCGATCCAGACCGCGTTGACCCGCAAGCCTTCGGCCTGTGTGGTCGTGATGGTGCACGATCCCAGAACGCTCGAAATCGACCACTATCGCTTTTTCGGGGGAGCGCCGGGGGAGGGCCTGCCCGATCTCGGCGATCGCGAGGTCAGGCATACCAAGGGCAACGCGCTCGGGCAGAAAGCGGTTCGCCCCGCTTTGCGCAACGTTCCGCTGGGCGCGTTCGAAAAGGTGGAGAGCACCGTCCAACTGATCCCCCATCTCTTCGGTCATCATCTCGCAGCCTAGGCGATGACGGGGCGAAAGTGGGATCGTGATAGCCGCCGCCCGTCGATGCCACAATGCGGCTGATCGAAGGCGCTTGGTGGAAGGGCCGCCAGAGCCTAGGCTCGTGCGCGATTATATTCCGGGGGAGACTACCGACATGACCATCCGCCGCTTGCTGACCGGAGCCGCCGCGCTCGCCCTGCTTGCCTCGCCCGGGGTGGCGCTGGCCGATCATCACGAGGAAGCGCCCGTCGCCGCGCAGCAGTCCGAACACGACAAGCTGTTCGCGCTGTTCGCCGATTCCGATGCGCGCAGCCTCGAACTCAACCCGCTCAGCCGCCTGTTCCGCGGCGACGATACCAATGCGGACCGGCTGGGCGACTACCTGACCGATGCGAGCTATTATGCCTCGCTGCGCGATACGCAGCTCAACGTTGCGCTGCTCGACCAGATCGACCGTGCCAAGCTCTCGCCGACCGACCAGCTCGCCTACGACGTGTTCAAGTACAACCAGGATGAATCGCTCAAAGGTGCAACCCCGGAAATCCGCGCGCTGACCGAGGTGCGCCCGGTCAACCACTTCAGCGGCTTCCACACCTTCTACCCCAATTTCGCGAGCGGGACCGGCGCGGCGCCGTTCAAGACCATCGCGAACTACGAAGACAACCTCAGCCGCCACGACGACTATATCGCTATCACCGACCGCTCGATCGAGAAGTTCCGTGAAGGGATGGAAACGGGCGTGGTCGAAACCAAGCTGACAATCGGCAACGTGATTTCGCAGCTCGACACGCAGCTGGCGATCCCGATCGCGGAATCGCAGTTCATGGGCCCGACCACGATGTTCCCCGAGGATTTCTCGGACGCGGACAAGGCCCGGCTAACCGCCGCCTATGAGGCCAAGACCCGCGAAATCTACGCCGCGCACGAACGGCTGCGCGATTTCCTGCGCGACGAATATCTTGCCGCCGCGCGTGAGGAGGTCGGCCTGAGCCAGATGAAGGGAGGGGCGAAGCTGTACGAACAGCTGATCGAGAGCACTACGACCCTGCCGCTCAAAGCCGACTACATCCACCAGCTGGGCCTTTCCGAGGTCGAGCGGATCAAGGGTGAGCTGGAGGCGCTGAAGGAAGAGGTCGGCTTCGAAGGCACGCTGGGCGAGTTCTTCGACTACGTGCGCACCGACGAGCAGTTCAAGCCGGAGAGCCGCGAGGCGCTGACCCAGACCTATTACGATATCGGCAAGCAGGTCGATGCGAAGATCGGCGAACTGTTCAGCCTGGTCCCCAAGTCCGAACTCAAGATCGAACCCTACGACCCCTCGATCGAGCAGTTCAGCGCGGGCGGCTCCTACCAGTCGGGCACCCCCGACGGATCGCGCCCGGGCACGTTCTTCTTCAACGCCTACGACCTGCCCAGTCGCCTGACGACGGGCAATGTGACGCTCTACCTCCACGAAGGCGCGCCGGGGCACCATTTCCAGATCAGTCTGGCGCAGGAGAACGAGGATCTGCCCGCCTTCATGCGCTTCGGCGGGACGACCTCCTTCGTCGAAGGCTGGGCGCTCTATGCCGAGACGCTGGGCAACGAGATGGGCTTTTATGAAGACCCGTGGGCGCGGTACGGCACGTTGCAGGACGAACAGCTGCGCGCGATGCGGCTGGTGGTCGACACCGGCATCCACTCCAAGGGCTGGACCCGCGAGCAGGCGATCGACTTCATGCTCGAAAATTCAGGCATGACCCGCACCGAAGTGGTCGCCGAGGTGGAGCGCTATATCGCGATCCCGAGCCAGGCGCTGGCCTACAAGATCGGCGCGCTGAAGATCCAGGAACTGCGCGAGCGCGCGCAGGCCAAGCTGGGCGATGCGTTCGACATCAAGGATTTCCACGCGCAGGTGCTCAACACCGGCGGCCTGCCGCTGCCGGTGCTGGAGGAAAAGATCGACCGCTGGATCGCGAACGGCGGCGGCTGACCGCGCGCCGGGCGGGCACTGACCCTCCCTGCGCCTGATAAGAAACCGGGCTGCGGCTGTCGCATAACGGGGCGGTCGTGCGGCGGTGGAGCGGCCCGCTTGCGAACGCGTGTGCCATCGGCCAAGAAACAATTGTTAACTACGCAATTTCCGGCGGTGAGTCACACGCGCATCATGTGGCGGTGGCACCTGGCCGGGCGCGGTACCGGAGCGGCGAGCTGCCGCGCGGGCCCGTTGCCCGCTGCGCGGCGCATCAGCATCGCGACCGGTTCTTGCGATGCTTGGCACGATTATCACAGGAGCAATCGCCGCAGATGGCCACCGCCGACACCATTCCCGCCTGGATCGCCATGTTCATCGGCATCTACGCCTTCGCCGCCGCTATGGGCGAGCTGCGGCTGCCGGGTACGTGGAAGGCGATGATGCAGGATTTCGAGCAGTCGCCGGGCATGCGCTTCATCGCCGGGATTCTCACGCTGACGCTGGGCGCGGTGATCTATCTCGTGGTGCCGTGGCGGCCGGACGACTGGCTGTTCATCGCGGTCTCCGCGCTGGGCGGGCTGCTGGTGCTGGAAGGCATCGTGCTGCTGGCGGCGGGCGAACGCTTCGTCACCTTCGGTCGCTGGCTGATGGCGAGCGCGAGCGAGGTGTGGGCGGGTCTTTCCGCGATCCTTGGCGCAGGGTGCATCTTCATCGCGCTGTCGCGGCTGGGCACGTTCTGAGCCGCTAGTCCGCCGGGTAATAGGTCGGTGAACCCGGACCCACCGGCAGGCCGAGCGCGAAGGTCCACAGGTAGAAGAAGACCGACCACGCGATGAAGAAGCAGATCGAATAGGGCAGCATCATCGCGATCAGCGTGCCCACGCCCAGATCCTTCTGATATCGCGTCGCCCACGCCAGGATCAGCCCGAAATAGCTCATCATCGGGGTGATGATGTTGGTGGTGGAATCGCCGATCCTGTAGGCCGCCTGGATCGCTTCGGGCGAATAGCCGATCAGCATCAGCATCGGCACGAAGATCGGCGCGGTGACCGCCCACTGCGCGGATGCCGAGCCAAGCGACAGGTTGATCAGCGCGCAGATGCCGATGAAGGCGAAGAACATCGCCGGGCCGGTCATCCCGGTGTCCTTGAGGAATTGCGCGCCGGTGACGGCGGTGATCCCGCCCAGATGCGTCCACCCGAAGAAGGCGACGAACTGCGCGGCGAAGAACACCAGCACGATGTAGAGGCCCAGTGAGCTGAGCGCGCCCGCCATCGCGTCGATCACGTCGCGGTCGGTCTTCATCGTCTTCGCCGCGCGCCCATAGGCATAGCCGATGACGACGAAGAAGATCAGGATCCACACCACGAACCCGTCGAAGAAGGGCGAATCCATCCGCTCGCCCGTCTCCAGATTGCGCAGAACGCCCCACTCGGGCCACAGCGTCAGCGCCATCAGCGCGAAGACGCCGAGCATTGCGATGCCCGCCCAGCGCAGGCCCTTCTTCTCCTCGCTCTGGAGCGGCTGCATCATTCCTTCGTCGAGAATCTCGGGATCGGCCTTGGAGGCATCGAACTTCCCCAGCTGCGGCTCGACGATGTAGATCGAAACGAGGCTGCCGATTGCGGTGATCAGGAAGGTGCTCGCGACCATGAAATACCAGTTGGCGGTCGCCAGCACGGTGTAGTCGGGGTCGATCAGCTGCGCCGCTTCCTCGGTAATCCCGGCCAGCAGCGGGTCGATCGTGCCGATCAGCAGGTTGGCGGAATAGCCGCCCGAAACGCCCGCAAAGGCGGCGGCCATGCCCGCCAGCGGATGACGGCCGAGCGCGTAGTAGATCGCGCCGCCCAGCGGGATCAGCACGACATAGCCGACCTCGCTCGCGGTGTTGGAGATGATCCCGGCGAACACGATCGCCACGGTCACCAGCTTGGGCGGCGCGCCCAGCACCAGACTGCGCACCGCCGCGCTCAGCAGCCCCGATTTCTCCGCCACGCCCACGCCCAGCATCGCGACCAGCACCACGCCGAGCGGCGCAAACGAAGTGAAGTTGTCGACCAGCCCGGTGAAGATGCGTTGCAGCCCCTCCACGTTCATCAGGCTGACCGCGCGGATCATCCCGTCATCGGCCACACCGGACGCGCCTGCGGGTCTCGGATCGACCACCGCAACGCCCAGCGCGCCGAACAGGCCCGACAGCAGCACGATGCCCACCGCCAGCAGCGCGAACAAGGTGACGGGGTGGGGGAGGAGGTTGCCCAGCCATTCGACGCCGTCGAGGAAGCGGGTGAAGGCGTTGCGCTTCCTGGGCACCCCGGCTTCGGGCTGGCCATCGTCTGCGGGCGGGGGAAATTCGGTCATTATGGCTCCGTCGGGATTGGCGGCGGGGTCGTGCGGGCGCTGTGGCCCGAATGGCTCGAAAAGCGCAAGTCGGTGATGCGCAAAGCTGAACAGGCCCGAGTGCGCCTGAACCTCGGCAGAACGGGTCTCGGCCTGGAGAGGCGAGGGGAACCCCGGGTCGCGTCAACGGTTCTCACCAGCATGATCAAACTCGCCATCATGTGTCTCGTCGTCGCCGCTATCGCCGCGATCCTGGGTTTCGGCGGAGTTGCAGGCGCTTTCGTCGATATCGCGGTCTGGATCGCGATCATTGCGGTGGTGCTGTTCGTGGTCTTCCTGCTGCTCGGCATTTTCGCGGGCAAAAAGGCGAGCGACGCGCTCGACTGATCCGGCGCCCGCTTTACGCCGGGCATCGCGTTCCCTACAGTCACGGCCATCCCCGGGGAGCTTGCCGCGCAAACGCAGGTTGAGAGCGGAATACACCGCGACCCGTCGAACCTGATCCCGGTAATACGGGCGGAGGGAGGGAGCGGTTTTCGGAAAAAAAACTCCCGGCCACCGCCCTCGCTCCGACTTTGTAAGGAGCGTTTTTTCATGGCCGACATCCCCGCCCGCACCGAAATCGGCGTAACCACCGGGCCCATTCGCGGCAGCCGCAAGGTTCACGTTGCCGCGCGCACCGGCTCTGGCGTGCGCGTCGCCATGCGCGAGATCGACCTCGAAGGCGGTGAGCCGAGCTTGCGCGTCTACGACACCTCCGGCCCCTACACCGACCCCAATGTCGCGATCGACATCAACATGGGGCTCCCGCAGCTGCGCCGCGAGTGGATCATGGCGCGCGGCGATGTCGAGGAATACGACGCGCGCGAGGTGAAGCCGGAGGATAACGGCCAGCTCGGCCCCGATCGTTCGGGCGGCGTTCCGCAGTTCCCCAGTGTGGTGAAGCGGCCTCTGCGGGCGAAGGCGGGCCAGAACGTCAGCCAGATGCATTACGCCCGCAAGGGCATCATCACGCCCGAGATGGAATATGTCGCGGAGCGCGAGAACCTGGGCCGCGAAATGATCGCCCGGGAACGCGACGGGCAGAGCTGGGGCGCAGCCATTCCCGATTTCATCACGCCCGAATTCGTCCGCGACGAGGTGGCGCGGGGACGCGCGATCATCCCGAACAACATCAACCACCCCGAAAGCGAGCCGATGGCGATCGGGCGCAACTTCCTGGTCAAGATCAACGCCAATATCGGCAACTCCGCCGTCGCCAGCGATGTCGCGAACGAGGTCGACAAGATGGTCTGGTCGATCCGCTGGGGTGCGGATACCGTCATGGACCTCTCCACGGGCCGCAACATCCACGACACGCGCGAATGGATCATCCGCAACTCGCCCGTGCCCATCGGCACCGTGCCGATCTACCAGGCGCTCGAGAAGGTCGGCGGCATCGCCGAGGACCTGACCTGGGACATCTTCCGCGACACGCTGATCGAACAGGCCGAGCAGGGCGTCGACTACTTCACGATCCACGCGGGCGTGCGCCTGCCCTACGTGCCGATGGCGGCCAAGCGCATGACCGGGATCGTCAGCCGCGGCGGATCGATCATGGCCAAGTGGTGCCTCGCGCATCACAAGGAGAGCTTCCTGTACGAGAAGTTCGACGAGATCACCGAGATCATGAAGGCCTACGACATCGCCTATTCGCTGGGTGATGGGCTGCGCCCCGGCTCGATCTACGACGCCAATGACGAAGCGCAGTTCGCCGAACTCTACACGCTGGGCGAACTCACCAAGAAGGCGTGGGAGCAGGACGTGCAGGTGATGATCGAGGGGCCGGGCCATGTGCCCATGCACAAGATCAAGGAGAACATGGACAAGCAGCTGGAGGCCTGCGGTGAGGCCCCGTTCTACACGCTCGGGCCGCTCGTCACCGACATCGCGCCGGGCTACGACCACATCACCAGCGGCATCGGCGCGGCGCAGATCGGCTGGTACGGCACCGCCATGCTTTGCTACGTCACGCCCAAGGAGCACCTCGGCCTGCCCGACCGCGACGACGTGAAGGTGGGCGTGGTGACCTACAAGCTGGCCGCCCACGCCGCCGATCTGGCCAAGGGCCACCCGGCGGCGCAGGTGCGCGACGATGCGCTGAGCAAGGCGCGCTTCGAATTCCGCTGGCGCGACCAGTTCAACCTCTCGCTCGACCCGGACACCGCCGAGCAGTATCACGACCAGACGCTGCCCGCAGAAGGCGCCAAGACCGCGCATTTCTGCAGCATGTGTGGGCCCAAATTCTGCTCCATGAAGATCAGCCAGGAAGTCCGCGAGTTCGCCGCCAGGCAGAACTCGGACAGCTATCTGGCGAGCGAGAGCCTGAAGGGCGAAAACTCGCCCGACCAGCGGGCCGAGAACGAGAAGGGCATGGAAACCATGAGCGAGGTCTACCGCGCCAAGGGCGAACGGCTCTATCTGCCCGAGCAGGAGACCGAATGAAGCTGCGCGCCATCGCAGCCGCGCTCTCGCTTGCCCTCTCGCTCGCCCTCGTGCCTCGTGCGGCCGCCGCACAGGACGAGGGCGGCGCTGAGGTGCGCGCGGGAGAGCTGCGGATCATTCACCTCTGGTCGGTCGACCCCGACGCGTTCCTCCCGCAGTGGAACCAGCCCGACCCGCCGACCCTGCCGACCACGACGCGGACGGCCCGCAACCGGCCGATCCAGCAGTTCATCCTCTATTCCGGGTGCCAGCGCGACTTCGCCGGGCAGTGCCATCTCTCCGCGGTCGTCACCGTCACCGCGCCCGACGGCACACCCTATGGCGATCCGATCGCGTTCGACGCGCTCCCGCTCTCGCCCCCGGTCGCGCAGGGCTTCGGCCTCGCCCCCAATTCGATCGGCCTGGTGATCGAGGATGGCGAGCAGCTGGGCGACTACACCGTGCAGCTCGACGTGACCGACGAGATCGCGGGGGTCACCGCCAGCCAGACGAGCGTGCTGGAGATCGTCGAAGCCGACTGACCGGCGGCGACGATAGGAGGCGGGGCGACGAATGACCGAATACCTGATCTTCTTCGCCATCGTGTTCGGCGTGAACCTGCTGCCCGCGTTCGGGCCGCCGACCTGGTCGATCATAGCGCTCTACACGCTGGGCGGAGATCTGGCGCTGCCGATCCTCGTCCCCGTGGGCGCGCTGGCGGCGGCGTCGGGGCGCTTGCTGCTCGGCCTCGCCACGCGGTATCTGGGCGCAAGGTTCCTCTCTGCGCGCACGCAGGACAATCTGGCGGCGGCGCGCGAAGCGCTCGAGCAGCGGCGCGGCAGCACGCTGCTCGGGCTCGGGCTGTTCGCGCTCTCCCCGCTGCCATCGGCGCAATTGTTCATGGCCGCGGGCCTCGCCCGGATGCGCCTGCTGCCCTTCACCGCGGCGTTCTTCGCCGGCCGGTTCGTTTCCTACACGATCTACGGCGTCACCGCGCACACCATCCGCGCGACCAGCCTGGGCGAGGTCATCCGCAGCGGCCTCACCAGCCCGTGGGGCATCGCGCTGCAGGTGGCGATGCTGGCGGGGATCGTCGCGCTGACCCGGATCGACTGGCGCAAGCGGCTGGGCGGAGGAGACGCGCCCGAAGGCTGAGCGCGCGCCGCGCCGCCGGTCCGCCGGGGAGCGGCTCTCGCAGAACCGCCGCTTGACCTTCGCGCCCGCGCGCGGTTGCATCGGCCACCTGATAGAGAGGGGGCTGTCCGATGAAATCCAATCGCCTGAATTCCGCGCGGTCTAACCCTGCGCGCACCGCCTGTCTCGCGCTGGCTGCGGCGCTGCTGTGCGGGGCCGTCCCGCTCTCCGCGCAGGAGGCTCCGCCGCGCGATTATGGCGAGGTGACCGCCGCCAACACTCCGCTCGCAGAGGCCTATATCGCCGCCTACACCTCGCGCGACTGGGACGCGCTGGAACCGCTGCTGGCAGAGGAAGCCAGCTTCCGCGACCCGACCGCCACGCTGGTGTTCGGCGGGGTAGAATCGCAGGGCCGCGCCGCGATCATGGAGCGGTTTCGCGTCGGCTACGCGGGGATCACGCACATGGAGTTCACGCCTTTCCGCCAGATCGTCTCGGGCGAGGTCGCGGTGGCCGAAGGCGCGCTCCACTGGGGCCTCGACCTCGGCGAGGGCAAGGCGGTGGACAGCGTGACGCCGATGGTGATCGTGCTGATCCTGTCGGACGGCAAGGTGATCGAGCACCGCGACTACGTCGACTACGCGCCGTTTCTGGAGGCGGTGCGCGAGGTACGGGCTGGGGGGTAGGTCTGGGGGGCGGGCTTCTCGGCGAAGCACAGCTCGGACAGCTATCTGGCGAGCGAGAGCATCAGGGGCGAGACCTCAGCTGGAGAGGCGGCGGAAGCGCGCGGGGTATGGATGAGATGAGGAAGGTTTACCGGGAGAAGGGAGGGAAGTTGTATTTGCCGGAAGAGTGATGCAACGAACCGAAGCGTGCAGGGGAGGCTGATTTGGAACTCACGAAACTTAGGGTGGAGCGCTTCAAACGTATTGATGAGATTGAAATTCCGCTAAAGTCAGTCAATATTTTAGTTGGCGCCAATGGGAGCGGAAAATCATCTATCTTGCAAGCTGCTCACTTGGCTTCTTGTTTGATAAGGCAAGTTGATCGTGTTCGAACGACTTCGACTGCAATGGTTAGAATTAGTGACTTGGATTATCTGCCATCTGACGAATATTGGCGATTAGGTCATGGCGTTGACTGGGGGAATGCGTCTAGCAGTCCTTCTTCGAAAGTTCTATTTTACTTCGTTGATGGTAAAGGCGACGAAGTTGCCACCGAGTGCGAAATGCGTTCGGCTAGGAATGCTGGAATCTCTGTTAGGGGCGAACTTCCAGAAGAGGTTCGAGGCCTTTTCCGTGGCCAAGAAGTCTTCTTTAGTGGCTTTATTCCCGGCATATCTGGCATCCCCAATGTCGAGCAGAAAAAATCTAAACGAGTCGTTTTGAAGGCCTGTTCGTTTGGTGATTCGAATGTCTATTTGCGGAATGCATTGGACCTTCTCTCGCAAGCGGATGTTCGTCAAATTGAAAATTGGCTCGAGCCCCTTTTGGGCGAGGTTAGGTTGGAT
Source organism: Alteriqipengyuania abyssalis (assembly GCF_019857185.1). GTDB lineage: Bacteria > Pseudomonadota > Alphaproteobacteria > Sphingomonadales > Sphingomonadaceae > Alteriqipengyuania > Alteriqipengyuania abyssalis. The sequence goes on along the minus strand of NZ_JAHWXP010000003.1, from coordinate 691,088 downwards.
ATCCGATTTAATGAACTCGAAGACTTCGAGATTTCTGCCAACGTCACATTGAATGGCCAGGATCATCCTCTGGAATTGTTGGGAACTGGGTATTTGCAGCTAATACAAATTTTCTGTTATATACTTCTCTTCAAGCCAACGGTCCTTCTAATTGACGAGCCGGATATTCACTTGCACCCTGATGTCCAAGAAAGGCTTCCGCGATTATTGCTAACAATTGCTCGTACGAAAAATCTAAAGATTTTGTTGACGACGCATTCTCCTTTTATTGTTCGAGGGGCTCCCGCCGAGGCCAATGTTACGTGGCTCGCCGAAGGTGAGGTGGTCACTGACGATCGCTCAACCGTTGAACTGGCTTTGGGTTGGGGCGCCTTTGGCAAAAAAACTCATTATTGTGAGCGAAGATAAAGAAACAAAGTTTCTCAAGAAATTGGTGTCGCAATGGCCGGAGCTTGATCGACAAGTGACCGTTCTGCCGGGGCGCGGATACAAACATCTGTTATCAAAGTCGGAGGCTGAGGAACTGAGGTCATCTTTGGGTAATAAGTTCAAACTCCTGGTTCACAGGGATCGGGACTCTTTAACTGATAATGAGGTGGAGCGTCTCAAAAATGAATATGATGATGAAAGCATTCGACTTTGGTTTACTGAACAGTCTGACCTAGAAGCAGAATTCTGTAGTGCCGATTTTTTGATGTCGCTTCTCGGTATTTCACGGCAAGAGGCTGACGATTTCATCGAAAGAGCTTTGAATCGAAATACCGGACCCATCCGAGAGCAATTTGAGAATCAACGGAGGGCTCATAACCAAGAATTGTGGGCCGCTGGAGGCAGCCCCACTAATGACGACGTATGGGATTCGATGCAGCATCGGCGGTTGAGAGGGGCCAAAGGTAAGTTCGTTTTCAACCAGCTTAAGAACGTCATCGGTCAAAACTTGTTTTCCGATGACATCGTAATTGGGTGTGAAAACTTTCCCGAACAGGCCGTTGGTTTAGCGCGAAACATTCGAGACCTACTCGCAGATTGACCTCTCGACAAATACACTCCTCCGGGGTGCCGAAAGGCCCCGCTCATCCCATTCCCACCAGCACCCGGTCGAGCGCCTGCAAAAACCGCGAACGGTCCGTCTTCCCGAACGGCGGCGGCCCGCCACCAACCCCGTCCATCCCGGCGCGCAGGTCTTCCATGATGGCGCGGGTGGCGATCGCGCTGCCGATGCTGGCGGCGTCGAAGCTCTTGCCGTCGTGGCGCAGCACTAACGCGCCCGCCTTGAGGCAGCGCTCGGCCAGCAGGATGTCGGCGGTGATCACTACGGTGCGTGGCCCTGCGTTCTCCGCGATCCAGTCGTCCGCCGCGTCGAAGCCATCCGAGACCACCACGCGCTTGACCCGTTCGTTCACCGGCACGCGGAAGGGGCTGTTGCTGACCACGCGGACATGCGCCTTGTGGCGCGCGGCCACGCGGTAGATTTCCTCCTTCACCGGGCAGGCGTCGGCATCGACCAGAATGGCGGGGTGCGGGATGGTGGTGGGTTCGCTCACGCGGGGTCTCCTAGCGAAGATCGCGGCATCGCCAAAACTTTCCTACTCCGCGCAAATCTGCCTTAACCTCTCCGATGAGCGCCTCCGACAAACCCCGCCCGTCCGCCGTTTCCTCGCAAGTCCCCGACGTCCCGCCGGAAGACCGCTGGGACAGGCGCAAGATGGCGGAGTTCCTGCGCGTGCTCGCGGCGACGCAGCAGGTGACGGCGGCGGCGAAGGCGGTCGGCATGTCGCGCCAGTCGGCGTACCGCTTGCGAAACCGGCAGAAAGGCGAGCCGTTCGATATCGCGTGGGAGGCGGCGTTCCAGCACGGCTACGACGCGCTCCATCAGGCCGCGCTCGAACGCGCATTGCATGGGGTGGAGGAACCGGTGTTTCACGGCGGGGAGCAGGTCGGCACGCGGCGGCGCTATGACGAGCGGCTGACCGTCTTCCTCCTCGCACGCCGCAACGCGCTCGGCGCGCAGCGGCTGTCGCGCTATGGCGTGGCGGCGGAGTTCTGGTCCGAACGGTGGGAGAAAATGCTCGACCGGATCGAGCACGGGCCGATCGTGTGGCAGGACGAGGACGGCACGCGGCTGCTCGACGATGATACCAAGCGGGCGAAGGATATCGAGGCGCGCCACATGCTCGACGCGAGCGAAGATCGCGCGCGGAACGGCTCGCGATAAAATGGCGGGCGATTTGCGCAATGTGTCACCCGGGGCGCGATGGCCGCGGGTGAGAATCGCGGGGCCACAGGGGGTTATGCCGCGCAAGATGCGGTGGGCGTGGGGGTGACAGGTGGGTGACACGTGTCACCCTGTCGCCGCCGGGCTTTTGCCAACGCCCGGCCGTGCGAATGTCGGCCACGAGAAGGTCGGCCCGCTGCGGATCGCCTTCCGCCGGGCGCAGGGCAGGGCAGGGCAATATGCGGCGGCGGAGAGAAGCGAGGCAGCGAGGATTAGGTAATTGCGCCGATCGGTGCTACATAAGCCTCGCTGACGTCGAAATTTGCGACGGACTTCGGAATTTGCCTCGCCGCTTGCCCCTGCTTACCCGCCTGGGCCCCGGCGTAAACCAGACGACGTTTTCCTTTCATCGGACGATTTGACGCAAAACCCTGCGCGCAATTTCGCGCGAGGGGCCTTCATTGTTCTTGAAAGGAACATCACATGGCCAAGACTGGCACCGTAAAATTCTTCAATGCCGACAAGGGCTTCGGCTTCATCCAGCCGGATGACGGCTCGGCCGACAGCTTCGTGCACATCACCGCCGTCCAGGCGGCCGGGATGCAGGGCCTCGATAAGGACCAGCGTCTCAACTACGAAGTCGAGCAGGGCCGTAATGGCAAGGAAAGCGCCGTGAACCTCTCGGCCGCCGACTGATCATCGCGAGGGCGTCGCTTCACATCGAAGCGGCGCCCTTTCTCTTTCACCCACCCCCCGCCGGAGGACGCCCCATGAGTCAGAGCTACGAATTCTATTGCGCCCGCGCGGACCAGGCCGCCGCTGCCGCGGACAATGCCGAACTCGCCAATGTGCGCGACCGCGAACTGCGCGCCGAGAAGACCTGGCGCGGCCTCGCCGAACACGCCCGCGCCGTGGCCGAGGAACGCGCCAAGCTGGTGCGTGACAAGCAGGCGGAAGCCGACGCGGCCTGAGCCCGCTTTTCTACGCATCCAAAATATGGTTCGTTCCGAGGGATGAGCCAGTGCCCACTATCTATCCTTCTGTGCGCAGCTTTTGCCGTTCGGCATGAGCCGCATGCGCCAGCCTGGCCTCGGCGCCTGGGCGGGAAGCGGCAATGAGCCGGACGGGAACGCGCGCCCCCGGTTTTCCGTTTTCAGAGCATAACCGCGCTTACGCACCGCATAGGAGATTCGTTGTGAACAATCCGATCGCCTGTTTGACGGCCCTGGCCGGGGCAACCGTCCTTGCATCCTGCGCACCCGTTCCCGAACCCGCGAGCGCGCAAGGCGATACTGCGGAGGAGACGCTTGCCGGGCTCGACACCAGCAATCAGTGCTTCTTCATGCGCAACGCGGATCGCTATTCCGAGGCACCCGATGCCCCCAACGGGAATGAGCGGATCTTCGTGAAGACCCGCGCCAATGAGCGGTTCGTGCTCGAAACGCTGAGCAACTGCCGGGACATCGACTTCGCCTACGAGGTCGCGCTCGACAACCGCTTCGGGTCGAACCTGTGCACCGGAGACACCGCGAACCTGCTGGTCCCCTCGCCGAGCGGCACTGACAGCTGCATGGTTCGCGTGATCGGCCGGATCGAGGACTAACCGCGTCTGGCGCGGGATCGCGGCCGGATGCCTCATTTTCGCCAAATTCGGAACATCGCGCGCCCCGGTCCGTTGATGGGGTGAACGGAGCGGCCAACCGGCTGCGACGTGTCTACGAAGCCCCCGAAAGGACGATAACCTCATGAACAAGCTAGCCCTGACGCTCGCCTCGGTCGCTGCGCTCTCGCTCGCCGCGTGTGCCGAATCCGACACTGCGAACGACGACACTGCGATGACCGACGATACCGCCGCCGACCAGATGGCGGTCGATGACGCGGCCAGCGGTACAATCGTCGAAGTCGCGCAGGCTGACCCGCAGCTTTCGACTCTGGTCGAAGCGGTGACCGCAGCCGGCTTGGGCGAGACGCTATCGAGCGGCGAGTACACCGTCTTCGCGCCGACCAACGCCGCGTTCGACAAGGTGCCGCAGGCGACCCGTGACGAGCTGATGAGCGAAGCGGGCAAGGAAGACCTGACCAACATTCTCACCTACCACGTCGTCGAAGGCACGACCGATGCAGCCGCGCTGACCGCGGCGATCGAAGCTGCGGGTGAAGACGGTTACAAGCTGACCACGGTCAATGGTGCGGAACTCACCGCGATGATGGATGGCAACAACGTTGTCCTGCGCGATGCCGCGGGCAATACCGCAACCGTCACGATGACCGATATCGACGCCTCGAACGGTGTGGTCCACGTGATCGATACGGTCCTGATGCCGCAGTAAGCGCTTCTGTACCTCTAAACGACGAAGGGCTCCCGGATGCGGGAGCCCTTTTCGTGTGAGGTGCAATGCATGCTCGCTCAGCGTGCTGTCGATGCTCCCTGCACCACCGGGCGCGAGACGTAGGTGATGCTTTCGCTTCGCGGAGGCAGGGAAATGTTCGCGGGCTGCTCGAGCTCCAGCGGACGGCGGGGGGGCGGGCGGCTCGATGCCTGCCGGGTGTATCCGCGTTGCCGATCGATCGCGCGGCGCTGTTCAGCTTCCCACCGCAGGGACTCGGCCTGCGCGGCCTCGAAGTCGAACTCGCCAAGCCCGGACTCTGCCTCACTATACGCGAAACGGGGCGCGAACCGATCCTGGCTGTAGAGCCCGCGTTCGCGCAGTTCGGCGACCTCGTAGGTCTTGCCGTTCGCCTTCAGCGGGTAGTGATCTGCGGCGCCGAGGGCACGACGCTTGTCGTCGATCGCGATCGGTCCGGGGCCGGGCAGCGGCGTCTCGGCGTGGATCTGGCGCGGGGTCGTATCAATCGCGGCACCGGCTACCGCACCGCCGATTGCGACCACCGCGACTGCTCCAACGATCCCGGGTAAGGCGCGCATCTTGTTGTACTCCCAGCCAAATCTTGCGTCGAATTCCTTGCCATCACAATACGCAAGCGCCGTGCGCGGTTCCCGGGAGGTCTTGCGGTCGGCCGCGCTTTGCGCTTCCTGCGGGACAGGATAGATAACGCGACCCTAACAAAGCATTCTCGTTCGCCGAAAGGAACCCCCATGCGCCTGCTGGTTGTTGCCATTCCTCTGCTGCTCGCTGCGTGCCAGACCGAGAACGGAGCGGGTGCGCCCGGTACTTCGCCCGAAGGTTTCGACGCCATCGGCAAAAGCGAGACGATCCGCTTCACCGGCACCGAGCCTTTCTGGAGCGGCAAGGTCAGCGGCGAGAGCCTGACCTACAAGACGCCCGAAAATACCGATGGTATCAGGTTTGCCGTCCGTCGGTTCAGCGGGCAGGGCGGGCTCGGCTTTTCCGGCACGCTCGACGGGGCGGCGTTCGACATGACGGTGACGCCGGGCGCCTGCTCCGACGGGATGAGCGACCGGACGTATCCCTACACGGTCACGCTGAAGATCGGCGACGACACGCGCGAAGGCTGCGCGTGGACCGATGCGCAACCCTTCGAAGGCCCGGAGGCGCCCTAGCCTTGCGGTCGGTTCACGCCTGCGCGATCGAGCTCGGGGCCGAGCCGCCCGGTGATCCACAGGAAGAACATCCGGAAATCGGCGATCAGGCTCCACAGCGGATAGGTGAAGGTCGCGGGGCGGTTCCGTTCGACCCGGAAATGCGCGATCCAGGCAAAGAAATAGCCCGCCACGGGCAGCGCAAGCAGCACCCACCAGTTGCGGCTCGCCAGCGCGACCACCGCAAGCGCGATGACCAGCCCGGTGCCGACATAGTGCAGCCGGCGCGTTGCGGGGCGACTGTGTTCGCGCAGGTAGAAGGGCCAGAACTCCGCAAAAGTGGTGTAGGTGCGCTCGCCCATCAATGCCTCCCCGAGATGCTTCCGAACCATCGACGCGCGCAGATGCCCAAAAAAGGGATGCGCGCGAAGAAAATGCAGGAACGAGCGGGGAATATGCTCGTTCAAGCGATCAATGTTAATAGCGCGCAGCCTTCGGGCACCAGCTTAACGGACACCTATGGCCGACCGACCCGAAGTACATAGTCAGGCATCGCAACGCGATCCCAATGCCCGACCGCGGCGCGACATGAAGGATGTCGGCAGCGAAGACCGGTTCTCCGACACCTCGGGAGTTCTGTTCGAACAGGCAATGGCGCAAACGCGGATGGCGGTGTGCCTGAGCGATCCGAACCTGCCCGACCAGCCGATCGTGTTCGCGAACCGCGCGTTCCGGCGGCTGACCGGTTACGACGAAGACGAAATTCTCGGCCGCAACTGCCGCTTCCTGCAAGGCCCCAAGACCGACCGCGCAGAGGTCAGCCGGGTGCGCGAGGCGATTGAGAACGAAGACGTGGTGGTGGTCGAACTGCTCAACTACCGCAAGGACGGCACCGAGTTCTGGAATGCGCTGCATCTGGGCCCGATTTACGATGCGCAGGGCAAGCTGCTCTATTTCTTCGGGAGCCAGTGGGACGTGTCGGACGTGCGCGCGGCGCGCGAGGAAGAACGCCACGCCCGGGCGATGGCGCGCGAATTGTCGCACCGGATCAAGAACATGTTCTCGGTCATCTCGGGCATCGTCAACGTGATGGGCCGGGTGCGCGGGGTCGAAGACACCGCGTCGGAGATAAACAGCCGCATCCATGCGCTGGGCCGGGCATACGAGACTACCCTCGACGAAGCATCGGTCGGGGTGATCGATCTTGGCCCTGCGGTGAAGGCGATCCTGGAACCCTACGCGGTCGACGAGCGGGTGAAGTTTCTGGGTAACGGCGCACAGGTGCCATTTTCGGCCATGTCGCTGATCGGCCTTGTGCTTCATGAGCTGGCGGCCAATGCCACGCGCTACGGCGCCTGGGCCGAGGGATATGACGGGCAGGTGTCGGTCGACTGGCAGCGGCGCGATGGCAACGCGGTGCTGACCTGGATCGAGACCGGCGGGGCACCAATTTCCGGTGCGCCGGCGCATAGTGGCACCGGAGCGACTATTATGAATCGTATGGTAGCTGCGGCGCGAGGCACGATTGAGAGAGAATGGAAGCCGGAGGGGCTGCACGCAGTCCTGACCGTGCCGATCGAAGGGGGCAATACGTGATCGATGGATGCCGCATCCTGTTGCTGGATGACGAACCGCTGATCCTGATGGATCTCGAATTCGCGGCGGAAGACCGTGAATGCCGTCCGCTGACCGCGACCAATGTGCGCGAGGCGCTGGCGCATATAGAAGCGCAGGGCAGTGTCTCGTGCGCCGTGCTCGACGTGACGCTGCGCGATGGAGAAACCTGCATGCCGGTCGCCCGCGAGCTTGAGCGGCGCGACATTCCCTACATCCTGCACTCGGGCGACCTCAATCGGCAGGAAGGCACGCTTGCCGCGCTCAACGCGCGTTTGATTGCCAAGCCGGCTTGCTCCAGCAAGGTCGTCGATGCGGCGCTCGCACTCGCCGAGCCTGCGGCAACCCGCCAGGCATCCTGAAGACTGCCCGGACTAGAACAGCCCGGGAATGCGGTATTGGGCCGCGCTCGGCTCGGTCGGCCTGATCGCCTGATATTCGACCTGCTTGATCTGTCCGCGCTGGCTCTGGCCTGCCGCGCCAGCCTGACCGATGGCACTGCACGCTGCTCCGCGCAGGAAGCCTAGCGCCGCACCGGTCGAAGCTTCGTCGACCGACCCCAGTGGATCGAAGATGTCGTCCGTGGCTGCGCAGGTCTGCGGATAGACGCTCGCGAGGCCATTGTAATAATCGCCACCGCCAGCGGCATTGACCGTGCGGAACGCGACCACGCGCAGGCGGTCGTCACACTCGGCCTTGTCGCGCGCGATCTGGCCGACCGGCTTGCCATAGGTGTTGCTGCCGACCAGCGCGGTGTTGTTGCCCAGGTAGGGAATGAACGCGTTGCCGACCAGTTCGCTCGCCGAAGCGGTAGAGCCGGTGCCGATCAGCGCGATCTTGGTCGCAGCGATGGCCTGAGGCCGGGTTTCGAACAGTCTGGTCGCGTTGTTGCTGGAGAGCGAATCGCGGAAGATCGTGCGGCTGAATTGCTGGCCTACCTTGTCCGCGCCGAGCAGATCGCCGAGCGTTTCCGCCACCGAGACGAGCCCGCCGCCATTATAGCGGAAATCGAGGATCACCTCGCTGATCCCCTGCTGGCGGAACCCGTCGATCGCCGCGCGCAACTGCGTACCTGCATCTTCCACGATGAAGGTGCGCAGGTTGATATAGCCGACCGGGGTGCCGCCATTGTCGATCACCTTCACACCGTATCGGTCGGAGATTGGATCGAGCTCGTACTCGCTCTTGATCACGCTGACCGTTGCCTCGGTCTGGTCGGGCTGGCGGATGGTGAAGGTGCGAGTGACGCCCGGGTTGCTCGACCCCAGCGCGTCGCTGAATGCCTGCGGCCCGCCAGAGGCCAGCAGGCTGGCGGTAGAGGTGCCGTTGACCGAGAGGATCTCGGTCCCACGGTCAAAACCTTGCGCGAAGGCTGGCGCATTTTCGAACGCCTCCAGCACGAACACCCGTCTCGCTGAGGTGTCGTAGGCCAGACGGATCCCGAAGCCTGCCGAGGCACCCGAATTGATGAGCTGGTTCTCTTCTTCGATCGACGTGATGTAGGTGAAGTAGCGGTCGCGCCCCAGCGCGCGGGCGGGAGCGACGAGCGCGTCGATATAGTCCTGCACGGTGGCGTATGCGGCCGGGTTCACGCCGGTATCGAGCAGGTCGGGGAACAGGTAATAGGTGCGCAGCTGGTCGAGCACCCATGCCTTGCGGTTCTCGAGCGAGCAGGCCGAGGTCGCAGGGCTGGGTGTAGGCGTGCCTCCGGTCGAGGGCGACGAATTGCCGCCGCCGCCTCCGCAGGCAACAAGCGTCCCGGCGAGTGCCAGTGCAAGCGAGGTGCGACCGATCGACATTGCTGATTTCCCTCTCAACTTCCCGTATCCACGGGATATTCCCCAGCGCCCTTGCTTGTCTATCGCGAAAAGCCCCGCGCAGGCGGCGCCCTCCACCGGGCAGCGAGCGCCGGGGCCTTACATCGATCGCCGCAAACGCCTACCCGGGGGGGGACAAAGGAGATTCACCGACCCATGACCGACTGGCTTTCCGCAGTTCTGCCCTCGTCTTGCCCTGCCAATGCCAAGCTTGCGATCGCGCGATTCGCGAAGCGCGAGACGATCGGGCGCAACGGCTTTTCCCTCTCCAGCCCCGCCTTCGGGCAAGGCGAGGAGCTCGACCCGTGCTTCACCGCGGATGAAGAAGACGCGGTTGCGCCGCCGATGGAATGGACTGCACCGCCCAAGGGCGCGGAGGAATTGGTTCTTGTGGTCGAGAATGCGAGCCAGGCCGATCCGACCTGCCACTGGCTGGTCTGGGGCCTGCCCGCGCAGCACGGCAAGCTGCTGGAGGGCGAGACCCCGCCGCGCACGGGCAAGAACGACCAGGGCAATTCGGAATGGCTGCTGCCCAAGGTCGATCCCGATGGCGCGCCGCACTGCTTCGTGTTCCAGCTGTTCGCGCTCGACCTGCCGATCGCGCTGATGCCCGGCGCGGGCAAGGCGGAGCTGTTCGCCGCGATGGAAGGCCACGTGATCGCTGCCTGCGTGCTCTCAGCGAGCTACAGCGGTTCGAATGAAGAGGATCTGGGCGACCTCGAAGACGACGCCTAGACCCGCTTCGCGAAGGGCCAGTCGATCACCCGGCTGGCCCACAGCGCGGCCCAGATGATGACCGGCTGCGCGAACATGCGCGGGATGTGATAGCCGAGGCCGAGGCCGCCATCGGCGCTGGCGAGGTCGATCATCATGTGCTGGACGTTCGCCGGCCATACGCACAGCGCGTAGAGCGCGAGGCCGATGCCTCCGGCCGCTCTCAGCGCAGGCGAGACGGGCTGCGCAAGCGCGATGGCGCCGAGGATTTCGGCAACTCCGGTGGCGAACACCACCGCCTCGGGCAGCGGCACGAAGCCGGGCATGATCGAGAGGAACGGGCCGGGCACTGTGACGTGCAGGATGCCCGCGGCGAGGTAGGCGAGCGTGAGGAACCAGCGGGTTGCGGTGCGGGCCATCGCCTCAGGCCCGCTTCGGCGCCCAGCCGGGCGGTGCGAGTTCGAACCCGTCGAAGGAGAAGCCCGGCGCGACGACGCATGAGACGAACGCGTAGCCGTGCGACCCGGGCAGGGGCAGCGCCGCCTGCCACTGGCCTTGCGGCACCACGCCCTGCCACTGCGGCGCGTTGGCGTCGCCCAGCACGATCGTCTCGACCGCTGCATCCTCGGTTTCCGCGACCCTGAGCGCCAGCGGGTCGCCCGCATGCCACAGCCATAGCTCGTCCGCATCGACGCGGTGCCAGTGCGATGCCTGTCCGGCCTCCAGCAGGAAGTGGATCATGGTCGCGCTCGACCGGCCATCCTTCTCGCCTGCGCGAAAGGTCTCGCGGTACCAGCCGCCTTCGGGATGGGGTTCGAGGCTGTGGCGCTCGATCATGTCGCGGGCACTGGTCATGGGGCGTCCATCTTCCTTTTTGCTGCTGCGTCGGTATGCCTAGGCCGACAGATGCAGGGGAGTCACCACATGCTGCGCCGTTTCGCCACCGCTTCCGCTCTCGCAGCGCTTTTGTGCGCACCCGCGCTGGCGCAGACGCCCGAAGAGATCGCGCAGGCCGCCCTTAAAGCCGCGCCGGTGTGGGACGGGCACAACGACGTGCCGATCCAGCTGCGCAGCCGCTTCGGCAACGAGCTCGGCGAGTTCGACTTCACCGATACCCGCGCGACGAAGACCGAGACGCGTAATGGCATGCACACCGATCTTGCGCGGTTGCGGGCCGGGCATGTCGGTGCGCAATGGTGGTCGGTCTACGTTCCCGCCTCGCTCGACGAGCCCGAAGCGGTGCAGATGACGCTGGAGCAGATCGACGTCGCCAAGCGGCTGATCGCGCGTTACCCGGACGACATGACGCTGGCGCTGAGTGCCGACGATGTCGAGGCGGCGCGGGCGCAAGGCAGGATCGCCGGTCTTATCGGGATGGAGGGCGGCCATTCGATCGGGTCGAGCCTCGCCGTGCTGCGGCAGATGTACGATCTGGGCGCGCGCTACATGACGCTGACGCACAGCCGCAACACGCCGTGGGCGGACAGCGCGACCGATGATCCCGAGCATGGCGGGCTGACCGATTTCGGCAAGGACCTGGTGCGCGAGATGAACCGGATCGGGATGGTGGTCGACCTCAGCCACGTGGCCGAGAAGACGATGATGGACGCGCTGGATGTGAGCCGCGCGCCGGTGATCTTCAGCCACTCCTCCGCCCGCGCGATCAATGGCCACGCGCGTAACGTGCCCGATGCGGTGCTGCGCCGACTGCGCGAGAACGGCGGGATCATCATGGTCACCGCAGTGCCCGGCTTCATCAGCGAGGACGCGCGGGTGTGGAACGCGCAGCGCGATGCCGAGGAGGCGCGGCTCAAGGCGCTCTGGCAGGGCCAGCCCGAGGCGGTTGCGGCAGGCATGTCTGCTTGGGACGAGGCCAACCCCTATCCGCCCGCCAATATTGCCGACATGGCCGACCATATCGATCATGTCCGCAAGATTGCCGGGATCGACGCGATCGGGATCGGCGGCGACTACGACGGCATTCCTTTTGCGCCTGAGGGGCTGGAGGATGTCTCGACATACCCCGCTCTGTTCACCGAACTGGCGCGGCGCGGATACTCGCAGGAGGATCTGGAGAAGATCAGCTTCCGCAACATGATGCGGGTGATGCGCGGGGTCGAGGCGACCAGCGCCGCGATGGTCGATGTGCCGCCCTATCAGTACCCGGCAGGCGGCGGCGAGTGAGGAGGGCGGGCTGACGCCCGGCCCGTTCAGTCTCCGTCGACTTCCTCGGGGAGGTCTTCGCGGTCGGTGGAGGCCATTTCCTCCAGCTCGTCCTCGGTCATGCTCTCGTACATGCCGACGGACGCGCCCTGAAGATCGGACTTGTCCGTCTCGCCGCGCTTGGCGGAGAGGGCGGCGCCTGCCGCCTGTTGCTGCTTCTTCGATTTGGCCTTGGGCATGGCGTGATCCTCAGCTGTTCTGGGCTTCGATTTCGGAACCCAGCTTGAGCACTTCGTCGCCATCATCCTGTTTGATGAGGTAGGCGGGGTCGTCTTCGGAGCCCTTCCTGGTGATCTCGCTGCCCTGCAGGGTGCGGGTCACTTCGCGCTCGAAACGCTCCTTGATCTGGCCCTTGGCAGTGCCGTCGCCCCAATCCCACTGCACATACTGATCGCTCTGGAAGCTGTTCGTATTGCTCATGAAATTGGGGCTCCTGGCCGGTTATTCCTGTTCGGTAGAAACAACCTCGTCATTGGCCGCCGGTTCCTCGGCAACGCCTTCGTCGCCCGGAGCCTCTTCGATGATGCCGTCCGTATCGGTGCCGATCGGCGCGCCGCGTGCTTCCATCGTGCCCGTCATCGTCGCTTCTTCCTCTGCGTCACCCTGCGTCAGCGCGGGGATGATCCAGATGATCGACAGCAGCACGATCGCGAGCAGCAGGCCGATGCCCAGCACCCAGCGCACGACGCCTTCCTTGCTGCCGCCGCTGACCTTTTCCTCATCGATGTGAATCTTGCCGTCGTCGTTATCAACCATGTGAAATACCCTTTCCGTCCATCGAAAATAACCAACGGCTCGTCTGCCGCGCGGTTCCTTGAATGCCGATCAGTCGCGCAGCAATTCGTTGATGCCCGTCTTCTCACGGGTCTGCGCGTCGACCGTCTTGACGATCACCGCACAGGCGAGCGAGGGGCCGCCATCCTTGCCCGGCAGGCTGCCCGGCACCACCACCGAATAAGGCGGGATGTGTCCGCGCAGCACTTCGCCCGTGTCGCGCACCACGATCTTGGTCGACTGGGTAATGAACACGCCCATCGCGACCACGCAGCCTTCGCCCACGATCACGCCCTCTACGATCTCCGAACGCGCGCCGATGAAGCAGTTGTCGCCGATGATCGTCGGGTTGGCCTGCAAGGGCTCCAGCACGCCGCCGATCCCTGCGCCGGCAGAGATGTGGCAGTTCGCGCCGACCTGCGCGCAGCTGCCGACGCTGGCCCAGGTGTCCAGCATGGTGTTTTCGCCCACATAGGCACCGATATTGGTGAAGCTGGGCATCAGCACGCAGTTCTTGCCGATGAAGCTGCCGCGCCGCGCGATCGCGCCGGGGACCACGCGAAAGCCGGCTTCGCGGAAGCGCGCTTCGCCCCAGCCGGCGAACTTGCTGGGCACCTTGTCGAACGCAGGCGAGCCGACCGCGCCGTCCATCACCCGGTTGTCCGACAGGCGGAAAGAGAGCAGCACGGCCTTCTTCAGCCACTGGTTGACCTGCCAGCCGCCATTGCCGTCAGGCTCCGCCACCCGTGCGCTGCCTTCGTCGAGGCTGGTAATCGCACTTTCGACCGCTTCGCGCAGGTCCACATCGCCGGTATCGAGAGAATCGCGGTTCTCCCATGCCTGTTCGATCACCTGCCGGTGTTCGTCGCTCATCCTCAAATCACTCCTGCACCGGGTATCGGCCCCGTCTTCGCCATGCCTGCTAGCGAGCCCCTGCGCGGTTGTGAAGCGCGCCCGCTCAGTCGAGCCCGGCGCGCTTGGCGAAGTCGTAGGCGGACTGCACCAGCGGGCGCACCCGCTCGCTCATCTGCTTGGCATGCGCTGACGAGGCAGTGCCGTCGATTACCCGCTTCTTGATGCCCTGGATGATCCCGGCGAACTTGAACAGGTTGAACGCGAAGTACCAGTCCATGTCGGGCACGGGGTAGCCGGTGCGTTCGACATAGCGCTGGGTGACTTCCTCGGCGGTGGGGATGCCCAGCGCCTTCAGGTCTTTCCCGCCGAGCCCAGCCCGGCCGTCGGACGGGTTGTGCCAGTTGAGCACGAAATAGCTGAAATCTGCGATCGGATCGCCCAGCGTCGACAGCTCCCAGTCGAGCACCGCGGCAACGCGGTTCTCCTCGGCATGGAAGATCATGTTGTCGAGCCGGTAGTCGCCGTGGACGATCCCGCTGGCGTGCTGTTCGGGCACCGTCTCGGGCAGCCACGCGATCAGCGCCTCCATCTCCGGAATCTCTTCGGTTTCGGAAAGCTTGTACTGCTTGGTCCAGCGCGCGATCTGGCGCGCGCAGTAATCCTGCGGCTTGCCGTAGTCGCCCAGCCCGATCTTTTGCGGATCGGTGGTGTGCAGATCGGCGAGCGTGTCGACCATCGCGTGGTAGATCTCGCGCCGCTCGTCCGGCTGGTAATCGGGCAGCGCGCCGTTCCACAGGTTGCGGCCCTGGATCAGTTCCATGACGAAGAATTTCGAGCCGATCACGTCGGCGTCTTCGCACAGCCCGAAGGTGCGCGGCACGGGGAAGCCGGTGGGCGCAAGCGCGCTCATCACGGTATATTCGCGATCGACCGCGTGGGCCGATGGCAGCAGCTTGCCGAAAGGCTGGCGGCGCAGCACGTAATTGCGGCTGGAAGTCGCCACCTTGTAGGTTGGGTTGGACTGTCCGCCCTTGAACTTCGAGAGGGTGAGGGGCCCTTCGAAGTCCTCCACATTCGCCTCGAACCACGCGGTCAGAGCCGCTTCGTCCAGCTTGTCCGCCTCTGGCACGTCGACCGTGCCGACCATTTCCTTCTCGTAGTCGATAGCTGCCACGAACTTCCTCTCCTAAACCAATGGCGGCCAGTCTCTATGCTGGCACCTGTACCGCGCCCGTTCGCGAAATTCCGGTCATGGCGTGCAGTCGCACTATTCCGCCGGGCCGGACCGCAAACGAGAGCGGCAAGTGTCACCTTTCAAAATTCATCACCCTGCGCCGAATGATCTGTCCGACGCAGGTTTTAGCGCGCCAGCCCGGTGTAGGACAGGCGCGGTCCCGTAACCGTCAGTCGAACACCACGATGCTGCGGGCGCTGTGCCCTTCGCGAAGCTTGTCGAACCCGGCGTTGATGTCTTCCAGTGCGATCCGTTCGGCAATGATCGTGTCGAGGTCGAGCAGGCCACGCAGGTAGAAGTCGACGAGGCGCGGCAGATCGACCGGGAAGTGGTTCATCCCCATGATCGCGCCCATCAGCTTCTTGCCGCCAAGCAGGTCCATCGCGCCCAGGCCCACCTTGCAGTCGAGCGGCATCATGCCGAGGACCACTGCAGTGCCGCCGCGCCGCAGCGATGCGACCGCGAGATCCGCGCTCGCCTGCCGTCCGACCGCTTCGATGCCGTAATGCACGCCGCCACCCGACAGCTTGACGATCTGCGAAGCGGCATCTTCCGCCAGGGCATCCACCGTGTGTGTCGCGCCCAGCGTTTCCGCCAGCGCGCGCTTTTCGGGGAGCGGGTCGGCTGCGATGATCATGCCTGCGCCCGCGATCCTGGCCGCGTTGATCGCCGCGAGGCCGACGCCGCCGCAGCCGATCACCGCCACGCTCTCACCCGGCGTCAGCTTGATCGCGTTGAAGATCGTGCCTGCACCGGTGGTCACCGCGCAGCCGAGCACGGCGGCCCGGTCGAACGGCATATCCTTGTCGATCGCGACACAGGCGTGTTCGTGGATCAGCATCTGTTCGGCAAAGGCTGACAGATTGAGCAGCTGGTTGACCGGCTCGCCATTGCGGGAGAGGCGCGGGGCCGCATCCTTGCCGCGCCGCGTACCCTGACCAAGGCACAGCGCCATGCGCCCGGTGACGCAGAATTCGCACTGGCCGCAGAACGCGCTGAGGCACGAGACGACATGGTCGCCCGGCTTCACCATCGTCACTTCGCTGCCCACCGCGCGGACCACGCCCGCCGCTTCGTGCCCAGGCACCAGCGGCAGCGCATGCGGATAGGCACCGTCGATGAAGTGCAGGTCCGAATGGCACAGGCCGCACGCCTTGGTGTCGATCAGAACCTCGTGCGGGGCGGGTTCGGCAAGTTCGATCTCGCCGATCACCATCGGTTCGCCGGGCTTTTCAAGGATTGCAGCCTTCGCCATTCTCAACTCCGTCTAATTTTTCCGCTCGCCCTGAGCCTGTCAGGGCGAGCGGTAGTGTTGCCTTGGGCGTTAGCGCGTGGCGCCCATGTCGCCCGAGCTGTAGGTTTCCATCTCGTCCTCGGTCGGCGCGTGCCGGGCGAATTCCATGCGCGCGATCGAGCGTGCGTGGACCTCGTCCGGGCCGTCCGCCAGCCGGAGAGTACGTTGATGCGCGTAGGCCTGCGCGAGGCCGAAATCGTCGGACACGCCGGCACCGCCATGCGCCTGGATCGCATCGTCGATGATCTTCAGAGCCATGGTCGGCGCGGCGACCTTGATCATCGCGATTTCCTGCTTGGCTGCCTTGTTGCCGACCTTGTCCATCATGTCGGCGGCCTTGAGGCAAAGGAGGCGCGTCATCTCGATGTCGATACGGGCCTGCGCGACGCGCTGTTCCCAGATCGAATGCTTGTAGATCGGCTTGCCGAAGGCTTCGCGCGCCTGCAGCCGCTTGCACATCTTCTCCAGCGCCTCTTCCGCGACCCCGATGGTGCGCATGCAGTGGTGGATGCGGCCCGGCCCGAGGCGGCCTTGCGCGATCTCGAACCCGCGCCCTTCGCCCAGCAGCATCGCCGAAGCGGGCACGCGCACGTTGTTGAGGCTGATTTCCATGTGGCCGTGCGGCGCATCGTCGTAGCCGAACACGGGCAGGTGACGCTCGATGGTGACGCCTTCCGCGTCGAGCGGCATCAGGATCATCGACTGCTGCTGGTGACGCTGCGCCGAAGTATCGCTCTTGCCCATCACGATCGCGACCTTGCAGCGCGGATCGCCCGCACCGCTGGACCACCACTTGCGCCCGTTGATGACGTATTCGTCACCTTCTCGGATGATCGAGGTTTCGATGTTGGTTGCATCCGAGCTGGCGACCTGCGGTTCGGTCATCAGGAAGGCGCTGCGGATCTCGCCGGCCATCAGCGGAGCAAGCCACTGCTCCTTCTGCTCGCGCGTGCCATACCGGTGGAGCACTTCCATATTGCCCGTGTCGGGTGCGGAGCAGTTCATCGTTTCGCTGGCGAAACCGATGCGGCCCAGCTCTTCGGCGACCATCGCGTATTCGAGGTTGGTGAGGCCGGGGCCTTCGAACTCGAAGCTTTCATCGACATGGTGGTGGCTGTCGTTGCGCGGGGGCATGAACATGTTCCACAGGCCCTTGGCCTTGGCCTTTTCCTTCAGCTCCTCGACCACGGGGATGACCTTCCAGCGATCACCCTCGGCGTCCTGGGCCTTGTAGGTGGGGACGGCGGGGCGCACTTCCTTCTCGATGAAGTCGCGCACCCGGTCGCGCCAGTGGCTTTGCCGTTCGGTCGGTTGGAAATCCATGTCTTGCCTCTCTTGCTTCGGTCTGTCTTCGAATATCAGGTATGCGGTTGAAACGTCTCGTGGCAGAGCGGCGCGGCTGCGCCAACCCTGTTGCGTCAATTATGGCGGCAGCACTTCGCCTTCCGCGTCGGCCCGTGCCGCATCGTCGAGGAGAGCGAGCCGCGCCTCGTGGCTTTCGCGGGTGATCGGGAAGCGGGCGAGCCAGTAGGCCGCAATCACCGCGAGGATCAGCGATACCCCTGCGTAAAGCAGGATCATCGGGCTCAGCACGTCCATCCCGACCTCGCCGGCCTTGGCCTTTGCGGGCATCTGGGCGAGCGCGATGATCTGGCCGGAGATGAAGATCCCCGCGCCGGTCGCGCATTTCTGGACCAGCCAGTTGCCCGCGTAGAACTTGCCCTCCGCCCGCTCTCCGGTGCGTTCCTCGAACAGCTCGATGATTTCGGCGACCATCGAGGATGCGGAGATCATCGAGACGATGCCCGATGCGTTGGCGAAGACCAGGAACAGGTAGAACAGCATGGTCGAACCCAGCGTACCGACCTGCGGCCATGCGCCGAGCAGGAACAGCATATAAGGGATGAATGCGAGCACGAAGGCCGCCAGCGCGCCACCTGCGGCGGTATAGGCCTTGCCGAAGCGGCGGTGCAGCGGGCTGACCACGATGAACATCAGCACCGCGCTAAGGAACAGCACCAGCGGATAGGCGGTCAGTCCGGTCAGCCGGATCGGCAGGCCGGGAATCTCCACCTGGTCGAGCTGCCAGACGAACACGTTGAGATAGTTGGAGATCGAAAAGGTCGTCCCCTGGCTGACATAGGCCGCCATCGCCCCGGCGGCGAAGATCAGGAACGCCTTCTCGCTGAACGCCTCCTTGATCTCCGCAAAGGCATCGCGCCAGCGGAACGGAGGCGGGCGCTTGGCCGGCGGATGCGCGACCAGTTTGTGCAGGCCCAGCGCCGATCCGACGACGGAGAGCGCCATGATCGCCGCGCCTGCAATGCCGAAGCCGACATAGCCTTCCGGCTCCAGAATCCCGTCCGGCCCGCGCATGAACACGGTATAGGCCAGCACCATCATCAGGATGCCGCCGCCCCAGCCCATCAGGTAACGATAGCGGAACAGCGTGGTTCGCTCGTCATAATCGGCGGTGATTTCGGGCAGCAGGCTGACCTGCGGCACCTCGCATGCCGACAGCAGCACGCGCACGCCCACCGCGATCCCGAGCAGGCCGAGGAAGCTGGGCGCTTCACCGCCCGGCGGCGACCACAGCAGGATCCACATGATCGCCAGCGGCCACGGCGCGATGTACAGCCACGGCAAGCGGCGGCCCCAGCGGGTATAGGTCCGGTCGGAGAAATAGCCGATCAGCGGATCGAGCACCGCGTCGAACACCAGCGCCAGCATCAGCGCCAGGCCGACCAGCCCCGCGTCCATTCCCAGCACCTGGTTGTAGAAGATCAGCAGGAAGAACGAAAAGCCGTTGTCCTTCACGCCGAAGGCCATCGCGCCAAGCCCCTGGGTTAGCCGCAGGCGGATCGGCAGCGGGCCTTGAGTGAAAGCCATGGTGTGAAAATCTCTCCCGGCGGCGCTTTGCTGGCCGCGTCTTACGTTCACGTAACACTACGGGTTGTGCGGTGGCGTGCAAGCGCAATCGGCCTGCCGCTACGGCATACCGGTTTTACGAAAGTACGCTTGCGGCGGGCCCTCGCTTGGCCTTACGTAGGCGTCAGCAAAAGCACCGGCGGCGAGAGTCTCACACCGCTCCGCCGCATCCCGAGGAGAGAGATACATGGCCGATCTGGAGCAATTCCGCGCGGAAACGCGCAGCTGGCTCGAAGCCAACTGCCCCCCCGAAATGCGCAAGCCCGCCGAAGACGAAAACGACGTCTACTGGGGCGGGCGCAACGCCACGTTCAAGAACGACGCGCAGAAGGCGTGGTTCGAGGCATGCCGCGACAAGGGCTACACCGTACCCGCATGGCCCAAGGCCTATGGCGGCGCGGGCCTCTCGCCTGCGGAGGCGAAAGTGCTGCGCGAGGAAATGGCGCGGATCAACGCGCGCCCGCCGCTCAGCAGCTTCGGCATCTGGATGCTCGGCCCGGCGCTGCTGCACTTCGGCACCGAAGGCCAGAAGCAGCGCTTCCTCAACGAGATCGCGCGCGGCGAGATTCGCTGGTGCCAGGGCTATAGCGAGCCGGGCAGCGGATCGGACCTCGTCTCGATGCAGACTTTTGGCGAGGACAAGGGCGACCACTGGATCGTCAACGGCCAGAAGATCTGGACCTCCTACGCCGATGAAGCCGACTGGATCTTCTGCCTCGTCCGCACGGACAAGGACAACAAGTACCAGGGCATCACCTTCATGCTGTTCGACATGGCGGGCGACGGCGTCTCCACCAAGCCGATCAAGCTGATCAGCGGCAACAGCCCGTTCTGCGAAACCTTCATGGACGATGTGAAGGTGCCCAAGTCCTACGGCGAGGATATCCCGGCCTATGTCGGCGAGATCAATCGCGGGTGGGATGTCGCCAAGTACCTGCTGGGCCACGAGCGCGAGATGATCTCCGCGACCGGCGGCGGCGACCGTGCTTCTTCGCTGGGCGCTGTCACCAGCCGCCAGGGCGAGCTCGACCCTGTGCTGCGCGCGGAAATGGCGCTGTTCGATGTCGATGCGCTGGCGTTTACCGCGATGAGCGAGAAGTTCCTCGACGAGGTCAAGGTCGGCAAGGGCCACCCTGCGCAGCCCAACATGCTCAAATATGCCGGGACCGAGCTCAACAAGCGCCGGCACGAGCTGCTGATGGCAGCCGGCGGTTCGCGTACCCTCGAATGGGAAAGCGACGAGACCGAGCACGGCAAGCCTGCCCGCAGCTGGCTGCGCACCAAGGCGAACTCGATCGAGGGCGGCACCAGCGAGGTGATGCTCAACGTGGTCGCCAAGCGCATCCTCGAACTGCCGGGCGCGTAAATCATTCTCCCCTCCCGCTCGCGGGAGGGGCCGGGGGTGGGCGAGGCCTTGCGCCGCACTGCCTCCCACCCCGTTGCGACTAGGTCGCCGACGCGACCAAGTCTCACTGCCCCTCCCGCAGGCGGGAGGGGATTTGGAGAGAGAACAGATGCCACTTTACTACGACGACGATCAGGCGATGCTGGCCGACAGCGCCAGCGATTTCATCCGCGAAGAAGGCAGCATTGCCAAGCAGCTGCGCCACTGGCGCGACCGCGACTGCAAGGACGGCTTCGGCCACGGGCTGTGGGAACAGTTCGGCGAAATGGGCTTCACCGGCATCCTGCTGCCCGAAGACGACGGCGGGCTGGGCATGGGCCAGGTCGAGGCGAACATCGTGCTCGAAGAAATCGGCGCGAACCTTACCCCGTCGCCGTTCCTCAGCAGCTCCGTGCTCGCCGCCACCGCGCTCAAGCACGGCAGCGACGACACGCGCGGCCGCTGGCTGCCCGATCTGGTCGCAGGCAAGAACGTCTACGCCGTCGCGATCGACGAGGGCGCGAAGCACCGGCCCGAAAAGATCGCCTGCAAGGCGGAGAAGTCGGGCAACGGCTTCAAGCTCACCGGCAAGAAGGACTTCGTGGTCTACGGCGCCAGCGCCGAGATGATCGTGGTCGCCGCGCGCACCTCGGGCAGCGAAAGCGATGCCGACGGGATCACCCTGTTCGCGGTTCCGCAGGACGCATCGGGCATGAGCCACGACAGCGTGCGGCTGGTCGATTCTTCGATGGCGAGCCACATCACCTTCGACGCGGTCGAACTGGACGGTGATGCGGTGATCGGCGAAGTCGACGGTGGGCGCGAAATCCTCAACGCCATGCTGCGCGCAGGCCGTGTCGGCGCGGCGGCGGAAGGCGTCGGGGTCGCGCGCGGCGCGATGGACATGACGGTCGACTACCTCAAGCAGCGCAAGCAGTTCGGCAAGCTGATCGGCGAATTCCAGGCCCTCCAGCACCGCGCCGCGCACCTCTATTCCGAGGTCGAGATCGCCCGCGCGGTGACCATCAAGGCTGCGCAGCTCATTGATGCGGGCAGCGAGCAGGCCGAACTGATGACCTCGGTCGCCAAGGCCAAGGTCGCCAAGGCGGCGGGCCTCGCGGTCAAGGAAGGCGTGCAGATGCACGGCGGCATCGGGATGACCGACGAATATGACATCGGCCTCTACATGAAGCGCGATCGCGCGCTGCAGGAGTTCCTCGGCGACATGTACTACCACGCGGGCCGGGTTGCCGAACTCAGCGGGTATTGATTCAAGCCTCCCCTCCCGTTCGCGGGAGGGGCGGGGGGCCAGGATAGCGCCCCCCCGTTCGTGGTGAGCCTGTCGAACCGCGAACGTCGCGCAGGGTTCGCCCTTCGACAGGCTCAGGACGAACGGAGCATACGGACATGATGAAACTCACCGACCTTTTCGGTCTCGAAGGCAAGATCGCGCTGGTCACCGGCGGCAGCCGCGGGATCGGGCGCATGATCGTCGAAGGCCTGCTCGAAGCGGGCTGCGCCAAGGTTTATATCGTCGCGCGCAAGAAGGAGCAGGTCGACGAGACCGCCGCCGAACTGGGCGACAAGGTCATCGGCCTGGTCGGCGACCTCAGCCAGATGGACGGGATCAAGGCGCTGGCCGACGAGCTGGCATCGCGCGAGGACAAGCTCGACCTGCTGGTCAATAATGCAGGCGCGGCCTGGGGCGAACCCTTCGAGGAGTTCAGCGAAGCCGGCTGGCACCGCACGATGGACCTCAACCTGAAGACGCCGTTCTTCCTCACCCAGAAGCTGCTCCCGCTGCTCAAGAAGGCGGGCACGGCGGAGCGTCCGGCCAAGGTCCTGATGATCGCAAGCATCGACGGGATGAAGACCAACCCGTGGCCGACCTATCCCTATCAGGCGAGCAAGGCCGGGCTGATCCACCTTACGCGGCGGATGGCTGCAGAGCTGATCCAGCACAACATCGTCGTGAACGGAATCGGCCCGGGCGCTTTCCCCAGCGCGATGAACCGCGCGGCGCGCGACAATGAAGAGACGGTCAAGCGCGGCATCCCGAGCAGGCGCGTGGGCGTGACCGAGGATATGGCCGCCGGCGCGATCTACCTGCTCAGCCGCGCGGGCGACTACGTGGTCGGCACGACGATCCCGATCGACGGCGGCGTGGTCAACGCCAATATGTCGACCAGCTTCGTCGATCCTTCGGGCGACTAAGGCCCCGGGTACTATCGTCGAGCCTCGGGGCGCGCTTGCTCCCCGGGGTTCGCTTCACCCCATCAATTCGCGCACGAAGGGGATCAGCCCGGTCTGGCGCGTACGCTTCATGCGTTCGGCGTGCAGGATCTCGCGCACCTTGGTGAAGCACGCATCTACATTGTCGTTGATCACGACGTAATCGTATTCGGCCCAGTGGCTGATTTCCGCGCGCGCGCGTTCCATCCGGCTGTTGACCACTTCTTCGCTGTCGAGCGCGCGTGCGGTCAGGCGGCGGTGCAGTTCGTCGAGGCTGGGCGGCAGAATGAACACGCTGACCGTGTCCTGCTGGTCTTTCTGGTAAAGCTGCTGCGTGCCCTGCCAGTCGATGTCGAACAGGTAATCCTGCCCGCGCTTCAGTCCTTCGCGGATGTGGCCCTTGGGCGTGCCGTAGCGATTGCCGAAGACGGGTGCCCATTCGTAGAACCCGTCCTCTTCCACCAGCCGGTCGAACTCTTCGTTGCTGACGAAGTGATAGTCCTTGCCATCGACCTCGCCTTCGCGCGGGGGGCGCGTGGTGGCGGATACCGACAGCATGATTTCCTCCTCCGAGGCGAGCAGCATCCGCGACAGCGTCGTCTTGCCTGCGCCCGAGGGGGAGGAGAGGATGAACATCAGGCCGCGCCGGTGCAGCGTGTCGGTATCGTGCGAATGGGAGGAGGAGTCGGGCATATCCGCCATTGGCCCGTCCGGGCGGGTCAGATCAACCCTTCGCGTCGGCTAAATCCGTAATGGGTGCGTGCGCGCTTACGCGTCGGCGGCGTCTTCCAGAATCTTCGCGTCGCCCTTGGCCCGCGCCTTCTTGGCCTGCCGCCGGTCGTACAGCGCCTTGGCCAGCATTCCGCCGCCGACGACTACCGCGCCGGTGGACGACCGCGCGGCGACCTTGGACAGAGCGAGCGCGGTCAGCGTCGATCCCAGCCCCTGGTTCTCTGCCGCGGCTTCGGCGGTATCCTTGCCATAACGCCCGCGCAGCATGCGCTTGTCGACCGCCCGGCGCAGCAGGATCGATCCGGTGCGCACGATCGCGTTGGCCATGATCAGGTTGGCCGCCGGGTTGGGGGAGAGGCCGGGCACGGCTTCACCACGTGCGCGCGCCTGTCCGCGGGCGACCTTGCGGCGCAGTTCCTCGCGGCGTTTGCTCATCTGGTCAGGCCCCCTGGCTTGCAGGCTCCGGACGCGCTGACGAGTGTGTGCGGAGCGTTACTTTTTGCGGCCGAAATCGACCGTGACGACGTTCGAGCCGTCTTCGTTCTTGGTAACGGCCTCGCGCGGATCGCGTTCCGCATCGTCCGACCCGTCGTTTCCTGCGGCATCGGTCGGGGTGGGGTAGTCCTCCACCTCGGTCGCCTGGAACTGCAGGCCGAAATCGACCGCCGGATCGACGAAGGCGGTGATCGCGGAAAACGGCACCACCAGATGCGAGGATCGCTGATTGAAGCTCAGCCCGACCGAAAAGCCCACTTCGGTCACGTTCAGATCCCAGAACTTGTTCTGCAGGACGATCGTCATCTCGTCCGGAAAACGCTCCCGCAGATGGTCGGGTATCTCGACCCCGGGGACGCCGGTCTTGAACGTAATGTAGAAATGGTGGTTGCCGGGCAGCGTACCGCCGCCCGCCTCGATTTCACCAAGCACGCTGCCGACCACGGCGCGCAGGGCCTCCTGCACGATCTGGTCGTAGGGGATCAGGCTATCGGGCGCATCGTCACTCATCACGTGGCTAGGTGGCGGCGAGCGCGCGTATGGTCAAGCGCAGAATGCTTGCGTGCAGCCCCGGTCACGGATAGCGCGCGTCCCCATGCGAACCGGTCTGATAGAGCGCGATACCAAGGAAACGCGCATCCGCGTGGCGGTGAACCTTGATGGCACCGGCACCTACGAGGTGGCGACGGGGATCGGCTTTCTCGACCATATGGTCGAACAGTTCTCCCGCCATTCGCTGATCGATGTGGAGATGAAGGTCGATGGCGACCTGCATGTCGACCAGCATCATACCACCGAAGACAGCGCGATCGCGCTGGGCCAGGCGCTGGCGCAGGCGCTCGGCGACAAGGGCGGGATCGCGCGCTACGGCACTGCCTATTCGCCGATGGACGAGACTTTGGCGCGGGTCGCGCTGGATATTTCCGGGCGGCCCTGGTGCGTGTGGCGTGCGGGCTTCAGCCAGGCCAAGCTGGGCGAGTGGGACACCGAGCTGATCGAGCACTGGTTCCAGTCGGTCGCGCAGACCGCCGGGCTGACGCTCCACGTCGAGCTGCTGTACGGTTCCAACAACCACCATATCTGCGAGGCGATCTACAAGGGCTTCGCCCGCGCGATGCGGCAGGCGGTGGAGATCGACCCGCGCAAGGGCGGGGCCATTCCCTCGACCAAGGGCATCCTGGGTGGCTGATCGTGTCGCGCTGATCGATTACGGCGCCGGGAACCTGCATTCGGTCGAGAACGCGCTCCAGCGGGTCGGCGCGGATGTCGCGCTGGTCTCGGATGGCGATGCGCTGGCGCAGGCGGAGCGGATCGTACTGCCCGGCGTGGGTGCGTTCGGCGCGTGTTACAACGGCCTTGCCAGCCTGCCCGGCATGATCGAGGCGCTGGAGGGCCGCGTGCTTAAGGACGGCGTGCCCTTCCTCGGCATCTGCGTCGGCATGCAACTGCTCGCTGACAAGGGGCTGGAGCATGGCGAGACGCCGGGGCTCGGCTGGATTGGCGGCGAGGTCCGCGCGCTCGAGCCGTCCGAACACGTAAAGGTGCCGCACATGGGTTGGAACGATGTGGTGGTGGCCGACGATGCCAGCGCGCTGATCCATCCGGGCGAGGCCTATTTCCTCCATTCCTACGCCTTCGATGTCGCCAACAATGCGCATGTTGCTGCGCGCACCGACCATGGCGGGGCAGTGACGGCGGCGGTCGCGCGCGACAATATCCTCGGCGTGCAATTCCACCCGGAGAAGAGCCAGGCCTACGGGCTGGCGCTGCTGGAAAGGTTTTTGAAGTGGAAGCCGTGATGCGCCCCTCACCAAGCTCCGCTAGCCGCTGGCGCGGCAAGCTGCGCTATCCTCTCCCGCAAGGGGAGAGGACGAGTGCGCCGCGTTCCTCTCCCCTCGCGGGAGAGGATATGGAGGCTTGGCGACGCAGGAGCCTAGCCGCAATTGGAGAGGGGCACGCAGTATGATCATCTTCCCAGCTATCGACCTCAAGGGCGGCAATGTCGTCCGCCTCGCCGAAGGCGATATGGACCGCGCGACAATCTACGGCAATAATCCCGGCGAACAGGCCGCGCGCTTTGCCGAAGCAGGCGCGAGCTGGCTGCACGTGGTCGACCTCGACGGAGCCGTCGCGGGCGAGCCGGTCAATGCCCACGCGGTTGAGAGCATCCTCCAACGCTTCCCCGGCAAGGTGCAGCTCGGCGGCGGCATCCGCACGCGCGAGGGTGCGGAGCGCTGGCTGGAGCTCGGCGTGGCGCGGGTGGTGATCGGCACGGCTGCGCTGAAGGACCCCGAACTGGTCAAGGCTCTGGCGGCGGATCATCCGGGCCGCGTGGTGGTCGCGGTCGACGCGCGCGACGGGATGGTCGCGACCGAGGGCTGGGCGAGCGTTTCCGACCTGCCCGTCGAAGACCTGGCGCGCCGGTTCGAGGATGCGGGCGTCGCCGCACTGCTGTTCACCGATATCGGGCGCGACGGGCTGCTCAAGGGCTGCAATGTCGAGGCGACGCTGGCGCTGGCCAGGGCGCAATCGCTGCCCGTCATCGCCAGCGGAGGCGTCGCCGACATCGAGGATATCCGCGCGCTCGCGCCGCATACGGCTGACGGGATCGAGGGCGTGATTACCGGCCGCGCGCTCTACGACGGGCGGCTCGATCTGGCAGAGGCGCTGCGTGTGGGGACAGGGGCGAGATGATTGCCTATCTCGTATCCATCGCCGCGATCATTCTGAGCGCATACCAGATCGTTCAAGCTCTGAAGACGGGCAAGGTCGGTTACGTGTTCGGGGGCCGTCGGCGTACAAGGGCCGATGACCCTAACATCTTCTGGTCTGTGATCGCTTTCTGGACTTTGGTGATCGCGTACTTCGCTTATCGGATGGTGACGCTATGACCGTCCGTATCCGTGTCATCCCCTGTCTCGACGTGGCCGAGGGCCGCGTGGTCAAGGGCGTCAATTTCGTCGACCTGCGCGATGCGGGCGATCCGGTCGAGCAGGCGCATGCCTACGACCTCGCGGGCGCGGACGAGCTGTGCTTCCTCGACATTTCCGCCAGCCACGAAGGGCGCGCGACGCTGGCCGATATCGTGCGGCGTACCGCTGAAGTCTGCTTCATGCCGCTGACCGTGGGCGGGGGCGTGCGTAGCGTCGAGGATGCGCGCACGCTGTTGCTGGCAGGCGCAGACAAGGTCGCGATCAACTCCGCCGCCGTGGCGCGGCCCGAACTGGTCGACGATATCGCGCAGCGCATGGGCAGCCAGTGCGTCGTGGCGAGCGTGGATGCGCGGCGTGGCGAGAGCGGGCGCTACGAAATCTTCACCCACGGCGGCCGCCGCGCGACCGGGATCGATGCGCTCGAACATGCGACGAAGCTGGCGCAGCTGGGCGCGGGCGAACTGCTCGTCACCTCAATGGACCGCGACGGGACCAAGGACGGCTACGACCTCGAACTGACGCGGATGATCGCCGATGCGGTCGATGTGCCGGTGATCGCCAGTGGCGGGGTCGGCACGCTCGACCACATGGTGGCGGGGGTTCGCGAAGGCCGTGCAAGCGCGGTGCTGGCAGCGAGCATCTTCCACTTCGGGCAGCATACGGTCGCTGAGGCGCAGGACGCGCTGCGCGCGGCGGGCTTGCCTGCGCGCCACCCGGAACCCTACGCAGGGACGCACGGTTGAGGCGTCACGCATAACCAGAAAGAGGACCGTCTGGATGGAAACTCTCGCTCGCCTGGAAAAGGTGATCCTTGAACGTCGCAATTGCGATCCCGAAACCAGCTATGTCGCGCTGCTCAAGCGTGACGGGCGGCCCAGGATGGCGCGCAAGCTGGGCGAGGAAGCGGTCGAGGCGGTGGTCGCCGGGCTTTCGGGCAGTGACGAGGAACTGGTCGGCGAAGCCGCCGACGTGCTGTTCCACCTGATGGTCCTGCTGGCCGACCGCGAGATCGCGCTGGACGACGTGCTCGCCGAACTCGACCGGCGCGAAGGCATCTCGGGGATCGAGGAGAAGGCCAGCCGCGAGAGCCAGGAGGAGACGAGCAATGCCGATTGACCCGACCGCGCCCTATGACGACGACAATATCTTCGCCAAGATCCTGCGCGGCGAGATTCCCTGCACCAAGGTGTACGAGGACGACTGGGCCTTCGCGTTCGAGGATATTGCTCCGCAGGCCGAAATCCACACACTGGTGATCCCCAAGGGCAAGTACGTCAGCTGGGACGATTTTGCGCAGAAAGCATCGGACGAGGAAATCGCCGGGCTGGTTCGCGCGGTCGGCACCGTGGCGCGCGCGAAGGGGCTGGTCGAGCCCGGCTATCGCCTGCTCGCCAATGTGGGCGAGAATGGCGGGCAGGAAGTGCCGCATTTCCACGTCCACATCTTCGGCGGGCAGAAGCTGGGGCGGATGATCGCCTGATCGCAGCGCTTCTTCTGGCGCGGCGGGCGAACCGCTCCCACCGTGCGACAGTCCGCCCGAATGTGATTGCCGCTGCGAACAGCTTTCCGGTAAAGGCGCGCCCTGCATGACCGACGCACCCGATCCTGTCCGCCCGACGCCGCCCGGAGGCGTGTTCGACGGCTCGCTGCACCTGTACGCGGTGCGGGTCTATTACGAGGACACCGACCTCTCCGGCATCGTCTATCACGCCAACTACCTGCGCTGGTTCGAACGGGCGCGTTCCGACGTGCTGCGGATGCTCGAGATCGACCAGCGCGCCGCGATCGAAGCGGGCGAGGGTGCCTATGCGGTGGCCGATGTGCAGATGCGCTATCTTCGGCCCGCGCTGCTCGACGACGACATCGTCATTCATACGCGGTGCAGCGAACTCAAGGCAGCGAGCGTGCGTATGGTGCAGGAGGCGAAACGCGATGGGGAGACGATTTGCAGCGCGACCTTCCGGGTCGGCTTCGTCGCGCCCAATGGCCGCCCGCGTCGCCAGCCCGATGTATGGCGCCAAGCCTTCACCCGAATTCTCGATACCAGTTCCGATACCAGTTCTCTTGGGGAGCATGCCTGAATGATTCTTTCCGACCTGCTTGCCGCCGCCGCGACAATGCCCGTTCCGCCGACCCGGCTGGAGCCGGTGAAGCTGTTCATGGACGCCGATATCGTGGTCAAGGCGGTGATGGCGGCGTTGCTGCTCGCCTCGATCTGGAGCTGGATGATCATCATCTCGGTCGCGATGAAGATCGGCGGCGCGAAGAAGCGTGCGCGCAAGTTCGAACGGGATTTCTGGGCCTCGGAAAACTACGAGGAGACGCTGGATGCCTATCGCAACCAGGATGTCGCGCCCGCGCGCATCGCATGGGGTGCGATCACCGAGTGGAAGAAGTCGACCAAGGGTGGGGTGAAGGACGTGCGCGGTGCGCAGGGCCGCATCGCCGCCGTGATGGACAGCCATGTGGCCGAAGAGGCTGACCGGATGGCCAACCGGCTGACCTTCCTCGCCACGCTGGGTTCGGTTGCGCCCTTCGTGGGCCTGTTCGGCACCGTTTGGGGCATCATGAACAGCTTCTTCCAGATCGGTGCGCAGAACAATTCCTCGCTCGCGGTGGTCGCGCCTGGCATTTCCGAAGCGCTGTTCGCAACCGCGATCGGCCTGTTCGCCGCGATCCCCGCGGTCATCGCCTACAACCGCTTCTCGGCCAGCGTGAACAGCTACGAAGCGATCCTTCAGCGCTTCGCCGACCGGTTCAATGCGAACCTCGGCCGCGAACTGGAGCGCGTCTGATATGGCGATGGGCGTCCATTCCCATAAGCGCGGGCGCAACGCCAAGCGCGCGCCGATGGCGGAGATCAACGTTACCCCGCTGGTCGACGTGATGCTGGTGCTGCTGATCATCTTCATGGTCACCGCGCCGCTGCTGACCGCCGGCGTACCCGTCGACCTGCCGGACAGCCGTGCGAACGCGCTGCCGCAGGACGAAGAGCCGCTCAACGTGTCGATCGCGGGTGACGGCACGATCTATGTCGGCGAATCCGCGGTGCCGCAGGGCGATCTGGGCGCGGCGCTCGCCACCGCCAGCGAAGGGGTCGCCTGTTCCGAGCGGGAGGTGGTGCTGCGCGCTGACAAGACGCTCGATTACGGGCGCGTGATGGGCGTGATGGGCGAGCTCAACCTGATGGGCTGCAACTCGATCTCGCTGGTCACCAACAGTTCAAGCGACTCGATCTAGCTCCCAGGGCTCGATGGACGCGAAACAGCATACCGGCCTCGATGCCATTGCGCTGATCGTCGCGATCGCGCTGCACGCCGCGCTGATCGCGGTGCTGCTGGTGCAGGGTGCGACGCGCGAAAAGCTGCCCGAGCCGCAACGCATCACGGTTAATTTCGCGGAAGATGTCGGGACCACCTCGACCTCGCCAGACCCCGTTCAGGAAGCGCAGGCCTCGGTCGCGCCGGAGCTGGGCGAGCAGGTTTCCCCGCCGATCGAATACGTACCTCCGCCGCCGCTGCCGCAACCCACCACCGCCCCCGCCCCGCGTCCGCAACCGACCGCGCGCGCGACCAGCCGCCCGCAGCCCCGGCCGAGCCCGCGAGCGACCGCGCAACCGCGCCCACGCCCGCAGCCGCGGCCCAGTGCCGAGCCGAGCCGCTCTGGCGGCAGCCGCGTGGGCGACGATTTTCTCGCCGGATCGGGCAGTTCGTCGACCTCGACCGACACACGCATTCCCGCTTCGCAGATCGGGAACAGCGCGAAAGCCAGTATCGCTGCGGCGATCTCGCGTCAGATCAAGCCGCACTGGCAGCCGCCTAGCGGGCCCGACGTGGAACAAATCGTCAGCTACATCTCTTTCCAGCTCAACGAAGACGGATCGCTGAAGGGGCGTCCGCGTCTGGTGCGCCAGACCGGGGTCAACGAAACCAACCGCGCGCAGGCAGAACGCCATGCCGAACAGGCCATCCGCGCGGTGCAACTGGCCGCCCCCTTCGATTTGCCGCCCGAATATTATAATGCTTGGAAGTCGGTGACTGCCAACCTCGATTGGAGACTCGCTCAATGAGATTCTTGCTGGCTAGCCTGGCCCTGCTGATTGCTTCGCCGGTCCTCGCGCAGAACGAAGACCTGGGCACTGCCCCGCCGGTGGGCGGCGAGGTCGAAACCGTGCCGACGCCCGGCGATGGCGATGAAGACGGGGGCCTGTCGGTCAATGTCTCCTTCGAAGGCAGCCTCGACGACCTGCAGCTCGCGATCCCCGCCTTCGCTGCGGAGCGTGACGTGGCGACCGCAGCCAATGCGCAGGGCACCGCTGCGCTGGGTGCGGAACTCGCGCGGGTGATTACCGCCGATCTGCAGAACAATGGCCTGTTCGCCCCCACCGGGCCGGACGCGCTGCCCAAGCCGAACTACCCGCAGATTACCGATCCCGTGTGGAACATGTGGCGCATGCGCGGCGCGGAAATGCTGGTGCAGGGCTATGTCCGCCCGCGCGCCGACGGCAAGCTGGTGGTCGGCTGCTATCTCTACGACGTCGCCCTGAACGACGAACTGGCCCGCTCAGGCTGGGTCGTCCCGCCGTCCGACTGGCGGCGTGCGGCCCACAAATGTGCCGACCTCGTCTATTCGCGCCTGACCGGCGAAAGCCCGTTCTTCGACAGCCGGATCGCCTACATCGCCGAAACCGGCCCGAAGGATAACCGGACCAAGCGGCTCGCGATCATGGACAGCGACGGGGCCAACCACCGCTTCATCACCACCGGCCGTGCGACCGCGCTGACCCCGCGTTACTCGCCCGACTACCGCAAGCTGATGTATCTCAGCTATGTCGACGGCAATCCGCGCATCTACATCTACGACATCGGCACCGGGCGGCAGACGCTGGTCACCGAAAGCAGCAACCCGACCTTCGCTCCGCGCTGGAGCCCGGACGGGCGCTGGGTGCTCTATTCGATGGCGGTCAACGGCAATACGGATATCTACCGCGTCTCCGCCAATGGCGGGCCGAGCGAGCGGCTGACCGATGCGCCGGGCATCGACGTGGGCGGATCCTACTCGCCCGACGGCACGCGGATCGTGTTCGAAAGCGACCGTTCGGGCGCGCAGCAGATCTACATGATGAATGCCGACGGATCGAACCAGCGGCGGATCACCTTCTTCGGTGGCCGCGCCGCCACACCCGAATGGAGCCCGCGCGGCGACCAGATCGCGTTCACCTACATCCCGGGCGACTTCAACATCGCGACCATGAGCCCCGACGGGAAGAACTTCCGCAAGCTCACAGACGGCTGGCAGGACGAAGCCCCCACCTGGGCCCCCAATGGCCGCATCCTGCAGTTCTTCCGCACCGAGCGGAACACGGGCCGCACCGCGATCTATCAGGTGGATCTGACCGGCGAGAATCTGCGCCGTCTGCCCACTCCGGTCGACGCGTCGGACCCGGCATGGGGCCCGATCCTGCCGTGAGGCGTTAGGAAATACAGATGCTTTTTCGTGGGGTCGCACCGACGAATGAAGGCAATTATGTGAGGAGAGACCAAATGAATTCTCGTATTGCAGCAGCGATCGTCCTTTCGGCCACCGTGTCGCTGGCGGCGTGCAAGTCGCCCGCACCCGAACAGCTCCCGCCCGAACCGGGGGTGAGTCAGCCGACCACTGGCGGCAATACTGGCGGGCCCGGCGTCGGCACGCAGGAGCACTTCGTGCGCGCGGTGAATGGTCAGAACGTGATCTATTTCGACACCGACCGCTACAATATCGACACCGCCGATGCGGCTGCGCTGCAGACGCAGGCGCAGTACATGTCGCAGTACCCCAACATCACCGTGACCATCGAAGGCCACGCGGACGAACGCGGCACGCGCGAATACAACCTCGCGCTGGGTGAGCGGCGGGCCAACGCGGCGAAGAACTATCTCGTCAGCCTGGGCATTGCCGCCAACCGCATCCGCACGGTGAGCTATGGCGAGGAACGCCCGGTCGCGACCGCTTCCACGCCCGAGGCATGGGCCAAGAACCGCCGCGCGGTGACCGTCGTCGTCAACTAGGCGGCAAGCGCCGTAGTGCGGGAAGGGCGGGTGGCTTGCGGGCCGTCCGCCTTTTCTTTTGCGCTGTGGTGGCGCGAGGGGCCTCAAAGACCGGTTTGCGAGGTTGCGGGCGCGGTCGATCGCTCTAGATTGAACCAATGGCAAAACCGCGCAGATCGAACGATTGGGGTTTCCCGCGCTGGCGCGGCTACGAGGAAAGTCGCGAGGCCGCGACCGTGCGCCTGTGCGATCGCCACGGCTGCGACGAGCGTGGCGACTGCCCCGCACCAAAATCCCCCAACAACCCGGATCGCTGGTATTTCTGCCAGAAACATGCGGCGGAGTATAATTCCAAGTGGGACTATTTCGAAGGCCTGGAAAAGGCCGAGGCGGCCGAGCGCGCGCGGACCGAACAGCGCGACAATGCAGGCTATGCCGAAGCCTCGCATTACAGTTGGGGCGGATCGGGCGATGGATCCCGCTCGGCGGACGAGATGCGCGCGCTCGACGTGCTGGGTCTGGAATCCGATGCCGATTTCGCCACGATCAAACGCGCCTGGCGCGAAAAGGCGAAGACCGTCCATCCCGACGTGAAGCCGGGCGACAAGGAAGCCGCCGCCGAGTTTCAGAAGCTGCAGGTCTCCTACGAGGTGCTGAAAGCTGCCGAAGCGCGGCGCGAATGGCACGGTTAGAAAGACAAACGCATATCGTCATCAAAGCGTCACCGATCGGACCTTGATCGGTCACGTGGCGTCCCTAACGACCCTTCGCAATCGCAGCATAAGGGGTCTCACCATGCGTTCGTCTTCCGTTTCCATCCTCCGTCTCGTCTTGCTCGGCACCGCCGCGCTGTCGCCTGTCGCCGCCCTCGCGCAGGCTCCGGTCGAGCCTGCCGATGATGCCGCCGGCGAGGAGGAAATCACCGAAGAAACCGGCAACATGATCGTTGTCACTGCGCAGAAGATCGAACAGCGCGCGCTCGACGTGCCGATCACGATCAGTGCCCTGAGCGGAGATCAGATCGCCAATCTGGGCGTCACCGATCTCGACGAGCTGTCGAACTATGTCCCCGGCCTCAACATTCAGGAGCAGAGCGCCAACAACCCGGGCATCGTCATCCGCGGCATCACCTCGGACAGCGGCTCGGCGCAGCAGGGCCCGCGTGTCACGCTGTATTACAACGGAGTCGACATCTCGCGTTCGCGCGGATCGTATCAGGCGATCTACGATCTGGAGCGTGTCGAAGTCATCAAGGGCCCGCAGGCG
Organism: Alteriqipengyuania abyssalis; assembly: GCF_019857185.1. Classification (GTDB taxonomy): domain Bacteria; phylum Pseudomonadota; class Alphaproteobacteria; order Sphingomonadales; family Sphingomonadaceae; genus Alteriqipengyuania; species Alteriqipengyuania abyssalis. The sequence continues at coordinate 656,847 of NZ_JAHWXP010000003.1, read as the reverse complement.
ACCCTGTTCGGCACCGCCAGCGCGGTCGGCGCGATCAGCCTCGTCTCCGCCAAGCCGAAGCCCGGCTTCTCCGCCGAGATGACCGGCGGCTACGGCAACTACGACGCCACGCTGCTCTCGGGCTTCGTCAATGCAGGATCGGATGTGATCGCGGGACGGGTCGCCTTCGAATGGCGCACGCGTGACGGCTATGTAAAGAACCTCGCGACCAGCCAGACGGACGATCTCTACGCGAAGGACCAGTTCGGGGTTCGCGGATCGCTGCGCTTCACCCCGTCGAGCGACATCACGATCGACCTGATCGGCACCTACGACCAGCAGCGCAACGGCGGCACGCCCTTCATCTCGGGCACGTTCCCCGCCTTCGCCGGTGCGCCGGGCGGTCCGGCCAATGCCTTCGTCGATGCGAACCTGGGCGGATCGCCTTACTCGGCGCAGGCGCTGGGCGATGACCAGCTGGGCCTGAACCGCGAAGTCTACGATGTGAACCTGACCGCCGCGTGGGACTTCGCGCCCGGCTGGACCTTCACCACGGTCAACGGATACCGCAATTTCGACAGCGCGGAGGTGTTCGACGCCGACGGTTCGGCCGCGCCGTTCCTCGAATTCGCCGAGATCGCGAAGGGCGACCAGTTCAGCCACGAAGGCCGCTTCAGCTACGCGGGCGACCGGCTGCGCGGCTCCTTCGGCTGGAACGTGTTCAGCGAAGACGGCATCCAGAACGTGCCCTTCTCGACCGAGGAAGGCATCTTCCTCCAGTGCCTCACCTCGCTGTTCGGCGCCCCGCTCGTTCCCGGGATCGCCTGCGTGGCACCTGACGGCAGTGTGCCCGCGGCCGCTGTCACCGGTCTTGCGACAAGCGGGGCGGCGCAGGCCATCCCGTACACCTCCGTGTTCGAGAACCAGGGCCAGAACGACAGCTATTCGGTCTTCGCCGATGTAACGTTCATCCCTGTCGAATCGGTGGAGCTGACCGCAGGCGTGCGTTACCTGTGGGAAGACCGCAGCTCGGGGTTCCGGGCGGTGGTGCCCAACTCGGTCCTCAGCGGTGCGCCGCTGATTCCGGGGCAGGTGGATACCGGCGGGCAGACGCTGACCGCCGAAGACAGCTTCGATGCATGGCTGCCCCGCTTCAACGTCCTGTATCGCATCAGCCCCGACGTGAACGTCTTCGCCACGATCTCCAAGGGCCGCCGTTCGCCGGTGGTCCCGGTGAATGCGGGCGGGGCGCAGGACCTGATCCCCGAAGAAACCGTGTGGAACTACGAAGCCGGGGTGAAGCTGGCGACCGGCATCGTGTCGGGCTCGCTGGGCGTCTATTACCAGAAGTACGACAACTTCCAGGTGTCGATCGCAGACCCCGACAACCTCGGCTCCTTCATCACCGCCAGCGCGGGTTCGGCATCGAACCTGGGTGTCGAGGCGGAGCTGGCGGTGCAGGCGACCGACTGGCTGAGCGTGTTCGGCAATGTCGGCTACATCAGCGGCGGGATCGACGAGGACGGCGCGTACTCGCCCGAATATTCGGGTGCGCGTTTCCGCCTTCAGCCCGAGTGGCAGGCGGCGGGCGGCTTCACGGTCGACTATCCGCTGGGCAATGGTGCGCGTCTGTTCGCCACGCCGAGCATCACCTACCGCAGCCGGATCTTCTTCGAAGTGCCGAACGATCCGCTGATCTCGCAGGGGCCGGTAACGCTGGTCAACGCGCGGGCGGGCGTTTCCTTCGCCAACGACCGGTTCGAGATCGCAGGCTTCATTCGCAACGCTTTCGACGAGGATTATCTGCTCGACGCCGGCAACACGGGCGGTTCGTTCCGCGTGCCGACCTTCATCCCCGCAGAACCGCGCCTGTTCGGGGTCGAACTGACTGCGCGTTTCGGGCGCTGATACAAAAATGGGCGGGGGCCTTGCAGCCTCCGCCCATTCGCATTTTTCCGGTGAACCGGCCGATCAGACCGCGTCGAGCGCCTGATCGAAGTCGGCGATCAGATCCTCGGGGTCTTCGATCCCGATGCTGATCCGCACCAGCGCGTCCGAAATGCCGAGCTGCTGGCGGCGTGCATGGGGCACGGAGAGGTGCGTCATGCTGGCCGGGTGGCTGGCGAGCGTTTCGGTGCCGCCGAGGCTGACCGCAAGCTTGGCGACCTTGAGCGCGTCGAGGAAGCGGAAGCACTCCTCTTCACCGCCCTTGAGGAACAGCGAGAAGGTCGACCCGGCGCCAAGGCAGTGGCGGTCGTAGATGTCCTGCTGGCGCTCATCCTCGATCATGCCGAGGTAGCCGAGCCCATCGACCTTGGGGTGCTTCTTCAGGAATTCGCAGACCTTCGCCGCGTTCTCGCCCGCGCGCTGCATCCGCAACTCGACGGTTTCGAGGCTGCGCAGCAACATCCACGCGGTGTTCGGGTCGGCGATGCCGCCCATCGTGTTGCGGATCATGCGGACCGGGTTCATCCACTTCTTGTCGCCGGCGATACTGCCTGCGACGAGGTCCGAGTGGCCGCCGACATATTTGGTCAGCGAATAGCACACGATATCCGCGCCATGTTCCAGCGGACGCTGCCACAGCGGGCCGAGGAAGGTGTTGTCGATCGCGATCGGGCAGTCGGCGGGAAGCGCCGCGTCGCGCGCATCGCGGACCATCTCGATATCGACCAGCGCGTTGGTCGGGTTGCCGGGGCTTTCGAGGTAGATCATCGCGACCTTGCCGCCGTTCTCCTCGGCCATCGCCTTGGCCTTGGCGAGCACATCGTCGAACTGCTCACGCGTCGCACCGGCGGGGAAGTCGATATACTTCACCCCGAACTTGGCGAGGATCTTGGCGACGAAGCCTTCGGACGCGGCATAGAGCGGGCCCGAGTGGACGATCACGTCGCCTGCGCTGCAATAGGCCATCATCATCACGCAGATGGCGGTCATCCCGCTGGAGAAGCACAGCGAATCTTCCGCGCCGTCCCAGATGGCGAGGCGGTCTTCGAGGATTTCCTGGTTCGGGCCGTTGAAGCGCGAATAGACGAGGCCTTCCGCGCCGCCTTCACGCAGGCCGGTGATGCCTTCGAAGTGGCGCTTGCCCGCAGCCGCGCTTTCGAAGGCGAAGGTGCTGGTCAGAAAAATCGGGGCCTTCAGCGATCCTTCGGACAGCGCGGGGTCGTAGCCGTGGCCCATCATCAGGGTGGACGGCTTCATCTTGCGCCCGTCGATCTTGGTGACTTCGGGCTTGGGCTTGCGGCGGGGGGTGGGGGTTTCGACTGCGTCGACGGCGTCGGTCATGGGGAACGGCCTTCCTCAACTATACCCCCAGGAAGGCGGGGGCTTGGGCTGGAGGCTGTGCCGGTGGCGGGCCCGCTCCTAACCTCCGCAGGAACGCATCTCCACCAGCTGCCGGTTTTCGAACGCGCCAGTACCGCCGGGAGTTTCCGCGATCAAGCGACCCTGAGTACATGGGGCGGCGGGCTGGTCGCACAACGGCCCGTTCAGCGTCGATCCATTGGCGCTGGAGCAGTGTCCGGGGCATGTTGAAGCGATCCCTGATCCTCGCCGCTGCATCTGTCGCATTGCTCGGCACCGGCATCGCCGTGGTGCCATCGGCACCGGCGGCGGCGCAGTCCGCGCGTTCGACCTGGTCGATCGGCCCGGTCGTGCGCGGCAAGAACTCTTCATACCGGATGCCCGCGACCATGCAGGATACCGCGCGCGGTGCGGTGTTCGATTTCCCCTATCCCAGCCCGGCGGCGGGCCATGTGCACTATGTGACCACGGCAACCCGGCCGCTAGCAGGCGCGAAGCGGATTACCATGCGTTACCGGATCGATGCCGCACGCGGAGTGCGCTTCGTGCCGGAGGAAGACCCGCAGAACACTGCGACCCTGTCGCTCTATTTCCAGCGCGCAGGCGACCGCTGGACGATGCGCACGCCGCACCACCGCTGGTACGCGCCGAACGACAAGGTCATCCCGCTGAGCCGCGGCACGCACGAGGTCAGCATCGATCTGGACGAGGAGTGGATCGCGATGGTCGGGGGCACCAGCTACACGCTGCCCGAGGCGTTCGATCGCGCGCTGGATCGGACTGCGCAGGTCGGCTTCGTGTTCGGTTCGCCCGCGCTGCGCGGGCACGGCGTCTATGCCACCGGCCCGGCGCGGTTCACTCTGCTGGATTTCCGGATCGAGTGATCCGCAGGGTGGGCTAGCTCGACGAAACAGAGAAGCGGCGCACGCGCCACTGCAGCTGTTCTTCGGTTGCGCCGGGGACATCGTTGACCCGGCTGAGCACGATCTCCCCGGTCAGGGTCTGCCCGGTCGCGCCCCGGATGGTGATCGGGACCTCGTAGTAACTCGTCCCTGCCGCACCTTCCATGGTGCCGGCCGGAGCCGAGACCGTCAGGTCGCCGAGACCGGCAAAGGTCTGCGTAAACTGCTCGCGCGAAAGATTCGCACGCAGTTCCGGCACCATCAGGTTCCAGGCCTGATCGAACTCCTTGAGCTCGATCGCACGGGTGAAGGACAGCAGCACGTTGCGCGCGCCCTTTTCCCCTTTCTGCGCCTCGGGAGTGAGCGTGGCGGGTGTGAGGTCGGGAATCCCGTCGTTTACGCCCGCCGGCTGCTCGGCATCGCTGCCCGCCTGCTGCGTATTCTCGCCACTGCTTGCGGCCTGGTTCGGCTGCGTCTCCCCTCCCGAATTGCAGGCGACCAGAGCGAGGGTCGCGACGGCGATTCCGGCAAGGGAGACTATGCGCATGGGGAGAGCCTTGGGCTGCAGGGGTAGAAGAGGCAGTTACTTGGGCGCGAGGACCATCAGCATCTGACGGCCTTCGAGGCGCGGGAAGCTTTCGACCTTGGCGATCTCTTCCACATCGTCGCGAACCCGGTTGAGCAGGTCCATGCCCAGCTGCTGGTGCGCCATTTCGCGGCCACGGAAGCGCAGCGTGCACTTCACCTTGTCGCCGTTCTCGATGAACTTCACCACATTGCGCATCTTCACGTCGTAATCGTGCGTGTCGATGTTCGGACGCATTTTGACTTCCTTGATGTCCTGCGTCTTCTGCGTCTTGCGCGCGAGGTTCGCCTTCTTCTGCGCTTCGTAGCGGTGCTTGCCGACATCGAGGAACTTGCACACGGGCGGATCTGCGTTCGGCGACACCTCGACGAGGTTCAGGCCAACTTCCGCAGCGCGTTCGATCGCGTCACGCGTGTTGAGGACACCGATGTTTTCCCCGGTCTCGTCGATAACGCGGACCTTGGGCGACTGGATAAAATTGTCGTAGCGCGGGCCGCTCTTGATCGGCGGCTGAAGGGAACGACGGGGGGGACGTGCTATGGGATGCTCTCCTAGAGTAATGAACAGATGTCCGCGCTATTTAGGTGTTTTCGCCGCAATGCGAAAGGGGGCTGCGCGAGGAACCGCGCTTTGCAGCGGGTAGATCGCGTCAGGCCGCGCGTTTTTCGGCCCGCCACAGCGGCAGACGGACCAGTTGCCCGCGCACCGCGCACAGCGCCTCGATCGTTTCGGCCGGGCTCAGGCTCTTGCGAATCGCCGGATCGTCGGCCGCCATTCCACCGGTCAGTGCGCCGAATGCGGGCAGTACCATGCGCGGAGGACCATCGCTGCGCCGGGCGATCACCGCGCACGGGCGGCGTATGTGGCGACCGCGCAGGGTGACGGAAAGCTTGGGGTGCCAGTGACCGGAAAGCTCTGCCTGCGTTTCGCCGGCTCGCGCCTCGTGGCGGCAGATCACTCCGCCAATTTCCAGCTCTTCATGCAGAGACCCGCCGCACTGCGCGGCTGCCCCGGCGGCGTCGGGCGGGCCGTCGTGGTTGCCTGTGATCCAGACCCAGTCGATCCGCGAGGTGAGCGCGCGCAGCATGTTGCACGCGCCCTCTTCCAGGCGGGCTGCGCCATCCGCGTCGTGGAAATTGTCGCCCAGCGTCACGACCTTGTGCGCACCGGTCTCGTCCACCGCCTGCGCCACCCGTTCGAGCGTGGCGCGGCTGTCGTAGGGCGGCAGCGGCTGGCCGTGACTCGCGAAGAAACTTGCCTTTTCGAGGTGCAGGTCGGCGACGAACAGCGTCGCCTCGCGCGGCCAGTAGACCGCACCGTCGCTGCGCAGAAGCAGCTCCGCCGTGCCGAACGAAAGGGGAACCATGGGGTCCACTTGCCCTAGGCTGGCAGGATTGGCAAGGGATGCACGACGCCACGCAAGGATGCGAAGACAATGCCCGACTGGTCTGCCCAAACGCAACAAGCGCGTACCTGGTTCGAATCCCTGCGCGATCAGATCTGCGCCGAGTTCGAGGCGATCGAGCGCGAGGCTGGTTCCGACGCGACCTTCCAGTACACCCCCTGGGAGCGCGAGGAAGAGGGCAACGACAGCCCCGGCGGCGGGGTGCAGGGCCTGATGAAGGGCAAAGTGTTCGAGAAGGTCGGGGTCAACGTTTCCACCGTGCACGGCACATTCGCGCCCGAGTTCGCCAAGACGATCAACGGGGCCGAGGACGATCCCAGCTTCTCCGCCACCGGCATCAGTCTGGTCGCACATATGGCCAACCCGCATGTCCCGGCAGTGCACATGAACACGCGCTTCCTCGTCACCGGCAAGGCGTGGTTCGGCGGCGGCGCGGACCTCAATCCGCCGATCCCCTACGAGGAGGATACGCAGGAATTCCACGCCGCCTTCCGCGCCGCCTGCGCGAAGCACAACCCGACCTATTACGAACGCTTCAGCAAATGGGCGGACGAGTATTTCTACATCCCCCATCGCGGCGTGCATCGCGGGGTCGGCGGGATTTTCTACGACCATCTGGAATGCGATGACGAGAGCGGCTTCGCGCGCAATCTCGATTTCACGCAGGATGTCGGGCGCGCCTTTCTGGAGATTTTCCCCAAGCTGGTCCGCCGCCGGATGGAGAGCGAGTGGACCGAGGCGGACAAGCGCACCCAGCTGGAATGGCGGGGGCGCTATGCCGAGTTCAACCTCGTCTACGACAGAGGCACGCTGTTCGGCCTCAAGACCGGCGGCAATGTCGACGCCATCCTGATGAGCCTGCCGCCCGAAGCGGTGTGGACCTGATTGGGCAAGGGGCACTGAGCTCGGCGCCCCGGCAGACAGCTTGCCAGATAGGGGCCTGCGAACCGAGGCTTTGCCTACACAAAATTAACCTCAGTAATTCTACCGAGCACGCTGTCGATCGGTGATGAAGCCTTCGACGTGTTCGAAGGTAGTGTGTTGCGCGTTCTGACCTGTCTTTTCCATGAGCATGATCTCATGCTCGTTCTGCTGGCGGCGCTGCTGTGCGTGGTCGGCTCCTATGTTTCCATCCAGCTGTTTCGTCGCACGCTGCAGGCGGGAGGTGGATCGCGCTTTCACTGGTGCTTCCTCGCATCGGTCTGTGCCGGTTCCTCGATCTGGGGAACCCATTTCATCGCGATGCTGGGCTACCAGCCCGGGGTGCCCGTCACATTCGATGCGACGCTGACCATCATTTCTGTGGTGATCGCCATCTTTGGCGTGGGCATCGGCCTGTTCCTTTCGACTCTGCGTAACCGGTGGTTCGGGGCGCTGTGCGGTGGCGGAACGATCGGTCTTGCCATCGCGGCGATGCACTATGTCGGGATGTTCGCTTACCGGGCAGACGGGATCGTCGGCTGGCTGCCGAACTATGTGGCGCTCTCGCTCGCCTGTGCGGTGGTTTTCGGCGCGCTCGCCATTGATCGGCTGCGTGTGCACGACCACGAGGGCCATCCGTGGACGGCGACCTTGCTGCTGGTGGTCGCCATCGTGATGCTGCACTTCGTTGGCATGGCCGCGTTTACGGTCACGCCGATCGCGGGCTTTGGCAGCGGACCGCAGAGCGAGGTCTTCGTCGCCATGGCCTCGGCCATCGCGATGGCTGCACTGCTGATCGTGGGCACCGGCATCTCCACCTATCTGGTCGAGATGCGCACCCGCGTCGATGCGCAGGATCGGCTGCACCATATCGCGATGCACGACACGCTGACCGGCCTGCAGAACCGCCATGCCTTCAACGGCAAGCTTCGCCGTCTGTGTCAGCGGCTGGTCAAGGGCGGCCCGCCATTCGCGCTGCTGATGGTCGATCTCGACCGCTTCAAGCCGATCAACGATTCGCTTGGCCATCCCTTTGGCGACAAGGTTCTGAAGGCGGTCTCCGCGCGCCTGCAGGAGGCGGTTCGCGACAACGACATGGTTGCCCGCATCGGTGGCGACGAATTCGCGGTGATCGCGCCAGGGGTCGACGATCCATCAGTCGCGCGCCTGCTGGCGGAGCGGATCGTCGAGGTCCTTTCGCGCCCGTTCGTGATCAGCGGCCAAGTCGCCGATCTTGGGGCCAGTGTGGGAATTACGCTGGCGCCCGCAGACGGCAAGGATGCCGAAACGCTGACGCAACAGGTCGATATCGCGCTCTACCATGCCAAGAACGAGGGACGCGGTCGGCACTGTTTCTTCGATCCCTCGCTGACGGAGACCCTGCGCGAACGCCGGCTGCTGGAAGCGGACCTTCGTCGCGCATGCATGCGTGAGGAATTCGAGGTCTATTTCCAGCCGATCCTCGACACTGCGACCCGTGAATTTGCAGGCGCAGAGGCGCTGGTCCGGTGGCACAGTCCGGAGCGCGGCGTTGTGTCGCCCGTGCTGTTCATCCCGGTTGCAGAGGAGCTTGGCCTGGTCACGACCATCGGCGCGCTGGTCCTCGAGCGAGCATGCGCCGAAGCAGCAACCTGGCCGGACGGCATGACCGTGGCTGTGAACGTATCGCCCGTCCAGATGATGGGCGGCCGACTGGCGAGCACGGTCGCGCAGGCGTTGCACAAGTCGGGCCTGGAGCCGGGCCGGCTGGAGATCGAGATTACCGAGACCGCGCTGGTGACGGATGACGAGCTTGCGCTTCGTGCGCTGGAGGAAGTGCGCGCATTGGGGGTGAAAATCTCTCTTGATGACTTTGGCACGGGCTATTCCTCGCTCAGCTACCTCCACCGTTTCCCGATCGACCGGATCAAGATCGATGCCAGCTTCGTCAATCAGGTCCCCCACGATCCGGGCAGTGCATCGATCGTTCGCGCGATCGCGCAACTGGGCGAGAGCTTGCAGATGGAAGTGACGGCGGAAGGGATCGAGACCGATGCCCAGTACTCCTACGTCGCCGAGCATGGTTGCCGCCACATGCAGGGCTTCCTGTTCAGCCGGCCGGTCGATGCGGCCACGCTTGCCCGGCTGTTCGGCACTCACGAGAAGAACCGTTCGGTCGCCTGAGGGAGAACGCGAGATGACCGTCCAGCGCCTGTTCTATTCGAGCCGCATCGCAGACGAGCACGCCTCGCGCGGGGCCGCGATCGCCCGCGAGATCGCGCAGGCCAGCGCCGTCCGCAATTCAGCATCGGAGCTCACCGGGACGCTTGCCTATATCGATGGGCATTTCATTCAGGTGCTGGAAGGAAACCTGAAGCAGGTGGAAGAGACGTTCGAGCGGATTTGCTGCGACTTCCGGCATCGCGAACTGAAGTTACTCGACTACCACACGGCGCCTTCGCGCCTGTTCTCCGAGTGGGCGATGGCCAGCCTGGTGGAAGAGGATGCGACGATCGGCCAGCGCGAAGCTCTGTCCGAAGTGCGTGTCCTCGCCACGCTCAACGCGCGCGAAGCGATCGCGCGGATGCGCCAGCTGCTCGCTCTGCAAGATCGGGCCGTGCTTACCGCCTGATTGCACAGGGTTGCGAATATCGTTCAGGCGTGATTTGCACGGGAGCGTTTAACGCACCCCAAAACACGTCTTTCGGAGAACTCCATGTATCGTCTTGCCGCAATCGCAGCCTGTGCCGTCCTTGCGACCGGGTGCAGCACGATCGACGGGGAGACGGCACCGGCTTCCCAACCGGGCGTGCCGATACAAAAGGCGATGGTCTCCCCGATCCTGACAACGCCCGATGCGGTGGACGACCAGACCTATGCGCAGCCGCAGGTCGCGCGGGTCACGCATGTGGCGCTGGACCTCGATCTGGATTTCGACGCCAAGATGATCGGCGGCGGTGCGGTGCTGAACATTCTCGCCAAGGACGATGCCAAGCAGATCGTGCTCGACAGCAACGGATTGCGGATCGACCGGGTGACCGACGGGCAGGGCAATTCGCTCCCGTTCACGATCGGTGAGGCAGAGGAGGGCAAGGGGGCCCCGCTGACCATCCAGCTGAACGGCGCGCGCCAGCTGCGCATCGCCTATCGCAGCGCGCCCGATGCCGACGCGCTGCAATGGCTGACCCCCGAACAGACCGCCGGGGGCGAGTACCCGTACCTGTTCAGCCAGGGGCAGGCGATCCTCAACCGCACGTGGATTCCGACGCAGGACAGCCCTGGCATCCGCCAGACCTGGGAGGCGCGCATCACCGCGCCCAAGCCATTGGATGTGGTGATGAGCGGCGTGCGGCAGGGCGAGCCCGAAGATGTCGGCAACGGCCGCCGCGCCTTCCGCTTTGTGATGGACAAGCCTGTGCCGCCCTATCTGATCGCGATTGCTGCCGGCGACATCGATTTCCGCGCCACCGGCCCCCGCACCGGCGTGTGGGCCGAACCGGCAACGCTCGACCGGGCGTATAACGAGGTGGCGGATACCGAACAGCTCGTCGAAGCGGCAGAGGAACTCTACGGCGATTATCGCTGGGGCCGCTACGACATGATCGTGCTGCCGCCCTCGTTCCCCTACGGGGGCATGGAAAACCCGGTGATGACCTTCCTCACGCCGACTTTCATCGCGGGCGACCGGTCGAACAACGGGCTGGTCGCTCACGAGCTGGCGCACAGCTGGTCGGGCAACCTCGTCACCAACGCGGTGTGGGGCGACGGCTGGCTCAACGAAGGCGTCACCTCCTACTTTGAGAACCGCATCGTCGAGAAGGTCTACGGCAAGAGCCGTGCCGAACAGGAGGCCGCGCTCTCCTATGCCAACATTATCGAGACCTTGAACGAGGTCGGCAATGATGCGCCGGGCACCGCGCTCCACAACGAAGGCGATGGTGAGCTGATCGGCAGCGCGATCGCCTACGACAAGGGGCATTTCTTCCTGCGCACGGTAGAGCGCGCGGTTGGCCGCGAGCGTTTCGACGCGTGGCTGCGCCAGTGGTTCGACAACCATGCGTTCCAGCCAGCGACCAGCCAGATGATCTACGACGACATGCTGGCGAACCTCGTCACCTCGCCCGCCGAAGCGAAGCAGTTGAAGCTGCGCGAATGGATTTTCGAGCCCGGCCTGCCGAGCAATGTGGCCAAGCCCGATCCGCAGGCCTTTGCTACGGTCGATACGGCGGTGACCGCCTATGCCGACAATGGCACCATCCCCACCGGCTGGAGTGGCTGGACTGCCGCGGAGCAGATGCGCTTCCTCGACAATATTCCCAAGGAGCGCACTGCTGCGCAACTTGCCGCGCTCAATGATACGCTGGGCCTGTCGGAGACGGGCAACAACGAAGTGCTGTTCCTGTGGCTCGAACTCGCGCTCGCCAACCGGTACGAACCTGCCGTGCCGCAGGCCGAGGTCTTCCTGAGCGAGATCGGCCGGGCCAAGTTCGTCCGCCCGCTGTTCGCGGTGCTGTGGGACCAAGGCGACTGGGGGCGGCCTATCGCTAAACGCATCTATGCCGAAACGCGCGACGGCTATCACGCGGTGACGCGGGCCGGTGTCGACCGGCTGATGGCAGCCGATTAACCAAGCGGCGATTTTGCGCGTTGCAATAATGTGCGCTGCACCGCACATTTGCGGGTGAAATGCTGCGCCAGTACGAACTTGTTGAAAGGGTCAAGGCCTATGACCCGGACGCCGACGAGGCGATGCTCAACCGCGCCTATGTGTACACCGTGCAGAAGCACGGGACGCAGAAGCGCGCGAGCGGGGACCCCTATTTCAGTCACCCGGTAGAGGTCGCCGGGCTGATGACCGACCTGCGCCTCGACCAGCAGACCATCGCCACCGCGCTGCTGCACGATACGGTCGAGGATACGCTGGCGACGATCGAGGATATCGAGGCCAATTTCGGCCCCGAGATCGCGCGGCTGGTCGATGGCGTGACCAAGCTCTCCAAGATCGAGCAGTTGCCCGAGAACGAGCGCGCGGCAGAGAACCTGCGCAAGTTCCTGCTCGCGATGAGCGAGGATATTCGCGTGCTGCTGGTCAAGCTGGGCGACCGGCTGCACAACATGCGCACGCTCCACTTCATCAAGAACGAGGACAAGCGCCGCCGGATCGCGCGCGAGACGATGGATATCTACGCCCCGCTGGCAGAGCGCGTGGGCATGTACGAATACATGCGCGAGATGCAGGCGCTCGCGTTCGAGCAGCTGGAGCCGGAAGCGTACGCCACGATCACCGGACGGCTTGCGGAAATCCGCAGCCAGGACAGCGGGCAGGTCGATGCGATCGCGCTCGCTATCAAGCAGGCGCTGGCCGAGGCGGGGCTGAGCGTCGAGGTGTCGGGGCGCGAGAAGCACCCCTATTCGATCTGGAAGAAGATGGCCGAGAGGCATCTGCCCTTCGATCAGGTGACCGACATTTTCGCGTTTCGCGTGATCACCGAAAGCGTCGAGGACTGCTACCGCGCGATGGGCGTGCTGCACACGGTGTGGCAGTTCATTCCCGGCAAGTTCAAGGATTACATCTCCACCCCCAAGAGCAACGGCTATCGCAGCCTGCACACCTCGCTGATCTACGAGAATTCGATGCGGGTGGAGGTGCAGATCCGCACGCAGGAGATGCACCGGACCAATGAGTTCGGGCTCGCGGCGCACTGGGCGTACAAGCAGCACGACCGGCCCGACGGGCAGGTCGGCTGGCTGCGCGACCTGATCGAGATCGTCGACGCCAGCCACGACCCCGACGAGCTGCTCGAACATACGCGGCTGGCAATCTATCAGGACCGCATCTTCGCCTTCACGCCCAAGGGGGCGCTGTTCCAGTTGCCCAAGGGCGCGACCCCGGTCGATTTCGCGTTCGCCGTGCACACCGATCTGGGCGCGCAGACGGTCGGCGCGAAGATCAACGGGCGGCACATGCCGCTGCGCACCCCGCTGGCGAACGGCGACGTGGTGGAGATCATCAAGGGCAGCGAGGCGGAGCCGCAGCTATCCTGGCTGGGCTTCGTGGTGACGGGCAAGGCGCGCGCCGCGATCCGCCGGGCGGTGCGCAACAAGGAACGCGAAGACGTCGCCGAACTGGGCTCCAAACTCTACGACCAGATCGCCGCGCGTACCCCGGCCAAGGTCGGCAAGAAGGCGCTGCGCGAGGCGCTGAAACGCCTCGGCATGGAGGAAGAGGAAGACCTGATGTACGCCATCGGGGCGGCGCAGATCACCGATCACGAGGTGATGGAGGCGCTGGTCCCCGGTAGCACCGCCGATTTCGAAGACGACCCCGACTGGGGGCGGCACAAGAAGCAGGCGCTCTCCATCCGCGGGCTCAAACCCGGCAATGCCTACACGCTCGCCCAGTGCTGCCATCCGGTGCCCGGCGACCGGATCGTCGGGCTGCGGCGCAAGGGGGAGAGTGTGGAGGTGCACAATATCCAGTGCCTCAGCCTTGCCAGCGGGATCGACAACGACTGGCTCGATCTCGACTGGGGCAATCGCTCTGGCCTTGCGACCGGGCGGCTGTCGGTCACGCTGTACGACCGGCGCGGAACGATCGCCGAGATGGCCAATATCGTCGCGCGCAACAATGCCGATGTCCGCAGCCTCGACAAGGTGCGGATCGAAGACCCCTTCGCGACCTACGAGATCGATATCGAAGTGCAGGATCTCGCCCACCTCACCCGCATCCTCAGCGCGCTGCGGGCGAGCGATGCGGTGGCGCAGGCGGACCGGATATGACCGGGCTGCTGGCCTATGATCATGTCCAGCTCGCCATTCCCGAAGGCGGCGAGGATCGGATGCGCGGCTTCTTCGTCGATCTGATCGGCATGCGCGAGGTGCCCAAGCCCGACACGCTCTCGCCGCAGGGCTGCTGGTTCGCGGCCGGCGAGGTCGCGCTGCATGTGGGTATCGACCCCGATTTTACCCCAGCGACAAAAGCGCATCCGGCGTTCCTCATCAGCGATCTGGATGCCCTGCGCGAGCGGCTGGAACAGGCCGGTGTGGCCTGTCGCGACGATAAGGCCGTGGCAGGCTACCGCCGTTTCTTCACCGCCGACCCTTTCGGCAACCGGCTGGAATTCATGCAGAAGGTCTAGCGGTTGGCGAGGTCCGCGGCCCGAGGCCAGTGCATGCGATAGCGCACTTCGTCGGGCGCCTTGTCCCAGTCGGACATGATCCGCTCGGCGATCTCCCCGCCGAGCGCGCGGTAGAAGCCGACCGCAGCTTCGTTGCGTTCGAACACCCACAGGTAGAGCCCTTTGTGCCGATCGCGCGCGGCGACCCGCCGTGCCGCCTCGGTCAGCAGCGCCTTGCCCACACCCTGTCCGCGCACCGATGCGGCGCTGTGCAGGTTGTCGACGAAGCTGCCCCAGTCGGGCTCGCGCTCGTGGAACAGGCTGGCGAAGCCGATGATCCCCTGTTCGCTTTCGGCGACGACCACCTCGAGGTCGTCCGGCCCGGCGGTCAGACGCTCATGCCACACCGCGCGTCGATCTTCCTCCACCGGCCCGGCGAGATAGGCCGGGTCGAGGATGTCGGCATAGGCGCTGCGCCAGTTGGCGGTGTGGAGCGCCGCGATCGCTCCGGCATCGCCAGCATCGGCAGTGCGCAGCGCAAATGTGCTCACTCCGCGTCTGTCCTGCGCACGGGCACCGGGATATTGCAGACGTCCGCCCCGCCGGCAGGCTGGATGAAGAACGGATCGCGCCGGTTGGCGCGCGCATCGGCATAGCGCGCGAAGCTCTCGCTCGCGGTGGAGAGGTATTCGAAGCGGGGCCGCTCGCTCTCGGGCATATCGGCTGCCATGCGGACCGACACGATCGGCACGCGCTTGCTCTCGTCCTCGTAGAAGCCGAGCGGGCCTGTGCCGCGCGGCAGGCTGGAGAGGTGCTCGATCCCTTCCACGATCCGGCCCACGACCGCGATATTGCGGTCGAGATGGCGCGGCGCGTGGCCGATCACGGTGTAGAGCTGCGATCCGTCGCCAGTATCGGGCGACATGTTGCGACCCACGCCGACCATGCCGTAGCAGTGGACCGGCCACTGGCGTGCCAGATGCATCCCCTGCACGCCGGCAATCGGCCAGCCGTCACGGAAGCTTGCGAAATCGGCGTAGGCGTCGGTCATCATCGGGGCGGGCCAGTCCTCGAACACCTGCGGCTGGCGCTTGGCCTGCAGCACCGGTCCTGTGAGCCAGTTGGGCGATCCGGCGGTGTACTCGCCCTCGGTCATCACCTTCAGCCCCTCGGGCACGGGCTTGGGCTCGACCCCCATTTCCGGGTCGGGCTGGCCCCACTGGACCACGTAATTGTCCTGCACGCGCAAGATCTGGCTGCCGTCCCAGTACTTCGCGCGGGCGAGGGTACGGATGTTCGCGACCCAGCCCTGGCTGAACGGCGCGCCGATCAGTTGCATCACCACCTTCCGTTCGGTGCCATCCTCCAGCGGGGGCAGCGTCATCACCACCAGGTTCTCCGGATCGATCGCGATCCAGTCATCGGTGGGCGCCAAGCTTACGATCTCGCTCGGCGAAGGCGGGGGCGCCTCGACTTCTTGCGCGAACGCGGCAGTGGCGAGCGCGAGAGCACAGGTGGCGGCAAAAAGAATACGCATTGGCTTCCCCCTCATGGCGAGCAGTGCGACACAATCCGGAGCGGAGCGCATCGCTGCCCCAGATTGCGTCCTCACGATGCTCCCCGCAATGCCGAACGCAAATTTAGCGGTCCGCCATATCTTCCAGCGCATGCATGTCCTCGTCCGAGAGGCCGAAGTGATGGCCGATCTCGTGGATTACGACATGCCGCACCAGGTGCTCCAGCGCCTCATCGCCGCGCTCTGCCCATTCGTCGAGAATCGGGCGGCGGAACAGGCGGATGCGGGTGGGGAGCTGGCCCGACATCTCGATGCTGCGCTCGGTCAGGGCGTGACCCTCGTAGACACCGGTCAGTTCGAAGGGATTTTCCATTCCCAGCTCGTGCAAGGTCTCCTCGTCGGCGAAGTCCTCCACCGCGAACACGACATCGCCCAGTTGCTCGGCAAAAGCCTGCGGAAGCGCAGCGATCGCCGCCCGGCCAAGCGCTTCCATCTCGTCAAGCGTCACGGGAAGTCCGAATTCTCTCATGCCAGGTGCCTAGCGGAGCTTCCGCGTCTTGCGAAGCGCACGGAACGCAGCTAGGTGCGCACCCTTCCCGAACGGGCGATGCGGAGCGGTGGCCGAGTGGTCGAAGGCGCACGCCTGGAAAGTGTGTATACGGTAACCCCGTATCGAGGGTTCGAATCCCTCCCGCTCCGCCAATCGCCCTTTCGTGGCCATTCCCTAGCTTTCGTGAAACCTGACAAAACCTGAGGCTTGATGCGCCTCTGCGGTTCCGGCGCGGACCTTGCCGTTCCCAGCCGCTCGCGCTATCGTGTGGGAGAAAGCGTGGGAGTATTCGGCAATGGGGAGCCTTACGGCGACGGCGGTGAAGGCCGCGAGCGAGCCAGGACGGTATGGCGATGGGGACGGGCTTTTCCTCCTGATTGGAAAGCGCGGCGGCAAGAGCTGGATAGTTCGGGTCCAGAAAGACGGGCGGCGGCGCGACATTGGGCTGGGGAGCGCCAAAAAAGTTTCGCTGAAATTGGCACGAGAGCGAGCGGCGGAAGTTCGCTCGCAAATCG
Source organism: Alteriqipengyuania abyssalis (assembly GCF_019857185.1). Lineage (GTDB taxonomy): Bacteria > Pseudomonadota > Alphaproteobacteria > Sphingomonadales > Sphingomonadaceae > Alteriqipengyuania > Alteriqipengyuania abyssalis. The sequence continues at coordinate 640,070 of NZ_JAHWXP010000003.1, read as the reverse complement.
AGGTAGGCATTGATCCGGTTGCCGAGCGCCAGAAGGCGGCGGGCATTCCCACATTCTCGGAAGCGGCCAGATTGGTGCATGCCGAGAACGCGCCCAGCTGGAAAAACCCGAAACACGCGCGGCAATGGATCACTACGCTAGAGGCCTACGCATTCCCCGCGTTCGGCAATCGATCTGTTGCTAGCGTGGACGCTGCGGCGGTACGCGATGCTCTTGTTGCGATTTGGCTGGAGAAGCCCGAGACCGCTCGCCGGTTGCGCCAGCGCATCAACACGGTGATCGATTGGGCGGTTGCTAAGGGCTACCGCGATAGCGGCCTTGCGTTGCCGGTGATAGACAAAGCCCTACCCAAACAGCGCGCTCAGCCGAAACACCACAAGGCATTGCCCTATTCCGAGCTTCCCGAATTTATGGGAAAATTACGGGAAGGCGAAAGCATGGGGAGGCTAGCGCTGGAGGCTGTCATCCTCACCGCAGCGCGCTCTGGCGAAGTGCGGCTGGCCGAATGGAGTGAGATAGACCTCGACGCGGCGACTTGGGCAATCCCAGCCGAGCGCATGAAGGCAGGGCGTGAGCATGTTGTGCCACTATCGCCAGAAGCGGTTGCCCTATTCGAGCGAGTGAAGGCGCATAGGCGCGGCGATAGCGATTTGGTTTTTCCGGGGCAGCGACGAGGCAAGCCTCTAAGCGATATGACGCTCACAAAGGTGATGCGCGACATGGGCCGCGATGAGGTGCCACATGGCTTTCGCAGCACGTTCCGCGATTGGGTTGCCGAGCAGACGCATTGGCCAGCCGAGCTAGCAGAGGCCGCGCTGGCCCATGTCGTTGGCGATAAGACGGTTGCAGCCTATCAGCGTGGATCAATGCTGGAAAAGCGGCGCGAGCTTATGGCTGCATGGGCCGCCTACTGTGAGGGAGCGAGCGGCGGGAACGTCGTTCGGTTGGCAACTTGAAGGATGAGAACCTTCCGGAACAAAATGACGAATGGCAATCGCGACAACAGAAGCACAATCAGCGCGTCGAGGCGTTTCTTAGCCGGGAAGATTTAGGAGACCTCACCCCGCGCGAATATGTCGATGCCTACGCTGATGCCCTCAGACCGCAGAACATCGAAATGCTCCGAGGGGCTGAGCATATCGGGTGGATGGCCACCAGCGAGGTTAGGCACGCCGCCATTCGAGAAACTTTCCGTGATTTCAATTTCGAGCTTGAGCCCGTGTCCGGCTGGAGCAATTTCCTCTTCGAGTTGGACTTGATTTTCGTGCAATTCGATGTGCCGGACGTTCGAAAGGGGTATGCCGAGTTGAGGCGCGAGGTTGATGCTTGCATTGGAAAACTCGAGGCGCTGCGTCCTACTTTTTTTGAATTTAATCACAGTATCGATTTTTCCGTCGCAGCAATGCTGTCGAAGGCGGCTACGAACGACAACATTCGTATGCTGGACGCTTTAATTAAATCGCACAAAATCGTTTCCGCCTGGCTCTCTGAGCACCATCAAGCGCCACGGTGGCGAGAAAAGACGCTCCGCAATTCCCGAATTGATTTGGCTACTAGATTACTCACGATTTTTCATCGCGAATTTGGTCTTGCGCCAAAGCCGGATGGTGGATCGGCGCACGTTCCAATCGAGCAAGCAAATGATTGGCAGCGGTTCTATCAGGCTTGTGCATTCGTTCGAATGCAAGAGAGGGAGACTCCTGATCGGCAGGCCGTTTTGTGGGAAGCGTACCAGAATTGGTAAGCGTCGGGCATTCTCGTGCCGCCGAGGTTCAAACTATCTGACAGCGTTTCGCACCCGTCGCAATTATCCCTAGCAGCACCACGGCATTCGCCGGGTCCGGCACGGAGGTTTTCCGTGCGCAGCTAGGACTAAGACAAATGGACCTTCCTGAATTGCTTACGGTCGCGGAATTTTGCGACCGCTTCTCTATCGGCAAGACCTCTTTCTATCGCGAGGTGAATGCCGGTCGCCTGAAAATTCGTAAGTTCGGAGTGGCAACGCGGATTGCTCGCGCCGATGCGATGGCTTGGGCGAATGCGCTTCCCGACTATCAGGGGGAGGCGGCCTGATGGCAGACAAAGTAAAGGCCCCGGACGCGGCAACGTCCAAGGGCCAGCCGAAAAGCGTGGTAGCAATCGACAACCCGCATATCGCCGACAAAGGTTCCCATGACAAGCCGCAAGTGGCCTTCCGCTCTTCCGAAGGGCGCGTCTGGCGCTATCGCGGCAAGCGGGCGCGGGTTCTCTTCTTGCTGGCAACCAAGCGCGATGGTCTGACCCAGTGGGATACGCTCCCCTGGCACACCCGGCTTGGTGGTACGATCCACGCGATGCGCGAAGATAGGCTGGCAATCAGCACCGAAATTGAAGGTGAATATCGCCACGCGCGCTATCGCCTCTCGACCATCGGTAGCGTGATTGAACAGGGCGAAAACAGGGAGGCGGCATGAGCGAGCTTCCCGGTTTTACCGCTCCCGTCGTCTGGGAACTGCAAAAGCGCGAAGGGCGGCTGGTCGCCGGTGAGCGCGAGTTCAAGGGGCGCGACTTCTTCGAGCTTCGCCTCTGGGCAGGACAGCATGGTGACACCGCGACGAGCAAGGGCGTCACCATGCCGATCGATGCAGTCGCGGACCTCGCGCGGGCCCTCACCGCCTATGCGGAAGAAAAAGCTCTCGGCGTGCCCGAAACGGGCTCTGAGAGCTAAATCGAGCGGGGTGCGTCGGCCCAGCTGGGTGAACGCGCCCCGTTTGCCAAATCTTGAAACTTCACCGTCATGGCAGAGAACGCCTTCCTGCACGCTGGGGCAAACCGTTTGATAGCGGCGGATAACGGACGAGCAGACGACTTTGGCACGGCGATTGCAAACTATAGTGATACTCTAAGTTGCGACCTTGGTCAGCCGAGACAGGCCGGGAATGGCACGTGGGGCGGCGCTCGTAACCGTGCGGATCGGGTTAGCGATTTCCTCTCCAATCGTCAGCTTGCGATGCTGATGGGGGCAGCCGCTTACGCCTTTGAGACCGGGCGAGTTTTTCAGCGGCACTGGGCTGTCCACTATGGGCTAGCCGATATTGAGCCGAGCGACGGCGCTAGGTTTGTCGGCAAGCTTTTAGACCTTGTCAGCAAGCAGGCGCGAAGGGAGGGCGGGAGCCTCTCCGCAATTTGGGTTAGGGAACGCGCGAGCGGCAAGGGCGAGCACGTTCATATCCTTATGCACCTGCCAGCCGAGATATGCCTCAGAAACCGGACGCGGCGATGGATTGTGACGGCTGGCGGCACTTACCGTGCCGGTGTGAGCAAGGTGACTGTGATAGGCGGTCGGCTTTCTAAAGCAGAGGGGAATAGACGATCGCACACGAATGCCGAGAACGTGGTTCGCTATATCCTTAAGGCAGGGAAGACTGAGGCGGGTGAGCGGCTGGGATTGCCGCGCTCTGGCGAAGGCGGTGCGATAATTGGGAAGCGATGCGGGCGGACGCAAAATCTGCAGCCGCGTTAATGGACATCTGACACCCGTTTACGTTTAATGCACTTATTTCACATATTGCACTTATCCAGATTGGCTATATATGGATCACGATTGGCCACCACGGAGAGCAAATATGTCTAATCAAGCAGAAGCGATGCGTCCCCCTACCGAGGATGAGGCGCAAAAGGCGGGTGAGGCTCTTGAAGCTCTCGCCTCGGCGCTCACTCCTGCAGGCGCTTTGCCCATCCAAGTCACTTCGAATGGAGAGACGACGAGGATCGAGCTTCCAAAGGCTCTAGGTCAGCTGGTGCTAGACTTGCTCGCTCATGTGTCGCGAGAGGAGATGGTTACATTCGTACCTTACGGCGCTGAATTGACCACAAATCAGGCAGCTGACCTTCTTAACGTCTCGCGACCACATTTGATCAAGCTTTTGAATGACCAGGAAATCGACTTCCACAAAGTTGGATCGCATCGGCGGGTCAAATCTGAGGATGTTCTTGCTTACAAGAGAAAGCGAGACACAGCGCGCTCCTCGGCCTTGGATCGAATGCAGCAACTGGGACAGGAGGCAGATGCAGCTTGAGCCACATCGCTGACAGGTTTGTGGTCGTTCTAGACGCGAACGTTCTATTCCCATTTACAAAGCGAGACGCCCTGCTTCGGTTCGCCGAGGCGGGGCTGTTTCGAGCGCGCTGGTCAAGCGAAATACTTGATGAATGGACGCGCAATCTGCTCAAACTGAAGCCTGATTTACGGGAAAGTGTCGAATCCCAGATTGCAGCGATGGCGGAGGCATTTCCCGAAGCCTGTGTGGACGGTGGCCAGGACCTAGTCGAAGGTTTGGTCCTACCAGACCCCGGTGACAGACACGTGCTTGCAACCGCGATTGTCGTGGGAGCTGAGCAAATTGTCACAGATAATCTGAAAGATTTCCCACTCGAAACGTTAGAAGAATACGGCCTCAGTGCTGTCTCGGCAGATGATTTCCTAGCTAGCACGTTTGAGCTCTATGAGGCAGAGGCGCTCAAAGCGATGCGGCGAATGCGTAGGGCTTACACAAATCCACCATATCAACCCGATGGCTTCATTCTTCACCTGCAGACAAATGGCTTGCCCAAACTCGCTGCCATGCTCAAGCCGCATATAGAGAGTTTGTAACCGTTCGTGGCCGTTCAGATGGTCGGATTTCCCTAATAATCTAGGAAAATCACTGGCTGTGATTCCAGCCATTCCGTAGGTTCTAAAGATGGATGGCTCTGGTTCTGGGCGCTACGGCGGAAGGCCGATTTCTGAGCATTGCTTGCGGATCGACCTAGCGTGGATGATGCGCCAGGGATTGTCACTGACACGTGCGGGCTGCTCCGGGCGAATTATGGGCAAGCGATGCGGGCGAACGCAGAATTTGAGTTCGTAAGCATCAGCGGTCGCTCGAGCCTTGCCTGGTTTGCGTTGCGCGAGAGCGCGTTTTTTCTAAAGTCGGCACTCTTCCGTGATAAGGTGGTGCAATGGCAGTTAGGCTACTTTGGCTTCTATTTGGTATGTTAGCCACTTGGTCGGCCCCGCTTCACGCCTTGGAGTTCAGCTTTGCCCATCAAGGCGGCAATTGCTCAACTTGCGCTTGGATCGCGGCAGAAGGCACGATTGAAGAAGGCGACGCAGCTGCGTTGCTTGCCTTCATTGAAGCAGAGCAAATCGACTATCTAAACCTTATCCGGATTAATTCTCCGGGTGGAAATTTGGCTGCTGCTCTCGAATTGGGGCAATTGATCCGTGATCGAGAATTCGACGTTATCGTATCCGAGACCTACAAGAGTGAAGAGGAGCCATACGGGATCTACGATAACATAGAGCTTGCGCGAGAGGGCGTCTGCGCGAGCGCTTGCGTGTTTGTGCTGATGGGCGGAGTGACGCGTGAAATGGAGGATGGAAGCCTCATCGGAGTTCACCAGTTCGCTCCGGAAGCTGACGATATTAGCCAGACGAGTGCTACGACGTCTGAAACCCAGAGCCTAGTGGCATTGCTCCAGTCTTATACGATGTCGATGGGTGTTGATCCGGTGGTGCTTGCCTTGGCTTCAGCAACCAAGCCTGATGAAATGGCATGGCTAGACCGACTAGAGCTAGAGAGCGTAAATTTACTTACATATCGAGCGAGCTTTGAGCCAAGTAAATGGTCCTTGGAGCCATTAGACGACCGATTGATTGCGAAGACGGTTCAGGAGCAAGCGAACGGTCGGGGGCTTGTCGTTATTCTCGATTGCGGATTGATGCATGTCGGCTTTCAGGTCCGCACCCGAAGGATCGAGGAAGTAGCTAAATCGATCAGGGGCGTGGCACTTGAGATTGATGGGACTAGCATCCGATACGATTTGCAAGTCGTGGATGTGACCTCGGATGATGGGCTAATTCTTGTAAGCCTCGCACCAGTACATCGGGCTATTTCGATGGCCGAAGCGTCAAACAATCGATTGGTACTTGATGTCGATCTTCCTCATGCTTTTTTGGAAGAATTCGGCGGCTGGACATACCGGATTCCGACATCAAATCTCGAGGAAGTTGCGCCACATATGCGTCGATCGTGCCGTTGATCGGTGAGTGCAACTCATTGCTCGATTTCAATAGCCGGACTTGGACCAAGCGAGGCAATTTGGTGCATTCAATGTTGGAACTAGGAAAGTGCGAAACCTGCGAGCGGCGAGGGCGAGCACGTGCATATCGTGATGCAATTGCCAGCCGGGCTGAGCCCTAAGAACCGCACGCGGGGATGGATTGTGGCGGCTGGGGGCACTTACCGCGCCGGTGTGAGCAGGGTAACGGTATTCGGCGGGCGGCTTTCTCAGCTCAAGGGCAATAAGACAATTTCATCCGAATGCCGAGAAAATGGTTCGCTATATCCTCAAGGCAGCAAAGCGAGAGACACGCGAGGCGTTGGGGTCAACTCGCTCTGCGATGGCGAAGCGATAACCGGTAAGCGGCGAGGATAACTCAAAATCTCACTAAAACTGATCATCGAGCAATTCAGTCCTCGGCGTCCCATATTATATTCCCCTCGACCAATTCTCCTTCATTAAATTCTTGAAGCTCCACACACCCACCCGTGAAGCACAAGGAAACCGTCCCTGTTTCACGATCAATTCGATGCGTATCTCCACCGCCTACATTGACGAGTTGGTATCGAGGCGCAGGGTCTTCTAACCGAATAATGAGTGATGCGCCGACGATTCCAGCGGACACTATAATTGCGGACATAACCTTCGCGGTTGGCTCACCCAACGGACGACGATTTTTTCTCGGGTTCAAATTGAACTTGGTGGGGGGGGGGCGCTCTGTGTCTCGCACGTAATTTACTCCCAAATTGAAGAGTTTGAGATCAAGCTAGTAATTGGTAGACGACCTCGCGATAGGCGCTAGTAGGTCCCTAATTTCGCCGCATCACATCGTCGCAAATTCTACTAATGATTTAGGAAAATATTAGCAGGTCGAATCGTCTGCTGCTAGTGTTTCGCTATGGGCGGTTTTGGTTCTGGGCGCTACGGCGGGAGGCCGATTGCTGAGCAATGCTTGCGGATCGATCTGGTGTGGATGATGCGCCGGGGCTTGGCGCGAGAGGGCGATTATAGACAAGGCACTCTCAGCTGGACTTGCAACGGTTCTCCGAGCGGTTCCATTGGCTATCGGGCATCTATGGATGCGCCGGGGAGCGAGCGGCTGACGCTGGATTATTCGCGGGGCAGCGGTGAGGATACTGAGCGTGTCAATCAAACAATCCGCCTCATCTTCACTGAGCCCAATTATGGCGGCAAGCGATGGTGGATGATTTGCCCTTATCGGCATATCCGTGTGGGCAAGCTCTACCTTCCACCAGGGGGTGATCGGTTTGCTTGTCGCCGGGCTTGGCGGCTGGGTTATCAGTCGCAGCGGGACGCGGCGAGAGACAAGCCCTTTGAGCGGCTTTTCAGACTTCAGAAGAAGCTAGGTTGTGAGCTCGGCTGGGGGAATGTGCCGACCAGACCGAAAGGCATGTGGCACCGCACCTATGAGCGCCACATGGAAACATTTTGGGAGCTAGATGAACAATGCTCGCTTGAGATGGCGGGAATGCTGACCCGGTTTAAGGGTGAGCCGGGGGAGGGGTGGTCAAATCTCTGAGGCTACAAGTCCGTACACCGGCGGCGAAACGCGTCGCTTTCGCTAAACCATTTTTTCGCCCGCGCGCGCGAGGGATTGTCCGTGTTGAATGTTCCCGCCATGTTCCGCTCATGACGGCTCATTCGATTCGACAGGCGAAACGCGACGACCTCGCTTTTCCAATTCGCGTGAAGGTGCGAGTACCGCCCGATGGGTTGGGCAAGTCGCTCGGCTCAATGCAGGGTTGGCTTAATGAGACAGTCGGACCTCGCAACCATGCTTGCCATAGTCAGCCAGGCCTGGCTTGCCACACGGCGGCGTTCTATTTCCGTGACATACGAGTAGCTCTGGCATTCGTGAAAGCTTTTCCCGAGGCCGAATTGGCGGATGGCCTTGTGTCGCCTGCGTACAGATCCGAGCGACGATAATGAGGGGAAAATGGCGGTAGGTTCAGATCTTCAGGCCGTGAAGCATATCATGGCGACTCTGTTCTCAGCGCAGAACGCTTTACGTTCTCTCGCGCCAGAGTTCCGCTGGGCAGGTCTGGGTAACTTGCTGGGCGACTACGGAGAATACGTGGCCATTGAAGCTTACGGCCTCGCCAAAGCGCCAGCCGGGTCGGACGGCTTCGATGCCACGACGCCGGATGGGCAGACGGTCCAAATCAAAGCTAATCACGCGGCAAGCCAAATCGGTTTCAGAGGCGAGGCTGACCTTCTCCTGGTTGTGAAAGTCGAGACCGATGGCGATTGGTCAGAAATTTACTACGGCTCGTTTGCGGAGGTAAAGGCTGTGGCGCGCTATTCAGGGCGAGACAATAAGCATATGGTAGCAATTACGAAGCTGAAGGCTTTGCAAGAGGCGCAATGCTAAGTTTGGCTGCGGCACTTCTTGCTTTTATACAGGTCGACGCTGAAAGAGTGCAGTTCACAATTTGTGGCTCCGAGCGCCGGGTAACTTGCGTAGTGGACGGGGACACATTCTGGCTACACCGCGTAAAATATCGAGTTGCTGACATCGACGCACCTGAGGTGAGCCAACCGGAATGCGAACGAGAGGCCCTGCTTGGCGATGCTGCGACACTGCGGCTGGTGCAGTTGCTAAACGATGGGGCGTTCTCCCTCACCACACATGGTAAAGATCGATATGGCCGAACATTGGCCACAGTCAGTCGGTCGAGCATTTCTTTAGGTGAGAGCCTTGTAAACGAAGGGCTCGCGCGGCGATGGGGGGATAGGCGCGGTTGGTGCTGAGCGTTTCCAACCTATAGAAGATGCATCGCGAAATTGCCTCGTTGACCTACGCGGAATCCGCCGTAAGTCTTTCGAATTCAGATGGGGTAGGGGGTCTCATGCTGTTGAGTCGCTTGTTCGTGTTCCTAGGAATGGCGGCGCTGCTGCTTGCATCGCCAGTTAGCGCGCAAGAGAGGGGGGCGGTCCGGCACGATTTCGATTTTTCGACCTTAGGGACCGACACGCGCATCCTTGTCTTTCGACCTCGTATCAAGGTCGGAGAACAGTCGACAGGCGGGATGTTCGAACCCCGAGCTGACTGGACCGAACTCGCTAGAGAGAACATCGGCAGTGCATTGGATGTGCAGCGGCGTCGCTACGGTAGCTCGCTTATCGATGCCCCCGAGCCGATCGGAGAGGACGCACGGCTAGTTGACGAGTATCTCGCCTTATTCAGCGCGGTTTCAAACTCGATAATCACCTATCAGTTCTTCAGAGGCGACCGTTTGGAAACGAAGAAAGCGGACAACCGCGAAGATGTTTTTGATTGGTCGCTAGGGCCAGGCGTTGCGGAACTGCCCGGGGCTGATCAAGCCGATTACGCACTGTTTATCAGCACGGAAGACCATTACGGCTCGACCGGTCGCAAGGCTCTACAAATCTTGGCAGCAGTAACAGTGGGAGTGGGCGTTACCTCTGGGGTTCATTCTGGCTACGCTGCATTGATCGATTTGAAGACCGGCAACATTCTTTGGATCAATGCCGACTTTCAGATGGGTGGCGATGTCCGCGAGGCGGATGGTGCGGAGAAGCGCGTCCGCCAATTGTTCGAAGATTTCCCGCTTCCTGTTACCGATGGGTCGGGAGAGCAGTGATGCGCTTCTGGCACCTTCCGCTGATTTTCGCCGCCGCCGGTTTGATTGCAACTAGTGCGTTGGCCGATGACAATGAGTTCGAACTACCGACCTGGTCCGGGGCATACCAACCCCAAGATAGGGACGAGCGCGGTCTCTGGGCAATGGATGACGAAAGTGAGCGAGCACTCGCGCAATCTGACCTCGTCATCCGTGACACGGCGCTAAACGAGTATGTCCGTTCGGTCCTGTGTAAGACTGTCGGAGACGACCGTTGCCAGAGTGTCCGTATATACATTTTGCGGGTGCCTGCATTTAACGCTTCGATGTCGCCCAACGGAACGATGAGGGTATATTCGGGGCTTCTTCTACGAGTGCGAAGCGAGGCTGAACTCGCCTCAATCCTCGGACACGAATTCGCCCATTTCGAGTTACGACATACATTGCGAGGCTTCGAGGCTGCACGACGCGGCAGTGATGCAATGGCATGGACTGCGCTACTGGGAGCGGTTGCGGCTTCATACGGTGGCACTGGGCCAAGCGTATATGACACTCAATGGTCAATCCTTGGCGGGCTCTACAGCTTCAAAAGGGACCAAGAACGCGACGCTGATACGCTTGGCTTCGCTTACATGGCCAATGCTGGCTATCGGCCATCGGCTGCGCCGGAAGTCTGGCGGTCAGTTATGAATGAGTCTGACCAAACCGCCATAGATCGAGGTCGCCGCACGAAAAGATACGATGGGGTCGCGTTTTTCGCGAGCCATCCGACCAGCTTGGAGCGGGCGGACAAACTCAGTGCGTTGGCCAATCGTGTGAGCGGTGGCGAATTTGACGGCTTTGCAACTCACAGGAAGGCGATGAAAGACTGGGTGCCTCTCTTTCTTGCTGACGAATTGGCCATGAATGACTTTGGCGGGACGGACTATGTGATTGATCGGCTTGGGGGAGAAGAGTTCACCGCTGACCTATATTACGCAAAGGGTGAACTCTATCGCGCGCGAGGGAATCCACGTGACATGGTCAGTGCGGCGAATTTCTATCAGAACGCTCTCGAACTTGATCCAGAAGCCGCTTCGGCCTGGAGAGGATTAGGCCTTGCCTTGCTTCGCAGCGGAAAAGCCGAAGATGGCCGATCTGCCCTGCAGAATTATCTAGAGCGCGTGCCAGACGCACCAGATGCCCCCATGCTCCAAATGTTGGTCGGAGAAGAATGATGCGCGCTTTCCTTTTGATCGCGTCCGGTCTGCTCATGGTGCCTACCGTTCCGGCAGCCGCCCATAAACTTATCGATGCTGGCGAAACCGTCACAGTTGCAAAGTCCGATCTGACCGTGGTTCCGGCCATCGACTGGAACCGGATCAACGAGCGTCCGGGGAAAGAGGCTGAACGCTGGACGTTGGATGGCGAATTGCTGAACGATGTCCTGTTCTTTGCAGAGGTCGAAGACGGCGACGCCATTTTCCGCGAAGTTGATAAGCGAAACAGCCCGTTGCCAAGATTTTCCGGAAACATGCTGCTGATCGACCTGCCTGACTTTCTTAACTCATCGATGAGGATTGCTAAGGGTCATCAGACTTTCTCGGTAGACTCGGTAGCGCCGACCACCTTTCTCGGCCAACCTGGTGTGAGCGTCTCGTTTTCAACTGTGGGCAACGACGATATTCGCAGACGAGGGAGGGCTGTGGCTACGATCATCGACGGCGAGCTCTTCATGATGACCTTCGAGGCGCCGACGATCTATTTTTTCGAGCGAGACTTGCCGCATTTCGAGCAATTGGTAGCTTCGGCACGCCTGAGCTGACCCGGGGCGCAACGCGCTAAACGCCGGATGGCGCTTAGCTTCCGTGGTAAGAATTGTGGGAGAAAATGTTTCTCCTCTAAGAATCTTTCATGATATGTAGGTACTTACGGAATATGTGAGGCGGACTCCCGCTCCGCCATTGGCTTTTCTGAGGCCGATCCGATTTTCTCCCGGACTGCTGTTTGTCCGCGTATGCCGGGACGCGGAGTCGCGAGAGGGGGCCGCACTCTGCCCCGACAGACCGCTCGGATGATTGCGGAGCCTACGAGCCCCAGCCCATGTTTTGTTAAAACCGGATACGGGCACGCCCGCTCCGGCTTCTCCTCCTGCGGACCATATCGGGCGACCCGCGCGCGGTGCCCGGCGACAAGGGGAGAGCACGCCACGGTAGAGACAACGACCCACACCGATCTCAGGGGCGAAAGAGTGGACGGGCCGACCAACACACGGCTGACTCCCGCGGCCGGCCTGCTCGACCGCATCAGCTAGGGTGCGATCTTTGCCGGGGCGGTGATCGCGCTGGGGCTGACGGCGCTGCTCGGCCTGATGGGCACCGCGCTTGGCCTCCGGGCGATAGAACCGGGTGAGAGCGACCCCTCTGACCTGTCTATACAGAACGGCGAAGCAGACCATCGGGTCCGCTCGGCAAGCAGTGGGTGGACGAGATGAACCAGCTGGGCATGGTGATCGACGCCAGCCACGCCTCCGATGCGGTGTTCTACCGACTGCTGGAGCGGTCGCGCACGCCGATCATCCTCTCGCACACCTCGCCGCGGTGGGCTTACGACCATCCCCGTAATCTCGACGATGCGCGCATCCGCAAGCTGGCTGCGCAGGGCGGGGCGATCTGCATGTCGACCATCTTGATGAGCGAGATCAACCTCGACGGAGAGCGCGGCGAGCTGTTCGACCAGTACAAGGACATCGCCAGCATGTCCGCCGCCGAGCAGCGCGAACTGATCCGCAAATGGCGTGAACTCGACAAGACGCAGCCGCTCTGGGACATCGATCTCGACCGCTACATGGAAGCGCTGCTGCACACGTTCGACGTCGCGGGCGTCGACCATGTCTGCTTCGGCGCGGACTGGGATGGCGGCGGCGGGATCGAGGGGCTGATGGAGATTTCATCGCTGCCGGTCGTGACCGGGCGCTTGCTCGAAGCGAGCTACTCGCGTGAGGACGTCGGCAAGATGACGGGCGGCAATGTCCTGCGGCTTATGCGTGCCGCGCAAGTTGCGGCTCAGCCTGGCGAATCCTAGCCGTCCGGCTGGCCGGGGCTTGCGCCCGAAACCACCACGGCAGGATCTCCAGGCGACCATGCATCGACGCGAAGCATTACTTGCGAAAACAGCGGTGATGCCAACTGATCGGCCAGCCATTTCTGCAAATGCGGTATCGGTTGGGCCGCAAACCACTCCGAATCCACTCCTGCGAATTGGCGCACGAAGGGCATGATCGCCGCGTCGGCCATGCCGCGCTGCGAACCGCACAGGTGCGCGTGATCCGATAAGCGGGCGTCGAGCAGGCCGAGAAATTCCATCCCCCGCTGCCTGTGCTCAAGAGCATCTGAATCATGGCGATCGGGATATTTGTATCGGTCGAGATCGTGCTTGAACGGCCCATCATTGCGTTCGATCAGGGCGGCATCGTCCCGCTCCAGCCACCCCTCGGGATCGTTCCGGTCGAGCGCCCAGCGCATGATTTGAGAACTCTCATCGATGACTGTGCCATCGGTGAGGACAAGAACCGGGACCGTGCCCTTGGGCGAAGCCTCCAGCATCGCAGCCGGCTTTCGCGACAGACGTACTTCCCGCAGCTCGTAGGATGTTTCGCTGATCGCGAGGGCGAGCCTTGCGCGGATCGCATAAGGACAGCGGCGGAAACTGTAGAGTATGCGCTCAGTCGACATCGTCCCTCCCTGTCGCCGCGAGCACTGCCCCGACATGCGCGCGACCTTGCTCTGCGGCGCGTATTTCCTGCCGGTGGCGTTCGCGGTAGGACGCGCGTCGATCATCGTCCCTCTCACTATGGCAGGCCGCACAACTGACGCCAGCTTCGTACATCGGAGACAGCTTGTCCGACGGGCTGACCGGGCGACGACATGCGAAGCACAGTTCATGAGTGCCGTCCGAAAGCGCGTGCCCGACTGCCACGCGCTGGTCGAACACGAAACATTCGCCCTGCCACCGGCTCTCTTCCTCGGGTACCGTCTCGAGGTAGGCAAGGATGCCGCCTTTGAGATGGAAGACGTCTTCCAGCCCTTCCTTCTTCAGGAAAGCGGACGCCTTTTCGCAGCGGATGCCACCGGTGCAGAACATTGCGACCCTGGGCGGCCTTTCGGATCCGAGCAGGCGCTCGCGCTCGCGTGCGAACCACTCCGGAAAATCGCGGAAGGTGCCGGTCATCGGATTGATCGATCCCGCGAAAGTGCCGATCGAAACCTCGTAGTCGTTCCGCGTATCGATCACGATCGTATCGGGATCGTCGATCAGCGCGTTCCAGTCTTGCGGATCGACATAGGTGCCCGCATTGGCGGCTGGATCGATACCGGGCTGCCCGAGAGTGACGATTTCCTGCTTTAGCCGCACCTTCATGCGGTGAAACGGCATCGTTGCCGCGCTCGAGAACTTCACGTCGAGGTCGGCGCAATCGGGCCAGCTGCGAATATGATCGAGCACCCGGTCAATGCCGGCCCGCGAACCCGCGATCGTGCCGTTGATACCTTCGCTCGCCAGCAGCAGCGTGCCCTTGATGCCCTGATCGTCGCACAAGCGCTTCAGGGGTTCGCGCAATTGCTCGAACTGCGCGAGGGAGGCGAAGCGGTACAATGCGGCGACACAAATCGGTCGGGCGCTCGCATCGATCGGCGTGGTCATGGTCATTTCGTCCGTAGGATATTGCGCTGCGTGGTCGAAGATCAGCGCTTCTTCTTGGCCGGGCTGGCGTGAAAATCTGGATCCTTCTTGGCAACCCAGTCCACGAATTTGCGCATGTCGGGATTGAGCAGGATCGCCTCGACATCGAGCGCGTGGCGCTGCAGTTCCGCATTGCTGAAATTGGCGATCAGGGTTTGCTGGCAGATCGGGTGCATCGGCACGACATCGCGCCCACCCCGGCTCTTCGGCACGGGATGGTGCAAGACGATATTCTTGCCCAGGGGGCGGCCGCAGAGCCAGCACGGGGCAGGTGCTGCCGTTTCTTCCTCGTCCTCGCGAGAGGTTTCCTCATAATAGGCACCAGCCTTGGAATGTTTGCGCGCCATGTGCCTATATCCGATTTGCTCGATGGGAGGGGAGCGTCTAACGGCTTGATCCGAGATTTGCGATCTCTGGTTCGGATCGGTCTTGTCGGACTACCACCGCCGCTGGCGGCAATGCGAGCCTTATGGCTGTGGCTTGATCAGGTTTGAGCGGCCTGCGATTCGACCGGTTCTCGACTTGGTGCTCATGACGTTGATGGCAAAGAGCCACGGGAAATAGATTCCCTGCCGCGAAAGTACTGCCCCTGTTGCAGCCATCGTGCCGACGATGCCCAGGCAGAGCGGGGGGATGGCGCTGCGGAACAGGATTGCGCAGCCCATCTGCAGCGCGACCATCAACATCGCGCTTGCCGCCATCTTCGCCAGAACAAACGCACACGTCGCAAACTCCCGTAGCCAGGCGTCAGAGCCCGGGAGACCGCGCAGCAGCAGCCAGCCGATCAGCATCGCCACTGCGAGAACACCGTGCATCGCTAAGGTCAACACGGCCGCGACTCCCATTTTCGCAGTGTACAGGAAGGGCCGGGCGCCTTCGTGTGACAGGGCGTGGTCCCAGACCTGACGCGAATGTTCCATCTGGGCGAGGAGCACGCTTAGTGCGGTGACCGCCATCGGTAGCATGGCAAACGACCACAGCGCAGCGCTGGCCGAGGCGAACTGCGCGAAGCTCCGGATATCCTGATCCAGGCTGATCGCGAGATTGAGCACGACCACGGAGACCGGCGCGACCAGGCAGAGGAGCAACGCAAGCGATCCGCGAAGCTTCATGAATTCGGCTCGCGCGAAAACACTCGCCAGTGCAAGGTCGGAAGGCCGCATGTCAGCCACCAAATCCGCCATTGGCCGTGATGAAAGCCTTTAGTGAACGGTCATTGGACGTAAGATGATAAAGCGCGACGTCTTCGCCGACCAGCAGCTGTGCGATATGATCGACCTTTAGCGAGCGTGCGCTGGCGCTCATCAATCAGGCGATGCAGGTGCGCTTTCTCAAGGTGCACAGTGCACTATGGCGAATACATCGCCATCACCGGCCGCTCGGGCGGAGGGAAATCGACCCTGCTGAAACTGCTCACCGGTCTCTACGAGCCGGCTGGCGGTACGATCACGATCGGCGGCAAACCTGCGCTACCGCCGTTGTGGCACAGCTGGCGTGGGCGTGCGGGTATCGTGTTGCAGGACGATCAGCTGTTTTCTGGCTCCATCGCCGAGAACATCGCCTTCTTCGATCCTGAAATGAGCGTAGAAAGGGTCGTACAGGCGGCCAGATCGGCGAATGTCGCCGCCGAAATCGAACAGATGGCGCAAGGGTTCTCGACGATGATCGGCGATATGGGGGCGGCACTGTCCGGTGGGCAGCGCCAGCGTATCCTCCTGGCCCGGGCACTCTATCGCAACCCCAGCTATCTGATCCTCGACGAAGGCACGGCCGATCTCGACGAGGCTTCGGAACTGAAGATTGCCGAGCACTTGCGCAACCTGAACATCACACGGATTGTTATCGCCCATCGTCCCGCACTGTTGAGCGCAGCGGATCGCGTTTACGAGTTGAGCGATTGCCAACTGCGCTTGAAGGAAGGGTGAGGGCCTCTGAGCGAACTCAGCATCGGCCGATCCGGGCAACAACTTGGCGCTGACTAGTCAGCTCAAAATGTTGCAATCATGCAACACGAATTGCTTGTGGCCTGGTTTTCCGGCCTGCTGCGGTGGCCGCGCGTGGACCGGCCCGTTACCCTTGGCCCTCCACCGCCGCGAAATCCATTTCGCTCGTGAGCACGCTGCCCTTCGAAGTCGTCGGGCATGCTCGCGCCTCTAGTGTGGCTTAAAATTTAACGGGGCTTATCAATGAACCGACTTCTAACCGGCATTTCGTCGGGCGCGCTTTCGTTCGCGCTCGCCACGGGCGCTTCCGCACAGGATGCTGCGCCTGCCGAAACATCGACCGCTGCCGCCGCGCAGCAGAGCCAGTCCGGCCAGGCTGCACAGCCCGGCGCCCGCCGCAAGCCTGCGCAAGGCGGGGTGAAAACCATCGTCGTCACCGCACAGCGGCGCAGCGAAGACCTGCAGGATGTACCGGTGGCGGTCGACGCGATCGGTGCCGAAGAGCTCGACCAGCTCAACATCAGCACCTTCGACGACTATCTGGAGCAGCTGCCTTCGATCACCGCGGGTGGCTCCGGCCCCGGGCAGAGCACGATCTATATTCGCGGCCTCGCCTCGACCACGCCGAACCTGACCACGGCAGGCGTCGCGGGCCTTGCCCCCAACGTCTCGATGTATCTCGACGAGCAGCCGCTGGCGCAGCCGGGCCGCAACCTCGACGTCTATGCCGCCGACCTTGAGCGGATCGAAGTGCTCAAAGGCCCGCAGGGCACGCTGTTCGGTGCCAGCTCGCAGGCGGGCGTCGTCCGCCTGATCACCAACAAGCCGAGCCTCGCCGGGTTCGACGCCAGCTTCAAGGCTAGCACCTCCTTCACCAAGGGCGGCGAGGAAAGCTACAAGGCCGAAGGCATGATCAACGTGCCGGTGACCAGCAATCTCGCTCTGCGCGCGGTGGTCTATCTGGACGATCAGGGCGGCTATATCGACAACGTGCCGGGCACCCGCGACCTCAGCGAGAGCGCGCGTTTCCGGGAGGCGGGCACCGTGCGCCGCAACGGCGTGCCGGTCGAGCCGCGCCGCCAGGGTATCCAGGCGGGCGCCGACCTGTCGGACGTCACCTTCCTCGAAGCCAATAACGCAGGGCTGGTCGAAGAGAACTTCAACGACGCGCAGTATTCGGGCTTCCGCGCCTCCGCGCTGTATGAATTCTCGCCCGACTGGAAGCTGACCGTGTCGCATACGCGCCAGTCGCTGGAGACCGACGGCGTGTTCTTCGCCGATCCGGAGCTCGACCTCGATGAGCTGGAAATCCAGCGGTACGAGGATGACCGGCTGGAAGACAGCTTCTCCAACACCGCGTGGAGCGTCGAAGGTCGGCTGGGCATGCTGGATGTGATCTACAACGGTGCCTACACCGATCGCGAGGTCGACCAGAAGATCGACTACACCGATTACATGTTCGCCGGTCAGTACCTGCCGTACTACATCTGCGACGGTTCGGTCAGCTATCCGGGGGCCGGCAACGATCCCAGCGGCACGTGCCAGGCCCCGAATGCATTCGTGACCTCGGATACCGAAACCACCGTGTTCACGCAGGAACTGCGGGTCAGCACTCCGGAAGAAAACCGCTTCCGCGTGACCGCAGGCGGGTTCTATTCCGACCTGATCCTGAAGGAACGCAACGACTACAACTATCCGGGCAATATCGAGGCGGCACCCTTCGGCGGCTTTGCCCCGAACTTCCCGTTCCCGGGCGCGTATAACAGCGATGCCGGTCCGCTGCCCGCGACCGCGATCTTCCGCAACGACGTGAAGCGCACTGACCGTCAGATCGGTATCTTCGGCGAAGCCAGCTTCGATGTCGTGCCCGACCTGCTGACTGCCACCTTCGGCGCGCGCTACTACAACGTAGAGGTCGATTTCGAAGGCACTGCCAACAGCTCGTTCTGCAACGCAGGCGCTGCCGAAGATCAGAACGCGTTCGGCACCAACCTGTCGGACCTGTACGACGGCGACGGGCAGTACACCTTCATTGGATCGTGCGACGCCTCGCTTCGCCAGACGTTCAACCTTGGCGATACCGTCGACGACATCATGGCGGCCGGCCTTTCGGAATCGCAGGCCAATCTGGTGTTCAACGCGCTGAGCGCGCCGGACGTGGCGAAGTCCGAAGGGGTGATCTTCAAGGGCACGGTTACCCTGACGCCTGCCGACGACATTCTGCTGTATGCGACCTATTCGGAAGGCTTCCGTCCCGGTCTTCTCAACCGGCCGGGCGGCGCGCAGGGGCCGGGCGACTTCACCGTTCCCTTCGAACTGCAGACCGATACCGTGGCCAATTACGAACTCGGCTGGAAGACCCAGCTGTTCGACCGCCAGCTGAAGTTCAACGGCAGTGCCTTCTTCGTCGACATCAGCAACCTGCAGACGACGATCTTCGATCCGAGCATCGTCAACCTGTTCTTCTCTGACAATGCGGCGAATGCAGAGATCTGGGGCGTCGAGGCGGAGTTCACCTTCGCACCCTATGCCGTGCCGGGTCTGACGTTCTCGGGCGCGTTCTCGATCCTCGATACCGAGATTACGGAAGTGCTGACCCCGACCGACGACGTCGAACTTGGCAGCGATCTCGCCTATGCGCCCAACTTCCAGGGTAATGCGCGGGTGCGGTATCAGTGGGCGCTCAGCAATGCGCTGGATGCCTATGTGATGCCGCAGGTGACGCATTCCTCGTCGAAGTACACCGACATCATCAAGATCAACCGCTGGCAGCTGGAAGGTTACACGACCTTCGGCCTGTCCGCAGGGATCGAGGCGGATCGCTGGAATGTCGAAATCTTCGGCGAGAACCTGTCCGACGAACGGGCGCAGATCGCAGGCGACTTCTACTATGACCGTCCGCGTATCGTGACCAACCGTCCGCTGACGGTCGGCCTGCGGGTTGGCTACAACTACTGATCGAAACGATTTCCGATCATCATGCGGCGGCGGGCGGTTTGCGCTCGCCGCCGCTCTTCATTTAGGGCCGCACGCATGGACCGACGCGACGAACAGCTTCAGGCGGCGCGCAAGGCGTTGCAGGCAGGCGATCACGCGGGCGCGCTCGCGATTGCGGAGGAACTGCTGGCGGCAGATCCGGGCGATGGCGATGCGCTGTACGTCGCCGCGGTCGCCGCGCGCTACGCCGGCAAGGCCGAGGCAGCGGCGGATTATCTTGCGGCGCTCCACCGTGCGATGCCCGAATATGGGCGCGCGTGGCAGGAGGCGGGCCATCTGGCAGTGGCGCGTAATCAGCCGGAAGAGGCGATCGCCGCTTTTTCACGGGCGGTCCGTTTCAACCCCGCGCTGGAGGCCAGCTGGCGGGAACTGGCAAGATTGCAGGCAGCCGCGGGCCGGACTGCGGAGGCGCGGGCGGCCAGCGCCCAGCGCGAGCGTATCGTGGCGCTGCCGCGCGAGTTGCTCGCAGTGACCAACCACCTGCACGAGGGCCGCCTGCTCCGTGCCGAGGAAATCTGCCGCCATTATCTGCGCGCGCGCCCGCAAGAGACGGAGGGGATGCGCCTGCTTGCGCAGATCGGCATCCGGCTGGGCGTGCTCGACGACGCGGAGTTCCTGCTGGAGAGCGCGGTCGCCTTCGCTCCCGAGGACATCCAGCTGCGGCTCGACTATATCGACGCACTGCGCCGCCGCCAGAAATTCGAGCGTTCGCGCGAAGAGGCCGAGGCGCTCTACGCGCGCGATCCCGACAACCCGCTGTTCCAGTCGCATCTCGCGATCGAGAGCCTGCAGACCGGCGATTACGATCGCGCCTTCGAACTGTTCGGCCAGGTGCTGGAAAAGCTTCCGCACGATCCCGCGACGCTGACCAGCCGTGGGCACGCGCTCAAGACGATGGGGCGGCAGGCCGACGCGGTCGAAAGCTACCGCGCTGCCTTCGCTGCGAAGCCTGATCACGGCGATGCCTACTACGCGCTCGCCAACCTCAAGACCTACCGCTTCACCGACGATGAAATGGCGGCGATGCGCGAGCAGGCTGCCCGTCCGGAGCTTGCCTTCATGGACCGGGTCCACATCGCCTTCGCGCTGGGCAAGGGGCATGAGGATCGCGGGGAATATGCCGAGAGCTTCGCGCATTACCGCGAGGGCAACGATCTCAAACGCGCCCAGACACGTTACAGCGCCGATGCCATGACCGCCGAGCTGGCACGCCAGCGAGAGGCATGCACCGCGGACCTGTTCGCGCGGCACGAGGGTGACGGGCACCGCGCGCCCGATCCGATCTTCATCCTCGGCCTGCCGCGCGCGGGATCGACCCTGCTTGAACAGATCCTCGCCAGCCACAGCCAGATCGACGGGACGCTGGAACTGCCCAATATCCTCTCGCTCGCGCACCGGCTTCGTGGGCGCAAGGCGAGCGCCTCGCGCTATCCCGACATCCTGCACGATCTGACTGCAGAGCAGCTGGCGAAATTCGGCGAGCAGTACATCGCCGACACCCGCATCCACCGGCAGGGCGCGCCGTTCTTCATCGACAAGATGCCGAACAATTTCCGGCATATCGGCCTGATCCAGCTGATCCTGCCCAATGCCACCATCATCGACGCGCGGCGCGATCCGATGGATTGCTGCTTCTCCGGGTTCAAGCAGCTGTTCGCCGAGGGACAGGAGTTCACCTACGGGCTGGAAGAGATCGGTCGATACTACGCCGATTATGTCGACCTGATGCAGCACTGGGATGAGGTGCTGCCGGGGCGGGTTCTGCGAGTGAACCACGAGGATGTGCTGGACGATCTGGAGGGCCAGACCCGCCGCATGCTCGACCACATAGGCCTCCCCTTCGAGGAGCAATGCCTCGCTTTCCACGAAACCAAGCGCGCGGTCCGCACCGCCAGCAGCGAACAGGTGCGCCAGCCGATCACGCGGGCGGGGCAGGGCGCGTGGAAGCCCTATGAGGAATGGCTCGATCCGCTCAAGGCCGCGCTTCAACCCTAGGTAAACGCGCTTTGAGCGCGCGCTACCAGCCGCGTATATTCAGGAATTACCATGCGCTCCGGCGGGGCATCGCGCCTCCTAACCCGTTGTGGAGGCAACGACTTTTGCACGGTCGCATGAACTGCGCGAGTTGCCCATTACATCCATGATGGGTGAGAACGCGAGGCGGAGAGAAAGTAGTTCTGCCGGCGTTCTGGAAACGTTAACGGCTTGGCAGTACCCTTTGTCTAAATGTTTGAGGTTGCTAGGCGCGAGATTTGTCTGCGATGATTTTGGTAGTCGAAGACGAGGATGACGTTCGCGAAGAACTGGTCGAAATGCTCGAATTGCGCCGTTTTGATGTCTGCGGGGCAGACAGTGTCGCATCCGGCATGGAACAGGTCAGGGCGGCTTCGGGCCCGCTGATCCTGCTGACGGACCTGCGCCTGCGTGAAGGGAGCGGCCTCGATCTCATCCGCCAGATAACGGCTGATCCGGCCTTGCGGTCGAAGGTCGTGCGTTTGATCCTCATGACCGGGCATATCGACCTGACCGATCAGGTTAATCTCGACATCCAGAAGCAGGATCTTCCCATCCTCTTCAAGCCGATCGATTCAGAACTGCTGCTCTCGTTGCTGGCGCAGGACGCGGTGACTTGATGGCCAGCCGGATCAACCGCAAGACGGCAGGCCTGAAATCCATCTTCGGGTCATATGCTTGGCGAGGAATGACCGCCCGAGGATGGGTGGTCGCCCTGGTTCTGGTTGTTGTCGCGGTCGCGGCAAGCTCTTTCCGGATCGTGCTTGCGCCGGGCTTCGAGCTGTATCTTGGACCTTTTTTCTATCTGCTGGCATACCGGCTGGGCGGGCTGAGACTGGCACTGCCGATGGTCCTGCTCACGATGGGGGCGTCGGTTTTCTGGTGGGGCCATTACTTCAGCATCGCGATGGCGCTGGGCCATGTGGTGTTTATCGATCGGGTCCGCTTTGCCGACCGCTCGCTCGCGATAGCAACGCTCGTGTTCTTTCTCACGTTCGGTGCTGTCGGGTCGTTTCTCTTCCTGTATTTCTATTACGGCGCGTCGGCCACGATCATCGAGTTGGCGCTTATCCGCAAGATCATCAACGAAGTGCTGCTGGCTGCCCTGGTGGACCTCGGCGTGGCCATGCTGACGTTCAATGTTCGCACCGGGCGTCTGTCCAGGCGGCGAACGGTCAGCCTTTCGGAATTGCTGCCCGCTTCCATCACCCTCATCGTGCTCACATCGGCGCTCGTGCTGTTCGTCGGAAGCGTGCGGACCTTCCCGCAGGATTTCGCCAATTACAGGGCCGACACGGCGCTTCAGGTGGAATTGAGGATCGGTCGCGGTCTCTACCGTCAGGAACCCTTCCTGGGCATGGCCAATCTGGAAAATGCCGGGATCGAGAATCAGAGAGTGCTGATCTCGGACGAGCAGAATAGCCTGCGTTCGCGCTCTGCCATGGATATCTTCGGATGCGAGCGGATCGACGATGGCTCAAATGTGACCGGGCCGAACGATCGCAACACCTTCGCCTATTGGGTATCGGCCTGCCAGCTTGCCGAGACGCAGATAGCGGGCCGCCGGTATTTCTACCTGTATTCGACCCGGCCGCTGGCGGAAGAAGCATACCACGGGGTGCTGCTTCAGATGATCGGTCCAGCGCTGATCCTGGCCTTTTCGATATTGCTGCAGATATTTCTGTCACGTGCGCTGAAACGATCGCTGCGCGCCTGGAAAGAGGTGACCGAAGGGTTCGGTCGCCCCGGCCTGACCGCTCCGCGCCAGCTGGTGATCACGGAGTTCGAGCGGCCAATCGCGGCGATCGTCGCGGCCAACAACAGCTTCGCCGGGCTGGTGGAGGAGCGTCGGCGCATCACCCGCGCGGTGACCGAGCTCAAGAAGGAAATGGACCTCAGCCTCGCTGCAAATATCCGTTTCGATCGGGATGGCTGCACCCTTAGTTTCGAGGATATCAGCACCGATCGGCTCGCGGTGCAGCGGTCGGTCCATGTGCATCCCAACGACTGCATGGCCTTTTCTGAAGTGAGCAGGGAGGACGAGGCCTTCATCGAATTCCGCCTCGGGGGGGATGTCTCCAACGATTGGTATCTGCTCGTCGCCCGCGATCTGCTCGCCCCGGGGCACTGGCGTTCGGGGTGGCTGGTGCGCTTGCGGCAGTCCAAACTGGCTCAAAACCGGATGCTTCAGCAGGCGCGACTGGTGGAACTCGGCGGCATGGCGTCGGCGCTGAGCCATGAGCTCAAACAGCCATTGTTCACCATTTCGCTGTGCGCGGAGAACGGACGGCTGCTGCTTGATCAGGGTGATGAGGAGGGTTCTGTGCGTGCGCGTGGAAAACTCGATCGGATCAGCGATCAGGTGCACCGGGCACGGGACATCATCGGGCGGATTTCGCGCTACGCGCGCATCGAGGATAGCGATCCCGAACCGCTGGATCTGGGTGAGGTCATCACCGCGACCCTGTCTTTCATCCGGCCCCTGCTGGTCCAGCACGATATCGGCGTACACGTAACCCTGCCGGAAGGTCCGCCACCGCGCTTGCTGGCACCGCGGGTCGGCCTCGAACAGGTGCTGGTCAATGCATTCCAGAACGCGGTCGATTCCATCGCGACGCGCCGCGAGAGCGAAGAGGACGGGTTGACCGGAGTGATCGAGCTTGGCGTGAATATGGCGGAGGACGGGCTGCAGATCAGCATTGCCGATAATGGCGGTGGCTTGTCGCTCAGCCACCCCGAAGCTGCGTTCGATGCGTTCATGACGACCAAGGATTCAGATCGTGGGACCGGACTGGGTCTTTATATCTCACGGCAAATCGTCATGGAAATCGGCGGCAAGATTGCGATCACCTCGCGCGAGGAACCCGAGAAGGGCGCGATCGTAACGATCGACTTCCCCGCATTTGTCGTGGTTCCGCCCGACGCGCCTTCCACTGCGCAGGAGGTTTCGGCGAATGCCTAGGCCAAGTCTCCATATCATCGACGACGACGAGGAAGCTTGCGCCGAGATTGCCAGTGCGCTGCGGGCTTCGGGTTACGATTGCTCTTGGGCGACGTCGGCCGAACGGATGACGGGGCCGGGCGACCGGGATCCCGATATCCTGCTCCTCGACCTCAGCTTGCCGGGTATGGATGGATTTCAGGTCATCAAGCGGCTCGCGGGGGAGGGGCGCCGGTCCCACGTGATTGTGGCCAGCGGACAGGAACACAGGATCATTCAAGCTGCCGTGCGCTACGCCCGGGATGTCGGTTTGAGTATCTTGGGTGCGCTCGAAAAACCCTACTCGATCCACTCGCTTCTGGCCCTTGCGGAGAAGGGTGCCTCGCCTGTGCGAAGCACTCCGGACGACCAGGCGGCGTTGATCGACAAACTCTTGGGTAGCGATGCGATCGGACAGCAGGCGCGGACTGTTTTTCAGTCCAAGCGCCGGTTGTCCGACGGATCAATAGTCGGATACGAAGCCCTGCTGCGCCTTTCAGCAGATGGCGTTGCCATCAATCCGGAAGCAATCTTCGATGCGCGCATTGAAATGGCGCACCAGATCGCGCTGACACGCAAGGTACTCGACGACGCCTTGCAGTTCTTATCGAGCCTGCGTGATGCGGGCACACACACCACGGTTTCGGTGAATTGTACCCCGGCGATCCTGTGCACCGGCGATCTTCCCGAGATCGTTTTCGAAGCGTTGGAGCGCTGGCAGATGCCGGCAGGCACGCTGATGATCGAGATCACCGAAAACGCGGCGATCGAATCGTTTCATGAGGTTGCCAGCGCTGCGTGTCGCCTTGCGATGCGCGATTGCGGCATCTCGATCGACGATTTCGGGCGCGGGACAACCAGCCTGGAACGGCTCTTCGACCTCCCGCTGACCGAGCTGAAAATCGACAAGGAGATTTTCTGGAAATGCTTCGACGGTTACGAACCTTCGGGTCTACTCAAGGAGGTGGTCCATTACTGCGAGGAACGCGGGATCACATCCACGGTTGAAGGCATCGAGACAGTCGCGCATTTCGATTTTGCCACCTCGCTGGGGGCGCAATGCGGACAAGGCTATCTCTGGGACTGGCCGAGCCCAGCAGTGGTCTTGTCGGGCCCGCAGGCAAACGTATCATTGGGCGGATAGGGTACCATCCATTCCGACCCGTCATTTTGAGTTCGAGCGGATATTATGCGCAGCATCTACATAGTCGATGACGATCAGTCGGTGCGCTCAGAGCTGTATTCCCTGCTGTCGGTCTATCCCAACACGTTGCTGCGATCGTTTGCTTCCGGCGACGATTTTCTGGCCGAGCTTGGTGACGTTCAATCTGCTCTGATCCTGCTCGACATGAACATGCCGGGTGCCAGCGGCTTCGACGTGCTGGCCGCAATCCGCGATCGTAAGGATCTGTTGTCGATCGTGATCACCGGTCAGGGCGATACGCGGATGGCCGTCCAGGCGATGAAGGCGGGTGCCATCGACTTTCTCGAAAAGCCCTGCGAGCCCAAGGCCCTGTTGCAGACGATCGATCAGGCGTTTGAAAATCTGGAAGAAACCGAACAGGTGATCGCGCGCACCGGAGAGGCGCGCGAGAAGGTGTCCCGCCTTTCCGCCCGCGAGCGGGACGTTCTGGAAGGGCTGATCGACGGCAAGTCCAACAAGGTCATCGGTTATGAACTCGATATCAGCCCGCGCACGGTCGAGGTCTACCGTGGGAAGATGATGGACAAGCTGGAAGTGCAAAGCCTGCCCGAAGCTCTCCGCGTGGCCTTCGCTGCCGGCTTGGTCGAGGCCTAGGCCAGAGGCCGCGCGGCCAAGGGTAAGCCGCGCGGTGCCGGGTTGTAGGGGCGATCGTCAGAAACTGAAGGTCACGTCCGAGAGGATATAGCGCGTGTCGCCGGTATCGGGCGCATTGGCGGCCTCTTCGAGGAAGCGCCCCTTGCTGAGATAGGCTGCGCCAAACCCGAAGCGTACCGACTTGGGCACGATCCAGTAGCCCAGCGAAGCTTCGTACTGTGTCCCGGCGAAGCGACCTGCATCGCCAAGGGGATCGACAACACCCGTTTTCGCAAAGGAATCCGTCTCGCGCTGGAGCCAGGCGAGGCGAACCGAGAGCGATCCGTCGATCCGCTTGCTGGGCTTTGCCGCGACGCGCAGGCCCGGCGAGATGATGTTGGCGAAAGACAGCGGGCCGAAATTGGCGGTCGGGCCGAAGGTGCTGCTGCGTGCGCCGAACAGGGAATCGAAGCGGGTGTAGTCGCCACCCGCGCTGTCGCCCGAAGCGGCGTCGAACAACGCCGCGATGCGCAAGCCTGCCGGGCCACCCAGGGTGCGACCTACCTCGGCATGCAGCATCCATGCGGAGACGTCCTGCTCGGCAGCGGTGGCCGCCTTGCCGGTGCGGATCGTGCCCAGCTGATAGGCAGCCTCCAATTCGAAATCGAAAGCGCCGTCCTTGGGGTTGCGCAGCAGCCGCAGGCCCGGGGTGAAGAGCTGCCGGTTACGCGTCGCATTGTCCGGGCGATCGTCTTCCAGCAGGCCATAGCCATAGAGCTCGAGGCTGGCGCCGAGCGCGTCCAGCTTGGACTGGTAATTGGCACCGAAGAGCTGGAGGTCCGTCCCCTCGCGGTCGAGCTTGAAATCATTGTCGCGAATGGACGCGGCATCGCCAGGGCGCCGTTCCTGCGGCATGGTCCAGAACAGGCTGATCTGGTCGCCGCCTTCCGAAGCAAGGTCGATCCGCGCCCCGGTAAAGGATGTCGGCACGTTGGAGAAGCCGATGCGGCTGACGAGGCGGCCCGATCCGTATTTCATGGTGAAGCGGCCCGCCTGCAGGCTCGTCTTCCAGCCATCGGCAACCTCGCCCAGGTCGAACTGGGCATAGGCCTGAATGGGCTCCAGCACGTTCACGGTGGAGGTGTTCACGGTAGAACCCGGATCGACCCCGTAGGCACGCGCGTCGAGCAGTTCGCCGACGAACCGCACCGGCCCGGTGGCATATTCGGCCTTCACCAGTGCGCGGGTCGACCAGATGGTTTCGTCGGGAAGCTTGCCCGGACGAAATTCGTCATCGATCCGTTCGAACCGGCCGCGTACGCTGCCTTCGATCGAGAAGCCGTCATCCTCCTGCGTGTCGTCGGCAGCCAGCACGGGGGCAGGCAGGGCCAACAGCACCGCAACCGCGACCATCGAGGCGCGGCTGCCAGAACGTTCGCCAAAAATCATAGTGCACTCCATCTGAAACCTGTGCTGTTTTTATAGCTGGAGCGAAGAGGGTTCCGGCGGACGGACACGCCTTTTTCGGTTCGCCAAGGATGGTTTGCGCCTTCGCCAAGGGCCCGGATGGAGATTTTAGCGCCGCCGCCGCAGGGCTGCGCGGCCGCCATTCTATAATTGGGACATCCGTTCGGCTTTTTGCCCTCAATTATGGAGTGATTTCTAAATGCTAAGTCGCCTCAACGACTGGCCCCTGTCGCGCAAGATGCTGCTCGCCTTTGGCGCGCTGTTTATCTCCTTCGCGGCCATGGCCACGGTTTCGTATGTCGCCGAAAAATCCGCGCTCGCCTATTCCGAACAGGCCAATAAACGTGGCCTGGTAGCGACCTCGGCGCTTGCTCGGGTACAGGATCAGGTCAAGCAGTACCGGATCCTGGTTTTCGCCCACGTCAACCGGATTAGCGAAGAGGATCGCATCAATACCGAAGAGCGTATGGCCAAGGCTCAGACCGAGCTCCACGCCGCGATGGACGACTATGCCGAGGCAGCGGAACTCGCGCAGCGCGAAGGCGACCAGGTGACCCGCGACTTCGAGACTCTCGAAAGTGCAATCGACCGACTTGAGGCGACCAACCAGCAACTGATCGCAATCAGCAGCGCACAGCCCCGCGAAGTGGCGATCCAGTTCCTGCGCACCGACGCAAAGGAAGCCTCGCATGATGCCATCGAGGCAGTCGAAACTCTGGTCAAGGAAGTGATCGACACGCGTCAGGCCGCCTTCGAAGAAGCGCGCGACTTCGGCAGCTTCATGGAAATGCTGTCGCTCCTGATCGCCCTATTCGGCATCGGCGCGCTAGGCGCAATCTGGTTTGGCCTGAACAGGAGCGTCGCCAGCCCGCTTGCCGCGCTGGCCGATACGACCCAGCGTCTGGCCGGTGGAGCTGACCTTCCGGTGCCTTCCACCAATCGCACGGACGAAGTCGGCCAGATCGCCAAGGCCGTGGACAGCTTCCGCGTGGCCGCCGCCAAACGCTCGGAAGACGCCATTCGTGAAGCCGAGGAACAGCGGGTGGTGACGACCGCACTGAGCAGCGGGCTCAACGCGCTCTCGGAAGGCGATCTGACCACGGAACTGAAGGCCGACTTCCCGCCCGCGTACGCAGAGCTCAAGATCAATTTCAACCAGGCAATCGAGCGCCTGCGCGAAATGATCTCGGCCGTTGCCGACAGTGCCGAGGCGATCGGAACGGGCTCGCGCGAGATTGCGCAGGCATCGGAAGATCTCGCTCGTCGTACCGAAAGCAACGCCGCCAGCCTGGAGGAAACCTCCGCCTCGCTGACGCAGATCGACCAACGCCTCAAGGCGTCCGCAGATGCTGGCCAGCAGACCGTCGTACGCGCAGACAACGCGATCAAGGCGGTCAGTGGTGGGCGCTCGATCGCGGATGAGGCGGTTCAGGCGATGGGCCGCGTCAGCGAGAGCGCCAAGGGCATCGACGCGGTGATCGAAGGTCTCGACAAGATCGCCTTCCAGACCCGCGTTCTGGCGATGAACGCCGCCGTCGAAGCAGGCCGTGCCGGTGAGGCGGGGCGTGGCTTCGCGGTCGTCGCCGATCTGGTCAGTGCGCTGGCCATGCGCGCCGAGGAAGAGGCCAAGCTTGCCCGCGACCAGCTGACCGTGACGCAGGCCGATATCGGCACTGCGGTGAACGCGGTCGAGCGTGTCGACGGCGCGCTTGCGGACATCACCGAAGGGGTGAGCGAAGTGCACACCCTGCTGGGCACGATGGCGGCGGACAACCAGACCCAGTCGTCTTCGGTGACCGAGATCAGTTCGGCCATCTCCAGCATGGACCAGTCGACGCAGCAGAACGCCGCGATGGTGGAAGAAACCTCCGCTGCCGCCCGCAACCTGCTCAGCGAGGTCAGCTCGCTGTCGGAGCGCGCTTCCCTGTTCCAGACCGGCAAGGCCAAGGTGACGGTTACGGCGCCCGCGACCAAATCGCGTTCGCTTCCGGCCCCGGCGGCCAAGCCTTCCTCCACCTACGTCTCTCCCGTCGCGGCTCTTCCCGCCAATGGGGCGGGGGCCGGCGGTGCGGACGACTGGAACGACTTCTAGTTCCACTTCCTCACTCGATGCCAGGCCGGCCACCTTAAGGGTGCGACCGGCCTGGCAGCTTTATGCGTATGGTGCTTCACGAATTTCTGAAAAACATGCCTAAATAAGTTATTGTAAAAGCCTCCGATAAGTTACGTAATCCTATATAATATTAGCAGGAAAGCCTTTCACCCGCGGCGTTCGGCTATAATAGCTGGAAGCGTAATCGTGCGGACGCGCCTTAGAGTATCGCACAATGAGAGTGAGGTTTAGCTATGCACTGGTTCAGAACAGTTGCCCCGATCAGGTTGAAGCTGCTTATAGCATTCGGTTCGCTCACGGCGCTGACCGCGATGGTTGGTATCGTCGGCGTGATCATGGGGGACGCCATCACCATGGCTGCCGGAGCGGTGGCCACTCTGATCGCAGCGGGTCTGGGCGTCGTCTATCGCACCAATATCGCTGATCCGTACGTGACCACCGTGGTCCGTATGGAAGGTCTCGCTGCCGGGGATCTGGATTCGCCGATCGAGTTCGTCGATTATCAGGACTGCGTGGGCCGTATCACACGGGCCATGTTCACCTTCCGCGATGCCGCGGTCGAGCAGAAGAAGCAGGCGGACGGGCAGGCCGAGGTCGTAAAGGTCCTTGCCGCGCATCTGGCCAAGCTGTCCGAAGGCGACCTGACTGCCGAAGTGAACGCGGAATTCCCGCCCGCCTATGCCGAGCTCAAGACCAACTTCAACGAAGCGGTGGTGCGCCTGCGCGAGATGATCTCGGCCGTCGCCGACAGCGCCGAAGCGATCGGCACCGGCTCGCGCGAGATTGCGCAGGCATCGGAAGACCTTGCTCGCCGCACGGAAAGCAACGCCGCCAGCCTGGAAGAAACCTCTGCCTCGCTCGCACAGATCGACGAACGGCTGCGCGCCACCGCGGGTGCAGGCCAGAAGACGGTGCAACGTGCGGACTCGGCGATTGGCGTCGTCAATGGCGGTCGCTCGATCGCCAACGAGGCGGTTCAGGCGATGGGCCGCGTCAGCGAGAGCGCCAAGGGCATCGACGCGGTGATCGAAGGTCTCGACAAGATCGCCTTCCAGACCCGCGTTCTGGCGATGAACGCTGCCGTCGAAGCAGGGCGTGCCGGTGAGGCGGGCCGTGGCTTCGCCGTGGTTGCCGATCTGGTCAGTGCGCTGGCCATGCGCGCCGAGGAAGAGGCCAAGCTCGCCCGCGATCAGCTGACCGTGACCCAGACCGATATCGGCACTGCGGTGAACGCGGTGGAGCGCGTCGACGGCGCGCTGGCAGAGATCACCGAGGGTGTCAGCGAAGTGCACAGCCTGCTGGGCACCATGGCGGCCGACAACCAGACGCAGTCTTCGTCGGTGACCGAAATCAGCTCCGCCATCTCCAGCATGGACCAGTCGACGCAGCAGAACGCGGCAATGGTGGAAGAGACTTCCGCTGCCGCCCGCAACCTGTTGAGCGAGGTCAGCTCGCTGTCGGAGCGTGCGTCTCTGTTCCAGACCGGCAAGGCCAAGGTCACGGTTACTGCGCCCGCCTCAAAGGCCCGCTCGCTTCCGGCCCCTGCGGCCAAGCCTGCCAAGGCCTACGTATCTCCGGTCGCGGCCCTGCCCGCGAACGGCGCATCGCATAGCGGTGCGGACGACTGGAACGACTTCTAGGGAGGTCCAGCCGTCAAACGAAATCGGGCCGGCGTTTCCTCGGGGCGTCGGCCCGGTAACCACCATGCCGAGTACGGCGATGTTCCGCTCCGTAGGTAAAGGACACGGGCGGTCGGGCCGACAGGATGGTCTCCCGCACCTCAACAACGAGAGTTTACCCAAGATACCCAAGCAAGAAATGCAGTCGCGGCTTGAATTTGCCGCGTTCGACACCCAGCAGCAATCATTGTTGTCCAAGTCCAAGTCGCGCATTGAGCGGGTTCTTCCGAAGGCTCTCGACCGCTTTTACGACGTTGTCCGCAAGACGCCGGAGACGGCACGCTTCTTCAAGGACGAGAAGCACATGACCGGCGCCAAGGCTGCCCAGTCGCGCCACTGGAACAACATCGCGACCGCGAATTTCGACGAGGCCTATTACGAGAGAGCGTCCGGCGTATCGGCGAATGCCATGCCATCATCGGGCTTGAGCCGCGTTGGTATATCGGTGCCTACGCGGTGCTGCTCGAGGAGATGTTCCGTGGGCTCGCAGGTGGCTCCGGTCTCAAGCGCCTTGTCCCCGGCAACGACATCGAACTGATCATTTCGGTGCTCAAGGCAGCGCTGATGGACATGGAGCTGTCGGTCTCGATCTACTTCGAACGCACCAAGGCCTCGCAGGTCGCCGTGGTCGAAGCGCTCGAGCGCGAACTGAGCCGCCTGTCGCAGGGCGATCTCACCGCCCGCATCGACGGAGATCTCGCGCCGGAATATGCGACGGTGAAGACCAACTTCAACGACGCCGTGGCGAACCTGCGCGAGATAATTTCGGCCGTTGCCGAAAGTGCCGAGGCGATCGGTACCGGCTCGCGCGAGATTGCGCAGGCATCGGAAGACCTTGCCCGTCGCACCGAAAGCAACGCCGCCAGCCTGGAGGAAACTTCCGCCTCGCTGACCCAGATCGACGAGCGTCTCAGGGCGTCCGCGCATGCGGGCCAGAAAACCGTCGAGCGCGCCGATTGCGCAATCAAGGCGGTCAATGGCGGCCGCTCGATCGCGGATGAGGCGGTTCAGGCGATGGGCCGCGTCAGCGAAAGTGCCAAGGGCATCGACGCGGTGATCGAAGGTCTCGACAAGATCGCCTTCCAGACCCGCGTGCTCGCCATGAACGCCGCCGTCGAAGCTGGCGTGCCGGTGAAGCGGGCCGAGGCTTCGCGGTGGTCGCCGATCTGGTCAGCGCGCTGGCCATGCGCGCCGAGGAAGAGGCCAAGCTCGCTCGCGACCAGCTGACCGTGACCCAGACCGACATCGGGACTGCGGTTGGTGCGGTCGAGCGTGTCGATGGCGCACTTGCGGACATCACCGAAGGGGTGAGCGAAGTGCACAGTCTTCTGGGCACGATGGCGGCGGACAACCAGACCCAGTCGTCTTCGGTGAGCGAGATCAGCTCGGCTATTTCCAGCATGGACCAGTCGACGCAGCAGAACGCCGCGATGGTGGAAGAGACTTCCGCTGCGGCGCGCAACCTGCAGACCGAGGTCGGCTCGCTTTCCGAGCGTGCGGCGATGTTCCAGACCGGCGCCGATCGGTCCGGCGTGCGGGTCACCGCTCCGGCGTCGAAGGTCCGGTCGCCCGCCCATGCTTCCGCGAAGAGCCACGGATCGCCCGCTGCGAAAGACGCCGCTCTTGCGGGCGCGGATGACTGGAACGGTTTCTAGGACGAACTGCCCCTCCAGCCCGGGAATGCCAGGGCCGCCGCTTCGGTAGGGAGCGGCGGCCCTGTTCGCATCCTGGCTCGCAAATTCGTGGGTGTGTCCGCCGGCAGGTGGCCTGCCGCTGGACCCGACGGCCGGGGCAGACGCAGACGGCGGACAAAAAGGGGGAGCGACAGATCGTCTGTTGCTCCCCCTTTTGGCTGAATGTCACGTGGTGTCTTCAGGCTTTGACCAGCCGCTGCGCTGCGAGCCCTTCCATGACGCTGCGGTTGACCTCGATCAGGTCCTCGATGCTTTCGCGGCCGGCGATAACCTCGCTCGAGAAGCGATTGACCCACAATGCGAGGGAGATGATCGAAGCGCGCAGCTCGTGGGGGAGTTCATTGCCGGGAGAAGTGCAGTCGGCGGAGAAGATGTTCCACATCTCGCGATTGCGATGCAGCGGCTCGGCCAGTTCGGCCCCCTGCTTTCGAGCATCGCGGGCGGTGATCATCTCTCCGGTGATCTGCCCCATCAAGCGATGCTCGGTATCGCGGGGCGCTTCGGAGAGCCGGCGAACACTCTGGTAAGCGGCAAGCGACATGAAAAACTCCTCTGACGGTGTTCTTCTATTTTAGACGGAATGCCGCGTATCCCGTCACCTGACGGGCCATTTTACGGGTGCTTGCCTCCGTGACCCTCTGAAATCCTCCTATAATCTAAAGGCGCGTGCCGTGCGTGCGATTACGAGGACTTCTCCATGGATCTGCCAACTCATCCTCTTGCCGGGATGCGCCTTGCGATCAAGGAGACACTCGACACGACCGAGGTTGATCGGGTGTGCGTGATCGGACGCGTCGATCCGCTTACCGAAGATATCCTCGCGCAGTTCGAAATGGAGGGCGGCACGCTCGAGCTGCTGGACTGCGCTTGCGGCACGACGGCGTTTCCGATGGATTTCGAATCCTGCGCCTGGATCATTCCCGAAGTCGCGAACTACTTTCATGCCTATAGGTTGCTGCACGGCATTCGCGCGACGTCCATCAGACAGCGAACCCCTCTGCTGGTCCTGCGCCCGCAGCTGGAAAGCGCGATCGCCCGCCGCGACTACTACGTTGGAATTCCGAGCGTGCCCCAGGCATGGCGGCACTGTTCGGAAACCTGCCTGGTACGCGGCGAGACGATCGAACGCGCCAGCATCAAGGGCGGCCAGCGCAATGGTGTGCTGACGGCGATCGAGGATTTCACGCAGGAGGTTTGGGACGAAGGCACCGCGCTCGCCTACACCTGCCTGCCCACGATCGGCGGCTTCTGCGCCCTGTTCGACGTGGAGGCCGACTGGGCTCCCGAGCTCGCATACCGCCTGTCCAGGTTCCACGACAGCGCTGCCGTTGCCGCGATGACCGAACAGGAACTGCTCGATTATCTGGACATCATCGGTCGAGCGCGCGGTGGCGCGGGCACAACCGAAGAATAAACCGCCCGTTCGCGTCCGGGCCCAGCTCCGGCGCACTATAATTCTCCTTAGACCCTAATCGACGAAAGCGACCGAGAATCCATGCTCAACGGCATTGGCCTTATTGTGATCCTTGCTTGCGTGTTCGGCAGTTTTATTCTGGCCGGCGGCAAGATGGACATCATTTCTCATGCGCTGCCGCATGAGATGATGGCCATCGGCGGCGCAGCGATCGGATCCTTCCTTGTCGCCAACTCGATGGGTGTGGTGAAGAAGGCGGGCAAGGGGCTCATCCGTTCCTTCAAGGGGCCGCGCTGGAAGGAAAGCGATTATCGCGACCTTCTGACGATGCTGTTCAGCCTGCTGACGACCTTCCGCAAGGGCGGCGCGACGGCGATCGAACCGCATCTCGACGCTCCGGAAGAAAGCTCGCTGTTCAACCGCTATCCGCGCATCCTCGCCGACCATCACCTGGTCGAGTTCATCTGCGACTACCTGCGCATGATGACGGTCAATTTCGAAGACCCGCACCAGATGACCGAAGCGATGGAAAACGACATCGAGCGGCATCACCATGAAGAGATGGAGCCGCAGCACGCGCTTCAGGTGATGGCCGATGGCCTGCCCGCCATCGGGATCGTCGCCGCCGTGCTGGGGGTGATCAAGACCATGGGTTCGATCGATCAGCCGACCGAAATTCTGGGCGGAATGATCGGTGGCGCGCTGGTCGGGACCTTCCTTGGCGTGCTGCTTTCCTACTGCCTCGTCGGCCCGCTTGCAGCCAAGCTGCTAGAAACGATCGAGGCCGATTCCAAGCCGTTCATCATCGCGAAGACCGCGATCATCGGACACGCCCAGGGGCTGCCCACACAGGTAGCCATCGAAATTGCGCGGCGCATGACACCTTCGGGTTTCGCGCCGTCCTTCCAACAGCTCGAGACCGCACTTGAGGAGGCGAACAGTGAACTCAACGCCCAACCCGCCTGAAGACAATACGCCCCCGGGCGACAGCAAGGGCAAGCCGCAGGGCTCCGTCACGCTTCCGGCGAACGGCACCACTGCCACTGCCGAGGAACTGCGGGTCCAGCTGGTGCTGGCACTCGACGGCCAGGCCCCGGCGGAAATCGACGCCAGCGAAGTGGAGAACGCCGGTCAGGCGGTTCTGCAGCTGCTGGTTGCCGCTCAGGCCGAAGCGCGCAGCGCGGGCCGTCCGTTGACTTTTACCAATCCCAGCGCGGCTTTTCGCGACCGCGTCGAACGTTGCCATCTGACCGATCAGATCGGCCTGGATCCTGAAGGAGTTGCCGCGTGACCAAGCGCATTCTGACTGTCGATGACTCGGCGAGCATGCGTATGCTCTTGAAGGCATCGCTGACCAAGCAGGGTTTCGCCATCGAAACCGCCGATGATGGCGAGCACGGCCTTTCGCGCATGTGCGAGCTGAACCCGGACCTGCTGATCACCGACATCAACATGCCCAAGATGGACGGCTTCGAGCTGATCGAGGCGGTTCGCGGCATGCCGGAGTTCCGCGGGACCCCGATCCTGGTCCTGTCGACGGAATTTTCCGACGACAAGAAGGCCCGTGCGCGCAGCGCGGGTGCAACCGGCTGGATCACCAAGCCTTTCGATCCTGACAAACTGGGGGCGGCGATCCGCAAGGTGTGCCCATGAGCGACGATCTCGACGATATCCAGGCAATCTTCTTCGAAGAATGCAACGAAGGTCTTGCGACCGCCGAAGCCGGCCTCAGCACGATGGCCGACGGCGACACCTCGGCCGATGTGATCGCAGGCGTGTTCCGCGCGGTCCACTCGATCAAGGGCGGCGCGGGTGCCTTCGGGCACGAGGCGCTGCAGAGCTTCTCGCACATCTTCGAAAACCTGCTCGACGAAGTGCGCGCGGGCCGGATCGAACCGACCGCCCATATCTGCAAGAACATGCTGCTTGCCTTCGACGTGCTCTCCGATCACGTGCAGGCGGCGCAGGGTTTTGCGCCCGTGCCGGACGACGCCGCGATGCTGGCCACGCTCGAAGCGCTGCTGGTTGAAGGCGCTGGCGATGCGCATGCCGAAGACGCCGCCACGCTTGCGCCGAGCGCACCTGCTGCCGAAGGCGAAGCGGACGAGTTCGGCTTCATGCCGGTGGTCGTCGATATCGAGGATCTCGACCAGGATCCCGATCCGTTCATGGATCTGGGGGATGGCGAGGCACCGCGGGCGGCTGAGGCTGCGGGCTGGTCGATCCGTTTCGCGCCGTCGCGTGAAGCGATGGCCAATGGCAGCGAACCCCTCCTGGTGCTGCGCGAACTGGAGCGGATGGGCGGCGAGGTTGTCGGTGTGGAGACCGGTTCGTTGCCGTCGCTGCGCGAGATGGACCCCGAAGGTGCCTATTTCGCCTGGTCGATCGAAATGCCTGCGAGCGTGACGCGTTCGGACATTGAGGAGGCGTTCGACTTCGTCGCGCCCGACTCGGTGGTCGACATTGCCGAAGGCGTGGCAGCGCCGTCGCAGGACAGCACGCCGGCGGAACAGCCCGAGGCCGCCCCCGAAGCGGATGCACAGCCCGTCTCGACCGCCTCCTCGCCGAACGCGCCTGCAGCCGAAGACAAGCCGTCCGAGCCTCCGGTGAAGGCCGTCCCGGCGGCTCCGCCGGCGGAGGCCAAGGCAATCGAGCCGCCGCAGAACATCCGTGTCGACGTGTCCAAGCTCGACATGCTGCTCAACCTCGTCGGCGAACTCGTCATTCGCAACTCGATCCTGGCGGACCGACTCTCGTCGGCCGACCAGCAGCGGGTCGAACTGCCCGAACTGGCGCGCCTGACTCGCGAGATTCAGGACAATGTGATGGCGCTGCGCGCGCAGCCCATTCGCCAGGCGTTCTCCCGCGTGCCACGGATGCTGCGCGAGCTGTGCGCGGCGACCAACAAGGACGTGGCGCTCGAAATGTCGGGCGAGGCGACCGAAGTCGACAAGAGCGTGATCGAAAAGATCGGCGAACCGCTGACTCACATGATCCGCAACGCCGTCGATCACGGTATCGAAAGCGCGCAGGAGCGTATCGAGAAGGGCAAGCCTGCGCAGGGCAACCTGCGGCTGTCGGCTGAGCAGAGGGGTGCGCGTATCTTCCTGCGCGTCGCCGATGACGGGCGCGGCATCGATCGTGAACGCGTGCTCGCCAAGGCGGTCGAGAAGGGCATCGTCGCCGCCGACGCGACCCTGAGCGACGAAGAGATCGACAACCTGATCTGCGCCCCCGGCTTCTCCACCGCCGAAACGATCTCGTCCATTTCCGGACGCGGCGTGGGCATGGATGTCGTGCGCAGCAATGTCGAGGCGCTTGGCGGCCGGATCGAGATCACCTCGGTTCCCGGCAAGGGCACCACCTTCACCATGATCCTGCCGCTGACGCTGGCGATCCTGGATGGCATGGTCGTGCGGCTGTGTGGCCAGCGCTACGTGCTGCCGCTGTCCAACGTGGTCGAGACCGTCCAGCCCGAGCCCGGGCAGATGCGCCCGGTCGCCAACAGTTCGGAAGTGATCGACATGCGCGGCACCTACGTGCCCGTGAAGCGCCTGTCCGAGCTGTTCCAGCTGCCGCCCGCCGATCGGGAAGACGAGGATAGCGTCGTCATCATCGTCGAAACCGATGCGGGCAATGTCGGCCTGATGGTGGATACCATCGAGGACCGCCGCGAAGTCGTGATCAAGAGCCTCGACCAGAACCTTTACCCGATCCGCGGGCTGGGTGGCGCGACCATCCTGGGTGACGGCTCGATCGCACTCATTCTCGATATCGAGGCCCTGGTGGCCTCGGCCAACTCCCCCAACAAATTCGTCCTGAAAGGAATGGCAGCATGAACGCGACCGATACCGCCGATCTCAACACCATGACCGCTGCGTCTGTGCAAGCGACCGAAGCGGTCGACGATGCAGAGCGCAAGATCGTCACCTTCCTCCTCGGCAAGCAGACCTTCGGCATCGACATGTCGGCGCTGATCGAAATCCGCGAATGGGAAGATCCCACTCCGCTGCCCAGCGTGCCCGCCTACATCAAGGGCGTCACCAATCTGCGCGGCCATGTCGTGCCGGTGGTCGGCCTGGCCGAGCGTCTCGGCTGGGAGCCCAGCGTGCTGCATGCGCGCTCGTGCATCCTGGTGGTCAATATTGGGGGCAAGCACGCCGGCTTCCTGGTCGACGAAGTGGCCGACATCGTGTCGGTTGCGGACAGCGCGATCCAGCCGGCCCCTGAAGTTGAAGTGACTGAAACCAGCGTGATCCGCGGTCTGGTCGAAATCGGCCAGCGTAGCCAGGACAGCTCGGACAACAAGCACCAGATCATGGTCTCGCTGCTCGACCTCGAGAAGCTCAGCCCGACCCGCCATCTCGACCTGGCCGCCTGATGACGCCTGCGGTCTCCCCTGTCGGCACCGTGTCCGGCCCCGGGCCCGAAGAAGCGCGGCTCGATCCGCGCGACTTCGCGCGGGTCGCGGCAATCGTGGATCGCGAAGCGCGGATCGCGCTTCAGCCCACGAAGGCGACGCTGGTCTTCTCGCGTCTGAGCCGCCGTCTGCGAGAGCACGGACTGGCTTCGTTCGGCCAGTACATTTCGCTGGTCGAATCCGACGCGGTGGAACGTGCTGCGATGGTCGAGGCGCTGACCACCAATCACACCCACTTCTTCC
This sequence comes from Alteriqipengyuania abyssalis, assembly GCF_019857185.1. Classification (GTDB taxonomy): domain Bacteria; phylum Pseudomonadota; class Alphaproteobacteria; order Sphingomonadales; family Sphingomonadaceae; genus Alteriqipengyuania; species Alteriqipengyuania abyssalis. The sequence goes on along the minus strand of NZ_JAHWXP010000003.1, from coordinate 600,922 downwards.
GCGAAGGCCACCATTTCGATCACTTCAAGCAGAATGTCCTCGGCGAACTGCAGGCACGTGCCCGCGCCGGACACGCCGTGAGGCTGTGGTCGGCCGGATGCTCGAGCGGTGAGGAAGTCTATTCGCTGGTCATGTGCATGCTGGGCACTTCGCGGCCCGAAGCACGCTGGGCGACCGATGGCGACGTCAAGGTGCTCGCCACCGATCTGTCGTCGCGCGTCGTCGCGGCGGCGCGCAGGGCGGTCTACCCGGAGAACACCGTCAAGCCGATCCCCGACGAGTATCGGCGACTGTGGCTGCGCGAGGAGGGAGCCGACTTCGCCGTCGTCGACCAGGCGCGCGAGCTGGTGACCGCGCGCGAACTGAACCTGTTCGGCGAATGGCCGATGCGCCAGCAATATGATGTCATCTTCTGCCGCAATGTCATGATCTATTTCGACGACAATGCGACCTCCGAGCTGATCGCCCGGTTCGCGCGCCTGCTGCGACCCGGTGGCTATCTTTACATCGGCCACTCCGAGCGTCTGATCGGCCCGGGTGCCGACGTCCTGATCAATTGCGGCCAGACGATCTTTCGCAAGGAAGGGGCCCTGCAATGACGTCTCCGGTTCGAACCCTGGTGGTCGACGACAGCGTGACGATGCGCACGATGCTGTGCGCCGCACTCGATGCCGATCCCGATATCAAGGTGGTGGGGTCCGCACCCGAGCCGCACGCGGCGCGCCAGTTGATGCGCGAGCTCGATCCCGATGTGGTCACGCTCGATGTCGAGATGCCCGGCATGGACGGGCTCTCCTTCCTCGAGAAGATCATGCGCCTGCGGCCGACCCCGGTGGTCATGTGCTCCTCGCTCACCACGCACGCGGCCGAGGTCACCATCGAGGCGTTGCGCCTCGGTGCGGTGGACTTCGTCGCCAAGCCGACGGGCGCGGGGGCCGACATGGCGCGCGCGGCTGCGGAGCTGTGCGAGAAGGTCAAGGCTGCGGCGCGTTCGCAGGTGCGGCACTCGCCCAATATCGCGACGCCGGCTCCGGTCGATGCGGGCGGTGGAATGTTCCTCGACGATCGTCTGATCGTCATCGGATCGTCCACCGGCGGCGTCGATGCGCTGTTCGCCATTCTGCCGAGCCTGCCCAAGGATGCGCCGCCGGTGCTGGTCGTCCAGCACATGCCGCCGGCCTTCACGGGCAGCCTTGCGCGCCGTCTGGATGGCGTGTGTGCGGTGAAAGTCATGGAAGCGTACGACCGCGCACCGCTGGAGCGTGGAACCGTCTATATTGCTCCTGGGGGGGACCACCACATGGTCCTCTCTGGCAAGACCGTTCGCCTGATCGATGGAGATCGTGTGACCGGCCATCGCCCGTCCGTCGACATGCTGTTCAAGTCGGTCGCACCGCTCGGTCGCAAGGCTGTGGGCGCGATCCTGACAGGGATGGGCGACGACGGCGCGGCCGGCCTGCTGGCCATGCGCCAGGCGGGGGCCCGCACCTTCGGCCAGGATGCACAGTCCTGCGTCGTTTACGGGATGCCGCGTGCGGCCGTCGCCATGGGCGCGGTCGAAAGAGAATTGAGTCTGTCTGCGCTGCCGATGGCGATCATCGGCGCCTGTCGCAGCAAGTAAGGGGATCGGTTATGCCGGCAGCGTCCGCAATCAAGGTAATGGTGGTCGACGACCAGACCAGCATGCGCGCGATGATCCGCCGCACGCTTCAGGATCTGGGCTTTCGTGACGTTCGCGACAAGGCGAGCGCGACCGAAGCGCTCGACGACGTGCGCGCCAATCGCGTGCATCTGATCATTTCGGATTACAACATGCCCGAAATGGACGGGCTCCAGTTCCTGCAGGAAGTGCGCAAGGATTCGGTGATCGGCAAGACGGTCTTCATCATGCTGACAGCGTCGGCGGAGAAGGAGATCGTCCAGAAGGCCGCCGAGATGGGCGTCAACAACTACGTGGTGAAGCCCTTCACGCCTGCAGCTCTCAAAGAGAAGATCGAGCGCGTCTTCGGGGCGCTGTCCTGAACGCCATGCGCCGCGTCTCCATCATCCAGGGCGAACATCGCGTCATTGCCGAACCGGAGGTCATGCTGACCACGGTTCTGGGATCGTGCGTTGCCGTGTGCCTCCACGATTCCGTGGCTCGCCTTGGCGGGATGAACCACTTCCTGCTCGGCGAACCGACCGCCGGGCACGATGTCAGGCCCGAGGAAATGCAGCGCTACGGGGTGCACGCGATGGAACTGCTCATCAACGCGATGATGCAGGCCGGTGCGAAGCGCGAACGGCTCTGCGGCCATCTGTATGGCGGCGCGAATATCGTCGCCGGGCTGGGGGCGATCGGCAGCAGCAATGCCGAGTTTGCCCGCCGGTTCATGCAGACGGAAGGTCTGGAGGTGCGCCATTGCGACCTCGGTGGGACCAGCGCGCGCAAGGTCGAATTCCTGCCGTTCGACGGCAAGGTCCGTTCGATCAAGGTTACCGACGCACCGCTCGAGCAGCGCCCGCAGCGGATCGCCACCAATGATGTCGAGCTGTTCTGATGCCTTTGTCGGAACGCCTTCTTGTTTGCCTGGGATGAGCCATGGATATTCTCGAAAAACAAACTGCCGAACTGTGCCGGGCCATTGCTGACGAAATTCGTCAGGTAAGCCTTCTGGTGGAGGAACTGGCCCACGTCCTCGTCGCCGACGAAGACATTGCTCTGAGGCATCTGCATCGCCTGCAGGCGTTCGATCTGGTCATCCAGCGCGTGGGTGAGAGTGCCCACGTGCTCGAGCGGCTGGCGTCGGGCGTGCATTCCAACCAGGCCATTGATGCGGTCTGCCTCGAAGCGCTGCAGGACCGCCTGCGGGCGGCCACCCGCGCGAACTGAGCATGGCGACCCACGCCTCCGATCGTCCCATCGTCATCCGGCGAGTGAAGAAGGTCACCGGCGGGGGGCATCACGGCGGCGCGTGGAAGGTCGCCTATGCCGACTTCGTGACCGCGATGATGGCCTTCTTCATGCTGCTGTGGCTGACGGCCAACCCCGACAAGGAGATGCTCAAGGGGCTGGCCGAGTATTTCACGCCCGCCGATCCCGGCGCTGTCGGGCCGGGCAGCAGTGGTTCGTCTGCGGGCGCGGGCAACAGCCGTGCGGCGCAATCGAGCGAGCAGAAGCCGCAGGGAACCCCGGCGATGGAAGCCGCGACCGCAGGTGCGGCCCGCGGGGGCACCGCAAATGTGCCGGACGCGTCGATGCGCGTGCTTGCACAGGAACTGCGCCTCGCCATCGATAGTACCGCCGACGACCGCGTTTCCGACAATGTGAAGATGGAGGAGGACGGCGACACGCTGACCATCAGCCTGATGGACACGGCCAAGCGACCGATGTTCAAGGACGGATCGGGCGAGCCCAACAGCTACGCCACCAACCTGCTGATGCGGATCGCGCGCAAGGTTGCCGGAACCGGGGTGAGCGTCGAGCTGGAAGGGCACACAGACGCCGAAGGCGGGCTTAGCGAAGCGAACTGGAAGCTCTCGGGCGACCGTGCCCAAGCAGCGCGCAGGATCATGCAGTCGGCCGGGCTGTCTTACGACCGGATCAGCCAGGTTTCGGCGATGGCGAGCACGCGCCCCGTCTATCCTGATCAGCCCATGCGGCCCGAAAACCGTCGGATCGCAATCATCATCAAGGCGGAAGGCTCCGCCCTGCCGCCCGACACCAGTTTCGAATTCTAGCGAGTAAGCAGCCATGCCGGGTATCAAGACAATGTTCATGCCGATCGTGCTGCTGGCCGGCGGTGTCGGGATCGGCAGTGGCGCGGCCTACGGGACTACGATGCTGCTCGGCCCTGCAGAGGCCGATGGCGCGAGCAGTGCCGAGGAAAAGCCCACGACGCTGGTCGAGGTGGATGATGTGATGGCGCCGCTGGTACTGCCCGACGGGCAGCGTCTTGCCGGTTACGTCTCGTTCCAGATTGCGCTGCAGGTGCCCGAGGATCAGGCCGAAGACGTGACCGCGCGCCTCCCGCTGCTGCGCCACGAGATCAACATGCGTACCTATCGCAAGCCGATGGCTAGCGGGCCGGATGGAACCCTGCCGACGCTCAAGATCTTCCGTCAGATCGTACAGGAAGCGGCCGATGTCGCCTTCGAAAAAGGCACGGTCAGCGCGGTCGCCATCGCCAGCGCAAGGCCCGTCTGAGATGGGGCACCAAGCATCTATCGGATCCGCACCAGCGCACGTTGCACATCCTGCGAACGACCGGCACGAGGTCCCCCGGCTGGAGCGCACCGTCACCTTGCTGATGCTCGGGCGGCTGCGGCACCGGGGCAGCGATACGATCTGCCGGATTCGCAACGTCTCTGCCGGGGGCATGCGCATCGACACCGGTTCGCCACTCGAAAAGGGTGACCGGGTCGCGATCGAAGCACGCAGCGGCGTATGTATCGACGGGCAGGTTGCATGGACCAACCAGCTGGCGGCGGGCATCGCCTTCACCCGCAACGTCGATCATCAGGAGATGCTCTCTCCGCCGGTGGGGCCATCGGGGAAGAGACTGGCTGCGCGTAGTCCGCGCTTTCATGCGACCGCGCGCGCGCGATTGCAGACCGCCGGGGAGGCTTCGACGCTGCGGCTGGTCGATATCTCGCTTGGGGGTTGCCGGGTCGAAAGTGACCAGGGCTTCCCGCTCGGGGCGGATGGGTCCCTCACCATACCCGGTCTGCCGCCGCTGGCATGTACCAGCCGCTGGGCTACCGGCAATCGCGCCGGGCTGATCTTCCACGTCAGGCCCGACTTCGGATCTTTCGCCCGCTGGCTGGAGGCACCGGACCTGCGCTTTGCCGCTGCTTAGCCTGCAAAAGCGGATGGCCCGGTGCTGTCCCGCAGGTTGGCGGGGGCTGTTATTCAGCCGCCCCCGAAACTTTTGACCAGCGAGCCCGCAACCAGCGCCCAGCCATCGACCAGCACGAAGAACACGATCTTCATCGGTAGCGATATGGTGGGTGGTGGCAGCATCATCATCCCCATCGCCATCAGCACGGCGGAAACCGCAAGGTCGATGATGAGGAACGGCAGCAGCAACAGGAACCCGATTTCGAACCCGCGCCGCAGTTCGGAAATCATGAAGGCCGGCACCAGCGTCGACATGGCGAGTTCGCTGCGGCTGGGCGCAGGCTTGCCCGAAAGCTCGACGAACAGTTCCAGATCGCTCTGGTTGACTTGGCTGAGCATGAACTGGCGGAAGGGGGCGGAGGTCCGCGCGAACGCTTCTTCTTCGCCGATCTCTCCCTGCGTGTAGGGGGTCACGCCGTCTTCCCATGCCTTTTCGAAGGTCGGCGCCATGACGAAGAACGACAGGAACAGGGCGAGGCTGATGATCACCGGGTTGGGCGGCACGCCGGGCGCGCCGATCCCGGTGCGCAGCAGCGACAGGGCCACCACGATGCGGGTGAAAGAGGTGACCGTCATCAGGATGCCGGGCGCAAGGCTCAGCACGGTCAGCATCAGGACCAGCTGGATCACGCTGCCCGACATCGAGCCGCCGCCACCCAAGTCGAACGTGGCGGACTGCGCCAGGGCGTGTCCCGGGATCAGCAGCACGGTCGCGCCGGTCGCGGCGCGGAGGAATTGGCGGAAGATCATGTCAGTTCTTTCGCTTGGAGCCGGGCTTCGCAAGGCGCGACGAGATGTTTCCAGGCACGGCAAGCTTGCGGTCGAGCAATGCGGTAAAGGATTCCGGAAGCGCGCGCGGGGTGCGCTCCGGCGAAAGCGGTGCGGGCTTGCGCGGTCGCGCTTCGAGCGTTTCGACCAGCAGCTGCCCTTCCGGGGAGATGATCAGCAGATGCTCGCGATCGTCGCGCCGGATCAGCACGGCCGAGCGGCGCTGGTCCAGGCCCAGCCGCTCGACCAGTTCCAGCCGCCGGTCGGGCTGACGGGTGACCGCACCGGGCAGGCGGATGTCGAACCGTCGCACCGCCCACAGCGCGCCCGACAGCAGGCCGAGCAGGAGAGTGAGCGCGCCAAAGGTGCGAAACAGGACCAGAGTGTCCATCCTAGCGCCCCCGCTTCACGAGGGTGCTGATCTCCAGCAGCATCTTGTCGCCTTCGACAAGGATCTGCCCCTTCGCGATCAGCTGACCATTTATATAGATAAGCGTGGGGTCGTCCTCGTTGCAGTCGAGGGGAATGGTCGCCCCGCGCGACAGCTTGAGGATCTGCTTGATCGGCAGGGTCGTGGAACCCAGCGCGATGGTGCATTCCACCGGGACATCATCAAGTACGGACATGGCAACAAACTCCTTGCCCGCATTCTAGGAAGAAAAGTCCTGCCCCCCGCCCCGGGCTAGGCAATATTTTCCTATCAGTAGTGTGTCAGCGCCGCTCGGCGCACCACAACCGGGGCCACACAATGTCTCTTGATAGTTCGATCGGCGTTTCCGCAGCAGGGCTTCGCGCCCAGACCCTCCGCATGCGTGTCATCGCCGAGAATCTGGCGAATGCCAATTCCGTCGCCGACACGCCGGGAGGCGACCCCTATCGCCGTAAGGTGCCGACCTTCCGTGCCGCGCTGGACCGCACCAGCGGCGCCACCACGGTGGAAATCACCGGCATCCAGGCCGACCAGTCCGACTTCACCCGGGTTCACCAGCCCGGCAACCCGGCCGCGGATGCCGATGGCTACGTGAAGATGCCCAACGTCAATTCGCTGATCGAAAGCGCGGACATGAAGTCCGCCCAGCGATCCTACGAAGCCAATCTCAACGCCATCGAAGCGGCACGCAGCCTGACGATGCGCACGATCGATCTCCTCAAGTAAGGAACGCCCAGATGTCCATCAGTGCTTACGACGCAGCGACCGCATATGGCGGTGGTCTTGCCGGGATTCCCGTTTCCAAGCCCGGCGGCCTTGCGGGCAAGGCTGCCCCCGGCGGTGAAGACGGCGGCAGCTTCGGCGATCTGGTATCGGGGCTCGTCGCCGATACTTCGGGCAAGCTGCATACGGCCGAGCAGGCGAGCATTCGCCAGGTCGCGGGCAAGGGCGACCTGATCGACGTGGTCACCGCCATTGGTGCCGCCGAAACCGCCCTCGACACGGTGGTTGCCGTGCGCGATCGCGTGGTCAGCGCCTATGGCGAGATCATGCGGATGCAGATCTAGTCGCGATCGGGCCGCGAACATGACCTCTACCGACGCCATCCAGATCGCCCATGCGGCGCTGATCGTGATCCTCACGATCAGCGGCCCCATGCTGTTCACCTCGCTGGTGATCGGTGTGGCGATCGGCCTGTTGCAGGCGCTCACGCAAATTCAGGAGATGACGCTTACCTTCGTGCCCAAGCTGTTCGTGATGGGCTTCGTCCTGCTGCTGTGCCTGCCGATGATCGGCGATGCCATGGGCAATTTCATGGCGCAGGTCTCCGACCGGATCGTGGCCGGCTGAGGCAATGGGAGACTTGCCCGCACAGGTGGAGGGCTTCCTGGTGGTATTCGCCCGTCTGGGCGCGATGCTGATGGTTTTGCCTGCCTTCTCCGACGACGCAGTGCCCGGGCGCATCCGCCTCCTGGTTGCGCTGGGCATTTCGCTCGGCCTGTTCGGCATGCTCGGGCCGCAGGTGCCCCCTACGGGCAACGCCGTCAACCTGGCGGCAACCGCCTTCGCAGAGCTGCTGACGGGGCTGGCGCTGGGCGCGATCGTACGGATCATGTTTCTTGCCATCACCATCGCAGGATCGATCATCAGCCTGCAGACCGGCCTGACCTCTGCCGTGATGCCCGATGCGGCGCTGGGCGGGCAATTGCCGGTGATCGCCAAGCTGGTCAGCGTGGCGGCGGTTATCGTGTGCTTTTCTCTCGGCGTGCATCACCTGTGGATCGCCGCGATGGTCAACAGCTACCTCGTCTTCCCGGTGGGCGGCCTGCCGCCCGCAGCCGATTTCGCGCAACTGGCGATCGCCACCACCACCCGATCGATGGAGCTGGGCTTCTCGCTCGCCGCGCCGCTGGTGGTCTACGGCATCGTGTTCAACGTCGCGCTCGGCCTCGCCGCGCGTCTTGCCCCCACCATCCAGGTCTTCTTCATCGCCCAGCCGCTCAATATCCTGCTCGGCCTGGCGCTGTTTGGCGCAACGCTGGGCGCGGTGCTGATGGGCTTTGCGATGGCGATGGCCGAATGGGTTCAGCAGGGCTGGGTCTGATCGATGTCGCAATCCGATTCCGGCGAGAAGACGCACGACCCAACCGACAAGAAGCTCGACGATGCGCGCAAGAAGGGCGACGTCGCCAGCGCGCCGGAGATGCGCCACGCGAGCATGTTCGTCGCCGCGATCGTGGTGATGGGCGGGATGGGCGCATGGTCGGTCTCGCGCATGCTGACGGTCTTCGTCAGCCTGTGGGGCGGGGCGGACGAGCTGGATGTTCGCGGTAGCGGACAGACCTTTGCCGCCCTGCTGATGGGCCAGGTCGGGCTCGCGCTGGGCCCGCTGCTCGGCATGCTGATGTTCTTCGCGCTGCTCACGCTGTTCCTGCAAGGTCGGCCCACGCTGGCCCTGTCGCGCCTCAAGATCAAATGGAGCAAGGTTAACCCCGGCTCGGGCCTGAAGCGCATGTTCGGCAAGCAGGGTCTGGTGGAGTTTGCCAAGACGCTGGCGAAGTTCGGCCTCGTTGCCGGGGTCGCGCTGATCGTGGTGTGGCCGCATGCGCGCGGGATCGAAACACTGGTCGGGGCGCCCTCGCACGCGGTCGGCAAGGTCGCGGCGGATCTGGTGTTCCGGATGGTCATGGCCGCGACGATCATGGTCGCCGCGCTCGCCGCCGCCGATTTCGTCTATCAGCGGCGCGCCTTCCTGAAGAAGATGCGGATGTCGCTGCAGGAGATCAAGGACGAGCACAAGGATGCCGAGGGCGACCCGCTGATCAAGGCCAAGGTGCGCGCGATCAGGATGGAACGCGCCAAGCGGCGGATGATGACCAAGGTCCCGCAGGCGAGCGTGGTGATCGTCAACCCGACCCACTATGCGGTCGCGCTGCAGTACGATCACGGCGCGATGGCCGCGCCGGTCGTGGTCGCCAAGGGTGTCGACGCGGTTGCGCTGAAGATCCGCGAGATCGCGAAAGACAATAACATTCCGATCATCGAGAAACCGCCGCTCGCGCGTGCACTGCACGCCAGCGCCAAGCTCGATCAGCCGATCCCGGCAGAGCATTACCTCGCCGTGGCCGAAATCATCTCCTACGTGATGAAGCTTGCGCAAGGCGGGCGGTAGGAACCGCGCCTTTGTGCCCCGTGCCTTGTGCCGGTGGGCGAGGGCCTAGACCTCGATATCGAATTTCGCCAGTTCGACGCGCACGCGCAGTTCGATATCGGCGATGATTTCGGCAAGCACAGGATCGGCGGGCTGCTCGACCTGAGCGACCCATTCGGCCAGCTGCTCCAGCCGTTCTGGCGTCACCTCGCCGGTGGCCAGTTCCACCTGCAGCGCTTCGAGCGCGTCGAGACCGTCGCAGCCCTGTTCGGCCATCTGCCGGCGGCGTTCGCGGTCTGGATCATAGGCGGCAAGAGTCACCAGCATCTGCACCGAACCAAGCGGCTGGCCAGGCTGGACGGCAGGCTGCTGCGGCACCTGTGCGGTGGGCACGTCCGGTTCTTCCCCGACGCTGAACGTCGGGGTCTTGCGGGCGAACCCCGCAAGCAAGGCCGGGGCAGGCAAAAGCGCGCTGATCTGCACGATAAACTCCTACCAAAGTGCGATTCTTGTCCTCCTCTATTCTATAAGAAATGGAAGCCATTTTGGTAAACAGGAGCGAGAATATGCGCATCGTGACAATGGTCGTCACAGCTTTGGCCCTGCTTCTCGCAGCGCCCGCGCAGGCCCAGTCAGGTTCGCGGATCAAGGACATCGTCGATGTCGAGAACGTGCGCACGAACCAGCTGGTCGGCTACGGCCTCGTGGTCGGTCTCGCCGGGACCGGAGACCGCACCCGCAACGTCCCGTTTACCGAGGAATCGCTGCAATCCATGCTCGAACGCATGGGCGTGAGCGTGCGCGACATGCAGTTGCGGACCAAGAACGTCGCCGCCGTCACCGTCACCGCGACCCTGCCGCCTTTCGCGCGGGCCGGTTCGCGGATCGACGTGCAGGTCTCCGCGATGGGCGATGCGACCAGCCTGCAGGGCGGCACGCTGCTCATCTCCCCCCTGCGCGCCCTGAACGGAGAGATCTTCGCGGTCGCTCAGGGCCCGCTCGCCGTCTCTGGCTTCAAGGCTCAGGGCGCAGGTGCCAGCATCAGCCGCGGTGTTTCGACCTCCGCGCGGATCGCCGGTGGCGCGATTGTCGAGCGTGAGGTTCCCTATGTGCTGGGCAGTGCGGACAGCCTCAAACTGGCGCTCAAGAACCCCGATTTCACCACCGCCGATCGTATCGTAAGGGCGATCAACCAGCGCTTCCCGGGCGCGGCACGCATGCTCGATCCGGCGACGGTCGAGCTGGGCGGGGCGGGCGGCTATGGCGGCTCGCTTCTCCAGCTCCTGCCCGAGATCGAGAACCTCCCGGTCGATGTCGACCAGCCTGCGCGGATCGTCGTGAACGAGGCGGCGGGCACGGTCGTCATGACCTCCGACGTGCGGATCAGCCCGGTGGCGATCGCACAGGGCGGGCTGACGATCAGCGTCGCCGAAAGCCCGATCGTATCGCAGCCCGGACCGTTCTCCGGCGGAGAGACCACCGTGGTGCCGCGCACCCGGCTGGAGGTGGATGACGGCAGCGGGGCCTCGCTTGCGATGCTGGAGCAGGGCACCTCGCTCCAGTCGCTGGTCAACGGCCTCAATCGGCTGGGCGTGTCGCCGCGCGACCTGATCACGATCCTTCACGCACTCAAGGGCGCGGGTGCTCTGCAGGCGGAGATCACGATCCAATGACAAGCGCAGCTTCAGCCACGCCCTTTCAGGGGCTGCCGGCGGCGGTGCCCAGCGGCGCATCGCCCGGCGCATCGCGCGCCGAGATCGCCAAGACGGCCGAGGAATTCGAAGCGGTTTTCCTCGGCGAAATGTCCAAGCTCATGCTCGAGAGCGTCGAAATGGGGGACGAGTTCTCCGGCGGCCATGCCGAGCAGATATTTCGCGGAGTCCTGGCTGAAAAGCTGGGTGCGGAAATCGCCAGACGGGGCGGCGTAGGCCTGGCCCCGTCGGTGATGGAACAGATGATCAAAATGCAGGAGGGTTCTCAATGATCGAAACAATTCTCGATGCTGCCCGCTCGATTGCCTCGCTGATGGATGAGGAAACCGAAGCACTCGGCCAGCGTGGACGCCTTGCCGACCACGCCGAGCTCGTCGCTGCCAAGCGCCGCCTGGTGGCGCAGATGGAAGCCGAGATCGTCCGTCTCAACCGTGAAACGCCCAACTGGCTGCGCGATCTGGACGCAGAGCAGGACGCCTCGCTGACCGAGGCGATGGGCACGCTGCAGGCCGCGGCCATGTCCAACGCGACCGTGGTCAGGCGCCAGCGTGACCTTTCCAACGATCTGATCGATGCCGTCGCGGCCGAAGCGAAGCGGCTGACCGGGAATTCCAGTTGCAGCTACCGCGACACCGGTTCGGTGACGTGGCGGCAGGATTCCAGCCCGATCTCGGTCAATACCAGCCTCTAATAAGACGATCCCGGCCAGCCTCGGGGCTGGCCGGGATTGCCCGATCGCTCCGACCACCAACGGGTCGGATCCCGAACGACATTCCAACACGCACAAAAAGACCCCGGCTGGCACTGACGCCAGCCGGGGTCGCTTTGCTTTGGGGGCGGGTCAACCGTTGCCGCGACCGGTCGCGGTCTTGAGCAGTTGCATCTGCTTGCGATAGAGGTTGGTCAGCGCGGTGAATTCGGATTGCACCGCGCCCAGCTTCAGAACCTGTTCTTCCAGCGTGACGTTGTTGCCATCCGGCTTCGTCTCGACGATATTCTCGTCCAGGATGATCGCGCTCGATGATTGCTGGCGCGCACCGAGCGCGCGCATTTCGGAACTGATCTGGACGGTGGGCCGCGCGACGCGCCCTGCGCCGTTCGCATCCACCATCCCTGCAAAGCTGGGCGCTTCGAGTTCGCGCGCCTTGTAGCCGGGGGTATCGCCGTTGGCGATGTTCTGCGCGATCACCTGCTGGCGATCGGAAAGATGCCGCATGGCGACACCAATGCCCCGCAGGAGGGCTGGACTCGTTTCACTCATGCCATGCTCCCTGGTCTGAGTTGTTAGAACAAGCCGCCGGAGTTGAACCCGGCGGTAAGGCTGCTGATGCGGGCAAGCGCATCCTGATAGTTTGCGATCTGCGCCAGCTGGCGCGGGGATGCGCCGCCGGTGGAACCGGCGCCGCCATTTACGATCGCGGCCTTCCCATCGTCCCAGTAGAGCGAGCGATAGGCGGTCTGCGTCATCGAGATCGCGCTCTTGATGCGTTTCGTGGCAAGCGCGGCGCCCTCGCGGGTCGAAATGTCGAACGCATGGGTCAGGTCGAGGCCGTAGCTGCCGCCCGGCAGAACCTTGGGTGCGCGTTTGTCATAGGCCGGCGGCGCGACCAGCTTCGCTTCGGGCAGGCCCAGCTTGGCAAGCGCATCGCGCCCTTCACCGCCACTGACCAGCTCGATCGCCTGGCCTGCCTTTGCGGTGATGCTCAGAGTGCGGCCATCATCGCCCGATGGCGTGGTGACGGTCGCCTTGGTGCCGGTGATCCGGCTGATCTTCTGCGACAAGGTGGCCATGGTCTCGTCCGCGGCGATGGTGATCTGTCGCGCGATTCCGTCGTTGACCTTGATCGAGAACTGGTCGCCCGAGCGCAGGCTGGTCTGCGCGGTCAGCAGGGGGGAATCGGTGCTGTCGAGCCGCCCGCGCTTCAGACCGAGCGCGCCCAGCACGGTCGATCCGCTGGTGGCCGCGGCGATGCGGACCGGCTCGGTCGTGCGGGTGGCGAGGCCGAATTGCTGGATATTGGCGATCGCGCCGGTTCCGGCATCCAGCCGTGCGACGAACCCGTCGCTCGTCCCGCTGCGCGTCCCGTCAAGGTCGCCCGTGGTCCGTCCGCCAGCGTAGAGACTGCTGCCCATGAATGTGATGCTGTCCACCCGCTCGTCTGCCCCGGTGGCGATGTAGCTGACATCGCTGGTGGCCAGATCGGCGCTGACCCGCGCGACGAACCCGTCACGCCCGCCCTGCATGGCGTTGAGCTGGTTGCCGGTCACCGCGCTGGAGGCCGAGCCGCCGACCCCGATCGTGCCGTCGGCGGCGACCGCCAGCACGCGGGCATCGACCCGGCCGAGATCCATCGAGCCGAGATCGTTGACCAGAGAGGTGCTGTCGATCCGTCGCAGCGTGCCGACGCCGCCTTCGCTGGTGAGCGCGAGCAGCTCGCCATTGCTACCGATCGCCAGCGCATTGACCGTGTCGCTGCCGCCGCTGTCGATCCGGCGGCGTTCGCGCAGCTGACCGTCCGCGTCGAGCCGCGCGATGAACGCATCGCCGCCGCCCGTCGCGCCGCGCCCGCCGACGAAGATCGAACCGTCTGCGGCAACCGCCAGCGCGTTTGCGCTGTCACTGCCGACCGCACGGATGACCGTGGAGGACAGCTCTGCGCCGTTCGCGTCGAAGCGCGCGACCATCATGTCGCCGTCGGTGTTGGCGCCATCGAAGGTGCCGGTCACCGTGCCGGCCACTACGATCTGGCCATCCGGGCCGAGGGCGACCGCCGCACCGCTGGCAGAGCCGCTGGCACCGAGCGCGCGTTGCCAGACGACGGCGCCCTCGCTGTCCAGCTTGGTCAGAAACAGGTCTTGCGAACCGGCGACCCGGTTGGAATCGAGATCGCCCGAAGTCGTGCCGACGACGAAACTGGAACCATCGGCAGCACTGACGACCGATTGCGCAGTGGTGGCGGCAAATCGCTCCGTCGAAGGCGGCTCAACGCCCTCGATCGGCGCATATTTCGGCGCGTTCAGCTCCGCACGCTCAGTGGCCAGCCGGTCGAGCCCGGCGATCTGGGACAGGGTCGATCGTTGGGCTGTGCCGGCCGGATCGGATATCCGCATCACCTGCGTCGATGGGGGGGAATCAGGATCGGTCTGGCCGGTAACCACCATCAGCGCATCGGGCGCATCGATCTGGTCGATGGAGACCTCTTCCAGGCCCGGGTTCTCGATCTTGAAGCCCCAGCTCCCGGTGCTCTTGTCCGGCACGAAGCGGACCAGCCAGCGGGGCACCGGGTTGCCGTCTGCGTCGAGGTTGACGCTACCGTCGGGTGCCCGCATCGGCACGGCGGCGATTGCATCGTTGATCGAGCCCGAAATCGAATCCAGCGTGGGCGGCTGTGGCCCTCCGGCTAGGTCGACATTGATCACGTCGCTCGCATCGCCGCGACGAATGGTGATGGCGAAGCGTTCCGTACCCGTAAGCGCGGTGAGCGGCGCATCGCGCGCTTCGGCCACGCCCTTGCCCGCGATCGTGCCGACGGGGGCATCTGCGGCGACCGCGACAGAGCGGACGCTGGTGCTCGGCTCGTCAAAGGCGAGAGTCAGCTTTTCGCGGGGTGCGGAGGCGACGAACGCCTCGAGATCCTGCAACCCCTTGGCGAACACTCCCTGCAGCGTCTCGCGCACGGAGTCCGTGGGCCCTGCGGTGGCTGCTTCGGCGAGCATGCGCAGCCGGTCTAGCGCGCGATAGGTGGTAAAGGCGGTGGCCACATCGCTGGGCAGCTTTCGCGCGCCGGTGGGCCCTGCATCGATGATCGACGACATGCGCCGGATTGCCGAAACCTGCGATGACAGCGAGGTTCTGGGCTGCGCCTCCTTCCACGGTGGCGTGGTTTCGGGCGTCGAGAAGTTCGCCTTGGCGCGACGCACGGCGAGCGTCTCGAAGCCTCCCGATCCGGGCGAGAACATCGCGAAACTGTTCGTCCCGCTAAGCAGGCTGAGACCTGCGAGGCTGCTGTTGAGGTTCGTCGTCACCTTCTTGCTGCATCCGTCCAATCGGCTGTTCGTTCCTCTATAATAGAACGAGCGCAGCCATCATGCGGGATGGGCGCTGGGATTTCTTTCTCTGGGGAACTGATATGACCATGGCCGCCAATCTCGTGGAGCCAGCCGAACTCAAGAAATTTTCGGGGCCGCAGCGCGCTGCAGCGCTGATGCTCGCGCTCGGCCAGGAACACGGGGCACCGATCTGGGAGCAGCTGAATAACGACGAGATCAAGGAACTGTCCGCCGGCATCGCCCAGCTGGGCCGGTTGCCGGCCGTGGCGGTGGAGCACCTGCTGGTCCAGTTCAGCAGCGAAGTCTCCAGCATGTCGTCGCTGCACGGATCGTACGAGACGACAGAGCGACTGCTCTCCGGCATCCTCGGGGAAGACAAGGTCAAGGAGATCATGGAGGATATCCGTGGTCCCTCGGGCCGCACCATGTGGGACAAGCTGTCCAACGTGAATGAGGCGGTTCTTGCAGCCTATCTGCGCAACGAATATCCGCAGACCGTGTCGGTGATCCTCAGCAAGCTGCGGGCCGAGCATGCCGCGCGCGTGCTCTCCGAATTGCCCAGCGACTTCGCGACCGACGTCATCCAGCGAATGCTTCGGATGGAACCGGTGCAGAAGGAAATCGTCGCCGAGATCGAGCAGACGCTGAAGAGCGAGTTCATGACCAATCTGGCCCGCTCCCAGAAGCGCGACCCGCACGAGATGATGGCCGAGGTGTTCAACGCGCTCGACCGGTCCTCCGAAGAGCGGATGCTCAGCGCGCTCGAAGAGTGCAACGCGGAATCGGCGGAGCGCATCCGTGCGCTGATGTTCACCTTCGAGGATCTGGGCAATCTCCTGACCGCATCGATCGCCACGATCGTCAAAAACGCCGACAAGCGCGAAATGGCGCTGGCGCTGAAAGGTGCGCCGGAGGAAATCCGCGAGCTGTTCCTGGGCGCGATGACCGAGCGTGCGGCCAAGATGCTGCGCGAAGACATGAGCGCTATGGGGCCGGTGCGTGCGCGCGAGTGCGACGAGGCGCAAACCGCGCTGGTCCGCCTGGCCAAATCGCTCGCCGATCGAGGGGAGATCGTTCTGGTCGATCCCAAATCCGACGAATCGATGATCTACTGATCCGATGACGATGCACGATCATCAGCTCCACGTCCGTCCGTTCGACTTCGACCGCACTTTTGCGATGCCAGTTCGCGAACCGGCACGGCAATATCGACGCAAGACCGACGCGGCCGAGTTGGCGCACGACGTAGATGCCCTGCGCAGGCAGATCGCCCGGATCGAAGAGAGCCATGCGGAAGAATTGGCCCGGACAAGAACCGAAGCGTTCGAGGCCGGGTGCAGCCATGTGCGCGCAGAACGCGATGCGGCGATCCTTTCGGCGCTGGATGCGGTGCAGGCATCGCTGGACGAGCTTTCCGAGCAGTCCGGTGAACTGCAGGCCCAGGCCGAAGCCGATGCGATCGAGGTCGCCTTTGCGGCGGCCGAAGTGCTGGCGGGACAGGCTGTTGCGCAGCAGCCCGGTGGCGCGGTCGACGAAGCGATCGGGCGCGCGCTCGCGCAGGTCGCGCGAGGGCAGGAGATTGATGTAAAAGTCCACCCGGACCTGGTCGAGGATATCGAGGCGCGGATCGCCGAGCGGCAGAGCCGGGACCGCCGTCGCCTGGCGCTGGTCGTATCGGGCGATGCATCGCTCGCCCCCGGCGATGCGGTGCTGCGCTGGGATCGTGGCGGGGTGATCGTCGATGCGCAAAGCCGCCGCCAGGCGGTGCTCGACGAGCTCGCTCCGCTGATGGAGCAGCCTCCGGAGTGATCTGGCGCGCCGGGCTTTTGCGCGCCCGGCAAAAATTTCCCACCGGCAAAAAATGCCGCCCCGCAGCCCTTCTATAATGAACCCGAAAGCCGGCGATTTTGTCGGCGCAATCCTACGGGGTCACCTTGGAAGCACTGCGCAACTTTGCCGGACAACTCGGGCCACGCCGGGTGCTGATGATGGGCGGCGTGGCGTTCGCGCTGCTCGCTGCACTGGCGATGGTCGCGATGAGCGGTGGCTCGTCCGACAAGATGGGTTATCTCTACACCGATCTGGATCCCACTGCGGCGCAGGCGATTACCGAGAAGCTGCGCGCGCAGAACGTGCCGTTCTCGCTGTCGGGCGACGGCACTGCCGTGATGGCTCCGGAAAACCGCCTTCCCGAACTGCGGATGAGCATGGCGGGCGAACAGTTGGGCGGCGCAATCGGCTACGAAGTGCTCGACACCCAGCAGGCCTTCGGGGTCTCCTCCTCGCGCGAGAAGATGAACGAAACCCGCGCGATCGAAGGCGAACTGGGACGCTCGATCTCGACCCTCCAGTCGATCGTCAACGCGCGTGTCCATATCGTCATGCCAGAGCGCGCCCTGTTCGCGCCAGAGGCGCGCAAGGCCAGCGCATCCGTGACGGTCAAAACCCGTGGCAAGCTGTCGTCCGGCAATGTCGAGGCGATCCGCTATCTGGTCGCCGCTGCGGTGCCCGAATTGTCGCCCGAATCCATTTCCATCGTCGATCAGACGGGCGCGCTGCTGGCGCGGGCCGGGGAGGCGGGCGAAGCCGGCGCGAGCCAGGCCGACGAACGCCAGGTTGCCACCGAGGCACGCATCCGCAGCCAGATCGAGGCGCTGATTGAACCGATCGTGGGTGTGGGCAAGGTCCGCGCGGAGGTCTCCGCCGAAATCGACCGCGATCAGACGCGCGAAGAATCCGAGGTGTTCGATCCCGACACGCAGGTGATCGCCCGCCAGATCTCGGTGGAATCCGGTGACCAGAACCGTGAAAACGCTGGTGCCACCCCGGGCGTCACCGTGGGCGCGCAGCTCCCCGAAGGCGGCGACGTCATGGGGGGCGGCGGTGATACCCGCGAGAGCGCCCGCAGCGAAACGTCCGAAGACATCACCTTCCAGAACAGCAGCCGTCGCACGCTGACCACCCGCGCGCCGGGCAAGGTTTCGCGGCTGACCGTGGCCGTGATGGTCGATGGGGGCGAACAGGGCCTTCCCGCGCCGCAGGTGCAGCGCCTGACCCGGCTGGTCGAGAACGCCGTCGGCTATGATGCAGAGCGTGGCGACAGCGTGATCGTGGAAAGCATGCCCTTCGCCCAGCCCGATGAAATTGCCGATGCCGAAGGAGACTTCTGGTCCGACCTTCCGCTTGGCCAGCTGTTCGATCTGGGCAAGCTGCTTGTGATCGCAGTGGTCGGCCTGTTCGTCCTGCGGATGCTGCGCCCCAAAAACGCGCCCGTGTCCGCCGCCGGTCAATTGCCTTCGCCCGAGCAGGGGGTGATCGATCTGACGCCCGAGGGGCGGGGCGGCGGCGAGCAGCTCGAAAATGACGGGGCTCCCGCGCTGAGCGGTCCCGAGCTGGATGACGAAATTGCGCTCGCTCAAGTCGAAGGCAAGCTCAAGGCCTCGGCACTCCAGAAAATCGGCGATGCCGTTGCCGCCAGCCCGGCCGAATCCGCCGCCGTCGTTCGCCAATGGCTTAGTGCCTGAAGGATACTCTCATGATCGAAATGGACAATGACATCGCCGCCGCTCCGATCGAGCAGAACTCGGAAGCCTTCGTAGACCTGCCGTCTCTTGGGGAGACCGCTTCGCCTGAACCGCTGGAAGATATTGCCGTGTACGAGGGTGACGGTGGGGCGCTTGGCCTCGACGCGGTCCATGAAGTGCCGGTCAAGATGCAGGCCGTGCTTGGCCGCGCCCGGATGACCGTCTCCGAACTGATGAGTATCGCTCCGGGCCGTGTGGTCGAACTGGATCGCAAGGTCGGCGAGCCGGTCGACATCTTCGTCAGCAACCGCCTGATCGCTCGTGGCGAGGTCGTCCTGATCGACAAGGCGCTGGGCGTGACCCTGACCGAGATCGTGCACGAAGACGACTGATGAACGGATCGCTTTCAACTCCGGTGCGCATGACGCTGGTCGGCGCGCAGCATTCTGTCTTCCGGCAAGCCGCGCAGATGGCGCGCGAGACGGGCGCTCTCGTCACCATGGCGGATGACGAGCACTCGGCAATGGACCTGCTGCGCCGTGCCGGCGGGGATCTGGTGATGATCGACGTCGCGCTGGACGTGCCCGGCTTCATTGCCGCGCTGCGCGCCGAACGGATCGCGGTTCCCACGATTGCCTGCGGCATCGATGCCAGTGCCCAGAGGGCTGTGGCCGCCGTACGCGGCGGCGCGCGCGACTATCTGCCACTGCCGCCCGACCGCGACCTGATTGCCGCGGCCATCATGTCCGTCGCGCGCCCCTCCCGCCAGATGATCGGCACGAGCGAGCTGATGCGGCAGGCGATCGAGTTCGCAACGTCGATGGCCGCTACCGCTGCGCCGATCCTGATCCGCGGAGAGCCGGGCACGGGCAAGGAAGTCATGGCCAGGCTGGTCCATGCCAGCTCGGGCAGGGTGGGCCATTTCGTGACCGTCGAGTGCCACGGCGTGTCGCCCGAGATACTCGAATCCGAACTGTTCGGTCACGAGCCGGGAGCCTTTCCGGGGGCGGTCGCGCGCCGGGTGGGGCGGCTGGACGAAGCGGAGGGAGGCACGATCTTCCTGCGCGGTGTCGAAGCGCTTGGCCCCGCTCTGCAGGCGCGGCTGCTCGACGTGGTTCGCACGGCGCAGGCCGGTCAGAACGCCCTTTCGGCGACCACCGGTCCGGGCGCCCGCCTGATTACCAGTTCTACCTGCGATCTCGCTTCGCTGGTCGATCAGGGGCGTTTCCGCGCCGATCTGTACGCCCGCCTCGGCTTGGCCGAAATCGGCATGCCGCCGCTGCGCGCACGGGGGGAGGACATCATGACCCTGGCGCATCACTTCGCCGCCCGGTTTGCAGACCTTTACGAGGCACCAGTGCACGAATTCGACGACGAGGCAGTACGGGTGCTGCGTGGTTATGCCTGGCCGGGCAATGTTTCCGAACTGGAGACGACCGTGCACCGTGCCATCCTGCTCGCGCGATCCGGCACGATCGGTGCCGAGGCGCTGGTCCATACCGACGGGTCCCCGCTGGTGCCTTCCCGCGAGGAAGATGATGGGGAGGGCCTCCATGTCGAACAGCTGGTCGGCCACACGGTCGCCGAGGTGGAGCGCGAGCTGATCCTGCACACGCTGGAGCGGTGCGGCGGCAATCGTACCTCTGCCTCGTCGATCCTGGGCATCTCGGTGCGCACGATGCGCAACAAGATCAACAGCTTCGTCCAGGCGGGCATCAGCGTCGCCCCGTCAAAGTAATGTCCTCGTAACAGGTCGCCCGTTTCATGCCGCAGAATCTGACCAGTTTCCTCGAACGCATCGGCGCCAACCGCGACCTCGCGCTGGCGATCGGCGTGATCGGCATCATCGCGATGCTGATCCTGCCGATGCCCGCCTGGCTGCTCGATTTCGGGCTCGCAATCTCGATCACGCTGTCGGTGATGATCCTGATGACCTCGCTGTTCATCGAGAAGCCGCTGCAGCTTTCGGCATTCCCGACGATCCTGCTGATCGCGACCATGCTGCGGCTGGGCCTGAACCTCGCGTCCACCCGGCTGATCCTGGGTCACGGCCACGAGGGGCCGCAGGCGGCAGGCGGCGTCATCGGCGCCTTCGGACAGTTCCTGATCGGCGGCGAGACCGTGATCGGTCTGACCATCTTCATCATCCTGGTGGTGATCAACTTCGTCGTCATCACCAAGGGTGCCGGGCGCATCGCGGAAGTCGCCGCGCGCTTCAGCCTCGATGCGATGCCGGGCAAGCAGATGGCGATCGACGCCGATCTGGGCGCGGGGATGATCAGCGAAGAACAGGCGCGGGAGCGGCGCAAGGAACTGGAGGCCGAAAGCGGCTTCTTCGGCGCGATGGACGGTGCCTCCAAGTTCGTGAAGGGCGATGCGATCGCCGGGCTGCTGATCACCGCGATCAACGTGATCGTCGGGCTGATCGTCGGTGTGGCGATCCACGGCGTCGAGTTCGGCGAAGCGGTTACCACCTATACCCTGCTGACAGTGGGCGATGGTCTGGTCAGCCAGATTCCGGCGCTGATCGTCTCGACCGCTGCGGGTCTGCTCGTCTCCAAGGGCGGCATGTCGGGCAAGACCGGCAATGCGCTGGGCGAACAGCTGGGCCGTTATCCCAAGGCGTTCGCCATGGTGTCCGTGCTGATGGGGGCGTTCGCGCTGCTGTCCGGTTTCCCCTTCCTGCCCTTCGCTTTCGTGTCCGCAGCCAGCGGCTATTACGGCTGGTGGGCCAGCCGCAAGCACAAGCAGCAGCTTGCGCACGAACAGGCCGAGAAGGCGCAGGCCGAGATCGCTTCGGCCGAAACCGAGGAACCCATTGCCAATACCATCGCGATCGACGCGGTGCGGGTGGAGCTGGGCTATGGCCTGCTGCCGATCATCAAGGGCTCGGCGGCCGAGCCGCGGCTCGACGATCAGGTGCGCGCGCTGCGCCGCCAGATGGCGACCGATTACGGTTTCGTGCTGCCTGCGGTGCGGATCATCGACAATATGGGGCTGGGCGCGCACGACTATCGCGTCTTCATCCGCGAGACCGAGGTCGCGGCGGGCGAGCTGCGGCTCGACAAGCTGATGGTCATCAACCCGGGCGGCGGCGATGTCGGCCTGCCGGGCGATCCTGCGCAGGAGCCGGTCTTCGGCTTGCCCGCGCTGTGGATCGATCGCGAACTGCGCGACGAAGCGGGCCTGCGCAATCTGACCGTGGTCGATTGCGGCACCATCGTCACCACCCATCTGGCGGAACTGGTGAAGGATAATATCGCCGAGCTTCTGTCCTACACCGAAACGCAGAAACTGCTGAACGAGGTGCATACCGACGCGGAGAAACTGGTCGCCGATCTGGTGCCTGCGAAGATCAGCATTTCGGGCATTCAGCGGATCCTGCAGAACCTGCTCGCCGAAGGGGTTTCCGTGCGCGACATGGCGACCATTCTGGAAGCGATCGCGGAAACCGCTCCGCTGACGCAGAACCTGACCCAGATCACCGAGCACGTCCGCGCCCGGCTGGCCCGGCAGATATCTGCCCAGCAGACCCGCGACGGCTACATCCCGATCCTGACCCTGTCGCCCGACTGGGACCAGCAGTTTGCCGAAAGCATCATCGGGGAGGGGGACGAACGTCACCTCGCGATGGCGCCCTCGAACCTGCAGCGCTTCATCACCCAGGTGCGTGAACTCTACGACACGCTGGCCGCGAGGAACGAGATTCCGTGCCTTCTGGTCAGCCCGTCGATCCGCCCGTTCGTGCGCTCGATCATCGAACGGGTGCGCCCGGCGACCGTGGTTCTCTCGCAAAACGAGATCCATCCGCGCACCCGGGTTCGCTCGGTTGGCAGCATCGGTCAACAAAATGTGCTCGAAGCGCCCTGAACTCTTTCATCTTCCTATAATGCTCTTAGGCGCCCCCCGGGCGAAAGGACCGCATGACCCAACTCCTCTCGCTTGTTCCCGGCAACAGCTCCCCTTCTGGATTGTCTGGGGGCGCCACCCCATTCCCTTCGCAAGGCCCCTCCTTCGCGGCATTGCTGACTGCGCCTTGTTCGCAGCAGGCAACGCAGACCACCGGATTTGCAGGCCTGCGCAACATGCCGGGCATGATCCTCGACGGTAGCCAGCAGCTCGCGCGCCCCGGGATGATCCCGGACCAGCTCGCCGCTGCGTCCGGCATGGCGGGCCAGGCCTTGATGCCCGATCCCGCGATGCCGCCGGTGGCGACCACTGTCGCGGCCGACGTGGCTGGCCAGCCCGTCGATGTGCCACTCAGCAATAATCCCGCGCAGAACGCCGCCCAGCTTGCCGATCTCCAGCCTTCCGGAGAGGGCGAGGGCTTGCCGACATTGTCGGGCGTCCAGGCCGAGGGGGACAGCCCCGCGACTGCGCCGGATGAACAGGTGCTCGATGCGGAGTCCGTCTCGCAGCCCAACCCAGCTCGCCCAGATCCGATCTCGCAGCCGACCGCGCAACCGATTGCGCAACCGATCGTGCAGGCAACGCCCGAGCAGGCTCTCGAACAGCCCGCCACGCCCGTCGGTGAAAATGCCGACAGCGCGATCGAACAAGCGCCCGTTCAGACGGATGCTGGCCCTGTGCCGGTCGATCAGCCCGAAAGCGATCCCGACGTCGTCCCAAGCGCGGATGATATGCCGGAGACGGCGGATGGGGTCGTTGTGGCTATGCCCGCAGATGGCGTGGTCGAGGCCGTCCCTGCGCCCCCTACGCGGCAGCCTTCTGTGGTTTCGGATGAACCCACGGCGGACGGTATTGCTCAGGACGACAGCAAGATTTCGGTGTCCGCTCGTGACGCTCGCCAGGCACCCGATGCCGCTGCGCCGCGCTCCACGGCGGCGCAGGCATCTGACAACGGCAGCGCCCGCGACTTTGCCCAGCTCGTCAAAGACAATGGCGCAGATGCCGCTGCCTCTGCAAGTGAAGGCGGGGATGGCGCGGCCGATATGCTCACCCAGGCACGCCTCGACCCTGCCAAGCCGGCTGTCGACACGGTCAAGCACGCGGGATCGGTGCCCGGGACCGTCTCTGCCCGGCCGGGCGAGATCGGGCGTGAGCTTGGCGTCGAAATCGCACGGCACACCCGCGATGGTCGCGACAGCCTCACCATCCGCCTCGATCCGGCGGAAATGGGCGAGATTCACATCCGCCTGCAGTTTGACGACAAGGGCACGATGCGCGCGCATGTGACCGCAGAGAGCGCCGCGGCGCTGGATATGCTGCGGCGCGATAGTGGCGATCTCGCCCGTGCGCTGGGCGATGCTGGCGTGCGCACCGATGGCCAATCCTTCCAGTTCGAGGCGCGCAGCCAGGGCCGTGGCGACCAGCAGGGCCAGCAGAACCGCCCCGAAGCTCATTCCGGTGCGAACACCGCACAATCCGAAGCCGAGGGCGATGACGGCGCGCAGCCAGCGCGCGCGAAGCGCCTCGGTAGCGGAAGCCTAGATCTCTTCGCTTGAGGACCAAGACATGACAGTAATTTCCTCGATGACGTCCGGCGTGCCGGGCAATGGCGCCGGCGGTGCGGCGGGAGCCGAGCTCAACGCCAATTTCGACATGTTCCTGAAGCTGCTGACCACGCAGATGCAGAACCAGGATCCGCTCGATCCGATGGAAACCTCCGAATATACCCAGCAGCTGACGCAGTATTCGCAGGTCGAGCAGTCGATCCAGCAGACTGCCGCGCTGAAGGACATCCTCTCTGCGCTGTCGACGCAGGATCTCGCCCAGTCGGCGAACTTCCTGGGGCAGCGCGCCGAGCTCGACAGCAGCACCGCCGGCCTCTCCGCCGACGCGCCTGCGCAGTGGGCCTGGTCCGCCGATCGCCCGATCCAGAGCCTGACCGCGACCATTACCGATGCACGCGGGCGGGTGGTCGAGACGCGCGAACTGGATCCGGCGACCGCAGGCAGCTTCGTCTGGGACGGTTCGCTCGCCTCGGGTGATACGGCGGCGGAGGGTGCCTATACTCTCGCGCTCAGCGGTGTGGACGCAGCAGGGCAGGAAGTGCCCGTCGACATTCGCAGCACGGGCATCATCGACGAGGTCGTCACGCGCAATGGGGCGGTGTTGCTGGGCATCAACGGCCTGAACTTCCCCTCCACGGTGCTGGCCCGCGTGGTCGCGGGTTAAGAATTGTTCGGCCGGCGCCCGCTTGCGCCTGCAAATCCTCTATAATCAAATCAGGCCGGCAGTTTCCCAGTCTCAAGCTGCCAGGTCGGACTTCCGGGGCACTCTTCCCCCTCCCCAGGGTCGATAGACATGGTTCTCGTCTCTCGCCCGCCCCGGAAGCCCAGCCGGCCTGCATCCCCGCACAGTCCTGAACATCATAGGGTTGCGAGGCGATAATCGTCTGCGATCGGCGATGGTTGAGCCCGATAGCCCGGCGTTCCTGCGCTGAGGCGGTCCGGGCGTTCGCCTCCCCCGCGATACCTGCACGAACAGACCGGTCCGTGAGACCTCCCTGCCGCCGGTGGAAGGCTCAGTGCAGATAGGACTGCCGCCCCCGGCCGAGCTCGCGCGCATGCGCGCAGACGATGCACAATTCGGCGTACACCCGGTCCCACAACGCGGCCAGGATCATGAGCGCAGGTTCATCGTTGAGCTGGTCGATAATGACCGCAGCGTCCGGCCCAGGCTCCAGCTGGAAACGGGTCGGGAAGGCACCGCCGATTTCTTCTTCGGGCATGGTCCCGGGCACGGCGAGCCTGGCGGACATGATGTAGCCGAGCAGGATATCCGCGCCGTAGGCATCGAGCATGATCTTGCCTGAGCCTTGCGCGTTCGGGCGATCTATCAGGACCAGCGCGCCGCCGGGATGGGGTTCTACGCTGATCCGCAGGACCTCGCCGTAGGGATCGGAAATTTCGCGGACGCGGGGAAAATTCGTTGCCACCGGGTGTGATACCTGCCTGCTGTTGATGCTGCTGCAATCGGCAGCGTCGGCGGCGCTTCATGCATCGCGCGACGGGAAAACAAAAGGGGCCGGACTTGCGCCCGGCCCCAGGTGGCCTTCCCCCCGGAAGGGGAAGGACTTCGTCGACCGATTAACGGAAGAGCGAAGTGATCGTCTGCGGCGCCTGGTTGGCGATCGACAGAGCCTGGACACCCAGCTGCTGCTTGACCTGCAGGGCCTGCAGCTTGGCCGATTCCTTGGCCAGATCGGCATCGACGAGGTTGCCGATACCGCTCTCGATCACGTCGGACAGCTTGCTGTTGAACGACAGCTGCCCTTCGATCTTGCGCGAAGCCGAACCCAGAGTGCTCAGCGTCGACGTCACCGTGGAGGTCACGGTGGCGATTTCGGTCAGTGCAGTATCGGCATCGGCTTTGGTGCCGAGACCGGTGCCAAGGGCGGTGGTGACGTTGGTTTCGAAGGCCTGGTTGGCCACGCCGATCGTGCTCGTGGTATCGAGCGACTGCAGCGCGGAAACCTTACCGGTCGAGGTTGCGTCATCCTTCAGCAGGTTCGTGCCGTTGAACTCCGACGAAGCGATGATCGTGGTGATCTGCTCCTTCAGGGCCGTGTAGTCGGCGTTGATCGCGGTACGGCTTTCAGCATCCAGGCCGTCATCCGACGCCTGAATGGCCTTTGCCTTCATCTGGTTGAGGACGTCGGAGATCTGCTCCGCGCCCGAAACCGCTACGTCGACGGTGCTCTTCGCCCGGTTGAGCGAGGAATTGACCGCCGAGAGACCACCCACGTCGCCGCGGAGAGACTGCGCAATCGTGAACGATGCCGAATCGTCCTTGGTCGATGCGACGTTCAGGCCGGTGTTGATACGGCTCTGAACCTGCGACAGACCCTTGTTGGTCTGGTTCAGGCTCTGCAGGGCCGCCATCGCGCCGACATTGGTATTGACTGAGAACGCCATTTTTCATTTCCTTCTTGGATAGGCGAACCGCATTCTGCGGTCCGGGCCAGAGGCGCTGGCCACGACGCCCGACAAAAAGCTTCGGTGCGCCTTTCATTCTGGAAAGAAACGGCACTCCATCCCAAACGGATCGGTAGATATTTTTGCCGTTCCGCGAAGCCGTATCAGAACGGGAACAGCGCTTCGTAGATCTGCTGGCCCCAGCGCGCCTGCTGCACGTCGGTCAGCTGGCCGCGACCGCCGTAGCTGATCCGCGCCTCGGCGATCTTGCCGTGCTGGATCGTGTTGCCCTTGGCGATGTCCTGCGGCCGCACGATGCCGGTCACGATCAGTTCGCGCAGCTCGAAATTGACGCGCATCTCCTGACGCCCGCGGATCACCAGATTGCCGTTGGGCAGCACATCGGTGACGATCGCCGCCATCGTCATGTTGATCGTCTCGCTGCGGGTGGTGCGCCCCTGTCCGCCCGAGGCCGAGTTCGACGTCGCGTCGACCGCCTGGGCAGGATTGCCCGGGAGCAGGTCCTGCAGGCCGAGCAGTGCGCCGATGCCCATGCTTTCCGAGCCACTACGCGAGCGAGAGGTCGAATTGCCGAACTCGGCCTTGTCGGCGATGTTGATCTCGACCGTCAGGATGTCGCCCACGCGCGAGGCGCGCTGATCCTGAAACAGTTCCCCAGCGCCGGCGCGAAACAGCGAGGCGTTGGGGGCCTGAGCTTGGGCAGGAGCTTGCGGAGCGGGCGCGGTCGGCACGGTTCCACGCATCCGGACTGGGTCCGTGCTTGCGATGGACGGCTCGTAAGCAGGGGTGGTGTAGGCCTCTACCGGCGACATGGACGGTGCCTTGCCGACATTCTTGAGGCGATCGATCGTGCCGCAACCCGACAGCAGCGACGCCGTAACGGCGATCGTAACGACTTTTTTCATCTGAGTTTCCTTGGCTTGTGGCTCAGGGGGCGAGCACACGAACAGTGCCCGCGCCTTCGACGACACCCTGAAGCGTCTGGTTGGTGGCTTCGCTGAAGACGCGCACCTGCTCGCCCAGCGCGGCATCGGCCAGCGCGCGGCCCATGGCGGTGATCGTCAACGCGCCTTCGCGCACGCTGATCTTGACCGTCTCGCCCCGCTTGACGAGCCGCGGTTCGGCGAGGTCGCTCGCGCGCACCGGCATTCCCGCGCGCAGCGTGCGCCGCGCCTCCATGCCTGCCACCTGCTGCGCGGCGAGGCTTCCCCGCGCCTGCGCGGCGGTGACTTCCTCGGGCGCGAAGTCGCGCTCCGACAGCAGGTCGCCGCGCTGGATCGGGCGGGTGAGAACGTCTGCCACCACGCCATCGCCCGTGCTCTGTGCATGGAGCGCGCCGCATGGCAGCAGCGCCAGCCCGGCGAGCAGCGGGGCGGTGAGCAAGAAACGCCGGGCCATCAGCGCAGCTGGCTCGTCGTGCCGAGCATTTCGTCGGCGGTCTTCACGACCCGGCTGTTCATCTCATAGGCGCGCTGCGCGGTGATGAGCGCGGTGATTTCCGCGACCGGATTGACGTTGGAGGCTTCGACGAAACCCTGTGCCACGCTGCCGAAGCCGGGTTCGCCCGGCGCTGCGATGGTCGGCTCGCCAGACGCTGCCGTGGCGAGGAACAGGTTGTCGCCCTTGGCTTCCAACCCGGCCTCGTTGACGAAGGTGGCGAGTTCGATCTGGCCGACGGTCTGCATCTCGGTCTCGCCGGCGATCTTGATCTGGACCTCGCCCGTGCGCGACACCGCGACATCGACCGCGCCCTGCGGAATGGTGATGCCCGGCTCCACGACGAGACCCTGCGAGGTGACCAGCTCGCCCTGATCGGACAGCTGGAAGGTGCCGTCGCGGGTATAGCCGATCTCGCCGGTCGGCATCTGGACCTGGAAATAGCCGAGGCCCTGGATCGCCAGGTCGAAGCGGTTGTCGGTCTGCACCAGCGCGCCCTGTTCGGCGATGCGATAGACGCCGCCGGTGCGCACGCCCGCGCCGATCTGAATGCCCGTGGGCGCGCGCGCTTCGGGCCCGGCGGAAGAGGCACCGGGGCGCGAGACCTGCTGGTAGAGCAGATCCTGGAACTGGGCGCGCTGACGCTTGAACCCGGTGGTGTTCATATTGGCGATGTTGTTGGAGATAACGTCGACATTGGTCTGCTGGGCAAGCATGCCGGTGCCGGCGATCGAGAGCGAACGCATGATTTTCTATCCTTCTTCGATGATATCTGGGTGAGGGCGATCAGCCGACGCGGCCGAGCCGGTCGAGCGCGCGCTTGCGCATGTCGTTCAGGCTTTCGGTCATCCGCACGCTGTTCTGGTAGGAGCGCAAGATGTCGATCATCGCGGTGGTTTCCACGATCGGCTGGACGTTCGATCCCTCGACGCCGCCGCTACGCAGCTTGGTTTCCTCGGCAGGGAGCACGCGGCCCTGCGCGCCCGAGTAGAGTCCGTCGCCCGTGGGGGCGAGGCCGCTCTCGTCGTCGAACACGGTGACCGCCAGTCGGCCGAGCGGCCCACCGGCGCCCATCACGCTGCCATCGGCGGCGATTGAGACGCGGCCGGCCTCTTCGGGGGGTACCATGATCGGCTGCCCGCCCTCGTCGAGCAGGCGTTGCCCGCCT
The DNA here is from genome assembly GCF_019857185.1 of Alteriqipengyuania abyssalis. Classification (GTDB taxonomy): domain Bacteria; phylum Pseudomonadota; class Alphaproteobacteria; order Sphingomonadales; family Sphingomonadaceae; genus Alteriqipengyuania; species Alteriqipengyuania abyssalis. Next base: position 571,902 of record NZ_JAHWXP010000003.1, on the reverse strand, counting down.
GCGGTGGCGAGTTCGCCGGTTTCCAGAATGCTGACGAAGCCCGCCCGCGTATAAGCGGTGCCTGCGCCATCGGGCAGTTCGACCGCGAGATAGCCCGGTCCCTCGATCATCACGTCGAGCGGATTGCCGGTCGGCTGGAATGCGCCGGGCGTCATGTCGTGAATCGCGCGAAAGTCGAGCACGAAAGAGGTCGGCTTCGCATCGTCGATGATCGCCTCGTCTGCGCGCTCCACATATTCGCGGAACATCGGCTGTTCGCGGCGAAAGCCGACGGTCGAGGTGTTGGCCAGATTATTGGCGACGATATCCATCCGTCGCCTCAGCGCCTGTTCCTGGCTGAGCAGAACGTATGAGGAAATATCCATCGGCTTGCCGCTCCGAAAAAACTGCTTCGAAAATCGCCACTGGGCAAATCTTGCCGGGTGACGATCCTATAATAGGAGAAAATCACCGCCGACGTTTCGACCGCCGGCTTTTGGTAAAGAAAGACATTCGAGCCATGACCACCGAGACGCAGGACGAGGCCAAGCCCGAAGACGGCGCCAAGCCGCCGCGCTTTTCCAAGAAGAAAAAGATCATCGCTGCGGCGGGCGCGGTGTTGCTGGTCGGCGGCGGTGCTGGTGCCTTTCTTATGGGCGGCGGCGGCGATGCCGAGGCCAAGGAGTCCGGCGATCATTCGGGCGGGGACGCCAAGAAGGATGCCGGCCACGGCGAAAAGTCGGGCGGCGGTCACGGCGAGGAAGGCGGGGGCGGGCTGGTCGAGGTCGATCCGATGATGGTCAACCTGCGCACCAATGACGGCCAGGCCCGGTTCCTGAAGCTGCGAATTCTCATGGTCCCCGGCTCGCCCGAGGATGCAGGCACGATCGAAGCAAGCCTGCCGATGATCATCGATCGCTACCAGCCGTTCCTGCGCGAACTGCGCCCGGAAGATCTGGCCGGATCGGCCGCGGTCTACCGGCTGAAGGAGGAGCTGCTTTTGCGCGCAGCGGATACGGTGGGCGAGGGCGTGGTCGCCGACGTTCTTATTCAGAACATGGTCCAGCAGTGATGACCGACGACGATTTCGAAGAGTTCGACCTTCCCGATCCCCCGGCAATGGACATGCCGGAGGGGGCGACGTTCGATCAGGCCAGCATTGATGCGCTGTTCGGCGATTCCAGTTCGGACCTGCCGCAAAAGAGCGGCCTGCGGGCAGTCATCGAATCCCGCGTCGTCAGCCATGCCCGGCTGCCGATGCTGGAGGTGGTGTGCGAACGCATGGTCCGCTCCTTCGCCACCAGCATGCGCAACCTCACCTCGGACGCGATCGAGGTCTCGCTCGACGATATCGCCTCGGTCCGCTTCGGCGACTTCATGAACCGTGTTCCGCTGCCCTGCATGCTGGCGGTGTTCAAGGTGCCCGCGTGGCAGGATTACGGCCTGGTCACGATTGAGGCGAACCTGATCTACGCGGTGGTCGATGCGCTGCTGGGCGGACGCAAGGGCGCCGCCCCGCGCAAGATCGAAGGGCGTGCCTTCACCACGATCGAGACCACGCTGGTATCGAAGATGATCGAACTGGTGCTGCGCGAATTCAGCACCGCCTTCGAACCGATCGCGCCGATCACGATGGAGCTCGAACGGATCGAGACCAGCCCGCGCTTTGCCGCCATTGCCGGGCCGACCAATGTTGCCTCTGCCGCGACCTTCGCGGTCGACATGGACGGGCGGGGCGGCAATTTCACCATTCTGCTGCCTTTCGCCACGCTCGAGCCGGTGCGCGGCAAGCTGTCGCAGCGCTTCATGGGTGAAAAGCTGGGCGGCGATAACACCTGGCGCGATCACATGCGCAACGAGATCATGCGGACCGAGGTCGAAATCTACACCGTCCTTGGCGAGCGGGAGATGCGCCTTGCCGACGTTCACTCGCTGGAAGTGGGGCAGACGATCCCCTTCGACGTTACTCCCGACGATCCCTTCGAGGTCTGCTGTGGGGGCGTGCCGCTGGCACGCGCGCAGATCGGTCGCCAACGCAATCACGTTGCCATCGGCATCGTCGACACCATCAAACAGGGTCAATCGTAATGAGCTTCACCGTCTTCACCAATGTCATCACGGTCCTCTTCTGCATTGCGGTGCTCATTCAGAGCGTACGGATGATGCGCAGCCTCAAAGATGTTCGCGAGGGTCAGCTCGATCGCACGGTCGGCGCGCTCGATACGGCCACGGCGAAGGCTCAGGGTGTGCTTTCCGAGCTGAAGCAGACTCTGTCGGTCGAAGGGGCGGCCAATGCGCGCGCGCTGGGCGATGCGCGCGAAGTGCGCGAAGAGCTCCATCTCATGATCGGCATCGCCAATGCGATGGCGGAGCGACTGATGGAGGCCGCCTCGGTTGGCTCGGCCCAGGAAACCAAAGTGGTCAAGGCGGTCAAGGAGAGCCGTCCGGCGCGTGTGCGCAGCGCCAAGCCCACGCAGCCCAAGGCCGATATGCCCAAGGCAACCAGGGCCGCGCCTGCGAAGATCAAGAGTGCTGCGAGCACGAGCGCCATGGCTCCGAGTGCAAAAGCTCCGAGCGGGAAGACTCCGTCCGTAAAGTCCACCACCGCGCAGGCCGCTGCCGCCACCGCCCCCGCGGCGAAGGCTGTGACGACCAAGAAGACGCCCGCCCGTACGTCGCGCAAAGGCTCCACGCGCACTGCCGGTGCTAAGGAAGCAGCATGACCATCAAGCGCCCCTCTTTGTTGATGCTGATGGCGGGTGCCGCCGCGCTATCGACGCTGGCCCATGGGGTCAGCGCCTCGGGCACGAGCGGGGAGAAGGCACCGGCCAAGGCCTCGCAGTCGCGGCTCGGATCTGCCATCCAGTCGGAACTGGCCGAGAAAAGGCAGACCGCCAAAGAGCGCGAACGTGCGCTAGACCTGCGCGAACAGGCGATCAGAGCGTCGGAGAAGCGGCTCAAGGACAATTTGCAAAACCAGCAGCCGCGGCCCCAAACCAATGGCGCGGCCGCGGCCAAGGCTGACGCAAAAGCCGCTAAGGAGGCTGAGGAAGCGGAGACGCTCGATCAGCTGGCGCGGATCTATCAGTCGATGAAGCCCAAGCAGGCGGCGGTCGTGTTCGAACAGCTGGACATCGATGTGCAGATCGCCGTGGCGCGCAAGATGCGCGAGCGCTCGACCGCGCAGATCCTTGCCGCGATGACTCCGGCGGCGGCTGCCCGGCTGAGCATGGCGCTGGCGGGCAAGCGGCCCGCGCCGCCCAAACGGGTCGGACCGGCCCCGGTCGGGTGAGCTCCAGGCTCACCCGGCGACCAGGACTGTCGATGTCAGGGAATGCAGGACGTTAGGCTGCGGGGCGGCCCGGTTCAGGACGATCTGGCGGCCACTTCTACCAGCAGCACCCGGTCGATCCCCTCGTAGCGCGCGTGCAGGGCTTCGGTCAGTTCGTCCGACAGCCGCTGTGCGTCCACCGCCAGGAATGGGGAAGCGCGCAGGCGGGAAAATTCCGCCCCAGTGGCCAAGGCTTCGGCACGCAAGTCGGGCAGATCTGCGGTAATCTCCGCAGCCGCCTCGGCGTCGTGCGCTTCCAGAACGATGCGGAATCGTAAAGTGCCCTGAAGCTTGGCACCATCGACGATCGGCACTGCGATCGCCTCCATATCGATCAGGTCTTCGGCGGCACCCTTGCCGCCGCCGCCTGCGCCCGAAGCGCTGCTGACAGGCACCACGGCCAGCAGTGCGCCACCCAGCAGGAGTTTCTTGCTATTCATGTCGCGCTGCCAATCCGTTCGAAAAAGGGGTGCTGCAGCCGGCCTGCAAGCCGGTCTCTACCCTATAATAGAGGATATCCCGACCGGAGCGGACATGAGCTACGACCAAAAACCCAGCCGCATCAAGCTTGTCAGCACTGGCGGGCCCGCGCGCGCGCCTCAGAATGGGCCAACCGACACCCGGCCGATCGAGCAGGCGATCGAACAGGCTGCCGAAAACGCGCGGGCTTCCGCCGCCGAACCTGCACCCACGCGGCGTTTTTCGATTCTGTCCGCGATCCTGTTCCTCGCCGGATGCGCCGTTGGCGGTGCCGGCCTTGCTGCCTGGCCGCATCTGGCCGGATGAGATAAAGATGCGCAGAATCACCGCCCTTTCCGCCAGCCTGACGCTGGCTCTGGCTCTGGCTTCTTCGGCGCTCGCCGAAGAAGCTCACCACGGCAATGAAAAGCCCGCGCCGGATCAGGCTGAAGCGGGTGCCGATACGCATGAAGAAGGGCAGAGCGAGAGCGAACCCAATGCTGCGGCAGGAAACGCGCTGCCGACGGTGCGCCTGCCGGGCTTCGCGGCGGCGCTGGCCAATCAGCCGCTGGTGCAGGATGTGAAGGGCTGGCAGGTCGTCTCCGACCGCGAGGCATGGCACGCTATCGCCAGCAGCAGCGAGCAGACGCGCCAGGCGGCGCGGTGGCGCTATGCGAGCAGCCTGATCGGCAAGGGGCGCGCGGCGGAGGCCTATGGCGTGCTCGTCACGATGGCCAAGGACGATCCCGATCTCTCGTTGGTCCCCGCGCACAGGCTCGCGCTCGGCGCGACGCTGGTAGAACTCGACCGGCCGATGGATGCGCTCGACATGTTGTCGGCCGAACAGCTTGCGCAGAATCCGGAAGCGTGCGCCTGGCGTCTGCGGGCGATGGCCGCGTTGGACATGACTGCCGAAGCGGTCGGCGAATGGACCTGCGCGCGCACGGCCATCGCCTCGCGCACGCAGCGGCAGGGAGCATCCTTCCTGCTCGCCGCGGCGCAGGCCGCGCTCGACGGGGGAAATCCCCGCAGCACGCTCTCCCTGTTGAAGTATCTTTCCGACGCCGATGCCGCAGCCAATCTGGTTCGCGGGCGTGCGCTCCTGCAGCTCGGCAGAGATCAGCAGGCGCGGCTCCGGTTCGACCGCGCGGCCGACAACGGCACGCAGGAACAGCGGGTCGATGCACGCATCTCGTTACTCGAAGGGCTGGTGGCACAACGCCGCGCCAAGCCGCGCAAGGCGCTCGCCCAGCTCGAACGGCTCGGCTATGTCTGGCGTGGCGGGCTGCTCGAACGGCGAGGGCTCAAGCTCCGCTTCGCTCTGGCCGAAGAACTGTATGATGATCGGGCGGCGCTTGCCGCCGGTGCAGCGCTGCTGCGTTACCACCCCGTATCGGCCGATACCGGAGCGATGCTGGAGATGCTGCAAGGTCGTCTCCAGGCGGTTCTGGAACCCAACAGCAAGGTGCCGCTGCCCGAGGCGGCAGGGTTGTTCTGGGATTATCGCGATCTCAGCCCGAGCGGGGCTGGCGGCGATCTGCTGGTCAGCCGGTTGGCGGACCGGCTTCAGAACGCCGGGCTGTATGAACGCGCGGCGGAACTGCTGGACTATCAGCTGATGGCCCGCGCGAAGGACGTCACTCAAGGCCCGCTCTCCGTGCGCGTGGCGAAGCTCTACATCCTCGCGGAAAAGCCCAACGAGGCCGTGCGGGCGCTGCGCGCCACCGACGACAATATCTATCCCAACCCGATGCTGTGGGAGCGACTGCGGATCGAGGCGGTTGCGCTGCACAAGCTCGGGCGGACGGACGAGGCGCTGGCGGTGCTCGACGGCGTGCCGCAAGGCGATGCCATCCGCGACGAGATCGAATGGGGCCGCCAGAACTGGCAGGCCCTGTCAGGCTCCGACGCGCTGCCTGCGGCGGGGAGTGGGGGACTGTCTCAGGTCGAGCAGACCGTCATCCTGCGGCGTGCGGTGGCGCTGGCCATGCTCGGCCGCGAGACGTCGCTCGAAGGTCTGCGCTCGCGCTATGGCAGCGCGTTTGCAGGGCAGCCGACCGCGGCTGCATTCGATCTGTTGACCGGTCCGGTCGAAGATCTGGATCCGACGGCGATCGCCCAGGCACTGGCGGCGATGCCCACGGCGAGCCCGGCGGGCGAATTCGCGGATCTGCTGGCCGGCGAGACGCCCAAGGCCAAGAGCAAGTCCAAGGCCAGGGCGCAGAAGTCCTAGGACGCGAAGGAGAGGGCGACATGGCTATGCCATGCGCCCTCCGCCTCCAGCGCCCACCTCCCGTCCTAGAGGTATTTGGTGAGATTGAGCTGGGTGAGCTGAGCGAAGACGGAATAGCTCGCCTCCAGCGTGGCCTTTTGCTGTGCAAGGTCCACCGCCACCTGACCCAGATCCGCGTCTTCGTTGGCGGCGATGATGTCGTTGAGCACCAGCGACCGCTGTTCCGCACGCTCGCCCAGCGTTTCCACGCGCGACTGCTTGCGGCCATTCTCTGCGTTTGCGGCGCGCAATCCCACAGAAGCCGTGTCGATCTGCGCGAGTGCGTCCTGCAACGCGGTTTTCTGCGCATCGGTCAGCCGCTCTCCGATCGGACCGGCGGCAGCCAGCGTGCGAAACGCTTCGTAGATCTCGGTGCCCAGATCGCTCGCGGTGATGCCGTAGGTCACCGAAGTCCCCTCCGCGAGATGGGCGACGGCCCGAACGTCATCGTTCAGGAACGCGTCGGTGGCCGGCGTGGCGGCCACATCGGCCAGACTTTCCGGGGTGAAGGGCAGCACATCGGTGCGCGACCCGCCGAACAGCGGGATGCCGCCTTCCTTGGCATTGAGGCTGCTGCGGAACTGTTCGAACGCGCTCTTGATCGTCTCTTGCAGGCCTGCGGAATCTTCGGTCCCGATCGCGGTCGCCATCCGGGTACGCAGGTCGATCAGGGAGTTGTCGAGACCGGTGACATGCGCGTCGTAGATGGCAAGCGTGGTCGTCACGTGTTTGGAGACGACTGCCTGCGCGTCCTGCTTGGCGAGCATCGAGCGCGCCGACATCGTGCGTACGGATTCCGTGCCCAGGCTGGCGTAATCCTGCGCCTTCTTGCCCGTGGAAAGCGCGGTCTGCGTCTTGGCGAGGTTTTGCTGCGCGCGCTGGATGGCATCGGCCATGGTGCGCTGCAGGGGAATGGTGGCAACCCGGTTCATTGTGGGACCTTTCAGCGGACCATATCGAGGAGAGTGTCGTACATCTGCGTGGCGGTCGTCATGACGCGCGCGGCGGCGGAATAGCTGTTCTGGAGGACCACCATCTGTGACAGTTCCTCATCGAGATTGACGCCCGAGAAGCTGTCGCGGCGGTTGATCGCGTCGTCCCGGCGCGCAGCGGCATCCACCAGCGCGTCCTGGGCCCGCGCAGCCTGGGTTCCGGCGCGTCCCATCAGCAGGCTGGAGAAACGCTCGATCGTGGCGGAGCCCGCCTTGCCGAAATCCATCGGCTTGCCCAGCGCCTCGACGAAGGCACCGGCGACCCGCGTGTCGCCACCGCCCAGCGCAGACTCGCCAACCGCAGCGTCGGTCCGCAGGCGGGACAGCGGCAGCCTGTCTGCACTGGCCAGAATGTCGGCCCGCACGCCAGCCCCGCCGAGCCCGCTGGCACTGCCGGTCAGGCCGGAAAGGGCGGTGAAGGATACGCCGGTGCCGAAGCGGTCGGTCGAATCCGAGGGGATCGAGAGCACCGCACCGCTCGCGCCGGGAGAGGGCGTGAACGTCATCCGGCCACGATCGTCCATCGCAAAAGTGCCGAACGCGGCGAGCGGGCTCTGGCCCAGTTCGGTGACCAGATCGCCGAAAGTGGGACCGACCGAGCCCGTCAGCGTGGTCGTCGCGAGCGATCGACCGGTCGCATCGCGCAGCACCAGCTGCGTGGATTGTCCCGCAGCGAACCCGTGCGGATCGCTGGCGACGAAACCGGGCGCGACGAGCGTCGCGGAATCGCTGCGGATGACGTCGTTGAGGCCGAAGTAATGCGAGAAGCCGTTGCCTGCGCGCGCGCTCGGCGGATCGCCCTGCGCTATCGCCACACCATTATTGCCGCTTGCCGCGACAAAGGAGAGACGCCCGTCCTGCAAGGCGACGGTGGCATTGCCGCCGAGGCCGCCATTGATCGCGGCGACCGCATCGTCGAGCGTAGCCAGCGGACCCAGGGCGTCGAAATCGACCATGGTGCTGGCGACCAGCGTGCCGCTCTTGTCGGTAACCGCGAAGGTGGCCTGCCCGGTGAAGCCCAGCCGGTCGCTGCCGATCAGGCCGGTCGGCCTGCCGTCGAGCCGGTTGGGCGGCGGGTAGGACGTGCCCGAGTTGGCCACCGCATTGATGGTTTCTGCAAGACCGCCGAATAGCGAGCCGAGCTGGTCGGAGAATTCCGGCAATGCGCGATCGCGCAGATCGAGCAATCCGCCCAGCTTGCCCCCTATGGCGGAGGATTCCAGCTTTTCCCCCGTGGCGTTGGTCGGCTCACCTGCATCATTGGTGAAGCGAATGTCGATCACCGGGTAGGTGGGCTGCGCGACCCCGTCGCCCGGGCTCGGGTATGACAATTGCCGCAGCCGCCCGTCGAGCAGGACCGCGCCATTGGCCGCGTCGATATTGACCCGGCCATCGGGCTGTTCGCGGATCGAGACTTTCATCAGCCCGCTCAGCTCTTCGAGCGCGGACATGCGCTGATCCTCGGCCCCGCCGGCGGTGCGGCCGAGGCCGCGAAGCTGGGCCACCGTGGCGTTCAGCGTGTGAATGCGTTCGAGCAGGACGTTGACCGCTTCGATCGAATAGCCGACTTCCGATTCAACATCGCCGCGCAGCACCTGAATATCGTCGTCGAGCTGGCGGATGGAGCCGATCGCGTCCTGCATCTCGGCAATGAAATTCGATGCCTTCTGGGGCGAGCTTTGCCCGCTCGTCAGCGCGATCGCGGATGCGCTGATCGCATCGAGGCGCGCGGGAAGACCGCTTTCGGCCCCCGGTGCGCCCAGGAACGACTGCAGCCGTTCCATGTAATTCGCGGTCACCTCCGCCCGGCCCATATCGCCCGCGCGAAGATAGACCGTCTGTTCCAGAAACCGGTCGGCGATCCGGGTAGGCTCGCCGATCACGACCCCGTTGATACGGCCCTGGGTTACACCGGTACTCAGGGATACGCGCTCGCGCGCGTATCCCGGCGTACTGATGTTGGCGATGTTGTTGGACACCGATTTGATGCCGGCCTGCGATGCCGCAAGGCCGGACACCGCCGATCCCAGGATATTGCTCAGCGACATTAATCAGCTCCCCCGTGCGACCGAGCTCTAGCGCTTGAGCGCACTGACTTCCTGGAGCATGTCGTCGACCGTGGTGATGATCTTGGACGATGCGCTGTAGGCGCGCTGGAAGCGGATCATGTTGGTGAATTCCTGCGCCAGATCGACGTTGGAGGCTTCCAGCGTGCCGGCCGAAATCGTGCCGCTGCCAAGCTCGCCCGGGCGGCCGATGGCGACATTGCCGGACTGCTGCGAGACGGTGTAGGCATTGCCCGGCAGGCGAGAGAGACCGTCCGGATTGGCGAAGGTCGCCATCGGCAGCTGGAAGACCGGGCGCGACGTGCCGTCGTCGAAGACGGCGCTGACGATCCCGTCCTTGCTGACTTCAACCGAGACCAGGTTGTTGAGCATCCCGCCGTCGGTGCTCGAGGCGATCAGGGCGGAGGCGCTGCCGAACTGGGTCAGCCCGTCGAGCCCGTCCTGGCTGCCGAGGTTCAGGCTTATCGGAGAAGAGCCGGCCTGGTTGGTCCACGAGACGTTCAGCGTACCGAACAGGGCCGGCGAGGAGTTGGCCAGATCGAGGCTGCCGTCCGGGTTGAAGGCGACGTTGCCGCTGGCGAGCAGGCCGTTGGCCGCGGTCACATCGGCGGGGTCGCCATAGATTTCGGAAACCCACTGGTTGGGCCCGGTTTTGACGAAACCCATCGTCACCTGATGGCCGCCACCCTGTGCATCGAAGACCTCGAAGGTGCGCGAGAAATGCGGCTCCAGAGCGCCGGTCGCCATATCGCCTGCGGCATAGGCACCGGTGAACGGCTCCTGCGTGGATTGCAGGTTCATGCGAGCGGTCAGGCGGGTGGTTGCCGTGGCGGTGCCGGTCAGCCCGCTCAGTCGGACGGGTTCCAGCTCGCTCACGCCACCGGTGCTGGTGTAGCCGCCGGTCGCGTCCAGCCGCCAGCCCTGCAGGAAATAGCCGCCGGTATTGCGCAGATAGCCCTGCTCGTCCGGGCGGAAAGCCCCGGCGCGGGTGAACGCAATGCCACTATCGGGTCCGCTCCCCGTGCGGGTGACGAAGAAACCGCCCCCGTCGATGCCCAGATCGGTCTGGCTGGAGGCTGCCTGGAGGAGCCCCTGCTTGGAAATCATCGCGCGCGGTGCCGCCGCAACGCCGCCTGCCGAATAGCTGCTCTTCAGGCGTCCGTCCGTGACGAGCGTGCGAAAGTCCGCTTCTGCGCCCTTGTATCCCACGGTGTTGATGTTGGTGATGTTGTCGGCAACCGTCGCCATCGCGCTCGATTGGGCACCGAGGCCGGACACACCGGCGTACAGGGCAGAATATAGGCTCACTGAATTGCAACTCCTGCTTGGCGGGCACGCGCGCCCGGTCACAAGAGCATTGTAGGAGAGCGGCACGGGCAAACCCAAAAGCAGGCAATTTTTTCCGCCCCGCCACCGGCACCACTCGCACCCCTCTATAATGGTCCCATCAGTCAGAAGGGACATGAGATGCTCCACATTACTCTTCGCGAAGGCGAAAAGGTCGTCATCAACGGTGCGGTGCTGCGCTCGACCGGTCGCGCAGAGATCGTTGTCGAGAACGCTGCGGCAATCCTGCGCGGGCGCGACGTCATGTCGCCCGCAGAAGCGAACACGCCGGCCCGGCGGCTCTATTTCGCGTGCATGATGGCCTATCTCGATCCGGCCAACCTGACCCAGTATCAGGGCCGCATCCTGTCGCTGTTCGAAGATTTCGTCGAAGCGGTGGAAGCGCCCGAGGCAAAGGCGCACTGCGTCTCGTTCGCGCGCAGCGTCGCCTATTGCGATTTCTATCGCGCGCTCAACGATTGCCGCGCGCTGATCGCCTACGAAGCCCAGGCGCTGGCCCGTTTCGCCCCGGTCGAAGAGACCGAAACCGCGCAAGCGGCCAACGCGGCCTGATCCCTTCGCCATGCAGACGCTGGCCTCCGCCGCGCGGGCGATCCGCGCGTTTCCGACCGATCGGCACTTCGGTTCCGTCGCCGCAGTCCGCGGCGCACTGATCGAGATCGATGGTCTGCTCGGCTCCGCCCGCATCGGGTCGCGTATCGCGATCGAGTGCGAGGGCGGAACCGTGGATGCGGAGGTCACCGGACTCGACCGGGAGACCGCTCACTGCCTGTCGTTCAACGATCCGCACGGGATCGCCACCGGAACCCGCGCGGACCTGTTGCAGGGCCAGTCGGTGCTGCGTCCGACGGACCAGTGGCTGGGCCGGGTGGTGGACGGGCTGGGGCGGCCCATCGACAACAAGGGGCCGCTGCCCGTCGGCCCGGAACCGCGTCTGTTCAAGGCCGACCCGCCTGCCGCTGCCAACCGCACCCGCGTGGGGCGCAGGCTGGAAACGGGGGTCCGCTCGCTCGACCTGTTCGCGCCGCTTTGCCGGGGCCAGCGGCTCGGCCTGTTCGCAGGCTCGGGCGTGGGCAAGTCGACCCTGCTATCGATGCTGGCGCGCTGGGTCGAGACCGATATCGCGGTGATCGGCCTGATCGGCGAGCGTGGCCGCGAAGTTCAGGAATTCATCGAGGACGATCTGGGGCCGGAAGGGCTGGCGCGCAGCGTCGTTGTCGTCGCGACCTCCGATTCACCGGCCCTCATGCGCCGACAGGCGGCGTGGACCACGCTCGCCATCGCGGAGCATTTCCGCGACGCCGGGCGCGACGTTATGTGCCTGATGGATTCGGTCACCCGCTTTGCGATGGCGCAGCGCGAGATCGGCCTTGCCAATGGCGAGCCCCCTGCGACCAAGGGATATACGCCCACCGTCTTTGCCGAACTGCCGCGCCTGCTCGAACGGGCGGGGCCGGGTGGGCCCGGACAGGGATCGATCACGGGTCTGTTCAGCGTGCTGGTCGACGGTGACGATCACGACGAGCCGATCGCCGACGCGGTGCGCGGCATTCTGGATGGGCACATCGTCATGTCGCGCAAGATTGCCGAGCGTGGCCGCTTCCCTGCGATCGACATCCTCAAATCGGTCTCGCGCATGCTGCCCGACTGCCACGAGGAGGAGGAGAACCGGCTGCGCCTCGCGGCGCTGAGGCACCTTTCCAACTATGCCGACATGGAAGAGCTCGTCCGGCTGGGTGCCTACAAGACCGGCTCGGATGCCGAGGTGGACGAAGCAATCCGCCTCGCCCCGGCGATCGAGGATCTGCTGAAGCAGCGCAAGGACGATCGCGGATCGGTGGCCCACAGCTTCGCCCGGCTCGCCGAACTGATGACGGAGACTTCGCAATGAAGACGCCCTTCGACACCGTCCTGCGGATGCGGCGGCGGGAAATCGACCGCACCCGCATCGCCATTCACATGGAAACGACCCGGCTCACGGAGATCGACCAGCAGAGCCGCGCGCTGGAGGAAGAGCTGGCGCGCGAGTACGAAGTTTGCGCGCAGAGCTGGGCCTCGTCTGCCGAGGCCTTCGTCCGCCGCAGGATGGCGCAGCAGGCGGATCTGGTGGCGCAGCGCGTCGTGGTATCGGAACAGATCGGTCGCCTGCGCCGCGAAGCGATCGACGCCTATGGCTCGCAGCACGTGCTGGAAAATGCCGCAGAGGCGTTTCGCACCGACCATCGGCGGCAGCAATCGCGCGCGGAACAGCGCGAGGCGGACGACCTGTGCGCGGCGCGTGCGGTCCCAGCACCGCGTGCCACGGCTGCCCTCACGGTCCTCCAGCTTCCGCCCCGGTGACGCGCGATGCAGCAGGTAGGACTCGAATCGCTTTCCCCGCAGGACCGGGCACGCGTCATCTATACGCAGGCCCGTTCCGAGATGACCGACCGCCTGTGGCAGGCGGCCATCGGCGGTGCGCAGGACGATAAGTCGGGCGCGCAGGGGCCGTGTCGGCACGGCGTCGGGATGCTCCCCGCCGGGGGGATGTGGGATCTGCTCGGCAACGGGCAGGATGCAGGCGCGCTCGCGCGCGTTCTCGAAGCGATGCCCGGCGCTCCTGCAAGGCCCGGGATCGGAGTCGACGGCATCCGCCGCCCCGAGGTAAAGCCCGAGATCGCCGTCGAAACCATCACCCCGGCGGTGACCAAGCCCGGGCTGGGATTCGATGCGCCGGCACCCGCGAGCCCCGCCATCAAGGAGGGTTCGGGCATTGGCCCGCTTGGCAGCCTGGGGGCCAATTCGGGCTACGCCGCAACGCTGCAAAGCGCCGCCGAGCGCAGCGGGCTGCCCGCGACCACGCTCGCCGCGATCATCGATGCCGAAGCGGCAAAGCGCCCCGATGGCAGCTGGAACCTGCTGTCGCGCAATCCGCGTTCCAGTGCGGCGGGGCTGGGCCAGTTCCTTTCCGGCACGTGGATCGGCATGGCGCAAAAGCCGGGCACCTGGCTGCATGACGTGGCGAAGCAGAGGGGCTGGCTGACCGAGAGCGGCCGGGTCGCTCCGGCGGCGCGCGGATCGCTGCTCGCGCTGCGTTACGACGCCACCGCGTCGATCAACAGCATCGCCGACTATGCCACATCGAATATCGCGACCATTCGCAGGTCGGGCGTCAGGACCGGGGACGATCCTCAGGCGCTCGCCCGGATTGCCTATCTCGGTCACCACCTGGGGCCGGGCGATGCGATCCGTTACCTCAAGGGCGGGCTGGGCGAGGGCCGTGCGAGCGTCCTCCTGAAGGCGCAGATTGGTGCGACATCGGCGCGCGAGCGGATCGCGCGTACCGGAGATGCGTCCGCGGCGCATCGTGACTGGCTCAACAGCTACATCGCCCGCAAGATCCGGCCCGATCGTTTTGCCGCCCTGCCGCAGGCGGCCAGCAGCTGATCCAGACAGACAGACGGACTGCCGATAATCCGCAGAATGCCTGATTTGCCGGGAAAACCTGCCCGCCCCGGTGGCCTGCGATGCGCCCCGGGAGGGGGCCCGAAGTCTTCCGGGCATGCCCATAGCGGGCCTTCCGTAAAAGTACTGAAGCCGAGTTCGGTATGGTTCCTTAAAGGAGAAAACCGGAACCGCCAAGAAAGAGGTCGTTTATAGGCTCCCTACTATCCCTTGATCGTCACAAGACAGCATTTGACGTAAGGGGAGCTTACTCATGTCGAAAAGTACTGAAGCACTGGAAGTCGCGGTAGCGGAAGTTATTGCTAACATGAATTCGGACGGATCGCGTGGGTCCGCTCGTCAGCGCGCAAATATCGACCGCGCTTTTGTCAGAATTCTCAAGATCGCAGCGCCGCGTATTCGGCACTTCATCCGCCAATACGGCCTGGCTGCTCATTACGAAGACGCCGAGCAGGTCTGCGCGATTGCAGTCCACCGCGCGATCGAGGCCTATGACCCGACCAAGGCCAAGTTCACCACCTTCCTCAACTGGTAGATCCGTGGCGAGCTGCAGAGCCTGCGCTTCCGCCTGATGACCGATCAGCGCCCGTCCGCCCGCAAGGTGGAAGCGGTGACGATCGCCCTGACCACCGGCACGACCTCCGACGATGGCGAGGAAACCAGCCTCGAAGCGCTGATCGAGGACGAAGCGGCGCTGGAGCGGACCGAGAGCTCCGCCTCGGAATATCTCGCCAATCAGGCCTGTGTCGCTCTGGTCGACGCCTATATCGAAGCAGAGCGCAAGGCAGGGGTCGAACAGCTGCGCAAGCGCGCCCGGACTCGCCGGCCCGCCCAGGATATCCGCGACTCCCGCCCCGATCTGCCCGCGAGCTTTCGTGCTCACATGGCTGGCCCCGATCCGGTGGAACTGGAAAAGCTGCACGAACGGCTGGAGCGCGATCGCGCCATCATCGAGCGCAGCATGTTCTCGGGTGACACCAAGCTGGCGCTCAGCATCGACACCAGCCTGACCCGTGAACGGATCCGCCAGATCGTCCGCCGCGCTGGCAAGCACATGGCGCAGCTGGTGCAGACCGATCCCCGCTTCGCCATGCTTGCCGAGCAGGCCGGGATTCAGGTCGAACCCGCCGCGACGAAGCGTCCTGCAACGACGCCGGCCCCTGTCGGCATGCTGCCGGCCATGAACCAGCCGCACAACCGGACGATCACCGTCACCGTTCCGGCCGAACCCTCGACCGATCGGGTGGCAGTCCGCGGTCTTCCGGTCATTCCGGCACGGCACCAGTCTGGTGGGCTGTCTGCCTGAGCATGGCGCCGTCGGGCGCCGGGCGATGGCGTAAAGCTCACCTTTCCAAAAAAAAGAGGCCTCCGCCCCTTGGAACAGGGTGGAGGCCTTTCATCATGTCCGGGGTGCAAGCACCCGCAGCGCTCGCGTCGGTCGGACGGGTCTCAATCGACCATCGTCGCGACGATCTTTTTCAACTCGGGGGTCGGGATGGTTGCGGGCGTCGGGGCCTTGCTCGTGAGTGCCCGTGCGTGGACTGCGCCATAGCGCAGCGAAAGCTTGGTGCGCGGCGTGCCGCGCGTATTCGAGATATTCATTTGTAAGTATGTCCGGCGGATATTTTCCCGCCGCCTTCTGGTATTGTCAGCGCCTGCCGCCACGGCTGCGCGCACCGGCGGGCCCTTGCCCGGGTGTGCGCTCGCGGAAGACGATCCGGCCTTTGCTCAGATCGTAGGGCGTCATTTCGACATGTACGCGGTCTCCAACGACCGATCGGATACGGTAGCGACGCATCTTGCCAGCAGTGTAGCAGATGATGCGGTGCTCATTATCGAGGGTGACGCCGAAACGTCCGTCCGGCAGGATCTCGTCGATTGCGCCTTCCATCGTGATGAGCTCTTCTTTCGCCAAACCATAGTCCTTAGCGTACGTAAAATCATCCGTGCGGACGTATTCCGTCACGGAGCCGTGGTGTGTGAAAAGGAATTGGTGCCGAACTTGCGCTGAGGCGCATATCTCGGCGGTAACAATCCGTCGCAAACGACGTCAGGCAAGATCAATATAGCGACATGTGAGAAAATTACAATGGCGCAGGACCGGCTTTTGCATTTGAGCGGCTGTCGGCAATATTTTTCTGGTCTCGTTGCAGAGCCTTTTCGTCGACGCGGATTTTGATCCTGGCTCGCATTCTAGCGCCAGCGGTCCTTGCGTTTACGTTTGCGATCTCGCCTGTAGGCAACGATGCCGAGCGCGGCCGATAAAATCAGAAGCGCGATAATCGAATAGGCAATTACAAGGCGGGTTTCCATGTTTCCTCCGGAAAGCGGAGGACAGGATTATCCGGCGCAGCTGACGGTACCATGTGGTAATAAATAAACAAGAAAATAGAGACGGCATGGATAAGACGCGCCTTTTGGGGAAGTAAGGGGCATCGTTGCGTATATCGCGAGGGAATTCGTCCGGGTATATAATGGACCGGGACGCTTCATTTTTGAGCGTTCCCCCGGTGTTTCGATGTCCCGCTTCAACAAGCCCGCGTCGCTTGATCGGGCGCGGCCGCCACCGCGCCGCTTGACGAATCCGCCGCCGTATCTACTGGTGCGCGCGGGATTTTTCGCCGACGGCCTGATGCAAGCTGGGTGATCGCAGCGGGCAGGCCAGGGGGGAAGCGAGTGCTTTGCGTTGATCCCCCATCCTCCCTACACCGGTCCGGCCCATCCGGGCTGGCGAGGCGCGCCGGGGTTCGAAAAGGCTGCTGACAGTGCTGTTTACTGACCCGGCCTATCTTTTCCTGTTCCTGCCGATCGTCGCGTTCGTGTGCGCAGGCGTGCGCTCGCGCTTCGGGGTCGAGTGGGCGCTGGCCTTCCTTTTCATCGCCTCCTGCGCATTCTACGTCGGCTGGGGCGTCGACTATCTGATCATGATGCTGGCCAGCATCCTGGTGAACTGGGCCGCGTCGCAGTCGCTGATCCATCTGGGCGACGACAGAAGCCGGATGCGAAGGGCGATCTTCTGGGCTGGCATCGCGTTCAATTTCGGTGCGCTGATCTGGTTCAAATACTCGTTCTTCTTCCTGAATTACGCGGAAAGCTCGGCCGCTTTCAACGCCGGGCTGGTGGCGATCCCGGTTGGCATTTCCTTCTACACCTTCCAGCAGGCGGTCTTCCTGCTCGACGCGTATCGGCGCGACCGCGAGGTGATGGACTATCTCGGGACGGAGCGCGGCGCGCGCGGACGGGCGCGCGGCTTCGTGCGCTACGCCGCCTTCATCGCCTTCTTTCCCCAGCTGGTGATCGGCCCGATCGTCTATCTGAAGGAGTTCGCGCCGCAGGTCCGGAGCGCCGATTTCGGGCGACTGGTGCGCATCAATATCGAAGTCGGCCTGTTCCTGATCATCGTCGGTCTGTTCAAGAAGGTTCTGATCGCGGACAATATCGCGCGCTATGTCGACCCCGTGTTCGACATGGTTGCGGTGGGCGGCGAACCCAATCTGATCGACGCGTGGACCGCTGCGCTCGGCTACTACGCGCAGCTCTATTTCGACTTTTCGGGCTATAGCGACATGGCGCTCGGCTCGGCGCGTATCCTCGGCATCATCCTGCCGATCAACTTCGCCTCGCCGCTCAAGGCGAACTCGATCGGCGACTTCTATCGCCGCTGGCACATCACGCTGACCCGCGTGATCGCGCTGTTCATGTACACGCCGCTGTCGCTGTTCGGCGCGCGGTTCGCGGCCCGGCACATCAAGTGGAAGCCGCTCGCCCGGTTCCCGCTGATCTGGCTTCCGCTGCTGGTCAATTTCGAGGTGATCGCGCTGTGGCACGGCGCGACGATGACCTTCGTGCTGTTCGGCCTGCTGCACGGCCTGTGGTACGTGCTGGAGACCGAGGCGAAGAAGACGTCGGCCTGGCGCACGTGGAAATCACGCTCCAGCGAGACCGCGCGCAACATCATCGGCCGGGTCGCCTTCACCGTGCCGATGGTGCTGTGTTTCGCGCTGTTCCGGTCCGAAAGCGTCACCACTTGGAGTCATCTGGTGGGCGCCATGTTCGGCCAGCAGGCGCTCCCCCTCGATCGGGTCGGCCTGCGCGACTTCGGCGAGTTGGCGCTGGTCTTCGCCATTCTCGGCTTCTGCTGGTTCCTGCCCAATGCCTACGAACTGGCGCGCGATCACAAGCCGGGGCTGTTTACCTGGACCTACCCGGCCAACCGCAACCTGCTGGCGCGGATCAAGTGGGCCCCCAACATAATCTGGGGCGGGATCATGGCGGGGGCCTTGCTCGCCACGCTCTATTACGTCAGCCGTCTTCCGCCGTTCATCTATCTGGGATTCTGAGCGACCGTGACGAAGCCCGACGACAGCACGACCTCTCCCGCCGAACGCCAGCACGGCGGCCGGATCCTGCGCTCTCCCTTCATCCTCGCGATCCTGTCGGTGGTCGCGTTCTTCTGGGTGGTGACCGGGGCGGTGATCGCGATCGACCCGCTCGACCTCTACGACTGGGGTGAGCCGCCGCGTCTGCTGCCGGACTATAACCGGCACACCAATCGCGAGATGTACATGGTCGCGGCGCGTACGGATGTGGACGTGCTGCTGCTCAGCAGCTCGACGCTCGCAGCGATCACTAGCGACGAGATGGAAAAGAGCTTCGGCGTCGAAAAGGCGTTCAACTTCGCGGTCTCCGGCCCGCGCCCGGCAGACCGCCGTTTCCTGCTGGAGCAGGTGGCGGCCCATTCGCCCGCCGAGCGGGTGATCGTGAGCTTCGACTATCTCTTCGTCCTGCCGCCCGACTACGCATCGGATCTGTTGCCGACCTATCTGTACGACGACAATCCGCTCAACGACCTCAGGATCGCATCGCCAAACGTGCTTCGGCTGACCATACAGAAGCTGAAGGGAGAGCCGATTGGGCTACCTGGATGGGAGTATTCCACCGCGTTGGCGGCCGAACGGCAGGAATATGCGGCGTTCCAGCAGAAGCTGACAGAAGAGCGGGAGGACGACCGGCACCGGGCATCCGCCGCAGATATGGACAGCGCATCGCAGGACTGCGCGGACTACCCGCTGGTCTCGCAGATCCTGCCTGAACTGGTCGACCGGATGACCGCGCGCGGCAAGACAGTCGATTTCGTGATCCCGCCCTATTCCTTGCGGCTTTATCGCAGCTGGCAGGATTACGGCATCGCGGCGGAGGTTGCCATGGCCGAACCCTTTCTGCCAAAGCAGATCGCGATCCGCCGCTGCCTCGTCCGCGCCTTTGCCGGGCGTGACGATGTCAGGGTGTTCGCTTTCGACAACGAGACCTGGATTACCGGCGACCTGACCAATTACCGTGACGAGGCACACGTACAAAACCCGGCCATCTACCGCTTCATCCTGAACAGTATGACGCAGGGGAGCCATCGTCTGACCACCGGGAATTTCGAGAACTACGCCGCGACCCTGACCCGCAATGTGGAGCGGGACGCGCTATCAGAACCGGACGAGAGGGGGCCGGCGACATGAGCAGGCTGGAACAGCATTCTACCCTGGCAAAGCTTTACGCGCTGCAGCTGGAGGTATTTCCCGAGCATGAGGATTTCCTCAGCCGCCGGATCGCGAACAGTTCCGACGAGCATCTCGTCGAACTGGAGCATCTGGCACAGGTGATCGCGCGGATCGGTGAAGGCAAGCTGGAGACGATCGCGCGCGACTATGCGTGGCTGACCAACGAGATGCTGGAAGAGGAATACTACTTCCGGCGCCATGGTACCTATCGCCTCTCCACCTTCGAGGAGGCGGAGCGCACGGTCTACGCCAACGCCGAGTTCATGCAGAAATACATGAACGGGGTGCTGTTTTCCCACCTGTGGTGGGGCAATCACTCGCGCGTGATCATCCACTTCCATCGCGAATTCCTGTCCCGCATCAAGCAGGGCGCGCATCATCTGGAAGTCGGGCCGGGCCACGGCCTGCTGCTGTATCTGGCCGCCAATTCGCCGCGCACCGGATCGGTGACCGGCTGGGATGTCAGCGCGACCAGCCTGCGCGATACGCGCCACGCGCTCGAGGCGATGGGTGTGCACAAGCCGGTGACGCTGGAAGCGCACAACATCGTCGATGCGCCGTCGGGCAAGTTCGACAGCCTGACCTTCTCCGAAGTGCTGGAACATCTGGAACAGCCGCGCGATGCGCTCAAGACGCTTCGCTCGCTGCTCAACGACGGGGGCAAGATCTTCGTCCACGCGCCGGTCAACTCGCCCGCGCCCGATCACATCTATCTGTTCCGTGAGCCGGAGGAGATCGTCGAGATGGTGCGGGATGCGGGCTTTGCGATCGACGAGACGGTGAATTTTCCCGGCATGGACGCCTCGCTCGAGCGGGCGCGCAAGCTGAAGCTGACGATCTCGACCATCGTCGTCGGGACCGCGATCTAGAAAGGGTGCAGATGACCAGGGAAGACGTTTACGCAAAGCTCGAACCGATCTTTCGGGAGCTGTTCGATCAGTACGACGGGCCGATCACCGACGAGCTGACGGCCAATGATGTCGAACAGTGGGACAGCCTCGGCCATGTGCAGCTGGTCGTCGCGCTGGAGCAGGAATGCGGCGTGCGCTGCGCCCCGCAGGAGGTCACCGGACTGCCCGATCTGGGCGCGCTGGTCGATCTCTTCGCCGCCAAGACCCAGGCCTGAGCCGCGCCGGGGCGGGCGGTGACGTGATGGCGGCCTGCTGAGAATGGCGATGCTCGAATGGAAGCCTCCGCTGTCGCCGGAATGGGGCGAGTGGAAGTCCACCGCCGATGCGCTGCTGACCGAGGCGGAAAACGGCGCTGAGCTTGGTCCCGACGCGCAGCGGCAACTGGCGGAGTGCCTTCACCGCATGGCCAGCGAAAAGCTGGGGCCCATGCAGCAATTGCAGCTGGAACGGCTGGCGCGCCGTGCGGTCCAGGCCGTGCCGCAGCTGGAGCCGTTTCGGTTTCTGAGGGTCGGCATCGTCTCCGATCGCACGCTCGATTTTCTGGCCCCCGCGCTTCAGGCAGCCGGGCTCGCGCGGTTGCTGCTGATCGAGCCGGTGCTGGCACCGCCGGGCAGCGCGGCATCGCTGGCGTTCGGCGCAGGTGACCCGTTCGGCGGACCGGTGGACATCGTGCTCTACTGGCACGACGCCACGATGACCCACGCCCGCACCGCGCTGCTCGACACGCAGGCGCAAGAGGCGGCGATTCATGCGAGCACGGCGGCGCTACGACAGACCATCGAAGCCCTGCAAGCAAAAGGCCGCGCGGATGTGCTGGTATCGACCACACCGCTGCCGCCTGCACAGCGCGTCTCGTCGATCGATGCAATCACGCCCGGCTCCATGGCGGCGCATGTCGCACAAACCAACGCGGCGGTGTTGGAGGGCGCGGCGCACGGTGACTGGACAGTGATCGACATCGCCGCGCTCGCCGCCGATGTGGGGCACGCGAGCTGGTTCGATCCGATGCGCCTGTTCGATCTCAAAGTGCCCTTCGCGATGGAGCTCAATCCCGTGGTCGCGGACCATGTCGCGCGCCACCTGGCGGGGGCGTTCGGAAAGGCACGGCGCGCGCTGGTGCTCGATCTCGACAACACGCTGTGGGGCGGGGTGATCGGCGATGACGGGCTGGAGGGGATCGAAGTCGGGCAGGGCAGTGCGGCGGGCGAGGCCTTCCTCGCGCTGCAGCAGCTCGCGCTCACCCACAGGGATCGCGGTGTCGCGCTGTGCGTGTGCTCCAAGAACAACGACTGGACCGCACGCCAGCCTTTCGCACAGCATCCCGACATGCTGTTGCGGCTGGACGACTTCGCCGTGTTTCACGCCTCCTGGGACGACAAGGCAAGCGGCGTCAGGGCCATCGCGCAGGCGCTGCGGCTGGGGCCGGAATCGCTCGTCTTCATGGACGACAATCCGGCGGAGCGCGCGCGGGTGCGGCAGGAGCTGCCCTTCGTCTTCGTGCCCGAACTGCCCGAGCAGCCTTTCCGCTACGCGACGATTCTCGCCGCGTCGGGCGCATTCGAGCACGGGCTGCTGAGCGGCGACGATCTCGCCCGCGCGCAGTCCTACGGGAGCGATGCGAAGCGGGTCGAGATGCAGGCGGCCATCGGCAATTACGAGGATTACCTGCGCGCGCTTCGGATGGAGATTTCCATCACACCGTTCGACGATATAGGCCTGCCGCGCATCGCGCAGCTGGTGGCCAAGTCGAACCAGTTCAACCTGACCACGCGGCGCCACGGGAAGGACGAGCTCGCCCGAATGCAGGCATCAGGCGATGTGCTGTGCTGGCAGGTGCGCCTCAGCGATCGGTTTGCCGATCACGGCATGATCGCGGTCGTCATCGTGGCCAGGCGCGGGGAGGACTGGGTGATCGACACCTGGCTGCAATCCTGCCGGATCCTGCAGCGCGGGGTGGAGCAGGAGATCGCGAACCGTTTGGTCGAGGCGGCGCGTCGCGAGGGCGCGCGCCGCGTGCTTGGCGAGTACATCCCGACCAGCAAGAACGCGCTGGTTGCCGATCTCTTCCCCCGACTGGGCTTTGCCGCAATCGAAGCACCGGCAGACGGCGACAAGGCAAGCCAGTGGTTCGCGTGCGAGGTGGATGGCTTTACCGAGCATGCGACCTTCTTCGGGTCGCCGGATGCAGGCCGCCCGGCCTGACCCGCTAGGGCTTCTCCAGCAGGGCGAGCAGAGCGAAGCTCGCCAGCCAGTGCTCTCCCATATAGTCGCCGGTCACATGGGGCAGCGCGGCCTCGAGATGCGCGTTGGCGCAGCCATCCAGCAGGTCGCGATCCTCCGCATGGCTGAGCGCGGGGAGCATCGCGCGCAGGGCCCAGGCGCGGCTGAGATTGAGCCCTTCGAGATGGGCGATCTTGCCATCGCTCCGGTCGGAGACGCTCGCGGGCTGAAGCCGTTCAAGCCAGCCATTGTCGAGCACCAGCCCGGCGAACCAGCGAGCAAAATCGACCCGGGACAGGACGTTGCGCATCAGAAGCGCGGCGCTGAGTACGGGGGAGAGAAACTCGTCGCCGCCCGGCTCCCATCCGGCATAGTTGCTGCGCTCGGCGAATACCCGATCTGCCCAGGTATCGATCGTTTCGACCAGTTCCGGGTCGCGGGTTTCGGCCCACTCGCGCGCCAGCGTCAGTGCGAAGGCGGTGTTGTAATGCGTGCCGACGAAGACGGGGTAGGTGAGGACGGCAAGATAGTCCTTGAACGCCTGCGCGAAATGGCGCGCCAGCGGCTCCAGCCGTGCGGCCCATTCTTCGTCATGGCGTGCCGCTTCGTGGTGCAGATAGAGCAGCCAGCCCCAGCCATAGGGCCTCTCGAACCCGCGCGAGGAAGGCCGCTGTGCGTAGGCCAGTTCCACCGCCAGCTTGTCGGTGGTGAAGGTCTCTCGGGCAAGCGTTTCGATCGCGCGCGCTTCGTCGCTCTCAGGAAACAGGCGCCGCAGGGTCAGCAAGGTCCACCAGCCATGGACGCAGCTGTGCCAGTCGAAACTGCCGAAGAAGCACGGGTGCAGTTCGCGCGGGGGGGCTACGTCGGCATCGCCGTCCATCACGTGATCGAGCTTGTGCGGGTATTCGCGCGCCACGTGCCCCAGCGCGGCCTGCGCGAAGCGAGCCGCCGTTTCCTGCGTCAGGTCCATAGCAGGAAGCCTCCGATATAGATGATTGCGATGTTGCAGACCCACAGCGGGATCGCGGTCCACACCTGCTGTTTGATGACGCCGTTCTGATCGTCAAGCTCCAGCAGCGCGGCGGGCACGATGTTGAAGTTGGCCGCCATCGGGGTCAGCAGCGTGCCACAGAAGCCCGCCAGCATGCCGACTGCGCCGATCACCGCCGGGTTGCCGCCATAGGCCTGCACCAGCAGCGGAATGCCAATTGCGGCGGCCATTACCGGGAAGGCGGCGAAGGCATTGCCCATGATCATGGTGAAGATCGCCATCCCCAGCGCGTAGACGATCACGGTCAGGATGACGCTGCCTTCGGGAATGACCTGCCCTGCAAGGCTTCCGATGATGTCACCCACGCCGGCCAGCGCGAACACCGCACCCAGCGCGGCGAGCATCTGCGGAAGGATCGCCGCCCAGCCGATCGAGTCGAGCAGGCGGCGCCCTTCCTGTGCCGGGGCGAGGGCAGGGGGCCTCAGCCACGCCATCGCCACCACCAGCGCGACCAGCACCCCGATCGCGAACAGCAGCAGCGTCTCGCGCCGCGGCTCGAACAGGCCGGTCCCGCTGAGTGGGGTGTAGTTATATGCGAGCGTCCCGACGACCGCGACGAAGGGCACGATCAAAGCGGGGATGAACAGCCTGTTGCCCTTCAGTTCGGACAGCTCGAGCCTCTCCTCCAGCGTCGTGGTCGGCGGATCGCTACGGCCCAGCCTGCCCACGCCCGCGATGGCGACCAGCGCCAGCACCAGCACGCCGTTCGCAAAGTCGCCGATATGGCTGCCGAACAGGAAACTCCCCGCAAGCAGACCCCAGAAAGCGGCATTGCCCCAGCGCTTGCCATTGCTGCGATCGAGCGCGCTCAGCAGTGCCCAGATGGCGAAGAAGATGCCGGAAAGGATGTAGAGCCATTCGTAGGTGATCATGGCTTCAGCCTCCCCAGTCGCCGGTCCATCGCCATCAGGCGACTGGAATGGATCAGGAAGGCGCAGATCGCGGTCGGGATCGCCCAGACCGAAAGCTGCAGCGGCGTCATCGGATAGCCCGCCGCCTCGAACACCCCCTGGATCAGCAGGATGGAGGCGATGGCGAAGAAGATGTCCTCGCCAAAGAACAGCCCGACATTGTCGGTCGCCGCCGACATCGCGAGCACTTTCTGGCGCTCATCCTCGGGCAGGTCGCCGTGTGTCTTGGCCGCTGCCGCCTCGGCCATGGGGGCGACCAGTGGCCGCACCGCCTGCGGGTGTCCGCCGATGTCCTTCATGCCGAGCGCCGCGGTCAGCTGGCGAAACGCGAGGTATATCACCAGCAGCTTGCCCATGGTCGCCCCGCGCACGCTTTCGATCAGGCCGCGCGCGCGTTGCTGCAACCCATACCGCTCGAGAAGGCCGATCACCGGCAGGATGATCCAGGTGACCGAGATGTAGCGGTTGTCGTTGAACGCCTGGCCCAGCGCCTCGATCACCGAAACCGGATCGAGCCCGGCCAGCAGCCCGGTCGCGATCGCCGCGCCGACCACCACCAGCAGCGGATTGAATTTGAGGGCAAACCCGATGACGACCAGCGCGATGCCGATCAGGGGCCAGTAGTTCATCCGTTTGTCTCTCCAAAGCCGCCCCCGCCGGGCGTGAGGATCACGAAGGTATCGCCCGGCTGCATGTCCGCGCTGTCGGTCCCGGACAAGTCCTCGCGCGATCCGTCGCCGCGTTCGACCCAGTTTTCCCCCGGCAGCGCATCGCCGCCGCCCGCGATCCCGCGCGGCGGCACCGTGCGCCGGTTGGCGAGGATGTTGGCGCGCATCGGTTCCAGGAAGGTCACCCGCCGCTCGACCCCGTCACCGCCGGTATGCGCGCCGCTGCCGCCCGATCCGCGTCGGATCGCGAAGGTGTCCAGCCGCACGGGCAGGCGCGTTTCGAGGATTTCGGGGTCGGTCAGGCGGCTGTTGGTCATGTGCGTCTGCACCGCGCTGGTCCCGTCGTGGTCGGGCCCCGCGCCCGATCCGCCCGCGATCGTCTCGTAATACTGGTGGTTCTCGTTGCCGAAGGTGAAGTTGTTCATCGTGCCCTGGCTGGGCGCGAGGCGTCCGGTCGCGGCGAACAGGCAATCGGTCACCACCTGGCTGGTCTCGACATTGCCCGCGACCACCGCAGCGCCGGGCTTCGGGTTTAGCATCGATCCTTCGGGCACGATCAGCTCGACCGGGCGCAGGCAGCCATCGTTCATCGGGATCGGATCGTCGATCAGCGTGCGCAGCACATAGAGCGCGGCGGCGCGGGTGATCGATCGCGGCGCGTTGAAGTTGTTGTCCTGCTGGTCGCTGGTGCCGGTGAAGTCGAACACGGCGGAGCGGGTCGCATCGTCGATCCGGATCGCGACCTGGATCTGCGCGCCGTTGTCCATCGGATAGGTGAACGCGCCATCCTCCAGCCGGCCGAGCAGCGCGCGCACGCTCTCCTCCGCATTGGCGAGGACGTGGTCCATATAGGCGGAGACCATCTGGGCCCCTCGCTCGTCCGCCGCCTGATGCAGCAGCTCCGCGCCGCGGGTGCAGGCGGCCAGCTGGGCGCGCAGGTCCGAAAGGTTGCGGTCGGGCCGCCGTGCCGGGTATTTTGCATCGGCCAGCGCCGCGCGCACCGCGTCCTCGCGGAAGGTGCCCTCGTCGACCAGCAGGAGGTTGTCGATCATGACCCCCTCCTGCTCGATCGTCCTGCTTTCAGGCGGCATCGAGCCGGGTGCGATCCCGCCGATATCCGCGTGGTGCCCGCGCGCGGCGACGAAGGCGTCGGGCGTGTCGCCGTCATCGGAATAGAACACCGGCGCGATCACGGTGATGTCGGGCAGGTGGGTGCCGCCGCGGAACGGATCATTGACCACATAGGCATCGCCGCGCCGGATGCCGCGACCATCGCGCGCATCACCGCGCACCTCGATAACGCGGGCGATGCTGTCACCCATGCTGCCCAGATGCACCGGAATATGCGGCGCATTGGCGATCAGCTCTCCGCGCGCGTTGAACAGCGCGCAGGAGAAATCGAGGCGTTCCTTGATGTTGACCGAGGTCGCCGTGTTCTGCAGCACCACGCCCATTTCCTCGGCGATGGCCATGAACAGGTTGTTGAAGATCTCCAGCCGGACCGGATCGACTTCGGTGCCCGCCGCGCGCGTGCGTTCGAGCGGGATAGTGCGGGTCAGCACCAGGCTGCCTTCCTTGGCGAGCTGCGCTTCCCATCCTTCGTCGACCACGGTGGTAGAGCCCGGATCGATCACCAGCGCGGGGCCCGCGATCGCCTGTCCGGTGGAGAGCGCGGCGCGCTCGTAGGTCGGCCACTCGCCCGAGGCTTCCCCATCGACTGCGACGGGTTCGATGCTCGCATCGCCAAGCCCGCCGGAGGTCCCGCTCGCCTCCACGCTCAGCGCCTCGACGATGATCGCGGCGTCCCTGTCCGAATAGCCGTAGCGCTGGCGGTGAAGCACGCGGAAGGCGGCGTCCATCGCGTCCGCATCGGTGCACTCGATGGTCAGCATGGAATCGCTGCCGTCGAACCTGAGCCGCGCGCGCGCGGCAAGTGTGACGTCCTTCGCGGCGATGCCCTGCTCGGTCAGTGCGGCGCGAGCCTCGTCTCGCAAGGCATCGAGTTCTTCGGCAAAGCCATCGTGCAAGGGGCGGACCAGACTGACCTCGCGGATCGCCTTCACCGGCGCGAGGCCGATGCCATAGGCGGAGAGGATTCCGGCGAGCGGATGGACCAGCACGGTCTCGATCCCCAGCTCGTCCGCGACCTTGCACGCATGTTGCCCGCCCGCGCCGCCGAAGCAGGCAAGGGCATATTCGGTGACGTCATGCCCGCGCGCGACCGAGATCTTGCGGATCGCATTGGCCATGTTGTCGACCGCGATCGCGAGGAAGCCGCGTGCGATGTCTTCCAGAGGCTTGGGTTCGGGCAATTGGGCCGCGATCTCTTCCAGCCGTTTGCGCGATGCTTCGGGGTCGAGCGGCTGGTTGCCCTCCGGTCCGAAAACATGCGGGAAGAAGGCCGGGTCGATCCGCCCGAGGACGAGGTTGCAGTCGGTAACGGTCAGCGGGCCGCCCTTGCGGTAGCAGGCCGGGCCCGGGTCCGCGCCGCCGCTTTCGGGCCCGACGCGGAAGCGGGCGCCATCGAAGCTGCACACCGAGCCGCCGCCCGCAGCCACGGTGTGGATCTGCATCATCGGCGCGGCGACCCGCACGCCTGCGACAAGGTTCTCCGCCGCCAGCTCCAGCTCGCCCGCATAATGCGCGACATCGGTGCTGGTCCCGCCCATGTCGAAGCCGATCAGCTTGCGATGGCCGAGCGGTTCGCCCGCCGCGACCATTCCCACAACGCCGCCCGCCGGGCCCGACAGAATCGCGTCCTTGCCGCGAAATGCGCCGACTTCCGCCAGCCCGCCATTGGATTGCATGAAGCCGAGCCGCTCGACCGGCGGCAGGTCCCGCTGAAGCCCGTCGGTGTAGCGCTTGAGCACCGGTGAGAGATAGGCGTCGACCACCGTGGTATCGCCGCGCGGCACGTATTTGATCAGCGGCGCAACCTCGTGGCTGACGCTGACCTGCGTGAAGCCAATTGCGCGCGCGATCTCGCCCAGCCGTGCCTCATGATCGCGGTATTTCCAGCCGTGCATCAGGATGATCGCCAGCGCATCGAACCCTTCGTCGCGCAGGTTCTGCAATGCTGCGCGCGCGGCATCATCGTCGAGCGGGTGCAGGATCTTGCCATCGGCCCCGATCCTCTCGTCGATCTCGACAACCTTGGCAGGCAGCTGCTCTGGCAGGATGATGTGGCGGGCGAAGATTTCGGGCCGCGCCTGCGCGCCGATCCTCAAGCCATCGCCGAAGCCGCGCGTGGTCACCAGCGCGAGGCGTTCGCCCTTGCGCTCCAGCAGCGCGTTGGTTGCCACGGTGGTGCCGATACGCAGCTCCGCGATCGGCCCCTCTCCATGCTCCACCATCAGGCGGCGGACGGCTTCGGTCGCGGCATCGTCGTAATGGCCGGGATTTTCGGACAGCAGCTTGTCGGTCACCAGCCGCCCGTCAGGCGTGGTCGCGACCACATCGGTGAAGGTACCGCCGCGGTCGACCGCGAAGCGCCAGGCACGGGAATGTTCGGTCACGAAGGCTCGCTCATTTTGCCACGGGAGGGAGGCGGACCGTTGTAGGGGTGCGTGCGTGCTTGTCCAACCGGGCAGGCAGGCCGCGATGCCGTTGTCGGGTGAACACCATTTGCGCTGGACTATTGTCAAGAATCTGTAGCGCAGACCCCGATACATCGTTGGCAAGCAGCGAGATCGTCGAGAATCTCCTGCCTATAGATGGTTCTAATTGCGAATTGATCACTGTTGCCCAAAAATAGATCGGCATGTAAAAATTGAATTGGGCGATTCGGCTTAATTGTGGCGATTGATTTCGCTGCAAGCGGAGGCGATTGGGTGAAGGGGGCATTATGCCGACAATTACGTTCAGCGAGCGATCAGTAGGAACGCGTAACCCGATATTTTCTTTCGACGAGAACACCGTTCGAACATCGGGGCAGATCGTTCGCGATGGCGCTCAGCCAGCATCCCCCGCTTTTGCCGCAAACAGTAGCTATTTCGGCCCTGTTTTCCTGTTTTTCGAGCGGGCCGTTACTTCGGTCTCGCTCGCCGCCGGCTATTTCGACAATCTCGGCAGCACACGGATCGAATTTCTGGACGGTTCTGGCCGAGTACTTAGCTCGATCCTCAATTCCGCGTTCGGCGTACAGACCTACAGCTTTACCAGCGAAGCGGGCATCGCCTCGGTCCGTGTGATTGATGAATCCTATGACGCCGCCGGGTTCTCGATTGACACGGTGATTTTCGGAGATCCCGTTGCCTCGCTCTCTCCGCCTGTGGTGAGCCAGACGGCAGGCGCTCTCCTCCTCGATCGCGATTTCGGACAGGTCGGCCCATCTTCGCTGGTCTTCAGTGAGGAGCTCGGCCCGGGCGACAGCTTGGACACGATCGCCTTCACGGCAGCGGCCCCGGGGGCGATTACCCTGACCGTCGCGCTTGATTCCGATCCGCAAAACATCCGCGCAATCACCTTCGCAGTGACCGAGGGACGTAACTTTTTCAGCTTCCGGCCCCCAGAGGCCTATACAAGCGATCAGTCCTACACTGTTCGAATGGATGTCGACATTCAGCAACCGGATGCCGAACGGCTCATGGATGCCTGGGTCAGCGACACGGCAGCGGACATACTGGGCGGTACATTCGATTTTCAGGAAGCGAAGTTCAAACTTCTCCAAATCGCGGCAAGCGTCGATTCTCCCGATAGTGCTGCCCGGCTGCTGGGCAAGGTGGCTGGGGTGTACAGCCTTGTCGGACTGGTATTCGACGCCTCTGTTCGAACTAGCCGGGTTCGCAATGCGGAAGATTTTCGCGAAGAGTTTTTCGTACAGGCTTTCGATGCCGCAACGGAGACTCTCGTCTCTTCCGGGCCTGCCGCCGTAGGCGCGATGACGCGACATCCGATAGGCGTCGCCCTTGGTATCGTCACGGGCTTCGTCGGAGGTGTCGCGTATACCGTTTTCTTCAGTGATGACGTGCAAGATTATGCTAGGACGCTTTACAGGGAGTCCTTCCAGTCTGTCGATGATCTGCCATACATGTATGACGCCGATCATGCCGACAGTAATACCGCGCCGGTGAGCTTCGATGCCGAGTATTACCTCGACACATACGCTGACGCTGCGACCGCGGTCGCCAATGGAGATTACGCGACCGCCTATCTGCATTACATTGGCGTGGGCGCGGCGCTCGGCTATGCGCCGTCAGAGGGTGTGGCTCCAATCCCGGCCTCGGCCCTCGCCAGCGAGACAACCCCAGAGCTCGCCCGGCAGGGCTACAACAGCGCGCTCTTCATTCAAGCAGCCGGCGGTTTTTCGGGCGACACCGCTTCCGCCACTGAGATCGGGATCGCCGCGACACTCAACGATGCGCGAACCGCCGGATCCGAGCTGGGCCTGAGCGGTGCACTGTTCACGCTTGCCAACCGGATCGCTCAGGACGTTGCCGTCAACCGGCTCGTGGAACCTTCGGTCGCGTTCACGCCGACCGATCTGCAAGGCTGGATCGCCACGATGTCCAACGGGCAGGCAATTCCGGACGCATTCGCATCCTATCTCGGAGGAAGTGCCAACCTCCAGTTCTTCGCGGTCTATTCCGACGATGTGCGGCCTGAAGACATTCTTTCACGCTTCCTGGCCGACGCTGAAGCCGCCCCGAGCCTGCTTGGCACGTCGATCCGGAGCATCGGCATCGGTGAACATGCGGGCGTCTACGTCATCGCGGTCAGCACCAGCGTCGCAGGCTCCGGCCCTGCCGAAGACGCGGCACCTCGCGAGCTTGTTCTGGCGGGTGATGAAGGCGCCGATACCTTCTATGCGGGTGGCGGAGTCGCCAATCTGACCGGTCGCGATGGCGCCGACATGCTGGTTGGCAGTGCGTACGCGGACCGCCTCGACGGCGGCGCGGGAGACGACGTCATCCGGACCAACGGCGGGGCGGATATCGTGTTCGGGGGCAGCGGAAACGACCGCTTCATCATCGATTCCGGAAGCGCGCCGGTAGATCGGCCCGACATCGTCAAGCTGGCGACGCAGGTGAATGGAACCCGCGAAAACGCGATCGCGCTCGAAGGGGGGTTCGACCTTGTCTCCGACTGGAGAATTGCCGACTCCGCGACAATCCCGCACGCGACCGTCAACGCCGTCTCCAGCAGCGGGCGGGAGTTCTACGCGGTGACCGTGGCCCAAGGGGCGACGATTATCATCGATATTGATCGGACGACCGACTTCGACAGCGCGCTCAGGATAGTCGATTCCGCTGGGCAGACAATTTCGGCCAACGCGACTGCCAGCGTGATCGATCCGGGCAGCGACTTTACCTACGATGCCTATCTCACGCACACGTTCGAAGCAGGCGGCACCTATTACATCGAAGTCACCAACGAGCGCGGGGAGATGCCGGCAGGCTCTTCCTACACCATGAATGTTTCTCTCACAGGGGCGACCATCCCGTCGCTCAGCGCTGCTGCGACAGTCTATGGGGGGACGGGCGACGATGTTTATGAGGTGGATGGCGCTGGCGATTTGCTGGTCGAATATGCCGGGGGAGGCACCGACACGGTCCTTAGCCGTGTTTCCTACACACTCGGCGCGAATATCGAAAACCTCACGCTCGTCAGTGGATCGGGTGCAGTCGAGGCTGCCGGAAACGACCTGGATAATCTTCTTCGCGGGAACGCGGCAGACAATGTGATCCGCGGAGGCGCGGGCGACGATATTCTGGTGGGAAGCGGCGGGAACGATGCGATCGACGGGGGCGCTGGCACGGATACCGCAGTGTTCTCTGGCAACCGGTCGGACTATACCATCTTCAATATTGCCAATGGTCAGGTCCAGCAGATCAGCGGGCCCGACGGCGTCGACACGCTGTTCAGCGTTGAACGCCTCGCTTTTGACGATGGCATTTACGCGCTCGGCGCACAGGCTGGCGAGTTGCAGTTCCGGTATGACCAGTTTGGCGCCGGAGATGCCGCAGGCGGCTGGTCGAGCAACGAGCGCTATCCAAGGACCGTCGCGGATGTGAACGGGGATGGGCGCGCCGACCTGATCGGATTTGCGTCTTCGGGTACTTTCGTGGCGCTTGGGCAGGCGAATGGCACCTTTGCGCCGCTCCAGCTGGGCATTGCCGGCTTTGGATCGGCAGATGCCGCAGGCGGCTGGGCGGATGGCGACCGGTTCCCCCGCACGATGGGTGACGTAAACGGCGATGGCCGTGCAGACATCATCGGCTTTGGCAGCGGTGGTACCTACGTGTCTTACGGCCAGGCGAGCGGCACCTTCGCGGCGCCCGTGCTTGCCTTGGCGGGTTTCGGCTCCGCCGACGCAGCGGGCGGATGGCTCGACAACACACGCTTCCCGCGCGAAGTGGCGGACGTGAACGGCGATGGACGCGACGATCTGATCGGTTTTGGCGGCGCAGGCGTCTACGTGTCGCTGGCGCGCGCCGATGGCGGCTTCGGAAACACCTATCTGGCAACGAACAGCTTTGGTTTTAGCCAGTCCGCTGGCGGCTGGAGTAACAACGACCTCTACCAACGCACCCTTGCCGACATCAATGGCGACGGTCGCGCGGATATTGTGGGTTTCGGGAGTGGTGGGGTCTACATCTCGTACGCGCTCGAAAACGGAACCTATACCGACCCCGTCCTCGGTTATAGCGGATTTGGCTCGGCCCCGTCTGCCGGCGGGTGGCTGACACAAGACCGGTTCCCGAGAATGCTTGGCGATCTGAACGGCGACGGAGCCGTCGACATCGTCGGCTTCAGCTCCAACGGCACGTGGGTGGCGCTGGGCGATGGTGAGGGCGGGTTTGCCAACGCAACGCTCGCGACCGATCAGTTCGGCTATGGTGATGCAGCCGGGGGTTGGGCCACCAATGATCGTTTCCCGCGCATTCTGGCCGATATCAATGGCGACGGGACCGATGATATCGTCGGCTTCTCGTCCGGCGGCGTAGTCGTCGCGTACGGCGGCACCAGTGACTGGGTCCGTATCGGCTCGGCGTTGGACTATTCCGGTGAGCCTGGATTCGGGACTGCGCAAACCGCTGCGGACCTGCTGTTCGATGTCGCGTCCAATCGGGCCCTGTCCGCCGAGCTGCGTGACAACGAAGTCCATCTGCCCAGTGACCGGGTGCTGCACCCCGTGGTGTTCGACGAAGGATCGTATGAGCTGTTGATCGGTCCCGACCAGCCCGTCTTCCGCTTCGAAAACAGTTCCAGATGGGGCCGCGCCTCGGTGATGGAGAGCGAGGTCGAACTCGCCGGCCTGCAGGTCTTCGATGTGCCCGATACGCATGTTGTCGAGCCGGGCTTTGGGTATGGCGCCGCAAGTGCCGCGCTCCGCGCATTGCAGGCAGAGGACAACTTGTTGGGCGATGCGTTGCAACAGTCGCCCGTCGTCTCACCCATCGCGCCGGGACTGGAACCGCTGATCGACAATATTGCGCTGTTCTAGCGGATCACTGCTGACGCGAGAGACACGGGGCTGCTTCGCCGGTCGGCGTGTGCAGACCAGATCCGCTGCGCTCCAGCCAAGGCTGCCAGAGCGTCAGCGCATCAATGAGGTATGCGGAACACGCCCCAGACCGGAAGGTGGTCGGACGCGCGCGAGGCGAGCGGGCTGTGGTGCACGCCGAACTCGACGGCCTCCAGCGGTGCTCCGTGAATGATCCGGTCGAGCCGCCCCATCGGGCGCTGGCTGTGGAAGCTGCGCCCGCAATCGAGCACGGTGAAGTGGCGTGCGAATTCCTTCAGGCAGCCGCCGTTGGGTCGCCATTCATTGAGGTCACCCGCCAGCAGCGTGGGCCGCTGCTCCTGCGCCGCGCGCGCCAGTTCGGCGATCGCGCGCGCCTGGCGCAGGCGCCACAGGCCCGACAGGTCCAGGTGCATTCCGAATACCGACAGTTCCAGCCCGGCGGGAAGCCGCAGGGTCGCGGTCACGACCCCGCGCGGTTCCAGATAGGGGATGTGGAGGATGTCATGCTCAAGGATGGCAATATCGCGCCGGACCATGATCGTGTTGCCATGCCAGCCCATTGAATCGTGCTGCACGTCGAAGGGGACCGGCACGTAATCGGTATGCTGCTCGACCAGAAAATCGGGCAGGGTGCGCTCGCGCTGCCCGAACCGACGGTCTGCCTCCTGCAGGATCACGATGTCCGCATCGACCTCGCCCAGCACGTTCAGGATGCGTTGCGGATCGCGCTTGCGATCCGTGCCGACGGCCTTGTGGATGTTGTAACTGGCGATCTTGAAGGTCGGGGCGTGCATGGGTTCAGATCAGTTCGCTCATCATTCGCGCGGCGTTTTCCAGCACCTTGTGCATCAGCGGGCGATGCTTCCATTCGTCGCAGGAGAGGGGAGTGGAGCGTTCGAGATATCCATTTTCCACCTGCTGGAGGTCTTTGGCGAAAGCCTCGTCATAACATAGCAGATCGATCTCGGCATTCAGTTCGAACGAGCGCATGTCCATGTTGCTCGACCCCAGGATCGCCACCTCGTGATCCACCCGGGAATGTTTCGCATGCAGGAATTCCGGGCCGAACAGATGGATTTCCGCCCCGAGCGAGAGGATTTCCTCGTAATAGCTGCGCTGCGCCAGCCCGGCGAGGTACTGATCGCATTTCGCCGCCGTGATCAGCCGCACCCGCACCCCGCGCAGCACCGCGCCGCGGATGGCGGTCAGCAGCGAGTCATTGGGTACGAAATAGGGCGTGACGATCACGATCTCCTCGCTCGCGTTGTGCATTGCCTGCGCGACGATCAGGTCCATCCCGCCCACCGGATTGTCCGGCCCCGTGGCGATGATCTGCGCAGCCAGTCCGGTGCCCCGGTCGAGCGGGGGGAACATCGCGTCCTCCGCCAGCTCTTCGAGCGTTTCGAGATACCAGTCGCACACGAAGATCGCCTGCAGCTGCACGACGAGCGGCCCGGTAACGCGAACCGCGAGTTCCCGATTGGCCTGTCGTCCGTGGTCCTCGGGCGCCCAGATATTCTGCGATCCGGTGTAGCCGACCCGCCCGTCCACCACCACGATCTTGCGGTGGTTGCGCAGGTCCACGCGCGAGCTGGACAGGCGCCGGCGCAGCGGCAGAATGTCGTGCACTTCGATGCCTGCAGCCTCCAGCCGGTGCTTGATCGATGCGACCGAACCGTAGGAGCCCAGCGCGTCGAGCAGCACGCGGCAGGTCACGCCGCGGGTATTTGCCCGCTCCAGCGCTGCCATCAGACGGTCTCCGACCCGGTCGCTCTTGAAGATATAGAACTCGACGTTCACGTGATGCCGCGCGCGGTCGATGTCGGCGATGATCCGGTCGATCGTGCCGTGGTAGTCGCCCAGAAGTTCTATCCGGTTGCCATCCACCGCGGGAAACTGGCCGAGCCCGTGCGCGAGGTTGGCCAGCGAATGGTTGTCTTCGCACAGGTTCGGGGTGATCTGTGCCTGGTCGAAGCCGGTCTTGCGGGCGATCCGCTCAAGAATACCCGGCAGGTCCGCAACCCGCTCCCGACGCTGCTTCGCGTATCGGGGCCGACCGATCAGCCAGTAGATGGGTAATGCCACCCAGGGCAGCGCGAAGAAGATCAGCAGCCAGTTGCGTGCCTCTGCCGGCGGGCGACGAAACGGCACGACCACGAAGGCGATCATGGCGATGATCCAGCCGATGATTGCCAAAAGGTGGTCCCAGACCCAGGCAAAGGTGCCATCGATCACGCTGCCGATGTCGATCATCGGGCGCGCCCGGTATCTGAAAATGGCAGAAAATCGAACATTCGCATGATTGACCCGGTTGGCTCCCCGTCTTGTTAACGGCGGTCGTGCTCCGCCGTTTCCGGGAAGACCCCAGTTCTCCGCCTGCCGGGAGCGCTACGCAACCGTTTTGCGGTGGTCGAGGCCATCGGCGCTCGCCGACGCGCTGTGAACATTTGTTTTACGCATATTTACTAGAACGGGCGCGCAAAACCGGAAGGGTCCAATTTCGTGCATCGCAAGTTCTGGCTGAGCGAGAGGTCGCGCCACCTGTACATCGCGATCGCGATCGCGCTGCTGGCGGGCGCGATTTCGCTTCTCAAGCCGCTGGACATCACCGCGTGGGCCATCCAGTCGAGGCTGAGCGACAGGGACGCGAGCGGCACCATCGCGCTCGTCGAAGTTGGGGCTTACACGGACCAAAATGCGGCGGAAGAAAACCGCCACATCGCATCTCTGATAAGGAAATTGCGCGCGCGAGGAGCGACGCGGATATTCGTCAATATTCCCTTGCGTGAGAGCAACTTGCCTTCGGTGGATGAAGAGCTCTCAAGGGTCCTCTCTGACAATCTCGATTATGTCTATGTGGCGGGCGCAAACCTGCCCGAGCAACAGAACGCAACGCAAGATCTGCGTGCCAACGCCTTGTCGTTCGAGAGACTGAAGGGCTTCGACAACGACGTTTCGCAGGACTTCCTCAGGTTCGTCTGGACTATCAGGGCCGAGGGGGATGGAGGCCGTGAAAGCCTTGCTTTCGCGCTCAGTCGATCCGGTCAAAAGCGTACCGAAGTCTTCATCGATGGCACGATCGATTCCACATCGATTCCCCGGCTCAACCAAGGAAACTTCGATCTCGCGATCGATCGTATCGATGTCCCCGATACCGCATTTGTCATTGGTGTCGGCCAGCTCGGAAACGAATTGCGGGTCGCAAAGCACGGGTATGTGACGAACTCTGTTGCCCATATCCTTGGGGCGGAAACGCTGCTGCGGGGCACCGGACAGCGCGTTGCGTTCTATGTCCTGCCGCTCGCCATCGGATTGGCCCTGTTGCTTGGCGTATGGTTCGCGCGGACCCCCAGGATAAGGCGGCTGGTCTACGCCGCCTGTGTGCTTGCCTTCGTGTCCGTGTTTGTTGGGACAGGCCTTGCCGGGGTGCAGGCGCACTTTGCCGATACGCTGCTCCTGCTGACGGTATATGCAAGCCTGCGCGGATTGGTGCTGTACAAGCAGCGTCACCTCTACATCGATCCGATCACTAGGTTGCCGAACTTCTCGGCGCTGCGCCGCGATTTTTACGCCAGCGAAGGGCAGGGCAATCAGGGCGTCGTGGTCGTCAAGATCCTTCGCCTGGACTCGATCTTCGCCCATGTTTCGGAAGGGGAAAAGCGCGCCTATCTGCGACAGGTTTCGGATCGCCTGTGCATCACGGGCAAGGATACGAAGATCTATTTCGACGGGGGCAAGTACTTCGCCTTCATGCTCGATGGGGCGATCGACTATGAGTCGCACCTCTCGGGTCTGCGCGCAATCGTGTCGCAGCCCATCATCATCGCCAGCAAATCGATCGACGTGGCGGTGACGGTAGGGGCCGATTTCTCGTCGAAAGGCCTACCCGCGCACAGGTTGAGTTCGGCCATCGCCGCCGCCGACCACGCACGCGAAGCATTCCAGCCCGTTTTCATCGTTTCCGATGCCTGCCACGACGACGAATGGGACCATTCGCTGACCGCCCGACTGGCCGAAGCGCTTGCCGAGGACCGCATTTCGATCAAGGTCCAGCCGCAGGTAGACCTCAAGACCGGCAAGTTCGTGGCCGCCGAAGTGCTCGCGCGGTGGCAGGATCAGGCGGGCAACGAGATTTCGCCTGCCCGCTTCATCCCCCAGTTCGAGCGCATGGCCCGGCTCGATGAACTGACAGGCCGGATACTCGACAAGGCGATGGCTGCGCTGCGCTCCTTGCAGGACACCGGCTGCGTCCTTCCCCTCTCCGTCAACGTGTCGGCCGTTCAGTTCGTGGACGACAGGATCGCCGAAATGGTCGAAAAGAGCCTGAGGGATTACGCTGTCGACCCCTCGCTGCTGAAGATCGAGGTCACCGAGACTGCGCGTATCGAGGATTTCGAAACCGCCCGCCAGATTGTCGAGCGCCTGCGCAGCCAGGGCATCACATTTTCGCTCGACGATTTCGGGGTGGGGAGCGCCAATCTGGAGGCGCTGCAACGGCTCCCGTTCGACGAGGTCAAGATCGATCAGCTCTTCATCCAGCAGCTGGCCGGGTCGTGCAAGACGCGCGCGATCGTCGAGGGGGTCCTCCACACGACGTCGAGAGCGGGGATGACATCGGTCGCCGAAGGGATCGAGGATCTTGAGACCCACACCTGGCTGTCGAGCATCGGCTGCGATCGCGGACAGGGCTACTTCATCGCCAAGCCGATGGTGATTTCCCAGTTTCGCAACCTGCTGGAGCTCAACCGGGACGTGATGTCACGTCCCGACTATGGTTAACACTTTACTAACGGTTTTGGTTAACGTACTTAGAAGTCCTCTATCCTTGTAACCGAAGGGGACGACTCATGTGGGATATTTGGGAATGGATTTTCCGCAGCTAAGCGACCGCCTTGGCTGACTAAATCAATGAAAGGCCCCGATTTCCGGGGCCTTTTTTGTTGCTGCACGAGGTTTGCAGAGGGCCTGCGATCGTGTCTGGCAAGGCAGTTTCAGCGTCGTCCGCGCCTTGCTAGCGCCCGCGGCGAATCGGGGGTTAACAGCTGTCCGGGCGTGCAAAGCACGTCTTCCGAGCTGACAGAGTCGCGTATAACGGCGGGAAGGGGTGTTTGGCGTGCGCGGTTGCCACGGTGAGCTTATGCGCGCTCAACCAGCCGCGGTGGGCGACCTGGCTGTGCCGGTACCGTCTTTACGATTTCCCGAAGGAGATTTTGGTGCGGTCGAGAAGACTCGAACTTCCACGGCCTTGCGGCCACAACGACCTCAACGTTGCGCGTCTACCAGTTCCGCCACGACCGCACACAAGCCCGTAAGTTCCGGGCTGCATCCGGGGCCAGCCAGTCCGGCTCTGCCCCGTGAGGAAGCGGCCCACTAGCAGGGGGCGCGGCACCCCGCAAGCGGGTTTGCGGAACAATCTTGCAAGAATCTCCACACGCGTCCGCTATGCGGCTTTTGCGTCAGGACGGGCTCCAGCCGATCTCCGCAAAACGCGCCGATTTGGGCAGGTCGGTGATCGCCTCGTTGATGCTGAGCGTCTCGCCCGGCTGCAGGCGACCCTGCCGGGGGAGGATTTCCCAGTTGTAGACCTTGCGATTGCGCGAATCGTACAGGACGATCAGCACCGGCGGCACCGTCTTGGTTTCGCGCCCGACATTCTTGATCTCGCCCGCGACGCCGAAATATTCGCTGCCATCGGGCAGGGTGCGCCGATCCTGCTTGCTGGCCGGGAATTCGAGCACCAGGTCGGGCTCTTCCATGGCGAAGGTGGGGCGGCTCACCGGCACCCAGTCGGGCAGGCCCGCATAGCTGACCGCCGCGATCGCGCCGACCGAGATGACCGCGAACAGGCTTGCCGCCATGCCCCACATCTTGAGCGGATTGCGGCGCGGGCGGAACGGCGGTTCGGCCGAGAACTGCGAGCGGTCCTCGCTCGTCCGTGCGCGCGGTTCTGAAGCGGCGATCGGGGGAACGTCGTGCCAGGGCTGGCGCGCGGTCGGCTCGTCCTCGACGCTGGTCGCGGTGCCATCGCGCTCGAGCTCTTCGAGGTCGAGTTCGCTGCCCGACTGGAACCAGCTATGGCGGCACCGGGCGCAGCGTACCGTGCGTCCTTCGGGGCCGATCGCGCTGTCGGGTACGGCATAGCGTGTATCGCAGGCAGGGCAGGCGAGTATCATAGTGCCTTTTGCATTACGCCTGGCAAGCGGCGACAGGCAAGCTTCCCGTCGGTGGACGGGCCGGTTTTGCGCCTTTTGTCCACACACAATGCCCCCTATATCCCCCCCTGCTTGGTTAACGATGGGACAGGTCGACAGGTGATGAGGCAGCACGATGTCGGGGGGTGACGGCGAAGTCGCGTTCTTCGACAATGTCGGCCTGCGTTACGGGACCGGCAAGGAAGTTCTGACCGACGTCAGCTTCTCGCTGTGGCCGGGCAGCTTCTATTTCCTGACCGGCGCGAGCGGGGCGGGCAAGACGAGCCTACTCAAGCTGCTGTACCTTGCCCAGCGCCCGTCGCGCGGGATCATCCGCATGTTCGGCAGCGATGTGATCACCCTCCCGCGGTCGCGCCTGCCCGGCTTCAGGCGGCGGCTGGGCGTGGTTTTCCAGGACTTCAGGCTGGTCGACCATCTCTCCGCGTTCGACAATGTCGCGCTGCCGCTGCGCATTGCGGGGGTGGACGAGAGCGAGCTGGTACAGCCGGTGTCCGACATGCTCGAGTGGGTCGGTCTGGCGCATCGGGCCGAGGCGCGGCCCGAGACATTGTCCGGCGGCGAGAAGCAGCGGGTGGCTATCGCGCGTGCGGTGATCGGTCGGCCCGACATGCTGCTGGCCGACGAGCCGACCGGTAACGTCGATCCCGACATGGCATTGAAGCTGATGCGCCTGTTCGAATCGCTCAACCGGCTGGGCACGACGGTGATCGTCGCGACCCATGATGTGCACCTGCTGCAGAACGTGCGCAGTTCGATGATCATGCGGCTGGACAAGGGGCGCTTGGCGGACCCGACCGGCGCGCTGCGCTATCCCCCGCGCAGCCCCGCGGGCGGGAAGACGCCGCGATGAGCCAGCCACCGCTCAGCGATGCGGCGCGCACAGGCCATTCGCCCTTCGCAGGCGAGAAAGCGCGCGCGCTGATCCCGCAGGCGCGGCTGGCCGGGCCCATGCCGTGGGTGCTGGCGATCATGGTTGCGCTCACCGTGCTGGCGGCGGGCGCGGGGCTGTCGCTCGGCAATCTGGCGGGCGATGCGCGTTCGGAATTGTCGGGCGGGGTGACCGTGCAGATCCTCGACGCCGATCCGCGCAGCCGAGCCGAGCAGGCGCAGGCTGCCCAAGCCGTGCTGCAGGGCATGGATATGGTCGCGCAAAGCCGGATCGTGCCGCAGGAAGAGCTCGACCGCCTGATCGAGCCGTGGCTGGGCAGTGCAGGCGATGCCGAGACTGTGCCGGTGCCCGCGCTGATCGACGTGCGGCTGGGCGGCAAGGCGACCCCGCAGGCAATCGAGGCGCTGGCCGACGCGCTCGCCGGGACCGCGCCCGATGCGCGGATCGATGCGCAGTCATCGTGGCTGCAGCCGGTGTTCAGTGCGCTCAGGTCGCTCCAATATCTCGCGCTCGCGCTGGTCCTGCTGCTGGCGGTGACCAGTGCGGCGGCGGTGTTCCTCGCGGCCAGAAGCGCGCTGGGCAACAACCGTGCGACGATCGAGATCGTCCACCTGCTGGGCGGGACCGACGGGCAGATCGCACAGCTGTTCCAGCGGGCGGTGCTGGTCGACTCGATCCTCGGCGGGGCGGCCGGGCTGGTCCTCGGGCTCGCCGCGGTGCTCGCCCTCGGCTACCAGTTCGCGGCGCTCGATAGCGGGATGATCGCGAGCGCGGGGCTTGACTGGGTCGACTGGATCGTGATCGCGCTGATCCCGGTTTTCGGGGTGTTGCTGGCGGTCGCGACTGCCCGCTTCACCGTACTCGCGGCAGTAAGGAAGATGTTGTGATCTGGCGTGTCGGCCTTGCCATCGTGCTCGTCTGGGTGCTCGGCTTCATCTGGTTTGCCGGCTGGCTGCCGGGCCCTGCGCCGATGGAGCGGACCGATGCGGTGATCGTGCCCACCGGCTATGCCGGGCGGATCGAGCGCGGGCTGGAGGTGGTCCAGACCGACAGCGCCGACACCCTGCTGGTCACCGGCGTCGATCCCGAGGTCAAACCGGGCGAGTTCGCCGCGCAGTTCAAGGTGCCCGAGGATGTGATGGAATGCTGCGTCACGCTCGGCTTCGCGGCGACCGATACGCGCGGCAATGCGCAGGAAACGCGCGAATGGGTGGAGGCGCACGGGATCAAGAGTCTGCGCCTCGTCACCAGCGACTGGCACATGCGCCGCGCGGCGACCGAGCTGCGCCGCCAGCTGCCCGGTGATGTAAAGCTGATCAAGGACGCGGTGCGCAGCGAGCCGAGCCTGTGGCTGCTGCTGATCGAGTATCACAAGTGGCTGGTCAGCCGCACGGTCGGGCCGCTGTTCTCCTGATATGAACCTGATCCGCAGCCTCCTGTTCTACCTCGTTTTCTACGCTGGCACGCTGGTGTTGCTGGTGCTGGTGCCGTTCCAGGGGCGGCATGGGATGCGCCGGGTCGCAGGCGCGTGGAGCGGGGTGCATCGCTGGGCGCTGCGCCATGTCCTGCGCATCCGCGTGATCTGCGAGGGCGCGCCGATCGATCGCCCGGCACTCTACGCAATGCGGCACGAGAGCTTTTTCGAAGCGATCGACTCCGCGAAGCTGTTCGATGCGCCGGTGGTGTTCGCGAAGCAGGAGCTGCTCGAAATTCCCGTCTGGGGTGGGGCCGCGACCAAGTACGGCATCATTCCGGTCGCCCGCGCGGACGGGGCCAAGGCACTGCGCGATCTGATGCGCGCCGCGAAAGAGGCCAAGGCGGAAGGCCGCCCGTTCCTGATCTTCCCCGAAGGCACCCGCACCCCGCATGGGGGAGAGGGCGATATCGTTTCCGGCTTTGCAGGGCTCTACAAGCTGCTCGCCCTGCCGGTGGTGCCGGTCGCGGTGAACAGCGGGCCGCTCTATCGCAGCTTCGTGAAGCGCCCCGGGCAGATCACCTATCGCTTCGGTGCAGCCATCGAACCGGGCCTGCCGCGCGAGGAGGTCGAGGCGCGGGTGCGCGAGGCGATCAACGCGCTCAACCGGTGATGGCGCGCTCGATCGCGTCGCCGACCACTGCCATATCCTCGTCGTTGCCGATGGTGATGCGCAAGGCTTCGCCCAGGCCCTGGCCGGGCAGGTGTCGCACCGCGTAGCCTGCATCGGCAATGGCATCGCGCACGCGTTCCGCCGTCGGCTGGTCGGCAAAGCGGACCAGCACGAAATTCGCCTCGCTCGGCACCACGGAAACGCCGCGATTGCCCAGACCCTCCAGCCGCGCGTCGAAATCCGCGCGCACCCGAGCATTTGCCTCGCGCGATCGGCGCACGAAATCCTGGTCGCCCAGCGCAGCGAGAGCCCCGGCCTGCGCGGCGCCGGTCACGTTGAACGGCCCGCGTATCCGGTTGAGCGCATCGACCAGAGGCGGCGCTCCGGTCGCCCAGCCGACCCGTGCCGAGGCGAGGCCGTAGATCTTGGAGAAGGTCCGGGTAACCAGCACATTCTCCGCCTCGCCCGCCAGAGCGAGCCCGGGCGCACCCTCGTCATCCAGATATTCGGCATAGGCCTGGTCGAGCACCAGCAGCACGTCGCCCGGCAGCCCGGCGTGCAGCCGCTGGATTTCCGAATGGGGCAGCCAGGTGCCCGTCGGGTTGTTGGGGTTGGCGATGAACACGATCCGCGTCGCGGGCGTCACCGCAGCCAGGAGCGCGTCGACATCGGCCCCGAAATCCTTCGCCTTCGCCTCCACCGGCACCGCGCCCACACGCCGGGCGGCGATCGGGTACACGGCAAACGAGAATTGCGGCATCAGCACTTCGTCGCCCACCCCGGCAAAGGCCTGCGCGGCGAGGTTGAGCAGCTCGTCCGAGCCGGTCCCGCACACGATCCGCGCGGGGTCGATCCCGTGTAGTTCGCCCAGCGCATTGCGCAGCGCCACGCTGTCCGGATCGGGATAGCGCGCCGCCTCGCGGCTCTGCATCATCGCCGCCAGTGCCGCTTCGCTGCACCCCAGCGGGTTCTCGTTGGCGGAAAGTTTCGTCAGCGCGCGCCCGTCGGCCGCCTTGGCAACGCCCGGCACATAGGGCGCGATGTCGAGGATGTAGGGCTTGGGCGTGGGGACGGACGGGTTTGTCATGGACCCAAGCGCTTACGCAAAATCTGCACTTTCACAAGCATGCGAAGTGGCGGTAAGGCGGCCGGCGACAATGCCAGCCTGTAATCCCGACCTGTGCCTGACGCTGCCCGATCCGCTGCCGCTGGATAGCGGCGCGACGCTCGCGCCCGTCACCATCGCCTACCAGCAATATGGCGAGCTTTCGCCGGAGCGCGACAATGTGGTTCTTATCTTCCACGCGCTGACCGGCGACCAGTACGTGGCGAGCCCGCATCCGGCGACCGGCAAACCCGGCTGGTGGGACCGGATGGTCGGCCCGCGCAAGCCGATCGACACCAACCGCTTCTGCGTGATCTCTACCAATGTGATCGGCGGATGCATGGGTTCGACCGGCCCCGCAAGCGAAGGGCCCGACGGCAAGCCCTATGGCCAGCGCTTCCCCGTGGTCACGATCCACGACATGGTCCGCGCGATCGCGGGCCTGCTCGACGTGCTCGAAATCGACAAGGTCCACGCGGCGGTTGGCGGGTCGATGGGCGGGATGCAGGCGATGGCCTTTGCGTCCGATTTTCCGGGGCGCGCGGAGCGCGTGCTGGTGCTGGCCAGCGCCGCGCGCCAGTCCGCGCAGAACATCGCCTTCCACGAAGTCGGGCGGCAGGCGATCATGGCCGATGCCAACTGGAACGGGGGCGCGTACTACGATGGCGCGCATCCCGATGCAGGCCTCGCGGTGGCGCGAATGGCGGCGCACATCACCTATCTGTCCGAAGCCGGGCTGACCGAGAAGTTCGGGCGACGGCTGCAACAGCGACCCGATGGCAGCGATGGTGCCAAGTCCTTCGGGTTCGAGGCGGATTTCCAGGTCGAATCCTACCTGCGGTATCAGGGCAGCGGCTTCACCCGACGCTTCGACGCCAATTCCTACCTCTATATCACCCGC
This sequence comes from Alteriqipengyuania abyssalis, assembly GCF_019857185.1. Classification (GTDB taxonomy): domain Bacteria; phylum Pseudomonadota; class Alphaproteobacteria; order Sphingomonadales; family Sphingomonadaceae; genus Alteriqipengyuania; species Alteriqipengyuania abyssalis. The sequence goes on along the minus strand of NZ_JAHWXP010000003.1, from coordinate 527,038 downwards.
GCGATCGACTATTTCGATCTGGCGGAAACACACGGCGGGCGGCTGGCCGATGCCTTTGCGCACACCTCTTCGCGGTTCTGCATCGTCAGTTTCGATACCGACTGGCTCTACACCACGGAGGAAAGCCGCCACATCGTGCGCGCGCTGAACGCGGCGGGCGCGCCGGTCAGCTTCGTCGAGCTGTCATCGCCTTATGGCCATGACGGGTTCCTGCTCGATACGCCGGGGCTAGACGAGGTCGTGCAGGGGTTCGTGTCGTGACCGAACTCCCTGAAGGGTACGAGCTGCGCGAGGGGGCCGATGCCCGGTCCGCGCACGCTTTTCTGACGCAAAGCTACTGGTCGCCGGGCATCCCGCTCGAAACGGTCGAGCGCGCGCTGGCCAACAGCCTGTGCGTGTCTGCACTGCATGGCGGTGCGCAGGTTGGCATGGCCCGGGTGATTACCGACCGGACGACCTTCGCCTATCTCGCGGATGTCTATGTGCTCGACGGGCATGGAGGCAAAGGGCTGGCCAAGGCGATGGTCGGCTATCTGCAGGAGCATACAGAGTTGCAGGGGTTGCGCCGCTGGATGCTGGCGACACGCGATGCGCACGGTTTGTACGAAAGCCTCGGCTGGCAGTCTCTTCCCGACCCGAGCCTTTTCATGCAGCGCCATTTTCCGGACATTTACGCATGAGCACGCTTCCTGATCTGCGCCCCGATCTTGCGGCGATTGCCGGGACGATCCCTGACGGATCGCGCGTGCTCGATATCGGCTGCGGAGAGGGCACGCTGCTCGCCGCGCTGGCGGAGCACAAGGGAATCGACGCACGCGGTCTGGAGATCGACCCCGAACGTGTGGCGACCTGCGTGTCGCGCGGGCTTTCCGTGGTGCAGGGCGATGCCGAGGCCGATCTGGTGCATTACCCGGACGACGCGTTCGATTACGCGATTCTCGGCCAGACGATCCAGATGGTCGACCGGCCTGCCGAGGTGATCGACGCACTGCTGCGCGTGGGCCGATCCGCCTTCGTCAGCTTCCCCAACTTCGCGCACTGGCGGATGCGGGTCGCGCTGGGGCTGGGCGGGCGCATGCCGGTGACGCCCGCGCTGCCCGAAAGCTGGCACGCGACCGGCAATATCCGCAATCTGACGGTGGTCGATTTCAAGGAACTGGTGAGCGACCGTGGCGCCCGGATCGAGCGCAGCTGGTACTTCGCGAAGGGTCGCGAGATCGGCGAATTCGGCGCAAACCTGCGCGCCGAATTCGCCCTGTTCCTGATCGGGCGCGGTTAGGCCCGCATTTCTCCCCTCCCCTGGGGAGGTGCAGGGGGTGGGGGTTCGGCATTGGTGGTTTGTGCCGCCCAAAGCCACGAACGCTGTACACCCCCTCCCACCCTCCCCCTCAAAGGGGAGGAGTCAGGCTGCATCAGCTCGGGCGATACATCGCGCAGATCTTGTTGCCCGCGGGATCGCGCAGATAGGCGAGATACAGCTTCATCCCGGCGCCTTCGCGCAGGCCCGGCGGGTCTTCGATCGCGGTGCCACCATGGGCGAGGCCAGCCTCGTGCCATGCATTGGCCTGTTCCTCGCTGGTCGCGGCGAAGCCGATGGTCGAGCCATTGCCGCAACTCGCGGGCTGGCCGTCGATCGGCTTGGTGATCAGGAAGATGCCGCCATTGTGCATGTAGATCACCCGGCCCTTGGGATCGACCGAGCCCTCGCGCCCGCCGAGCGCCTTGAAGCACGCATCGTAGAAGGTCTTGGACGCCTCGATATCTTCGGCGCCGAGCATGACGTGGCTGAACACTGGTTTCTCTCTCCCATATTGGTTGCAGTCTGCCACCTTTCCCTAGCAGCGCGGGCGCGCCGTACAATGGAGGAATGGGGGGCGGAATGGGGATGAATGCCCTTGCCAGCGCCCTCCCGCTACGACACTCTGCTGTCCAGATGGCGCGTTTCCCGTTTTCAGCGATCGTCGGTCAGGACGAGATGAAGCAGGCGCTGCTGATCGCCGCGGTCGATCCTGCGATCGGCGGGGTGATGGTGTTCGGCGACCGGGGGACGGGCAAGTCCACCGCTGCGCGCGCGCTCGCCAGCCTGCTCCCTCCGATCAGCGCGATTCAGGATTGCCCCTACGGCTGTTCGAAGGATGATCAGGCGCGCTACCCCGACGTGTGCGGGACCGGCCCGCTGCGCAAGCGCCCCGTGCCCTTCGTCGACCTGCCGCTGGGCGCGACCGAAGACCGCGTGCTGGGCGCACTCGATCTGGAGCGCGCGCTGCGCAGCGGCGAAAAGGCGTTCGAGCCCGGGCTGCTCGCCAAGGCGCATCGCGGTTTTCTCTATATCGACGAGATCAACCTGCTCGAGGACCATCTGGTCGACCTGCTGCTGGATGTCGCCGCCTCGGGCGAGAACGTGGTCGAGCGTGAGGGGCTGTCGGTCCGCCACCCGGCCAAGTTCGTGCTGATCGGCAGCGGTAACCCGGAAGAGGGCGAGCTGCGCCCGCAATTGCTCGACCGGTTCGGCCTGTCGGTGGAAGTGCGCACGCCGGGCGACATCGAATCCCGCGTCGAGATCATGCGGCGGTGTGCGGCGCAGGAGGCCGATTCCCAAGGCTTTGCGGATGACTGGGCGGACGAAGACGCCAAGGTGCTGCGCCGGGTGGACCGGGGGCGCAAAAGGCTCGCCTCGGTGACCATTCCCGACGCGGTGCTGCATAAGGCCGCCGAGCTGTGCATGGCGGTGGGCGCGGATGGCCTGCGCGGCGAGCTGACCCTGATGCGCGCGGCCAAGGCGCTGGCCGCGCTGGAAGGCGCCAAGACGGTCGGCCAGGCGCATCTGGTCGCGGTCGCCCCCTCGGCATTGCGGCACCGCTTGCGGCGCGACGTACTCGACGAGACCGGCTCGACCGCGCGGATCGAGCGTGCGCTCGACGAAGTGTTTGCGTGAGCCGGGCAGAGCCCGCACCGCCCGACCCGGCTCGCGATGCGTGCCTCGCTCTCTCGCTGTTTCTGGCCGCTCCGGCCCAGCTCGGCGGGCTCAGCCTGCGCGGCAGCGGTCCTGCGCGCGAGGCGTTGCTGGAGATGCTGCGCGATACCGGCGTGGCGGTGCGGCGGATGCCCGCGCATGTCGATGACGAGCGGCTGCTGGGCGGGGTCGACCTCGCCGCCAGCCTTGCGAGCGGGCGCACGGTGCGGGCGCGCGGCCTGCTGGAAGAGATCGCGGGCGGGGTGCTGGTGGTGCCGCTGGCCGAACGGCTCGACCACGCGGTCGCGGGGCGGCTGGCGCAGGCGCTGGATGGCGATGCGCGGTTCGGCCTGGTGCTGCTCGACGATGGAATCGAGGACGAAGGACCGCCCGCCGCGCTGCTGGAGCGGATCGCCTTCCACTGCGACCTGACCAGCGCAGGGCTGGCGGAGGGCGCGCTGCGCAGTGCCGACCCCGCCAATGTCGCGCCGCTGGACGAAGAAGCGCTGCACGCGCTCGCCGCAACGGCCGCCGCGCTGGGCGTCGAGTCGATCCGCGCGCTCAATTTCGCGAACGCTGCCGCGCGCGCCCATGCTGCGCTGGAGGGGCGCGGGGCGGTGAGCGAGGACGACATCGCCACCGCCGCGCGGCTGGTGCTTGGCCCGCGCGCGACCCGGCTGCCCGAGATGCCCAAGCAGCCCGAGGAGGAGCCCACCCCACCGCCCGACGACACCGATGCGGGCGAACGCGACGCGGCATCCGATCCCGGAGACACCCCGCTGGACGACGTCGTGCTCGACGCCGCGCTGGCGAGCATTCCGCCCGATCTGCTGGCCCGTCTCGCAGAGGGCAAGGCGCGGCGCAGCAGCGGCAGCGGCGGGGGCAGGAAGCGTATCTCCGGCCTGCGCGGCAAGCCGCTCTCTGCCCGGCCCGGCAGCCCGCGCGGCGGGGCGCGGCTGGCGCTGGTCGATACTCTGCGCGCGGCGGTGCCGTGGCAGCAATTGCGGCGGCGCGAATACGAAGCCGCCAACGACCGCCTGATCATTCGCAGCTCCGATATCCGCGTGCGCCGTTATGAAGAGCGCAGCGGGCGCGTCACGATCTTCTGCGTCGATGCCTCGGGCTCGGCGGCGGCGGCGCGGCTGGCGGAGGCCAAGGGCGCGGTCGAGCTGATGCTCGCGCAGGCCTATGTCACGCGCAGCGAGGTTGCGCTGGTCGCTTTCCGGGGGACGGGTGCGGAGCTGCTGCTGCCGCCCACCCGCTCTCTCACCCGCGCCCGCCGCGTGCTCTCCGCGATGCCGGGCGGGGGCGGAACGCCGCTCGCGCTGGGGCTGCAGGCGGGGCACCAGCTGGCCGAGGCGGTGCAGGCGCGGGGCAAGACCGCGCATCTGGTGATCCTGACCGACGGGCGCGCCAATATCGACGCCGAGGGCAAGGGCGGACGCCCGCAGGCCAAGGCCGACGCGCTGGATGCTGCGAGAGCGATCGCTGCGCGCGGGATCGATGCGCTGGTGGTCGACATCTCCGCGCGCACTGCGCCCGAGGCGGGCGAGCTGGCGCAGGCGATGCACGCGCGCTTCCTCGCGCTGCCGATGGCCGATGCGGCGAAGCTGCACGCGGCGGTCATTGCCGCCGCCCCGCAGGCGCGCGCCGCATGAGCGAGCCGCTCAACTGGGACCGCGACGGGCGCCACTGGCCGCATCGCGACGCGAGTCGCTTCGTGACAAGCGGCGGCATCCGCTGGCACGTGCAGGTGATGGGGCGGGCGCTTGGCACCGCGCCGGTCCTGCTGCTGCTCCACGGCACGGGCGCTTCGTGTCATTCGTGGCGGGGCGTGATGCCGCAGCTCGCGGACCGCTACACCCTGATCGCGCCGGACCTGCCCGGCCATGCCTTTACCGGCAGCGTGCGCGATGCGCAGATGACCCTGCCCGGCATGGCCGATGCGGTGCATGGCCTGATCCAGACGATGGACATCGCACCCGCCGCGATCATCGGCCATTCGGCGGGCGCGGCGATCGCGCTCACTCTGGTGCAGGCGCGCTATCCCGATACGCCGGTGATCGGCCTCAACCCCGCGCTCGCGCCGTTTCCCTGGCCCGCCACGCAGGTCTTCCCGGCGGTCGCGCGGCTGCTCGCGCTCAATCCGCTGGTGCCGAAGTTCTTCTCCGGGATGACGCGGCTTGCGGGCGATACCGAGGGTTTCATCCAGCGCTCGACCGGCTCTCGCCTCGATCGCGAAGGTGCGCGCTGCTACGCGACGCTGCTGGGCAATAGCCGCCATGCGCGCGGTGCGCTGGCGATGATGGCCAATTGGGATCTCGATACGCTCGACCGCGCGCTGCCGGGCATCGCGAACCCGGTGCTGCTGATCCATGCCCGCGGCGACGATGCCATTCCATTGAGCGGCGTGCAGGACGCCGCGCGCAAGCTGCCCGACGCCACGCTGGAGGTGCTCGACGGCCTCGGCCACCTCGCGCACGAGGAACAGCCCGAGCGGGTGGCGCAGCTGATCCGCGCGTTTCTGGAAGCCCGTGCTATCTAGTCGCCAGGGGAGAACGAGCGATGGAACGCTTCGGCGAGCATTTCGGCTGGATCGAGATCGTGTTCACCGCGGTTGTCGCGCTGGGCTTCGCCGGCTGGCAATACTGGTCTGTCAGCCGGGAGATAAGGCGCGACAAGGAGGAGAAGGAGCGCGAGGCCCGCGACGAGTGAGGCCGCTGCGCGCTTATGCGTCGACCCGCGGCATCCGGTAGGGCAGCATGAACTGCACCACGGGCGAGGCGAAGCGCTTCAGGTTCAGGCTCTCCTGCACCGCCACTACCTGTTCGCCATAAATCCGCGCGCCCAGCGTCGAGCGCGCGTAGAACGGTGAATCCTCCCATGTCTTGATCACGCTCGCATGGCCGCGATCCGCGCGCGTTCGGCGTTCCATCTGCCATGCGGTGTTGGGCAATGGTGCGGCGAGTGGCAGTTCGGCCTGCTGCGGCAGGCCATAGGCATCGAAGCGGATCGCGCTGGCGAAGCGCGAGCCGTCGCTGCGCTTGCCTTCATAGCTGACCACCGCGCCTTCTTTCAGATGCGCGCGCGACCAGTGCCAGACGTCGAACCCGTCTTCGAGCGACTCGCTCCCGAAATTGGAATCGAGATAGGCGCGGCCCGTCCAGCTGAGCGAAGGCTCGTGCATCTCCACCTCGATCCGTGCGCGCGGGGCGAGGCAGTGCCAGTGGTGCTTCGCGCCCGGGTCGAGCGCGAAGCCGACCGGGTTGAGCGCTTCGGGGATCACGCGGATCACCCCGCGAACCGGGCGCTGCCAGGGGATGCCCAGCCGCTTGTCGCGTTCCTCGATCGCGATTTCCAGCGCCTCGCCGGTCCAGTGCACGCTGCTCGGCCCGATCGCCAGCGTGTCGCGCTCCTGCACCACCGCCTCCCCGCCGCGCTCGGTCATCGCCCAGCGCGCCCTGGGGCCGTAGAGTGCGACATTGAGCGCTGCGTGGTTGAGCGGATCGCCGCGACCGCTGGCCTTGTAATAGGGGGAGAAGACGCTGCCCAGAAAGGCGATGATCGTCAGGCCGTGCTGGCAGTCTTCCGAGATCGCGTCGACATACCACCAGCCATAGCCGCCCGGCGGGATGGCCGCATCGAAGCGAGGCGTGCCATCGCCGCGCGCGCCCCGATCTGCCCGGACAAGGCGGCCATCGGCACGCCCGCGCCCGGATGGGTGCTCCCCCCGACGCAGAAGAGCCCAGGGATCCGCGTGGCTGCCCCCTGGCGCAGGAAGGACGCCGCCCATCCGTGCGAGGCCCGTCCATAAAGGGCCCCACCCGTCGAAGGGAACAGCGCGTCGAAATCCGCCGGGGTGACCAGCCGGTGCGGGAAATCCGCCTCCAGCTCCAGCCCGCAGCGGGCGAGGCTGCGTGTCATGCTGCGCGTGCATTGGTCGAGCTCCTTCTGGGTAAAGTCGTGGCGGTCGCCATTGGCCGGGGCGTTGACGATCACTTGGAAGCGCTCGCGCCCAGTTGGCGCGGCGGTGTCCTCGGCGAGGTCTGCCGCGCGATCCTGCGCGCAGATGTAGACCGACGGATCGTCGATCTGGCGGCCCCGTTTCAGCTGGTCGAACTCGGCGCGGTAGTCGGGCGAGAAGAACACGTTGTGGCGCGACAGGGGAAAGCCGCCGGTCTTCGCGTGCGCCAGCCACACCATTGCGGAGAGCGAGCGGCGGCCCTGCGGCACGCGGCCGACCGCGCGCTGTGCCTCCTCGCCGAAACACCCGTGGGCCAGCGCTGCCGGATCGGCATTGCACAGCACCGCATCGGCTGCGATCCGCTCTCCATTGGCCAGGATGACGCCCGATGCGCCCTTGCGGTCGGTCTCTATCCGGGCGACGCCTTCGCCCAGCCGGAAGCGTGCGCCGTTCGCCTCTGCCAGCGCCCTGAGCGCCTCGGCCAGCGCGCTCATCCCGCCCTCGATCAGCCATACGCCCCGCGCCTCGACATGCGCGATCAGCATCAGCGTAGCGGGGGAGGAGAAGGGGGAGGAGCCGCAATAGGTGGTGTAGCGGGCGAATAACTGGCGCAGGCGCTGGTCCCGGAAATGCTCGCCCAGCACCTTCCACAGGCTCTCGTAAGGGCGGATTGCGGCGAGATCGCCGACCCGGGTGAGGCCGATCCGCTGCATCAGCGGCAGCGGCCAGAACACCTTGCCCTGCCGCAGCAGGCTTTCGTCGAGGATGTTGTAGATCCGCCGCGCCTCGGCCCGGAACGCGCGATAGCCGCGCGCCGCCTCGGCCCCGGCGAAATCGCCGATCGACTCTTCGCTGCGCATCGGATCGGCGAACAGGTCGAGTCGCTCGTCCTGCGACCATGCGTGGCGCGCGATGACTTGCGCGGGCCTGATCGAGAGTGCGGAGTGGATGTCGCTGCCGCAGACGCGGAACACCTCCTCGAACACCTCGCGCATGGTGAACACAGTCGGCCCGGCGTCGATCGGCTGGCCGTCGACCGCCAGTCTGCGCGCCTTGCCGCCGACATGGCACTCTTTCTCGATCACGGTGACGTCCTGCCCGCGCGCGGCGAGGAGCGCGGCGCTGACCAGCCCGCCGATGCCGGCTCCGATCACGACAGCCTTGCCGCTCATTCTCGCGCTCTCCCACAAGACGATTGCTATTGACATAGCATGTGTCCAACACACTGGACAAATGATAATCGGTCAAGCGCAATCGGATGGTCCTCCCCGTGGTTGGAGAATGCGCCTGCTGGGCTGGCGGAACCGGATTCTGGGCAGCGCCCGGTTCCAGCGCCACGCGGCGGAGAACCCTTTGCTGCGTCCGATCGCGAGGCGGCGTGCTGGCGCGCTGTTCGACCTGGTGGCGGGCTTCACCTACTCTCAGGTACTGTTGTGCACGGTTGAGAGTGGTTGTGTGCAGCGCCTTGGCGAAGGGCCTGCAGACGCGGACGAGCTGGCGCGACTCGCCGGATTGTCGCCCGATGCAACGCTCAGGCTGCTGCGCGCGGCGGCGGCGATCGGGATTGTCGAGCACGTTGCTGGCGACTGGTGGATGCTCGGCCGTCACGGGGCTGCGCTGCACGGGAATGCGGGCGCGCTGGCGATGATCCGCCATCATACCCTGCTCTATGCCGATCTTGCCGACCCGCTCGCCTTGCTGCGCGCCGATCGCGCGCGGCCGACCGCATTGTCGCATTTCTGGTCCTATGCGGGGAGGGCGGCGGAGGCCGATCCGCAGCGTGCGGGCGCCTATTCGCAGCTGATGTCCGCCTCGCAAGCGCCCGTCGCGCAGGAGGTTCTGGCGGCGTACGACCTGTCGCGCCATGCCTCCCTGCTCGATGTCGGCGGTGGGCAGGGCACGTTTCTGGAGGCCGTCGGTGCCGCGCATCCCGCGCTCCGACTCGGCCTGTTCGACCTGCCCGAAGTGACCGCGCGACTCGAGGCGGGCCGAGTCGCCGTCCACCCCGGCAGCTTCTTCGAAGATGCCCTGCCGCGCGGCTATGACTGCATCTCGCTGGTGCGAATTCTCCACGATCACGACGACGGCCCGGCGCTGGAAATCCTGCGCAACATCCGCGCCGCGCTAGAGCCGGGCGGTACATTGCTGATCGCCGAACCAATGGCCGACACGCCCGGCGCCGAAGCAATGGGTGATGCCTATTTCGGCTTCTATCTCTGGGCCATGGGCCAGGGCCGCCCCCGCACCGCAAAGGAAATCCGTTCAATGCTGCGAGACGCTGGGTTCGTGCGCAGCCGTCGGATTGCGGCGCGTCAGCCTATCATCACGTCTCTGATGGTCGCTGTTGCCTGACAGCTTATCTGTCATCCTGAATTGACAGTATAGATTGTCAGGCGTAGCAAAAGGGTGGGCCATCGCACCTTCGGGACGCCGACGGACCCAAGTGAAGAGAGGGACCGACGCAATGGATGCAATGGCCGTCACACTCGAGGGACCGGGGCGCCTCGCGCTCAAGCGTCTCGAGCTGCATGCGGTCGAGGCATCCGACGTGGTCGTCTCCATTCACTGGAGCGGCGTCAGTACCGGCACGGAGAAGCTGCTTTGGACCGGCGAAATGCCGTCCTTCCCGGGCATGGGCTATCCACTGGTGCCCGGCTATGAATCGGTCGGGCGGATCGTCGATGCCGGGCCGGCTGCGCAAGGCCGCATCGGGGAGTGGGTCTTCGTCCCCGGAGCCAGTTGCTACGCCGATGCGCGCGGACTGTTCGGCGGTGCCGCGCAGACGCTGATCGTGCCGTCCGCCCGCGCGCTTCCGATCCCCGAGTCGCTGGCCGAGCAGGGCGTGCTGTTCGCACTCGCCGCGACCGCACAGCACGCACTGGCTGGCGGAGAGCCGCCCGACCTCATCGTCGGCCACGGAGTTCTCGGCCGCTTGCTGGCACGCATGACGATCGCTTCGGGCGCGCCTGCCCCTACCGTGTGGGACAACAAGGCGCACCGCCGCACCGGCGCGCTCGGCTATGAGGTTATCGCGCCCAAGGACGACGAACGGCACGATTACCGCGCAATCTACGATGCCAGCGGCAGCAGCGACGTGATCGACATCCTGATGACCCGGCTTGGCCGCCAGGGAGAGATCGTGCTCGCGGGCTTTTACGCCAGCCGGATCAGCTTTGCCTTTCCCGCAGCCTTCCAGCGCGAGGCGCGCCTGCGCGTCGCTGCAGAATGGCAGCCCGAAGATCTCGCGGCGACCCACACCCTCATCGAAAGCGGCGCGCTGAACCTCGCCGGTCTGGTCACCGACGTGGCCCCGGCAGGCGATGCGCAGACCGCATATCCCACGGCTTTCGAGGATCAGGAATGCCTCAAGCTGGTGCTGGACTGGAGCGAACTTGCATGACCCATCTCGACCAACTCTCTGCCGTGGACGCCCTGCGCGAAGAGGCCGCGATCGAGCCCGATCCGGTGCACGATGGCGAGGTGACCAAGGAAACGCAGGTCATCGCGATCTACGGCAAGGGTGGCTCGGGTAAGAGCTTCGCACTGTCCAACCTCAGCTACATGATGGCGCAGCAGGGCAAGCGCGTGCTGCTGATCGGCTGCGATCCCAAGAGCGACACCACCAGCCTGCTGTTCGGCGGCAAGGCCTGCCCGACGATCATCGAAACCTCGTCCAAGAAGAAGCTCGCGGGCGAGGAAGTCAGCATCGAGGATGTCTGCTTCCAGCGCGACGGCGTGTTCGCGATGGAGCTGGGCGGGCCCGAGGTCGGCCGCGGCTGCGGCGGGCGCGGGATCATCCACGGGTTCGAACTGCTCGAGAAGCTGGGCTTTCACGAGTGGGGCTTCGACTACGTCCTGCTCGACTTCCTGGGTGATGTGGTGTGCGGCGGCTTCGGCCTGCCGATCGCGCGGGACATGTGCCAGAAGGTGATCGTGGTCGGCTCGAACGACCTGCAATCGCTCTACGTCGCCAACAACGTGTGCAAGGCGGTCGAATATTTCCGCTCGATGGGCGGCAATGTCGGCGTCGCGGGCATGATCGTGAACAAGGACGACGGCACGGGCGAGGCGCAGGCCTTTGCGAAAGCCGTCGACATCCCGGTGCTGTGCGCGATCCCCGCAAACGACGACATCCGTAAGAAGTCGGCTAATTACCAGATCATCGGCACGCCCGGTGGCGAGTGGGCTTCGCTGTTCGAAGAGCTGGCGATCAACGTCGCCAAAGCACCGCCGCAGCGGCCCACGCCGCTGGAGCAGGACGGTCTGCTCGACCTGTTCAGCCCCGAGGAAACCGGCGGCAATGTCGAACTGGTGCCCGCCACGCAGGCGGACATGCGCGGTGGGGCGTTCGAGCCCAAGCCGAGCCTCGAAGTGGTTTACGACGAGGTCTGATGGAATGAGCGACGCCATCACTTCCGGTACCCGCGCAGCTGACAGGCTCGATCTCGGCAAGCCCGAGGAGGGCGGCTGCGCGAGCGGCGACACGATGCGTGAGGCCGCCCGCAAGGCTGGCAAGAGCGACATCCTCGACCAGTATGCGCGCGACTATCCGCTCGACGAGGCGAGGGCAGGCCCGCACGATCAGCCGCAGAGCATGTGCCCTGCCTTCGGGTCCTTGCGCGTAGGGCTGCGGATGAAGCGAACCGCGACCGTGCTCTCGGGCAGCGCGTGCTGTGTCTACGGTCTCACCTTCACCAGCCACTTCTACGGCGCGCGGCGGACGGTCGGTTACGTGCCGTTCAGCTCTGAAACGCTCGTCACCGGCAAGCTGTTCGAGGACATCAAGGAAGCGGTCGAGCAACTCGCCGACCCGGCGCAATACGATACGATCATCGTCACCAACCTGTGCGTGCCCACCGCCAGCGGCGTGCCGCTTCGGCTGCTGCCCGACCAGATCAACGGCGTGCGGATTATCGGTATCGACGTGCCCGGCTTCGGCATCCCGACCCATGCCGAGGCGAAGGACGTTCTCGCGGGCGCGATGCTCAAATATGCGCGCGAAGAGGCGGACGAAGGTCCGGTCGCCGCGCCGACCCATCGACCGGACCGACCGACGGTGACTCTCCTGGGAGAGATGTTCCCCGCTGACCCGGTCGTGATCGGGCAATTGCTCGAGCCGCTTGGCCTCGCGGCCGGCCCGGTCGTTCCCACGCGCGAGTGGCGCGAACTTTATTCGGCGCTCGATTGCGCCGCCGTTGCCGCGATCCACCCGTTCTACACCGCCAGCGTGCGCGAGTTCGAGGCGGCCGGGCGCGGTGTCGTCGGCTCCGCGCCGGTCGGCCGCGACGGCACCGCCGCCTGGCTCGATGCGATCGGGGCGACATGCGGCATCGCGCAGGGCAAGGTCGATGCGGCCAAGAATGCGATCCTGCCCGCGATCGAGGGCGCGCTTGCGGCAATGCCGATCGAGGGGCGCGTCACCGTGTCGGGCTACGAAGGCTCCGAACTGCTGGTCGCGCGGCTGCTGATCGAAAGCGGGGCGGATGTGCCCTATGTCGGCACCGCTTGCCCGCGCACCAGATGGTCCGATCCGGATCGCGAGTGGCTCGAGGCGAAAGGCGTGCGGGTCAATTACCGTGCGAGCCTCGAAGAGGACATCGCCGCTTACGAGGAATTCGGCCCCGATCTCGCGATCGGCACCACGCCGGTCGTGCAGCACGCGAAGCAGAAGGCGACGCCCGCGCTCTACTTCACCAACCTCATCTCGGCCCGGCCGCTGATGGGTCCGGCAGGGGCGGGCAGCCTCGCACAGGTGATCAACGCGGCGCTGGGCAACAAGTCGCGGTTCGACCGGATGCGCGACTTCTTCGAAGGCGTCGGTGCGGACGACAATGCGGGCATCTGGGAGGATACCCCGGTCGACCGCCCGCAGTTCAAGAAGAAGTTCGCCGCGCAAACCGCCGCCGCGCTCAAGGCGGCGGAGGCGGTGGGATCATGACCCTCGTCCTCGATCACGACAGAGCCGGGGGCTACTGGGGCGCGGTCTACGTGTTTACCGCGGTGAAGGGCCTGCAGGTCGTGATCGACGGGCCGGTGGGGTGCGAGAACCTGCCGGTGACGAGCGTGCTGCACTACACCGACGGCCTGCCGCCGCACGAATTGCCGATCGTCGTCACCGGGCTGGGCGAGGAAGAGCTGGGCAAGACCGGCACCGAAGCCGCGATGAAGCGGGCGTGGAAGACGCTCGACCCGGAACTTCCCTCGGTCGTCGTCACGGGTTCGATTGCCGAGATGATCGGCGGAGGGGTGACCCCGGAGGGCACCACGATCCGCCGCTTCCTGCCGCGTACGATCGACGAGGATCAGTGGGAAAGCGCCGATCGCGCGCTGAGCTGGCTGTGGACCGAGTTCGGGCCGAAGAAGATGCCCAAGGCCAAGGCGCTGAAGGATGGCGAGAAGCCGCTCGTCAACATCATCGGGCCTGCCTACGGCATGTTCAACATGGCCAGCGACATGGCCGAAATCCGCCGCCTGCTCGAAGGCATCGGGGCGGAGGTGAACTGCGTCTTCCCGCTCGGCAGTCACCTCGCCGACATGCGCAAGCTCGCCAATGCGCACGCCAACGTGTGCATGTACCGCGAATATGGCCGCAACCTGTGCGAGCTGCTCGAGCGGCCGTTCTTCCAGGCACCCATCGGGCTGAGTTCGACCACCAGTTTCCTGCGCGCACTGGGCGAGGAGTTGGAGCTCGACCCCGAACCCTTCATCGAGAAGGAAAAGCACACCACGATCAAGCCGCTATGGGACCTGTGGCGCTCGGTCACGCAGGATTTCTTCGGCACCGCCAATTTCGGGATCTGTGCGAACGAGACCTACGCGCGCGGCATCCGGCACTTCCTCGAAGAGGATATGGGCCTGCCGTGCAATTTCGCCTTCGGGCGCTGTGCCGGGGTGAAGCCGAAGAACGAAGATGTGCGCGCCGCGATTCATGCCAACCCGCCGCTGGTGGTGTTCGGCAGCTATAACGAGCGAATGTACATGGCGGAGACCGCGGGCGGTGGCCACGGTCCGCAGGCCCAGTTCATCGCAGCGAGCTTTCCCGGCGCCGCGATCCGTCGCCACACCGGCACGCCCTTCATGGGCTATTCGGGCGCGACCTATCTGGTGCAGGAGGTGTGCAATGCGCTGTTCGACGCGCTGTTCCACATCCTCCCGCTGGGCAGCGACATGGACAAGGCCGAGGCGACGCCCACGCGCAAGCAGGCCGCGTTGGGCTGGGAGCCTGCGGCCAAGGCCCGGCTCGACCAGATCGTGGAGGCACAGCCCGTGCTGGTGCGCATCTCCGCCGCCAAGCGCTGGCGCGATGCCGCCGAAGCTGCCGCCCGCCGTGCGGGCGAGACCACCGTCACTGCCGACCGGCTTGCCGATGCCCTGCTCGAAGGGGCGGGCCGGTGAGCCGCGCGGCCATCCAATCCACCCGGTCACGGGCCCAGAAATTCGTGGGGGAGAGCAGTTTCTCACGCGGATACCGCCGGGGCGGCAACGCCCCACCTTGTCCAGCAAGTTTGGAGATTGACCAATGAACGATCCGACACCTGGCGATGATCGCTTCGGTCTGCGGACCTACCTGACGCCGGAAGAAGCCAAGGAATTTCACAAGATTTTCCTGGGTTCCTTCATGGGCTTCACCGGGATCGCCGTCCTCGCCCACATCGCGCTGTGGATCTACAAGCCCTGGCTCTGACCGATCCGCCTCGCTCGTTCGACGCGTGTTGGCGTCAGCGAGCCACATCTGCCGTAACCACATGAAAGGAATTATGAAATGTGGAGAATCTGGCTCATTTTCGATCCGCGCAGGGCGCTTACCGGCCTGTTCGTGTTTCTCTTCGTTCTCGCGCTGCTGATCCACTTCATCCTGCTCAGCACCAACCGGTACAACTGGCTGGATGGCGCAAGTGCCGCCCCGGCGACGACCACTGCGGCGGTCGAAGGCCCGGCGACGACGGGATAGCAACCCGCCGGACGTGACGGGGGCGGGCCTCAACTTCCGTCCCCGCAGCCGGCGCCGCTGAGGCGGCACGGCACAAACATCTGGGATGAACCCTAGAAGCCCCGCGTGACGGGGCGGGAAGGATGGACCAATGGCGCTCCTTAGCTTCGAGCGGAAATACCGTGTGCGTGGCGGCACGCTGATCGGTGGCGACCTGTTCGATTTCTGGGTCGGTCCATTCTACGTCGGGTTCTTCGGTGTGACCGCGGCGATCGCGGCGTTGCTGGGCACGTTGCTGATCTTCGCTTCGGCCTCACAGGGGCCGACGTGGAATCCGTGGCTGATCTCCATCGAACCGCCCCCCATCGACGCAGGGCTTGCCGCCGCCCCGCTCAATGCGGGCGGCTATTGGCAGATCATCACCGTGTGCGCGCTGATCGCGTTTGTCTCATGGGCGCTGCGGCAGGTGGAAATCTCCCGCAAGCTCGGGATGGGCTATCACGTGCCGGTCGCCTTCAGCTTCGCCATTCTGGCCTATGCCACGCTGGTGGTGATCCGCCCGCTATGGCTGGGGGCGTGGGGCTACGGCTTCCCGTACGGCATCTTCACCCACCTCGATTGGGTGTCGAATACCGGCTATTCCTACGTTAACTTCCACTACAATCCGCTGCACATGGTCGCGATCACGTTCTTCTTCACGACCTGCCTCGCGCTTGCGCTGCACGGTGCGCTGGTGCTGTCCGCGGTGAATGTGCCGCGCGGCACCGAGGTGAAGTCGCCCGAATACGAAGACACCTATTTCCGCGATTTCGTCGGCTATTCGATCGGCACGATCGGCATCCACCGGCTGGGCCTGCTGCTGGCGCTCAATGCCGGGTTCTGGAGTGCCGCCTGCATGATCCTCGCCGGGCCGCTGTACCAGGGCAGCTTCCCCGAATGGTGGAGCTGGTGGCGCAGCATCCCGATCTGGTCCTGAGGAAGGGAGTACGTCATGGCACGCTACCAGAATATCTTCACGCAGGTTCAGCTGGAGGGCCCGGCCGAGATGGGCATCGCGCTGCCCTTCACCGATGAGCCGCGCATTCCGATTCATTCCAACGCTTACTGGTTCGGCAAGCTTGGCCAGGCGCAGCTGGGGCCGATCTATCTCGGCTGGCTGGGTGTCGCCTCGCTGCTTTTCGGCTTTATCGCGATCGAGATCATCGGGCTCAACATGCTCGCCTCGGTCAACTGGAGTCCGGTGGCCTTCGTGCGCGAGTTCTTCTGGCTCTCGCTTCAGCCGCCGGGGCCTGAATGGGGCTTCTCCCCCTTCGTCCCGCTGGCCGAAGGTGGCTGGTGGATCATGGCCGGGTTCTTCCTGACCACATCGATCCTGCTGTGGTGGGCCCGCACCTACCGCCGCGCGAAAGCGCTGGGGATGGGCCTGCACGTCTGCTGGGCCTTCGCCAGCGCGATCTGGCTGTATCTGGTGCTGGGCTTCATCCGCCCGGGGCTGATGGGCAGCTGGTCGGAGGCGGTGCCTTTCGGGATCTTCCCGCACCTCGACTGGACCAACAACTTCTCGCTGATTTACGGCAACCTCTTCTACAACCCGTTCCATGCGCTCTCGATCGCCTTCCTCTACGGATCGGCCCTGCTGTTCGCGATGCATGGGGGCACCATCCTGGCGGTCAGCCGCTATGGCGGCGAGCGGGAGATCGAGCAGATTACCGATCGCGGCACCGCGTCCGAGCGGGCCGGCCTGTTCTGGCGCTGGACCATGGGTTTCAACGCGACGATGGAATCGATCCACCGCTGGGCCTGGTGGTTCGCCATCCTGACCACGCTGACCGGCGGGATCGGCATCCTGTTGACCGGCACCGTGGTCGACAACTGGTACCTGTGGGCGCAGGAGCACCACTACGCACCGCCGCCGCGCTGACGCGTCGTCTCAAACTCAGACACGCGAGAGCCCGGCCCCGATGGCCGGGCTCTTGTCGTTTCGGGATCAATGGGTCGCGCGCAGCCTGTGCCGCAGGTCGAGCAGATGCAGCGGGAAGGCGAGTGCGACCGGCAACGAGACCCAGTACCACTCCGCGCCTACAAGGGCCGCGCGCAGGCCGAGCACGATCAGCGCAGCAGGTCCGATCAGGCCGATAATCGCGGTGAAGGCCCAGCCGCGCCGGGCGAGGATTAGCGCTTCGATTGTCAGCACGCCGAGCACGATGTCCGCCGCGTGACCGCTTGCGAACAGCGCCTCCATCATGGCTGCCGCCATGCTAGAACGGGCCGTTGAGCTGGACGATGTTCCAGTTGAGCGCGCCCGCGATGCTGACCCAGATCAGGTAGGGGACCAGCGCGAGTGCGGAGAGGCGCGAGAAGCGTCCGCAATAAAGGATCAGTACCAGCACCGAGAGCCATAGCGCGACCAGTTCGGCGAACGCCCAGTCGGGCCTTTGCGAGCGGAAAAACAGCAGGCTCCATAGGATGTTGAGGAAGCCGTTGAGCGCGAACAGGCCGATGGTGGTGGTGCGTGCATTGGCATTGGGGGCGGAGAGCCAGGCACTCACCGCAGCAAGCGCGGCCAGCGCGAAAATGGCGGTCCATGCGATCGGGAAGACGTAGCCGGGCGGAGTCCAGTCCGGCTTGGCGAGCGACTGATACCAGGGGCCCAGATCGGTGATCGTGCCGCCCAGCATCGCCACGCCAAGCGCGGCAATGCCCGCCACCAGAATCGGCAAAAACCAGCTGCGCCCCATTACGTCGGTATCCTCAAGCGGGTGCCTTCAACCCCAGCAGATGGGCGCAATCCTTCAGGAAGATGCGGACATGCGCAACCGGTTTTGCGCGCACCAGCCGCTTGTTCATATAGGCTTCCCAAGTCAGCTGCTGCACATCGCGGTCGGCGCACATGGTCACGAACCGCTCGCGCCGCTTGTCGCTCGAATACCAGAAATGCTGCATCATCCCGAGCACCCAGAACACCTTGCCGTGTTCGCGCATGAAGGCCTTGCGCGCACCGCGCAGCGCAGCAGGCTGCCCGGTCGCGAGGAACTGCGCGGCGGCCTGCGCGACGCAGCGCCCGCCCATCATCGCGTAATAGATGCCCTCGCCACTGGCCGGAGCGACCACACCCGCAGCATCGCCCGCGACGATGACGTCAGCGCCGTTGTCCCACCGCTTGAGCGGCTTGAGCGGGATCGGCGCGCCTTCGCGGCGGATCGTCTCGCAGCCATCGAGCTCCAGATCGCCGCGCATCCGCGCGACTGCGCCGCGCAGGGAGAAACCCTTGTTCGCGCTGCCCACACCCACGCTCGCGGTTTCGCCGTGGGGGAACACCCAGGCGTAGAAATCGGGCGACAGGCGGCCCTGATAGAACACGTCGCAGCGCGATGCGTCGAAGTGATCGCTGTCGTTGGCGGGCGACTGGATGATTTCGTGATAGGCGAACACGCACTTCATCCGCTCGGCACCCGCGATGTTCTGTGCGGCGACCGCAGAGCGTGCGCCGTCCGCGCCGATCACCAGCCTTGTGCGCACCCGCTGGATCTCGCCGCCGCGCTGCTCGCGATAGCACACGGTCGGCGGCTGGCCTTCCTTGCGCTCGATCGTCTCGAACGTGCCGGTACGCCGCTCGGCGCCTGCCTGAGCCGCACGCTCTCGCAGCCATTCGTCGAACACGTCGCGGTCGACCATTCCGACATAGCCGATCTCGCCCACCGGCATGTCGACTGTGCGGTTCGACGGGGCGATCATCCGGGCCGAGCGGGCGCGGGCGACCAGCAGGTGGTGCGGGATCTCGAAATCCTTGAGCAGGCGCGGGGGCACCGCGCCGCCGCACGGCTTGATCCGGCCTGCCCGGTCGAGCAGCAGAACCCGGTGCCCCTCGCGGGCAAGGTCGGTTGCGATCGTGGCTCCCGAGGGGCCACCGCCGACCACCACTGCGTCGTAAACCGTCTCCGTCATGCCGCTGCCACTCCCTTGTCTGCCATTGGCGCCCTGCGTGTCGCCTGCACCGCCAGCACGGCGGCGAGGATGAACAGGCACGCCTCGATCGCGAAGATCAGCTGGAAGGCCGCGCCGTCGCGGCCGATAAGGTGGCGCGCCGCATCGACGCCGAGCGCGCCGGTCAACCCGCCGAGCCCGAAGGCGATCGCCTGCGCTGCGCCCCACACGCCCATGCGCACGCCTTCGCGGGTGTTTTCGCCCGCACCGGCAAGGCCCATCATCGCACCGATCGCGGAGACCGCGAACACGCCGTTGCACAGGCCGAGCAGGAAGACATTGGCGCTCAGCGGCCAGCCCGGCCCGGCCAGCGCCGCCATCGCGAGGCCTGCGAGCGCACAGCCAGAGCCTGCGCAACCGGCGACGATCCACACGCGCAGGTCCACCGGCAGCCGTCCTGCAAAAGCACTGCCGCCCACGCCCGCGATAATCATTCCCAGCAGCACGCCCGAATGCTGGGTGCCCGAAAGACTGGTCGATTCTCCGGGCGACATGCCGAAGACCAGTCCCGCGAAGGGCTCGAGGATCAGGTCCTGCATCGAATAGGCGAGCATCGAGACGAAGATCAGCACGGTGAAACGCCGCGCTGCAGTCTCCTGCATGATCTCGCGCAGCGCCTCGGCGAAGCCCGGTACCTCGCCGCGTGGCCGTTCGGAGAAATCCCGCATCGCGCGCGGCTCCAGCCGCCAGATCGCGGCGCAGGCGAGCGCGAATGCGGTGAGCGCGACGCTGCCGGCAACGCCGATCAGTCGCGCCTCGCTGAATGGATCGAGCAGCGCGCCCGCAACGCCTGCGGCAACCACGATCCCTGCGATCATCATCGTCCATGTAACCGCCGCCGCCGCCGCGCGCCGTTCGGGCACGACTCCCGAGGCCAGCAGCGCGAGCATCGAGGTCCCGGCGGCGCCGACCCCAGCGCCGATCATGGTGAAGGCGACGATCGCCAGCGCGCCGCCCAGCAATGGCGAGTCGGGCAGCATAACCGTGGCGCGCACCGCCAGCAGTGCCCCGCCTGCCAGCATGGCCATTCCGGCGACGATCCACGGCGTGCGCCTGCGGCCCCGATCCGACCCGTGCCCCCACAGTGGCCGCGCCAGCTGGACCGCATAATGCCACGCGACCAGCCCGGCGGGGACCGCCGCGACGAGCGCGTATTCGACCACCATCACCCGGTTGAGCAGCGAGGTCGCCAGCATCACGATCGCTCCGATCGCCGCCTGGACCAGACCCAGCCGGATGATCGCGATCCAGCCGAGGCCGGTCGAGGATGGATGCAACGCAGCGCGACCCATCAGATATAGCCCCCCAGCCCAAGCCCGGCGGCGAGCATGCCGAGGACGTAGAGCGTGACCCCCGTCGCGCCGTACCACGGGGCATTCTTCGCCGGATTGCGCAGCAGCTTGGGCATGAGCGCGCACTGCCCGATCAGCAGTGTGGCGACGATTGCCGCCGACAGGGTGATTCCCCAGGCAAACAGCAGTGCGACCACGACCGCTTGCGCGCCTGCCATCGTCGCACAAGCGAGCAGGCTTGCCCGGCGCACACCCAGCACAACGGGGAGCGAACGCAGTCCGGTTGCCCGGTCACCCTCGACCGCCTTGAAATCGTTGAGCGTCATGATCCCGTGTGCGCCGATCGAGTAGAGTAGCAGCACGATGAGCACGGTTGCCGAGGGCGTCGTGCCCAGCATTACCGTCGCCCCGGTAAACCAGCTCAGCCCCTCATAGGTCAGCCCGACCACGGCGGGGCCCCACCAGCCGCTCGACTTCAGGCGGAAGGGCGGGGCGCTGTAGGCCCAGGCCAGCGCCAGCCCGATCACCGCCGCACCCAGCACCAGCGGGCCCAGCGCCGCCGCGAGGGCGAGCGAGAGAAGCGTGCCGGCGATGGCGATGAACAGGCCCCAGCGACCGGCGATCCGGCCCGAGGGAATTGGGCGGTCGGGTTCGTTGATCGCGTCCACGTGCCGGTCGAACCAGTCGTTCACCGCCTGGCTGGTGCCGCACACCATCGGCCCGGCCAGCAGCACGCCACCGGCCACCAGGATCCAGCGCCCGTCGATGCTCGCGCCGGAGGAAACGACTCCGACCGCGAAGGCCCACATCGGGGGGAACCAGGTGATCGGTTTGAGCAGCGCAAGGACATCGCGGGCCGCAGGTGGCGGCGACGTCTTTAGAGGGAGCGCCGAACGTTCCATGCCGGGCAGCGTATGCCTCGGCACAGCACTCGTCAAACCATTTTGACAGTCAATCTGTCAGCCAAAGGCTACCTGGTTTCTTCACCCTGCTTGCCCAGGCCATAGCGGTTGAGCTTGGAATAGAGGCTCTGCCGGCTGAGGCCGAGAATTTCGGCGGCGGAGGCGCGGTTGTCCGAAGTGTAGAGCAGCGCCGCCTCGATACACAGGCGCTCGATCAGGTCGGTGCTCTCGCGAACAATGTCCTTCAGAGGCATGCGTCCGACCAGATCGGTCAGTTCCTCGACCGAGCGAGGCAGTTCCTCGCCCGCTCCGCTCACATCGCGCAGACGGCGGCCGATGGGCCGAATTACAAATCCGAAATGGCGCGGTTCGCCGTCCTTCTCGGTGCCCGTCGCGACAGAGGAAATCTCCACCGGCTCCTCCGCCGTCCCGCTCAGCGTGCGCACGACGCTCGATACGTTGCGGGCGACCCCTTCCTTCTCCATCTGCCCCGCGATCAGGTCCAGATCGATCCCGGGGCGACCGATGAGGCGCGAGAGCGAGCGGCCGTGCAGCTGCTCCTCGCTCGCGGCGTCGACCAGTTCCACGAAGGCCGCGTTGGCCCGCAGGATCCGCATGTCTTCGTCGGCGACGACGAAGGCGTCTGGCATTCCCTCGATCACCGACGCGAGGGCATGGTCGTCCGAAGGCGTACTTTCGTCCGTCGGGTTGACGATCAGCAGCAGATACTGGCGGCGATTCTGGCTGAATCCGGTCGCGGTAACCACGGCTTCGCGGCTTCCCTTGGCGAGCCTGACCGGGATCGGCGCGGCGGCATCCGCGCCAAGGGCGGAGCCCAGCTGGTTCGCCAGCCGATCGCGCGAGCCGCTGTGAAACAGCCCCTCCAGCTTCTTGCCCTGCAGGCTGTCGGGACGCACTCCGGCGAGCTTGTAGGCGGCCGGGTTCGCCTCGCGGATGCGGTGGCTGTCCGCCTCGACGATCAGCACCGCCTCGCGCGAGCGATCGAACAGCATGCGATAGCGCGCTTCGAGCTGGCGCATGCGCATATAGTCGCGCTCCAGCGCCTGCTGTACCTGCAACAGGCGTTGCTGGGTGCGGGCTGCATCGCGCAGATCGCGGCCCAGCGCGAGGTGGCGTCCTTCGCTGAGGCTGACGAGTGCGTAGCGTACCGGCACATCGCCCTGGCTGGTCGGATGGTTGACCTGCCGCCAGCGACCGGCTTCGCCCTTGCGCGCGGCGGCGAGCATTTCCATGACCTTGGGGCGGCTTTCGATGGTTACCGTTTCGAGCCAGTTGGCCCCGGCCCATTCGACCAGATCGGGAAACTCCCGCTCATCCACCGACACGTCCAGGATGTGACCGGTATCGTCGAGCACGAGCGCGATGTCGCCCGCCGCAAGGGCCAGGCGTTGGGCGGAATCTGCGTCGAGCGCGCCGAAATGCTCGGCGGGATTGCCGAATTTGCGATCCGCGTCGGAGCGGTGCTTCTTGGTCAGCATCTGGTACTCGCCCCCTCATCAAGTGGGGTTAAGGACTAGTCCTGTCTTCGCGACCATCTGTTCGGCGAGTTCGAGTGCCGCAAAGGCATCGTTCGCCGTACCATCTGCGCCAACCTCGTCTGCGATGCCGGGGTTGGCGTTGACCATCCGCCCACCGATCATGACGCAGGTTTGTGGATTGGACGAAACCGTGCGGATCGCCCGGATCAGGGATTGGAGCGCGGAGCTAGGGCAATCGTTTGTTACGGTCAATCCCACCAGATCGAAGGGTTTGCGGGAGATCACTGAGAGCAGTTCGCGCCGCTGCGGATCGATCAGAGCTTCGCTTTCCCATCCGGCACGGGCGAAGACCTCATCGATCATCAGCGCGCCGAATCCGTGCTGGTCGCCGGGGATGGGAGAGAACAGCGCGCGTGCAGGGGCTTGCATGGCGCGCTCGACCGGCGGGGTGCGCGAGGCGATCTCGCGCATCACTTCCTGCAGGCGCCACAGGCCCATGGTGACCTCGACGAAATCGCATTCGTCCTCTTCCCACAACACTCCCAGCTTGCGGGCGGCAGGGGCGAGAAGGTCGAGGAAGATGGAACGGATATCCTGCCCGGCGCTCATCAGCGCTTCCACTTCGAGCAGAGCGCGGTCGGCCTCCCATTCGAGCAGATTGACCGCGAAGCTTTCCGCCTTGTCGGGCGTGATCGGGGCGGGCTCTTCGACCCTCGTCGCAGTCCGGTCGCGCGAATGCGCGAGCATGAGGCGGGGGATCATCTGATGTTCGACGATCTCCACCAGCTCTCTGGTGTGGACCTCTTCCGCTCGTCGTCGCGCCCCCCGGGGGCTCGGGATAATGCTGCGGAAGGCGGTGGAACCCTTGCCAAATACCGATGCCATTTCAGACTCTCCCCAGTCTGTTAGCGGCGCGGACTGCGTCGACTCGGGCATGCATTTGCGAGTGCCACTCGGCCCGGGCTGAGAGAAGCGTACGCCTTAAACGGGAGAAGCGCAAATTCTCATCTGTCTAATGTACTTGTCGTCATGATAGATTGACACTCTCGTTGAAGGAGGCCTAGTCTCCATCGCGAGAGAGGAGGTCGTCGAAGCCAGTATGACGCACGACGGATCGCCAGAAGCAGGCCCGAAGACCGGCGTAGCCACGCGCCCGCAGGCCGCTGCGCTCTACACTCCGGAAGAACGCGCGCGCCGCGACTCGAGCGTGTGGACGATCGTTCAGGGCGTGCTCGCCCCGGTGCAATTCTCGATCTTTCTCATCAGCCTTGCGCTGGTCCTGCGCACGCTGGTGACGGGGGAGGGCGCGTTTGCCGCCGACCTTTCCATCCTCGTCAAGACTTTCGCGCTCTACGCAATCATGATCACCGGCTCGATCTGGGAGAAGGTCGTGTTCGGCAAATGGCTGTTCGCGCCTGCCTTCTTCTGGGAAGACGTGTTCAGCATGGTCGTGATCGGGCTGCACACGGCCTATCTCGTGATGCTGTTCGGCGGGATCGGCAGTGTCGAGTCGCGGCTGCTGGTCGCGCTTGCCGGGTACGCCGCCTACGTCATCAATGCCGGGCAGTTCCTGCTCAAGCTGCGCGCCGCGCGACTCGCGGGTCAGCCTGCCGCGCAGCCAATGGCGGTGCCGGCATGAAGGCAGATGCATTCTCGCTCCCCGCCGAAAGCGGATGTGCGGCTCCGCCCGAGCGCGAAGTGCTGCGCGAGCGCGGCCAGCGCGAGGTTTTCTGCGGGCTGACCGGGATCGTGTGGTTGCACCGCAAGATGCAGGACGCGTTCTTCCTGGTGATCGGCTCGCGCACCTGTGCGCATCTGCTGCAATCGGCGGCGGGCGTGATGATCTTCGCCGAGCCGCGCTTTGCCACCGCGATTATCGAGGAACGCGATCTGGCGGGCATGGCGGATTGTCACGAGGAGCTGGACCGCGTGGTCGACCGGCTGATCGCGCGCCGTCCCGAGATCCGGCAGCTGTTCCTGGTCGGCTCGTGCCCTTCCGAGGTGATCAAGCTGGACCTTGGCAAGGCTGCCGAGCGACTTGGAGCGAAGCACGCGGGTCAGGTCCGCATCCTGAACTATTCGGGTAGCGGGATCGAGACGACCTTCACCGAAGGCGAGGATGCCTGCCTTGCCTCGCTGGTGCCCGTGATGCCTGCGAGCGCGCCCGATACGGCGCCGCAGCTGCTGCTGGTCGGTTCGCTGCCGGACATCGTCGAGGACCAGTTCCTGCGCCTGTTCGCGCAGCTCGGGATCGAAAACGTCGGCGTGCTGCCCGCGCGCACGGCGGACGGGCTCCCGGCGGTGGGGCCGAACACCCGCGTCCTGCTTGCGCAGCCGTTCCTCGGCGAAACCGCGCAGGCGCTCGAGGCGCGCGGCGCGCAGCGGATCGACGCGCCGTTCCCCTTCGGTGCCGAGGGCACCACCGCATGGCTCAAGGCGGCGGCGCAGGCTTTCGGGATCGACGAGATGCACGCCAACAGCGTCATCGCGCCGGGCCGCGAGCGGGCCAAACGCGCGCTCGAACATCATCGCGAGAAGCTGGCGGGCAAGCGGATCAGCTTCCTGCCCGACTCGCAGCTGGAGGTGCCGCTCGCGCGGTTCCTCGCCACCGAACTGGGCATGGAGCCGGTCGAGGTCGGCACGCCCTATCTCAACCGCAAGCTGGTCGCGCGCGATCTGGAGCAATTGCCTGAAAGCACACGGATCAGCGAGGGCCAGGACGTCGACAGGCAGCTCGACCGGGTGCGCGCCGACCGGCCCGATCTGACCGTGTGCGGCCTCGGCCTCGCCAATCCGCTGGAGGCCGAAGGGCTTTCGACCAAGTGGGCGATCGAGCTGGTCTTCTCGCCGATCCACGGGTTCGAACAGGCGGGCGACCTCGCCGAACTCTTTGCGCGCCCGCTGCGCCGCCGCGACGTGTTGCAGGTGTAGCGGTGCAGCTGAGCGTCTGGACCTACGAGGGGCCTCCTCATGTCGGCGCGATGCGGGTCGCGACAGCCATGCGCGGAGTCCACTATCTGCTCCACGCGCCGCAGGGCGACACCTACGCGGACCTGCTGTTCACGATGATCGAGCGGCGTGGCTGCCGCCCGCCGGTGACCTACACCACCTTCCAGGCGCGTGATCTGGGCAAGGATACCGCCGACCTCTTCCAGCGCGCGGCGCGCGATGCCTATGCGCGGTTCGACCCGCAGGTAATGCTGGTGGGCTCGTCATGCACCGCCGAGCTGATCCAGGACGATCCTGCCGGAATGGCCGAGGCGATGCGCCTGCCGTGCCCGGTCGTTCCGCTCGAACTGCCAAGCTATTCGCGCAAGGAGAACTGGGGCGCGGGCGAGACCTTCTACCAGATCGTGCGCCATCTGGCGGATCGCGATGTGCGCCCCGCGCCGCATGAAGGCCGCAGGCCGCTGGCCAATATTCTCGGCCCCGCAGCGCTCGGCTTCCGCCACCGCGACGATGTGCGCGAAGTGCGCGGTATCCTCGCTACGCTCGGCATCGAGGTGAACTGCGTTGCACCGCTGGGCGGTTGGCCCGCCGACGTAGCCCGGGTCGGCGCGGCGGATTTCAACATCGTGCTCTATCCCGAAATCGGCGACAGCGCCGCCCGCTGGCTGGAGCGCGAGTTCAAACAGCCCCGCACCAAGACCATCCCTATCGGCGTCGGCGCAACCCGTGAGTTCATCACAGAGGTTGCCGCGCTAGCGGGCGTCGATCCTACGCCTGCTCTGCAAGACGGCGAGTCGCGCATGCCGTGGTGGAGCCGCTCGGTCGACTCGACCTATCTGACGGGCAAGCGCGTGTTCGTGTTCGGCGATGCCACCCATGCGGTTGCCGCTGCGCGGGTCGCGCACGAGGAACTCGGCTTCGAGGTCGTCGGGCTTGGCTGCTACAACCGCGAATTTGCCCGCGACGTGCGCGATGCCGCCAAGCTGTATGGCGTCGAGCCGCTGATCACCGACGATCATCTCGAGGTTGAGGACGCGATCGCCGCCGCCGCGCCCGAGCTGGTGCTCGGCACGCAGATGGAACGCCACATCGCCAAGCGTCAGGGCGTGCCCTGCGCGGTCATCTCCGCCCCGGTCCACGTGCAGGATTTCCCCGCGCGCCACAGCCCGCAGATGGGTTTCGAAGGCGCGAACGTGCTGTTCGACACATGGGTGCACCCGCTGATCATGGGGCTGGAAGAGCACCTGCTGACAATGTTCCGCGAGGATTTCGAGTTCTCCGACGATGCCGGGGCCTCGCACCTGGCCGCTCATTCGCCTTCTCGTCATGCTGAACGTGTTTCAGCATCCAGTGCGCCAAGGGCTCCAGCCATCCAGGAGGAGGACTGGCCCCCGGAACAAGTCCGGGGTGACGATGAAGATACGCTCTGGACCGCCGAAGCCGAGGCCGAGCTGAAGAAGATACCCTTCTTCGTGCGCGGCAAGGCGCGGCGGAATACCGAGAGCTTCGCCGCCGAACAGGGCCGTGCCGCGATCGACCTCGAAACGCTGTACGATGCGAAGGCGCACTATGCCCGCTAGTGCGCTCCCCCAGACGCGCGTCGTCATCGTGACGCTCGACAACCACCTCAAGGGTGCGGTCGAGCGCGCGAGCGCGCGGCTGGCGGACGAGAATATCGAAATCGTGCTCCACGCGGCGTCCGACTGGGATCGGGTACCCGGATCGCTCGAACAGACGGAAAGCGCCATCGCGCAGGCCGACATTGTCATCGCGACGATGCTGTTCCTCGACGATCATGTCCGCGCGATCATGCCCGCGCTGGAGACTCGCCGCGAGCAGTGCGACGCGATGCTCGGCCTGATGTCGGCGGGCGAGGTTGTCAGGCTGACCCGGATGGGCGGCTATCGCATGGATGCGCCTGCCAAGGGCCCGCTCGCGCTGCTCAAGAAGCTGCGCGGGTCGGGCAAGCCGGGCGCCAGCTCGGGCGCGGGGCAGATGAAGATGCTGCGCCGCCTGCCCAAGATCCTCAAGTTCATCCCCGGCACCGCGCAGGATGTGCGCGCCTATTTCCTCACGCTGCAATACTGGCTCGCCGGGTCGGACGACAATGTGGTCGCGATGGCGCGGGCGCTGATCGACCGGTATGCTGCGGGTGAGCGCGAGGCGCGGCGCGGCGCGACGCATGCCGAGGCGCCGCAGGAATATCCCGAGGTGGGCGTCTATCACCCGCGCACCGATCGGCTGATTTCGGAAAGCGCGCGCCTGCTGCCGCGCCTGAAGGGCGCGCATGGCCGGGTCGGGCTGCTGATGCTGCGGTCCTACCTGCTGGGCCGCGACACGGCGCATTACGATGGCGTGATCTCTGCGATGGAGGCCGCCGGGCTGGAAGTGGTGCCTGCCTTCGCCGCCGGGCTCGATGCGCGCCCGGCGATCGAGAAATTCTTCGTGAAGGACGGCAAGCCCACGGTCGATGCGATCGTCAATCTGACCGGCTTTTCGCTGGTCGGCGGGCCTGCCTACAACGACACGGCGGCGGCGGTGGAAACGCTCTCCGGTCTCGACCTGCCCTATATTGCCGCGCACCCCATTGAGTTCCAGTCGCTCGAATCCTGGGCCGAGGGGCGGCTGGGCCTGCTGCCGCTCGAAACCACGATGATGGTCGCGATACCCGAACTCGACGGGGCGATTGCGCCGAGCCTGTTCGGCGGCCGCAGCGACGATGCCGAAGGTCCGGTGCGTGCGATGCGCGGCCATCCCGAACGCGCTGCGGCGCTTGCGGCGAAGACCGCAAAGCTGGTCACGCTGCGCAAGTCCGCTCGGGCGCAGCGCAAGCTCGCCATCGTGATCTTCAACTTCCCGCCCAATTCGGGCGCGACCGGCACCGCCGCGCACCTCGCGGTCTTCGAGTCGCTCCACGCCACGCTCGTCCGGCTCGCTGCCGAAGGCTACGCGGTCGATGTGCCCGCGAGCGTCGAGGCGCTGCGCGACGCGGTGCTGCACGGCAACGCGGATATGTTCTGCGCCGACGCCAATGTCGCCGCGCGCATTCCCGCAGACGAGCATGTCCGCGCCGAGCCGCATCTCAAAGAGATCGAAGCGCAGTGGGGCCCTGCGCCGGGCAAGCAGCAGGCCGATGGCGCGGCGATCCACATCTACGGCATCGAGCTGGGCAACGTCTTCGTCGGCGTGCAGCCCGCCTTCGGGTACGAGGGCGATCCGATGCGGCTGCTGTTTGAGGGCGGCTTCGCCCCGACGCACGCATTCTCCGCCTTCTACCGCTGGCTCCGCCGCGATTTCGGTGCGGATGCCGTGCTGCACTTCGGCACGCACGGCGCGCTCGAATTCATGCCCGGCAAGCAGTCGGGGCTGAGCGGGGATTGCTGGCCCGAGCGGCTGCTGGGCGACCTGCCCAATTTCAATCTCTACGCGGCCAACAACCCATCCGAAGGCATTCTCGCCAAGCGGCGCGCTTCGGCCACGCTGGTAAGCTACCTCACCCCGCCGCTGGCCGAAGCGGGCCTCTACAAGGGCTTTGCCGACCTTAAGGCTCTGACCGAGCGCTGGCGCGGGTCGACCGACGCGGAAGAACGCGCATCGGTCGAAGCGATGATCGCCGATGCGTGCGACACGCTCGAGATTTTCATAGGCGATATCGAGGACCTCTCGGGCCGCCTGTATGAACTGGAACGCACGCTGATCCCGCACGGGCTGCACGTGTTCGGCACCAACCCGGAAGGGGAGGAGCGCGAAACTCTGCTCGACGCCATCGAGTGCGCAGACGCCGACGCCAACCGTGAAGCGTTCGAAGACAAGCTCGATGCCAATGACGAGATGTCCGCGCTGATCCACGCGCTCGACGGCGGCTACGTCCTGCCATCGCCGGGTGGCGACCTGCTGCGCAACCCGGACGTCCTGCCGACCGGGCGCAACATCCACGGGTTCGATCCCTTCCGTATTCCCAGCGGCTTCGCGGTTGCCGAAGGCGCGCGGCAGGCCGAGCAGCTGCTCGCCCGCCACCGTGCTGCGCAAGACAAAGCGCCGGAGAGCATCGCGATGGTGCTGTGGGGGACCGACAACCTCAAGAGCGAGGGCACCCAGCTGGCGCAGGCGATGGCGCTGATCGGCGCGCGTCCCCGGCTCGATTCCTATGGCCGCCTGAGCGGTGCCGAACTGATCCCGCTGGCTGAGCTGGGCCGCGCGCGGATCGACGTGGTCGCAACGCTCTCGGGCATTTTCCGCGACCTGCTGCCGCTCCAGACCCGCATGCTCGCCGAAGCTGCGTGGCTGGCGACCATCGCGGACGAGCCGGTCGAGCAGAACTTCGTGCGCAAACACAGCCTCGCCTTTGCCGAGGCACATGGCTGCGACCTCGAAACCGCTAGCTTGCGCGTCTTCTCCAATGCCGAGGGGGCCTATGGCGCCAACGTCAACCAGTTGATCGACGGCGGCGTGTGGACCGATCCGGACGAGCTGGCCAACGCGTTCGAGACGCACAAGGGCTATGCCTATGGGCCCAAGGGTGCGCCGGTGCAGCGGCGCGAGCTGTTCGCCGCCGCGCTCGCTTCGGTCGATTTCACCTACCAGAACCTCGAAAGCGTGGAGGTCGGGATCACCGATCTCGACCAGTATGTCGACGGGCTGGGCGGGATGAACCGGGCGATCTCGCGCGCGAAAGGCGGGGCGGAAGCGCCGGTCTATATCCTCGACGCCACCCAGGGCGCGGCGAAGGTCCGCACGCTGGGCGAACAGATCGATCTCGAAACGCGCACCCGCACGCTCAACCCCAAGTGGTACGAAGGCATGCTCAAGCACGGCTTCGAAGGCGTGCGCCATGTCGAGATGCACGTGACCAACACGCTCGGCTGGTCGGCGACGACGGGCGACGTGAAGCCGTGGGTCTACCAGCAGATCAGCGAGACCTTCGTGCTCGACGACGCGATGCGTGCGCGGCTGGCGGCGCTCAACCCGAAATCATCCGCACGAGTGGCGAACCGCCTGCTCGAAGCCTGCGAGCGCAAGCTGTGGGAACCCGACGAAGACACACTGGCAGCCCTGCGCGCGGCGAGCGACGATCTGGAAGATCGGCTCGAAGGCGTGGTTGCGGCCGAATGAGGAGACTATGATGCTAGACGCCGGAACACTGTCCCCGCCCGACGGCGATGGCTCCGTCCAAGTCCAGCTCGACCCGAGCGACAAGATCAAGGGCGCGAAGGTCTTCGCCGTCTACGGCAAGGGCGGGATCGGCAAGTCGACGACCTCGTCCAACCTCTCTGCCGCGTTTTCCAAGCTCGGCCACCGGGTGCTGCAGATCGGCTGCGATCCCAAGCACGACAGCACCTTCACGCTGACCAAGAAGCTGATGCCGACGGTGATCGATGCGCTGGAGCAGGTCGAGTTTCACAGCGAGGAACTGCGGACCGAGGACTTCATGTTCGAAGGCTATAATGGCGTGATGTGCGTCGAGGCGGGCGGGCCGCCTGCGGGCACCGGTTGCGGTGGCTATGTCGTTGGCCAGACGGTCAAGCTGCTGAAACAGCACCACCTGCTCGAAGACACCGACGTCGTCATCTTCGACGTGCTGGGCGACGTGGTGTGCGGGGGCTTCGCCGCGCCGCTGCAACATGCCGAACGCGCACTGGTGGTCGCTGCCAATGATTTCGACAGCATCTTCGCGATGAACCGGATCGTCGCCGCGATCGGCGCGAAGGCGAAGAACTACGATGTGCGGCTCGCCGGCGTGGTCGCCAATCGGAGCCGCGAGACCGACGAGATCGACCGCTTCTGCGACCAGATCGGGATGCAGCGTCTGGCGCATTTCCAGGATCTCGATGCGATCCGCCGCAGCCGCCTGAAGAAATGCACCTTGTTCGAGATGGACGACAGCCCCGAAGTGCTCGCCGCGCAGAACGAATACCTGCGGCTGGCGCAGCTGCTGTGGGACGGGGTCGATCCGCAGGAAGCAACTGCGATGAAGGACCGCGACATCTTCGATTTTCTGGGGTTCGAATAATGGCGAGCCAAGCAATCCAGCACGGCGGGGCAACGCCCTACGATCTCAACCGCGACCGGCTGGCGACCTATTTCGACAGCACCGCGCAGAAGGCGTGGATCGACCTGACGTCGGACGCGCCGGTAAGCGGAATTCGCGCGACCGTGCGGGCAGGGCGCGATGCGATGCGCCAGACTTTGCTGTCGTGGTTGCCGCAAGACCTGCGGCGCACCCGCGTGCTCGATGCGGGGTGCGGCACGGGTGCCTTGAGTGTCGAAGCGGCGTTCCGCGGCGCGGAAATGACCGCGGTCGACGTTGCCGCCGGGCTGGTCGAGGTGGCACGGCGGCGCGAGCCCTCGTTCCTCGGCCATGGCCGGATCGCCTGGCGCGCGGGCGACATGCTCGACCCCGCGCTGGGCGAGTTCGCGCATGTCGTGGCGATGGATTCGCTGATCCACTACCGTGAGGCGGATCTGGTCGCGGCGCTGGCCGAGCTGGGTGAGCGGACTTCGCACTCGATGCTGTTCACCTTCGTGCCACGCACGCCGCTGCTGTTCGCGATGTATCAGGCGGGCAAGCTGTTCCCGCGCAGCGACCGATCCCCCCGGCTGGTTCCGATCCTGGAAGACAGGTTGCGCGCGCAGCTGGAAAGCCACCTGCCGGACTGGCGCGTGGCTCGCAGCGAGCGGGTTTCCAGCGGGTTCTACATCAGCCACGCGATCGAACTGGTCCGGCGCGGATGAGCCAGAGCGCGCCTCTTGCTGCAAAATGGATGCAGGTGGCCACGGCGTGGCTGCCCTTCGCCGATGCAGCGAGCGCGGAGCTGCCGCTGTCGCGCCTGTTGCGGCTGGCGCTGTTTCAGGTGAGCGTGGGAATGGCGGCGGTGCTGCTGACCGGAACGCTCAACCGGGTGATGATCGTCGAACTGTCGATCCCCGCCGGGCTGGTCGCCACGATCATCGCGATCCCGCTGCTGGTGGCACCCTTGCGCGCGCTGATCGGCCACAAGTCGGACACGCATCGCTCGGTGCTCGGCTGGCGACGGGTGCCTTATATCTGGCTGGGGACGCTGATGCAGTTCGGCGGTCTGGCGATCATGCCCTTCGCGCTGCTGCTGATGTCCGACCCCGACCATGTCCGGATGGAGATCGCCTTCAGTGCCATCGCCTTCCTGCTCACCGGGCTGGGGCTGCACACCACGCAGACCGCCGGGCTG
Organism: Alteriqipengyuania abyssalis; assembly: GCF_019857185.1. Lineage (GTDB taxonomy): Bacteria > Pseudomonadota > Alphaproteobacteria > Sphingomonadales > Sphingomonadaceae > Alteriqipengyuania > Alteriqipengyuania abyssalis. The sequence continues at coordinate 494,360 of NZ_JAHWXP010000003.1, read as the reverse complement.
GCACTGGCGACCGATCTTGCCCCGCAGGACAAGCGCCCACGTGCGGTCGCGCTGCTTTATGTGATGCTGCTCGCGGGCACGATGCTGGCCGCGCTGGCGATCGGATCGCTGCTGGTCGATTTCTCGCCCACCCGGCTGGTGCAGGTGATTCAGGGCGCTGCCGCGCTGACGCTGGTGCTCAATCTGGTGGCGCTGTGGAAGCAGGAGCCGCGCGGCTCCTCGCGCATGCCCTGCGACCCCGAAGGGCCGAGCTTTGCGACGCTGTGGCGTGCATTCGTCGCCGAGGAGCGCACCGCGCGACTGCTTGCCGCGATCGGCATCGGTGCGGCGGCCTTCGCGATGCAGGATGCGCTGCTGGAGCCCTATGGGGGCGAGATCCTGGGCCTGTCGGTGGGCAGCACGACGATGCTGACCGGAGCATGGGCGGCGGGCGCGCTGGCGGGTTTCTGCCTTGCTGGGCGCAGCCTGTCGCACGGAGGGGACCCGCTGCGGCTGGCGGGCACTGGTCTGGTCGCCGGGATCGCTGCGTTCCTGCTGGTATTGTTCGCTGCGCCCTTCGCCTCGATCCTGCTGCTCTATGCCGGCGCCTTCGCGATCGGGCTTGGCCTCGGCCTGTTTTCGGTCGGCACGCTGACCGAAACGATGGTCCGCGCGCGGGGCGAAGGCGCTGGCCTTGCGCTGGGCGCATGGGGCGCGGTGCAGGCGAGCTGTGCGGGCCTTGCGATCGCGATCGGCGGGGCCTTGCGCGATACGCTGTCGCACACCGCATCCGCTGGCGGATTGTCGGGCGCGCTCAATACGCCTGCCGCCGGTTATGCCGGGGTCTACATCATCGAAATCATGCTCTTGCTGGCCGCGCTCGTGGCGCTCGGCCCGCTTGTCGCGCGGCGTCGCGCCGACAGCCCGCAGACAATCGCGGGCCCCTTCGGCCTGTGCGAGTTCCCGACATGATGGCCATCCAAGGAGAATCCCAATGAGCGACCCGACCATCGTGGGTTCGATCGACATCGCGGAGCTGGTGTTTCTGGCCTTCGTGCTGTTCTTCATCGGCCTGATTTTCTACCTGCGGCGCGAAGACCGGCGCGAGGGATATCCGCTGGAGGACGAGAGTACCGGCCTGGTGGAATCGCCCGGCGGTGCGCTGAGCCGAGCACCTACCAAGACCTTCGTCCTGCCGCACGGCCGGGGCACGGTAACCGCCCCCACCGGCGGTCGTGACAGCTTCGATGTGGCCGCGGTGCGCAGCTTTGCCGCTTCCGGCGCGCCCTATATCCCGACCGGCAATCCGCTGGTCGACGGCCTCGGCCCGGCAGCCTGGGCGAACCGCAAGGATCTGCCCGATCTGGCAGCAGATGGTCGCCCGCGGATCGTGCCGCTGAGCCTCGATGCGCACATCGCGATCGCCGCGCGCGATCCCAATCCGATCGGGATGAGCGTGATCGGGGCGGACGGGAAGGTCGCAGGTACGGTCAGCGAAGTGTGGATCGACCGCGCCGAGCATGTGATCCGCTATCTCTCGGTCGACCTCGGCATGGGCAGGACCGTGCTCGCGCCGATGGCGATGGTGCTGGTGCGCGGGCGGCAGGGCCGGATCTTGATCGACGCGCTGACTGCCGGGCAGTTCGCGGGCGCTCCCGTTCCCGCAGCGCCGGACCAGATCACCTTCTACGAGGAAGAGCGGATCGTCGCCTATTTCGGCGGCGGCTATCTCTACGCCAAGCCCGAGCGGCAGGAGCCTGCGTTGTGACGGCACGCAAATCCCCTTCGCTCAGCGCGGCGCAGATCGACGCGCTGTGGCATCCGCAGGCGGACGAGGCGGTGCTGTGGCAGGGCCGGCCCGATCCCATGGTGCTGGCCCGCAGCGCGTTTCACACTCCGCTGGTGGCGGGCTATTTCGCTCTGCTCGCCCTGATCGCCGTCGCGATGGGGAGCGGGCCGGGCGGCATTGCGACCACGCTCGCCGCAGGCGCGGCGGTGCTCGCGATCCTCTATGCGACGGCCTTCGCCTCGGCGCGGACCACCCGCTACATCCTGACCGACCGGCGGGTGATCCTGCATATCGGCATCGCGATCGAGAAGACGGTCAATATCCCGCTGAAGCAGATCGGTGCCGCGCATCTCAGCGAGCGCGGCCACGGCTTCGGCGACATCGTGCTCGAGCCGAATGGAGAGCGTACGCTCGGCTACCTGCTGCTGTGGCCGCATGCGCGCCCGTGGCGCCTCGCCAAGCCGCAGCCGATGCTGCGGGCGCTGCCGGGGGCGGCAAATGTCGCCGAGCAGCTGGCCCACGCGGTCGCCGCGCATGAGGCGATCGAACGCGGACAGGCGCAGGAGCGGCCTGCACAGGCGCGCACACCTGCGATGGAGGGGGCGCTGGCATGAGCCTGCATCACGATCACGCCGAACCCTCTCCCAAGGCGCCGCTGCTGGTGATCGCTGCGATCGCCGCACTGTCGCTCGCGCTGGCGGCGTCTGCCAGCTTCGGTCTGGTCGAGCGCGACGCGGTGCCCAATGTGTCGCGCGCCGCCGCAGGGACCCAGGCCAACGCGATCCGCAGCCTGACCTTTGCCGACGCACCCGATGGTGCGGTGCTGATCGACGACGGCACGACAGGCGAGCGGATCGTGCGGGTCGAGCCGGGCACCGGCGGCTTCATCCGCTCCACCGTGCGCAGCCTCGTCCATATCCGTCGCAGCCAGGGCATTTCCGCGCGCACGCCCTTCACCCTGACGCGGTGGGACGACGGCTCGCTCACGCTGAGCGATCCTACGACCGGCCGCGCGCTCGAACTGGGCGGGTTCGGCGACGATAACCGCGCGGTGTTTGCCGCGCTGCTGCCAGAGGAGGCCGCGTGATGGCGCGTCAGACCTTCGAGATTCCCTGCCGCATCCTGGTCGAGCAAAGCTCCGAGCATTTCCACGCGCATGTCGAACTGCCCGAGACGGTCGCGATGGAAGCGGGCGACAGGGTCCGCGTGCAGGGCGATCCGATCTCGATCCCCTTTGGCAGCCGCGAGGTGTTCGAGCGCACCGCCACCGTGACCCGGGCAGGGCCGGTCATGCGCAGCCTCACCCGTATCGCGGCCTATTTCGACCTCGCCGAACTCTACGAGGTCAGCTTCAACGCCGGGAGGATCAAATGAACGCCTACAAGCCGATGACCAGCGAAGAGGCGATGGCTCTCGCCACCCAGGACACGATCCTGACCCCGCGGTTCTACACCACCGATTTCGACGCGCTCGATGCGATCGACGTGTCGCCGGTACGCGATGAGTGGGACGCGTTGATCGAGGAGATGATCGGCGATCCCAACAAGACGCACTTCAAGCACAATGACAGCTTCACCGGCGTGATCGAGAACCTCCCGCCCGCGCTGCGCAAGGAATTCACCGATTTCCTCGTCAGCTCGATGACCTCGGAATTTTCCGGCTGCGTGCTCTATGCCGAGATCGCGAAGCGGACGAAAAACCCGGACGTGAAGCAGCTGTTCAAGCTGCTGGCCCGTGACGAGAGCCGCCACGCGGGCTTCATCAACGAGAGCCTGAAGGATGCGGGGATCGGCGTCGATCTGGGCTTCCTGACGAAGACCAAGAAATACACCTTCTTCAAACCGAAGTTCATTTTCTACGCGGTCTATCTATCGGAAAAGATCGGCTACGCGCGCTACATCACTATCTACCGGCATCTCGCCGCGAACCCGCAGCACAAGTTCCACCCGATCTTCGACTGGTTCGAAGAGTGGTGCAACGACGAGTTCCGCCATGGCGAGGCCTTCGCCATGCTGCTGAGGTCCGATCCCAAGCTGCTGCAGGGCAAGAACAAGCTGTGGATCCGCTTCTTCCTGCTGTCGGTCTACGCGACCATGTTCGTGCGCGATCACAACCGGCCGGTCTTCCACGAGGCGCTGGGCGTCGATCCGACCGAATATGATTACGAGGTATTCTCGGTCTGCAACCAGATCGCCCGGCAGGTCTTCCCGGTCGAACTGGAGACGGACGATCCCGCCTTCCGCGCCAAGATGGCCCGGCTACGCCGCGCGGCTGACCGGATCGATGCGGGCAAGGCCGAGGGCGGGCTCGGTGGTCTGCTGAAGCGTGTCGGCGGAATGGCGGGTGCGGGCGCTGCCTTTGCCAGCATGTATTTCCACCGCACGCGGACCAACGAACTGCCGCAGACCGTCAGGCTGCAACCGGCATGGTGAGCTTTACCGGCCATGTCCTGCCGGTGCTGGCGACCATCGCGGTGTGGTTCTTCGCCACCGGGCTGATCGCCTGGGCGGCGAATGCCCCGCGCGAAAGCTATGGCCGCAGCCTGATATGGGCAGGTGTGGTGGGTGCGGGCGGGATGCTGTGCGTGATCGCCTCGGCACGTATTAGCGGCGGGGGCGGGGCCTATCTCGGCTTTGCAGGCGCGATGGCGATCTGGGGCTGGCACGAATTCGCTTTCCTGACCGGCGGCGTTACCGGCCCCCGGCGCGAGCCATGCCCCGAGGGCGCACAGGGCATTGTGCGCTTCGCCAAGGCGAGCGCGGCGGTGCTGCATCACGAGATCGCGCTGGCGGCGACCGCCGCGATCCTGATCGCGCTGTGCTGGGGCCAGCCCAATCCGATCGGCGCGCAGGTCTTCGTGCTGCTGTTCGCGCTGCGGCTGCTCGCCAAGCTGAACCTGTTTGCAGGCGTGCCCAATGCCAGCACCGATATCCTGCCGCGACACCTCGCCTATCTGACCAGCTATTTCGGCCCCAACCGCTTCACCGCGCTGCTCGCGCTGAGCATTGCGGGTACGCTGGTGCTGGCGGGCTGGCTGGGCGCGATCGCGGCGGAGACGAGCGGCCAGGGTGCCTCGGTTGCGGCGAGCCTGCTGTTCGCGATGGCGGCACTCGGCGCGCTCGAACACCTGTTTTTTGCCCTGCCGTTGCGCGATGGCGCATTGTGGGGATGGGCTATTGCCGCGCGCGACAAGCGGGCGCACACCAATGCGATGAGGGGTCTATAATGCACGAGACGGAGATTTCCCCGATGGACTACAATGCCTTCTTCAAGGACGAGCTCGATGGCGTGCGCGAAGAGGGGCGTTATCGTGTGTTCACCGATATCAAGCGCCATCGCGGCTCCTTCCCGCAGGCGACGCGCTTCATCGGCGACGAGACGCAGCCCGTCACCGTGTGGTGTTCCAACGATTACCTGGGCATGGGCCAGCATCCGGTGGTGGTCGACGCGATGCACACCGCGCTGGACGAATGCGGTGCGGGCGCGGGCGGCACGCGCAATATCTCGGGCACCAACCACTATCATGTCGAGCTGGAGCGCGAGCTGGCCGACCTGCACGGCAAGGAAGCGGCGCTGCTGTTTACCAGCGGCTATGTCTCCAACTGGGCGGGGCTGGGCACGCTGGCATCTAAGATCCCGGGCTGCGTCGTGTTTTCCGACGCGCTCAACCATGCGAGCATGATTGAGGGCATTCGCCACAGCCGCGCGCCGTACAAGATCTGGTCGCACAACGATGTCGAGGATCTCGACCGCAAACTGTCCGACTACGGCCCGGACGTGCCCAAGCTGGTCGCGTTTGAAAGCGTCTATTCGATGGATGGCGACATCGCGCCGATCGCGGATATTCTCGACGTGTGCGAGCGCCATGGCGCGATGAGCTATATCGACGAGGTTCATGGCGTCGGCCTCTATGGCCCGCGCGGCGGGGGCGTGGCCGAACGCGAAGGGCTGATGGACCGGATCACCGTGATCGAAGGCACGCTGGGCAAGGCGTTTGGCGTGATGGGCGGCTATATCGCGGCCAGCGCCGACCTGATCGACTATGTCCGCACCTTTGCCAGCGGGTTCATCTTCTCGACCGCGCTGCCCCCGGCGGTGGCGGCAGGCGCGGCGGCGAGCATCCGTCACCTCAAGGCGAGCGAGATGGAACGCGCGCGGCACAAGGACCGGGTGGCGCAGGTGCGGAGGAGGCTGGATGCGATCGGCATCCCGCATCTCGACAACCCGAGCCACATCATCCCGGTGATGGTGGGCGATGCCAAGAAGTGCAAAATGATCAGCGACTGGCTGATGGACAATCACGGGATCTATGTGCAGCCGATCAATTATCCGACCGTGCCGGTGGGGACCGAGCGGCTGCGGATCACCCCCTCGCCGGTGCACACCGATGGCGATATCGGGCGACTGATCGACGCGCTGAGCGAGATCTGGTCGCAGTGCGAACTGGCTCGCATGGACGCGGTCGCCTGATCGCGCGGGCGCGCATCCGGAACCGATCGTCGCGCTAACCGGTTGAAAGAAAAGGGCTGGAGGGAGAAAGCGAGAAATCCCCCATGTCCGTTTCAAATATGCCGTTGCTGGCCGTGGCCGCACCGCTCAACATCATGACGCTGGTGATCGTGTTCGCGATCATCGCGGTGGTGTTCTTCCTCTTCATCCGCAAGCGCTCCAACCGCCATCCGATGGACACTCCAGAGGGCGAGGCGGCCGAAGAGATGCGCCGCCGCGAAGCGGAAGAAGAGCGTCGCGACGAAGGACGGCCCAAGGTCGACTGAGGTCGATCGGGGCCGGCGTCGAGCTCGGAAACTTTCTCAGGACAAAGAAAAAGGCGCCGCCGCATATCGCGGCAGCGCCCTTTTTCGTGGCTCCTGAAGCCCGGTCTTAAGACTGGGTTTCGAGATAGGCGATCACGTCCGCACGCTTCTGCGGATCCTTCAGGCCCGGGAAGATCATCTTGGTGCCCGGGATGGTCGCCTGCGGATCCGCGAGGTAGACGAAGAGTTCTTCCGGTGTCCACGTGATGCCGCTGTTCTTGTTCGCATCCGAATAGTTGTAGTCTGCGATCGAGCCGGCTTCGCGGCCAACCACGCCGTGCAGTGACGGGCCGGTCTTGTTCACGCCCGCTTCGACAGAGTGGCAGGTGGTGCAGACCGCGAACGCTTTCTCGCCCGCAGCGGGATCGCCGGTCAGGCTGGCGAATTCGACATCGGCGGCCGGTGCCGCAGTGTCGGCGGCTGCGGTGGTTGCAGGCGCTTCGGTGGTGGTGGTCGCCGGAGCGGCCGGTTCTTCGTCGGCGCGGCTGTTACAGCCAGCGGAGACGAGCAAGCATGCCAGAGCCATGCTGCCGACAAAAACATGAGATTTCTGCATTTAATTCTCTCCTCACCCGAACCAACTCACTCAACAGACTCGGTATAAACCCTTTCAGGCGTCATTCAAAGGATGACGTTTGTCTGAACGAGCGGCGGCGTTTTCGGTTTCCTTGATGAACCGATGGCGGATGCGCGAGACGAGGAGGAAGATCGTCAGGATCACGACCGGCGCGATCAGTGCGATCGCCACGTCGACTTCGTGTCCTTCCTCGCCAAAGCCGACCGCGCCCTTGGCCATGTAGGCGATCAGTGCGACCGCGTAGTAACTGGCCGCGATCACCGACAGCGCCTCGACCAGGTTCTGCAGGCGCAATTGCAGGTTGAAGCTGCTTTCCATCGACCGCAGCAGTTCGAGGTTCTGCGCTTTGATCCGCGTATCGATCCGCGTGTTGAGCAGCGCGATCACATCGCCACTGCGTTCCGACAGGCGCCGCAGCCGGTTGACGAAAGTCTCGATCGTGCGGGTCGCGGGCACCAGCCTGCGCTCGGTGAAATCGGTCAGGCTCTGGTATCCGTCGATCGGCTGGACATCGAGCGCGTCGAGCCGGTCGGCAGCGATCTGCGCGTAGGCCTGGCTGGCGCTGGTGCGATAGGAGTTCTCCGCACGGACCTGTGCCAGTTCGGCAGAGACCTGCGAGAGGTCGTGCAGCAAACGCTCGTCCCCGCCTTCCGCTTCGTTGACCAGCGCCTGCGCATGGGCGGCGAGCCGATCCTCCAGCGCGTTCAGTTCGGGCATCAGCCGCTGTACGCGCGGCAGGCCGACCAGCGCGAGATTGCGGTAATTGCCCAGCTCCTGCAGCCGCTGGACGATCCGCCCGAGATCGTCGGGCTGGCGACCCGGCGCGGAGACCAGCAGGCGGCCATAGCCATCGTCACGGATGCGGAAATCGGACCACACGCGCACGCCCGAACACACGTGGCACGATACCAGGTCGGCGTCTTCGAAGCCCATTTCGGGGAGCAGCGCCTCGGCCTCGGCTTCGCCCGGTTCGACGAATACTTTGGTGGCGCGCAGGACCGATCCGGGCCACGCGCCGAACCATTCGGTCAGCGGCGCCATCGCGTCCTGCCCTTCGCGCGGGGCGATCAGGGTGATGGTGGTCGCTTCGGTGTGGCGTTCCCACAGGACGGTCAGATCGCCCGCGAAACGGAGCACCGCGTGGCGGCTTTCCTGTTCGATCGAGACCGGCTTCAGCGGCAGCGAGGAAAGGTGGCGCTGTTCCTCCCCGCGTCGATCCTCCGCGATCAGATAGACCATCTGCACGATGCGGGCGGGGGCATGGACCGGGGCAAAGCGGCGCAGGTGCATCTCGTGCACCAGTTCACGCCGCAAGGGATGCTCCGTGAAGGCCATGGCGTGCAATACACCAAACCGGCCAGTTGAGGAAGCGGCATGAAATACGGCCCGCCGCTCAAGAAAAAAGGGGGGCGACTGGCCCCCCTTTTCTAAAAAATCAGCTTTCGTGGATGGTCTTGGGGACCATGCAGTGCATCACGCCTTCGGCGCCATCTTCCTGCCCGTGGCCGGACCATTTGACCCCGCCGAAGGGCGCATCGACCGCGCTGACATTCGCGCCATTGATCGCCAGCATTCCTGCTTCGACATCGGCGGCCAGACGGCTGCGCAGCTTGGGATCGTTGGTCCATGCATAGGCGGCAAGGCCGTAAGGCAGGCGGTTCGCCTCTTCGATGATCGCGTCGGCATTGGCCATCGGGTTGATCAGCGCGATCGGGCCGAACGGCTCTTCGTTCATGATGTCCGCGTCGGTCGGCACTTCGCTGAGCACGGTCGGCTCGAAGAAGAAGCCCTGGTTGCCGATCCGCTCGCCCCCGGCATCGACCTTCGCGCCCTTGTCCTTCGCATTGGCGATCTTCTTGGCGAGGCCTTCGGGCCCGCGATCATTGGCCATCGGGCCCATCAGCGTGGCATCGTCGAAGCCGTTGCCCACGGTGATCGCTTTGGCCCGCTCGACGAAGCCGTCGCGGAAGGCGGGGAACAGGTCCTGTTCGACCAGGAAGCGGGTCGGGCTGACGCAGACCTGGCCTGCGTTGCGATATGCCGCGCCGACCATCGTATCGAGCACGGTGTCGACGTCGCTGTCCTTGAAAACCATGATCGGGGCATGACCGCCCAGTTCCATGGTGGTGACCTTCATGTCGTCCGCCGCCAGCTTGGTCAGGTGCTTGCCGACCGCAGTCGAGCCGGTGAAGGTGACCTTGCGGATGATCGGGCTGGCGAGCAGGTGGCGGCTGACCTCGTCGGGCACGCCGAACACCACCTGGCAGACATCGCCCGGAACGCCCGCGTCGAGCAGTGCCTGCACCAGCGCGATGCCCGCTGCCGGGGTTTCCTCGGACGGCTTGACGATGACCGAGCAGCCTGCCGCGATCGCGCCGCCGATCTTGCGTGCCACGTTGATCGCGGGGAAGTTCCACGCGGCAAAGCCGGCGACGGGGCCGACCGGCACGTAGATCACCCGCGCGCTCTGGCCGGTCGGGCGGACCAGTTCGCGCCCGTAGGTGCGCTTGCACTCGCCGGCGTAGAATTCGAACAGCATCGCGCAGTAGATCACTTCGCCGATGGCTTCCTTGATCGGCTTGCCCTGTTCCTTCGTCAGCAGGGTGCCGATGTCCTTCGCGCGTTCGCGGAGCAGCTGGCCCGCCTTGGTCAGCACGGCGGCGCGCTTGTCCGCGCTTTCCTTGCGCCAGGCGTGGAAGCCCTTGTCCGCATTGGCGAGCGCGGCGTCGAGATCGTCGGTGGTCGCGGTGGGCAGGCTGCCCAGGACCTCGGCGGTTGCCGGGTCGATCACCTCGATCATGTCGCGGCCCCCGCCAGAGACTTTCTCGCCGCCGATCAGAAGGTGGAGATTGGAATGGTCGGACATGGCTCGGGGCTCCTCTATAGCAACGGTTCGTCTTGTTTTCGTCCCGCTCCCCAGAAAGGGGCAGCGCTGCGTCGGGGCATCAGGTATAGGTCCGGGCCATGATCGCCAAGTTCCTTGCTCTCGTTTTTTTCGCGACCCAGGCTGCTGCGCCGCCGGCACCGCAGGATGCGCCTGCCGCCGATGCGCTGTCGCCGCTGCCGGCGGACCAGCAGGGCGCGATCCGCTGCTCCGCTGCCTTCGCGCTGATCGCGGAGCGCCAGCGGCAAGGCGACGAGGCCGCGCTGGTCTACCCGCCGGTGGGGGAGCGGGGGCGCGAGTTCTTCGTGCGCACCGGCGCAAGGCTGATGGACGAGACCGGGATGACCCGCGATGCGGTGGAGGCACGGTTGCGCGCGCAGGCCGGAGTGATCCTTGCAGAGGGCTCGCTCGACGAGATCATGCCCGCCTGCCTGATGCTGCTCGACGCGTCGGGGCTTTAGCGCGGCGGGCTGAACTGCCGCTGCGCAAAGTTTCGTTTCAGCATCTGGATTTGCCGCCCCACATGGCCCATCTGCATCGGCCATGTGGACCATCCACCAATTCCCCCTGTGCCCGTTCAGCCGCAAGGTACGCATCCTGCTGCGCGAAAAGGGCGTGCCCTTCGCACTCCAGCGGCTTGACCCGTGGAAGGCGGCCGATGACTTTTTCGATATGAACCATGCGGGCCGCGTGCCCGTGGTGGAGGAAACCGAGAAAGGGATTGTGCTGAGCGATTCGACCGCGATCTGCGAATATTTCGAAGAGACGGTCGACAAGGCGCCGATGATCAACGGCTCCGCGCTCAACCGCGCCGAAATCCGCCGGCTGGTCGCGCTGTTCGAGGAAAACCTGTTCGGCGATGTGACCATGCCCATGCTGCACGAGCGGATGAAGAAGCGGCTGGTGCTGCGCGAGCCGCCCGATTCGCGGATCATCCGTGAAGCGATGAAGCTGGCCCACGCGCATCTCGACTATCTCGACTGGCTGCTTGACCATCGGGCATGGCTCGCCGGGCCGCAGATGAGCCTGGCGGACATTACCGCTGCCGCGCAGCTTTCCGTGGCGGACTATCTGGGCGGGATCGACTGGAAGGACCACGAGCCGACGCGCGACTGGTACGCCGCGTTCAAGAGCCGCCCGAGCTTCGGCCCGCTGCTGGCGGACAAGATGGACGTGATCCAGCCATCGGCGCACTACGCCCAGCTCGACGACTGATACGAAACCCGCGCGCCGCGCAGGCGTTGGTCCGGCAAAAGGAGATTTCCCGATATGTCCGACAAGCTCGATCTGACCGAAGCCGAATGGCGCGAACGCCTGACCCCCGAACAGTTCCAGGTCCTGCGCGAAGGCGGGACGGAGCGCGCCTTCACCGGCGCCTACGACAAGCTGAAGGACGAGGGCGAATATTACTGTGCGGGCTGCGGCTCGCTGGTCTTCCGCAGCGACGAGAAATACGACAGCGGTTCGGGCTGGCCCAGCTTCTACGCCCCGGCGGATGACGGTGCGGTCGAGACCGAGCAGGATACCTCGCACGGGATGACCCGGACCGAGGTGATGTGCGCCAAGTGCGACGGGCACTTGGGCCATGTATTCCCCGATGGGCCAAAGCCCACGGGACTGCGCTATTGCATCAATTCCGCCGCGCTCGAGTTCGAGGCGGCAGGCGATCCCCCGGTCGGGAGCTGAGTGGTTAATTGCGGCAAAAAAATGTCGTTCATTCGCCATTGAGCTTCGCCTATGCATAGCGGCGAAATTCACGGGCGCGCATGACGACGCGCCGTAGGCTGGGACGACCCTGAATGGCGAGGAATACAACCGCACGCGGAGCGGGGCGACGCTTTCCCGGCGCGCAGACGTGGGAAAAGACGCCCCGCTGGCTGCGCCTCACGCTGATGTGGGGCGCAGGCCTTGCCACGCTGGCGGTGATTTTCCTGCTGCTCGCAGTCGCCTTTGCGGCCCGTTCGCTGCCCTCTTACCAGGAGCTCAAGGCGGCGCAGAACGCGCAGACCATCGTCGTGCGCGCGGCCGACGGCAGCGAGATTTTCGAACTCGGGCCGAGCTATGGCGAATGGCTCGACAGCGACGAGATTCCCGACGAGATGAAGCAGGCGATGGTCGCGGTGGAGGATCGCCGCTACTATTCGCATCCGGGGGTCGATCCGATCGGCCTTGCCCGTGCGCTGTATGTCGCGCTCACCGGGGACGGGCGGATCGCTGCGACCTCCACGATCACCCAGCAGCTGGCGCGCAACGTCTTCCTCAATTCCAACCGCACGCTCGACCGCAAGCTGCGCGAGGGGGTGCTCGCGCTCGCGCTGGAGGCGAAGTTCAGCAAGGAGCAGATCCTCGAGCTGTACCTCAACAAGGTCTATTTCGGCGGCGGCGCCTACGGCATCGATTCCGCCAGCCGCAAGTTCTTCAGCCACCCCGCGACCGAGCTTTCGACCGCCGAGGCGGCGATCATCGCCGGGCTGGTCAAGGCGCCCAGCCGCTATTCCCCCACCGCTGACGTCGACGCCGCCGTGGCGCGTGCGCAGGTCGTGTTGCGGCTGATGCGCGAACAGGGCCGGATCACCGCCGCGCAGGCATCGGTCGATCCCTCTGCGGTGAAGCTGAAGAAGGATGTCGGCCAGAACTCGGTCCGCTATTTCACCGACTGGGCGCTGCCGCAGCTCGACCTGCTGCTGCCCAACACGATGGAGCCGATCGAGGTGTGGACCACGCTCGACACCGGGATGCAGCGCGCCGCCACCGCCGCGGTCAAGGCCAACGCCCCTAAGGGCACGCAGGGCGCGCTGGTATCGATGGACCGCGACGGCGCGATCCGCGCACTGGTCGGCGGCACGGATTATGTGACCAGCAATTTCAACCGCGCGACCGTGGCCCAGCGGCAGCCGGGATCGGCGTGGAAGCTGTTCGTCTATCTCGCCGCGCTCGAATCCGGCTACCGCGCGGACGACACCGTGGTTGACGCGCCGATTACCATCGATGGTTGGAGCCCCAAGAACTACAACGGCCGCTACGCGGGCGAGATGACCCTGCGGCAGGGCTTCGCCTATTCGGTCAACACGATCGCGGCGCAGCTGGGCAACGAGGTCGGCTTCGGCACGGTTGCCTCGATGGCCCGCCGGTTCGGCATCGGCTCGGATATCTCCACCTACCCCTCGATGGTGCTGGGCACGTCCGAAGTCCGCCTGCTCGACATGACGCGCGCTTTCGCCTCGGTCGCGGATGGCGGGATGGCCGTGCAGCCCTATGGCATCGCCAAGGTGACCACCGCCGACGGGCAGACGCTGTATGAGCGCGAGCCGCCGCAACAGGTGCGGCTGGTGCCCGACTATGTCGCCAGCCAGATGACCGACCTGCTGCAGGCGGCGGTGCAGACCGGCACTGGTCGCGCGGCGCAGATCGGCCGCCCGGTCGCAGGCAAGACCGGCACGACCAGCTCCAACAAGGATGGCTATTTCGTCGGCTTCTCGTCCGGCCTGACCACCGGCGTGTGGATGGGGCGCGACGATAACAAGGCGGTCGCGGGCCTCTCCGGCGGGGCGGCACCGGCGAAGGCCTTTGCCGCCTTCATGCGCTTTGCAGTCAAGGATCGCCCGGTCGAACCCTTCGACACCGATACCGATCTGCCCGAATGGCAGGTCGAGCCGGACGAGGAATTCTACTACGGCGATCCGGAAGATTATTACTTCATCGACGAGCAGGGCAACCTGATCGAGCCGGGCCGCCGCCCCAGCGAGGAAGGCCCGGCGAGCGAGGGCGCGACCGAGCGCCCCCGGCAACCGGGTGAGGGTGCCGATGGCGAACCGCAGGCGATCGACGACGATTTCCTCGACCGCGCGATCGGTGGCAACAACCAGGGCGGGCAGGGCAATCGGCAGCAGCCCCCCGCACAGCAGCCGCCGCCGCAGCCGCGCCCGCAGCCCGAGCGCAACGAGCCGCCGCAGCAGCGCCAGCAGATATACTAGGCGCGCTCACCAGCTTGGCGTGCGTGCCGGGCACGCCACCACGGCAAAGCAAAAGCCCCGGAGGATTGCTCCTCCGGGGCTTTTTTGTTGTCAGGCTCCCACAAGGGGGGCGTCGGTGGCGGACCCTTACTGGATCCGCACGCCGATATAGCCGGACGGGCCACGCACGCGCTGGATGCGCAGCACGACCGAGGGGCGTCCATCCGCCTCGGCAGCGCGCACGATCGCTTCGAGCTGCTCGGCGGTGGTGACCGGCTGGTAGTTGGCCGACAGGATGATGTCGCGGCGCTGGATGCCCTTGCGTGCGGCATCCGAGTTCTGGTTGACCGCCGCCACGGCCAGCCCCTGCGTATCCGCAGAGACGCCCAGCTGGCGCGCGATCGTCGGATTGATCGGCACGACGCCAAGGCCCAGCTTCTCGGCCAGGAATTCGCCCTGATCGAGCGGCGCGGTCATCTCGTCTTCTTCGTTGTCGTTGCCGAACATCTGCGACTGGGCGAGCTCTTCCGCGCTCGGCCGCGTGCCGACCTTGACGTTCAGCTTGCGCCGCTTGCCGTCGCGGATCAGTTCGACGGGGACGGTCGTGCCCGGCTTGATATTGGCGACCAGGAACGAAAGCGTCTGGTCCGGCGTCACATCGCGGCCATTGACCGAGATAACGACGTCGCCCGCTTCGATGCCAGAGCGCGCTGCCGCCTCGCCATCGACCACCGACTGGACCACTTCGCCGCGGTTGCGCGGCAGGCCGAGCGCGGCGGCGAAATCTTCCGTCACCGGGCCGATGCTGACGCCCAGATAGCCGCGTTCGATGGTTTCGCCCTTGCGCAGCCGCTCCACGATCGGCGCGGCGGTGTCTGCCGGAATGGCAAAGCCCACGCCCACGCTGCCGCCCGAGGGCGAGAGGATTGCGTTGTTGATGCCGATCACGTTGCCCTGCATGTCGAACAGCGGGCCGCCAGAGTTGCCGCGATTGATCGCCGCGTCGGTCTGGATGTAGCGGTCGTAGGCACCAGCACCCGCGGTGCGCAGGACCGAGGAGATGATCCCGCTGGTCACCGTGCCGCCGAGGCCGAAGGGGTTGCCGATCGCGACCACCCAGTCACCCGCGCGCGCCTTCTCCGAATCGCCGAACTTGACGAAGGGGAAGGGTTCGCGGCGGTCGATCTTGAGCACCGCGAGATCGGACTCGGCATCCTTGCCGACCAGTTTCGCCTCGTACTCGGTGCCGTCGGGCATGGTCACGGTGATCTCTTCGACC
This sequence comes from Alteriqipengyuania abyssalis, assembly GCF_019857185.1. Classification (GTDB taxonomy): domain Bacteria; phylum Pseudomonadota; class Alphaproteobacteria; order Sphingomonadales; family Sphingomonadaceae; genus Alteriqipengyuania; species Alteriqipengyuania abyssalis. The sequence continues at coordinate 479,085 of NZ_JAHWXP010000003.1, read as the reverse complement.
GTGCCGTTGCCCTGCGGGGTGACGACGTGATTGTTGGTCACCACGTAGCCATCGGCGGAAACGATGAAGCCCGAGCCGAGCGACTGGCCTTCGCGGGTGGTCGGCTGGCCGCCGCCACGATCGCCGAACATGCCTTCGAACGGGGTGCCCGCGAACGGGTTGGAGCTTTGCACCTCGACCCGCTGGCGGGTGGAGATGTTGACCACCGCCGGGGCAAGCTGTTCGGTCAGGTCGGCGAAGCTCGCCGGGGCGCCCGCACGCGGGACCGCCGTCTGGATTTGGGGGTCCGCATTCTGGGCAACTTGCGCGCCGGCCGGCTGGCCGGTCACGAGAGAGATGGTCGCGCCGCCGATCAGCAGCGCCGAAGTCAGGCCATAAGCATATCGCACGGGTCTCACGTCCTTCTGGTTCCTTTTTCTACTCAACGGCCTCACCCCTTGGCTGATACGCATGGGGGGCCGGTCTCGATCCCCCGCAGCACTCAAACGGGTGGGCGCTTAATCACGTTTGAACAGCCCGGCATCGCGCGCTGCGGACGCCGGGCTGTTCGACGAACGGTCAACGGCGTCCGCGGAACTGCCGCAGATATTCGTTGTCGGGCGAGAGGATGATGTTGCTCTCGCTCTTGGGCTGACCGTTCTCGTCGGTCGCCGCGAAGGTCGCATCATAGCTCTGCATGGCGCGGTAGAAATCGTAGAAGTCGGCGTCCTTGCCGAACGCATCGGCGTAGATGCGCGCGGCCTGGGCGTCGGCTTCGGCGCGGATGATCCGCGCATCGCGGCTGCCCTGTGCGCGGATCGTGCGCGCCTCGCGCTCGCGGTCGGTTTCCATCCGCTGGAACGCCGATTGCAGCGGCGCGCCGTCGGGCAGGTCGGTGCGCTTGATCTGCACATCGATCACTTCCGCTCCGTACTGGCGGGCCTGCCGGTCCAGATTGGTGCGGACCACGGCCAGCGCGCTGCCGCGCTCTGCGGTCAGCATGGCCTGGAAGGTGCGGCGGCCAAGCTCTTGTCGCAGGACCGAGTTGAGGATCGGCTCCAGCGCGGTGCGCACCCCTTCGGTGGTGCCCGCACGTTCGACCATGCGGACCGGATTGACGATCCGGAACCGGGCATAGGCGTTGACCAGCAGGCGCTGCTGATCCTGCGAGAGCACTTCCTCGTCGGTCATTTCGAGGTCGAGCACGCGCTTGTCCACGCGGCGGACCGTGTCGACGAACGGAATGCGCAGATAGAGCCCCGCGCCCTTGGTGCCGTTGATCGTGTTGACCGTGCCGACCGGCTCACCGGTGCGCAGGACGACCGCCTGCTCGCCTTCGGGGACGATGTAGATGCTCAGCATCAGCGCCACCAGCCCGACGCCGGCGAGGACCAGCAGGCTACTATATCTTTGCCACAGGTTGCTCATGATCACTGGCTCCCGCTGGCGTTGGAATTGGTGGAAGGCTGGGCCGGCTGCGCGGGCGTCACCGTGGTCGACCGGCGGCGGTTGACCTCGGGCAGCGGCAGATAGGGCGTCACATTGTCCGTTTCGACAATGGTTTTGTCGGTCTGGCTCAGCACGCGCTCCATGGTTTCGTAATAGAGCCGGCGGCGGGTGACTTCGGGGGCGAGGCGGTATTCCTCGTAGACCTTGTCGAACGCCTCGGCCTCACCCTGCGCATTGGCGATCACCTGCTGGGCATAGCCGCGCGCCTGGTTGCGCGCCGCGTCGGCGTTCTGTTCAGCGACCGACACGTCGCGGAAGGCATCGACCACTTCGCTGGGCGGGTCGGCCTTGTCGATTTCGACGCCGAGCACGTTGATCCCCGCGCGATAGCGGTCGAGCACGCGCTGCATCCGCTCGCGCACCGCCAGTTCGATTTCCGCACGGCCCTGGCCGGAGAACGTCTCGTCGAGGGTCTTCTCCGCGACCGTCGCGCGCATCGCGGCCTCGGCCACTTCGTTGACGGTCTCTTCCGGTTCGGCGAGGCGGAACTTGAACTGTTCCAGATTCTTGATGTTCCAGCGCACGATATAGCTGAGGTCGACCAGGTTCTGGTCGCCGGTCAGGATCAGCTTGGCGCGTGCCTGGCTGCCCGGGATCTGCACCGCGCGAACCCCTTCGACATCGACGACATCGACCGTTTCGATGGGGAAGGGCGCGGTGAACTTGAGCCCGGAATCGAGTGTGCGGGTGTAGGCGCCGAAGGTCTGGACCACCGCCTTTTGCTGCGGGCCGATGAGGTGCGTGCTGGTCACGCCGATCCAGATCAGCACCACGACCGCGACGATCACCGGCACCCAGCTCTTGCCGCCGGGCCGCTCGGGCATGCGGAAATTGGGGCCGCCGGGGCCACCCGGGCCGCCGGGGCGACGGCGTGGGCCTTCGGGGCCGCGGTTCTTGAAGATATCCTCGATCGAGGCAGAGCGCCGCTCTCCATCGCGGCCGCCCTGCGGCAGCCACGGATTGCGCGGGCCCTTTGGCCGGTCCTCGGAAGGCTTGCCATCCGAGCCATCGCCATCGCCGGAAGCGCCGGAGCGGTCGCCACCGTCGTCGTCGCCGCCGGAAGAACTGCCCCAGGGATTTTTGCCAGCCATCGCCAGCGCGATTCGCGAGTGAAACCCGTCCAAGATTTTCATGCCATCCTGTATAGGAACCAAGTTTCACGAAAAACAGGGGTTGCCCGCGCATTTTTGCTGTTAATGACGGGCGCGTGACGAGCAACGGACAGACAGAACTCGAGACGGTCAGAAAGGCGCTACCCGCCGAGCTGGCCCCGCGGATCATCTCGGCGCGGCAGCGCGAGGATCGATGGACGCTGGTGGTGGATGGCGAGGGGCTGGATGCCCCCGCGCGAGAGCGGATGGAGGCGCAGCTGCACAGCGCGCTTGCCCCCGGCGGGGGCGATCCCGCACCCGCGATCGCCTTCATGGGTGAGCGCGTGCGCCGCCGGATCATCGCGATCGGATCGGGCAAGGGCGGGGTCGGCAAATCGACCGTGACCGCCAATCTCGCGGTCGCGCTGAAGCGTGCAGGTGTGAAGGTCGGCGTGATCGACGCCGATATCTACGGCCCCTCGCAACCGATCCTGCTCAAGAGCGAGGATCTGAAGCCCGAGGCGGAAGGCGAGACGCTGCAACCCGTGCGCGGCGTGGCGGATATTCCCATGCTCTCTATGGGGCATCTGGTCGCCAAGGGCCGCGCACTGGCGTGGCGCGGGCCGATGGCGGGGCGCGCGCTGGCGCAATTGTTCGAAGCCAACTGGGGCGATACCGAGCTGCTGCTGGTCGACCTGCCGCCGGGCACCGGCGATGTGCAGATCACCATGCTCCAGAAGTTCAAGCCCGATGGCGCGGTGATCGTCTCCACGCCGCAGGATCTCGCGCTGGCGGACGCGGCGCGCGCGGGCTCGCTGTTCGATCAGGGCGAGGTGCCGATCCTCGGCCTGGTCGAGAACATGGCCGGCTATGTCTGCCCCCATTGCGGCGAGGCGAGCGATCCGTTCGGTTCGGGCGGGGTGGAACGCGCTGCGGGCCGTCTCGACCTGCCGTTCCTCGGGCGCATTCCGCTCAGCCACTCGGTGCGCGAATCGAGCGATGCGGGCGATCCGGTCGCGCTGGGCGATACGCCCGAAGCGCAGGCGTTCCACGCCATCGCGCGGCAGATCGCGGTGGCCGAGGGACTCGCGAAGGCATGACCGTGCTGCGCCGGGATGCTCCGGCCCGGCGCGGCTTTCACGTCTCCCGGCGCGGCGTGCTCGCGGGCGCGGCCGCCGGTGGCGGGCTGGTGGTCGCCTACCTGCTGCTGCCCCAGCGATTCGACGCGCCGCTCAAACCTGGCGAGGGCGAGGCCGGGTTCAATGCCTGGATCAAGATCGCCACGGACGGCGTGATCACGGTCGCCGTGCCGCAATGCGAGATGGGGCAGGGCGTCACCACGCTGATCCCGCAGCTCGCCGCGATGGAGCTGGGCGCGGACTGGCGGCAGATCGCGGTCGAGCCTGCGCCGCCTGCAGGTGCCTATCCGAACCTTGCGCTCGCCAGCCACTGGGCACCGCTATGGATGGCGGGCGGAGCCGACCTCGCTAGCGATCCCGACTCGCTGCTCGCGCGCCGCTTTGCAGAGCGCACGCGCTTCACCGCCACCGCCGCGGGCACCACGCTCGCCTCCTACGAAATCCCCGTGCGCGAGGCCGCGGCGACCGCGCGGGCGATGCTGATCGCCGAAGCGGCGGCGCGGTGGGACATTGCGCCCGAGCAGTGCCGCGCGACAGAAGGCTTCGTGATCGCGGGCAATCGCCGCCTTCGCTTCGCCGATCTTGCCGAGGGTGCGTCGCGGCGCGACCCGCCGTCGGTCGCTCCGCTGCTGAGCGAAGAGCCCGCCGAGGCACCGACCGGGGCGGGGACGGGCGGCGACACGGCGTTCCCCCGGCTGGACCTGCCCGCCAAGGTCGACGGCACCTTCCTGTTCGCGGGCGATATCCGCCTGCCCGGCATGGCCTTCGTCGCGATCCGGCAGGGCCCGCTCGCCAAGGCGCGGCTCAAGAGCTTCGACCGCAAGGCGGCGGCGAACATGCGCGGGCTGCTGGGTATCGTCAAAGCCAACCGCTGGCTCGCCGCAGCAGGGGAGACATGGTGGGCGGCGGAGCGCGCACTGGCGGCGATGAAGCCGATCTTCGCGCTGGCCGACCCTGCGGACAGCGACACCATCGCCAACGCGCTGTCGCAGGGGCTTGCCAAAGGGCCCGCGCAGCGGATCGCGCTGATCGGGGCTAGCGAGGTGGTCGACGGCAAGCCGACCGTCACGCGCCGCTACGACGTCGCCCCCGCCGTGCACGCGCCGATCGAAACCGCGAGCGCGACCGCATGGCTCAAGGACGGCAAGCTGACGCTGTGGATCGCCAGCCAGGCGCCCGAGCGCGCGCGGGTCGCGGCGGCGCGCGCGGTCGGTATCGGAGTGGAAGATGTCGTGCTGGTGCCGATGGCGGCAGGCGGCAGCTTCGATGCACGGCTCGACCACACTCACGCGATCCAGGCGGCGGTGATCGCGCGCGAGCTCGACCGCCCGGTGCAGCTGGTCTGGTCGCGCTGGCAGGAGATGATCGGCAGCCCGCCACGCGCGCCAGCTGCGGCCGAGATATCCGCGCGGCTGGGCCGTGACGGCAGCATCATCGCGCTCAAGACCACAATCGCGATCCCGCCCTTCATGCGCGAACAGGGCGCGCGCCTGTTCGACAACCGCACCACCATCGCCGCGCGAGAGGAAACGGCGGGGCAGGCGGACCCGCTGGCGCTGTCGGGCGCGGTGCCGGACTATGAAATCCCCAATCTTGCGGTCGATCACGTGCCGGTCTCGATCGGCCTGCCGGTGGCGCGGATGCGCGGCGGCGGCGATGCGCTGACCGCGTTCTTCACCGAGAGCTTCATCGACGAACTGGCCGAGGCGCTGGGGCGCGAGAAACTGTCTTACCGCGTGGCGATGCTGGGGCCGGACCTGAAGATGGTCGAGGTGCTGCAACGCGCCGCCCGGCTGGCCGAATGGAACGGCGGCGAAGTCGCCAGCGGGCAGGGGCTCGCCTGCCACAAGATGACGCTGGGCACGCGCACCGGGCGGATCGCCTGCGTTGCCGAGGCGCGCGCGGGCGAGGGCGGTGTGCGCGTCACGCGGCTGAGCGCGGCGGTCGATATCGGGCGGATCGTCAATCTCGATCTGGCGCGCCAGCAGATCGAGGGCGGGCTGATCTACGGCCTCTCGCTCGCGGTCGGATCGGCGATAGGGTTCCATGGCGGACTGCCCACCACCAGCCGCCTTGCCGGGCTCAACCTGCCCACGCTGGCGGACAGCCCGCAGATTGCGGTCGAATTCGTCGCCAGCGACGATCCGCCGTTCGATCCCGGCGAGCTGGGCACGGTGATCGCCGCGCCGGCCATCGCCAACGCGCTTTCCTCCGCCACCGGGCAGCGGTTCCGCAGCCTTCCGCTCGATCTCGCATCGGCGCAGCCATCGGGGGGCGGGGCATCGTGAGACGGGCCATCGGGAACACTGCCACCTTGACGAATGCGCTCGCTTGCCCTTGGCGGTGCGGATGACCTGGCAGGATCAGCAACTCCCCGATGGGCACCCCACCGTACGCTCGGGCAAGATCGGCGTGCTGCTGGTCAACCTTGGCACCCCCGTCGCGCCGACCACCGCCGATGTGCGGACCTATCTGGCGGAATTCCTGTCCGACAAGCGCGTGATCGAGATTCCGGCGCTGGTCTGGCAACCGATCCTGCGCGGTATCATCCTCAACACCCGGCCCCAGAAATCGGCGGAAGCCTACCGCAAGGTGTGGAGCGAGGATGGCTCCCCGCTCGCCGCGATCACCAAGGGGCAGGCGGTCGCGATGCAGGGCGCGCTGGGCGGCGACGGGCGCGTGATGGTCGACTGGGCGATGCGCTACGGCGCGCCGTCGATCCCCGACCGGCTTGCCGCCTTGCAGGATGCCGGGTGCGACCGCATCCTGCTCGCGCCGATGTACCCGCAATACTGCGCCGCGACGACCGCCACGGTGGTCGACAAGGCGGGCGACTGGCTGCGCGAACAGCGCTGGCAGCCGAGCCTGCGCACCCTGCCGCCCTACCATGACGAGCCGCTCTATATCGACGCGCTGGCCGCGGATATCGGCCGCCAGCTGGATGCGCTGGACTTCGTGCCCGAACTGCTGCTGCTCAGCTTCCACGGAATGCCCGCGCGCACGCTGACGCTGGGCGACCCGTACCACTGCCACTGCCACAAGACCGCGCGCCTGCTCGAAGCGAAGATGTCAGGCCGCGGCCTGCGTTTCCGCACCAGCTTCCAGTCACGCTTCGGCCGGGCCAAGTGGCTCGAACCGGCGACGGACGCGGTGCTGGAAGAGGAAGCACGCAGCGGCACGAAGCGAATCGCGGTGGTCGCGCCCGGCTTCTCCGCCGATTGTCTGGAAACGCTCGAAGAGCTGGCCATCGAAGGGCATGAGCAGTTCGTCGAAGCGGGGGGCGAACAATTCGCCGCGCTTTCCTGCCTCAATACATCGGATGCCGGGCTTTCCATGCTCGAGGCGCTGTTGCGGCGCGAACTGGCCGGGTGGATCTGACGACTGGATTTGCCGCGCGAGCTAATTTACATTGGGGTTAATAAGGAGAGGACACCCCATGGCAACGCTCGCAGCTCACCAGCCCGCAAACGTCCGTCCGCAGCACTGGAAGGACGCCAACCCGACCAAGGCCGACCTGTCGCATATTCCCGGCGAACAGGGCCTGCCGGTCGTCGGCAACACCTTGAAGATGCTGGCCGATCCGGTCGGGTTTACCAAGTCGATGGTCGAGAAATACGGCCGCGTCTATCGCAACAACGCGTTCGGCGGCACGGTCGTGGCGCTGGTCGGCGCGGACGCGAACGAGCTGGTGCTGTTCGACCGCAACAAGATCTTCTCCAGCGAACAGGGCTGGGGCCCGATTCTCGACAAGCTGTTCCCGCGCGGGCTGATGCTGATGGATTTCGACCATCACCGGGCCGACCGCAAGGCGCTGTCGATCGCCTTCAAGCCCGAGCCGATGCGCCATTACGTCGGCAGCCTCAACCGCGGGATTTCCGAGCGGATGGAGGAATGGGGCGCAGGTCCGATGCGCTTCTACCCCGCGATCAAGCAGCTGACGCTGGACCTCGCGGCGGACAGCTTCATCGGCATTCCCTTCGGCGCCGAAGCGGACAAGGTGAACCAGGCCTTCGTCGACATGGTCCAGGCCTCGGTCGCGCCGATCCGCCAGGCGCTGCCGTTCACCAAGATGAAGCGCGGCACCGATGGTCGTGCTTTTCTGGTCGAATATTTCACCAAGGAAACGCAGCGCCGCCGCGCGGAAGGCGGCGGGCAGGACATGTTCAGTCAGTTCGCCACCGCGACCCGCGATAATGGCGAATTGCTGCCGGTCGACGAGGTGGTCGATCACATGAACTTCCTGATGATGGCCGCGCACGACACGATCACCTCGTCCGCGACATCGCTGGTTTATTACCTCGCCAAGAACCCCGAGTGGCAGGACAAGCTGCGCGAGGAACTGCGCGCGATCACCGGAGGGGAAGGGCGTGCGCTGGGGTATGAGGAACTGGCGAAGGCCGAACTGACCGAGATGGCGTTCAAGGAAGCGCTGCGGATGATCCCGCCGGTCCCCTCGATCCCGCGCCGGGCGCTGGAGGCGTTCGAGTTCGGGGGGTATCACATCCCCGCGGGCACTCCCGTGGGCGTGAACCCGACCTTCGTTCACAACGACCCGGAAATCTGGGATTCGCCCGACAAGTTCGACCCCATGCGCTTCACCCGCGAGGCGGAGAAGGCGCGGCACAAATATGCGTGGGTGCCCTTCGGCGGCGGCGCACACATGTGCCTGGGGCTGCATTTCGCCTATATGCAGATCAAGATCCTGATGGCGCACATGCTGACCCGCTACCGGATCGAAGTGGCGGAAGATTATGCGCCCGACTGGCAGGCCTGGCCGATCCCGCAGCCCAAGGACGGGCTGCAGATCAGGCTGGTGCGGATCTGAACGAATCCTCTCCGTTTTCGCGAAGCACAAATGGGTAGGGGGACCGCGACACCGCAGGTGTCGGGGTGGAGGGGAGCTGATCGATTGCCCCTCCGTCAGCCGCCTGCGGCGACTGCCACCTCCCCGTTTGGCTGCGCAAAGCGGGGAGGATTATGGTCAGAAATCGATCGCGATTCCGTCCTTCACCCAGTCGCCGTAGCGCGTGGGGCTGAGGCCCTTGGGGTCCTCCACGCTGGCGTCGATGGGTTCGGGCGTGGGCGCGGGATCGTCTTTCCAGTGCGCAGGCTTCTTGAAGTCTTCGGGGCGTTCGGTAGCGCGTTTCATATGAGAGAAATGATCCTGTTCGCCCCCGGTTTCAAGCATGGCTGACTCCAGCAACGATATTCCCGGCCTGCCTGCCCGGCGCGCGGCGCTGCGCCTGCTCGACGGCGTGCTGCGCCGGGGCGAGACGCTGGAGCAGAACGAGACTGCGGCCCTGCGCGGCCTGCCCGCCTCGGACGCGGGGCTCGCCCGCGCGATCGCGGCGGAAACCCTGCGCTGGCTGGCCGATTTCGATGCGCTGATCGACAGCGCGACGCGCGAGGTTCTGCCAGAGTATGCAAAGCCGCGCACCGTGCGGCGGCTGAGGCTGGCGCAATGGCTGCGTCTTGATACGCCGCCCCACGCGGTAATCGCGACCGCGCTGCCGCTGCTTTCGGGCGGGCCCAAGCGGCTCGCGCATGGCGTGTTCGGTGCCCTGACCAAGCGCGGGGTCGCACTGCCCGCTGCCCCGACTCTGCCCGAAGCGGTGGCCGAAAGGTGGGGCGAGCGTGCGGGAGACATCGCCGCGGGCCTCGCCGAACCGCCGCCGCTCGACCTGACGCTGCGCGATCCCTCGCACACCGCCGAATGGGCGGTGAAGCTGGGCGCGGACAGCCTGATGCCGGGCCACCTGCGCCTCTCGCGCGGGCAGGCGGTGCACGGGCTCGAAGGATATGAAGAAGGTGCGTGGTGGGTCCAGGACCTCGCTGCCTCGCTCCCTGCGCGCTTGCTGGGCGACGGGCAGGGCAGGCGCGCGCTCGACCTGTGCGCCGCGCCTGGCGGCAAGACGCTGCAACTGGCGGCACAGGGCTGGCAGGTGACCGCGCTCGACATCTCGGCCAAACGATTGAAGCTGCTGGAGGAAAACCTCAAGCGTACCGGGCTTGAGGCAGAGGTGATCGCCGCCGATGCCTTCAAGTGGGAGCCGGAAGCGCCCTTCGACGCGATCCTGATCGACGCGCCGTGCACCGCCACGGGGACCGCGCGCCGCCACCCCGACGTGCTCCACCGCATCGGCCCTCGCCAGATCGAGCAGATGGCCGAGGTACAGGCGCGCCTGATTGAGCGGGCGAGCGGCTGGCTCACCCCCGGCGGCGCGCTGGTCTATGCGGTGTGCTCGCTCGAGAGCGAGGAAGGGGAGGAACAGGCGGAGAAAGTCTGGCTCCCGCGTGAGCCGATCAGTGCGGAGGAACTGCCCGCAAGCCTGTCCCCCACCGCGCACGGCACTTTGCGCACCGACCCCGGAATGCTGCCCGAACACGGCGGCCTCGACGGGTTCTTCATCGCTCGGTGGCGCAACAGTTAGCCCTTCTTCTCCCCTCCCATGGGGGAGGGGCTGGGGGTGGGGGTTCTGCGCCACCGGCTTTTGGCACACCCCCACTCAATCTCCCCCTGAAGGTGGAGGAGCATGGTGCGGCTGTCCCGATGCGCTGGTCCGCGGAAGAGAAGTCACTGCTGAGGGGTGGAAAGCGGAGGGTGGACCGCTCTCCATGCCTTCAATAAATCAAGTTTAAGGATTCGAGCAGAAACAGAACTGCCGTGAATACCATCAGCGCCAGCCCAAGTGTTCCGACAATACGGAATGCTACCGTGAACCAAAGGTATGGCTGCTTGCGGTTCCCCGGCCGGTTTCGAAAAGTTGGGTGCGGCGAGAAGAACAGGTGCGGAACGCCGGTCTTGATCTCTCGATAGAGTGTGCGTGCTGTTAGCCAAAAAAACAGCGTGGTTGCGACCAGAACTATCATCGACATGGGCGTAGACATGGGGATCTTTTAGCTGCGTTCATGCTATGCCCGCAATGGGATCGGAAGTTGCCGACCCCCAAAGAAAAACGGCCTCTGGGCTTTCGCCCGAGGCCGCTTCTCATATCCGAAATTCCGCCCGGATCGGACGGAGTTCGTCAGTCCTCAGGCCGCATCGAACTGCGGCCCGTCACAAGGCGCGCGCGAGTTACGCGGCTTCCTTGATCTCGACCAGCGTCACGCCGAAGGTCAGGTCTTCGCCTGCCAGCGGGTGGTTGCCGTCGGCCTTGACCGAGTTGTCGTGCACTTCGGTGATGACGAGCTGGATCGGCTGGCCGTCCTGGCCCTGCGCGGAAAGCTGCATGCCCGGCTGCGGTTCGGGCTCTGCGGGCAGGTTTTCGCGCGGCACGTCGATCACCAGCTCCTCGCGGCGCGGGCCGAAGGCGTTGTCGCTGTCGATCTTGACCTGCTGGACCGAGCCGACTTCCATGCCATCGAGCGCGGCTTCGATCGCGGGGAAGATTTCCTGCTTGCCGAGCGTGACGACCTGCGGGCCGCTTTCCTCGGTGTTGCCGACGACCTGGCCGGCTTCGGTCTTCACAACGAAATCGATCGCGACGGTGTCGCCGTTCTTTGCGGTAGGCATAAGCTATTTCCTCTCTGACTGAGGGTTGGGGCTGCGAGCGATTGCGCGGCCACGGGAATATTCGATGCGCACCAACGTGGGGCCAAAGCCGCGAGGTGCAACCCCGGAGGGCAAATCTGTCGTTTCGGCGCTGTCCTACAGCCGCCCGCGCATGCCATCCTCTCGCCATGCGCCAGGATACGAAAACGCCGGCCCGGGCTGCCTTTCATGGCGCCCGGACCGGCGGTGGTTTTCAAGCCCTTGGACTGTGTGTCAGGTGTGTCAGGGCATGCGTGTCGAACGAGGGATCAGGCGTCGTCCTTGACGTATTTCTGGAAGCTCTTGCGCAGCTTCATCAGCTTGGGCGGAATGGTCGCCTGGCAATAGGGATTGCGCTGGCCTTCGCCGTCCCAATAGTCCTGATGATAGCCCTCGGCCGAATACCAGGTCGCGGTCTGCTCGCCGTCGGACATGCCTTCGATCGTGGTCACTGCCATCGCGCCATTGGCGGCGTTCCAGCGACCGATCGCGGCTTCGGCTTCTTCCTGCTGCTTCGCGTCGAGCGGGAAGATCGCGCTGCGGTACTGCGTGCCCACGTCGTTGCCCTGCCGGTTGAGCTGGGTCGGATCGTGCGTGCCAAGAAACATGTCGAGCAGTTCGGCATAGCTGATCGTGTCGGCATCGTATGTCACCTTCACCGCCTCGGCATGGCCGGTGGTGCCGGTGCACACCTGCTTGTAGGTCGGGTCCGCCACGTCGCCCCCGATATAGCCGCTCTCGACGCTCTCGACGCCGATCACGTCCTTCATCACCGCCTCGGTGCACCAGAAGCATCCGCCTCCGAAAATTGCCGTTTCTGCCATTGTAGTATTCTCCTTTGCAGGGGAGGTAGGAAGCCTGCGCGCGATTGCCATGCTCGCGCGGCGGCTCTGCTTGCCTTGGCTCCTCGTGGCCCTAGAATACGGGCCACACATAACCCCGGGGAGAATATCTGATGCGCCGTTTCACCAGCCTGCTCGCACTTGCCGCGTTCGCCGTCGCCACGCCTGCGCTCGCCGATCATCATGGCGAAGCGATGATGGGCGAAAGCCATGCCCACCATCCCGCGCTCAAAGCGGCAGTCGCCTCCGATGTGCGGGGCGAGGATTCGCAGCGCGACCAGTGGCGCCACCCGTTCGAAACGCTCGACTTCTTCGGGGTGAAGCCGGGGATGACCGTGGTCGACTACATGCCCGCAGGCGGCTGGTACACGCGCATTCTGGTGCCCTATCTGGGCAGCGAGGGGCGCTATGTCGGCCTCACCCCCGATCCCGCCGCGGCGGATGCGGAGCGTTTCGGCGAGTATTTCGGCGGCCTGCCGGGCAAGTTCGAGGAAACCTATGGCGGCTGGAACCTCAGCGGCGCGCCGGTCAGCATCTACGCCTCGCAGGACATGCCCGAAGCGATGAAGGGCCAGGTCGATCGCGCGCTCATCTTCCGCGAGATGCACAACCTGCTGCGCTCGGGCGTGCTATATACCGAGCTGACCCGCATTCGTTCGATGCTGAAGGACGACGGGATGCTCGGCATCGTGCAGCACCGCGCGAAGGCGGATGCGCCGGGCGACTACACCAATGGCTCCAAGGGCTACCTGCGGCAGGACGACGTGATCGCGCTGGTCGAGGCGCACGGGTTCGAACTGGTGGGGATGAGCGACATTAACGCCAATCCGGCCGACCCGGCCAACTGGGAAGGCGGCGTGTGGACCCTCCCGCCGAGCAATAGCGGCGATGTCGCCGGGGCAGCGGAGACGGGCGAAAGCGACCGGATGACGCTGCTGTTCAGGAAGCGCTGAGCCCTGTCAGACGCGGTTCAGGCGGGCGGCGGCAGGTGTTGAGACATGGTCTCATTGAGGATTTGCCATGGATTTGAAGCACCTGCCCCTGCTTGCCTCGCCGCTCGCGCTCGCCGCGTGCCAGCAACCGGCCTATGACCCGCGCGGGGTCGATCATGACGAAACGCTGCTGTCGGTGAGTGCGACGGGCGAATCCGAAGTCCGGCCCGACGAGGCGTTCTTCCAGGTCGGGGTCGAGAATTTCGGGCGCACCGGCAAGGCGGCGAGCGATGCCAACGCGGAGGACATCGCCAAGGTGGTCGCCGCGCTGAAGGAGGCGGGCGTTCCGGCGGAGGACATCCAGACGCGCACCGTCGGCATCCAGCGGATCCAGTACGGCGACCGCAAGGGACAGTACCAGGCGAACAACATCGTCGCGGTGACCGTGCGCCAGATCGACAAGGCAGGCGACGCGGTGACCGCGGCGACCGAAGCGGGCGCCAACGTGTTCTCCGGCCCGGACCTGCGCATCTCCGACAGCGAGAGGGCGGCCAACACCGCCTATGGCGAGGCGTTCAAGGCCGCCAAGGCACGCGCGCAGGCCTATGCCGATGCCGCCGACATGAAGATCTCCCGGGTGCTCACCATCCGCGACAGCGGCGGGGCGCAGGGCAACCGCTACATTCCCGGGGCGCCGCCTCCGCCTCCTCCCGTTGCCCCGATGGTCCGCACGCAGGCCATGCCCGAGGAACAGGCGGGCGGGGTGATCCAGCCCGGCCAGACGACCAGCCGCGTTTCCGTGCAGGTGGACTTCGCGCTGGTGCCAAAGTAACCGGCGGCGATGCGAGAAATCACCGTAGCCGCGCTCCAGCTGGAGCTTGGAGCCCAGGACGAGCAACAGAATATCGAGGCGGTCTCCTCGCTGGTCGAGGAAGCGGCGTCTCGCGGCGCGCAGGTGATCCTGCCGCCCGAGCTGTTCGATGGCCCGTACTTCTGCAAGCACGAGGACGAGGCCCTGTTCGCCCGCGCCGCCCCGACCGCCGAGCATCCCAACGTGCGCGCGATGGCTAAGCTGGCGAAGAAGCTGGGCGTGGCGATCCCGACGAGCTTCTTCGAGAAGGACGGCCCGCACCATTACAACACTCTCGCGATGATCGACGCGCAAGGCGAAATCATGGGCGTCTATCGCAAGAGCCATATCCCCGATGGGCCGGGCTACGAAGAGAAGTACTACTTCCGCCCCGGCAATACCGGGTTCAAGGTGTGGGACGTTCCCCTGAAAGATGGAGGCTCAACGAAGATCGGCGTCGGCGTATGCTGGGACCAGTGGTATCCCGAAACCGCGCGCGCGATGGCGCTGATGGGGGCCGAACTGCTGTTCTACCCCACCGCGATCGGTTCCGAGCCCTACGACGCCAGCTTCGATACCAGCCGCATGTGGCAGCGCGCGATGCAGGGGCACTCGGTGTCGAACTGCATGCCGGTGATCGCCGCCAACCGGATCGGCACCGAGGACGGCCAGACCTTCTACGGCCACTCCTTCATCACCAACGAATGGGGCGACAAGCTGGTCGAATTCGGGCGCGAGGAAGACGGCGTGCTGGTCGCCACGCTCGACCTCGATACCGCGGCCAAGCACCGCGCGGGGATGGGCTTCTTCCGCGACCGTCGGCCCGAGCTGTACGGTCGCCTGGCCGAGGACGTCTAAGCTGAGCGAGACCTATCTGATCGCGCTGGGCAGCAACCGGCGCCATGGCGAGCATGGCCGCCCGCATGAGGTCGTGCGTGCGGCAATGGAGGAGCTGAGCGCGCTCGGCACGGTAACCCGGCGCAGCCCGGTGATCGCCAGCGCAGCTATAGGCCCCGCGCGGCGGCGCTTCGCCAATGCGGTGGCCGCGCTGGAGAGCGATCTCACCCCGCCGGAACTGCTGGGCGAGCTCAAGCGGCTCGAACGCGGGTTTGGCAGACGGCGCGGGCAGGCCTGGGGCGACCGCGTGCTCGATTGCGATATCGTCCTGTGGTCGGGCGGGGCGTGGCTTGGCGATGACCTGACCATCCCGCACCCGGCCTTTGCGCGACGCAGCTTCGTACTCGGCCCGGCATGCGCGATTGCGCCCGGCTGGCACGATCCTGTCACCGGGCTTTCTTTGCGACAGCTTCACGCCCGCTTGACCCGCCCGCGCGCCCTGCCTAGTGAGCGCACCCGGTCGGACCCTTAGCTCAGTTGGTAGAGCAAGATACTTTTAATATCGAGGTCGCTGGTTCGAGCCCAGCAGGGTCCACCAACCCTCACCAAAGCCAGACGTACAGGCCCGCGAGGATCGCGATCACTGCCACGCTGAGGGTGTTGAACAGCGGGCTGGTGGCGAAGGCGATGTCGCCCATCCGCACCGTCCGCTCCTCCTCGGGACGACCCGTGACGCGCGAAACGACCGCGGCGGCGACCAGCGCGATCACGAACACGATCCAGATGCGGATGATGAAGGGCACGTCTGGTGCGGCGAACTTCAGCACCACATTGACGCCGAGCGACCCGATCAGCGCGGTGTAGGCCCCCGCCGCATTGCTCCGCCGGTCGAAGAAGCCGAGCAGGAACACGACCACCACGCCGGGCGCGATGAAGCCGGTATATTCCTGCACCGTCTGAAACCCGCTGGCAAAGCCGCCGATGAAGGGGCGGGCGAGCACCAGCGCGATGCCCATCGCGGCAAAGGCGGCGATGCGGCCCACGGTGACGTAATGTGTCTCGGCCCGGTCGGGTCTCCATGCGCGGTAGAGGTCCATCGTGAAGATGGTCGAGATGGAGTTCATCATCGAGGCAAGGCTGGAGACCACCGCCGCGATCAGCGCGGCGAACACCAGGCCGCGCAGGCCTGCGGGTGCGAAGGCCATCAGCTCTCCATAGGTGCGGTCGCTCTGCGCCGCGATCGCCGCCCCGTCGATCGTGCCCTGCTGCGCCAGCATCACCGCCGCGATGCCGGGAATGACCACGATGAACGGCGTCAGCAGCTTGAGGAAGGCGGCAAAGGCGAGGCCTTTCTGCGCTTCGCCCAGGCTCTCCGCGCCCAGTGCGCGCTGGATGATGTACTGGTTGAAGCCCCAATAGCTGAAGTGGAGCACCCACAGCCCGCCCAGCAGCGTCCAGATCCCCGGCAGGTCGCCATAGGCGGGGTTGTCGCGGGCGAGGATCATCTCGAAATGCCCCGGCATCTCGCGCATCAGCAGCGCCAGGCCTGCCATCGCACCATCCGCGCCATCGAGCGCGTCGAGCGCGATCCAGGTGATGGCGAGCCCGCCGATAATCAGGATCACCACCTGGATGATGTCGGTCAGCGCCACCGCCTTCAGCCCGCCGTAGAGCGAATAGAGCGCGGCGAAGCCCGCCAGCGCGGCCATCGCGCCGAACACGCTCCAGTCGGTTAGCGAAGAGATCGCGAGCCCGCCCAGCCACAGCACGGTGGTCAGGTTGACCGCCGTGTACAGCGCGACCCAGAACAGGCTCATCAGCGTCTTGACCCCCTCGCCATAGCGCTGCGCGAGGAACTGAGGCATCGTGTAGATGCGGCGCTTGAGGAAGATCGGCAGGAAGAACTTGGCGACGATGATCAGGACCAGCGCGGCCTGCCATTCGTAGGCTGCGATCGCGATCCCCACCGCATAGCCCTGGCCCGACTGGCCGATGATCTGTTCGGCGGAGATGTTCGACGCGATCAGCGATGCGCCGATCGCCCACCACGGCAGCGCGCGCCCGGCGAGGAAGTAATCCTCGGTATTCTTGTTGCGCCCCTTGGGCTCGCGCGACACTGCCAGCGCGATGCCCAGCAGGGCGAGCGCGTAGCCTGCGATGATAATCAGGTCGATCGTCTCGAGCGCCATCGGCTCATTCCCCCAGCGGATTGCAGCTGCAGATATTCGGCGCACGGCCAAGCCCCGTATTATCCGGCAGGCTTGAGCTGCATCGCAAGCCCGCCACCGGGCGCGAGGCGTACGGTGTAGCTGTCGCCGCGCCGGATCGTCAGCGTGTCGTAGGCGATGTCGTGCCGCGCCTCGGTCTCGTAGGTCGCGGTGGGGCCGTCCTTCCACACGCGTGCGATGTAGGCCTGACCATCGTCGAGGAAGTCGAACCTCAACTCAACCGTCCGTTCGGTCGCATCGTTGACGCCGCCGACATACCAGTCCTCGCTATGGCGGTCCTTGCGCGCGAAGATCGCGTAGTCGGCCACTTCGCCCGCGATCAGGTGGCTCTCCGCCCAGTCGGCGGGGACCATCCGGATGAACTCCAGCTCTTTCGGATGCGCCTCGAGGCTCTCGACGAAATCCGCCGCCATCTGGATCGGCGAATAGATCGCGAGATAGAGGCCGAGCTGCTTTGCGAGCGTGGAGGCGATCGGATCGCCATTATTGCCGACCAGCCCGAGCACGCCGGGCGTGTAGTCCATCGGGCCGGACAGCATCCGGGTATAGACCAGCGTCGGGTCGTGCTCGGTCCCGTTGGCGAATGCGCCCCAGGCGTTGTATTCCTGCCCCCGCGCGCCCTCACGGCTGACCCAGTTGGGATAGGTCCGGCGCAGGCCGGTATCCTTGACCGGTTCGTGCGGGTTGATCGCGATGCCGCGCCTGGCCGCTTCGGTGACGACCTTCAGATGGTGCTGCACCTGCCGCTGGCCGTCGTGCCACTCGAACACCTCGTCCCCGCAAGGCGCGGCGATATCGGCGTTGCAGCTGATGATCCCGCCCGCATCGGCGACGTAGCCGGTCTTGACCACGTCCACCCCATGCGCGGCATAGAGGTCGAGCGCGTCTGCCAGCTGGCGTTCGTAGACCTCGATATTGCCGCCGGTTTCGTGGTGGCCGATCAGGTGGACGCCCTTCGATGCGGCGTAGGCGGTGACTTCGTCGAAGTCGAAATCGGGATAGGCCCGGGTGAAGCTGTAATCGCGGCCATTGCCGAACCACTGGCCGTCCCAGCCTATGTTCCAGCCTTCGACCAGCACGCCGCGAAAGCCGTTGGCGGCGGCGAAATCGATATATTGCTTGGCCCGCTCGGTCGTCGCGCCGTGCTTGGGCCCCTGCGCCCAGGTCCAGTCGCCGCGGATCATACCCCACCAGATGCCGATATATTTCGCAGGCTCGAAATAGCTGACATCGCCGAGTTTATTGGGCTCGTTGAGATTGAGTTCGAGGTTGCTCTCGACCAGCCCGGCAGGCCCGTCGGCGATGCGGATCGTGCGCCATGGCGTGGTGAAGGCGCCTTCGCGCACCACCGTGGCCCCGCGGCTCGACGGGGCGAGCACGGCGCGAAAGCGGGTGCCATCGACCCGCCGCATCCACATCCCCGCATAGTCAACCAGCGCCGCCTCGTGGAAGGCGAGGTGCGTGCCGTCGGCCAGCCGCACGGTCATGGGTGTGTGTGCGGTCGAAACCTCGGCCAGCGGGGTTTCGTTGTAGAGATATTCGTAGCGGTTCCAGTCGCCGCCAGGAATCCACCACGCGGTGCCGCCTGCTGCTGCTTCGGGCGCGATCACGAACTCGGTCAGCTCGTCGGCAATCCGCGTGACCGGCGTCGCGTCGCTGCCGGGGAATTCGTAGCGGAAGCCGATCCCGTCGTCGAACACGCGCATCCGCACGGTCAGCGCGCGCTTCGAGGTATCGCGGGTTTCGCGGAAGGTGACCGCCAGCTCGTTGTAATGGTCGCGCACGAAGCGCCGCTCGCCCCACGGCTGCTCCCACATATCGTCATGGCTCGTGCGCGTCTCGCTCTCGATCGCGAAGTTGCGGCGCATGGTCTCGGCATCGGTGAAGGTGAAGCCGAGCACGCTGTCGGCAATCAGCGGCTCGCCGTCGCGGTCCACGCGGTAGAACGCCTTGCCTTCGTTATCGACGTCCAGCTGCACCACGATCCGCCCGTCGGGGGAGGATACCTCGGCGGCGGAGAGCGGCGCGGCGAGAGCGACGAGCGAGAACAGGGCAACCAGCAGGGCACGCATTACGCGGTCTCCAGAATAAGCGCGGCGAAGGGGGGCAGGGCGCTGGTGGTGGCGCCGTTGGTGGCGAGCAGTTCGCGACCTTTCACGGAGATGGCGTGCTCGCTTGCGCCCAGATTGAAAACGCACAGCACGCTGTGCCCTTCGGCCTCTCGGGTCAGCCACAGCAGGTCGCCATCGGCGCGGCACTGCGCGACGCGCCCCTGCCGCAGCGCGGGGGTTTCGTTGCGCAGCGCGAGCATCCGGCGGGTGAAGCCGAGCAGCGCCTCGGGATCGTTCGCCTGGACATCGACCGCGCGGGTCCGGTTCGCCTCACCGACCGGCAGCCACGGCGATCCGGCGGAAAACCCGCCCCTTGGATCATGCGCGACCCACGGAATCGGGGTCCGCACCCCGTCGCGCGAGAGGGTCAGCGGCCAGTTGGCGATCGCTTCGGGATCGTGCAGCTGTTCGAACGGGATATCGTCCTGTTCCAGACCCAGCTCCTCGCCCTGATAGATGATGATGTTGCCGCGCAGCGAGGCGAGCAGCGCCATCTTCATCCGTGCAAAGGCGGCGATGTCTTCGGGCGAGCAACCGGCCGGGCACCAGCGCGAGACCGCGCGCGGGGCGTCGTGGTTCTCGAACGCCCAGCTGGGCCAGCCGGTGCCCGGATCGTCGGGCCATTCGGCCAGTGCGGCGCAGACCAGCCCGGGGGTCAGCCGGTCGGCATAGAGGAAATTGAAGCCATAGGCGGAATTGAGATGCGCCTCGCCCTGCGTGAAGGCCTTCATCTCCGCCTCCGCCTCGTCCCCGCCGACCTCGGCGACGGTGAAGATTGCCCCCGAATCGTCGGTGTACTCGTCGGTCAGTGCCCGGATCCGCTCGATGAAATGCGGGATGTCGGGGTGCGACATGTTGTATTTCTTGAGCTGGAAATCGAACGGGCGCGTGCGCGGCCTGTCGGTTGCGGGGGCGGGCGGATTGTCGCGCAATTGCGGGTCGTGCATCGCGAAATTGAGCGCATCGATGCGGAAGCCGTCGACCCCGCGATCCAGCCAGAAGCGCATTACGCCCAGCAAAGCGTCCTGCACGTGCGCGTTGTGCACGTTGAGCTGCGGCTGGCTGCTGAGGAAGTTGTGCAGGTAATACTGCCCGCGCCGCGCATCCCAGGTCCATGCCGGGCCGCCGAACACGGACTGCCAGTTGGACGGGGGCGATCCGTCGGGCTTGGCATCGGCCCACACGTACCAGTCGGCCTTCGCATTGGTCCGGTCCGAACGGCTCTGCGCGAACCATTCATGCTCGTCCGAGGTATGTGAATAGACCTGATCGATCAGCAGCTTGAGGCCCAGCTCGTGCGCGCGGGCGACCAGCGCGTCGAAATCGGCGAGCGTGCCGAAGATCGGATCGACATCGCAGTAATCGGACACGTCGTAACCGAAATCCTTCATCGGGCTGGCGAAGAAGGGGCTGACCCAGATCGCATCGACGCCCAGATCGGCGACATGCTCCAGCCGCGAGGTGATGCCCGGCAGATCGCCGATGCCGTCGCCGTTGGAATCCATGAAGCTGCGCGGATAGATCTGGTAGATCGTCGCGCCGCGCCACCATTGCCCGTCTTTCGCAGCAGCGGGGGAGGGTTGCATCGCGCTCGCCATCAGTTGCGCTCCAGCTCGCACACGGCCCAGCCGAAGGGGGGAAGGGTGAACCGCGCGCTGCCCGGCGCGGTCGGTTGGGCGGGGCAGGTGCCGTCGAGGGTTTTCAGCGTGGTTTCCTTCATGTCGATTTCCACGTTCCGCGTGATTGCTTGCCCACTGGTGTTGAACACCAGCAGGACCGTCTGGCCGCCTTCGGGGTCGCGGCGGATGAGTGAGAGCAGGCCCGGCTCGCGGTCGAACGTGCCGATCTGGGTGCGCCCGCGGCGCAGCGCAGGGGTGCCCGTGCGCAACGCGGAAAGCCGCGCGATCGTGCGGTAAAGCGGGTGGTCGGCGGCGTAATTCTCGTCCGCCGTAGTCGCTTGCGTGCCGAGGAGATCGTTGTCGTTGTAGTCGGCCACCCGGCTGGCGAACATGTCCTCGCGCGCCTGCTGGTCGTTGCCGTCGGAGATGAAGCCCTGCTCGTCGCCGTAATAGACGGTCGGGATGCCGCGCAGGGTCAGCAGCATCGCATGGCCCTGCATCGTGCGCGCAAGCAGTTCCGACTGGCCGGCATCCGGATTGCCCGCTTTCACGAACATAGAAAAGCGGCCCATGTCGTGATTGCCGAGGAAGGTCGGCAGGCGCAGCGCGGCTTCCTCGCCACCTGCATAGAGCACATCGCCTTCGAGCATCTGCACCAGCACTTCGGGCGAGGCATTGTCGGCCACCACATCGCGCACTGCGGACTGGAAGGTGAAGTCGAGCACGGCGGGTAGGGCGTCGCGGTGGGTATAGGCCGCCAGCGGGCCGGGGCGCGCACCGTCGACATAGACCTCTCCAAAGATCAGGAAATCCGCGATCCCTTTCGCCTCGGCGCGCGCCTGCATCGCGGGCACGAAGGCCTGCCAGAACTCGGGGTTCACATGCTTGACCGTGTCGATCCGGAAGCCGTCGATCCCGAAGCGGTCAATCCAGCTGCCGAAGATATCGATCATCCCGGCAAGCACGCGCGGATGCTCGGTCGCCAGATCGTCGAGCCCCGCGAAATCGCCATAGACCGCGCTTTCGCCCCACCACTCGCTGTTGCCGCGATTATGGTAGTAGATCGGATCGTTGAGCCATGCGGGCACTTTGATGTCCCGCTCCGCCTCGGGCACCACGGGGGTGTAGGCGAAGCGCGGATCGGTCAGCTTCGCCCAGTTCTTTGCGCCGGGATCATCGTCGCCCGCGAAGCCCGGGTTGATCCGCTCACCCTCGGGCCCGCCAAGGGTGGAAAAAGGATAGTCCGCCTTGCTGCGATAGGCATAGTCGCCGCCCGCATACCGGATGACGTCGGCGGTATGGTTGGTGATGATGTCCATATAGACCTTCATCCCGCGCGCGTGCGCCGCCTCGACGAAGGCCTTGAACTCGGCATTGGTGCCCAGATGCGGGTCGACCGAGGTGAAGTCGGTCACCCAGTAGCCGTGGTAGCCCGCGCTCTCGTCACCCGCCGGGCCCTGCACCGGCTTGTTCTTGAAGATCGGCGCGAACCAGATCGCGGTAACGCCGAGGCCCTGAATATAGTCGAGCTTCTCGGTCAGGCCCTTCAGATCGCCGCCGTGGTAGAAGCCGCGATGGGTGGGGTCGTAGCCGCTTTGGAGCCGGTCCGCCGGATAGCCGCCGGTATCGTTGGCCGTGTCGCCATTGGCGAAGCGGTCGGGCAGGACGAAATAGATCACCTCGTCCTGAGACAGGCGATCGCCCGTTTCGGCGGCTGGCTCCTGCGCCAGCGCGGGGGTGGCAAAGCCGAGCAGGCTGGCTGCGGCGAGCAGGGTGACGGCGCGCTTCATCGGGCGGTCTCCGAAACCGGGGTGGGGGATGGATTGGTAGCGCGGGGCATGCAGTAGGCGCGCAGAAACTCGACATGCGACGGCATGGCATCGACCAATCGGCCGATCCCCGCCTCGATCTCGCCCAGCATCCGCTCCAGCGCAGCCGGATCGGTCGATGCGGCCAGCGGGTGGAGCGATTGCGGCGTCACCTCCTGCCCGATCAGCACCTGCGCCCAGCCGGGGATGGTGAACAGCTCCTCGTGCTCGCGATGGATGAAGCCGCTGGCTTTGAACTGCTCGATCTTCGCGGTCAGTGTGTCGGGCAGGGCCATTTCCCGGCGACGATCCCAGAAAGCTTCGCCGACGCGCCCGTTCGCCCAGTAATGCAGGATCAGGAAGTCGCGGATGCGGATCCATTCGAACTCCGCCTGCCGGTTGAACTCCGCGCGCATTGCGGGCGCGGGCTGCCTGCCCGGCAGCATGTTCAGGAACCGCGCGATCGAGGACTGGATCAGGTGGATGCTGGTCGATTCCAGCGGCTCCATGAACCCGGCGGCCAGCCCCAGCGCGAGGCAGTTGTGCGACCATTGCTGGGTGCGCATCCCGGTGGTGAAGCGCAGGCGGTTGGGCGTGGCCTGAGGCGCGCCGTCGAGATTGGCGAGCAGCTGCGCCTCGGCCTCGTCATCGGAGAGATAGTCGCTGCAATAGACCAGCCCGTTGCCGATCCGGTGCTGCAACGGAATGCGCCATTGCCAGCCGGCGGAGTGCGCGGTGGAGCGGGTGTAGGGGGTGAACTCGCCTTTCGTGGCGCACGGCACCGCGACCGCGCGGTCGCACGGCAGCCAGTGGCTCCAGTCCTCGAACGGTGTCGCCAGCTCCTGCCCCAGCAGCAGGCTGCGAAAGCCGCTGCAATCGATGAAGAAATCGCCTGCGATCCGGCGCCCTTCTTCCAGCGCAACCGCCGCGATGTCACCGCTTGCGCCATCGCGCTCGACCGAGGCGACCTTGCCTTCGATTCGCGCCGCGCCGCGCGCTTCGGCCAGGCGACGCAGGTAGGCGGCGTAGAGGCTGGCGTCGAAGTGGTACGCCCACGGCATGTCGGGCGCGCTGTGCCCCGCGTCGCCGCGCCACATCTGCATCTTGAGCGCGCGCGCCGCGCGCTCATTGAGCGAGTAGGTGGCGAGGTCTTTTGCCTCGCCCAGTTCGCGGCCGCGCAGCCACAGCTGGTGGAAGGGGAGCAGGCCCGCGCCCGCGCCGATCTCGCCGAAGGCATGCATGTAGCTGGCACCAGCGTGCGACCAGCCGGCGAATTCGATGCCCAGCTTGAAGGTGGCTTTGGTCTCGCGCAGGAATTCCGCTTCGTCGATCCCCAGCGCCTGGTTGAACAGGCGGATCTGCGGGATCGTTGCCTCGCCCACGCCGACCGTGCCGATCGCCTCGGACTCGACCAGCGTGACCGCGCATGGCGTCAGCCGCGCGAGCGCCGCCGCCGCCATCCACCCGGCAGTGCCGCCACCGACAATGACGATGGCGGGCGGTTCGGTTTCGCTGGAACTGGTCCGGTTCACGCTCACCTCCCATCCTCACCCGCGCGCAGGGCGCATGGCAAGGATTAGGGTCCGAGGCAGACGGCGCGGCTTGGGAGGAATGCGCCGCCTGCTCCGGACCTTGGCTATCAGAACTTGAAGGTCGCGCCGACGAGGAAGCGGCGGCCATATTCCTGATAGTCGATCACCGCGCGCGGTTCGGGCACGTTGAACTGCGACACGAACGGCGCGTTGGTGAGGTTCTGCCCCTGGAGATAGACCGAGAGGCCCTCCAGCGCGCTGCCCGGCTGGAATTCATAGCCGATTTGCGCATCGACGATCGTCTCGCCTCGCGCCAGACGCCGCGTCGGCGAACCGCCGAAGCCGCTGAATTCGCCGATGAACTCGGAGCGATAGCGGACGCTGCCCCGGGCGCTGAAGCCGTTGAGGTCGTAGTAGAGCGTGCCGTTGGCGACCCATTCCGAATAGCCGGAAATCGGTGCGACATCTCCGTTGAAGTCTTCCACTTCCGACTTGGTGTAGCCCACGCCGCCGGTTGCGCCGAAGCCTTCGAGGCCGGAGAAGAAGGCGTCGAACGGTACCGTCGCCGACAGCTCGACCCCGTAGAAGTTACCGCCGCCGGTGTTCACCTGCGTATCGAGGAAACCGATCGTGGTCGCCGGGGTCTGACCCGCCGGGGTCGGAAGTCCGGAATAATCGAAGGTATAGCGCCCGTTGGCGATCCAGTTGACGATATCCTTGTAGAAGGCCTGCACCGCGACGACGCCCGCGCCGTTTGCGAAGTACTTCTCGATATTGAAGTCGACCGCGTTGGCCCGGTACGGGCGCAGCAGCGGGTTGCCGCCGCCGCCGCTGATGAACGGCGCGACACCGGTCGGGCTTTCACCCGCGTTGGTGTTGATCCCGTAGCTGATCGCCACGCGCAGATCGTCGAGACGCGGGCGCTGGATCTGGCGGCTGGCGGCAAGGCGGAAGACCCACCCGCTATCGAGCCGCAGCGACAGGTTGGCGCTGGGCAGCACGTCCCAGTAATCCGCGCCCAGCGACACGTCGACCGGCTGGCCACCGGCGAACGCAAGCCCGGTCGAGTTCTGGTCGGTATTGATCGCCTGCACGCCGAAATTGCCGGTCAGCACGCCGATGCCCAGTTCCTGCTCGATATCCGCCTGCAGGTAGATGGTCATCAGGTCTTCGGTGATGCCGTAGGCCTTGGCCGGAACATCGTTGGAGGTATTGCGATCGAGGATCAGCGTGCCATCCGCGATCAGGTCGCGGACATCGTAGCTGACGATCGGGCCAAGGCCGAGATAGTCGAGGTCGGTCGGCCGCAGCAGCGCGCCGGTCGGGATTGCCACCTCGGTTGCGCCGCCCGGCGGCGAGACGAAGAACTCGTCCGGCGTCAGGCTCTTGGAACGGTCGGTATAGGCCATCCCGAAATGCATGGCGGAGAGGAAGCCGCCCAGTTCCTTCGACACGCCCACGCGATACTGGAAAAGCTCGTCGGCAATGATGCGGTTGTTCCAGTAGCCCGCCTGGACGCGCGCGCCGCCCCAGCCGAGGGGGTCGGTCAGCCGGATCAGGCTCGGGTCGCTGTAGTCGAGCGTGTGGGTGAAGGATGTGCCATTGGTGTCGGAGGTGAAGCCGATCGTATCGGCCGCGCCGTTGCCCCCGCCATAGCCGGTGCCCGAATAGCTTTCGATGCTCAGCTCGTTACGGTCGGTGCGCGAATAGCCGAAATCGAAGAACGCGCTCCACCCGTCATCGCCATCGTAATCGAGGTTGAGGCCGCCCGAATAGAGGTCCGCCTGGCGCTGGAAAACGTCGTTGCGCACGACGCCGCGCACATCGGTGAAGGTGCCGGATTCGGCGAAACCGCCGAACGGACCGTCGACCACGCTGCTTGTGGTGTAGGGGTTGCTGAAGCCCAGCGGCAGTTCGATCCCGCGCTTGGACTGGTCGTCGTCGAAACTGGAATAGAAGCCGTCGACGGTGACCATGAAGTTGGGCGACGCCTGATATTGCAGCGTGCCGTTGACCCCGAAGCGCTTGAGCCGGGTCGAGGTGACGAAGCTCTTGTTGCCGCCGATGATGTACGGATTGCCGGGCGTGCCATCGCCAGCATAGCCCCAGGCGTTGAATTCCTGCAGCTGATAGGGCTCGTCGGTATAGGCCGCCGCCAGCGCGACGCCGATCGTGTCGTCGGCGAACTGGTCGACGAAGGTCGCGTTGACGCGATAGCCGTAATCGCGCGAGCCCGCGTTGAGCGCGCCGATATCCGCATAGGAACCCTTGGCCCCGATCGCGAAGATCGGCTCGTCCACTTCGAGCGGGCGGATCGTGCGGACGTCGATCGTGCCGACCAGGCCCTGGCCGACGAGGCTGGCCGAGGGCGTCTTGTAGACATTGACTTGGGCGACGACTTCGGAGGGATACTGGTCGAATTCGACCGCGCGGCTATCGCCGGTGGAGGTCTGCTCGCGCCCGTTCAGCAGCGTCTGGGAGAAGTCCGGGCCGAGGCCGCGAATGGCGATCACGTTGGCGCGGCCATTGAGCCGCTGCGAGGTGATGCCGGGCAGGCGGGCGATCGATTCCCCGATCGAATCATCGGGCAGCTTGCCGATATCCTCGGCAGTGACCGATTCCAGGATCAGGTCGCTGTTGCGCTTCTCGTTGACCGCGCTTTCCAGAGCGGCGCGAAAGCCGCTGACCACGATGACGTTCTCGTCGGTATCGTCGTCGGCGACCGGCTGACCGTCTTCTTCCGTGTCGGGGACGGGCGGCTGGGTGGTCTGCGCGGCGGCGATGCCCGGCACGGCGGCGCCGGCCAGGATCAGGGCGATGGCACAGGTGCGCAGGCTGGTGCCGCTGCGAAGCGAATTGCGGTAGGACATGACTGTTCTCTCTCTCCCGTGTGCGGCGCTGCCATTCCCAGCGTCGCCAGATGCACGTGGCCCGGTCTCGATCGGCCGGTCCTTGGCGCGTCTGCGGCGGTCATAATGCAGCACCGGGGGCGTGCCGGAAGATCGCATACGTATACGCGTGCGATGCGCCGCGACCGGCCCGACAGGACTGTGGCACAAATGTCGATGCCCCGCTTGCGTGCAGGCCGGGCGGCCATCATAGGCGCAATCACGCCATTTTCGCGGCTGCGAGGGGCTTCGCCTAGGAGGCGGCAATTGCCTTGCAGGGCGACCTGACGTAATCCGATGAATACGTAAGCATGAGAGGCGCACGACGCCTTTCGGGAGAGAGAATGGGCCGCACCCCGTCAGGCAGGCCGACCAGCTTCGATATAGCCTACCGGGCCGGAGTCTCGCAGCCCACGGTCAGCCGTGCGCTGCGCGGCGACAAGTCGGTCAGCCAGGCGACCCGCGAGAAGATCGAGCGGATCGCGCGCGAGCTGAACTATGCGGTCGACCGCAATGCCTCCTCGCTCAGAACCCAGCGGACCAACACCATCGCGCTGCTGTTCTTCGAGGATCCCACGCCCGACGAGAGCATGATCAACCCGTTCTTCCTCTCGATGCTCGGTTCGATCACCCGCGCCTGCGGTAACCGCGGGCTCGACCTGCTGATCTCGTTCCAGCGGATGGAGGATGACTGGCACGTCAAGTATCAGGACAGCAAGCGGGCGGACGGGCTGATCCTGCTCGGCTATGGCGACTACACGCTCTACGCGGAAAGGCTGGACCAGCTGGTCAAGGCGGGGACGCATTTCGCCCGCTGGGGTTCGGTCAGCAGCGACAGCAGCGGCGCCACTGTCGGTTCGGACAATATCGACGCGGGGCGGCTGGTCGGCGAACACTTTATCGAGCGCGGACGCAGGAAGGTCGCGTTTCTGGGCCATGCGGACGAGCACTATCCCGAATTCGCGCACCGCTATCTCGGCCTGTCCGAGGCGTTGAGGGAGCAGGGGATCGAGCCCGATCCGGCGCTGCAGTTCGACGCGGTGACATCGGACGAGGCGGGCTATGCCGCCGCGCGCCGCCTGATCGAGAGCGGTGCCGCGTTCGACGCGGTGTTCGCGGCGAGCGACGTGATCGCGATCGGCGCGATGCGCGCGCTGGATGAGGCGGGGCTCTCTGTTCCGGGCGATGTCGCCGTGGTCGGGTTCGACAATATCCCCGCCGCCAGCATGACCCACCCGCCGCTCTCCACCATCATGCAGGACACGCAGGGTGCGGGCGAGCTGCTGGTGGAAACGCTGCTGGCGCATATCGAAGGCTCCGACCCGCCGCCCACCCGCCTGCCCACCCGGTTGATCGTGCGCGCAAGCTCCTGAGCGCATTCGTATGTTGCTTGTCCGGCCTCCCGGATTGGTGAAAGCCTTGCCCCATCATCGATCGGCAGGGTGACGCGAGTTCGCCCGCCGACAGGGGAAAGGATAACAAGGCCGATGGAGAAACCACGCCAGAGCTGGGCGGGGCTGTGGAACATCAGCTTCGGCTTCTTCGGAATCCAGATCGGCTTCGTGCTGCAGAATTCCAACATGAGCCGGATCTTCCAGACGGTGGGGGCATCGCTTGACGATCTGCCCGCGCTGTGGGTGGCCGCGCCGCTGACCGGGCTGATCGTCCAGCCGATCATCGGCTACCTGTCGGACCGCACGTGGAACCGGCTGGGCCGTCGGCGGCCCTATTTCCTGACCGGGGCGATCTTCGCCGCGTTCTCCCTCTTCCTGATGCCCTTCGCACCCGCCTTCGCCGCGCCGCTGGTGTTTGCCGCAGGCCTGCTGTGGCTGCTCGACGCATCGCTCAACATCTCGATGGAGCCGTTTCGCGCCTTCGTGGGGGACATGCTGGACAAGTCGCAGCACGCGACCGGCTATGCCGTGCAGACCGCCTTCATCGGCAGCGGCGCGGTGGTCGCGGCGATCTTCCCGTGGTTCCTGGAGCATCTGGGCGTCGCCAATGTCGCGCCGCCGGGGCAGATCCCCGACACTGTGCGGTGGAGCTTCTGGGCGGGCGGGGTCGCGCTGTTCGTGGCGATCGGCTGGACCGTGCTGACCACGCGCGAATATTCGCCCGAGGAAATGGCTGCGTTCGAGGCCGAGAACCAGATCGAGCAAAGCCACACGATCCGCGCGCTGGCCGCGAAGAACTACGGCTTCGCGCTGGTCTGGCTGGTGGCGGGCGCGGCAGTGCTGCTCGCAGTCGCGCCGCTGGGGCTGGAGAAGGAGATCTACCTGCTTGGCGGGCTGCTGGCGACCTACGGCCTGCTAAGCGCGATCGGCATTTCCATGGCCCGCAAAGGCCAGTCGGCCAACATGCTGTCGAGCATCGTGGGCGACTTTTCCGGCATGCCCGATGTGATGAAACGGCTCGCGCTGGTGCAGTTCTTCAGCTGGTCCGCGCTGTTCATCATGTGGATCTATTCCGGCCCGATCGTGTCGCAATATTTCTACGGCAGCGCCGATCCGGCGAGCGCGGCCTATAACGACGGCGCCAACTGGTGGAACCTGATCTACACCGTGCAGAACGGGGTCGCCGCGATCGCCGCGCTGTTCGTGCTGCCGGTGATGGCGCGCAAGTTCGGCCAGGCATACACCCACATGGCATGCCTGCTGGCGGGCGCGCTGGGCTTCCTCGGCTTCTTCGTGCTGCGCGATCCGATGCTGCTGATCGGGTGCGAGGTGCTGAAGGGCATCGCCTGGGCCAGCATCCTCGCGATGCCCTACGCGATCCTCGCCAGCAATCTGCCGCAGGCCAAGCTCGGCATCTACATGGGGCTGTTCAACATCTTCATCGTGGTGCCGCAGCTGCTGGTGGCGACCATCATGGGATCGATCATGAAGGCGTTCTTCCCGGGCGAGCCGATCTGGACGATGCTGTTCGCCGCCGCCGCGTGGGCTCTGGCTGCGCTGGCCATGCTGCGGGTCGGATCGGTCCTGCCCGCGCAATCCAGTACGGAGACCGCCGATGCGTAAGCTCGCCATCGCCGCGCTGCTGGCGTGCGCCGCAGCGCCCGCCGCCGCGCAAGGCTCCGATCCGTGGCAACCCCGGCCCTTCGTCGAGATCGAGCATCCCGAATGGAGCCGCGATGCGGTCCTCTACCAGATCAACACCCGCCAGTTCACGCCGGAGGGCACCTTCGCCGCCGCGCAGAAGGAACTGCCGCGGCTGAAGGAACTGGGCGTCGATATCCTGTGGCTGATGCCGATCCACCCGATCGGCGAGGTCAACCGCAAGGGCACGCTGGGCAGCCCCTATTCGGTGCGCGATTACTACGCGGTCAATCCCGAGTTCGGCACCGAGCAGGACCTGCGCAACTTCATCGACGCCGCCCACGCGCAGGGCTTCCACGTCATCCTCGACCTGGTGGCCAACCACACCGCGTGGGACAATGCCCTCGCGAGCGAGCATCCCGACTGGTACGAGAAGACCTGGGACGGCCATTTCCGCCCGACCCCGTGGTGGGACTGGTCCGATATCATCGACCTCGACTGGAGCAAGCCCGGGGTGCGCGAGCATGTCGGCAAGGCGATGGAATACTGGGTCCGCGAATTCGGGGTCGACGGCTATCGCGCGGATGTCGCCGGCTATGTCCCGATCGATTTCTGGGAGACGATGCGCGCGCGGCTCGATGCGATCCGCCCGGTCTTCATGCTGGGCGAGGTGCAGCAGACCGTCCACCACCGCGCCGCCTTCGATGCGACTTATGCGTGGGACTGGCACCATACCGGCAAGCGGATCGCGAAAGGCGAGGCGGATGCGACCGCGCTGTTCGGCTATTATGCCGAGAACGAGAGCCTGTGGCCGCGCGAGGCGATGCGCCTGACCTATATCGAAAACCACGACAGCAATGCGTGGGAAGGTACGATCTACGAGAATTACGGCGACGGGCTGGAAGCGCTGACCGCGCTCGCCTTTACCGGCGAAGGCCTGCCGCTGGTCCATAACGGGATGGAGGCGTGCAATGCGCACCGCCTCGCCTTTTTCGAGAAGGACCCGATCGACTGGAGCCAGCGCGAAGGCTGTGACTATGGCGCACTTCTCAAGGACCTCATCGCATTCCGCACAGCCAACCCCGCGCTCGACAACGGGCAGTGGGGCGCGGTGATGCAGCAGGTCGTCAACGACAGGCCGCAGCAGCTGTTCGGCTGGGTCCGGCAGAAGGACGGCAACAAAGTGGTCGGCCTGTTCAACCTGTCCGACACACCGGTCGAGGCGAGGCTGGCGGACGGGCTGGCGGCGGGCTCCTACCGCGAATTTCGTGACGGAGACGCGGTTACCATCGCGGCAGGCGACACCGTTTCGCTGCCCGCCTGGGGCTTCCGCCTGCTTTCGACCGGGGGCGAGCGATAGGATCGGCAGGCCGGAACCAGGCCGGGCGTTAAATCATCACATAGCTATGCGGCTGGAAATCCGGGCGATGCTTGCCTTAGGGTAACCGCGGTCTGGCGGGGGCTGGAACATTGCTCCGCCGCACGATTATCAGGGAGCGACCTTTTTGAAGCGACACCCTTCTTCCTCGCTCCTGCTGTTCGGAGCGACTGGCGATCTGGCCAAGCGGATGCTGCTGCCATCGCTCTACGCGCTGCACGAAGACGAGCTGATCGCGGCGGACCTGCGGATCGTCGGCACCGCGCGCAGCGAGCTGTCGGACGAGGAGTTCCGCGCGCTCGCCAAGGAGGCGCTGGACCAGTACCTGCCCGATGACCGCAAGGACGAGGCCAAGATCGCCTCCTTTCTCAAGCATCTGCAATACCAGCCGCTCGACGCATCCACGATCGAGGGGTTCGACGATCTCGCCGCCAAGCTGGGCGATATCTCGGGCGGCCTCTCGATCTTCCTGTCGACCGCGCCGTTCCTGTTCGAACCCACGATCAAGGGGCTGCAGTCCGCCGGGCTGGCGGGCGACAATGTGCGGATCGGGCTGGAAAAGCCGCTCGGCAATGATCTCGCCAGTTCGGCCAAGATCAACGACGCGGTGGCCAGCGCCTTCGGCGAAGACCGGATTTTCCGGATCGATCACTATCTGGGCAAGGAAACGGTCCAGAACCTGATGGCGCTGCGCTTCGCCAACATGATGTTCGAACCGCTGTGGAACGCCAACCACATCGACCACGTGCAGATCACCATCAGCGAGACGGTGGGTCTGGAAGGGCGGCACGGCTTCTACGACGAGACCGGCGCGCTGCGCGACATGGTCCAGAACCACATGCTCCAGCTGCTCGCGCTGATCGCGATGGAACCGCCGGTCGATTACGACGCAGCCAGCGTGCGCGACGAGAAGGTCAAGGTGCTGCGATCGCTGCGCCCGGTTTCGCCCGAGGAAATGGTTCGCGGCCAGTACGGCAGCGGGGCCGTGCAGGGCGAGGCGGTGGAAGGCTATGCCGACGATCTGGGCGAGGCGTCCGACACCGAAACCTTCGTCGCGATCAAGGCGCATGTCGACAGCTGGCGCTGGCAGGGCGTGCCCTTCTATCTGCGCACCGGCAAGCGCATGACCGAGCGGCGCAGCGAGATCGTGATCCAGTTCAAATGTGTACCGCACAATATCTTCGCCGGGCGCGGCGGGCGGCTCGATGCGAACCGGCTGGTGATCCGCCTGCAGCCCGAGGAATACGTCCGGCTGATGGTGATGGCCAAGCAGCCCAGCATGGACCGCGAAGGCGTGACCTTGCGCGAAGTGCCGCTGGACCTGTCGCTGACCCATGCCTTTGCCAAGGCGCGCCGCCGGATCGCCTACGAGCGGCTGCTGCTCGACCTGATCGATGGCGACCCGACGCTGTTCGTGCGGCGTGACGAGGTCGAGGCGCAGTGGCGCTGGGTCGACGGCATCCGCGCGATCTGGGCCAAGGAAGACGCCCCGCCCAAGCGCTACGGCGCGGGCAGCTGGGGGCCGAGCGCGGCGATCGCGCTGACCGAACGCGACGGGGTGACCTGGCATGAGTGATCTGCGCTGGGCACCCGATGGCTCCGCCAAGGCGGTGGCCGACCATATCGAACGCGTGGTCACGGGCAGCGATGCGCCGGTGATCGCGGTGCCCGGCGGATCGACCCCGGTCGCGATCTTCGCCGAACTGGCGGAGCGCGGGCTCGACTGGAGCGGGGCGACGATCATGCTGGGCGACGACCGGCAAGTGCCGCGCGATCACGAGGCGAGCAATCAGGCGAAGCTGGAACGCGCGCTGGGCGATAGCGGGGCGCGGATCGTCGCGCTGGAAGAGGGCATGGCGGTGCCCGATCTCGACCTGTTGTGGCTGGGCATGGGAACGGATGGGCACATCGCTTCGCTGTTTCCACAGATGCAGGCCGAAGACCGCCCCGGACGCGCGGTGATCCGCACCGTGCCCGATCCGCTTCCCCCCGAAGCGCCGTTCCCGCGTCTGAGCATGAATTTCGCCGCGCTGACCAAGGCCCCGCGCGAAAGCATCATCGTGTTGCGCGGGGCGGACAAGAAGCAGGTGATCGAGCGGGCGCAGGAATCCGCAAGCGACCTGCCGGTCGCGCGCTTCTTGCGCGAGGCGAGCGGCCCTGTGACCATCTACTGGAGCGCGCAATGACACTGAACGACACCGTCGCCCGCGTCACCGACCGGATCGTGGAGCGTTCGCGCGACGGGCGGGCGCGCTATCTCGACCTGATCGAGCGCGCGCGGGACGAAGGCGTCCATCGGCCCACGCTCTCCTGCGGCAATCTCGCCCACGGCTTTGCTGCGAGCGGAGAGGACAAGGCGACGATCAAGAGTGGGCAGGCGATGAATATCGGCATCGTCAGCGCGTATAACGACATGCTCAGCGCGCATCAGCCCTACGGCCGCTATCCCGAGCAGATCAAGATTTTCGCGCGCGAGCGCGGCGCGACCGCGCAGGTCGCGGGCGGGGTGCCCGCCATGTGCGATGGGGTCACGCAGGGGCAGGATTCGATGGAGCTGTCGCTGTTCAGCCGCGATGTGATCGCGATGGGCACCGCCGTCGGCCTCAGCCACGGGATGTTCGAAGGCGCGCTGCTGCTCGGCATCTGTGACAAGATCGTGCCCGGCCTGCTGATCGGTGCGCTGCGCTTCGGCCATCTGCCGACCATTCTGGTGCCCGCCGGACCGATGCCCTCTGGCCTCGCCAACAAGGAGAAGATCCGCGTCCGCCAGCTCTATGCCGAGGGCAAGGTGGGCGAGGAGGAACTGCTGGAGGCGGAAAGCGCCAGTTACCACGGCGCGGGCACCTGCACCTTCTACGGCACGGCCAATTCCAACCAGATGATGATGGAGATGATGGGGCTGCACATGCCCGGCTCCAGCTTCGTCAATCCGGGCAACAAGCTGCGCCAGGAATTGACCCGCGCGGCGGTGCACCGGGTCACCGAAATCGGCTGGCAGGGCGATGATTACCGCCCGCTGGGTGCGTGCATCGATGAAAAGGCGATCGTCAACGCGACCATCGGCCTGCTCGCCACCGGTGGCTCGACCAACCACATGCTCCACATCCCCGCGATCGCGCGCGCGGCGGGGATCGCGATCGACTGGGACGATATGGACGAGCTGAGCGACGTCGTCCCGCTGATCGCCAGCGTCTATCCCAATGGTGCGGGCGACATAAACTACTTCCACGCGGCGGGCGGCATGCCCTTCGTGATCCGCGAACTGCTCGGCGCAGGGCTGGCGCATCCCGACATCCGCACGGTCTACGGTGCATCGCTGGAGGAAGGCGCGCAGGAGCCCTTCCTCGAAGAGGATGCGCTGATGTGGAAGCCGGGCGCAGAGCAGTCGCGCGACGAGACGCTGCTCAAGCCGGTCTCCGATCCGTTCCAGTCCGACGGCGGTCTCGCGCTGCTCGCCGGCAATCTCGGCCGTGCCACGATGAAAGTCAGTGCGGTCGCGCCCGAGCATCGCACGATCGAGGCACCGGCACGCGTGTTTTCCACCCAGCATCAGGTCGCCGAAGCCTTCAAGGCGGGCGAGCTGGACCGCGACGTGGTCGTCGTCGTCCGCTTCCAGGGCCCGGCGGCGAACGGCATGCCCGAACTGCACAAGCTGAGCTCGCCCCTGGGGGTCCTGCAGGATCGCGGCTACAAGGTCGCGCTGGTCACCGACGGGCGAATGTCGGGCGCGAGCGGCAAGGTCCCATCCGCGATCCACGTTTCGCCCGAGGCGTACCATGGTGGCCCCCTTGGTAAGCTGCGCGACGGCGACTTGGTGCGCGTGTGTGCGCTTGAAGGCACGCTGAGTGCGCTTGTGGACGCCGGTGAATGGGCCGCGCGCGAGCAGGCGGAGGCGCCGCCGGAAGCATGGGGCACGGGCCGCGAGCTGTTCGCGATGATGCGCCGCTACTCCGATCCGGCGGAAAAGGGCGGCTCTGCGATGCTCGCCGAGGCGGGGCTGTGAGCGAACGCCAGCTGGTCGCGGTCGATATCGGCGGCACCCACGCGCGCTTCGCCATCGCGACCATCGCCGAGGATGGAGCGATCTCGCTCGACGAACCGGAAACGCTTCACACCGCCGATCACGTCAGTTTTCAGACCGCATGGGAGGATTATCGCGCGCGCAAAGGCGGCCACCTGCCCGACGCGGTAAGCCTCGCAATTGCGGGCCGGACGAGCGGCGATGCGATCCGCTTCACCAATAATCCCTGGGTGATCCGCCCAGCGCTGATAAAGGAAAAGCTCGGCGCGTCGCGCTATACTCTGGTGAATGATTTCGCAGCGGTGGCCCATGCGGTGGCACAGGCGCCGGACGACCAGTTTCTCCACCTTGCAGGCCCCGACCAGCCACTCGCTGCGGAGGGCACGCTGAGCGTGCTCGGCCCCGGCACCGGGCTGGGCGTTGCGCATTTATGGCGCGATTCCAGCGGTTACCGGGTGCAGGCGACCGAGGGCGGGCACGTCGACTTTGCCCCGCTCGACCAGATCGAAGACGCGATCCTCGCCCGCCTGCGCAAGCGCCACATGCGCGTTTCGGTGGAGCGCGTGGTGTCCGGGCCCGGCATCGTCGAGATTTACGCAACGCTCGCCGCGCTCGAAGGAAAGCCGGTTGCCGAGATGGACGACGTATCGATCTGGCAGGCGGGAATGGAGGGCAGCGACAGCCTCGCCGCCGCGGCAGTCGACCGGTTTTGTCTCGCGCTGGGTAGCATGGCGGGCGACTTCGCGCTGGCGCAGGGCGGCTTTGGCGGCGTCGTGATTGCCGGCGGGCTCGGCTATCGCCTGCGTGAAATCCTCCCCGGATCGGGCTTTGCCGAGCGGTTTCGCGCCAAGGGGCGCTTTGCGGACCTGATGGGCACGATCCCCGTCAAGCTGATCACCCACCCACAGCCGGGCCTGTTCGGCGCGGCCGCTGCCTTCGCGAAGGAACACGGATGACAATCGAAGAGATCATGCGCACCGCGCCGGTTATCCCGGTGCTGGTGATGGACCGGCTGGAAGATGCGGTGCCGATGGCCGAGGCGCTGGTTGCAGGAGGCCTGCGCGTGCTCGAAGTGACGCTGCGAACCCCGGTCGCTCTCGACGCGATCCGGGCGATGCGCGAGGTCGACGGCGCGATCGTGGGCGCGGGGACGGTGGTCGATCAGGAGCAATTGCAAGCTGCGATCGATGCGGGCGCGCAGTTCATCGTCTCTCCGGGTCTGACCGAGGCACTTGGCCGCGCGGCGATCCGGGCCGAGGCGCCCTTCCTGCCCGGGATCGCGACGGCTGGCGACATCATGCGCGGGCTCGAACTGGGCCTTCAACATTTCAAGTTCTTCCCGGCAGAGGCCAATGGCGGTATTCCTGCGCTCAAGGCACTGGCAGGCCCGTTCGGCGGGCTCAAGTTCTGCCCCACCGGCGGCATCAGGCAGGAAACCGCCGCCGACTGGCTCGCGCTGGAGCAGGTGCTCTGTGTGGGCGGCAGCTGGCTGGTCCCGCAGGGCGAGGTTGACCGGGAAGCGATCCGGGCGCGGGCACAGTCTGCGACCCGGTTGGTATAACAGGCATCCGCAACCCAAGGAGAGTTTCCATCGCCACCCGACCCGCAATCCAGCAAAACCCCGATATCCGCTATCTCGGCAAGCTATTGGGCGATGTGATCCGCGAACATGGCGGCGACCAGCTGTTTCAGCGGACCGAGGAAATCCGCGCCGCCAGTGTCG
The DNA here is from genome assembly GCF_019857185.1 of Alteriqipengyuania abyssalis. Lineage (GTDB taxonomy): Bacteria > Pseudomonadota > Alphaproteobacteria > Sphingomonadales > Sphingomonadaceae > Alteriqipengyuania > Alteriqipengyuania abyssalis. The sequence continues at coordinate 442,032 of NZ_JAHWXP010000003.1, read as the reverse complement.
AGCGCCATCGCAACGAGGTGCCCGTCGACCTGCGGCTGGGTCAGCTCGATCTCGATGATACGCTCGCCTTCGTGCGCGGCTTCGGGCTTTTCTCGATGCTCGCCAACCTCGCGGAAGACCGCGAGGGGATGATGGCCGAACAGGACATGCCCTTCGCCGATGCGCTGGCTTCGCTGAAGGAGCAGGGCATTTCGAGCGAGCAGGTCTCCGAAATGCTCGACCAGGCGCTGGTGATGCCGGTGCTGACCGCGCACCCCACCGAAGTGCGCCGCAAGAGTGTGATCGACCACCGCGTGCGGATCGCCGAGCTGATGCGGATGCGCGATGCGCAGGCGATCTCCACGCCCGAGGGCGACGATGTCGAGGAATCGATCATCCGCCAGATCGCGTTGCTGTGGCACACCCGCACGCTGCGGCGCGAACGGCTTTTCGTGACCGACGAGGTCGAGAACGCGGTTTCCTTCATGCGCGACAGCTTCCTGCCCGCGATCCCCGTGCTCTATCGCCGCTGGGAAGACGCACTGGGCAGCCGCCCGGCCAGCTTCCTCCGGGTCGGCAGCTGGATCGGCGGCGACCGTGACGGCAACCCCTATGTCACCGCGGATTCGCTGCGTTTCGCGCAGGCCTTCGCTGCGGAAACCGTGATCGAATACTATCTCGACGCGCTCCACAAGCTGGGCGGTGAGCTTTCGCTTTCGAGCGAGCTGACCGAGGTCGATCCCGAGCTTGCGCGGCTGGCCGATGCGAGCGGTGACGAGTCTTCGCACCGGCAGGACGAGCCCTATCGCCGTGCGATTATCGGCATCTACAACCGCCTCGCCGCGACCTTCGAGGAACTGGTCGGCAAGGAGCCTTCGCGCGCCGCGATCGGCGCGGCAGAGCCCTATGACAGCCCCGATGGCCTGCAGGACGATCTGCGGGTGGTCGCCCGGTCCTTGACGAAGGCGGGCGGCCAGACGCTCGCCTCGCAGGGCGCGCTGGGGCGGCTCGCCCGTGCGGTGCGCACCTTCGGCTTCCACCTCGCCACGCTCGACCTGCGGCAGAACAGCGCGGTGCACGAGCGTGTGGTGGGCGAATTGCTCGCCAACGCGGGCGTCGAGGAGGATTACACCGCGCTCGACGAAGAGGCGCGCATAGCCTTGCTGCGCCGCGAACTCGCCAGCGCCCGTCCACTGCGGTCGCAGTGGATGGAATACGGCGAGGAGACGACCAAGGAACTGGCGATCCTCGAGGCGACCGCGCAGGCGCACGCGCGGTTCGGCCCGCACTGCATCACGCAATACGTGGTCTCGATGGCGGAGACCGTGTCCGACCTGCTCGAAGTGCACATCCTGCTCAAGGAAGTCGGCCTGTATCGTGCAGGCGATACGCCGCACAGCGCGATTCAGGCGGTGCCGCTGTTCGAGACGATCGGCGACCTGAAGAACGCGCCCGAGGTGATGCGCAGCTATTTCGGCCTGCCGGAGGTCGCCGCGATGGCAAGCGCGCGGGGCCATCAGGAAGTGATGATCGGCTATTCCGATTCCAACAAGGATGGCGGCTATCTGACCTCCAGCTGGATGCTCGCGCGGGCGAGCGAGGCACTGGCCCCCGTATTTGCCGAGGCCGGCGTGACGATGCAGCTGTTCCACGGGCGCGGCGGTTCGGTCGGCCGGGGTGGCGGCTCCGCCTTTGATGCGATCCGCGGGCAGCCCTCGGGCACGGTCAACGGGCGCATCCGGATCACCGAACAGGGCGAGGTGATCGCGGCGAAATACGGCACGCCCGAGGTCGCTGCGGTCAATCTGGACGCGATGGTGACCGCCGCAATGCTCGCCACGATGGAGCCCGAGCGGGTGCCGCAGGACGATTATCGCCGCTATGCCGAGGCGATGGATGCGGTGTCGGAAAACGCGTTCAGGACCTATCGCGATCTGGTCTATGGCACCGAGGGGTTCGTCGGCTTCTTCCGCCAGATGACGCCGATCGCGGAGATCGCCACGCTCAAGATCGGATCGCGCCCGGCGAGCCGCAAGTCGGACGACCGGATCGAGAACCTGCGCGCGATTCCGTGGGTGTTCTCGTGGAGCCAGGCACGCGTGATGCTGCCCGGCTGGTACGGCGTCGGCACCGCGCTGTCGCAGTTCGAGGACAAGGCGCTGCTGCGCGAGATGGCGCGTGAATGGCCGTTCCTTCGCAACGCGCTCGCCAATATGGAAATGGTGCTCGCCAAATCCGACATGGGCATTGCCGAGCGCTACAGCGAACTGGTCGAGGATCGCGATCTGGCGAAGGGCGTGTTCGGGGCGATCCGCGACGAATGGCAGCGCACGCATGACGCGCTGCTGGATGCGACCGGGCAGTCCTTCCTGCTTGAAAATTCCCCCCGCCTCGATGCGTCGATCCGGCTACGGCTGCCCTATATCGAACCGCTCAACCTGCTGCAGGTCGAACTGCTCAAGCGGCACCGTAGCGGCGAGCCGGACGAACGGATTGCCGAGGGCATCCAGCTGTCGATCAACGCGATCGCGACCGCGCTGCGCAATAGCGGTTGAGGTGGTGAAGGGGCGGGCCGGTAACGCCCGCCCTCTCACTCAATAGCCCGAAGCCTGACCGTCCTTGCGCATCTCGGTCGCGCCGACATAGACGCCGCTCTCGGCATCGCGGGCGATCGCCTGATAGCCGCCGAACGGGATGCCGGTGGTCTCCACCTCGACATTGTGGCCCATCGCACGCAGCGCCTCCACGGTCGCAAGGGGGATACCGGGTTCGACCATCAGCACGCCCAGATTGTCGATATCGACGGTATCGGCGGCGCTGCCTGCCAGCGCATCGGTCGGCTGGCGACCGCCATCGTGCATCAGCCGCGCAGCATCGCCCGCCTCCTGCAGGTTCATCCCGTAGTCGACGAGGTTGATCAGAATCTGCACGTGCCCCTGCGGCTGCATCCCGCCGCCCATCAGCCCCAGCGTCATGAAGGGCTTGCCGTCTTTCTTCACGAAGGCGGGAATGATCGTGTGGAAGGGCCGCTTGCTGGGTGCGTAGGCATTGGGGTGTTCGGGATCGAGGCTGAACAGCTCGCCGCGATCCTGGAACATGAAGCCCAGCCCCGGCGCGACCAGCCCGCCGCCCATGCCGCGATAATTGGACTGGATCAGGCTGACCATCATCCCGTCCTTGTCTGCCACGGTGAGGTAGGTGGTGTCGCCTTCGCCCTCCAGCTTGGGCTCACCCGGCCCGAAAGTGGGCGTGGCACGCTCCGGATCGATCAGCGCGAACCGATCGCGTCCGTAGGCATCGCTCAGCAGGGCTTGCGGCGCGGCGGCGAAGTCGGGGTCGGCGTAGAAGCGCGCCACATCCTCGAACGCGAGGCGCTTGGCCTCGGTGATGTAGTGGATGACTTGCGGCGAACCACGCTCCCACTGGGAAAGGTCTACATTCTTGAGGATGTTGACCATCTGCAGCGCGGCGAAGCCCTGGCTGTTGGGCGGCAGTTCGCACAGCTCGTATCCCTTGCGATAGGTGACGCACGAGACATCGACCCACTCGCTGTCGTGGTTGGCGAAGTCCGCCAGCGTGAACGCGCTGCCCTGCTCGCGAAGATAGTCGACGATGATCCGCGCGGTTTTGCCCTCGTAATATTCGTCGCGTCCATTGCGTGCAATCCGCTCCAGCGTGCTGGCGAGATCGGGGTTCTTGAACATCTCGCCCGGCTCAGGCGCATCACCATCGGCGAACCAGGTCGCGCGGGCATTGTCGAAATCGAAATCGAACCGCTTGAGCCGCGCCTCGTAGGCGGCGAGCGAACGGTCGAGGTACATAGCAATCACCGGGGCCACCGGATGCCCTTCGCGTGCGTAGGTGATCGCAGGCGCGAGGATCTCGGTCATCGGCAGCTTGCCGAAGCGATCGTGCATGTCGAACCAGGCATCGACCGTGCCGGGAATGGTGATCGGCAAGGGCCCCACCGGCGGAATTGCGGTCGCGTCCGGCCCAAGCTTTTCCTTCAGCTGGTCGAGCGTCTGGCCCGAGGGGCTGCGGCCCGATCCGTTGATGCCGTAAAGCTTGTCGGTCTTGGGATCGTAGATGATCGCGAACAGGTCGCCGCCGATGCCGTTCCCGGTCGGCTCCATCAGGCCCAGCGCGGCGTTGGCGGCAATCGCCGCGTCGACCGCGCTGCCGCCCGCCTTGAGGATGTCGAGCGCGATCTGCGTCGCCAGCGGATGCGCGGTCGCGGCCATGCCGTGCGGGGCCGCCACCGGGGAGCGGCTCCAGTCCGCACCCACGGGCCGCGCGCCCGCGCCGATTCCCTGCGTCGCGTTTTCGGCGGTGTCGGCAGGATTCAGCGGGGGCGGATTGTTCTGCGCCAGTGCCGGGCTGGCGATCAGCGCACCCGCTGCGATGCCAGAAGCCAGAAAACTCGAAATTTTGCGCATTGCGACTCTACTCCCCTAAATGCCGGTATTGACGCTAGGGGAAGCGGGGCAAGAGCAAAAGGGGGCGCTCCCGAGGTCGCTCCGGCAAAGCTGTGCTTCTTCGCAGGCGCAACAAATTTGCATTGAAATTTCGTGGAGCATCCTCAATGCTGATCGAGTGATGCGCCAAATGCGGCGCTGACTTTCCGAAACCGAAACTTTTCGCTTTGAACTGGGCCGATCCGATCGAACGTAACGTCACCAACAAATTTGTCGACCGCAAACAGGCCTATCCGGCCAAGCGCACCCCCGATAGCCGCCGTGCGGACTTCCTCGAGATCGGTGCGCCCTTCGCGGATGATGCCGCGCGCGCCCAGGCGGGGCGCTGCGCGCAATGCGGCGTGCCGTACTGCCAGGTCCATTGTCCGCTGCACAATCACATTCCCGACTGGCTGCGCCTGACCGCCGAGGGACGCCTGCAAGAGGCCTACGATCTGTCCTCGCGTACCTCGACCATGCCCGAGATTTGCGGTCGGATCTGCCCGCAGGACCGGTTGTGCGAAGGCAATTGCGTGATCGAGTTCTCCGGCCACGGCGCAGTCACCATCGGCAGTGTCGAGAAATACCTCGGCGACAATGCCTGGGAGAACGGCTGGGTGCGACCGATCGAGCCGGGCACGCCAACCGGCCAGTCGGTCGCCGTGATCGGTGCGGGGCCCGCCGGGCTGACCGCTGCGGAATACCTTCGCGTCGCGGGCTACGAGGTCGAGATTTACGACCGGCACGACCGGGCGGGCGGGCTGCTGATCTACGGCATCCCCAACTTCAAGCTCGACAAGAGCGTGGTCGACCGGCGCGTCGCACGGATCGAGGAAGGTGGCATTACCATCCATCGCGGTGTCAAGGTGGGCAAGGATATCACCCTGGCCGAATTGCGCGAGCGGCACGATGCGGTCTTCGTCGCGACCGGTGTGTACCAGTCGCGCGAGCTTACGGTCGATGGTGCGGACAAGGACGGTGTCGTCCGCGCAATCGATTTCCTGACCGCTTCCAACCGCAGCGGTCTGGGTGACGAGGTCGCCGAGCACGCCGATGGCAGCTTGTTCGCGAAGGATCGCGACGTGGTCGTGATCGGCGGCGGCGATACCGCCATGGACTGCGTCCGCACCGCGATTCGCCAGGGCGCGAAGAGCGTGAAGTGCCTTTATCGCCGCGACCGGGAAAACATGCCCGGCAGCCGCACCGAAGTCGCGCATGCCGAGGAAGAGGGCGTCGAGTTCCTGTGGCTGTCCGGCCCCGCCTCGATTCAAGGCGAGACCCGTGCCGAGCGGGTGCAGGCCAACCGGATGGAGCTGGGCGAGCCCGATGCCGATGGCCGCCGCCGCCCGGTGGTCGACCCGTCGAGCAGCTTTGCGCTCGATGCCGATCTCGTAATCCTTGCTCTGGGCTTCGAACCCGAGCCGCTGCCGGCGATCTTCGGAGAGGAAGGTCTCGACGTGACCGACTGGGGCACGCTGGAATGTGATGAGGACATGATGACCTCGCTCCCGGGAGTATTCGCAGGGGGGGACATTTCCCGCGGGGCCAGCCTGGTCGTCTGGGCGGTACGCGATGGGCGCGATGTAGCCGAGAAAATCGACGCCTACCTTGTCCAGCAACGCAATCCGAGCGCGGCAGCAGCATGATCAACCAACACGAAGAAGCGCTCCGCCTTGCAGCGGAAGGGATGTACCATGCCGATAGCGAGCACGATGCCTGCGGCGTCGGGCTGATCGGCGAGATTTCGGGCAAGCCGACGCGCCGCGTGGTCGATTGCGCGATCGAGGCGCTGTCTTCGATCTGGCATCGCGGCGCGGTCGACGCCGACGGCAAGACCGGCGACGGCGCGGGCCTGCTGCTCGACCTGCCGGTGGAGTTCTTCACCAGCGCAATCAATGCCAGCGGCCATTCGCTGCGCGACGGACGGCTTGCCGTGGGCGTCGTGTTCCTGCCGCGGACCGATCTGGGCGCGCAGGATGCGTGCCGGACGATTGTGGAAGCCGAGCTGATCCGCGCGGGTCTGTTCGTCTATGGCTGGCGGCAGGTGCCGGTCGATATCTCGGTCATCGGGCGCAAGGCGAAGGAAACCCGCCCGGAAATCGAACAGGTGATGATCGCCGGGCCGAGCCCGTCCGAGGTCACGCTGGATGAGTTCGAAAAGCGGCTCTACATCGTGCGCCGCCGGATCGAGCGGCGGATCGTCGAGGCGCAGCTGCGCGATTTCTATGTCGCCTCGCTCTCCGCCCAGTCGATCGTCTACAAGGGCCTCTTCCTCGCAGAGAGCCTTGCGACCTTCTATCCCGATGTGCGCGACCCGCTGGTCACCAGCCGGATGGCGATCCTTCACCAGCGCTATTCGACCAACACTTTCCCGCAATGGTGGCTTGCCCAGCCGTTCCGCACGCTGGCGCATAATGGCGAGATCAATACGATCCGCGGCAACCGCAACTGGATGCGCACGCACGAGATCAAGATGGCGAGCCTCGCCTTCTCGGGCGTCGCGGACGATATCAAGCCGGTGATCCCGGTCGGCGCGTCCGACACCGCCAGCCTCGATGCCGCGATCGAGCTGCTGGTGCGCTCCGGCAAGGCGATGCCCACCGCAAAGTCCATGCTGATCCCCGAGGCATGGCAGGTCTCCGCCGACATGCCGGCCGAGAACAAGGCGATGTACCAGTACATGGCATCGGTGATGGAGCCGTGGGACGGCCCCGCCGCGCTCGCGATGACCGATGGCCACTGGGCGGTCGCCGGGCTCGACCGCAATGCCCTGCGCCCGCTGGCCTTTGCCCGCACCGATGACGGCCTGCTGGTCGTCGGTTCCGAAAGCGGGATGGTTGCGCTCGAAGAAGACCGCGTGGCCGAGAAGGGACGTCTGGGCCCGGGCCAGATGATCGCGATCGATCTGGAGGCGGGCCGCCTGCTGCGCGATGCCGAGCTCAAGGCGCGGATAGCGCGCGAGGCGGATTACGGCGCGCTGGTCGCCGGCTTCCGTACCAGCGACGACCTGCCCAACATCGACATGCCTGCCGATCCGCCGTTCGACGACGATCAGCTCGACCGCCGCCTGACTGCGGCGGGCATGACCAACGAGGATATGGAGCTGATCCTCGATGCGATGGCGCTCGACGGCAAGGAAGCGATCGGCTCGATGGGCGACGACACGCCGCTCGCGGTGATCAGCGGGATGCCGCGCAATGTCAGCCAGTTCTTCCGCCAGAACTTCGCGCAGGTGACCAACCCGCCGATCGATTCCCTGCGCGAACGGCACGTGATGAGCCTGCGCACCCGGTTCGCCAATCTTGCGAACATCCTGGAAGAAGACGCGCAGAACGATTCCGTGCTGGTGCTCGAAAGCCCGGTGCTGACGTCGAACCTGTGGGATCGCCTGCGGGCCGGCTTCGGCGATACGATCGGGGATATCGACTGCACCTTCCGCGCACGCGGCGAACCGGCCGATCTGCGTCAGGCGATCGAGCGGATCCGCGCAGAGGCAGAGGCGCTGGTCCGGCGCGGGAAGTCGGAGATTTTCCTCAGCGACGAGAATACCGGGCCCGATCGCGTCGGTGTGCCGATGATCCTCGCCGCCGCAGCCGTGCACACCCACCTGACGCGGGTGGGCCTGCGCAGCTTCACTTCGGTCAATGTCCGCTCTGCCGAATGCGTCGATACGCATACGCTGGCGGTGCTGATCGGTGTCGGCGCGACTACGGTGAACCCGTACCTTGCCGAGGGCGCCTTGCTCGCTCGCCATGCGCGCGGCCTCTACGGCGATCTCTCGCGTGAAGAGGCGCTGGCCAATTTCCGCACTTCGCTGGAAGACGGCCTGCTCAAGATCATGGCCAAGATGGGCGTTTCGGTCATCTCCAGCTATCGCGGCGGCTACAATTTCGAAGCCGTCGGCCTCAGCCGCGCGATCACCGCAGACCTGTTCCCCGGCATGCCCAACAAGATTTCGGGCGAGGGCTATGCGTCGCTCCATCTGAGCGCGGAGAAGCGCCATGTCCGTGCATTCGGCGGACGCCATGCGCAGCTGCCGGTCGGTGGCTTCTACCGTCGCCGCTATGGCGAGGAAACGCACGCCTGGGGCGCGGAGGGGATGCATGCGCTGCAGACCGCCTGCGCGACCGGGAACGAGAAGCAATGGCGTCGCTTCGTCGACGCGGTCGAGAATCAACCGCCGATCTATCTGCGCGACCTGCTGGGGATCGACGAGGCCGTTGAACCACTGCCGCTCAACAAGGTCGAGCCGGGCGAGGCGATCCGCACACGCTTCCTGACCCCGGGGATGAGCCTCGGCGCTCTGTCGCCAGAGGCGCACGAGACGCTGGCGATCGCGATGAACCGGATCGGGGCCAAAGCCGTTTCGGGCGAGGGCGGCGAATCCGCTGAACGCTTCACCCGTCGCGAGAACGGCGATCTGGCCAATAGCGGGATCAAGCAGGTGGCGAGCGGGCGCTTCGGCGTCACCGCGCACTACCTCAACAATTGCGAAGAGATCGAAATCAAGGTCGCGCAGGGGGCCAAGCCGGGCGAGGGCGGGCAGCTGCCCGGCTTCAAGGTGGACGAGGTGATCGCCAAGCTGCGTCACTCGACGCCGGGCGTGACGCTGATCTCGCCCCCTCCGCACCACGATATCTACTCGATCGAAGATCTCGCCCAGCTGATCTACGACCTGAAGCAGATCAATCCGCGCGCCCGCGTGTGCGTGAAGCTGGTCAGCGCGGCGGGTATCGGCACGATCGCGGCGGGCGTGGCCAAGGCGCATGCCGACGCAATCCTTATTTCGGGCCACACCGGCGGCACGGGCGCGAGCCCGCAGACCAGCATCAAGTTCGCCGGCACGCCGTGGGAAATGGGCCTCGCCGAGGTCAATCAGGTGCTCGCGCTCAATGGCTTGCGCCACAAGGTGAAGCTGCGCGTCGATGGTGGCCTGAAGACCGGTCGCGAGATCGTGATCGGGGCGATCCTGGGCGCCGAGGAGTTCGGCATCGGCACGATGAGCCTGGTCGCGATGGGCTGCATCATGGTCCGCCAGTGCCACTCCAACACCTGCCCGGTTGGCGTTTGCACACAGGACCCGCGCCTGCGCGCGATGTTCGACGGCAGCCCGGAAAAGGTCATCCAGCTGATGGATTTCCTTGCCGAGGATGTCCGCCGCATCCTCGCCAAGCTGGGCGTATCCTCTCTCGAAGAGGTTATCGGACGCACCGAGCTCTTGCGGCAGGTTAGCCGCGGGGCCGAGCATCTCGACGATCTCGACCTCAATCCGATCCTGCAGAAGGTGCAGACGGACGAGCCGCGCGTGTTCTCGATCCCCGAATATCGCAACCCGGTGCCCGACAGTCTCGATGCCGACGTGCTCGGCGACCTGCGTGATGCGCTGGAGAACGGCACGCAGACAACGCTGCATCTGCCGGTGCGCAACGTGCACCGCGCGGTCGGCACGCGCCTGTCGTCCGAGGTGGTCACCCGCCACGGACCGGACGGTCTGCCCAACGGCACGATCGACCTCTATCTGACCGGCCAGGCGGGCCAGTCGCTGGGCGCATTCCTCGCGCGCGGTATCCGCCTTCGGATCGAAGGCGACGCGAACGACTATGTCGGCAAGGGCCTGTCCGGGGGCGAGATCGTCGTGCATCCGCCCGCAGTCGTCGCGCGCGAAAGCCAGCACAACGGCATTATCGGCAACACCGCGCTGTATGGCGCGACCTCGGGCGCGCTGTTCGCGGCGGGCAAGGCGGGCGAGCGGTTCGCCGTGCGTAATTCCGGCGCGGTGACCGTGGTCGAGGGATGCGGTGCCAATGGCTGCGAATACATGACCGGCGGCAGCGCGGTCTTCCTTGGCCCGGTCGGCGCCAATTTCGGCGCCGGGATGACGGGCGGAATGGCCTACGTTCTGGACGAGAACGGCATGTTCCCGAAACTCGCCAATTCCGGCTCGATCCTGTGGCAGCGGGTTGCGAGCGAGCACTGGCGCACGCATCTGCGCGACCTGGTCGAGCGGCATGTGGAACTGACCGGCAGTGTGTATGCACGCGGCCTGCTCGACCGGTGGGAAAAGACGCTCGAGAGTGTCTGGCAGGTCTGCCCGAAAGACATGATCGGCAAGCTTTCCCACCCGCTGACCGACTCGATCGAGACCGTCGAAGCGGCGGAATAAGCCTTGCCCGGCAAGTCGTGCCGATTTCGGTCACCTGCGTGATCGACACTCGACTGCCGGGACCTTTCTGGCATGCCTCCTGCCGACAAACAGGAGGTATCGAATGAAAATGCTCACTGCCCTCGCGGGTGCCGCGTTTCTGGCCGTGGCAGCTCCGGCCGTCGCGATGGACACGCCGCCTTCGGACCCCGGTCACGGCGGTGGCTCGAGCGGTGGGGGCACGCCCGTTCCCGCACCTCCGGTCGCGATCATCTTCGGTCTCGCTGCGGGCGCGATGCTGGTTCGCCGCAAGCTGGGCTAGGGCCTTCGGCCCTAGGGCCGCGCTTGCGTTGCGCCCCTAGGGCACCATAGGTTCGCCTCCGGGATCGACGGCATCGCGGTTTCTGCCGCGCCACCTCTGAACCCTCGCGACCGCGCGCATCTGGATCGTCGCGAGCGCAGGGATCAGCAGGATCAGCAGCGCAGTGCCGAACAGCACGCCAAAGCCCAGGCTGGCCGACATCGGGATCAGGAACTGCGCCTGCAGGCTGGTCTCGAACGTGATCGGCGCCACGCCCAGAAACGTCGTGATTGCGGTCAGCATTATCGGGCGGAAGCGTGATTTCGCCGCGTCGATAACAGCCTCGCCCGGCTCCATGCCGTTGGCGAGGTTTTCATTCAGGAAGTCGATCAGCACCAGCGCGCCGTTGATGATCACACCGGACAGCGCGATGATTCCGAACATCGAGAGAATTCCCAGCGGGATGCCCAGAAGCAGGTGCCCGATCAGCGCCCCGATCATGCCAAAGGGGATCGCCGCCATGATGATCAGCGGCTGGATGTAAGAGCGGAAGGGCACCGCGAGCAGCGCGTAGATCGCCACCAGCGCGAGCAGGAAAGCCTGCCCGAGATCGCCGAAGCTTTCCTGCTGTTCCTCCTGCTCTCCGCCGAAATCATATTGTAGCGAGGGGTAATCCGCCTGCAGTTCGGGCATGATTTCGTTGTCGAGCAGGTCGGCGACCTCTTGGCCCGTGATCGTGTCGCTATCCACATCGGCAGTAATCGTGGTGATCCGGTGCCCGTCCTCGCGCCGGATGACCGAAGGCGCTTCGCCGAAGGATACCTCCGCCAGGCTCGACAGGGCAACCTCGCCGCCGGGAACGCGGACCCGGTAATTCTCGATATCGGCAATCGAATCGCGCTCTTCCTCGGGCAGGCGGATATAGACCCGCACGTCCTCGCGCCCCCGCTGAACGCGCACCGCTTCGGCTCCGAAGAACGCTGCCCGCACCTGCCCTGCGACATCCTGCAAGGTTACTCCCAGCGTGCGTGCCGAAGGCTTCAGGCGTAGCTCGATCTCCTGCTGGCCCGCGTCCTGATCGCTTTCGATGTCGAACACGCCGGCAACGCCTGCCAGTTGGTTCATCAGCCGGTCGCCGGCGAGGTCGAGCACCGCATCATCCGGGTGGCTCAGCTGCACGTTGACCGGTTCGCCGATCCCCAGCAGCGAGGAGGAGATGGAGAGGGATTTCGCCTCGGGCACTTCGCCCAGTTCCTCGCGCCATGCCTCTTCGATCCTCACTGCGGATATGTCGCGCTGGGCCGCAGGGACGAGGCTGAGCTGCACGTTGGCAAGGTTGGGGCGTGCGGTCCGCTGCGGTCCGCCCGGGCCCTGGCCCGTCTGCGCCAGCCCGATCGTCGTGTAGGTCGCTTCGAGAAAGCTCGGATTAGGCCCGCCGTTCGCAACCCCGGTTTGCGCCTGCGTTTCGCCGGGTGGGGAAGACTCGAGCCGGGCGAGCGCTCGGTCGGCCGCCGCTTCGATCCGGCTGGTTATCTCTGCCGTCCGCTCAACCGTGGTGCCCGCAGGCATTTCGAGCGAGGCGGTGACGATGTCCCCTTCGATCTCGGGGAAGAAGGAGAACTTGATGATCCCGGCAGGCAGCATCGCCACGAACAGGATCAACAGAGCAATTCCGCCTGCGACGACTAGGTAAGGCGCGGCCACCACGAACCGGAGCGTCCTGTCGAGCGGACCTTCGACAAAGGCCTTGAACCGCGCATCGACCCATGCCTGCACCCGCGCGAAGAAGCGTGTGACCCGATTGCCAGGCTTGTGGGAGGGATCGGGCAGCGTGCTCAGGTGATGGGGCAGGACATAGAGCGCCTCGATCAGCGAGAGCGTGAGCACGGCAATCACCACCAGCGGGATATCGGCCAGAATCTTGCCGATCACGCCGCCCACCGCCAGCAGCGGCAGGAACGCGGTAATGGTCGTTGCAACCGCGAAGAACACCGGCACCTTCACGCGCTGTGCCCCGGCGATCGCGGCACCCATTCCGGTGCGCCCGCGCTCCCGCTCTGCATAGACGTTCTCGCCCACCACAACCGCGTCGTCGACCACCAGGCCAAGCGCAAGGATGAACCCGAACAGGGAGAACATGTTGATGCTCGACCCGGCCCAGTCGAGAATGAAGATAGCGCCCACGAAGGTCGCTCCGATGCCCACGGCGGTCCACATCGCCAGCCGCAGGTCGAGGAACAGGGTCAGCGCGGCCAGCACCAGTACCAGGCCGAACGCGGCGTTGCGCAGCAGCAGGTCCAGCCGGTCTTCGAGCAGTTCCGAGCTGTCTTCCCAGATCGCGTAGGAAATGCCGGGCGGCATGTCGAACTCGTTGGCGACCAGGTTCTTTGCTGCCTCGGCAATATCGAGCACGCGTTCGTCGCTGGTGCGGTAGATGTCGACGAAGGCGACCGGCTGGTCGTTGAACCGGGTGATGAGGTCGGAATCCTCGAAACTGTCGTCGACATCGGCAATGTCGCCCAGCCTCAGGGTCGCGCCGTCCTGCGTGGTCAGGACGATGATATTCTCGAAGTCCTGCTGGTCGTAGTTCTGGCCGATGGTGCGCACGCGCACCTCTTCCCGGCCCGTCTCGATAGATCCTGCCGGGGTGTCGAGGCTCGACTGGCCGACGATCTGCGCGACCTGAGGCAGCGACAGGCCGAGCGCACGCAGGCGAGATTGGGGGACATCGGCATAGATCTCGTAATTGCGCACCGCCGAGGTATCGACATAGCTGATCTCCGGCAGGGCGGCGGCCGCATCTTCTAGTCGATAGGCGGTTTCCTTCAGCGTCCGCTCGTTCACATCTCCGAACAGCGCGATCCGCAGCACCACCAGCCGGGTGGTGAGTTCGCGAATATCGGGTTCCTCCGCCTCGTCGGGGAAGGTCTGGATCTGATCGACTTCGGACTTCACCTCGTCCAGCGCGCGGGCGATGTCCGCGCCCAGTTCCAGCTCTACATTGACCGTGCCGCGCCCTTCGGCCGCGGTCGCGGTAATCTGCTTCACGCCCTCGATCGCCTCGACGGCTTCTTCCACCTTCTGGACGATCGATTCCTCGATCTCCTCGGGCGTGGCACCGGGATAGGTGACCGAGACGGAAATCGTATCGAGGCTGCTTTCGGGAAACACCTCCTGCACGATGCTGGTGTAGGAGAAATAGCCCGCCACCAGCATCGCCAGTAGCAGCAGGTTGGCTGCAACGCCGTTGCGCGCCATAAACGCGATCGGCCCCGAGCGGTCGCGCGCCCGGTCACTCGCTTCGTTGCCGTATCGGTCGACCGCGCCGGTATGGTCTTCCGTGTCACTCACCGCCGGACTGGCCCGCTCGGCGCTGCTTTTCTGCCCCTGCGACCCGTACGCGCATGCCGTCGGTCGGCGCGCGCAGGGTACTGGTCACGATCCTGCCACCGGCGGCAAGACTCTGCGTGGTGACGTAGGCAATCTCGTCGGAGCGCTGGATGACGCGTACGGGCAGGATACGCAGCCGCCCCTCGCGCACCACCCAGATCTCGTTGCCGGGCCTGAGCGCGGCGATCGGGATGCGGGCGAATGGCACCGGCACCTCCCCCACGATCCGCGCCTCGACGAAACTGCCGAGCAGCAGCGGCGGGCCCGGCGGAGCATCCTCGCCTCCATCGACCGGCTGCCCGCTACGTAGCGGAGAGGGCACTTTCAAAAAGGCGTCGATGGTGCGCGTCTGCGGGTCGAGGATCGGGTCCGCGCGGTCAACGAAGGCATCCCATCGGTAGGTGACGCCGCCATAGACGAAGGTCACGCTGGCGGGGATGCGGCCTGCATCGGCGCGCAGCAGGGAAGGGATCAGTGCAGCCTCGTCCTCGGTAAGCGCCACGCGCACCTCGAAGGCGTCGGTCGCGACCAGCGTGCCGAGCGTCTGGCCCGGCTGCACCAGCGTGCCGACCGCGGCGTTCTCTTCCTCCACCAGGCTGCTGAAGGGCGCGCTGATCCGCGTGCGGGAGAGCGAGAGCTGGGCGGCTTCGAGATTGGCGGAGGCCCGTTCCCGCGCCGCCTGAGCGGAGCGCAGTTGCGGCTCGCGCGTGGCGAGGCGGCTGGGCGAGTCGCGATCCCGCCCTGCCTGGTCGCCGGAGAACGCCTGCTGCGCGAGTGAGCCGGGCGGCAGGATGCGCGCGGCGTAGTCGTCAGGGTCGATCCCCGCCTGCAATACGTCGCGGGTCGATTGGCGCCGGGCGAACCGGTCGAGTTCCTCGCGGGCGATTTCCAGTTCCTCGCGCGCCTGCAGCACCGCGACATCCTGCGCCGCGACATCGGCGCGCGCGGTACGGACCTGGTTCTGGTAGTCGACCGGGTTCACGCGGAACAGCGTCGCCCCGCGCGGGACGATGCGG
Source organism: Alteriqipengyuania abyssalis (assembly GCF_019857185.1). Lineage (GTDB taxonomy): Bacteria > Pseudomonadota > Alphaproteobacteria > Sphingomonadales > Sphingomonadaceae > Alteriqipengyuania > Alteriqipengyuania abyssalis. The sequence continues at coordinate 426,750 of NZ_JAHWXP010000003.1, read as the reverse complement.
CCCTCGCGAAAAGCCGGGTTCACATAGACCAGCCGCCCGCCGACCTCGGCCCCGACGGTGACGGTTTCGCTCGCCTGCACGGTGCCGCTACCCCGCACTTCGAGCGGGCCTGTGTCCTGCTGGAAGGCGACCGTCTCTACCAGCGGGGCCTGTTCGACCCGCTCCTGCTCTTCCGTCCCTGGCCGCAGGGTCACCATCAGCACTGCGATCAGGATCGCCCCGACCAGCACCGCTGCCACCAGCAGCAATTGTTTGCGACGGCTCATGGCTCTTGTCCTTCCTGCGGGGCGGGCACCATCTCGACAGGGTGGGGCCCGATCCGATCGGGTGCAGACGGATCGGTCCAGTCTCCGCCCAGCGCCCGGTGGATGCCAAGGCGCGCGATTGCAACCGTGCGGCCTGCCGAAGACAGCGCGGATTCGACCTGGTACAGCGCGCGCAGGGCATCGAGATAGCTGACATAGTCGCCCACTCCGGCCTCGAACCGGCGGGCCTGCAGATCGGCGGAGAACCGCGCCTCTTCGCGCTGGGCGAGGATCAGCCGATAGCGCTGGCGGTTCTCTTCGTAATCCTCGATCGCGCTGTTCGCTTCGCGAAAGGCGGTCAGCACGGTGCGCGCGTAATTGGCGGCTGCCGCATCGTAGGTTGCTTTCGCAGCCTCGATATTGGCGGAAATCCGCCCGCCCTGGAAGATCGGCGCAGTCAGCCCGGCGGTAAGGTTGACCGCCCAGTTGTTCGCCACGTCCAGCGCGCCGCCGATGTCGCCCCCCTGCGTGCCGGGCTGTGCGGACAGGGTAATGGAGGGGAAGCGCTCTGCCTTGCGGGCGCCGACCCGGGCGCGGGCGGCCTCCAGCCTCGCCCAGGCCGCAGCGACGTCGGGCCGCTGGCCGAGCAGGTCGGCAGGCAGACCTGCGGGCACCTCGTCGAACACCAGTTGCGGCGTCAGCGGGCGCGCGAGGCGCGCCTCCACAGCCTGCGGATAGGCCCGCACAAGCACACCCAGACGGCCCTCAGCGTCGTCGAGCGCAGCTTCGCGCTGGGGAAGGGATGCCTGAACATTCCGCTGGTCCTGCTGCACCTGATAAAGCTCGAAGCTCTGGGTCAGCCCGCGCCGGAATCGCTCTTCGGTCCGCGCGGCGCGATCGCCCAGCAGATCGATCGTTTCCAGCGTCAGTTCGATCTGACGGCGTGAATCGACGATTTCGAAATAGGTCGCGATGGTCTCTGCTGCGGCGGCGAGCTGGACCGTGCGGTAATCATATTCGGCGGCGAGGGCATCGGCGCGTGCGGCTGCGTAATCGTTGCGGACGCGGCCGAACAGGTCGATCTCGTAGGAGGCGCCGAGGCCGAGCGAGTAGGAATCGTTTTCGATCCGGCTGCTCTGCGCGCCGCCGCCGCCTCCTCCTCCGGGAAAGCCGCCGAAGGCGCTCCCGCTCAGCGGGGTGTTGGAATAGCTGGCATCACCGCTGGCACTGACACGTGGCAGCAGGGCGGAGCGGGCCACGCGCGCCTGCGCGGCGGCTTGCGCAACCCGGGCAGAGGCTTCGGCGATGTCGAGATTGTTGGCCAGCGCATCGGCCACCAGCGCGTCGAGCACCGGGTCCTGGAACGCGGTCCACCATGCGGCGGGCCGATAAGGTGCCGCATTCTCGCTGTTGGGGAAGCCCTCGGGCAACTGCGCGGTCACCTGCGGCTGGGCGCGGTCGGGCGCGAGATTGACGCATCCGGTCAGGGCCAGGGCGGCGAGGGCAATTGTGATCGCGCAGCGCATGGGCGGCGAGGATAGGCAAGGCTCACCCGATTGGCGAGTGTGCCCGGGAATTTAAGTTTCGATCGGCGACCGATTGTGGCCGGTGCGTGCCCTCAGGGTATCAGCCACCAGCGGATGAGAAACGCGACCGCACCCAGGACGGCGACACTCATCCCCCAGATCGCGGCCATCCAGCCAAGCCGCTTCCACAGCGGGCTGTCGACGTCACCTTCCGCCATCAGTGGTAGCCTTCGTCGCCCACCTTGCCGCGGAACACCCAGTAGGCCCAGGCGGTGTAGGCGATGATCAGCGGCATGGTGATCGCAACGCCTACCAGCATGAAGATCTGGCTGCGTTCGGGCGCGGCGGCATCCCAGATCGTCAGGCCCGGGGGGACCACGTAGGGCCAGATGGTCACGCCCACGCCGGCGAGCCCGAAGAAGAACAGCGCCAGCGAAAGCCAGAAGGGCTTGGAATGGCGATCACACGACAGCGCGTGCCACAGGAATCCCGCCACGATCAGGGTGGCGATCGGGATCGGTGCGACCCAGTAGATCGCAGGTGCGCTCAACCAGTGGTCGCCATATTCGGGGCGCAGCACGAGGTTGTAGAGGCTGACCGCGCCCATCAGCGCGAGTGTCGCCACCGCTGCGATCTTGCCCAGCTTGCGTGCGTGAGTCTGCGCGTCGCCGTCCAGCTTCCACACCAGCCATGTCGCGCCGAGCAGGGCGTAGCCTGCTACCGTGCCGACACCCGTGAGCAGGGTGTAGGGCGTCAGCCAGTCCCACCAGCTGCCCGAATAGGCGCGGTCGGTAACCTCGATCCCCTGCAGCAGCGCGCCAAGGATCATGCCCTGTGACAGCGCGGCAACGATCGAGCCGCCGCTGAAGGCTGCATCCCAGAAGCGCCGGTGCGAGGGATCGCGCCAGCGATATTCGAACGCGACCCCGCGGAAGACCAGCCCCAGCAGCATCGCGATGATCAGCGGATAGGTCGCAGGCAGGATCACCGCATAGGCCAGCGGGAAGGCCGCGAACAGGCCGCCGCCGCCCAGCACCAGCCAGGTCTCGTTACCATCCCACACCGGCGCGATGGAGTTCATCGCACGGTCGCGTTCGCGGCCAACCGCGAAGCTGGGGAAGAGCACTCCGATGCCGAGGTCGAACCCGTCCATCACCACATAGGCGAAGATCGCGAAGGCGATGATGAAGGCCCAGATCGTCGTGAGGTCGATCATTGGTCGTCCTCCCTGCCTTCAGGCTCGATATACCGGATCGAACTGAGCGAATCCGGGCTGAGATTGCCGGGGTCCTGGGTCGGCCCCGGAGTGATCCCGGCAGTCCGGATCGGACCCGTATCGCCGCGCTTGACCCCGGTCTCGCGGGCTTGAGGTGGCTGTTTCATCAGGCGCATGATGTACCAGGTGCCGGTACCGAAGACCGCGAAGTAGACGATGACGAAGGCGATCAGAGATGCGCCCACGGCAGGCGCGTCGAGCGGGCTCGCCGCATCGGCGGTGCGCAGAAGATTGTAGATCACGTAGGGCTGGCGGCCGACTTCGGTGGTGATCCAGCCCGCGATAACCGCGACGAAGCCGGCAGGCCCCATCACCAGTGCGGCGCGGTGCAGCCAGCGCCAGTCGTACAGCTTGCCGCGCCAGCGGGCGAGCAGGCTCCACAGCCCGACGCCGAGCATCGCGAAGCCCAGCCCGACCATGATGCGGAACGACCAGAAGACGATGCCGACCGGCGGCTGCTCGTCGAGCGGGATCGTATCGAGCCCGTCGAGCGGCGCGTTGAGATCGTGCTTGAGGATCAGGCTGGAGGCCTTGGGAATCTCGACCGCGTACTTCACCTCACGCGCGTCGCTGTCGGGAATGCCGAACAGGATCAGCGGCGCGCCGTCGGGGTGGCTCTGGTAATGGCCTTCCATCGCCATCACCTTCTGCGGCTGGTGCTCCAGCGTGTTGAGCCCGTGCGCGTCGCCGGCGAAAATCTGGATCGGCACGACCAGCGCGGCCATCCACATCGCCATCGAGAACATCTTGCGCGCGTGGCCGTTGGTGCGGTCCTTCAGCAGGTGCCATGCGCCCACGCCGCCGACCACGAAGGCGGTGGTCAGATAGGCGGCGAGCACGGTGTGCACGAGGCGGTAGGGGAAGCTGGGGTTGAAGATGATCGTCACCCAGCTGTCTCCCGGCAGGAACTGGCCGTTTGCGCCCATTTCGTAGCCGACCGGGGTCTGCATCCAGCTGTTGACCGAGAGAATCCAAAAGGCGCTGATGAAGGTGCCACCTGCGACCATCAGGGTGGCTGCGAAATGCAGTTTCTTGCCCACGCGGTTCATCCCGAACAGCATCACGCCGAGGAAGCCGGCTTCGAGGAAGAACGCTGTCAGCACCTCGTAGGCCATAAGCGGCCCGATCACCGGACCTGCCTTGTCGGAGAAGACCGCCCAGTTGGTGCCGAACTGATAGGACATCACGATGCCGCTGACGACGCCCATCGCGAACGCGATCGCGAAGATCTTCAGCCAGTATTTGAACAGGTCCATATAGACCGTCTTGCCGGTCTTCAGCCAAAGGCCTTCGAGGACAGCAAGATAGCTCGCCAGCCCGATCGAAAAGGCAGGGAAGATAAAGTGGAAGCTGACCGTGAACGCGAACTGGATCCGGGCCAGGATGATGGGATCGACTGCATCGAACATGGGCGCGACTTACAGAAAAGCCTGCCGTGCTACCAGCGCCGGTTCGTCATCGGGCGTTGCGATCCGCGCAACAGAGACGATCTGCTGCGTCGTCACGCGGCCAGCGTGGGCGCGTAGCGCGTGCCGATACCCTTGCCCGCTTTCTTCGCGGCATAGAGCGCCCGGTCGGCCAGAACATGCAGCTCCGCGATGTTGGTGGCATCGTCCGGGTAACAGGCGAAGCCCGCAGTAACGCCGATTTCGACCAGGCTTTTTGCATCGGCCGCGTAGGGCGCGCCGGAGACTTTGGCGAGGACCGCTTCGATTACCGCCTCGGCCGTCTGTGCGTCCTGGCCGGGCAGAAGGACGAGGAATTCGTCTCCCCCGATCCGCGCGAGCACCTGTCCGTCGGCAAGCGCCGACTCCATGCGATTGGCGACCTCGCAGAGCAGATCGTCCCCCGCTGCATGGCCGAAGCGGTCGTTGATCGGCTTGAAGCCGTCCAGATCGAAACAGACCAGCGAGAACACCTCGTCGCGGGAGAGCTTTTTCATCACCCCTTCAAGCCCATGCCGATTGAGCAGACCCGTCAACGGATCTCGGCGCGCACGCTCTGCATTGATCAGTTCCGCGCTGAGGGCGGAAAGCATCGCGCTGCGGTAGTGTGCCAGCAACTGGATCGAGCCGACCAGGAAACCGGGCAGCAGCGCCAGCAGCGCCAGCATCAGCGGTTCGCCCGTGCTCGCGGCGCCGGCCAGGAACGGCCCCACGCATAGCGCGACCAGCAGCATGCCGAGCCGGGGCGCAGCGTAGTTGCGCGCGCATAGTGGTCCGACCAGCCCCATGCAGTGCGCCGCCACCAGCACCATCATGCCCGTATTGCCGCTTCTCATCGAGAAGAAGAAGAGCGCGCCCTGCAGCGCGCACCACAGGATCGAAAGCGTGATCGGTATGTCTATGCCCGGTATCTCGCCCGTGGAGCGGATCCTGCTCACCCGCTTCAGGCTGATGAGGCGGGTGAACAGCAAAATCGTCTCAATGACGATGATGATCGTGAAAGCCGGTCCGCCGATTGTGAAATGCGCGAGGCTGGCCAGGAACAGGCCATTCACGGCCCCCAAGATCACTGCACTTGGCGAGGAGAGCAGCGCACCGCACATGAATGGACGCAGTTCTTTGGGTGTCCCATGGCTCCACCGCATCAGCCACGGCAAAGGTCCTTGCGTCGCGTTCAACCGTCCCTCGGGCCGATCGGGCGAAGCGCCTTGGGTCCTATCGTCCATCCTCATACGAACGCGATAGCGACACATCGCTAATAAAGATTAAAGTGATGATAGGGAATATGCCGCAAAATCAATGCGTGCGTTGCAAAGAAAAGGGCGACCCGCGGGCCGCCCTTTCTTTTCTCGTGAAGTGGATGGCCGTCTAGTCGACGATGTCCATTTCCGCGATCAGGTTCTGCGCCCCGTCGACCTTTTCCATCACCCACAGCATGTAGCGGGTGTCGACGTGGATCGAACGCGTGGTGCGCGGATCGAAATCCCAGTCCGAATTGACGCTTTCGAACGTGCCGTCGAACAGCAGGCCGACCAGTTCGCCCTTCGCGTTGAGGGTGGCCGAGCCGCTGTTGCCGCCGGTCACGTCGAGATCGGACAGGAAGTTGACCGGGACCGAGCCGATCGAGTCGAGCTTGTACTGGCCGTAATCCTTCGCCTCGATCAGGGCGAGTTCGCGCGCCGGAGCGTTGAACGGATCGATCCCGGTGTCCTTCTGGGTGATCCCTTCGAGCGTGGTGAAGGGCAGGTACTCCATCCCGTCGAACGGCGATCCGCCCATCACGTTGCCGTAGGTGATGCGCAGCGTCGAATTGGCATCGGGATAGGGCAGCATGCCCTGTTCGGACTGCCACTGCGTGATCGCCTCCATATAGGCGGGGCGCAGGGCGAGCGCGCGACCGGCGCGTTCCTCGGCTTCGTCCTCCAGCCCGCGCTCGTAATCGTAGAGCGCGATCGCGAGCTTCATGAAGGGATCGTTGCTGGCCTCCAGATCGGCGACGCTGGCATCCATCAGCGCGAGGCGGGTCTCGGTCTCGTCGAGCGAGGTGTTCGCGTAATAGGGATCGAGGATCGCATCGAGCTGCCTGGCATCGTCGACGCCGGTCAGGCCCAGGGCGTTGTCGAACACGGCGACGCGTTCGGCCTGCGGCTGGGCGAGATAGCCGCTGAGGAACAGCTCCCATTCGGCCTTGTCGACGCTGGCGTCATAGCGGCGGTCGAGTGCCTGCAGGCCCTGGCGGAAGAACGCCATGTCGCGTTCCTGATAGCCGGACTCGCGCTGGGCGTTCGGCTTCTCGCGCTCTTTGGCGAGACGATAGAGCCGCTGGGCGACCGAGAGCAGCTGCGCACGCGTGGCGTTGCCGTACCAGAAGCTGGTCCGCGCCGCGGTGGCGTTTTCCTGCGAGAGTTCGGCCAGGTCCTCGATCGCCGGGCCGTAAGCTGCCCGCGAAGGATCGGCGGCGATCCATGCGGCGAGCGCGGCCTCGCGTTCGCGGCGGCGTTCGATCAGGCCGACGCGGCGCGCGCCTTCGATCTGGCCGCGCAGGTTCTTTTCGTAATTGTTGAGCCCGGCAAGACGTGCTTCGTATTTGACGCGCGCATCCGATCCTTCGGGCGCGGCGGCTTCGATCGTGCCGATCCAGTCGGTCAGCAGTTTCTGGAAGGTCGGATATTCCCAGCCGAAGGTGTTTTCGACTTCGGCGAGCATGGCATAGCGCGAGGTCGAGCCGGGATAGCCCGCGACCATCACGAAATCGCCTTCGTCGAGCCCGCTCTTGGAGACCTTCAGGAAGTGCTCGGCCTTGTAGGGCACGTTGTCTTCCGAATATTCGGCGGAGGAGCCGTCGGGCGCGACATAGGCGCGGTAGAACGAGAAATCGCCGGTGTGGCGCGGCCACATCCAGTTATCGACGTCGCCGCCATACTTGCCGATCGAATCCGCCGGGGCGTAGACGAGGCGCACGTCCTTCACTTCGAGCTGCTTGATCAGCTTGTATTCGTCTCCGCCGTAATAGCTCGCGACCCGGCAGCGATAGCCGGCTTCCTGCTCGCACTCCGCGGTGATGTCCTTCGCCCGCTGGTCGATCGCGTCATACCGCTCGTTGGGCGTCATCGCGTCCGTGCCCTCGCGCATGCGCTGGGTCACGTCGCTGAAGTCGGTGGTGACATAGATGCGCGAGCCGGGCGCGGCAGGCAGTTCGGCGCCCATGGTCTTCGCGAGGAAGCCGTTTTCGAGATAGTTGTTCTCGGCGGTCGAGTTGTACTGCACCGATCCGCGCGCGCAGTGGTGGTTGGTGACGACCAGGCCTTGCGGCGACACGAAGCTGGCCGAGCAGCCGCCTAGGCTGACGACCGCGCCCATCGGGAAGCCGGTGAGGTCGGTGAGCGCCTCGGGGTCGAGTTCGAGGCCGGTCTCTTTCAGATCGTCGGCAATCTCGGGCAGCTGCTCCGGAGTGAACATCCCTTCCTTGGCGGCAAGCGGCTGGACCGCGACACCAGCCATGAGAGCGGCCATCAAAAACACCTTGTTACGCATCTGATTCCCCTGAATTTCCCCGGCACGCGACTCGGCGCCGATGTTACAGGGTCACTCGCTATTGGCCTTGCCCGGATGGCGCAAGGGCGGCGCCATGTCGTTCGTCGGTCAGGCTGGTTCGTTCGTCAGCAGTCGATCACTGCGCGCGCAGTCCTGTGAAAGCTCCCCAGTCGCCAAAACCGTGACGATGGGTTAGCCAATTGGAAAACACGATTGGGAGAGCCAGCGCCGTGAGCGAATTCATCGACCCGCCGCAGACCGCGAACACGAACTGCACCGCAGAACAATACGAGGCGGATTACGCCCGCTCGCTGTCCGACCCGGACGGGTTCTGGCTGGAGCAGGCGCGGCGGCTCGACTGGGTCGATGCCCCCACCAAGGGCGGCGAATGGTCGTTCGATCCGGTCGATATCACGTGGTTCGCCGACGGCACGCTCAACCTGTGTCACAATGCAGTCGACCGGCATCTGGCCGACAAGGCGGACAAGACTGCGCTCATCTTCGAGCCCGACGATCCCGACGGCGAGGTCCGCACGCTGACCTACGCCGATCTTCATCGCGAGGTTGTGCGCATGGCCAATGCGCTCAAGGCGATGGGCGTAACCAAGGGCGCGCGGGTCACGCTGTACATGCCGACGGTGGTCGAAGGCGTGGTCGCGATGCTCGCCTGCGCGCGGCTGGGCGCGATCCATTCGGTCGTGTTCGGCGGCTTCTCGCCCGAGGCACTGGCCGGTCGCATCATCGATTGCGACAGCCAGTTCGTGATCACCGCCGACGAAGGCCTGCGCGGGCGCAAGCCGATCCCGCTCAAGGCCAACGTCGATGCCGCGGTCGACGAACATGATACGCCGGTGAAGGGCGTGCTGGTGATCGCACATACCGGCGCGGACATTGCGATGAAGCAGGGCCGCGACCACTGGTACGCCGACCTTGCCAGTGAAGGCGACTGCCCGTGCGAGCCGATGAATGCGGAAGACCCGCTGTTCATCCTCTATACCTCGGGCTCGACCGGCAAGCCCAAGGGTGTGCTGCACACCACGGGCGGCTACGGTGTGTGGACCGCGACAACCTTCCACTATGCGTTCGATCACAGGCCGGACGACATCTTCTGGTGTTCCGCCGACATCGGCTGGATCACCGGGCACAGCTACGTCACCTACGGACCGCTGCTGAACGGCGCGACGCAGGTGATCTTCGAAGGCGTGCCCAACTATCCCGACCACGGGCGCTTCTGGCAGGTCATCGAAAAGCACAAGGTTTCGATCTTCTACACCGCACCGACCGCAATCCGCGCGCTGATGCGCGAGGGGGATCGCTTCGTCACCGCGCACGACCGCTCCAGCCTGCGCCTGCTCGGCTCGGTGGGGGAGCCGATCAACCCGGAAGCATGGCGCTGGTATCGCGACGTGCCGGGCGAGGGCCGGGTGCCCGTCGTCGATACCTGGTGGCAGACCGAGACGGGCGGGATCATGCTGACCACGCTGCCCGCCGCCCATGCGATGAAACCGGGCAGTGCAGGCCTGCCGTTCTTCGGCGTGCAGCCGCAACTGGTCGACAACGACGGCGGGGTGCTGGAAGGCGTGGCGGAGGGCAATCTGTGCCTGACCGCGAGCTGGCCGGGGCAGGCGCGCACCGTCTACGGCGATCACGACCGCTTCGTGCAGACCTATTTCAGCACCTACAACGGCAAGTACTTTACAGGCGACGGATGCCAGCGTGACGCGAACGGCTACTACCGCATCACGGGCCGGGTCGACGATGTGATCAACGTCTCGGGTCACCGGATGGGCACGGCCGAGGTGGAAAGCGCGCTGGTGCTCCACCCGCATGTGGCGGAGGCCGCGGTGGTCGGCTTCCCGCACGATATCAAGGGGCAGGGCATCTATTGCTATGTCACGCTCAACGCGGGCGATGACGGTTCGGACGCGCTTGCCGAAGAACTGCGCCAGCAGGTCCGCAAGGAAATCGGCCCGGTGGCCACGCCTGACCGGATCCATTTCACCGATGCTTTGCCAAAGACCCGTTCGGGCAAGATCATGCGCCGTATCCTGCGCAAGATCGCCGAGAACGATTATGGTTCTCTGGGCGATACATCGACGCTCGCAGACCCGTCACTGGTCGATCGGCTGATCGAGGGGCGCGTCTCCGGATGAGGTGAAGATTTCGCGCGGCGGAACAATTGACGCAGGCTCTTGGTTGGGTGACTATCGACGGCATACGGCCAGTAGAGAAGCCGGAACAGCCGAACAGGAAGGCCGGGAACTCAATTGAGCTTCGACGAAATGCTTGGACACGATGGGGGTAAGTCGGGCGAGACCCGCGAAGCCTACCAGGCATTTCGTAAATGGCTCGATTCCCAACCTGACAACCGGGTCCTGCGAAAGTCCGAGCAGGCGGAGAATTTCTTCCGCAAGATTGGCATCACCTTCAACGTCTATGGCGAAGAGGCGGCGGACGAGCGGCTGATCCCGTTCGACGTCGTGCCGCGCGTGCTGTCGGGTAACGAATGGCGCAAGCTCTCCAAGGGTATCGAGCAGCGCGTTCGTGCGATCAACGCGTTCCTCTATGACATCTACCACCGGCAGGAGATCCTGCGCGCGGGGCGCGTGCCCGAAAGCCTGATCGCCAATAATGCCGCGTTCCTGCCCAAGATGATGGGCTTCGATCCGCCCGGTGGCATCTACACCCACATCATCGGCACCGACATCGTGCGCACCGGGCCGGACGAATTCTACGTGCTGGAAGACAATGCGCGGACCCCGTCGGGCGTGTCCTACATGCTCGAAAACCGCGAGATCATGCTTCAGATGTTTCCGGAGCTGTTCGCGGATATCCCGATCCGCGAGGTGAGCGATTACCCCAGCTGGCTGCGCCGCTCGCTGTCGTCATGCGCACCTGCCGCGTGCCTCGACAAGCCGACCGTTGCGGTGCTGACGCCGGGGACGTTCAATTCCGCCTATTTCGAACACAGCTTCCTCGCCGACCAGATGGGTGCGGAGCTGATCGAGGGGTCGGACCTTCGCGTGATCGACGGGCGGGTCGCGATGCGCACCACCCAAGGCTACAAGCCGGTCGATGTGATCTATCGCCGGATCGACGACGAATATCTCGACCCGCTCAACTTCAATCCGGAATCGATGCTCGGCGTGCCGGGGATCTTCGATGTGTATCGCGCGGGCGGCGTCACCATCGCCAATGCGCCGGGAACGGGCATCGCCGACGACAAGGCGCTGTACAGTTACATGCCGGAGATCGTGAAATTCTACACCGGCGAAGAACCGCTGTTGAAGAACGTGCCCACCTGGCGCTGTTCGGAGCCGGACCAGCTGGCCGAAGTGCTCGACAAGCTGGACGAGCTGGTGGTGAAAGAGGTCCACGGATCGGGCGGCTACGGCATGCTGATCGGCCCGACAGCCAGCAAGCAGGAAATTGCCGACTTCCGCGCGAAGCTGAAGGAACAGCCCGAAGGCTACATCGCACAGCCAACGCTGGCGCTATCGACCGTGCCGATCTTTACCGAGCAGGGCCTCGCCCCGCGCCACGTCGATTTCCGCCCCTTCGTGCTGATGGCGCCCAATTCGATCGACATCGTTCCCGGCGGGCTGACCCGCGTGGCGATGAACGAGGGATCGCTGGTGGTGAATTCAAGCCAGGGCGGCGGTACCAAGGATACGTGGGTGCTCGATGACTGATCGCGCGACGACCCTTTCGACGGAGGCGCGCGATGCTGGGTAAGACCGCGTCCGGCCTGTTCTGGATGTTCCGCTATCTCGAGCGGGCGGAGGCGACCGCGCGTCTGCTCGACGCGGGCTTCCGCATCGCGCTGACGCGCGCAGGTTCGTCGCGTTCGGAATGGCAGTCCGTGCTGACCACGGTCGGCCAGCTGGATGCCTTCAAGGCCCGCCATGGCGAGCCGAACTCGTCCAAGGTGATCGAATTCCTGCTCAGCGATCGGGACAATCCCTCCAGCATCATCTCGATGGTCAAATCCGCGCGCGACAATGCGCGCGGCGTCCGGATCGGGCTTACCAGCGAGGTGTGGGAAGCGACCAACGAAAGCTGGATGACGCTCGACAAGCTGCTGCGCGGGACCATCCCCGAAGCGGACCTGCCCGACACGCTGACCACGATCCGCCAGCAGAACGCGCTGGTGCGCGGCGCGACCACCGGCACGATGCTGCGCAACGACGGCTTTAATTTCGTGCGACTGGGCACCTTCATCGAACGCGCCGACAACACCGCGCGCATCCTCGATGTGAAGTACTACCTGCTGCTGCCCTCGATCAGCCAGGTCGGCTCCACGCTCGACATCAAGCAGTGGGAGACGATCCTGCGCTCGGTCTCGGCGCTGCGCAGTTACCAGTGGCTCCACGGCGCGACGGTCAATCCGCGCGACATCGCCCAGTTCCTGATCCTGCACGAACAGATGCCACGCAGCCTCGCGTTCTGCTATAACAAGATATGCGACAATCTGGGCTACCTCGCGAAGAACTACGACAACCGCACGGAGTCCTGCGAATTGGCCGACCGCATTCACCTCGATTATCTGGGCCGGTCGATGGACGCCATCTTCGACGACGGGCTGCACGAGTTCATCGAAAGCTTCCTCGACGCGAACAACCGGCTCGCGAGCCAGATTTCCACCGACTATTCGTTTGGACCGGCCGCATGAGGCTGCGGGTCGATCACGAGACGCGCTATACCTACGATGCGCCGGTCGCCTACGGTCTGCAGCAGGTCCGCATGCGACCCAAGGACAGCCGCGGCCAGAAGGTGCTCGACTGGACCATCACGGTCGAGGGCGGGGCGAGCGAGCTGTGCTACGACGATCACAACGGCAACCGGGTCGACCTGATCGGGATCGAGCCGGGCCGCACCGAAACCTCCATCCGCTGCGTCGGCCTGGTCGAAAATACCGAGGGTGACGGCGTGCTGGGCAAGCATCAGGGCTTCCTGCCGCTGTGGCACTTCAAGCGCTCTTCCCCGCTGACGCAGGCGGGCGAGGGCGTGCGCAAGCTGGTGGCCGGTCTTGGCGATTGCGACATCGCGCAGGTCTCCACCGGGCACGCGCTGTCCGCCGCGATCCTCGACACGGTCGGCTACGAGGGGGGCAACACCCATTCGGGCACCACGGCGGAAGAAGCGATCACCGGCGGCACGGGCGTGTGTCAGGACCATGCGCATATCTTTTGTTCGGCCGCCCGGCTGATGGGCCTGCCTGCACGCTACGTCTCGGGCTACCTGATGATGAACGACCGGGTCGAACAGGACGCCAGCCACGCCTGGGCGGAAGCCTACTTCGATGGCCTGGGCTGGGTCGGTTTCGATGTGTCCAACGGTTATTCCCCCGACGAGCGCTATATCCGCGTCGCAACCGGGATAGACTTCCGCGAAGCCGCGCCGATCAATGGCATGCGGATGGGGGGAAGTGACGAAGGCGTGCTTGTCACCCTGAAGGTCGAGCAATAGTCCTTTCCCAGCAACTACGACGAGTGCCGAACTAGATGACCTATTGCGTGGGCATGCGGCTGGACCGCGGCCTGATCTTCATGTCCGATACGCGGACCAATGCGGGCGTCGACGACGTCTCGCAGGTGCGCAAGATGCGCCACTGGGAAAACCCGGGGGAGCGGGTCATCACGCTGCTTTCGGCGGGCAATCTCGCGACTACGCAGGCGGTCGTCAGCCTGCTGGACGAGCGGACAAAGGCGCCGTCCGAACGCGACCCGTCGATCCTGTCGGCCCCGTCCATGTTCCAGATCGCGACCATCGTGGGCAATACCCTGCGCGAGGTGATTTCGTCGCTGCGGCACGAGGGGCCCGAGGCAAGCGCGTCGTTCCGCGCCAGCCTTATCCTGGGCGGCCAGATCGCGGGCAGCGAACCGCGCCTGTTCCTGATCTACCCGGAAGGCAACTTCATCGAGGCGGGCGATGACTCGCCCTTCTTCCAGACCGGCGAGACAAAGTATGGTCGCCCGATCATCGTGCGTACCTTCGACCCCGCGATGACCTTCGAGGATGCGACCCGGCTGCTGATGGTCAGCTTCGATTCGACCATCCGGTCCAATCTCGCGGTCGACCTGCCGCTCGATCTGGCCACGCACGAGCGCGATGCCTGCAGGCTCGGCCACCAGCAGCGGATCGAGACCAACGATCCCTATTTCCGTCGGATCTCCGAACAGTGGAGCCTATCGCTGCGCGAGGCGGTCAACCGCCTGCCGCAGTTCGAATTCGAAACGGGTGGCGAGACCGAGACCTGAACCGACGACTGGAAGGACTTTCGATGATCGACATGAAACAGCTCGATGAAAACGTATGGGTCGCCGGGCAGATCGACCCGGCAGACCTGCCTGCGCTGGCCGAACGTGGCTTTCGCGCCATCATCGGCAATCGCCCCGATGGCGAAGAGCCCGGCCAGCCAAGCTGGTCGGTGATTGCTGCGGCCGCGCAGGACGCGGGAATTGAGGCACGGCATATCCCCATCGCCGGGCCGGACGATATCGCCGCGCGCAAGGGCGATTTCGCGCAGGCGCTGGCCGAGATGCCGGGGCCGGTACTCGCCTTCTGCCGCTCCGGCGCGCGTTCTGGCCGCCTCTACGAAGCGGCGCAGGGCTGACAGGTCAGGCAGCCGCTCTGCGCTTTGCCGCGACGGCGGCGACCTTCGGGTCGCGCAGGTGCGGGCCCTCGGCGATCGCCTGGCGGTAGCTGGCGATCACGTTGTCGAGGATTGCCGACCAGTGATAGCGCTCGCTGAACGCGATCCCAGCATCGGCCAGGGTTTTCCGATAGGCGGGATCGTCCGTCAGCCGCTCGATCGCATCGGCATAGGCGCGGGCATCGCGCGGCGGCACGATCAGCCCGTTCTTGCCATCCTCGATCAAGGCCCGCGCTGCCGGGGCGTCCGCGCTGACCACCGCCAGGCCGGAGGCCATCGCCTCCAGATTGACGTTGCCGAACGCCTCGGTGATGCTCGGATTGACGAGGATGTCCGCGCTGCCGACCGCGCGTGCCAGTTCCTCACCCTCGACATGGCCGGTGAAGACCGCCTCGCCGATCCGCCCGGCAAGATCGTCGCCCGCAGGCCCGGCGCCGACGATCAGCGGGCGGACCTTGCGTCCACGCTCGCGAAGGGTCTTCACAACCTCTTCGAACACGTCGATGCCCTTTTCCTTCACCAGTCGCCCGAAGAACAGCAGCACCGCCTCGTCATCGGCGTAGCCCTTGGCCCGGCGCCATTCCGGGTCGCGGCGCGAGGGGTTCCACAGCTTGTGGTCGACGCCCCGGCTCCAGGTGTGGACATGATCGCCAAGCTGCGTCGTCTGGCGCAGTTCATCGACAAGATAGGGGTTGGGGGCGAGCACGATGTCGCACCGGCCGTAAAAGCGGTCGAGATAACGCTCCGCATAGCCCCGGAAGATATCGAGCCCGTAATAGGTGAAGTAGGTCTGGAACAGCGTGTGGAGGCTGGCCACCACCGGCACTTCGATCTCGGCAGCGAAGGTCTGCATCTGACGGCCGAGCCGGTCGGGTGCGGACAGGTGGACCACGTTGGGCGCGAAGGCGCGGATATCTTCGCGCACGGCGGCAGGCAGGCCCAGCGCCAGGCGGTATTCCTTGCGCGTCGGGATCGCGAAGGAGGGGACCGATACAAGATCGCCCGCAGGCGCGAAGGCGGGCTCCGCAATGGTCGGCGAATAGACGCGGACCTGCGCGCCATGCTCCAGCAGATAGCGCACCAGCCGGTTGAGCGCCTTGTTCGCGCCATCGCGAACCATGTTGTAATTTCCCGAGAACAGCGCGACCCGCAGACCGGCGGCCTTGCCACCCGTCCGCTCTGAATCGAAGACCGCGGTCTTCGCGCTAGGCTCGGTCTGTGCGATCGGTTGTTCCCTCGTCCCGCAATCTTCCTGGCGGATGCTACGCGCCTTGAAAAGGCCGCGCGGCGGTGCGCCTGTTTGGCTGCGCGGTTAGCACGGGGTGATGCGCGTGACGATAGTGATTGCGTCGGGCGTGGCCGAGCGCTCTTCGGACAGCGCAAATCCGCGGATCGGCGCAAGATCCTGCGGATGATAGCTGTCGGCGCTGGCGACGTGGCGCTTGGATGCGCGCGGCGCACGCAGCACGCGGTCGGTGGTGCGCAGGCCCTCGATCCGGTCTGTGATCTCGACGCTGCCGTCGCGATGCGTGATCTTGCGGTTCAAGACCGGCTCCGACTGCCCGCCGCGCTTGAAGATCAGCACGCGCTTGAGGATCGGGATCAGCCGCTTGCCGAGCACGAAGGCGAGACAGCGCAGCACGATATGCTGGAACGGGTTGGACAGCTTCTCGCGGTGGGAGAACATCCGTCCCGCAACCGAGATACCGCCATCGACCGGCTCGAACGACCAGTCCGCGCTCCACCAGTGCGACACATATTGCGTCTCATCGCGCTCCACGATCCAGCCGAAATCGCTCGCCTCGCCTGCGGGAGTGCTGATGGTGAGAATGCCGCCCTTGCGCGGCGAGACGATCAGTCCGTCGGCCAGATAGTGGCCCGAACCCTCGAACAGGTGCGGCGCGGGCGTGGCGGCATCGCTGGCCAGCGATGCCCGGCCTTCGAGCAGGGCGAGCGCGCGCATCACCGAATGGCCGATATAGTGGCAGATATAGCGGTCGTCGGTCGCGGCGTAGGTGTGATCCTCGCTGTCGGCGCTGGCGAACGCCCACTGCGCGACCCGCGCCGCGTCCGCGCGCTCAGCGTCCGTGCCCTCGATTGCGGAGCGGATGATGCCGTAGGGCACGAGGTAATCGGTGTTGCGGCTGTTGTGCTGGCCGACCCCGTTTGGCGCGGCAGCGGGAAACGCGGCCATGAAGCGGAGCGCGCGGGCGATGGCGTCGCGGACGTCCGCATCGCCGGTCGCGTCGTAAAGGTCCCACAGGCAATCGATGGTGACCGCGAGATAGCCCAGGTCCGGCCCGTCATATTCCCAGAACCAGCCTTCCGCGTGCTGCAAATCCAGCGTGCGGGCTTTGACCTGCGCGAAGGCTGCAGGATCGGCATCCTGCGGCAGAACCTTGTCGATCCATGCGAGCGCGGCGAGCCCGGCGACCTGCTGGTTACCCGCCTGCGCTTCGAACCGGGTGCGCAGCTGGCGCGCCGCGATCCGCAGACCGTCGCGCACGTCTTCCACCGCGACCACGCCCTGATCCGCCAGCTTGGCGGCGGCGAGCGTGGCGAAGGCGAGCGGGGGGTATCCCTGCTCCCACGGGTAATATTCCTCGAACGCGTAGTGCTTTTGCGCGCGCGTGTTCCAGAACCGCGCGCTGGCGGCGGCGATGGCGTCCAGCGCTTCGCGCTGATCGTGCCACTGCGGCAGGCGCGCGGCCTCGTGCAGCGCGTAGCCGGCCTGCTGGAGGATGATCGAGGGGAAGTCGCGGATCTTGTAGTGCCACCAGTTGCGATCTGCGCAGCCGAACAGCGGGGAGGTGGGGTCGCGGCACACCTGGGTCAGGATGCGCGGCATCCAGCGCTGCGCCACGCGAAGCAGTGGGGCATGCAGATCGGGCGCGCTCATTCCTCGTCCACGATCATGCGGAAATCGGCCAGCCCCTTGCGCTTGGTCGGCTTGCTCGCCTTCTTCCAGCTGAGCCGCAGCTTATTGAAGACCGGGCCGATCACGCTTTCGGGGATCTGCCGCAGCACGAAGCGGGCAGGGGCGGTGCTGCCGATCACGAACAGGGTGGAGATGACCAGTTCGGCCATCTTGCGCGATGGCGGGATCGTTGCTGGCGCCATGCCGTAATCGGGTGCAGCCAGCCCGATCTTGCGCCGCCATTGGTTACGGATGAAGCCGCCGCGCTTCTTGAAGTCGATCATGTGGCCGTGCATTTCGGTCGCCTTGAGATCGTCCTCGCGCTCCAGCACCAGCGCGCCTGCGGCGATCATCTCCTCGACCAGCGCCTCCATCTTCGCACTGCGCGTGACCACCACCGAATGCCCGCCGCCCTGCGCCTCGAACGCGGGGCTCCACGCATCGCCGACCGACAGGTCACAGAACTCGTTGGCGAAATCCATGCTCTGCAGGCTGGCGCGGGTGACGAAGAAGGGGATCAGGAAGTTGTAATAGACCTTCTTGGACCGCAGCACCTTGCCGCTCTGCGTCTTGATCTCAAGATAGCCCGGCCACTCGCCCGCGCGCCATTCGAGACTGGTGACGGGATCGTCCTTGGCCACGCCATGCGCGCGCACGAAGCTGTCGATCGCGGCGGGGTAGAGCGCGGTGCCGGTATAGGGGCCGAGGACGTAGTCGATCTGCTGCGCCTGCGGGTGCCCCGAATGCTGCAACCGCCGCAGTGCCGCCGCCTGTTCGGGGACCAGCGTGATCGCATAGCGCTTGCCCGGCTCCAGCCGTGAGAGGATGTCGAGCATCGCGACCGGGATGTAGACCGATTGCGCAGCATCGAGGATCTCCTCCGCCGTGCTCGCAATAACCGGGCTCGCTTCGAGTGGGGCGGGCACGCCCTGCCGCGCGACGATCGCCGCGTCGATCCGGCCCGATTGCAGCAGGTGGAGCAGCACCGCCGTGGTCACGCCGCCCGATGCTCCGCATGCGCGCACCGACGGGTCGCCCGCATAGCCGGTCCGGGTCGCGACGATGTGGCCGACCAGCCAGGAGTCCGGCATCCGCCCGTAATGGTCGAGATAGAGCTGCGGGTAGTCGATGCCCTTGCCCGGGCATGCCTCCCACGCGAGTTCGGGCAGCGCGGTGCCGGGCGCGAAGGCCGGCTTGGGCCCGGTCGCGGTGCGTCCCATCGCCGAGCGCCCGCTGGCATCCAGCGCCACGCATGCCCCGCAGCCGACGCAAATGCCGCGCTGCACCACCTTGTCGCGCAGGCGTTGCGTGACCGCGTTTTCAGATGTCAGGGAGCCGGTAATCCTTCGTACCTTTGTCCGGTTGAGCCAAACTGTGCGAGCCCATAGAGGGGGAGCGTCGTTTACGGCAACATTTCTTCTGGCCATCAACGGGTCTAGGGGCTTTAGCGCCCGACACCCCCACGAGACCTTCGATCAAAGAGCCCGCCTGTGAAGCTGATCATTCAAATCCCCTGCTACAACGAGGAAGAGACGCTTGGCGAGGCGCTGAGCGATCTGCCGCGCGAAGTGCCCGGCATCGACGTTGTCGAATGGCTGATCATCAATGATGGCAGCACCGACCGCACGGTGGAGGTCGCCAAGGCGCACGGGGTCGACCACATCGTCGATCTGCCGGTCAACATGGGACTGGCGCACGGTTTCATGGCCGGTGTCCAGCGGGGCCTTGCCGAAGGCGCGGACATAATCATCAACACCGATGCGGACAACCAGTACGACGCGTCCGACATCCCGCAACTGGTCGAGCCGATCCTGAAAGGGCAGGCGCAATACGTGATTGGGGCAAGGCCGATCCCCGATATCGAGCATTTCAGCAGCACCAAGCGGTTCCTCCAGAAGCTGGGCAGCCGCGTGGTCCAGATCGTTTCGGGGACGGACATTGCCGACGCGCCGAGCGGTTTTCGCGCACTGAGCCGCGAGGTCGCGCTGCGGATCAACGTGTTCGACAGCTACACCTACACGCTGGAATCGATCATCCAGGCGGGGCTCAGCGATTTTCGCATCGTCTCGGTTCCGGTGGGCGTGAACGGGGAGACGCGGCCCTCGCGGCTGGTCCGCTCGATCCGCGACTATGTGCGCCGCTCGATGATGTCGATCCTGCGGTCCTTCTTCGTCTACAAGCCGGGCAAGACCTTCTTCCTGCTCAGCCTGCTGCCCGCATTGCTCGGCACGGGTCTGATGATCCGCTGGCTGGTGCTGTTCTACATGGGGACCGAGCGCGCGCATGTCCCCAGTCTGGTGGTCGCCGCCGTGCTGCTGATCGCGACGCTGATCTTCTGGGTCGCGGGGCTGCTGGGGGAGCTGTTCGCGATCAACCGCCGGCTGCTGCAGGACCTGCAATATATGAAGCGCAAGGAACTGGCGGACGCGCACCTGCACCTGCGCGATCGGGAGCCGCCCGCCCCGCCGCCCGCGGGGTGAGCACCCCTCCGATGAGGGAGACGGCACAGTGAAAAAGGCGATCGGGGCGCTGGTCAGCCTGATCCTGCTGGCGCTGATCTGGTGGCAGGTCGATCTGACATCGATCCGCGCCGCGCTGGCGGCTTCGGATGGCTGGTGGCTTGCCGCGGGCCTCGCGACGATCGTGCCGCTGACCCTGGTCACCGCGATGCGTTTCGGCATGCTGACCCAGACGCCGATCGGCCTGTGGTCCGCCACCCGGCTGATCCTGGGCGCATCCTCGCTCAACCTCGTGCTGCCCTCCAAGCTTGGCGATCTGGCCAAGGCGGTGGCGCTGACGGGGCGTCACGGGTTCGACCCGAAGCTGGCGGTGGGCGTCGTGGTGATGGAGCGCTCGCTCGATATGGCGGCGCTGCTGTTCTGGGGCGTGCTTGCGCTGCTGTGGGTCGGCTGGGGCGACCTGTGGCTGATGCTCGCTGCTGCGGGCACGGGTGCGATGCTGATGCTGCTGGTGGTCCTGCTTTCGCCCTTGCGGTTCGCGAGCCGGTTCCTCGCGATCGCCGGGCGGATCGCGCCGGGTCGGATCGGGCGCTGGCTCTCGGGCTTTGGCGAGACCTGGCAGCAGGCGGTCGGCTGGTTCTGGAGCGACCGCAGGCGCGTGGCAAAGGTCGCCGGGGTCAGCCTGCTGATCTGGGGCGGACATCTCGCGCAGTTCTGGCTGTTCGCGCAAGGATTGGGCCGGGTGCCGTTCCTCGACAACATGGCCTTTGCCACGCTTGCGATCCTTGCTGGTCTGCTGCCGTTCACCATGGCGGGGGTGGGCACGCGCGATGCGGCGATTGTGCTGCTTTACGCGCCCTATCTCTCGTCAGGGGCCGCCGCCGTGCTCGGCGTGCTGGCCACCTTGCGCTATCTCGTGCCCGCGATCGCGGGCCTGCCCTTCATGGGCGACTATCTGGTCCAGGTCCGCAAGGAGCGCGCCGCATGACGATCCTTCCCGCACTCGACGACGAACGCGGCTGGCGCACCCTGCTGTTCGCCGCGACCGGCGTGACCGCGCTGATCTATCTCTACCTTGTCTTCTTCGTGCCCGGCACACTGACCTACGCGCCGCTCACGATCCAGGACGATGCCCGCCAGTTCCTCACCTGGATGGCGCGGCTGAACGACCCGGACGCGATGCGCGGCGATCTGCTGGCGGATTACTGGCAGTCGGTCGGGCCGTGGGCCTACCGGATGCTGTTCGCGGCGGCGAATATGCTCGGCCTCGAACCTCTGGTCTTCGCCCGCCTGCTGCCCGTGCCGCTGCTGTTCCTTTCCGTCTGGATGGCCTGGCGGATCGCGCTGCTGCTAACCCAGCGCCCGCTCGCGGCCTTTGCTGCCGCCGCGCTGCTGGCGGGCTTCGTGCTGCATGAGGATTCGATCTACTCGGCCACGCCGCGTGCATTCTCGGCGCCGCTGCTGCTGGTGTTCCTCGACGGGCTGCTGCGCAATCGCGGGTGGCAGATGATCCCGACGCTGTTCGTGCTCGGCCTGCTGTACCCGACCACCGCGCTGGTCGCCCTGACGATGATGGGCCTGTCGCGGGTCGGCTGGCGGCCGTTCCGGATAGATTTCGGCCTCAGGACATGGGTGCTGTGCGGCCTCGGTGCAGCGGCGGTCGGCGCGGCGGTGATCCCGCTCGCGGGCGCGACCGAGGGCTGGGGGCCGACCCTCACGATCAGCGATGCGCTGGGAATGGAGAACATGAACACCGGCCTCGCACGCAGCGCGGTGGTCGGCCTGTCGGGCAAGGTCGATCTGGTGTGCCAGGCGCGCACGGGCCTGCTGCCCGAAATCGTCCCCTGCTGGTCGACCCGCTGGGCCTGGCTGCCAAACCTGTTGCTGCTGGTGCCGATGCTGTGGCTCGCCTTCGCGGCACTGCGGCGCGGTTCCTTCCGCGTCGATGGCGCGCCGGGCAATTTCATCTATGCCTGGGTGCTGATCGCGGGGATCGCGTGGTGGGCGGTGGCGGTCGCCTTCGCCTTCTCGCTTCATCTGCCCAGCCGATATACCCAGCGCACGCTCTCGGTGCTCGAATTCATCGCGATCGGGCAGGTGGCCGGCATGTGGCTCGATGCGAGGCTGCGGGCAGGGGCGATCGACGCGCGCGTCTATGCGGGCGGCGGCCTGCTGGCTGTCTTCCTCGTCGCATCCTTCCTCTCGCCCACCCCGGGGCTGACCCGCCCCGCCGATCCCGGCGCGATCGCGCGGATCGATAGCCTGCCCGATTCAGCGGTGATCGGCGGGGTGAGCGAGGAGCTGGACTTCATCCCCGCGCTGACCGGCCATCGCACGCTCGCCAGCGCAGAGCATTCGATTCCCTATCACATGGGCTATTTCGGCCCGCTTCGCGGCCGGCTGGAGGATGCACTGGCGGCGGTCTCTTCATCCAACCCCGACGCGCTGCGTGACTACGTGGAGAAATACGGCGTCACCGTGATCGCGGTCGATCGTGCCTTCCTGACGCAGGGCACCTTGCCCGAGCGGTGGGATCTGGTCGTCCCCACGGCGTTCCGCGCGGCACAGGCGCGGCTTGCACGCCAACCTTCAGCCCTGCGTCGCGCCGCGCCCGGCTGCATCATTCACGACGGCGAACTGATCCTGCTGGACGCCGCCTGCCTCGTCCGCAGCCTGCAAGGCGGGAGCGGAGAGGCAGGCTGAGCGTCGCACGTCGCTAGTCGATCGCGACGATATTATCGTCCGAATTGCGGTCGATATACTTGTTGTACGGATCGATCCCCGCGAAGCTCGGCCGTGTGTCGGTGACGATCCGGATCGTCTGCGAACCGGAGTGGACGGGGTAGCGGCGCATCGCCAGCACGTCCTTGCGCTCGAACGCGCCAAGACCGGGCTTCTGCGCGAACACGCCCACTTCGATCTCGTCGCTCAGCAGCGCCTTGCGCTCCTGGCCCTGACCGTCGGCGTAGAACTTGTCCGCATCCACCGTGATCTCGGTCTCGAACTTGCCGTCCGCGCGCTTGGTCACCTTGGCCTCGTCCGCCTTCAGATCGTACAGCGTGATGCGCTGGAGCAGGTCGGTCACCAGATCGCGTTCCTGCTTGTTACGCGCCAGCGACAGGTAACCGCCGACCAGATCGTTCGCGTTGGCGTAGGGCGGCCCCTTGAACTTGTAGCGATCGAGCAGGCCGGAGAGCATCGTATTGACCCGATCCTCGCCCAGCCGGTCCTGCAGCAGGTAGGTGACCACCGCGCCCTTGCGGTAGTGGATGTAGCCCTGGTCCTCGACCCGTTCGAGCGGGAGTTCCTCGATCGCCTCGCTGCCGCGCGCGGCGAGGTAGTTGTCCAGTTCGTATTTCAGGAAGCGGCGGATGTTATCTTCGCCGTACAGGTGCTTCATCACCATCAGCGCGGAATACTGGGCCATCGTTTCGACCAGCATGGTGCCGCCCTGCTGATCGGAACTGATCAGCTGGTGCGCCCAGTACTGGTGGCCCAGTTCGTGCGCGGTGACATAGGTGACGTAGTCGATGCTCTCCGCATCGCCATTATCGGCGATGAAGCCCATGTCTTCGGAATAGGGGATCGTCCCGGCAAAGGCCTGCGCGAAGGAGGCGTAGCCCGGGAATTCGATGATCCGCGCATAGTCGAACTGGTAGGGGCCGAAATTGGCCTCGTAATAGTCGAGGCTGATCTCCATCGCGTCCAGCATCCGCTCCACGTTGAAGTCGTGGTTGGGGTGGTGGTAGATTTCCAGCGTGGTGCCGTTGTGCACCCGCCGGGTCACCTCGTAATCGGCCGACTGGATCGAGAAGAACGCCAGGATCGGCTGCTTGGACACGAAACGCGCCACGCGCCGGTCGCCGCGGACCTCGTCGGACACGCGATCGCCGGGGGCGACCGGGGTCTGGCCGGCGACGGTCGAGACCGTGATGTCCGAAGTGACCCACGGCGAATTGCCCACGTAATTGCGGTTGCGCGCGCTCTCGTCTTCCAGCTTGGCCTGCCGCAGTTCGGCGGGCAGGTCGTATTTGCGCCGGGTTGCCCGGTCGCTCAGCAGGCCGGAGCGGCTCATGCCGATCTGCGGCACGAACTCGCTGTTGCTCAGGAACGTGCCGTTGCGCACGAGCCGGGTGTCGTCGCCGCTGGCACGCATGCCTTGCTGCCAGCGCCGCGTGGCGAAGGTGAACGCACCTGTCGCACCCGGGGCCAGCGGCTGATCGAAGCGGTAGATGCGGTACTTGTTCTCTTCGTCATCCACGTCGAGAGTCGCGCCCTCGACTTCTATCGAGCGGATTTCCGCGTCGGAATCGGCGATCCGCAGATGCAGCTGCTCCAGCGGCCTGCCGGTGTTGTTGACGAAAGCGATCGTCCCGCGCGCCTCCATCCGGGTTTCCTCCGGATAGAGGTCGACGGCGAGCTTCATGTCGGTCGCGGTCGGCTGGGGCAGGTTTTCGTATTTGAGATATTTCTTCTCGTACGCCGCCAGCTGGGCCTCGACGTCGTCCTGCGTGCGGTACTCGTCGACCACGTTCATCTGGTAGAAGATCCATCCGCCCGACAGCGCGGCCACGGCCAGCGCACAGGCAAGGATGGCACCCGACGGCGAGGCGAGCCTGCGCGGCAATTGCCGCAGGCGGGGCAGCAGCGCGCCATCGGCTCCGCGCCGCCACAGCAAGTGGGCAAGCACCGCCAGCACCAGCGCGATCGCGCCCCAGTACAGCCGCAGCCACCAGCCGGTCGACCAGCCGACATTCGCGCCATTGATATCGGACACGCGCATCGTGCCAGTGCTGCCGTAGAGGTAGAGCGGATGCTCGAAGCCGAGGCTGGAGAGCACGATGGTGCCGATCAGGTAGATCACCATGATCCCCCAGCCGACGAACTTGTTCGGGCTGAGCGCCTGGATGAAGATCGACAGGATCGCGAGCAGCACCATGTCGACCGACATCGGCAGCACATACCAGGCGAGATATTTGCCGATCTCGAAATCGGTATAGCCGCGAAAGGCCTGGATCAGCATTGCCGCGACCACGGAGATCAGCAGGGTCGCGATCAGCACGAAGGCGACCGCAATCGTCTTGGGCACCATGTAAGACCACCCGGGGACCGAGGTGGAATCGATGATCTCGTTGAACTTGCGCTCCCGGTCGCGCCAGACCAGCTCGCCGCCGTAGTAGATCGCGATGATGATTGGGATCAGCGCGAAGGTGCCCATCAGCGGCTCGATCAGCGCGAAGGTGAGGGGGCGTGCGGGCGTGCCGTAAATCTCGTTGCCGAAGAACAGCCCGGCGAAGGCGTTGAACAGGCCGATCAGCAGCAGCACGAAGAAGGCGGGGCTGCGCAGCACCTGACCCATCTCGAACCGGGTGCGCGCGACCAGCCGGGCCCAGCCGGCACGCTCGGGCGTCGGCTGGGGCAGGGTGTCGACCAGCCGCGGCTCCTTCGCCGCCAGTTTCGCCAGCTTCCTGTCGGCCTTGCGCGCTCTGCGTGCCGAGATCGACTTGCTCGCGAAGCTGAACCGCCAGTAGGCGAGTGCCAGCATGAGGGCGGAAAAGCACAGCCAGATCGCCCGGTTGGCCAGCAGCACGCCGTCGACGGGCGGGATCAGCGTGTTCGATTCCGCAGCCGTCCAGTAACGGGTCGCATTGCCGAAGGCGGCCAGTCCGAAAGGCTCGATATAGCTCGCCAGGTCGCGGTATTCGGGCTGGCTCGACATCACCGAGTTGAGGACGATGTAGAGCACCAGAAACAGCACCACGGCGACATAGGTGTACATCATCGAGCGGGTGATGGTCGCCACTGCGAAGAACAGCGCGCTGACCATGAAGATGCTCGGCAGGGCGAACACGAAATAGGCGACGGCGTAGTAGGAGAAGCGGTTGGGCCCGATCGTTTCGGGGTCGAGCCACGGCATCAGCGAGCCGATCCAGATGCCCAGCGGCACCACCAGGAACGCGCATGCGGCGGCGACGAAAGCGCCGGTGAAGCGCCCGAACAGGTAGCTGAACTTGCTGACCTGAGTGGACCTGATGAGCGGACCGAACCCGCTTTCCTCGTCGCGTACGATCACGTTGGCGACGAAGGCGGTGGTCACGAACATGAAGAACAGCGTCAGGATCATGTGGGTCGTGACGATCGCGACGGGGCTGTTGGCGTTGACATTGCCACCCCCGCCGATGGTGATGTCGTCACTCGCCATCGCGCCATAGGTCAGCAGGAAGAAGATGACCGTGGCGACCCAGAAGACCGGGTTGCGCAGCTGGTAGCGCAGTTCGAACAGCGCGATTTTTGCAAACATGGTGCTGCTCCCGCTCAGGCGGCGATGTCGGCAGGCGCGCGGCGCGAGCTGGCGAGGGCGGAGAAGTAGACATCCTCAAGCCCGCCTTCGACCGCCTGGAAACCCGGCCCCGGCGCACCGTCGGACAGGACGTGGATGATCGTCTGTCCCGCGAACAGGCGGGTCGAGATCACCTCGTATTTCTCGCGCATCTCGTCGAGTTCGGAACGCTCGATGGTCTTGGCCCACACGGTGCCGCGTGCCTTGTCGATCAGTTCCTTCGGTGCGCCCTGCAGGCTGATCTTGCCGTCGATCAGCACCGCCATGCGCGGGCACAGGTCGGCGACATCCTCCACGATGTGGGTCGAGAGGATCACCACCACGTTCTCGCCGATCTCGGCCAGCAGGTTGAGGAAGCGGTTGCGCTCTTCGGGGTCGAGCCCGGCGGTCGGTTCGTCGACGATGATGAGGTTGGGGTTGCCGATCAGCGCCTGCGCAATGCCGAAACGCTGGCGCATCCCGCCGGAAAAGCCCGCAATCGCCTTCTTGCGAACGCCCCACAGGTTCACCTGATTGAGCAGCGTCTCGACCGTCGCCTTGCGATCCGAAGCGGAAGAAATGCCCTTCAGCACCGCCATGTGATCGAGCATGTCGTAGGCGGAAACGCGCGGATAGACGCCGAAATCCTGTGGCAGGTAGCCGAGCTGCTTGCGCAGTTCCTCGGGATTTTCGAGAATGTCGATCTCGCCGAAGCGGATGCTACCCGAACTGGGCGTCTGCAGCGTCGCAACCGTGCGCATCAGGGTCGACTTGCCCGCGCCGTTGGGGCCCAGCAGGCCGAACATCCCCTTCGGGATCGACAGCGTCACATCGTCGAGCGCGCGCACTCCATTGGGATAGGTGTGCGTGACGTTTTGCAGTTCGAGCATTGGTAAGCTGACTCCCCTCAATCTGGCCAAGGCCTAGCATGAGATGGGTCAGCGTGCCCTGACGCCAATCGAAGCGCTGATGTCGCTGGTCGATGAGGCGGCTGACCGCCCGCGGGATCAGGCGTTGCCCGCCTTCTTGGCCGCCACGGCAGCATCGAATGCGGCGGGGTTGTAGTAATAGGGCTTGATCTCGCACACCTTTCCGTCGCGGAAGCGGAACATCTCGCAGGTCTCTGCCGGGGCCAATCCTTCCTGCGCGAACTGGATTTCGAGGA
This sequence comes from Alteriqipengyuania abyssalis, assembly GCF_019857185.1. Lineage (GTDB taxonomy): Bacteria > Pseudomonadota > Alphaproteobacteria > Sphingomonadales > Sphingomonadaceae > Alteriqipengyuania > Alteriqipengyuania abyssalis. The sequence goes on along the minus strand of NZ_JAHWXP010000003.1, from coordinate 399,209 downwards.
TCACCACCGCGTAGTCGCCGCCGGTGGTGGTCTCGATCCGCTTGATCCCGCTGGCATCGACCATGGTGAAGACCAGCGTGTAGAGCTCTTTCAGCCCGCCACGACCTGTGAAGCGGCCCTTCATCGGCAGGTGATCGGCCTCGCTGGCGAAGAAGTCTTCGGTCAGCATGGACTCCGCGCGTTCCCAGTCGCCCGCCCCGGTGGCGGCGTAAAGGTCGTCGATCAGCTTGAGCTTTTCATCGTGCGTCATCACTCTCTCCCGGTTTCTTATCGGGTAGCATTCTTTCGATCGGGCCGCGCGCGGGCACCTGCCGAAATGGTTAGCCTGTGCCGCTCAAGCGTGGCTGCTAGGCCGGTGGACATGGGAGACGTCGCAAGTCCGGTCAGGCAAATCGCGTATTTTTGCGAGGATGTCCGCGCAGCGGCGATGGATCACCATCGGCTGTTCGGATCCGGCCCGTTCTTCGTGCTCGACCGGATTACGCTTGCCCATGCGACCTATCGCGGGGCCGACAGCGATCTGGTCCACAGCTCGGCCTATGGCCAGTGGGGGCCGGTGATGGTCGAGTTCGTCCAGCAGGATAGCGCTGGCGCGTCTCCGTTCCGCGAGATGTTTGCCAAGGGCGAGACCGGGCTGCACCACATCGCGCTGTTCGAGGACGATCTGGAAGGCGCGGTCGCGCGATTTGCCGGCCGGGGCCAGGCGGAGGCGTTTCGCGGGACGATGGAGGACGGCTTCCAGTTCGTTTTCATCGACACCGTCGCCAGCCTTGGGCACATGGTCGAACTTTACCGGCCTGTGTCCGCGCTGGTCGGTTTTTACGACATGGTTGCGGACGCGGCGGCCGGGTGGGACGGCAGCGAGCCCGTTCGTGTTCTGGAAGGGTGATGAATGAGTGCCACGTGGTTTGAGGCTGTTGCGATCGACGCATTTCCCGAAGACGGGAAGCTCGCAACGAAGCTGGGTGAATGGAACGTCCTGATCGTGCGCGAGGATGGTGCGTTCACCGCGTTCAACGATTGCTGCACGCACCAGGCCTCCGCTCTTTCGACGGGGCGTGTCCGTCGCGGCACGATCATGTGTCCGCTCCACGGCGCGCGGTTCGAGGCGCGCACCGGCAAATGCATCGGCGGGGCCTATCCTGCCCTGCGCATGTTCGAAACGCGCGAGAGCGAGGGCATGCTGGAGGTCGCCGTACCGGATCAGCCACCCGCGATTGGCGAGCGGCCAAAGCTAGGCTGAGGCCTGCTACCCCCTCCAATATTGCACAGCTGGCCCGCGGCCTCGCAGCCTGTAGGGTCTGCCGGACAATAATGGAGAGGACATTTCATGAGCTATACCGGCCCGGTCGAGGACCGGCTCGCTATTCGCGAGCTGATCGAAGCCTATGCGGACGCGGTGACGCGGCGCGATGCGGATGATTGGGGGGCTTGCTGGTCGCAAGACGCCCGGTGGGAAATGCCCGATTACCCCGAATTTCCGCCGCAGGAAGGCCGCGACAATATCGTTGCCCTGTGGAAATCGGCGATGGAGCAATATCCGGGCATCATGTTCCAGGCCTGGCCCGGCGCGATCGAGATCGACGGCAACCATGCGAAGGTCCGCAGCTGGACCGCAGAAGTCTACGACCAGGGCGACAACACCGTCCGCGATCGCGGAGCCTATGACGACGAATGCGTGAAGGTAAACGGACGCTGGGTGTTCTCGCGCCGCAGCTTCCGCAATATTCACAAGCAAATCCAGCCGAAGGGGTGCTGAGGCGATGAGCACCCGTCGCCACTGGCGTCTCGATGCGCGGCCCGAAGGGCACGATTACGAAGCAGCACTGTCTCTGCAGGAAGAAACCCTGCCCGAACTGGCCGAAGGGCAGGTGCGGGTTGCCGCGCAATACCTCTCCATGGATGCGGGCGTGCGCGTGTGGATGAGCGCGCGCGAGGATGGCTATTCACCGCCGATCCCGCTCGGCGCCACGATGCAGGGTCAGTTTATCGGCCGCGTCGAAGCCTCGCGCAGCGATGCCTTCGCAGAGGGCGATCTGGTTCGCGGCTTCGGCGACTGGGCGACCCACAGCACGGTCGACCCGGCGCTGGCCGGCCTGACGAAGCTGGACGCGGATATCGACGATGTCCGCCAGCATTTCGGCGTGCTCGGCCTCAATGGCATGACCGCGCTGTGCGGGCTGACCGATGTGATCGGCGGTCTAGAGGAAGGGCAGACCGTGCTCGTCTCCGCAGCCGCCGGGGCGACCGGCGGGGCCGCCTGCCAGATCGCGCGCAACATGGGCTGCAAGGTCTACGGCATCGCAGGGTCGCCCGAGAAGTGCGAGTGGCTGACCGGCACGCTCGGGCTCGACGGTGCGATCGACTACAAGCGCCAGAATGTCGCCGAAGAGATCGCAAAGATCGATGGCGGGATCGACGTCTATTTTGAAAATGTCGGCGGCCCGATCCTCGACGCGGCGCTGCCCAACATGGTGCTGGGCGGCAGGATCGGCATTTGCGGGCTGCTTTCGGGCTATACCAGCGAAAGCGGCGAGGCTGGCCCGGTGCGGTTCGACCAGATCCTGATGAAGCGCCTGACCGTGAAGGGTATCTTCCTGCCCGACTACCTCGCCCAAGGCTACGACTATTACCCGCAGCTGCGCAAGTGGTACGACGAGGGCAAGCTGGTCGGCGATATCGACGAGACGCGCGGCATCGAAAACACGCTGCAGGCGTTCCGGCGCATGCTGACCGGCGACAAGTCGGGCAAGGTCATCGTCGCGATCGACTGATCCTGTGCGAACAGGAAAAAGGGGGCGCAGCCGATACCGGCGCGCCCCCTTTTTTGTGCGTCATGAGCTAGCTTACTGCGCGGTCATCCCGCCATCGACCACCAGTTCGGTCCCGGTGACATAGCGACCTTCGTCGCAGCTCAGGAACAGCACCGCATTGGCGATATCGACCGGATCGCCCATCCGGCCCATCGGGATCGAATCGACCACTTGGTCGAAGAATTCCGCATTATCGGACCGCGCGACGTTCTGCATGTTGGTGTCGATCATTCCTGGGTGGATCGAGTTGACCCGGATGTTGTCGCGCGCGCATTCGATCGCGATGGTCTTGCCGAACATCCGCACCCCGGCCTTGGCCGCAGCATAGGCGGAACAGGCGGGCACGCCGACGAGCCCGGCGACCGACGACAGGTTGACGATCGATCCGCCTTTCCCGGCCTTGCGCATGATCTCCACCGCCCGCCGCGTGCCGAAGAACACGCTGTCCAGATTGACGGTCAGCTGCTTGTTCCAGTCCGCGCTGGTAAGGTTCTCGATCGGGCGCAGTACGGCGATCCCGGCATTGTTGACGAGGATGTCGAGCGAACCCCATTCCTGAGCGATCCGGTCGAGCACGCTGTCCCAGTCGGCCTCTTCGGCGACGTCCTGCTTCAGCGCCATCGCAGTGCCGCCCGCATCGCGGATGGCCTTGGCGACCGCTTCCGCGCCGTCGAGATCGATGTCTGTCACGCAGACTTTCGCACCCTCTTCGGCGAGGCGCTGCGCGGTTGCGCTGCCAAGGCCGGGGACCGATGCGCCGCCGGTGATGAGTGCGATCTTGCCATCGAGGCGTTTGGTCATGGTTTCCTCCTAGCGGAATAAAAAAAGAGGCCGGGCGCGATGCCCGGCCTCGCTGGGATGGGTCTGGGTTAGAAGTCGAAGCCGAGAGATGCGCCGAAGATGCGCGGTTCGCGGGCCGACGAGAAAGAGAACAGCCCGGCCACCGTGAACGCGGCGTTCGGTCCGCGATCGTCGAGCAGGTTACGCACGAAGACCGAGGCATAGGCGCGTGCGCCACCGATTTCGAAATTCGCCCGAATGCTGGCGTCGAGCAGGGTCTGCGCATCGGAGCGAACCCGCGGGTCGTTTCCGTTCACGATCACCGGCCCGTTGGCCAGGTCGCCGCTGAGCGGCCCGAGCGAAATCTGCTGATCGTAGGGATCGATGTACCGGAAGGTGACGTTGCCGACCATGCTGCCGAAACTGGTTGGCTGGTCGTAGGTCGCGCCGATCGATCCGGTGATCTTCGGGTTGTAGATCAGGTTGTTGTTCGAATAGTCGAACGGGATGATGTTGCCGTTCACCGGCGAGACGTTGCCCACGATGAACCCGTCGACCTCGTTGTTGAGATAGCCCAGGGCACCATTGATGGTCAGCTCGCTGGTCAGACGCGACGTGAAGTCTGCTTCCAGACCCCAGATGGTTGCCGAGGCGACGTTGTCGGTGATCGTCTGGTTGCCTGTCGGACCGCCGGGGATGGTCGTGTTCGCCTGCAGGTCATTATACTTCGAATAGAACCCGGCAAAGTTGAACTGGGTGCGTCCGAAGCTCAGCTTGGTGCCCAGTTCGAAGCTGTCGACGACCTCGGGCTCGTAGGGGCGGCTGGCGGTCGCGGCCGTCGCTGCACGCGGGGAGAACCCGCCCGAGCGGAAGCCTTGCGAATAGCTGGCATAGACCATCAGATCTTCGTTGGGCCGCCAGTCGACACCCAGCTTGGGGGTGAACTTCTTGAACGTGGCTTCGCCCTGGCCGACGAGCCCGGTCTGGGCGAACCCGTTGCTGAGTTCCTTGGTGTCGGTCGTGTACCGACCGCCGAACGACACGCGGACCGTATCCGACAGGCTCAGGTTGAAGTCGCCGAACAAGGCGAAGCTTTCCACCGAACCGACGACCGATTGCGGATTATTGTCCGTGGTGCTCGCATCGACCCCCGGCTGGAACCCGAAGACCGAGGTGTACTGGATCAGGTCGTAGTTCGAGTTGAAATAGTACCCACCGATCACGAAATCGAAATTATCGGTGAAGTTGCCTGCGGCGCGCAGCTCCTGGCTGAACTGGTCGTAGTTCTGAAGGCGGCGGACCTTGTACAGATCCACGCTGGAACCGTCGAAATCCTGGCCCTGGTTTTCGTGTGATTCGCGATAGCTGGTGATCGAGGTGAGCGCGAGGCTCCCCAGATCGAGGTTCATCTCAAGCGTGCCTGCTGGTGCCTTGTAGCTCGATTTGAACGGCTCGGTGAACACCGTGTACAGGTCGCTCGTCGTATTACGATTGCATTCGATCGCAGGCATGAAGCCGCAGAAGACTTCCCCAGTCTGCGTAATCGGCGCGTTGACCACGTCGAAGGACTGTTCCTGCTGCTCGAGCGTCAGCAGCCCTTCGAAGGGACCACCATCACCGACCTTGATCGACAGGCCGTAGTTTTCGTTGTTGCTCCCGCCGCGACGATCGCCGGTGAAGTAATCCGTGTAATAACCATCGGATTCGGTGTGGAAGTAGAAGAACTTGCCCGACACCGTGTCGCCAAGCATCGGCGTGTTGATGACCGCGCGGGTGGCGAAGGTGCCATATTCGCCATAGGTCGCCTCGGCCTTGACGCCGAACTGGCCGGTCGGACGGGTGCGGCGGATATTGATGACGCCACCGATCGTGTTGCGGCCGAACAGCGTGCCCTGCGGACCGCGCAGCACTTCGACCTGTTCGATATCGAAGAAGTCGAGGAACTGGCCGGTGCTGGTGCCGATGAATACGCCATCGATCACGACACCCACGGTCGGCTCGGCGGATTTCTCGACGTCGGCATAGGTAAGGCCGCGGATCGACAGGTTGGCCGCAGCCGCGCCGCTGTTCTGGTTGGTGATCAGCAGGTTGGGCGACAGGCCCTGAATATCGCCGATGGTCGTCGTACCGCGATTGTCCAGCGTCTGGGTGTTGATCGCGGTGATCGCCACCGGCGTATCCTGCAGCGCTTCGTCGCGGCGGCGCGCGGTGACGATGATCTCGCCATCCATGTCGCTGTCATCGGCCTGGTTGCCGACATAGCCATCGGGCGAATCGTCCTGCGGCGTCTGCGCCTGTGCCTGCGCGGGCATCGCCCACATCAAGGCGGAGGTGCCCAGCGCGGTTGCCAGGACCGTACGATAGGTCGAAACAGTCATCCTCTAATCCCCTCGTGAGTTCGCCATTCACCGATGGCTTCAACCTCAGTGTTTTCCCTAACCTGCCGCCTTACTTGAACTGACAATTGGTAGAGGTGTCGGTCACAGGTCTATTTGTGAGGAATGGGAGCGGGAGATACTATGACCGATAACAAGCGTTTTCTTCTTCGCCGCCGCCCCGAGGGCGCGCCCGTGGAAACCGATTTCGAACTGGTAAGCGACGCGATTCCTGCCCCGCCGGCGGGTGGTTTCGTGCTCCACAACCATTTCGCCTCGCTCGACCCCGCACAGCGCGGGTGGATGGACGACGCGCCCAGCTACATGCCGCCGATCGCGCTGGACGATCCCGTCCGGGCGACGACCGTGGGTCAGGTGCACGCGAGCGATCATCCCGATTATGCGCCCGGCGACTGGGTGATGGGATTGAACGCGATCGAGGAATATTCTGTCGTGGTGCCCGACGGTTTTACTGCCAAGGTCGATGTCTCGGCAGTCGACAGCCCCTCCCGGTTCCTTTCTGCTTTCGGCGCGGTCGGGTTGACCGCTTATTTCGGGCTGCTCGAAGTCGCGAAGCCCCAGCCGGGCGAGACCGTGCTCGTCTCCGGCGCGGCTGGCGCGGTCGGATCGGTGGTCGGGCAGATTGCCAAGATCCACGGCTGCCGCACGGTCGGCATCGCTGGCGGACCTGACAAATGCGCAAGGCTGGTCGAGCGCTATGGCTACGACGCGGCGGTCGATTATCGCGGCAAGTCCGCGGAGCAGCTGGCCGACGCGATCCGCGAGGTCACGCCCGATGGAGCGAATATCGTGTTCGAGAATGTCGGCGGAACCGTGTTCGATGCCGAACTGATGAACCTCGCCAAGCATGCCCGGATCGTGCTGTGCGGTCTGATCAGCGAGTATAACAGCGAGACCAAGCACGGTGCGCGCAACCTGTGGCAGGTGCTCGCGCAGGAGGCGACGCTGCACGGATACCTGATCTCTGCCTATGTCGATCGCTTTGCCGAGGGCGGGGCGCAGATGGCGAAGTGGATCGCCAGCGGCGAGGTAGTGATGGACGAAGACATCCAGCACGGCATCGACAATGCCTATCCCGCATTCATGCGGCTGTTTTCAGGCGCCAACACGGGCAAGCTGATCCTCGCACTCGACTGAGGATCGGCTCGCCCGGCGGTGCGCGCAATCAGAACTGGTTGCGCTTGGTGATCCCGCTGTCGACCACGATGTTCGCGCCGGTCATGGTCGAGCATACCGGTGAGGCGACGAAGGCGATCGCCTTGGCCAGTTCGGTGCCGTCGGTCATCCTGCCCAGCGGCATCTGACCCATGATCTGGTCGAAGAAGTCGGGCATGCCTTCCTTGATCTGGGGCCACGGGCCGTCCTCGGTCCACACCGGGCCCGGGGTGATGCAATTGACCCGGATGTTCTTGGGCGCGAGCGCCTGCGACTGGGCGGAGGAATAGGCCATCACTGCCGCTTTCAGCGCGTTGTAGGGCTGCACGCCCATGAATTCCTCGACCGCGCCGGTCGAACTGATGCACAGCACGCTGCCCGCTCCGGATTTTTCCAGATGCGGCAGAGCCGCCTCGATCCCGCGCCGCATCGGCAGCACGTCGGTTGCGAGGATGGTCTGCCATGCCTCGTCGGTGTCCTCACCCGGATTGGCGGAGGTGAAGCTGACGAAGATGTCGCACCCGCCCAGCGCGTCGGCTGCGTTGGCGACGAAAGCGGGCACCGCGCTCGCATCGGTCACGTCGAGTGCTTCGGAATAGACCTTCGCGCCCTTGCCTTCACATTCCTTGGCGGTGGCGGAAACCTTGTCCGCGCTGCGTCCGCAGATCGCGACGTCGCAGCCTTCTTCGGCGAGCACATGCGCGACTTGCCGCCCGATGCCGCCATTCGCACCGACCAGAATCGCCTTCTTGCCCTTGAGTTGCAGGTCCATTGTCGTCTCCCGGAAAATTGCCTGAGATTATCTCCAGCCCACCGTGTTCGAGCGGGCCGGTGCACACCACTGCGTTTTGTGACAGGCCCGGCGCTTCCGGGGCTCTGATACGCTCGAGCCGATAACTAAAGCAGGAGAGCGGATATGAAACGGCTGGAAGGCAAGCGGGCGATCATTCTGGGGGCGAGCAGCCCCGATAACATTGGCCAGGTGATGGCACGCAGGTTCATCGATGAAGGCGCGCAGGTAATGGTCTCGGGCCGCAAGGTCGATGTGCTGGAAGACTTCGCGAAGGAAACCGGCGCTGTATGGCACGCGTGCGACATCACCCAGGAAAGCAGCCTTGCCGAGCTCGCCGATGCGGCGATGGAGCAGATGGGAGGGATCGACATTGCGGTCAATTCCACCGGCTGGGGTCTGCTGGAGCCGTTCCTCGACACGACCCGCGAAACGCTCGACCAGATGACGGCGCTGCAATTCATCGGGCCCTACCAGTTCTTCCAGGCGATGCTGCGCAAGATGGCCCGCAGTCATGGCGGGCAGGGTGGCTCGATCATCCAGATCAGTTCCGTGACGGCGGTCATCATGCTCGAAAACCACGCCGCCTACATGGGGACCAAGGCGGGGACCGATCATGTCGTGCGGTGTGTCGCAAACGAATTCGGCAGCGAAGGCGTGCGTGCCAATTCGATCTCTCCCGGTCTCACCGACACACCGATGAACGCGGAGGCCGCCAAGGTGCCCGGCCTGTTCGAAAGCTTTCGCAAGGGCTATCCGCTGGGCCGGTGGGGAACCTCGGAAGACGTTGCCGAAGCGGCGGTTTTCCTCGCCAGCGATGCCTGTTTCATGACCGGCGAAAACCTGCAGGTGAACGGCGGGCTGTGCCTGCGCCGCAATCCGACGCAGGAAGAAATGCAGGCCTCGATCGAGGCGGCCTCCGCGGGCTGAGACGCGCCGCCCGCAGGCTCGTCTAGGCGTCGGCGAGCTTGCGGGCGATATCCTTGCGCAGCTGATCCTTGCGCACCTTGCCGCTCGCCGTGCGCGGGAAGTCGGTCACGAACTCGAACCGCTCGGGGATCTTCTGTTTGGCGAGGCCCGAATTGATCACGTGATCGACCAGATCGCCGATTGCGGGCGGTTCGTCCCCGGCGATGCAATAGGCGCACACCCCTTCGCCAAGGCGATCGTGCGGCATCGCCACCACGCTCACTTCCTGCAGGCCGGGGTGGGCGCGCAGCACATCCTCGATCTCGACCGCGCTGATGTTCTCGCCGCCGCGGATGATCAGATCCTTCTTGCGCCCGGTCACGGTGAGCGCGCCGTCGGCGGTCAGCCGGCCCAGATCGCCGGTGCGGAAAAAGCCGCGCTCGTCGATTGCGGCGCGGGTCTGCTCCTCGTCCGAATAGCCGAGCATCATGGCAGGGCCATGGGCGAGGATCTCACCCTCTTCGCCCGGCGGCAGATCGCGGCCCTCGTCGTCGACGATGCGGACCTGATAATCGACGACCTCGCCATCCGTGGTCGCGGCGAGTTCGGGATTGTCGGGCCAGCCATAGGTCACCAGCGGCACTTCCGAGGCGCCGAACACGCGAAACGCGACGAGATTGTCGAACGCTTTGCGTGCGCTCGGGATCAGTTCGGGCGGCACCGCCGCGCCGCCGCAGGCGAACCAGCGCAGCGAAGGAAGGCGGGTGCCCGCCTTGCGCGCGGTATCGGCGAGTTCGACCAGGAAGGGCGTTGCCGCAACCGTGCCGCTGACCCGATGCCGGTCGATCAGCGCGACCGCCTCGGCCGCATCCCAGCGCTCCATCAGAATGGTTCGCGTGCCCCGCACCAGCGGCATTTCCAGCCCGTTGGCGAAGCCCGAAATATGCGTGACGGGGGAGGGCATGATCAGCGTGTCGCCCTCGCTCACCCCCCAGTGCGCTGCGCTATGATCGAGCACGTGATCGAGCGTGGTGTGCGAATGGAGCACGCCCTTGGGCCGGCCCGTGGTGCCCGAGGTGTAGAGTACCATCTTGGCCCCCTTCGGGTCGACCTCGACCTCTTTGAGGTCGAGCTGTGTACCTTGCTGTACCAGCGAGGCGTAGTCTTCGCCGAGGGTATCGTCCCCGCGCACGACGAAGATATCCTCCAGCTGGGGCAGCTCCTGCTGCACGCGCGCGGCCATTGCGGCGAAGTCGTAATTGCGGAACTCGGCGCAGGTGAACAGCGCGCGGGCTCCGGAATCCGCCAGCATCAGGCGGACCTCGGCATCACGGTAGATCGGCACGATCGGCACGATCACCAGCCCTGCCAGCGCCGCGGCGAGATCGATCACCGCAGCCTCGTGCCAGTTGGGTAGCTGAAAGGCGATGACGTCGCCCGCCCCGTATCCGCGCTTTTGCAAAGCCGCCGCGAGCGCCTGTGCTTCGTCCAGCCACTCGCACCGGGTCAGGTCGCGCCGCTCGTCGCTGATCGCGATGAAGTCCGGCTCAGCCTTGGTCAGACTGCGTGCATGGTCGGCAATGGTCATGCTGCGCCACTCGCTGCCTTCGTGGTGCGATGGCGGGATGGAAAGCCAGTTCCAGGCCCTGCTCGGATTGGCCATGAAGCCCTCTCTCTTTCGATCTTATGCTTTGGGCGCAAATCTAGCACCAACGCGCGCCCCGGCACCTGTTACCTCTCCCAGCTTGCCCGTGCGCGCGCGGGGCGGCACTCTGGCACGCAAAGTCATAGAAGACCGGAGAGAGCCATGGGCAAGATCGATCGCATCGCGAAGGTAGGCGATGTCGCCGAAATCATGCTCGACTATGTCGAGAACAAGAAGACCCACCAGACCTCCGAGGTGATGCGGGTCCCGGCGGCGGCCTATGTAGATCCCGATCAGTACCAGCGCGAGATCGACCTGATCTTCAAGAAGGTCCCGCTGATGCTGGCCTTCACTGCGGAAATGCCCGAGCCGGGCGACTACAAGGCGATGGATGCGGTCGGCATGCCGGTGCTGATCGCGCGCGACAAGAAGGGCACCGTGCGCGCGTTCCTGAACGTGTGCGCCCACCGCGGTGCGCCCGTTGCAGAGGCCGGGCGCGGCAATTGTTCGCGCTTCACCTGCAAGTATCATGCGTGGACCTACGGCCAGGACGGCAAACTGCTGGGCGTGGCGGAAAAGTCGCTGTTCGGCGATGTCGACAAGCAGGACCGCTCGCTGCGCGAACTGCCGTGCGAAGAGCGGGCAGGGATGATCTTCGTCAGCCTCGATCCCGAGGCGACGATCGATCTCGACGAGTATTTTCAGGGTTACCTGCACGACTTCGCCGATCTCGACCTTGGCAGCTGGGCCTATATGGGCAGCCGCGAGATCGAAGGCGCGAACTGGAAGATCGCCTTCGACGGGTATCTGGAAGGCTATCACTTCGGGTCTTTGCACCCCGAGACCATTTTCCCGCGCACGCCATCCAACCGCATGCATTACGAGGCATTCGGCCCGAACCTGCGGATCGGCTTCCCCCACCACGCGATTGCAGAGAAGCTGCGTGAGCATCCGCGCGACAAGTGGGGCGAACAGGAAAACAACGGGTTCGACTTCGTGCGCATCCTGTTTCCCAATGTCTCCGCCTTCATCGCGCCCGAGATCACCCAGATCGCGCAGCTGTTCCCCGGGCCGACGCCCGACAAGAACCGCACCGTGCTCAACTATCTGCGCCGCGAGCCGATCAAGGACGATGCGGATCGCGAGGCGGTGGAAGGGGCGATGAACTTCTTCCGCAACGTAACCTACGAGGAAGACTATCTGATCGGGATGGAAATCCAGAAGGGCCTGGCGAGCGGCGCGCACGAAGACCTGGTCTTTGGCAAGAACGAGCGCGGCAACCAGTACTTCCACGAGTGGGTCAACTGGTATCTCGCCAATGATCCGGACGCGCCCAAGCCCGAACTTTAGGGGCACGGACCGGGCGGTCGGGCGCTGCTCGCGTCCGCATTATCCGGCGCTAGCTGGATAAACGGTTAGTGGCCCCGCCCGCCCAAACGGCGCATCAAAGCGAAAACGGGGCAAACCCCGACAAGCCGGACCGCTACGAGTCAGGACACGAAGAGGACGCTATGAACATCGAGAAGGGCATCTCGCGCTATTCCGAAGGCTTCGACCAGGAGGTGCGCGGCGACACGATCACCGCGGATCGGTACACCTCAAAGGAGTGGCTGGAGAAGGAATTCGCCAACCTGTGGCCCAAGGTCTGGCACCTGGGCGCGGTGACCGCCGAACTGGAGGAAGAAGGCGACATCGTGCGCCACAACTTCGCCAATGAATCGGTGATCATGGTCAAGCAGGCGGATGGTTCGATCCGCGCCTTCTACAATGCCTGCCCGCACCGCGGGAACCGGCTGGTACTGGGCGATGTCGCTGCGGTCGATCGGATCGTGTGTTCCTATCACGGCTGGCAGTTCGATCCGGCGGGTACGCTGGTCGAAGTGCAGGATGCGGACGATTTTCCCGGCGGCAATCCGTGTGGCAAGGTCCACCTGACCGAACTGCGCTGCGAGACGTGGGGCCCGTTCGTGTTCTGGTGCATGGACGACGACGTGCCGCCGCTGCTCGAATGGCTGTCCCCCTATCCTGAGCGGCTGGAGGGTTATGGCCTCGAAAACTGGGTCCGGGTGCTCAACATCTCCGCCGACGCGGAGTTCAACTGGAAGATCATCCGCGACAATTTCAACGAGAGCTATCACCTGCCCACGATCCATCCCGAACTGGCGACCTTCATCAATGACGGCCTGCCCGACACCGTGTTCGAGATGTACGATAGCGGTCACAATGCGATGTGGATGAAGGGGCATCAGGCGACCACCCGCCAGCACTTCGAAGCGGTGCCGACCCCGCTGGACGAGATTGCCAGGCAGTGGGATGTCGATCCGGACGAATACGAGGGCCGGCCGGCGGAGATCCGCGAGGCGATCATCGAGGCCAAGCGGCGGCTCGGGCCGGGGCGTGGCTTCACCAATTACCACCAGATGTCGGACCAGCAGCTGGTCGACTATTTCCACTGCACGATGTTCCCCAACCTGACGCTGACCATGTCGCCCGAGCAGTGCCAGATCCTGCGCACCGAACCGCATCCGACAGACCCGGCCAAGTGCGTGTTCCAGCACTGGTGCCTCTATCCGCCGGTCGAAGGGATGGAAACCGTGGTGACCCCGGTCGGCGAGCTGCCGCTGCGCCATGATGCCGAGGCGCGTCATTCGGTCTATGGCGATGGCCAGTCGCTGGGCTTCGTCGCCGATCAGGATCTCTCGATCGGGACCACGCAGCAGCAGGGCCTCAATTCGCGCGGGTTCAAGGGCTGCATCCTGACCCACCAGGAAAAGCGCATCCAGCGCTTCCATGAACTGCTCAACGATATCGTCCTGGGCGGGCCGACCGAGCCGCAACAGCATTTCGGCGGCATGGACAAGGCGAAATGAGCGGGACCGGGATCGAGGACCGTCTCGCCCTGCAGGATATGCTGGTCGGCTATTGCCGCGCGATCGACCGCCGGGCGAGCGCGGACGATGCGGCTGCCTACTACGTCGAGGATGGCGTGCTCGACAACTCGGCGGTTGGCGCGCCGGTTGCCGAAGGTCGCGCGGCGGTACGCGCGATGATCGACGGCATGTTCACGAGCATGGCATCCTTGGAGCACTACCTCTCCAACGTCCTCGTCGAGACCGGCGATGCGGAGACCGCGCAGCTGAGCGCCTATGTTGTTGCGCATGGCCAGCCGAACGGGGGCGATGCCTTCTCGATGCGCGGAGCCTATGTGGTGGATGCGAGCAAGGTTGACGGAGCCTGGCGGATCGCACGACTGACCTTCACCCCTTTCGGCTGAGGGACCGGGCCGCTCGCGCGGCCCGGTAGCCGATCAGGTGAAGACGTAGCCGCCGTCGATGTTCAGTTCCTCGCAGGTCATGAAGCTCGCTGCGTCGGAGCACAGGAAGACGACCCCGCCGGCCAGTTCGTCGGGTCGGCCCATCCGCCCGATCGGGTGGCGTGTGGCAACGTTGGCCAGCGCGGTGTCGACGTCGGGGGCAGCGCCCAGCTCGACATAGCGGGCCGCGATCGAGCGCATCATGCCGGTATCGATCCCGCCGGGATGCACGCTGTTGACGCGGATGTTGTATCCCAGCGCGGCGAACTCCGCGCCGGTGCACTTGCTGAGCATCGCGACCGCGGCCTTGCTGGTGCAATAGGCCGCGTTGAATGGCGCGCCGCGCTGCCCGCCGACGCTGGAGAAGTTGACCACCGCTGCGCCGCTCTCGCGCCGCTTCCCGCCTGCCTTGAGCATCTCCATCAAGGCCTGCGTGCCAATCACGATACTGTCGAGATTGACCGAATTGATCCGGTGAAACTCGCTCAGCGGCGTCTCCTCGAACGAGGCGACGGTCGAGATGCCGGCATTGTTCACCAGCGCATCGAGGTGGCCGAACTCCGTCTTCACGAAAGCCGCGATCTGCTGCCAGTCGTCCGGCTTGGAGACATCGTGGCGGAAGTAGTGGTCTGCGCCGCTTTCGTCGGTCTCGGCCAGATCGCTGGCGATCACGGTGGCGCCTGCCGCCTTCATTGCCTTGACGACTTCGCGGCCGATGCCGCCGTTCGCGCCGGTCACCAGCGCGAGGATTCCTTCGAGTGCGATTGTCATTGTGCGGTCCATCCCCCGTCGATCACCATTTCCGATCCGGTCATGTAGCTGGCGTCCGGCCCCGCCAGAAACGCGATGCCCGCCGCAATCTCGCGCGGCTGGGCGAGCCTGCCCATCGGGGTCGCGGCATTCATCGCGTCGACCAGATCCTGCGGCTTTTCGGCCACGCCCTTGTCGACCCAGCGCTGGAAACCTGCCTTGAGCAGCGGCGTCTCGACGAAGCCGGGATGCACCGAATTGGCGCGGATCGGCATGCCCTTGGTCGCGAACTCGATCGCGATGCCCTTGGTGAACAGCCGCACCGCGCCCTTGCTGGCGTTGTAGGCGGAGACTTCGGCATAGCCGACCAGCCCCATGATCGAGCTGACGTTGACGATGCTTGCCCCGCCTTCGACCTCGCTGCCGCTTTCGGCCATCAGCGGGACGAAGCGCTTGGTGCCCATGAACACGCCGTCGACATTGATCGCCATGATCCGCCGCCAGTCTTCCAGCTCGAGCGTCTCGACCGTGCCGGTCAGGTCGATCCCGGCATTGTTGACCAGGATGTGGCACGCACCGTGCGCCTGCTGCACATGGTCGAGCGCGCGCGCCCAGTCGCCTTCATCGGTCACGTTGGCCTGCACGTAGCCGACCCTGTCGGCCAGATCGCCAAGCAGGTCGTGCGCGTCGCTTTCGGAATCGAGATCGCTGACGATCACGGTTGCGCCTTCATCAAGCATCCGCGCGGCAGCCGCATGGCCGATTCCGCGCAGGCCCCCGGTGACGAAAGCAACGCGGCCCGCGAGCCTGCCCGCGCTCACAGCCCCATCATCCCGGCGGTGCTGGCACCGTCGATGGTCAGGTCTGCGCCGGAAATAAACGCTGCCTCGTCCGATCCGAGGAACGACACCAGGGCCGCGATTTCCTCGACCTCGCCCATGCGCTTGAGCGGGGACATGCCGGCGTAACCGGCACGCATTGCGTCGGGGTTTTCGTTGCTGGCGATCAGGTTGGAAATCAGCGCAGTCTCCACCACGCCGGGCAGGATCGCATTGACGCGGATCTTGTAGCCCTGGTTGCCGCAATGGATCGCGGCAGACTTCGCCAGCGCCACCACCGCCGCCTTGGTCACCGAATAGGCGACGAAATTGCCCATCGCGCGGTTCGCGTTCATCGAGGAATTGATGATGATCGAGCCGGTCGGCCCATCGGGATTGTCGCGCATCGCGCGGATCGCGTGCTGCACGGTCAGCATCACGCCTGTCTGGTTGACCGCGAGGATGCCGTTCCACCCGTCGAGTGAAATATCCTCAACACTGCCGTCGCCGCGTTCCATGCCGGCATTGGCAAAGGCGATGTCCAGCCGGCCAAGCGCGTCGCGAATCTGCGCGATCACATCGGCCCAGCCGTCCACGTCGGACACCTCGTGGCGGATGAATGTTGCGCCGGTCTGCCCTGCGATCTCTCTGCCGGCGTCTTCGTTGCGGCCGGTGAAAAATACCTGCGCCCCATCGTTGCGAAGGCGCGCAACCGTGCCTGCGCCGATGCCGCTCGTCCCGCCGGTAACCAGCGCGACCTTGCCTGCCAGCCGTTCAGTCAAATCCTACTCTCCCATTTTCTTATTCAGACGATCCTGCCGCGCACGCCATGCTCTGTAACCTATGATTTCGGCAAGGTGACGACATGGGCCACGGTCGGCATTACGGATGCAAACGAGAAGCCGCACGCAGACGGCACGAGAGGACACTGACATGGCCGAACAAGATCCGCAGGTAGCACCCGGCCAGGATCGCAGCGAAGGCGATACCTGGGTCGATTTCATGAAGCGCGATTCGCGCGAGGTGCCCGATTTCCTGATTGAGGAAAGCTACGAATATCGTGGCTCCGAACCGATCCCGGCGGAGCGTTACACCAGCGAGGAATTCGCCCGGCTGGAGCGAGAGCGGATGTGGCCTTACGTGTGGCAATTCGCCGCACGCGAGGAAGACCTGCCCGAACCCGGCGATTACATCGTTCACGAGATTGCCGGTCGATCCTGGCTGGTCGTGCGTCAGGAAGACGGATCGGTCCGCGCGATGCACAATGTCTGCCTGCATCGCGGACGCAAGCTTAGAACCGAGGACGGCAGCGCGCCCGATGGCTTTACCTGCCCGTTCCACGCGTTCTCGTGGAACAAGGACGGCAGCTTCAACAAGGCGCCGTGCCAGTGGGATTTCCCGCATCTCAAGGACAAGAACCTCGACCTGCCCGATGCCGAAGTCGGCCATTGGCAGGGCTATATCTTCATCCGCGAGGAGAAGGGCGGCCCGAGCCTGGAGGAATACCTCGCGCCGCTACCCGATCACTTCAAGCGCTGGCGGCACGACGAATGCGTCACCGTGATGCGCGTGGCGAAGGAGGTTCCGGCCAACTGGAAGGTGACGGCCGAGGCCTTCATGGAGGCCTGGCACACGGTCGTCACGCACCCGCAGCTGCTGCCCTTCACCGGCGACTGCAATGGTGCCTACTGGACCTATGGCGATCACGTGAACGTCAACCTGGTGCCGTTCGGGGTGATGAGCCCCCACGTTGCCGAGGGGCAGGGCGAACAGTGGATCGTCGACGAGTTCATCAAGTATAACGGACGCAGTTCCGACAACTACGACCCCGATGCCGATCCGATGGCGATCGAGGTGCCCGAGGGGAAGACCGCGCGCGAGGCGCTGGGCGACCGGATGCGCGAGGTCTATACCGAACAGACCGGTTACGACCACTCGCACGCGACGGACGCCGAAGTGCTCGATGCGCTGGTCTACAACGTGTTCCCCAACTTCGCGCCGTGGGGCGGCTACATGCCCAACATCGTCTACCGCTGGTATCCCGGAAAAACGCCCGATACCTGCGTGATGGAAGTGCGCGTGCTGGCCCGCGTGAAGAAGGGCGAGCCCAAGCCTGCGGGCGCGCCGCTCAAGTATCTCACGATCGACCAGAAATGGACCGAGGCGCCCGAGCTGGGCGGGCTGGGCGAAGTGTTCGAGCAGGACATGGACAATCTGCCCTACGTTCAGGAAGGCCTGAAGGTGCACAAGACGGGCGAGGTCCAGCTGGGCAATTATCAGGAGATCCGCCTGCGCCAGTTCCAGGATACCATGATGAAATATATCGACGGCGAACTGGGCGGCGCTGCGCCGGGCAAGAACGCATGAGCGATACCGATCACGGCCCCGATCCGCTGGCCCACGCGACCGAGGACGACCATCCCCAGCGCATCGACTGCGTGCTGGTGGCCGGCGGGCTCTATCACGATATCGACTTCGCCCGGCTGGAACTGCTCAAGCTGCTGGCCGAGCATCCCGAGGTCCGTACCCGTGTGTTCGAGGATTATGAGAATCTCGACGCCCTGCGCGAAGCGGACATGATCATCTCGTATACCTGCGACGTGGTCCCCTCGCTCGCCGCGCAGGAGGTCTTGCGCGACTGGCTGGATGCGGGCGGGCGCTGGTATGCGCTGCACGGGACCAATTCGATCCTGCGCCTGATGGACGACGGCGTGTGGGAGGCCCCGCGCTGGGCCCCGCTGATGATGGACCTGCTGGGCAGCCAGTTCGTCAGTCATCCGCCGATTGCGCCCTATACGGTGACGGTCGCCGATCCCACGCACCCGCTGGTCGAAGGGGTCGAGCCGTTCGAGACCACCGACGAGCTCTATCATCTGGAAACGCACGGCGACCTGCATGTGCTGCTGGAGACCGAGACTGCGGAGGAAGGCACCGGTTTTCGCGAGGCGGCCGATGCGCCGGGCAAACATCCGGTTTTCTATCTGAAGCCGCGCGGGAAAGGCGGCGTGCTCTACAACACGCTGGGCCATTGCCGGGGGCATTACGACCTTCAGCCGCTGGCGCCGTGGTGGCCCACTCTCGATCGCTGTGCGTGGGATCTGCCGGTGTTCTACGACCTGCTGCGGCGGGGTATCGGCTGGCTCAAGGATCGCGAGCCAGCCTGACCTCCAAGGCTCCCGGGGAGCCCCGGCCTAGCTGGCAAGGGCGAACCGGTCGAGCGCGGCGTCGGGCGCTTCGGGCCAGCGCGACAGCACCATCAGCCGCTTGTGCCCCTGGCCGATCGACAGTTCCTGCGTGATTCCCATCGCGCCGTGCAGCTGGATCGCCTCGTGGCCCAGCTCGATCCCCGTTTCCGCGATGAAGGCGCGCGCACCGTCCAGGCGCTTCGCATAGTCCGGCGTGCCCTCGCTCACGATCGCGAAGTCGAGCAGCGACTTGGCCTGTTCGAGCTTGGCATAGAGCGCGGCCATGCGGTGCTGGATCGCCTGGAAACGGCTGAGCGGCTGGTCGAACTGCTCGCGCTGACGCAGGTAGTCGAGCGTGTGTTCGAACAAGCGCTCCATGATCCCGACCATCTCGGACGAGCGGGCGAGTGAGGCGGTCTGCTCCACCTGCGCGAGCAGGCGCGCGCCGTTCTCGATCCGCGCGATCGGGCGCACGTCGGTCAGCCGCAGCATGGCCGCCATCGAGCCATCGGCCACACGCCAGGTTTCGACATCGAGGCCATCGGCGTCGGCAGCGACGAGATAGATCGCGCCGCCGTCGGCGACATCGTCATCGAGCGCGCTGACCAGATAGAGATCGGCGCCGCAGCCGCCCATCGTGAACGGCTTGGTGCCCGTGATCTGCACGGTGTCGCCCGTCTTGCGCGCCTGTGTGCGCAGCCCGCTCCAGCCGCCCGGGGCATCGAATTCGTTGTGGGCGAGGGCAGCACGTTTTGCCCCGCTCGCGAGATCGTCCGCCCATTGCCCGGCAATCTCGTCCTGCGCACGTACGAGAATGCCGCCTGCCAGCAGCGCGCAGTCGATCAGCGGCTCAACCGCGAGACCGCGCCCCATGGCGTGATGGATCAGCGAGATCGACGTTGCGCCGAGGTCCAGCCCGCCGGCTTCTTCGGGATAGCTGGCGGCGAGAATCCCCAGTTCCCCCAGCAACGCCCAGTTTCGGGGTGCGAAGCCGCACGGTTGTGATTGATACTCGCGTCGTTCCTCCCCCGCATACTGGTTGTCCAAAAAGCGTTCGGCGACGGCCTTCAGCATCTGCTCGTCTTCCGTCAGGTCGAAATTCACGGTTTCTCCTTCTCCCGTCAGCTGCTGAAAATAGCGGAGCGGGAACCGCGCTGCCTCTCCCCAAAAGGCTAGCTGTGCGAGGTTGCTGGGCAGGGCCGCAGGCCGTATTGGGGGTGACGGAGAGAACATGTCTGAATTTCAATTGAAGGATCTGACCTCGGTCAGGATCACCGACCAGGACGACATCCGCCCAGCGGCGGAGGCTCTGCACGCAGTTGCATTGGAGCGTGGCTATCGCGTTGCCCCGGCGCACGACATTGCCGACAAGCGCACGCCGGTGGACAAGGATGGCAATGTTCTAGCTCTGGAGGTGTTCGGTTGGCCGGGCGATGAAACCGCCTGGTGGCGCAATTCGCGGATCGCGCTCGACAGCCCGATCACCACCGCCTGCCGCTTCGAGAACGAACCGTACTGGGTGAACGAGGACGGTTTCCGGACCCGCCTTCCCAACGCCTATCTCGAAAAGATCGACATGACCAATTTCGCCAAGCGCGCGATGACGCGTGCGGCGATCGTGGTGCCGGTGCACATGGCGTTCGGGCGGATCGGCGCGGTCAGCTTCAATCCGCTGGACGAGGACCAGACCGATCTTGCCGCGGATTACGAGGACTATGCCGATCTGTTCGCGATCCTCTCACGTGCGTTCATTTCCAGCTATACCGTGGTGATGACCTCGCCCGAGCCGCTTCCGGCGGGCTCGCGCCTGTCGAAGCGAGAGGTCGAATGTCTGCGCTGGGCGGCGATCGGCAAGACCGATCTGGAAATCAGTATGATCATGTCGCGCAGCCGTGCGACCGTGCGATTCCATATGCACAATGCTTCGATCAAGCTGAACGCGGTCAATCGCAGCCAGACGGTCTTCAAGGCCGCGCAGCTCGGTTATATTTCCCAGAACAACTGAGGCCCGCCAGCCGGATCAGGCTCCCATCCGCTCCGCTGCCAGCAGGCCGAGCGCCATCGCCGGGGCATTGGTGTTGCCGGTCACATGGCCGGGAATGACCGAGCAGTCGACCACGCGCACGCCCTCGACCCCGCGAACGCGCAGGTCCGGGTCGACCACCGTTTCGTCGCCCGAGCCCATCCGGCAGGTGCCGATCCCGTGAAGTCCGCAGCTCGAATAGCGGCGGAAGAAGGCCAGGATGTCCTCGTCGCTATCGACTTCGCGGCCGGGCAGCATCTCCTCGCCCACCTTGTCGCCCAGCGGTGGCGCATCAACGAAAGCGCGCATCTTGCGGACCATTGCGACGGCGCTCGCGCGGTCGTGCTCGGTCGAGAGGAAGTTGGGCGTGATTTCGGGCGCATCGTCGAGGTCCGGCCCACCGATCGCAATATTCCCCTCACTGGTCAGGCGCAGCAGCGAGCCATAGATGGTCAGCCCTGGGCGCCGGTCGATCTTGTCGAGCGGGACGGGATTGTTCTCGTCCCCGACTTCGAAGGTGTAGCCCCCGAGGTAGAACTGCGCGTCGGTCCGCCCGTCGGGGTGGTAGACGTTGAGGAACGCGCCGACCTCGAACGGGCCGGTCGCCATGATCCCGCCGCCGGTCAACAGGTAGCGCGCCATCGCGAGCGCCGCGCCAGTCCCGTAGAAATGCCGGTTGGTGCCTTTTCCGCGATCCAGTCGGTAGGGCATCGAGAGCGAGAGGTGTTCGTTGAGGTGATGCCCGACATGGGAATTGTCGACCAGCGGCGCGACGCCTCGTTCCTGCAACAAGGTGGCATCGCCGATCCCCGAACGCTGCAGCAGCAACGGGCTTTCGATCGCGCCTGCACACACGATCACCTCGCCCGCGCACGCGAAATGCTGGCGCTCTCCGTCGACAGCCACTTCGATCCCGGTTGCGCGGCGTCCGTCGAAAGTAATGCGCTGCGCGCGCGCGCCGGTGACCACGGTCACGTTGTCGCGCTTGCGGGCAGGCCGCAGGAAGGTCTGCGCCGCGCTTTCCCTTTTGCCCTTGCGGATGTTGTGGCTGTAATATCCGACCCGCGCGCCGGGGCGGGCGTTGAGTTCACGCACGCGCGACAATTGCAGGCTCTCGCCCGCCGCAATCATGTCTTCGGCCAGCGGATAGGTGAAGATCTCGGGCTCGACATGGACCCGCCCGCCCGATCCCAAGCGGTCGGTTGGGCCGTCGGCGTGATCTTCCAGCCGCTTGAAGGCACCCAGCATTGCGGCCGCGTTCCATCCGGTTGCGCCGTGATCGCGTTCCCACGCGTCGTAATCCTCGTCCTCGCCCCGGCTCCAGATCATGCCGTTGACCGAGCTCGATCCGCCCACGCCCTTGCCGCGAATCCAGAATTCGCTGGCCTCGCCTTCCGGAATGCGTGGCTGGGTAACCTTGTAGGCCCAGATCTTGTCGGGGTTGGTGACCAGCTTGGCGACGCCCTTGGGCACGCGGTTCCAGAACCCGCTCTCGCCGCCAGCCTCCAGCACCAAGACCCGGTGGCGGCCGCTCGCGCTCAGCCTTTCGGCCATGACGCAGCCGCTCGAACCTGCGCCGACCACGATGTAATCCCACTCACCAGCCATGCCGCTCTCCCTTTTGTGGTGTCATCCCACGCATGGCGGCCTGGTGTGACCTAGCACTTTGGGGAATGGGATAGGCTGCGAAGACACGACTATCGTTGCCTCCAAGATGAGAGGGAAAGAGGTGTCGATGCGCGCGATAGCCGAAGGGCTGTTTACACAGGACGTGCCGCCGAGGCTGATCGGCGGGCGCAATCGCCATACCGGCCGGATCGTGTTTCCCTGTCCGGAAAACGGAGATTTCGAGCCGCATCCGCTTTCGAGCGAGGGCAGCTTGTGGTCCTATACGATCCAGCGTTTCCGCCCCAAGTCGCCGCCCTATGAAGGGCCGGAGAACTTCAGCCCCTGGGCGCTTGGCTATGTCGCATTGCCGGGGGAGACGATCGTCGAGGCGCGGCTGGTCAATGTCGCGTTCGAGGATCTGGCGATCGGCATGCCGCTGCGCTTCACGCTCGCGGCGCTGGACGACCAGGCGGAGCAGCCGCGCGCGATCCCTGCGTTCGAACCCGTGGAGACCGCAGCATGAGCGATGTGTGCATTATCGGCGTGGGGATTCATCCGTTCGGGCGAACCGACGGGGTCGAAGGGATCGACCAGGGTGTGTTCGCGGTACGCGAAGCGCTTAGGGATGCCGGGGTCGAGTGGCCCGACATCCAGTTCGCCTATGGCAGTTCGGATGCGGCGGGCAATCCCGATACGATGGTGGAGCGGCTGGGCCTTACCGGGGTTCAGTTCATCAATGTGCGCAATGGCTGCGCGGCGGGCGGCTCGGCGCTGTTCAGCGCGCAGATGGCGATCAAGTCGGGCGATTTCGACCTCGGCATCGCGGTCGGCTTCGACAAGCATCCGCGCGGCGCTTTTGATGCGAAGCCCGCCGAATACGGTCTGCCTGACTGGTATGGCGAAGCCGGCTACATGGTCACCACGCAGTTCTTCGCGATGAAGATCATGCGCTACATGGAACTGCACGGCATCTCGCGCGACAGCCTGGGCCGCGTGGCCGAAAAGGCGTTCCGCAATGGTGCACACGCGCCCCACGCGTGGCGGCGCGAGCCGATCGATCTGGAGACGATCCTCCAGGCACCGATGATCAGCGATCCGTACAGCAAGTACATGTTCTGCTCGCCCGCCGAGGGCGGGGTCGCGCTGATCCTGGCGAGCGAGCGCAAGGCGCGTGAACTTGGCTGCAAGCCGATCCGGCTGAAGGCGGCGACGATGCGGACCCGCCCGCCGGGCAGTTTCGAGGTCTTCGCCCCGTCGATCGATATCGAACGTGGCGGAACCGCCACCGCGCTGGCCAGTGCGGCGGCGTTCGAGGCGGCGGGGATCGGTCCGGACGAGATCGACATCGCGCAATTGCAGGACACCGAGGCGGGCGCAGAAATCATGCACATGGCCGAGAACGGCTTTTGTGCCGACGGCGAGCAGGAGGCCTGGCTGGCCGAGGGGGCGACCGCGATCGACGGGCGGCTTCCGGTCAACACCGATGGCGGCTGCATTGCCTGCGGCGAACCCATCGGGGCGAGCGGCCTGCGGCAGGTCTACGAAAATGTCATTCAGCTGCGCGGCGATGCCGGGGCGCGACAGGTGCCGGGCGATCCCAAGACCGCCTACAGCCATGTCTATGGCGCACCCGGCGTTTCCGCAGTGACGATCCTGGAGCGATAGATGGATATTGCGCTGACCGAAGAAGAAGAGCGCTTCCGCAGCGAGCTTCAGCAGTGGCTGAAGGCCAACCTCACACCCGAGCTCAGGCGTGGGGCGAGGCTTTCGCCCGGCGTCTTCGCAGAGCCCGACGTGGCCGTTCCGTTCATGGCGAAGCTCAACGAAGAAGGCTGGCTGGCCTACCAGTGGCCCGAGGCGCATGGCGGGACCGGCTGGTCCGCGACCAAGAAGTACATCTTCGAAAAGGAACTCGCGCTCGCAGGCGCGCCCAACTCTGCGGTCATGGGGACCAAGCTGGTCGCGCCGGTGCTGTGGACCTTCGGCAGCGATGCGCAGAAGGACTATTACCTTCCCCGCATTCTCTCGGGCGAGGACTACTGGTGCCAGGGCTTTTCCGAACCCGGCTCGGGTTCGGACCTCGCCAGCCTCTCGTGCCGCGCGCGGCGCGACGGCGACAAGTACGTGGTCGACGGATCGAAGATCTGGACCACCCATGCGCAGTTTTCCAACCGCATGTTCGCGCTGGTCCGCACCGATAACAGCGGCAAGAAGCAGGCCGGGATCAGCTTCCTGCTGATCGATCTCGACACGCCGGGGATCAGCGTACGCCCGATCCACAACATCGCCGGCGATCACGATGTGAACCAGGTGTTCCTCGAGAATGTCGAGGTGCCGCTCGAGAACCTCGTCGGGGAAGAGGGCGCGGGCTGGGCCATCGCCAAGTTCCTGCTGGAGAACGAGCGCGGCGGATCGTGCCATGCACCCAAGCTCGGCCATGCGCTCGACGTGATCGAACGGGCGGCAGCCGATATGCCCGATAGCGCTGGCGGCATGCTGGCCGATGATCTCGCCTGGCGGCGGCGGGTCGCGCGGCTGCGGTTGCGGCAGGAAGCGCTCGAAATGATCGAACTCAAGATCCTCGCCAATGTTGCCAAGGGGCGCGATCCCGGTCCGCAGACCTCGCTCACCAAGCTCATCGCATCCAGCCTCAATCAGGACATCGATCTGCTGGCGGTCGACCTTTACGGCCCGCGCGCCTTGCAATTGCCGGTCGAGAGGCCGCTATACGGCGAGGATGTGCCCGAGCCGATCGGATCGGAGGACGCGCAGGTTGCGATGGCACGCTATCTCAACAGCCGTGCCTGGAGCATCTTCGGCGGCACCAACGAAGTGCAGTCGACAATTATAGCAAAAACCGTGCTCGGCATGTGAGCGCGAGGGAGAGAGAACCATGCAATTGAGCCGTGAGCAGCTGCTACAGGCCTATCGAAGGATGGCCACGATCCGGGCGTTTGAGGAACGCCTGCACGATGTGATCGCCACTGGTGAGGTCGCCGGGTTCACCCACCTTTATTGCGGCCAGGAAGCGGTCGCGGTGGGCGTGTGCGAACATCTCGATACCGAAGACAAGATCGTCTCCACCCACCGCGGCCACGGGCACTGCCTCGCCAAGGGCTGCGATGTGCAGGGGATGATGAAGGAAATCTGGGGCAGCACCGAAGGCCTGTGCAAGGGCAAGGGCGGCTCCATGCATATCGCCGATGTCGACAAGGGCATGCTGGGTGCGAACGGTATCGTCGGCGCAGGCGCGCCGATCGCGGTGGGCGCGGCGCTGTCCAACAAGCTCGACGGGGAAGGGCGCGTCGCGATCGCCTTCTCGGGCGACGGGGCGTGCAACCAGGGCACCACTTTCGAAGCGATGAACATGGCGGTCGTCACCAACGCGCCGTGCATCTTCGTGTTCGAGAACAACCACTATTCCGAACATACCGGCGATGACTACGCGGTCGGCACCGCCAACGACATTGCCAGCCGCGCGGAAGCCTTCGGCATGCGCGTGTGGCGTGCGGACGGCTGCGATTTCTTCGCTGTCTACGAGACCATGCGCGAACTGCTCGAATATGTCCGTGCCGGCAACGGCCCGGCGGCGGTCGAGTTCGATACCGAGCGTTTCTACGGCCACTTCGAAGGCGACCCGCAGAACTATCGCGGCGATGGCGAACTCGACCGGATCCGCAAGGAACGCGACTGCCTGCAGATATTCCGCCAGCGAGTTTCCGAAGCCGGACTGCTGGAAACCGATGCGCTCGACGAGCTCGACAAGGCGGCGCACGCCGATGTCGAGGCGGCGGTGGAGGCGGCACGCGCCGCCCCCCGGCCGACCGCCGAGGATGTCCTCACCGATGTCTATGTCACTTATTGAAGAGCGCTGAGTTATGGCTGAAATGATGTATCGCGACGCGGTTCGCGAAACGATCCGCGAAGAAATGGCCCGCGACGAAAGCGTCGTGGTGCTTGGCGAAGACGTGGTCGGCGGCATGGGGACCGCTGGCGGGCCGGAGGCGATCGGCGGTATCTGGTCGACCTCCACCGGGCTGTTCGAACAGTTCGGCGCATCCCGCGTGATCGACACGCCGATCTCCGAAAGCGCGATCGTCGGCACTGCCGGCGGCCTCGCGCTCAGCGGTAAGCGTCCGGTGGCCGAGTTGATGTTCGCCGACTTCATCGGGGTCAGCCTCGACCAGTTGTGGAACCAGATCGGCAAGTTCCGCTACATGTTCGGCGGCAAGACGCGCTGCCCGGCGGTGATCCGCATGGCCTATGGCGGCGGGTACAACGCCGCGGCGCAGCACAGCCAGTGCGTCCACCAGATCCTGACCGGAATGCCGGGCCTCAAGGTGGTCATGCCATCCACGCCCGAAGACGTGCGCGGCCTGCTGCGCACCGCAATTCGCGGCGACGATCCGGTGATGTTCCTTGAGCACAAGGCGCTCTACGGCGTCTCGGGCGAAGTGCCGGAGGGCGATTACACGATCCCCTTCGGCCATGCGCGTCAGGTAACCGCGGGCGAGGATGTGACGGTGGTCGCCACCGGCATGATGGTCGGCGTGGCCGAGGCCGCGGCGGAGCGGATGGCCGAAGACGGCATCGGTGTCGACCTGCTGGACCTGCGCACGACCAGCCCGATGGACGAGGAAGCGATCCTCGATTCGGTCGAGGTGACCGGGCGTCTGGTGATCGTCGACGAGGCCCCGCCGCGCTGCAATCTGGCGACCGACATTGCCGCGCTGGTCGCGCGCAAGGCGTTTTCCAGCCTGCGTGCCCCGGTCGAGATGGTCACTGCGCCGCACTCGCCCGTGCCCTTCGCGCTTGAGCTGGAGCAGGCCTACCTGCCGTCCGACGACCAGGTCGAAGCCGCGGTTCGCAAAACACTCGATTATCGCTGAGGAGGCGGATGGAATGACCGATCTGCGCGCCTTTTGCATGCCCAAATGGGGCATCGAGATGACCGAGGGAACGCTCGCCGAATGGATGGTGGGCGAAGGCGACGCCTTCAAGAAAGGCGATCTGCTGTGCCTGATCGAAACCGACAAGATCACCAACGAAGTCGAGGCCGAGAAGGACGGCGTCGTTGAACGGATCGTGGTGAAGGCGGGCGGCGATGCCGAAGCCGTCGGCAGCCTGCTCGCCGTGTTCGGCGATGGCAGCGCCGATGCGGAAGCGATCGACAGCTTCGTCGCCGGGTTCAAGCCGACTTCTGCACTTGGCAGCGTCCGCAAGAAGAAACCCGCCGCGCAGAAGGTGGCGGACGATCAGCCGGTGCCGCCCAAGGATGCGAGTGGCGGCGAAAAGAAGCCGGTCAGGATCGACACCAATCGCCCCATCAGCCCCGAAGCGCTCAAGTTCGCCGAGGCCGAGGGCGTGGATATTTCGGGCATCGAGGGTTCGGGTCGCGAGGGCCGGATTACGTTGCAGGACGTGCAGCAGGCGGCGCGCCCGGCGCGTGCGCCTCAGCTGCGCGGTCCGGTCGATCATCCGGAGGAGAACCTTGAGGTGTTCGCCTCGCCGCTCGCCCGGCGGATCGCTTCGCAGAACGGGGTCGATCTGGGCCCGGTTGTAGGGACCGGCCCGCGCGGACGGATCCGCAAGGCCGATGTGCTCAAACTGCTGGAAGGGCAGAGTACCGCCAGCGACGCGCCCTTCGTGCCGGTCGACAACAGGCCGGAGATCGAAGCCTTCGATCGCGTGCGCAAGGTGGTCGCCAAGCGGCTCACTGCGGCCAAGCAGGACATCCCGCATTTCTATCTGCGGACGTCGGTCTGCGCCGATCCGGTTATCGCGTTGCGGCGGCACGCCAATCTGGTGCTGGGGAGCAAGGCCTCGCTCAACGATTTCGTGGTGATGGCGGCGGCGCGTGCGCTGCGGCGTCATCCAGAGGTCAACGTGCAGCTGCATGGCGAGGAAATCCATCGTTTCCCCCACGCCGATGTGTCGGTTGCGGTCGCCTCGCCCAATGGGCTGATGACGCCGATCGTGCGTCAGGCCGACCGGCTCGGCATCGGGCAGATCGCAAAGGCGACCCGTGCGCTGATCGACAAGGCGGAGGCGGGCCGGCTGGGCTACGACGATCTCGACGGCGGGACTTTCACCGTGTCCAACCTCGGCATGTTCGGGATCGAGAATTTCGATGCGATCATCAATCCGCCGCAGGCCGCGATCCTCGCGGTCGGAGCCGCCTCGCGCGTGCCGGTCGAGGGTGAAGACGGGGCAATCGGGTTCGAGACGCGTATCTCGCTGACCCTGTCGGTCGATCACCGTGCGATCGATGGCGCAGCGGGGGCGAAGTTCCTCGCCACCTTCAAGACCCTTTTCGAGAACCCCGAGGAATTGTTCGCCTGAGCAAAGTCCATCGGGGCGTGATCTGCTGGAGAAGAACCAATGCCCAAGCCTGGAAGTCTCGCCGCTCTGGGGCCGTGCGAGCAGCTCGCCTACGTGCCGAGCGACTTCGACGCGGCGCTGAAATACTGGACCGAGACGATGGGGGTCGGCCCCTTCTTCCTGTTCGAGAACATCACGCTGGAGAACATGCGTTATCGCGGCGAGCAGACCGATGCGCGTTTCTCTGTCGCGATGGCCTATTGGAACGACATCCAGATCGAGCTTTTCCGGCCCGAGAACGACGCGCCTGCCCATTATAACGGCGAATACGGGGTGAAAGACCGGCTGCACCACACGCTGGTGATCGTCGAGGATTTCGAGGCGGCGAAGAAAGCGGTCGGCGAGGCGGGGGCCGAGATCATCGTCGAAGGCACCTTTGGCGGCGCGCGGGTCTATTATGTCGATCCCGGCGCGGGGCCGGGCGGGCTGCTGGAGATCCTCGAAAAGTCCGATCAGGGCGAACAGCTTTTCACGATGATGCGCGATGCCGCGCGCGACTGGGACGGCAGCGAGCCGCTGCGGACACTGGGATAGGCCCACGGGCCGGGGGAGAGGGGCGATGAGCGCGCAGCCAATACCGGATCACGTCCCGACAGACCGGGTGGTCGATTTCAACGTGTTCGCGCCGCCCGGTGGGGAGCAGGATTTCTTCGCCGCGTGGAAATCCCTGCTCGGCGGCCCCGGCCTCGTCTGGACGACCGAAAACGGCGGGCACTGGATCGGCGCCTGCGGAGAAGTGGTGCGCAGCCTGTGGGGCGATGCGGAGCGCTTTTCCAACGAAGCGCTCGCGGTGACGCCGGGTCTTGGCGAGGTGATGGAGTTCATCCCGCTCCAGCAGGACCCGCCCGAGCACAAGCCGTTCCGCATGGCGGTGATGAAGGGCTTCGCGAATAATCACGTCGTCGCGATGGAGCCGCTGGTCCGCGAACAGGCGCGCCTGCTCATCGAAGGGCTGATGGGCAAGGGCGGGTGCGAGTTCATGTCGCAATTCGCCGAAATCCTGCCGATCCATATCTTCCTGACGCTGATCGGCGTTCCGCCCGAAGACCGCGCGAAGCTGCGCCCGCTGGGCCAGCAACTGACCCGGCCCGACGGATCGATGACGGTGGTTGAATTGCGTGACGCCGCCGATGCCTATCTGGAGCCCTATATCCGCGAACGGCTGGCCAATCCGGGCAGCGACCTGTTCAGCCGGATCCTCTCGGTCCCGATCGAGGGGCGCGCCTGGACCTTCGACGAGGCACAGCGGATGTGCCGCAATCTGCTGTTCGGCGGGCTCGATACGGTGGTCGCGATGATGGGCAACATGATCATGCACCTCGCGCGCCATCCCGACGATCAGGAGTACCTGCGGGAGGATGCCTCGCGCATTCCCGCCGCAGTCGACGAACTGATGCGCCGCTATCCGACGGTTTCGGTCACCCGCAACTGCGTCGAGACGACCGAGGTCGACGGGGTGGAAGTGCGCGAGGGCGATCTGATCTATCTGCCCAGCGTGCTGCACAATCTCGACCCGGCCTGTTTCGATGACCCGGAGAAGGTGGATTTCGATCGCGGCCTCTCGCCGGTGCGCCATACCACCATGGGGGTCGGCCCGCACCGCTGTGTGGGCGCGGGGCTCGCCCGGCTGGAAGCGATCGTTCTGCTCGAAGAATGGCTCGCCCGTGTGCCGCATTTCTCGCTGGCCGAAGATGTGCAGCCGACGTTTCGTGGCGGCAATGTCGGCTCGCTGCTGCAGCTGGAGCTGCGCTGGGCCGAATAGCAGGGCCCGCCCATCACTGAGATAATCTGAAGGATTGAGAATGATCGAGGTTTCGCAACGCGCCCGGGACATCGGCGATCGGGTGGAGGACTTCGTGCGGAGCAAGATCGCGCCTTACGAGCACGATCCGCGCCGCGACCATCACGGCGCGCCGACCCGCGAACTGGTCCGCGAAATCCGCGCGCTCGCCCGCGAAGCGGGGCTGATGACGCCGCACATCATGGAGGACGGCAGCCACCTGACGCAGGTCGAGACTGCCTATGTGCTGATCAAATCGGGTCTCTCCCCGCTCGGCCCGCTGGCGCTCAACACCAACGCGCCGGACGAGGGCAACATGTACCTGCTGGGCCATGTCGGCAGCGATCATCTGAAGGAGAAATTCCTCTCCCGACTGGTTTCGGGCGACGAGCAAAGCGCGTTCTTCATGACCGAGCCTGCCGACTGGGGCGGGGCCGGGTCCGATCCTTCGATGATGAAGACCACCTGCAAGCTGGACGGCAATCACTGGGTGGTGAACGGGCGCAAGCGCTTTATCACCGGGGCGGACGGCGCAGGCGTGGGCATCGTGATGGCGCGCGCCGAAGGGGTGGACGAAGGCGGCGGGGCCTGCATGTTCCTGGTCGACCTGCCTGATCCCGCCATCCGGATCGAGGGCGCGCCCAACACGATCGACAATTCGATGCCAGGCGGCCACGCGGACGTCACGATCGAGAATCTGCGCGTGCCTGCCGACCAGATGCTCGGCGCGGCGGGTGAGGGTTTCCGCTACGCGCAGGTGCGCCTGTCGCCCGCGCGCCTGTCGCACTGCATGCGCTGGCTGGGCGCGGCGATCCGATGTCAGGAGATCGCCAGCGAATACGCCTGCCGCCGCCAGGCCTTCGGCAAGCCACTGATCGATCACGAAGGCGTGGGCTTCATGCTCGCGCAGAACCAGATCGACCTCAAACAGGCCGAACTGATGATCTATTGGTGCGCCAGTGTGCTCGACACGGGCGATCTGGGCACCACTGAAAGCTCGATGGCGAAGGTCGCCGTATCCGAAGCGCTGATGCGAGTGGCCGACAATTGCGTGCAGGTGATGGGCGGCACCGGAGTGACCGACCAGACCATCGTCGAGCAGGTGTTTCGCGAGCTGCGCGCGTTCCGGATCTACGACGGCCCGACCGAGGTGCACAAATGGTCGCTCGCCAAGAAGATCAAAAAGGCCCACCGCGAGGCCGCCGCGTCGGCATGAGCGCCGCGGCAGAGGGGAATACGGGCACCACGGCTGTCCGCGCGGGCTACGAACTGGACCGTGCGGCGCTGGAGGCATGGCTGTGCGGCCATGTGGACGGGTTTGCCGGACCGCTGGAGGTGGACCAGTTCAAGGGCGGGCAGTCCAACCCGACCTACCGGCTGACCACGCCGACACGCAGCTACGTGCTGCGGCGCAAGCCTCCGGGCGAAATACTCAAGGGTGCGCACGCGGTAGAGCGCGAGGCACGGGTGATGGCGGCGCTGGGCCGGACCGGCTTTCCCGTTCCGGCAATTCACGGCCTGTGCGAGAACGAGAGCGTGCTCGGCACGCCGTTTTTCGTGATGGAGATGGTCGAAGGGCGCATCTTCTGGGACGCGACCTTCCCCGATGTGCCCCGCGATGCGCGGCCGGACTACTTTTCGGCGATGAACGGCGTGCTCGCCCAGTTGCACGGGGTCGATCCCGAGGCGGTCGGGCTGGGCGACTACGGCAGGCCCGGCAACTATTTCGCGCGCCAGATTGCCCGCTGGTCGAAGCAATATCTGGCCGACGAAGAGGCGGGCCGTAATGCGGACATGGACGTGCTGGTCGAATGGCTGCCCGAGAATATTCCGCCGGGCGAGGAAACCGCGATCGTCCATGGCGATCTGCGCTGCGACAACATGGTCTTCGCGCCCGACGAGCCGCGCGTGCTCGCAGTGCTCGACTGGGAACTCTCGACGCTGGGCCACCCGCTCGCCGATTTCGCCTATAACGCGATGATGTACCGGATGCCTCCGGACATCGTGGCAGGGCTGCATGGTGCCGATCTGGCCGCGCTCAATATCCCGAGCGAGGCGGAGTATGTCGCCGCCTACTGCGCACGGACCGGGCGCGAGAGCATTCCCAACTGGGATTTCTACATCGCGTTCAACTTCTTCCGCCTCGCGGCGATCTTCCACGGGATCAAGGGCCGGGTGATCCGCGGCAATGCCGCCAGCGCGCAGGCGGCGGAGCGGGCGACGAAGTTCCCGGTCCTCGCCCGGCTGGCGCGCGAGGCGATGCAGGCCTGCGAGCAAGGGTGATCCTTCACCCCGGCGAGTGATCCGCCTCAGGTCATGAACCGATCCCATGGTCCCGTGATCGCCACGGTGCGCGTGGGCGAGTAGGCGTTTACGAAGAGCCATTTGCCGTCGGGTGAGAAGCAGGCCCCGGCCAGTTCGGTCTGCATGGTCAGCCGGCCGAAATCATAGGCGCGGCCATCGGGCGTAATGCCGCGCAGGTGATTGTCGACCACATCGGTATACTGATCCTCGCACACGATCAGGTGGCCGTTGGGCGAAACGGTCAGGTTGTCGCCGAAATTGAACTGATCCTCGCTTTCGCTCTCGAAGAACAGCTCCACCGTGTCCGGCCCGCGTCCGCGACCGGGGACGAAGCGGAAGATCTGCCCGAGCCCCTTCTGCCCACCGCTGGTCGAGCACACGAACAGGTCGTCGGTGCCCATGTGGATGCCTTCGCCGCGTGCGACCAGCGCCGCGCCCTTCGCGACCGCGCGGATGCGCAGGTCGTCCAGCGGAGCGTCTACGTCGTCGAGGTCGATCCAGCGCGCTTCGTACAGCTTTTGCACCTGCATGCCCGGCGCATCCCAGTTGCGGGTATCGGCGAGGCCGTCGATCACCATAGCCTGCAGCCGTCCGCCCGCGGGCAGATTGCCGCGTTCCTTCGGGATGAAACGATAGAGCACGCCATCGTCGCGGTCCTCGGTCATGTAGACCATCCCCGTCTCCGGATCGAAGCAGGCAGCCTCGTGGTTGAAGCGTCCCATCGCGGTCAGCGCGACGGGATCGACCAGTCCCGAGGCATTGGCGGGCACTTCGAACACCCAGCCGTGATTTTGCGCCAAGCCCTCGCCATAGCGCTGGCCGGGGCCGGTCGGCGATTCCTCGCACGTCAGCCAGGTGTTCCACGGCGTGACCCCGCCCGAGCAATTGCGGATCGTGCCGCCCAGCGTGCGAAACTGGCGCTTTACCTCCAGTGTGTTCGCGTCGAGCACGATATTGGTCGTCCCACCGGGTACGATCTCGCCATTACGGGTGCCGAAGCCCCTGGCGATCGGCCCACCCGCGCCGTCGCCCGGAACCAGTTCGTGGTTTCGCACGAGGGCGATCTCACCATTGCCGAGGTCGAAGCAGCCCATGCCGTCGGCCTTGTCAGGCACGGTCCCGCCATCACTCATGGCCTCGCCGAGGCTGGACAGCAGCCGGTACGAGAAGCCGGAAGGCAGATCGAGCATTCCGGCAGGGTCGGGTTGCAGCGGGCCGTAGGCGGGAACGCTTGCGGTGCCGGCTGCCGTAACCATCCTGTTGGTGGTGCAGCCGCTCGCCAGCAGGGCGCCGAAAGCGGCCCCGGTTCCGACGAGAAACTTGCGGCGGTCGGTCTGGATCGGCGCTGTCTGGATCGGGGGCATCGGGTCTTCCTGTGAGCGGGATGGGGAATCGGTGGCACGCGCCATAACCGAAAATGAGCACGATCGCAGCTTGAAATTGATGATATAATATCACATCTAGCAGCTCGCACATCTCGGCGCATCCCGACGGATGCCGAGCCAACACCAGTGTTGAAAGAAAATCGCCCGATCATGCAAGTTGCCGCATCTCTGCCTCTTCCGCCATCGCCCTCGAACGCCACCGACTACGCGTGTTTCACCGATGACTGGAGCGCGATACGGCGACCGGAACATCCGCTGGTCGTGCAGCGCCGAGCGGTGCCGCTGTGCGACGGGCATGTGCTGACGCGCGATCCGTTTACGTGGCGCGCGAGCGGTGCGCCCGATCGCGCGGCCGCCGCACTCGGCGATCTGCCCGGTGCGCTGGCGGAGGATATCGCCATGCTAGCCACCCGCCTCGCGGCGTTGATGCTCTGCGAAGAGGTCCGCCTGCGGCTCGAGCTGGTCGATGATGATTCCTGCCGCAAGCTCCACGCGGATTTCACCGACCTGCGGCTTATCACCACCTATGCGGGGCGCGGCACGCAATTCGCCTGCGGAAATGTGCCGGACGGGGAGGTGTGGAGTATCGATGCGGGCGATATCGCACTGGTCAAAGGCTGGCAGTTCGGGGAGGGGCACGATCCCTGTCTGCACCGTTCCCCGCCCATCGCAGGCACCGGTGAACGCCGCTTGCTGCTGGCGATCGATACGCCGCGGATCGACCCGGAGCCGGGCGCGTGAGGCCGCGTAGCAGAGGTGTCGCCGCGGCGATGGATGGTGCCGGCGTGACGCTGTCGACCGCCTGCCTCATCCATTGCCTCGTCTTCCCACTGGCCATCGCCATCCTGCCGAGCTGGAGCACTGCGCTCTCGCTGCCGGAAGGGTTTCATCTCGTCATGGTGCTCATCGCGGTGCCGCTGACCAGCTATGTCCTGCTGAAATCGCGGCATGGTGCGGGCAGTGCGGGGGGCCGGCTGGTCCTCGGCTTTGCCGGGCTGGGGCTGATGATCTCGGGTCTGTTCGCCCACACTCTGGCGCTCGAAACCGGGCTCACGACACTTGGCGCGGCACTGGTTGCCGGGGCCCATATTCTCAACTGGCGAAGCCGTGCCAGACCGTGCCGTTCGGCGGAGGTGTCGGACTGATCGACACGGGCGGTGCCGCTGGCGACTTTCAGCGGAGTTCTCGCCCCTTTCCGCCGGTCGGGAAGCAGCGCCTCGAATATATTCAACGCCTATTGAATATATTCGAGGCGCCTCCTAAATCGCGCTCCTGACAGGAGCGTAGAGTGAACAAGCGACGCGGGCCGGGACGGCCCAGAAAGAGCGATACGGATACGAGCGCGGCGATTGCCGACGCCGGCCGACGGCGCTTCGCCACAAGAGGGTACGAAGCGACCTCGCTGCGCGAAATCGCCTCCGACGCGAATATCGACGTCGCGCTGATCGGCTATCGTTTCGGCGGCAAGGTCGGCTTGTGGAAGTCGATCGTCTCGCAATCGGCGAAGGATCTCCACGCGGCGCTCGATCAGGCGCTTGTCGAGACGCAAGCCAGGTCCGCCCGCGAACGTCTGCGTCACGCGATGAGGGCCTTCATCGATTACCAGCTTGCGCACCCGGACATGCCGCGGCTGCTGCTGCGCGACATCACGATCGATTCCGAGCGCAACGACTGGCTGCTCGACGAACTTTCCCTGCCGCTGCACCGCTATTTCTTCGATCTCGCCCAGGCGGCTGCCGCAGAATGCGAGCGCGATGTGCATCACCTGCAATTCAGGGTGGCCAATTTCATCTATGCAGCGGCGAGTACCGTCGCCCGGCGCGTGCGGCTCGCCAAGCTGGTCGATAATGTGGCGGACGACCGCGCGTTCGAAGCGGCGCTCGAAGACACCCTGATCGACGGAGCATTGCGCTGTGAGTGATCGCCCGCCCCTTTTCGACTACGCGGTCAGCTATCGGTTCAAGCCGCATGAGATGCCGATCCTCCCGGGATCGCCTGCCAATCCCGATCATCCGGCGCGTCGCCGCGCGGCCTATCTTGCGATCGGTCTGTTCATCGGGCTCGTCGGGGGCAGCCAGAACGGTTTCCTGCTGGCCAACTCGGGCGCGCTTCAGGCCGAGTTCGCGCTGACGCCGGTGGAGTCGGGCTGGCTTACCGTGGCGTTCTATTCGACCTATTCGTGCATGAGCATGCTGCTGTTTCGCGTGCGGCAGCAGTTCGGCATCCAGCCTTTCGTCCGCTGGGCGATGGCAGGGCTGGTTGCGGCCAATTTCGTACAGATGATCGGCCCGGGCTATTATCCCGAACTGGCGGCGCGCGCGGTGGCAGGGATTACGGCCAGCGGCCTGTCCGCACTGACGATCTACTACCTCATGCAGGGGCTGCCGGCGGCAATGAGGGTTGCCGGGCTGGTGATTTCGATCGGCCTCAGTCAGATCGCTTTCCCGCTGACCCGGGCGCTGTCGCCGACGCTGCTGGTCGACAGCGATATGAGCCACGTGTTCCAGTTCCAGTTTGCCCTGTCGCTGCTGGGCTTCGGGATGGTCTATCTCCTGCGGCTTCCCCCGGGAGAGAGAAAGGACACGTTCGAGGCACTCGACATTCCGAGCATTGCGCTCTTCATCATCGGTGTCTGCGCGCTCTGCACGTTCCTGATCCAGGGCCGCATCCAGTGGTGGGATACGCCGTGGCTGGGTTATGTGCTGGTCGTCGCGATCCTCGGCCTGGGCGGCTGCTTCCTGATCGAGGCCAATCGCAAGAGCCCGATGCTCGACCTGAGCTGGCTGTCGAGCCGCGCGGTCCTCAGTCTCGCTGTGATTGGCGCGACGGTGCGCGTACTGGTTGCCGAACAGGGCTTCGGTGCGAGCGGGATGTTCTCCGCACTGGGCTATAGCAACGACCAGCTGATCGGATATTTCTGGGTGCTGACCGGCGCGACCACCGCCGGGATGGTGCTCTCGGTCGTTCGTCTCGATCCCAAGGATCTGACGCGTCCGGTGCTGTTCGCGATTCTTGTGATCTGCATCGCCGCCTTTGCCGACACCCGAACCGGGGTCATGACACGGCCACAGGACGTGTACTGGACACAGGCCGCGATCGCTTTCGCCGCGGTGTTCGCGATGGGCCCGATCATGATGGAAGGCATGGTCCGCGCGCTGGTCGCAGGGCCGAGGTTCGTGATCAGTTTCATCGCGATCTTTTCGCTGTCGCAGTCGATCGGCGGACTTGCAGGCTCCTCGCTGCTCTCCGCCTTCTACACGATCCGTCTGAAGACCCACCTGATTGACGCGGGAAGCACGCTAACGTTGGGCAATATCCAGCTCGCGCAGGCGCTTTCGAACGCGACCCGGCGGATCGCGCCGGTTCAGTCGGACCCGGCGCTGCAGCAGCAGGCGGCCTCCGCCAGCGTCTCGCAGTCGGTCGGGCGCGAGGCCGCGGTGCTGGCATTCAACGATGTGTTCTTCCTCGTCGGCACGCTCGCCGCGATAACCTTCGCCGTGGTGCTCTTGCCGTGGCTCATCAACAAGATACGCGGGCGCAATCCGCTCGCCAAGGAACTGGCTTCGCTTGAGGCCATGCTCGCAAGGACCAGACAATGACAAACTCCCCTTCCCAGACCGAGCCAGAACCCGAGGTTGTTGAAGACGCGCCCGCAGAGGCGGAGTCGGACAAGGGCTGGTCTCCCAATGCTTCGCGCCGACGTATCATCGTCGCGGTCCTGCTGATTCTGGCAGGCGTGCTCGCCGCGCTTTATGCCTGGGGCCTCCCGCCCTTCGCCGGCGGCGACGAGACGACGAACAATGCCTATGTGCGCGGCCGTACGACGGTGGTGAGCCCGCAGGTCGCCGGTTATCTGACCGAAGTGCCCGTCACCGATTTCCAGCGGGTCGAAAAGGGCGATCTGCTGGCGCGGATCGACGATGCGCCCTTCCAGCAGAAGGTCCTGCAAGGCTCGGCGAATTCCGCCGCGCAGCAGGCTGCACTGGCCAATAGCGCGCAGAGCCTGCGCTCCGCCCAGGCGCAGCTCAAGCTGCAGACCGCTGCGGTGACGAGCGCGCGCGCCGCGCTGCAAAAGGCGCAGGCGGACATGAACCGCATCGCCGAACTGGTCGACGAAGGATCGGTCTCTCTGCGCGAGCGCGATCAGGCGCGCGCCGCCTTGCAGCAGGCGCAGGCAGGTGTGCAGCAGGCAGAGGCCCAGCGGGCTATCGCTGCCGAGAACGTGCGCTCGGTCACGGTCGGACGCGGTGGGCTGGAAGCGCAGGTTGCCGGTGCCGAGGCATCGAAAGACCTCGCCGAGATCGAGCTTTCCCGCACCGAAATCCGCGCGCCGCGTTCGGGCCGCCTGAGCGAGATTACCGCCCGTGTCGGCCAGCTCGTCAGCGCGGGGACGCAGCTGATGTACATCGTGCCGGACGAGCTGTGGGTGGTCGCGAACTTCAAGGAAACCCAGACCGCCGACATGGCGGTGGGCCAGCGCGCCACGCTGGAAGTCGATGCGCTCGGCGGGCTGGAACTGACCGGCCGGGTGCAGAGCATCGCGCCTGCCGCCAGCAGCGAATTCAGCATCGTTAAGCCGGACACGGGCGCGGGCAATTTCGTGAAGGTGCCGCAGCGCATCGCGGTGCGCATCGTGCTCGACAAGGGCCAGAAGGCTGCCGAGCGGCTGGGGCCTGGCATGTCGGTCGTCGCAACCGTTCACACTAAGGAGTGATCGCCATGCGCAAGTCTCTTGCCCTTCTGTTCACATCCGCGCTCGCTCTGTCAGCCTGCGCGCCAACCTTGCAGGACGCTCCTGTTGGCACCGCTGTGACGCCGCCAATCGAATGGCGTACCCAGCTTGGTGCGAGCGCCCCGGTCGAAGCGGCCTGGTGGGAGAGTTTCGGCGATCCGCAGCTCTCGCGCCTTGTCGAGCAGGCGCGGCTCAACAATCCCGATGTCCGCATCGCGGCGGCACGGGTGGATGAGGCACGCGCGACCGAACAGGCTTCACGCGGGTACCTGCTGCCATCGCTTGGCGTGGGCGTCGAAGGCGGCGTGCAGCGCGAGGTTTCGGCGCTGGGGCGGCCACAGGAGTCGGTTGCGGCCCAGCCGACCTTTCGCGCCTCCTACGAACTCGACCCGTTCGGCAAGAACGCCGCGCGGGTCGATGCGGCAGAGGCGGGCGTCGCGGCGAGCGCTGCGGCTGAGGAAGCCGCTCGCCTCGCAGTGAGTGCTGCCACCGCCACGGGCTATATCACGCTGCTCGCGCTGGATGCCCGGCTCGCGGTGCTGGAAGATACGCTGGCGGCGCGTCAGGAGGCGCTCAAGTTCGCCCGCGACCGTGCCGAGGTCGGCTATACCTCGCAGCTGCCCTTGCGGCAGGCGGAGGCCGAATATCAGGCGACCGCGCAGCTGGTCCCGCAATTGAAGGCGCAGATTGCGCGGCAGGAGAATGCGCTCTCGGTCCTGACTGGGGAGCTGCCCGGCGGCATCGAGCGCGGCGGGACGCTGGACGAACTGGTCGCCCCGGCGCCGCCCGCAACGCTCCCTTCGGAACTTCTGCGCCGCAGGCCGGATATCGCGGCGGCGGAATACCGGATTGCCGCAGCCGATGCCAAGATGCGCGTCGCGCGCGCCGATTTCATGCCGTCGATCGATCTGGGGGCGAGCGCGGGGCTGGCCCTCTCCGATCTGCTTGCCGATCCGATCAGCGTCTGGTCGCTCGGCGGAAGCATCCTCGCGCCGATCTTCCAGGGCGGGCGGCTGCAAGCCCAGCTCGACGGAGCGACTGCGCAGCGCGATCAGGCTGCGTGGGCCTATCGCTCCACCGTGCTCGGGGCCTTCCGCGAGGTGGAGGATCGCATGGCAATCCTGGCCAATCTCGGCGAACAGCAGACCGCGCTGGAGGCACAGCAGAGCGCGGTCGCGGATGCGCTGCGCCATGCGCGCAACCGTTACCGCGCCGGATACACGCCCTATATCGAGCAGGTCGATGCGCAGCGCGCGCTGCTCGGGGTCGAACTCTCGCTGGTTCAGGCGAAGGCCGACGAACTGACCACGCTGGTGGGGCTGTATCAGGCGGTCGGCGGCGCCCCGCGCTAGTCGCGGGACACCGCCGAACCTGCTTACGTCTGATCGACCAGCCGCTCCAGCTTGGCGAGCGAGGTCTTCGGATCCTCGTGATAGTCGATGGTCGAGCGCAGCTTGCCCTCGGCATCCATCAGGTAGACCGACGCGGTGTGGTCGATGGTGTAGTCGTCGCCATCGGTCGGTACCTTCTTGTAGAAGGCGTGGTAGGCCTTGGTGACCTTGGCGATTTCCTCGTCCGAGCCGGTCAGGCCGATAATCGGCGTGCCGAACAGGTCGACATAGCGCCCGATATCTTCCGGACTGTCATATCCCGGATCGACCGAGACGAACACGATCCGGAACTTGTCGCCATCCTCACCCATCTGCTTGCGAAGTTTGGCGAGGCTCGCGAGCGTGGTCGGACACACGTCCGGGCATCGGGTGAAACCGAAGAAGATCGCAAACGGCTTTCCCTTCAGTGTCTGGTCGGTGACGGTCGAACCATCCGCGGCGGTGAGTGAGAATGCACCGCCCACTGTGTCGGCATAACCGGCCGGTTGATCAGGCGCAGGCTGCCTGGCCGGCCCGAACAGCGCGAACAGACCCATCCCGGCGACTAGCGCCACGAACAGCCAGACGATCATCCGGAAGGTTCTCAAACCCGCCGCGCGTTCTTCCGGCGTCTGCTCTTCTTCGAGCTCAGGAAACGGATCACTCATCGACCCCTCCCGCCCCATCAGGCCCCTGAGAGCCGACCGGCTCGAC
The DNA here is from genome assembly GCF_019857185.1 of Alteriqipengyuania abyssalis. Classification (GTDB taxonomy): domain Bacteria; phylum Pseudomonadota; class Alphaproteobacteria; order Sphingomonadales; family Sphingomonadaceae; genus Alteriqipengyuania; species Alteriqipengyuania abyssalis. Next base: position 358,358 of record NZ_JAHWXP010000003.1, on the reverse strand, counting down.
GATGAGTTCCACCTCGACCGGCCCGGCCTTTTCGAAGGTGAGCGTCAAGGGAACGGTTTCGCCCCGTTCCAGCGGGCGCTTCAGGCCCATCAGCATAATGTGGAAGCTGCCCGGCTTCAGCGTGACCGTGTCGCCTGCAGGTATCTCCAGTCCATCGGACAGCTGACGCATGCGCATCACGCCGTCGGTCATGTCGACCGTGTGGATCTGCACATCGCCCGCCACCGGGGTCGATCCGCCGGTCAGCCGGTCGGCACCGCTGCCCTCGTTGGCGATGGTCATGAAGGCGCCGCCCGCGTCCTGGCCCTTCGCGGTTTCGCGCGACCAGGGGGCGGTGATGACGAGCTCGCTGCTGGCGTTTTCGCTTGCCGCGCCCTCAGGCTGGGATTGCGAGCTGCACGCTCCGATCGAGAGGATCAGCGCTGCGGCGCCAGCAGCGGCAAAGCCAGCGTGGATGGTCCGCCCCAGCGGTTGGGTCGTCTTGAATTGCATTTTCTATACTCCGAAAGGCCGCGCTGCGCATTCCGGGCGCGCGACGGCAGAACCGACAGGTCAGGCTAGGATTGTCAGGCTGCTGCCGGAGGGCCGCGCAGCGGCGGTCGGAGGTAGGAGTTTCGCTGAAACGCAAGCCGCCGCACCGGCGCCAGGCCAAGCACGAGGATGAAGGCGAAGGCGAGCGCCAGCAGTGCGGCATCGGCCGCACCGTCGGCAGCCTTTGCGAGGCTCGAGAATGCGCAATGCTGGGCCTTCTCCATGCCATCCGAATGCCCGCTGGCCGGCTTCTTGCCCGGGATGACCAGCTGCATCTGCTTGAGACCGGCGGAGGCATCGGAACAGATCGTCACCGAAAGAACGGTGTCGCTGCCAGCGGACACCATGAAGCCCGCAGGGATTATCGCCCGGATAAAAAACGCCGCCAGTAGCAGCGCGAGCGCAAGGTGTCGGTATTCCCGAATCGAGGCGCGCAAGGACTGCATCGGCCGATCACACTAAAACGTGCCCGTGGCTTTGTCAGCCAGTCGCGCCAAAATCCGTCGAGGGAGAAGACGCTAGCCGGGGATTGTGCCAATCTCCCCTTGCTGGCCCAGAAAGGCTGCGCGATCGAGATGGCCGGTCGCCCTGAGCAGCGCGGCCTGCGCCATCAGCACGTCGCTGCGCGCGCGGGCGAGGGCGAGCTGAGCAGAGCGATAACTCTGTTCGGCAAGCAGAATGTCGATCGTCGAGCGCAGGCCGAATTCATACTCCGCGCGCACCCCGTCGAGCGCGATCTGTGCAGCCGCCAGCCCGTCCCTGCTTGCCTCCTCGCGCTGTCCGGCTGCCTGAAGCGTCGCCCAGGCCGTTTCGACGGCGCGCATGGTTTCGCGCAGCTCGGCTCGCACCGCGTAGCGATCGGCACGAGCAGTCGCCTCAGCTTCGCGCACTCTCGAAGCCACCAGCCCGCCGGTCAGCAAGGGAATGCGCAAGGTCACGCCGACGCTTGCAGCATTGTCATAGCCCCTCAGGTCACCGCCGATTTCTTGCACGCCGCGGCCATAGGCCCCCGCAAGCTCGACACTCGGCGCACCCTCTGCGTGGGCGCGGTCGATCCGGGCTTCGGAGGCGTCGACGATGCGCAGGCGTTCCAGCAGGCGGGGATTGGCAAGCTCGGCATCGGCGCGCGCATTGGCGAGGTCGGCGGGAAGCATTGCGGGTGGGGGCACATCGTCCTCCAGCGCGCCCGGTTCCTCTCCCACCACCGCGCGATAGGCGGCCCGTGCGCTGGCAAGAGCGGCCTCGGCATCGGCGAGATTGGCGACGACGCTCGATCTCTGGGCCTGCAATTGCGCGACGTCGGTCTTGGTCGCTTGCCCCAGATCGAAGCGCGACTGGGCCTCGCCCACCTGCCGGTTGAGCCGTTCGATCCCGATCCGCGCGACCTCGACTGCTTCCTGCGCGAACAGCAGGTCGGCATATGCTGTTACCACCTGCTGGAGCACCGCCGCCTCTCTGTTGCGCACCACCTGTGCGCCCGCCGCGACATCCGCCGTGGTTGCGCGAACGGAGGACGCTACGCGCCCGCCGGTCCAGATCGGCATCGCCGCCTGCAGATCGGCGCTACCCGCGCTGCCGTAGCCGAGATCGTCATAACCAGCTCCTGCAACGGCAGAGAGTGTCGGCCGACCCTCGGCTCGGGCCTGCTCGGGTGCTTCCTCAAGCGCCTCCTGCCGAGCTTGCGCCTCGGCCAGCGTGGGGTTGGTGGCGTAGGCCGCCGCAATCGCATCGCGCAGCGTGTCCGCTTGCGCAGGTGCCGCGCCCACCAGCGCGACCCCTGCGAGCAATACGGCTCTTGTCATGATGCCTCTAGTCATGGCGCAGCGCCCATGCCGGAGCGGTACGGCTCGCGCGGAGCGACTGGCCAAGGACGGTGAGCACCGCGATCGCGATCGCGACCAGACTGGCCCCGATGAAAAACAGCGGAGAGAGGGTGATCCGGTCATCGAAGCCTGCCAGCCAGGTGCGCATCGCAAAATAGGCGAGCGGCCATGCGATCAGGTTCGCGATCAGCACGGGACGCATGAACTGGCCGACCAGCAGCTTGACGATATCGGTTGCCGAAGCGCCCAGCGACTTGCGGATGCCGATCTCCTTCACCCGGCGCGCGGTGTTGAAGGAGGCGAGGCCCCACAGCCCGACCATCCCGATCAGCACCGCCAGTCCTGCACCGATGGCGAACAGGCGAGCGGTCCGTTCATCATCCTCGTAAAAGGTCTCGAGCCGTTCGTCGGTGGTTTCCATCCCCAGCGGGAGCGCTCCTGCACTTTCCTGCCACGCCGCGCGCACCGCCTCCTTCACGGGACGCGGATCGCCGGTGAACCGCAGCGTGGCGATAGCGAAATCGGGCAGTTCGCTCTTGTAGACGTAGAATGTCGGCCCGATCTCGGCGCGCGCAGAGGTGTAGCGAACATTGTCGACCACGCCGACGATGGTGCGCGGTCGGTCTCCGCCGACGACCTTGCCGATCGCGTCTTCCGGCGAATCGAAGCCCATCACGGGCACGGCGTTGCGGTTGATGACGATGTTGAAGTTGCCTTCATCCTCCGTTTCGGTCGCATCGTCGCGGCCGAATTCGGAGCTGAACACCCGGCCCGCCACGGTCCTGATGCCGTAGGTTTCGAAGAACTTGTCCCCGATATCGATCTTGCGGACACTGGGCCCGGGGCCGGGCACGCCGGGCAATTCCATGTTTTCGCCGGTATTGCTGCCGCTGCCGCCCACTGCCATCGTCGCCGCGGTGACCGAGGTGACTTGCGGGATCTCACGGAAGCGCGCCATCAGCGTACCCTTGGCGGCGTCGTCCAGTCCAGGATCGTTGAAGGTGCTCAACACCAGCAGGCCTTCGCGCTCGAAACCCAGATCGGCATTCCGGATGTAGCTGGTCTGCGCCATCATCACCGCAGTGCCGATCATGAAGGCGATCGATAGGCCGAACTGGAACACCACCAGAGCCTCGCGCACCCGGGCACCGCCCCTGCCGCCACCCGGTGAGCGCGACGAGGCAAGTACGGCGGCCGGCTGGAAGCGCGAGACGACCATGGCCGGATAGAAACCGGCGAGCGCGCCGGCGACGATAGCCAGCACGACCAGTGCAGGGACGACCAGTGCGTAGGGAATGTCGAGCGACAGCCCGCCCGTGGCATTCACGAAGGGCAGCCCGAGCTCTGCAAGGATCAGCCCGCCGAGCGATGCGATCGCGACCGTGAGGATCGCTTCACCCATGAACTGGCGCATCACCTTGCTGCGATCCGCGCCCAACACCTTTCGCATTGCGACCTCGCGCGCCCTCAGGCCCGCACGTGCGGTGGCGAGGTTGATGTAGTTGGTGAGCGCGATCAGCAGCGTGACCAGTCCGACAATGCCGAGCGTCGCAACGGTCTGGCGCAGGCTGTCCGCTGTCCCGAGATGAAAGTCCGCAATGGGTTCGACCACGTAGGACAGCATTTCATCGGGGTTCTCGCCGATGCCGTCGCCGTGCTGGCGAATGAAAGCAGGCATCTTTTCCAGGAAGCCCTGCACATCCGCGGCCGTCTCGAGACGAACATAGGTAAGCGCAGTCAGGGCGCCCAGATTGCGCTCCTCCGCGATGATCGTCGGCGAGGTGGATTGGACGATCGGGATCAGGATCGAGAAATCGAACTGGGTATTTGCCGGCAGATCTCGAACGACCGCGCCGACAGTGTAGTTGGTCGGGCCTTCGTCGTGCGAGAGCGTGATGGTCTGGCCGATCGGATCGCCCGAGGGAAAATACCGCTCGGCCGCAGCTTCGGTCAGCACGGCGTTCCGCGGTGATTTAAGCGCGTCGCGCGAACCTGCCGCCAGCTCCAGTCGGAAAAAATCGAGGAAGCCCGGATCGGCGGGCGCGATGTTCTCTGCTGTCCCGGCGCCGTCACGGATCACACTGCCATAGGCAGGCATGATATTCGTCCCGACAAGCTCGGGATCGGTCTCCTTGAGCATGTCGAGCAGCGCCCACGGCGTTTGATAACTCACGCCGTCGAACGGGCTTCCGGGCAGGTTGAAGTCGCTCTGCACCATGTAGAGATTTTCGTGATCCGGAATCCAGCGGTCGTAGCTGGTCTCGAACCGGACATAGAGGCCCAGAACGATAAACACGGCGATCCCGATCGCCAGCCCCCCGATATTGAGCGCGGCGTAAAGCTTGTGCCGAGTGAGCGAGCGATAGAGCGAGAGCAGGGCGAAACGGTTCATGAATGCGTCCTCCTCAGATCGCGCGCATGGCGCTGGCGACGATCCGGCCGTCGAGCATGTCGATCCGGCGTTTCGCCATATCGGCATGGCTGGGGGAGTGGGTGACCATCACGATGGTCGCACCACCGGCGTTGAGTGCGGTGAGGATGTCCATCACCTGCTCCCCATTGGCGGTGTCGAGATTGCCGGTCGGTTCGTCGGCGAGGATCAGCCTCGGCTGGCCCACGATCGCGCGGGCGATCGCGGCGCGCTGTTGCTGGCCGCCCGACAGCTGGTGGGGGAAATGGCGCGCACGGTGGGCGATGCTGACCGTGTCCATCGCCGCAGCGACCCGCTCCGCCTTGTTGCCGGACACATCCTTGCGATAGGCGAGGCCCAGCGCGATGTTCTCCTCGATCGTCAGCTCGTCGATCAGGTTGAAGCTTTGGAAAACGAAGCCCAGCTGCGCAGCGCGGAACTTCGCCAGCGCCTGCTCGCCCATGGCAGCAAGGTCTTGGTCGCCGAACCAGTAGTGGCCCGAGGTCGGCCGGTCGATCGTCCCCAGCGTGTTGAGCAGGGTGGATTTGCCGCAGCCCGACGGTCCCATAATGGCGAGGAATTCGCCCTCCGCCACCTCCAGGTTCACATCGACCAGCGCGGTCGTTTCGACTTCGTCGGAGGCGTAGCGGCGTTCGATATTCTCGAGCTTGATCACGAAATTCATCCCTCTTTTCAGCGGATATTGATGGTGTCGCCCTTCACCCGGGCGAGATTGCTGGTGACGATGCGCTGGCCCGGTTCGAGGCCCGACCGGATTTCGACCTGGCGCGGGTTCCGGCGGCCCAGGGTGACGGAGACCCGGCGGGCATGCTTGCCATCGGGATCGATCACGAAGGCCGCGGAGCCGCCTTCCGTCAGCCATCCGCCCGTAGGGGCGATCAGCGCGGGCTTTGCCGCGCCGAGCGTGATCCGCACGTCGAGCGTCTGCCCGCGATTGAGATCCTGTTTCGGCATTGTTTCGAAGGTCAGCTCGACGCGGAAGCGGCCATCGGTGACGGTCGGCAGAACCTTGGACACGGTCAGCTTTGCACCATCGGAGGTGGTCGCTTTCTGACCAACCTCGACCCGGCCGAGGTAATATTCGTCGACCTCCGCCTCCAGCTTCCAGTCACCTTCGCTGTCGACCTGTCCGGCAGGATCGCCCGGCGCGAGCGTCTGCCCCGGCTGGAGTGGGAAATTGGTCAGCCGTCCGGCCATCGGCGCGCGGATCGTCAGCGCATCGAGGCTGCCGCGCACGGCGGAGAGATTGCGCTGTAGCCGCGCGCGGGTGGCGTCGAGCATGCGGCCCTGTGTGGCGGTAATCCCCGCTTCGGTGGCGCGGCCCTGGCGCAGCTGGGCGAGACGCTGGGTCTGGTAATCAACCTCTTCCTGATAGCTCTTGACTCCGGCATCGGAGACGAAGCCCTTGTCGTGCAGTTGCTGACGGATATCGAGCTCGCGCCGTGCGCGGACCAGATCGTACTCCGCCGCCGCGACTTGCCCCGCGCGATCGACGCGGGAGCGCTGGATACCCAGGTTTTCGCCCGCGACACCGCCCAGCTGGCTGGCGATCTGCGCTTCCTGGCTGAGCACGGTGAGTTCGAGATCGGGATTGGCTAGCCGGGCGAGCGGTTGGCCCTTGGTGACCAGCGCGCCATCCTGCACGAACAGCTCTTCCACCTGACCCCCGCTCATCACACCGACGAGGGTGGTCGTGGCGGGCACCACGCTCGCGCGGACCGGCAGGTAATCGTCGAAGGCGGCACGGGTTACTTCGCCTGTCTGGATGTCGTCCGCATCGACATTGGTCGAACCGCTCGCGGGGATCGCGCGCCACCCGACAAAGGCGATCGCGATTACCGCGATGGCGATTAGCAAACGCTTGTCGCGCCACCACGGCACCTTCTTCTTTTCGACCTTGCGATCCATCGCGGCACCGGGTGCGGGCGTAGACAAATTGTTGGACTGTTCGGCTGTGTGCGTCATCATGTCGCCAGTATCGCCGAACAGGGCTGAAAGACCTAAGTCACTATGATCGCAAGAAAATCCAGCAGCGCCTCTGCATCCGAGCGTCCGTCGCCGGACACTGTGTCCGCAAATGGACAGCAGGGCGAAGCGTCAAGCGCAAAAGCGGGGCTGGCGATTCTGCTGATCGACGACCGGCCGGAAGTCGCCAGCGCGATGGAGATCGCATTCCGCATGGCCGGGCACAGCCTGACGGTGGCGCATGGGCCGGAGGAGGCGTTCTCGCAGCTCGCGCGGTCTCGCTTCGATGGGATCGTGCTCGACCTCAATTTCACCCCGGGGAAAAGCGACGGCAAGGAAGGGCTCGCCTGTCTCGCCCGGATCATGGCGGACGACCCGGCGGCGTGTGTCGTGGTGCTGACCGCGCATGGCGGGGTGCGCATGGCGGTCGCCGCGATGCAGGCGGGTGCGCGCGACTTCGCGGTCAAGCCGTGGAACAATGCTGACCTGATCGGAAAGGTGGAAGCTGCCGTGGCGCGCGAACCGACCGCGCCCGCTGCGGGCGGAACTCCTGCCGACCGCAACATGCCGCCAGCGCGCATCCTTGGCGAAAGTGCGCCGATCGAGGAATTGCGCCAGCTGATCCGCTGGGTTGGGCCGACGATGGCGGGCGTCGCAATCACCGGACCTTCGGGGGCAGGGCGGATGCTGACCGCGCTCGCCGTGCATGCCGCTTCTGCGGATGCGCAGAACATGCCGCTGCGGATCGATCTGCGCGAGGAAGGCGCGCTCGACGCGATCGGGGACACGTCGGGCAGCGTGATCCTGCGCTATCCGGACCGGCTCGGCGAACTGGCGCAGGATCGCCTCGCCGCAAGACTCTCCGAGAACATCCGCCCGATCGCGATCGTCGACCGGCCCGATGCGCTGACCCCTGCGCTTCGCAGAAGGATCGCGACGATCGAGCTTGCTATACCTCCTCTCGCGCAGCGGCGCGCGGACATCCCCATCCTCGCACGCCATTTCGTGACCGATGCAGCGATCCGCTTCGGACGCGCTATCCCGCGCATTACCGAAGCTGCCGAGACGGCCTTGCGTGAGGCGGACTGGCCGGGCGAGGTACGAGGGCTCGCCGCGGAGATGGAGCGTGCGGTGCTGCTGTGCGATGACGGAACGATCGATACCGCAGCCTTGTCGATCGGTACGCCCGTTGCGGCCAGCGCTCCTGCCGAGAACGACGCGCCCAGCTTCGATCTCGACCGCACGGAAAAGGCGATGATTGCCGCCGCGCTGGCGGAGCATCATCACAATGTCAGCCATGCTGCCAAGGCACTCGGGCTCAGCCGGGGGGCGCTGTACCGCCGGATGGAGCGCCACGGGCTATGAGGTTGTACCACGGGCGCGGGTGGCGTGCGGCGGGTCTGGGGCTGGCGCTGCTCGCGAGTGCAATCGTGGCGACCTTCGCCTGGTACACCGGTCGATGGGGGCTGCTGACCGGCGGGGTGCTGGCGGGGATCTGGGCCCTCGCGCTCGCGTGGTGGAACGCTGCGCTCGTCCCTCCGCGCCCGCTTGCAGAGGGAGGCGAGGCAGAGGATGCAGACGCAGCCGTGCATCGCCTGTTGCTGGACGCTGCGCCGACCCCGTTGCTGGCGCTCGATCGCGATACGGCCCGCGTGCTCAACCGCGCGGCGCGCGCGATCTTCGGCGCCGACGACCGGATCGTGCCGGCCCCGCCCGGGCTGCTCGATCCTTCGGCACCCACCTTTCGCCACGAAGGGCGCCTGTGGCGGATCGACCGGGTGGAGGCGTCTTCGGGCGTAACGGTTGCCGCGCTGATCGATGTCGAGAGCGAGGAACTGGCTGCCGAGGCGCGCGCCAGTGCGGACCTGATCGAAGTGCTGGGGCACGAGCTGCTCAACGGCCTGTCGCCGATCGTGTCGCTGGCCGAGAGCGCGCAGACCGCAGCGGCGCAGGAGCCGGTGGACACCGCCCTGCTGGCAGAAATTCTCGGCCCGCTTGCACGCCGCGCCGAAGGCTTGCAGCGCTTCGCGACCGATTATCGTGCGCTCGCCCGGCTGCCCGAGCCGATCCTTGCACCCTCGTCACTCGATCAGTTCGCGCGCGATCTGGCGCAGCTTTTCGCGCAGCGGTGGCCTGCCACGAAACTCATGCTGGATATCGGCGCGGTCGAGCAATGGCGGATGGATCGCGATCAGCTGCACCAGGCGGTCTGGGCGCTGCTCAACAACGCCGCCGAAGCCACCGGCGCGACCAGTGAACCGCGCGTTACCCTCTCCATCGATCGTGAGGAGAACCGGCTTGCGATTACCGTCACCGATAATGGCGTCGGGGTGGACCCGGAAAGCGCGGGGCTGATCTTCCGGCCTTTCCACACGACCAAGCCGAAGGGGTCGGGGATCGGGCTGTCGCTCGCCCGCCAGATCGCACGCGGCCATGGCGGATCGCTGGAGCTGACGGGGGCGAACCCGACCGCGTTCAGGATCAGCCTCCCGGCAGGAAATCCCGCCGATTGATTGACCTGAAGGGGGCTTTCGGTCTCATGATGGCGAAGAGTACTGAGGGCGCTGTCAGCAGCCCATCCACACAAGGCAAAGAGCCCGCATATGACGACAACCAGCCAGTTCCTGGTCCAGAAGGACAATATCCGCGAAGGCCGTATCGACACGCGGGAAGTGCCGCCGCTCGGCGATGGAGCGGTCCTCGCGCGGATCGACCACTTCGCGCTGACCGCGAACAACGTCACCTATGGCGTGATGGGGGATCGCATCGGATACTGGAAGTTCTTCCCGGTCGAAAGCGAGGGGGAGGGCGTGATTCCGGTATGGGGTTTTGCCGAGATCGTTGAATCCGCGCATCCGGAGGTGCCGGTTGGAGAGCGGATCTACGGCTTCTTCCCCATGGCGAGCCACCTCGTCATGCAACCGGCGAAGGTCAGCGAAGGCCGCTTCGTCGATGGCGCGCAGCATCGCGCGGGTCTGCCGCCGGTGTACAATTCCTACACCCGTGTCGGGGCAGAGCCTGATTACGACGGCGACCTGGACGATGCGCACATGGTGCTGTTCCCGCTCTATGCGACATCCTTCTGCATCTATGACTTCATGCAGGACCATGACTGGTACGGAGCAAGTCAGGTCGTCGTGCTGAGCGCGTCGTCCAAGACCGCGATCGGGTGCGCCTATGCGATCGCCGCCGATGCGTCTGCGCCCAGGAGCGTCGGCGTCACCTCGCCCCGCAACGTGGCGTCGGTCGAAAAGCTGGGCCTCTACGACGAGGTCCTGACCTACGACTCGCTGGACGATATCGACGCGAGCATTCCGACCGTCATCATCGACATGTCGGGCGATGGCGGCGTGCTCGGGCGGCTGCACGATCATCTGGGCGACAGCATGAAATACACCTCCAACGTGGGCGTCACCCATTATGACGCGAACACCATGCCGCCCGGTTTCATTCGGGAGCGCAGCGAGATGTTCTTCGCGCCCGGCCATATCCAGAAGCGCCACAAGGAGTGGGGCCCGGGCGTGTTCGAAAAGCGCGCGCACGACTTCTGGAAAGACACCGCGCTGAAATCGCGCGATTGGCTGACGATCCACCGCGAGCAGGGCGATGGTGCCGTGAAGCAGGCGTGGAGTGCAGTCGCCATGGGCAAGACCCCGGCGGACGAGGCGTGGGTGGTCGGCTTCTAGAGCTGCCCGATCCTCACCTGTCTCATGGCGCCCAGGCCTCATGGATCGGAACAGCGCATTTGCGTGGGGAACCGCTCCGAGTGGCTGTCCTAGCCTCTAGAAGACGGCATGCTCGCCGCGCTCGGCCTGCGCCTCTCCGCTGAGCAGCTGCGCGTAATAGTCGAACAGCGTTTCGGAGCCGGTCGAGGGCGTCGCCTCGGCATCGTAGAAGCCGGTTTCGGGGTTCAACACGAGCATGGACTCGGTCGCGTAGTAGCGTCCGATGCGCGCAAGTTCGGCCTTGGTTCTAAGCGAAGGGACGACGCGCCCCATGGTGCCGAGCATCAGGACGATAGCATCCAGCAACGCGACCGGCACATGTTTGAAGCGCGGCGGCTGTCCGAGCATGGCGAACAGCGCCTCCCCCTGCATGCGCGGCGTGATCGCCGGTCCCGGGCCACCGATCGGCAGGATGCGGTTGCGCCGCTCTGGGTTGTCGATGCAATCGGCGAGGTATGCGGCAAGGTCGCCGTCGCTGATCGGCTTGCAGGCGGTCAACGTGCCGTCCCCGAACATCACGAACGGCTTGCCCTGCCGCACGCGCTCGACCTGCCCCGACAGTGATTTGAAGAAAGCTGTAGGGCGCACGATGGAATAGTCGATCCCCGATGCGATCAGCGAGTGTTCGAATGCCAGCTTGGCTTTCTGGAAAGCCAGTTGGGGCTTCTGCACGCAGATCGCGGACAGCAGGATCATGTGCGGAATGCCCGCCGCCTGTGCCTGTCGCAGAGCGTCCAGATGGGCGTCGTGGTCGATCCGCCAGGCATCGTCCGGTGCGCCGGTACGCGATGCGAGGCACGAGAGCACAGCATCGAACCTTTCGCCCCGGATGCCGTCGCGCGCCAGCGAAGCCGGGTCGGTCACATCGCAGGCGCGAAGCTGTGCCCCGGAGAGGTGAGGAGGCGCGGATCGCGCTGATGTGCGTCTCGCCAGACAGACCACCTCGTGCCCGCGCGCGACCAGTGCGCGCACGGTTGCCCGCCCGATCGTGCCGGTCCCGCCAAGGACGAGAACGCGACGCGGCCGCCCACCATATGTTCGATCGGCCTGCATCGGATCAGGCTACGCGATACCGCGGCAGGTGGCGAGGAATTGCTGACGCAGTCCCTGAGTCAGGACGTCGCGAGTTCCTTCAGCGGGGTACCGGTATCGGCGACCGCCTTGGGGTCCGGCGAAACGCCCTGCTCGACCAGCTTCCGGCCTTGGACGAAATCCTTCATCGCATTGACGCAGTCGAGCGCGATCACCTGTCCATCGCGCAGGTAGACGACCGAGAAGGAGCGGGCGGCAGGGTCTCCGCGCAGCACCGCCGCGTCGTAGCCTGTCGAGAGACCGGCGGTCTGAAGCTTCAGGTCATACTGGTTGGACCAGAACCACGGGAACGCGGCATAATCCTGCGGGTCGCCGCAGATCGCCTTCGCCGCGGCGGTGGCCATGTCGTTGGCGTTCTGCACGGACTCGATCCGCAACACCGCATTTTGAGCCCACCGGCTGCTATGGGCAGCGCAGTCACCGATTGCAAAGACGTCCTCCAGCGAGGTGCGGCATGATCGGTCGACGTCGACGCCGTTCGAACACACCGCGCCTGCCTTCGCCAGCGGCTCGACCGAAGGCACGATCCCGATCCCGACGATGACCAGGTCGGCGTCGATCGCGCTGCCATCGTGCAGACGTACGCGTGCGACCCGGCCATCCTCGCCCTCAAGACAGTCGACCATCGTCTCGAGCCGCAGATCGACCCCGTGGGCGCGATGCTCGGCCTGATAAAAGGCACTGAGTTCCTCGCCCGCCACACGTGCAAGAACGCGCGGCTGGGCTTCGAGCAGCGTGACCTCGCAATCGAGCTTGCGCAGCACCGCTGCCGCTTCCAGCCCGATATAACCGCCACCGACCACCACCGCCCTCTTCGCGCCATCGGCGAGCTCGCGCATAAGGGCATCGACATCGCTGCGGGTGCGCACCGCGTGAACGCCCTTCAGGTCCGCGCCCGAGCAGGTCAGCGCGCGCGGCGCGCCGCCGGCGGCCCAGATCAGTTTGCTGTAACCGATGCTCTCGCCGTCCCCCAGCGCCACCTCGTGCATTGCAGGGTCGATCGCGACGACCTCGGTGCCAAGGCGCAGCTCGATGTTCTTGTCGCTCCAGAACTGTTCCGGACGGATCAGGATACGCTCGAACGGCTTGTCGCCGGAGAGATATTCCTTGGACAGGGGGGGGCGCTCGTAAGGAAGTTCGCTGTCCCGACTGACCATCAGGACCGATCCTTCGAACCCGTTCTGCCGCAGCGCGATAGCTGCCTGCGCTCCCCCATGGCCCGAGCCCACGATGATGACGTCTCTGGTTTCCATTGCAGACTGCCGTGGGCTTCCGTTTCGATTGAGATGCAAGGTCGTGAAAGGTGGTTATAAGGACGACCGCCGGAATTTTCGCCTCACCAAACAACCTGGTTGGCGAAGCAGACCGCACTGACCGCGCCCGATTCCATCGGTCAAATGCACTGCGGCTGTTTCAGGGCACGCGCCCCGCGTATATGCGGCGTGCCTGGGCTTTCGCATCGGGGGGCCGATAGAGCGAGCGAAGGAGGGAGAGCGCAATCATGAGCGACCAGGGCGAAATGGCGCAGCGCCATGATGCGAGCGATCCGGAAGGACCGGATGCCGGGCATGCTCCACCGACGCGCGGCCGGATGTGGCGCCATCTCGGCCCCGGAATCGTGGTCGCGGCGACCGGGGTGGGGGCGGGCGATCTGGTCGCCACGCTGATCGCCGGGTCGCGCTTCGGCTATGCCTTGCTGTGGGCCGCGGTGGTCGGCTGCATCGTCAAGATCGCGCTGTCCGAAGGCTCCGCCCGCTATCACCTCGCCACGGGCTCGACCATCCTTGCGGGCTGGCGATCGCTGGGCCGATGGACCAGCTGGTATTTTGGCGTTTACGTGATCATCTGGGGTTTCATCTACGGCGCCACCGCGATGAGCGCGACGGCCCTGCCGCTGACCGCGCTGTTCCCGGGCCTCTCGCTGCGCGCTTGGGCGATCATCGCGGGCCTGTTCGGCTTCGCTTTCGTGTGGTTCAATAAGTACGAGACCTTCGAGACGGTGATGAAGCTGCTCGTGGGCACGATGTTCGTCATCATGGTCGGCCTCGCAATCCTCGTCGCGCCGAGTCTGCCGGATATTGCCGGTGGTATGACTTTCACGCTGCCCGAAGGCTCGCTGTTCTACACGCTGGGCCTAATCGGCGGGGTCGGCGGGACGATCACCACCGCCGCCTATGGCTACTGGACGCAGGCCAAGGGATGGCGCGGCACGCCGTGGCTGCCGATGATGCGGGTGGACAATTCCATCGCGTACATCGTGACGGGTATTTTCGTCATCGCCATGCTGATCGTGGGTGCCGAACTGCTCCATTCCGCCGGTATCGCGCTGCAGGACAGCGACCAGGGGCTGCTGGGCCTCTCGGGCGTGCTGGAGGAGCGGTTTGGCGCGACGATTGCGACCCTGTTCCTGATCGGCTTCGCTGCGACCTCGGTCTCATCCCTGCTCGGCGTGTGGCAGGGGATGAGCCTGTTTTTCTCCGACTGGTGGTACCAGCTGAAGGGCCGCGAGGAGGGCGGGCACGAGGGGAGCAATGCCTATCGTTTCTACCTTGCCTGGCTGACCTTTCCGCCGATGTTCCTGCTGTTCGCGGACCGCCCCTTCCTGCTCGTAATCATCTACGGCGCGTTCGGGGCGCTCTTCATGCCATTCCTAGCCATCACGCTGCTGATGCTGAACAATTCCGAACGCCTGCCGGCAGAGGCCCGCAACGGTGTGGTTTCGAACATCACGCTGGCGGGATCGGCGATCCTGTTTATCGTGCTGGCGGTCCAGCAGGTCGCGAGTCTTGTCGGGTAGGTGCCGGACATGCGGAGGGGGCCGCTTTGCGCGGTGGCAGAAAGCGCGAATAAGCATCGAAAATCAGGCGTGTCGATACAACGCCAGCTAACCGACTCCGGAAGCCTTTCTATACACCGTCGGGAGCCGCCACTCTGGACGCGAAGTGGTCCAGCCAGGCCGCGACCATCGCCGAATAGGGTCGTGCCGGATCGGCCATCGCTCTCATCTCGACCAGCAAGCGGTCGGCAAATCCGGAGACCGCCCGTTCCGCCCGACGAACCGTCTCATCGGGCGGCGCACCCGCGAGGTCCTGCGCCAGCGCCTTCAGGTCGATCATCAAGGCGCCGAGAAACTCGAGCCGTCGAAGAACCTCGGTGCGGGCCTGGACCAGCCCGATACGGTTGAGCCCGTAGACGTGGATCGAAGTCGTGCCTTTGAGGCTGAGGGAGTGGTCACCGGCGAAGTCCGGGTCGCCCCCCACCAGCTTGCGCGCGACCACGAAGGAGACAGGGTTGGCGGGGTCGAACAGGTATTCCAGATGCTCCCCCGGTTCTTCCTCGCACGGGTTCAGCAGCAGCGGCTTTTCGGCAGACAGGGGATCATCGGCGCGGGTCGCGCGAACCCCGCCTGCAGCGAGCGGGAAGCTGTCTTTCTTGCCGGTGCCGACCGTCGAGGACCTGGAGAAACCGAGCGTGGCTTCGTGCAGCCGGACCTGGCTGACATCTCCCCTTGGTGTGATCTGGTAGCGCTTGCGATTGCAGTCGATGCAGCTTGGCAGGAGATTGTCCCACGCCATCGCGATCCACCAGTACCCTGGATGCGCGTCGTCGCCCTCCACCGCACCCTTGGGCCGGTAATGCTCGACGTCCATCGACTGGGCGCTCGCATAGAAGGTTTCGCAGTAGGCGCACTTTCCGCGAAACAGCCGTTCCAGCTCGTTTTTTACTTCCTTGTGCTTGTAGATCGCAAACGGGAAGGCCTTCGCGGACGCCCTCGGCGGCCCGAAGTATCGCACGGCCTCCTCCCGTTCCTCGGCACCCTTGGTCGTGAGAATTTCGGGCACATCGGCGGGTCGCGGCACCTGCCTCATGTGGCGCTCCGCAGCGCTTCGACGATGGCTTGGCGGGTCTCTTCTTTCAGACCCTTCAATCGCTCGCGCGTCGCGCTGCGCTGCTCGGCGAGGAATGTGGCGATGGCTTCCTGCACCAGCCGGTGGACCTCGCTGTCGCCGATCGGGAGCGCGCCGCTGATCTCATTGAGGTAGGCCTGCAATTCCGGATCTTCAGCCGGTGTCACCCCGAGGGCGAGCTTGTCCTGCATGCGCGCGAGACGGCGTTCGGCTTCGGCGTTTTCGGTGCTTCGCAGCTGGAAGAAGTCGGCGGTGAGCAGTTGTTCGATGGTCCAGTGACTATTGTCGGGAAGATCGACCAGCGATTGGGTGAACACCGGAAGCTCGGTGTCGGCCTGAGCACCCGGAATCCGTTCGAGGACCAGCACCTCTCCAGGCTTCATGCCGCGCAGGCACAAGGGATCGTGCGATGTGGCGATGAAGGTGACCTGCGGTAGCGCGCGCCGCAGGCCGGTCATGATCGCCATTTTCCAACGGGGGTGCAGATGCGCCTCGATCTCGTCGATCAGGACGATGCCCCGCGCGGTCTCCAGCGTGCTGAACTCCGGGTTCACACGCTTGTCCATCAACCCCTGCATGATGTCGCACAACATCGCGAGCACGGCCCGAAATCCCGAAGAAACGATCGTCAGCGGCGTGTGCTGGAGCGGTCCGGCTTCACCTTCGCCGAGCTTCTGGACCACGAATACGCGGTCGTCCCGGCGTTCGAGCACATCGAACTCGCCATCGATGCTGAACACATCCCGCATTGCGCGAACGGCCATGTTGAACTCGGCTCTCTTCAGGCCGAGCAGCCAGCGCTCCGGATTGGAGAGCAACTGATCGGTCTGGAACATGCTGCGGACATGCTTGTGCTTGGTGTAGCGCCGTTGGGCTTCCAGATATTGCCGGAATGCGCCATAGGCGAACAGCGGGATGGAGTTCGGCTCGCCTTGGGTGCGAAAGTCCTGTTCGATGAAATGATCACTGCTCGCTAACGTGCTGGGCGCGATCGACAGATGCTGCTTTTCGCCTTCCGCATAGTGTAGTTCAACCTCGGCCTGCTCGGGGCTGGGCGCTCCGCGCGCGCCGAGATGCCGGGGATTGAGCACGAGCTGCCCGGCTTTCAGGTCCAGCATGTGACGTGTTTCCGTATCCATCAGCGCGATCGCGATGGCTTCGAGTATCGTGCTTTTGCCCGCCGCATTCTCCCCCAGGATCAGGAGCGCCGCAGCATTGGGTTCGCCGCTGGTCGAGGGAGCTGGAAGACGGACCTCGATATTCTCCAGCGATTTGAAATTGCGGATGACGATCCGCCGAGGCTCTCGGGGAGCAGAAGGTTCGTGGTAGAGCCGCTCGCTGTCCCACGCATCTTCTGGCTCCGGCGGTGCGAAGAGGGCTTCACGGGCGCGCTCTAGGCGATCCCTCCAATCGCGATGTTCGCGCAGAACGAGCAGTTGCCGTTCGACATTCTCGCTCGCGCGTCGATTGAGCGCGCGCGCGAGGAGATCGCGAAGGTATATGCGCCAACCGCCGCTAAACGGCCCCCTGTCGGGAAACAGAGAGCGGCCATCGTCATAGTCCTCCGTTTCCAGACCTTCCCACAACTGAGCGAAATACCGCTCGAACAACGCCCCCCGCTCGCTGGTCAGCGATCGACGATCCAGTCGAAAATGTCGGATTGTGGAGCGTCCTCGCCGGTTATTGCGGTAAGCGCTGATGCTGCCATCACTCGCAAAACGAATATACCGCCAGAGATTACGATCGCTGCACGGGTCGAGGAAGATCGCATTCTCGTCGAGAGGAAAGACGGGCCAGCGACCATCGCTGCGGTCGATATATTGCTGGAGCTGCCCGGGGTTGGGGAGCGGGCTTCGTCGACCGCCTTCGACCGGAAAATGGAACGGGTCCTCTGGCATGCACTCCCAGCAAATCGGATACAGGTTCTGCCAGGCATCGGCGAGCCAGGCATAATAGAGGTGTGCGAAGTCGCGGTCGGTGACGGGGTGCGCACCCTCTGCAGGCCGAAACCGGAACACCTTGGGATCATCGATGAGGGTCTCGCAAAAGGCGCAGGAATGGTTGAAGAGGTCTGCGAGCGCGCGGCGCACCTCGGGATGATCGGCGATTGATCGGCTACGGTCGGAACGGGTTTGCAGCAGGGTTTCCGGGCCGCTCATGAAAAGATCGAGCACACGTTGGCGGCTGATCCGCGCATCATCGCTCCCGAACACGGCGGGCGGCTCTATCCGGTCGCGTTCGACATATCGCATGGCGGTCAGTCTCCTTGCATTTCGGTGTCGGCGACGATCTCGTCCTTGCCGGCCGCCTCGCCCCACAATGCCTCGTCCGTGTCCCGCGCCCTCAGATTGAGCGCGCGACGAAGCGCCACGATAGTCGGGTGCACGGGCTCGGCGTCGGGGTTTTTCCAGTAATCGAGATGGCGGAAACCCGGCGGCTTGCCAATCGGAAGCCGGACATCGAGCACTGCCGGCCCGAAGAGCTGCCGCAGCGGGCCGGACACGATGTCGCCAAACCAGATGAGACGATGTGGATGGTACAGGTTGGTCCACACGGTCGGGCCGAAAACAGCCCCGTGGTGCGGACGCCGGACCTTGTTCGCGGGTGGATAGGAAAAACGACGGTTGCCCTTCTTTCCTTCAAGCACCGGCGGCGACGAGGGTATCTCCCGGCGCGCGATACGGGCCTGCAGATCCTCGGCATCGTGGCCGATCAGCAGGGCGGCCTTGCTCAGCGGACTGCCGATGGTCACAAGGTCGCTCACGATCCAGAGCGGCACCTCGCCCCTGGCAAGCGTCTTGTGATAGAGGCGCTGCGCATTGCGATAGGCGGTTCTCCTTGCAGGTCGATCGGCTGGCGATGCATCCACAAGTTCGCGTGCGGCAGCTTCCAACGCTGAGAGAGCTTCCATCGCCGCGCTTTCGGCCGCATGGATCGCGGACATTTTCGATCGGTCGAGGCGGTTCCACGCGAAGTTCAGAAGGTCGTGAGCGATGACCGACCCCAGGCTGTGCCCGGCGACGACGATGCGGTCGTACTCACCACTTGCGGTCAGCTTTTCGATCAGCGAGACGCCGTCCTCGCGTATCTGCTGGCGAATGGCGACATTGTTCGGCTCCGGGCTTAGATATCGCGCGGCATCGCCCGCCTGTGGCAGGATGACCGCATGAAGGATGAAGCTGCCTGCTGCGAGAATCAGAGGCGCGCTGATGACAATCCAGCGCGGAATGCCGAGGCTGGCCATCAAATCGCCCTGCCACGCAAGAATCGCCAGCACGGCGGCTGCGACCAGCAACCCGACCCCGAAGCCCCAGGCGAGGAACAGGCCCTTTGGTACCTGGGAAGGCGCGCGCAGGAAGAGTTTCATGGTCCAGCGCAGCAGCCCGCCGAGGGTATGGCCTTGCATGCGGTGCGCCCAGTAGAACTCGAAGAAATCGAAGCGGCGCTTATCGCCGTAACTTGCTTCCCGGGTGGTAATCCGGCGCAGCTCGAACGAACCTGTCACCAGTTCCGGCTTCGACCAGACCTCGTTCCGGGTCGGATGCACAAGCTGGGCGTCGTGGGTCCATGCTGCACGGACAAAGCCCCACAGCGTATCCATCGGCCGCTGTTCACCGATTCCATGGATCAGGACGACTGCTGTCTTCGGCTTTGCCACATCTGCCCCCTTGGTAAAGGCAGACTATCGAGTATCGACTGGTTGTCGATGGCCATTCAATTCGCCGTGCAGGGCCGAAGCTGGGCTCTTGCCGACGATCAGGTCAGGAGGAGCGTAAATGGCAATGAACCCTAGGCCGATAAACGCCACACCCATCCAGACGCGCCGGGTCGTGCGTCTTTTCGCGCTGTTCGTACTCGCCGCGGCGTTACCGCTGGCCGGGTGTGCAACCATCGAGCGCGAGCCGTTCGAAGCAACGCAGGTCGATGCCGCGCAGCCGCGCGATATGCCGCGCGTGCGGTATTGGGCCGACGCGCCCAATCTTATCCAGCAGATGTCACTGCCTGCACCGGCTGACGGAGAGCCGGTGCGCTTGCTCGCCCTGTCGGGCGGCGCCGACAAGGGGGCCTATGGCGCAGGCTTTCTCAACGGCTGGAGCCAGTCGGGCAAGCGCCCGCGGTTCTCGATCGTAACGGGGGTCAGCACCGGGGCTCTGATCGCGCCGTTTGCCCTGCTCGGGTCCGACTACGACGACGAGATGAAGGCTGCCTATACTCAGATCACGCCCGACGACGTGTTCGAAATGCGCTTTCCGCTCGCGATCCCCTTTTCATCGAGCGCCGCGACCACCGGCCCGCTCGAACAGCTGATCGCCCGCTTCGCGACAAACGCCGTGATTGATGCGGTGGCGGAGGAGCATCGCGCGGGGCGGCGGTTGTTCGTCGGCACCGTGAATCTCGATCGTCCCGGCAATGCGATCTGGGACATGGGGGCGATCGCGGCGAGCGATGCGCCAGACCGCTACGATCTGTTTCGCCGGATCCTGCTGGCGAGCAGTTCGGTTCCGGTCCTCTTCCCCCCCGTCCTGATAGAGACCCAGGTCGAGGGCCGACAGATCAGCGAATTGCATGTGGACGGCGGCGCGATCGCTACGCTGCTGGCATCTCCATCGGTCGCGGAGGGGCAGACTGGGCGAGCGGGCCCGCAGACAGAGCTCTATCTGCTGGTGAACGGCAAGATGGCCGGGGAATTCGAGATGATCGACGGATCGGTGCCGGATATCGCCGTGCGCACGATCGATGTGATACTCTTCGCCAGCCTGCAGGATCGTGTGAATTCGGCCTATACGTGGTCGCAAGGAAACGGGGCGGCCTACCATCTGACCTACATCGCCCAGGACTATAAGATCCAAGACCACGATCTGTTCGCGCAGGACTTCATGCAAGATCTGTACGACTACGGCCTGGAGCGCGGGCGAAGGGCCGCGTGGGAGGAACGTCCGCCTTCTCCCAAGCCCGAGGTGGAGAGCGGGGTAGAGCTAAGCGACACCGACACAGGCGGCAACCGCCAATAGCCGGGGACGCTATCGCTAATCGTGTTGCGGACGCGACTGGAGCTCGGCCCGAGCAGGGCGATCACGTTACCGACGATCGGCTGCTCATACTTGTCGGCGCGCGCCAACCGAAAAGCCGAAGTCGGCAGTCGATCTTTCGTCATGCGAGCTCTGTCTGTCGTATCCGAGCCTTGGCTGCAGCGTGAAGCTTGCGGGCCTCCTGGATCGGGGCATGCACAGCAGGCACCGAAGCACCCGATGAAGCGTCCACAGACTGTCCGGTCACGCGGGCAAAGAGCGGGACTCGATCTCGATCAGATCGTCGAGACCGCGCAGAGCTTCGAGGTGGAAGATTTGACGATGCAATCGCTCGCCAAAGCGATGCAGGTCGATCGTAAAGCTTTGAACTATTACGTGAAAGATCGTGAGGCCCTGCTCACCATCTTGGCTCACAAGGCTTTTGCGGACGAATTCTCACCCGACGCGATTCGGGCTGCAGAAGACTGGCGCGATGCCTCTCGCATCTATGCCAGTAGCTTCGTGGAGCGAGCCCTGTCGCTCGGGAAGCTGTCCGAGCACCTGTGGTTTGGCGAACCGCTGACCACGTGGTCGCTCGAAGCGAACGAGAGTCTCTTCGCGCGTTTTTTCGAGGCCGGATTTACGGACGAGGCGGCCACGCGACTGGTGACCATGCTTTCCACCCTGTGCCTCGGCCATGCCCGCGATGTGATACAGGCGACGGGTTCGATGGAGAAACCCCGCCCAAAGGCGCTGCGCGCTGCGCTGGAGCGTCTGAATCCGGAAAAATTCGCCAATCTTCTGCGTATTCTCGATCATGGTTACGACACGTATGGCGATGAACAGATCGACTTCAGTATCGACGTTTTTCTGGTTGGTGCCGAAGCCGTGCTGAAACGCGACCTTCGTCGTTAGGGTGGTCCGCACGGCGCCCCGGCCCATCGCCTAAGTTCGCTTGCGCCAGAGTCGCGCGATAGCTTGCCAAAGCTATTGCCAGAGACTCGGGATGCCCATACCTCACCTCGCGAATTGCGGCATCGACGCGACCGACAAGTCCCGCTGGGGCGTCTGCCCTGGGGTATGTTTATCGGTCATCCGCCCACGCAAGCGAGTAAACTGACTTTGCCAGACTCCGGCGATTCCCCTGACGGACTAGAGGCCGTCTTCCCGGCGAACCGGGACAAGCTTCTGCGCTTTCTCGTTGCGCGCGGAGCGGGGGAGGATGCCGAGGATATTCTGCAGGAAGTCTGGCTGAGAATTTCGCGGGTGGAAGCCGGCCCGATCGCCGCACCGCTCGCCTATCTCTATCGTGCGGCCAACGCGGCGATGATCGACCGCTACCGCTCCGCAAAGCAGGCCGAACAGCGCGATGCGGCCTGGGTCGAAGGGCATAGCGGGGTCGCGATCGGCGTGTCCGACAGTCCCTCGGCCGAACGGGTGGTTGCAGGCAGGCAGCTTGCAGCACGGGTCGAGGAAGCGCTGGCGCCATTGCCGCCGCGCGCGGTGGCGATCTTTCGCCGCAGCCGGATCGACGGGATTGCCCAGCGCGTGATCGCCCAGGAATTCGGCGTGAGTATCAGTACGGTCGAGAGCGATTTGCGGCAGGTCTATCGTGTCCTGATCGAACTCAGGGAGCGGCTGGATGAGGTATGAGCGCGACGACTCCGTCATGTGGCCAGGAGCATTCGTGAATGGCGGTTGATCAGCAAATCCTGGATGAAGCCGCGATGTGGGCGGTGCGCACGTCGGAGCCGGACTTCGACGACTGGGCTTCGTTCACCGAGTGGCTCGAAGCTTCGGCTGCGCATGCCGAGGCTTACGACCGGGCGATGATCGCGGTGGAGGAGGGGGCCGAGGCACTCTCCTCGCTCCCCGCGAACGATCCCGACTGGTCGGATGAGGATAGCGATGAGGGCGGGCACAGGTCGCCTCGTCGCTGGTTCGCGCCCGCGCTTGCCGCATGTCTCGCCCTTGTCGCGGCGTTGTGGCTGTGGCCCGCCGGTGATGCCGATACGACCTACCGCACGGCGGCGGGTGAGACGCGTACCATCGAACTCGGCGATGGCAGCGCGGTCGTGCTGGCGGGTGGCACGGAACTGGTCGTCGATGGCGAGCGGGAAGCACGCCTGAACAGCGGGCGTGCCGTGTTCGAGATTCGCCATGACGATGCCGATCCCTTCCGCCTCGCGGTGGGCGATGCGACGCTTGTCGATGCAGGGACCGTGTTCGAGGTGACCATCCGCGAAGCCGCAGTCGCGGTGGGCGTGGCCGAAGGCGCGGTGATCTACGAGCCGGATGGCCCGGCTGCGCGGATCGATCCGGGCCAGGTGCTCAGCTTCGATCCGGCAAAGGGTAGCTACCGGATGGAGAGCGTGCCGGTCGATCAGGTGGGCGAATGGCGGGAAGGGCGGCTGACCTTCCGCAACGCCCCGCTGGCGGATGTGGCGGATGACCTGTCGCGAGCGACCGGCATTACCTACCGCGTTGCCGACGCGGGAGAGGCGCGCTCGATTTCGGGCAGCGTTGCGATTGATCCGCTACGGCGCGATCCAGGTGCGCTGGGCCCCCTGCTCGGGATCGACGTGCAGCAGGACGGTGATGTCTGGATACTCGGCGGACGCTGACGATGCGCGTGTATCCGGTTCTTGTTGCGGCCCTGGTGGCGAGCGCGGCATATCCGGCCAGCGCGCAGGAGCGCCGCGTCGATGTGCCTGCCGGAACGGTCGCGGACTCCGCGATCGCGCTTGCCCGTCAGACCGGGTCCAGCATCGTGGTCAACGGTTCCAGCCTGTCGTCGCGGCGGGTCGCGCGCATTCGCGGGACCATGTCCGCAGAGGCGGCGGTGCAGCGGCTGGCGCGGCAGGCGAATGCCCGCGCGGTCCGCATCAGCGCAATGGCCTGGCGGCTCGATCCGCTACCGGCGCGTGCCGCTCGCCCGCGCCGGGACGCACGCGTAACGACGACCGAGCGCGGACCACGCCCCGGCCCCGCGCCGACTCCCGCCGCACCTCTGCCGGAAATCGTGGTGACCGCCAGCAAGCGCGAGCTTCCGCTGAAGGAAATGCCCGCGCAGGTCTCGATGATCGATGGCGAAGAACTGGCGCTCGGCGGGGTCGGCGGGACCGAGAAGATCACCCAGCGCGTCGCCACCGTTTCCTCGACCTATCTTGGCAGCGGCCGCAATAAGCTGTTCATCCGCGGCATCGCGGACTCCAGCTTTACCGGTCCCACGCAGGCGACTGTCGGGCAGTATCTCGGCGATATCCGGCTGAGCTACAACGCGCCCGATCCCGATCTCAGGCTTTCCGACCTCGAACGGGTGGAGGTGCTGGAGGGGCCGCAGGGCACCCTGTACGGCGCGGGCTCGCTCGGCGGGATCATCCGGCTGGTGCCCAACAGCCCCGAACTCAGCCGATCCTTCGCGAGCGGAACGCTGGGCGGGGCGCTGACCGAGCATGGCGACGGCAGCGCCGATCTGGGCCTGATCGCCAACCTCCCGCTGGCGAGCGACAAGGCTGCGCTTCGCGTGACACTCGATGGGGTGACGGAAGGGGGCTATATCGACAAGCCGTTCCTCGATCGCACCGACGTCAACCGGACCTCGATCCTCTCGGGGCGGGCCATACTGCGCGCGCAGCTGGCACCGGACTGGACGATCGACCTCATCGGCCTGGGCCAGACCACCCACGCGCAGGACAGCCAGTACGTCACCCGCAACCAGCCCGGCTACGACAGCGCGGCGCGCGTGCGTGAAGGATCGGATGCGGAATACCTGCACGGCCAGATAGTGGTCGATGGTCGCATCGGCGCGGTGCGTCTGCGGTCCTCCACCGCAATTGCCGATCAGACCCTGGAAGAACGCTACGATGCGTCGACCGAGCAGGAGCGGTTGTTCGTCCAGCGCAACGAAACGCGGATGATCGCACACGAAACGCGCCTGTGGCAGCCGATCGATGACCGGTTCGGGTGGGTCGCGGGGCTGAGCCTGGTCGACAACCGTACCCAGCTCAACCGCAGCCTGCGGCAGATGACCCTGCGCGCGGCCACCACCGGCGTGCTCAACACGGTGACGGAAGCGACGGTCTATGCGGAGGGTTCCTATCGCCTGCACGACAATCTGATCGCCACTCTGGGTGCGCGCTATTCGCTGGTGCGACTGGGCGGCAGTGCGGAAGATGTCTCTGCTGCGCTCGCGATCGAGCGTGCGGCGGTGACGGCGAAGCGGGATCAGTCGGCCTTTCTTCCATCGGCATCGCTGATGGCCCGGCTTGCGCCCGAAACCAGCCTCTATCTTCGCTATCAGGAGGGCTTCCGTCCGGGCGGCCTTGCGATCGAGGGCGAATTCGTCCGCCGGTTCGATCGCGACGATGCGCAGACCTTCGAGGTCGGCGTTCGCCACGGAGTTCCCGGGCGCGATCCGTTCGATCTGGCGCTCAACCTATCCTACACCAGATGGAACGACATCCAGGCCGATTTCATCGATGTGGCAGGGTTGCCCAGCACGGCGAATATCGGCGATGGTCGCGTGTGGACGATCAGCGCCAGCGCAGGTGTGTACCTCGCTCCCGATCTGCGGCTGACGGGCGGCGCGAGCGTCAATCGCAGCTCGATCGACGAGCCACCCTTCAACCTCATCCTTCTTATGGGCCGGACCTCGCACGTGCCCAATATCGCGGAGTTTTCCGGGCGGCTGGGGCTCGAATATTCGCGCCCGATCGGCGGAAACCTCGATCTCGATGCGCGTGCCTGGGCGAGCTATATCGGCAAGTCACGGCTGGGCATCGGCCCCGAACTCGGCGATTTGCAGGGGGATTATCTCGACAGCGGGCTGACGCTGCGGATCGGCAATGATCGGATCGGCGGGACGCTTTCGATCACCAATCTGGCCGACGCGAAGGGCAACCGGTTTGCGCTGGGCACGCCGTTTGCGGTCGTCCGCGCGCAGGAAACCCCGCTGCGCCCGCGCACGATCCGGATCGGCGTCGACTTCGCGTTCTAGCGGCTGGGCCGGGCGCGCGAGATTTTTATCGACAGGACCAAGGCAAGTTCCCGTCGGCTCCGTCCTCCCGTCTGACTCAAGACGGAGGAATGCATGTATCGTTATCTTCTGGCCGGAACCGCACTTGCAGCGCTGGCCGCGCCCGCGGCGGCGCAGACCACGGTCGACGCGAAGCGGACGCAGCCGGTTCGCACGTCGCAGCTCAAGGATGGGGCTGGCGACGATGTAAAGGTGACCAAGAACGGTTCGATCGAGCTGACCAGCGGCTCGGGGATCGTCGTCGACAGCGATCACGATGCGACCAATGAAGGCAAGATTGTCATCACGAATGTCGATGGCGGGAGCGGGATCGAGACCACCGGCGACCGGCAGTCCGACATCGTCAACACCGGGACGATCACGGTCGATGAAACCTACGAGCCGACCGATATCGACAACGACAAGGATCTCGATGGCCCCTTCGCGGTCGGCACCGACCGGGTGGGCATCCGTATCCGCGGCAATCTGACCGGTAACATCGTCAACTCGGGCAAGATCACCGTCGAAGGCAATGATTCTGCCGGCATCTGGGTCGCCGGTGTGGTGGACGGCAAGCTGGTCCACGATGGCGAGACTGTGGTTCTCGGCGATCGCAGCGTGGGTATCGACGTGCAGGACGTAACCGGCGACGTGCGGCTAGCCGGAACGGTGTCGGCAAAGGGCGAGGATGCGATCGCGGCGCGCTTCGCCGGCGATCTGGATGGCACCCTGGTGGTTCAGGGCACGATCGTGTCGACCGGCTACCGCGCGGTGACCGCGCCCGCCGATCTGAGCAAGCTCGACGATGACGACGTCCTCCAGGGAGGCAGCGCGATCGTTATCGAAGGCGACGTGGCCAAGGGCATCCGCTTCGCAGTCCCGCCTGCCGATACCGACAAGGACGACCCGGACGAGGACAAGGACGGGATCGAGGACGCGAAGGAAGGGAGCGCCAAGGTCGTCTCCTATGGTGCCGCGCCGGCAGTGGTGATCGGCGCCACCGACAGGGACATCGCGATCGGTGCCCTGCCTGCGACCGGGACCGGGTTCGGGATCATTGTCGACGGATCGATCGCGGGTCAGGGGGTGTATAGCGGAATCGACGGCAACGGGATGGTCATTGGCGGGCGCGGCGGCGACGTCACGATTGCCGGCGGGATTGCCGTTAATGGTTCGATCGCCGCGAGCTCGATAGACAGCAACGCCACCGCACTGCGTCTGGGCGCGGGAGCTTCGACGGCCGAATTGCGCAACGCTGGCACCATCTCCGCCTCGGGCGGAGGCAGAGATGCGACGCGCGCGACCGCAGTTTCGATCGATGTCGGGGCGAACTTGCCCTATGTTCGCAACAGCGGGACGATCAAGGCGATCGCTCTCAAGGATACGAGTACGGCAATCGCAATCGTCGATCGCAGCGGCACGCTGCGTCTGGTCGAGAACAGCGGCCAGATTATTGCCAGCGGCGCGAAGGCCGATACGGGCCGCAATATCGCGATCGATCTGACCAGCGTCGCCGCCGGTGCGACCGTGCGCCAGACGGTGGTCGGCTCTGGCGTAAACGCGCCCGGTATCAAGGGCGACATCCTGTTCGGCAGCGGGGAAGACAGGCTCGAACTGCTCGACGGAACGGTCGCGGGCGATGTGTCGTTCGGCGCAGGGCTAGATCGGTTCGTGCTGTCGGGTGATGCGAGCTTTTCCGGCAAGGCAAGCTTCGGTGGTCAGACCGACGAACTGGCGCTGTCTGGCACTGCTGGCTTCGCGGGCACGGCGGATTTCGCGGGTGGGGCAGGCAAGCTCACGCTGGCCGACAAGGCCCTCTTCAAGGGGCGTCTGGTCGGCAGCGAAAACCTGTCGGTCATGGTCAACGGCGGCGCGCTCGATCTGACTGGGCCCACCACTCTTTCGACACTTGCGGTCGGCGCGAACGGCGTGGTCGTCACCACGCTCAGCAAGGACCCCGCTGCGGGAAGCGGGATCACCGTCACCGGCAATGCCAGTTTCGCGGACGGCGCAAAGCTCAAGCTGCGGCTGACCGATATCGCAGAGGCGGAAGGGATCTACACCGTCATCGACGCGGGCACGCTCACGGGTGCAGCAACCCTGAAGCCGGACGTCGCGCTGGTCCCCTTCATGTACAAGGCGCAGCTGGCCGTGGATCAGGCGGCGGGACTCGTGAAGGTGGATATCGACCGCAAGGCGACCGACGAACTCGGCCTCAACCGCGCGCAGACGACCGCCTATGATGCACTTTACGCCGCTCTCGCCGAGGATGACGACGTTGCGGGCGTCTTCCTTGACATCACCGAGAAAGACCCGTTTCGCGCCGCCGTCGCGCAGACCCTGCCCGATCACGCGGGCGGCGCGTTCGACGGCCTCAGCCTCGGCATCCGGACCTTCGCGCGCAGGCTCGCGGAGCCGCAGGGTCCGTTCGAACGCAAGGAGAAGCTGAGCATCGTGTTCGATGCGGCGGGGTGGGATTCGTCAAAGGATGAAGGAGACACCGCGCAATACGACCTCGACGGTTTGGGTTTCTCGGGCGGTGCCGAATTGCAGACAGGGCTCGGCACCGTCGGTGCCACGGCCACCTGGCTGTGGAACCGGCACGATACGCTGGCCGACAACAGCCTCATCTCCAACACCTACGAAGGCGCGCTGTACTGGCGCGGAAAATGGGGCGCGCTGTCCGGCTTCGCCCGAGGTTCCTACAGTTTCGCGAACTTCGATGGGGCCCGCTATTTCAACGGCAAGGACGGCGATCAGACCATCACTCGGACGATGGACGGCGAGTGGTCCGGCAACGCCACCAGCTTCATCGCGGGTGTCTCGCTCGAAGCCGGATCGCAGTTTGTCTTCTTCCGGCCGTCCGTAACGCTCGACTATATCCGGCTGAGCGAGGACGGCTATGTCGAGACCGGCGGCGAGGCACTGAATCTCACGGTCGAAGATCGGACCAGCGATGAACTCGCGATCAATGTCGGCAGTGCCGTCGGCGTCGATCTGCTCGGCATGCGCAGGCGCGACAAGAACTGGCTGCGGATCGAGGCGGAAGGAGGATGGCGTGAGATCCTCTCCGGTGAACTTGGCGCGACAACCGCCCGGTTCGGCGACGGCGACAGCTTTACTCTGACGCCCGAGGAGCGAACCAGCGGCTGGTTCGCGCGGCTGCGCGGTGTGGGAGGCGATGCCTTCTACACCATTTCGGGCGAACTTTCCGCGGAGGAGCACAACGACCAGATCGGCTATGCGCTGCGAGCATCGGTCAGCTTCGCAATGTAGCCGGGCCCCAAGGTGTCTGGGATGGGTTCGGCAACCGGTCTAAAACCGAAAGTCCCCTGATGGACCGATCGAACCCTGAACCCGGGCGTCTCACCGGACGCCCGGGTTCTTCTTTTTCGCGCGCTTGCCTTCTCTTCCAATGCGTTGGTTCGCTCGTCCCCGGTAAACCCCGGCATCCGTTGGAGGTGCGTAATCCCTCCTTCAAAGCGTACTCACCCAAACCGCTATTGCAATTGAGAATAGGTTTCATTAGCAGGCGCTCACATCGTGTTCAGGGAGCAAAAAGTGAAACCTATTTTCGCCGCCACGACCGCATCGCTCGCGCTGATTGCCGCGTCGCCCGCTCTGGCTCAGGACGCCTCTTCGGAAACCGGCGATCCCGACGGCGCGACCGACACCCGTACGATTGTCGTCACCGGCGCACTGACCGATTTCGGCGCGACCAAGTCCGACACGCCGATCGTCGAGACCGCGCGCTCGATCTCGATCGAGACCGCGCAGGATTTCGATGAGAAAGGCGCGCAGTCGCTCGACGACGCGCTGACCTACTCCGCTGGCGTCACCGCAGAGCCCTTCGGCTTCTCGACCCGCGGCGACTTCGCCAAGGTCCGCGGGCTCGCCGCGCCCGAATATCGCGACAATCTCCAGTACCTGTTCGGATATTACAACACGACCCGGCAGGACATCTACACGCTGGAGCAGGTGGAGGTGCTCAAGGGGCCGGCATCGGTGCTCTACGGTGCAGGATCGCCCGGCGGCATCATCAATGTCGTCACCAAGCGCCCCAAGGGCGTGACCGAGGGTGAGGTGCGGCTCGACTACGGCAGCTTCGATCGCAAGCAGATCGCGACCGACATCAATATTGCCATCCCCGGGGCCGAAGACGAAGCCCAGTTCCGCTTCGTGGGCTTGCTGCGCGATTCCGGCACCCAGATCGACGAGGTCGACGACAACAAGTTCGTCATCGCCCCGGCACTGACGTTGCGCCCGGCCACGGGCACCGAGATCACGATCCTGGCCAATTATTCGGACCAGGATTCGGACACGGCGCACCAGTTCCTCCCCGTCACCGGAACGCTGCTGCCGTCGGCCAGCGGCGAGGAAATCGATCCTTACGAATACATGGGCGCGCCCGGCTTCAACGCGTACGACACCGAAAGCTTCGCGCTGACCCTGATCCTCGAACAGCAGCTGAGCGATGCGTTCTCCTTCGAGGCGGTCGGGCGCTACGTCGATTCCAAGGCCGATTATCGGCAGGCGTGGATCGCGTTTCAGGGCAACGGCGTCCCGCGCATCGACGCCAATGGCGACGGCGCATGGACCTTCTACCTGGCCGATAACCGGAGCGAACAGCTCGCGCTCGACGCACGCGTGCGCGGCGAGTTCAAGACCGGGCCGATCCGGCACGAACTGCTGGTGGGCGTGCAGACGCAGGACGTCTTCACCGATTCCGATACCGCCTACGTGTTCAACGCGGGCACGCTCAACGTCTTCAATCCGCAGTACACGAACGCCCCGACGGTCGAGCAAATCCGCGACTTGCAGGTTAACGGCCCGCGCAACTACGTCGATTCGACCGGCTATTACATTTCCGACCAGATGAGCTGGGGCGCGCTGGTCGCCAACGCGGGCGTCCGGTTCGACGATGTGACCAACCGGGTCGAGAACGGATCCACGCAAAAGGACGATGCGACCAGCCTGAGCTTCGGCCTCCTGTGGCGCGGTCCGGCGGGTATCTCTCCCTATGTCAGCTACGCGGAAAGCTTCGAGCCGGTCGTCGGGGTCGACAGGATCACCAGCCAGCAACTGAAACCCCAGGAAGGCCGCCAGTACGAGGCCGGGATCAAGTGGCAGCCGACCGGCATCAACGCGCTGGTCACCGCGTCGGTCTTCGATATCGAGGTTTCCAACCTGCCCAATCCCGCCGCGCTGGCAGGGGCCGACAGCCAGCAGGAAGGCATCTCGAAGGTGCGCGGTGCGGAGCTGGAAGCCAATGCGCTGATCGGCGGCCTGCGCATCGATGGCAACGTCACCTATCTCGACGCGGAAGATCCCAACGGGCTGCCGCTGACCTCGATCTCCGACTGGCAGGCCTCGCTCTTCGCGCTGTACAATTTCACCGGCGCGCTGGAGGGGCTGAGCTTCGGCGGCGGCGTCCGGTACGTCGGCGGAAACGAGAGCAACGGCATCTCGGCGATCACCAATAGCCTGCTGACCTACCGCGTCGATGGCCACACGGTGGGCGACCTGTCGCTCGGCTACGACTTCGACCGGTTCAGCCTGCGGATCACCGCGCGCAATGTGACCAACGAGGAATACTACTCGGTCTGCCTGGTGCGCGGCGATTGCTACCCGGGCGAGAAGCGCAGCATCAACGGCTCGCTGACCGTCGCGTTCTGATGGCGGGCGATGCGCCGATGTGGCTTGCCAGCGCGCTCGCAATTGCGGGTGTGGCCGTTCTGCGGGTGTCGTGGGGGCGGGCGAAACGCTCGCTCCCCCTCAACCTTGCAGGTTGGGCGGCGCTGCTTGCGGCGCTGGTCGTCGCGGATCGTACGGCAGGCGAGTGGGGCATCACGGTCGCCATCCTTGTCGCGACCGGCGCGGCCTTCGTCGCGCTCGCATTCGCGGCCACCGAGAAGGTGCGGAAGGGCCGGGCGAAAGCGGTCCGAACGGTACATCGCGGAAGCGACGAAGCGGCTGCCGGGCCCCGCCGGTCCGGCTGGCTGACCTTTCTCATCACCGGCCCGCTGTCTCTCGCGGCCAGCTTGTTGCTGGCGCTCGCGGTGCGCGCGCTGATCGTGGCATCGGGTGGGGCCGAGGCGGACGGGAATGTCGCCGTGCTCGCCGTGGTCCCGCTCGCCTGGCCGATCCTTGCCTTCGTCCTGCTGATGATGGCGCGCCGCCGCGCCCAACTGGCCTGGGTGCTGGGCATCGCAGCGCTTTCGGCACCGTTTCTCATGTTGCAGGGAGGCCCGGCATGACCTTCGCATTCTCCAAGGACACCGTCCGCAAGGCGATCTCGGCGCACTCCGCGCTGGGTCTGGTGTGCTGCGCGCTGCTTTATCTGATCTGCGCCACCGGCACCGCGATCGTGCTGTACGAGGAGTGGCAGCGGTTCGAGCAACTCGACGCGCCCGAGATGTCGGCAATCGACCCCGCCAGCGTCCAGCGCGGGATCGAAAACGTGCTGGCGAGCGAGAAAGGCAAGCCGGCGACGACGCACCTCTATGTCCATCTGCCGACCGAGGCCCTGCCGCGCACGACGATCACCACCGATACGCAGGCCGTGCATATTGATCGCGAGGGTGAAATCGTGGTCCCGGAAGAGAATGCGTGGGCCGAATTCCTGCTGGCGCTGCATTATCGGCTCAACCTGCCGGCGCTCTACGGCATGACGCTGGTCGGCCTGTTGGGCGCGATGATCGTGGCGCTCTCGGTCTCCGGCATCGTCGCCCATCCGCGCATTTTCCGCGATGCCTTTCGCCTGCGCGCGCGCCGGGGGGACGATGTGGCGACGCTCGACTGGCACAACCGGCTGGCGGTCTGGACGCTGCCCTTCGCGCTGGCGATCGCGCTCACCGGGGCGATGATCGGGCTCTTCTACGTGTCGGGTGGCGCGGTGGCGGCTGCGGCCTATGGCGGCGACAGCGAAGCGGCGCTCGCCCCGGTGTTCGGCGGCGAGCCGGAAGGCGATGCGGCCCCGGCGCCGATGCCCGACGTCGCGCCTGCGCTTGCCTATATGGAGCGCGAATATCCCGAGGTGGATCCCTACTACGTCATCCTGCACGACCCGAGGACTGCGGGCCAGCACGTGCAGGTGATCGCGGAACATCCGCGCCGGCTGATTTTCGGCGACTATTACGCATTTTCCCCAAGTGGCGAATTTCGCGGCACGGTGGGCCTGGCCGACGGCACGGTGGGGCAGCAGGTGGCCGCTTCGATGTACAACCTGCACTTCGGCAATTTCGGCGGGCTGCCGGTCAAGATCGCCTATATCGTCTTCGGGCTGGCGCTGACCGTGGTGGTGGCAACCGGCACCTTTATCTGGTTCGACAAGCGGGAGCGGCGGGGCCAGCGCTCCACCTATCTGCGGGCCGCCTGGTGGGGCCTCGTGGCGGGTGTTCCGCTCGGCCTGGTGGCCACGCTTCTGGCGCGTTTTGCACTTGGCAACGGCGCGCCCTTCGTGGCGATTTTCTGGGTGGTCTGTCTGATCGCGATCACTGTGCCGCTGCTGCAGACCCGGCGGGCTAGTGTGCCTGACAAGAGATCGCCGGAGCCCGTGCCGGCAGAGTGATGATCGCCGAAGACTGTCTCAGGTTCCGCTATTCGGTGATCCGGAAGAGCGATGCCGCTGCGGCACTGTTCGATCTGAAATAGGAATGGACATAGCTCGCCCGCAGCGATCCGCGTATGAACAGCGCTTCGCTGCGTCCGCCGTTGGGATTGCGGGTCTGGGCGAAGGGCGCGAGATCGGTCTCGATCCGCGAATAGTGAAAGCCGTGTCCGCGCAGCGTGCCGCCGGGCCACGGGCATTCCTGCAGGCCGAGACCGCCAAGGCGCGACTGCATGATCGTGCGGCCGGGCAAGAGTCCCGCCATGACGTGGGTCTGCCCGTCGATCGTCTCCAGCTCTTGCGCACACACCATCATGCCGCCGCATTCGGCGAGGATCGGCTTGCCCCGTTCGTGATGGGCCCGCAGCGCATCCAGAAACGCGCCATTGTTCGCCAGCGCTTCGGCATGGAGTTCGGGATAACCGCCGGGGAGCCAGAGCGCATCGAAATCGGGCAACGAGTCTCCTGCAAGCGGTGAGAAGAAATGGAGGTCCGCCCCCAGCTCGCGAAGCACCGCCAGATTGTCGGGATAGATGAAGGCAAAACAGGCATCGCGTGCGATCGCGATGCGTTGTCCTTTAAGGTCTGCCGGCAGCGCGGCGTAATCAGTTCCGGGGGTGAAGGTGACCGGCGGCGGCAGGTCGTTCACTGCGGCTGGAAGCCCCCGCGCGCACGCTGCAATCCGTTCGTCCAGGCCGGCGATCTCATCCGCTATCAGCAGGCCGAGATGGCGCTCGGGCAAGGCGAAGTCGGCGCTGCGCTCCACCGCGCCCAGCCACCGCACCGGCGCGCGCACGCTGTCTTCCAGCATGGCGGCATGGCGCGCGCTTCCCACTCGATTGGCGATCGCGCCGTGCAGCGCGATGTCGCTGCGGTAGGTAGCGAGGCCGTGGACGATCGCGCCGAAGCTTTGCGCCATGGCCGAACCGTCGATCACCGCCAGCACCGGCAGTCCGAAGCGCGCGGCGATATCGGCAGCCGACGGATCGCCGTCGAACAGGCCCATCACGCCTTCGACGAGGATAATGTCCGCCTCGCACGCCGCCTCGTAGAGCAGGCGGCGGCAATCATCCTCGCCCACCATGAACAGGTCGAGCGAGCGGACCGGATGGCCGCTCGCCCGCTCGAGGATCATCGGGTCGAGGAAGTCGGGCCCGCACTTGAACACGCGCACCCGCAGGCCACGATCGCGGTAGCGGCGCGCGAGGGCGGCGGTGACGGTGGTTTTCCCTTGCCCCGACGCGGGCGCGGCGACCAGCAGCGCGGGGCAGCTCGCGCTGCCGGTCAAAGATCGATGCCTTTCTGCGCGCGAACCCCGGCGCGAAAGGCATGCTTCACATCGCGGATCGAGCTGACCGTGTCCGCCGCCTCGATGAAGTCATCATGCGCCGCGCGGCCCGTTATCACCACATGCTGCATCGGCGGGCGGGCCTCGATCGCGGGCATGATCTCTTCCAGCGAGAGATAGCGATAAGTGACCAGATAGGTCAGCTCGTCCAGCACCACGAGGTGGATCGAGGGATCGGCGAGCGCCTCCTTCGCCTTTTCCCATCCCGCGCGGGCGGCGGCGATATCGCGGTCCCGGTCCTGCGTTTCCCAAGTGAAACCCTCGCCGCAGCGTTCCCAGCGCATGTTGGGGTCGCGAGCGAAAAAGGCGCGCTCGCCCACTTCCTCCTTGCCCTTGATGAACTGGAACACCGCCGCCTTGTGGCCATAGCCCAGCGTGCGCGCGACCATGCCGAAGGCGGAGGAGGACTTGCCCTTGCCGTTCCCGGTCAGGACCAGCAGCAGGCCCTTGTCCTCCTGTGCAGCGGCGATGCGCTTGTCGACCACCGCCTTGTGCTTCGCGGTGCGGGCACGGTGGCGGCGGTCGATCTCTTCCTTGTCGGCCTCGCTCACCGGGTGCTGTCCGGCACGCGCTGGCCCGTCAGGCTGCGCGCCGCGACATGCGCGATCACGGCGATGCCGGTCCAGCTCAGCGTCGCGATCAGCGTGCCGGGGAAATAGCGTTCGAGGCGCGGCAGCCAGCCGGCCAGGCTCGCATCGGGGAAATGTCCGCTCAGCGCATAGAACCCACCGCTGGAAAAGGCGTTGGAAACGAAGGCCGCACCCGCGACGGTGGCGATCAGCGCGGGCAAATGCGCCAGCTTCAGCTCGAGCCGGGCGGCGGTGAAGCGGCCCGCCAGCCACATCACGCCATAGGCGGGCAGCAGCATCCAGTAGGCAGGGGTGAAGCAGAAGCTTTCCCCACCCTCGACACCGATCACCGCGAGATCGATCGCGAAAGCGAGTGCGAACAGTGCTGGGAAGGCGAGGCGCGGGCGAATGTAGAACCCGGCGACGAGGAAGCTGGCAAGGCTGGTTTCGGGCAGGTGCACGAACTCGCTCAGCGAATGCGGACGGGTCGCCAGCATGACCGCGGCAAGCGCAGCGAAGACGAGAATATCGAACCGCCGGATTGCGTGACCGGACGGGGCGGTGGTGGATAGATCGGACATCATTGGACTCCCTTGAAGTTGCAACGATGCGTTGCCCGGTGCGCCCGGCCGGAAAGGCGGGTGCCACGGGACAGAAGGCCATGACCGGGGGCCATGGCGCACAAACAGGATCGCGAGTGCCGGATGACGGCCCTCCCTCTTCAACGCACACACAGGTGTCGTCCACCAAGGGATCGGACCCTCTTTCGACCGGTACATCCCGCCCGGGCGAAGAACGACGGCAACGGGCCGGTTTCCTGACTTGCCGGTTCGACGCGGAGACCGCCGCCTTCTCGAAAGGGCACGATGCCCGTTCAATGGCGCGATGGCGGTCCGCTCACCGGCATACAGTTGCGGGAGCAGTGCCGGATTGGGCTGGCGGTGCCAGCCTGCCGGACTTCCCGATTAAGCCCTTGCGGGCACCCGTTACGCCGCCCCTGATATGGAGGATTGGCAGCGCAGGCAAGACTTCGCGCTTGCACAACGGGCTTGCCACGCGCGCCGCCCCCGCATATCGGGCCGCCAAGCTTCAGGTTCCCCGAGAGGGGATTGAAAGGGAACGCGGTTAAAGACCGTGGCTGCCCCTGCAACTGTGAGCGGAGAGCCATCGGCCATCATGCCATTGGGGCGCGCAAGCGGCCCGAGAAGGCGGCCCGACCGGCATCGACCCGCGAGCCAGGAGACCTGCCTGACGCCGTCGTTCTTCGTCCGGACAGGGTGTGCCGGCCGAACGGGGTCTTCCTCGAGAAACGACAGCCATTGCCTCGTGCGGCGCGTGCCGGACGGGATGGCTGGTGCGTGCGCCTCGCGGTGCCTGTTCCCGTCATTCCCCCGACACGATCCGCGCGGAGCGTCGTGTCACTTCTGGGGAATGTTCATGCCCGAAAACTATCCTGTTTCCATCCTGGCGCTTGCCGCCGTCCTTTCGCTTTCCACTGCCGCCCACGCGGAGGATGCCGATGATACCATCGTCGTCTCCGCGCTCAGAACGCCGGTCGAGACCGATCG
Organism: Alteriqipengyuania abyssalis; assembly: GCF_019857185.1. Classification (GTDB taxonomy): domain Bacteria; phylum Pseudomonadota; class Alphaproteobacteria; order Sphingomonadales; family Sphingomonadaceae; genus Alteriqipengyuania; species Alteriqipengyuania abyssalis. Next base: position 321,763 of record NZ_JAHWXP010000003.1, on the reverse strand, counting down.
GGTGTCGTCCTCGGTGACCGTGCTTGACCTCAAGCGGATCGAGCAGGAGCAGCCGCTGGCGGTGTCCGATGTGCTGCTGCGCACCCCCGGTATCAGCCTGAGCCGCAATGGTGGCTACGGCACGGCCACCTCGCTGCGCATCCGCGGGTCCGATCCGGGGCAGACCGTCCTCGTCGTCGACGGGATGCGGCTGGCCGATGCCTCTACCACCGATGGCGGCGCGGATTTCGGTAACCTGTTCGCCGACGATATCGAGCGGATCGAGATCCTGCGCGGGCCGCAGTCGATCCTGTGGGGCAGCAATGCCATCGGCGGCGTGGTCAACGTGCTCACCAACCGGCCGACCGCGCCGCTGGAGGGCCGTGTCTCGATAGAGGGTGGATCGCGCAACACGCTGAATGCGCGTGCGGGTGTCGGCGGCAGCGGCAAGCTGCTCGACTGGCGGATCGCGGGCAGCACTTTCACCACCGACGGAATCTCGGCGCGCGCCAGCGGGACCGAGCGCGACGGCTTTGAGCGCCAGTCGGCCAGCGGCACGCTGACCGCCAGGATTGCGCCCACGCTCTCGGCAGACCTGCGCGGCTATTACTCGCATGGCAGCAATGATTTCGACGGCTCTTCGGGCGATACGCTGGCCTATGGCGTGACGCAGACCTGGGCGACCTATGCCGGGATCAACGCGACCGTGCTCGACGGTCGGCTCGTCAACCGCATCGCCTTCATCGAGACCCGGACCGACCGCGACAATTTCGATCCCGCAAGATCGGTCCGCACCAAGACCTTCGACGCGCAGGGGCGCACGCGCCGCTATGAATATCAGGGCGACCTGACGCTATCCGACATGGTGCAGGTGTCCTTCGGAGCAGAGCGCGAGGAACAGCGCATGCGCACTGCCTCCCCGCGCGACAATAACGCGCCGGTCGATGTCACCCGCGCGAAGGCGGACACGAACAGCCTGTATGCGCTGGCGCGCGTCACGCCGGTGGCCGGGCTGACGATCGATGGCGGGGTGCGTTATGACGATCACACGCGCTTCGGCGACAACACGGTGTTCAGCGCAGGCGCAAGTTTCGAACCTTGGCATGGCGGCACGCGGCTGCGGGCGAACTATTCGGAAGGCTTCAAGGCACCCTCGCTCTACCAGCTGTTCAGCCAGTATGGCTTCGCGGACCTCGACCCCGAGCATGCCAAGGGCTGGGAAGCGGGGATCGAGCATGATCTGCTGGATGAGCGTGTGACGTTCTCGGCGGTCTATTTCGAGCGCGACACCGATAATCTGATCGATTTCGCTTACTGCCCGTCGTCGGCCCCGCTGCCGCCGGAATGCTTCATTCCCGGCAGCGATGTGGAGCGCTTCGGCTATTACGCCAATATCGATCAGAGCCATGCACGCGGCGTCGAAGTCGCGGGTGACGCGCGCTTTGGACCGATCTTCGCGCGCGGCAATTTCAGCTGGGTCGAGGCCGAGGATCGCACCGAGGGCTCAACCTTCGGCCAGCAATTGCCGCGCGTGCCGCAATACCTCGCCAATGCCGCGATCGGCTATCAGGCGCGGCAGGGCCATTCCTTGAGCATCGCGCTGCGCTATTCGGGCGAAAGCACGGACCGGGCAGGCGGCGACATGCTGGACGACTACCTGCTGACAGATCTGCGCGGCGAGTGGCACGTGAGCGGGCCGCTGGTGCTCTATGGCCGGGTCGAGAACCTGTTCGACACCGACTACGTCACCGCCAAGGGGTACGGCACGCTTGGTCGCAGCGTTCATATCGGCCTGAGGACGCGGCTGTGACGCTGGCGCCTGCCAGCAGCGGCGCATCTGTCGTCGTGTGCAGCACCTGCCGCCTGTCCGCCGATCGTCGCGAAGACGACGACGGGCAGCGCGGCGGCGCGCGCCTTGCGCAGGCGCTGCGCGAGGCGCGGGGCGCGAGCGAGCGCTACGCCGACATCGCGATCGAGGAGATGCCCTGTCTGTTCGCGTGCCAGCGGCACTGCACCGTGCATGTGCGCGGGCCGGGCAAGATCGGCTATGTGCTCGGCGACTTTACGCCCGACAGCGAGAGCGCCGAGGCGATCCTCGAATACACCGCGCATCACGCCGAAAGCGAGCACGGCAAGGTCGCCTATGCGAACTGGCCCGCAGGGGTGAAAGGCCACTTCATCGTGCGCGTGCCGCCCGAAGGAAAGGTCGCGACATGACCGCTTTCGCCGATCCCGCCGCGTTCGCCCATGCGCTCGCCATGCTGCCCGAGCCCGATCCGAAGGTGCGTGCCGCCGCGGCTGCGCGGCAGGCGGAGCTGACCAAACCGGCGGGTTCGCTCGGCAGGCTGGAGGAGATCGCTGTCTTCATGGCCGGCTGGCATGGCACGCCCCGACCTACGGCGGATCGGATCGATGTCGTGGTCTTCGCGGGCAATCACGGCTGCGCAGCGCAAGGCGTCAGCGCCTTTCCCACCGAAGTGACCGCGCAGATGGTCGCGAACTTCCAGCATGGCGGGGCGGCGATCAACGCGCTCACTCATGCCTGCGGGGCGAGCCTCGCGGTGATTCCGCTCGACCTCGATACGCCCACCGCCGATATTTCGCGCGCGCCCGCGATGAGCGAGGCGGAATGCCTCGACGCGCTGAACCGGGGGGCGGCTGCGGTGCCGGAGGGATGCCAGCTGTTCGTTCCCGGCGAGATGGGCATCGGCAACACCACACCCGCAGCTGCGTTGTGTGCCGCCGCGCTTGGGGGCGAGGCAGAGGCATGGGTCGGCAGGGGCACCGGCGTTGACGATGCGATTCTCGCCCGCAAGCGCGCGCTGGTGGAGGCTGCGCTGGCCTTGCATGGCACTGCAAGTACCAATGCCTTCGAGACGCTGCGGCGGCTCGGCGGGCGCGAGATCGCGGCGATGGCGGGGGCGGTGCTCGCCGCGCGCCACAGGCGCATTCCGGTGATGCTCGACGGGTTCATCGGCTGCGCGGCCATCGCACCGCTGGCGGCAGAGGCACCGGCCATCGTCGATCACTGCCTCGCGTCGCATCGCTCTGCCGAGAATGCGCATGGCCGCCTGCTCGACGCGCTCGGGCTCGATCCTCTGCTCGCGCTCGACATGCGGCTGGGCGAAGGCTCGGGCGCGGCGGTGGCGGTGCAGATCGTCCGCTCCGCGCTGGCCGCGCATGACCGGATGGCGACTTTTGCCGAAGCTGCGGTGGCAGGGGCGACATGAAGCCCTTCGCCCTCCACCTGCTGCGCCATGGCCCACCGCTGCGCACCGGGCTGATGCTGGGCCATCATGACGAACCGGCGGCCCCGGGCGCGCATAGTGCACTGATCGATCATGCGCAGGGTCTGGGCGCGGCAGAAGTGGTCTCATCGGACCTCAGCCGTGCAAGCGATGGCGCACGCGCGATTGCCGATGCCCGCGCGTTCCCGCTGAGGATCGATCCGCGCTGGAGGGAGCTCGATTTCGGCGCGTGGGACGGCAAGCCATCCGCCGCGCTGCCCCCCCGGCAGCTCAAGGATTTCTGGTCTGATCCCGATGCCAACCCGCCGCCCGATGGCGAGCGGTGGAGCGACCTGCTGGGCAGGGTCGGCAATGCCATCGTCGACCTCGACCGACCCACCATCGTGGTCTCCCACGCCGGGGCGATGCGGGCGGCGGTCTCGGTTCTCACCGGGCTGGATCATCACGCCGTCTGGGCGTTCGACCTGCCCTATGGCGCGTTGCTCTCGATCCGCGTCTGGCGCGGCGAGGGGAGCGAACCGGCAAGCGGACAGATCGTGGGCCTGCGCACATGAAATCGCTCATCCTCGCCATCCAGTTCATGACCCGCGTGCCGCTCCCCGCGGTCGCCGCGGACACGCGCGATATGGCGGGGGCTATGCGCTGGTTTCCGCTGACAGGCGTGATCGTGGGGCTGGCGGTGTGGGGCGCGGTATGGGTCGGCGGATTGGTCGATCCGCTGGTCGCGGGCGCGGCGGGGCTTGTCGCCTGGGCGGCCATCACCGGCGCGCTTCATCTCGATGGCTTGGGCGACGTGGCCGATGCTTCGGGCGGGGCGCACAAGGACGCCAGCCGGATCTCGGAGATCTTGGCCGATCCGCATATCGGCAGTTTCGGTACGGTCGCCATCGGCCTGCAGTTATGCGCCAAGCTTGCGCTGCTTTCGGCGCTTTCGAAAAGCGACGCTCTCTGGGTGTTGCCCGCGATCTGTTGCATCGCCCGGATGGGCCCTCTGCTGTGGGCGAAGGTCCTGCCGCCGCTGCATGAAGGCATGGGGACGCAGTTCGCCATGGCGCTGCGCTGGTACGATCTGACGGGCTGGATCATTGTCGCCGCGGTCCTGTGCTGGCTTGCGCCCGCCTTGCTGGTGGCGGCTCCGGCGATCGGGGTGTGGGCGCTCTGGGTCCGTTCGCGCCTTGGCGGCATATCCGGCGACAGCCACGGCGCGGGCATAGAAGTCGTCGAGACCGTGCTGCTGCTCGCCTGGATCGCTGCATCATGAGCGGCGCGTTCGACTGGCATGGCGGCAGGCTCGATGCGGCCTGCGCGCGTTTCGGCGGAGCGCGGGAAGAATGGCTCGACCTCTCGACCGGGATCAATCCGTGCCCCTGGCCGGTGCCGCGCGATCTGGCACCCGACTGGCATGCTCTGCCCGATCCCTCGGCGCTGGCCGGGCTGGAGGGGATCGCCGCGCAGTATTTCGGCGTCGATCCATCGCTGTGCTGCGCGTTGCCGGGAAGCGAGATCGGGCTGCGGCTGATTGCCGCGATCCTCGGCCTGCCGGGGCGCTATATCCAGCCGTGCTATCGCACGCACGCCGCGATGTTTTCACAAGCCGACCCGGTGGTTGAGCCGCGCGACGGCGATGGCGCGAATGCTCTCGTCATCGCCAATCCCAACAATCCCGATGGCCGCGTCACACCGCCCGCGATGCTGCGCGAATGGTTCGCGCTGCAGGAGGAGGCTGGCGGCTGGCTGATCGTGGACGAGGCGTTCGTCGACACCATGCCGCTGGTCAGCATTGCGCCTGAAGTCGATCCCGCGCGCCGACTCATCGTGCTGCGGTCCTTCGGCAAGTTCTTCGGGCTGGCGGGGGTGCGGCTGGGCTTCGCGATCGCGCCGCCCGACGTCATCTCCGCACTGCGCGATCTGCTCGGCGACTGGCCCTTATCGGGCGCGGCACTCGCGATCGGTGAACGCGCCTATTCCGATAGCGCATGGATCAACGCTACGCGCACCGCGCTGGCCGCTCGCGCCGCGCAGTTTGACCGAATCCTGTCTCAGCATGGGATGGAGCCACAGGGCGCGTCGCCGCTGTTCCGGCTGGTCCGGGCGGAGAACGCGGGCGCGCTTTTCGATCGCCTCGCCCGGCATCGCATCCTCACCCGGCCCTTCGCGGATCGGTCGGACTGGCTGCGCTTCGGCGTGCCGGCAAATGAAGCGCAGATGCAGCGGTTTGCAAGGGCGCTGGACGATGGCTGATCCGGTACTCGCCGCCGCGATGGCCCTGGATGCGGCGTTTGGCTGGCCCGGCTGGCTCTACCGGCGCGTGGGGCATCCGGTCGGCGGCTTTGCTCGGATGATCTCGGCGGGCGCGGAGATGCTCAACCGGCCCCAGTACAGCGCAAGGCAACGTCGCCTTGGAGGCATCGCGACCATGCTTGCGGTTATAGCGACTGCCGGTGGGGTTGGGTGGGCGGCTCAAGCCGTCGTCCGGCAGATGTTGGGCGAAAACGGCTGGCCGCTCGTCGCGCTCCTCGCCTTTCCCGCCATCGCCCAGCGCAGCCTGATCGACCATGTGCGTGCCGTGTCGAGCGCGCTCGCCACGGGCGATCTTCCTGCCGCGCGGCAGGCGGTGGCCATGATCGTGGGCCGCGATACGGCCGCTCTGGACGAGGCGGGCGTGGCGCGCGCCGCGATCGAGAGTCTGGCGGAGAGCTTTTGCGACGGAGTGATCGCGCCTGTCTTCTGGTTCGCGGTGCTGGGCCTCCCCGGCATCTGGATGTTCAAGGCGATCAACACCGCCGACAGCATGATCGGCCATATCGAGGAGCCGTGGCGCGATTTCGGCTGGGCGGCCGCGCGGATCGACGATCTCGCGAATTTCGTGCCCGCACGCCTCGCCGCGATCCTGATCTGCCTCGCCGGGCCTGGCGGCTGGCGGATCATGTGGCGCGACCACGCGCGCCACGCATCGCCCAATGCCGGCTGGCCCGAAGCGGCGATGGCGGGCGCGCTTGGCGTCCGCCTTGCCGGACCGGTCAGCTACGACGAGGTCGGGCATGAAAAACTCTTCATCGGTAGCGGCGGCGAGGCGACGCCCGGCGATCTGCGCCGGGCGATCCGGATCGTATCGCTTGCGTGGCTCATCACGCTCATCATTGCGGGAGCATTTGCATGGCTGGCCTGATGTTGCAGGGGACGGGCTCCGACGTAGGCAAATCGGTGCTGGTCGCGGGCCTGTGCCGCGCGCTCGCCAATCGCGGGATCGCGGTGCTGCCGTTCAAGCCGCAGAACATGTCCAACAATGCCGCCGTCACGCCCGAAGGCGGCGAGATCGGCCGGGCGCAGGCGTTGCAGGCGGTGGCCGCGCGGGCGGAGTTGCATGTCGACATGAACCCCGTGCTGCTCAAGCCGCAGGCGGACCATACCTCGCAGGTCGTTGTCCATGGCAGGATGCGCGGCACGCTGGGTTCGGGATCGTTCAGGCAGGCGCGGGGTGCCCTGCTGGGCGAAGTGATGGAGAGCTATCGCCGGCTATCGGCGCGGTGCGATATCGTGGTCGTCGAAGGCGCGGGATCGCCCGCGGAGATCAACCTGCGCGCGGGCGACATCGCCAATATGGGCTTTGCCCGCGCGGCCGATGTCCCGGTCGTGCTGGTCGGCGATATCGACCGCGGCGGCGTGATCGCGGCGCTGGCCGGGACGCGCGCCGTGATCGACCCCGCCGATGCGGCGATGATCCGCGGCTTCATCGTCAACAAATTCCGCGGCGACCCCGCGCTATTCACCGATGGCTATGCCGCTATCGAGCAACTGACGCGGTGGCGCGGCTATGGCGTGGTGCCGTGGTTGGCCAAGGCGCATCATTTGCCGAGCGAGGATGCGGTCGTCCTCGAACGCGCAGCCGCCGCCAGCTCCGGCCCGAAACGCATCGCCTGCCCAATCCTGCCGCGCATCGCCAATTTTGACGATCTCGATGCGCTGAAGAGCGAACCCTCTGTCGAACTCGTGATGGTGCCGCCCGACACGCCGATCCCGCTGGTCGACATGATCGTGCTGCCCGGCTCCAAGGCGACCATTGCCGACCTTGCGTTCATCCGCGAGCAGGGGTGGGACATCGACATCATCGCCCACCACCGGCGCGGCGGCGCGGTGCTGGGGATTTGCGGCGGCTACCAGATGCTGGGCCGCTCGATTGCCGACCCGCTCGGCATCGAAGGTACGGCGGGGCGAGCGGACGGGCTTGGCCTGCTCGATGTGGAAACCGTGCTGACCGGCGACAAGCGGGTCAGCCAGGTGCGCGGTCAGGCGATGGGTGCCGGGTTCGAGGGGTACGAGATCCACATCGGCCAGACCACCGGGCCCGATACGAAGCGCCCTTTTGCTGAGCTGGGCGAGGGCCATGCGGACGGGGCGCAGAGCGCCGACGGCACAGTGATGGGGACCTATTGCCACGGATTGCTGGAATCGGGCCCCTTGCGCCGCGCGCTGCTGGCGAAAATCGACGCTCCCTCGCACGCGCAGCCGCATGCGGACCGGGTCGACGCGGCGCTGGAGGATATCGCGGCCAGGCTGGAAGACGCGCTCGACATCGACGGGTTGATCGCGCTGGCACGGGAGAACGCCATATGACGAGCCTGCTGGTCCTGGGAGGCGCGCGCTCTGGCAAGAGCCGCTACGCGCAGCAACGCAGCGAAGCGATCGACGGACGGCTTGCCTATATCGCGACGGCGGAAGCGCGCGATGACGAGATGCACCAGCGGATCGACCGTCACCGCGCAGATCGCGGCGAGCGATGGTTCACCATCGAAGCTCCGCTCGACCTGCCGGCGGCGATCGCCGAGGCGGATGCAAAGGCCGATGCGATCCTCGTCGATTGCCTGACGCTGTGGCTGTCCAACCTCATCCTCGCCGATCGGCCGGTGCCGGTCGACGCGATCGAGCGTGCGATCGGCGAATGCCGACATCCGATCGCGCTGGTCGCGAACGAGGTCGGCTTCGGCATCGTGCCGGACAATGCCCTCGCGCGCCGCTTCCGGGACGAAGCGGGGAGGCTCAACCAGCGGATTGCCGGCGTCGTGGACGAAGTTGTGCTGGTGGCGGCGGGGCTGCCGCTATCTCTGAAAGCATGAGTCGCCAATGACGTATTTCCGGCCGGGGAGGGGCTACCTCACAGGCCGTGTTGTATAACCAGCGGGCATCGGAGTCGGAAAATGGCGGAGACGGAGCGGTTCTGCCTTCTCGTCCAAGTATTTTCTAGGCAGGGTCACTCAAGCCGATGCGCTCGATATTTCATTTTGGTCGCTTCGGTCGACGGCACTGCGGGTCGACGTGTTGCGCGGTGTCAGGTCTTGAAGCCGCTAGGAGGTGCGCAATTCGGTGAGTTTCTTTTCCCACATCAGCGCATGTTCGATGATCTTGTCGAGATTGTCGTGGCGCGGCGTCCACGGAACGGTCGCGCGCAGCAGCGAACTGTCGGCGACGAGCATCGCCGGGTCGCCCGCGCGGCGCTCGCCAAAGACGCGTTCGATCTGGCCGCCCGTCACCCGGTCCACCGCGTCGAGCACTTCGAGCACGGAGAACCCGCGCCCGTAGCCGCAATTCATCGTCATCGACCGCTCCGGCTCGGCGATCAGCGCATCGAGCGCCAGCACATGCGCCGCTGCCAGATCGCTGACATGGATATAGTCCCGCACGCCGGTGCCGTCGGGCGTGTCGTAATCGGTCCCGAACACGCTGACGCATTCGCGCTTGCCCAGCGCGGCCTCGACCGCGACCTTGATCAGGTGTGTCGCTCCCGCGGTCGACTGCCCTGTGCGCGCTTGCGGATCGGCCCCGGCGACGTTGAAGTAACGCAGGGCGCAGAAGTTGATCGGATGCGCATGGGCGGTATCCGCCAGCATCTGCTCGGTCATCAGCTTGGACCAGCCATAGGGGTTGATCGGCACGGTCGGCGTCTGCTCTGTCACCGGCGAGACATGGGGCACGCCGTAGGTCGCCGCGGTCGAGCTGAACAGGAAATGGGGCACGCCAGCCGCCACCGCCGCCTCGATGAGGCCACGGCTCTTCACCGTATTGTTTTCGTAATACCACAATGGCTTGGCGATCGATTCAGGCACAATGATCGAGCCTGCAAAGTGCATCACTGCCCCTTTGCCATCGCCCATGCCCTGTTCGGCGAAGACACGTGCAAGCAGATCGCGGTCGGCGATATCGCCTTCGTAGAAAGGGACGTCCTCCGGTACCGCGAAGCGGAAGCCGGTTGAAAGATTGTCGATCACCACCACCGGGCGGCCGGCGTCGCGCAGCGCGTGAACCGCGTGGCTACCGATATAGCCTGCACCGCCGGTTACGAGGGTGGGGCTTTTATCCATTCTCTGCATGGGTTCTCAATTACGTCCACTTGGGATCTGATCAAGCCAAGCCTCTATTCACAACACCTATGCAGATCCGTTAATTTATCGCGGTCGGTTTGTTTCAACCATTCTCATCCTTCTCGACCGTCACGGTCCGATATGTCGATTGCGAGCGCGATGCGGGCTTGGGCTTAAATCTGGAGGCGGTTCGTGCCTTTGGAGCTTGCAATTGATTGTTTTCAGGGGATGGTTTGCCGTCCTTTCTCGGTGACGGGAGTTCTGCGAAGCGGGTCTTTTCAAGCGAGCGCGGATGTCTGCTGACTTGCGAAATGAGGCGCTATTACTGTGCTGCCTGAGGCTCTTACGCGTCCGTAACCGAGCGATTTCTTGCTCACCACTGCCGGGGAAGGCCGGCGTGGAGTGGATGCTGAAACAGGAGGTTCTACGTGCATTCGTAGACCGTAGCATTATGGATTTACGCGGGCCTCGCTTAATCGTTCGGAACCAGCCTCCTGTACCGATCCCGAAGGTCTAAAGTTTGGAAATGCCATGGAAGGCGGCGAAGACGCTCGATGTCGGCCCCTCGACCGTCTACCGCAAGCTGGAAAAATGGGGGGGCAGCGATCGATTGAGCGGGCGCGGCTTCGCGATATGAAGACGAAATGGCGGAGGGTACGAGACGAAGCTCGAACTCTCCGGCAGGAGCGCGACTGCGCGACCGACCGTCAGGCCTCCCCATCGGAGGCCTGAGCGAAGCGAATTGCCGCGAGATCGAAAGAATGGCGGAGACGGAGGGATTCGAACCCTCGATACCCCGATAGAGGTATGGCTCCTTAGCAGGGAGCTGGTTTCAGCCACTCACCCACGTCTCCGCACACGCTTCCGAACCCATTGGTCCGGGTCGCGAGGCGCGCGCTATAACCAGCAGGGCGGGGCGGCACAAGGGCTGCGTGACACCGGAATGATAATCGCGAGCACCGGACTCGTTTCGGCGCGTTTTCGATTCGCTTCGCCGCCTCTCCCCTTGATGCCGCAGGTTCATGCGATTCACGCTACGCACGGGGAAACCAGAGTTTCATTTGCCCTACTGTCTACAAGGAGCGAGGCGCATGACCCGCACTGCCAGCATCCGGCGTATGATCGCCCTCGTGGCCGCGGCCATCGCGATGGCGGCCACTCCGCTCGCGGCGCAGCCGATCGAACGGGTCGACCCGAACCAGGCGATCGATGGCGATCTGCAAGAAAACCCGGGCGAACCGCCGGTCTATGGTGACCCTTCCACTCAGCCCGCGACAGGCCAGGAGACAGCGCCGCCCTCGCAGGATCAGGGTGGGGTGTCCGCATGGAGCGACCTTTCGCCCGAGAGCGATAGCGCGACCACCGGCACCTCTGTCGATCAGGGCCAGCCCGGCTACGATCAGGGCACCGCGCCTGCCTATACCGCGATCCCCACCGAAACCGCCCCTCCGGGCACCTGGCAGGACGACGATCTGATCGGCGCAGCGCAGGGCTTCTTCGGAGAGAACGCGGAAGGCATTGCGCGCATGATCGAGAAGATCCTCGCCGATCAGGGGACGCCCAACGGCTATATCGTCGGGCGCGAGGCATCGGGCGCGTTCTTCGTCGGCGCGCGCTACGGCTCGGGCACGTTGTACCACAAGGTCGAGGGGCAGCGTCCGGTGTACTGGACCGGCCCGTCGATCGGGTTCGATGTCGGCGCCAATGGCGGCAAGACCTTCGTGCTGGTCTACAACCTGTTCGATACCGAGGATCTGTACGAGCGCTTCCCGGCTGGCGAGGGGCAGGCCTATTTCATCGGCGGGCTGACCGCCAGCTACCTGCGCAAGGGCGATACGGTGCTGATTCCGATCCGCATGGGTGCAGGGCTACGGCTGGGGATCAACGCAGGCTACATGAAGTTTTCCAAGGAACACCGCTGGTTCCCCTTCTGAGAGGCGCGAAACCTGAAAACCTGCCGATATTAGCGGTTGCTCTCGCGCCCGTGCGATAGCATGGGACGCGCATGCTCGACCGCCTGCAAGACACTCCGCCCGATGCGCTGCTCGCGCTGATCGCCCAGTTCGCCGCTGACGAGCGGGAGGACAAGATCGACCTTGGCGTTGGCGTCTATCGTACCGACGACGGCGCGACGCCGGTGTTCGGTGCGATCAAGGCTGCCGAACAGCGCCTCTGGGAAGAGCAGGTTTCCAAGAGCTACCTTGGCCCGGAAGGCGACCGCGGTTTCGTCCATGCGCTGATGCCGATCATCTTCGGCTCCGACGCGACGATGGGCGGGCGTATCGAAGGGGTGCAGACGCCGGGCGGCACCGGCGCGGTGCGTCTCGCGATTGCTCTGGCCGAGCGTGCGGGTGTGACCCGCGTGCATGTCGGCACGCCCAGCTGGCCCAACCATATCCCGATCATTGAGGACGTCGGGCTGGAAGCAGTCACCTTCCACCACTCCAACGATGACGGCAGCGCCGATCTCGACGCGGTTCTGGGGATCATCCGGCAGGCGCGCGAAGGCGATGCGGTGCTGATCCACGCGTGCTGCCACAACCCCTCGGGCATCGATTACACTGACGAGCAGTGGGATGCGATCGCCGACGCGCTGGCCGACAGCCCGGTGCTGCCGATCATCGACAGCGCCTATCAGGGCCTTGGCACAGGGCTGGAGGAAGACGCGGCCGGCCTGCGCAAGGTGCTGGCCAAAGTGCCCTATGCGCTGATCGCCTATAGCTGCGACAAGAATTTCGGCCTCTACCGCGACCGTGTGGGCGCGTTCTACGCCAAGGTTGCGGAGCCTGCACAGATGCCCGCTGCCATGTCCAACGCCGCCGCGCTCGCCCGCGCCAACTGGTCCATGCCGCCCGATCACGGCGGTGCGGCAGTGCGGATCGTGCTGCGCGACGAAGACCTGCGCCAGCAATGGCTCGATGAGCTGGATGGCATGCGCCAGCGCCTGCGCTGGGTCCGCGCCACGCTGGCCGGGGCGCAGAAGAAGGTGGAGGGCGTGCCGCTCGCCCATCTGGAAGAGCAGAACGGCCTGTTCGCAATGCTGCCGCTGAACAAGGACCAGATCGCCAAGCTGCGCGAGGATCACGCGGTCTACATGGCGGGTTCGGGGCGGATCAACATTGCCGGGCTGACCAAGGGCAATATCGACAAGTTCATCGCCGCGCTGGCGGATGTCGCCGGCTGAGCTGGATCGCCAGCCGCTCCTCGAAGGGGAGCGGTTTGCGCTGAGGCCACTGCGGGCCGACGACTGGGACGCGCTCTACGCGATCGCGTCGGACCCGGCGGTGTGGGAACAGCACCCGATGACCGATCGCTGGCGCGAGGAGGTCTTTCGCGCCTTCTTCGAGGATGCGCTGGCCAAGGGCGGCGCGCTCGCGATCATCGACACGCGCGACGGCACGATCATCGGCTCGTCGCGATTCCAGGCGCTGAAGAGTGCAGAGGATGACGAGGAAGAGCAAAGCTCGGTCGAGATCGGGTGGACCTTCCTAGCCCCGCGATACTGGGGGACGGGGGCCAACCGCGAGGTGAAGCGGCTGATGCTGGCCCATGCGCTGGAAAGCGTCGAACGGGTCGATTTCCGCGTGGGCGAGGCGAACTGGCGCAGCCGCATCGCTCTGGAGAATATCGGCGCACAGCGCACCCGGCGAACCGAACTTTCCAGACATCAGGGCAAGCGCGTGCTCCATCTGGTCTATGCGATCTCGCGCGAGGACTTTGCGCAGGGTCCGCTTATGCAAGCCTCTGAATAAAAAGAATTTTCCGAAGCCCTCGGGGAACATTCAGCGCTGTGGCGGCTTGCCTGGTCATGCGCACTGATTGCAACGCCGGGCCGGTGGTCCTCTCCCCTGAAGAGATTGATATCCTGCGGAATTTTGCAAAGGCCACACGCGCCATCGCGATCTCGGGCGCGAAAGCCACCGCCTCTGCGCGGCGGTGATCGACACGCAGCGACTCACTGGACAGACCAGGTAGGCGATGCATATACGCTTCGTAGTCGAATCGTTTAAAGGTTGAGCAATGGGTCTGGTGAAGATCGACGATGAACTGCACGAGCAGGTGCGCCGGGCGAGCACGGTGATGTGCCGCTCGATCAACGCGCAGGCGGAGTTCTGGATGAAGATCGGGCGGCTGGCCGAGGCAAACCCGACGCTTTCATTCAACGATATTGTGCAGCGCGAGCTTGCTCTCGCCAGCGAGGCCGAAGGCGAGGGCGACGCCCGCGCCGCTGCCTGAGATGGTCAAGACGTCCGAAGAACTTGAACTGATGCGCGTGTCGGGGCGGCTGCTCGCCTCGGTGTTCGAGATGCTCGATACGGTCGACCTCGCAGGGCTCTCGACCATGCAGATCAACGACCTGGTGGAGCGCTTCATTCGCGAGGATTGCGCCGCGCGCCCGGCGAGCAAGGGCCAGTACGGCTACGAATACGTGCTCAACTGCTCGATCAACGAGGTCGTGTGTCACGGCGTGCCGTCCGACGATGTGATCGTGCGCGATGGCGACATCATCAATCTCGACATCACGCTGGAGAAGAACGGCTTCATTGCGGATTCGAGCAAGACCTACCTGGTCGGCAATGTCTCGGCGCAGGGCAGGCGGATCGCCCGCGTGGCGCAGGATGCGATGTGGGCGGGCATCCGCGCGGTCCGGCCCGGCGCGCATCTGGGCGATGTGGGCTACGCGATCGAGAAACACGCCAAGAAGAACAACTGCACCGTGGTGCGGGAATATTGCGGCCACGGCATCGGGCGCGAGATGCACGAGGAGCCGCAGGTGCTCAATCACGGGCGGCCGGGCAGGGGCCTGCGCCTGCGCGAAGGGATGACCTTCACGATCGAACCGATGGTCAATCTGGGCCGCGCGGCGACTGTGACGCGCGACGATGGCTGGACGGTCGTGACCCGCGACGGGAAACTCTCCGCCCAGTTTGAACATACCGTGGCGGTGACGGCGGATGGCGTCGAAGTGCTGACCCTGAGGCAGGGCGAGACGGTACGCGTCTAGCGCCAGGCGCTGCTTATGCGCTGTCCTACATGAAAGGGTGCGGCTAGCCTGCGATCTGCTCTTTTACAGTGTCGAATAAGGCCCCAAATCAACCGCGCAGGGACTGCGGAGATTTCTCTCCCTTGGACTGTGTGTCAGGTGTGTCAGGCTGCCACCCGATCGGCGGTAGTGCGGTGGCTATTGCGCATCGCGACTCGGGTTCGTCAGACGCAGGAAAACGCTGTCGCACCACTCGTCGCCCACCTTCCAGGTGCGCTGCGCGCGACCGGTTTCCATGAAACCCATGCGTTGCAGCAGCCGCAGCGAGGCCGCGTTGCGCGGATCTACGTCGGCCTCCACGAAAGGCAGGTCGTGCACCGCGAAGGCGCGGTCCAGCACAGGACGAAGCGCCTCGCCCGCGTAGCCCTTGCCCCAGGCATCGGGGTGCAGGATGAAGCCGATCTCGGGAAACTCGAACAGGCCGACCTTCCCGATCACGCGCCCATCCAGCTCGATCGTGAAATCCTCGCCCTTGGCCGGATCGATGGCGAGCATCGCGGCGAGCCAGCTTTCCGTTTCGGCAATGTCGGTGTGCGGCGGCGTGGACCAGTATGCGGTCGCGCGCGCATCGCTCAGGATCGTGTGAAACGCCTCAAGGTCGTCGGGCCTGGCGGGCCGCAGCAGCAGCCGCTCGGTCCTGATCTCGGTCATGCCGCAGCAGCATAGCTCCGGGGAGCTGCGATGAACGCCGCGTAGGGTCGGTCGCTATCGTCGTTGTTGGCCGTGGAGAGCGCCGCCGGTGCACGCTGCGTCCGCTTGGCTCGCGGCGTCGCCGCGCTGCCCTTGCGCCTGTCGGCCGGATTGCGCCCGAAGCGTGGCGTCCAGCGTGCGAGCATCCCCCGCGTCCGCGTCCATGAGGTACTGGCCGCCGCGACCACCACCAGGTCGATATAGAGCGCAACATCGGCGGCATAGGCCAGCATCAGCTCGGGCCCGAAGAGGAGAACCATCTCGCCGCCGAGCAGCAGCATGGCCGCCGCAACGATCACGGTGAGGTACTGATAGCGTTTGTGCGCCAGCAGCAGCGCGACCGGCCGCTCGACCAGATGTCCGTTCAGCATCCGCCGAAACGGGATGTCCGGCCCAAAGCGCATGAACAGTGCCAGCGCCAACAAAAGCCCGTAAGCGATCATCGTCAGGCTCCCTCTAGCCCGCCAGCGCCTGCATCCGCTTGAGATACCGAGCGAGGACGTCGATTTCGAGGTTCACCTTGTCGCCCTCGGCCAGCGCGCCCAACGTCGTCACCTCGCCGGTATGCGGGATGATGTTGAGCGCGAAGCGGGCCGAGCCGTCCGCCTCGTCCTCCACCGCGTTGACCGTCAGCGAGACGCCGTCGACGGTGATCGAGCCCTTGGCCGCGATGAACGGGGCGAGCGCCTTGGGCGCGCGGATCTCGAAGTGGATCGATCCGTCCACGCTGCGCCGCTCGGCCACCTCGCCGACCGCGTCCACATGTCCGGTAACGAGGTGCCCGCCCAACTCGTCACCCAGCCGCAGCGAGGGTTCGAGGTTGAGCTTGCGGCCTTCCTCCCACTGGCCGGGCACGGTGCGGCTGACGGTCTCCTGCGAGACATCGACCGCGAACCAGGCATCGCCTGCGCTCCCGCCGCGCTCGGTCACGGTCAGGCACACGCCCGAGCAGGCGATGGAGGCACCGATCGCGATCCGCTCGGGGTCGAACGGGCAGGCGATCCGCACATGCAGGTCGCCCCGCTGCTCGATCGCGGCGACGGTGCCGATGGCTGTGACGATACCGGTGAACATGGCGGGTCCTCTAGCGGGTGCGGGCAAAAGCCTCGAAGGTGTCTGCGCCGAGCTGGCGTGTCTCGACCGGCTGCCAGCGTCCGTGCGCATGTGCAAGCTCGGCGAGGTTCAGACCGCCCAGCGCGCGCAGGCCATCCCCGATGAGGATCGGCGCGCGGTAGATCTCCAGCCGCTCGACCAGATCGGCTTCGAGGAAGCTGGCAGCAGCCTGCGCGCCGCCCTCGACGTAGAGGTACTGCGCGGGGATGGCAGCGATATCGGCAGGCGCGGCAATGGTCTGCGCGCTCTCGATCGGCTGCGAGGTCAGCACCCAGCGCGCAGGGCTGCGATCCTCGAGGCCGGGCAGGCGGACATCGAGGCGTGGGCTGTCCGCCCGCCAGGTGCCGCCGCCGACGAGGATCGCGTCGGCCAGCGCGCGGCGCGAATGGACATGCGCGCGCGCCGCCTCGCCGGTGATCCACTGGCTGGTGCCATCCGCAAGCGCGATGCACCCGTCGAGCGACATGGCGAGCTTGAGCGTCACGTGCGGTCGACCAAACGCCGCGCGGGTGAGGTATCCGGCAAGGCTCGCCGCGCTGTGCGGGCAGCCCAGAAGCACGGCTTCGATCCCGGCTGCATGCAGCCGTTCGATGCCCTGTCCGGCGGTGCGGGGGTCCGGGTCGACCTGGCCGATGACTACGCGGGCGGGGCGTGCCTCGATCAGGCGGTCGGTACAGGCGGGGCCGCGCGGCGACTGGTGCGCGCACGGCTCCAGCGTGGCATAGACGTCTGCGCCGGTGGCGGCATCGCCCGCCATCTCCAGCGCCATTGCCTCTGCATGCGGACGTCCGCCGGGCTGCGTCCAGCCGCGCCCGACGACGCGGCCATTGCGCACGATCAGGCAGCCGACCGCAGGGTTGGGGCTGCTCGCCGGGCGACCGCGCAGCGCGAGACGCGCGGCGGCGGCGAGCCAGCGCGCATCACTCGGCGTCTTGATCGTCAACCGTCCGGCCCAGCGCCTTGTCCACTTGTGCCTTCGTGGCAGCCTCTTCGCGCGCACGCTCCGCTGCGATCTCGGCTTCCATCTTGTCGGTATCGAGCCCGGTCGCCTGGCCCAGCGCGCGGTACATCTCGCGCCGGGTCTCGAGCTGGGCGTCCAGCAGCCGCTGGCGCGCTTCCTTGCGCTCCTGATTGGCGATGTTGGAGGCCACGATCTCGTCCTCGCTCCGGTCAGGTGCGAAGGTGGTGACGTAGACGATGTCCGGCTTGGCGGGCGGCGCGTAGACACGCTCCTGCGCGAAGAAATAGAGGAAGAACGCGGGGAAGGCACAGGAGGCCAGCAGGATCGGCCAGCGGTAGGGCTGGGGCCGCCTGAGTTCGTTCCACAGGTCGCCGACGCCTCCGGCAACGTCGTATTTGGGGCTGATGCGCATTGGCCCAACATAAGGGCTGCATGCGCGACCCGCCAGAGCGGATGTCGCCGGGATCAGCCGAAGGCGCTGAAAAGCGCCCGCCCGTTGGCCTTCAGCCAGCTCTCGGCGGCGGGAAGGTCGCCCTCGAACAGCTCGCCGAGCAGGGCGTGGAAGCGTGGCGAATGGTCGAAGTGGACGCGGTGGGCGGTCTCATGCGCCACCACCGAGCGGCGCACAGGGTCGGGCGCCTGCACCAGCCGCCAGTTGAGCCGGACCGTACCGTCCGAAGAGCAGCTACCCCACCGCCGCCGCGCACTGCTGAGCGCGAAATCGGGCACGGCGAGACCCGCGCGCGCCGCATAGAAGGCGAGGTCCTGCGCCAGCAGCGCGCGCGCTTCGTTCTGCATCCAGCGTTTTAGCCGGGGGCAAAGCGTCTCGCGCGGGCCGCCAAGCAGAATCGCGCCATCGCCGAGTACGACCTTGCGCGGACGGTCGGCGTGCCAGTCGATCGCTAGGTCTTGCCCCCGATAGGTCAGCGTGCCGCCCGGCGCGGGCTCGATGCGAACCGGGCGCTTCGCCCGCTGTGCCTCGAGCCAGTCCGCGCGGTCTTGCGCGAAGGCCAGCGCCTCACGCGTGGTGCCCCAGCGCGGCAGCGTGACCTGCACGCCCTCGCCATCATCGGCCAGCCGCAAGGTCATCCGTCTCGCGCGCGGATGGCGGCGCACGATCAGCGGGAGCTCGCCTCCCGCCAGCGCGACCATCGGATCGCGCGGCTCGGGCAGCCAGTCGATCACCGTCAGTCGCTCCACTCGACGATATGGTGTTCGAGCGGGCCGGCTTTGGTCTCCGAAATAACGCGCCCGGCTGCGCCCGCACCCGCGAGATGCACATCCTCGCGCGATCCAGTCAGCAGATAATGCCAGCGCGGCAGCGGCTCGCCTTCGGCACGGCGGCGATAGGCGCAGGTTTCAGGGAGCCAAGGCAGCTTGCCCGCGAGAGAGGGCGTCAGCTGCAGGCAGTCTGGCACGAATGCCTTGCGGTTAGGATAGTCGCTGCACCGCGCGGTCGAACAATCGAGCAGGCGGCAGGCGACGTTGGTCTCCTCGATCTCGCCTGTATCTTCATCTTCGAGCTTGTGCAGGCAGCAGCGCCCGCATCCGTCGCACAGTGCCTCCCACTCCGCGCGGTTCAGGTCGGCGAGCGGCCGTTCCCAGAAGCGCTCCCTCAGCGCACCCATTTGTCGAGTTCCTCGGCTACCGCTTCGGGCCCGGCATCGGTCGGCAAAATCGCGATGGGCTTTCCGTCGGGGCCGAACAGGTAGGTGATGCTGGTGTGGTCGACCAGATAGCCGCCTGCCTCGTTCGGCTCGCCGATGCTGTAATAGGCGGCGTAATCCTTGGTCAGCTTGTCGAGCTGCTCCTTGCTGCCGGTCATTCCGATCAGCCGCGGGTGGAACGCGTCGGTGAACTCGGTCAGCACCCCGGGCGTGTCGCGCGCAGGATCGACGCTGACGAACAGCGGCTGGACCTTCGCGGCACGTTCCGGATCGCTTGCCTCGAACCGCTTGAGCCCCGCCATGGCGCGCTGGACGTCGACCGGGCACACATCCGGGCAAAAGGTGTAGCCGAAATAGATCGTCCGGTACTGGCCGTCGAAATCGCTCCACGAGACGGGTTTGCCATCTTCGCCGGTCAGGGTGAAGTCCCCGCCGATATCTGCCCCTTCGAGCGGCGGCGGGCCGGCCGGCTGGGTGCTTTGCGAACACGCAGACAGCGCCAGCGCGAACGCGGCAAAAATGGACAAGGGAAGGACGCGTGCGCTCATGGCAATCAAGTTCAGCCTCTGCTAACGGCGGGTGATCGAGGTCTGTTGCATCAAGGATAGGGGCAATAACAGGAGTGTTTAAGGTGTCGCCTGCGTTTTTCCGCAATTGGGCCCGGATCGTGGTGCTCTCGCTCGTCGCGCTAAGCGGCGTGGCGGTGGCGCAGGTCGGGCTGCAGTCCGACGGCTACAAGCTGCTCAAAGCCGTGCGCGACCGTGATGGGGCCGTGGTCAACGAGATCGTGCAGAAGCCGAACATCGGCACGCTGATCAACACGCGGGATCTCTCGTCGGGCGAAACCGTGCTGCATATCGTTGCCGCACGTCGCGACACGCCGTGGATCCGCTTCCTGACGGCCTATGGCGCGGATCCCAATCTTGCGGACAAGAAGGGCGAGACGCCGTTGATGATCTCGACCCGGCTCGGCCATGTCGAAGGTGTGACCGAACTGCTGGAGGCAGGCGCGCATGTCGACCCGGTATCGAACGGCGAGACACCCTTGATCGTCGCGGTCCATGGCCGCGATGTGCCGGTCGTTCGCGTGCTGCTGGCCAATGGCGCGGACCCTGAGCGGACGGACAATTCGGGTCGCTCCGCGCGGGACTATGTCGCGCAGATCGGCGACCGTCGGCTCGCAGAGGCGTTTGCAAATGCGGACGCCGAAGCAAAGCAGGGCGGAAAGAAGCAATATGGACCGAGCTTTTAAGCCATGATCGACAACGCCGCTGACCTCACCCTCGATGAACTGCGCCTCGCGCTTGCTCCGGCGGTCGCCGACTCGGCGATCTTCGATGGATGGACAGAAACCGCGCTGCTGGCCGCCGCCGAGATGGAGGGCGTCGATCCGGCGCTGGCCCGGCTTGCGTTCAAAGGCGGCGCCATGGCCATGGTAACGGCGTGGATCGAGTCGATCGATGCCGCGATGGCGCGCGACCTGCCGCAGGAGGTGTTAGCGAGCCGCAAGATTCGCGAAAAGATCCGCGATCTGGTGCTCTACCGGCTCGACGCAGTGGCCGGGCAGGAAGAAGCGATGCGCCGGGCGCTGTCGATCGGCTCCATGCCGCAGAATGTCGTCGCGTCGATGCGTGGTGCTTGGCGGAGTGCGGACCTGATGTGGCGCCTGGCTGGCGATACCGCGACCGACTACAACCATTATACCAAACGCACGATTCTCGCTTCGCTCTACAGCGCGACCCTGCTGGTGTGGCTCGACGACGAAAGCGACAACAAGGCGGAGACCCGCGCCTTTCTCGACCGCAGGATCGAGAACGTCATGCAGTTCGAAAAGACCAAGGCGCAATTGCTGGGCGGGGCCGGTGGCAGCGAGCGCGAGCGGTTCAGTCCCGTGCGGCTGCTGGGACGTTTGCGCTATCCCGCAAGATAGACCTGGCGCGGTATTGATAATCAGTTGCATTACGCGGTGCGCTTTGTCAGAAGCGCCCGCATGACGCTCGAAAGCCTGCAACCTGGTCACCGCGCCCGTATCGCTTCGATAGATTGGGACGCTCTGCCGCCCGCCGACGGCAAGCGGATGCGCGCGCTGGGTTTCGAACCCGGGGTCGAGGTGTCGATGGCGCACCACGGCGTGTTCGGCGGGCGCGATCCGGTTGCGGTCTCGATCGGCCGAATGACCATTGCGCTGCGCAAGGTCCAGGCCGCTGCCATTTCGCTCGAACAAGCCTGAGATAGAATTATGAGCGATACGATCCGGGTCGCGCTGCTCGGCAACCCCAATGCCGGCAAGAGCGCGCTGTTCAACAAGCTGACCGGTGCGCGGCAGAAGATCGCCAACTACCCCGGCGTGACCGTGGAACGCGTCGCGGGGATACTGACGCTGCCCGACGGCACCCAGATGGAAGCGATCGACCTTCCCGGGGCCTATGCCTTCGACGCCTCCAGCCCCGACGAAGACGTGACGCGCAAGGTGGCGCAGGGCGAGTTTCCCGGCGAGGCGGAGCCCGACATTCTGGTTCTGGTGCTCGACGCGGGCAATCTGGAACAGCACCTCGTGTTCGCGCAGGAAGTGCTGGCGCTGGGCAAGCCCACGATTGTGGCGCTCAACATGGTCGACATGGCGGAGCGCGACGGGCTCAAGCTCGATGCCACCGTACTGTCGCAGGCGCTGGGCGTGCCGGTTGTCGAAACGGTCGCGGTGCGGCGCCGCGGGATCGACCAGCTGAAGGCCGCGATCGCCGAAGCGCGCGGACAGGTCGGCACGCTCGCCGATCGTCCGAAGATGGACGCGACCGAGCGCCGGCTGGAGGCGCGCACAATCGCCAAGGCGACGGTGTTCCAGACCTCCAGGGCGCGCCGGATCGGCGACCGGCTCGACAATGTGCTCCTCAACCCGTGGATCGGTCCGCTGATCCTGCTGGTGCTGCTGTTCGTCATCTTCCAGGCGGTGTTTGCCTGGGCCGCGCCGCTGTCCGACGCGCTCGATGCGGGGGCCGGTGCGCTGGGCGCGTGGGTCAAGGCCGAGATGCCGGAGAGCATCCTGCGCGATTTCCTGACCGAGGGGGTAATTGCGGGCGTTGGCTCGGTGGTCGTGTTCCTGCCCCAGATCATCATCCTGTTCCTGTTCATCCTGATCATGGAGGCGACCGGCTACATGGCCCGCGCCGCCTTCCTTATGGACCGCCTGATGGCTGGCGTGGGCCTGTCGGGCCGCAGCTTCATCCCGCTGCTCTCCAGCTTCGCCTGCGCCATTCCCGGGATCATGGCGACGCGATCGATCGCCGATCCGAAGGACCGGCTGACCACCATCCTGATCGCCCCCCTGATGACCTGTTCGGCGCGCCTGCCGGTCTATGGCGTGCTGATCGCCGCCTTCATTCCGGCGCGCGATGTCGGGATGGGCATCGGCTTGCAGGGGCTGGTGATGTTCTGCCTCTATCTCGCAGGGATTGTCGCGGCGCTGGTCGTCGCGCTGGTGCTGCGCGGTACGCTGACCAGGGGTGAGGCGACCGGTTTCATCATGGAACTGCCGCGCTACCAGTTGCCCAGCATCGCAGACATCGCGATCGGTCTGTGGCAGCGTGCATGGGTCTTCCTGCGCCGTGCGGGTACCATCATCTTCTCCGCCACGGTGATCCTGTGGGTCCTGCTCAGCTTCCCGCAGGCCGAGCCGGGCGAGAGTCAGGTCGACGTCTCGATCGCAGGGCAGATCGCGGACGGGCTCAACGTCGTGCTCGAACCGATCGGCTTCAACCGGGAGATCAGCCTGGCGCTGGTCCCCGCGATGGCCGCGCGCGAGGTTGCCGTGTCCGCCCTCGCAACGACCTACGCGATTGATGCGAGCGACGAGGAGGCCGAGGCCGAAGGCCTCGCCAGCACGCTCTCCACCCGCTGGAGCCTGCCGACCGCGCTCGCCTTCCTCGCGTGGTTCGTGTTCGCACCGCAGTGCCTTTCGACCATCGCGGTCGCCCGGCGCGAGACCAACGGGTGGAAATGGCCTGCCTTCATGGTCGGCTACCTGTTCGCGCTGGCCTATATCTTCGCGGGCATCACCTACTGGAGTGCGGTGACGCTGGGGTTGTAGCGCCAACCGCGTCCGCTCCGGTGGAAAGTCGCAAGCGGCTCTGGATGCGACTCGCACCGTCAGTTAGGCCCATCCCAACAGACACGAAGGGATACGAATCATGGCGGGCAGCCTCAACAAGGTCATGCTGATCGGCAATCTGGGCGCGGACCCCGAAATCCGCAGCTTCCAGAACGGCGGCAAGGTCGCCAATCTGCGCATCGCGACCAGCGAGCAGTGGAAGGACCGCAACACCGGCGAACGGCAGGAGCGGACCGAGTGGCACACCGTCGCGATCTTCTCCGAAGGCCTCGTCAACGTGGTCGAGCGGTTCCTCAAGAAGGGCAGCAAGGTCTACATCGAGGGCAAGCTGCAGACCCGCAAGTGGCAGGACCAGAACGGGCAGGACCGCTATAGCACCGAAGTCGTGCTGCGCGGCTTCGACGGCACGCTGACCATGCTCGACGGCCCCCAGGGTGGCAGTGGCGGTGGCGGCGGCTACGGCGGCGGCCAGCGTGGCGGCGGCTCGGGTGGCGGCTACGGCGGTGGCTCGGGCGGCGGCGATCAGGGTGGCGGCTGGAACCAGGGCGGCGGTGGTTCGGGCGGTGGCTCGGGCGGGGGTGCCAATTACGACGATCTGGAAGACGACATTCCGTTCTAGGTGGCGTTCCAGGCCGTAGGGGCCGGGTTCACTTTGCAGAAAGTGGCGAGGGGGCAATGCGGCAAGATGCCCGTTCGCCCCCGTCGCTTTGCAACCATCGCAGCGCTCGCCGGCGCGCTGTGTGTGCCCGGCATGCTGTGCGCGCAGTCGCAGCCACAGGCTGAGTCGCCCGCACAGCACCTGCGCTCTCTCGACGCGGCGGAGGCGAGCCGTATGCTCGATGCCCTGCGCGCCGAGCAGGCGAAGCTGAGAGACGGCGAGAAGACCTATTTCCACCTCTCCAGCGGCGCGCCTGCATCCTACGACCAGAACCGCATCGGACCGCGCGACGCCTTCGTAGCGCTGGACCTCGATCATGTCTGGCAGATCGAGCGCACATCGCGCGAGGGCGCGGTGTTTCCGACCTACCAACTCACCCTCATCCCAGACGGCCACAACGCGCCGATCTGGACGCTCGACGTCACAATGACCTGGCCCAGGGACGTGGTCCGCATCATCGAGGTCGACATGTTCTACGGCCCGCCGGCTCCGTTCTGATCGCGGTTTCTGTTGGGTTCCTGACACACCTGACACGCTGTCCAGGGGAGCAAAAACTCTCCCTTCCCAAAGGGCGCCTCCTGCAGGCAATCGACGATCTCAAAGAACGCACCGATCATGCCGTGCGCAGGCCGTGTAGGACAGCGCAATCAGGCCACGGACGCGCGCTGTCCGGTTGCGTCAGCTTCGCCCCGCGCATACATTCGAGGTCGAACTAAAGAAGGAACTCCATCGTGAACATCAGGACGAACAACGCGACCCGCCTTGTCTCGACCCTTGCCACGGTGCCCTATGTCTTCCTTCATCACGCTCGATTCCCTCTCCGCACGCACGCCTGACGGCCGCCCGCTTTTCCATGACCTGACCCTGTCGATCGGCGCGGAGCGTGTCGGTCTGGTCGGTCGCAACGGTTCGGGCAAATCGACCCTGCTCGCGATGATCGCCGGGGCGGCGACGCCCGCAGCGGGCACTATAACCATGTCCGGCACGCTCGGCGTGCTGCATCAGGATCTACCGCCCGGAGACACGATTGCGCGCGCGCTCGGCGTGGACAATCGGCTGGTCACGGTTACCCGCGTGCTGGCGGGAGAGGGGACGGAAGATGATTTCGCGCAGGCCGACTGGTCGCTGGAAGAACGGATCGCTGCCGCTCTGTCAGCTGTCGGCCTGCCCGAAATCCCGCTCGACCGGAAAATAGCCACACTCTCCGGCGGGGAACGGACCCGGATCGGGATCGCCCGCCTGCGGCTGGAGGCGTCGGACCTTCTGCTACTGGACGAGCCGACCAACAATCTCGATGCCGCCGGACGCGCGGCAATTGCGGCGCTGGTGGAGGACTGGCGCGGCGGCATGCTGGTCGCCAGCCATGATCGCCAGCTGCTCGAACACATGGACCGGATGGTGGAGCTGACACCTTTCGGCGTGACCAGCTTCGGCGGCGGATGGTCCGCGTTCGTTGCCGCACGCGATGCGGAGCGCGAGCGAATTGCCCAGGAAAGCGCGCGCGCCGAAGCGGCGCTGCGATCGGCGCGGCGGTCTGCGCAGGAACGGCGCGAAGCCAAGGCGCGCCGCGACAAGGCAGGGCGGGCCGTGGCCGCAAGCGGATCGCAACCGAAGATCCTGCTGGGTGCCCGTGCCGAGCGGGCGGAGAACACCGGCGGACGCGAACAGTCGACCAGCGACCGGCTGATCGCAGATGCCGCCAAGCGCACCGAGGAAGCGCGCGCCAGAGTGGAGGTCGTTACCCCGCTGCGGATCGAAATGCCCGAAAGTGGGATGCCGTCAGGCGCAAGCGTGCTCGCGCTGGACCGGGTGGAGGTAGCGCTCGGCAACCGTCGGCTGGGGCCGTGGTCGCTGCGGATCGACGGACCGGAGCGGGTCGCGCTGAGCGGTGCCAACGGGGCTGGCAAGACGACCCTGCTGCGGATTGCGGCGGGGCAGCTCGATCCGGTCGCGGGCGATGTGTATCGGGCGCATGGGCGGATCGCGATGCTCGACCAGCATATCGCGCTGCTGGACCCGCGGGCGAGCATTCTCGAAAACCTGCGCGCCCGCCATCCCGAGCTCGACGTCGAGAGCGCCCATGCCCAATGCGCCCGCTTCGCCTTCCGCAATCGCGATGCGCACCGCATCGTGCGCACGCTTTCGGGTGGGGAGCGGCTGCGTGCGGGGCTGGCGGTGACGCTCGCCGGAGAAACCCCGCCCTGGCTGCTGATCCTCGACGAGCCGACCAATCACCTCGACATCGAGTCGCTCGAAGTGCTGGAGGACGCGCTGCGACACTTCGACGGGGCGCTGCTGGTGGTCAGCCACGATCCGTCCTTGCTCGAGCGGATCGGAATCGAAAGATCGGTTGCGGTGTGAGCCGCAAAGGCATGGCGCTTGCCACCGGCCCGGAACTCTGGCGCGCCTCGATGGTCGATTCGCTATCGACCATGGCCAATCAAAACACATCCTCTTCGCCAACGACCATCGCCCAGCTGCTGTGCGGCATGGCGCTGTTCGGCACGGCCACCCCGCTGAGCAAGATCGTTGGCGAGCATTTCTCGATCTTCACCGCCTCGTGCCTCAGGATGGCGATCGCCAGCATCGTGCTCGCCCCGTTCGTGTGGTTTGCGACCGATCGTTTCGAGAAGGTCCAGCGGTCGGACTGGGGCGTGATCGCGGCGATCTCCGCCTTCGGCATGGTCGGCTTCACCGCGACCATGCTCTACGGGATGCGACTGACCACGGGGGTGATCGGATCGACCATCATGAGCGCGACGCCGGCAGTGACCGCGATCGGGGCGGTGGTGTTCTTCGGCGCGGCGATGAACTGGCGCAAGGCGGGCGCGCTGGCGCTGGGCGTCGGCGGTATCGCGGTGATCAACCTGTTTCGCGGAAGCGGAGACGGGCAGGGCGGCGATGCCCTGCTGCTGGGCGCGGCGCTAGTCGGCGCGGCGATCTGCATGGAGGCGGCCTATACGCTGCTCTCGCGCAAGCTTTCCGACGGGATCAGTTCGCTCGAAACCACGCTCGCCGCGTCGATCATGGCGGCGATCCTGTTCGTGGTGCTGGCGCTGGTGTTCGACAGCCGCCCGTTCGATTTCAGCGAGGCGACCGGGTTCGGGCTCGGCGCGCTCGCCTTCTGGGGCGCGGCGACCGGGGGGCTGGCCCCGGTGATCTGGTATAATGGTGTGCGCAAGGCACCCGGTGCGCTGACCGCGGGCGCGATGGCGATCATGCCGCTGAGCGCGCTGGCGCTGTCCTACCTGCTGCTGGGCGAGGCATTTCGCTGGATCCACCTCGCCGGGTTCGGCCTGGTCTTCGCCGGGCTGGTGCTGATGATCGTGGAGAATGTGCGCGGGGCAAAGCAGGGCTGAACCGCGATCGCCGTGCGGTCGGGTGGGGCTCGTAAAGGTGCTTTATTCCGGCGCGGCTTGGGCGCATTGGCGCAGCGTGAAAGCGCTGCGCGACCCGATTCGTTTGATTCCCGTGCTGTTTCTGGCGGCGATTGCGATCGGCACCGTGCTGCTCAGCTTGCCCTTCGCAACCGTGGACGGGGTGCGCGCGCCGCTGCTGACCGCGCTGTTTACCTCCACCTCCGCCGTCGCTGTGACCGGCCTGATCGTGGTCGATACGCCGACTTACTGGTCCGGCTTCGGGCAGGGGGTGATCCTGCTGCTGTTCCAGGTCGGCGGGTTCGGGATCATGACCTCGGCCACGCTGCTGGGTCTGATGGCGGGGCGCGGTTTTGGCCTGCGCGACCGGATGGCAACGCAGGTGGAACGCAGCCGGCTGGAGACGCATGATGCGCTCACCGCGCTCAGGCTGATCCTCTTCATCACCATTGCGGTGGAGGGGATCGTGGCGCTCATCCTGACCGTGCGCCTGATCGCCAGCTATGGCGAAGCGCCCGGCCTCGCGCTGTGGCACGGTGTGTTCCACTCGGTCAGCGCGTTCAACAATGCGGGCTTTTCCAGCTATTCGGACAGCCTGATGGGCTTCCAGAACGATCCGCTGTTCCTCGGGCCGATCATGGTGTCGATCATCATCACCGCGCTGGGCTTCCCGGTGATGCAGGACCTGCGGACCAATGGCATCGTGTGGCGGCGCTGGTCGCTTCATACCAAGATCACCGTCGGCGGTACTGCCGCGCTGCTCGTGCTGGGCTTCCTCGCGATCCTCGCGATGGAATGGGACAATCCCGATACGCTGGGGCCGATGGGGTGGGGGGCGAAGATCCTCAACGCCGCGTTCCATTCGGTGATGCCGCGCACCGCCGGGTTCAACAGCCTGAATGTCGGCGCCTTCCACGACGAGACGCTGATGACCAACTTCTTCCTGATGTTCGTCGGCGGCGGCAGCGCGGGCACCGCCGGGGGGATCAAGGTGACGACCTTCTTCGTGCTGTTCGCGATCGTGCTGTCGGAGATTCTCGGGCGGCAGGATGCGGGCCTGTTCCAGCGCCGCTTCGGGCGCGAAATAGAGCGGCAGGCGCTGGCGGTGACGGTGCTGTCCGCAACGCTGATCTTCGTCGCGACGACCTACATCGCCTCGATCAGCAGCCTGCCGCTGGACGATATCCTGTTCGAATGCATCTCCGCCTTCTCCACCGTCGGCCTGTCGACCGGGATCACCGCTGCGCTGCCGCCGGGCGGCCTGCTGGCGCTGATCGTGCTGATGTTCGTCGGCCGGGTGGGAACCATCACCGTGGCCACCGCGCTTGCGCTGGGCGGGCGCGAACTGCCTTTCCGCTATCCGCAGGAGAACCCGATTGTCGGCTAACACACGCAAGCCCATCATGGTCATCGGCCTCGGCCGTTTCGGAGGCGCAGTGTCGCGCACGCTGGAGCGGATGGGGCACGAGGTGCTGGCGGTCGACACCGACCCTGCGCTGGTCCAGCATTTCGCCGGCGACCTGACCAAGGTGGTCGAGGCGGATGCAACCGAGACGCCCACGCTGGAGCGGCTGGGCGCAAAGGATTTCGATGCCGCCGTTGTCGCCATCGGCACCGATATCGAGGCCAGCGTGCTGATCGTGCTGGCGCTCGCGGATCTGGGCCTGACCAATATCTGGGCCAAGGCGACGAATGAGAAACATGCCCGCATTCTCGAGCGGACCGGGGCGACGCACGTGGTCTTCCCCGAACAGCGGATGGGTGAGCGCGTCGCTCACCTGATCAACGAGCGGCTGCTGGACTTCATCTCTTTCGGCGACGAATTCGCGATCGCGCGGCTGGTTGCGCCAGAGCCGCTGCTGGGCCTGCCGCTGGTCACCAGCCAGTGCCGCAAGAAATACGATGTGACGGTGGTGGGCGTGAAGCGTGAGGGGGAGGATTTCATCCACGCGGTGCCCGACACGCTCATCTTCCCGGGGGACGAACTGGTCGTCTCGGGCCGGATCCACGATCTCGAAGCGTTCTCCGCCATGTAGGGCGGCGCTTTCGCTCAGGCGTCGGCGTGGTAATCTTCTTCGAGCGCGAGCGTGTTGAGGTCTTCATTGCCGAAGGTGGCGAAAGAGCGGGCTTCGGGGGCTTCGAACAGGACTCCAAACAGCTCGAACGGTTTCCCGTCAGGACCGAGATTGCAGATGCCGCGGCAAATGATGTGCTTTTCCACTCCCTGCTCGTCGATGATACGCGCATCCAGATGAAATGGGCCGCCCGTCACGGCCGCGCTGGCGAAGGTCTTTCTGGCCCGCTCCCGGTCTTCGGGATGATAATAGTCGATGGTAGATTCCAGTGGAGGGAGGCCGGCGTCCTTGGCGCGGCCGTGAACTGCAAAAACACGGTCTGACCAGAAAAGCTCTCTGGTCCGCAAGTTGACCATCCATGTGGCGACCGAACCGACGTTTTCGGCCAGAGCCAGACATGCGCGGTCCCGTTCGGCCTGTGCCAGCGCGGCGTGCATTCTGCTGCGCTCCACCAGCAGGAAAATAACGCAGACGATCGTCGAAAAAACGAACCCCAGTGCGAACCAGAGCAAGGGCGATATGGTGTCAGTCTCCGTGATACGACCTCCACTAGTTCCGACGGCCTGGAGCCGATCGCAGCTTGAAGGAAGGTGTCCGTGTCAGCCGTTTGCGCGCCCGGGGCGCGTCCATCGCGCCGCGAGATACATGGGCATGATCGGCAAGCCTTTCCCCTTTGCACGACGATGCTAGCAGATTTCTTGAGGACTTGAAGTGGTCAGGGCGATGTATCTGATCTTCTTGAAGAAAAATCAGGGAAGATCTGCGGGATTGGTTGGCAATCCGAGGCGCTCTGGAGGCCTGGAGATCGCGATCTAGAGCTTGCGGGGCATTCGTGACAGATGGGACCAAGCCCCGTGGCGATTACTTCGAACCGAGCCCTTTAAGCGCTTCGGCCAGCGGCCCGCGCGGCGCATCGTCCAGCTCGATCCCAGCCTTCTTGCGCGCCTCTTCGGCATTCGGTCCTTCTGCATAAGGGTCGATCGCCAACGCCAGCGACTGGGCGATGGCTTCGCCGAGATCGAACTTTTCACCAGCATACTCGATTTCGTCGAGATCTTCGGCCTCCAGCTCGATCTCGATTTCCTCGTCTTCCTGCAAGGAAGGGTGGATCGATCCTTCGGGTACGAAGCGCAGCGCGATGTCTTCCACGATCGCGACCGGGAAATCCTCGCCCGAGACCGCGCAGGGCTGGACGATGTCCGCCTCCAGCGTGCCGGTGACGCCAACCCGGTCCCCCTGTCGGTCGAGCGCGACCCGTGCGACCAGCCGGTCGACAGAGGTGATCGCGAAACGGCGAGTGAGGTCCGCTCGCTCCTCGTCGGTCGCCTCCAGTACCAGCGGCTGGCCGGTGATCTGGCGCAGCGCGATCGGGCGGGAGAATTCAGGGGGCGTCACCTCGGTCATGCCGCGATCTCACCGCGTTGCAGCGTGGCGAATTCCGTGCGTGCAAGGCGCGCGTGCAGTGCGCGCAGCCCTGCGGCCATGCGCGTCGGCCCATGCTCTTCGTCCCACAGGTGCATATTGCGCGCCACCAGCGCGGCCAGCGGCGCGTCGTCTTCTTGGGCCAGCGCGTTGCGCAGCGCCCCCGCACGTCCGCCCAGCGTGGCCATCATTCGGCCCATCATCTTGCCCACGGTGGGATCGCCGATGCCGGCCTCGCGCATCTGGCCTTCCATGTCCTCCACAAACAGTTCGGTCAGCCGCGCGGCGGCGGACACGCCGTGCGCGTCCGCATCTTGCTCGCTCTCCAGTCGCAGCATGAACAGCGCGGTGAGCATCGAGATCATGTCGAAACGACCATCCAGCGTGTCCGCCGCGCCGCGCGTTGCATACCAGTGCTCTTCGCGCGCAGTGCCGACCAGCGTGTGCCATAGCGGGTGCCATGTTTCGCGCGGGTCGGGCTCACGACCGAAAAGGCGGGTCAGGAAAGACATCATGCTCCTTCATTCAGCACCAATTCAAACGCCGGTGCCACAGCAGGGGGTATCAGGTTCGTGCAAAAGGCCCGTGCGGCTGCCATTGCACGTTGTGGGGCGAGGCCGTAAGGCTCGCGCCACGATATAGCGCGTGCGCCCGATCAAGGAAGGGCGCACAAGATTTGCGAAGAGGATTGCGAGTACTATGCGGATCGTGAGGGCAATCGCTCCTGTTATGCTGATGGGGCTGGCGGTAGCGGCGAGCGGATGTACGTCGATCCGCGAATCACGCGGCTATATCGAGGATGAGCGGATGACCGGGCTGATCCAGCCGGGCATCGACAACGAACAATCGGTGCAGAGCACGTTGGGTCGGCCGACCTTTACCAGCCAGTTCGGACCCGAAACCTGGTACTATGTTTCCAGCGTTACCGGTCGCAAGCCCTTCGTGCGGCCCAAGATCCAGACCCATTCCGTGCTCGCCGTGCGGTTCGACAGCGACGGCAAGGTGGTTGCCGCCGATCGATCGGGAATTGACCAGGTGGTCTATCTGAGCCCCGATGGCGATGAGACCCCGACGCTGGGCCGCGAGCGGACCTTCTTCGAAGACCTGTTCGGCAATATCGGCACTGTCGGCGCACCGGGTGCAGGCCCTGCAGGGGGCGGGCGCGGCCCGGGCGGCTGACGCTCCACCGGGTGCCGCGATTGTTCGCCTGCACCGCTTGATAGCGTGCAGGTGCGCCCCATATCGCGCCCCATGAGCAATTCTGCGGCCAGCCACGGCCTTGAACAGTGGCACGGCACCACCATCATCGGCGTCAAGCGCGGGGATAGGACCGTTCTCGCCGGGGATGGTCAGGTCTCCATGGGCAACACGGTGATGAAGCCCAATGCGAAGAAGGTCCGCCGGATCGGGGACGGCAAGGTCGTCGCCGGTTTTGCAGGTGCCACCGCAGACGCCTTCACCCTCTTTGAGCGGCTGGAACGCAAGCTCGACCAGTATTCCGGGCAGCTGATGCGCGCGGCGGTTGAGCTGGCGAAGGACTGGCGGACCGACAAGTACCTGCGCAATCTCGAAGCGCTGATGATCGTGGCCGACAAGGACACGCTGCTGGTGCTGACCGGCAATGGCGACGTGCTGGAACCCGAAGGCGGCATCGCCGCAATCGGCTCCGGCGGCAACTACGCGCTCGCCGCCGCACGCGCGCTCTCCGATTACGAGACCGATCCCGAAAAGATCGCCCGCCGCGCGATGGCCGTGGCAGCAGAAGTCTGCGTCTTCACCAACGACCAGGTGACGCTCGAAACCGTATAGCTCCCCTCCCGCTTGCGGGAGGGGTTGGGGGTGGGCCGTCCTGCCTCCGCAATCCCACCCCCCGACCCCCTCCCGCAAGCGGGAGGGGGAGTAGGAAGAAAATGACCCAGTCCCTCACTCCCAAGGCGATCGTCGCCGCGCTCGACGAACACATCATCGGCCAGAAGGAAGCCAAGCGCGCGGTTGCCGTGGCGCTGCGCAACCGCTGGCGCAGGCAACGGCTGGGACCGGACCTGCGCGACGAGGTGACGCCCAAGAACATTCTGATGATCGGCCCGACCGGCTGCGGGAAGACCGAGATTTCGCGTCGGCTTGCCAAGCTGGCCGAAGCGCCCTTCGTGAAGGTGGAAGCGACCAAGTTCACCGAAGTCGGCTATGTCGGCCGTGACGTCGAACAGATTGCGCGCGACCTGGTCGAAGAAGCAATCCGGCTGGAGAAGGACCGTCGCCGCGAGGCGGTGCGCGAATCCGCCAGCGAAGCGGCGATGGAGCGCCTGCTCGATGCGCTGGTGGGCGACAGCGCCTCCGAAGCGACCCGCCAGAGCTTCCGCGAGCGGATCACGCAGAACGCGATGAACGATGTCGAGGTCGAGATCGAGGTGCAGGACCAGCCGGCGACCACGATGGATATCCCCGGCATAGGCGGCAATGTCGGCATGATCGACCTGTCCGACATGTTTGGCAAGGCGATGGGCAGGAAGCCCACCAGCCGCCGCAAGCTGCGCGTGCCAGAGGCGTGGGATCGGCTGGTCGACGAAGAAGCCGAAAAGCGGATGGACCAGGACGATGTCGCGCGCGTCGCGCTGCAGAACGCGGAGACCAACGGGATCGTCTTCCTCGACGAGATCGACAAGATCGCCGTGTCCGATGTGCGTGGTGGCTCGGTCAGCCGCGAAGGCGTGCAGCGCGACCTGCTGCCGCTGATCGAGGGAACCACCGTGGCGACCAAGCACGGCCCGATGAAGACCGACCACGTGCTGTTCATCGCGAGCGGTGCGTTCCACGTCTCCAAGCCTTCCGACATGCTGCCCGAACTGCAGGGCCGCCTGCCGATCCGGGTCGAACTGCGCGCGCTGACCGAGGAAGACTTCGTGCGGATCCTCAGCGAAACGCGCGCCAACCTCGTCCAGCAATACACCGCGCTCATCGGGACCGAGAAGGTCACGCTCGAGATCACGGACGAGGCGGTGCGCGAAGTCGCCAAGATCGCCGCGCAGGTGAACGAGGCGGTCGAGAATATCGGCGCCCGCCGCCTGCAGACGGTGATGGAGCGGCTGGTGGAAGACATCAGCTTCGAGGCGGAAGAGCACGCAGGCGAGACCATCACCATCGATGCCGCCTATGTGCGCGAACGGCTCGACGATCTCGCGCGGGATACGGATCTCAGCAAATATATCCTGTGATCGTATGACGCTCGTCGAGGGATCGCGCCTTCCGCTGGATGCGGATTGACGCGGCCTGTCGTGCGGTAGAGGCCCCCGCTATCGCCGCTTGACCGCGCTGCTTTCACCCTCGAAGGCGGGTGCGCATGAACGAACCCACACGCCTCACCACCGCGCAGGAATACTGGCTCGCCGTTGCGGCGGCGGTGGTGACTGCCAATGCCTATTACATTCACCCGATCATCGGCGATGTGGCGGATCATTTTGGCGTCGGGCATGCCGAGATCGGGCTGGTGCCCGCGCTCAACCAGTTGGCGCTGGCGCTGGGCATCCTGCTGCTGCTGCCGCTGGGCGATCGTTTCTCCAACAGCACACTGACGATCCTGTTCACCATCGGCCAGTGCGTCGGGCTGATCGGGATGACGCTGGCGCAGAGCTTCGTCACCTTTACCGCCGGGTCGACCCTGCTCGGCTTCTTCACCATCGCACCATACCTGCTGCCCGCCTACGCATCGAAGCGCGTCGCGCCCGAGCGGCTCGGCCATGTCACCGCGATCCTGACCGCGGGGGTGATATTCGGCATTCTGGTCGCGCGGGTCGGGGCAGGCGTGGTCGCCGAGTACTGGGGATGGCGCGCGGTGTACTGGATCGCGAGCGGGCTGATGATCGCGATCACGCTCGCGCTGCCCACGATCATGGAAAAGGGCGTGCGCGACAAGGACGCCAGCCGGCTGCCCTATCTCGGCCTGATCGCCTCGCTCCTCGCCCTGACGCGCGAGCGGCGCGAGATCCTGCTGTCGGGGGCGATCCAGGGGATCGGCTTCGGCCAGTTCATCGCGCTGTGGCTGGGGCTGGCGCTGCACCTGACGGCGCCCGAGATGGGCTATGGCACCGACGTGGTCGGCTATCTTGCCGGTTTCGCGGCGATCAGTGTGTTCTCCACCCCCTATTGGGGCCGGCTGGCGGACCGGATCGGGCCGCGCAAGGCACGCGTGCGCTTCGCCATCGTCCAGATGCTCGGCATTTCGCTGCTGTGGCCCTTCGGGGGGAGCCTGTGGTTGCTGATGATCCCGATCCTGATCGGCAATATCGTCGGCCCGGCGATCGACGTGACCAGCCGGATGACGTTTCTTTCGCAGGAGCCTGCGCTGCGTACCCGGCTGACCACGATCTATATCGTGATGATGTTCATCGGCGGCAGCATCGGCAGTATCGCGGGAACATCGCTGTTCGACGCGTTCGGCTGGGCAGGCACTTCGCTGGCGATCCTCGCCAGTTGCGCCTGCCTCGCGATGCTCTCCTACGTGGCGTACCGGCTGTACGGCGACCGCGACCAGCCGACCGGCTGAGCCAGTGGCCTACGGGTGCGGCGCGAGGCCGATCTCCACGCCCGTGCGGTCGGTCGCGCCGTGGCGGTCGACCAGATCGGCGCTCGCCTCGTTGAGGCCGACGACCTGCACACTGCGGCCATGCATCCGCATCCGCTCGACCACCTTGTCGAGGGCGCCGATGGCGGAAATGTCCCAGAAGTGCGCCCGGGTGACGTCGATGATCACGTGGTCCGCCGGGTCCGGCTGGAGGCTTTCCGGCCCCAGGGCCGCTTCGAACCGGGCGACGCTGCCGAAGAAGATCTCGCCATGCGCGGTGTAGGTGGCGGTCTCGCCTTCCTCTGTCACCGTGCGGGTGCGCTCCACCTCGAACATGTGCATCACCTTCTGGACGAAGAAGATGCCCGACAGCAGCACGCCGACCAGCACGCCGATGGCGAGGTTGTGGGTGAACACCACCACCGCGACGGTGACGAACATCACCATCGAGCTTTGCCACGGGTGCACGCGCAGGTTGGGGATCGAGTTCCAGCTGAACGTGCCGATGGAGACCATGATCATGATCGCCACCAGCGCGGGCATCGGCACCTGGCCGACGATCCCGCCGAGCAGGACGAGCATGATGAGGAGCGCGAGGCCCGCAGTGAAGGTGGAAAGCCGCCCGCGGCCACCGGACGTCACGTTGATGACCGACTGCCCGATCATCGCGCAGCCGCCCATGCCGCCGAACAGCGCGGCGACGATGTTGGCGATGCCCTGTCCGCCGCACTCGCGCTGCTTGTCGCTGCCGGTGTGCGTCATGTCGTCGACGATCTGCGCGGTCAGCAGGCTCTCGAGCAGCCCGACCGCCGCCATGGTGAGCGAGTAGGGCGCAATGATCGCCAGCGTTTCCCACGTCAGCGGGACGTCGGGCAGCATAAAGAAGGGCAGGCCCTGCGGCAGCTCGCCCATGTCGGACACCGTGTTGACCGGCGAGCCGAGCCATAGCGACAGGCAGGTCAGCACAATGATCGCGACCAGCGGGCTGGGGATCGCGGTGGTCAGCTTGGGTACGAGGTAGATCATCGCGAGGCCACCTGCGACCATCGCATAGGTGATCCAGTTGACGCCCTCGTTGGTCGGGTCGAGCTGGGGCAGCTGCGCCATGAAGATCAGGATGGCGAGCGCGTTGACGAAGCCGGTGATAACGCTGCGGCTGACGAACTGCATCAGCAGGTTGAGCTTGAGCAGCGCGGCGATGCCCTGAAAGACGCCCATCAGGATCGTCGCGGCGAACAGGTATTCCACGCCATGATCGCGCACCAGCGGCACCACCACCACGGCGACGGCAGCGGTCGCGGCGGAAATCATGCCCGGACGCCCGCCGGTAAAGGCGATCACCATCGCAATCGCGACCGAGGCGTAGAGGCCCACGCGCGGATCGACGCCTGCGATGATCGAGAAGCCGATCGCTTCCGGGATCAGCGCCAGCGCGACGACGATGCCCGCCAGCACATCGGCGCGGACATTGCCGAACCATTCGCTCTTCCATCGGGCTGCTGTGCTGGCATGCGCGTGCGCGCCGGTGCTGGGCGTCATGGGAAATCCGTCAATTTTTGTCTGGAACGCATGACCCGTGCACCATGCTGCGCTGCAACACAACCCCGAGGGCGTGCGCGCTTCGCCGATTGCTCAAGGCGTTGGTCGATAGGCGGGGCCGTGACCTTGCGGGCAGCGGGGCGCTCTGGTTGATTGGCGTGCGGAGCTTTTCTGGGGGACTATCATGCTGAAATCCGCACTTGCCGTCGGCGCCGCCGCGCTTGCCTTTGCCACGCCCGCGCTTGCGCAGGATGCCGCGTCCGATCTGGAGCCGGGCCTGTCCGCGCCCGAGATCGAGTTTACGCAATGGACGCTCGATAACGGATTGCGCGTCATCGCGATTCCCGACGATGGCACCGCCACGGTCACCACATCGCTGTGGTACGAAGTCGGGTCGAAGCACGATCCCGAAGGGCGCAGCGGCTTCGCGCACCTGTTCGAGCATATTCTCAGCCGCAAGACCGAGAACATGCCCTACAACATGATCTACGGCCTCACCGCGGATGTCGGCGGCACGCGCAATGCCTCGACCGGGTCCGACCGGACCAACTATTACGAGACGGTCCCGGCGGAATATCTCGAGACGATGCTGTGGACCCACCGCGAACGCATGTTCAAGCCGGTGATCGACCAGGAGGTGTTCGATTCGGAACGTGGGGTGGTGAAGGAGGAGCTGCGCCAGCGCGTGCTCGCACCGCCCTATGGCCGCCTCCAGCGCTTCGTGATCGCGGAGAACGCCTATGATGTGCTGCCGCAGCGCCGCCCGGGTATCGGCTCGATCGAGGAACTCGATTCCGCGACGCTCGACGATGCGCGTGCCTTCCACCAGGCGTTCTACGGCCCCGACACCGCCACGCTGATCGTCGCGGGCAATTTCGACATGGCCAACCTTCGCGCGCTGGTCGACGCGTATTTCGGCGACATCCCGCGCCGCGCGGATCCGGTCGACCTGACCATCACCGCCCGCGAGCCCGAGCGGACCGAGCCGCGCAGCTTTGTCGCCACCGCGCCCAACGTGCCGCTGCCGGTTGCCGGTTCCATCTGGAAAGCGCCGGGCTCGGGCAGCGAGGATAGCGCCGCACTCGACGTCCTCACCGCGATCATGGCGCGCGGGCAGAGCAGCCGCCTGTATGATGCGCTGGTGCGCACCGGCAAGGCGGTCGACAGCGCGATGTTCTATTCCGAAAGCGAGGAGGGCGGCTATGTCGCCAGCTTCGCGGTCACCAACCCCACCGCCGACGCGGACGAGGTCGACGCGCTGCTCAAGGCGGAGCTGGAGAAGATCCGCACCCAGCCGGTGAGCGCGGCCGAACTTGCCGAAGCCAAGAGCGAGCTGTTCGCGGACTCGCTGCGCCGGCGCGAGACCGCGCGGGGCCGGGCGTTCGAGCTGGGCGAGGCGCTGGTGTCCACCGGCAACCCCCGCGCCGCCGATGACCGGCTGGCAGCGATCGCGGCGGTGACGCCCGAAGATGTCCAGCGCGCGGCGGCCAAGTGGCTCGCCTCCAACGCGCGGGTCGACATGCGCTATGTCGCGGGCGAGGAGAATCCGGAGGCCTATGCCAACCCGGTCCCGATGCCGACCTTCCGCAGCCTGCCCGCCGCCACCGGAGAACCGCTCTCCGTGCTTCCCGAAGGCGAGCGGCAGCAGCCGCCCGCAGCAGGCGCGCGGCCGACGGTGGTCGCGCCCGAGATCGTCGAGCAGACGCTCTCCAACGGGATCGACGTGGTTGCCGCACAGACCGGAAACGTTCCGATCGCCACGATGACCGTGCTGGTCCCCGGCGGCGCGTCGACCGATACGCGCGCCAAGGCAGGCGTTGCCCAGTTTGCCGCCTCGCTCGCCGATCACGGCACTGCGAACATGAGCGCGCAGGAAATCGCCGCGCGTCTGGAAAGCCTCGGCGCCAGCTTCGGCGCGAATGCCGGGCGCGATGGCACTTTTTTCAGCCTGACCGCGCCGGTCGTCAATTTCGAGGCGGCGGGTGAAGTGCTGGCGGACATCGTGCGCTCCGCCCAGTATCCGCAGGACGAGCTGGACCGGGAGCGCAAGCGTGCGATCGACGGCCTGCTGGTCGAAATGAAGGACCCGGGCGATCTGGCGGGCAAGGTCGCCACGCTGGTTATGTACGGCGATGCGCCCTACGGATCGCAGCCCGGCGGCACGGCGGACAGCCTCGCCGCGATCACCCGCGAAGACCTGCTCGCCCACAGGCAGACCTGGTGGCATCCGGGCGAGACCAAGATCATCGTCAGCGGCGGCATCGCGCCCGCGCAGGCGACCGCGCTCGCGAACACGCTGTTCGGGGACTGGCAGGTCGATGCGCCTGCGCCCACGCCGGTCGCCGATCCGGCGGGCACCGCGCAGCCGGTCCGCACGGTGGTAATCGACATGCCCGAGGCAGGTCAGGCCGCCGTCGTCGCGGCGGTTCGTGCGATCCCGCGCGATGACGAGCGCTATTACGCGCTGGATCTGGCCAACGCAGTGCTCGGCGGCGGGTCGAGCGGGCGTCTTTTCGAGGAGATCCGGACCAAGCGCTCGCTCAGCTACGGCGCCTATTCGGGCTTCGGCGACCGGGCGGATGATTCCGTGCTGACGGCGAGCGCGCAGACCAAGAACGAATCCGCCGACGAGGTCGCGCAGATCTTCCTCGACGAGTTCGCCCGTCTGGGCACCGAACCCTTTGCGCAGGAGCTGCTCGACAAGCGACGGCTGTACCTGGGCGGCAACTACGCGCGCTCGCTGGAAAGCAGCTCGGGCTTCAACTCGATCGTTGCGGGGCTGCTGCAGCAGGGCCTCGAGCCTGCCGAGGCGACGCGCTACGCCGCGCGACTGGCAGAGGTGTCGCCGGAAGATGCCACTGCGGCGGCGAAGGAGCTGGTCGATCCGGCGCAGGCGACGATCGTCATCGTCGGCAATGCGGCTGAGTTCATCGACGACCTGCGCGCGATCCGGCCCGACGTCGAAGTCATCCCGGCGGAAGGGCTCGACCTGTCGGCGGCGGATTTCGGATTGGAGGAGTAGGCTAGCGTCCCGGGCGCGCTACGCCTCGCCGTCGGCCTGCTGGCGCGCCCACATTTCGGCATAGAGGCCGTCACGCCGGAGCAGATCCGCGTGGCGGCCCTGTTCGGCGAGGCGTCCGTTTTCCAGCACTAGGATGCGGTCCGAATCCGCGATGGTCGACAGGCGGTGCGCGATGGCGAGGGTGGTCCGCCCGCGCGCGACGCTCTTCAGGGTCTTGAGGATTTCCTGCTCGGTCCGTGAATCGAGCGCGCTGGTCGCCTCGTCCAGAATCACGATCGGCGGGTTCTTAAGTAGCGTGCGTGCAATCGCGACCCGCTGCTTCTCCCCGCCCGAAAGCTTCAGCCCGCGCTCGCCAACCTCGGTGTCGAAGCCATCGGGCAGCGCGTCGATGAACGGCAGGATCGCGGCGCCGCGCGCTGCCTCGCGGATCGCAGCCTCTTCGGCCGGCCCGGTCTCGTGCGGGCGGCCATAGCCGATATTGTACCCGATCGTGTCGTTGAACAGCACGCTGTCCTGCGGGACGATACCGATCGCGGCGCGCAAGCTTTCCTGGGTGACCTGCGAAATATCCTGCCCGTCGATCAGGATGCGGCCGGCCTGGGGGTCGTAGAAACGGAACAGCAGCCGCGCGATCGTGCTCTTGCCCGCGCCCGAAGGGCCGACCAGTGCGACCGTCTCTCCCGCAGCGATCTCGAAATCGAGGCCGTGGAGGATGCTGCGATCCGGCTCGTAGCCGAAATGGACATTCTCGAACACGATGCCGGGCCGCTCGATATGCAGTGCGGGCGCGCCGGGCACGTCCTCCACCTCGACATCGGCGTCCACCAGCCGGAACATCGCCGCCATGTCGATCAGCCCCTGCCGGATCGTGCGATAGACGAAGCCGAGCATGTCGAGCGGGCGGAAAAGCTGGGTCAGATAGGTGTTTACGAACACCAGATCGCCAGTGGTCAGATCGCCCTTGCTCCAGCCCCACACGGTGTAGCCCATCGCACCCGCCATCAGCAGGTTCATGATGAAGGCCTGCGCGATATTGAGCAGGCCGAGCGAGCCGTCGGACTTGATCGCGGCTTCGGAATATTGCCGCGCAGCCTTGGCATAGCGCTCGTGCTCGCGTCCCTCGGCCCCGAAGTACTTCACGGTCTCGTAGTTCAGCAGCGAATCCACCGCGCGCGCCAGCGCCTGCCCGTCGAGATCGTTCATCTCGCGCCGCAGCTTGGTGCGCCATTCGGTGATGATCTGGGTCACCGCGATATAGGCGATCACGGTCACCGCGGTCGCGATGACCAGCCCGATCCCGAAATTGAGGTAGAAGATCACCGCCACCGCGATCAGCTCGATCACCGTGGGCGCGATGTTGAACAGCAGGAAATAGAGCATCGTGTCGATGCTCTTGGTCCCGCGCTCGACCGTCTTGGTCACCTCGCCCGTGCGGCGCGAGAGGTGGAAGCGCAGCGATAGTTGGTGGAGCCGCTGGAACACGTCCTCGGCAAACTGGCGGGTCGCGTCCTGCCCGACCCGTTCGAAGATCATGTTGCGCACATTGTCGAACGCGACGCTGGCGAAGCGCCCGGCGGCGTAGGCGACCACGAAGGAGATCGCGACCATCGCCGCCGTGTTCGCGGGCGTCTCCATCGCATCGACCGCAGCGCGATAGGCATAGGGCAGGGCAAGCGTGGTGCCCTTAGCGACCAGCACC
Organism: Alteriqipengyuania abyssalis; assembly: GCF_019857185.1. Taxonomy (GTDB): domain Bacteria; phylum Pseudomonadota; class Alphaproteobacteria; order Sphingomonadales; family Sphingomonadaceae; genus Alteriqipengyuania; species Alteriqipengyuania abyssalis. Next base: position 280,250 of record NZ_JAHWXP010000003.1, on the reverse strand, counting down.
AGCAGCAGCGCAAGCACGATACGGATGCGCAGGTCGGTACGGTCCGCCGGCCACAGATAGGGCAGGAAGCGCCGCAGCGTTTGCCAGCCTTCGGGGGCTGGCTGGTCGGATCTGGTTGTGTCGGTGGGCCCCATTGCTGGGCGCCATGTGGTTACCGCAGGTGCCCGAGGCAAGCGCGATCAGGTTTTGCCGCGCAGGCGCGTGGCCCGGGTCCGCCGGACGGAGGGGCCGCGAGGCAGGAGATCGTCGGGCAGGTCGAACAGCACCTGACGGTGGCGAAAATCGATCGCCAGCCTGTCGAGCCGACGCAGATTGCCGATCCCGAGCAGCATTGCGGGCCTGTCGGCGAAGCCCAGTTCGTCAAGCGCGGGGCTGTCTGCGAAGGCGACCGGCAGGTTGGCGAGTTGCAGGCTGCCCAGCCGCAGTGCGCCCACCGTCGCAACCTGCCCGTCGTAGCGCAGGCCGAGCACGTCTGTCCCGCTCACCGTCTCACGCTCGTGCGCGCGCAAAGCCTCCAGCAGGGCTTGATTGCCGAGCGAGAATTGCGCGCCGGTGTCGATGATCACCGCCGTCTCGACCCCGTCGATCACCGCGTCGGCGATGATCATCTGGCCCCTGCGTTCGTGCGCACGCACGACAATGTCGTAACCTGATCGCGGTGCCCGCTCGCCCGTCTCGACCACATCCATCCGACCGGCCCGGAAATCGATCAGCACGCGCAGGCCCTGCAGGGCATCGAGCCCGAGAATACCGTCCGCCCCGAGGTTGTCATCGTCGAGCACGGGGGTGGTGAGCCCCGCGATGTGCTTGTTGGCGAATACCAGGCTGTCGATCTGCACGGTCTCGACCCGCGCGCGGCCTGCGGTGCTGATGATCGTTGCGAAGCCGCTGGGGACAATGCCGAGCGCGCCGGTCAGCCGGTTGCTGAGGATGGTGCCCTGTGCACCAGTGTCGATCAGGAAATCGTAGGGACCGCTGCCATCGACAGTGACCGGTACGGTAACCCTGTCGTTCCCATCGTCGCGCAGAAGGACGTGCTCGATCGCCGGAGGTATGGCATCTTCCGCCATTGGCGCCTCACCGCCATTCGGAGATTTGGCAGGCTCGGCGAAGGACATCGCGACCAGCGCGAGAATTGCAGCATGGGCCGTGCCTGCAGCCATTGCTCGTCCACTCCTTCCGGCGGTAAATCTACCACCAGAGTGGCGATGCTCCAAAGGCGTTGGACGATTGCTGTCAGGCGCTGGGCACGGGCGGTGCGCGGCGGCGGATGACCAGATCGATGATCTCGAACAGCATGTCGCGCCGCAGGACGAAGACCAGCGCGAGATAGGCGAGGCCCCCGGTGCTCACCAGCACGGCCAGTTCCATCGGCGCAGGCATCGCGGGCAGCAGGCTCGCGACCAGCTTGACCACCAGCGCCATGCCGCAGGCCGCGCCCAGACCGGGGGTCACTGCACCCAGCAGGCCGCGTCCGTCGATCCGCAGCGCTGGGCCGCCGATAAACAGCGCGGCCAGCGGCAGCAGTGGGCTTGCGAAGACCCATGCCCGGGCCAGGCCGATACTGCCATCGCTCAGCCCGATCAGGAACGCGGTGATCAGGATCGCAGCGACCACCGCGCTCGATTTGGCTGACAGGTCGGGCCGGTCGATCGCATTGAAGGCGGGCGAAAACAGGATGTAGACCGTGAAGGCAGGCATCGCGAGCGCGAGCGTGGCAACGATCGGCGCCATCTCCCCCCACTTGGGTCCGAACGCGGTCAGCACCAGCGGCTCTGCCGAGGCATACATGCCAAGGAAGATCGGGCTGACCACCAGCATGATCAGGCGCACAGCGGTCAGGAAGGCGCGCGCCAGCGTCTCGCGGTCCGATTGCAGCCGGGCGAAGCTGGGAAAGGCGACGTCGTTCAACGGCGGGATGAAGCGCGCGGTGATGATCGTGACGAGGAAGATCGCCTCTGCGTACAGGCCGACATCATGCGGATCGAGGCGGCTGCCCGCGAAGAAGATGTCCGCCTGGGTGGCGATGGTCCAGCAGAAGTGGCTCGCCAGCACCCAGGTGCCGTAGGTGAAGAGGTGCTTGCTCCCGCGGAAGTCGAAGCTGGGCCAGTCGAGGCTCTTGGCGGCGATGGTCAGCCCGATCGCGCGGGTCCAGAACAGGGCGATCGGCGCCCACACCAGCGCCCACACGCCGAGGCCTGCAAGCGCGCAGGTGAGCGCCGTGCCCGCAGAGATCAGCGCGGCGATGATGTTGACCACCGCCGGTCGCTTGAAATCGAGCTCGCGCACCAGCAGCACTTCGGGAATGGCGACGAAGGGGACGGACAGGAACAGCAGGACCTGTACGTGCAGCAGCTTCTCGACCAGCGGCTGGCCGTAATAGTCGGCCACCACCGGGGCGAGTGCGAACTGGATCGCGGCGAGCGCGAAGTTGACGAGGATCAGCATGCCGAATGTCTGGCGCACCATTTGCCGGTCGATCGTCTCGCGCTGGATCAGCGCGCTGGCAAAGCCGTATCCATTGAGGAACGAGAGGAAGGTGATGATCACCTGCCCCATCGCGAACAGGCCGTAGTCGCCCGGATCGAGGATGCGCACCACCGCGAGCGTGACGCTCCAGGTGATGATCTGCGCGACGATCTGGCTGCCGGAGCGCCAGGCCACCGCAGACCGCACGGAATCGGCGAGGCTCATTTGACCCTCCAGGCAAGCGCGCGCCATGCCCAGACCAGCACATCGCGCCAGCGGGC
>NZ_JAHWXP010000003.1:270000-272500 GCF_019857185.1 Alteriqipengyuania abyssalis | reverse complement strand
TTCGTGGGCCTGAAGATGTGTGACGGATGGCGGAAGTTGTGTGTTCTTATTGGATTGAACATGCAGCCAAGTTGTCCCAGGAAATAGCCTCTTCATATAGACCGTACCCGAAACCGACACAGGTGGTCAGGTAGAGTATACCAAGGCGCTTGAGAGAAGTATCCTGAAGGAACTCGGCAAATTGCCTCCGTACCTTCGGAAGAAGGAGGCCCCATTATTGCGCAAGCAGTAGTGGGGGGCACAGGCCAGGGGGTAGCGACTGTTTAGCAAAAACACAGGACTCTGCTAAGTCGGCTTCAAGACGACGTATAGGGTCTGACGCCTGCCCGGTGCTGGAAGGTTAAGAGGAGGAGTGCAAGCTCCGAATTGAAGCCCCAGTAAACGGCGGCCGTAACTATAACGGTCCTAAGGTAGCGAAATTCCTTGTCGGGTAAGTTCCGACCTGCACGAATGGCGTAACGACTTCCCCACTGTCTCCAGGATATGCTCAGCGAAATTGAATTCTCCGTGAAGATGCGGAGTACCCGCGGTTAGACGGAAAGACCCCGTGCACCTTTACTGCAGTTTCAGAGTGGCATTAGGAAAGAGTTGTGTAGCATAGGTGGGAGGCTTTGAAGCATTGGCGCCAGCCGATGTGGAGCCATAGGTGAAATACCACCCTGCTGTTTTCTGATGTCTAACCTCGCACCGTTAGCCGGTGTAGGGACCCTCTGTGACGGGTAGTTTGACTGGGGCGGTCGCCTCCTAAAGAGTAACGGAGGCGCGCGATGGTAGGCTCAGGACGGTTGGAAACCGTCTGCGAGAGTGCAATGGCATAAGCCTGCCTGACTGCGAGACTGACGAGTCGAGCAGAGACGAAAGTCGGTCATAGTGATCCGGTGGTCCCTCGTGGAAGGGCCATCGCTCAACGGATAAAAGGTACGCCGGGGATAACAGGCTGATGATTCCCAAGAGCTCATATCGACGGAATCGTTTGGCACCTCGATGTCGGCTCATCACATCCTGGGGCTGGAGCAGGTCCCAAGGGTTTGGCTGTTCGCCAATTAAAGTGGTACGTGAGCTGGGTTCAGAACGTCGCGAGACAGTTTGGTCCCTATCTGCCGTGGGCGTCGATACTTGAAAGGAGTTGCCCCTAGTACGAGAGGACCGGGGTGAACGTGCCTCTGGTGTACCTGTCATCCTGCCAAGGGTGCCGCAGGGTAGCTATGCACGGACGGGATAACCGCTGAAAGCATCTAAGCGGGAAGCCTCCCTTGAGATTAGGTATCTTCGAACCGTCGTAGACCACGACGTTGATAGGCCGGGTGTGGAAGCGCAGTAATGTGTGGAGCTAACCGGTCCTAATAGTTCTGATCATGCTTGAGAGTTCGCACCATCAATGACAGTCCTGCCTGCAGGCTTCGTTGACCGGAAAGAATACTCGAAGCCAGATAGACGCCTCGAATACCAACACATCGATTATAAACCGCCGCACGCAAGCTTCATTGCTTCGTGGTCATAGCGCCTGTGACCCACCCGATCCCATCTCGAACTCGGCCGTGAAACCAGGCAGCGCCGATGGTACTAGTGCAAAAGCACTGGAAGAGTAGGTCGCCGCGAGGCATTGCAGCTTGCGGGCAGCGGAATTAACCCATTCACTTGTCGAAGGGCTGACCCATCAAGGGCGGCCCTTTTGGCGTCTCTGACGCCAACGCCAAACCAGCCCCAACGGGCGAGGCAAGGCAATGGCTGCTCACGCAGCCGCCGGCCACCAAAGCCGGCACATCGGTGACGCGGGATGGAGCAGTCCGGTAGCTCGTCAGGCTCATAACCTGAAGGTCGTTGGTTCAAATCCAACTCCCGCAACCACCTAAAATCTCAAATTAATATCCAATTTCACCTCGCTGTTTGTAGCGAGGCTTTTTGCGTCTGACTTCGCAGGCAAATAACAGGAGGATTGTCGACGTGCGGCGGCATGGACAGCCCCCCCCGGTGCGGGGCACAGAGATGTCCGCTTCTCCTAGGTGGCAAGAAACCCCGTTGGCGTCCGACCGGCCGGGCCCCACTTATCCGGCGCTGGGGGAGCCCTGTCGATGATGGTCGAGTGAAAGGGGCTAGGAGTGCTTTTCCAAGCTTCCGTCCTATGCTTCCGCATAGAGGGATGTGTGCCGGTGCCACCCAGCCGCTCCTTCGCGCCGACATATGCGAACACCTGGCGGCGATCTTCCCCGAGGCGCAACATCCCTCAAGCGACCCTGACTTGATCATGCGGATTTCGAGCATTGACCAATGCAGGAGCATCGCTCGGGATCGTCGGCTGCGAGAGGACACGCAGGTCTCTCCCGCCGACTCGACCTCGAGCGCGGTGAGCGCAATTGCCCTCCATTTAGAAGAGCCGACGCTTTCGGTTCCGCGACATGGCCTCTCGTACAAGCTTTTGCGGGATGATCGTCGGGCGCGGTGTGACAGAGTGGCTCGGTCGGTGGGCGAGGCTCCGAACGGCAGAAGATGAAATGCAGCG
>NZ_JAHWXP010000003.1:0-267500 GCF_019857185.1 Alteriqipengyuania abyssalis | reverse complement strand
AACACTCAAGGCCAATGGTCTTTTGTGTTTACGCCTGAGCTGGCTCACGCCGCCCGCGGCCATTTGGCCGGCTGTGGCATGTGTGGGCCTGTAGCTCAGTTGGTTAGAGCGCACCCCTGATAAGGGTGAGGTCAGAAGTTCAAATCTTCTCAGGCCCACCACTATCCCGTTTTGGTATGGGGCCTTAGCTCAGCTGGGAGAGCACCTGCTTTGCAAGCAGGGGGTCATCGGTTCGATCCCGATAGGCTCCACCAGCCAACCGGAACTCCAGAGATGAGGAAAACAGATCCTCGCCCAAAGAGATTTGGAGCGCAGGTAGGCGACATCTGGTCGCCGTCTTTGACATTGTGAATGGGTTTTATAATCGATGCCGCGGCGCATAGTGCGTCGGCTTTGGCCGACAAGCATGTGCTGCAACATTAATCAGATGATTTATCTGGCTGAGATTAAATTCTTTCCGCGCCATCGCGAAGACGAACGGGCTTTTATGCAGGCCTGTCGTTGATGGTGTGGATTCTCAAGCGTGAGGTAAGAGCATTTGGTGGATGCCTTGGCGTATACAGGCGATGAAGGACGTGGCACGCTGCGATAAGCGTGGGGGAGCCGTGAGCAGGCTTTGATCCCGCGATTTCCGAATGGGGAAACCCACCTTCACCATTTCTCTTCGATGGTCTTTCGGGACGATCGGAGCGAGGTGGACAAGGTATCACCGAAGTGAACACATAGCTTTGGTGAAGCGAACCCGGGGAACTGAAACATCTCAGTACCCGGAGGAAAAGACATCAACCGAGATTCCCGTAGTAGTGGCGAGCGAACCGGGACCAGGCCAGTGCCTTGGATTTAACTAGCGGAACAGTTTGGAAAGACTGGCCATAGCGGGTGACAGCCCCGTACGCGAAAGTGATTTTCAAGGACTTGAGTAGGGCGGGACACGTGAAATCCTGTCTGAATATGGGGGGACCACCCTCCAAGCCTAAATACTCGTATACGACCGATAGCGAACACAGTACCGTGAGGGAAAGGTGAAAAGCACCCCGATTAGGGGAGTGAAACAGTACCTGAAACCGGATGCTTACAAGCAGTTGGAGCCCCATAGGGGGTGACAGCGTACCTCTTGCATAATGGGTCAGTGACTTAGTCTATGATGCAAGCTTAAGCCGTTAGGTGTAGGCGCAGCGAAAGCGAGTCTGAATAGGGCGACAGAGTATCATGGATTAGACCCGAACCCCGGCGATCTAGGCATGGCCAGGTTGAAGGTGCGGTAACACGCACTGGAGGACCGAACCGGTGAATGTTGAAAAATTCTCGGATGAGCTGTGTTTAGGGGTGAAAGGCCAATCAAGCCGGGAAATAGCTGGTTCTCCGCGAAATCTATTGAGGTAGAGCGTCGGATGTATGCCGATGGGGGTAGAGCACTGGATGGGCTAGGGCTGCGCGAGCGGTACCAAACCTAACCAAACTCCGAATACCATCGAGTCTTGTCCGGCAGACAGACGGCGGGTGCTAAGGTCCGTCGTCAAAAGGGAAACAGCCCTAACCTACAGCTAAGGTCCCCAAGTCATCACTAAGTGGGAAAGCATGTGGGAATCCCAAAACAACCAGGAGGTTGGCTTAGAAGCAGCCATCCTTTAAAGAAAGCGTAACAGCTCACTGGTCTAAATAAGGGTTCCTGCGGCGAAGATGTAACGGGGCTCAAGTGATGCACCGAAGCTTAGGGTGTACAGTTTACTGTACGCGGTAGCGGAGCGTTCCGTAAGCGAGTGAAGGAGAAGGGTAACCGACTCTGGACGTATCGGAAGTGCGAATGCTGACATGAGTAGCGACAAAGAGGGTGAGATGCCCTCTCGCCGAAAGACCAAGGGTTCCTGCGCAACGCTAATCGGCGCAGGGTGAGCCGGCCCCTAAGACGAGCCCGAAGGGGGTAGTCGATGGGAACCACGTTAATATTCGTGGGCCTGAAGATGTGTGACGGATGGCGGAAGTTGTGTGTTCTTATTGGATTGAACATGCAGCCAAGTTGTCCCAGGAAATAGCCTCTTCATATAGACCGTACCCGAAACCGACACAGGTGGTCAGGTAGAGTATACCAAGGCGCTTGAGAGAAGTATCCTGAAGGAACTCGGCAAATTGCCTCCGTACCTTCGGAAGAAGGAGGCCCCATTATTGCGCAAGCAGTAGTGGGGGGCACAGGCCAGGGGGTAGCGACTGTTTAGCAAAAACACAGGACTCTGCTAAGTCGGCTTCAAGACGACGTATAGGGTCTGACGCCTGCCCGGTGCTGGAAGGTTAAGAGGAGGAGTGCAAGCTCCGAATTGAAGCCCCAGTAAACGGCGGCCGTAACTATAACGGTCCTAAGGTAGCGAAATTCCTTGTCGGGTAAGTTCCGACCTGCACGAATGGCGTAACGACTTCCCCACTGTCTCCAGGATATGCTCAGCGAAATTGAATTCTCCGTGAAGATGCGGAGTACCCGCGGTTAGACGGAAAGACCCCGTGCACCTTTACTGCAGTTTCAGAGTGGCATTAGGAAAGAGTTGTGTAGCATAGGTGGGAGGCTTTGAAGCATTGGCGCCAGCCGATGTGGAGCCATAGGTGAAATACCACCCTGCTGTTTTCTGATGTCTAACCTCGCACCGTTAGCCGGTGTAGGGACCCTCTGTGACGGGTAGTTTGACTGGGGCGGTCGCCTCCTAAAGAGTAACGGAGGCGCGCGATGGTAGGCTCAGGACGGTTGGAAACCGTCTGCGAGAGTGCAATGGCATAAGCCTGCCTGACTGCGAGACTGACGAGTCGAGCAGAGACGAAAGTCGGTCATAGTGATCCGGTGGTCCCTCGTGGAAGGGCCATCGCTCAACGGATAAAAGGTACGCCGGGGATAACAGGCTGATGATTCCCAAGAGCTCATATCGACGGAATCGTTTGGCACCTCGATGTCGGCTCATCACATCCTGGGGCTGGAGCAGGTCCCAAGGGTTTGGCTGTTCGCCAATTAAAGTGGTACGTGAGCTGGGTTCAGAACGTCGCGAGACAGTTTGGTCCCTATCTGCCGTGGGCGTCGATACTTGAAAGGAGTTGCCCCTAGTACGAGAGGACCGGGGTGAACGTGCCTCTGGTGTACCTGTCATCCTGCCAAGGGTGCCGCAGGGTAGCTATGCACGGACGGGATAACCGCTGAAAGCATCTAAGCGGGAAGCCTCCCTTGAGATTAGGTATCTTCGAACCGTCGTAGACCACGACGTTGATAGGCCGGGTGTGGAAGCGCAGTAATGTGTGGAGCTAACCGGTCCTAATAGTTCTGATCATGCTTGAGAGTTCGCACCATCAATGACAGTCCTGCCTGCAGGCTTCGTTGACCGGAAAGAATACTCGAAGCCAGATAGACGCCTCGAATACCAACACATCGATTATAAACCGCCGCACGCAAGCTTCATTGCTTCGTGGTCATAGCGCCTGTGACCCACCCGATCCCATCTCGAACTCGGCCGTGAAACCAGGCAGCGCCGATGGTACTAGTGCAAAAGCACTGGAAGAGTAGGTCGCCGCGAGGCATTGCAGCTTGCGGGCAGCGGAATTAACCCATTCACTTGTCGAAGGGCTGACCCATCAAGGGCGGCCCTTTTGGCGTCTCTGACGCCAACGCCAAACCAGCCCCAACGGGCGAGGCAAGGCAATGGCTGCTCACGCAGCCGCCGGCCACCAAAGCCGGCACATCGGTGACGCGGGATGGAGCAGTCCGGTAGCTCGTCAGGCTCATAACCTGAAGGTCGTTGGTTCAAATCCAACTCCCGCAACCAACGAAACCCTGAAATCATCATCCCTACCGCTGCTCATCCCGCAGAGAGTCCGCGATCGATCGGGTGGGGCTCACGGTCGACGAGGCGCCTAAGCAGCGCGTCGTTTCTGCCATCACAACGCTATTGCGACTTAAACGCATGAGCGTTACCCGGCCGTGAACCTTCACGGAGTCTCTCATGTACCGTTACTTCGTCGGCGCGCTCGCGCTGGCACCGCTTTCGACCATCGCGGTCGCACAGGACATCGCGCCTGCCGATGGCGCCCCTTCCGACGCGGACGATCAGAGCACGATCGTCGTCACTGCGGCCCGCACGCAGCTTCCCGCGAGCGCGCTGCCGCTGACGGTCGATATCATCGACCGCGAGGCGCTGGAGCGGCAGGTGCAGATATCCGGCTCCACCGTCGACGCGGTATCGGCCTTGCTGCCGTCCTTCTCGCCCACTCGCGAGAAGCTGACCGGGGCAGGGGAGAGCCTGCGCGGTCGCGCCCCGCTTTACGCGATCAACGGCATTCCCCAGTCGACCCCGGTGCGCGACGGCTCACGCGACGGCTATACGATCGATCCGTTCTTCATCGACCGGGTCGAGGTGATCTACGGCTCGAACGCGCTGCAGGGCATTGGTGCGACCGGTGGTGTGGTCAACCAGGTGACGGTTGGCGCACCGCGAGAGGACGGGGTTTCCTTCCGGACCCTGTCGCAGGTGACGCTGCCGACCAACTTCGAAGGCGAGGGTATCGGTGCGAAGACCGGGGCGCTGGTCGGCTATCGGGCCGGGCCGTTCGATGCGAGTATCGGTGCGACCTACGAAAAGCGCGGCGCCTTCTTCGACGGGAACGACAACCGGATCGGTGTCGACGGGACGCAGGGCGACATTCAGGACAGCGATAGCTGGTCCGTCTTCGCGCGTCTCGGTTATGACCTTGCCACCGGGGCCCGACTGGAAGTGGTCGCCAACCGGTTCGAACTGCAGGGCAATGCGAACTATGTGTCCGTTCCCGGCGACCGCTCTGCGGGCGTCCCCGCGAGCAGCATTCGCGGGATGACGCCCGGCGATCCGCCTTCCAACAAGGCGGAACTCCTCTCCGCATCGCTGGTCGATCCCGATTTCGGCGGCGGCACCTTCGTGCTGCAGGGCTTCTACAGCCGCACCAACGACGTGTACGGCGGCGGCGTGTTCGGGACTTTTCAGGACCCGGCGATCGATCCCACGGGCAACCTCTTCGACCAGTCGGCCAACCGTTCGCGCAAGCTCGGCGGCAAGGTCAGCTACGAGCGCGCGGTGCCCGGCTTCGACGACCTGGTCCTGACGGCCGGCCTCGACGCGCTGTTCGACCGCACCGAACAGGTGCTGGTGCAAACCGACCGGGCGTGGGTGCCGCAGACCGATTTTCGCAGTCTCGCTCCGTTCCTCCAGGGCAATCTCGCGCTGGCCGATGGGCTGGTGCGTCTCGCTGGCGGGCTGCGGTTCGAGAATGTCCAGCTCAAGGTCGACAATTTCACAACTCTGGCGAGCTACGGCCCGGTCAGTGTGACCGGCGGCTCTCCGTCCTTCGAGGATGTGCTGTGGAACGGCGGCGTCATCGTCAAGCCGATCGACGGCCTTCGCGCCTACGGCAGCTATGCCGAGGGTTTCACGATCGCCGATGTCGGGCGGATCCTGCGTGGCATAAGCCAGCCCAATATCGACGTCGATGACTACCTCTCGCTCGAACCGGTGGTGTCGAACAATCGCGAACTCGGGCTCGAATGGGATCGCGGCGCCCTCAAGGCATCGGCGAGCTATTTCTGGTCGTCGAGCGAGTTCGGATCGATCCTCGTCCTGCGCAACGACGTGTTCGAAGTGGAACGCCAGCCGATCGAGATCGAGGGCTTCGAAGCCAGCCTTTCGTGGCAGACGCCCGTGCCGGGCCTCGCGCTCAGCGGGGGCTACGCCAACCTCAAGGGGCAGACCGATGGCGACGGAGACGGGCTGATCGACGAAGATCTCGACGGCGCGAACATCTCGCCCGACCGGATCAACCTCGCGGCGGACTACAGCGCGGGCCGCTTCAGTGCGCGCGCTCAGGCCCGCATGTATCTCGAACGCGAGTTCAACGACGCGTCCACCGCGACCGACTTCGAAGGTTACACGCTGGTCGACGCGTTCATCTCCTATCGCACCGATTTCGGCGAGATTTCGCTCGCGGCGCAGAACCTGACCAACGAGTTCTTCATCACCTATGACAGCGACACCGTACGGGTGACCGACAGCAGCCGGTTCTTCTCCGGCCGCGGACGCACCTTCACGCTGAGCCTGCGCAGCGAGTTCTGATGAAGCTGCTCTCGCTCCTGCACCGCTGGACGGGCGGCATCGTCGGCATTTTGCTGGCGGTCACCGGCCTGTCCGGCACGGTGCTGCTGTGGGAGGATAGCTGGATCATGCTCGACGGCGCGCATGATCCGGCGCTCGCCGATCCCGTGGCGATGGGGCGTGCGATCAAGGTTGCGAGAGAGACGGCACCGGGCCTTTCGCGCGTGACCTTTGCCGGGGATGAGATCGGTCTGCACCAGGCGGTCTATTCCGACGGCAGCGGGGCCTATATCATGCAGGAGGGCACGGTCGTGGATCGCTGGTCCGGTATGTGGGAGCGGCCCGAGCTCTGGCTGTTCGATCTGCATCACTACCTGTTCCTGGGCGAGACCGGGAAGACGATTACCGGCGTGCTCGGCATCCTGTTGCTGGCGTTCACCATCAGCGGAACGATCCTGTGGTGGCGCACACGCAAGACGTTCCGGTTCCGCCTCTGGCCGCCCCGCTACACCGCCAGCGCCATCGTGCGACACCATCGCGATCTGGGCGTGGTCGCCTCACCGCTGCTGATCGTGGCGGCGGCGACGGGCACTTTGATGATCTTCCCGGCGGTGAGCGGCTTTGTGCTGTCACCCCTCGGAGAGGCACACCAAAAACCGGCACTCCCGGCTGAGTTGGCCCCGGTCGGTCCGGCGACCGACTGGCAAAGCGTGATGCGCAATGCGCAAGCGGTCTTCCCCTCGGCAGCGCCGCGGCGCCTGATGTTGCCATCCAAGCCCGGCGAGCCAATCGCCATCCGTTTCCGGCAGGATTTCGAATGGACGCCGAACGGGCGCAGCTACGTCTGGATTGCGCCGGACAGCGCGGCGGTGGTCGGCATGGACGACCCTGCGAAGGCCGGAGCGGTGTCGGCGATCAGCGAGACGTTTTACCCCATTCACGCGGCCAAGGTCGGCGGGATCGTGTGGCGGCTCGCGATGACCTTTGCCGGGCTGGCCCTCGTCCTGCTAGGCCTGTTGGCGAGCTGGAGCTTCTGGAGAGGGCAGATCGGCAAGCCAGCCGGTCGCCGGCGGGTGGCACAGCGTCCCAGACGAGCGGTCGGCCAGTCCTGAGGCATCGCGGACATCACACGTCGGGCAGGCGCTGGTCGGCGAAGCCCCATCCGGCGAGGGTCTTGGATTGCGCGCGGTCGCGCAGTCGTTTGGCATCGCCGATGGTGAAGCCGCGGGCGTTGTCCAGCTTCTTCAGCTCGTTCCACGCCACGGGTGCTGCGACCGGCGCGCCTTCTCGCGCGCGGGCGGAGTAGGGCATCACCGCCGTGCTGCCGCGCTGGTTGCGCAGCCAGTCGATGAAGATGCGGCCCTTGCGCTTTTCCTTGCTCATGGTGGCGGTGAAACGGTCCGGTTCCGCCTGCGCCAGCGCCTTGGCAAAACGCTCCGCGAAGCTCTTGTGCGCATCCCATGAATGACCGGGCGTCAGTGGGACGACGACGTGCGCACCCTTGCCGCCGGTCACCATCGGGAAGCTGGTGAGGCCGATATCGGCGAGATGTTTCCTGAGGTCCATCGCCGCTTCGCGCACGTCGGCAAAGTCCAGCCCTTCATCTGGATCGAGATCGAAGACCATCCGGTCCGGCTTCTCGACCGCGCCGGTGCGCGCGCCCCATCCATGAAACTCGATGGTGCCCATCTGCACGCACTGAAGCAGGCCGCGTGCGTCCGAGACGAAGAGGTAATCTTCGGTTCCGCCGTCCTTTTCCTTGATCGGTACCGCCTTCACGCCGTCGCCGAAGCCGCCATTGTCGTGCTTCTGGAAAAAGCACTTCTTGGCGCGCCCCTGCGGGCAGCGAACGAGGCTGAGTGGCCGCTCGGCGGCGAAGGGCAGCATCAGCGGCGCGATCGCCTCGTAATAGTCGGCGAGGTCGCCCTTGGTCTCTCCGCTTTCGGGGAAGATCACCCGGTTGCGACTGGATATTTCCACGCTGGCGGCGGGGGAGGGGGCGGTACTCTTGCGTTCGTCGCCGACATCCTCCGCCTCCTTGTCCTGCCGCAGCCCGAGGAAGCTGGCGTGGCGCACGCGGCCCTCAGCCGTCAGTTCGGCATAGGCGATTTCGGCGACCAGATTGGGGGTGACCCAATGCGCCTTGCGCGCATCCGCCTTCGGCACCTCGAGCGGCGGGGTCTTGCGCTCCAGCCGCTCCAGCTTGCTGCCGAGGCGGTCGAGATCATCGCTGTCGAACCCGGTGCCCACCTTGCCGCGATAAATCAGCTCGTCGCCATCCTTGGCAGCAAGCAACAGAGAGGCGAAAGGTCGCGCCTTGGCCGAGCTTTCGGACCAGCCAACGATAATGAACTCCTGCCGCTGAATGCACTTCACCTTGACCCAACTCTTCGTGCGGCTGTGGCGGTAGGGTGCGTCGATCCGCTTGGCGATGATCCCTTCCTGCCCGGCATCGCACATCCGGGCATAGAGCTTCTCGCCTGCGCCGATGATGTGGTCCGCGACATGGATCGGCGGCTCCGCATCGCGCAGCAGCGCTTCGAGGCGTTCCTTGCGCTCGATATTGGAATGGCCGGTGAGGTCTTCGCCATCCACTTCGAGCACATCGAACGCGAAGAAGGCGAGCTTGTCTTTCGGCCCCTGCGAGCCGTGCCCGCGCTTGAGCACCGATTGCAGCGTCGAAAAATCGGGGTTGCCGTTCTTGCCCAGCGCGACGATTTCGCCGTCGATCAGGGCAGGCGGCAGGTTGAGAGCGGAGATCGCTTCCACCAGTGGGCCGAACTTGTCGGTCCAGTCCTTCTGGTTGCGGGTCCACACGGTTACGTCTTTGCCCGAGACAGCGATCAGCGCGCGATAGCCGTCGAACTTGATCTCGTGCATCCAGCCATTGCCGGTTGGCACCTCGTCGACCAGCGTGGCGAGCTGCGGCTTGGCGAACTTGGGTGGTTTGCCCGTCTTCTTGCTCCGTCGTGCGTGTTTCATCTTCGCGAGTGGCTCGACAGCCTTGTCCTCGCCGGTCGCTTTGTCCGGTTCGCGCCCTGCGGCGATTTCCGCCATCGAGCGTCCGGTATCGACGCTGGTGAGCGCCTTTTCCACCAGCGCGTCGCCTTCCTCTGCGTATTCGTCGTCCAGCTTGCGCAACAGCCAGTTCTCGCGCTTCTCGCCCTTGCGCGGTTTCATGCGGATCAGCAGCCATTCGCCCTTCATCCGCTCGCCATCGAGAACGAAGTGCAGGTGGCCTTCCTCGATATCGTCGGCGCTCTTGCCCTCGATCGGATGCCAGGTGCCGCGATCCCAGAGCATTACCGTCCCACCACCATACGCGTCCGCTGGGATGGTGCCTTCAAAGGTCGCGTAATCCATCGGGTGATCCTCGGTCCGCACCGCAAGGCGTTTGACGTCCGGGTCGGGGGAGGGGCCCTTGGTCACCGCCCAGCTTTTCAGGACGCCGTCGGCTTCCAGCCGCAAGTCCCAGTGCAGCCGCGTGGCGTCGTGCTTCTGGACCATGAAGATGCGGTCCTCGCCGCTCTTGCCCGCCTTGCCCGCAGGCTCCTTCGTGCGCGTGAAATCGCGCTTCGCGTTGTATTCGGCGAGCGGGTCGTCCTTCTTCGCCATCGCCTAGGCGCTCTTTTTCTTCTTTGCGGTGGATTTGGCGGGCTTGTCGCCATCGACCGACTTCTTGAGCGCGGCCATCAGATCGATCACGTTGCCGCCGTCGCCAGAAGACTCCTCGACATCTTCGATGATTGTCGTGTTGCCTTTGGCCTTCGCTTTCTTGTCGATCAGCTTGTGCAGCGCTTCGGCATAGCGATCCTCGAATTCGCTAGCGTCGAAGGGCGCGGACTTCTTCTCGATCAGCGTGCTGGCGAGGTCGAGCAGTTCCTCCTCCGGCTTGTCGTCGCCAATGCTCCCGAAGAACTTCTGCCCCTCCCGAACCTCGTCGGCATAGCGCAGCGTCTCCAGCAGCATGCCCTTGCCGCACGGCTTCATCGCGACCAGCTTCTCCTGCCCGCGCACCGACAGCTGGCCGAGTGCGGTCTTCTTCGCCTTGCGCAGCGCCTCGCGCAGCACGATAAAGGCTTCCTCGGCCAGATCGTCCTTGGGTACGACGTAATAGGGCTTCTCGAAATAGAGCGGGTCGATCTCCGACTGGTCGACGAACTGGACCAGCTCGAGCGTCTTCTTGCTCTCGACCTTGACCGCCTCGATCTCCTCGTCCTCGAGCAGTACGTAATTGTTCTTGGACAGCTCGTAGCCACGGATGATGTCGTCGCGATCGACCGGGCCGACACCCTCGACCACCTTTTCGTAAGAGACGTGCTTGCCCGAAGGTTCGTGGATCTGGCGGAAGCTGATCTTGGCCCCGCTTTGCGAGGCGGAGTAGATTTCCACCGGGATCGACACCAGCGCCAGCCTGATCTGCCCTTGCCAATATGCGCGTGCGGCCATGCAACCTCCTTGTTTGCATGCTGAACGAGCGAGGACCGCGATTGGTTGCGAGCGTGCCAGCTGAGCGCCGAGGCTATCGTAGGTTGATATCGGAACGGCTGCTTCTCCCACCCGTAGGACCACCGGGTGTCAGCAGCAGGGAGTGCGTCCATGAGTTCCGAAAATACGGTAAGCATCAATGGACAGCCCCACGCGCTGCCGGACGATCCGCGGGTCAGCCTGCTTGATATGCTGCGCCATCATCTGGGTCTGACCGGCACGAAGAAGGGCTGCGACCATGGCCAGTGCGGGGCCTGCACCGTGCTGGTCAACGGCGTGCGCATCAATTCCTGCCTGACGCTGGCGGTGATGCACGATGGCGACGAGGTGACCACGATCGAAGGGCTGGGCACTGCCGAGAATCCTTCGGCATTGCAGCGCGCCTTCGTGGAGCGCGATGCCTATCAGTGCGGTTATTGCACTCCCGGCCAGATATGCTCCGCCACCGCGATGCTGGACGAGATCGCCGCCGGCTGGCCAAGTGATGCGAGCGACAGCCTCGACGGGCCGATGGAGGTCTCGACCGAGGAAATCCGCGAGCGGATGAGCGGAAATATCTGCCGCTGCGGCGCCTATGCCAACATCGTCGATGCGATCCGTGATGTCGCGGGAGAGCCCGCATGAGACCGTTCGATTATCAGCGTGCCGAGGGCATCGACCATGCGGGCCAGCTGATCGCGGCAGAGAACGCGGTCGCGATTGCCGGCGGGACCAACCTGCTCGACCTCATGAAGCTGCAGGTCGAAACCCCGCAGACGCTGGTCGACGTGAACCGCATCGGCCACGCGGAAATCGAGGACAGCGACGACGGCGGGCTGTGGATCGGTGCGCTGGCGACCAACACCGATACGGCGGTCCATCCGCGCGTGAAGGCCGATTACCCGGTGCTTGCCCGCGCCATTCTGGCAGGGGCGACCCAGCAGCTGCGCAACCGCGCGACCACCGGCGGCAACCTGTGCCAGCGGACCCGCTGCTACTACTTCACCAATATCGACCAGCCCTGCAACAAGCGCGATCCGGGATCGGGCTGCGGCGCGATCGACGGAATCGCACGGCTGCATGCCGTACTCGGCACCAGCGACCAGTGCATTGCGACCTATCCGGGTGACATGGCGGTGGCGCTGAGCGCACTCGACGCGACGGTTCACATCACGAGTGCCCACGGCAAGGCCCGCACAGTCCCGGTACGCGATTTCCATCGCCTGCCGGGCCACACGCCGTGGAAGGACAACGTGCTGGAACCCGGCGAGTTGATCACTGGTGTGAGCTTGCCTGCTCCGGTCGAAGGTACGCAAATTTACCGCAAGGTTCGCGAGCGTTCGTCCTACGCCTTCGCCCTGTGCTCCATCGCCGCGATCGTCGAGATGGATGGCGACAAGATTGCCCGCGCGGACCTCGCCTTCGGCGGGCTCGCCCACAAGCCGTGGCACGACCCGGAAGTCGGTGAGGTGCTGGTGGGCCAGAAGCCCGGTGCCAAGCTGTTCGACAAGGCGGCCGATGTGCTGCTGCGCGATGCGCGCGGCTATGGCGAGAACGATTTCAAGATACCGCTTGCCCGGCGCACCCTCGCCGCCGTGCTCGCCGAAGCAACGGGAGCAGAGCTGTGAGCGCCTATCTCAAGCAGGACGAACCGGATAACGTCAATCGCCTCGACCACATGCGACAGGGCGTGCTTGGCACCGATGCCTCGCGGATCGAGGGTTTGCTCAAGGTCACCGGGACCGCGCCCTACGCAGCGGAGTACCAGCTGGACGATTGCCTCGAAGGCGTCCTGGTGACGGCGACGATCTCCAAGGGCGAGGTGACGGCAATCGACGCGGACTCGGTGCTTTCGATGCCCGGCGTGGTGGCGGTGATCGACGATCCGTCCCTGACCGCGCGGGCCGCGCAAGGCACCGCCGGGGAGGCTCCCGCCCAGCCGGCGCGTGAGGTCGGCTATTTCGGCCAGCCGATCGCGCTGGTGGTCGCCGAGAGCTTCGAGCAGGCGCGCGATGCGTCCAAGCACCTCAAGGTGAGCTACCGCGCGGACGACGACGTCGCATTCGATCCCGAAGCGGTCGAAGCCGAGCCGCAGGATGGTGCGACCTCGCAGGGCGACCTTGCCCATGCGATGAAGGAAGCGCCGTTCAGCGTCGATGTGACCTACACCACCGAGGGCCATTCCTCCGCCGCGATGGAACCCCATGCGGCGATCGCGCAGTGGGATGGCGACACGCTGACGGTTTACGCATCGCTGCAGATGCTCAACTACAACATCTCCGAACTGGCGGATTCGCTGGGGCTGGACGAGGACAAGCTGCGGCTGGTGTCGCGCTATGTCGGCGGGGGTTTCGGCTCCAAGCTGGGCGTCAGCGAAGAAACGGTAGCAGCCAGTGTGGCGGCGATGGAGCTCGGGCGCCCGGTGCGCGTGGCGATGCTGCGCCAGCAGGTGCTCCAGTGCATCATGCGCCGCTCGGAAACCCGCCAGCGGTTCCGGCTGGCGGCGGGCGAAGATGGGAAGCTGACCGGCTTCGGCCACGAGGCGCGCGTCTCCAACCTGCCGGGCGAGAGCTTTGCTGAGCCGGTGCTGCAATCGAGCCATTTCCTCTACGCAGGCGAAAACCGCGAGCTGAGCATGGAGGTTGCGCGGATCCACCGGATGACCGCGGGCTCGGTCCGCGCGCCGGGGGAAGCCGTGGGGATGCCCGCGCTCGAATGCGCGATGGACGTGCTGGCGGAGAAGTGCGGATTGGATCCGGTAGAGCTGCGCCTGCGCAATATTCCGGACAGGCATCCTGCCAACGGCACTCCGTTCTCCTCGCACAAGCTCGCCGAATGCCTCAAGCAGGGTGCCGAGGCGTTCGGCTGGGACAGCGGTCCGCGAAGCCCGCGTCACACGCGCGAAGGCGAGTGGTGGGTCGGCACGGGCATGGCGAGTGCGGCGCGCGTTCACAATGTCGGCGAGGCTAAGGCGCGCGTCACGCTGAAAGCCGACGGCACCGCGCTGGTCGAAACCGACATGACCGATATCGGCACCGGCACCTATACGATCCTGGCGCAGACCGTGGGCGAGATGCTGGGCCTGCCGGTCGCCAAGGTGCTGGTCGAGCTGGGCGACACACACCACCCTCGCGGGCCGGGCTCGGGCGGAAGCTGGGGTGCGGCCTCGATCTGCTCCGCAGCCTATCTCGCCTGCCTCGCGCTGCGCGAGACGCTGGCGAAGCGGGCGGATGTGGCCGAGGAGAAGCTGGAGCTGAAGGACGGCGCCGTGGTCGGCGGCGCTTCGCTGATCGACTTGCTCGACGGCCGGGATCTGGCCGAGGAGGGGCATTACGAGCCGGGCGATATCGCGGACGACTTCACCGCTTCCGGGTTCGGTGCATTCTTCGCCCGGGTGCGCGTCAACCGCTTCACCGGCGAAACCCGCGTTGAGCACATGACCGGTGCGTTCGGCTTCGGCCGGGTGCTGAATACGAAGACCGCACGCTCGCAATGCCTAGGCGGAATGACCTGGAGCATCGGCGCGGCGCTGACCGAGGCGATGCTGTTCGATCCCGTGGACGGCCACCTCGCGAACTGCGACCTCGCTGAGTACCACGTGCCGGTGAACCGCGATGTGCCCGATCTCGACGTAGTGTTTGTGGAGGAACGCGATGGCGCGGCGAGCCCGATCCAGGCGAAGGGTATCGGCGAACTCGGCATGTGCGGCGGCGCGGGTGCGATCGCCAACGCGATCTACAACGCATGCGGTGCGCGCGTGTTCGAGTTTCCGATGACGCCGGACAAGGTGCTCGCCGCGATGCCGGACTGATTGGGCCTGACTGATTGAGCGTCAGAGCCCGCCGAACTTGCCCGCCTGATAGTCGCGGATAGCCTGCGCGATCTCTGCTTCGCTGTTCATCACGAAGGGGCCATGCGCCACCACCGGTTCGCCGATCGGATCGGCGTGTCCGAACAGGATACGGCACCCATTCTCGCTGGCGACCGCGAGGCCATCGCCGTCGCCGACCTGGGCGAGCGTGTGTTCGGGCACGGTCTCTTCGCCGATCTTCGCTTCTCCTTCGACGGTGTAGAAGAACACGTTGCGACCCGAAGGTGCGGGGAGGGTGGCGCTGCCACCGGGCGCGATCTCCACGATAGCCAGCATTACATCAGTCAGCGAATGGATCGGCGCTCCTTCGGCGCCGGAGACCGCGCGCATCGCCACGCCGTCGCCCAGCTCGGTCGCGGCGATATCCGCCGCAGGCACCGGGATATAGGCGGGGTCGGTCATCTTCAGCCGCGCGGGCAGGTTGACCCATAGCTGGAGGATTTCCAGCGGCCCGCCGGTGCGCTTGAAGTCTTCCGGCGAAAGCTCGGCATGGACCAGCCCGCTGCCTGCAGTCATCCACTGCACACCGCCCGCCTCGACAACGCTCGCGCCCGAACCGCTGTCGTGATGGGCGAGACTGCCTTCGAGAATGAAGGTCACCGTCTCGAACCCGCGATGCGGGTGTGGGCCGAAGGGCAGCCCGCGATTGCCGGGCGGGTAGGTCTGCGGGCCGTGGTGGTTGAGAAACAGGAACGGGTCGACCTGCGGCAGGCCCGGGCCGGGCACAGGGCGGCGCGTGGTCAGGTCCTGAATATCATCGCGCATCGCGCGGTGGAGAGAGAGAAGCTTTCGGCTGCTCATGCAGTTTCCTCTGGAATAAGCGGGTCGGGTCCGGCTGGCACGATGCCGTTCGGATTGATCCGCTCGTGACTCTCGTAATAGTGGTGCCTGATGTGGCGGAAATTGACCGTTTCCGCGATCCCGTCCAGCTCGTAGAGTCGGCGCGTCAGCGCGGAAAGGTTGGGGTAGTCCGCAATCCGGCGGATATTGCACTTGAAGTGCGTGTGATAGACCGGATCGAACCGGATCAGCGTGGTCCACAGGCGGATATCCGCCTCGGTCAGCCGGTCGCCGACCAGCCATTCGCGCCCCTCCAGCCGTTCCTCCAGCTCGTCCAGCATCGCGAACAGCGGCTTGACCGCTCTGTCGTACGCATCCTGCGTGGTCGCAAAGCCGGCCTTGTAGACGCCGTTGTTGACCGCGTCGTAGACCCGATCGTTCAGCGCATCGATCTCCTCGCGCAGCGCCTCAGGGTACAGGTCGAGGTCGTTCGCGCCGCATTGGTCGAAGGCGGTGCCGAGCATGCGCAGGATATCCGCGCTCTCGTTATTGACGATGGTTTCGGTCTTCGTGTCCCACAGCACCGGCACGGTGACGTGACCCGAATAGTCGGGCTTTGCGTGGGTGTAGAGCTGGTGGAGATGATCCGCGCCGATCGCGGGATCGCCGGTCACGCATTCGCCGTCGCGGAAGGACCAGCCACCCCTCTTCATCAGCCAGTGGACCACGTTCAGCTCGATCGCGTCGGTCAGTTCTTTCAGATGCCGCGCGACATTGGCCCTGTGCGCCCAGGGGCAGGCGAGGCTGATATAGAGCCGGTATCGCCCCGGTTCGGCGGCGAAACCGCCTTCTCCGGTGGGGCCGGGCGATCCGTCGGGCGTGATCCAGTTGCGAAACGCGCTTTCGTCGCGCTCGAACTCGCCGCTGTCCTCGTCGTTATGCGCCCACTCGTCGTGCCAGGTGCCGTTCTTCAGAAAGCCCATCGTCTCAAAGATCCTTTGCCGAGAAGGGGAACCGGCGCTTTTCGTGCTGCACGGAAATCCAGTGCGTGGTCATGAAGGCATCGATCGCCCAGCGCCCGTTGAAACGGCCGACGCCAGAATTCTTGACCGCGCCGAAGGGGGAGAAGGGGCTGTCGTTGACCGGCTGGTCGTTGATGTGCGTCATCCCCGCCTCGATCTGCTTGGCGAAGGCCAGTGCGCGACCCTCGTCGCGGCTGAAGACCGAACTCGACAGGCCCATGTCGGTCTTGTTCGCCAGTTCGAGCGCGTGGTCTTCGTCCCGCGCGCGCTGGATCGGGGCGACGGGGCCGAAGATCTCGTTCGCGATCAGGCAATTGTCATCCGCGACATCGGTGAAAACGTGGGGCGGAATGACCAGCCCGTCGGGCTCTCCGCCCAATGCGCAGGTCGCGCCCTGCTCCTTCGCCTTGGCGATCATCTCCATGATCCCGTCGAACTGGTCGCGGTTCACGATCGGCCCAATCAGGCAGTCCGCCGCATCGCGTTTGCCGACGACCAGCTTGCGGGTGCGCGCGACGAATTTCTCGACGAATTCGTCGTGCACTGCGTCTTCCACCACGATCCGGTTGGCGATCATGCAGATCTGGCCCTGGTGCATGAACTTGCCCCACACGCTCGCCTCGACCGCATAGTCGATATCCGCATCGTCGAGCACGACGATCGGCGAATTGCCGCCGAGTTCGAGCTCGAGCGACTTGATCCGGTCGCCATCGAGCGCCGCCTTGCCGACGCCGCGCCCCACGGGGGTGGAGCCGGTGAAGCTGACGACCGAGGGGATAGGATGGCGCACCAGCGCATCGCCGATCTCCGACCCGCTGCCGGGGAGCACCGAGACGAGGCCCTTGGGCAGGCCCGCTTCCTCGCAGATCGCGGCGAAGATGGTCCCGCCGGTCACTGGCGTGTCGCTGGCGGGCTTGAGCACCACCGCGTTGCCCAGCGCCAGCGCGGGCAAGAGCGTGCGCGCGGTCAGCTGGAGCGGGAAGTTCCACGGGCTGATCAGCGCGACCACGCCCGCCGGCTGGCGATAGGCGCGGCTTTCCTTGCCCGGAATATCCTCGGGCAGGATTGCGCCTTCGACCATGTAGGGCAGGGCGGCGGCCTCCTGCCGGGCGACCTGCGTCACCAGCATCAGTTCGAGCGCGGCCTTAACCTGCGTCCCGCCGACTTCGCGCACGATCCACGCCGCGATCTCGTCCTTGCGCGCCTCCAGAATGTCGCCGATCGCGAGCATCTTCGCCGCGCGCGCCGAGGGAGGGAGCGCGGCCCATTCGCGCTGGGCCTGCTGTGCGGCATGGCACGCCTCGTCGACGTCGCCGGCCTGCGCGGTCTTCATCGAGAAGATCTCGCTTTCGTCCCACGGGCAGATGTTCTTCAGGGTGTCGCCTGTGCCTTCGCGCCATTCACCGGCGACGGAGAGGCGGTCGAGTGTGCTGTATTTTTCTGACATGTCTGGCGAACGGGCGGCTGCCGGGATCGTTTCCCCGGGAATGCCGCAGATGGGCGATCACTCTTATCGAAAGAGGCAGCGCGGGCGCTCGCTCAGGTCAGGCGCTTTGCCAGCTTGTGCGCGGGCGCGTGCAAGACCCCAAAGGGCATGCCGAATGCGGGAACGAGCAGTGGAGGGCGCGGTTCTCGAAAGAGGAAGGTGAAAGGACCGCCATGACCGAAAAGGGGCAAACGCTTCGCGAGATTCCGGTCGGGATCAAGGCGAAGGGCGACCGCGTCGAGTTCGACTCGATGGGCGAGGTTCGCGTGCCCGCCGACCGCTATTGGGGTGCGCAGACCGCCCGCTCGCTCCAGCATTTCGATATTGGCGAGGATCGCATGCCGGTCGAGCTGTGCCGCGCCTATGGGTATCTCAAAAAGGCCGCTGCCATCGTCAATCGCCGTGCAGGTCTGCTTGCCGAAGACAAGTGCGAGGCAATTACGCGCGCCTGTGACGAACTGATCGCGGGCGAATTTGATGACCAGTTCCCGCTGCGCGTATGGCAGACAGGCTCTGGCACGCAGACCAACATGAATGTCAACGAGGTGATCGCGAACCGCGCGATCCAGCTGCTGGGCGGCGAGCTGGGCAGCCAGAAACCGGTCGCGCCCAACGACGACGTCAACAAGAGCCAGTCCTCTAACGACACCTTCCCCACCGCGATGCATCTGGCCGCGCTGGGCGCGCTCGACGCGCAATTGATCCCCGAGATCGAGCAGTTGGCCGAGGTGATCGAGCAGAAGGCGGAAGGCTGGATGGACACGGTCAAGATCGGTCGCACCCATCTTCAGGACGCGGTTCCCCTGTCGGTCGGGCAGGAATGGAGCGCGTGGGCCGAGGCGCTGCGCGCGGCAGTTGCCGATCTTGAACATGCGCGCGAGGGACTGCTCGCCATCTCGCTCGGCGGGACGGCGGTGGGCACCGGGCTCAACGCGCCGGATGGCTTTTCGGATCATGTCGCGAAGGAAATCGCGTACCTCACGCGCCTGCCGGTGCGCACCGCAGCCAACAAGTTCCACGCGCAGGGAACGCTCGACCCGATCGTGCGCCTGTCCGCCGCGCTGCGGGGCGTTGCGGTCGCGCTGATCAAGATCGCCAATGACGTGCGCTGGCTGGCGAGCGGCCCGCGCTGCGGGATCGGCGAGCTCAAGCTGCCGGCGAACGAGCCGGGCTCATCGATCATGCCGGGCAAGGTCAACCCGACCCAGAGCGAGGCGCTGCTGATGGTGGCGATGCAGGTGATCGGCCACGACACCGCCAATGCGATGGCGGGAAGCTGGGGCAATCTGCAGCTCAACGCGATGCGCCCGGTGATCGCGGCGAACGTGCTCCACTCGATCCGCATCCTCGCCGATGGCTGCGCAAGCTTCCGCGAGAACGCGATCGAGGGCACCACGCTCGACGAGCAGCGGATCGAGCAGCATCTGGAGCAGTCGCTGATGCTGGTGACCGCGCTGGTGCCCGAAATCGGCTATATGGACGCAGCGCATATCGCAGAGGCCGCCGCCAGGAACGGCACCACCTTGCGCGAGGAGGCGATCGCCAGCGGCAAGATCAGCGAAGAAGATTACGACCGGATCGTGCAGCCCAGGACCATGATCGGCAACGGGCTGGCCGGGGCCTAGATTCAGGTGACGTAGCGTGCCGTAGCGGCAGTGTCGCCGCGGACTTGCTACGCATTTGACTCATGCCCGCCGATCGCGCCAAGCGGTTCGGAAACACGCCAAAGCGACACACGAGGAAGGACAAGAGAATGGGCATGCGCGAACTCGCCGGGCTGAAGGTTGCCGAGGAACTGGCCGACTTCATCGAAGCGCAGGTGCTTCCCGGGCTCGACATCGACGCAGGTGCTTTCTGGAGCGGCGCAGCGGACATTTTCAGCCGTTTCGTGCCCCGCAATCGCGACTTGTTGCAGAAGCGCGAGGCGATCCAGTCGAAGATCGACGCCTGGCACCGCGAGAACCCCGCGCCGATCGATGCGGACGCCTATCGCACCTTCCTGACCGATCTCGGTTATCTCGTGCCCGAGCCGGACGCCTTCAGCGTGAACCCGCAGAACGTCGACCCGGAACTGGCGCAGATCGCCGGCCCGCAGCTGGTGGTGCCGGTGCTCAACGCGCGCTTCCTGCTCAATGCCGCGAATGCGCGCTGGGGCAGCCTGTACGACGCGCTCTACGGCACCGACGCGATTCCGGGCACGCCCAAGCCCGGCGGTTACGACGAGGAACGCGGCGCGATGGTGATCGACTGGGGCCGCCAGTTCCTCGACCGCGCGGTGCCGCTGGAAGACCAGCTGTGGAGCAACTGGGATGGCAGCGAGCCCAAGCTGAAGGCCCCGGCTCAGCTGGTCGGGCGCAATGGCAAGAACTGGCTGATCCGCCACAACGGCCTGCACGTCGAGATCGTGATCGATCCCGATCACCCGGTCGGTGCGGGCGACAAGGCCGGGGTCGCCGACATCGTGCTGGAATCCGCAATCTCGACCATCTGCGATTTCGAGGATTCGGTCGCGGCAGTGGATGCGCAGGACAAGGTGCTGGGCTATTCCAACTGGCTCGGCCTGATGAAGGGGGACTTGCGCGAAACCTTCATGAAGGGTGGGGAGGAGATGACCCGCACGCTCAATCCCGATCGCGAATATGTCGGCCTTGACGGTGAGAGCTTCACGCTTCCCGGTCGCAGCCTGCTGCTCGCGCGCAATGTCGGCCACCTGATGACGACGCCTGCGGTGCACCTGCCCGATGGCAACGAAGCGCCCGAGGGCATCCTCGATGCGATCGTCACCGCGACCATCGGCTGCCATGACCTGAAGCGCACCGGCACGCTTTCCAACAGCCGCGAAGGCTCGATCTATCTCGTAAAGCCCAAGATGCACGGGCCCGAGGAATGCGCGCTGACCAATGACCTGTTCGACGCGGTGGAGGACATGCTCGGCCTCGCGCGGCACACGATCAAGGTCGGCGTGATGGACGAGGAACGGCGGACCTCCGCCAATCTCGCGGCGTGCATCCACGCGGTGCGCGACCGGATCATGTTCATCAACACCGGCTTCCTCGACCGCACCGGCGACGAGATCCACACCGCGATGCGAGCGGGTGCGATGAAGCGCAAGGGCGCGATGAAGGAGACGCCCTGGATCGCGGCTTACGAGGATCGCAACGTGCAGATCGGGCTCGCCTGCGGCCTTTCGGGCAAGGCGCAGATCGGCAAGGGCATGTGGGCCATGCCCGACCGGATGGCGGACATGCTGGCCGAGAAGATCGGCCACCCGCGCTCGGGGGCGAACACCGCCTGGGTGCCATCGCCGACCGCGGCAACGCTGCACGCGACGCATTACCACATGGTCGATGTGTTCGCGCGGCAGGACGAGCGGGCGAAGGAGACAATCGCGCCGCTATCCGACCTGCTGACCATCCCGCTCCACCGGGGCGAGAACTGGTCGCCGGACGAGATCCGCGCGGAGCTGGAAAACAACGCGCAGGGCATCCTGGGTTATGTCGTGCGCTGGGTCGACCAGGGCGTGGGCTGTTCCAAGGTGCCCAACATCGACGATGTCGGCCTGATGGAAGACCGCGCGACGCTGCGTATTTCCAGCCAGCACATCGCCAACTGGCTGGAGCATGGCGTGGTCAGCCCCGAGGAGGTCGACGAGGTGCTGGTGGCGATGGCGCAGAAGGTCGATGCGCAAAATGCGGGCGACCCGGCCTATCGCCCGATGGCCGATAATCCGGATCAAAGCCTCGCCTTCCAGGCCGCGCGCGCGCTGATCTTCGAAGGGACCGAACAGCCCAGCGGCTATACCGAGCCGCTGCTGCACGCCTATCGCCAGAAGGTGAAAGCGGGGGGCTAGCTCAGGCCGAGCAGCTCGCACCGCCCAGCACGCAGAAGCGCGCGCAGTGCGGGTGGTTGAGCTTTACCGCCACATTCGCCTCGGCCAGCGTTTCGCCGAAGTCGAACTCGCGGTCGTATGGGATCAGCGTGCAGGCGACCACGCGCGGGGCGGGTTCGCCCTTGCGGTGGACGACCATGCGGCTGGTCGCGCACATGATGTCGGCGGGCGACTTGCCCAGGATGTCCCAGCAGGCGGTGGTGATTTCGGCGACATCCTTGTCCGCGTCCATCTCGGGGAAAAGGACGCAGCGTGAGGGATCATGCGCGTCGATGCGGATGGTCTCCCGTTCGAACAGCGCGGCATAACCTTCGCGCGCCTCGACCATCCCTTCGCCGGGCAGCAGCCTTCCTGCGACCGCGATACGAAAGCCATTGTCGGACAGCCAGCGGAGCCCGCCGATCGCGGCATCCCAGCTGTTCGACCCGCGCTCGCCCTCGTGCACGGGTTTGGTGTGATGATCGAGGCTGACGCGGATCGTCAGCTTGTCGCCATAGGCCTCGCGCAGAGCCAGTAGCTTGGCCTCGTGCCGACGCATCGGCTTCATCGCGTTGGACAGCACCAGCACTTCGAACCCGCGCGAGAGCGCGTCTTTCAGCATGGCCATGAAATGCGGGTTCATGAACGGCTCGCCGCCGGTGAAGCCGATCTCGCGGGTCGACCATCCATCGCGCTCGATCTCGTCGAAATAGCGTGCGGCGTGGTCTGCGGTCAGGTAGATCAGCGCATCGTTGGTCGGGCTGCTTTCGATGTAGCAGGTCGCGCAGGCGAGGTTGCACAGCGTGCCGGTGCACAGCCACAGCGTCTCCAGCTCCAGCAGCGGAACCTGTGCGCGAGGCGATCCGTCGGCGGTGATGTCGGGATCGGTGAACTTGCCTTCGGGCAGGGCATCGGCCTCGACCGCGAAGGGCGAGGGGCCTTGCGGCGCGTTGCGGCTTTTGGAACGCGACGCCATCAGCGCAGCGTCTTCCTGAACCATGCGCGCGTTTTCGCGTAACCCTTGGGCACGCTGCCGAACACCGTGCCTTCCCACGCGCTGAACGCTGCCGCCTTGGTGATCTCGCTGCGGGTAGGATAGGCGATAATCGCGCTGCCCATGGCAAAGGTGCTCGCCTTGCCGGTAATCGCTTGCGTGAACGGCAGCAGCATTTCGCCGGCATTCTTGCCGACGATGCTGGCACCGAGAACTTTCTTGCCGACCATCACCACCTTCAGGTGGCCCCGCGTGTCCCCTTCCGCAATGGCGCGTTCGTTGTGGTCGAAGCCTTCGCGCACCACGGTCACCTTGTCGCCCAGCTCCTCGCGCGCCTGCGCCTCGGTCATCCCGATCTGCGCGACCTCGGGGTCGGTATAGGTGCACCAGGGCAGGGCGGACCAGTCGACCTTGGTCGGCACGCCCAGCGTGATTTCGAGCGCGACGTTTGACCCTTCGTAGCCCGATACATGCGTCAGCCGCGGCCCCTCGCGGCAATCGCCGATCGCGTAGATGTGCTTGAGGTTGGTGCGCCGCCGCGCGTCGACCTTGATCCCGTTGCGGCCCAGTTCGACGCCGATCTCCTCCAGTCCGTAGCCTTCGGTTCGCGCCTTGCGCCCGGTGGCGATCAGCAGGTGCGTCCCCGCAACCTCCTGCCCGTCTTCCAACGTCACGGTGAGGCTGGCGAGCACACCGGGCGTTACCTTGGCGGCTGCGCCCTTCACGAACATCACCCCCTCGGCCTTCATCGTCTCGACCACCACCGCGACCGAGTCCGGATCGTCGCGGCCCATGAGGTCGCCCGGTTCGATGATGGTGACTTCGCTGCCCAGCCGCCGGAAACTCTGCGCCATCTCCATCCCGATCACCCCGCCGCCGATGATGACGAGGTGCTGGGGCAGCTGGTCGAGATCCCAGATGTTCTCGTTGGTCAGGTAGGGCACGCTATCCAGCCCCTCGATCGGCGGCACCATCGGTTCCGACCCGGTGGCGATGACGATCTTTGGGGCACTCAGCTCGACATCGCCGACCTGCACCTTGCGCGGGCCGATGAAGTGCGCGTGGCCGCGATAGACGTCGCAGCCCATCTCCTCGAACCGTTCCTGGCTGTCGTGCGGCGCGATGTGCGCGATCGCTTCGTGGATATGCGCGTGTACGCCGCTCCAGTTGACCTTCGCGGCGGCCATCTGGATGCCGAAGCGTTCGTATTCATTGGCCTCAGCTGCGCGTTTGGCCGCAGTAATCAGCGCCTTGGACGGCACGCAGCCGTTGTTGAGGCATTCCCCGCCCATCTCGGCCCGCTCGATCAGCGCGGCCTTCAGGCCGAACATCGCGCAGCCGCCCGCAGCGGTAAGGCCGGCGGCCCCCGCGCCGATCACGATCACGTCATGGGTAAATTTCATGCCTGTCCCTGAAACCAAGCTTGCCCGAGAACCGAACCTCGTGCTGTGTGTGGCATATTCGCAGGCAAGGGTCGAAACGTTTCATGAATCTCGAAAATTCGCAGAACTATTATGGCGAGGTGCTGCAAGGCTCCGCCGATCTCAAAACCGATGCCTGCTGCACGCTCGACGCGCCGCCGCCCGCGCTGATGGCGCTGCTGCGCAACGTGCATGAGGATGTGCGCGCGCGCTATTATGGCTGCGGGCTGGTTGCCCCGCAGGCGATCGAGGGTGCCAAGGTGCTCGATCTCGGCTCGGGCAGCGGTCAGGATGCCTATCTGCTGGCGCAGATGGTGGGCGAGCATGGCTCTGTCACCGGCGTCGACGCGACGCCTGCGCAGCTGGCGGTCGCCCGCGAGCATGAGGAATGGCACCGGGAGCGATTCGGCTATACCAAAAGCAACGTGCGCTTCCTCGAAGGCGATATAGAGAAGCTGGGCGACCTCGATCTGGAAGATGGCAGCTTCGACGTCATCGTCTCCAACTGCGTGATCAACCTGGTGGCAGACAAGCGCGCGGTGTTCGACGCGGCCTACCGCTTGCTCAAGCCCGGTGGGGAGCTGTATTTTTCCGACGTCTATTCCGACCGCCGCGTGCCCGACGGATTGCGCGACGATCCCGTGCTGCACGGCGAGTGCCTGTCTGGCGCGATGTACTGGTTCGACTTCATCGCTTCGGCCAAGGCTGCCGGGTTCCTCGACCCGCGACTGGTCACCAGCCGCCCGCTGGGGATCAACGACCCGCAGATCCAGGAAAAGCTGGACGGGATCGCCTTCCACTCGGCCACCGCGCGCCTGTTCAAGCTGCCCGAGCTTGAGCCGCTGTGCGAGGATTACGGCCAGGCCGTGCGCTACAAGGGCACGGTCGCTGGCGAAGAGCGCGTGTTCGTGCTCGACGATCACCACCGGATCGAGCGCGGGCGGATGTTCTCGGTGTGCGGCAATAGCTGGAAGATGCTGGCCGACACCCGCTTTGCCGAGCATTTCGAGTTCTTCGGCGACTTCGGCACGCATTACGGCATCTATCCCGATTGCGGCACGCTATTCCCGCTCGCCGGAGCTGTTCCGCAGGTCGCGACCGGCGGCGGCTGCTGTTGAGCCGGATTCTTGTAACGGGCGCGGCCGGGCTGATCGGCGGTGAAGTCTGCGCGCGGCTGGTTGCTGCGGGGCATCGGGTGACCGCGCTGGTCCACCGCAACCCCGAGGTGCGCGCGAACGACGGAAGCCCAGTGGCGATTGCCGAGGCGGTGCCGTGCGACATCCGGCAGGAGCGGCTGGGGCTGGACGCAGCGACCTTCGAGCGGCTGGCGCAGGACCACGACCTCGTGATCCACTGCGCGGCCACGATCCGCTTCGACCTCACCGACGCCGAGTACGAGGCGACCAACACGCGCGGCACGGCGAATGTGATCGCGCTGGCGCAGGCGGGCGGGGCAGGGCTGCTGCATGTCAGCACGGCCTATGTCTGCGGCACGCGCGACGGGGTGATCCGCGAGGATGATCCGCTCCCCGAAAGCGGTTTCGCCAACGGCTACGAGGCGAGCAAGGCTGCGGGCGAGCGGCTGGTGCGTGCCTCCGGGCTCGACTGGGCGATCGCGCGGCCTGGTATCACGCTGGGCGAATACCAGAGCGGTCGGGTGCGCCAGTTCGATGCGCTCTACATGGCGTTCAGGCTGATTGCAGAAGGGCGCATCCGGCTGGTCCCTGCCGGGGCCGACGCCACGCTTGCCTTCGTGCCGATCGACCACGTCGCAGGCGGGATCGCGGCGCTGGCGGAGCATTGGGATGAAGCGCGCGGCGGCACTTATCATCTGGTTGCGTCCGATCCGCTGGCGATGGCCGACTTTGCGCGCGGTATCGGCAGCGTCGACGGCTTGCGCTCTCCCACTCTGGTCGATCCGGCGCGCTTCGATGCGAGCGCGCTGCCGCCGCTCGAACGGCGGCTGCATGGCCGTGTCTCGGCGCTCTATGCCAGCTATTTCCAGCGCGACCCGCGCTTCGACGACAGCCGCTTTCGCGCGCTCACCGGGATCGAATCCGGGCCGGCGGACGAGGACTATCTGCGGCGGTTGATCGATTTCTGCACGGAGGAAGGCTTCCTGCCTGCCGCCGGGGTGCTGGCGCGCTAGCTCACCGGATATCGGGGTAGTCGCGCTCCATGCGCCCGCGCAGGCCGAGTGCCCACAGGATGCCGACCTTGAAATAGATCCAGTTGGCTTTGAGCGGACCCCACGCGGCGATCCGCCGGTCCGATGTGTGCACCACGCGGGGGACCATGCGGATGCGGCCCAGCCGCGCGAATTTCACGCACAGGTCCGCTTCCTCCATCACCATGTCGCCCGGTGTGCAGCCGCCGATGGTCAGGAAGTCGGCGCGGCGGAAGAACATCGCGTGGTCGCCGAACAGCAGGCGAACGCCGCGAAAGAACAGGTGCGGGCGGCACAGCAGCGGCGCGTACCAGGTCTTCACGTAATTATGCGCGCTGGTCACCCAGCGGGTCTTCGCGCCGCTAATCAGCGGAGTGAAGCTGGCGAGCGCAATGCGCTTGTCGGCCAGCGTATCGCGGATCACCGCGACCATGTCAGCAGGTGGGAAGCTGTCAGCATGGACCACGCAAATTAGCGGTGCCTCGGCGGCGTCGACGCCCGCATTGATCTGCCGCGCGCGGCCGCGTTCGGCAGAGAGTGTCTGCCACCCGGCTTCGCGCGCCAGAGCAAGCGTGTCGTCGCTGCTTCCTCCATCGACGACGATGACCTGCGCAGGCTCTGGGTCGAGTGTCGCGAGATGCGCGGCGAGCGCGGGGATAGCCGCCGCCTCGTTCAGCACCGGCACCACGATCGCTACGCCTGTATCGCTCACGCCAGCAGGTCCGGCCATGCGGCGAGATCCTCGCCCGTGTCGATATCGGTCAGCTCGGGCAGCAGGTGCGGGGCGATCCCCCTGGCCTCAAGCCGCCGCATGGTCTCGGGGAAGACCGCGTCCGTGCTCCACGCCATGTCGACGAACAGGTCGGGGCAGGGCGTGCGCAGGCCGAGCAGCCAGTAGCCGCCATCATCCGCCGGGCCGATCACTGCCTCGTGGCTCGAAAGAGCATCGCCAGCCTCGCGCAACAGCGCGGCGGTCAGGCCGGGGCAGTCGCTGCCGATCATCATGCCCGGAGTGGGTACGCGAGTCAGCTTTTCGCCCAGATCGCCGCCCCCTTGGTCGCGCACGTCGAGATCGCTGCCGAGCCACTCGCGGAAGCGCGCCGGGTCGCCGCCGGTCACCCGCAGGTGGAACGGCAGGCCGCTGGCGCGTGCCTCGCGCACGGTCAGTTCCAGCAATGTGCGATAGAGCTGCGCCGCGCCTTCGGCTCCCAGCGTCAGGATCAGCCGGGTCTTGGCCTTCCCCGGCTCCGGCCAGCGGGCGAAAATCGCGATCTCGGGCGTCATCCTTGCGGGCATAGCGACAGCGCGCGACTTTTCCCATAAGCCAACAGACATGGCCCGCATTTCACCCCTGACGGTACTCGGCGTCGCGCTGGTCGGCGGATTGTGGCTGGCCGAGCGGGCGCGGCCGCTGCGCCGCCAGACCCACTCCACCGCAGCCCGGCAGGCGCGCAACCTCGCGCTGGGGGCGGGTACGATGCTGGTGGTCACCGCGATCGAGATGCCGCTGCTCACCCGGCTGGCCAAGGGCAATGTCCGAGCCCGGCGGGGCCTCGTGCAAGTGCTGCCGCTGCCGCGCCCGTTGCAGATCGTGCTGGGGGTCGCGGCGATGGATTACGCTTTTTACTGGTGGCATATCGCGACCCACAAGGTGCCGTTCCTGTGGCGGTTTCACCGGGTCCATCACATCGACCCGGACATGGACATGACCACCGCGCTGCGGTTCCATGCGGTCGATATGCTGGTCTCCCTGCCGTTCAGGGTCGCACAAGTGGTGCTCAGCGGGGCAGACGTGCGCATACTGATGGCACACCGGCGGTTCTTCGACGCATCGGTGCTGTTCCACCATTCCAACCTCGCGCTTCCGGGGCGGTGGGACGAGAACCTGTCGCTGATCCTAACCACGCCGAAGATGCACGGGGTGCATCACTCCAAGGTTTGGGACGAGATGAACAGCAATTGGACCAGCGGGCTGAGCCTGTGGGACCGGCTGCACCGCACCTTGCGCAGCAAACCGCAGGCGCGGATCGAGATCGGGGTCGCGGACGCGGCCTCGCTGGCGGACCTGTCGCTGGGCAACAGTCTCACCGCGCCGTTTCGCGCGACGCCCGCGCCGCTCCCGCCGGGCGCAGTCAGCCTGCGCTAGCCGCCCTTGCGCTGCGCGGCTGGCGGCGTGCCGCTGAGCACCTTGCGCACCAGCAGCACCGCGACCAGCCCGCCGACGAGGTTGGCGGCCAGTTCCGCGGCGTAGATCGCGTCCGAATCCCAGACCGGCCGCAGCAACCAGCCGAACGGCAGCATCACCAGGAACACGCGCGCGCAGCTTTGCGCCAGCGCCAGCCCCGCCTTGTCGACCGCGTTGAGGATGCCGTTGCCCACGATCAGCAGGCCGAACCCGGCATAGCCCCACGCGGCGATCTCCAGATAGCGGGAGAATTGCCGCACGATCGCCGGGTCGTCGGTGAAGAACCCCGCGAACCACTTCGCCGCCGCGACCAGTGCGACCGCGATGACCAGCCCGTAGACGATGCAGAACAGCCCGGCACCGCGCGCCGCCGCGCGCGATCGTTCCGGCTGGTTTGCGCCCCAGTTCTGGCCGACGATCGCGCCGATCGAGCCTGAAAGCGCGAGCAGGGGCACCACCGCAAAGCTCTGCAACCGGCCCGCCGCGCCGAAGGCTGCCACAGCGCTCTGCCCTTCCAGCGCAATCAGCGCGGTCAGCACCGACAGGCCGATGGGGTTGATCGCGTTGGAGAAGGAGGCGGGGCCCGCCACCTTCATGATCGCCACGATCGGTTCGCGCGGATTCTCGCAATCGCGGATCAGCGCCGGGTTGAACGGCAGGTGCGTGCGCCCAACGCACACGACCGCCAGCACCACCGCGACGGCCCAGCCGATCAGCGTGGCATAGGCCGCGCCCGCGATCCCGAAGCCTTGGAACCCGAAAGCGCCGGTAATCAGGATCGGGTCGAGCACCCAGTTCACCGCTGCGTAGGCGATGTTGATGAAGCTGCTCATCTTCGCCTCGCCCTGGCCGCGCAGCACGCCGTTGAAGCCCATCAGCACCAGCAGGAAGGGGAAGGCGAGCGCGAACGGGTCCATATAGTCGCGGATCAGCGGCAGCAGGTTGTCCGGCGCATTCATCAGGCGGAACAGCGGGTCCTGCAGCAGCCACAGCGCGACCCCCAGCACCACGCCGACCACGGTCGCGAACACCACGCCCAGGTTCGCCCGGCGCGCCGCCTGATCGTGATCGCCCGCGCCCAGAGAGCGCGCGACGACCGAGTTGATCCCGACCATCACCCCCACGCCCAGGCTGGTCAGCGCGACCGAGATCGGGAAGATGAAGCTGATCGCGGCGAGCGGGTCTGCGCCCAGCTGACCGATGAAATAGGCGTCGATCAGGCTGATCGACATGATCGCGGCGACACCGATGATCATCGGCAGGGTCTGCGTCACGAGATGGCCCGGAATGCTCCCGCGCGTCAGCTTTGCTTGTTTGCTCATTGCGCGGGTCGGTAGACCGAACGTCGCGCAAGCTAAAGCGCCAAATCCGCGCGCTTGTGCGCGTGCCACGCGTTGCCCTATCATGCCCGGCAAACAGGCATGAAGGAGAGGCCCGATGGCGACGCAGGCGAAGCTCGATTACGAATGTTCTAAGGAAGAATGGCAGGCGCGGCTCGATCTCGCCGCCTGCTATCGCATCTTCGATCTGCTCGGCTGGTCGGAATCGATCTACAACCACATCTCGCTCGCGGTGCCGGGCGAGGAGGGCGCGTTCCTGATCAACCCCTTCGGCCTGCTGTACGAGGAAGTGACCGCCTCCAACCTCGTGAAGATCGACGTCGAGGGCAATAATATCGGCGGTTCGCCCTACATGGTGAACAAGGCGGGCTTCACCCAGCACGCGCATTTCCACAAGCATCTGGGCGAGCGGGCGAATGCGATCTGCCATGTGCACACGACCGCGACGATGGCGGTGTGCAGCCACAAGGACGGGTTGCTGCCGACCAATTTCTACGCCTGCAATTTCCAGAACCAGATCGGCTATCACGACTTCGAGGGCGTCACGGTGCGCGCCGAAGAGGGCGACCGCCTGCTTGAGAATCTGGGCGACAAGTCGATCCTGATGCTGCGCAACCACGGCCCGGTGGTGATGGGCAAGACGATCCAGCAGATGTTCGTGATGATGTGGTCGCTGCAACGCGCGTGCGAGATCCAGGTTGCCACGCTCAGCCAGGGAGAGGCGGTAGTGGTGCAGCAGGACGTGGTCGACGTACACCAGCGCGACCTTGCCGTTATGCAGGGCCAAGGCGGCGCGGGCGTGTTCGATTTCGAGGCGTGGAAGCGCAAGGCCACGCGCATCGACGACAGCTGGCAGCAGTGAGCGATCCTGCACCCGCCGAAGCGCGCCATTGCGGCAAGTGTGGCGGGCGCAGCGCCGAAGGCTTCGTCGTCGACATGGGCTATGGCGAGGTGCAGCCCGCCCGCTGGCAGGAAGGCACGCCGCAGACCGGCTGGACCGGCAGCGTGAAAGTGGACAAGAAGGCGCTCAAGCCGCTGCGCGCGTTCCGCTGCGAGCGGTGCCATCTGGTCGAGTTTTATGCGGATTAGCTTGGTGACGCCGTGACGAAGATGACGGTCAATAATCGGCCGGTGCAATATCTGCTCGACCCCGAAACCCCGTTGCTGTTCGCACTGCGCGAGGCGAGCAACCTGACCGGTACGAAGTTCGGCTGCGGGACGGGCGATTGCGGTGCGTGCATGGTGCTGATCGACGGCGTGCCGCTGCGATCCTGCCTCGTTTCCATTGCCGAGGCCGAAGGGCGGGTGATCACGACGATAGAGGGGCTTTCGCGCGATCGCTCGCACCCGGTGCAGCAGGCGCTGGTCGCGGAGCAGGCGATCCAGTGCGGCTTCTGCACGCCGGGGATCGCGATCGCCGCGGCGGCGCTGCTGGAAGACAATCCCTCGCCCTCGCGCGAGCAGATCGACGCGGCGATCCCCAATCTGTGCCGCTGCGGGGTCTATCCGCGGCTGGTCCGCGCGATCGAGCGGGCAGGGCGGGTGGCCGCGCGCGCCGAGGTTATCGACGCCGCGCCGCCCCCGGCCATCGCGCCGGAAGAGGCGGCGCGCGATGTGCCTGCATTGAGGACCACCACCGCGCCGCCCCGCGACTAGGGGCTAGTAGTCCGCCCCGGCAGCCGCCGTGCGCCGGGTCGAGGCGGCGCCTGGTGCCGTCGCCTCCCCGATCAGCGCGCGTGCCTCGGCAATTGCCGCATCCTGCGCGATTGTGCCTTCCTGCAGCTCGTTCCCGATGGTCAAAAGCCGACCGCTGATGACCGTGCCGGTCTCGGCCTCTTCCTCGATCGTGATGCCGCCATTCGCCTCGGCTACCTCGGCCCACATGTCGCGCACGGCCGCCCAGTAGTCTTTCGTGGCCGCCCAGTAGGCGTCCGCCGCGCCGGTATTGTAGCCATCGAACCGGTCGTAGGTGTTGAGGACGTATTCCTGCACCACCGGCTTCAGCCCAT
Organism: Alteriqipengyuania abyssalis; assembly: GCF_019857185.1. Taxonomy (GTDB): domain Bacteria; phylum Pseudomonadota; class Alphaproteobacteria; order Sphingomonadales; family Sphingomonadaceae; genus Alteriqipengyuania; species Alteriqipengyuania abyssalis. Next base: position 235,804 of record NZ_JAHWXP010000003.1, on the reverse strand, counting down.
CTTCTGCCGAAGCATCGGGCATCATCTTGGTGTTGTCCTGCCAGTGGATCCAGCCGGTCGGGGTCAACTGGTGACGGTTGATCCCTTCGTAGCGGTCGTAGATCGGATGGCGTACCGCGTCGCGGCGGGCGAGCGGGCGGGTGGTCCAGTTGGATCGCCAGCGGCGGATGCCCTGGCTGTCCTGCCATTCGCCCCACCCGGCATAGCGCGGGCTGTCGTCGACCTGATAGACAGTCTGCGACCAGCGGCCATTGCGCATCCGCTCGGGCATGGTCTTCCATTCCCAGGTATTGGGCCCGGTATAGGCGAGGATCTTCTCGGGCTCGTACTCCCAGTCCTGCCGCCAGTGCTTGATGACGAATTCCTCGCCCTCGTCGCCGACCACCAGCAGGTGCTGGAGGACGATTTTGGTGCCGGTATCCTCGATCACGCGGACCGACTCATACCCGCCCGAAATCTTGCGATCGAGCGGTTCGTAGCCTTCCATCCAGGGGGTCGATTCCTGCATGTCGAAGCGCACCTTGTAGTCGCCCGCCATCGACAGGATTGTCTCGCGGTCCCTCTGGAAATGCGCGCGCTCGACCGCTTCGCCGCGATCCGCGATGGGGCCGTCGGCGAGCGCGGGGCTGGCGATGGCAGTGGTGGCGAGCAGGGCTGCGCCGATCAGTGTCGTCAGTTTCATGTGGTCCTCCCTCAGAATGAAAAGTTGATCGAAACGCTGGCGTTGCGGCCCGGCCGGGTGAAGGCCGAGGTGATCGTCGAAGTGTCGGAAAGGCCGCGCACGTCCTGCCAGTAGGCGTAGGTCTCGTCGGTCAGGTTGAAGATGCCGGCGCGCAGCTTGAGCGCATCGGTAATCGCGACGAAGGCGGTCGCGTCGAGCACGGTGAACGCGCCGGGACGATAACAGTCGCCGGTGCACGTGCCGGTCGTCTCGTCCAGTTCCTTACGCGCGTGGTGGATCGCGGTCAGGTTGATGCCGAAGTGCCCTTGCGGATGGCGGTATCCGATACCCGCCACCAGATTGAGCGGATCGATGGTCGAGAGCGGCTGGGGTGCAGCCCCCGGCGGTAGGATGTCGCCATCGGCATAGGCGATCGCGAAGTTCGCCGTCAGGCCGTTATCCGCGCGATAGGATGCCTTGGCCTCCGCCCCCTTGATCTCGACCGCGTCGAAATTGACGTACTGGTATTGCGCCGGATCGGCGGGGGTGAACGACCCGCCCACGATCTGCTGGCTGATGAAGTCGTCGTAATTGGCCTTGAAGCCAACCACCTGCAGCGACACCGCATCGCTCGAAAAGCGAATGCCCCCCTCCCAGCTTTCGCTGGTTTCCGGGCCGAGGTCCGGGTTGGGCAGCGAGGTGTAGCCGTAGGCCAGGTTCTCGAAGAAATTGTTCACCTGATAGGGCGTGGGCGCGCGGAAGCCTTGCGCGTAATTGGCGAAAAGCAGCGTGTTCTCGGCCAGCTTCAGCGTGACGCCCAGCTTGGGCGACAGGCGGTCTCCGCTCTGGGCCGATCCGGTGAAGCTGGGCAGCAGCGGGTCGTCGGTCGGCGAGAGGTCGTAGAAGTCGAACCGCACCGCAGGGAAGATCGTCAGCCGGTTGTCGAACAGCGCGATCTCGTCGGCGAGGAAGATTCCGCCGAGCGTGAAATCGGTGGCGGGGAAGGCGCGCGAGGGGAAGATCTCGCCTGCGGGCGGCTCGGTCCCGTCGCGCAGACCCTCTTGGCGGGTGAAGCTGACATCACCGCCGAAGGCCAGCACATGGCCGGTCGCGCCGGTCGAGAAGACTTTGCGCGCCTCGGCCACGCCGCCGAAGACCTCGTTCTCGAAGGTGTTGAGCCGTTCGCGATCGGGGCGCGGAGTGGCGCCGACGGGAGAGCGGTCCTCGTCTGCGAACTGCACGTCCTTCCCGTCCTGATAATAGGCCGCGACATGCGCGTAATCGACTGCGCCGCCGCCGTTATAGGTCCAGTCGAGCGAGACGCGCTTGCGGCTCGTCGTGTCGTTGGCGGTCAGGTCGTCGACGATCCAGCTGGGGGAGGGGCCGAACAGGAATTGCGGGCCTTGCCCGGTCAGCACATCGGTGAACAGCGCGCTGTCGAGGTACTCGCCCGTGAGGCGCAGGCGATGAGCGCCCTGTTCCCACACCAGCTTGCCCAGAAACGCGTCGGACTCGCCATCCTGCGGGTTGGGCAGCGTGCGCGCTTCGTCGATCCCGCCGACCGTGGCCTTGTTCTCCAGCTCGTGGAAATCGCGGCGGGTATAGGCGAGCATCGCGGAGAACGCGCCGCTCTGCCCGGCGAGCGCGACGGTTTCGGAGAATTCCTCGTCCGCGCTCGAATAGGATGCGCTGGCGAAGCCGCCGAAGGCATCGGTGCCGATCAGGTCGACCGGATCGCTGGTGGTAAAGCTGACCGCGCCAGCCAGCCCGTCACTGCCATAGAGCGCCGATGCGGGCCCGCGCAGGATCTCGACCGACTTGACCAGGCTGACATCGGTGTAGCCGCCACGCCCGGCTTCCTGCGCGCCGAAGGTGAAGCCCTGCGGCGTGCGGATGCCGTCGACCTGGATCAGCACCCGGTTGCCGCCGATCCCGCGGATCACGAAATCCTCATTCCGCGCGCGGCCCAGCGTGCCCAGCGCGGCTCCGAAGCGGGCAGGTGCGCGGCGCACCGAGACACCTGGTTCGTAGCGGACCAAGTCCTTGATGTCGGTCACCATGTCATCGGCAATGTCCTCGGCGTCGATCACGGTGACGGTGGCGGGCACATCTTCGATAGCGAGAGGCGTGCGGGTTGCGGTGACAACGATCTGTTCGCCTTCCCCGGCCGCCTGCGCGGCCTCTTCTTTGCCGGTGGCGGCGTCCTCCGCATGGACCGCGCCGGGCAGGGCAGATGCCCCCAGCAAAAGCGCGATACGGAAAGTGTGGTCCCTCATGACGATCCCTTTGTTGCAATTGATTCGCGATAGCTTTGCCTAATGAGAAGGGCTCGCAATTACAACCGCTGTATGTCGAGAGTCTCGTCTTGGCTGGGGATCGGCGCGGCGCTAGGCGAGCGGCATCAGTTTCATCGAAGGGATGCGGATCATGAAAGCGACCATCTGGCACAATCCGAAATGCGGCACTTCGCGCAAGACGCTTGCGATCCTTGAGAACCTCAAGGCGGTCGACCTCACCGTGGTCGAATATCTCAAGGAGCCGCCGACCCGCGACAAGCTCGCCCAGCTGTACCGCGATGCGGGGATCACCCCTGCCGAGGGTCTGCGCACACGGGGCACGGATGCCGAAGAGCGCGGCCTGCCCGATGCCGATGCGGACACGATACTGGATGCGATGGTCGCCGACCCGATCCTGATCGAGCGCCCGCTGGTCGAGACGGAGAAGGGCGCGCGCCTGTGCCGCCCGCAGGACCAGGTGCTGGAAATCCTCTGATCTGAAGGGGCTTGGCTAGCCCCGGCGCGTGCGGAGCGGCCTAGTCGTCCGCGCGTGCCATCAGCGCCTCGTCACTGTCGAGCCGGGTCCAGCCGATCACCATCACCGCCACGCAAAAGCCGATGATCGCGGCGAAACCGATCCAGTCGCTATGGCCATATAGCCACACGCCCAGCGCGGGCGCGTAGATGTAGCTCGCGCCGTTGACGCTCGCGACCTTGCCCGAAACCTGACCCTGCTCCGGCCTGCTCACAGCAAGCGACATGCCCGAGGTGAAACCGGGCCGGAACAGGCCGAAGCCGAGCGCGGCGACGGCAAAGCCCAGCGCGATGCCGTGAAGGTCGCCTGCCGTGCCGAAGATCGCCGCGCCGACCACGCTCAGCGCCATGCCCGCCAGGGTCGAGACGCGCGGGCCCAGATGCAGAATGGGGATCAGCCCCCATTGCGCGAGCAGGGTCGCCACCGCGCCGATCATCAGCACGATGCTGACCGGCCCGGCACCGGCCAGCGGATCGTCGCGCAGGCCCAGCCGGTCGAGCACCAGAAAGCCTGCGATACCCAGCATCATCGCCTGCGCGTGGCCGCCCAGCAGCCCCGCCAGCAGCCACGGGCGAATGCGCTTGTCGGCCCATTTCAGAGCGGGTGCTTCGGCAGGCAGGGACGTGTCCTGCCCGGCGGGCGTATCCGCGTCCTCGTCCGACGGCTTGTCGGTCGCATGGCGGCCTGCGCCACTGCCGCCATAGGGCGCATCGAAGGCCAGCCCGCGCGCGGCAAAGCGCGGCTCGTCGTTGGGCAGGCGCAGCCGCAGCGCGACCATCGCGACGATCCCGATTACTGCGAAGGAGAAGAATGGGCCGGTCAGCCCAACCAGCGGGAAGATAAGCAAAGGGGCAAGAGCGGGGCCGATTACCGTGCCCAGCCCAAAGCTCGACGAAATGAGCGACAGCGCCTGCGTGCGCTCGGCGCGGGGGGTGCGGCTGGCGACATAGGCCTGCACCGCGGGCGGCGCGGCGGAACCCAGCAGGCCGTAGAGCGAACGGCACAGCGCGAACAGCAGCAGGGTCAGCAGCGGGGTCAGCCATCCGGCGAGGCCGATCCACAGCACCGCGCCGCACAGGCCCATCGAGGCGACGAAGCCTGCCAAGCCCAGTGCCATCATCGCCTTGCGGCCGCGTCGGTCGGATCGGCTCGCCCAATAGGGGGCGAAGATCACCCACAGCAGTGCGGACCAACTATAGGCCAGACTGATCCATACGTCGGCAACTCCCAGCGCGGTGCCGATCGAGGGCATGACCGATTGCATCGCCGTGTTGCCCGCCGCCGAGACCAGCACGACGGTGAACAGCAGCGCCATCCGCCCGCGCGGGATGCCCTGATGGTCTGGCGGAGCCGGTGGGCTCAGAAGGGAATTCTCGGAAGCGGAGGGGGGATTGTCGGCCATTACGGGGCGACGCTAGGCCGCGCGCGCGCAGGTGGCAATCGGCGCTCCCCCATAAACCCTATTCGAAGGTTTCGCCCACGCTTTGCGCGCTCGGCCCGGCGAGCTGGCGGTGAACTGCGGCGAGGACGCCCAGCATCAGCACGATGACAACCGCATTGACCGCCGAATTGATCAGCCCCGAACCGACCAGCATGACTTCCTCCCCCATCAGGCCGAAGACCAGCATCACGATCATGCCGATCACGCCGCTGACGACCACGAGGGCGATCAGCAGGAGGGCGTAGAAGGCGAAAAGCCGCACCGAATTGCCCTTCGTCAGCCGCCACGACCGCAGCAGCGCGGTGAAGGGGTTGTAGACCTTGTCGATCGCGATGACCGGGGCGAGCAGCGAGAATTTGACCGCCACGTAGATCAGGACCACGAACAGCACGATGCCCAAAATCACCGCCAGCGCGGTGATCTTGGTCGCAATGGCAATCCCCATCACCACGCCGCCGGCAATACCGAAGCCGACATAGAAGAGGATCGTCGCCGCGATGGAGGTGAGGAAGCCGATCGCGCCGACTGCGATGGCCTGGCCCACGGTCGGGCGGTTGTCCGCCCGCAGCAGTGCCAGCAGCGCGAGCGTGCCGACCGTCTGTGCCACCACCAGCAGCAGCATGACCCACCAGATCTCGCCGTAGAACGCCATGACCTGGTCGAACGCAGCGGTCGGATCGTCCGAGTTGGGCTCTATCGCGAAGTTGGCCGTTTCCGGCATCAGCAACGCGAAGGCGAGATAGGGCAGGAAGAAGAACACGCCCGCGACGGTCGCGACCACGCCGATATTGGCCTGGATCAGGCTGAGCGCTTCGGTCCACGCGCGATTCATGTCGAGTTTCATTGGCAACCCCCTTGTGTGGCGCTCTTGATAAGCGGCGGGTCATGGGCCACGCAAACGAAAATGGCCGGACTAGAACAGATCGAATGGCACGTCGCCGCGCAGCAGGTGCCCTACCGCGAAGCGCTGGACCAGATGGAGGCGCGCAACGCCGCGATCGAGCGGGGCGAGGCGCGCGAGCTGATCTGGCAGCTGGAGCATCCCCCCGTCTACACCGCTGGCACCAGCGCCGTGGCGAGCGAGCTGCTCGATCCGCGGTTCGAAGTGGTCGAGGCAGGTCGTGGCGGGCGCTACACCTATCACGGGCCGGGTCAGCGGGTGACCTACACCCTCCTCGACCTGCGCAAGCGCGGCAAGGATGTGCGGCGCTTCGTCCATTCGCTGGAAGACTGGGTGGTGGCCACGCTGGGCGGCCTCGGGGTGGAGTGCTGGACGGTGCCCGAACGGGTCGGCATCTGGACCAAGGCGCCTGACGGGCGCGAGGCGAAGATCGGGGCGATCGGCGTGCGCGTGCGCCGCTGGGTGACGATGCACGGCTTTGCGGTCAACCTGTCGCCCGACCTGTCGCACTTCACCGGAATCGTCCCCTGCGGGATCGACGAGTTCGGCGTGACGAGCCTCGCCGATCTGGGGATCGGGCTTGCACCCCAGGCGTGGGATGAGGCATTAAAGGCTCACGCGCCGGCGTTTCTCGCCGCGCTCGAACAACAGGACGCGTCATGACCCGCAGGATTTTCGCCATTTGTGCAAGCGCGCTGCTGCTCGCCTCGTGCGGGGATAGCAAGGATGCCGCCGAGTCGAACGATGCCGAGGAGACCGGGCCACAGGGCGAAGTGCTGGGCGGCTCGATCACCGACTCTATGCTGCCGATCGCGATGGTCCAGTCGCAGTCGCCCAAGCGCGGCGGCGACGATGGTGAAGACGGCGCGGATGCCAGCGAGGATGGCGATGCCTCGCAGGATGGAGCGGACGACGCCGAATAGCGCCGCCCGCTCGCAGATCATTGCGCCTGCTCGCGGCGCGCCGGGTCAGGCGCTCGCCGCCGCTTCCTGTTCCAGCGTCGGATAGTCGATGTAGCCCGCTTCGCCGGGCAGGTACCAGCTCTGCGGCACGTTGACGTTTTCTGCCAGATGCGCGCCCTTGGCGATCCGCGTGGGCAGATCCGGGTTGGAGATGAACGGTCGGCCGAAACTGATCGCGTCGGCACGCCCGCTCTCCACATCGCTGGCTGCCTCTTCCGGCGTGTAATCGCTGTTGAGCACCAGCGGGCCGGTGTAGATGCCCCGGATGTACGCATCCTGCTTGGGCACGTCGGTCGCGCCGAAGGTGCCGTTGGGGCCCGGCTGGCGCAGTTCGAGGAAGGCGATCTTGTGATCTTCCGCCACCTTGGCTGCCGCGCCGAATGTTTCCGCCGGATCGGGATCGTCCGCGCCTTGTGTCTCGCCATTGGGCGACAGGCGCAGGCCCACCCGGTCCGCGCCCCATACGTCGATCAGCGCGTCGAGCGCTTCTCCCAGCAAGCGCGCGCGGTTTTCCGCCGAGCCGCCATATTCGTCCTCGCGCAAATTGGTGCTGCGACGCAGGAACTGGTCGATCAGGTAGCCATTCGCGCCGTGCAGCTGCACCCCGTCGAAACCGGCCGCCTTCGCGTTCTCGGCCGCCTTGCGATAATCCTCGACGACGCGCTTGATCTCATCGACGCTGAGCGCGCGGGCCTGCACGTGGTGCTTGCGGCCCGTGGGGGTGTGCGCGTGGCCCGGCGCGGTGGTCGCGCTGGCGGATACCGGCGGATTTCCGCCAAGGAAATCGGGGTGAACAATCCGCCCCATGTGCCACAGCTGCAGGACGATCCGCCCGCCATCCTCGTGCACGCCGTCGGTGATCGGCTTCCAGCCCTCGACCTGCTCGTCGCTCCAGATGCCCGGCGCGTTCGGCCAGCCGAGCCCTTCTACGCTGATCCCGGTCGCCTCGCTGATGATCAGCCCGGCGCCCGCGCGCTGGCGGTAATAGGTTTCCATCATCGCATTGGGCACGAAGTTCGGCGGGGTCGCGCGGCCGCGCGTCAGCGGTGCCATCAAAATCCGGTTGGGCGCGGTGATCGCACCGAGGCGGATCGGCTGGAACAGGGCGTCGTGCATGGAGGTGTTCTCCTTATTTGGTTGACCCGTGGGCGTCGGGCGGAGTTAGGGGCGCTCCATGGCCACGGCAAGCAACGCACATGAAAGAACGCCTTTGCAGGGGGCAAGCCAAAACCCGCGCGCGCTGCACTGGGCCGCGCTGATCGCGGGCAATGTCGCGCTCGCGCTTGGGCCATGGTCGGTGCGGCTGGCGGACAGCGGGCCGGTGTCGGCGGGGTTCTGGCGGCTGGTGCTGGCCTTGCCGATCATCTGGCTGATCGCGCGCAGTGCGCGTCAGCCGGTGCTGGGCGTGCCGCGCCGCACCGCATGGCTGGTCGCGCTGGGGGCGATCGCCTTCGCGCTCGATCTGGCCAGCTGGCACATCGGGATCGAACATACCCGGCTGGGCAATGCGACGCTGTTCGGCAATGCGGGCAGCATCGTGCTGCTGTTCTGGGGCATCGTGATCGCCCGGACCATGCCCGCGCGGGCGGAGTGGGCGGCGATCGTACTGGCGCTGGGCGGCGCGGCGATCCTGCTGGGGCGCAGCGCACAGATCAGCGCGGATACGCTGATAGGCGACCTGTTCTGCATCACCGCGGGGATGCTCTACGCGATCTACCTGCTGTGCCTGCAGGATGCGCGAAAAGGGCTGGGCGGGTGGAGCCTGCTGGTGCGTGTGTGCTGCATCGCCGCGCCGGTGCTGCTGGCGGTGGCGCTGCTGCGCGGCGAGCCGGTGTGGCCGCACGACTGGACTCCGCTGATCGTGCTCGCGCTGCTGAGCCAGGTTGCCGGGCAGGGCCTGCTGGTCTTCGCTCTGCGCGCCTTCCCGCCGATGATCATCGGCCTGGCGCTGCTGACGCAGCCTGCGGTGGCGGTACTCTCCGGCTATCTGGCGTTCGGCGAAACGCTTGGCCTGCTCGATCTGGTCGGCATGGCGATGGTTGGCGCGGCGCTGGCGGTCGCGCGGGCGCGGGTCGGCTGACACCCTATCTGGGGTGGTCCTCCAGACGCTTGCGGAACAGCGCGAAGCGGGCCTCCACCTGCTCCAGATCCGGACCGGTGAGGGACGCTTTTGCCTGGCGCATCAGCTGGTCCGCCTCGTCGCGGATGTTCTTGTGGCGCACCGGATCGGTGATCGTCACAGCGGCGCTTTCGAGAGAATCGAACATGACCGTCGCCGCCGGCGGGCTGGTTGCCGCAGCAGACCGGATCGTGCCGAAGCCGCGCCCGAGATAGTGGCTGAAATCGTCCGCCATCGGCCGCAGCGGGCGTCGCCCGTCGTCGTCGGGTTCGCCCACCGACCAGTTCAGATCGCGCTTGCCCAGTTCGGCGGTGGCCGCGCCGATCCAGTGCAGCGCGGAGATAGCCGTGAAAGGGTCGTTGATGCCGGGCGACAGCGCGCGCAGCCCGATCTCGACCAGCTCGTCGATCATGAAATGCAGATCCTGCGCCGGGGTCCGCGCATCGCCCAGCGCGATGCACTCGCGCACCTGCTCGTCGCAGGCATCGTCCGGCTTTTCGGACCAGTAGCCGATGGCGACCGAGGGGTGGCAGAAATCGCCCGTCCGCACCGCCATTTGCAGTTCCGACCCGCTCTTGCGCGCGACCTTGAGCAGCTCGTTCCAGTTGATCACCTGGATGTAGCCTGTGCGCGAGGCAAATACAGGCGTGCCCTCGCGCACCTCGCCTTCCACGCGCGCCTTCATCGGTTCGTCGAAATTGTCGCGAATCGCGTTCAGCAGGCGGCGGCCGATCCCTTCCAGCACCGCATTGATCCTGATCGAGGAGGGCACGTGGTTGAGGAAATAGACCAGCACCATGACCGACACCGCCATCAGCACGTAGGCGATCAGCAGCGATAGCTGAGGCACGAACCCGTCGCCTTGCGAGGTCAGAACGCCCGATTCATCCGGCATCCGTACCGACAGCAGCACGGTGATCGCGTAGACAAAGGTGCCGATGAAGGTCGCCAGGCTCAGCTGATTGCCGCGATCTTCCATGAAGTTGGTCAGCAGCCGGGGGCCGTAATTGCCGCTGGCATAGGCGACCGCCGCGATCGTGATCGAGAAGACGGTGGACGCCACGCCGATCATCGAACTGGCGATCACGGTCAGCATGTTGCTGGCCCCTTGGGGCCGGGCGGGGGGCAACCAGTTGAGATGATCGACCCACTCGGTCAGGCCACGCCGGTCAAGCTCCACCGTCAGCATCGCCAGGAGCAGGGTCGAGGTCGCGAACAGCCCCGGGAAGAACCAGTAGCTGGCGTTGATATCGCTCCATAATTTTTGCAGTCTGGCGATCATCTGGGGTATTTTGCTCCGGTTCCGTGGCAAAGTTAGGGACTTTGCCCGCGTGTGTCTCGCCGCGAAACGGGAGCGCGCAGATTATCCTTACCAGAATTGCGCTGCGGCAGGCTTCCTGCGATTGGACGCGGGCATGGCGGGGCCGGATTTCCCGCCCTCTGAAAGGACACACATGGCTGCCCCGATCGCCGATCCCACTGTTGCAGAGCCGCAGATTGCTCAGGCCGACGCAGCGATCTCGGCCATAGAGAACCTCGTCACCCTGACCAGCCAGCAGTACCATCTGGGTTCGTTAATCCTTATGGTTAGTTACGCGGCGTTCTTCGCGTTCATCCTGTTCTTCCTTATGAGCGTGCAGAACCTCGCACCGCGTTACAGGCTGGTGCCGATTCTCTCGGCGGTGGTGATGGCGAGCGCGGGGCTGACCCTGCTGCAGGAATTCGGCCTGTGGAAGGAAAGCTACGCCTACGTCGACGGCCTGTATCGCCCGCTGGCGCAGAACGACAGCTTCTCCAACGCCTATCGCTACGGCAACTGGACGATTACCGTGCCGATCCTGCTGGCCCAGCTGGCGATCGCGATGGGGCTTCGCCAGGCGGAGGTGCATCGGCGCGCGCTGCGCATGGCGGTGCCCGGCGTACTGATGATCTGGACCGGGCTGTACGGCCAGTTCGGCGCGGTTGGCGATTTCTCGCATCTCAACCTGTGGGGTGTGATTTCGTCGATCTTCTTCCTGTGGCTGATCCTGGAAGTACGCCAGACGCTGATCGCGGGGCTGGCGACCACGCCCGATATCCTGAAATCCTGGCCCAACAACCTGTGGTGGTTCTTCCTCGCCACCTGGGGCCTCTATCCGCTTGCCTATGCCCTGCCGCAGCTGGGTGCGACGGGTGATCTGGTGGTTGCGCGTCAGGCGATCTATTCGCTCGCCGATATTGCCTCCAAGCTGATCTACGGAATCATTCTCGCCCGCTTCGTCCTGCGGCGCAGCGCTTTCGAGGGCTACATGCCCGCCGCCGAAGCGCTCTCCTCCGCGCCGGACAAGCCCAATACTGGCGGGCCCGGATTACGACGCGCTCCCTGACAGCAGCACGTCACATAAGAAGGGCCGGGGAAGTGGATCTCCCCGGCCCTTTTTCGTGTCTCCGATGTTCGGCTGGCGGCGTCAGTCGATCGTGTCGAGATCGCCCTTGCCGATCGTGCCGCTGGCCATTTCCAGCATCTTGTCGAGGCTCTGCTTGGCCTGAAGGCGCAGTCCTTCCTCGATCTCGATCCGCGGCTCGAGGTCGCGCAGCGCGGTGTAGAGCTTTTCCAGCGTGTTGAGCGCCATGTAGGGGCAGATATTGCAGTTGCAGTTGCCGTCTGCACCCGGCGCACCGATGAAGGTTTTCTCCGGCAGCGCCTTTTCCATCTGGTGGATGATGTGCGGCTCGGTCGCGACGATCAGCTTGTCGCCCTCGAATGTCTCGGCGAATTGCAGGATGCCGCTGGTCGAGCCGACATAATCCGCATGCTCGACGATCGCCGCCGGGCACTCGGGATGCGCTGCGATCGGTGCGCCGGGGTGCTGGGCTTTCAGCTTGAGCAGTTCGGTCTCGCTGAAGGCCTCGTGCACGATGCACACGCCCGGCCACAGCAGCATGTCGCGATTGAACTTGCGGTTGAGATAGCCGCCAAGGTGCCGGTCCGGCCCGAAGATGATCGGCTGGTCTTCGGGGATCTGCTGGAGGATCGTTTCGGCCGAAGAGCTGGTCACGATCACGTCCGACAGGGCTTTCACCTCGGTCGAGCAGTTGATGTAGGTCAGCGCGATATGATCGGGATGCGCCTCGCGGAAGGCCTTGAACTTTTCCGGCGGGCAGCTGTCTTCAAGGCTGCAGCCCGCGTCCATGTCGGGCAGGACGACGATCTTTTCGGGGCTGAGGATCTTGGCCGTGTCGGCCATGAACTTGACCCCGCAAAAGGCGATCACGTCCGCATCGGTCTCCGCTGCCATCTGGCTGAGCTGGAGCGAATCGCCGACGAAATCGGCCAGATCCTGAATTTCGGGCCGCTGATAGTAATGCGCCAGGATCACCGCGTTGCGTTCCTTGCGCAGGCGCTCGATCTCGGCAAGCAGGTCGTCGCCGGTCGGCGGGCGGGTCTGGTCGTTCATGGTCTAGTGGGCCCCGGTCGTTCGTGTTGGGTGACGCATATAGGACGAACGGGCCCGCGCGCGAGTGTGTTCCTCGCAAAAGCGCATCCCGGGGCGAGGCTACATCGCGAAGCCGGGCGGAATATAGGCCTCCATCGGGCGCTCTGCCCCCGGCGTACCTGCAACCACCATATCGGTGAGCGCGTAGCCGAGCGGCGAGTAGGCGAGCAGCAACGAGAGGATGAAGACGCTCGCATAGATCCCCGTGCCCCAAAGATAGGCTGGATGAATGCGTCCATCGCGCCGCCAGTCTGCGAACATTCCGATCACCGGGAAAAGGAAGGTGAGCGCGATCGTGATGGTCCACGCGTTGGGGATCATCAGCGGCATGGGCAGCAGTCGCCCGAGCCCGGGCCCGGTCAGCACTGCCATTGCCACGAGCATCAACCTTCGGTGCCAGCCCTTGTAACGCTGCTGCCACAGCGCCCAGTAGGCGAGGCCGCCGAAGCACAGCAGCATCGCGATATTGCTGATCAGGAATTCGTTCAACGCGAAGAAGAACGGTCCGCCATTTCGCCGGGCGACAAGGATCATGACCGTGGAGCCCGCCGCGATCATCGCTGGAATCCAGAAATAGGCCAGCTTGCCGAGCGAGCGGTGCAGCGGCCAGTTCCTGCTCGCGGCGGTCACGTGCTGTGCGAGATAGAGCGCGAGCCAGCCCATGAATATGCCTGCATGTACATGGACTGCCAAAGGAGCGGCGAAGGTCGAACGACCCATCGCGAGGTTGAGGGAGAAGCCCGCGATGATCACGGTCGCCATGACCAGCGCCATGACCATGAAAAAGCGAGAATTGTTCCAGCGCTCTTGGGCCGGAGGTGCAGCCAGAGTTGTCATAAGGAAATGATCCCGAATAACAGGGGCGACCGTCGGGGAGAAATACTTCCGCTTGTACGAAGAGGTCAATGCCGCTCGTCGGGTGGTTCAGGCGGTTGATGGAAGGCCTCGGTACCGCAGATCCGGTGGTCCCGGCCTCGGGCGAAGCCGTATTCTTCGCCCCTCCGCCTTGCCCCGGGGGCGTGGGGATGCGAGAGCGCACCGTCATGACCGATCCCGTATTGCAAGAAGCCGCCGACGATCCTTCCAAGCTGCGCCTGGTCGCCAATCGCCCGGTGTTCTTCGGGTCGGCGATCCTGATCGTCGCCTTTGCGCTGTTCGGGGCGCTTTTTTCGGAGACGGCAGGGCAGGTATTCGATCGCCTGCAGGCGCTGATCGTGGCCGATTTCGGCTGGTTCTACATCCTCACCGTGGCCGGTTTCCTGATCTTCATCGTGTTCCTCACGGTCAGCAAATACGGCGACATCAAGCTGGGCCCGGACTGGAGCGAGCCGGAATACAGCCACCTGTCGTGGTTCGCGATGCTGTTCAGCGCCGGCATGGGGATTGGCCTCGTGTTCTTCGGCGTGGCCGAGCCCATGCTGCATTATGCAGAGCCGCCGCGCGGCGACCCGCTCAGCGTCGATTCCGCGCGGCAGGCGATGGTGCTGACCTTCTTCCACTGGGGCGTGCACGCCTGGGCGATCTATGCGGTGGTCGGGCTGGCGCTGGCCTATTTCGCGTTCCGACGCGGCCTGCCGCTGACCCCGCGCTCCGCGCTCTATCCGCTGCTTGGTTCGCGCATTCACGGCCCGATCGGCCACGCGATCGACATCTTCGCGGTGCTGGGCACCATGTTCGGCGTTGCGACTTCGCTGGGGCTGGGCGTGCTGCAGGTCAATGCCGGGCTCGCCTATATTGCCGGCGTCCCGCAATCGGCTGGCATCCAGATCGCGCTGATTGCCGGGATCACCCTGCTGGCGACGCTGTCGGTCTATCTCGGGCTCGACAAGGGCGTGAAGCGCCTGTCCGAATTCAACATCCTGCTTGCGGTGATCCTGCTCGGCTTCGTGCTGGTGACCGGCTCGACGATCTTCCTGCTGCAGGCCTTCGTCCAGAATACCGGTGCGTACCTTGGCCAGGTGGTGGAGCGGACTTTCCGCCTCTACGCCTACGAGCCGAACGACTGGCTGGCCAACTGGACGCTGTTCTACTGGGGCTGGTGGATCGCGTGGTCGCCCTTCGTCGGCATGTTCATCGCGCGCATTTCGCGCGGGCGCACGATCCGCCAGTTCGTGCTCGGTGTGCTGGTGGTGCCGGTGCTGTTCACCTTCCTCTGGATGACCGCGTTCGGCAACACCGCGATTGCGCTGGACATGGCAGGCGTCGCGCCGCTCGCCCAGGTGGTTCAGGACAACCTGCCCACCGCGCTGTTCGCCACGCTGGCCGAGCTGCCGCTGTCGTCGATCACGTCCGTGGCCGCGACGCTGCTGATCGTGACCTTCTTCGTCACTTCGGCGGATTCGGGCGCGCTGGTGATCGATACGATCACCAATGGCGCGGCAGAGGCGCCGCCGGTCTGGCAGCGCGTGTTCTGGGCGATTTGCGCGGGTGCGGTCGCGGCGGTTCTGCTGGTCGCGGGCGGGCTGCAGGCGTTGCAGACGGCGGCCATCGCGAGCGCGCTGCCCTTTGCGGTGGTGATGATCTTCATCTGTTACGGCCTGCTCAAGGCGCTGGCGATGGAGCAGGCAGGCGGCGTGCCCGATTACGGGATGCTGCCCAGTCAGCCGCTCGACCCCGACATCAGCTGGAAGAAGCGCCTGTCGACCATCACCGGTTCATTCCGCAAGGAGCAGGTTGCCGAATTCCTCGAACAGAAGGCCTTGCCTGCGCTGGAAGACGTGGCGGCGGAAATGCGCCGCCGTAGTCTGGCGCCCGAACTCACCCGCGATGGCGGCGACGTGCTGCTATCGGTCCCGCATGGCGAACACGGCACGTTCAGCTACGAAGTGCGTGCGCGCTCCTTCCGCCCGCCGAGCTTCGCCTGGGCCGAAGCGCATCGCCCGGGTGACGAGAACAAGCACCATTTCCGGGCCATGGCGCGCAGTTCGGAAGGCGGCCATCCGCTCGATGTGACGGGGTACACCACCGAACAGCTGATCGGCGACCTGCTCAACCGCTACGAGCATTTCCGCCACGCGCGGCGGCTGGCCTGATCGCCGCGCGCTGGCAGTTAGCGGTCAGCGGGTGGAGGTCTTTTCGGCAGCCTTGGTCGCCGCCTTGGCGGGCGAACCCGGCTTTCTGGGCGTATCGCCGTCGAAGCTGACCTCCACCGTGATCCCGCGATAACCTGCTGCGGCGAGCGGCACGGCGATGTTCTGCTGCACCGCTGCCCGCGCAGACGCGCGCGCCAGTTCCATCAGCGCGGGACTGCGCGCGCTGTCGAGCGCCTCGCGCTCCGCGATCTGGGTGTTGTTGCGGCTCAGGTCGTCTTCCGCATCGCGGGTGATCCATAGCCCCTCGCGCATGTACTTCGCGCGCGCTTCATCCAGATTGGGCTTGCTCAGCTCGAGCGCGGGCAGCCGCACGTCCATGGTCTGCGTCTCGGCGTTCCATGACAGGCGCGAGCGATCCATCTTGGACAGGTCGACCGAATAGTCGACCCGCGCGGGAATCACCGCGATCTGGCGGCTTTGCAGCGCCCCGAAAAAGCGGCTGTCCTTGCTCGCGACAACCGGCGCGAATTCGGCGGTGAACACCACCAGCCGGTTCTGCTTCTCGAACGAGACCAGCGTGGTGCCGATCGGGTCGCCCATCCGGTTGGGGCCGTAGGTACGCCAGCCGATCCATGCGATCGCGGCGAGCAGCAGGATCACCAGAAACCATGGCAGAAACGGCGGGCGCGCTTTCTTGACCGGTTTTGCGTCCTTCACGGGCGCTTCATGCTCGACGGCGGTCTCGGTCTGATCGTCACTCACAGGCATTCGTCTCCACTAAAGCGCGGTCCATCGCTCTCCAGAACGGTTAACCATGGCGCGGCGTTCCAGATGGATGAGGTGGGCGTGAACCGACATCTGCGCCGCTTTCTCCAGCCGCGGGTCGAGCCCTTTGTACATGATCGGGATGAACTCAGGCAGACTGCGCGGGCCATCGGCCAGCACCTTGAGGATCTGGCGCTCCCGCTGACGGCGATGCCCGAGCATCGAGCGGACCAGTTGCCGGGGCTTTTCGACCGGCGCACCGTGGGCGGGGTAATAGACCCGATCCTCGCGGCTGTAGAGCTTGTCGAGGCTTTCGAGGTAATCCCCCATGTCGCCATCGGGTGGCACGATCACGCTGGTCGACCAGCCCATCACATGGTCGCCGGTGAACAGCGCGCCGCTTTCCTCCAGCGCGAAACACAGGTGGTTGGAGGTGTGGCCGGGGGTGTGGATCGCGCGCAGCGTCCAGCCTTCGCCCGACACAGCCTCACCGTCGGATAGCACCCGTTCGGGCTCGTAAGTGGTGTCGAACGACTCGTCGAGGCGCGGGCCGTTATCCGCGATCACCAGCTTTGCGCAGCCCATTACCGGAGCGCCTGTGCGCTCGGCCAGCGGGGCAGCGCCGGGAGAATGGTCGCGGTGGGTGTGGGTGCACAGGATTGCGGAAATGCGCGCGTCGCCCGCTGCGGCGAGGATCGCGTCGAGATGCTCTGCCTCGTCAGGGCCGGGGTCGATCACCGCTCGATCCGCACCCTCGCCGACCAGATAGGTCTGGGTCCCGGTGAAGGTGTAGGGCGAGGGATTGGGCGCGAGCACGCGGGTGACCAGCGGCTCGGGCTTTTCGGGCGTGCCGGTGGGCCATGGGCGGGGCGGAATCTGAACCATCGCCATTGCATATGGGCACCGCGCTGGCGCATGTCACGCCGCAGATAATCGAGAGAGGTCAGCCTTGAGCGAACATATCCTGGTGATCGACGCCGGAACCACCTCGACCCGCGCGATCCTGTTCGGGCGCGACGGCGCGGTCGCAGGCACTGCGCAGGCTGAGATCACGCAGCACTTTCCGCAGCCCGGCCGGGTCGAGCACGATGCGCAGGAAATCTGGCAGGCGAGCCTCAATTGCGCGCGCCGCGTGCTCGGCAACCGCCCGCCCGAAAGCATCGCCGCGATCGGGATTACCAACCAGCGCGAGACGGTGGTGGCGTGGGACCGCGAGACTCTGAAGCCGCTCGCCCGCGCGATCGTGTGGCAGGACCGGCGCACTGCGGATGTTTGCCGGCGGCTTCGCGACGAGGGCCGCGAAGAGGCGGTCCACAAGGAGACGGGCCTGCTGCTCGACCCCTATTTCTCCGCCACCAAGATGCGCTGGATGCTCGATAACGTGGATGCGGTCGCGCAGGCGCAGGAGGCCGGGCGGCTTGCCTTCGGCACGGTCGAGAGCTGGCTGGTCGCGAAGCTATCGGGCGGGGCACATGTCAGCGATGCGAGCAATGCCAGCCGCACGCTGCTGCTGCCGCTGGGTGAGGCGGGCTTCTCGTCCGATCTGTGCGACCTGTTCGGCGTGCCGCACGAGGCGCTGCCGCAGGTGGTCGACACGCATGGCGAGATCGCCCGCACCGATCCCGAACTGTTCGGCCGCGCGATCCCGATCTGCGGGCTGGTCGGCGATCAGCAGGCGGCGACGATCGGCCAAGGCTGCCTGTCCGAAGGCCAGACCAAGGCGACCTACGGCACGGGCGCTTTCATCCTCGCCAATCACGGGACCCAGATTCCGCATTCCGAGCATCGCCTGCTCTCGACCGTGCTCACGCAGAACGACGGCCAGCGCACCTATGCGATCGAGGGATCGGTATTCGTCGCGGGCAGCCTGATCCAGTGGCTGCGCGATTCACTCGGGCTTATCGACAGTGCGCAGGAAACCGAGGTGCTGGCCCGATCGGTGGAGAATTCGGGCGAGGTGGTGATCGTGCCCGCGCTTGCGGGGCTGGGCGCGCCGCACTGGCGGGCCGAGGCGCGCGGGCTGATCGCGGGCCTCAGCTTCTCCACCGGCAAGGCGCATATCGTGCGCGCCGCGCTCGAATCCATGTCGTGCCAGACTTACGATCTGGCGACCGCCTTCGCTGCCGACGGCGCGCGCTGGGAAAGCCTGCGGATCGACGGGGGGATGAGCGCGAACGACTGGCTGGCGCAGGATATTGCGGACATCCTGAACATCGCGGTCGAGCGGCCGCGGTTCGTCGAGACCACGGCACTGGGCGCGGCGGTGGCGGCAGCGACCGGGGCCGGCTGGTTCGCCGATCTTCAGGGTGCGGTCGAGGCGATGCGCGGCCCGATCGACCGGTTCGAGCCGGAGATGGGCGAGGGGGTGCGCAAAGAACGGCTGGAACGCTGGGCGCAGGCGCTCGCGAACGCCTGAGGGTGCGCGGCTAGCCTTGCGCGAACTGACGCTCCAGCCGCTCGTGCAACTGGCCGCAGGAGGGCTGGCTATTGCTGCGCGCCATGCGATATTCCGCATCGATCCGCGCGACCCGGGCATGCAGACGCTGCGTCTGGGCGACCAGCGCTCTGGTCGACAGGTCGAGCATGTCCATCAGTTCCGCGCTCGGCGCACGGTCGGGCGGCAGCTGGGTGTGCCGTTCCCATTGCAGGTCGCTCATCTGCCCGGCGAGGAAGGCGCGGTGATTGAGCAGCCAGGCAAGCACATGCATGATCCGGGTGGTTGCCTTGAGCCCCTCGCATTCGAGTGCGCGCCGCAGCGGCAGGTCGATCGGCATCAGCTCGGTCGCGGCGGGAACGAAGGCCGTACGCACCTCATCGGCGAGCACATTGGCCTCGCAGTAGAGTTCCTCGATGATCAGAGCGGTGATATCGACCGTGTGCTGCATGAGGGCGTCGCCTAAGCCGTTCGGGCTGCTGCGATAAGTGGCCCGCACCGGCCTGTCCCGCGAAGGGGCGGGTGCGACGTAGATGTGCATATCTCCCGCAGGAATCTTGCGCGCCCGTGCGAACAGGCGTGCGCCGCGAGCAAGCGCTCAGGCGATGATGTCGGGGATAAGCTCGTCCTCGATCGCCGCCATCCGGTCGCGCAGTTGCAGTTTGCGCTTCTTGAGCCGGGCGATCTGCAACTGATCGGGCGATTCCATTGCCGACAGCGCAGCAATCGCCGCGTCGAGGTCGCGATGCTCGATCCGCAGCTGTTCGAGCCGTTTGCGCAATTCCGCTTCGGTCACGCGAGACGTTCCTCATGGTCGACAGGTGGTTGCCAAACGGCGATCCGACGCACGCAACGCCGGTTTAATCGCATTGCCTCATAACACCCCTTCGCAGGAATGCGATTGTGTGGTTTTATCCGATGGCGATGGCGGGCAGGCCCAAGCGATCGCAAGGGCCTTTTTCCCCGCCATTCGCGGATGCTCGTCCCCCGGCGAGCAGCTTCGATGACCAAGGAGAAGAGGCATATGAACGCTTCGCACATCACCGCCCTCAAGACCAAGCATGCCACGCTCGACGAGGCGATTGCCGAGGAAATGCGCAAGGCCGCGCCCGATGATGCGACGATCCGAACCCTCAAGAAACAGAAGCTGCAACTCAAACAGGAGATGGGTGGCAGCTGACCGCGATCTAAAAAACGGTCAACCATTTCCCCTGCGCGCCGCAATAGGCTAGTCGCTTGCATATGAAAGCGACAGCCGCGGCGCGACAGATCCTCACCGGCCTCCATGCGTTGATGGCGACGCGCCTGTCTGCGCAGGAAAAACTCGACCGCACGGTGGAACTGGTGGGCGAGGCGCTCGATAGCGAGGTCTGCTCGATCTACCTCCTGCGCTCGGGCATGCTCGAACTGTTTGCCACCCGCGGGCTCAACCAGTCGGCGGTCCACGTCACCCGGATGACGGTGGGCGAGGGGCTGACCGGCACGCTGGTCGCCAATGGCGAGACGCTCAACCTCGCGCAGGCCAAGGCGCATCCCGACTTCCAGTACCGCCCCGAAACGGGCGAGGAGAAATTCTCCAGCTTTGCAGGCGTGCCGATCGTCTATCGCGAGCGGGCGGTGGGTGCGCTCAACGTCCAGCACGTCGATCCGCGCCGGTACGAGGATGTCGAGATCGAGGCGCTGCAGACCACCGCGATGGTGCTGAGCGAGCTGATCGTGAATGCCGAGCTGATCGACGAACGCTCGGTAGATGAGGCCGCGCCCGAACGCAGCGGCCCGGCGCAGCTTTCCGGGCTGGCGCTCGTCAAGGGACTGGCGAGCGGCACCGCCGTCTATCACCAGCCGCGCATCACGATCGACAAGGTCGTTGCCGAGGATACCGAGTTCGAGCGCCAGCGGGTCTATCGCGCGTTCGAGCGGATGCGCGAACAGATCGACCAGATGGGCCAGCAGGCCGAATTCGGCGCAGGCGGAGAGACCGACGAGGTGCTCGCTGCCTACAAGGCCTTTGCCTATGACGAAGGGTGGAGCCGCCGGATCAACGAAGCGATCGACGCAGGCCTTACCGCCGAGGCCGCGATCGAGCGCGTGCAGCAACGCACCCGGATGCGGATGCGCGAGATCGACGATCCGCTGCTCGCGGACCGGATGCACGATCTGGAGGATCTGTCGAACCGCCTGCTGCGCATCGTCGCGGGCCAGATGGGCACGGCTGCGACCACCGGCCTCAAGAACGATACCATCCTGATCGCCCGCAACCTGGGGCCTGCCGAACTGCTCGAATACGACCGGCGACGGCTCAAGGGCGTGATCCTGGAAGAGGGTTCGCTGACCTCGCATGTGGTGATCGTCGCCCGGGCGATGGGCATCCCTGTGCTGGGCCGCGTGCGCGGCCTTCGCGGCATGATCGGCGAGGGCGACCACGTGCTGCTGGATGCGGACGCGGGGATTGCCCACGTCCGCGCGCAGCCCTCCATCGTCGAGGCGTTCGAGGCGCGTTTCGCAAAGTCCAAGGAACGCCGCGCCGCCTATGCCGAGCTGCGCGATGTCGAGCCGTTTACCCGCTGTGGCACCCGCATTCAGGTGATGATGAATGCCGGCCTGCGCGATGATCTTACCACGCTGTCGCTGGTCGGCGCGGACGGGATCGGGCTGTTTCGCACCGAGTTCCAGTTCCTCGTCGCGGCCACTCTTCCGGGGCGGGAGAAGCAGGCGCGCTTCTACAAGGATGTGCTCGACGCCGCGGGCGACAAGCCGGTGGTCTTCCGCACCGTCGATATCGGGGGCGACAAGGCGGTCCCCTATGTGTCGAGCGACAGCGGTCTGCAGGACGAGAACCCGGCGATGGGCTGGCGCGCGCTGCGGCTCGCGCTGGAACGTGAAGGCCTGTTCAAGGCGCAGGCGCGTGCGCTGATCGAAGCGTCCGGCGGGCGCACGCTCAGGGTGATGTTCCCGATGGTCTCGGAACCGTGGGAGTTCGATGCGGCGCGCAAGGTGTTCGAGGAACAGCGCGAGTTTCTTCGCAAGCACAAGCGGATCAGGCCGCCCGAGGAGATCCAGTACGGCGCGATGATCGAGGTGCCTTCGCTGGTCGAAGTGCTCGACATGCTGGTGCCCAAGGTCTCGTTCCTCTCCGTCGGGACCAACGACCTGACCCAGTTCCTGTTCGCCGCCGATCGCGCGAACCCCAAGCTTGCAGCGCGCTACGACTGGCTGAGCCCGTCGATCCTGCGCTTTCTCAAGCGGATCGTCGATGCGACCACCGGGCACCAGGTGACACTGGGCCTGTGCGGCGAGATGGGCGGCCGCCGGCTGGAGGCGCTCGCGCTGCTGGGGCTGGGCTATCGCCGCCTGTCGATCACGCCGGTCTCCGTCGGCCCGATCAAGGAACTGATCCGCCAGATCGACCTCGCCGAAATCGGGGCTTTCATGGCCCAGCTGATCGCCCAGCCGCCCGCCGATACCCGCGCGGCAATCACGCAGTGGGCGCAGGAGCGCGGGATCGAAACCGACTGACCGTGTCTCGCTTGCGAGAAAAGGCCCGGAAATCATGCCATCCGGGCGTTGGCTTCGCGCACGAAGGCCGCTAGACCGGGCGCGTGGCAACCGGGGGCAGCTGGGGCGCGCCAAGGATGGGATATGGCAGAAGACGAAGCCACTTTTGAAATAGACAATTCGGAGCCGACCGCTCCGGGTGAGCGGCTGCGTGCCGCGCGCGAGGCCAAGGGAATGAGCGTGCAGGACGTCGCGTCCGCCACCCGTATTCCCAAACGGCATCTGGAAACGATCGAGGATGGCGATTTCGCCGTCCTTCCGGGACGGACCTACGCGATCGGTTTTTCGCGCAGCTACGCCAAGGCGGTCGGGCTGAACGACGAGGAAATCGTCAACGACGTGCGCGAGCAGCTGGGGATCGAAGACCCGGCGGAGCGGCTGCGCGACGGCACGATGCAGACGGAGGACCCCACGCGGCTTCCTTCGCGCGGGCTGGTGATCGCATCGATCATCGCCGGGATCGTGCTGCTGATCGGCGTTTTCGCCTTTTCGCGCAGTTTCTTCGCCCCGGAATCCGAGGCGGATTCACTGCTCGCCGCAGAAGAACAACGCACTCTGACCGAGGAGGACGCGCGCGCCGCTGCGACCGAGCGCGCTAGCCAGCGCGCAATTGCAAGTGGACCGGTGGTATTCACCGCCACGCAGGATGTGTGGGTGCGCTTCTACGACGGCGTTGAATCGAATGTCCTGCTGGAAAAGGTGATGAGTGAAGGGGAGCGCTACACGATCCCCGAGACTGCGGAGGATCCGCAGATCCGCACTGGCGCGCCCTATGCGCTTGCGATCACCGTCGGCGGTCAGAGCGTGCCCGTGCTTGGCGAAGGCGACGTAGTTATCAGCGACGTGCCTGTGAGTGCGCAAGCGCTGCTCGCGCGAGGCGAGACCGAGGGCGATGCCGCTTCGAATGGCGGCGGGGACGCGCAGCGCTGAGCGTTGGCGCAACCGGTGGGAAAAATGGGGGGCGGTGGTTCAGGCCCGGTTCGTGCCGTGCCGCGCACCATCGCCCGATGGACACAGAGAGGGATTCGATGATTTTGGCCAAAGCACCCGCAAGGAAACGGCTCGCGATCTACGGCGCGCTGGCAGGGCTGTTGTTGACGAGCGGCGTGCCCGCCATGGCGCAGGACAACGATTCCTCGCGCATCCGCAAACTCGAGGCGGAGATCCGCGCGCTCCAGCGGCGGGTCTTCCCAGGCGGTGATGGCCGCTATTTCGAACCCGAGATTTCCGGCCCGGCGAACAGCGGCCCCAATGCCAGCACCCAGACCACCGCGGTGACCGACATCCTCGCGCGGCTCGACGCGCTCGAGGCGTCGATCCAGTCGCTCACCCGTCAGGTGGAGGTCACGACCAACACGCAAACGGGGATCGAACAGCGGCTCGCCGTGCTCGAAAACGCGACCGCCACCGGTGGCGCGCCCGCCGCGCTGCTGCCTTCCGGGAATGCTGGCGCGTCGAACACGGGCACCGCGGCCACGACCACCAGGCCGGCTGCAACCACGCCGACGCCGACGTCTGCTGCGGCCACCGGGCCGAGCGCCGAGCGACTGGCAGCGGTCCGCGCGATCGCGAAGCCGCAGACCGACGATGCGGGCGACGACGACTATTCCTACGGCTTCCGCCTGTGGGAAGCGGGCTTCTATCCCGAGGCGCAGCAGGCGCTCGCCGCCTTCGTCGAGAAATATCCGGACCACTGGCGGACCACCTATGGTCGCAACCTGCTGGGCCGCGCATTCCTCGACAATGGGCAGGCGCGCGAGGCGGCTCCGTGGTTCCTGAAGAACTACCAGGCCGATAACGACGCGGCACGTGCGCCCGACAGCCTGCTCTATCTCGCCGAGTCGATGATCGAACTGGGCGATACCAACCGCGCCTGCATCGCACTGGCCGAGTTCAGCGAAACCTACCCCGCGCTCGCGACCGGGCGGTTGAGCGATCAGTACCAGGCCAGCCGTCGCAAGGTGAGCTGCTCCTGACAGGCAGGCCGCCCGACCCTGCGCTGATCGAGCGGTTCCGGGCCGACCTCGCGCAGGTCTGGCCCGACGATCCCGAGCTTGCCGATGTCCCGCTGGGGATCGCCGTGTCCGGCGGACCGGACAGTCTTGCGCTGCTGTTGCTCGCCCACGCGGCGATGCCGGGGCGGGTGAGGGCGGCGACGGTCGATCACGGCCTGCGCCCCGAAAGCGCGGACGAAGCGGCGTTCGTCGCCCGCGTCTGCGAGAGGTTGGGAATTCCGCATGCTACGCTGCGGGTGGATGTCGCCCCCGGCAATCTGCAGGCCAACGCGCGCGCCGCGCGCTACGAGGCGCTCGGTTGCCATTTCGAGCAGGTCGGCGCGTCGGTCTTCGCCACCGCGCATCATGCCGACGACCAGGCTGAAACCCTGCTGATGCGCCTCAACCGGGGGAGCGGGCTGGCGGGGCTTGCAGGGGTGCGGCCCTGGTCGGTCTTCTTTCCCGAGGGTATCATCGCGGAAATGGTGCTGGTGCGGCCGCTGCTCGGCTGGCGGCGCGAGGAGCTAGCGGCGGTGGTGCGCGCGGCGGGGATCGAGGCGGTCGACGACCCTTCCAATTCCGACGATGCGTTCGACCGTGCCCGCATGCGCAAGGCGATCGCCGAAGCCGACTGGCTCGATCCGCTGGCGATGGCGCGGTCCGCGCGTCATCTCGCCGAGGCAGAGAACGCGGTCGAGGACTATGTGTCGAGTATCGCGAACCGGCTGATCTGGCGCGATGGCGCCTGCTATTTCTGTATGGGGTATCCCCGACTGGTGGAAATCGGGGTGGTCGAGCGGATTCTCGAGCGGCTTGGCGGGACCGAGGTGCGCAGGTCCGAGATCGCCCGCATGGTGGACCGGCTGCGCACCCGGGAAAATGCGTCTCTCGGCGGTGTGCTCGCCAAGCGGGAATGGGTGAAAACCAGCCCCAACACGACCAGCGACAGCGTCAAATTCGAAAAAGAGCCCCCGCGCAGGGCGTAAGCCGCTGCGTATTAAAGGATCGGCTCGCCCATCTTGAGTGTCTCGCCCCGGGTGATGACGACCTTGTCGCCCTTCTTGGCCACCGCGAACACCTTGGCCGCGAATTCATTGGGCAGGCCGATGCAGCCGTGGCTGGCATAGCCGTTTTCGACCTGCGACCCGTGCAGCGCAACGCCGTCATTGGTCAGGAACATCGAATAGGGCATCGGCGCGTTGTTGTACTTCTCGGACACATTATCGCGCATCTTGTAGCGGATCGGGAAGACGCCGAGCGGCGTGGGGTGCTCCTGCGTGCCGACCAGCACTGCCGCCGCGCCGATCTCGTAACCGCCGCGGAAGACCGAGATGACCCGGGCGTCCAGATCGACCGTGATCACGATCGGGCCTGCGGGCACGCCCTTGGTATCCCAATGCCATTCGCCGTACTTGATCGGGCCCTTGATCGGCAGCACGCGCTTGACCACCATAGGTTCGGAGCGCGAGGCCCGCGACGGGGCTGAGCGGGCGACGCTGCGGCTTGCACCGCTCGCACCGCTGCGCGCGTCGTAGATCACCTCTCCATCATGGTCCTCGGCGTCGAGCCCGGCGTCATCATCCGTTCCGTCGCCTGCGACGGCTTCGTCGCTCAGGCTCGCATCGGTTACGCTTTCGGGATCGAACGGCTCGCTGTCACTAAGCGCGTTCCCGTCCTCGTCGAACTTGGAGGGATCGACGGGAATCGCGTCCTCGATATTCGGCGCGATAGCCGCGGTGTTCGCGGCTGTATCGGCATACATCATGCGCGTGCCGATCGCCGCGCCGCCGAACAGCAGCACGGTTGCGAGCGTTGCTCCGCCGATCCAGAGAAGTGCCTTGGTCATAGTGGTCTTTCCTGCATCGCGCGCGCGGCAAATCCCAGCGGGTTGCGCCACCGCGTATCGGCGAGGGACTCTATAGCGGACAAAAGTTAACGCGCTGCGGAAAATCTCGCCGCCGCCCGCTAGCTGCGGCTTACCTCGACTGTCTTTTCGCACAGTTCGACCATCCCGAAGGTGGTCAGGAAGCTGACATCGGCGGCATCGCGGCCGACGCCGATCTTCACGATGTCTTCCGCCGTCCCCATGCCCGTCGCATCGACCAGCTGCCAGGTCCCGCCTGCATCGCTGCCCGGGTCTTTCAGGAACACCTCGGCCACCGCGTGGAAATCGGGCGGCGTCACGTCGGGCGCGTAACAGGCGACGAACCGCGCGGGGATCACGCTCGCACGGGCCAGCGTGACGACCATGTGCGCATAGTCGCGGCAGATTCCGCGCCGTTCGACGAAGCTGTCGAGCGCGGTGGTCGACGCATCCGAACTGCCCGGAGTATAGGTGAATTTGTCCGCCACCCAGCTGCGGATCGCCTCGACCCGCGCTCCGCCCGAAGTCCTCCCGAACTGGTCTTCGACAAAGCTCTGGAACTTGTCGGCGGGGCAATAGCGGGAATCGAACAGGTATTTGACCGGGGCGGCGGGCATCTCGCTCGGGCGCAGCTGTTCGAGCTGGTCGAGCGCGGCGATCTGGCGGCGGATCTCCACCTCAGCTTCGTGGCGAACCTCGAACCGGCCATCGGCGCGGGCCCACACCCGCTCGCCGATATCCTCCTGTGCCGGGATCCGGGTGCAGCTGTCCGCGTCGGTCAGATCGGTCCGGCAGCTCAGCAGATGCTGCTCCGGAATATCGGCGACCGCGAACTGCATCAGCGCGTCGGTGGGGGCCTGCGTGGTGAAGGCGAAGCTCGATCGGATGGAAATGGCCATACCCGATCAACGCCCCGCCCGCGTAAAGTGCCGGACGGGATCGTCCTTATTCGTTCGGGACGCCGAACAGATCGTGCTCGTCCGCGTCCTCGACCTGCACTTCCACGATATCGCCGGGGGCGAGGCTGGCGGAGACATTGCGCAGGAACACGTTACCGTCGATCTCGGGCGCGTCGGCCTGAGAGCGGCCGGTTGCGCCGATATCGCCGTCTTCGTCAGGCTCGCCGACCTCGTCGATGATCACGGGCAGCGTGCGGCCGATCTTGGCCTGCAGCTTGGCCGCGCTGATCCGCGCGGTCGCTTCCATGATCCGGGCGTAGCGTTCTTCCTTGACCGCTTCGGGCACCGGATCGGGCAGGGCATTGGCCGCCGCGCCTTCCACCGGCTCAAACCGGAACGCGCCAACGCGATCCAGCTGTGCCTCTTCCAGCCATTCGAGCAGGTACTCGAAGTCTTCTTCCGTCTCGCCGGGGAAGCCGACCACGAAGCTGGAGCGCACGGCGATGTCGGGGCAGATTTCGCGCCAGCCCTTCAGGCGTTCGAGCACCTTCGCCTCGTTCGCGGGGCGCTTCATGCGCTTGAGGACAGACGGCGCGGCATGCTGGAACGGGATGTCGAGATAGGGCGTCAGCAGCCCTTCGGCCATCAGCGGGATGACCTGATCGACGTGGGGGTAGGGGTACACATAGTGCAGCCGCACCCACGGCGGGGCGCCCTGATCGGTCCGCAACTGGCCGAGTTCGCGCGCCAGATCGGTCATGTGCGCGCGGACGAGTCTTTTTTCGGAGTCTTCGTGCCCCTTCCACTCGCGCGCCTCGTGCCGGGTATCGACGCCATAGGCCGAGGTGTCCTGGCTGATGACCAGCAGTTCCTTGGTGCCCGCCGCGACCAGCTTTTCCGCCTCGCGCAGCACCGCATCGATCCGCCGGCTGGCGAGTTTTCCGCGCAGGTCGGGGATGATGCAGAAGGCGCAGGAGTGATTGCAGCCCTCGGAAATCTTGAGGTAGCTGTAGTGGCGCGGGGTCAGCTTGATATCCGCCAGATCGGGCTGGGGGATCAGGTCGACATAGGGCCCCTGGCTCGGCGGCGCGTGTTCGTGCACGGCCTCGACCACCTGTTCATACTGATGCGCGCCCGTCACCGCCAAGACCTGCGGATGCGCGGCGCGGATTGCCTCGGCTTCCTCGCCCATGCAGCCGGTCACGATCACGCGGCCATTCTCGGCAATCGCCTCGCCGATCGCCTGCAGGCTCTCTTCCTTGGCGGAATCGAGGAAGCCGCAGGTGTTGACCAGCACGATGTCCGCGCCCGCATAATCGGCGCTCATCGCGTAGCCATCGGCCCGCAGACGGGTGAGAATACGCTCGCTATCCACGAGCGCCTTGGGGCAGCCGAGGCTGACCATGCCGACCTTCTTGGGGTCGGGGATCGAGGTGGTGGTTGTTGCCATGATTGCGCGCGCCTCTACACCCAAGTGACGCTTTGCGCTAGGTGGCGCGTCGAACACCAATGGAGGCTGCAAATGGGCCAGATGGACCTGCTGACTATCGTCCTTGGCGCAGCCGCGTTCTTCTTCGTAGGAATGGTCTGGTACGGCGTGCTGTTCGGGAAGATCTGGAAGCGCGCGATCGGGCGCGGCGAGGACGAGGGTTTCAGCGGTGACCGGCCGCTGTGGCTGGTGTTCGGGCTGACCTTCGCCTTTGCGTTGTTGATTTCGCTGACGCTGGCGCACCAGTTCGCAATGTCGAGCCCGTCGGTGCGCGCGATGATGATGATCTCGGTCGGGTACGGCCTGATGCTGATGGTGCCCGCGGTGGGTATTCGTTACCTCTACCTAAATGCCCCGTGGCGGGTGTTCGCGATCGACGCGGGATTCTTCGTCACCGCGATGGCGGCGATGGGCGCGGTGTTCGTGGTGCTGCGCTGACCACGCTGCGTCACGCTATTGCGGGCGGGCTTCGCCGTTGTGCCCGTCGCCGCGTTTCTCACCCTCGATAGTCGGCACGATCTCGACCACGATGTCGCCCGCCTGCAGGTTCTGGCACTCGTCTTCCCAGAAGCCCAGCGCCTCGCCATTGCGATAGATCCTGAGGCCCCGGCCGCCGGTTTTCAGCGCGGATATCGCGCAGCCGCATTCCTCTGCGGTGACCGGTCGTTCGACCAGCTGGACCCGCCCTGCGACGGAGGCCAGATCGGCGAGATAATCCGCGATATGCGCGCCCTTGACGCTGCCTGCCAGCAGCAGCCCGGTGAAGTGGACCGGGTTGATGACGTTGTTGGCCCCGGCCTGTCGCGCGAGGCTCTCGTTGTCCGACGCGCGCACAACCACGCTGATCGGCACAGCAGGCGCTAGCGCGCGCACGGTCAGCACGATCAGGATCGAGGTGTCGTCGCGCCCGGCAGAGACGAGCACGCTCTGCGCGCGGTCGATCTTGACCGCCTTGAGCGTTTCGTCCCGGGTCGCGTCGGCGGCCATGATGTTGCAGCCCAGCGCTTCGGCATCGGCGAGGCGTTCCTCGCTCGGGTCGATCACGACGATACAGTGGGGCTCGACCCCGCGATCGATCAGCTCGGCGACCGATTCCGACCCGGAGACGCCGTAGCCCAGCACCACGATGTGGTCCGCGAGTTGTTCCTGGATGCGGTTCATGCGGAATTTCTCCCAGCTGCGCTGAATGAGGAAGTTGTAGGCGGTGCCCACGAAAATGAAGAGCACGGCGAAGCGGACCGGGGTCACGATCACCGCCTCCACCAGCCGCGCGCGATCGGTGATCGGCGCGATGTCGCCGAAGCCGGTCGTAGTGATCGAGATCATCGTGAAATAGACGACGTCGAGGAAGCTGACCTCGCCATCGAGGTTGTCGACCAGCCCCTCGCGATCCCACCAGTGGATCATCACCACCAGGAAAATGAGACCAAGCGCCAGCCCCAGCCGGATTGACAGGTCGCCCCATACGGGCACCTTCACCGCGCGTCGCAGCGGCTGGAAACGCGGCCCGCGCACGTCGCGGCTGCCCGGGCCGGTGCCGACCTTTTCGACTTGCTGTCGGCCCCGTTTTTCTGGCTTCCTGCTCAAGGTCGGTCCTCTCCCATCCGCACTGCCGGACTAGACACGTCGGGCACGCGCGGCAACCGATCCTGTCAGCCGTAACGCTCGCCCAGCTCGCCGAGCGAGGCGTGGTGCGTCAGATCGAGTTGCAGCGGGGTGACCGAGACGAAGCCTTCGTTGATCGCTTCCAGATCGGTGCCGTGGTCCAGCGTGTGCTCGATCGCCTGCAGGCCGAACCAGTAATATTTGAACCCGCGCGGGTCGCGCCCTTCGACCACGGTGCCGCGCGAATAGTCGTGGAAGCCCTGACGCACCGCGCGGATGCCCCGGATTCGATCGGCGGGCAGGGCGGGGAAATTGACGTTGACCAGCGTGCGCTTGGGCAGCGGCGTGTCGAGCAGCGGACCCATCACCTTCTCGCCCCAGGCGCGCGCGGCTTCGAACGTGTCGTCGGTCGCCGCGCCTTCCTTGTTGGTCACCTGACTCAGCGCGATCGAACGGATGCCTGCCAGCGCACCCTCGATCGCGGCGGACACGGTCCCCGAATAGGTGATGTCGTCGGCCAGGTTCGCCCCGCGATTGACGCCGGAGAGGATCACATCGGGCGGGCCGTCCATCACCTGCCGCAGACCCATGGTGACCGCGTCGGTCGGCGTGCCGGTGACGGAGAAGCGCCGTTCGCCGTGCTTTCGCAGGCGGACGGGGCGGGTCAGCGTGAGCGCGTGGCCCATCCCCGACTGCTCTTCATCCGGGGCGCAGATCCAGATGTCGTCGGAGAAGGCGCGGGCGATCTCCTCCAGCACTTCGAGGCCGGGGGCGTGGATGCCATCGTCGTTGGTGAGGAGGATTTTCATTCTCGTCCACTTTCTCCCCTCCCATGGGGGAGGGGCTGGGGGTGGGGGTGGAACGGGCAGCGGCGGGTGCACCACCCCCACCCGACCTCCCCCTTTAAAGGGGGAGGAGAAGTTTAGTTACTCCGGGCTGATCCGCGTCAGACCGCCCATGTAGGGATGCAGCGCTTCGGGCACGTCGACGCTGCCGTCTTCGTTCTGGTAGTTCTCCAGCACCGCCACCAGCGTGCGGCCCACGGCGAGGCCCGATCCGTTGAGCGTGTGGACGAACTCGGTCTTCTTGTCGCCGCTTTCCGGGCGGTAGCGCGCGCTCATCCGGCGGGCCTGGAAATCGCCCACGTTGGAGCAGCTGGAAATCTCGCGATAGGCACCCTGGCCGGGCAGCCAGACTTCCAGATCGTAGGTCTTGCGCGCGCCGAAGCCCATGTCGCCGGTGCACAGCAGCATCTTGCGATAGGGCAGGCCGAGCGCCTGCAGCACGCCTTCGGCACACTGCGTCATCCGCTCATGCTCGGCCTCGCTGTCCTCGGGGCGCACGATGCTGACCAGCTCGACCTTTTCGAACTGGTGCTGGCGGATGAAGCCGCGCGTATCCTTGCCCGCCGCGCCCGCTTCGGAACGGAAGCATGGGGTCAGCGCGGTCATCCGCAGCGGCAGATGCGCTTCCTCGATGATATGCCCGCGCACCGCATTGGTCAGGCTGACCTCGGCGGTGGGGATCAGCCAGCGGCCGTCGGTGGTGTGGAACAGGTCGTCGGCGAACTTGGGCAATTGCCCCGTGCCGAACACCGCTTCGTCGCGCACCAGCAGCGGCGGGTTGCATTCCAGATAGCCGTTCTCGGTCGTCTGCCGGTCGAGCATGAACTGGCCGAGCGCGCGGTGCAGCCGGGCGATGCCGCCGCGCAGGAAGGTGAAGCGTGCGCCGGCGATATTGGCCCCGATTTCGAAATCGAGGCCCAGCATCGGGCCGATATCGGCATGTTCGCGCGGCTCGAAGTCGAATTCGCGCTTTTCGCCCCAGATCGACAGCTCGACATTCTCTTCCTCGCCCGCGCCCTCGGGCACGTCGTCGGCGGGGAGGTTGGGGATCGCAGCGAGCATGTCGTCCATCTCGGCGCCGAGCACGCGCGCGTCTTCCTCCAGCCGGGGCAGGGTGGTCGCCTTGAGCTCGGTCACCTCGGCCTTCAGCCGGTCGGCTTCCTCGGTATTGCCGCTGCCCATCGCCTGGCCGATCGCCTTGGAGGCGGCGTTGCGGCGGTTCTGCGCGTCCTGCAATTCGGTCAGGACGGCGCGGCGGCGGGTGTCGAGGTCGAGCAGGCGCGCGGTGACCGGCTCTGCCCCGCGACGGGCGAGCGCGGCGTCGAAAGCTTCGGGTTCGCAGCGGATGGTGGCGATGTCGTGCATGGCTCGCGCCTATACGAGCCTGACCGCGCTTGGCCAGTATCAAGTTGGTGCGCGATCGCTGCTTGAGGGCAGCGGAGCGATTCGGCAGTCGGGTACTGCATCGGCCGACCGCTGCCGGGCAGATCAGGGCGCTCGGGTGCGCTCAGCCGATCGAAACTGTGACAGAAATGGCCCAGGGTGACGCGTATACGCTCTTGAAACCGAACGGTCACAAATGCTCCCCGAAAGTGTCACGTCGCGTCTCTAGCGCCCCTCTCGCGATCACTATTCGCGTCCGCATTTTCGAATCTTCGGTTTTTTGAGGGGACCGCTCGCTGTGAAAAATCTCCATCGCTCGCTCGTAATCGGTTGTAGCGCGCTGGCTCTTGCCGGCTGTGGTGCCGATGAAATCGTCTCGCCCGGCACGGGCGGCAATGTGACGATCAACAACCCGGCCCCCACGCCGGCCCCGGCACCGGCTCCCACGCCGACCAGCACGCTGGCGACCCCGGCGGCCAGCTGTCCGCAGATCGCCAACCCGACTCAGCTGCTCGACCTCGGCACGATCTCCGGCCCGACCGGCACCTATCGCCGTTGCCGCCTGCCCGAGAGCTTCACGGCATCGTCGACCCTGCCGCGCGTCGCCGGCACGCTCTACGAACTCAACGGCCAGACCGACGTCGGCGTCGACCAGGGCTTCGGCTCGACCAACACCGCCGTGACGCTCGACATCGAACCGGGCGTGATCATCTTCGCGTCGGGTAACGACTTCCTCAACGTCAATCGCGGCAACAAGCTGAACGCGGTCGGCACGGCAGCCAAGCCGATCATCTTCACCAGCCGCCAGAACGTTGAAGGCAGCACCAGCACCGACACCTCGGGCCAGTGGGGCGGGATCATCCTGTCGGGCCGCGCGCCGGTGGTCGACTGCTTCGTCGGTTCGGAAGCGGCGGGTACCTGCGAACGCCGCGTCGAAGGCGCGACCAACCAGATCCTGTACGGCGGTGCGCAGAGCAACGACAGCTCGGGCACGCTCAGCTACATCCAGATCCGGTTCTCCGGCTTCGCGCTGTCGAATGGTGACGAACTCCAGTCGCTGACCACCGGCGGCGTCGGCTCGGGCACGGTCATCAACCACATCCAGAGCTACAACAGCTCGGACGACGGCGCTGAATTCTTCGGCGGCGCCGTGCGCGCATCGCAGCTCGCCATCATCGGTGCGGAAGACGACTCGCTCGACACCGATACCGGCCTCAAGGGCCTGTTCGACCAGGTTCTGATCGTGCAGCGTCCGGCCGCCTCGGACACCGTCATCGAACAGGATTCGGACGGTAACGAAGAAGCTTCGCCGCGCACCAACGTGCGCGTGAACAACGCCACCATGATCGCCCAGAGCAGCATCGGCGACCGCGGCATCCGCATCCGCGGCAGCTCGGACTTCTCGCTGTTCAACTCGCTCGTCTGGGATCGCCTGGGCACCAATAACGGCTGCATCAACGTGCAGGGCGTTTCGGTGGATCGCGCCGCGGGTGCCAACGACGAATCCGGCCCGGTCGTGTTCAACTCGGTGGCGCTGCAGTGCGCGACCAACTTCCGTGGCGGCAGCGGCTCGACCGCGGCGCAGGTCGAAGCGCGCTTCGATGCGGGCGCGGCCAACACCAAGGCGTTCACCAACACGCTTGCCCGCCTGACCGGGATCACCACCGGTGCTCCGTTCATCAACGGCAGCGCGGAAAACACCTACAACCCGATCTTCGATGCGAACGCCGTGTCGAGCTTCTTCCCGACCGGCCGCACCTACATCGGCGCCGTGCCGAGCGAAGCGGCGAACTGGGCCGAAGGCTGGACCTGTAACTCGGC
The DNA here is from genome assembly GCF_019857185.1 of Alteriqipengyuania abyssalis. Lineage (GTDB taxonomy): Bacteria > Pseudomonadota > Alphaproteobacteria > Sphingomonadales > Sphingomonadaceae > Alteriqipengyuania > Alteriqipengyuania abyssalis. The sequence goes on along the minus strand of NZ_JAHWXP010000003.1, from coordinate 201,747 downwards.
GACGGTGACGCTGGGTCTGAACAACACCGGCAGCTGCGACACGCTTCCGCAGATCTGATCGAGCCGACAGGGGGAGGGGCCGGGCGCGGGTGCGCCGGGCTCCTCCCCTGCTCGATTTTTCGATGACGCCCCGGCCATTGCGGCCCGGGTGCACCAGTTTTTCAAGACCTTAGCATGAGGGGGTCTCATACCATGTCCACCGGCAAGCAGTTGGCAGGGCTGCTATTGCTCTCCACCGCGCTCACCTTCCCGGGTGTCGCATTCGCTCAAGACACGGGTACGGCCCAGACCAGCAACGCGGCGGCACAGCCCGCGGTCGAGACGCCCGCTGAGGAGCCCATCAACCCCGACGAAAACGATGCCGCCCAGCAGGACGAGGGCGACATCGACGTCTCGGTTCCCGGCGGCAATGTCATCACGGTAACCGGCCGTCGAGGCCCGCGCGACATCACGCGCGGCTCCAGCCAGGTCGTCTCGGTGCTGAGCACCGAAGACATCGCGCGTACGGGCGAAGGCGATATCGCCGGCGCGCTGAGCCGCGTCACCGGCCTGTCCAACACCGGCAATGGTCGCGTCTTCGTGCGCGGCCTTGGGGATCGCTATTCGCTCGCGCTGCTCAACGGCCTTCCGCTGCCGTCGCCCGAGCCGCTGAGCCGCGTCGTCCCGCTCGACATCTTTCCGACCGACATCGTCGCCTCCTCGCTGGTCCAGAAGACCTACTCGGCCAACTTCCCCGGCGAATTCGGTGGCGGCGTGATCAACCTGACCACGCAGGCGATCCCAGACGAAAGTTTCCTCAAGGTCAGCCTCGGTGTCAGCGGCGATACCGAAACCACCTTCGAGAATGGGTTGCTGTACTACGGCAGCGACATGGACTGGTACGGGTTCGCGAGTGGTCGCCGCGACCCGCAGCCTGCATTGCAGGCCTATCTCGACGGAACGGTCGAGCTTGAAGAGCTGCCGCTGGAACAGCGCCAGGCGATCGCCAGCACGCTCTCCGTGCCCAACCTGATCGTGCTCCAGAAGGCCGACAAGCTGCGCCCCAACATGTCGGGCGGCCTTACCGGCGGAACCAGCTTCTTCGTCGGCGACGACGCGGAGCTGGGCATCATCGCCACCGCCAACCTGAGCAACTCGCTGCGCAACCGCAACGTCCTCAGCCAGACGCCGGTGCGTCAGGAAACCGTTACCCCGGCCGACGACTTCCGCCGCTTCGTCACCGACAACCGCATCCTGCTGAACGGGCTGCTCGGCTTCGGGCTCGAGTATGGCGATCAGAAGATTCGCTGGACCAATGTGTTCATCCGCGACGTTCTCAAGCAGGCGTCGCTCAGCCAGGGGCGGATCATCGTCGGTTCGGGCGATGACGGGTTCGACAAGCTGATCCAGCAGAACGGCTGGTTCGAACGCCAGCTGTTCGACTCGCAGGTGGTCGGCGAATTCCAGCTCGGCAACGACATCTCGCTCGACCTGCGCGGCGGCTATGCCCAGACTGATCGCGAGAGCCCGTACGAATATCGCTTCGATTACGTGCGGACCAACAATCCGAACGATCCCTACGGCGATTACTTCGTCAACCCGCTCGACAACAACCTGCCCGGCGGACAGGCGGCCGTCGCCTTCTCCGATCTGACCGAGAAGGTCTATTATGGCGGCGGCGATCTGACCGTGCCGGTGATGCCCGACGTGCTGTCGCTGACCGCCGGCGCCGCCTACACCGATACGCAGCGCTATTCGGAACGCCGCGCGTTCCAGTTCACCGCGCCGAGCAACTTCCCCAACGGCATCGCCTTGCTGCGCCCGGACCTGCTGATCGCACCCGCGATCATCGAGGCCTCGAACGTGCCCGGCTTCGCCGCGCCGGGCGTGTCGGCTCCGGTGGACCTGCGTGAGCTGACCGAGGATACGCCTGCGTTCGACGCTCAGCTGAAAGTGATTGCCGGCTACCTGAAGGGCAATCTGACGCCGGTCGACGGGCTGACCATCGATGCGGGCGTGCGCTACGAAGACGGCAAGCAGACCGTCGCCCCGGCGCAGGTCTTCACCAACCAGCCCAATCTGGGCGCGGTGACCGCGATCGAGAACGGCTACTGGCTGCCTTCGGCCACGATCACCTACCAGTTCGACAACGGGCTGCAGCTGCGTGCGAGCGCATCGAAAACGATCGCCCGTCCCCAGTTCCGCGAACTGCTGCTGCAGGAATATACCGATCCGGAAAGCCTGCGCTCCTTCGTGGGTAACCCGGCCTTGCAGGACAGCACGCTGTTCAACGCCGAAGTGCGCGGCGAATACTATTTCGGGCAGGGCAGCCGCGTCTCGCTGGCGGGCTTCTACAAGTCGATCGACAACCCGATCGAGGCGTTCTCACAGTTCACCGACAACTCGCAGTCGACCAGTTTCGCCAACGCTCCCAAGGCAGAGCTCTACGGGGCCGAGGCCGAGCTGGTGTGGAACTACGACCTCTACGATCTGGGTGGCTTCTTCGAGAGCAAGCGCGCGCTGCTGATCGCGAACTACACCTACACCCAGTCGCAGATCCAGGTGCAACCGGGCGACCAGACCTTCATCTTCATCACCGGTGTAGGGGCGAGCCCGCGCGATGCGACCTCGCTGTTCCGCGATGGCGATCCGCTGACAGGCCAGTCCGATCACCTTGCCAATATCCAGGTCGGGTTCGAGGATATCGACCGGCTGAGCCAGGTGACGCTGCTGTTCTCCTACGCCAGCGAGCGCGTGACCAGCCGTCTCGGCCAGAACGCGGGCGGCCTGCCCGACGTGATCGAGAAGCCGGGCGCCAGGCTCGACCTCGTGATCCGGCAGGGCGTCGAGCTGGGCGGCGTGCCGCTGGAACTGAAGTTCGAGGCCCGCAACCTCACGGGGACGGACAATTACGAATACGTCGCCAATGACAGCGGCCGGGTCGATGTGAACAGCTATGAGGTCGGCCAGAGCTTCGCGCTGTCGCTGTCCGCCGAGTTCTGACGCGCCTCCCCCACGCATCAGGACTGGAAAGGCCCGCGGTGATCCCGCGGGCCTTTTCTTTTCAAGTGCTGGAGTGAAAGCGGGCGGCCCTGCGACGATCCGGCCTCAGCCTTCCAGATCGAAGGCGTAGCCCTGCTTGCGCACCGTGCGGATCGCCTCTGGCCCATCCGCTGCCCGGAATGCCCGCCGCAGCCGCCCGATCCACACATCGACCGTGCGTTCGTCGATCGGCGGCTCCAGCTTGCCGAGCCCTTCGATGATCCGTTGGCGCGAGAGTACCTCGTCGCGATGTTCGACGAGGAAGCGCAGCAGGCGGAACTCGTTCGGGCTCAGCTTCAGCGGCGTGCCATCCCACCGCGCCTGCTGCGCGGCGGGAACGACTTCGAGCAGGCCGACCCGCTTGCGCGGCGGCGAGCGCTGGATTCCATGCTGCGACTGAAGCGTCAGGATGCGGTCGAGCACGCCGTTGCGATCGAGCGGGCCGACCACGTAATCATCCGCACCCGCCTTGATCGCGCGACGGCGATCCTCGTCGTCGTCCTGCTCCAGCACGATGGTGATGTGGGCATCGGCCAGCCGATCGTCGGCGCGCAGGCGGCGGACCATTTCCAGCCCGGAGATTTCGGGCATGATCCAGTCGACAAATATCCAGGTCGGCCCGTCGACCAGCGCGGACGGGCCGCCGGGGCCGATCTTCTGGAAATCGAACATCTCCCCCGCCGCGCTCTGCGGGCTGGGGCCGGGCAGTTCCCCGGTCAGCAGGATATTGACCTTGCGCATGGCTGGATCGACCTCTTTGCCGCGCAGCCGTGCCGTCATCGTGTGACCGGTTCGTGACGGTTTCAGACCCGTGCGAAAAGGAGCCGATCGATCTTCGCGAGCGATCGCGACCCGCCACATCTGCAAGCTTGCGGGCAGCGCGGCAAGGGCGCCGGAACGTGCTTACCAACCGGGCGCAAAGAACCACGTTCAATTCGAGCCGTTTCGAATCGGCTCTTTCGCACCCTGTGCCGTGTCCGGCGTTGGAAGCAGGGCAGCGAACCCGAAAAGCCTTTCGCCGACACACCTACTCCCATAGACAGGAAGGCGATGCCCCGGCTTGATCTCAGAATATTCGTGCTCGTCAGCATCGGCCTGCTGCTCGCTGCCTGCGCCGGTGCGGAGGACGAGCGAACGGCCGAGGAAGTGCCGGTCGTTGCGCAGGAGGTGCGCTTTGTTCCCGAGATGTCGCAGGTGGAAGCCATCGGCACGGCCCGCGCGGCAACTTCTGCCGAGCTTTTTCCTGAGACCGCAGGCCGCGTCACCCGCGTGCTGTTCAGCGCCGGCGACTACGTGCGGCAAGGCACGCCGCTGCTGCAGCTGGACGACCGGGCGGAACGGCTGGATGTCGAAGCGGCGCAGGTCTCGGTGCGCGAGGCGAGCCAGCTGCTGGGCCGCTATCGCCGGATCGAGGATACAGGGGCGATTTCCGAGAGCCAGATCGAAGCGGGTGAGACCGCGCTTGCCGCCGCGCGGGTGCAATTGCGGCAGGCACAGACGGCGCTGGCCGACCGCACGGTGCGCGCGCCGTTCTCCGGCCATGTTGGGCTGACCGACGTCGATGCGGGTGACCGCGTCAACGACTCTACGCCGATCACGCAGATCGATCAGCGCGGCACGCTCTATGTCGATTTTTCCGCGCCAGAGGAGGTCTTCGCGAAGCTGAGCCCAGGCGACACGGTGGAGGTGACGCCATTCTCCGAACCCGGACGCACAATCGAGGCAGAGGTGGTCGCGACCGACAACCGCGTTTCGCAGGACAGCCGCGATTTCATCGTGCGCACCGCCATCCCCAACCGCGATGACAGGCTGCGCCCCGGCATGAGCTTCCGCGTCCAGTTCACCCAGCGCGGCACGATGCGCGCCGCCGTGCCCGAAGAGGCGATCGTCTGGGGCGGGGAGGGATCGCACCTGTTCCTCGTTCGTGATGGCAAGGCGGTGCGCGTGCCCGTCACCATCACCTCGCGCCGTGATGGCCGGGTGTTCGTCGACGGGCAGATTACCCGCAACGACCGGGTGATCGTGGAAGGCGTGCAGAAGGTCCGCGACGGGCAGGACATTCGCCTCGTCCGCCAGGCGCGCCAGACCGAACAGGATGTCCGCGTCGAGCAGCGCCCGGTACGCGGCGGCGATGGCGACTAGCTTCGATCTGCCCATGCTGGCGGTCAAGCGACCGCTGCTGATCGGCGTGCTCAACCTGCTGATCGTGATCGCGGGGATCGCCGCGCTGATCGGCGTGGAGGTTCGCGAGCTGCCCAATGTCGACCGGCCGATCGTCTCGGTCACCGCCAGCCTGCCCGGTGCCGCGCCGGAAACGATGGATGCGGAGGTCACCAGTATCCTCGAAGATGCGGTCGCGCGCGTTTCGGGCGTGCGCCAGATCAGCTCGTCGAGCGAGGAGAACAATTCGCGCATCCGGGTCGAGTTCAACCCCGGCGTCGACCTCGACACCGCGGCAACCGACGTGCGCGAGGCGGTCAGCCGGACGCAGCGCGACCTGCCCGAGCGGGTCGAGCAGGTAACGGTGGTGAAGGCCGATCAGGACGCGCAGCCGATCATGACGCTCGCCGTTCTGAGCGATGCCTACGACCAGGCGGAGCTGACCCGGCTGGTCGACAACGACATCATTCCCGAACTTCTGACTGCGGAGGGCGTAGCCAGCATCGATCCGTTCGGCGCGCGCGAACGGCAGATGCGCGTCGCGGTCGATCCGCTGCGCCTCAACCGCTTCGGCCTGACGCTGACAGATGTCGCCGATGCGTTGGAGAATGCCCCGTTCGATGTGCCGGTCGGCTCGTTCCGCTCCGACGCGCAGAGCCTCGTCGTGCGCGCCGATGCGAGCGCGACCGAGCCGGAGCGGATCGAGAATGTGATCGTCAGCGGCAACGTGCGGGTGGGTGATGTCGCGCAAGCGGACTTGGCACCCGCCAATGCCAGCAACTTCGTGCGCCTCGACGGGCGGCCGATCATCGGGCTGGGCGTGGTGCGACAGGCCAGTTCCAACACGATCGAGATTTCGGACTCGATCCGGCAGGCGGTGGAACGGGTCAACCGGCGGTTCGACGACGTTGAGGTCCAGATCGTATCCGACGATGCCGAGTTCATCCGCATCTCGGTGCGCGAGGTGCTGATCACGCTCGGCTTTACGATCCTCGTGGTGGTTGCGACCATGCTGATCTTCTTCCGCGCGTGGCGGCCCACGATGGTCCCCAGCACCACCATTCCCGTCGCGCTGGTCGGCGTGATCGCGGGCATCTGGCTGATGGGCTTCTCGATCAACCTGCTGACCCTGCTGGCACTGGTGCTGGCAACGGGGCTGATCGTCGACGACGCGATCGTGGTGCTGGAGAACTGCCAGCGGTTGCAGAACAAGGGACTGGGCAGGCGCGCGGCGGCGGTCGTCGGTACGCGGCAGGTGTTCTTTGCCGTCGTTGCGACCACCGCCGTGCTCGTCTCGGTCTTCGTGCCGATCAGCTTTCTGCCGTCGGAGACCGGGCGGCTGTTCCGTGAATTCGGCTTCGTGCTGGCAGTTGCGGTGATCCTGTCCAGCTTCGTCGCGCTGTCGCTGGTGCCCGCGCTCGCCGCGAAGTTCGATCTGACCAGTGATGAAGCGGACGGCGATGAAGCGAGCAAGAGCCGCCTGTCGCGCTTCGGCACCGCCGTCACCGGGCGCTATGACCGCCTGTTGAAGTGCGCGCTTGACGCGCCGCGTGCGACGATCATCGGCTCGGTGCTGATCGCGGGGCTCGCGGGGTTCCTCTACACCCAGCTCGATAACGAACTGGTGCCGGACGAGGATCGCGGGGTCGTCACGGTCGACGCGACCGGCCCCGACGGCGTCGGCCTCGCCTTTATGGACCGCGAGCTGGACGAGATCGAACAGGTGCTCCAGCCCTATCTCGACAGTGGCGAGATCGAGAGCACCTTTTCCATTGTCGGCCGCTACGATCCCAACCGGGTACGCGTGACCGCGCAGCTGGCCGATTGGGGCGAGCGGGATCGCAGCCAGACCGAGATCGTGGAAGAATTGAATGGCCCGCTGGCGGAGATCCCCGGATCGCGCACCAGCGCCCGCGGCCGAGGTACGCTCAGCTTCGGCGGCGGGGGCGAAGGGCTGGAGGTTGCGCTGACCGGCGCGGAGTACGACCGGATTTACGCAAGTGCGGATGCGCTGGCGACCGCGATCGACACGCAGTCGGACATCCTCTCGAACGCGGAAATTTCCTACCAGCCGACCCAGCCGCAGCTGTCCGTCCTGATCGACCGTCAGCGCGCGTCGGACCTCGGCGTCGATCTCGACGATCTTTCGCAGACGTTGCGGGCGATGGTGGGCGGTGAAGAACTGGTCGATCTCAACGTAGGCGATCAGGCGGTGCCGATCTTCCTTACCGCGCAGGCGGTCAGCGTGACCAACCCCAACGACCTGCGCAATCTCTATGTCCGCGGATCGGGCGGTGCGGCGGGCGGCAATACTCTGGTGCCGCTTTCGGCGCTTACCACGATCGTCGAAGAGGGGATTGCCGCCGAACTCGACCGGACCGAACAGCGCCGTGCGATCGAGGTCGATGCCGACATCGCGGCGGGCACGCCGCTGCGCGACGCGGTCGACGAGATCGAGCGACTGGCCGAGGAGACAGTGGCCGAGGATGTCGACATGCTGCTGCAGGGCGATGCGGAAAGCCTTGAGGAAAGCTCCAACGCGCTGGCGCTAACCTATGGCTTTGCCCTTGCCATCGTGTTCCTGGTGCTGGTCGCGCAGTTCGAAAGCCTCACGAGCGCGCTGGTGGTGCTGCTCACCGTGCCCTTCGCGCTGGCTGCAGCTGTGTTCGCGCTGTTCCTGTCGGGCGTATCGCTCAACATCTATTCGCAGATCGGGCTGGTGATGCTGATCGGTCTTATGGCCAAGAACGGGGTGCTGATCGTCGAGTTCGCCGACCAGCTGCGCCATCAGGGCCGCGGCGTGCGCGAAGCGGTGGAGGAGGCGGCCGCGATCCGCCTGCGTCCGATCACCATGACGCTGATCTCGACGGTAATCGGCGCACTCCCCCTGATCCTTGCCAGCGGAGCAGGGGCCGAGGCACGCCAGTCGATCGGCTGGGTGATCTTCGGCGGGCTCGGCATTGCCAGCGTCTTCACGCTTTTCCTGACCCCGGTGCTCTATCTCGCCATCGCCCGTTTCGGGCAGCCGCGCAGCGTCGACCTCGCCAAGCTGCGCGAGGAGATCGACTCTCTGGACGAGGACATGACGGTGGCGCCCGCATGATCCGCAGTCTCGCCCTCCTGTCGGCGACCACGGCGCTGTCGGCCTGCGCCTCGCTCGATCCCTATCCGGTCGATCGTCCGGTCATCGCGCCGCAGGCCTATGCGGGCGATCTCCCGCCCAGCGGGGTGGCGGAGACCTGGTGGCAGGGGTTCGGGGATTCTGTGCTCGACGATCTGGTCGAGCAGGGCCTCGCCGCCAATCTCGACATCGCGATCGCGCGCGACCGGCTGCGCGCGGCGGATGCGCTGCTGCAGGCGGAGCGTGCGGATCGCTTGCCGCGCCTCGACGGCGCAGCGGATGCGGCGATCGGCATCGGCACCTCGGACAGCGATTCCGCAAGCATCGGCCTGCTGGGCACGTTCGATCCGGATATTTCGGGGCGTCTCTCGGCGCAGATCCGCGCCGCCGCCGCCGACTATGCGCAGGCGGAGTATATCCTCGCCGATCAGCGCAGGCTGGTCGCCGCTGCGATCGCCGCGCAATATATCGAATATCGTCGCACCGGCGCGCAGCTGGAGCTGCTGGCGCAATCGACCGAGTTGCAGGAACGCACGCTCAGGATTGTGACCCTGCGGTTCGAGGCGGGGCTGGCCGCCAATCTCGATGTGCGCCGCGCGGCAGCCGACCTCGCGCAGACGCGCGCGCGGCGCGGCCTGATCGAGATCGCCCGCGCGGGCGCCGCCAACCGTCTGGCGATCCTGCTGGGGCAGTCACCCGGGCTGTTCACCCCGCCGCCTGCCCCGGGCGAACAGACGATCCCCGATTATGCCGGCGGGCCGCCTGCGGGCACGCCTGCGGACCTGCTCCGTCGGCGGGCCGACGTGCTCGCCGCCGAGGCAGCGCTGCTGCGCGCCTCGGCAATCGTCGGGGCGGAGCAGGCGGACCTGCGCCCCTCGCTGACCATTCCAGCCAGCGTGACACTGGGCGACGGCAGTATTGGCGGCATCCTCGACGAATTCATCGCCAGCATCGGCGCCGCGCTCGATCTGCCGCTGTTCGACGGAGGCCGCAGGCGCGCCGAGGTGGATGCGGCGCGGGCCGAGGCCGACGCGCGCTTCGGCGAATACCGCCTGACCTTCCTCGAAGCGCTCGGCGAGGTCGAGAACGCGCTCGTCGCCCTAGACGCCAACGGCCAGCGGATCGACGCCCTGCGCGAGGCGATCGAGCAGAGCGAAGCCGCGCTGGAACAGTCGGACGCGCTTTACCGCGAAGGGCTTGCGACCCTGTTCGACGTGCTCGATGCCCAGCGCCAGCTGATCGCGAGCCGCCAGTCGCTTATTGACAGCGAGGCTGCGCTGGCAACGTCCTTCATATCGTTCCACGCGGCGATTGGCGCGCCGGATGGTGTGCTGCGTTAGGCACTGAGACCCTATCTGGACACGATCGACAGCTACTTCTGCCACTTGAGGGATGAATGGGCGGCCGATCCGGTAAAACTGCAGAATCTCGAGGACAAGCGAATCGAGCTGGAATTCCTCATCCAGGACTGGTTCGATCCCAATGTCTGGCAGATCGAGAACCGTAGCGAACGACAGCGCGTCAGAAGCGAAATCTTGGCGGCGGAGAGAGGCGCGGCGTTCAACTCGAGCGAGGTGAGCGCGGCGCTGCCCGAGTATAACTTCGATACTGTGGTGTTGACCGAACTCGTCGCGTCGGTCGACATTCCCAACATTGTCGGGATCGATGCCTGCGCGGGCATGCTAAGAGCGTCCGTGAGGGCGGTAGAGCCGGAACTGCTCGTTTCCCTCCAAGGCGTTCGGGGAGCGCTCGTGCAGTATCTCGGAAGAAGCGAGCGGACCGGACAGCTTTATATGTGGCGAGCGATAACAAGCCACATGAGCGATCAGTTGAGCCGCGCGTCCGGACGACGCGAACAGCGCGTATCGCGCGACCAGGTGGTCTGCGTGCAGAAGGCAGCGGCGGATGCTGCCGTTCTGGCAGCGCAATCAACGCAGCAATCAACGCAGACGCAGCCTGCGCTAGATATCGACATTTCCAATGTCGGCGGCAGGGAGTAGCGGCCCGACCGAATTTCGCAGACTCGCTCAATCTGTCAGTTGGAGGACGAGAATGTATCGGCTCTTCACGCTCATTGCCGCCTGCCTGTCTTGCGCGGCTTGCGATACGCCCTCGCTGTACGAGACCAAATTGGCCGCTCTGCCAGAGCTCCAGCAGGAGGAAGGGAAGCTTCGCCTAACGGAGTGCGATCGTCTGGAGGAGACGATCGCCAGTTCGCAGGATTTCTCGGTTGGCGGACGGGGAGCCGGTTTCGGCTTCCAGCTACGCAGCGCGGAATTCAAGAACTCGTCGGCGAAAGATCAGTACCTTCTGTCCCTTCTGAACACCGTCAAGGTGTGTCGCGAGTGGGCGATATTCGAAGCATCTCAAGAAGAGTTCGATAACGCATTCCTCGCAATGGTGGATGTGGCCGCGAACAGTTTCGATGCCTAAGTCGTGTCGATAGACGAAAAGATCAGCGGCCTGATCGCCGCCTACCGATCGAATGAGTCGGTGGGTCGGAATGAGCGAATCCGGGCGGGCGAAGTCGAATCCTTGCGCAAGGTGGCCGCCCAGCAGCGCACGGTCGAGCAGAGACAGGCAACCATCGAAGGTCTTCTGACAAATCCGCGACCGCCGTCGAACGGGATGTCCGTTATCGATACGGGCTCCCTTCTTGGAGGCGAATGGCGAATAATGTTCGATCGAGGGTCAGACCGGGTGAACCCGGATCAGATCGAAAGGGTGCGCGGTGAGGTGGCCGCCATGCGGGAGCGGTGCGAGTTATGGCGCGCAAGCGTGATCGGTTACTCCAGCATAGTTGGGGGAGAAGAGATCAACGATGCCCTTGCCACCCGACGCGCTAGGAACGTTCATCGATCGCTCGCCATAAATCCGGACGACGACTGGACTATCGGTGGGGCAGGGGAGACGCAAATGTTCGGCTCGGAAGAAGCTCTGAATCGAGCGGTTCGAATCCGGGCGTGGTGCAAGGTCCGCGTCGAGTAGAGGCGCAAACCAAGGCCTTTCCCGAGCGCTGCTAGTTCGTATCGGAGCGTCGGCCAATTGGTTGCTGAGTCCGGGCCAGAGAACGAGGAGAGACCGCTCAAACTACCGACTGGCGCAGTCTATGACGGCGCCATCGCGCTTTGGGAAAGGGCGGAAAGCTGAGCGGGTTCGTCAAAAACGCAGAAAGTCGTCAGGGCTTGGCCGGAGATGCCTGCCCGCCTTTTCACGGACCAGCTTCGCGGTCTGCGTAAATCGTCGAAAAGATGGTGGGCGCGGCAAGGATTGAACTTGCGACCCCACCCGTGTGAAGGGTGTGCTCTACCACTGAGCTACGCGCCCGGACGGCCCCTCGGGGCCATGCCGAGGGGCGCATTTGCCAATCCTCTCGCTTCAGCGCAAGCGCTTTAATCGCCGAAAAGACGGACAAGCACGTTCAGCCAATCGCCATTGCGTGCGTTCGGCCGGTTGCGGACCGCGCCCGAAGGCTCCGGACAGGCGAGGCAATAGGCGCGCATTCCGGGCGTTTCGATGATTTTTTGCAGATCCTGCGCGATCCGTGACGGGGTCTGTGCCTCGCGCTGGGCGGTCATCGCGAACAGGTCGCCGCCGCGTGCCTTGGCATCGCCGCCGCCGACCAGCTGACGCAGCAGCGTCTGGTATTCGCTGGATTCGCTGCCGAGGAAGCGCGCGTGATAGGCGTCGTCTTCCAGCCCGGCCTTGCCTGCGACCCATGCCAGCGCATCGTCGAGATCGCCGAACTGGTCGACCAGCCCGTTCTGGCGGGCGGTGCCACCGTCCCAGACGCGGCCCTGGCCGATCGCATCGATCTGCGCGGGCGTCTTGCCGCGCGACTTTGCGACGATACCGAGGAAGCGGTCGTAGCCATTCTCGATCGAGGCCTGCAGGATCTGCTCGGTCTCCGGATTGAAGCCGCCGACGAAATCGGGCTGGCCGGACAGCGGCGTGGTGCTGACACCATCCGCGCTCACACCGACCTTGCTGGCCAGCTTCTCGAAGGTGGGGAGGACCGCGAAGATGCCGATCGAGCCGGTGATCGTCTCGGGTTCGGCAAAGATGCGGTCGGCGGGGGTCGAAACCCAGTAGCCGCCGCTGGCCGCGACATTGGCCATGCTGACCGCGACGGGGATGCCCTGGGCCTTGTGCCGCAGGATCGCCTCGCGGATCGCTTCGGAGGCGAGCACGGAGCCGCCCGGCGAATCGACCCGCACGACCAGACCCTTCAGATTGTCGTTGAGCGCATCGTCGAGCAGGTCGGCGATCCGGTCGCCGCCCGCGGTGCCGGGGCCGGCATCGCCATCGACGATCTCGCCCGCGATGGTGACGACGCCGATGGCATCGCCGCTATCGTCGAACGGATTGTCCGCCAGCCAGGTGGCAAGGTCGGTATGGGCGAAGGAGCCGGGCTTGCTGTCGCCCTTGTCCTTGCCCGCGATTTCCGCAACGCGCTCGCCGAAGGCGGTCCAGCTGCCAAGCTTGTCGACCATGCCTGCGGCCACGGCTGCCTTGGCGATATCGCCATTGGCCGATGCGACCCATTCGGCTGGGGTCTGCGCGACACGTTCGATGTCGATCTTGGGGCGGGCCTTCTTCACGCTCGCCTGCCATTCGCTCCACAGTTCGCCGTACAGCTCGCGTGCGTTTTCGCGCGCCGGTTCGGACATGGAATTGCCCAGATAGGGTTCCACCGCCGACTTGTAGGTGCCGACTTTGAACACGCGCGCATTGACGCCGAGCTTGTCGAGCAGGTCGCCGTAATACAGGCGCTTGCCGCCCGGCCCGGCGATCATCGCGCCGCCGAGCGGATCGAGCCAGACTTCGCTGGCATGCGCGGCAAGGCGCAGGCCGTCGTCCGAATAGGCCATGCCATAGGCGAGCACGGGCTTGTCCGCCGCGCGCACCCGGTCCAGCGCAGCGCCGACTTCGCGCAGGTGCACCGCGCCCGCGCCGAGGAACGTGCGCATGTCGAGCACGACCGCTTTGACCCGGTCATCTTCCGCAGCGGTGTCCAGCGCGTGGACCAGATCCTGCACGTCGTGCTCTCCGGTCGGGGCTTCGCCGGACAGGAGGACGGAGAACGGGTCGATCGGGGCCTTCTCCTCGACGATGTAGCCATCGAGGTCGACCAGCAGGGCACCATCCTTGACGCTGGCCGGGTTGGGCCGCGCGGTCAGGATTGCGAACAGCAGCGCGAAGAACAGCAGGAGGAACAGCAGCGAGAGGCCGTCCTTGATCCCAACCAGCAGTTTCCAGACGTTCTTCGCAAATTCCATGGTATCGAGAGCCCCGTAGCTTTTAGCTTCCCATACCTAAGGGGCGTTAACACGAACCTCCAGCCGAATGTGCTTGAGCGACATACATGCCTCGACTAGTGGCATTGCTTTAATGGCATCCGCAGGTTCCCCCCCGAATTCCGACCGCTTCCCCGCGGGCGGACAAGCATTCCCGCATCCCAGCCTGACTGGCATCGCGCAGCTGGAGCGGCACGAGATCCTCTATCTGCTCGCCGAGGCGGAGCAGTGGGTCGAGTTCAACCGCCAGCCGGACAAGCATTGTGACCTGCTGGCCGGGATGACGATCATCAACGCCTTCTTCGAAAACAGCACGCGCACGCTGCTCAGCTTCGAGATTGCGGGCAAGCGATTGGGTGCGGATGTGGTCAACATGCATGCCGCGCAGTCGAGCGTGAAGAAGGGCGAGACGCTGCTCGACACGGCGATCACGCTCAACGCGATGCGCGCCGACGCGATCGTCATCCGGCACGCGTCGAGCGGCGCAGTCGATCTGATCGATGGCAAGGTCGATTGCCCCGTATTGAACGCCGGCGACGGCAGCCACGAACATCCCACGCAGGCGCTGCTCGATGCGCTGGCGCTGCGCCATGCGCTGGACGAGCGGGGCGAGGGTGCGGACGACTTTACCGGGCTCGTGGTGACGATCTGCGGCGACATCGCGCATAGCCGCGTGGCGCGGTCCAACATCCTGTGCCTGCAGGCACTCGGCGCAAGCGTGCGCGTGTGTGCGCCGCCCGCGCTGATGCCGGCGGGGATCGAGATGATGGGCGCGAAGCCCTTCGTCGATTTCGATGCCGCGCTGGAAGGGGCGGATGTCGTGATGATGCTGCGTCTTCAGGCGGAGCGGATGAGCGGGCAGTTCATCCCCTCGACCCGCGAATACCACCACCTTTACGGATTGACGCAGGAGCGCCTGCGCCGCGCAGCACCCGATGCGCTGGTGATGCATCCCGGCCCGATGAATCGCGGGGTGGAAATCGACAGCGACGTGGCCGACATGCTCGACCGGTCGATCATCACCCGGCAGGTGGAGATGGGCGTGGCGGTGCGGATGGCCTGCCTCGACGTCCTGACCCGCCGCGCGCGAGGGGTTCCCGGATGGGAACGTCCGCTGGGTCAGGGGCAGTGGAAATGAAGCAGACGCGCCCCATCGCCATCGTGAATGGCAAGCTGATCACACCCGAGGGGGTCGTCGACGGCACCCTGCGGATCGCCGAGGGCATGATCGCCTCTGTCGGGCCGGGCGATGCGCAGCCCGACGACGAGGTTGTCGACGCGAAAGGCAAGCTGGTCGTGCCGGGCCTCGTCGACCTTGGCGTGTTCGCGATCGACAAGCCCGCGTTCCATTTCGGCGGGATCAGCCGCGCCGCGCTTATGCCCGACCAGTCGCCGCCGCTCGATCTGCCGAGCCGGGTCAACTACATCGCCAAGAGCGGCAAGCCCGACTTCTGGGTCCACCCGCTGGCCGCCGCGACGCGCGGGCTGGCCGGGGAGGAACTGGGCGAGGTCGCGCTGATGCGCGAGGCGGGCGCTCGCGGGATCGCCACCGGCAGGCGCTGGATCGCCGATAGCGGCGTGATGCTGCGCGTGCTGAGCTATGCCGCGATGCTCGACATGGTCGTGGTCGCGCATGCCGAGGACGGCGGGCTGGCGGTCGATGCCGTGGCGAGCGCGGGCGAAATGGCGACCCGACTGGGCCTGCCGAGCGCGCCGCCGCAGGCCGAAGCACTGGCGGTCGCCCGAGACATCGCGCTGGCCGAAATGGCGGGTGCGCGCATTCATTTCCGGCAGGTCACGACCGCCGCCGCGCTCGATCTGGTGCGCAGCGCCAAGGCGCGCGGCGTTGCGGTCACGGCGGGCGTCACACCGGCGCATTTCATGCTGTCCGACCTAGCGATCGGGGACTTCCGCACCTTCGGCAGGCTCTCGCCGCCCTTGCGTAGCGAGGAAGACCGGCACGCGGTGATCGCCGCGATTGCGGATGGAACGATCGATGTGATTTCCAGCGGGCACGATCCGCGCGGGCCGGAGGACAAGCGGCTGCCCTTTGCCGACGCGGAGCCCGGGATGGCAGGGGCGGAAACGCTGCTGTCGACCACGCTCACGCTGGTGCGCGACGGGGTGATCGACCTGCCGCGAGCGTTCGATCTGCTGGCGGGTGCGCCCGCGCGGCTGCTTGGCGTCGATGCGGGCCTGCTGCGCGAGGGCCACGAAGGCGACATCGCGCTGGTCGACCCGGAGAAGCCGTGGGTCGTGGACCGGCGCAAGATGGCCGCGACTGCCGACAACACGCCGTTCGACGGTCAGCCGATGCAGGGCCGAGTGCTGGGCCTGTGGAAGGGCGGCGTCAGGGTCGACTAGTCAGTCGACCGACGCGCCCGTTCAACCAGAGAACCGCTTAACGGGTCGCGACCCGGCGGCCCGCGTCGAGCGTGCCGGGCAGCGGCCTGCTCTGTTCCCAAGCGATGCAACCGTGTCCTGCGGCCTTGACCGTGCGGCACAGCGACTGCGCGCTCGATGCGGCAAGATTGCCGGCCGACAGGCGGTAATAGATCCGCCCGTTGACCTTGGCGCGGGTGATCACCTGCTCACGGCTTGCGACCTGCGGGTGGCGCTTGACGAAGATCGCCCAGCCACGCTTGGCATCCGCTTCGCTGGCATAGCTGCCCAGCTGCACCAAGTGCGTGCCGCCTGCGAGGTCTTCGCGCGCTGCGGAGGCCGAGGCCTGGGCGGGCTTGGCTGCCGCAACCGGCGCGGGCGCAGGCGCGGCTCGCGCAGGGATCGGCTGGACCACCGGCGCGCTGGCGAAACTTGCGGCGGGCGCAGGTTTGGGCGCGGGCTTCGGCGTGGCGGAGGCCTTCGCATCCGCCTTGGCGAAGGTGCTATCGAATTCGGTCGAGACCGTATCGCGTGCGCCAACCGCAGCGTCGAGCGGGGCGAGCGAGCGAGCCGCTCCGCTGGAGGCGAGCAGGTCGACCGGCGGAAGCTCGCCCGTGACAGGGCCGGCGGCAGCGGTTGCTGCGGCAGCCTGTGCGAGCATCTGATCCGCATTCGGGGCACCGCCCAGCGCCAGTCGCGCGGGCATGCCGGAATCGGCCTGCGGCTGCACGCCGAGCAGGTTGGCGATCCGGGCAGTGTAGTCTTCCGGCCGGGCGACGCGCGCCCATTCGGAAATGCGCGCATCCAGCTCACCCGGGGCAACGTCTTCTGCGGCGATGATCCGCGCGGCGGCCCAGTTGCCGCCCAGCGCGTAGGCATAGGCGAGGTTCTGGCGCATCGTCGGAGTATTCTCCCCGCCACGCAGCGCATTCTGCATGATCTGTGCGCCCAGTTCGGGATTGCCCGCCAGCGCATAGGCGAGGCCCAGATCCGCCGGAGCGATCGCATCGCGCCATTCGCCCAGCGTCTCGATCGCGGCGCGGTTGTCGCCCAGTGCGATCGAGGCGAGTGCATAGCGCAGCGCAGTGCGCGGGCTCACATCGCCGAGCACCAGCGCCTCTTCGAGCGCCTGCTGCGCGGACGCGAAACGGCCCGCCGCGAGGTAGGACGAGCCGAGATCTGCCTTTGCCGCCGGATCATTCGGCGCGGCGAGCACGGCTTGTTCGGCCAGGGTGATCGCCCTGTCGGTATTGCCGTCGGCGCGGGCCGTGGCGGCGTCGCTGGCCGATGCGGTTTTCGAACCGCCGAGGCCGCCTGCGCAGCCGGTCAGGCCGAGCGTGGCCAGCGCGGTGGCGAGCATCAGGGTTTTGGAAAAGTTCTGGCGGATCATCGGTTCATCCCTCCTTATGGGGGCGCGATTGGACGCGGGCGACAAGCTGTTCGAGTTCGGGTGTGGCGGCGAACATGGCGTCCACCGCTTCTGTGACGAGCGCTTGCGCGCTCCGGTTGGCGAGCGTGCAGGCCAGCCGCAGCTTGAGATGACGCTCGTGATCCAGGCGCAGCGTGAAGGCGGTGCGCTTGCCCTTCGTTGCTGCCTTTGCTTCGCCTGTGACTTTAGGCGCGCTGGCGACCGCGAGACTGGGACGCGGGAGGCGCGGGGCCTTGGTGCGAATGGCCGCGACCGGTTGGGCTACGTCCGGCTCGCTGGCGGCTTCATCCGCGCGATCCTGCTCGGATGCGGTCTCGTACATGGGCGCAGCGGTGCTGCGCGCGTGCTTGCCAAGCGGGGCGAACGCGCTATCCGGCGCGTCCTCGGCGGCATCGTGATAGTCGGCTGGCTGAGCGGTCTCTCGCGCGACCGGCTGCGTATCGTCGGGTTCGCCCAGATCGTTCCAGCCCAGATCCTCCAGCGCATTCTCCACCGGTTGCGGGTGGTGCAGGTGTGCCCCCGCGACCGCGCCATCGACCATCGGCGACTGACGGCGCATGGCCGGTTTCGCGCCGCCCTTGCGGGCAAGCAGGCCGGGGGAAAGAGAGGCAAAGCTCATGTCGGTCATGCCCGGTGCACCTACTGCGCGACCCGGCGGCCGAACACGCCCTGACGCGGGGCCTGCGGCAGATGGACCGCCGCGCCGGGTGCGGCAAAGACCGTCCTGCGGAAGTTCTTCTCCAGCCGGTCGGACACGTAGTTCCACAGCGCGGCGATTTCGGTCGCGCTGCGGCAATCGGGATCGATCTCCATGACCGTGCGGCCGTCGATCATCGACGCGGCGAAATCGGTCCGGTGATGGACGGTCACCGGAGCGACGGTGCCGTGCTGGCTCAGCGCGACCGCCGCTTCCGAAGTGATCCGCGCCTTGGGTGTCGCGCCGTTGACCACGAAGACCAGCGGCTTGCCCGCGCGTTCGCACAGGTCGACCGTCGCGCCGACCGCCCGCAGGTCGTGCGGGCTGGGACGGGTCGGCACGACGATCAGTTCTGCAACCGAAATGACCGACTGGATCGCCATCGTGATGGCGGGCGGGGTGTCGATGACGGCAAGCTTGAAGCCCTGTTCGCGCAAGGTGTGAAGGTCGTGCGCGAGCCGGGCGACCGTGGTCTGCGCGAAGGCCGGATAATCCGCCTCGCGCTCGTTCCACCAGTCCGCGAGTGAGCCCTGCGGATCGATATCGATCAGCACCACCGGCCCCGCGCCTGCACGCTGGGCCTGGACCGAAAGATGGCCGGACAAGGTGGTCTTGCCAGATCCGCCCTTCTGTGAAGCCAATGCCAATACCCGCACCGGGACTGTTCCCCCAATTGTTGCACGTCCCGCATCGTTCACCCGCAAACGGGTTCGATGCACGCGTATGGCTTCGCAGGATGTCCTTTATTTAGGGTTAAGGCGGGGAAGGCCGATCGCTCCGCATATCGAGACACACCGACGGTAAAGTCGGGCTGCGAAAGCGTCGCACAACGGGGCGGGGCGTTGCTACGGCGTGGCGAGTGGTTCGCAAGGGTGGTAATGGCGGGTTAACCATCTCCCGCTAGCGCGGAGGGTGAACACGTGCGATCGGCAATGACGGGGAACACCATGACGACGCGAAACGGTCGCAAATTCGGCCTCCGGGCGTGCCTTGCAGGCGCACTGCTGACCCTGCCGGGGCTCGCGCTGGCGGACGTCAACGATGGCGTCGCCGCGTGGGAGCGCGGGGATTACGAGACCGCTGTGGCCGAATGGCGCGGACCTGCCGGGCAGGGCGACGCCGATGCACAATTCAACCTGGGGCAAGCCTATCGCCTCGGTCGCGGGGTCGAACAGAACACTCGCCAGGCCGAAGTCTACTACGCCAAGGCTGCGGCGCAGGGTCACCTGAAGGCGGCGGACAATCTGGGCCTGCTGCTGTTCCAGAACGGTCGCCGCGAAGAGGCGATGCCCTACGTCGTCGATGCCGCCGAGCGCGGCGATCCGCGCGCGCAATATCTGCTGGGCATCGCGCATTTCAACGGCGACCTGGTCGCGCGCGACTGGGTGCGCGCCTACGCGCTGATCACGCTCGCCAATGCGGCGGGCCTGCCGCAGGCTGCCAGCGCGATGCAGCAGATGGATACGCATATCCCGCTCGATCAGCGCCAGCAGGCGCAGGCGCTGGTGCCGCAGCTCAAGCGCAATGCCGACGCGCAGCGTGCGAGCCGTTTTGCCGCCGCCGATCTTGGTACGAGCGATGCCGCACCCTCGCGCTCGGCTCCGGTTCCTGCCGCAGCCCCGCCTGTCGCGACCAGCGCGCCGGGTGTCCCGCCCCCGGGCCGCCCGGACCGTATCCCGCGCCCCATCACTCAGACCCGCGTGGCGCCCTCCGTGGCCGCCGCACAGTCCGCGATTGCCGAGGCGAGCCGCGTGACCGGAACCGAAAGCCCGGCGGATGCGGGTGCGACCTTCGCGCGTCGCAGCACGCCCGCAGCAGCCGATCCGCGCGCGGTCGAGCCGCAGCCGACCACGTCGGTCGTCGCGCGCGCCGCCCCGCAACCTCGACCCGAGCCGCGTGTCTCACCGCGCCCCGAACCGCAGCCCGTGCGGGCGGCTACGGGCAGCGGGCCCTGGAAAATCCAGCTTGGTGCCTTTGCCGTCAATGGCAATGCGGAGCGTCTATGGGCGCGCCTTTCGGGCCGCAGCGAGCTTGCCGGGGCGACCCGCGTGCTCGAACCTGCGGGCCGCGTGACCAAGCTGCTCGCGGGCGGCTATGCCAGCCGCGATGCGGCGCAGAGCGCGTGCAATGCGCTCAAGCGCAGCGGGCAGGACTGTCTCGTCACCCGCTAGGTCTTTCATCGGGCGAGATCGCGCGCCCGTCGAAGGCAATTCCCCTGTGCCCACCCCGCTGTTAGGTGTCGGACCACAGGGGGAATCTTTTCAATGACCGAAGCGACAGCGGCGGCAACGCCGGATCAGGATACGCGGGGCACACCCGCTCCCGAAAAGGCAGCGCCGATTTCGGCCACCGGCGCCTCGCGTCTGCTAAGCCTCGATTTTACCCGCGGGATAGCGGTGATGGGCATTCTGGCGGCCAATATTGTCGCCTTTGGCCAACCGATGATCGCCTATATGTGGCCTGAAGGCTTCCTGACCCCGCATGATGCGACGTCGGACTGGATGTGGGTCGCGCAGTTCGTGCTGATCGACGGCAAGATGCGCGGGCTGTTCACCCTGCTGTTCGGGGCGGGGATGTATCTCTTCCTGGAGAAGGCGTGGGCGCGCAAGCAGGGGCGCTGGCTTCAGGCGCGGCGGCTGTTCTGGCTGCTGGCATTCGGCATGATCCATTTCTTCTTCATCTGGCGCGGCGACATCCTGACGCTGTACGCGACCTGCGGGTTCATCTGCCTGCTGTTCGTGAAGTGGGGCCCAAGGACCCAGCTGGGGGTGGGCGTATTTTTCTATCTGGTCGGTGCAGCGATCTACAGCGCGCTGGCGGGTTTCTTCTACTGGGTGATGGAACTGGGCGGCGCGCAGGTGATGGCAGAGGCCGGTATGCAGAGCGGCGGCCCGTCCACTCCGGCAGAGGTGCGCGAAAGCTTCGGGGTGATGAAGACGCAGGGCCTCGATATCGCTCAGGTCGATACCTCGCTGATCCAGTCGGGCGACTATTCCGGCTGGGTCCACTACAACCTGACCGAACACTGGGCCGAACCGCTGACCGGTTTCCTGTTCTTCGGGCTGGAGACCATCCCGCTGATCCTGATCGGCATGGCGCTTTATCGCCTTGGCCTGTTCGACGGGCGTCTGAATGCGAAGAAGCAGGCGATCTGGGGCACAATCGGCGTAGCCGTCGGCCTCGCCGGATCGCTTGCCATCGGGCTGTGGACGCTGGAGCGGGGGCTGAGCTTCCATTCGACCTTCCTCAGCTTCGTCGGCACCAGCGCCTTCGTCCGCCTGCCCTTCGTGATCGGGCTCGCCGCGCTGCTCGCGCTGTGGGGGCCCAAGGCGACCGGCTGGCTGGGTTCGCGGATCAGCGCGGCGGGGCGGATGGCGTTCTCCAACTATCTGGGCACGTCTATCCTGATGCTGTTCGTGTTCCACGGCTTCGCGCTCGGCCTCTATGGCGAGCTTACGCGGCCGCAGCTCTACATCGTGATGCTGGCTGCGTGGGCGATCATGCTGGCGTGGTCGAAGGCGTGGCTGTCTGTCTATCGCTTCGGCCCGCTGGAATGGCTGTGGCGCTGCCTGACCTATGGCAAGCTGTTCCCGATCCGGCGGACGCGCGAGGCAGGGTGATCAGAGCGGCACTCGCGATTGGCCTTGCAGCCGTGCTGGGCGGGTGTTCCGAGCCGATCGAGACGCGCGATATCCCGGGCGTCTATACCGGCACCCTGGGCGAGGGCGCGACCTATCGCCTCGAGATGGGCGAGGACATGCGCTACCGCTTCTGCCGGGCGGAGGATGCAGACTGCACCCCGCCCGAAGATCGCGGAGCCTATCAGGTGGTGCGCCTCGGCTCGACCTCCATCGTCCGCTTCAGCCTGCTATGTGCGCCGTTCGGAGGCGATTGCAGGAATTACGAGGCAGATGCGAGGCTGCGCCGCCCCGGCTCGGTCGAGATCGCCTTCGTCGATGAGGCGGGGAAGGAGCATGTGTTCGTGAAGCAGCATTAGGGTGTCGGATCAGATTTGCTCTTGTTTGTGAGAACAAGTCGCATTAACAATGTCCTTGCGAGTCGTTTGCAGGAGACTGTTCCGCCAATGTACGTTTGCATCTGCAATGCCATCCGCGAGACGGATCTGCGCCGCGCCGCCGTGCACTGCTCGGGCGATGCAGAGGCGTGCTACGCGATGCTCGGCAAGCGTCCGCAATGCGGCTCGTGCCTGTGCGATGCCGATGCGATCGTGTTCGAGGAACGCGAACTCGGGTGCTGCAAGGCTGCGGCCTAGGCGCATTCGCAATAGCGCGCCTGCCACTGCGAGGCGCTCTCAAAGCCCGGAAATCTGCGATTTTTTGCGCCTTCGCCCTTGCGGAGTTGCCTGACCGACGCCTAAGCGTGGGGCAATTCACATTTACAGGAGCATGCGGCCATGAAGGGCGACGACAAGGTCATCGAATATCTCAACAAGGCGCTCACCAACGAGTTGACCGCGATCAACCAGTACTGGCTGCACTACCGCGTGCTGGCCGACTGGGGCGTCACCAAGCTTGCCGAATACGAACGGCATGAGTCGATCGACGAGATGAAGCACGCCGACTGGCTGGCGGAGCGGATCCTGTTCCTCGAAGCGCTCCCGAACTTCCAGGCGATCCACAAGCTGAAGGTGGGCGAGACGGTCGAGGAAATCCTCAAGGCCGATCTGGCGCTGGAGATGGAAGCGATCCCGCTGCTGCGCGATGCCGCAGAATATGCCAAGAGCGTGAAGGACTACACGTCCGAACAGCTGTTCGAGAACATCCTCGCGAGCGAGGAAGAGCATGTCGACTTCCTCGAAACGCAGTTCGACATGATCGAGCGGATGGGTCTGCAGAACTACGTCCAGCTGCAAAGCCACCCGGCGGGCGAGGGCGAGACTGGCGCGGGCGCGCCCTAGGTTCTCTGGTGGCGCCTGCTAGAGCGACGCGCCGGAGTTATCGTCCTCTGCCACGCGCTCGGCCCTTCGGCGCATGATTTCGCGACTGCGACGGCGGCGATCTTTTGCGCTGCCTGTCGCCAGTCGCGTTTCCAGCAGGAACAGCACCAACCCGGCGACCATCAGCCCCATGGTGGTGATCCACGCGACTGCGGTCAGCGTGCCGATCTGCGGCTCGATGAAGGCGCTGACGAACAGCAGGCCGATGACGATGCAGATCGCCAGCGCGCTGGCCGTGCAGAACATCACCGCGCCCTGCGCATAGACCCTGCGCCGCTCCAGGATCGGCAATTCTTCGGGCCTGCGCCCCGCTTCGCCAAGCTCAGCCGCTTCTTCGATCGCCTCGATGCGGGTGGCGATCCAGATCAACCGCTGAGTCATCGTGTTCATCACCGCGCCGATCGCGGCGAGCAGGAACACCGGCGTCAGGCTGAGTTGCAGCACCTGCTGCACGCGCATCGTATTGCTGGTGCGGTTGACCAGATCGCTTGCAAAATCGGCGCCGGAAGCAGCCAGCAGGTCGATCATTGCTCGCTCGCGTAGGGGTTCTTCGATGTCTTCAGCACCACCCGCACGGGCACTGCGTCGAAGCCCAGTTCGCGACGGATGCCGTTGACCAGATAGCGTTCGTAAGAGGTCGGCAGCATGTCCAGCCGGGTGCCGAACACCACGAAGCGGGGCGGGCGGGTGCCGGCCTGGGTGATATAGCGCAGCTTGATCCGCTTGCCGCCCGGGGCGGGGGGCGGATTGGCCTCCAGCGCGTCGTCGAACCAGCGATTGAGCGCAGAGGTAGACACGCGCTTGCTCCAGGTCTCGCGCAGCTGGAACGCGGCGGCGATCAACTGGTCGAGCCCCTTGCCGGTCTTCGCGCTGACCGCGATCAGCGGCAGTCCGCGCACCTGCGCCAGCCCTTCGTCGAGCGCGAAGCGGATGCCGTTGAACAGCTTGCTCGGCTCGGCCGCCACATCCCACTTGTTGATCGCGATCATCAGCGCGCGGCCTTCCTCGATCGCGAGGCTGGCGATCTTGAGGTCCTGATGTTCCAGACCCTTGGTCGCATCGAGCATCAGCACCACCACCTCCGCGAAATCGACCGCGCGGCGCGCGTCCGCGACCGAGAGCTTTTCCAGCTTTTCGACCACGTTGCGCTTCTTGCGCATCCCGGCGGTGTCGATCAGGCGCACTTCGCGCGTGTCGCCGCTGTCGGGATCGGTCCATTCCCAGTCGATCGCGATTGAATCGCGGGTGATGCCCGCTTCGGGACCGGTGAGCAGGCGATCCTCGCCCAGCAGCCGGTTGATGAGGGTCGATTTGCCCGCATTGGGCCGCCCGACGATCGCCAGTTTCAGCGGGCCGGTGGGGACCCCGTCTTCGTCCTCTTCGCCCTCGTCCATCGCCTCCAGCGCGTCGCCCGCTTCGGACTTCTCGCCGATGATCGGCCACAGCGCCTCGAACAGGTCGGCAGTGCCTTCGCCGTGTTCGGCGGAAATGCCGATCGGTTCGCCAAGGCCGAGCGAGTAGGCTTCGAAAATCCCTGCGTCGCCGCTGCGCCCTTCGGCCTTGTTGGCGACCACGATGACAGGGACGTCCGCGGTGCGCAGCCAGTTGCCGATCTCGTTGTCGAGCGGGGTGAGACCGGCGCGCGCATCGACCACGAACAGCACCGCGTCGGCATCGGCGATGCTGACTTCGGTCTGCATCCGCATCCGGCCCGGCAGCGTGCTGGGGTCTTCGTCTTCCCACCCGGCGGTATCGACGATGGTGAAGCGCATCCCTGCGAGGGTTACGTCACCGAATCGCCGGTCGCGTGTAACGCCGGGCTGATCGTCGACCAGCGCGAGCTTTTTGCCCACCAGCCGGTTGAACAGGGTGGATTTGCCCACATTGGGGCGCCCGATAATGATTACACGAGGCAGCATAGGGACGGCAGTTGGGCCTTGGCCGCGCCATTGGCAAGCACCCTCGCGTCAGGCGGGCAAGAAAGGCCCCGCAACAGGGCTCCAAAGGTAAACGCGCTGTTAACCAATCTTCTGAGGTTCATGGAAAGGCACGACCGGCAAATCTTTGCCGTATGAATTGCCGCCCCCATTTCTTCGTCCTGCCGCTCGCTGCAGTTGCTGCAAGTCTTGCAGTTCCGCCACTTGTCGCCGCTCAGGCACAGGTCACCGCAGGTGCGACAGCAGCGTCGAGCGGCAGCGAATTGCCGCCGTACCTGCAATGCGTGCCTTATGCGCGTGAAGTGAGCGGGATCGATATTTACGGCGACGCGCTCACCTGGTGGGATCAGGCCGAAGGCCGCTTCGAACGCGGCCACACGCCGCGCGAAGGTGCGGTGATGGCATTCATTCCGACCGGAAACATGCAGCTGGGCCATGTCGCGGCGGTCGCCAAGGTGATCGATTCGCGCACCGTGCTGCTCGACCATGCCAACTGGTCGCCTATCAATGGACGGCGCGGGCAGATCGAGCGCAATGTAAAGGCGGTTGACGTCTCGCCGAACAACGACTGGAGCCAGGTGCGGGTGTGGTACTATCCGCTGCAGGCGCTCGGCACCACGCCGTGGCCAGTGCAGGGCTTCATCTATCCCGATGGCAAGGCGAAGCCCCGGACCCAGCAGCGGTTTGCGCAGGCCGCCCCCGCGCCGGTTCGGCCGCAGCCGACCCGCGAAGAGCCTTCGCGCGCCTTCCTCGCCGCCTTTGCCGATGCGCCCCCGGCGCGCGCACCGCAGGCGCGGACAAGCCAGCCGCGCGTGACGCAGGCGGCATACAGGCCCGCACCAGCCGCGTCCCAGGCGAGCTACGCGACCGCGCGACCGCTCACTCCGCGCCGCGTACAGGCGAGCGCAGGACGGTCAGGCGGCGATGCTGTGGTAGAGCGCGCGGTCGCGCTCTACGATTAAAGGCTTGGAGCGGGGAAGGGCTCAGTCGTCCAGCCGGGCGACCGGCGCATCCTCGCCGAGATCTTCGAACCAGGCCTCGACGGGGCCCTTCAGCTTGAGTGTGAGCGGCTGGCCCTTGCGGTCCATCGTCCGACCGGCCTGCACGCGTACCCAGCCTTCGCTAATCGAATATTCCTCGATATCCGTGCGCTGACGGCCTTTGAAGCGGATGCCCACTCCGCGCTGCAGCACCGCCTGGTCGAAATGCGGACTGCGCGGATTGACCGACAAGTGCATCGGCGGGACGTCCGCACCCTGGGTTTCGGGGGGCTGCGCGGGGGTGTTTTCGGGGCTTTCTTCGGTCATGGCGCTGGCCGATAGACAGACCGGCGGGGCCTGACAATACGGCTCGCGTACAGTGCGCGTATCAATCGGGCGTCAGGCTCGACCCGTAGAGCGAGAAACGGCGCACATGCGCGATCCGCAATCCCGCGTCGAGACGCTCGCGATCGATCTCGCTGGTCCACGAACTGCGCTCGAGCAGCGGATTGCCGCCGGGGCCGTCCTTTTCCAGTTCCTTGGACGAGAGGCGACCATTGGCCGGATTGACGGGCGGAACGATCAGCCTCCCGAGCGCCTTCGCGCGCTTTTTCATCTTCGATTTCATTTTTCGACCCATCCAAATTTGACATATTTGTTACAGAACTAAGTATGTACGTAACCTAAATGTCATAATCAACCGGGCGGCATCGCATCGCGTGCGCTGGCGGGGTGCTTGCCCTTTGCGCGCAGACGCTCTAGACGCGCCGGTCTGTCGTGGATGGCTCCCGCCATTCGCGCGTCCTCGTTCGGATTGCGGGCGTGGCGGAACTGGTAGACGCGCTTGGTTTAGGTCCAAGTATCGCAAGATGTGGGGGTTCGAGTCCCTTCGCCCGCACCAGCCTCGCCCCGCGATGCAATCAGCACTCTTTGTCGGAAAGCACGTAAGACCACTCATGCAGATCACCGAGACCGCCAACGAAGGCCTCAAGCGCGCCTATCTCATTACGATCCCCGCGAGCGAGATCGACGACCGGATCAAGGCCGAGGTGAAACGCATCGCGCCTCAGGTGCGCATGCCGGGCTTCCGCCCGGGCAAGGTGCCCGCCAACCTCGTGCGCAAGATGCACGGCGAGCAGCTGCACGCGCAGGTCGTCAATGACACGATCCAGTCCTCGGTCGACGAGTTGATGAAGGACAAGGGCCTTCGCCCGGCGATGCAGCCGACCGTCGCGCTCAAGGACGGCTACGATCAGGGTAAGGATGCCGAGATCGACGTCAGCCTCGAAATCCTGCCTGAAATCGACACGCCCGACGTCGACGGGATCAAGCTGGAACGGCTGGTCGTGCCGGTGGACGAAAGCGCGATCGACGAGACGCTGCAGCGCATCGCCGACCAGAACAAGACCTTCAAGGACGCCGCAAAAACCAAGAAGGCCGCCGAAGGCGACCAGGTCATCATCGATTTCGTCGGCTCGATCGACGGTGTCGAATTCGAAGGCGGCAAGGCCGAAGACGCCCCGCTGGTGCTCGGTTCGGGCACTTTCATTCCGGGCTTCGAAGACCAGCTGACGGGTGTGAAGACGGGCGACGAGAAGGTCGTGAAGGTCACCTTCCCCGAAGACTATCAGGCCGAACACCTCGCCGGTAAGGACGCGGAATTCGCGGTCACCGTGAAGGCGGTGAAGACCGCCGAAGACAGCAAGATCGACGACGAGTTCGCCAAGTCGCTCGGCCTCGAAAGCGCGGACAAGCTGCGCGAGCTCGTCAAGGCGCAGATGGAGCAGGAAACTGCCGGCCTGACCCGCACGCAGATGAAGCGCCAGCTGCTCGACGCGCTGGCCGCCGGTCACGACTTCGCCGTGCCCGAAGGCATGGTCGATGCCGAGTTCGAGCAGATCTGGCAGCAGCTGATGCAGGAAGCCTCGCGCGAGGAAGATTCCGAGGCGGCCGTCAAGGAAATCGAGAGCGAGCGCGACGATTACCGCCGCATCGCCGAGCGCCGCGTGCGTCTGGGCCTGCTCCTGTCCGAAATCGGTCAGGCCAATGGCGTCCAGATCAGCAACCAGGAAATGTCGATGCTGATGCAGCAGGCCGCGCAGCAGTATCGCCCGGAAGACCGCGAGCGGTTCATGCAGTTCATCCAGAACGAGCCGATGGCTGCCGCCCAGCTGCGCGCTCCGCTGTATGAAGACAAGGTCGTCGACTTCCTGTTCGACAAGGCCGAAATCGAAGAACGCGAAGTGACCCGCGAAGAGCTGGAAGCCGCGATCGAAGCGGAAGAAAGCACCGAGGCCGAAGCCGCCAAGGCGAAGAAGGCACCTGCCAAGAAGGCGGCTGCGAAGAAGGCACCTGCCAAGAAGGCTGCTGCCAAGTCCGACGACAAGGCTGACGAGAAGCCGGCTGCAAAGAAGGCCCCGGCCAAGAAGGCCGCTGCTTCGGACGAGAAAAAGCCCGCCGCCAAGAAGGCTCCGGCGAAGAAGGCTGCCGCTTCGGACGAGAAGAAGGCCCCCGCCAAGAAGCCTGCGGCCAAGAAGGCCCCGGCGAAGAAGCCTGCTGCCAAGAAGGACTAAGCGCGCAGACGCTCGGTCTTGAGAGACAAACGCGCGGGGCGGTCGGCTAGTTGCCGGTCGCCCCGCTCGCGTTTTCGGCTGCCGGATTTCCCGCCTCTGGCATCCAGCGGGCGAAATCGGGCGTTGGAATGCTCGCACTGCGCGCCCGCTCGTAGGCAGCGCCTGCCTTCAGCACCTCCCAGTCCTGCCATTTGCCACCGATGATGGAGAGGCCCACCGGCAAGTCCTCGATCGCGCCCATCGGCACGGTCAGGTGCGGATAGCCCGCGATCGCAGCCGGGCTGCCGAAGCCGATGCTGCCGTTGAAATTGTCGCCATTGACCAGATCGCTGACCCAGGCCGGGCCCCGCGTCGGCGCGACCAGGAATTGCACGTCGTACTCGGCCAGCAGCCGGTCGATGGTCTGCTCGCCTGCCAGGTGGACCGCGTTCTCGCGCGCCGCCTCATAAGCTTTGCGGTCGGTCGCGGTCTCCGCCAGTTCGAAGATGCCCTGGCCGAACCAGCGCATCTCGGCGTGCTGGTGCCGCTCGTTGAAGGCGATCAGATCGGCGAGGCTGCGCGGTGTCATCTTCTCGCGTCCACCGATCGGCGGGATCGAGGCGAGGTATTGGCCCATCCCCTCGCGCAGCTCGAACAGCAGCACCTGAAAACTGTCGCGCGACAGTTCCTCGTTCGGCTCGAACTCGATATCGACCAGCGTTGCGCCTGCCGCCTCCAGATCGGCCAGCGCGGTGTCGAACACTGCGCGCAGGTCGGCCCGGTCGCCTGCCTGCTTACGCATCACTCCGATCCGCACGCCATTCAGGGAGGCATCGGGCAGCCCTGCGGCAAAATCGCGCTTGTAGCGGTCCGCCTCCGCAGTCGCAGGATCTGCCGGATCGCTGCCCGCGATTGCGGTCAGCAGCATGGCGGCATCGGTCACGCTGCGCGCCATCGGCCCCGCAGTGTCCTGCGTGCTGGAGATTGGCACCACATAGGTCCGGCTGACCAGCCCTACGGTCGGCTTGAACCCGACTACGCCATTGATGCTGGCAGGGCAGGTGATCGACCCGTTGGTCTCTGTCCCGATTGCGGCCCATGCGAAGCCTGCGGCAACCGCTGCTGCGCTGCCCGAGGATGATCCGCAGGTATTGCGATCGATCGCGTGGGGATTGCGGGTGAGACCGCCCACCGCGCTCCACCCGCTGGTGGAGTTGAAATCGCGGATATTGGCCCATTCGGAAAGGTTGGTCTTGCCCAGCACCACTCCGCCTGCGTCGCGCAGGTTTGCGATCAGCGGCGCGTCGCGGCGGGTCATGTTGCCCGCGAGCGCAAGGCTGCCGGCGGTGGTCGCAAATTCGCGGGTCTCGATATTGTCCTTCACCAGCACGGTGCGGCCTTCGAGAGGGCGTTCGGTCATCGTAACGGCAACTGCGGCAGCGTCGGGATTGAAGGCGATGACGGCGTTGAGCATCGGCCCCGCATCATCCAGCGTCCTGATTCGGGCAATCTGCGCGTTTGTGTCGACAATCGCGCTGGGCGGCATTTCCTGGACGACGATCACGTCGTCGGCGCTCTCTGCCTCATGTGCGAACGACGGCGATGCAGCGACAATGGCGAGCGCGAGTACCGCGAGCGAGGTGTATGTCTTCATGGGGCGCGATGCTGCGTCAGCACCGCGCGCCCGTCAATTGTCTGTGCGGATTACCCGAAGGTCACTTCCTTGGCATTGTTGATCACCGTGCCGAGAATCCCGTAATCCTTCGCCTCTTCGGTGTTCATCCAGAAATCGCGGTCGATATCCTTGAGCACCTTTTCGAAGGGCTGGCCGGTCGCATCCGAGATCTTGTGCGCGATACGCTCGCGCATCTTGACGATTTCCTTGGCCTGGATCGCGATGTCGCTGGCCATGCCGCGCGCACCGCCCGAGGGCTGGTGGATCAGGAAGCGGGTGTTGGGCAGGCAGAAACGGCGCTCTGCCGGAACGCTCAAGAAGATGTGCGTCGCGATGCTGGCGACCCATCCGGTGCCGATCATGGCGACGGGGGAGGCGATGAAGCTGATCAGATCGTGGATCGTGTCGCCCGATTCGACGTGGCCGCCCGGCGAATTGACGATCACGCGGATCGGTTCGTGGCTGACATGGTCGAGATAGAGCAGCTGCATCGAAATGCGCTCCGCCATCTTCTGGTCGACGCCGCCGAAGATCAGCACGGTACGCGCATCGAGGAACTTGTTCATCATCGCCGCGCCGGCGTTGGAGATGTCCTTGTCCGTCTCTTCCTCGTCATCGGCGCGGAAGGGGATGGGGTTGCTGGGCATCGTCATAAATCAGGCTCCTTGGGCGCATCGCCATCAAGAATTGGGCACTGCGCATGTTGTTGCGGCACAACTGGCGCGCGCGGGCTTTCCATTCAAGCCTTGATGATGAAAGGATGAGACCAGATATAGGCGGCCAAGACAGATAAGGACCCTTCATGCAATTCGACGAATCCGGCTATTTCCGCGACCCCGCAACCGGCGCGCTGGTGCCCGTGGTGGTCGAACAGACCAGTCGCGGCGAACGCAGCTTCGATATTTTCAGCCGCCTGCTGCGCGAACGGATCGTGTTCCTCACCGGCCCGGTGGAAGATGGCATGGCCAGCCTCGCAGTGGCGCAGCTGCTGTTTCTCGAGAGTGAGAACCCGTCCAAGCCGATCAGCATGTACATCAACTCGCCCGGCGGGGTGGTGACGGCCGGGATGGCGATCCACGACACCATGCAGTACATCCAGCCGCGCATTTCCACGGTGTGCGTGGGCCAGGCCGCGTCAATGGGCAGCTTCCTGCTGGCCGCTGGGGAGCCCGGCATGCGGATCGCGCTGCCCAATGCGCGGATCATGATTCACCAGCCTTCGGGCGGCGCGCAGGGCATGGCCTCGGACATCGAGATCCAGGCGCGCGAGATCCTGCGCATTCGCAAGAACATGAACGAGCTCTACGCCAAGTACACCGGCCAGCCGCTGGAGAAGATCGAGGAAGCGATGGATCGCGATACCTTCCTCGATGCGCAGGAAGCCATGAAGTTCGGCCTCGTCGACAAGGTCTTCGAAAGCCGTCCGCAGGGCGATTCGGGCGACGACTCGAGCAGCGAACCCGAAGGATCGGGCGGGGCACCGGCCTGACGGTCCACTTGCCATCCCGGCGCTTGCGTGGCCCCAAGGCCACAAGGCTCTGAAAATGAGGGCGTAAATTTACGCGGGGGCTGTCTTCAGCCCTTCGCAAGGCGATTCGTGCGACACATGCCTAGGTTGCATTGGCGTGCGCGAAAGTTACATTCGTAAGGTTCTCCGCAGCTGCGGGGATTCGAGGATACCAGGATTATGAGTAAATTGAGCGGAACGGATAGCAAAAGCACGCTGTACTGCAGCTTCTGCGGCAAATCGCAGCATGAGGTGCGCAAGCTGATCGCCGGGCCGACCGTTTTCATCTGCGATGAGTGTGTCGAGCTGTGCAACGACATCATTCGCGAGGAAACCAAGGCCGGGCTGACCGGGCGCAAGGAAGGCGAAGTGCCGACCCCGTCCGAGATCTGCGCCACGCTCAACGATTACGTGATCGGTCAGGAACGCGCCAAGCGCGTGCTCTCGGTCGCGGTGCACAACCACTACAAGCGGCTGAAGCACGCAGGGAAACAGGGCGACGTCGAACTAGCGAAGTCCAACATCCTGCTGGTCGGGCCGACCGGTTCGGGCAAGACGCTGCTCGCGCAGACGCTGGCGCGCACCTTCGACGTGCCCTTCACCATGGCCGACGCCACCACGCTGACCGAAGCGGGCTACGTGGGCGAGGATGTGGAGAACATCATCCTCAAGCTGCTGCAGGCGAGCGACTACAACGTCGAAAAGGCCCAGCACGGCATCGTCTACATCGACGAGATCGACAAGATCACGCGCAAGGCCGAGAACCCCTCCATCACCCGCGACGTGTCGGGTGAGGGCGTGCAGCAGGCACTGCTCAAGCTGATGGAAGGCACCACCGCCAGCGTTCCGCCGCAGGGCGGGCGCAAGCATCCGCAGCAGGAATTCCTGCAGGTCGACACCACGAACATCCTGTTCATCTGCGGCGGTGCCTTCGCCGGGCTCGACAAGATCATCGGCGACCGGTTGCAGAAGCGCTCGATCGGTTTCGGCGCACATGTCGCCGACCCGGACAAGCGCCGGATCGGCGAACTGCTCGAAAAGAGCGAGCCGGAAGATCTGCTCAAGTTCGGGCTGATCCCCGAATTCGTCGGCCGCCTGCCGGTGATCGCCTCGCTGCACGACCTCGATGTCGATGCGCTGGTCACGATCCTGCAGGAGCCCAAGAACGCGATCGTCAAGCAGTATGCCAAGCTGTTCGAGCTGGAAGGCGTGGAACTGACCTTCAACGATGACGCGCTGCGCGCGATTGCCGAGCGTGCGATCAAGCGCAAGACCGGTGCCCGTGGCCTGCGCTCGATCGTCGAGGGCCTGCTGCTCGACACGATGTACGACCTGCCCGATCTGGAAGGCTGCAACGAAGTCGTGATCGACAAGGACGTGGTCGAAGGCCGCAAGGAACCGATCCGCGTGTTCGACGGCGAAGGCAGCAAGCGCACCGCGTCGGACGCGGCATAGGATTGCAGACTTGGATGGGCGCTCTGATAGCTTCGGTTGTCTTCGCGCTCGTCTGCTGTCTCGCAACCTTCGTTCTGGCGCGCCGGGCTGATCGACGCCTGGCGCGCTTCGATCGCATTCCCTGGCAGTTCTCGCTTGCTGGCGAGCCGACCTATTTCGGTCCGCGCGGAGTGTTTCTCTATTTCACGCCCTGGCTCGGAGTCCTGCTCCTGGGCCTGACGGGCCTCTCGCTCGCCTTCCTTCCCGCCAATGGAAACCCTGCGGTGGCCTTCCTTGCGATCGGTGCGTTCTGTCCCGCGCTGCAGCTGCTGCTGATCTGGCTTGTCGAACGCTGGGCGCGGACGCAGCACCGCCCGTAGCCAAGACCGGCCCAGTACCGAAAACCGGCAAAGAAAAACCCCGCCCGGCAGGAGGTAGTGCCGGGCGGGGCCCTGGTGCGACACCGGTGCTGGATAGCGGGGGTGCGCTTTCCGGTGCCGCTAGGGGAGGAAGAGGATCAGTTCGGCATCGATACCGTGTCGGTCACGTGGATCACGCCGTTGGACTGGAACACGTCGGCCTGCGTGACGGTAGCCATGCCGCCCTTTTCATCGACCAGCACGACCTTGCCGCCCATCATCTTCGCGGTCAGCGTGCCGCCTTCCACGGTGGTCAGCTTGGCCATCCCGCCGCCCTGCCTGATCTTCATCATGAGGTCTTCAGCGGATACGCGACCGGGGACCACGTGGTAGGTCAGGATCTTGGTCAGCATCGCCTTGTTCTCGGGCTTCAGCAGCGTGTCGACCGTGCCCGCAGGCAGCTTGGCAAAGGCGGCGTTGGTCGGCGCGAACACGGTGAAGGGGCCGGGGCCGGACAGCGTGTCGACCAGACCGGCGGCCTTCACTGCGGCGACCAGAGTGGTGTGATCCTTCGAATTGACGGCGTTTTCGATGATATTGCGCGTCGGATACATCGCCGCACCGCCCACCATCACCGTCGTATCGGCACTTGCGCTGGCCATCTGACCGTCGTCCATATCGTAGGAAGCGCATGCGCCCAGCAGGGCAGCACTGGCAGCAAGCATCAGGGCAGCTTGGGTTTTCTTGGCGAACATCGTCGATCTCCTCATTTCCGTTTTCCCGTCGGTGAGGAGTTACGAGGCGGCTCGCGCCACGGATGCAGCGCGAGCCGGAAATCTTTTTGTGCTCAGGTTTTCGCCAGAGTTCCTTGGGCCACCACCGGCCCCGGCGCGGACTTGTCCGGCGCGCCGCCGAGCGGTTCCTGGCTGAGCAGGATCTGCGCACCCTGCCGCATCGAGCGGGCAAGCGCAGGGTCGAGCGACACGCGTTCCTGCGTGCCCGGCGCGACCACGCCCAGCGATCGCGGCTGTGCGCCTTCGCCCGGCGGAATCAGCCACAGCTCGTGATCGTGAGCCCCGTCTGCGGTCAGGCCATCGGCGGCGACCAGCAGTTCCTCCCGCTCGGGCAGGAAGGTCAGGCCGATGCGCAGCGGGGTGTCGGCAATCGGGATCGAGGCGACCAGTGGCGGCGCATCGGTCGCGGGAGCAGGCGTGTTGCCTAGGGGCACGAACAGCAGGGCGACCGCAGCAACCGCTGCGACCGCGCTGCCCGCAGCGATCCGCTGCCACACCGCGACCCGGCGCTGGAGCAGAACCACGGGGCTGGGTGCCTCGTCCCGCTCCTCCAGCTCGCCTGCTATCCGGCTCCACACCTCGGGCGAAGGGGCGGCGTGCGCAGGTTCGTCCAGCAGCGGAGCCAGCCGCGTCTCCCATTGCGCAACCAGCCCGGCAAACGCAGTCTCGCGCGCCATGCGACCGCGCACGGCGAGCAGGTCTTCGCCTTCCAGCAGACCCATCGCGTATTCCGCAGCGAGCAGGTCTTCGCCGGAGAGTTCTGGCATATCGTGTCCGGGCGTGCTCACTCACCGCCCTCCATGCAGGTGCGCAGCTTCAGCAGGCCGCGCCGGATCCAGCTTTTCATCGTCCCCAGCGGCACTGCGTTGCGCTCCGCCAGCTCGGCATAGGTGCGCCCTTCGAGGAAGGCGGTGCGGATTGCCCCGCGCTGCGGCTCGTCGAGCGTGTCTAGGCAGGCGTGGACCCGCGCGGTCCGCTCCGCATCGATCAGCAGATCGTCGGCGGACGGGTCGCCATCGGGCAGCTCTGCCGCCGCTTCCACGGGCACCGCGCCGCGCCGCACCTTGCCGGTACGCAGCCGGTCGACCGCGCGGTTGCGCGCGAAGGTTGCCAGCCACGCGATCGGACTGGCGCGCTTCGCGTCGTAGCGGGCGGCATTGCGCCAGAGGGTGATGTAAACGTCCTGCAAGGCGTCTTCGGCTTCTTTCCTGTCTCCCAAGATACGCAGGCAAATGCCGAAAAGCTTCACGCTGGTGAGGCGATAGACCACTTCGAGCGCATCCCGGTCGCCCTTCGACAGGCGGAGCATGGCCGCCTTCAGCTGCTCACGGCGTTCTGGGCTGGCCGGTGTCATTGCGGCGAGGCAGAGGACTGGTGGTTCAAAAGTTCGCTCACGGTGACGATGTCATATCCGCGATCGCGCAACTGGGCCAGAATCATCGGCAGGGCTTCGCGCGCGGTCGCATTGCCGCGATACATCGGGTGGATCAGGATGATCGATCCGGGGCGCACCCGCTCCACGATGTCGCGTGCGTAGTCCGCCGGTTCGGGGAACTCTTCGGCCCGGTCAGCGACATCCCAGGTGATCGTCTTCAACCCCGCCCGCTCCACCTCCAGCGGCAGGCCCGCCAGCTTGCGGCCATAGGGCGGGCGAAACAGGTCGCTGTCC
Source organism: Alteriqipengyuania abyssalis (assembly GCF_019857185.1). Classification (GTDB taxonomy): domain Bacteria; phylum Pseudomonadota; class Alphaproteobacteria; order Sphingomonadales; family Sphingomonadaceae; genus Alteriqipengyuania; species Alteriqipengyuania abyssalis. The sequence goes on along the minus strand of NZ_JAHWXP010000003.1, from coordinate 165,776 downwards.
GATCCGACGGCCCGCAGCAGCTGACCGGTTGAGTCCAGCTCCCCGCGATAGAACGCTCGGGACCGGCCGACATTGCGCTGGTGGCTGTAAGTGTGGTTGCCCAGTTCGTGACCCGCAGCAAGGATCTGGCGCGCGGCCTGCGGGTGACGTTTCAGGTCTTCACCGATCAGGAAGAAGGTGGCCCTGGCATCGTACCGGTCGAGAATCGGCAAAATGGCAGCCACGCCCTGCGGCGTCGGGCCATCGTCGAAGGTCAGGGCGACGATCTTGTCATCGGTCTCGACCCGGCAGGTCAGATCGCCGATAAGTTGCAAGCACGGGGCTTTGGAGAGGCTGTTGAGGCCGACCAGCAGGGCCAGGACGGCGACGATTCCCACACCGCCCCCGACAACAAGCTTTCTTCCCATCAACACCCACCCTCGCAGTTGCGCGTCCGCTCGATCTGCAAGGTGGTATGGCCGATCTTGTGCTCATGGGCGAGCCGCTGTGCGACCAAGGCGAGGAACGCGTCGCCCGGATGGCCCTCCGGCATCACCAGATGCGCGGTCAGCGCGGTTTCGGTGGTCGACATCGGCCAGATATGCAGGTCGTGCACCTCGGTGACGCCGGGCTCGCTTTCCAGCGTGGCGCGCACTGCGGATTCGTCTACCCCTTCGGGAACGGCGTTGAGCCCCAGCTTCAGGCTGTCGCGCGCGAGGCCCCAGGTGCCCCAGCCGATCACAGCGAGGATCACGAGGCTGGTGACGGGATCGAGCCACACCGCGCCGGTCAGCAGGATCGCTACCCCGGCTATCACTACGCCGACCGAGACCAGCGCATCCGCCGCCATGTGCAGGAACGCGCCCTGGATGTTGAGATCGTCCTTGCGTCCGCTGACGAACAGCAGCGCGGTCGCGGTGTTGATGACGATGCCCACGCCGGCGACCCAGATCATCGTCCAGCCTTCCGGCTCCACCGGGTTCATCAGCCGGTCGACCGTCTCGAACAGGATCGCGCCGATGGCGATCATGAGCAGCGCGGCATTGGCCAGCGCGGCGAGGATCGTGGAGCTTTTAAGGCCGTAGGTGAAGCGCGGGGAGGGCGGCCGCTTGGCCGCCGCGCTCGCCCCCCAGGCGATCAGCAGGCCAAGGACGTCCGACAGGTTATGGCCCGCATCCGCGACCAGCGCCATCGAGCCCGAGATATAGCCGAAGCTCGCCTCGACCACGACGAACACGGTGTTGAGCGCAACCCCGATCGCGAAGGCGCGCCCGAAATCGGCTGGCGCGTGGGAATGGCCGTGCCCGTGCCCGTGCGCATGGTCGTGAGAATGATCGTGACCCATCGATCGATTGCCCTTCTGCCGGCCCCTGTCTGCCAAGGGCGGACTAGGCGGAGCTTTCGCCTTCAAGCAAGAAAAATCTCGCAAAATCAGCTAGATATGGAATATCATTCGACAAGATCGAAGAACCCGCAGGGACGCCGAAAGCGCCCAAGTCGCTGAAAGTGCCAGCTATTCGCGGGCCGCTATTGATAGACACACGAGTCCAGCCCTTCGCGCGCCATGGTGCCGATCGCGCGCGCGGTCCGGTCGCCGTGGCGGCGCAGCCAGCCTTGCGGGTTCTTGACCTCGCGCTTCTTAGGGCTGGGCAGGGCGACCGCCATACGCGCCGCCTCGCTATTGCTCAGCCGGTCGGCACCGTGGCCGAAATAGCGGAGCGATCCGGCTTGCGCGCCATAGGTGCCGATGCCCGTCTCGGCGACGTTGAGGTACACCTCCATGATCCGCCGCTTGGTCCACAGCCGCTCGATCAGCACGGTGAACCACGCCTCCAGCCCCTTGCGGAAGAAACCGCCGCCCTGCCAAAGGAACACGTTCTTGGCGGTCTGCTGGCTGATCGTGGAGCCGCCGCGCAGCTTGCCGCCCTTCATGTTGTTCTCCATCGCGGCCTGCAGCGCGGCGTAGTCGAACCCGTTGTGCTCGCAGAAATTCTGGTCCTCCGACGCGATCACCGCGCGTACCAGGCTGCGGTCGATATCGTCGAGGCTGCGCCAGTCCTTGGTGTAGCCGTTTTCGTCCATGATCATCGTCCAGGTGACGGGCACGGGCACGAAACGGAAGGCGAGCGTCAGGAACAGGCTCAGCCCGATGAAGGTCGCGATCAGCGCGGTCAGGATCTGGAAGGCACGGAAAAACACGACCGGCTATCTAGAGGCTGCGCCGCGAGGCGACAATCACCCGCGTTCGCGCGGCCGGCAAATCCGCATCGACCCCTCCCGCGGCGGCGCGCGCGACCTACATGGCAGGTCAGCAATCCATGAAAGGCGAGCGTGCTATGAAACTATCGGGCAACACCATCCTCATCACCGGCGGCGGCAGTGGCATCGGGCGCGAGCTTGCCCGCCGCTGGCACGATCTGGGCAACACGGTGATCGTCGCCGGGCGCACGCGCGATGCCCGGGAGGAGACCGCACAGGGCTACGACAACATCCACGCGATGACGCTCGACGTGGCGCAGCCGGGCGAGGTGGAGCGCTTTGCGAAGGAAGTGGTCGAACGCTTCCCCGAGCTCAACGCGGTGTTCAACAATGCCGGGATCATGAAGTACGAGGACATCACCGCCTCGCGCGATCTCGGCGATGCCACTGCGGAAGTGACGATCAACCTGCTCGGTCCGATCCGGTTGACCGATGCGCTGGTCGACCATCTCAAGACCCGCGACAACCCGGTCATCGTCAACGTCACCTCGGGCCTCGCCTTCGTGCCGCAGCCCAAGGCCGCGACCTATTCCGCGACCAAGGCGGCGCTGCACAGCTACACGCTGTCGCTGCGCCAGCAGCTCAAGGGCAGCATCGAGGTGATCGAGCTGGTCCCGCCGGGCGTGCAGACCGAGCTGACTCCGGGGCAGTCGGAGCGTGAGGGGTACATGCCGCTCGACGCCTATATCGAAGAGGTGATGACGCTGTTCCAGCAGCAGCCGACGCCTGAGGAAGTGTGCGTCGAGTTCGTCCGCCCGTTCCGTAATGCGGAGAAGGACGGCAAGGTCGGCGAGTTCATGGAAATGCTCGCCAACCGCTGACACGAAAAACGCCGCCCTGCACGATGGCGGGGCGGCGTCTTTTCGGGTTCAGCGATGCGAGAGCGTCAGGCCGCGACGGGCATCAGCTTCTCGCTCGCGATGCGCTGCATCGCCTTCTGCAGCTTCTCGAACGCGCGCACCTCGATCTGGCGGATGCGTTCGCGCGACACGTCGTAGACCTTGCTCAGCTCTTCGAGCGTCTGCGGGTCTTCGGTCAGTCGGCGTTCGGTCAGGATGTGCTTCTCGCGATCGTTGAGCGACTCCATAGCTTCCAGCAGCATGGCGTGGCGCACCTGCGCCTCCTGCGTGTCGGCGGTGGTTTCGTCCTGCAGCGGGCGATCGTCGGTCAGCCAGTCCTGCCACTGGCTGGCGTTTTCCTCGTCCCCGCGCATCGACACGTTGAGCGAGCTGTCGCCGCCCATCAGCATCCGGCGGTTCATGTTGATCACTTCCTGCTCGGGCACGCCGAGGTCGGTTGCGATCTTGGTCACGTCATCCGGATGGAGGTCGGTGTCCTCGTAGGCGTCGAGATTGCGCTTCATCCGCCGCAGGTTGAAGAACAGCTTCTTCTGCGCGGCGGTGGTGCCCATCTTCACCAGGCTCCACGAGCGCAGGATATATTCCTGGATGCTCGCCTTGATCCACCACATCGCATAGGTCGCGAGGCGGAAACCGCGATCGGGCTCGAACTTCTTGACGCCCTGCATCAGGCCGACGTTCCCTTCGGAAATCAGGTCGGACACGGGCAGCCCATAGCCGCGGTACCCCATCGCGATCTTCGCGACGAGCCGCAGATGGCTCGAGACCAGCTGGGCCGCAGCCTCGGGGTCTTCGTGCTCTTCGTACCGCTTGGCGAGCATGTATTCTTGCTCTGCCGTCAGCACGGGGAATTTCTTGATTTCCGACAAATAGCGGTTGAGGCTTTGCTCGCCGCCGAGGGCCGGAATGGCTACTGCCTTGCTTTTACTCACTTCGTCCCTAACCTTTCTGTGTCAGCCCATCCCCCCGTTTGGGCCCCGAACCCCTGCTGGGCATTCGGGATGCTTGGGCCACACGTCTTCATATAGGCCACTTCCCGGAATTTTTCGAGTTGTGTTCATCGATTTCAACGAGCGATTTCGTCGATCAGTTCCCCTATGTCCCGGGGCAAGTCGGCCTGAAATTCGAGCCGTTCGCCGGTCGCGGGATGGATGAAGCCGACGCTGGCGGCGTGGAGCGCCTGCCGGCGGAAGCCCAATTTCTCGAGGATTGGCCGCAAGGCCTTGGGATCGCGTCCATATTGCGGGTCCCCCAATAGCGGATGACCGATTGACGCACAGTGAACGCGCACCTGGTGGGTGCGCCCGGTCTCCAGCCGGCATTCAAGAATGCTTGCGACACCGAAAGTTTTGGTTGTGCGATAATGCGTCACCGCGTGCTTCCCGCGGGTCGATTGGGGGTCGAGCACGGCCATTTTCTTGCGATCGCGGTCCGACCGGCCGAGGCGTGCGTCGATCGTCCCTTCGGGGGGCCGTGGCTGGCCTGCGCACACCGCGACATAGCGGCGCGAAATGCTGTGATCGGCGAACTGCCGCGTCAGCCCCTCGTGCGCGGCGTCGGTCTTGGCGACCACCAGCAGGCCGGAGGTATCCTTGTCGATCCGGTGGACGATCCCGGGCCGCTCGACCCCGTTGATGCCCGAAAGCTGAGCCCGGCAATGGTGCAGCAGCGCATTGACCAGCGTACCGTCGCGATTGCCCGCCGCCGGGTGGACCACCATCCCCGCAGGCTTGTCGACCACAATCAGATGTTCGTCCTCGTAGGCTACGACCAGCGGAATATCCTGCGGCTCCGCCTCCAGCGGGGTGGGGGCGGGCAGGGCGATGGTGAAGGGCGTTCCCGCTGCAACCTTGGCGGAAGGCGAAGTGGCGACCCTGCCGCCCACGCTCACCTGCCCATCCGCGATCAGCCCCTTGATCCGCTCCCGCGAAAGATCGGTGGCATCGGCCAGCGCCTTGTCGAGGCGGGCGGGGGCGGGGATGGTGCCGGTGAGGGTTTCACTCATGGTTGCCCCCATACCGTTCGCACCGGACTTGTCGAAGGGCGAACATAGCGCGGCGTCCGCGGTTCGACAGGCTCACCACGAACGGGCAGCGGCATGCCCCTCCCCGACCGTTCGTCCTGAGCTTGTCGAAGGGCGAACTGGCACTACACTCGCGGAATGCGTTTCTTCGTTTACATCCTGCGATGTGCGGACGGGTCTTACTATACCGGGCATACCGATAACCTTGAGATCAGGATGGCCGAGCATAAGGCGGGCCAAGGTTCGCAATGGACGAAAAGACGCTTGCCGGTCGAGCATTTGTGGTCGCAGGAATTCGTGACGCGCGAGGAAGCACTGGCTTCTGAGCGCCGAGTCAAGGGGTGGTCGAGAGCGAAGAAAGAAGCGCTGATTGCTGGCCGGTGGGATGAAGTTTCGCGATTGGCGAAATCGCGCTCTCCATTCGCCCTTCGACAGGCTCAGGACGAACGGGTAGGGCTGGCAAGTGAAGGCACAGCACCCAACGAATATATCGATGGGCGAGCGACTATCTCGATAAACGACGAAGCTCTCGACGCTATCGTCTCCCGCGCCGCGCGTGCCCACCCCAGCGAATGCTGCGGGCTGTTGCTAGGCGAAGGCTCTACGATCACGCACGTGCAGCCCACCACCAATGTCCACCCCGATCCATCTCGCCATTTCGAGATCGATCCGCATGCGTTGATCGCCGCGCACAGGGCTGCGCGGGGCGGAGGGCCGCAGGTGATTGGCTATTACCACTCGCACCCTACCGGCGATCCGACCCCGTCCGCCACCGACCGCGCCAGCGCCGCGCATGACGGGCGGGTCTGGGCGATCGTCGCAGGCCGCGAAGTCCGCTTTTTCAGGGATGGGGAAGAGGGATTCGTGGCGCTTTCCTACGCAGTCGCACCGCGCTAGGCAGGCGGCGATGACCAATCGCGCACCCACCGATCCGACGCCGCCCTTTTCACCCGTGAAGCCGGGCAGTTTTTCTCTCCCTGGACTGTGTGTCAGGTGTGTCAGGGCCATGCATGCGGGAGGCCTCGCATGAGCGGTATCGACGAAACCGATTCGCTGCTGCTCGCCAGCCAGCTGTGTTCGCGCCTGTGCCACGACATGCTCAGCCCCGTAGGCGCGCTGACCAACGGGCTGGAGCTGCTCGCGGACGAGAAAGACCCGCAGATGCGCCAGCGCTGTTTCGAGCTGCTGGAGCAGAGCGCGCGGACCAGCGCGGCCAAGCTCAAATTCTTCCGCCTCGCCTTCGGGGCGGCCGGCGGGTTCGGCGAACGGGTGTCGATCGATGAACCCAAGGCGGTGATCGAGACGCTGGCCGCCGATGCCAAGCGGGTCGAGCTCAACTGGGCGATCGAGGCGGCGAGCGTGTCGAAATCCGCCGCCAAGGTGATGCTCAACCTTGCTAATATCGGGCTGGATGCGCTGGTGCGCGGCGGCACGCTGGATGTGGGGATCGAGGTCCGCGACGACGCGACCGAGATCGTTGTCCGCGCAGCGGGCGCCAAGATCGCCTTCGATCCGCTGATCGGGGAGGCGCTGGGCGGCCGGATGGACCCCGCCGAGCTGACCGGCCGCACCGCGCCCGCGCATCTGCTGGCGATACTGGCGGACAGGCAGGGCGGTCTGATCCAGACCCATGCGGATGCGGGCACGCTGCTGATGGGCGCGACGCTGCCCAATATGGGATCCGATACCGGGCTCAACCCTCCAGAGTATGCGGGATGAGCGGGGCGGAGCACGACGGCGGCGGGATGGACGAACTGGTCCACGCAGAGCGGCTGTCCCCCAATTACGACGAGCGTACGGCGCCCGTCTCGATGGTCGTGCTCCACTATACCGAGATGGCAGGTGCGGACGCCGCGATCGAGCGGCTGACCGACCCGGAAGCCAAGGTTTCCGCGCATTACATCATCAGCGAAGCGGGTGAGGTGACCCGCCTGGTGCCCGAGGATAAGCGCGCGTGGCACGCGGGCGTCTCATACTGGCGGGGCGAGACCGATGTGAACGCGGTCAGCGTCGGGATCGAGCTCGACCATCCGGGCCATGCCTATGGCTACCGCGAATTCGCCGATGCGCAGATCGCCGCGCTGGTGCCCCTGCTGGCGGGGATCGTGGAGCGTTACGACATCCCGCGCGCCAATGTGGTCGGCCATTCGGACGTTGCTCCGCAGCGCAAGACCGACCCCGGCGAGCTGTTCCCGTGGGCGCGGATTGCGAAGCTGGGCCTGTGCCTGCCGCGCCCGACGAAGCTGGAGCTGGGCGATCCGTTCGACAATGACGGGGCGTTCTACCTCGCGCTGGAGCGGTTCGGCTATGACATCAGCGACGGGCGCAAGGTGGTCGAGGCGTTCCAGCGGCGCTGGCGGCCCGAGCTCATCAATGGCGAGATCGACGGGGAAATCCGCGCGATCCTGTTCCAGCTGCTGCTCGACCGCGACCGGGGGCTGGCGCGCTAGTCAGGCGCTGTGGTCTATCTATTCGCGATTTGAGCGCTATATCGGCCGCGCCAGGAGGCCGGGCAGCCGCGGGTATGCAAATACGCGAGGAAAGTCCGGGCTCCACGAAGTAAGGGTGGCGGGTAATGCCCGCCGTGGGCGACCACAGGGAAAGTGCCACAGAGAGCAAACCGCCGACGTTCCTGCACAGGAGCGGGCAAGGGTGAAAGGGTGCGGTAAGAGCGCACCGGGGGCCTGGTAACAGGACCCGTCATGGCAAACCCCACCCGGAGCAAGGCCGAATAGGGACCCCGCGCCATTCGTGGCAGGAGCGCTTCGCTCTTGAGGGTCCGGGTTGGCTGCTCGAACCGTCTGGCAACAGGCGGTCTAGATGAATGGCTGCCACCCGTCGCAAGACGGGTACAGAACCCGGCTTACAGGCCTCCTGGCACCGCCTGCTCCGGCGCGCTATTCGCGTCCGACGCTGGTGTACTCGAACCCCGCCTCGCGCATGTCGGAAGGCTTGTAGATGTTGCGCAGGTCGACCAGCATGGGCGCCTTGGCCAGCTGCTTGACCCGGTTGAGGTCGAGCGCGCGGAACACGTTCCACTCGGTCACGATGACGACCGCATCGGCACCCTCGATCGCGGCGTAGGGATCGTCCTTCATCTCGACCTCGGGCATCAGCGGACGGGCCTGCTCCATCCCTTCCGGGTCGTAGGCCGCGACGGAAACCCCGGCATCGACCAGCGCCTGGGCGACGCCGATCGCGGGGGAATCGCGCATGTCGTCGGTATTGGGCTTGAAGGTCAGGCCCAGCATCGCGACCCGCTTGCCTCGTGCCGCATCGAGACCTCCGAGTGCGTCGATCACCTTGCGGCCCATCGCGCGTTTGCGGGTGTCGTTGACCTTCACCACCGCCTCGACGATCCGCACAGGGCTCTCGTAGTCCTCGGCGGTCTTGAGCAGCGCGAGCGTATCCTTGGGGAAGCACGAGCCCCCATAGCCGGGCCCGGCGTGAAGGAACTTGGAGCCGATCCGGTTGTCCATCCCGATTCCGCGGGCAACGTCCTGCACGTTCGCGCCGACCTTCTCGCACAGGTCGGAGATCTCGTTGATGAAGGTGATCTTGGTCGCGAGGAAGGCGTTGGCGGCGTACTTGATCAGCTCGCTGGTGCGCCGCCCGACGAACAGGATCGGCGATTCGTTGAGGAACAGCGGACGATAGACTTCGTGCATCACCTCGCGCCCGAAATCGTCCTCGGCCCCGATCACGATCCGGTCGGGCCGCTTGAAATCGCCGATTGCGGCACCTTCGCGCAGGAATTCGGGGTTGGAGACCACCGCCACCTTCAGCCCGCGCTCGGTCACGGCGGGGCTTTGCGAGAGGATCCTCTCGACCTCGTCGCCGGTGCCCACGGGCACGGTCGACTTGGTCACCACGACCGCGTCGTTGGTCAGCGATTCGCCGATCTCGCGCGCGACGGCGTAGACGAAGGAGAGGTCTGCATGGCCATCGCCCCGGCGGCTGGGTGTGCCGACCGCGATGAAGATCGCGCCGGCACCGGCAATGCCCTCGGCCAGATCGGTGGTGAAGGACAGGCGGCCCGCCTTCGCATTCTTGTCGACCAGATCGTCCAGGCCCGGCTCGTAGATCGGCATGACGCCCTCGCGTAGGCGCTGGATCTTGTCCTCGTCCTTGTCGATGCAGACCACGTCATGGCCGAAATCGGCAAAGCAGGCACCCGAGACCAGGCCAACATAGCCCGAGCCAACCATTGCGATTTTCATGGCTTAATCATCCCATTGTTCGATCGCGATATCTCCGTCGCGATCGACTGCCTGAATATAGCGGCGCGTTTCACCGTCGAGCACAAGCGCGGTCAGGCGCCCGTAGCGGAAAGCACCGGTGTCGATGCCGATGCGGTTGGGCCGCTGTTCGACATCCTCGAAGATCGTATGTCCGTGGACGATGACTTTTTCGAACGGTTCGCCGTGCGCGAGAAAGCGTTCGCGAATCCACAGCAGATCCTTGCGCTTCTGCTCGTCCAGCGCCTGTTTCGGATTAACCCCTGCGTGGACGAAGGCGTAATCGCCGGCGACGATGATCTCTTCGAAGCTGGCCAGAAAATCGCGATGTTTCTTCGGCACGAGCGTGTGGAGCCGCTTGCGCAGCTGATCCACTTCCAGATCGTTGTACTCGGCTTTGGAGATCCCGTAGCTCAGGATCGTCTCGCGCCCGCCATGCTTGAGGAAGTGCTTGAGCACCTCGCGATCCTCGAAGCTTTCGAGAAACATTTCCTCGTGATTGCCGGCCAGATAGCGGACCTTGCGCCGCTTGCCCCAGGCACGAGCGGTGTCGATCACCTGCGCGCTGCCGGGCCCCCGGTCGACCAGATCGCCCAGCAGAACCACCGTGGTCTTCGCCTCGGGTGCCTGGGCATCGTCCGCCTCGATCGCTTCGATCAGCGCTTCGAACAGCCGATCGCACCCGTGGATGTCGCCGATCGCGTAGAAGCGCTCGCCCGGAGGCGTAGAGGCGCTGGGGGCCGCTGGCGCTTTGCGAAAGAGGGTACGAAGGGGGTTTAGCATCGCTTTATCGGTAATGGTGAACGCGATCGCGAGCGCGCGCCTTGTGCCGTGCCCGGATGGGCCGCGAGATAGGCCCTCGCCGGTGTGACCGCAAGCGCTGCCCGTCAGGGCTTTGCCTGACGCGCCTCCTCCAGATGCTCCGTTTCTTCGGGGTGCTGGGTGGTTACGCGCAGGGCGACATAGCCGATGACGGCCGAGATGATCGAACCTAGCAGGATGCCGATCTTCGCCTCATCGACCAGCAGCTGCGAGTTGCCGAAGGCCAGCCCGCTGATGAACAGCGACATGGTGAAGCCGATCCCGGTCAGGATCGTGACCCCCCAGATTTCCATCCAGTTGGCGTTTTCGGGCTTCTTCGCGATGCCCAGCTTCACCGACAGGAACACGATCGTGAAAATGCCCAGCTGCTTGCCGAGGAACAGGCCGGTCGCGATCGCAAGCGGGAGGGGGGCGAAAATCTGTTCGACCGTCATGTCGAGGATGTGGACCCCGGCATTGGCGAAACCGAAGATGGGCACCACGAGATAGGCGCTCCACGGTGCGAGCGCATGCTCTGCCTTCTCCAGCATCGAATGTCCGTTGGCATCGCGCATCGGAATGGTCAGCGCGGCCAGCACGCCCGCGATGGTCGCATGCACGCCGGAGAAAAGGACTGCCAGCCACAGCGCGATCGCACCGAGCAGGAAGGGCCAGAAGCTCTTCACTCCGAAGCGGTTCATGCCGACCATCGCGCCGAACACGACGAACGAGATCGCCAGCCACATGACGTCCAGATGGGCGGTATAGAACACCGCGATGACCAGCACCGCGCCGATATCGTCGACGATCGCGACGGTTAGCAGGAACAGGCGCAGCGAGGCGGGGACGCGGCTGCCGAGCAGGCCGAGAACACCCATCGCGAAAGCAATGTCGGTTGCCGCCGGGATCGCCCAGCCGCGGATCAGCTCCGGATTGCTGCCCGCGATGGTAACGAAAATAAGTGCCGGCACCGCCATCCCCGCGCCTGCAGAGATGATCGGCAAGGTCCGCTTGTCCGCACTGGAGAGCTCACCCGCGATGAGCTCTCGCTTAACCTCAAGCCCGACGACGAAGAAGAAGATGACCATCAGGCCATCATTGATCCAAAGGTGCAAGTCGTTGAGGTAGAAGACCTCTTTGGGCCACCAATAGGTGTAGAGCAGGTTATGGTAATCCTCTGCCAGGGGCGAGTTCGCCACTACTAGCGCGGCCGCAGCGACCAGGATTAGCAGCACGCCCGCCGAGGCATCGCTGACGAAGAGGGCGCGCACCGGAGCGATGGCACGGCGGATCGGTTTGCGGATCGGTTCGAGCATGGGGCCCCTTTTTCTCAATCTTTCGCGCGTTGCAAGGCCCCGAACGCTTCGATAGGTTGCTACCTGAGGGCAAGGGGGGACCGGGCAGCATGCTAGCGGCGGAACTATCGCCAGTCGACTGGCTCGTCCTGCTCCAGCACGAACTGCTTCTGTTCGCGAGCCTTTTCTTTCTTCTCGGCACGCTCGACGAGCTCGCGATCGACGCGCTCTACATGGTCGGACGCGCGCGCGGGCGTATTCGTACGCCTCGGATCGATCGATCCACTGTCGAAGGGCGCGCGATTGCGGGGCCTGCCGCAGTGATCATCCCTGCGTGGCACGAGGACGATGTGATCGGCGCGACGATGCGGCACCTGCTGGATGCATGGCCGCAGGCTCAGCTGCGCCTTTACGTCGGCTGCTATGCCAACGACCCGGCGACCATCGCGGCAGCAACGCGGGCCGCGCGGGGCCAGTCTCGGGTGCGCATCGTGGTCCATTCGGCATGCGGCCCGACGACCAAGGCGGACTGCATGAACAGGCTCTATCGCGCGATAGAGGGGGACGAGCGGCGCGAAGGGCTGCGCTTCCGGATGGTGGTGATCCATGATGCGGAAGACATGGTCGACCCTGCCGCCCTGCCGCTACTCGATGCGGGGCTGGCAAAAGCCGAACTGCTGCAATTGCCCGTGTTGCCGATGCGCCAGCGCCGGTCGCGCTGGGTATCGGGCCACTACATCGACGAGTTTGCCGAGGCGCATGCCAAGGCGATGGTGGTGCGCGACTGGCTGCGCGCAGGCTTTCCCTCGGCAGGCGTGGGCTGTGCGGTCTCGCGCGAGCGGCTTGCCCTGCTCGACCTTCAGGCTGGTGGCAGCGGACCGTTCGACGCTAGTAGCCTGACCGAGGATTACGAATTGGGGCTCAAGGTCGCGGAAGCCGGCGGCGCGACCAAGTTTGTTCGGGTGCGGGGAGATGACGGGCGGCTGATCGCCACGCGTGCCTTCTTTCCCCGCACGCTGGAGACCGCAGTCCGGCAGAAGACCCGCTGGGTGTGCGGCATCGCGCTTCAGGGGTGGGATCGGATGGGCTGGAGTGGGCGGCCGCTCGACGGCTGGATGCGTGTGCGCGACCGTCGTGGGCCGCTCTCGGCGCTGGTGCTGTTCGTCGCCTATCTGCTCGTCTTCCTGACTGGTGGGTTGGCAATCGCCCACCAGCTGGGGTTGGCGCGCGCGCCGGTTGTGACCCCCGCAACCAAGGCGCTGCTGATCGCGAACGCGGCAAGCCTTGGCTGGCGGGCGGCGTGCCGCGCGCTGTTCACCGCGCGCGAGTACGGGCCGAGCGAAGGCGTGCGCGCGGTTTTTCGCATCCCCTTGAGCAACATCATCGCCATCATGGCCGCGCGCCGCGCGGTCGCTCAATATGTGTTCAGCCTGCTGGGCGGGACCCTCCGGTGGGACAAGACCGAGCATCGCGAACATCCTGCGGTCTCGCAGGAGATGCTGGCATGATCGGGTCGGGCCGCAGGGGAGGGCGCCCGCTGATGGCGATGTTCGCCATCCTCGCGGCGTGGATCGGCGTTCGCGCCTCATTCTGGGAGCTGCCCTTCGCTTTGCCACCGCCCGGCGGGTTGTTCGCCAATGTCCAGACGGATGCGGGCGTGAAGACGCGCCGCTTCCCGATTGCGGATAGCGGGCGGTCGGGCAGCTTCGGTGGTGTCGAGGCCGATGCCTTGCAGCAATTGCACAAGGATCTGGTCGCAGTGCAGCGGGGCGCGGTCCTTCCCGGGGTAGCAGGGCGGGACGGCGTGATCGGTGGATCGCGCGCTGTGCTGCCGGATCGCGCCGCAGGGCAACTCGCGCGATCGAACCTCTCTGCCAGTCACCAGTTGCTCTACGCCGCCGCCTTCGCCTTCGCGCCGACCTATGATCGCCTGCCCGGGGCCGCGCCGGAGGACCGAGACGCCCAGCGCTGGGACATCGTTTCTCCGTTATCGCAGCCTCGATCAGGGCCTTCGCGGGCAGACCGCTGGGCTGCCGATGCGTGGCTTCTGGTCCGCCAGGGTGGCTCCGGCCCCCTGCTGGCGAGTGTCGATCCGGCAAGCTACGGCAGCAACCAGATCGGCGCGGTGGTGCGCTACTCTCTTGCCCCGAGCTCTGCGCTGCAGCCCCAAGCCTATGCCCGCGCGAGCAAGGCGCTGGTGCCCCGCGGCGAGAGCGAGGCGGCAGCTGGTGCCAGCATAGGCCTGGCACGCAGCTTCCCGCTGCGCCTGCATGGCGAACTGCGCGTGACCGATCGCCCCGGCGGCACCGAGGTGCGCCCTGCCGCCTTTGTCGTCACCGGACTGCCGCGCCGTAAGGTCGGCCCGATGATCGAGGCAGAAGGATATCTTCAGGCGGGCTATGTCGGCGGCGACTACGCCACCGGCTTCGTCGACGGCAAGGCGATCGTGGAAGCCCCCGTGATTCGGAGCGAGAGGGGGCAGGTGGCGATCGGCGGCGGCGCATGGGGCGGGGCGCAGCGCGGTGCCACCCGGCTCGATCTCGGCCCGACGGCGAGCGCAACCCTGACCACGGGGAGGACGACCCTGCGCGGCTCGGTCGACTACCGGTTGAGGGTCGCGGGCGACGCGGTGCCGGGCGATGGACTGGCGGTGACGCTGGCGGCATCCTTTTAGTGCCGAATTAAGCCGAGGAACGCTTTATTCGCAGGGGCGAAAGGACTACGGCTCGACCCCGAAAATGGATGTCTATCTTCCCATCGCGAATCTCTCGGTCAACGGGCTGGTCATCGTCGCGCTCGGCGCGCTGACGGGGATCCTGTCGGGCCTGTTCGGGGTCGGCGGCGGGTTCCTCACCACGCCGCTGCTGATTTTCTACGGCATACCGCCCACCGTCGCCGCCGCATCCGCCGCAACCCAGGTAACTGGGGCCAGCGTTTCCGGGGTGCTCGCGCACAACCGCCGGGGCGGAGTGGACTACCGCATGGGCGGCGTGCTGGTGGTCGGCGGTATTGTCGGCGCGCTGATCGGTGCCGCCCTGTTCAGCTTCTTCCAGTCGATCGGCCAGATCGACGTGGTCATCAACATTCTCTACGTCTTCATGCTCGGCTCGATCGGTGCGCTGATGATGCGCGAGGCGCTGGCTGCGCTGAACATCCGCCAGTCCAAGGGCCTCAAGCGCGCGGCCAAGCGTCGCCATCATCCACTGGTCGCCGCGCTGCCCTATCGCTGGCGCTTCTATCGCTCGGGCCTGTACATTTCCCCGCTCGCGCCGCTGATCCTGGGCACCGGCGTGGGCATCCTGACCATGCTGATGGGCGTGGGCGGCGGCTTCATGCTGGTGCCCGCGATGCTCTATATCCTCGGGATGAGCGGGAAGGTCGTGGTTGGCACCTCGCTGTTCAACATCCTGTTCGTGACCATGGCATCGACCATGACTCATGCGCTGACGACCAAGGCGGTCGACCTCGTACTGGCAGCGCTGCTGCTGGTCGGCTCGGTGCTTGGCGCGCAGTTCGGTACGCGGATCGCGCTGAAGCTGAAGCCCGACTGGCTGCGTCTTGCGCTGGCGACGATCGTGCTGCTGGTCGCGCTCAGGATGCTTTTCGGCCTCAGCATCCAGCCGGACGAGGTATACTCGGTGATCAACCTGTGACCTTGGCCGCGCCCTGGCGCTTCGCGTTCGCGCTCGCCTGCCTGTTCGCGCTGTGTGGCCAGAGCAATGGTTCGCCGGACCCGGTGCTGGTGCCCGAAGTGTCGCAAAAGGAAGTGCAGGTGCGGCAGGGCTTTACCGGCACCGAGCTGCTGCTGTTCGGCGCGGTGATCGACCCGTCGGGCCGCGAGAAGGACTTCGACGTCATCGTGGTTCTGAAGGGGCCGACACAGTCGATCCGCCTGCGCGAGAAACGCCAGATCGGTGGCATCTGGATGAACGCGGAAAGCACTGCGTTCCGCTCCGCCCCCAGCTATTTCGCGGTCGCATCCAGCCGCCCGATCGACCAGATCGTGGATGAGAAGACCGCGGCGATCTTCGAGTTCGGGACCGAGTTCATCCAGCTTAGCCCGGCCGGCTCGATCGATCCGGAAGAACAGGCGCGCTTTCGCGCCGGGCTGGTCGACCTGAGGGAGCGGCAGGGGCTCTACCGCACGATCGAGGATGGCGTGCAGGTGCGCGAAGGGGTGCTGTATCAGGCGCGGATCGGCCTGCCGTCGAATGTGCAGACCGGGCAGTACACGGCGGAAACCTTTGCAGTGCGCGACGGGCGCGTGCTCGCCAGCGCGGTGGCCGAGGTATCGGTGCGCAAGGTCGGGTTCGAGCGGTTCGTGGAGGTCTTCGCCGACCGTGAACCGCTGTTCTACGGCCTGGTCGCAATTGCGCTGTCGCTGTTCATGGGCTGGCTCGCGGGGCGCCTTTTCAACAGGTCGTAATCCTGTTCGCGATGATTTTGACCGGTTTTTAACCCTGCCGCGGTTACCGCAGGCGCTGGTTCCGAGCGGACGGAGCCACGCAAAAAGGGCGGGAAATTCACGATGACCGATCTCGGGGGTCTTGATCTCGGACGCAGCGCGGAGCGTGCTGCACCGGTTGACCACGACGATACCGTTCGCGCGCCGGTAGCCAACAACGCGCTCCAGCCGATGGGTGTGGTACTCGACGTATCGGGCGCGGGCGCGATCGTCGCGCTCGATCCAGAACGGCTTTCCGAATGCGCGCAGGACACCGATCCGGCGATCATTGCCTCTGGCCAGGTCGGCAGCCAGGTGAAGATCCGCGCGGGCGAGAACTGGCTGCTCGCCACCATTCGCAGCCAGCGCCGCGACCGGCGCGGCACCGGCGGGATCATCGCGGAGATCGACTTTCTCGGCGAAGGCCGGGAAGAGAAGCTGACCGGGCGGATCCACGGATTCCGTCGCGGCATCACGCGCTATCCGGTGCCGGGCGGGATGGTCTTTCCTGCCAGCACCAGCGACCTGCGGCACATCTTCGCGAGCGACGGGCGCTCCTATATCGAAGTGGGTACGGTGTTCCCCACACGCGACATCCGCGCCGGGCTCTATATCGACACGCTGCTGGGCAAGCACTTTGCGCTGCTTGGCTCGACCGGAACGGGCAAGTCGACCGCCACCGCGCTGATCCTCCACCGCATCTGCGAAGCGGCGCCTCAGGGCCATGTCATCATGGTCGATCCGCACGGCGAATATGCGAGCGCGTTCAAGGAGAACGGCGCGACGCTGGATGTGAGCAACCTCAAGATGCCGTACTGGCTGATGAACTTCGAGGAACATTGCGAAATCCTGCTCACCAGTCGCGGGAACGAGCGGCAGGGGGATGCGGACATCCTTGCCAAGTGCCTGCTCGCCGCGCGGCTCAAGAACCGGATGGCGGAGGACTTGGGCAAGATCACCGTCGATTCCCCGGTGCCCTACATGCTCTCGGACCTCAGCGCCGCGCTCAACAAGGAGATGGGGGAGCTCGAGAAGGCTTCGGGTACCGCGCCCTACATGCGGATCAAGGCCAAGCTGGACGAGGTGAAGTCCGATCCGCGCTACCGCTTCCTGTTTTCCGGCATGCTGGTCGGCGACACGATGGCGGAGTTCCTGTCGCGCATCTTCCGCCTGCCGACCGATGGCAAGCCGATCTGCGTGATCGACGTCTCCGGCGTGCCGTCGGACATCACCAGCACCGTGGTCGCGGTGCTCAGCCGGCTGGTGTTCGACTATGCCGTGTGGGCGCGCGAGGAGCGCACCCGCCCGATCCTGCTGGTGTGCGAAGAGGCGCACCGGTACGTGCCGAACGAGAAGAATTTCGACAATTCCTCGGTCGGCAAGGTGCTCAGCCGGATCGCCAAGGAAGGGCGCAAATACGGCGTCGCGCTGGGCCTCATCACGCAGCGTCCGTCGGACCTCGCCGAGGGCGTGCTGTCGCAGTGCGGCACGATCATCTCCATGCGGCTCAACAACGAGCGCGACCAGGCCTTCGTCAAGGCCGCCATGCCCGAAGGCGCGCGCGGCTTCCTCGACGCGATCCCCGCGCTGCGCAACCGCGAGTGCATCATCTGCGGCGAGGGCGTGACGATCCCCATCCGCGCCGCGTTCGACACGCTGGAAGAGCACCGCCGCCCCGCCTCGGAAGACCCCAGCTTCAGCGCGCTGTGGAGCGAATCCGGCGGCGAGGAAGAGGCGATCGAGCGGGTCGTGCGTCGGTGGAGATCGCACGCGTAACTCTTGGGGTTCGCTGGCGCGAACCGGTCACCACCCGCCCCGCCTCCCCACCCGGCCACCAAGGGTACACCCATCATGTGGTGGCCGGGTGGGGAGGCGGGGCGGGCGGTCTGCATCGACACACTACGTCCCCCGCGTATCGCCGAACAGATGGATATGCAGCCGGTCGGACAGGCGGTAGCCGTGTTCGAGGCACAGCGGCACCAGCCAGTCCTGCCGCGCGCGTAGCGTTGCGCCATCGGTGCCTTCGGCCATCACGAACACGCGGCCGCGCGGCAGGGCATTGGCCCGCACGACCTCGCGGACTTCCTCGACATCGGCAGGCTCTGCGACCACGAACTTGAAGAACGCCCGCCCGTCGCTGGCGTAGCGGCGCAGCACTGCGGGCACGATCGCCAGTTCGCGGGCATTGCCCGAATGGGTGAGCTTGGGGCTGATATTGAACTGGTCGACCCACACTTCGAGCTTGGGCGGCGGGAAGGCGGTGCCGTTGGTCTCTATCTCCACCGTGACGTCGGGCAGCAGCGCGAGCAGCTGCGCCAGCGCGGGGGCCTGCAACATCGGCTCGCCCCCGGTTACCACCAGACGCCGCTGGCCCAGCGCCGCGATCCGCGCGGCGACGTCCTCCACCTCCAGCGTCACCTGATTGGCCTTGCGATCGAAGGTCTGGCCCGAGCGATGGGGGCGCTCATCACCCGCAAAGTGCCAGGTATAGGCGGTATCGCACCACACGCAGGCAAGGTTGCAGCGCGACAGGCGCACGAAAGCAGTCGGCTCCCCTGCGGAGGGCCCTTCGCCCTGTACCGAGGCGAAGATCTCCGGCCCGCCGGTGTCGTCGGTGGCTAGGACGAGGCTCATCGCGTTGTAGGGTTCCTGACACACCTGACACACAGTCCAGGGGTTGAAAAACTGCCCCCGTTGCGGGCGTATGCCGCGCGGATGCCGGTGGTGGAGGGAAGGGCGATCATCACTCGGTCTTGCCAGAAATCAGGGCAGTAGGAAATCGCGCGGCAGTCGGGCTGACGCAGATGCCGCTCGCCCGCGCAATCAGTTCCATTGGGCCGGGTCCAGCGCGAGCAGCCGTGCCAGCTGCTCGTACAGCGCCGGCATCTGGTCGCGCATCGCGAGGGGTCGCTCGAAGAAGGTCACGATCGCTTCGGCGAAAAACTCCTGATGGCTGGTCGCGCCATAGGGGTCGATCAGCGTGGATTGACCATTCTCGACCCGCCGAACCTGGTCCTGAAACGCATCGAGCATGGCCTTTTCCCAGCCCGCATAGGCCTGCCCCTTGCGCAGCAGCGGGATGCCGTTGGTGTGGCCCGAGAGGCCGTCCAGCTGGTGCGCGAATTCGTGGATCACCACATTGTGCCCGTCCTCGGCGTCGAGGCCGCCCTGCAGCGCATGGTCCCATGCCAGGATCACCGGGCCACGGGCCCAGCTCTCACCCAGCGTTGCGTGCGTGTTCTCGTGCACGAACTGGCCGTCATGCGTGTCGCGGTTGGTGAGGAAGGCCGATGGATAGATCAGCACGTTGCGCAGCGTATCGTACCAGACCGGGCTGTTGACGATCAGCAGGCAGGCCTGCGCCGCGATGGACAGCCGCATGTCGTCACTGACTTCCAGCCCGTTCTGGCCGCGAAAGGTGATCTGGTCGAGGAAGAGGTTGATCTTCCCCTCCAGCGCGGCGCGTGTCGGTTCGGGCAGGCGACGCACAAGCGGCACCAGCCGTTCGACCGTCGCCCGCTGCTCCGCCGAGAGCGCGGACGCCAGCAACGCCCTGCGCCTGCGCCGCTTAGCGTAGCCTCGGTAAAGCACGAAAGCGGCACCGAGCAGCGCAATGCCGAGAATGATCCAGGGCGTCATTGGGCAGAAGTAGGATCGCTCTCACGGTTTTCGTAGAGGGCGATCCTCCGACTTACCCCAACCGTGCCAGCGCCGCGCGCAGCCGGTCGATCTCGCTGGCGTGGAACGCGGCGTCCGCCTTCGCCTTCTCGACCGCTTCGGGCTTGGCCTTTTCGACGAAGGAGGGGTTGGACAGCCGCTTGTCGAGCGATCCGAACTCCTTCTGGCTGGCCTCCATCGCCTTGGTCAGACGGGCCTTTTCCGCCTCGACATCGACGTGGCCTTCCAACGGGATGATGAACGCGTCCTCGCCAGCGGCGACCTGCATGGCCGCGCCTGCCGGAGCCTCTTCGCCCAGATGCAGCGGGGTCAGGCGGGCAAGCCGCTCGATCGCCGCCGCGCTGCGTTCGACCACACGGGTCGCGAGCGGGGAGGGGGCGGGCAGCCACGCCTCCAGCTTTACGCCCGGCGCGATACCCAGCTCGTTCTTGGCTCCGCGAACTGCGGTGGTGAGCGCGATGACCCAGTCGATCGCGGCGACCGCGTCGGTATCGAGCTCGGCCTGCGGATCGGGCCATGCGGCCAGCATCAGCTCGTACGGGCGTTCACCGCCCTGGAACTCGGCCTGTGCGTGCCACAGCTCTTCGGTGACGAAGGGCATGAAGGGGTGCAGCATGACGAGGATCTGGTCGATCGCCCAGCCTGCGACCGCGCGGGTTTCCTGCGCGGGAGGGCTGTCCGCATCCGCGCCATCGGCGGCGAAGACCGGCTTGATCAGCTCCAGATACCAGTCGCAGAAGCGGTCCCACACGAAGTGGTAGATCGCGTTGGCGGCGGCGTCGAAGCGCAGGTCGGCCAGCGCCTTCTCGATCGTCGCCTTGGTCTCGATCACCTCGCCGATGATCCACGAATTGACCGCGAGGCGGGCTTCGGGTGCGGCGATGGACTGCGATGCGCCGATGCCGTTGGTCTGGCAGTAGCGGACCGCGTTCCACAGCTTGGTCGCAAAGTTGCGGTATCCCTCGACCCGCTTCTCATCCATCTTGATGTCGCGACCCTGGCTTTCCATCGCCGCCACGAAGAAGCGCAGCGCATCGGCGCCGTACTGGTCAATCAGGATCAGCGGATCGACCACGTTGCCCTTCGACTTGCTCATCTTGGAGCCGTCCGCAGCGCGGACGAGGCCGTGGAGATACAGCTTCTCCCACGGCTTGCTGCCGGTGTTGAAATAGCCCGCCATCAGCATCCGCGCGTCCCAGAAGAACAGGATGTCGAACCCGCTGACGAGCAGATTGTTGGGGTAGTGCTTTTCGAGCAGGTCGGTCTTTTCCGGCCAGCCGAGCGTGGCGAAGGGCCACAGGGCGGAAGAGAACCACGTGTCGAGCACGTCGTCGTCCTGCACCAGCTTTACGCCCGGCCCGGCAAGGCTCTGCGCCGCGTCGGCATCCTCGGCCACGATCACGCGGCCATCGTCGGCGTACCATGCCGGAATGCGGTGGCCCCACCACAGCTGGCGCGAGACACACCACGGCTGGATGTTCTCCATCCAGTTGAAGAAGGTCTTCTCCCACGTCTTGGGGACGATTTCGACCTCGCCGCTACGCACTGCTTCGATCGGTTTCACCGCGAGCTTTTCGGCATCGACATACCACTGGTCGGTCAGCCACGGCTCGATCACCACGCCGCCACGGTCGCCGAAAGGAGTGGCGATCTGGCGCGGTTCGGCGTCGTGCTCGACCTCTTCGCCCTTCTTGGTCTTGGTCTTGAACGGGATGAGGTAGCCAAACTCCTTCATCCAGGCGACTACCAGTTCTCGTGCTTCGAAGCGGTCGAGTCCGAGATAAACCTCCGGAATCAAGCCGTCTGCCGTCTGACACACAGCAGCCTCAGCATCGAGCATGTTGAGCATCTCGCCTGGCGCTATCCCCGCGCGCTTGCCGACCTCGAAATCGTTGAAATCGTGCCCCGGCGTGATCTTCACCGCGCCCGAACCCAGTTCGGGGTCGGCATGCTCGTCCGCCACGATGGGGATGCGGCGCCCGGTGATCGGCAGGATCACATGCTTGCCAACGACCGATGCGTAGCGCTCGTCGGTCGGATGAACCGCCACGGCCATGTCGGCCAGCATCGTTTCGGGGCGGGTGGTGGCGACCTCGATATAGTCACGACCATCGGCCAGAGTTACGCCCTCTTCCAGCGGATAGCGGAAGTGCCAGAAGCTGCCGGCGATCGTCTGCTGCTCGACTTCGAGGTCCGAAATCGCGGTCTTCAGCTTCGGGTCCCAGTTCACCAGCCGCTTGTCGCGATAGATCAGCCCGTCGTTATAGAGGTCGACGAACACCTTGGTGACGGCTTTGCTGAAGTGCTCGTCCATCGTGAATTGTTCACGCGACCAGTCCATTGAGCAGCCCAGACGGCGCAGCTGGCCGGTGATGGCACCGCCGCTCTCCGCCTTCCACTCCCACACCTTCTGCACGAAGTCCTCGCGGGTGTAGTTGGTGCGTTTGTCCTGCTGCGCCTCCAGCTGGCGCTCGACGACCATCTGCGTGGCGATGCCCGCATGGTCCATGCCGACCACCCACAGCGCATCCTTGCCGCGCAGTCGTTCGTAACGGACCACGATGTCCTGCAAGGTGTTATCGAGAGCGTGGCCGATATGCAGGCTGCCCGTGACGTTGGGCGGCGGGTTGACGATGGTGAAGGGTTCCGCATCCGGGCGCTCGGGCCGGAAGCAGCCGTTCTGTTCCCAATGCGCGTACCAGCGCGCTTCGATGTCGGCGGGGTCGAAGGTGGTCGAGAGCGTGTTCGTCATGGTGTGTGCCATAAGCAGCGCGAGACGCGATTGTCACCACACCGCGTCCGTTAGGCTTGTGATAGACACGCTTTGCCCGCATAGCGTGGCCCGATGGTGACCGAGGCGGACTATACGCTCGACAAAGACGATGGAGGGCGCACCGTCCTGCGGCTGAAAGGCCCGTACCTGCTGTCGACCATCAGCGATGTCGACACCGGGCTGCGCAAGATCGACGAACAGATCGACGTGGTCGACCTTGCCGAGGTCAGCGAAATCGACACGGTTGGCGCCTGGTTCACCAACCAGGTCGCGTCCAATCACTCCGCCTCGATCGAGAATGCGGACGACCGGGCACAGCGCCTGCTGACCGCCGTGGGCGAGAGTTCCAACGATTCTACCGTTTCCGCCCCGCGGCTTCCGCTGCTGACGCGCGCGCCCGAAGCGATGGGCGAGAAGGTGTTCAACGCGGGCCACGGAATCGTCCAGGTGATCGGTTTCTTCGGCCAGATCCTGCTCGGTACGGCCAGCATCCTGCGCCATCCGCGCCGGTTCCGCTATCGCGCGCTGGTCCACCAGTTCGAATCGGTCGGCGTGAACGCGCTGCCGATCATCGGGTTGATGAGCTTCCTGATCGGGATCGTGATCGCGCAGCAGGGCGCGGTGCAGCTGCAAGCCTTCGGGGCCGAGGCGCTGACGGTCAACCTGGTCGGCCGAATCACCTTGCGCGAACTGGGCGTGCTGATGACCGCGATCATGGTCGCGGGCCGCTCCGGCTCGGCCTTCGCGGCGCAGATCGGGACGATGAAGCTGACCGAAGAGATCGACGCGATGCGCACGATCGGCCTGTCCCCGATCGAGGTGCTGGTAATCCCGCGCCTGCTCGCCTGCTTCTTCATGATGATCCTGCTCGGCTTCTACGCCTCGTGCATGGCGATCATCGGCGGGGCGGTCATTTCGGACCTGACGCTGGGGATCCCGTTCTGGACCTTCCTCTCGCGCATTCACGAAGTCGTGCCGGCGCACGATGTGTGGGTCGGGATGATCAAGGCGCCGGTGTTCGGCCTGATCGTGGCCATTTCGGGCTGCTATCAGGGCATGCAGGTGGAGGGGAATTCGGAAGAAGTCGGCCTGCGCACGACCAAGGCGGTGGTCCAGGCGATCTTCACGGTGATCGTGCTCGACGCCTTCTTTGCGGTGTTTTTCACCGAGATCGGGTGGGGATGAACAACATCGTCGACGAAATCTTCGGCGAGACCAAGCCGCAGCGCTACGAAAGGTTTCGGGGCGAATACCCGGTGCGCGTGCGCGGGCTGGTCAATGCGTTCGGCGATCAGGTGATTCACGACCATCTCGATCTCGACGTGAAGCGGGGCGAAATTCTGGGCGTGGTCGGCGGATCGGGCACCGGCAAATCGGTCCTGATGCGCTCGATCATCGGGCTGCAACCGCCGGTCGACGGGCATATCGAGGTGTTCGGCCAGGCGATCACCGATGCCGAACCGGACGAAGCGCTGGGCGTGCGCAACCGCTGGGGCGTGCTGTTCCAGGGCGGGGCGCTGTTCTCCACCCTGACCGTGGGCGAGAACGTGGAAGTGCCGATCAAGCAGTTCTACCCCCAGATCGAACCCGACATCACCCACGAGATCGCGGCCTACAAGGTCGTCATGGCGGGCCTGCCCAAGGAAGCGACGTCCAAGTTTCCCTCCGAACTGTCGGGCGGGATGAAGAAGCGCGCCGGGCTTGCCCGTGCGCTCGCGCTCGATCCCGAACTGCTGTTCCTGGACGAGCCGACCGCCGGGCTCGACCCGATCGGCGCCGCCGCCTTCGACTCGCTGATCCGCGAGCTTAAGGAAACGCTGGGGCTGACCGTGTTCCTGATCACCCACGATGTCGATACGCTGTTCGCAATCTGCGACCGGGTGGCGGTGCTGGCGGACCAGAAGGTGATTGCGGTGGGTACGATCCCCGAATTGCTGGAACTGGACCATCCCTGGATCCAGGAATATTTCAACGGCCCGCGCGGACGCGCTGCGCAGGGGAAACCTTCGGATGGTTAGCGCGATGGACAAGCCAGTCCATCCAAGGGCATAGGGACGCAGATGGAAACGAGAGCCAACCATGTCTGGGTGGGTGCGGTGACCTTTGTGTTGCTCGCCGCGCTCGCGCTGTTCATCGTCTGGATGGCGGGACTGGGGGAAAACGACCGCAAGGAATACGACATCTTCTTCAAGCAGTCGGTCGCCGGGCTTGCCAATGGCAGTTCCGTCTCCTTCGCCGGGGTTCCGGTGGGGCAGGTGCGCGACATCTCGCTGTGGGAGACCGATCCCGAATTCGTCCGCGTGCGCATCGCGGTGAAGCCCGAAGTGCCCGTGCTGGTCGGCACCACCGCCACCGTGCAGAGCTCTTTCACCGGGGTTTCCACCATCCTGCTGGATGGCGCGCGCAAGGGCCGCCCGCCGATCACCTGCGAAACCACCGCGTGCCCCGAAGGCGCGCCGGTAATTCCGCCCAAGGCCGGTGGGTTCGGCGAAATCCTCGCCAACGCGCCGCTGCTGCTGGAGCGCCTGTCGACCCTGACCGAGCGGCTGACCATGCTGCTGTCGGACGACAACCAGCGCGAGCTTTCCGGCATCCTGCGCAACACCAACCAGATTACCGCGGATGTCGCCGATGCCTCGCCCCAGTTGCAGGGTGCGCTGGCAGAGTTGCAGATCACCCTGCGCGAAGCGGGTGAGGCGCTCGATTCGATCGAACGGACCAGCGATTCGGCGAACGATCTGCTGACAAAGGAAGGCGCCTCGCTCGCCGACGAGCTGCGCGGGACGCTGAACAAGGCGAACAAGGCCGCCGACACGCTCAACAGTACGCTCGAACAGGCGCAGCCTGCGGTCCGCTCGCTCAACGAGAAGACCCTGCCGAGCGCGAATGCCACGCTGGAAGACCTGCAGGCGACCAGCCGTTCGCTGCGCAGCCTGACCCAGCGGATCGAGGACAAGGGCGCGTCCGACCTGATCAACTCGCCCAAGCTGCCCGATTACGAACCGGAGGATTGATCGACGTGCCCGCAACCCGCATGCCTCGCATGGCCAGCCTGCGCCTTTCGATCATGGCCACCGCCACGCTCGCGCTGGGCGGCTGCATAAGCTTCGGCGAAGATCCGCCGCCCGCGCTGCTGACCCTGACGCCGTCGGTCCAGATCGCCGAGGGTGCCGGGCCTGCCGGCGAGGCGAGCGGCGTGCTGACAGTGCGCCAGCCGGAGGTGCCGGGCAGCCTGTCCGTCACCCGCGTGCCGGTGCAGGTCGATCCCTCGACCATCGCCTATCTGAAGGATGCGGTGTGGGTCGACCGGCCGAGCAAGCTGTTCCAGAACCTGCTCGTCACCACGATCCGCGAGCGGACCGGGCGGCTGGTGCTTGACGATGTCGAGAGCCGCGCCGCTTCGGAAAGCGTGCTGCGCGGTACGCTGCGCGAATTCGGCTATGATGCGCGCAGTGGCGCGGTCGTGGTCACCTACGACGCGATCCGCGAGAATGGCGGAAAACTGCAGACCCGCCGCTTCACTGCGCGCGTGCCCGGCGTTGCGGCAGAGGCCGCCCCTGTCGGCATCGCTCTGAACGATGCGGCCAACCAGGTCGCGATCGACGTGGCCGACTGGATCGGTCGCTAGGGCGCAAGTGCTCTAGGGTACCCACGCAAATGCGATAGCGAGCGCGCCTAGTCCGCTGCGCGGGCGGCGCGCGCGAAGGCCAGCGCCTTGGTGAACTCGGCCTCGCGTTCGTTGCGGCGCGACAGCGCCTCTTCGTCGAAGCCCCAGCGCTCTGCCTGCCAGTCCTGCTCCAGGTTCGCCGCGGCCCATAGCGCCTGCGGGTCGGCATCCTCGTCCAGCCCGGCGAGCGCGATGCACAGCGACGCGGCCAGCGATGCGGCAATATCCAGCCCGACCAGCGCGAAGGCGTTTTCCTTTTCGAGACGACTGCGGATCGCAGCAAGGCTCTGCTCTGCCTGGGGGCGGTGGAGGATGCCGTGGGTGCGGGTCAGCCGGATGCCCAGATCGGCCTCGATCCTCCCGACGATCGGCTCCCACACCTCGGCCTGCCGGTGCGCTATCGCCTCGTCAGGTTCTGCGCGATAGCACAGCGTGTCGCCGTCAGCGAAGCCCAGCAGGCGGGTGACGATCGGTTCCGGCGCGGCGCGCGCGGTGTCGATCGCGCGGTCGGCCAGATCGCGCAGCGGCAGGTCTTCCGGGGCGAACTCCTCGCCCGCCGCGGCCCATTCGGCGCGCAGCACGTCGCCCAGCGCGCGGGTCGGCACCACCTGCGGCGCACCGCCACGCGTTTTTACCGCGCGCTCGTCCAGCCAGACCTGCCAGCCGCCATCGACTGCGTGCAGCGTCGCCTCTTTCCAGAATCGCTTCACGGGTTCTGCCGCTTCCAGTGCTTGGCGAGCAGGACGGGCACGATGAAGAACAGCAGCGGCCCGGCGACGAACAGGATCGGGCCCAGCGCGCCACCCTCGATCCGGCCCGCGACCATCATTGCCCCGGTGAAGGTGACGAAGATGCCCGCAAGGCGGATGAATTGCAGCAGCCAGTAACGGCGGGCGGCGCGTTCCTCCGCTGCGTGTTCGGGCGCATTTTCGGGAATGTTATCGGGCAAGGATCAACTCCGTCAGCTGGCTGGGCGCATCGGCCACCGACACCGCACCTGCGCGCAGCAGCTCGGCAGGCTCGTGATAGCCCCAGGCGACGCCGATCGGCGCTACGCCCGCGCATTTCGCCATGTCGATATCGAAGGAGGTGTCGCCGATCATCACCGCATCGCTCGCCTGCGCACCGCATTCGACCAGCGCCGCCTCGAGCATCGCGGGATGCGGCTTGGACGGGTGGCGATCGGCGGTCTGCAGGCTTTCGAACAGGTCGGACAGGTCGTTGGCGGCGAGGGTGGCGATCAGCCCGCGATCCGATTTGCCGGTCGCGACCGCAAGGCTCCAGCCCGCATCGCGCAAGGCGTGCAGCGTCTCGCGAATGCCGGGGTAGAGCGGTTCGCGCAGGGCGCCGCTTTCCCGCGTCGCGCGAAAGCTGGCCTTGTAGGCCTCGACCACTTCCACCGTCGTCTCGTGCTCCGCCTCGGGGACCAGCTGGCGCACCGCCTGCAGAAGGCTGAGGCCGACGATCCGGCGCACCGCGTTGCGATCCGGCTGCGGCAGGCCGACCTCGGCAAAAGCAACCTCCATCGAATCGCACACAGCCGCCTGCCCGTCGACCAGCGTGCCGTCGCAATCGAACACCGCGAGCCGCACGCTCATGCGCCGAGGCTCCGAATCAGCGCGGCGAGGGCGGGCCGGCCGGCGGCCTCCTGCCCATCGGCAATTCGCGCGCGTTCTTCGGGGCTCTTCTTCTGCGACAGCTTGAGGGTGGGGCGCCAGGCCTGCACTTCCATCTCGAACCCGGCGATGCCCCGGAACAGCCCGCCCCAGGTCGCCTCGCTCGATTCCTCCGCCCGCCAGGGCTCGCCCTCGATCCGTGCCTCGTGCTTGGCGATCGCGGCGTGGAGGAAGGCTTCCAGCCCCTCGTGCGCCATCCGCCGCACGCGGCCCTCCAGCTCCAGCGCGACGTAATCCCACGTCGGCACCGTATCGCGGTTGGCATACCAGCGGGGAGAGACGTAGGCGTCCGGCCCGTTCAGCGTGATCAGCGCGGTCGCGCCGTCGAGATGGCGGGTCAGCGCATTGCCGCGCGCGAGGTGGAACTGCACCGCGCCGTCTCCGGTCGAGAGCAGCGGGGTGTGCGCCACGCGCGGCCCATCCGGCGTGGTCAGGAACACCATTCCGAAGCCGATCTGGTCGATCAGCGTTTCGAACAGCTGGCGATCATCGGAACGGAACAGCGGGTTGGGGTGCATCAGCGCTTGCCCCCACCTTTGCCCTTCGGCTTGGCGCGCGCCTTGCTCTTGGCGGTGGCCTTGGAGACGGTGCGCGAGCGGCGTTCGCCCCGGCGCGCCTTGCGGTACTGCTTGGCGTGCTGCTTCGCGTCCTGCTTCTTTTCCGCCTTGGTCTTGGGCGGGGCCTCTTCGCGCAGCGGCTGCGCATCGCTCAGCGACAGGTCGAAGCCCATCTGCTCCATCGTCGCGGCGAAGTGCTCGGGCAGTTCGGCGGTCACGTCCAGCTGGCCGCCGCCGGGCTGGCTGATGATCAGCCGGCGGGCATGCAGGTGCATCTTGCGGCTGACACTGCCGGTCAGGAAGGCTTCCTGCCCGCCATACTTGCCGTCGCCCACGATCGGGTGGCCCATCGCCGCGCAATGCACGCGCAGCTGATGGGTGCGACCGGTGAGCGGCTCCAGCTCGAGCCATGCGGCACGGTTGCCCGCCCGCTCGACCACGCGGTAACGGGTCTTGGCGGGCTGGCCGCCTTCCGTGTCGACATGCATCTTCTCGCCGCCGGTGCCCGGCTGCTTGGCGAGCGGGGCGTCGATCTCGCCGACATGCTGTTCGGGCACGCCGACCACCAGCGCCCAGTACACCTTCTTGGCGCTGCGACCCGCAAACCGCTTGCTGAACGCCGCAGCACTCCCGGGTGTGCGCGCGATCAGCAGGACGCCCGAGGTATCCTTGTCGAGCCGGTGGACCAGCCGCGGGCGGGGGCCGTCACCCTCGACGAAGGCGTCGAGCAGGCCGTCGACATGGCTGAAGGTCTTGCTGCCACCCTGCGTTGCAAGGCCCGGAGGCTTGTTGAGCACGATCGCGTTCGGCGTCTCCTTGATCACCATCGCGCGTGCCTGCGCCTTCTGGTCCTCGGTCAGCTCGCGGCGGCGGGGTGGGGCCTTGGCGCGCGCCGGATTGCCCGGCGGAATGCGCAGGACTTGGCCTGTTGTGAGCCGGTCGTCGGGCTTTGCCCGGGCGCCGTCGACCCGGATCTGCCCGGTCCGCGCCCAGCGCGCGACGGTGGCGAAGCCGACTTCGGGCAGGTGACGCTTGAACCAGCGGTCCAGCCGCACGCCCTCGTCATCCTCGGCCACGGTGTATTGCCGGACCTCTCCCTTTTCGGGGCGTTTTTCATTTTCCGGCATTGATCAGAACACTCGTGTGATGGTGAGGCCGCAAACCAGCGCGGCGATCGACAGGACGACCGAGGCAGCGACATATAGCAGCGCGATGCCCAGCTGGCCGTCCTCGATCAGCAGCCAGGTTTCCAGGCTGAAGGAGGAAAAGGTGGTGAACCCGCCGAGCAGGCCGACGCCCAGCATCAGCCGGGCAGGCTCTTCGAAATCGCCGCCCAGTCCGCGTGCGAGGCACCCGACCAGCAGCCCCATGCCGAGCCCGCCGATGCCATTGGCAGCAAAAGTCGGCCAAGGGAAGCCGCCGACCGGCTGGATCGAGAGCAGCGCGGTCATTGCGCGGCCCAGCTGATAGCGCAGCAGCGCGCCCATTCCGCCGCCGAATGCGACGCATAAAGATGCTATGATGGGGGAAAGACTGGTCATTTTCGCGTGCAACCCTATCTTTGCGCGAGCCCCGCGCCAAGCGGGCACGCGCATGGCAGCGCAAATGAAACGCGCAGATGCTTGCGCGAGGGGCCTATTTTGGCTATGTAGCGCCCATTGAAGCTGGCCGCTTCGGCGTTGCCGGCCTCTTCCATGTGACAATTCCGGGCTTTTCGTGCTTCGGCGCGAATCGCAGGGCTATGAACTGAAAGGCGTTTCTTTTTATGCAAATCATCGTTCGCGATAACAATGTCGACCAAGCGCTGCGGGCACTCAAGAAGAAGCTGCAGCGTGAAGGCGTCTATCGCGAGATGAAGCTGCGCCGCCACTACGAAAAGCCGAGCGAAAAGCGCGCCCGTGAAAAGGCTGCCGCCGTTCGCCGCGCTCGCAAGCTCGAGCGCAAGCGCGCAGAGCGCGACGGCCGCTAGGCCCGGTGGGTGCTCTGCATCCGTGCAGCGTGCCCGCCCACAGCATTGAACGCCCAGCCTTGAACTGGTGAACGGCTTGCGCCAGATGGGCGCGAGCCGTTTGGCGTTTGTGCGCGCCATTCATCCAGTATTGCTTCAAACAGCCTTCCAGGATCCGACCAGATGACAGAAATTACGCGCGTCCCCCTCCGCCCGATTGCGAAGGGCTCGCTCGCCAAGCTGTGGATCGGCGTCATCGTCGCAGTCGCCCTGGCGGTGCTGCTCGCGTGGAGCCTTTCGCCCAAGGGTGTCGAACTGACCGTGGTCCAGCCGGGCACCGGCCCCAGCCCGAGCGAGGACGACGTAATTTTCGTGAACTATGTCGGCCGCCTCGACGACGGCACCGTGTTCGACGAATCGCGCCCGCTGCCGCTGCCCCCGCAGGCACAGGGCATCTTCCCCGAAGGCAACCCGCTGCCGCTCGGCAACATGATCCCCGGCTTCACCGAAGGCGCGAAGCAGATGCAGAAGGGCGGCAAGTACGAACTGCATATCCCCGCCGACCAGGGCTATGGCGCAGAGCCGCCCGCCGGCGCGCCGATCCCGCCCAACGCCGATCTGACCTTCGATGTCGAACTGATCGATTTCATGAGCCGCGAGGAATTCGACCGGCGCGTGGCGATGATCACCGCGCTGATGCAGCAGCAGGGCGCGACGCCGGGCATGGCCCCGGGCGACCTGCCGCCGCCGGACGCCGCGCCGATGCCGGAAGGGGCTGCCCCGCCGCAATAAGGCGCGTATAGACGCCGCTCCTTGATGGGGGAGCGGACGATGGGTGACAGCGAGACGATGGATGGTGGCGAGGCTGAGCCCGCCACCGCCCGCAACCGGGCCGAATCGCTGTGGCATCTGCGCCCCTGGCTGTTTGCAGGCCTGCTCGGCGTGGCAGGCCTCGCTATCCATCTCCTGCTCCACCATGCGAACGACAGCGGCCCGCGGGTGGCGGGGGCCGCGTTCATCGCCTTCGCCTGTGGAGCCTTCGTCTTCACTGCAGAGCGTGGGCGATACCTTGCCCCCGCGATTGTCTCTCTCGTCACCGGCCTGATCGTCGGCGGGCTGACCTGGCGTGCGGTCGGCGCGGGCAATGATATCGCAGATGGCGGCTATGCGATCGCCGCCGGGGTATTCGCCTGCCTGCTCGCGGTGCCGCTGTTCCAGGCCGATTTCCTCCATCGCCGGATGCGGACCGATTACAAGGACATCCACTATTTCGTGTGGACCGACGCCATCACCGGCGCGGGTGCACTCGCGTTCTTCCTGATCGCCTGGCTGCTGATCTGGCTGCTCGCATCGCTGTTCGATCTGGTGGGCATTCCCTTGCGCGATCTGGTGCAGCAGGACTGGTTCACCGCGACCTATGCCGGCCTCACGCTGGGTGCGGGGCTGGGCACGCTGCGCAATCAGCTGAAGATCATCGGCACGCTGCAATCGGTCGTGCTGCTGGTGCTCTCCATCCTCGCACTCCCGCTCGCAGTGGCCATCGCCGTGTTTCTCGGCGCGGTGGTCGTCTCGGGGCCGAGCGTGCTGTGGAACGCCACCGACAGCGCGACCCCGGTGCTGCTCTCGATCGCGATCGGCGCTTACGTGCTCGCCAATGCGGTGCTGCGCGATCGTGATACGGACATGGTCGGCGGGGCGGTGCTCAAATGGTCGAGCTATGCGCTGGCGCTCGGCATTCTGCCGCTGACGGTTTTCGCCGCGATCTCCACCGGCGTGCGGATCGACCAGCACGGCCTTTCGCCCGAACGCCTGTGGGCGGTGTGTTCGCTGATCGTCGCGGTCGCCTTCGGGCTCGCCTATTTCGTCGACGCGCTGGTGGGCGCGCGGGGAAGCTGGCGCGATCGGCTGCGGGCATCGAACCTCAAGCTGGGGCTGGGGACGGCTCTGTTCGCGCTGTTCCTAGCGCTGCCGATCCTCAATTTCGGCGCGATCTCGACCAGCGACCAGCTCGCGCGGCTGAAGAGCGGCGCGATTTCGGTGGAGGAGTTCGATTTTTCCGCCTTGCGCTGGGACTTTGGCGAGCCGGGGCGCGAGGCGCTGGAACGGCTCGCGAAGTCGGAGAACGAGGACGTCCGCGCGGCAGCCGTGCAGGCGCGCGACAGCGAAAGCCGCTATGCGTTGGAGGATCGTCCCGACGGGCCGGCGGAGGTCGACTATCGCTTTGCCGACCCGCAATTGCGCGATTGGGTCGAGGCGCAGATCGAGGAGCAGCCCTGGCTGTGCCGTCCCGAATGCGTGGCGATCGACCTTGGCGCGGATGGGACTCGTCGCCGGGTTGCGCTGGTTTCGATCCAGGGCGTGCAGCAGCTCAGCTTCAGGGACGACGGCGTGCTCGATCCGCTAACTTCTCCCGAACGTGCGATCGATCCCGCAACGCAGATCGACGAAGCCGAGGTCGAGGTGCGTGAATATCGTGGGCGGCAGATCTATGTGGACGGTATGCCGGTCGGCCAGCCTTTCGAGTAATCTGCCCGCTTGATGCTGCGCTGCGGCGCGGCTAACGCCAAGCCATGTCAATTACCCGCGAAGAAGTGGCCAAGATCGCCAGCCTCGCGCGCATCCGGATGGATGACGCGGAGCTGGATCGCATGGTCCCCGAACTCAACAATATCCTGGGCTGGGTCGAGCAGCTGGGCGAGGTCGATACCTCGCAGGTCGAGCCGATGACCGCCGTGATCCCGCAAGCCATGCGGCTGCGCGATGACGTGGTGGACGCCGATCCCTTGACCGCCGGTGGGCGGCGCGAGGATGTGCTCGCCAATGCGCCTGCGGCCGAGCACGGATTTTTCGGCGTGCCCAAGGTGATCGAGTGACGCCTGCGCCCCATCTCCCTTCCCCGCTCACCCTGAGCTTGTCGAAGGGTCGTTCTTCCTCCTTGTGCCGCGCCGAAAGAAAATACGGTGCTTCGACAAGCTCAGCACGAGCGGAGTTTTAAGTGTCCGATCTCACCAATCTCGGCGTCAAGGCCATCCGCGACGGGGTCGCCGGTGGCGATTTCACCGCGCGCGAAGTGGCCAAAGCTTTCAACGCCAATGTCGCCGCCGCGAAGGACCTGAACGCCTTCATCGTCGCCACGCCTGAAAAAGCGCTAGAAGCCGCCGACGCGATCGACGCGAAGCGGGCGAAGGGCGAAGAGCTGGGCAAGATGGGCGGCGTGCCGATCGGCATGAAGGACCTGTTCTGCACCGATGGCGTGCAGACCACCGCCGCCAGCCACATCCTCGAAGGCTTCGTGCCACAGTACGAAAGCACCGTTTCCGCCAACCTGTGGAAGGCGGGCGCGGGGATGCTGGGCAAGCTCAACCTCGACCAGTTCGCGATGGGTTCGTCGAACGAGACCAGCTATTTCGGCAATGTCCTCTCGCCGTGGAAGAAGGCGGGCAGCAATGCCGCGCTGATTCCGGGGGGGTCTTCGGGCGGCTCCTCCACCGCCGTTGCTGCGCGGCTGGCTCCGGCAGCGACGGGTACGGACACCGGCGGCTCGATCCGTCAGCCTGCGGCAGTGACCGGCATTACCGGAATCAAGCCGACCTACGGGCGCTGTTCGCGCTGGGGTGTGGTCGCCTTCGCATCCAGCCTCGACCAGGCGGGGCCGATGGCGCGCGACGTCACCGATTGCGCGATCATGCTCGAAGCGATGGCCGGGTTCGATCCGAAG
Organism: Alteriqipengyuania abyssalis; assembly: GCF_019857185.1. Classification (GTDB taxonomy): domain Bacteria; phylum Pseudomonadota; class Alphaproteobacteria; order Sphingomonadales; family Sphingomonadaceae; genus Alteriqipengyuania; species Alteriqipengyuania abyssalis. The sequence continues at coordinate 131,860 of NZ_JAHWXP010000003.1, read as the reverse complement.
GATTCGACCAGCCTCGATATGCCCGTGCCCGAGTGGGAGAAGGGCCTGAACCCGGACCTCACCGGCAAGAAGGTCGGAATCCCTCGCGAATATCGTATGGAGGGCACCGACCAGGCGATCCTCGATAGCTGGGAGCGGGGCAAGGAATGGCTGCGCGATGCAGGCGCGGAGATCGTCGATATCTCGCTGCCGCACACCAAGTACGCGCTGCCCGCCTATTACATCATCGCCCCCGCAGAAGCCTCCTCCAACCTCGCGCGCTATGACGGCGTGCGTTACGGCCTGCGCGACCTGCCCGAAGGGGCGGGCCTGCAGGACATGTACGCGGCGACCCGCGCGGCGGGCTTCGGCGACGAGGTGAAGCGGCGCATCCTGATCGGCACCTATGTGCTGAGCGCGGGCTTTTACGACGCCTATTACACGCAGGCGCAGAAGATCCGCACGCTGGTGGCGCAGGACTTCGAGAAAGCATGGGGCGAGTGCGACCTTATCCTCGCGCCCACCACCCCCAACGCGGCCTTCCCGCTGGGCGGCTTCGATGGCGATCCGCTGGCGATGTACCTCAACGATGTCTTCGCCGTGCCCGCCTCGCTGGCAGGCCTGCCTGCGATGAGCGTGCCCGCGATGCTCAACGGCGACGGGTTGCCGCTGGGCCTCCAGATCGTCGGCAAGCCGTTCGACGAGCAGGGCGTGCTCAACGCCGGGCTGGCGATCGAGCAGCGATCCGGGTTCGATGCGAAGCCGGAGAAGTGGTGGTGAGATGAGAGGCTGCCTGAACGCCTTGACGTTCCTGGTGATCCTCGCGGTGGCGGTCTTCATCGTCCTCGCGCTGATCGGCTGGATCAGGGATGGTGGCAACTCGACCGACGCGGCGAGCGATCAGGCAGGCAGGGCGACCGGGCTTCCGGCCGCAGTTAGAGTTTTAGAGGTTTACTGATGAGCACTTACCGCATCCAGGGCGCGACGGGCGAATGGGAGGTCGTGATCGGCCTCGAAGTCCACGCGCAGGTCACCTCCAACGCCAAGCTGTTCAGCGGCGCGTCGACCGAATTCGGCGCGGAGCCCAACACGCAGGTCAGCCTGATCGACGCCGCGATGCCGGGCATGCTGCCCGTGCCCAACCGCGAGTGCATCCGGCAGGCGGTGCGCACCGGCATGGCGATCGAGGCGCAGATCAACGCTTGGAGCCGGTTCGACCGCAAGAACTACTTCTACGCCGATCTGCCGCAGGGCTATCAGATCAGCCAGCTCTACCACCCCATCGTGGGCGAGGGGCAGCTGCTGATCGAAGCGGACGAGAAGGCTGGCATTCCCGAAGACAAGATCATCGGGATCGAGCGCATTCATGTGGAGCAGGACGCGGGCAAGCTGATGCACGATCAGCATCCGACCATGAGTTACGTCGATCTCAACCGCGTGGGCATCGCGCTGATGGAAATCGTCAGCAAGCCGGACATGACGTCTCCCGCCGAAGCAGGCGCTTACGTGCGAAAGCTCAGGTCGATCCTGCGCTATGTCGGGTCGTGCGACGGCAACATGGAAGAAGGATCGATGCGCGCGGACGTCAACGTCTCGGTGCGCAAGCCGGGGGAGGAATTCGGCACCCGGACCGAGACGAAAAACGTCAACTCGGTGCGCTTCGTGATGCAGGTCATCGAATACGAGGCGAACCGGCAGGTCGATGTGCTGGAAAACGGAGGCACCGTCGACCAGGAAACGCGCCTGTTCGATGTCGCCACCGGCACCACGCGCACCATGCGCAGCAAGGAAGACGCGCATGATTACCGCTACTTCCCCGATCCCGACCTGCTGCCGCTCGAACTCGACGATGCCTTCCTGACCGAGTGCCGCGAGAGCCTGCCCGAACTGCCCGACGCCAAGCGCGCGCGGTACGAAGGCGAGCTGGGCCTCACGCCCTACAACGCACGCGAACTGACCGCCGAGGTCGAGACCTTCGGCCGCTTCGAAACGCTGCTCTCGGCCACCGCGGCGAAGATCGGCAAGCCCGAGAAGGCGGTCGCCACGCAGGTCGCCAACTGGGCGCTGTCCGTGGCGCCGGGCGTGATGAAGTCGCTCGGTGACGAAGCCGATCCCGCGCACGCCACCGCAGAGGCGCAGGCGAGCATCCTCGCGATGCAGGACAAGGGCGAGATTTCGGGCGGACAGGCGAAAGAGATCTACGAGATCGTTCTCAAGACCGGCCGCGACCCCGAGGAAATCGCCGATAGCGAAGGCCTCAAGCAGGTTTCGGATACCGGCGCGATTGAGGAAGCGATCGACGCGATCATCGCCGCCAACGAAGACAAGGTGGCGGAGTATCGCGGCGGGAAGGACAAGCTGTTCGGCTTCTTCGTCGGGCAGACGATGAAGGCGATGCAGGGCAAGGCCAACCCCGCGGTGGTCAACCAGATACTGAAGGACAAGCTGGGGTGAGCTTCGCTATAGTCCGGCGATACTGGGCCCGCGCGCTGGTTGCGCTGGGGCTGGTGGCGCTGGGCTATCTTTGGGGCCATGTCGCGGTCACACGCGGCGTGTTTCCCTATCCGCAATATGTCGATCTGAAGCTGGCGACGTTCGGGCCGGATGCCGATCCGCTTGCGCTTCAGGATAAGGAACGGCCCGCAAGTTACCGCGAACAGGTCGATTTCTTTGCAGCTGCGGCAACCCCGGCGGACATCGTGATGGTCGGCGACTCGATCCTCGGCCGGGTGCAGTGGCGCGACTGGCTGCCGGGGGTGGAGGTCTCCAACCGCGCGATCCCCGGCGACTATGCCGCCTGGCTGCCCGATCGGCTGGATTCGGTGATCGCTGCAAGGGCGGATCGGGCGATCCTTCTGGTGGGCATCAACGACGCGGTCGCAGGGCGATCTGCCGAAATGATCCATCGCGATATCCTGACCACGGTTGCCAGGCTCGACGGAGCGGGTATCGCGGTCACCGTGCTCTCGCCCCTGCCATGCACAGCCTCTGCGGATTACTGCCTGGACGCCAACCGGACCATCGCCGCGCTCGACGCGATGCTGGCGACAAACCCCGGCCCGAACGCACGCTTCGTCGATCTGCGCCCGGTTCTGGCTCCCGGTGGTGCATTGCGCGAGGAATTCTCCGAGGATGGCACGCATCTCAATCCGCGTGGGGTGGAGGCGCTGGTGCGTGCCTTGCCTGCGGATCTCCACAAGACTGCGAACTGAGCGCGACAAGACAAGATGACCTCCATCGTCCTCGTCAATCCGGAGATTGCCGGGAATACCGGCGCGGTCGGGCGCACCTGCGTGGCGCTCGACATGGAACTCGTGCTGATCCATCCGCTTGGCTTCACGATCACCGATACGCGGCTGAAGCGGGCGGGGCTGGATTACTGGCAGCATATCCGGCTGGCGGAATTTCGTAGCTGGGAGGCATTTTTGGACGAGCGCAGCCCCCGCGCCGACCAGCTGTTCCTGTTCGAGGAATATGCTCCGCACGATTTCTATCAGCCCGATTATCCGGCCGATGCCTATCTGGTGTTCGGGCGCGAGACCAAGGGGCTACCGCCCGGGATCGTCGAGGCGCATCGCGAACAGATGGTCAGCCTGCCGATGAAGAGCGACAAGGTGCGCTCGCTCAATCTCGCAAACACGGTCGCTGCAGCGGCCTATCAGGCCATGCGCGGGCAGTTTACCGGGGCTGGTTCGTGATTGTGTAGGTCGCCGTGCAGGTCCATGCGGCATCGCCGGTCCCGGTTTCGCGGCAGCTGACCCGGTTGCCATCGGGGCGCTGTCCGACAGGTTTGCCGTAGTCGGTCTCCGCCTTGAGCGACATGCGCGTGGACGCGACCACCTGTGTCGGGCCTATAGCGCTCACCTGCACCGTGCGGTTTTGGGCGGTGTCATCCTCCTCCACGTAGGGCTCGTCGGAGTCCTGCGCACCGCTCGCGTCGACATAGCGGCTGGCGACCCAGCCGGTCAGGCAGTCGCCCGAATAGGCGCGGGGGCTGCCGACCGAGTTCTCCAGCCCGCAGCGGTCATCCGCGGGCAGGGTGCCATCGCTCAGATACACGATCCCGAACCAGCCGCCCTGCCGGTCGCACAGGTAGAAGGGCGCGTCATCGCCCAGTTCGTCGATCATGGTTGCATCGGCGCTGGGTGCTTCGCGCACGGCGAGGAAATCGTCAGCTCCGCGGGGCAGATTGGCGACCCGGCCGATCCGTTCGCAGGCGCTCGCGTGCGGGCCGTCGCGCCCGATCCTGACCGCGAGTGCGGGCGGGGGTGTGGCCTCCGCCTCCGGGGTTTCCACCGCGTATGGATCCCGCGAGGAAATGATCGCGCTGTCGGTGGGCGCAGGCTCCGGCTCGCTGTCGGGCGAGCTGCGCTGACCGAGCAGGAAGGCGACTGCGCCGACCAGCAGCACGACCAGCGCGATCAGCACGGCCATTGTTCGATTGATCTGCATCCAGCCCTCCCGCGACACGACGCCGCATCGGCGGCGGCCCCTCGCGCCCTTCTAGCCACGAAATCGCGCCGACGGGAAGCCCCGGAAGGTGCCCACGAAAAAGGGCCCCGAACCCATCGGTTCGGAGCCCTTGTCGTCTTCGCAAAAAGCGGACTTAGCCCTGCTTCTGACCGGTCAGCGGTATGTCGCCGAAGGCACCGGCGTTGACCTTGCCGGTCATCTGGTCGCCGTCGACGGTCGCTTCGCAGTTGAGCTCCATCGGCATCGGGACAGTCATGTCCATCTTCCACTTGAGCGTGTTGCCGTCGATGGTGCCGTCCTTGACGTCCATCGAGCCCATTCCGCCGGCCATCGAGCCGGTGAAGGTGTTGCCATCGTCGCCCGGGACGACGGTGAAGGTGCCCTTCTGGTCGCCCATGGGGCTCTTGACGACGGTGTCATAGGTTCCGGCTACGGACATAAGCGTTACTCCTCTCGCGTGTGTCGGTAGGACGGGCCATTGCCCGTACCTACACTCGTGTCAATAAACGTTACTCGACCTCGATGGTTTCCACCGGCAGGCCGAGCTGGTCGAGCTGCGGCCGGACCTTTTCGGCATCGCCGACCACGACCCACACGAAGCCATCGGGGTTGATCGCCTTGCGTGCCGCGGCATTGAGGCTTTCGGCCGTCTGCGCGCGATACTTGTCTGCGAGCGTTTCGTAGTAGTCCATCGGGCGATCGAGCATGACGTTGCGCTGCATCGCGCCGAGCACCGCGCCCGAAGTCTCGAACTGGCCGGGAAGCTGGCGGATCTCGTTGTTGACGTTGCGGGTCAGCTCTTCCTCGGTCACGCCACGGGTGGTGACGAATTCATCGACCTCGCGGATCATCTCCGCCAGCGCATCGCCCGTGCGGTCGGCCTGAACCGGTGCCTGGATGAAATAGGCGACCGCGTTCTCGTCGAGCCGCGGTGCGCCGCGCACGCCATAGCTCCAGCCCTTGGTCTCGCGCAGGTTCATGTTGAGCCGGGCGAGGAAGTTGCCGCCCAGCGCGTTGTTGGCGTTGGTCAGGTCGACGATCGACTCATCACTCGAAGAGAACGGCGTGATCTCCCCGCCGACGATGAAGCTCTGCGGCGAATTGGGCCGGTTCACCAGCACGATCCGCGCCGATTCGGGCACCGTGGCGAGCGAGCTGAAGTCCTTCTTGCCCTTCGGCGTTGCCGGAGCCGACCAGTTGCCGAACGCTTCTGTAAGGTCGGGCATGACCTCATCCAGCGAAAGGTTGGAAACGACGAAGATCGTCGCGTTGTCCGGGCGCAGCCAGGTCTGCTTGAAGTTCACCAGATCGTCGCGGGTCAGCGCGCCGACCGACTCGACCGTACCCGAGCCGCCATAGGGATTGTCTTTCCCGTACACGAGCGGGGTGGCGACGTAGTAGGCCATGCCGCTGGGGCTCTTGAGCGCCTGCTGGATGCTGGTGACGGTCTGCGTGCGCACCCGCTCGAGCTCCTGAGGGTCGAATGCGGGGTTGCGCACCACGTCGGCCAGCAGCTCGAGCGAGGGTTCGAGGTTGGCGCTCAGCGAAGAGAGCGTGAAGCTCGACCGGTCGACGCCCCCGCCGGTGCTGATGTTCGCACCCAGCCGCTCCTGCGCCTCGGCGAGTTCGCGCGAATTGAGGCTGGTGGTGCCTTCTTCCATCAGGCCCAGCGTCATGCCTTCGAGCCCGCGCTTGTCGAGCGGGTCAGCCGCAGAACCGGCATCGAAGCTGATCGTCACGCGGGTGGCAGGCACAGTGTCGCGCTGCGCGTAATAGACCTTGATGCCGTTGGGCAGTGCGGCTTCGGTCACGTCGGGGAAGTCGAGCGCGGTGAGCTGGGAAATCTCGGGTGCCGGGCGAACCTTGGTCACCGTGATTTCGCTGGCGGCGGGCGCTGCCTCTTCCGCCGCGTCGTCGGATGCGCCGACGCTGGCCGCTTCTTCATACTCGCCTTCGCGTTCGCCGGGTTCGAGCACCAGGGTCATCGCGGGGCGGGTCATCCACTTCTGCATCGCCGCCTTGACTTCACCCGGGGTCAGCGTGGCGAGGATGTTCATCTGACGCTCGAAGAAACCGGGATCGCCGGCAAGCACTTCGCCCTGCGCCAGAGTGACCGCCTTGCCGCCGAAGCCGCCGACCTGTTCGAGCCCGCGGATCGTGCCGGCGAGGTTCGAGGTCGCTGCACGGCGCACTTCGTCTTCGGTCGGGCCGTTTTCGATGAAGTCGGCAAGGATCTCGTTCAGGCGCTTCTCGACAACGGCGGGATCGACGCCGGGCTTCACGGTCGCGCCGACGTCGAGGATGCCGACCCGCTGGAAGGCGTAGTTGCCCGCGTTGACGCTGATCGCTAGCTTTTCGTCACGGACCAGCGCATTGTCGAGCCGGCTGGAGGACAGCCCGCCGAGGATCTGCGCGCCGACGGACAGCGCGGTCAGATCGCGATCGGTGATGCCGGGCACGGAATAGTACTTGTCGATGCTGGTCGCAGCGACCTGGTCCTTCATGACCTTGCGGATGTCCTGCTTGAGCACGGGGACATCGGCCTCAGCCGGATTATTGACCGGGCCGCGCGGGATCGCGCCGAAATACTTTTCGACCAGCGGCTTCGCTTCGGCGGCTGAAATGTCGCCGGCGAGCACCAGAGTCGCGTTGTTGGGGCCGTAATTGTCGCGGAACCACTTCTGCACGGTGTCCAGCGTGGCAGCGTCGAGATCGGCCATCGAACCGATCACGTTGTGGTCGTAGGGGTGCCCTTCGGGGTAAAGAGCCTTGATGATTTCGTAGAACACCAGGCCGCCGGGCTGGTTATCGCCCTGACGCTTCTCGTTCTGGACGACGCCGCGCTGGTTATCGAGCTTTTCCTGGGTGATCGCGCCCAGCAGGTAACCCATGCGGTCGCTTTCCAGCCACAGCGCACGGTCCAGCGCGCCGGTCGGCACGGTCTGGAAATAGTTGGTGCGGTCGAAATTGGTGGTGCCGTTGTAATCGGTCGCGCCCATTTCCTGCAGGTACTGGAAATAGTCGTTGGGCGCGTTTTCCGACCCGTTGAACATCAGGTGTTCGAACAGGTGGGCAAAGCCGGTTTCGCCCTTGGGTTCGTCCTTGGAACCGACATTGTACCACACCGCCACGCCGACGATCGGCGCCTTGCGGTCTTCGTGGACGATCACGGTCAGACCGTTGTCGAGTTCGAACTGGGTGTAGGGGATCGCGACCTGATCGACCAGATCGTCGAGCGGGGCAGCCTCGGCGCTCTCGGCATCCTGCGCGAAGGCCGGAGTTGCGACCAGAGCGGGTGTGGCAAGCGCGACCGCAAGCGCGGTCAGGCTGGTCTTGGTGGTACGAAGCATGTCTGTGTCCCCTAATTCGGAAAGAAGCAGTCTCGGCGAAATCAAAAGCCTGAAATCCGGTGGCTAAATAAGCACTTTCAGCGTTGGCTGGAAACCGTTTTGCGGCTGGTCGCGTGGGTCAAGGCGTCCTCCCGCCAGAAATGAACCGGTTTCAAGCGATGCTGGATGAACAGCGTAGCCTGATCGACGAAGTGCGGGCTGTCAGGCCGGGTGGTTGCCGCGCCGTATGGCTGGATCGAGCGCGAGGTGACGCGCTGGCCCGGCAGCCATTCGACCCACTGGATGAAGCTGTCGCCATGCTTGACCGACAGCCGCCCGTCATCATCGACATCCCAGGTGGTCGAGGCGCGCAGCGTGTCCGATCCGCCGTCCAGCGGCAGATCGACATCGCCTTGCCGCAGACGCAGCAGTTCGCTCATCGGTGGGGTCAGGCTGCCGAAGTACTTGAGCAGGTGATCCTTCGAGTGGCGCAGTTCCTCGGCGGCGTCGGGCCAGGGAGACTTCTGGTAGCTCGAGGCCATGAACTCGCGGACCATCAGCAGCGCGATCGCATCCGCACGGCCGATATTGTCGGCGGTGAGATCCCATTCCAGCATCAGCCTGCGGGCCTCGGCGAGGTCGGGATGCTGCTTCGGGTCGATCGCGCGGACATCGTCCATCATCCGCTTGATATAGCCCGCGTCCTCATACGCGGTGTCGTACTTGATCCGCATCAGCGTATCGCTGTCGAGCCGGTCGGCCTCGCTCATCAGCTTCCATGCGCGCAGCCCGCGATTGGTCATCTTGAGCTCGACCCCCATGAGCGGGGAGACGCTGTCGGGCGACAGGTCGCTGCCTTCGCCCGCGGCCAGGAACGGCGTGTTGTTGGCGTTCATCAGCCAGCCGCTCGCCGGATTGAGATATTGGGGCAGCGACGCGTAATCGACCGTGTCCTGCCAGATCAGCGCGCTGTCGTCGCCGGGCAGCACCGTGCGCCAGTCGGGCCCGGCCTGTCGCTCGGGGATCGCGGCGTTGTAGACATAGGCGATATTGCCCTCCGCATCGCCGTAGATGAAGTTGGTCGAGGGTATCTGCCCGCGAGACAGGATGGCGTACCACTCGTCATAGGTCTTCGCCTTGTTGAGCCGGTAATAGGCGTCGAGCTGGCCGATGCTGCCGATCCCGCCGTAACGGATGGCAAAGGCACCTTTGTCGTTCTTCACCGCCGGCCCGTGCACGCTGCGATAGACCGTGCGGCGGATAGGCAGGGTGAAGGGGCCGACGCGCACCGGCAGGGTGATGTCGGTCGCCTCCAGATCGCGCCACTCGCCGTCGAGGCGATAGCGGGTGCCGCTGTCGTCCAGCACCAGCTTGTAGATATCGATCATGTCGGGCGTGTTGACCGTGTTGGTCCAGCCCAGCGTCTCGTTATGGCCGAGGAAGGGGAAGGGGCTGCCGGGGAAGTTGGCGCCCGCATAGTGCCATCCCTCGTCGCTCTGGACGATCAGTTCATACCACGCGACCCCGCCGCGCCAGGGCTGGTGCGAATTGGAGACCAGGATCGTTGGCCCGCCTGACTTCTCCGGCGCGACTGCGAAGGCGTTGGAGCCTGCGTATTCCGCATCCTCCCCCATCGGGATCGGTCCGGCATCGGCGGTCTTGCGCGGCTCCTGCGCAGCATCGTCCATGATCCGGGGCGCGTCGTCGATGGTCGAAGTGCCGCTCAGCGAAGGGCCGTATTCGGGTGGCAGCGGCTTGCCTTCGACCAGCGGGCCCAGATAGCGGTCGAGCCCGAAGAAGAACGGCTGGCGCAGCGCGAAGCCCGCGGCAATGTCGATCCCGTTGACCGGGAACAGCTTGCCCAGCTTGATCTCGCCCGGATGATCGCGCGCGTAATCGTTGAGGCCGACCGCATAGGCATCCAGCAGCGCGCGCGTATCCGCGGGCAGCTTGGGCCACTCGCGCTCCGCTGTCTCGCGTGCGCCGGTCAGGTGGTAGGCATAGTCGACCGCCGCGCCGTCCTGTCCCGCGATCGCGCCGTAGCGCCCGCGGCTCATCGCGACGACATCCTGCAGGGTCGTGAAATCGTCTTCGGCATGCGCGATGGCGACGCCGTAGGCGACGTCGGCATCGGTTGTGCCGTAGACATGCGGCACGCCGAACTCGTCGCGCACGATCTGGGCGGTGTAGGTCCGGTCGCCATCGGGAGCGACGCCCTCGCGCGCGAAAAACGGCTCCCACGTCATCAGCCCGATTGCCACGATCAGCACGATCGCGAGCAGGGCCAGGCCGAAGCCCCCCAGTACCTTCTTCATCCCGAATCCCATCTTCTTTTTTAATTACTTGCTGGGGGACATGCGCGATTTCGATTGCATGTGGCAACCCTTCGCACCGGGTTGTGCGGCCTCGTGTTGTTCGTCCCGCCGCGACACTCCGAGGTCGATCGACTATGCAAAAATTTGCAAGAGACCCTTACGTGGCCGGATGGCAACACTATTTCAGGGCGGCACGGAAAAAGGGGACCGCACATGAACCTCGAAAACTTTACCGACCGCGCGAAAGGCTTTCTCCAGTCCGCGCAGACCACCGCAATCCGCCTGAACCACCAGCGCATCACGCCGCTCCACATCCTCAAGGTGCTGCTCGACGATAGCGAGGGGATGGCTGCAGGGCTGGTCCAGCGCGCGGGCGGCGATCCGGTGAAGGCCGAACAGCGCGTCGACGACGAACTGGGCCGCATTCCAGCGGTCAGCGGCAGCGGCGCGCAGGCGAGCCCGGGGCTCGATAACGACTCGGTGCGCGTCCTCGACCAGGCGCAGCAGATCGCGGAAAAGTCCGGCGACAGCTTCGTCACCGTCGAGCGGCTGCTCGTCGCGCTGGCGCTCGCCTCCAACAGCAAGGCGGGCAGCGTGCTCGCCGACGCAGGCGTCGATGTCAAGGCGCTGGAGCGCGCGATTGCCGACCTGCGCGGCGGGCGCACCGCCGACAGTGCCAATGCCGAACAGGCTTACGACGCGATGCAGAAATACGCCCGCGACCTGACCCAGGCGGCGCGCGACGGGAAGCTCGATCCCGTGATCGGCCGCGACGAGGAAATCCGCCGCACCGTGCAGATCCTCGCCCGGCGGACCAAGAACAACCCCGCGCTGATCGGCGAACCCGGCACCGGCAAGACCGCGATCGCCGAAGGCCTCGCGCTGCGCATCGCCAATGGCGACGTGCCCGACAGCCTCAAGAACCGCACGCTGATGGCGCTCGACATGGGCGCGCTGATCGCGGGTGCGAAATATCGCGGCGAGTTCGAGGAAAGATTGAAGGCCGTGCTCGACGAGGTGAAGGGCTCCGACGGGCAGATCATCCTGTTCATCGACGAGATGCACACGCTGATCGGGGCGGGGGCCTCCGAAGGCAGCATGGATGCGTCCAACCTGCTCAAACCTGCGCTGAGCCGCGGCGAACTGCACTGCATCGGCGCGACCACGCTCGACGAATACCAGAAATATGTCGAGAAGGACCCGGCGCTGCAGCGGCGCTTCCAGTCGGTCTATATCGACGAGCCGAGCGTCGAGGACACGATCTCGATCCTGCGCGGGATCAAGGAAAAGTACGAGCTGCACCACGGCGTGCGGATCACCGACGGGGCGATCGTGGCCGCCGCGCAGCTTTCCAACCGCTACATCCAGAACCGCTTCCTGCCCGACAAGGCGATCGACCTGATGGACGAGGCGGCGAGCCGCATTCGCATGGAGGTGGAGAGCAAGCCCGAGGAGATCGAACAGCTCGACCGGCGGATCATCCAGCTCAAGATCGAGGAGCAGGCACTCGCCAAGGAAAGCGACGAGGCCAGTGCCGAGCGGCTCGAGAACCTGCGCGAAGACCTCGCCAATCTCGAACAGCGCTCGTCCGAACTGACCACGCGCTGGCAGGGCGAGCGCGACAAGATCCACGCCGAGGCGCGGATCAAGGAAGATCTCGACGCCGCCCGGCTGGAGCTGGAACAGGCGCAGCGCGCGGGCGACCTCGCGAAGGCGGGCGAGCTGCAATACGGGCGCATTCCGGAGCTCGAGAAGAAGCTCGAAGATGCCGCCGGTCACACCGCCAATGCGCTGCTGCGCGAGGAAGTGACCGAGGAAGACATCGCGGGCGTCGTCGCACGCTGGACGGGCATTCCGGTCGACCGGATGCTGGAAGGCGAGCGCGAGAAGCTGCTCAAGATGGAAGAGGTGCTGGGCAAGCGCGTTATCGGCCAGACCGCCGCGGTCGAGGCGGTCTCCAAGGCCGTGCGCCGCGCGCGTGCGGGCCTCAAGGACCCGGGCCGCCCGCTCGGCAGCTTCCTGTTCCTCGGCCCCACCGGCGTGGGCAAGACCGAGCTGACCAAGGCGCTTGCCTCGTTCCTGTTCGACGACGACAACGCAATGGTCCGCATCGACATGAGCGAGTTCATGGAGAAGCACGCGGTCGCCCGCCTGATCGGCGCGCCTCCGGGCTATGTCGGCTACGAAGAAGGCGGCGTGCTGACCGAGAGCGTGCGGCGCAGGCCCTATCAGGTCGTGCTGTTCGACGAGGTCGAGAAGGCGCACAGCGACGTGTTCAACGTGCTGCTACAGGTGCTCGACGATGGCCGGCTCACAGACGGGCAGGGCAGAGTGGTCGATTTCTCGAACACGCTCATCATCCTGACGTCGAACCTCGGCAGCCAGTACCTGTCGAACATGACCGACGACCAGCAGGTGAGCGATGTCGAGCCGCAGGTGATGGACGTGGTGCGCGGGCATTTCCGCCCCGAATTCCTCAACCGGCTGGACGAGATCATCCTGTTCCACCGCCTGAGCATGGAAAACATGACGCCGATCGTCGAACTGCAGGTGGCGCGTGTCCAGAAACTGCTCGCCGACCGCAAGATCGAGCTCGAACTGACCGATGCGGCGAAGCGCTGGCTGGGTCGGGTCGGATATGATCCGGTCTATGGGGCGCGTCCGCTCAAGCGCGCGGTCCAGCGCTACGTACAGGACCCGCTCGCCGAGAGACTGCTGCAGGGCGAGATTCCCGACGGCAGCACTGTCAAGATCGACGAGGGCGATGGCGAGCTGTCGATCACGCTGGGCTGAGCGACAGGCCGCTCAAGGCAGGTTCTCGCCGTCCTACCGCCAAGGCGGCGGCACGATCGTTCTGAACAACTGCTAAAGAACGCGCCCTCCCGCCGGACATCGCGTCCAGCGGGAGCGGAGCATTGCGAGCAGCACAGGATTTAGCCGGGCTGGTTACCAGTTCCTGGCCGCGCCGCCTTGCTGTCTGCGTGTCATCAATACCATCCCGGTTACACAAATCTGCTTGCGGACTTTCCACACCGCTCGTCACCGCGCGTCAAACAAAGAGCTGCTTGCGCGAGCTTCGATCGCAGCGGCGCAAGTCCCGCGGGCCTGACGGGGGCAGGCAATCGGGAGCTGGGTCTCGCTATGGCCGGCGTATCTCGCCACGCCCGGTGCGATTTCCCTCATTTTGACCCACCAACAAAAAAGGCCCCGGTTTCCCGGGGCCTTTCCTGTTTGGTTCGATATCGCGCTTAGAAGTCGGCGCGGATACCGGCGTAGAAGTAACGACCGAAGGTGTCGTACGGATCGCCACCGGCGGTGCCGAGCTGGCCGAACGGCGGCTGCTCGTCGAGCAGGTTGTCGACACCAACGTAGAAGTTGAACGCATCGTCCACATCCCAGTCGATCCGCACGTTGTGGTAGATCTTCATCGGGAAGGTCGGATCAGCGTACTGGTCGACGTTCGACGGGTCGAGCGTGGTCAGTTCGCCCGGGGTACAGGTGCCGCCGGTGTAACCGGTCGAGCCCGAAGCGGGGCAACGGCCGATGTACGGGAAGGCACTTTCGTATGCACCCTTGGTCATCTCGTCGAGGAAGCGCATCGACCAGGTGAACTCGACATCACCGATGTCGTAGCTCGCGCTGAACGAAGCTGCCCATTCCGGATCGCCAAGTTCGCCGCGGATGCGGTTGGGAACTTCGCTGTCATCCGGGTTCTCGAAGAAGTCGAGCTTCAGGAGGTGCGTAGCGATTGCACGAACCCGCAGGCGGTGATCGTTTTCGAACGTGTAGTTGTACTGCAGATCGAAATCGATGCCTTCGGTCTTACGCGACGCGAAGTTGATCCCGCTCGACAGCAGCGCCGGATCGTTGAACAGACCGGTCGTCGGGTCACGCGAAATCGACACACAGTACGGGTTGTTGATCCCGTTCGCGTCGTTGTAGCAGTTGTTCAGGATCGTCTGCGGACCCAACGTCGCGATCTGATCTTCGATCTCGATGTTGTAGTAGTCGACCGTGAAGCTCAGGCCCGGCACGAAGCGCGGCTGAAGCACCACACCGAGGGTGAGCGACTTGCCCTTTTCCTCGATCAGGTTCGGGTTGCCGCCCGAGGTGTAGGCAGTCGACGACGACCGAGCCGTACAGTTCACGAACGGATCGCCGATGTCCAGCAGGCTGGGATCGACAATGCCGGCGCAAGCTGCTGCGATCGCCGGGGTGATCGTCGTGGGGACGCCGGCCGCGGCACAGTTGGCAGCCCGGTTCGGGTTGTTGGTGATGTTCTGCGCATCGCAGGGATCGGCCAGCTGGCCGAAGTTCTGCGAAGCGGGCGAGAACAGGTCGCTCTGGGTCGGAGCACGCACCGAGGTAGCGTATGCCGCACGGAACCGGATGTCCGGGATCGGGGCGTAGATACCGTTGATGTTGTAGGCCCAGACGGTGCCCGTGGCGGTGTTGTAGTCCGACACGCGCGCCGCACCCGAGATCGTCAGCTCATCCGCGAACGGAAGATCGGCGAGCAGCGGGATCGCGACTTCGGCGAAGCCTTCCAGAACTTCGAGCTTCGGCGGGTCGAAGGTCGGGATCTGGTTGAGGAAGGTACCACCTGCCTGCACCAGATCGTCGAACGCACTGTAAGCGGTTTCGGTACGATACTCGCCGCCGACCGCGAAGGCGATCGGGCCGCCCGGCAGTTCGAACAGCTGCGAGAGATCGCCCGAGACGCTCGCCAGAACGTCGAACTCTTCCGCCTTTTCGTCGCGGGTCGTCGTGGTGTTCACGAAGTCCAGCGCGGCCTGGCTCGGTGCGCCGAAGCCGAACACGTTGATCGGCACACAGTCCGGACGCGTCACGGTGACCTGGTTCACGCGGCAGACGATTTCGCCCTGAGCGTTACGCGCAGCGTCGAGTGCCAGCAGGAAGCCGTCTTCGTTGCCGTCGAGGTCGAACAGCACCAGGTTGTTGAGCGACTCGAGATGCGATTCGAAGCGGCCATAGTTGACCGAAACTTCGTACTGCCAGTCTTCGTTGAACGTGCCTTCGACGCCGGCGACGACGCGGTAGGTGTCACGGCTCTGGAATTCGCCGCGGCCACCGAAGTCGACGTTGAAGCGGCCGATGGTGAACGGCGTGGCGTCAGGGGTCGCGTTACAGAAACCGATCCCGGCCAGCGTGTTGAACGCCTGGTCGGTCAGGAACGGGTTGTCGCAGCGCAGGTTGGAGCCGCCGCCGAAGAAGCCCGGGATGGAACCCTGGAAGAAGCTCGGCTGGCCTTCCTGAATTGCGTCCACGTGAGCGTACTTGGCTTCGATGAAGGGCTGGAAGCCCTCGCTGAACTCGTAACGGGCCAGCAGGTTGACCGTGTAGCGTTCGAGGCCGGCAGCGAGCTGGCCGGTGTTACGCAGGGTCGAACCTGCGCCGCCGATCACGTTGCTGGTGTACGAACCCAGCGCGTCGCGCGGGCGCGAGCGGATGATCGAGCCGTCCGGCTGGAACACGAGGATGCTGCGATCGCCGTACGCGCCAAGGAAGCCGCCATCGGAGATGTTGTTGTTGGTCACGCCGCACAGCGGAGCGGTATCGATGATGCCGTCGGTGCCGTTGGGCTCACCACCGGTCGGTTCGACCGTGTTGTACTGGCAACGGCCGCTGAAAGCGCCGGTCAGTTCGTCGCGGTCGCGGAAGTAGAGCGGATCGGCATTCGCGTATTCGGCAGCGATCGCGATGTTACCGCGACCGTCGGCGAAGTTGGTGCCCCACACACCGGCGACGAACTGCGTCGCGCGATCGCCGCGCTCCGAGATGCCGGCCTGGCCGCGCAGCGACAGACCGTCGTAGTCGCGCTTGAGGACGAAGTTGACGACGCCGGCAACCGCGTCCGAACCGTAAATCGCGGAGTTACCGCCGGTCACGACGTCAACACGCTCGAGCAGGTCGGTCGGGATGGTGTTCACGTCGACCAGGTAATCGCCCGGCAGCGCCGTGATGTGGCGACGGCCGTTGACGAGAACCAGCGTGCGGCTGGTGCCGAGCCCGCGAAGGTCGAGCAGGTTGAGGCCTGCGGTACCGATGAAGCGGGTCGAGTTGCCCTGGCTGAAGGTGGTACGCAGCGACGGAAGGTCATTCAGCGCGTCACCGAGCGAGATGTCGCCCTGGTCGGTCAGTTCGCCGGCGGTGACCGAGGTCAGCGGCACGGGCGAGGAAATGCTGGGGCGCGCGATGCGCGAGCCGGTAACGACGATCATGCCTTCCGCAGGAACGGCGGCGCTGGAATCGACGGGCTCGGATGTGTCGCACACGCCGTTTTCATCAACGTCGACGCAATCGGTGTCCTGCGCAAAGGCAGGCGCGCCGAAAGCAAGTGCCGCAACGCCGGCGGTCGCAAAAAGCGCCCCGCGACAACGTGCGACGGTGGAGTAACTGGTTTTCATCTGATCTTTCCCCCAAGAAAGAGCCGGCTGCGACCCGGCGAAATGAGTTGCGCAAACTTCCAAAAGCAGGTGGCCCCGTTTTTGTGACTTTCGGCCATGCTGAAGGGCGTGCCCTGGCGCAATCGAAAAGCTTGCGTGTGAGAGGCTTTGTTGGCCCATGTTGCACTTTCGCAACATCGGGAAGTCGGCTCGGTGACACGACTTGCGAAGGCGCCGGTAGCCGGGGCTTTTCGTCCGCTGGATCGCCGGTGCTGGCGCGCTCGCAGCGGGCGACCTTCGCTGACCGGATGGCTATTCGATCCGGACGCCCTTGACCCCGAGCTGGCCGTTGACGCGGATGAAGAAGGAGCCGAGCGCGGCGCGCTTGAACACGACGGTTTGACCGGTCTTTGGTGGATTGAAGCGCATCGGCGGGTTGGAAATCTGCCACACCGAGCCTTCCTCGGTGGTGATCAGATAGCCGCTGCGGCCATAGGGAGCGACGCGGGTGATGGACGTCTCCAGCAGGTCCATGTCTTCCTTGTCGTCTCCGCCGAACAGGCCCTTGGGAATGGTGAAGCCGAAGAGCTTGCGCTTCGTCTGGCGGACTTCTTCGCGGTCGACCAGGCGGACCTCCCCTTCCTCGCTCGCGGCGACCACTGCGCCCACCTCGCGGTCGTAGCAGGCGAGACGGGCATCGGGCTCCTCGATCGCGCGGCACGTGGCGAGCCGGTCGAGATAGCCGGGCGAATCATCCTGGGCGAGGGCCGGTGCGGCCAGGCCGGCAAGGGCGATCGAGAGGGCTGCCGCGGGGAGGGAAATATTCGGTCCTGTCATGGGTCTGCGAAAGCCTCTTCGTTTCGATTTCTGGCCGCTTGGTAGCACGGCGTGTCGCGTGCGAAACTGTCACCGAAAAGTCACAGGGCCATGCTCTCAGGGCGGGTTGGTACGCGGTCCTTATTGAAAGCGGGCCGTCCGGTGACCTAGAGCGGTCCTATCGGAAACAAGCTCCGAGAAATTTGTGCGCTCATTGGCGCATTCCTACGAAGGGGACTTCAATGACCAACCGTTTTAACAAGGCGGCCTTGCTTGCTGGGACCGTGATGGCCGGGGCGGTGTTTGCCACGCCCGCCATGGCGCAGGGCACCCCAGACGAGCCCGCACTCGAAACCGGTGCATCCAACCCCGATGGCGAACTGATTGTCGTCACCGGTTCGCGCATCGCCCGTCGCGACCTCGAAACCGCGGCTCCGGTCGCGGTCGTGAACTCGGAAGAGTTCGAACTGTCGGGTTCGGTCAACGTCGAAAGCGTGATCAACACCCTGCCGCAGGTCGTGCCGGGCACGACCTCGTTCTCGAACAACCCGGGTGATGGCACCGCGACGCTGAACCTTCGCGGTCTTGGTGCTGCGCGCACGCTGGTGCTGGTCAACGGCCGTCGCTGGATGTTCTACAACACCGCGCAGGTCGTCGACCTCAACACGATCCCGCAGTTCCTGCTCGAATCGGTCGACGTTGTGACCGGTGGTGCTTCGGCCGTTTACGGTTCGGACGCGATCGCCGGGGTCGTCAACTTCCGCCTCAAGGACGTGCAGGGCGTCGAAGTCGGCGGCCAGTACTCGCTGACCGAGCGCGGCGATGGTGCCCGCTATGAAATCCACGGTGCGATCGGCAGCGAATTTGCCGATGGTCGCGGTAACGCGACGGTCTATGCCGAATATTACAACCGCGATTCGATCTTCCAGGGCGACCGCGCATTCTCCAACTTCGCTCTGGGCGGCGAAACCGATGGTGCTGATCTGCAGCAGTTCGGTTCCTCGACCCTGCCCAGCGGTGTGCTCCGCTACCTCGGCGGTGCGCAGGGCAACACCGGCCTTCCCGCCGGGACCGAATTCGGTGCAGCGGGCGCTTCGGGCTTCGGCACCGGCGTCGTCTTCGACGAACCGGCCAACTTCCGTCGTCGCGCGGGCGACCTCTACAACTACGCGCCGGTCAACTACCTGCAGCTTCCGCAGGAACGTTACCTGCTCGGCGGCTATGCCGACTATGAACTGGGCGGCGGTCACCGTGCCTACGCCGAAGTTTCCTACGTCAACAACCAGGTCCAGGCCGCGCTGGCCGCAACCCCGGTGACGGGTGAGTTCAACGTCGATCTGGCAACCGTGCAGCCGTTCCTCGTGGCAGGCGACTTTGCTCAGCTGCAGGCGATCGACGCGGCGGAAACCGCACAGAACGCGCTGGACGGCGTGGCTGACGATCCGGGCGTGGTGAACTTCTACGTTCAGCGTCGTATCGTTGAGACCGGGCTTCGCGAAAACCTTGACGAGCGCAATGCATTCCGCGTGCTCGGCGGGATCACCGGCCCGATCGGCAGCTACCTGAACTACGATGCGTACTACATGTATTCGCGTACGCGGAACGCCAACATTCAGCAGGGCAACATTTCCGCCTCGCTGTTCCAGGCGGGTCTCGACGGCACGGGTACCCCGATCAACATCTTCGGTCCGGGCACGCTGACGCCTGAGATGGTCGATGCGATCACGATCCAGGCGCAGAACGGCGATGTCTCGTCGCTTCAGGTCGCTACGGCGGTGATTTCGGGTACCTTCGGCGATTTCGCCATCACCGAAGCATCCGACCCGGTCGGTTTTGCCTTCGGTGGCGAATACCGCAAGGTTGCCGCGCAGTTCATTCCGGACACCGCGCTCGCTTCGGGTGACGTCATCGGCTTCAACGCCGGTGAGCCCACCGATGGCAGCTACGACGTTCGCGAACTGTTCGCCGAACTCGCGATCCCGGTCCGCTTCGGTACCGCAGCTCTCGATATCTCGGGTGCGGCGCGCTACTCCGACTATTCGAGCGGCACGATCGGTGGCGTGTGGACCTATGCGGGTGGTGTGGAGTTCGCTCCGATCCCCGATATCAAGTTCCGTGCCCAGTATCAGCGTGCGGTGCGCGCTCCGAACGTGGGCGAGCTGTTCGGCGGTCGGTCGATCGGCTTCCCCGGTGCTACCGATCCGTGCGCGGTGGCGGGTGCGCAGAACGACGCTACCCTCAACGCATTGTGCATCGCGACGGGCGTTGCTCCGGGCAGTGTTGGCGACCCCAACATCCGTCCGAACACGCAGGTCCCGGCTCTCTTCGGCGGTAACGCCAACCTGAGCGAAGAAACCTCCGACAGCTATACTGTTGGTTTGGTGGTGCAGCCGCGGTTCATCCCGGGCCTGTCGATCACTGCCGACTACTTCAATTTCAAGATTGAAGACGCGATCGCTACTCGCGGTGGCGGCCTGAACAGCACGCTGAACCTGTGCTACAACGTGGTGCAGGACATCAACAGCCCGTTCTGTCAGCTGATCGTCGGATCGCGTGCCGGTAACGGTGCGATCACCACGGCGAACCCGCCGGTTCTGGTCCAGGACAACACCGCGAAGCTTGAAGTGTCGGGTATCGACCTTCAGATCAGCTACGGCACGAGCATTCCGTTCTCGCTCTTCACCGACACTGGGGAGCAGCGCCTGCAGCTCTCCTTCATCGGCACCTGGAACGAGAAGAATGACCTGTATCCGGTGCAGGGCTTCGACACCGTCAACGAATGTGCGGGCCGCTTCGGTGCGACCTGTGGCGAACCGACGCCTGAGTTCAAGTGGACCAGCCGTGCCTCGTTCATCGATGGTCCGGTCACCACTTCGATCCGCTGGCGCCATGTTGGTTCGGTCACTGACGACGATGATGGTCTGGATTACACCCAGTTCAACGGCATCGAAAAGATCGACGCCTATGACCTGATGGATCTCACCTTCTCCTATGCGGCGAACGAGAGCCTGACGATCACCGCGGGTGTGAACAACCTGTTCGACACGCTCCCGGGCGTGCCGCTGTTCGACGCGAACGGTATCGTCACCAACCGTCCGAACAGCCTCCTGCTTGGCGACAACCAGGAACAGGCCAACACCTACCCAAGCACCTACGACGTGCTGGGTCGCGACTTCTTCGTCAGCGCGCTGGTCAAGTTCTAGTCACGCGCGGCGAAAGCCGAAAAAAGGCGGCGGGCTCTTCGGAGCCCGCCGTTTTTTTGTGCCCGCGACTGACGCAGGCACTTTTGCGGAGAAGGGATATGTCGCGCGAGCGGATGACTCCCCGGACCGCAGGCGTGCCCTGGGAAAGAGCGCGCGCGCAGGTCTACCCGCTCGTCACGCCGCAGGCCGGGGAACGGAGCCTCGATTGATCCAGTAACCGCTGTCCGCGCCGGCAAGGAAGCTTGCTGCGCGTCAGGCGCGTCTGAGCGCAATCATCTCCGCAAAGACCCGACCGGCAGCATCGCTCAACTCGTCGGTTTCGCTCACTGCGAGCCCGGCGGCGGCGAACGCCCCGAAGAAGCTGTCTCGCGCATCGGCCGTCGCGCAGGCGGCCTCCAGCGAGGCGATCCGCGCGAGCTCGTTGCGCGCCTGCGCCTCGATCCGGTCGAGCAGGGCGGCAAGGCCCGCAACAGTATCGCCCGCCTGTGCGCCCATCAGCAGGGAGCGCCGCACGGCCTCGGGTATCTCCCAGGCGGCCGATCGGTCGCCATGCTTCGCCCGCCCTTGCTCGACGATCGCGGCGACCATCGCGGTCGCATCGGGCCATGGCGGCTGCTCGTCATTCAGCGCGGCCTTGGTCTTGGCCATCAGGCCCATCTCATCGACGACCCAGCGGATCTGTTCGGCCCGAGCGAGGTTGTGCGACAGGATTGCGCCGTCGCCACGGTGGATCACCATGCCCACTGCCGCGTCATCGCTCGCCACGCGGGCAATCTCCTGCGCCACTTGCGGCGTGTCGCCATACTCGACGCCGAACTGACTGACGATCGCATCGAAGCTTGCGTCTGGGAAGGGAAGGTCTTCCATCGCGGTCGCCGGACGAAGATCCACGCCCGGCGGTGGCTGGGGCAATTGCGGGGCCAGATCAATCCCGGTCAGCACTGTATCCGGGCGAGTGGTGCCGATCCAGTGCAGCACGCGCGCATCGCCGGTCGCAAGGTCGAGCACCGACGCGCCCTGCGGCAAGCGCGAGGCGAACGTACGCCACGTCCTCTCAAGTGTCGCGAAGACCGATTGCCAGCGCGCAGGCAGGCAGCCGGTGCTGCCATGCGGCCCCTGCTGCGCCCAGAATTCACTCCAGGCGTGATCCGTCGTCGTCTGTCCCATCGCCCAAGCCCCCCCTGGCGATTACATCGAACGCGGTTGTCATCCGCATTCCCGACCCGAATGCGGTTGTGCCATGATAAAGCGTGCTTGGGAACAGGGCGAGATGGCCTTCTTTGGGGGCGATCCGATGCAGCGGCGGCAGGTCCAGCCGCAGGTCGGGAGCAGGGCGACCGAGTTCGAGCGTGCCCTGTGAGCCGTCCTTATCCGGCGGCGGCAGCATCAGGTACAGCGCCGACGAGAGGATGCCCTGGGGGTGGATATGCGGCGCGTGGTGATCGCCGCCCGACCTCAATCTGACTGACCACGATCCATTCAACCGCCATTTGGTGGAGCGATAGCGCAGTAGCGGATGCGTCGGGTCGCGTGCAGGCAGGGTTTCCCGATAGCTCTCCACGGTCGACAGGATCGCGCCTTTCAGATCGGCGAGGGTGGGTTCGGTCCGGTCGAACAGGATGCCCCGCGTCTGCGTGCCCCCGCGCAGCGACTGGCCGAGCGGGAAGGCCGAGCTATCGTGCAGCCGGCCGAGCAGTGCGATCGCGGGTGGCATGACCGCGTCGCCATCGACGAGGGGCAGCAGCTGGACCAGCCCCTCCTGCTCGTGCAGCCAGGCGGCCTTTTCTGGATCGGTCACGCGCCACAGCAGGCCGGTCAGCGCCCATGCGCTGACGTCGAAAGGCGCAAATTCGCGCGCGCGCGCCAGCGCCGCCTCTGCGCCGACCCAATTCGCGGTTCGCAGCGCGTGCCGCGCTTCGTGCAGGGCGCGGTCGAGACTGTCGGTGGAGAGTGCCGCCATTGCCCGCTCGGCCCGCTCGTCCTCGCCGACCGCGCTCGCGTACACCGCTTCGAGTAGTGCGAACTGCTCGATCCCGGGAAAGGCTGCGCGCGCCGCGGTCGCCCGCTCTCTGGCGGCGAGCGTCTCGTCCCCAGCGCCCAGCGCCGCGATATGCGCGATCGCAATATTGGGGTCGCCGGGCGCCTTGCGCGCCGCGTCCTCGAAATGGCTGGCAAAGTCGCTCTCGCCCGCGCCGAGGCGCAGCTGCGCCAGAAAATCGAGCCCCGGCTGCCATGACGGCGCCTGATCAGCGATCTGCTGCGCCAGCGCGCGCGCCTCCGCCGTGTGGCCGGTCGCGTCGAGCGCTTGAGCGCGGCTCAGCCACAAGTGCGGATCGCTTTGCTGGCTGCGCAGGGCGAGGTCGATGCGCGCGAGGGCATCGCGCTCGGCCCGCTCGAGCGCGACGCGCGCGCGCCCCGCGAGCCCGCGCGGGTGATTGGGGTCGAGCGTCAGGCACAGATCGTACCAGCGCGCCGCCTGCGCCAGATCGCCTGCCAGCCGCGCGGCATTGGCGCGGGTCGAGCAATAGCGCGCGTCGCGGCGCCCCGCCTGCTCATGCGGGACGAGCGCGGCAAGCGCCGCCTCGGGCGCACCCGCCTGCGTCTGGGCGATTGCCACATTGATCGCAAAGGGGAGGTGGCTCGGCGAGAGGCGGGCGGCGGCGGCAAAACGCTGCGCCGCGAGCGCGTATTCACCCCGCCGCATCGCGAGATTGCCCGCGCTGTCGTGCAGCGCCGCCTCGTTCGGATGTTCGCCGAGGCCCTGGGTGATGATCCGCTCGGCTTCGTCCTTCGCGCCGCGCTGTTCGGCCGCGATCGCGCGTTCGTACCATTCGCGGGCAGAGAGCGAAGGAGTGCCCGTCATCAGCGGTCGCGGAACCAGCCGGTGATCGCCAGCCGCCCGGCGGGGGCGAAGGGGGGAACGAAGCTGACCAGATGGCTCTGCGGGACGGCGAACATGTTGAGCGCGTTGAAGCGTGGGCGAAAGCCTTCGATCACGTCGCCATCATCGTCGAGGAACAGCAGATAGCCCCCCCAGTCAGGATGCCAGTCCTCGCGGGCGAAGTTGAGCACGTAGGCGACCTTCCAGCCTTCCGCGACATGGCTGTCGCTATGCCGCCCGAGGTAGTGCTGGGGCGCAAACATGGTCGCCTGTCCATCGGCATTGGACAGCGTGTCGAACCCGGTGATCTCGCGTACCAGCTCCATGAACGCGTCCGCGTTGATATGTTCGAGCAGCAGCTCGTGCGGGCCGCCCGGGTTCCAGCCCTTCTGGACAGCCTCGACCAGCGAGAACTGGGCGTAGCGGAAGCCATAGTCGCCCCGCGCGGTCGCCTGCGCCGCCGCATTGGCCATTCTATTGACTTGGTCAGCACCGCCCGGGGCCATGATTTCCGCGTTGGAAAAGCCGCGCGGCGGCGTGTCCGGGCTGTCGCCCGCGCGCACCGCCATGCCCCACGGCGTGCCCTTCATCAGGATGCTCTGGATTTCCTCCGCCGCTTCACGCGTCAGCACGTCGCGCACCTGTACGCGGCCCGTCTGGGCGAAGCGTTTCGCCAGCGCGGCGCGGTCGAGGTCGGGGTTGATTTCGAAGAGTGTTCTGGTGGTCATGGCTGGGGGCAGGGCATAGGCCCATGCCCACCTGTGAGGCAAGCTAGGCGCGCGCAGCCATGCTTGACACCGCGCAGCCTGCCCGTCACTTCGGTTGCGAAACGAAACTTGGGAGAGTGACTTATGGCTGATGCTTATATCGTCGATGCGGTGCGAACCGCAGGGGGCAAGCGCGGCGGCAAGCTGGCGGATGTCCATCCGGTAGACCTTGCCGCGCAGACGCTGGATGCGCTGATCGAGCGCACGGGAATCGACCCCAAGGTGGTCGACGACGTGATCATGGGCTGCGTCAGCCAGGGCGGCCAGCAGGCGATGCAGGTCGGCCGCAATGCGGTGCTCGCGACCAAGCATCTGGGCGAGGGCACTCCGGCGGTAACGATCGACCGTCAGTGCGGCTCCAGCCAGCAGGCGATCCAGTTCGCCGCGCAGGCGGTGATGAGCGGGACGCAGGATGTCGTGATCGCCAGCGGCGTCGAAAGCATGACCCGCGTGCCGATGGGCTCGACCGCGATGTTCCACATGAAGGAAGGGCTGGGCAATTATAAGTCGCCGGGCCTTGAGGAGAAATATCCCGGCGTCCAGTGGAGCCAGTTCATGGGCGCCGAGATGATGGCCAAGAAGCACGACATCTCAAAGGACGAGATGGACCGTTTCGCACTTGCCAGCCACGAGAAAGCCGCCGCCGCGACCAAGGCGGGCGCGTTCGACAAGGAAATCGTGCCGATCCCGATCGAGACGCCCGAAGGTTCCGAAATGCACACGGTGGACGAAGGCATCCGCTTCGACGCCACGCTGGAAGGGATCGCCGGCGTCAAGCTGCTCAGCCCCGAAGGTCGGCTTACCGCGGCGCTGGCCAGCCAGATCTGCGACGGGTCGAGCGCGGCGCTGATCGTCTCCGAAGCAATGCTCAAGGAACACGGCCTCACGCCGCTGGCGCGGATCGTCGACCTGACGGTGACTGCGGGCGACCCGGTGATCATGCTCGAAGAACCGCTGTTCGCGACCGACAAGGCGCTCAAGAAGGCGGGGCTGAGCATCAACGATATCGACCTGTACGAAGTCAACGAAGCCTTCGCCCCGGTGCCGATGGCATGGCTGAAGCACACCGGCGCGGACCCTGACAAGCTCAACGTCAATGGCGGCGCGATCGCGCTGGGCCACCCGCTGGGGGCTTCGGGAACGAAGCTGATGTCGACGCTGATCCACGCGCTGCACGCGCGCGGCAAGAAGTACGGCTTGCAGACGATGTGCGAAGGCGGCGGCGTCGCCAACGTGACCATCGTCGAGGCGCTCTAACAACACCTAACCGGAGAGAGATTGATGGAAATTTCCGCAAACACCCCTGCCGTCGTCACCGGCGGCGCATCCGGCCTCGGCCTTGCCACCGCGCGCGCCATTGCCGCGAAGGGCGCCAAGGTCGCGATCTTCGACATGAAGGAAGATGAAGGCCAGAAGGTCGCCGAAGAGCTCGGCGGCACCTTCTGCAAGGTCAACGTGACCAGCGAGGACGATGTTGCCGCGGCCTTCGCCAAGGCGCGCGAAGCGCACGGTCAGGAGCGTATTCTGGTCAATTGCGCCGGCATCGGCAACGCGATCAAGACTGCCAGCCGCTCCAAGGAAGACGGCAGCATCAAGCACTTCCCGCTCGCCGCGTTCGACTTCGTGATCCAGGTGAACCTCGTGGGCACGTTCCGCTGCATCGCGCACTCGGCGGCGGGCATGCTGACGCTCGACCCGCTGAACGACGACGGCGAGCGTGGCGCGATCGTCAACACCGCCAGCGTCGCCGCCGAAGACGGCCAGATCGGCCAGGCGGCCTACTCGGCCTCCAAGGGCGGCGTCGTCGGCATGACCCTGCCGATCGCGCGCGACCTGATGGGCGAGGGCATCCGGGTGAACACGATCCTGCCCGGCATCTTCCACACCCCGCTGCTGATGGGCCTGCCCGAAAAGGCGATCGAAGCGCTCAACGCCTCGGTCCCGTTCCCCAAGCGCCTCGGCAAGCCGGAAGAATACGCCAAGCTGGCGATGGTCATGCTGGAGAACAGCTACTTCAACGGCGAGGACGTCCGCCTCGACGGCGCGATCCGCATGGCGCCGCGTTAGGCGCGACGGTCTCCGCGTTCGCGTTGAGGCTTCAGATGTGAAACACAGGCATGGCCCTGTCCTGCGGATGCACTTCCGGCGGGGCGGGGCCATCGCTTGTCACCGCACCGAACAGGATCGAGAACGGCAGCGGTGGAGCGCCCAGCAGCGCGAGATAGGTATCCGGCATGTGCTGGTGCAGCGTTTCGATGACGAAGCTGACCAGGCCGTGCTTGCTCGAAGCGTTCTGCACGGTTCCTGTCAGCGCCACGCTCTCGCCGATCGGGGTGAAGCCATAGCCGCCGATCTTCAGCCGCAGCCAGGCGATGAACAGGAACAGTGTCACCAGCGGTCCGCCGCGCGGTGACGGGGTGAAGAAATTGCGCGTGGCGAGCACCGTGTTCCATCCGTAACTGACGGAATCGATCGTGTTGAAGACCCGCCGCGTGCGCCCCGACAGGCCACCGTCTTTTTCGAAAAGGGCTGCGAACGCGGCATTGCCCGGGGTCATCCCGGCGAAGCTGACCGAATAGATCGCGCGGTCCGGTTCCCGGCCGACCAGATCCAGCGCCAGCACCGGGGCCAGCGTGCCGCCAAGGCTGTGGCCGGTGACGCACAGACTGACACCCGGATCGAGCGCTGCCACGGCTTCCGCGATCGTCCTGCCGTTGGCATCGAGTAGGCCTGAGAGGTTCGTGTATCCGGTGTTGGTCCCGCCAGAGATCTTCGCGGATGCGCTATCCTTCCACGCCACCATGGGCCCGAACGGACTGTCCTGCTGGCCATTGTTCCAATAGATCGGCGAGAGGGGATCGGGGTAGGTACCCCGGATCGCCAGAACAACAGATCCGGCTTGCTCGTTCAGCGCGATATAGGCCAGATTATCCGGGTTCTGCCCGACTGCCGGGATCCAGATGATGGACCATTCACCGGCCAGCAGCTGGGCTTCGGCAAGATAACGGGGAATCTTCCCGACCGCGCCGTAGGCAATTCCGGCGAATGTCATCAGCCGGGCATCGTCGATCGGGAATTTGCGCATCCCTGACCCGTCCCTATGCCATGTTCTCGTGGATCGCCCTGGTCCACGATCCGTCGGGCTGGCCGGTCACCGCTTCGATATCCTGCGACAGGTTCCACAGCATCATCCCGGCCTTTTGCCCTGCGCTCGGGTTCCATTTCGCCAGAGCGATCGTGTCTTCCAGCGAGGTGCCCTGCGTGATCGGCCCGACCTTGTCCGCCTTGACGCCGATCGAAATCTTGCCCGGCGCGATCACCCCGGCGTACTGCTCGACCAGCTCCGTCATCGATGTGAAGTCGAGGAAATAGGCCATCGTGCTGATCGACGTCAGGTCGTCGGCAAGCTCTGCGATGACCTCCTGATCGCGTTCGAACAGATAGGTGTCGAGGGTGATGATCTTGTCCGGGATGCTTTTTCGCATCGCCTTGACCGTGTCGACGAACTGCTGGCCCGGAAACGAGTCCAGATCTTCGTTGTCGATGTCGATCCCGTCGAAACCCTGCTCTTCGCAGACATAGGCGAGCCACTGGCCGAATGCGTCGGGATCGGTGATGCCGGTGTTCCAGCCGACGGCGGGGTTGGGTGTGCCGATGATCGACAGCATCACCTTGGTGTCCGGAGAGTTCGCCCTGAGCGCCTTCAACCCTTCCGCGATCTTGTCCCCACTATTCGACTGCCTCAGGAAGGCATCCGAAGTGACGTTGCCGGGGAAGAGGTTGGAAAAGGCTAGAACCACGCGGTCGACATAGCCGGGCGTATCGCCGAGCAAGGGGCCTTCGCCAGCACCGCCTGAGGGCACATAGCCGAGCCAGAATGCGGTGAAGGTCGGCGGCGGCTGGCTCACAGCACGGTCCCACCCGATGCGGTCGGCACTCCGTAGACCGATGCGGTGATGACCGAATCCGACTTGGGATTGGGGCCGGTGTAATAGACCAGCCGCTGGGTCGGGGTCGCGATGATGGCGCCCGATGGCGGACCGTCCAGCCGGACGGTACCGCGCCAGCCCGTGCCGCCCTGTGGAAGAAGGCTCTCATCTTCGTCTGCCCCGACCAGCTGCGGGAGACACTGCACGCCGAAAATCAGCGTCTGCCCGCTTGCGATGCCAATATTCAGGAACCCTCGGCCGGTCGAGGCGAAGAAATTGTTGTATGGGTTCACATTGCCGCCGGAATCGATGATCTGCGCAAACAGCGCCTTGGGGCCGAGGCCCTGTTTGAAATCGGTCGTTTCCTGGAAGATCAGGTTGAACCCGGCCGACTGGGCGAGGCACGACACCTCGACAAAGAAACCCTGAATCAGGAAAGGGTTCTGCGGGCCCGACGGAATAATAGCGGTCGGGACGAGATTTTCAGCCAGGATTTCAAAAGAGGAAACATAGGTCATATAATCTCTCCCGAGTGTGTTCTCGAACATTTTCGCAGTCTCGTTTTGAGAAGCGTTAGCGCTTTGTATTTGAAGAAGAAAATATGAAAAACTATACGCGCGAATACAGTGCCTGGCCGATCTTTAACGGTCCAAAACGGACTACGAATATTTCGGGTTGCCAGAGTTTTTCCTTGCCATCATGGGTGGCCGACAGCCTGGACTGTCAATTCGTGACGAATACGTGCCCGCCTGCTTGCGGCGGCAGGGCTCGGGGCGCTCCACCGTCCGACGGTCCAAAACCCTCCGGCCGGCCCCGGCTGCCTGGTTTGGCGTTGATATCTGCCCTCCCATGCGTACCGTCCGGCGACATGACCGACTTCAGCCAGATCAAGCTCGCCATCGACGGGCCCATCGCCACCATCACCCTGCATCGCCCGGAGAAGATGAACGCCTTCACGCGCGACATGATGCGCGAGCTGATCGAGGCGATCGACATCACCGATGCTGAGGATGCGGTGCGCGCGGTGATCGTGACCGGCGAGGGAGAGCGGGCGTTTTGTGCAGGTGCCGACCTGACGCCCCCGCAGAACGAGGACGGCACGCCCAGGCACGTCTTTTCCGATCCGACGACGGTGGACGACCTGTCCGATCCGCTGGTGCGCGATGGCGGCGGGCAGCTGGTGCTGCGCCTGTTCAATTCGCAAAAGCCGCTGATCGGCGCGTGCAATGGCGTCGCGGTTGGCGTGGGCGCGACGATGCAGCTGCCGTTCGACATGCGGCTGTGTTCGGACAATGCGCGGTTCGGCTTCGTGTTTGCAAAGCGCGGCATCACGCCGGAGGCATGCTCAAGCTGGTTCCTGCCGCGTCTCGTCGGTATGTCGATCGCGCTCGAATGGTGCATGACGGGCCGCATCTTCGATGCACAGGAAGCACTCGACGCGGGGCTGGTCCGCTCGGTCCACCCGCAGGGCGAGCTTATGGATGCCGCGCGCGCACTGGCGCGCGAAATTGCCGAGAACGCATCGCCGATTTCGGTCGCGATGACCCGCGCGATGCTGTGGCGGCTGTCGGCGGAAGATCACCCGATGAAGGCGCACCGAATCGACAGCCGCTCGATCTATCGCCTCTCTCGCGGGGCCGATGCCAAGGAGGGCATCGCCAGCTTTCTCGAAAAGCGCCCGCCCGAATTCACCGGCAAGGTCAGCACCGACATGCCCGATTTCTATCCCTGGTGGCAGGAGCCCGAATATAAATGAGTGAAGCTTGGCATATCGGAGTCCTCGGCGGCTCGGGCCTCTACGAAGGGATCGAGCTGGAGAACCAGCAGCAGATCGAGGTATCCTCGCCCTTTGGTGAACCCTCGGGCCCGGTAACGACGGGCACGGTCGGCCATGTCCGGCTGACCTTCATGGCGCGGCACGGGGCGGGGCACGCGAAGTCGCCCGACACGGTCAACTACCGCGCCAATATCGACGTGATGAAGCGCTGCGGCGTGACCGACCTGATCGCGATCAGCGCAATCGGCTCTCTGCGAGAGGAAATGGCGCCGACGCACTTCGTGGGCGTCGACCAGTTCATCGACCGGACCAGCGGGCGCGCGAGCAGCTTTTTCGGGGAAGGGCTGGTGGCGCATGTTTCCCTGGCCGATCCTGTCTGCCCGCGGCTTGCGGCGCTGGTCGCCAATGCGGCGGAATCGAGCGGATCGACCGTCCATCGCGGCGGGACCTACGTGGCGATGGAAGGCCCGCAATTCTCGACCCGCGCGGAAAGCCGCATGTATCGCGGCTGGGGCGGGGACGTGATCGGGATGACCGGGATGCCCGAAGCGCGGCTCGCCCGCGAAGCAGAGCTGCCCTACGCGCTGATCGGCATGGTCACCGACTATGACAGCTGGCGCGATGAAGAGGCCGGGGTCGAGGCGTTCGATATCCTGTCCGTGCTCAAGGGCAATGCCGACCGCGCGCGCGCGATGCTGGACGAACTGGTCGCGACGCTGCCCGATACGCGCGCACCGAGCCCGGTGGATACCGCGCTCGAACACGCGATCATCACCGCGCCCGAAATGCGCGACAAAACGCTGATGGCAAAGCTGGATGCGATTGCCGGGCGGGTGCTTGGGTAGGGTAGTCGCTTAGGACCGACATCCGCTCGCCTCCCCGCCCGGCCACCATATTGTGGTTGTACCCTTGGTGGCCGGGCGGGGAGGTGGGCGGATGACTGCCGGAGGTTCGCGTTAGCGAACCGGAGGTTAGTTCGAAAACGCGTCGGCGATCGAGCAGCCTGCCGGGCCGAGGATGACGATGAACAGTGTCGGCAGGATGAACAGGATCAGCGGCACGGTCATGATGGCGGGCAGGCGCGCGGCCTTCTCTTCGGCGCGCATCATCCGCTCGTTGCGGAATTCGGCCGAGAGGACGCGCAGCGCCGATGCCAGCGGGGTGCCGTAGCGCTCTGTCTGGATCATGGTGGTGACCACGCCCTGCACCGCTTCCAGATCGACCCGGTAGGCGAGATTGTCGAACGCCATCTTGCGGTTGTTGAGGAAGGAAAGCTCGATCGAGGTGAGCAGGAATTCGTCGCCCAGCTCGGGATAGGCGCGGCCCAGTTCCTTCGCCACGCGGGTGAAGGCGGAATCGATGGTCAGGCCGGCTTCGGCGCAGATCACCAGCAGGTCGAGCGCGTCGGGCAGGCCCTTACGGATCGCATCGGTGCGCTTCTTGGCCTTGTTCGCGATGTAGAGTTCAGGCCCCTTGTAGCCGATGAAGACCGCGATCGAGAGCGCACCGAGGCGCTTGAAGCTGCCCCAGTCGGCGAACATGTCGGACAGGTAGAAAAGGTAGAACGCGACGAGGCCCAGCACGATCGGCAGCACCGCACGCGCGCCGATCACGTAGACCGCATATTCCTTGTTGCGGATCCCTGCATGGGCGAGCTTCTGCTGGACGACTTCCAGCTGGCTCTGCTGCAGGACCTTGAAGTTGGCCAGCGTGTCCTTGACCTTGTCGGTCTTCTGGGTCCGGCGGACCAGGCTTTTGCGCTTGCGCGCGCTCTCGCGCACGATCCCGGCCTTGAGCTCGTCGCGCCGCTCGTTGAGGGCTTTGATCCGCTTGGCCATCGGGTCGCGTACGGTCACCGCGGCGTAGATCGCCAGCATAACCGCCAGCGCCGCAATCCCGGCCAGCACCGTGGCCACAGCGATCACGTCCACGCCCATCAGGGTGGGGTTGGCGGGCGCGCCGAACAGGAAGCCGGCAGAAAGGGAAATTGCGCCGTTCATCAGATCTCGAAGCTCACCATCTTGGCCATGATGAACACGCCCAGGCTCATCCAGATCAGTCCGCCGATACCGGCAATCATCAGCCGCTCATCGATGAAGAACGCGCCGAGATAGGTGGGATTGACCCACCAGATCATCGCGAAGACGATAAACGGCAGCGAGCCGACGATATAGGCCGATGCCTTGGATTCAGAGCTCATCGCCTTGATTTTCAGC
The DNA here is from genome assembly GCF_019857185.1 of Alteriqipengyuania abyssalis. GTDB lineage: Bacteria > Pseudomonadota > Alphaproteobacteria > Sphingomonadales > Sphingomonadaceae > Alteriqipengyuania > Alteriqipengyuania abyssalis. The sequence goes on along the minus strand of NZ_JAHWXP010000003.1, from coordinate 99,768 downwards.
TTCATCTGCGCGCGCTTGCGCAGCACGTCGGAGAGGTTGGAGAGCGTTTCGGCAAGGTTGCCGCCGGTCTCCCGCTGGATCGCAAGGGAGATGACGAAGAAGTTGAATTCGGCGATACCCAGCCGGTCGGCGCTTTCCTGCATCGCTTCTTCCATCGAACGGCCGATCTTGATCCGCTCGATAATGCCCTTGAACTCGATCCCGACCGGACCGGGGATTTCCTGTGCGACCACCGCCAGCGTCTCCGTTACCGGCAGGCCAGATCGCAGGCCGCGAACCAGCAGGTCGATCGCATCGGGGAAGCGCGCGTTGAACTGCGCGGTGCGCCGCTTCATGAAGAAACCGACCGCCAGGTGCGGCACGCCCGCGCCGATCAGCAGACCGGCAATGGCAGAAAGCAGCGGCACGCCGGTCTGCAGATAGATGATCAGGCCGACCATCACCGTCAGGCCGATGGTGGCATAGACATATTGCTTGACGGTCCAGCCCATGCCGGTCGCCTGCAGACGCAGAGCGAGCGCCTGCGAGCGTGAGCCGTTGCCGGCGGCCTTCTGGATCTTCGGCTTACGCGCGGCCAGCGCCTTCTTCATCTGGCTTTCGACGCGCGCGTTCGCGTCGTCGGTGTGGCGCGTGCGCACCCCGCTTAGCCGACGCTGCAACTGCTTGCGGGTCGACGGACCGGCCAGTGCGGAGGCCACCAGGCCGAGCGCGGCCAGGAAGCCCAGCGACAGAATGAAGAGCTGGATGACGTCCATGATGGCTTGCGTTCGTACGCGCGCGGGGAGTTACGCGACCCTTGCGGGCGCGCGTGCCCTTATGCGTCGACCTTCGCGGCTCCCTTCTTCGATTTCGCCTTGGGCTTGCCCTTCGAAGTGGACAGCAGGTTCTTGAGGTCGATCGAGCCGAGCAGCGATTTCTTGTCGGTCGGTGCGCCGGGCTCGATGTCTTCGTCGCTTGCGGTGAGGATGCGGTCCGCGACGGTACGCAGCTGTGCGGTGACCTTGCTCGACTTGTTCGCTTCCACAAGAGCCTGGCCCAGCTTGGCGGCAGTGATCGCCGCCTTGGGGTCGTAGGGAATGACGAAATCGACCTTGCGCTCGACCGACGCTTCGTAATCTCCGCGGGTGATTTCGCTGAGCCCGTTCTGCACCTTGTTGGCGAGGATCAGCGGCTGGGCATGCGGGGCATGCGTCTTCAGCCAGCTGAGAATGCGGATCGTGTCGCGCGCCGATGCCAGCGTGAATTCGCACACCAGTGCCACCACGTTCACATCCGCCAGCAGTTGGGGGAAGTTGATCAGCATGTTGCGCGGCAGATCGATCACGGTCATTTCGAACGCCTGCCGGAATTCCTCTTCCAGCTGCACGAAACCCGCCCCGTCGGTCATCAGGGGGGAGTTGATCGGCGCCTCGGCAGAGAGCACGGACAGATTGTCGTTGGCGCGGATCATCGCGCGTTCGATGAACAGGCCGTCGATGCGCCCCGGATTGTCGATCGCATCGGTCAGCCCGCGGCCCGGCTCGAGATCGAGCGTGAGCGCGCCGGTCCCGAAATGGACGTCGAGATCGAGCATTGCGGTCGGCAGTTTCTGCTCGTCGCTGAACAGCCACGCGAGCGAGGTCGCGATGGTGGAGGCGCCTGCGCCGCCGCGTGTGCCCACGACTGCGGTCGAGATATGGCGGCGCGCGGCCTGCGGATCGACCGCCTTGGGTGCGGAAAAGACCGCCTGCGCTTCGTTGAGCGCATCACGAACCTGGCCCGAGGCGAGCGGCTTGAGCAGATAGTCGTGAATTCCGCTGGCGAGCAGATCGCGATAGAGACGCACATCGTTGACCTGGCCGACCGCGATGACAACGGTGCCGGGCTCGCATACTTCGGCGAGCGCGTTGATATCGGTCAGCGGGTCGCTGCATTCGGAAAGATCGACCACCAGAATATTGGGACTGGCCGAGACCGCGAGCGACTGGATCGCATTGCGCAGGCCGCCCTTGGCGCATTTTTCCGGCGCCCAGCCCAGTTCGGCGACGACCGGCCGCAGCGTATCGATTGCGGTGTCATCGCACAGGAAGGCGGCGAAGGGATCGCGATTGCCTGACATGCCTGAATTCCACGGAGCGTTCATCGTGTGTCCTCGTTCAATCGCTGTGGCTCAGTCCGGGCTGCCCGAACCCGTGGCGGGCGCGCTGCTCGCGGACGGCGAACCGCCGCTGCGATAGGCCTCGATCGCGCGGGTAGAGCCGTTGACGCTGGAGCCGCCCCTGCTGGACTGTCCCCGCACGAGGTCTTCCGGATTGGCGACCATCGCGGCGTAGTTGCTGTTGGTGGCGCAGCCGTAATTGCGGCTTGTCGCATTGGCGAAATTGCCATCGCCGTCGTCGCTCCAGTTGGGGCAGGTCGGCACGGTGGCGACCGAACGGGTGACGACCACCCGGGTGCGTCCGGGCTCGACGAAGCCCTCGGTCACCGGAGCCTGCTCGCTCAACAGCAGGCCGTAGCGTTCGACGATTCCCGCGACCGCCGCGATCGTGGCCGGGCTGGCGGTGTCCGCCTCGACCGCGACGCGATCGCCGTAATCCAGATCGAGCGCCTCGAACCAGCCCGCCAGGCGGCGCTGTTCGGGGATCGGCAGCCCGCCCGGGCCGGCGGCCACGTCGAGCGTGTAGTGCGTCCGCTCCACCACCGGCTGGTTGAGGCTGTAGAGGCTGCGGTTGAAATCGGGTGCGCTGCATCCGCCTAGGCCCAGCACGAGGGCCGAGGTGAGCATGGCGGCGGCAAGACGGGCGTTGCGTTTCATGGTCGCTGGTCCTCTCAATCGTTCAGGCTGAAGCCCGGCGCGGCAGATGCGCTGCGCTGCCGCTTGCGCGGCTGTTCGGCGCGCTGTTCGCGGGGCTGCTGCCCTTGCGAGATCTGCGGCCCGCGCGACTGGCGGTCGCTGGTGGTGGGGCCGGGGCGCCCGGGTACGCCGCCTTGCGGGACGGTTTCCTTGAAGCCCAGCTGGCTGAGTGTGTCGGGGCTGTTGTAGCCGTCGGTCGGCAGGCGGATGTCGTTGCCGTCGACCGGCTTGACCAGATAGGGAGTGATGACGATGACCAGCTCGGTCTCGCCCTTGCGGAAGCTGTTGGAGCGGAACAGGTTGCCCAGGATCGGCACGTCGCCGAGGCCCGGCGCCTTGTCGATCGTGCTCTGGGAATTGTTGGTCATCAGCCCGGCGATCATGAAACTCTGGCCCGAACCAAGCTCGACCGTGGTCGATGCGCGGCGGGTGATCAGCGCGGGGATCTGCACCCCGTCGAGCGAGACCGCGCCTTGTGACGACAGCTCGCTGACTTCAGGCGACACGCGGATCGAGATGCGGCCATTGGCCAGCACCGTGGGCGTGTAGGTCAGCTTGACGCCGTAGTTGCGATATTCGACCGAGGTCGCGCCGAGCCCCTGGCTGATCGGAATCGGGAACTCGCCGCCCGCGAGGAAGTCTGCGGTTTCACCAGACAGCGCGGTCAGGTTGGGTTGCGAGAGCGTGCTGACGAGGCCGTTCGTCTCGGCAAGATCGAGCGCTGCAGCAAGGTCCATGCCGAACAGGCTGCCGAGCCCCGCGATGGTGGCTCCGGTGCCGTTGCCGGTGATGACGGTCGTGCCGTCGCTACCGCCGGTCACACCGACTCCGACGGGGCCGCCGGGCGTGTATTGCGGCGCGAAGTTGCGCCCGCGGGTGACGCCGAACTGGAAGCCGTTGGTGGCATCCGAGCTAAGCAGGTTGGCGCCGATCGCGCGGACCAGCGAACGGCTGACCTCTGCGAAGCGGACCTGAAGGTTGACCTGCAACGGCGTCGCCGTGGTTAGCCGCGCGATAACATTGGCTTCATCGCCCAGGAAGGCGGAAACCAGACGTTCCGCCTCGGCGGCGTCTTCCGGGTTGGCGACCGTGCCGGTCAGCAGCACGGTGTTGCTGCCCATCGTGGCGACGGAGATCTTCGCCTGCGGCATTGCGAGCGCGAGCATCTGGTCGAGGCTGCCGATATTGGAGCCGACCCGCACATTGGCGGCCCAGATCACGTCGCCCGCGGCATTGCTGGCATAGACGGTGGTCTCACCGCCCGACTTGCCGAAAAGGTAGAGCTGGCGCTGCGACTTCACCTGAATGTCCGCAATCGAATCATTGGCGATGAACACGTCCGCCATCGATCCGGGCACGTTGATCAGCTCGCCTTTGCCGATCGACAGGACGATGTCCTGCGTCGGGCGGACGACCGATTGCGCATCGGCCATCGTCGGGACGATCGAAAGCGGTGCGGCGCATAGTGCGGCACCGAGCAGCATGGGCCGCAGCCGGGGCCGCGTCCGCTTGCCTGCGGGGCGCGATGCAGTGCTTGTGGTGGCGTTCATTATGCTTGCCTTTTCCATGATCAGTCCCGCCTGAGCTGGCTGGTCTGCGCGGTATCCGTCTTGACCGTGCCGGTCTTGCCGGCGGTGACGGCGGTGCTTTCCTGGCCGCGCATCACGCGCACGACGGGTCCGCTGAAAGCGGGCGGTCCGGCGGGAGCGCCATTGGACACGGCAACCGGTCCTGCAGCGACCTGCGGGGCAGATCCGCCGTTGTTCTGCGGTTGCGGCACGCGCCGCTCGAAACGCGAGACGTCGGCGCCGGTGACGAAAGAGGCGCCGGTATCGCTCGGCATGTTGCGTGCACGGGCGAGCAGGCGCGCTTCTTCCTCGGGCGTGGCGTTGTCGGGGATGGCGATATCACCCGAAGCCAGCGCACGCTCCAGATCGGTGCTGTTGTCGGCGATCGAGCGCAGCGAGAGGCTGAGCGTGCCGACCGTCTGCGCGACCGCGATCTTCTCGGCGATCTTGGGCGTCACCTCCAGAGTGACGGTGCTGAAACCATTGACGACGGTCTGGCCGTCGACGGTGTTCTGCGAGGTCGACTGGTCGGTCGCGAGTACCCGCAGATTGCGCAGGATCGTCTCGGTGGCTTTCACGCCGTCGGTCTCGTGGGTCATCATCAGGTCGACCCGGTCGCCGGGGAAGACGAAGCCTGCGACGCTGGTCTGGGCGTTTACCGGCACGGTGATTGCGCGCATGCCGGGGCCAAGCGCTGCGGCGAGGAAGCCGCGATCGCCCGGCGCGACCAGCGCGCCCTGGGTGACCGGTTCGCCGGCGGTGATCTGGTAGCGTACGACGGTGCCCAGCAGTTTGGACACGTCGGACTCTCCGTCGATGAAATAGGCGTCGCGAACCAGTTCCTGAGGCCAGGCCTGATAGCTGATCGCATCCTGGGTGATGATCGTGCCGACCGGCAGGCTGCGCTGGGCGACCAGCACGCGCGGGCCGGTGGGCTCCACCGGGCCGGTTGCCGCGGCAACTTCCGGGGCGGACGCGCCGGCAAACATGCTGCGCGCGATGAACGCTGTGCCCGCTGCGATGACCAGTGCCGCCAGCAGCAGAACCAGCTTCTTCCTATCCATGACTTAAAAGTCCCCCAGATCGAACATGTCCACGCCAAAGGGCGGGATGGCTCGGTTGATTATGCGACAACTGGTTAAAATGGAGTTCATTGAACTTCTCGCGCTTTGCTGCGGCATTGCGAGCAGGGCCTGCATCTTCAGGCGGTTAGGCCGATCGCTGCACCGGCAGCGGGGAAGTAGTGGACGCTCAGGATCCATAGCCCGGCAGCGGAGATCGCCACGCCATAGGGGATCGCCAGCCGCTCCTTGCGGCGGCGCATGATGTGCCACGCGCCGAACACCAGCGTCAGTACGCCGCCCAGGATCGCCATCAGGAACACCAGCTGGAGGAAGGGGAGCGGGGCGATCCACAGCGCGAGCGCGGTCAGCAACTTCACATCGCCGCCGCCCATCGCGCGCAGCGCAAACAGCACGGCGAGGATCGCGAAGGCCGCCAGCGCGACCGCAAATTGCAGCGCCACGCCGGGCCACAGCGACAGGCCGCTGGCCCACCAGAACAGCGGCGCGCCCAGCGCAACTCCGCCGGTCAGCCAGTTGGCGATCCTGCGCGATCTGAGATCGGTGATCGCGGCCGTGACCAGCGCGATTGCCAGTGCAATCAGCAGTGCATAGTGCAGATAGTCGCTCAGCATGGACGGGCCGCAGGCCTCCCTAGTGGTGGACAAACCTGCTACCCGTCCGCGCTTACCAAAAAGTAACCACGAACCTCCGGATCATTCAGACCAATGTCGCCAGAACCGAGCACATCCTTCGATCGCCGCGCCATCCCCGACACCGCGCGCGAGAGCCACTGGGAAACCGCCGATGGCGCAAGCATCCGCCGGATCGACTGGCCGGTTGCGGCGGAAAACGCGCGGGGATCGATCCTGTTCATGCCCGGACGCGGCGATCACTACGAGAAATACCTCGAAACGCTGGACGAGTGGGCGCGCGAAGGCTGGCACGTCACCGCCAGCGACTGGCGCGGGCAGGGCATCTCGGGCCGTCTCGGCAAGGACGGATTGACTGGCCATATCGACGATTTCGGCATCTGGACCGCCGATCTGGCGGTGCTGTGGGACAAGTGGGTTGCGGAAACGCCTGGCCCGCACGTTCTGATCGGCCATTCGATGGGTGGGCATCTGGTGCTGCGCGCACTGGTCGAAGGGCGCGCAACGCCCGATGCTGCGGTACTCTCCGCCCCGATGCTCGGCCTGGTCGGCACGCCGGGGCCGCTGTGGCTGCTGAGTGCGGTCTCGAAGGGCATGGCGCGGCTGCGCGGTCCGCGCCAACCGGCATGGAAGACAAGCGAGAAGCCCGGCGCACTGCCCGAAGATCGCGGCGCGCTGCTGACGCATGATCCGGATCGCTATGCGGACGAGTTGTGGTGGCGCAATGCGCGGCCCGATGTCGCGATGGGCCCGGCAAGCTGGGGCTGGGTGGCCGCCGCGATCGCTTCGATGCGGGTGATCGAGGCGAAGGGGGCGCTGGAACGGGTCGATACGCCGGTGTTCCTGTTCGGCACCACCAACGACCAGCTGGTGGCGTGGGACGCAATTGCGCGCGCGGCGGCGCGGCTGCCCTTTGCCGAACTGCTGCAATTCGGCGACGAGGCCCATCACGAGATTTTCCGTGAGGTGGATGAGATACGCGGGCGCGCAATGGATGGCATCGCCGACTTTCTCGATCGCAAAGCGCCGCACCAATCCTAGATAGCGTCCATGGCCGAATATGATCTTGCGATTATCGGCGCGGGGATAGCCGGGGCGAGCCTTGCCGCGGAAATCGCGCCGCATGCCCGCGTCCTGCTGCTGGAGGGCGAAGATGCGCCCGGTTACCACACGACCGGGCGTTCGGCGGCGTTCTGGGAGGAATGCTACGGCGGGCCTGAGTTGGTACCGCTCAGCCGTGCGTCGGAAGCTTTTTTGCGCGAGGGCGGCTTCCTCAGTCCGCGCGGCGCACTGTATATCGGGCGGGCCGAAGATGCGGGGAAGCTGGACGCGTTTGCCGCGCGCTTTGCAGATAGCGGCGCGCGGTTCGATCGGCTGGCGACGGGTGCGGCCCGCGATTACGTGCCCACTTTGTTGTCCGACTGGTGCGAGGCGATCTGGCAGCCGCACTGCGCCGATATCGACGTAGCGGCGCTGCATCAGCATTACCTGAAGGCCGCGAAGAAAGCCGGTGCACAGCTGGAGGTTCGCGCGCAGGTGCAATCGCTGGAACAGAGCGGCGAGGGCTGGCTGATCCGCTGCGCCGACGGACGCGAATGGCGCGCGGCGGCAATCGCCAACGCGGCAGGCGCGTGGGCCGATACGCTCGCCGAGATGGCGGGTGCGCGCGCGCTGGGCATCCAGCCGCTTCAGCGCACGATGTTGCAGCTCTCCGTCGAGCCGCCATTGCCCAGGGACGGCCCGCTGACGCTCGACATATCCGGGCGGTTCTATTTCAAGCCGGAAGGCGGTGGCAGCCTGTGGCTCAGCCCGCATGACGAAACCCCGGTGCCGCCCGTCGATGCTGCGCCGGAGGAGCTGGCGGTGGCGCAGGCGATTGACCGGTTTGGCGGAGTGGTCGACGGAGAAATCCGCAGGGTCGAGCGGACCTGGGCCGGGCTGCGCAGCTTCGCGCCCGATCGCAAGCCGGTCTATGGCTGGGACCCGCGGCTGCCCGGCTTCTTCTGGTTTGCAGGGCAGGGCGGCTTCGGCATCCAGACCGCACCCGCCGCCGCGCGGCTCGCCAGCCAGCTGTTCCTCGAGAGGCCGCGCGATGCGATGACGCAGGCGCTGGACGAACAGAGCTTCTCGCCCGCGCGCTTCGGGTAGGGACGAGCGCGCACAACGCGTTCGCTTCGATCAAAAACAAAACAGCCCGAGTGCCGAGGTGATCGACAACTCCTGAGGCCGGTTTATGCTGGGGCTCTAGCGCAGGCTTTCCGCAGCGTCGCTGGCGAGCCTGTCGACCCGCTCGTTCTCCGCATGGCCGGAGTGGCCCCTGACCCAGTGCCAGGTGACGGAGTGCGTTGCGGTCAGCTCCGCCAGCTGGCGCCACAGATCCTCGTTCTTGACCGGCTTCTTGTCGGCGGTGCGCCAGCCGCGCTTCTGCCAGCCGGGCAGCCACTTGGTGATCCCGTCGATCAGGTACTTGCTGTCGGTATACAGATCGACCGTGCAGCCCCGCTTGAGCGCGGAGAGCGCCCGAATCGCGGCGGTCATCTCCATCCGGTTGTTGGTCGTGTCGGGCTCTGCGCCGGAAAGCTCCTTCTCGGTCTTTCCCTTGCGCAGCAGCGCGCCCCAGCCGCCCGGGCCGGGATTACCCTTGCAGGCCCCGTCGGTGAAAATCTGTACGTCGCTCATGATTGACCCGTCTAACTCTGGAACGCGGCTTCGCCCCGGTCACGGTAGAATGCAAGCCGCTGCGCGAACTGCATCGGGTTTTTGCGGCGAACCAGCCCGTCAGCCGGGGTGGCGAACCAGTCTTCCACCCGCGTGGCGACGAACCGCAGGCACGCACCCTGGGCGAGGATCGGCAGTGCCTGCCGCTCTTCCTGGGTGAGCGGGCGCCTGCTCTCGTACCCCGCCAGCAGCGCGCGGCCGATCGAGGGACGAAAGTCGTTCCCTGTTGCGGTGAAGCTCCATGCTGCATGAGTCACCGCCAGATCGAAGGCCAGCAGGCCGGTGCAGGCGAAGTAGAAATCGATCAGTCCGGTGACCTGCTCGCCCACGAACAGGACGTTGTCGGGGAACAGATCGGCGTGGATCGTGCCGCCGGGCAGGCCTTCGGGCCATGATTCCAGCAATGAAGCGCCGCAATCGGGCAGGATATCGGGCAGCGCCGGATCGACCTCTCCCAGCCGCTCCGCATGGTCGCGGACCATCCCGACGCAGGTCGGGATGCCGAGCGACGTCTGCCGCGTCTGCGTGAAATCGCGTGTCGCCAGATGCAGGTCCGCCAGCGCGACGCCCACGGCGTGGGCCTGCGCCTCGTCCGGGTCGTCGATCGAGACGCCGGGCAGGAATTCGATGAGTGCGGCGGGCTTGCCGCGCACCAGCGTCATGTTGGCATCGTCACGAGTGTGGATCGTGCGCGGCACCGGCTGACCCTTGCTTGCCAGGTGATCGAGCAGGGAGAGAAAGAACGGCAGGTCCGCCGCATCCGTGCGCGCTTCGAATACGGTCAGGATAAATCGGTGCGCTGCGCCATCCCGCTCGGTCTCGATCAGCCAGTTCGAATTGGACACGCCCTCGGCAATGCCCTTGGCAGAGCGCAGCGCGCCGACATCGAACCGGGCGATAAACTGGGCGATCTCGCCCGCGGTGAGGTGTGTGTAGACGGCCACTATCGCGGCGAGGCGCGCGTCAGTCTGCCAGCTGGCGGGGCAGCTTGAAGATCATCTTCTCCTCGGTCACCAGCACTGGGCGTTCTTCGATCGTGCGCCATTCGGCAAGCTTGTCGACCACTTCGCGGACCAGCGTTTCCGGCGCGGAGGCACCGGCCGTCAGGCCAACGGTGCCGACGCCTTCCAGCCAGACCGGGTCGATCTCGTCCGCCCGCTGGATCAGCTTGGCGGTGGTGCCGCAGCGCTCCGCCACTTCGACCAGTCTGAGCGAATTGGAAGAATTCGGTGCGCCGATCACCAGCACCAGATCGCTGCCCGGCGCGAGTTCCTTGACCGCAGCCTGCCGGTTGGACGTGGCGTAGCAGATGTCCTCTGCCTTGGGGGCGGCGATCGAGGGGAAGCGTGCCTGCAGCGCCGCGATGATTTCTGCCGTATCGTCGACCGAGAGCGTGGTCTGCGTCAGGAAGGCGAGATCGTCTTCGCTGGTGAAGGGCAGGTTTGCGACGTCCTCAACCGTTTCGACCAGCGTCATCTCGCCCTTCGCGACCTGACCCATGGTGCCGATCACTTCGGGATGACCGGCGTGGCCGATAAACAGGATGTGCTTGTCTTTTTCGAGCAGCCGTTCCGCCTGGCGGTGAACCTTGCTGACCAGCGGGCAGGTCGCATCGACATAAAGTAACTCGCGCCGCTCGGCTTCTTCTGGCACCGACTTGGGCACGCCATGCGCGCTGAACACCACCGGCGCATCGTCGGGCACTTCGTCCAGTTCCTCGACGAAAATCGCGCCCTTGGCCTTCAGGCCTTCCACGACATAGCGGTTGTGAACGATTTCATGGCGGACGTAGACCGGCGCGCCGTATTTTTCGAGCGCACGCTCGACGATCTCGATCGCGCGGTCGACCCCGGCGCAAAAGCCGCGCGGCGCGGCGATCAGGATCGTGAGGCCGGGCCGGTCGCCCCCCTTGGCGGGAGTTTGATCGGCGGGCATCTGTTCAGCGGGAAATGCGGCGTTCATAAGCCGCTATCTAGCCATTCTGCTCGCGCGCCGCTAGGTGCCGGGACGAGTTTGACGCGTTCGATGCTCGATCGAGTGAGGGATACGACCGAAATATGCATGCTGCCGTTCGCCTTATCGCCCCCGCTGTTGCGGTTCTCGCGCTGTCTGCCTGCGCCAAAACCGGCGATCTGGTCGTCAACCAGGGCGTCGGGGTCACCGCGGTTCGCAGCCTGTGCCCTGCGGTGGGCATCCCGGACTACACCGGCGATATCACCACCTTCAGCTCGCCGACCAGCCGCCTGGCGCGCGACATGGACGTCGAAGCGACGATGACCAACCTGCGCACCACGTGCGACGAGCAGGGCGAGCGGATCTATGCCAACGCCACCTTCGATGTGTACGCGACCCGCCAGGACACCCGCGGCGCACGTACCGTAGAGCTGCCCTATTTCTCCGTCGTGCTGCGCGGCGGCAGCTCGGTGGTGACCAAGAAGGTCGGCACGGTGCGGATCGCCTTTGCCGACGGACAGGATCGTGCAGTCGGGCAGGGGCAGGCGGGTGCCTTCATCAACCGCGCCGACGCGACCTTGCCCGCCGATGTGCGCGAGCGGATTACGCGCGAACGCAAGGCAGGCGACGAAGACGCCGCGCTAGACCCGCTGGCCGATCCCGAAGTTCGCGCAGCGGTGCAGGCCGCCAGTTTCGAACTGCTGGTCGGCTTCCAGCTGTCCGACGAGCAGCTGGCCTACAACGCCACCCGCTAGGGCCTGACAGGGCGGGAGCGCACCGCTCCCGCTTGCAGCGCTCTTGTCCCCGGCGTCAAACCGGCTAAGCGGGCGCTCATGTCAGATATTGCCACGATTTACGCCGCCTATGCAGAGCGGATCGACGCCGTGCTTTCCGCGCTCGAAGCCGAAGGCACGCTGCCTCCCGAGGTCAGCCGGGCCAATGTTTCGGTAGAGCCGCCGCGCGATCCCTCGCACGGCGACATTGCGACCAACGCTGCAATGGTTCTGGCCAAACCGGCCAAGACCAACCCGCGCGCGCTCGCCGAGCAGATCGTCGAGCATCTCAAGCGCGATCCCGACATCGAAAGTGCCGAGATCGCCGGGCCGGGCTTCATCAACCTGCGCATCGCGGGTCGCGCCTGGATCGATGAGATTCGTGCGATCGGCTCGCTTGCGGAAGGCTATGGCCGCTCGGGCGTGGGCAAGGGCAGCCGCATCAACGTCGAATATGTTTCCGCCAATCCGACCGGCCCGATGCACATGGGCCATTGCCGCGGCGCGGTGGTGGGCGACGCGCTCGCCAGCCTGCTCGATGCGACGGGGCATTCGGTCACCCGCGAATATTACGTCAATGATGCGGGCGGTCAGGTCGATGTGCTCGCGCGCTCGGCACACGTCCGCTATCGCGAGGCGCTGGGGGAGAATGTCGGCGCAATCCCCGAAGGGCTCTATCCCGGCGAATACCTGATCCCGGTCGGCAAGGCGCTGGCCGAGGAATTCGGGGACAAATATTCGGCCGCGCCAGAGAGCGAATGGCTGGCGCTGTTCCGCCCCCGCGCGGTCGCGGCGATGATGGACCTGATCCGCGCCGACCTCGCCAAGCTGGGCATCGCGCACGACGTCTTCGCCTCGGAGGCCGAGTTGCAGGCCGCTGGTAAGCCCGCTGAGGCCGAGAAATGGCTGCGCGAGCAGGGCCTCGTCTATGATGGCGAGCTGGAAAAGCCCAAGGGCAAGACGCCCGAGGACTGGGAACCGGTGGAACTGCCGCTGTTCCGCTCCACCCGCTTCGGGGACGATCAGGATCGCCCGATCAGGAAATCCGACGGCAGCTGGACCTATTTCGGCGCCGACCTCGCCTACCACATGGAGAAGGCGGAGAACGCGGACGCGCTGATCGACATCTGGGGCGCGGACCACGCGGGCACGGTCAAGCGGATCAAGGCCGCCGTCGCCGCGCTGGGCGAAGGGAAGGGCACGCCGGTGCCGTTCGATGTCAAGCTGGTCCAGATGGTCCAGCTGATGCGCGATGGCGAGCCGGTCAAGATGTCCAAGCGTTCGGGCAATTTCGTCACGCTGGCGGACGTGGTCGACGAGGTCGGCAAGGATGTCGTGCGCTTCACCATGCTGACCCGCAAGCCCGAAGCGCAGATGGATTTCGACTTTGCCAAGGTGGTCGAGGCGAGCAAGGACAACCCGGTCTTCTACGTCCAGTATGCCCACGCGCGCATCTGTTCGACCATGCGCAAGGCGGCGGAGGAAGGGCTGGCCCCGTCCGACGAGGCGCTCGACGCGCTGACCGCCGAGGATGTCGCGCTGGTCAAGCTGGCCGCACAGTATCCGCGGCTGGTCGAATCGGCGGCGCAGGCGCGGGAGCCGCACCGGATCGCCTTCTACCTCTACGACCTTGCGGCCGCCTTCCATGCGTTCTGGAACGCCGGAAACGATGATCCTTCAAAAAGGGTCATCCTGACACAGGACCGCAAGCTTAGCGGGGCAAGGCTTTATTTGGTCGCTCAAATAGGTCAGGTTATCCGCAATGGGCTGGGTCTCCTCGGGGTGGAGGCCGTTGAGGAGATGTAACGATGATCGATCGGGATGATCGCGAGGGGGGTCGCGACGGGGACGATCGTTCCCAGGTCGAGCAAAATCAGGCTGAAACGACGCCGGTCGATGGCGCGGCGAATGGTGACGAATCTGCTCCGGCCGACGAGGCTGCGGTTGCGGATGAAGCGCCGCGCGAAGATGCTGCACCTGAAGAGCAGCCTGCGATGCAGCTTGCCGGCGGTTCGGACGAAGGCGGTACTGTCAGCGAGGCTGGCGAACCGGAGGGCGAACAGCCCGCAGCGGATGATGGCGTCGAAGATGTCAGCGAAGATGCCGTTGATGAAGACGAGCCCGGCTTCGACGGCAGTGATCTCGGCCTGGTCAGCGACGATGATGCGCTGCCGTGGCTCGAATCGTCCGATTACGAGGAAATCGAGAGCGTCGATGCGTGGCGCGTCACCGGCTTCGTGGTGCTCGGGCTGGTGCTGCTCGCCGTGCTGGTCGGCGGGATCTGGTACTTTACCGATCGGACGGGCGATAATGCGCCGCAGGCCGATGGCAGCGTGATCGCGGCCCCCAAAGGCCCTTACAAGGAGCGGCCTGAGAACCCCGGTGGCAAGACCTTCGAGGGGACCGGGGACATGGCCCCGGCAGTGGGCGAGGGCGAGAGCCGCGAGGGCCGTCTGGCTGAGAAATCCGCCACGCCCGAACCGATCGCCGAACCTTCGCCCGCCGACGAGCCCGAGGCTGAATCGAGCAAACCCGCAGCTTCCGACAACCGGATCGCGGTGCAGGTCGGTGCCTATCGCGATCAGGCGACCGCGCGGGCAGGCTGGGCTGCGCTCCGCCGGCAGACCGATGCGCTTTCCGGTGTCGAATACCGGATCGTGAAGGGCGAGGCGGATATCGGCACGGTCTATCGCCTGCAGGCGCTGCCCGGCGATATGGCGGCAGCGCGCCGCCTGCGCGATGCGCTGCAGGCCGATGGGGTGGCGAGCCAGATCAAGCGCTAGGGGAACGCCCGGGCGGGCATGCGCTCGCCCGGATTTCCACCGTCATGGACCCTCCCGTTCTTGCAGCGGGGCAGCTTTCCGGCCACCTTTCCCATGTCATGACGCCAGCAATCTTCGGCTGTTCCGGCCCCGAACTGACCGCCGACGAGCGGGCATTTTTCCTTGAGGCCGACCCGGCAGGTTACATCCTGTTCAAGCGCAACTGCGAGAATCCCGAGCAGCTGCGGCGGCTGACCGATAGCTTGCGGGAAATCCACGGTCGCGATCGCCTGCTGGTCTCGATCGACCAGGAAGGCGGGCGGGTCGCCCGGCTGGGCCCGCCGGAATGGCGCAAATGGCCCGCGCCTGCGCGCTTTGGCGAGCTTTACGAGAAGGCGCCTGCCTCAGGCATAGAGGCGATGCGGCTCAACAGCGAGGCGATGGCAACCGAACTCGCAGCTTCCGGGATCACGGTCGATTTCCACGCGCCCTGCGACGTCGCCCGGCCCGAAACCGACGACGTGATCGGCGATCGTGCGCTGGGTGCCGAATCGATGCAGGTTGCCGCGCTGGGCCGCGCGATCCTCGACGGGATGGCCGCGGCGGGCGTGGTTGGCTGCCTCAAGCACATGCCCGGCCACGGCCGCGCGACGGCCGACAGCCACAAGCACCTGCCGGTGGTCGACGCGCAGGATGCCGACCTCATGATCGATATCGCGCCGTTCGAACATCTGGCAGGCCGCGCCACGATCGGGATGACCGCGCATATCGTGTTCACGGACTGGGACGATCAGCGACCTGCGACGCAGTCGCCATGGGTGGTCGAGAACATCATCCGCCAGCGGATCGGCTTCGACGGTCTGCTGCTCACCGACGATATCGATATGCAGGCCCTCGACGGGACGATCCCGGAACGTTCGGTCCGCGCGCTGCAGGCGGGGTGCGATCTGGTGCTCAACTGCTGGGCGAAGCTGGACGACATGGCCGGCATCGTCGAGGCCTGTGGCACCATCAGCAGCGAAAGCGCAGCGCGGCTGGACCGCGCGCTTGCCAGCGTCGAGGTGCCGGAAAGCCCGGCCGATCCCGACGCGCTGGTCGCGATACGCGACGCGCTGTTCGCAGCGACGGACGTGACGCTGTGATCGATCCGCCACCTGCCGATTCCGAGGGCGGCACGCTACTCGATTTCGGGGAGGCGCTGGACGAGGAGGGCGACTGGCGCGGGATTGCCGCGTCCGACGGGCCCGAGCAGGGCGCGCTTCACCTCGCGCTCGACGGGTGGGAAGGTCCGCTCGACCTGCTGCTGGAGCTGGCACGAAAGCAGAAGGTCGACCTGCGCGAAATCTCGATCCTCGCACTGGTCGACCAGTATCTCGATTTTCTGGAAGGCGCGGAACACCTCAAGCTGGAGGTTGCTGCCGATTATCTGGTGATGGCCGCGTGGCTCGCCTACCTCAAATCCGCGCTGCTGCTGCCGAGGGACGAGCAGGAAGACCCGAGCCCGGAAGAGCTCGCCCTGCGCCTGCAGCTGCGGCTCCAGCGGTTGGGTGCGATGCGCGAGGCGGCAGGCCGCCTGATGGGCCGCGACCGGCTGGGACGTGACGTGTTCCTGCGCGGCAAGCCTGAGGGCCTGCGGACCGATCGTACCGTCAGCTGGCAGGTCGGCTATTACGATCTGGTGCGCGCCTACGGGCAGGTGAAGCTGCGCAACGCTCCGGCGCTGCACACGGTGCGCGATCGGCAGGTGATGACGCTGGAAAGCGCGCTCGACCGGGTTTCCAGCATGCTCGGCGTGGCGATGGACTGGATGGAACTGCGCGACTTCCTGCCCCCCGGGGCGGACCGGCGGCTGCGCAAGTCCGCGCTGGCGAGCAGCTTCGTCGCCGCGCTCGAACTCGCGCGCACGGGCCGTGCACAGCTGGCGCAGGACGATATCTTCGGCCCGCTGCGGCTGCGCCGGGCAGCGACATGAGCGGACAGCCCGAATCGCTCGATCGCTCGTTGGAGGCGGCGCTGTTTGCTTCGGAAGAAGCGCTGAGCGTGGACCAGCTCTCCACGCACCTTGGTGATGCGGACAAGGGCGAAGTGCGCGCAGCTTTGGCCCGCCTGGCCGACTTCTATGCGCCGCGGGGGATCCATCTGGTGGAGCGGGGCAAGCGCTGGCATTTCCAGACCGCACCCGACTGCGCGCACCTGCTGCGCCGCGAACGCGAATCGCTGCGCAAGCTGAGCCGCGCAGCCACGGAAGTGCTCGCAATCATCGCCTACCATGAGCCGGTGAGTCGGGCTGAGATCGAATCGATCCGCGGGGTGCAGACCTCTGGCGGTACGCTCGACGTGCTGATGGAGGCGGGCTGGGTGAAGCCTGCGGGACGGCGCGAGGTGCCCGGGCGCCCGTTGATCTATGCCACCACGCCCGAATTCCTGCGCCATTTCGGGCTCGAATCGCGCAGGGATCTGCCGGGAATCGACGAATTGCGGGCGACCGGCATGCTCGACCCGGTGCAGGAGGCCTTCGAGGCGGAGATGGCGGGCGACGACGCGGAAGAGGCCGCCGAAAGCACCGCAGGCACCTCCGACGGCGAGCGCTGAGCCCCTCGCGCACGACGATCGCGCGCAGCTCGTCGTTGGCGGGTGGAAGTCCGTCGCCGCAACGCCTATATGCGGGCCGAAGATCACACAGAGGCAGTTATGTTCGGACAAGTCGGTATCTGGCAGATTCTCATTCTCGCGATCGTCGTGCTCGTCCTGTTCGGGCGCGGCCGCATTTCCGAGATGATGGGCGATTTCGGTAAGGGGATCAAAAGCTTCAAGGAAGGCATGAACGAAGACAGCAGCTCTTCGTCGGACAAGCCTGCCGCGCGTATCGAAGGCCCTGCCCACGACGCCAAGCCCGCCGGGGAAACCGTCAGCGAGAGCAAGACGGCCGAGCCGACCGACCGCGCTTCCTGATTTAATAGAGGGCTCCGCAACCGATGTTCGATATCGGAGCCTCCGAGCTGCTGATCATCGCGGTCGTCGCGATCCTCGTGATCGGGCCGAAGGACATGCCGCTGGCGCTGCGTACTGCGGGTCGGTGGATCGGCCAGATCCGCAAGGTGTCGGCCCATTTTCGCGCCGGGATCGACGCTATGGTGCGCGAGGCCGAGCTCGAGGAAATGGAAAAGAAGTGGCAGGAGCGCAACGCGCAGATCATGCGCGATCATCCCGGTGAGATGACCGAGCTTCCGCCTGCACCGCCCGCCGACAGCGCGCACGATCCGCATGCCGATGATCCCGTGCCGGGAGCAACGCCGACGATATCGGCATCCGCCGAGGCGCGACTAGGCACGGAGAATGCTCCAGCGCCCGCAGAGAAGCCTGATAGCGCCGCCGAGCCGCGCCTGCCGCTCGACCAGGACGAACCCCGTCGGAATCGCGAGGCCTGAGAATGGGTATTTTGCGCGACATCGACGAGACGCAGGCACCGCTGATGGAGCACCTTGTCGAGCTGCGCACGCGCTTGCTGCGCTCGGTCTTCGTGCTCGCGATCGCATTCGGCGTGTGCTTCTATTTCGCCGACCAGATCCTCGCGTTTCTGGCCCGCCCGCTGGCCGAGGCATTTCCGCCGGGGCAGGGGAGGTTGGTCTACACCAAGCTGTACGAGGTCTTCTTCGTCGAGATGAAGGTCGGCCTGTTCGGCGCGTTCTGCGTCAGCTTTCCCTACATCGCGAACCAGCTGTGGGCCTTCGTCGCGCCGGGCCTGTACGCGAAGGAGAAGAAGGCGTTGCTGCCCTTCCTGATCGCGACCCCGATCTTCTTCATCGCCGGGGCGAGCCTGGCCTATTTCGTCGTCATGCCCACCGCGTTCCGCTTCTTCCTGGGCTTCCAGGGCAGTGCCGGCGGGCTCCCGATCGAGGCGCTTCCGAGCGCGGGCGAGTACCTCAGCCTGGTCATGCAGTTCATCCTCGCCTTCGGGATCAGCTTCCTGCTGCCGGTGCTGCTGCTGCTGCTCGAGCGTGCGGGATTGGTCCAGCGCGCCACGCTGGCCAAGGCGCGGGCCTATGTCGTCGTGGGCGTGCTGGCGCTTGCTGCGGTCGCCACCCCGCCGGACCCGGGTTCGCAGCTGATCCTGGCCATTCCGCTCTACCTGCTGTTCGAAGGATCGCTGCTGGTCATGCTGATCCTGCAGAAGCGGGAGAAGCGTGCGTCGGGTGACAAGACGGAGACCTCCGAAGTCGCCTAGGCTGTCGGCCGCCGACCGGGATCGTGGACACAAAAAGAAAGGGCCCCCGAAGCGGGAGCCCTTTCAGCATTCGAACTGATGTCCGACTTAGGCGCTGACGGGATCGTCGTCGTCGTCGGAGATTTCGATGATGCCGTAGATGATCAGACCCAGGCCGATGGCACCGAGAACATAGGCACCGGCACCCAGGCCGGCGAGTTCGCTCTCTTCAGCGATCGGAGCTGCAACGCGTTCGGCGCTGACTTCGGCGACTGCGGGAGCGGCGGTAAGCGTAAGTGCGGCGGCGGCCGCAGCGAGCGTGCGAATCTTCATACGATATTTCCCCTTCTTCTTCTTTTCCAAGCGACTTGCGCCGAACCGTACAGATATTTGTGGGATTTGCAACAGTGCGGACCTGACAATCGCTGTTAGGAAGGCGTGGAAGAGGAAACCAGGATGCCCATTCGCAAGATCGGCAGGTTCGCGGAGCCCGATCCTAAAGTATATCGTCCATAAACGCAAAAAGGGCCCCCGAAACGGGAGCCCTTTCTTTATGCAATAAGTCGCGAAAGACTTAGCTGCTGACCGGCGTATCGTCGTCGGTGTCAGCAGCGATGATGATGCCGCCGATGATTGCTGCGATCGCCAGTGCGCCGATGATGGCGCCACCGCCGAGTTCGCTTTCGCCTTCAACCGGAGCAGCGGCACGATCAGCGCTGATTTCGGCAACCGCCGGAGCGGCGACAAGCGACAGAGCGGCTGCAGCAGCGGCCATGGTACGGATCTTCATAACTTAAGTCTCCTCAGGGTATCGAGTAAGCTGTCGAAACTGGTTCGCGGCGAGTAATGATTGGGTTTGGGCGCTATTGCAACCCGGAAAACTCAAAAAAAAGAGGGCAGGGCGTGTCATGTTGCCATTTGGCAACGACCACTCTTTACCCGTCCTTAGTTGCTGACTGAAAGGTCCGGATCGTCGTTGCCGTCGGTCACCAGAATGACGGTGGCGATCACCACAGCGATGCCCATGGCGGCCAGAATGCCGCCAGTGCCGCCCAGCTCGCTCCCGCTTTCGACCGGCGCCGTATCCCGGCTGCCGGCCAGCGCTCCGACCGGAGCGGCTGCGAGGCCGAGAGCAGCAGTCAAAAGAGCAATCTTGCGCATTCTTCGATCTCCTTCCGGCAGGGCGAGATGGCCCCGCGATCCTGACGTAGACCACCTCTGGCAAGCAAAACCCCCGCGGTTTGCACGCAGGGGCTAGCGTCCCGTGGACTTTGTGGAGACCGCCCTAGGTAAGAGTTATGAAACTTTGATTACCGGCGAAACAGGCGGGCATGCAGCGAGAACTGATGCGTTGCGTCACTGCCCCCGGCGGTAGGCGCGCACGCCGCCGACCCAGGTTTCGATCACCTGCGTCTGGCGGATGGCTTCCGGGCTCGCACGCGAGATATCGCGATCGACAACCACGAAGTCGGCCCGCTCGCCTTTCACCAGTCGCCCGAACCGGCCTTCGGCGAAACCTGCAAAGGCGGCGTCGCTGGTGAAGCCGCGCCACGCCTCCATCCGGGAGAGGCGCTCGTCCGGCATCCACCCGCCCAGCGGGAGCCCGTCCGCGTCCATCCGGGTCATCGCGACCGCCATGCCGACGAAGGGATTGGCAGATTCGACCGGAGCGTCCGATCCCAGCGCAAGCCGCGCACCGCTTTTGGCCAGGCTCGCCCACGCATAGGCCCCGAGTAGCCGATCCGGCCCCAGCCGGGCCTCGGCCATCACCCGGTCGGAGGTCTGGTGGACCGGCTGGACCGAGGCGATGATACCGTATTCGCCAAAGCGCTCGATATCGAGCGGATCGACGATCTGCGCATGCTCGATCCGCCAGCGGCGATCGCCGCGATAGCTTTCCGACAGTTCCTCGATCGCGGCGAGCGCTTCGGCATTGGCGGCATCGCCGATCGCGTGCACCGCGATCTGATAATTCTCCATCGCCGCGCGGCTCATCAGATTGCGCAGCTGCGTGTCGGACAGCAGCGGCAGACCGGTGTTCTGAGGATCATCGGCATAGGGCTGCTTGAGCCAAGCCCCGCGCGAGCCGAGCGCGCCGTCGAGGTAGAGCTTCACGCCGTTGAGGCGCAGACGGTCCTGGTACAGCCACGGCGTCGGCCCGGTCCCGCCGATCACCTCCATCGCCTCGATCCCGGCGGCGTAGGACATGATCCGGATGCGCAGCTGGTCCCTGTCGCCCGCACGGCGATAGGTCTGCCAGTCGAGCAGGGTGGTCCCCATGTCGGCGACTGCGGTGATCCCTTGGGCGAGCAGGATCTGTTGCGCTTCCTGCAGCGCCGCATCGCGGTCGACCGGGCGCGGCTCGGGCACCACCTTCTGCACCAGATCGGTCGCGGCATCGACGAACACGCCCGCAGGTGCGCCCGCAGCGTCGCGTTCGATCCGCCCGCCCACCGGATCCTTGGTGTCCGCGTCGATCTTCGCGGTCTCGATCGCGAGCGTGTTGGCCCAGCCGGCATGGCCGTCCACCCGTTCAAGGAACACGGGCCGGTCGCTCACCGCGCGGTCCAGTTCCTCGGCGGTGGGGAAGCGTCCCAGGCCCCATTTCTCCTGGTTCCAGCCGCGCCCGAGGATCCACGGGCGACCCGGATTCTCGCGCGCGAACTGTGCGATCAGCGCGAGCGCCTCTTCCAGCGAGTTCGTCTCCGAAAGGTCCAGCGTCAGCGCGCCGAAGCCGATTCCCATCACATGCAGATGCGCATCGATCATGCCCGGCACGATGATCTGTCCGTCCATGTCCGATAGGTACTTGGGATGCTCGGGCCGCTTGTCGCCCTTGTCGAGCACCTCCAGAATCGTGCCGTCGTCATCGACCCACAGGCCGGTGAAGCGATCGACCTCGCCATCCTCGTCGATCCGGACGCCTTTTACGTTGTCGATCAGCACGTCGGCTGCTGCCGAGGTGGAACACAGCAGCGCAAGAGTTGCGCCGAACAGGGGCAGAAGCTTCATGGAAGGTATGGTCTTCTTTGTAACGAAGGAGTTACGCGCTGGACTAACGCCAAGCCGGCGGCCTGCCAATGGCGTGCACGCCTATCGGGCAGGCAAGCGCGTCTATGTTGCAGGGGAGGCAAGCTGCCTCTAGGCGTCGACGCATGACCAAGCCCAACGCTTCCGCGCTCGACCAGCTGACTCTCGACGATGTGCGTGCCGCGCACGCAAGGATCGGGGATGCCGTCGTGCGCACGCCGATGCTGAAATCGCAGACCCTGTCGCAGATTGCCGGCGCGGAGATCTGGCTCAAGTTCGAGAACCTGCAGTTCACCGCGGCCTACAAGGAGCGTGGAGCGCTCAACGCCCTGCTGCTGATGTCGGAAGAAGCGCGTGCGCGCGGTGTGATCGCGGCTTCGGCGGGCAATCACAGCCAGGGCCTGTCCTATCACGGAAAGCGCCTCGGCGTGCCGGTCACCATCGTGATGCCCAAGACCACCCCTGCGGTGAAGGTCATGCAGACCGAAGCGGTCGGCGGCGATGTGGTGCTGGAAGGCGATAGCTTCGATGAAGCCTATGCCTATGCGCGCCAGCTGGAAAAAGAGCGCGGGCTCACCTTCGTGCACCCGTTCGATGATCCCAACGTCGCGGCGGGTGCGGGCACGGTCGCGCTCGAAATGCTGGAGGACCAGCCCGATCTGGACTGCATGGTCGTGCCGATCGGCGGGGGCGGGCTGATGAGCGGAATGGCGACGGTCGCCAAGGCGATCAATCCCGACATCCACATGGTCGGGGTCGAGGCTTCGCTGTTCCCGTCGATGCACAATGTCCTGTCGGGTGCGGACAATCCCACCGGTGGCGATACGCTGGCCGAAGGTATTGCGGTCAAGGAGCCGGGGCAGTTCACCCGCGCGATCATCGCCGAGCGGGTCGACGAGATCCTGCTGGTGGGCGAGCCGGATCTGGAACACACGGTCGCGCTGTTGCTGCAGATCGAGAAGACCGTGGTCGAAGGCGCGGGTGCTGCCGGCCTGGCCGCGGTGCTGGCGAACAAGGAGAAGTTCGCGGGCAAGAAAATCGGTCTGCCGCTGTGCGGTGGCAATATCGATTCGCGCCTGCTCGCCACCGTGCTGCTGCGCGATCTGGCGCGGCAGGGGCGGCTCGCGCGGCTGCGGATCGCGCTGAAGGATCAGCCGGGCGCGCTGCACAAGGTCGTCTCCCTGTTCGAACGGCACAACGTGAACATCATCGAGGTCTATCACCAGCGGGTGTTCACCAAGCTGCCGGCCAAGGGGCTGATCACCGAAATCGAGTGCGAGGCGCGCAACAAGGAGCAGGTCGACGCGCTGATCGCCGACATGCGCCAGACCGGGTACGACGTTCATTCCGTGGAACTCGCCTGATCCGTTTTGCCACAGATGTGCAAAATAAGGTCTCGTTAACCCTGCTTTGTGGTTAAGGCCCTTCTAAGACGGTGGCTGGTGAGGCATATCCTTTGGCCAGCCGCCGATCGATAGATTTACGCCATCGCCAGGAGCGCCAGGCCTAGCCGTGACTGCCCCCGTTCGTTTCCCTCGCTTTTTCGTGACCAGCCCCGCGCCGTGTCCCTATCTGGCCGACCGGATGGAGCGGAAGGTTTTTACCGAGCTGAAGGGGCCACACGCGGACCAGCTCAACGAAGCACTCGGGCGGATCGGTTTTCGTCGCAGCCAGACCGTCGCCTATCGGCCCAGCTGCGTTAACTGTCAGGCCTGCGTCTCGGTTCGGGTGGTGACCGCCGAATTCGCGCCGTCCAAGGCGCAGAAGCGGATTCTCAAGCGCAACAGCGATCTGGTCGCGACCGAATGCCGCCCGTGGGCGACCTCGGAACAATTCGAGCTGTTGCGGGATTATCTCGCGAAGCGCCATCCAGAAGGCGGGATGACGCGCATGGACGAGGTGGACTATGCCGACATGGTGGAGCATACGCCCGTGTCGAGCTATGTTATTGAATACAGGGAGCCGACAGACGACGGCTCCACGGGTCGCCTGGTTGGCGCCTGCCTGACAGACAGGCAGGGTGATGGGCTGTCGATGATCTACAGCTTCTACGACCCGGAAAACGAGGTACGGTCGGGTCTTGGCAACTACATCATTCTCGATCACATCCGCCGCGCTGCCGAAGAAGGCCTGCCCTACGTCTATCTCGGCTATTGGGTCGAAGGCTCCGCGCGGATGCAGTACAAGATCCGCTACCGCCCGCTCGAACGGCTCGGCCCGCGCGGATGGCGCCGGCTTGGAACCGAAGAGCAGGATCGTCTCATCCAGGAAGCCGTGCGCGAAGGCGGCGCTGCTGCCGGAGCAGGCGACAAGGCGCTCGCAGTCACCCGCTAGGTTCGCGCGCGGTGCGTGCATCGCCGCGCTTGCCGCGGTGCTCGCCGGCCAGCCCGGATACGCCTTTGCACAGGATCGTTCGGCCAGCCCCGAGCTCGAAGCGCTGATCCCCGACGAAGCGATCGACAATGCGCAGGAATGGGCCGCCGATGGCGTTCCTCCCGAGGAGCCGACGCCGATCGACGGGCCCAACCCGTTCCCCGCCGATGCCCCCGCGCTGGAGCCCGAGAGTCCACTGGACGATCTGCCCGGGCTGACCATCGACTGGCCCGATCCGCTGGAACTGGCGCCGGTCGAGCAGGTCGAGGACGACGGCACGGCAACCTTCGCCGACGACAATCCGCTCCAGTCCGGTCCGCTGCTGATCGATCCGGTGGTGATCGATCTGACCGATCAACTAGCGCTCGCCTTCCCGAGCGAGCCGGACGCGTTCCCGCAGATGGACGATTTCGTCGACCAGTTCACCAGCCTTTCCACCATCGAGGCCTATGGCGACAGCGAGACCAATGTCGGCCAGCTGGGCGCCCGTGCACGAGAGGACGAGGAACTGCTGGTGCGCCTGCTGCGCGCCTACGGCTATTACGATGGCGAGATCGTGCGCGAGGTCGGCCCCAATCTGATCGACGGGTCTGACGAGCGGCCGCAGGTCCGCTTCAACGTGCTGCCGGGCGAGCGTTACACCTTCGGCACGATCGATCTGGGCGATCTCGATCAGGCACCCAACTACCAGGAACTGCGCGGCGCGTTCGAGCTCGAGCCCGGCGACTATGTCGACAGCTACGACATCGTGCGCGAGCGGGGCGATCTGGACACCGCGCTGGGCAATACCGGCTATCCCTTCGCCGAGATCGACGCGCCCGAATTGCTGATCGATCATGCGGGGATCGAAGGCGATCTGACGATGCCGGTGCGCCCCAACGGGCGCTACGTCTTTGGCAAGGTGATCTCCGAAGAGCCGGACTTCCTCTCCGGCAGGCACCTCGGCTCGATCGCGAGGTTCGAGCCGGGCGATATCTACAACCGCGACGACGAGCAGGATCTGCGCCGCGCAATCATCGCCACCGGGCTGGTCTCCTCGACAACCATCACCCCGGTGGAGGCTCAGGCACCCGCCGATGGCGAACCGGGCGTGGTCGACATGAAGGTCGGCCTAACCAAAGCAAAGCTGCGGACCATCGCGGGCGCTATCGGCTACGGCACCGAAGAGGGCATCCGGGTTGAGGCCAGCTGGGAACATCGCAACCTCTTCCCGCCCGAAGGCGCGCTGAAGCTGCGCGGCGTTGCCGGTACGCAGGAACAGCTGGCAGGCATCACCTTCCGCAAGAGCAATTTCGGCGGGCGCGA
The DNA here is from genome assembly GCF_019857185.1 of Alteriqipengyuania abyssalis. Lineage (GTDB taxonomy): Bacteria > Pseudomonadota > Alphaproteobacteria > Sphingomonadales > Sphingomonadaceae > Alteriqipengyuania > Alteriqipengyuania abyssalis. Next base: position 74,535 of record NZ_JAHWXP010000003.1, on the reverse strand, counting down.
CCGCATCCTGACGATCGACGCCTTCGCCAGCTCGCTCGACAACACCGCCTTCGCCGCGGACACGGCCAGCCTGATCGCGACCTACGAGAAGCTATCGACCCTGCTGTTCCAGAAGCCGTTCAGCTGGAGCATGGGGCTCGAACTTGTCGCATCGGACGAGCGGCTTGCGTACGACATCGACAACAGCAGCCTCGACGATGCCACACCGCCGCCGCGCCAGACCTATTTCGTCGCCGCGCTGCCCCTTTACGGCCAGATCGACACCACGGACGACCTGCTCAATCCGACCGAGGGTTTCCGCGTCTCGCTGCGCACATCCCCCGAAGTTTCGCGTACCGAGGGGATGCAGAGCTTCTATCTGCGCAACCAGGCGGACGCTTCCTATTACAAGCAGATCGGTGAGAACGGCCCGATCCTGGCCGGGCGTGTCGCGGTCGGCTCGATCACCGGCGCGGCGCTGGATGATGTCGCGCCTTCGCGGCGGTTCTTCGCCGGGGGTGGCGGCTCCGTGCGTGGCTTCGGCTATCGCGCCATCGGGCCGCGCAATGACGATAATGATCCGATCGGCGGGCGCTCGCTGGTCGAGCTCTCGGCCGAAGTGCGTATTCCCACCCCGCTGTTCGACGGCGCGGTGCAGGTCGTGCCCTTCGTCGATGCAGGGTCTGTCGGGGTCGAGCAATATCCCGACTTCGAGGACATTCGCGTCGGCGCGGGTGTCGGCGTGCGCTACCTGAGCGGCTTCGGCCCGCTGCGGCTGGACGTCGCCTTCCCGATCAATCCACGATCGACCGACAGCTTCGTCGCGGTCTACGTCTCGCTGGGGCAGGCCTTCTGATGAGCGAAGAGGCGATCCGGGAAGAGGCGACCGCAGACGCGCCGCGCAGGAAGAGCGCCACTGCGCGCATTGCCAAGTGGGCGGTGGGTATTGTGGTCGTGCTGGCACTGCTGGGCGCGGCGCTGGTCGCGGGCCTCAACAGTCCGATCGGCAAGCGCTGGATCGTCGACCAGGTCGCCAAGATCGAGCCCAAATCGGGCCTGCGCATCTCGATCGGGCGGATCGAGGGCAGCATCTACAGCGATCTCGTCCTGCACGACCTCTCGCTCGCGGACCCGCAGGGCGTGTTCCTGACCGTGCCCGAGGTCGATCTCGACTGGAATCCGTTCGCCTGGCTCAGCAGCGGGCTCGATATCGACTCGGTCGAAGCGCGACGGGGCGAGCTCAAGCGTTTGCCGAAGCTCAATCCCGGCGATCCGGATTCGCCGATGCTGCCGGGCTTCGACATTCGCATCGACCAGCTCGAGCTGGTGGACTGGACGCTGGCCCCCGGTGTCGCGGGCGATGCGCGGCGGCAGGTCAATCTGGTCGGCAGCGCGGATATCCGCAACGGTCGCGCGATGGTGAAGGCCAACGGGCGCTTCGGGGAGGGCGATCGGCTGGTGCTCGACCTGACTGCCGAGCCCGATGGCGATCTCTTCGATGTCGACATGCGCGTGGACGCGCCCGCAGGCGGGGTCATCACCAGTCTGGCCAATCTCGATGGAGATTATGTCGGGCGGATCGATGGTGACGGGACGTGGAAAGACTGGTCGGGCGACATGCTGCTCAACCGCAACGGCGAATCGCTCGCCCGCTTCCGGCTGAGCGCGAAGAACGGGAAATACGGCATTGTCGGGCGGGCCGATACGACACCGTTCCTGACCGGAATTCCCCAGCGCGCGCTGGGTCGCGACACGCGGATCGAGGCCGCCGGTACTTTCGCCGACCGGGTTCTCGACGGCAAGGTCGAGCTGATCGGGCAGGGCCTCTCGCTGATCGCCGAAGGCGGCGCGAACCTTGCGGACAATCGCGCAGACGGCATCACGTTCGAGGCGGCGGTGCGCGATCCGCGGCTGTTTGGCGAGAACCTGCAACTGGTCGGCGCGCAGGCGAGCGGCACGATCGACGGGCCGTTCCGTGACCTCACCATTCCCTTCAAGCTGGTGGCGCAGCGCTTCGATGCGGGCAGCGCCACGATCACCAATATCGCGCAGGAAGGCACCGCGACCTATGATGGCAGCCGCTGGGTGATCCCGATCGACGCGCGCGTGGGGCGGATCGAAACCGGCAACGCGCTCGCCGATCCACGGCTGATCGGCGGCACCGCCAACGGGAGGCTGGTGTTTACCGGGCGCGAGCTGGTGTCCGACAGCATCCGGATCAACTTCCCCGATGCCAGCGCGCAACTCTCGCTCAACGGCAATCTTGCGGAAAACCGCTGGCAGGTTCGCGGGCCGGTCGCGGTCAACGGGCTGACGTTCGAGCAGATCGGGCGGGTCAACGCGGGCGGTTCGATCGACTTTCTCTATAACGGCGCATGGCGGCTGACCGCCGATGTGCGCGGGCAGGTGCCGCGCGTCACCAATGATACGCTGGTCAATCTGGCGGGGCCGGTGATCGACTTTTCCGGCGGGGTGTCGCTTGCGCAGAATGCGCCGATCGATTTCCGGCAGGTGCGGCTCGACTCGCGCAAGCTGAACATGGTGCTCGACGGGCAGGTTGCGCCGGGGACCACACGCGTAGCCGGGCGCGGACGGCAGGCGCAGTACGGGCCGTTCACGGTCGAGGCTTCACTGACAGACCGGGGCCCCGAAGCGGTGCTGGTGTTCGCAGAGCCGCTGCCCGCCGCGGGCCTGCGCGACGTGCGCGTGGCGCTGAGCCCGATCGACGAGGGCTTCCGGATCGAGACCGAGGGCGATTCTACGCTCGGCCGGTTCGAAGGCACGCTCGGCCTGTTCTCCCCCCCGGGCGGGCCGACCCGCCTTGCGGTGGAAACTCTGACCGTCTCGGAAACCAGCGTGACCGGCGATCTGACGCTGGGCGGCGGCGCTGCCAGCGGTACGCTGGCGCTGACAGGCGGCGGGCTCGACGGGACGATCATGCTCGCGCCGCGCAGTGGTGGGCAGGGCTTCGACGTCGCGCTGGCGGCGCGCAACGCGCGCTTCGGCGGGGCTACCGCACTCGAGATCGCGCAGGCCGACATTGATATGAGCGGCCAGATCGCGGACGGTGATACGACCGTCCAGGGTACGGCCAGCGCGCAAGGAATCGTCTATGGCAACCTGTTCATCGGGCGGATGACCGCCGATGCGCGGCTGGTGAACGGGCGCGGCGATGTGAACGCGGCGATTGCCGGGCGGCGCGGGCGCGGGTTCGCGCTGCAACTCGCAGCCGATATCGCGCCGGACCGGATTGCGCTGGCCACGCGCGGCAACCTTGCCGGACGAGAGCTGACCATGCCGCGCCGCGCGGTGCTGACCAAGATCGATGGCGGGGGCTGGGCGCTCCAGCGCTCGCAGATCAGCTACGGCGACGGCTTCGTGATTGCCGAGGGCCGGATGGGTGGCGAAGCGACCCGGTTCGACCTCAATGTGCGCGACATCCCGCTCTCGCTGGCGGATATCGTGATGGGCGATGCGGGGCTCGGCGGATCGCTGTCGGGCACGATCACCTATGCCGCACCCAAGGACGGGTTGCCCACCGGGGAAGCGCGCGTGAGGGTCGACAAGTTCACCCGCTCTGGCGTGATCCTCGCCTCGCGCCCGGTCGACCTCTCGCTGGTCGCGCGGCTCGAAACGGACCGGCTTCAGGCGCGCGCCATCCTCGACGATAACGGGACCGAAGGCGGACGCGTGCAGGCGCTGATTTCCGACCTGCCGCGCAATGGCAGCCTGTTCGAAAGGCTGCAGGCGGGCGATCTGTTCGGTCAGCTGCGCTATCGCGGGCCTGCCCAGTCGCTCTGGCGGCTGGCGGCGATCGACCTGTTCGATTTCTCCGGGCCTGTTGCCGTCGCTGCGGATATTCGCGGTACGCTGGCCGATCCGCGTGTGCGCGGTTCGCTGTCGAGCGATAATCTGCGCGTGCAGAGTTCGGTTTCCGGAACCGACATCCGCGATGCGCGCGTGCGCGGTGCCTTTGCCGGGTCGCGTCTGCAGATCACCGAGTTCCGTGGCACTGCGCCCAATGGCGGCGTGGTCAACGGCAGCGGCGTCGTCGATCTGGCCAATCTGGGCCCCGGTCGCGGGCCGGAGATCGATATTCGTGCGGCGGCGCAAAAGGCGCAGCTGATTAATGCACGTGGATTGCAGGCGACCGTTACCGGCCCGCTGCGGATCGTGTCCAACGGATCGGGCGGGACCATTGCCGGGCGCCTGCTGGTCGAAAAGGCAAGCTGGCGGCTGGGCAATGGAGCGCAGACTGCGAGCATTCCCACGATCACCACGCGCGAGATCAATCTGCCGCGCGACCGTTACCAGCCGTCCGCGCCGGGCGCGCCGTGGCGCTTCCTCGTCGATGCGCGCGCGCCGAGCCGCGTCGATGTCGACGGCATGGGGCTGGACAGCGAATGGAGCGCCGATGTGCGCGTGCGCGGCACCACGCAGGAGATGCGGATCGGGGGCGAGGCGAACCTGATCCGGGGCGATTACACCTTCGCGGGCGCACGCTTCGAGGTCACCCGCGGGCGGATCGAGTTCGACGAGACTCGCGCGATCGACCCCCGGCTCGACATCGTCGCGGAGACCGACAACAACGGGATCGATGTGACGGTCAGCGTGCAGGGCAACGCTCAGCAGCCCGAGATCACCTTCAGCTCCAACCCCTCGCTGCCCGAGGAGGAGATCCTCTCGCGACTGCTGTTCGGCGGTTCGATCACCAGCCTCTCTGCCACCGATGCCTTGCAGCTCGGCGCGGCGGTCGCCTCGCTGCGCGGGGGCGGCGGGCTCGACCCGATCAACCAGCTGCGCAGCGCGATCGGGCTCGACCGGCTGCGGATCGTCTCGGCGGACCCGGTGCTCGACCGGGGCACCTCGATCGCGCTGGGCAAGAATATCGGACGGCGCTTCTATATCGAGCTGATCACCGATGGCCGCGGTTACAGCGCGACCGATGCCGAATTCCGGATCACCAGCTGGCTTTCGCTGCTGGCCACGGTCTCGACTGTCGGGCGCAACAGCGTGTCGGTGGAGGCGAGCCGGGATTACTAGCCGACCCGCTGCGGCCCGCACCGCGACCTGACAAGAGCTCTTGACTGACAAGAGTTCTTGACTGTAAAGAGCTCTTGTCAGCACCCGAGGTGGGTGCTGCCGGGAGAATGATCGGTTGCAAAATCGTGTGAAGCACTACCGCGAAGGGGCGGGCTGGAGCCAGGGCGAGCTTGCCCGACGGCTCGGCGTGTCCCGCCAGACGATCAACGCGGTCGAAACCGACAAGTACGATCCCTCTCTCCCGCTGGCACTGCGCATGGCGAAGCTGTTCGCCGTCGACGTGCCGGATCTGTTTATCGACGACTGGGAGCCTTCCGAATGATGACCGATATCCAGCAAAAGCCGATGTGGCGTCGGCTTGCAGTCCCGCTGATCACCGGCGCGATCGCCGGCGGACTGGGGTCCTTCGCCTTCCTTCAGCTGGCCGAGATCGACGGTGGCGATGGGCTGGGTACCTCGCGCGAAATCGCCGGCCTCGTCGGGGTCCTATATGTCTTGTGCGGAGTGGCCGTGTTGCTCGGCGCTCTTAACCCGGCGGTGGGTGCCAAATTTCTCAATGTCGAGGATGCGGACGAACTGCGCGAACAGTCGCGCATGCTGGTCTATAGCGGGATGGCGACGGTGCTGATCGGCCTCGCGCTGGGCCTGCTTGCGCTATCGGGGGAGGGCGGCTTCGTCGCCGCCGAGATCGGAGCGATCGTGGCTGTCGCCTCTATCATTGCCGCCTCTATTTTGAGCATCGCCATGCAGCGCCACATCGACGAGCTGCAACGCGCCCTGTCGAACGATGCGGTCGCAAGTGCCTTTTACCTGATGGCGTTCTTCGGCGGCGGCTGGGCGTTGCTTGCCCATCTCGACTATGTCGCGCCGCCTGCGCCGCTCGACTGGCTGACCATGTTTTCCGCGACCCTGCTGATCGGCGCCTTCTGGCAGACCGCGCGACGCGGACTGATGATGCGCGGACCCAATTGAGGGCGGGGTGAAAGGCAAACAAAAGGCCGCCGGATTGCTCCGGCGGCCCTCCTGGTGATCTTGATGATCCGGCGTGATTACGCGCTGTAGTACATGTCGTATTCGACCGGGCAGGGGGTGGTTTCGGTGCGCATCACCTCTTCCCACTTCAGTTCGGCATAGGCGTCGATCTGGTCCTTGGTGAAGACGTCGCCCTTGAGCAGGAACTCGTGGTCTTCCTCCAGCGCGACCAGCGCTTCGCGCAGCGAACCGCACACGGTCGGCACGTCGGCCAGTTCGGCCGGCGGCAGGTCGTACAGGTTCTTGTCCATCGCCTCGCCCGGGTGGATCTTGTTGGTGATCCCGTCGAGGCCCGCCATCAGCAGCGCCGAATAGGCGAGATAGGGGTTGGCCATCGCATCGGGGAAACGGAACTCGACGCGCTTCGCCTTTTCGCCCGCACCATAGGGAATGCGGCACGAGGCCGAGCGGTTGCGGGCCGAGTAGGCCAGCAGCACCGGTGCCTCGAAGCCCGGGACCAGTCGCTTGTAGCTGTTGGTGGTCGGGTTGGTGAAGGCGTTGAGGGCCTTGGCGTGCTTGATGACGCCGCCGATGTAATAGAGGCAGTTGTCCGACAGACCGGCATAGCCGGTGCCCGCGAAGGTGGGGTTGCCATCCTTCCAGATCGACATGTGGGTGTGCATGCCGCTGCCGTTATCGTCCTTGATCGGCTTGGGCATGAAGGTTGCCGACTTGCCGTAGGCATGCGCGACTTGGTGCACGACGTACTTGTAGATCTGCATGTTGTCGGCGGTTTCGACCAGGGTCGAGAAGGTCAGGCCCAGCTCGTGCTGCGCGGCGGCCACCTCGTGGTGATGCTTGTCGCAGTTGAGGCCCATTTCCTTCATCGTGGCGACCATCTCGCCGCGAATGTCGACCGCGGAGTCGACCGGCGCGACGGGGAAGTAACCGCCCTTGGCGCGCGGACGGTGGGCCATGTTGCCCGCGTCGTATTCACGGCCCGAGTTGGTCGGCAGCTCGATATCGTCGATCGAGAAGCCCGAACCGGCATAGCCGTCTTCGAAGCGGACATCGTCGAACATGAAGAATTCGGCTTCGGGGCCGACATAGACCGTATCGCCCACGCCGGTCGTCTTGAGATAGGCTTCCGCACGCTTGGCGGTGGAGCGCGGATCGCGGGCGTACCAGTCGCCCGTGTTCGGCTCCACGATGTCGCAGAAGATGATCATCATCGGGGTCGCGCTGAACGGATCGAGATAGACCCGCTCCAGATCCGGGCGCAGGATCATGTCGGATTCGTTGATGACCTTCCAGCCGGCGATCGACGAACCGTCGAACATCAGCCCGTCTTCCAGTTCATCCTCGGTCAGGACATCGGCGACCATGGTCAGGTGCTGCCACTTGCCCTTGGGATCGGTGAACCGCAGGTCGACCCACTCGATATCCTGTTCCTTGATCTGTTTCAGAATGTCGCTGGCAGTTGACATGATGCTCCTTTCGGATGGTTTTCGGGCGGAAATGCCCGGGAAATCTTATCGCAGGTGACCGCTAGATCGCGTCGTCGTCCCGCTCGCCGGTGCGAATGCGGAGCGCGGAATCGATCGTGGAGACGAAGATCTTGCCATCGCCGATGCGGCCCGTCTGGGCGACGCCCGCGATCGCTTCGACCACCCGTTCGGCCAGCGCGTCGGCCACGACGACCTCGAGCTTCACCTTGGGCAGGAAATCGACGACATATTCGGCACCGCGGTAGAGTTCCGTATGGCCCTTCTGGCGTCCGAAGCCCTTGGCCTCGATCACGGTGATGCCCGAGACCCCGACCTCGTGCAGCGCTTCCTTCACCTCGTCGAGCTTGAAGGGTTTGATGATCGCTTCGATCTTTTTCACCGCGTGCCGTGTCCTTCCCGTTCGGGTCTGCCGCTGCGAGTCGGCGAATTGTCACACGAGCCTAGTGCAATGTTGCACTGCGATAAAGGGGCAACCTCATTGCGCGAAATCGGGCCTTCGCGCTGCATTTGTGCTTATCGCAGTTGCAGCGACGCAGTTTCAGGAAAGCCTGCCATCAGGTTGAGGTTCTGGATCGCGGCACCGCTGGCCCCTTTGCCGAGGTTGTCGAGCAGGGCGACGAGACGCGCGTTCCAGCCGCCTTCATTGCCGAAGACGTGGAGCCGCATTCCGTCATCCGGCGCAGCATCGCGGTGCAGCAGCAATTCGCCCGGATCGCCCTTGGCCATCACCTCGACGACCTCGGAATCCGCGTAGAACCTGGCCAGCTCGTCGCGAAGGGCGTCGGCGCTCGGTTCGGTCCGCATCGCGCCAAGATGCAGCGGCACCTCGACCAGCATTCCGCGATAGGCGGGCACGACGCTGGGCGCGAAGAGCACGCCGTGTTCGAGGCCCGCGTGACGCTGCATCTCGGGCAGGTGCTTGTGGGTGAGGTTGAGACCGTAGGTGCGAAAGGCGATGTCGGGCTCGTCCGCAAACCGTTCGATCAGCGCCTTGCCGCCGCCCGAATAGCCGCTGACCGCGTTGACGGTGAAGGGCCAGTCGGCGGGCAGAAGTCCCGCACGTACCAGCGGCGCGACCAGCGCGAGGAAGCCGGTCGGGTAGCAGCCGGGGTTGCTCACGCGGGCGGCGTCCGCAATCCGTTCGCGCCCGATCAGCTCGGGAAAACCATAGGTCCAGCCGTCGGCGACGCGGTGTGCGGAGGAGGCATCGACGATGCGCGTCTTCGCTGCCGGGTCGACCAGCTCCACCGCCTCGCGCGCGGCATCGTCGGGCAGGCACAGCACTGCGAAGGGCGTGTCGTTGAGCGCCTCGCGCCGCGCCTCGGCATCCTTGCGCCGCGCCTCGTCGAGAACGACGGGCGTGAAGTGGGGATGTGCTTCGAGCCGGGTGACGATTTCCAGCCCGGTGGTTCCGGCAGCGCCATCGACGAAAACTTCGGTGGTCATGACCAGCGGCCCGTCAGGGGAAGGCCGAGCGCCGGACATAGCCCGACGGACCTTCGGGTCCGAGGCAGCCCCATACCCAGCTTCCGGTGACGTCGAGCGCCTGAAACGTCGCCCCTGGCTCCAGCGTGGTGATCACGTCGGCCTCTTCGAGGGTCGAGCGCACCAGCGGCGCGGATGTCTCACCGATCTGCATCGGCACCGGCACCGCATAATTGGCGACGAGAAACCGCGGCGCGAGGTCGATATGCGCAAGGTCGCGGCGCAGCGGCAGCGTGCCCTTTTCAGGCCACACGACGGGGCCGGTCAGGCCGATCTGGCCTGCATGCGGGTGACTGGAAGGAAAATCGCTCACTAGAGTGGTTCGGTCATCATGTTCTGTTGTTTCTGGCCGCTTAGCCTGTGCGCCGTGGCTGAACAACCTCGGCGCGCCTCGCGACCCCTTATGGCGCTGTTTCCCTAGGCTCCGAAACGCTCGCGCAGCATGTGCCAGCTGGCGCGCAGGCCGTAGGCGTCACCGCCCTTCGGCCGCCCCGGCCGGGCAGTCGGCCGCCACGCGTAGGTATCGAAATGCGCCCAGTCGATGTCTTCGCCGACGAACTGGTCGAGGAACAGGCCCGCCACGCTCGCCCCGGCAAAGCCGTTGGTGGGCGCGTTGATGCAGTCGGCCAGAGGGGAATCGAGCCATTCGCGATAGAGGGCGGGCAGTGGCAGCCGCCACGGCTCGTCATCATGGGCCTTGCCCGCAGAAATCAGCGCTTCGGCGGTTTCGTCGCGTCGGGTCATCAGCGCGGGATAGTCCGGCCCCAGCGCGACCCGCGCCGCGCCGGTCAGCGTTGCGAAGTCGATCAGCAGCTCGGGATTTTCCTCGCTGGCCCGGTCGAGCGCGTCGGCCAGGATCAGCCGCCCTTCGGCATCGGTATTGGTGATCTCGACCGTCAGCCCCTTGCGGCTCTTCACGATATCGCCCGGGCGCAGCGCGTTGCCCGAGATCGCGTTTTCAACCGCGGGCACCAGCAGGTGCAGGCGCACCGGCAGGTTGTGCTGCATCACCAGCTTGGCGAGGGCGATCGCGTGCGCCGCGCCGCCCATATCCTTCTTCATCAGCGCCATGCCGGTGGAGGATTTGATGTCGAGCCCGCCCGAATCGAAGGTGACGCCCTTGCCGACGATCGCCACGACCGGCGCGTCTTTCTTGCCCCAGGTCAGGTGCATGATCCGCGGCGCATGGTGCCGCGCGGCGGCGCGGCCTACCGCGTGGACCAGCGGATAGTTCTGCTCCAGCTGATCGCCCCGTGTCACTTCGAGCTTGGCGTCGTGATCCTTCACCAGCGCTTCGAACTCGGCCTCGATCCCTGCCGGGCCCATCACCTCGGGCGGAGTGTCGACCAGCCGCCGCACCAGATTGACCGCCTGCGCCTCGGCAATCGCGGGTTCGATCGCCTTGGCGTTCTGGGTCAGCAGCACGCGTGCGCCGGGCGCTTCGGCATCGCTGCGGAAGGCGAGGTTCTTGTACTGGGCGGTCTGCCAGCCGTGCAGGGCGGGGCCGGGCTCGCGCCCTTTGAGGCGATATGTTCCAGCAGGCAGCACTTCGGCCAGCCGCGCGAGGCACCAGCTGGACAGCGAATCCGGATCGGCCACGCCGCCGACCGCGAACCACGCATTGCCTTCACCCGGCGTCGCGGGGACGATCGCGGTTTCGTAGCCCTTGCCGGTGAAGTTCTGCGCCTCCAGCATGGCGCGCTGGCCGTCGTTCAGGCCCTTCGCCCAATCGGCGAAGCCTGCATCGTTGACGAGGTGGAGGTCGGTTGCGTTCTGGCCCTTGTCGGGCTGTATCAAAGCCGTATCATTCATCCTATTATGCATGGCGACGAAGGCGCGCCGTGCCAACCGGATTCGCGCCGCGACAAGGGATTGAGATGATAATGGCCGCAGGTTTTGCGAAGCTTGTGCTGGTGATCGGCCTTGGTGTGGCGGGCTGTTCATCGCCCGAAGACATGCAGCGCGATGTCGGGGTCGACCAGGACAAGGCCGCCGCCACCGCTTCGGCAGATGACGCGAAGGATGGCGAGAAGCCCGCCGGGCAGGGACGCGAGATTTCCGAAGAAAACGATCTCTACGCCTTTTCCTTCACCTATCCCGAAACGCTGGGCGCGATCCCCGCGCTGAAGGACCGGCTCGACCAGCAGGCCAAGCGCGAGGAGGCCGATCTGCAGCGCGTCGCCCGCGAGGCGAGCGAGGAAGCGCGCGAGAACGGCTTCCCCTACAACCGCTACATGGTCACGATCGAGTGGAAGCTGGCCGGACAGACCGACGAATGGTTCAGCCTGATCGAAAACGGGGCGACCTATTTCGGCGGTGCCCACGGCAATTACGGGCTCAGTTCGGTGTTGTGGAACAAGGGATCGCAGCGCCTGCTCGAACCGATCATGCTGTTCGAATCGCAGGCCGCGCTGTCCGAAGCTCTGGGCGAGAGGTTCTGCGACGCGCTCGATACGCAGCGCATGGCCCGGCGCGGCGGAGAGCTGGACAAGGATGACGATACCTTCAACCGCTGCCCCGACCTGGAAGAGCTGGAGCTCGTGCTGCTGTCCAACGGGAACAAGTTCGACCGGATCATGCTCTACGCCGCACCTTACGTGGCCGGGCCTTACGTAGAGGGCGATTACGAGGTCGAACTGAGCGTGGACGATGCGATCCGCGCGGCGGTGAAAGAGCGCTATCGCGACGATTTCGTCGGCTGACCTCGCTTTTTCGCGCGGTCGTGCGTATCTAGAGCGGCATGACCGAATACCAGACCATCGAAGCCGATTCCGACGTCTACCGCGACGGTACGATCAAGCTCCACGGGCCCGAAGGGTTCGAGGGGATGCGCAAGGCCGGGCGACTGGCCGCCGAAATCCTCGACCAGATGCCCGAGCTGGTGAAGCCCGGCGTCACCACCGCGAGCATCGACGATGCGATCCGCGGGATGATGCTGGATGCAGGCGCGGTGCCCGCGACGCTCGGCTATCGCGGCTACACGCACAGCAGCTGCATCTCGGTCAATCACGTGATCTGCCACGGCATCCCGGGCGAGAAGACGCTGAAGGATGGCGACATCCTCAATATCGACGTGACCCCGCTGCTCGACGGATGGCACGGCGATACCAGCCGCATGTTCTTCGCCGGCGATCCGCCGCTCAAGGCGAAGAAGCTGGTCGAGGCGACGCACGAGGCGCTGATGATCGGGATCGACGCGGCGAGCAAACCCGGCGCGCGGCTGGGCGATATCGGCGCCGCGATCGAGGCGCATGCCAAGCAGCACCGCTATGGCGTGGTCCGCGAATTCTGCGGGCACGGGGTGGGGCGGCTGTTCCACGACGCGCCCGAAGTGGTCCATGTTGGCGTGGCGGGCAGCGGGCCGGAGCTAAAGCCCGGCATGTTCTTCACCATCGAGCCGATGCTCAACGCGGGCAAGCCGTGGGCCAAGGTGCTCGGCGACGGCTGGACCGCAGTGAGCCGCGACAAATCGCTCTCCGCGCAGTTCGAACACTCGCTCGCGATTACCGAGGATGGGGTGGAGATCTTCACGCTCAGCCCCACGGGCCGCGACAAGCCGCCTTACTGAGCCTCGCCAGGCATTGGTGCCTAATCCCGCGCCGCCCGAATAGCCGCAGCGGCGGCGAAGGGCGCGATTGCGCATAGGACCAGGCTGAAGGCACCGGCGAACAGCGCGCCGCTCATGTCCACGCGCGCGAGATGGCCTGCGCCGAAGATCACCAGCGGCACGGCCAGCGGCGCGAGCATCAGCCCGGCGAGCGCGGTCCCTCCACGCAAGCTCGCCAGCAGGGCGGCGATCATCAGGCCGATCGCGGCGAGACCCGGCGTGCCCGCCAGCAGGCTGGCCAGCAGGCGCCAGAAGGTCGGCCCGCTCAGCGATAGCAGTGCCGAGGCGGGCAGGGTTGCGATCAGGATCAGCGGGCCAAAGCTGAGCCAGTGCGCGATCAGCCGCGCGGTCATCGCGACCTCTTCGCTAATCCCGCGCAGCCGCAGCTGGTCGAACACGCCTGCGTCGCGGTCCGCCGCAACCAGCCGGTCGAGCGGGAGGATGCTGGCGAGCAGCGCGGCGACCCACAGGACTCCGCCGCCCGTGCGCGCGAGCAAGCTCGGCTCAGGCCCGACCGCGAAGGGGAATAGCACCGCGACCAGCAGGAAGAAGATCAGCGGCAGGAAGGCGGAGCCACGCGCGCCGCCGGGCAGCAGGATCGCGAGGTCGCGGCGCAGCAGGATCGCGAAGGCGCTCATGCCGCGTACTCCGCCAGATCGAGCACTGTTGCGGGCAGATCGACCGGCTGGTGCGAGACGTACAGGCACAGCCCGCCATTGCCGCAATGCTCCGCGATCAGATCGGCGAGCAGCGCCTGCGATGCGGTGTCGAGCCCGGCGAAGGGCTCGTCGAGCAGCCAGATCGCGCGGGCCCGCAGCAGCAGGCGGGCGATCACCGCGCGCTGTTTCTGGCCGGTAGAAAGATAGCCGGTCGGGATATCCGCCAACGCATCGACACCCAGCCGCTCCATCGCGCTCGTCGGATCGCCCGCGCCATCCAGCCGGGCCCAGAACCGCATCGCGTCAGCCAGTTCGCGGTCGAGATCGAGCGCGTGGCGTCCGTCGACCAGGCCAACCTCGCCGGTGCGCTCAACCTCGCCCGCAAAGGGCGGCGCGAGCCCGGCGAGGATACGCATGAGGCTGGTCTTGCCCACGCCATTGTGCCCGCGCACATGCAGCATGTCGCCGGGGCCGAGATCGAGCGTCAGCTTGCGGAAAAGCAGGCGCTCGCCGCGACGGCAGGCGAGATCGCGAGCGGAGAGGCGGGCTTGCATGGCTGCGCGGGTTAGGCGAGGGGGCGCGTGACGGCAATATCATCCGGTAGCGAAAGGACATTCCCATGGCGGTCGAGAAACTGAGCGAAGAGGAACGTGGAAGCTGGCTGGAAGCGCTCGAAGGGTGGGAAATGGCGAGCGACCGCGATGCGATCGTGCGCACCTTCAAGTTCGAGGATTTCAGCGAGGCATGGGGGTTCATGAGCCGTGTCGCGCTGATCGCCGAGAAGAACGATCATCACCCCGAATGGTCGAACGTGTACAACACGGTCGAGATCACGCTGACCACACATGATGCGGACGGTCTGTCGCATCGCGACGTGCACATGGCGCAGGCGATCAATGCGCTCTAGATTTACAGCGTTCAGGTGACCGGTTCACGGAAGCGAACTTACAGGTCAGGGTCCGCCCATCGCGCCTGCGTTGCGGCGGACCTGTTTGCGCATCTGCCCCCGCAGAAAGCGAGAGGCGAAGCCGACGCGTTTGGCGGTCTTGCCGACCAGCGTGTGCAGCTTGTCGCCATTGACCGCAGCCCACGCGGCCTCTCCGACATCGGCGACCGGGGTGATCTCTAGCCCGGCGGCCTTCACCCGGTCGCGGATGGCTTCGTTGGTCTGCCCATTGGGGAGCTGGTCGATCAGCGGGGTTTCGATGAAGCTGGGCATGATCGACCGCACGTTGATGCCGTATTCGGCCCATTCGCCATCGAGGCTTTCGGTGATCGCGCGCACGCCGAACTTGGTCGCGGAATATACGCTGGCGCCCGCAGTGCCATAAAGGCCCGCCGCGCTGGCGGTGTTGAGCAGGCACGATCCGGGCGCGGTCTTCTTCAGGTGCGGCAGCGCGGCCTGCGCGCCGAACAAGACGCCCTTCAGATTGATGTCGAGGCAGCGTTCGATCTCCTCGACGCTGTTCTGGTCGAGCGAGCCGCCCAGCGGGATGCCCGCATTATTGGCGACCACGTCGATCCGGCCGCCCGAGGCCATGGAGAACGCATTGAGCGCTTCGTCCCACGCATCCCGGTCGCGCACATCGAAGGTGTGGCCGAAGCTGAAGCCGAGCCCGATCAGGTGCTGGGTTTCGACCATCCCCTTTTCGTTCACATCGCCGAGGCCGACGAACCAGCCTTCCTTGGCGAAACGCTGCGCGATGGCGCGCCCGATGCCGGACGCGCCGCCGGTGATGAAGATCGCTTTCCTGTCCATGAGGCTTCCCGTCTGCTTCCGTTGCACCTGACCTCATGCCCACCCCGGGCCCCTCCCGCAAGCGGCGGGAGGGGAGGGTGTCGGCTCAGTCCCCGTCGATCGCGGCCTTGAGGCCCTGAACGAAGTCCGCGCCTTCCTCGATCTGGGCGGTCGATTCCTCGATCGTGTCGCCGATCGGCTCGGCGCGCCCGCCAAGGCAGGTGGCGAGGAAGTTCTCGGTCACCGCATTGAAGGCGATGTTGTTGGAAGGCTTCGCGAAGCCGTGCCCTTCGTCGGGGAACAGAACGTAGGTGACGGGGATGTTCTTGGCCTTCATCGCCTCGACGATCTGGTCGCTTTCCGCCTGGTTGACGCGCGGGTCGTTCGCCCCCTGGCCGATCAGCAGCGGCTTCACGATCTGGTCGGCCTTGTACAGCGGCGAGGCGTCGATCAGCAGCTGCTTGCCCTCGGGCGTGTTGGGGTTGCCCATCCGCTCGTGGAACTGTGCGACCACCGGGGCCCAGTAGGGCGGAATGGTGGAGAGCAGGGTTTCGAGGTTCGATGGGCCGACGATGTCGACCCCGCAGGCGAAGGTTTCGGGCGTGTAGGTCAGGCCCACCAGCGTGGCATAGCCGCCATAGGAGCCGCCCATGATCGCGACCTTGTCCGGAATCGCGACGCCTTCGTCGATCGCCCACTTCGTGGCGTCGATCAGGTCGTCGTGCATGGTCTTGGACCATTGCAGGTTGGACGCGTTGATGAAGTCCTTCCCGAACCCGGTTGAGCCGCGGTAATTGACGCTCATCACCGCATAGCCGCGGTTCGCGAGCCACTGGTGGTAACCGTTGAAGCCATAGGCGTCGCGCGCCCACGGTCCGCCATGGACCAGCAGTACCATCGGCACCGGCTTGTCCGGCACGCCGTCGCCATCGCTGTCGCTGCCCGGCGGCAGGGTGAGGTAGGAGGGCAGGGTGAGCCCGTCGCGGCTCTTCAGCTCCAGCGCGTGCATCGGCTGCAACGGCGCGCCTTCCAGCTCGGGCCGGGTGACGTAGAGTTCGGTCAGCGTGTTGGCGGTGCGGTCATAGAGGAAGCTCTTGGCCGGGCCGACCACCGGATCATTGCCGACGATCCACTTGGTGTCGTCCTCGGTGCGCGAGGAAATACCGAACTCGCCGGTCAGGTTGGCTTCGAGGAAATCGAGCGAGGCCTTGATTTCCGGGTCCAGCGCGACCCATTCGTTCTTGAGGTAATAGACCGAATAGGCCTCCACCTCGCCGGTCTTCCGGTCGCGGATCGAGCCGCCGATATCGGCCTTCTCGTCCTGCGCGATCACCCGCGTCTCGCCCGTCTCGACGTCCATCGCGGTCAGCGCGGCGGTGTTGCGACCGCGGCTGTCGAGCCAGTAGAGCGTCTTGCCGTCGGTGGTGAAGCCCGCCGGGCTGGTGGTCAGCGAATCTTCGAGGCCGGTACTGCCGAAGGGCTCTGCCTCCACCTCGTTGTCGACCACCTTGAAGAAATCCATCCCGCCTGCAGCGTTGGGTTTCAGCGCCAGGCGCACGTCGAGATTGTCGTCCGCGACGAACCCGGCATAGCCGTTGTTCTCGATCAGCTCGGTCAGCTCGCCCGTGTTGAGGTCGAGCATGTAGACATCGTGATACTGCGGATCGCGGTTGTTGAGGCCGATCAGGATCTTGTCCTTGATCCGGTCGGACCCGCCGACCACCATCACCCGCGTGTTCTCGAAATCGGTCAGCGTGGTTTCAACGCCGGTTTCGACATTGACGCCGTAGAGCAGGAAATTCTCGTCCCCGCCTTTATCCTGAATGTACAGCAGGCTGGCGCTGTCGGGCGCCCAGAAATACTGGCGGATCGGGCGGTCGGTCGCCTTGGTCATGACCTTCGCGTTGTCGAGATCGTCCGCCGGGGCCATCCACACGTTGAGCACGCCGTTCGACGGGGCGAGCCAGCTGATCCACTTGCCGTCGGGGCTGATCTGACCGCCTGCGCGGGTCGGATTGCCGAACAGGCTTTCGCGCGGGATCAGGGGGGCTTTGGCGGCGGGGGTGGCTGCGGTCATGCTATCGTCCGTATGAGCAATGGATGGTGCGGCGGCTAGCGTGAGCGCGGCTGCGGCGCAACCGATGGCCAGACTCGTGCTCAGGGCGATCTTGCGGGTACGGAACATCAAACCTCTCCTCCTCAGGTCAATGATCGCAACCGTAAATGAACCTTGTCATCATGTAAAGGGACATGGACATTATATACTTGACAAAGCAGCCCGTATGCCGCAGTATTCTGGGCATGACAGACGCAAACCTCTTTGAGCCTCGCTTCCAAAACGCCGATGCGGCCCGCGAACACCTTGAAGCCATCCATTGGCCGACCGGTCCCGTGTGCCCGCACTGCAAGAGCAAGAACGCGACCCGGCTTGAAGGTGGCAAGCACCGTCCCGGCCTTGTCCAGTGCAATGACTGCCGCAAGCAGTTCACCGTCACCGTGGGCACCGTCTTTGAACGCTCCAAGGTTCCGCTCAACAAGTGGCTGCTTGCCACGCACCTTATGTGTGCCAGCAAGAAGGGCATCAGCGCCCACCAGTTGCACCGTATGCTGGGCGTGACCTACAAAACCGCGTGGTTCATGGCCCACCGCATCCGCGAAGCCATGAAGCCCACGGACGATGGCCCGATGGGTGGCCCCGGCGGCACCGTCGAGGTGGACGAGACCTACTTTGGCCGCGACAAGACCAAGCCGCAGTCGCGTATGCCCATGCGCCACATGAACCGTATCGTGTCGCTGGTAGATCGCGCCACCGGGCGTTCGACCAGCATCGTCTTTACCGAGACCTTCAACGCCGAAAACGTCTCGCGTTTGCTTTACACCCGCGTAGATCGCGCCTCGCGCCTCATCACCGACGAAGCGCACTCCTACAAAGGCCCCGGCAAGCAGTTCGCCAAGCACGAAAGCGTCAACCATATGCGCGGCGAATACGTGCGCGGTGACGTGACCACCAACACCGTCGAAGGCTTCTTCGGTATCTTCAAGCGCGGTATGCGCGGCATCTACCAGCACTGCGGGCAGCAGCACCTCAACCGCTACGTTGCCGAGTTCGACTTCCGCTATTCCAACCGCACCGCCTGCGGCGTGAACGACGTTGAGCGCACCGACATCGCCCTCAAAGGCATCGCCGGTAAGCGCCTCACCTATCGGCGGACTGACGCACTCGCCGCTTAGTCCGCCATTGGACTTGCCGCGTGTGATCGGGACGAAGCCGAAGCGCTGGATTGATAGCTAAGGCGGACTCGACTCCGGACGTTGGCCGTCGCAATCTCCTAGTTCTCAAGCAAGGAGCGCGACGTGCCAACGATCCCAACCGAAAATCTAATCCTCGGCGAGCTTCAAGACCTCAAAAAGGAAGCGCAAAAGACCAATGAGCTATTGGGGGCTATCTATCAGCATTTGGTCGATTTCATCCCCGACCGGGACAATCCCCTCAAATAGGATGAACTCGGCGTAAAGTTGGGCGCGGGCGAGGGTGGCTTCAACACACTCACCCCGCGCACCATCCCTGCGCGCCCAATCGAGGCAGTCGTAGCGAACAGCCGAGCGCTTACGATCGCTTTCCGTCACCGTCCTCGCGCTCTTTCCGCTTCGCCTTCCCAAGCTCCGTGGTCGGCTCGTTTTTCTTGGGCGGGGTGTTGAGCATCCGCTTTAGCACCTCGTCCTCTTTGTTTTGATCGGTGTCTGTCATGGCTCGTCTCGACTTTAATGCAGCATGTCTAATGCTGGAAGCGCATCCGTCCGACCCGTCTGAAGCTGCGGAAGCAAGAGTCCTCTCCCCAGTCGGTGACGACTTAGCAGGCCTCGTTGGCCACATACTCGTGTCCTGGGGGCAAATGATGGACTCAATGCTTCGCTATACGAATTGCCTCATAGCTTACAACGAGTCTGATCCAATTCGCCAGAAATGGCTCGACTTCAAGCAACTTCGCCGTCGCTATCTTGAAGAAAGCCGGAAGGCGCTGGGAGGAACCGAACTCGCGCTGAAACTGGCTTTAGATGCGGGTGCTAGAGCAAATCATTCGGCCAATTTGAGGAAACAGCTTGCCCATAGCCCACTTTCCTTTGCGACCGAGAATCGTGAGACAGTCATAGTCGCGAGTGTCAAAACAAAATCAGGGAGGCTGAGAACAGTGCCGCTACGCCTCAAACGATTGCAGGGCGCACTCCGAGATATCGAGATCGCTCATGGCCGAATACATCAGCTCGCACTGAGCACGACTGTCCCAGTTCCTTATTCATCGCTTGAAAAATCTCTACTGCAAGAGATTCAGGCCAAGGGTTGGACGCCTCATCCCATCGTAGGAATGCCCTCACCCCCGCCTCAATCATCGCGGGAGTAACCTCAATCTGCACCGGCCTGTCACGCGAGGAATCATCTAGGTTCACTGGACTGCTTTCTCAAGTATATAATGTCCAGGGACATTGACGAACCGTGTCACCCCCCGCGGCGGTCAAAGTGCCGGATTGTCGTAACAATGCCAGGTGAAGATCGCGACCGCGCCCCGATGCGGCCGCCAAGGTTCGGCGAGGGCGCGGGTCGCCTTCTCGTCCGGGCGTTCTTCGTGGCCGAGGATCTTGCCGATCCCCGCCATCACCGCCAGATCGCCCGCAGGCCAGATGTCGGGGCGGCCTTCTGCGAACAGCAGGTAGATTTCGGCCGACCAGCGCCCGATTCCCTTGATCCGGGTGAGCTGGGCAATCGCCTCCTCGTCGTCCTCCGGCAGGTTGTGAAGGTCCAGCTCGCCCGCGTGGACCAGTTCGCACAGGCTGCGCGCATAGCCCTGCTTCTGGCGCGAGAGGCCGCACGCGCGCAGCGTGTCGAAATCGCGTTCGAGCAGGCAGGACGGGGTGAAATCCTCGCCCAGCTCCGCCTCCAGCTTGGTCCACACGCTTGCCGCGGAGGCGACGCTGACCTGTTGGCCGACGATCGTGCGTAGCAGCGTCTTGTACCCGGTCGGGCGGATGCGCGGCTCGGGATAGCCGGCGATCTCTAGCGCGCGCGCCATATCGGGCTCGATCGCGGCCACGCTGTCCAGCCCGCGGCGTATCTGTTGTGCGCTCAGGCCCATGGCCGATCCTTCCGATAATGTGGCCGGGCGCCCCGTACGCTTGGCCAGTTGTCTGTCGCTTTGCTTGCGCATTTGCGTAGCCATCTGCTTGCATTGCCGAAACGCAGCTTTTAGCAGCCGCGTCAACGGCGCGCGCGAGAGCGCCGCCCCGGGACGAGATAAAGGACAGCCAATGCCCAAGCTTACCGTGGTCGACCGCAGTGGAACCGAGCGCACGATCGAGGTCGGCGACGGCCTGACCGTGATGGAGGCGATCCGCGACAACGGCTTCGACGAGCTGCTGGCGCTGTGCGGCGGGTGCTGTTCGTGCGCGACCTGCCACGTTCATGTCGACCCGGCCTTCGGCGACAAGCTGCCCGCGATGAGCGAGGATGAGGACGATCTGCTGGAAAGCAGCGACCACCGCAACGAAACCTCGCGCCTGTCGTGCCAGATCGAGTTCACCTCCGATCTCGACGGGCTGAAGGTCCAGATCGCTCCCGAAGACTGAGGGGCAAGACTGACTTGCAGGCCCGATAGCGGATCGCGGTTGCTGCGCGGGCCGCTCAGGCGCTAAGCGGTTGCCATGAAAGCTCCCGCCCCCCTGCCACGCGCTCTCGACCTTATCGGCAACACCCCGCTCGTCCGGCTCGCAGGGCCGAGCGAGGCGGCTGGCTGCAACATCTACGGCAAGTGCGAATTCGCCAATCCGGGCGGCTCCGTGAAGGACCGCGCGGCGCTGTGGATCATCCGTGATGCCGAGGCACGCGGAGAGCTGAAGCCGGGCGGCACGATCGTCGAAGGAACGGCGGGCAATACCGGGATCGGCATCGCGCTGGTCGCCAATGCACTCGGCTACAAGACGATCATCGTGATGCCCGACAACCAGGCGCGCGAGAAGATGGATACGCTGCGCGCGCTGGGTGCGCAGCTGGTGCTGGTGCCGCCGACCAAATTCGCCAATCCCGGCCACTTCGTCCACACCTCGCGCCGGCTGGCGGAGGAAACCGAGGGCGCGATCTGGGCCAACCAGTTCGACAATATCGCCAACCGCCGCGCGCATATCGACAGCACCGCGCCCGAATTGTGGGACCAGCTTGAAGGCCGGATCGACGGCTTCACCTGCGCTGCGGGGACCGGCGGCACGATCGCCGGAGTCGGGCTGGGGCTGAAGGAAAAGGACGAAAACGTCCGCATCGCGCTGACCGACCCGCATGGCGCGGCGCTGTATAATTACTACGCCAACGGAGAACTGTCGTCCGAAGGCTCTTCGGTGGCCGAAGGGATCGGGCAGGGGCGGATCACCGCCAATCTCGACGGGGCGCCGATCGATACGCAGTTCCGTATCTCCGACGAGGAGGGGCTGACCTGGGTCGCGCGGCTGTTGAAGGAAGAGGGGCTGTGCCTCGGCCTGTCGTCTGGCATCAACGTCGCGGGCGCGGTCGCGCTTGGCCGGCAGCTGGTGGCGGACGGGCGTACGGACGCGCGCGTGGCGACGATCCTGTGCGATAGCGGCTTCCGCTATCTCTCGACGATCTTCAACGCCCAATGGCTGCGCGACAAGGGCTTGCCGGTGTTCGACTGGCTTCGCGATTGACCCGCACCGCGCGGGCACTAGATTCGCTGGCCATGGCCCTGATCCCGCATCCCGAAGCGAAACGCCCCACCGCCGAACCGGTCAACCCGCGCAATGCGGAAGTGATGCAGCGGCTGCGGGTCGGGATCGGCGGGATCGTGATGGTCCTGCTCGTCGTCGGCCTTGCCAATATCATCACCGACCGCGTGTTGCGTACAGAGCAGACCACCGTGCCGCAAGCCGCGCCGACGGTGGAGCCGAGCCCGGCGAAGCCTGCCAGCGATCCGCTGTCCGATGCGGGCGTGGTCCCCGATCTTCCCGAACAGCCCGAGGCGGAACCCGTCCCCGAAGGTCCCGTGCTGCCCGAGCAGGGCGAAGGTGCCCCGGTTGAGTAGGTTCCGGGCTTGAAGAAGGGATGGCTGGCCGTTGGCCTCAGCGCTGCGCTGGGGCTGGGCGCGATGGCTGCCGCCGGCCTGGGTTTCCACGGCTTTCCGGGTGAAGGCCCGGGAGAGCGGGACGGGCGGATCGGCCTGATGAGTTCGCTGCCGCTCTACCGCGCTCCGGAATCGAGCGTGGCCGAAGCGCTCGCCGCGCAGTCGGTGCGGCACCACTGGGTGCGCGCCGTGCTGGAGAAGCGCGGCACGCTCGAGCCGCTCGACGTGCTCGATCCCGACAGCCTGGGGCAGGTCGACCGCCTGCTGCTGGTCCAGCCGCGCGCACTGACCCCGGCGGAGAATGTCGCGCTCGACACCTGGGTGCGTGCGGGCGGAAACGTGCTGCTGGTCGCGGACCCGCTGCTGGTCGGCGAACCGCGCTTTGCGCTGGGCGACCCGCGAAATCCCCAGGCGATCTCGCTCAGCGGCCCGATCCTCGCGCGCTGGGGCCTTGCGCTCGAACCGGGGAAGGATGGGGACGGCGGGGTCCGTTTCGTTTCCATGGGGGATCACGAATTGCCGGTGGCGCTCGGCGGGCGCTTCTCGCTGCGCCCTGCTGCGGGCGGAGGGCAGGGCGAATGCCGCCTGCGTAACGATGCGTTGATCGCGGTGTGCAGCATCGGGGCGGGGCGCGTGGTAGCATTGGCCGACGCGACCCTGTTCGAAAGCGATCCTGCACCTGCCGGGGCCGAGGATATGCTTGCGGCACTTTTGGGGATGGTGCGGGACGACGTCCGCTAGCCTTCTCGAAAATCCATGAATCTGAAAGGCTTGAGCGTCCCGGGTAATCCCCGGGGTTCCGGTCTTTACCCGATCCCAACCTCAGGAATTAACCTTGTACCGCGCCGGAAAATGGCGCAATTTCGTGGTCAGACATTCGAATTCGTAAGGTTTTCAACAACGATTCCTAAATTTCCCCTTTAATCCCCACTCATCCCGCGATAATACAAATCTCGCATCGGACAGGATTCGACCCGCGCGTGGGATTCCACGCGAACCGGGGTGCTTGGCGCACCGCAGGGCGGGGAGGTTTTGTCCTTGGAAAGGCGCTCACAGGGGAAGAGCGAAACCGTGTCGGAGGCGTTTCAGGGATATAGCGGTCAGGCCTTTTCGCTTCGCAGCGAAAAGGGCCGGTTCACGCTGCCTCCCGCCTTCCGCAACGCGGTGAAGGCCTCCACCGAAGATCGCCGGCTGTGCCTCACCAAGCACGAGAAGTGGGATTGCCTGGTCGGCTTCGGCACCAAGCGGGTCGAGGATTTCGAGGCGATCCTCGATCGTGAAGAGGAATCGGCCTACAAGTTCGGGCGCGATTTCGACCGCGACACTCGCGCGATCCAGCTCAACAGCTTCGAGACCATGCCGTTCGACGACAGCGGGCGTTTCATCATGCCCGAATTCCTGCGCGACATCGGCGAGATCGAGGATGCGCTGTTCTTCCAGGGTGGTGGGCGCTTCTTCACCGTCTGGAACCCGGCCAAGCTCTACGAAATGGGCCCCGAAATGGCGATGCCCAAGGCCGCCTGCCGCGCGCTGGAAAAGGACGCGCGCGAGAAGGGCAAGAAGAAGTGAGCGGCCCGTCCCCCCACATCCCCGTCCTGCTCGACGAAGTGGTTGCCGCGCTGCGGCCCGCGCAGGGCGAGCTGATCGTCGACGGCACGTTCGGCGCTGGCGGCTATACCCGCGCCCTGCTCGACGCAGGGGCGACGGTGCACGCCTTCGACCGCGATCCGACCGCGCTGGAGAATGCGCAGGGGTGGCCCGAACTGGCCGAGACCCCGCCGCGCCTCGTCCTGCATCGCCGTGCTTTTGCCGATATGGCGACCGCGCTGGCGGAGCAGGGCATCGCCAGGGTCGATGGCATCGTGCTCGACATCGGGGTCTCCTCGATGCAGCTCGACCAGGCGGAGCGCGGCTTTTCCTTCGCTGGCGACGGCCCGCTCGACATGCGGATGGACCCCGACCTGCCGAGCGCGGCGGACTTCCTCAACAGCGCCGACGAAGCCGAGATCGCCGACGTGATCTACCAGTATGGCGAAGAGCGCCAGTCGCGCAGGATCGCCCGCGCGATCGTCGCCGCGCGCCCGCTGGAGACGACCGGACAGCTTGCCCGGCTGGTCCGCAAGGCGACCGGGCACAAGCCGCACGACAAGAAAGACCCCGCCACGCGCACCTTCCAGGCGATCCGCATCCACGTGAACGGAGAGCTGGCGCAGCTGCGCGGTGCGCTGGCCGCAGCCGAGCGCCTGCTGGCGCCGGGCGGGCGGCTGGTGGTGGTCTCGTTCCACTCGCTCGAAGACAGGATCGTGAAGCGTTTCATGCGGGACGCTTCCGGTCAGGCCGGTGGCGGTTCCCGCCATCTTCCCCTCGCGGAGACGCCGCCGGCCACGTTCGACAAACCGCTCCGTGCCGTGCGCGCGGGCGAGGCGGAGCTGGCACGCAACCCCCGCGCGCGCTCCGCAATCCTGCGTGCGGCCACCCGCACCGATGCCGACCCGAGAGAGGAACTGATCGATGGTTAGAGGTAGCCGTCTGCGGCAGATCGGCTGGGCGATCTGTATCGGCATCGTCTTTGGCGGGTTCATGCTGCTGACCTTCCGGGTCAACGCGGTGAAGAGCGAGGTCGTGCGTGCGGAGCGTCAGATCGTGGCGCTGGAGCAGGAAAAGCTCGCGCTGGAAACCGAGTTCGAAACCCGCGCCAACCAGCAGCAGCTGGCCGACTGGAACGCGATCGAGTTCGGCTATGCCCCGCCGCGCGCGGACCAGTTCCTCGAAACCGAACGCCAGCTGGCGAGTTTCAGCGCCCCGCGCGCGCCCGGCTCCCCCGCTCCGATCCGCTTTGCCCGCGAGATGGAGGCGAGCGATTACCCCGAGCTGGTTTCCCCGCTGGCCGATCACGACGGCGACGGCTCGCAGGACGAAACTTCGAGCAAGGAGGCCGAACTCGCCGCTGCCGCTGCGGGTGATGCCCACCTTGCCCTGGCGAGCCTCGACCGGTGAACGCCTACGCGATCGACTCCATGGTCGCAGCAGGCCCCCTGCGGGTCGCCAACAAGCGGCTTGAAGCTCTGCTGGTCGCGCGCATGCGTGCGCTTTTGCTGATGCCCGCTTTCGGGCTGGTCGCGGTGGTCGCGCTGATGCGGATCGCGTCGTTCGGCGTGCTCGGCGCGCCCGATACGCCGATGTCGATGGAGCAGCGCCTGCTGCCTCCGCGTGGCGAAATTACCGATCGCAACGGCCTGCCGCTGGCGCGCAACTACGATGCCTTCGCGCTGTGGTACAACCCCACGGCGATGAAGGACGGCGGCAGCCCGCTGGTCCACCGCCCGGAGGAAGTTGCAGCAAAGCTGGCCGCGATCTTCCCCGAGCTGGATCAGGCCGATGTCGCCGCCCGCCTTGCCAGCGGGCGCGCGCAATATCTGCGCCGCCGCCTGCTGCCCGAAGAGGCCAACCGAGTGTTCGATATCGGCGAGCCTGCGCTGGAACTGCCGGCGGAAAAGGACCGCTTCTACCCGCAAGGGTCGATGGCGGCGCACGTGCTCGGCTACGTCAAGGATGGCGTGGGCCACCTGGGCATGGAGTCCGTTCTCAACGACCGGCTGACCGACAGCTCGCTGCGCGGCGAGCCGACCGCGATTGCGCTCGACCTGCGGGTGCAGGGCGCGCTGGAGGACGAACTCAACAAGGGCATGCTGTCGGTCAATGCGCGCGGCGCGGCGGGCGTGGTGCTGGATGTCGATACCGGCGAAGTGATCGCGATGGCATCGCTGCCCGCATTTGACCCGAACGATATCAAGACCTCCGACCTGATGATCAGCGATGCCGAGGCGAAGCTCGGCCGGACCCCGCGGGTGTTCAACAGCGTGACCAACCAGGTTTATGAACTTGGCTCCACCTTCAAGCCGCTGACCGTCGCTGCTGCGATCGATGCCGGGATCGTGCGCGACCTGAGCCTGCGGTACGACGCAAAGCCGGTGAAAGTCGCCGGGCGCACGCTTGCGGACAGTCACAACCTCGGGGACACGCTCAATGTGCCCGAAGCGCTGATTCACTCCTCCAACACCGTGACCGCGCGGGTCGCCGACAAGCTTGGCCCCGAACGCCTGCGCGACACGATGCGCGCGCTGGGCCTGGCAGAGCGTCCCTATATCGAACTGCCCGCACGCGGCGCGCCGATCTGGCCGGGCGAGAAATGGTCGCGCGTGACCACCATGACCGTCAGCTATGGCCACGGCATCGCGGTGACGCCGCTGCACCTTGCCTCTGCCTATGCCGCGCTGGTCAATGGCGGGGTCTGGCGTCCGGCCACGCTGTACAAGGTCGAGCCGGGCAAGGAACCTGCCGGTCGGCGCGTTTTCAAGGAAGATACCAGCGCCCGCATGCGCCAGCTGCTGCGGATGATCGCGGTCTACGGCACCGGGCAGAGCGCCGATGCGCCCGGCTACCGCGTCGGCGGGAAGACCGGTTCGGCGGAAAAGCCCTCCGCCGGCGGCTATCGCAAGAAGCTGCTCGTCTCGACCTTCGCCGCCGCCTTCCCGATGGACAACCCGCGTTATGTCGTGGTCGCCATGCTGGACGAGCCCAAGGGCACCACCGCCAGTTCCTTCCAGCGCACCGCCGCGTGGAACGCCGCCCCGATCGTCGGCAAGCTGATCCCGCGCATCGGCCCGCTGCTCGACGTGCGGCCCGACCTCAGCCGTGATATCGACATTTCCGACCTGCGCCCCCTGATCCGGAGCGACATCAAGTGAAGCTGAACCGTCTTCTCGAACAGGCCGGACGCGAGGAACGCGGGGCCGAAGATGCGATCGTGACCGGCTTCGCGATCGATCACCGCAAGGTCGCGCCGGGCACGGTGTTCGGCGCCTTCGCGGGCGCGAAGGTCAATGGCGAGGATTTCATCGACGCCGCCGTGGCAGCGGGCGCGATCGCGGTGGTCGCGCGGCCTGGCGCAAAGGTTGAAGGCGCGCTGCACATCGCAGACGGGAACGTGCGCAAGGCCTTTGCGCAGATTGCCGCGCAGTACTTCACTCCGGTGCCCGAGGCGATCGTCGCGGTCACCGGCACCAACGGCAAGACCTCCACGGTTGAAATGACCCGCCAGCTTTGGCGGATGCTGGGCGAGCGTGCGGCGAGCATCGGCACGCTGGGCGTCACCACCCCGGACGAGAGCGTTTCCACCGGGCTGACCACGCCCGACATCGTGACCTTCCACGCCAACCTGAGCGGTCTGGCGCGCGAAGGCGTCACCCACATTGCCTACGAAGCATCGAGCCACGGGCTCGACCAGTACCGCAACTACGGCGCGCGCGTGGTCGCAGGCGCGTTCACCAATTTCAGCCGCGACCACCTCGACTATCACGAGAGCATGGAAGCCTATTTCGAGGCCAAGATGCGGCTGTTCGACGAGGTGATCGCGGATGACGGCACGGCGGTGATCTGGGCCGATGGCAGCGAGTGGGCCGACAAGGCGCGCACCCGGGCCGAGAAGCGCGGCCTGCGGATCTTCACGGTCGGGCCGGAGGGCGAGGATATCCGGTTGATCGCTCAGGAGCCGAGCCAGCTTGGCCAGAGCGTCGAGATTGCGCGCAATGGTGACCGGCGCACGATCCGCCTGCCGCTGATCGGCCAGTATCAGGCCGCCAATGCGCTGACCGCCGCCGCGCTCGCTCTGGCGAGCGGCGCGGACGAAGCGCGTCTGTGGGATGCGGTCGGGCGGTTGCAGCCTGTTCGCGGACGGCTGGAACGCGCGGTCATCACCCAGTCCGGCGCGCCGGTCTATGTCGATTATGCGCACACGCCGGACGCGCTGGAGGCGGCGATCGCCGCGCTGCGCCCGCATGTGAACGGTCGCCTGATCGTGGTGTTCGGTGCGGGCGGGGATCGCGATACGGGCAAGCGCGGGCCGATGGGCGAAGTCGCCTCGCGCCTCGCGGACGTGGTCATCGTGACCGACGACAATCCGCGCGGGGAAGACCCGGCGGATATCCGCCGCGCAGTCATGCAGGGCGCGGGCGAGAATACGCGCGAAGTCGCCGGGCGGCGCGAGGCGATTGCGCAAGCCATCGAAATCATCGGTCGGGACGATATCGTTCTGATCGCGGGCAAGGGCCACGAAGAAGGCCAGATCATCGGGTCGGGAGACACCATGCGGGTATTGCCGTTCAACGACGTACAGGTCGCGCGCGAGGAAGCATCGCGGATCAATGCCGGATCGCAGGAGACGGGACGATGAGCGTCGCAGCACTCGCCCATCCGCGCATGCGGGCGTGGCCCAAAGTCGCCCGCGACAGCCTGCGGCTCGCCCTGTGGAGCGCCGACGAGATCGCCGAGGCGACCGGCGGGGTTGCTTCTGGCGATTTCCAGTGTGCCGGCGTCGAGATGGACAGCCGCGATGTGCGCCCGGGCGATCTGTTCGTCGCGCTGAAGGGCGAGGCGATGGACGGACACCGCTTCATCGACAAGGCGTTTGCCGCCGGCGCCGCCGCCGCGATCGTCGACCGCCCGATCGACTGGCCGCATGTGCTGGTGGAAGACACCACCGCTGCGCTCCACGCGCTGGCCGCTGCGGCGCGCACGCGCGGCGAGGCGACGCGCATTGCGGTGACCGGATCGGTCGGCAAGACCGGGGTCAAGGAAGCGATCTTCTCCGCCCTCGACCGTGCAAGCCGCGGGCAGGCGCACCGCTCCGTGCGCAGCTACAACAACCACGTCGGCGTGCCGCTGAGCGTTGCGCGGATGAGCCCGCGCGCCCGCTACGGCGTGTTCGAGATGGGGATGAACCACGCAGGCGAGATCGCGCCGCTGGCCGACCATGTGCGGCCCGATGTCGCGGTCATCACCACCATCGCGCCCGCGCATATCGAGAACCTCGGCTCGCTCGAGGCGATTGCCGACGAGAAGGCGCAGATCTTCACCGGCCTCAAGCCCGGCGGCGCGGCGATCATCCCCGCCGACAGCGACCAGTTCGAGCGGCTGAAGGCCCATGCCGAAGCGGCGGGGGCGGAAGTCTTCTCCTTCGGGCGTGCCGATCACGCGCGTGTCCGCCTGCTCGACGCGATCCCTGCGGCCAATGGCGGAGCCTCGCTGGTCACCGCGCAGATCGACGACACACGGCTGTGCTATTCGGTCGCCGAGCCGGGCGAACACTGGATCGCCAATTCGCTGGCGGTGATGGCGTGCATCTATGCGGTCGGCGGCGATCTGGGCGCGGCGGGTATCGCGCTGGGTGAGATGGGCGGCCTGAAGGGTCGCGGTGCGCGCCATGCCATCACGGCGGCGGGCGGCCGTGCGCTGCTGATCGACGAAAGCTACAACGCCAACCCCGCCTCCATGCGCGCAACGCTGACCCAGCTGGGCCAGACCCCCGCCAGCCGCCGCGTCGCAGTTCTGGGCGCGATGGGCGAGCTGGGCGAATTCAGTACACGCTTCCACGAGGCGCTGCTCGAACCGATCGAGGAAGGCCAGGTCGATTACGCGGTGCTGGTCGGTGATGCGATGGAGCCGCTGGTGCGCAAGATGGGGACGGCGCATGCGAATGGCCTTGGCAACCCGCCGGCCTTCGCCCATTGCGCAGGGCCTGCCGAAGCGATCGCCGCGCTGGAAGAATTCGGGCTCAACGCCGGAGACGCGATCCTCGTCAAGGGATCCAATGCCGTCGGTCTGGGCCGTCTGGTCGATCACTTCGTCAGCCGAAGCTAAGCAAGGGACCGGGGACGGCCGACAATGTTCTATTTGATCGCGGAATGGTTCGGATTCGAAGGGTTGTTCAACCTCTTCCGCTACCAGACGTTTCGTGCCGGTGCGGCGATCCTCACCGCTCTGTTTATCGGCCTGCTGATCGGCCCCAGGCTGATCGCGGTGCTGCGCGTGCGCCAGGGCAAGGGCCAGCCGATCCGCGAGGATGGGCCCAAGACCCACCTCGCCAAGGTCGGCACGCCGACGATGGGCGGGCTGATGATCCTGATCGCGCTGGTGCTCAGCCTGCTGCTGTGGATGGACCTGTCGAGCCCCTTCGTCTGGGCCTGTCTCGCGGTGACCATCGGGTTCGGCGCGATCGGCTTCATGGATGATTACGACAAGGTCACCAAGAACAGCCACAAGGGCGTCTCGGGCAAGGTCCGCCTGCTGATGGAGTTCATCGTCGCAGGCATCGCGGCCTATATCATCGTCAGCCAGATCAACACCTGGCTCTACGTGCCTTTCGTGTCCGACCAAGCGATCCCGCTGGGGCCGTTCTACTACATCTTCGCCGCGATCGTGATCGTGGGCGCGGGCAATGCGGTGAACCTGACCGACGGGCTCGATGGCCTCGCGATCATGCCGGTGATCATCGCTGCGGGCACCTTCGCGCTGATCGCCTACCTCGCCGGGCGCGCGGACTTTTCCAGCTATCTGGGCATTCCCTACGTCGAGGGCGCGGGTGAGCTGGCGATCTTCTGTGCCTGCATCATGGGCGCAGGGCTCGCCTTCCTGTGGTTCAACGCGCCGCCGGCCAATGTCTTCATGGGCGACACCGGATCGCTGGCGCTGGGTGGAGCGCTGGGCGCGATCGCGGTCGCCAGCCACCACGAAATCGTGCTCGCCATCGTCGGCGGGCTGTTCGTGTTCGAGGCGCTCAGCGTCATCATCCAGGTCTTCTGGTTCAAGCGCACGGGCAAGCGCATCTTCCGCATGGCGCCGGTCCACCACCACTTCGAACAGCTCGGGTGGAGCGAGACGAAGGTCGTGATCCGCTTCTGGATCATCGCCATCGTGCTCGCACTGATCGGGCTCAGCACGCTGAAGCTGCGGTGATCCTCTCGCCCGCCTGGAAGGGCCGCAAATACGCGGTTCTCGGCCTGGCACGCACGGGCCGGGCGACGGTCGAGGCGCTGCTGGCGGCGGGCGCCGAGGTGACCGCGTGGGACAGCCGCGAGGACGCGCGCGAGGCCTTTGCCGGCCGGGTGACGCTGGCCGACCCGGTCGAGACCGACCTGACCGGGTTCGAGGCGGTGCTGGTGACGCCCGGCGTTCCGCTCAACACCCATCCGATCAAGCCGCATGCGGACAAGTTCGGCGTGCCAGTGATCGGGGATATCGAGCTGTTCGCGCAGGCCCGCGAGCACCTGCCGCCGCACAAGGTCGTCGGCATTACCGGCACCAACGGCAAGAGCACCACCACTGCGCTGACGCACCACATCCTGAAGACCGCGGGCGTGCCGACCACGATGGGCGGCAATATCGGCCTGCCGATCCTCGGCCAGGAGCCTTTGCCCGAGGGCGGCGTCTATGTGCTGGAGCTGTCGAGCTACCAGATCGATCTGACCTACAGCCTCGATTGCGATGTCGCGGTGCTGCTGAACGTGACGCCCGATCACCTTGATCGATACGAGAGCTTTGAGGCTTATGCTGCGGCAAAGGCGCGGCTGTTCGAGATGAACACCATCCGCGAAGATTGGGGTCGAGTGATTGTTGTCGACGATCCAATGGCGGCTACGATCGCATCACGAACGGATTGCGTCTTCGACGTAGGCTCGAAGTGGCTCGCCAACCAAGACCCGAGCCACCTGAGCCTGCAGCTGCATTGGCCAACGCTACAGGGTCCTCACAATGCTCAGAATGCGGCTGCCGCGATCCAGACTTGCCGCAGTCTCGGATTGGACTGGACTGACATCAATCGCGGCCTCCGCACCTTTCCCGGCCTGCCGCACCGTATGGAGCGCGTCGGTGAGCGTGCGGGCGTGCTCTACGTCAACGACAGCAAGGCGACCAACACCGCCGCCGCCGCACCCGCGCTCGCCGCATTCGAAAAAATCCACTGGATTGTCGGCGGGCAGGCCAAGGAGCCGGGGCTGGGCGAAACCGAACAGCACATCGGCCATGTTACCGCCGCCTACACCATCGGCGAGGCGGGCGACGCCTTTGCCGACGCTCTCGCGCCGCATTGCCCGGTCAGCCGCTGCGGCACGCTCGACATCGCGGTTCACACCGCCGCGCTTGCCGCGAAGCCCGGCGAGACCGTGCTGCTGAGTCCCGCCTGCGCCAGCTTCGACCAGTTCCGCGATTTCGAGGATCGCGGCGACCGCTTCCGCGCGCTCGTCCACGCGCTTGCCGATAGCGAGGCCACGCCATGAACATTGCGCCTGCAACCGCAATTGCCAGCGATCTGCCCGTGCGCAGCGGTCCGCGCCTGACCCAGCGCGCGCGGCTGAAGATCTGGTGGCGCGAGCTGGATCATGTCCTGCTCGGCCTGATCGTGTTGCTCATGGCGGTCGGCTGTGCAGCGATCGCCGCCGCCTCGCCCGCGGGCGCGGATCGCCTGTCGAGCGACACCGTCACGCTCGATCCGCTGCACTTCCTGTGGCTGCACCTGCGCTGGCTCGCGGTGGGGATTGCCGCGATGCTCGGCCTGTCGATGCTCAGCCGCGAAAGCGCCCGCCGCTTCGCCATCCTGCTGTCGCTGGGGATGGTCGCCGCACTGATACTGGTGCCGCTGATCGGGACCGAGGTGAACGGCGCGCGGCGCTGGCTGAACCTTGGCTTTTCCTTCCAGCCGTCCGAATTCCTCAAGCCCGGCTTCGCGATCACGCTGGCGTGGATCATGAGCTGGAAGCTCAAAGACCCCAACATGCCGGTGTTCGGTCTGGTGACCGGCGCGCTGGCGCTGGTGGTCGGCCTGCTGATGGCGCAGCCCAACCTGGGCGATGCGATCCTGTTTACCGGCGTGTGGTTCGTGCTGGTGCTGCTGGGCGGCGTGTCCGCGCGCCAGATTGCCGGGCTGATCGCCGCCGGGATCGGCCTGCTGGCGACCGCCTACATGTTCTACGGCAATGCGCGGAACCGGATCGATTCCTTCTTCTCCGGCGGGACCGATTACGATCAGGTCGACCTTGCCCAGCGTACCCTGCTGGCAGGTGGCTGGGACGGGGTGGGCTTCTGGGTCGGGCGCGCCAAGTTCCGCCTACCCGAGGCGCAGACCGACTACATCTTCTCGGTCGTGGGCGAAGAGTTCGGCCTGATCGCCTGTGCAGGCATCGTGCTGCTGTTCTGCGCCATCGTGCTGCGGGTGCTGATGCGCGCCGCGAGCGAGGAGAACTTCTTCGCGCTGCTCGCCGCATCGGGTCTGATCGCGCAGCTGGGCGGGCAGGCGTTCATCAACATCCTCGTCAACCTCTCGCTGTTCCCGTCCAAGGGAATGACGCTGCCGCTGGTCAGCTATGGCGGGTCGTCGACGATCGCGATATGCTGCGGCTTCGGCCTGCTGCTCGCGCTGACACGGCGCAACCCCTTCCTCACACGAGAAACCGCAGGCCTTCGCAACATGCTCTTCGACAAGGAAAAAGACAGATGAGCGGGGCCAATCGACATTACGTGCTCGCCGCAGGCGGCACCGGCGGGCACATGCTGCCCGCCTTCGCGCTGGCACAGGAACTGCACCAGCGCGGCCATCACGTGGCGCTGATCACGGACGAGCGCGGGGCGAATATCCCCGGCAAGCCCGATTTCATGCCCGCGCACATCATGCCGGTCGGCCGGTTCGGCAAGAACCCGATCCGCTGGATCAAGGGTGTGAGCAAGGTGATGGAAGGCCGCAGCATGGCCCGGCAGCTGTTCGACAGTTTCGAACCGAGCGCGGTGGTCGGCTTCGGCGGCTATCCCTCGCTGCCCGCGCTGCTCGCGGCGCGCAGTGCGAAGATCCCCAGCGTGATCCACGAACAGAACGCGGTGCTGGGCCGGGTCAATCGCCTGCTCGCCCCGCGGGTGAACGCGATCGCGACCTCTTACCCGCAGGTGCAGCGGATGAAGTCCAGCTGGTCGCGCAAGGTCCATCTGGTCGGCAACCCGGTGCGGCCCGAAGTGCTCGCGCTGCGTGACGAGCCGTTCCCGACCTTCAGCGAAGACAGCCTGCTCAAAGTGCTGGTGACCGGCGGCAGCCAGGGTGCCAGCGTGCTGGCGCAGGTGGTGCCCGACGGCCTCGCAATGCTGCCGCCTGCGCTGCGCCAGCGCTTGCAGGTGACCCAGCAGTGCCGCCCGGAAGATGTCGGCGCGGTGCGCGAACGCTATCGCAATCATGACATCCCTGCCGAACTCGCGACCTATTTCGAGAACATGGCCGACCGGCTCGCCGATGCGCACCTGTTCATCGGGCGCGCGGGCGCGTCGACCATTGCCGAACTGACCGCAGTGGGCCGCCCTGCAATCCTCGTGCCCCTGCCGATCGCGACCGACGATCATCAGGCGGCCAACACGCGCGAGATCGTGGAAGCGGGCGGCGCGCGGATGATCCGCCAGAGCGCGTTCACGCCCAAGGAGCTGGCACGCCAGATCCAGGTGCTCAGCCAGCGCGCCGGCACGCTCTCCAACGCGGCGCACAAGGCGTGGAATTGCGGACGGCCCGATGCTGTCAGGGAGCTGGCCGATCTGGTCGAAAGCTTCGGCGGTGCCGAATTGATGGATGTGATCCGGGTGGGTCAGAACAATGCACGCGGCGCGTCGCAGGGCCTGCCCGTGGGGCAGGGCGCAGCGCGCGATGCCGCAGAGGAGCCGGCTTCGTGAAGGGTGTCGCAACCGATATCGGGATGATCCACTTCGTCGGTATCGGCGGGATCGGCATGTCCGGCATAGCCGAGGTGATGCACAATCTGGGCTATCAGGTGCAGGGCTCCGACATTGCCGAGGGGCCAACGGTCGAACGGCTGAGGAAGCGCGGGATCGAGGTCGCGATCGGCCACGCGCGCGAGAATGTCGATGGCGTGGCGGTGGTGGTCACCTCCACCGCAGTCAAGCGGACCAATCCGGAAGTCGAGGCGGCGCTGGAAAACCGCATCCCCGTGGTCCGCCGTGCGGAAATGCTCGCCGAGCTGATGCGGCTGAAGTCGACCATCGCGATTGCAGGCACGCACGGTAAGACGACCACCACCAGCATGATCGCGGGGCTGCTCGACTGCGGCGAGATCGACCCGACGGTGATCAATGGTGGGGTGATCGAACAGTTCGGCTCGAACGCACGACTGGGCGATTCCGACTGGATGGTGGTGGAGGCGGACGAGAGCGACGGCAGCTTCCTGCGGCTCGACGGGACCATCGCGGTGGTCACCAATATCGACCCCGAACATCTCGACCACTACGGCGATTTCGACGGTGTGAAGCGCGCCTTCGTGGAGTTCATCCACAACGTGCCGTTCTACGGCGCGGCGATCCTGTGTGTCGACCACCCCGAAGTGCAGGCAGTGATCGCCAAGGTGCGCGATCGCCGGGTGATCACCTACGGCTTCTCGCTCCAGGCGGATATCTGCGCGGTCAATGTGAAGCCCGAGGCGGGCGGTAACCGGTTCGACGTGATGGTCCGCCAGCGCGGGCAGGAAGATCGCCGGATCGAGAACGTGTTCCTGCCGATGCCGGGCCGCCACAACGTTCAGAACGCGCTCGCCGCGATTGCGGTCAGCCTCGAAATGAACTGCTCGGACGAGGTGATCCGCGAAGGTTTCGCCCGCTTCGGCGGCGTGCGGCGGCGCTTCACCCGCGTCGGCACGGTTTCGGTCGAAGGCGGCAGCGCGACCGTGATCGACGATTACGCCCACCACCCGGTGGAAATCCGCGCGGTCCTGTCCGCTGCGCGCGAAAGCGTGGACGCGATGGAGACCCCGGCACGGGTGATCGCGGTGATGCAGCCGCACCGCTTCTCGCGCCTCGGCGAGCTGATGGGCGACTTCCAGGCCTGCTTCAACGAGGCCGATCAGGTCTATGTCGCGCCGGTCTATGCTGCGGGCGAAGACCCGGTCGACGGGGTCGACGCCGGCGCGCTGGTCGACGGGATCAAGTCGCTCGGCCATCGCCACGCGCAGACCATCGCCGACCGCGACGACCTGGTGCACACGCTCGCCCCGCAGCTCGAAGCCGGCGATCTGGTGCTGTGCCTTGGCGCGGGCGACATCACCAAGTGGGCCGCCAAGCTGCCCGACGAATTGCAGGCCGCGCGCGAGCAGGTGAACGCATGAGCGAGACGCTCAGCCTTCCAGCCGAAAAGCTGCCCGATGTGCGCGGAAAGCTGACGCAGCATGCTCCGCTTGCCAAGCTGGTCTGGTTCAAGGCGGGCGGTGCGGCCGATTGGCTGTTCGAACCGGCCGATGTGGACGACCTGTGTGCGTTTGTGCGCGACCTAGACCCCTCTGTGCCCCTCTTGCCGCTGGGGCTGGGATCGAACCTGATCGTGCGCGACGGCGGGGTGCCAGGGGTGACCATTCGCCTCGGCAAATCCTTTGCAAAGATAGAGACTGCAGGCGATCACACGCTCCATTGCGGCGCGGGCGCGCATGGCGTGCTGATCGCGTCCACCGCGCGTGACAATGGCATTGCCGGGCTCGAATTCCTGCGTGGTATTCCCGGCACGCTGGGCGGCTTCGTCCGCATGAATGGCGGTGCCTACGGGCGCGAAACCGCCGATGTGCTGGTCGATTGCGACGTGGTGCTGCGCGATGGATCGCTCAAGACGCTGCCGGTCGCAGAGCTTGGCTACACCTACCGCCACTCCGAATTGCCCGAGGGCGCGGTGGTGGTCGCAGCGCGGCTGAAGGGCGAGGCGGGCGATCCCGAAGCGATCGGTGCGGAGATGGAGCGGATCGCGCAGGCGCGCGAGGAAAGCCAGCCCGTGCGGACCAAGACCGGCGGCTCCACCTTCAAAAACCCTCCGGGCGAGAAGGCATGGCAGCTAGTCGACGCGGCAGGCTGTCGCGGAATGATGCGCGGCGGCGCGCAAGTCTCCGAGAAACACACCAACTTCCTCATCAACACCGGCACCGCGACCAGCGCGGACATCGAGCAGCTGGGCGAAGATGTCCGCGCGAAGGTGCGCGCAAACTCGGGTGTCGAGCTCGAATGGGAAATCCAGCGGGTAGGGCGGCCGTGAACCAGCAAGTCCTCGATCCGGGTGAACAGAAGTGCATTGATGATATTGCCGAACACGGCTGCCATATCCTCAAGGTCTTCGACGCTGACGGGGATCAGCCGAACTTCGCTTATTCAGTCGGTTTTCCCGTTGGTGTGGGGCAACCTGAGGTACTGGTGTACGGGCTCAAGCTGGACCTGATGCAATCGATGATAGACGAACTGTATCGCCAGTGCGCAGCAGGCCTCCAGATGGCAGATAGCCTGAAAGTCGAGAATCTTATCGACGGGCAAGAGTGCATTCTCAAATTCTGCAACGACCGCGCGGCGATCGAAGAGTACCTTGGCTGGGCTCTTTGGTATCATCGTTCGCAGCGCGGAAAAGATGTCGATCAGTTTTATCAGATCGTGTGGCCGGGCGCCGTGAATGGCTTGTACCCTTGGGACAGGGGCGTTTCACAAGAAGTGATCGATGCGCAGCCCGCTCTTTATGAAGGTTGGACAGTCCAATGATCCTCTCCAACAAGCTCCACGTCGCGGTCCTGATGGGCGGCTGGGCCAATGAGCGGCCCGTCTCGCTGATGAGCGGGGAGGGCGTGGCCAAGGCGCTCGAAGCGCGCGGACACACCGTCACGCGGATCGATATGGACCGGCAGGTCGCCGCGCGGATTGCCGAGGCGAAGCCGGATATCGTGTTCAACGCGCTCCACGGCGTGCCCGGCGAGGATGGCACGGTGCAGGGCATGCTCGACCTGATGGGCGTGCCCTATACCCACAGCGGCCTCGCCACCTCGGTGATCGCGATCGACAAGCAGCTGACCAAGCAGGCGCTGGTTCCGCGCGGCATTCCCATGCCCGGCGGGCGGATCGTCAGGACCGACGACTTGTACGAAGGCGACCCGCTGCCGCGGCCCTATGTGCTCAAGCCGGTCAACGAAGGCTCTTCAGTCGGGGTGGCGATCGTCACCGACGAGAGCAATTACGGCAACCCGATCGCGCGCGATGCGAAGGGCCCGTGGCAGGAATTCCCCGAACTGCTCGCCGAACCCTATATTCGCGGGCGCGAGCTGACCACGGCGGTGGTCGGCGGCAAGGCGCTGGGCGTTACCGAGCTGATCGTCGAGAGCGGCTTCTACGATTTCGAGAACAAGTACACCGACGGGCGCACGCGCCACGTCTGCCCCGCCGAAATCCCCGAGGATATTGCCGAGGCGTGCCTGCGCTACGCGATCGAGGCGCACCGCATCCTGGGCTGCAAGGGCACCAGCCGCACCGATTTCCGCTGGGACGACCAGCAGGGGCTGGACGGGCTGTTCGTGCTGGAAACCAATACCCAGCCGGGCATGACCCCGCTCAGCCTGGTGCCCGAGCAGGCGAAATACTGCGGAATGAGCTACGAGGATCTGGTCGAGACGATTATCGCCGATGCGCTCGCAGACAGGGGAGGACATGATGGCGCGCAAGGTCAAGCGTAAGGCAACCGGCGTTCGCCGCGCGGCCACTTCGCGTTCGCGTGCGTCGAAGGCCCGGGCGGCAACGCGGCAGAGCAAGGGCGCGGTCAACACCGCGCTCAACGCGCTGCCGATCAGCCAGCGGCAATTGCAGGGCGGCTTCCTCGCGCTGATCCTCGCGGGCGCGGCGGCGCTGGCGTGGATGGTCGCGAGCGCGGCGGGCGTGCCCGCATTGCTGCACCAGCAGCTCGCCACCAGCGCGGGCGCGGCGGGTTTCCAGATGCGCAATATCGACCTTACCGGGGTCGAGCGGATGAACCGCCTCAAGGTTTACGAAGAGGTGATGGAGCATCGCGGTACGCCGATGCCGCTGCTCAACCTGGCGGCGATCCGCGATGACTTGCGGCGCATGCCGTGGGTTGCCGAGGCGCGCGTCTCGCGCCAGCTGCCGGACAAGCTGGTGATCGACATTCAGGAGCGCACGCCCCACGCGGTGCTGGTCAAGCCCGACCGGCTGGTGCTGATCGACCGCAACGGGATCGAGCTCGATCCGATTTCGGAGAAGGACGCGCAAGGGATGCTGCGCATTTCCGGCGCGGGTGCTGCACAGCAGATTGAGTCGCTCGATCACGTGCTCGCCGCCGCGCCTGCGCTCCAGCCGCAGATCGCCAGCGCGCACCGCATTGGTGAGCGGCGCTGGAACATCGTGTTCAAGACCGGCCAGATCCTCGCCCTGCCGCAGGGTGAGGACGAGGCGGCGGAGGCCTTCATCGATTTCGCCCGGATGGACGGACTCTATCGCCTGCTCGGGGGCAAGGCGACCGTGATCGATCTGCGCGTGCCCGATCGCTACGTCTTGCGGGAGCCCGGACGTGCGGACCGGTTCGCCAACAAGGGGAGTGCGGAATAATGGCTGCAGCACGTATTGCGCGCGTCTTCGGCGCGGTGAACCTTGGGTCGTTCCGCGTCTCCGCAATGATCATGGGCCTGACCGAGGGCGGCGAGATGATCGTGCTCGGCTCCTCCCACCGGGCCAGCGCGGGCGTGCGGCGCGGCTACGTCACCGATAGCCAGGCCGCGACCCACGCGATCCGCGAGGCGGTCGAACGAGCCGAGAAAGATGCCGGCACCGCGATCGAGAGCGTGTGGGTCGGCTGCGCGGGCGCAGGGCTGGGCAGTCGCGTTTCGCGGGTCGAGATCCCGATCAACGGCCGCCGGATCGAGGAAGAGGACGTCGATCACCTGCTGGTCACCGCGCGCGACACGCTGGAGCCCGACGGGCGCATGGTGCTGCACGCGCAGCCCGCGCATTACTCTGTCGATGGCCCGCATGGCGTCGCCAACCCGGTTGGCCTCTATGCCGAACAGCTTGGGGTGGACGTGCACATCCTGCTCGCCGACGGGGCCCCGATCCGCAACATCATCACTGCGGTGCAGAGCGCGCATCTGACGGTCGAAGGCGTCGTTGCCGCACCGATCGCTTCGGCGCACGCTGCGCTCACGCCCGAGGAACGCGAGCTGGGCACCGCCTTGATCGAGATCGGCAGCGACGTGACCAATGTCGCGGTGCTGCGCAACGGCATGGTCCAGGCGATGCGGGCGATCCCGCTCGGCTCGGGCGACATTACCGATGCGATTGCGAGCCGGTTCGGCATTCGCCGCCAGCATGCGCAGCGGCTCAAGTGCGTGTCGGGCTCGGCGCTTGCCAGCCCCAGCGATCATCGCGAGCAGGTGCCGGTCGATCCCGACGATCCGCGCGCCGGTTCGATCAACCGCGCCGATCTGGTGGCGGTCGTGACCGAACAGCTCGGCCGGATCACCGACGAGGCGGGCAAGGCGTTGAAGGCGATGGATTTCGCGGGGGCTCGCGGCGGGCCCGCCGTGCTTACCGGGGGCGGGGCGGAACTGCCAGGCAGTGCGGAGTTCGTGCAGAACGCGCTGGGCCGCCCGGTGCGCATCGGCAAGCCGCAGACGCTGCGCGGCCTGCCGCCGGCCCATTCCTCGCCCGGGTTTTCCACGCTAGTGGGGCTGTGCATTTACGCTGCGCGGGACCCGGTGGACATCCGCACCGTTAAGGCCAAGTACCAGTCGCAGACGCGCGCGCGCGGGCTGGGCTTGGTCAACCGGGTCTGGCGCGCCGGGCGCGACTATTTCTGATCGCCCGGCCATAGAGGCCCAAATGCGCGAGTAATGTGGAAAAGACCGTGGATAACCATTAAGGTTCGCGGCGCTTTCTGCCACACGAATATATTGAGAAATCGGCAAGAGAGCCGCCGGTTTCACGGAGTGAAGACCTTATGAGCATCAATATCGGCCCCGACCCTTCCGACGATCTGCGCCCCCGGATCACGGTTATCGGCGTCGGCGGTGCCGGCGGTAACGCCATCGCCAACATGATGGAGGCCGACATCGAGGGTGTCGACTTCATCGTTGCCAACACCGATGCGCAGTCGCTCAGCACCTCCCCGGCAGAGCACCGCATCCAGCTCGGTCCGGAAAGTACCGGCGGCCTGGGCGCGGGCGCGCGGCCCGAACTGGGCAAGGCGGCGGCCGAAGAGACGGTCGACCAGATCGAGGAAGCGCTCGAAGGCGTGAACATGTGCTTCATCGCCGCCGGGATGGGTGGCGGCACGGGCACCGGCGCTGCGCCGGTGATCGCGGAAGCCGCGCGGCGCAAGAACGTGCTGACCGTCGGCGTGGTGACCAAGCCGTTCCTGTTCGAAGGCACGCGCCGGATGCGGGCCGCCGAGGCGGGGATCGAAGAGCTTCAGCGCCATGTCGATACGCTGATCGTCATCCCCAACCAGAACCTGTTCCTGATCGCCAAGCCGGAAACGACCTTCAAGGAAGCGTTCCGCATGGCGGACGAGGTCCTGCAGCAGGGCGTGCGCTCGATCACCGACCTGATGGTGATGCCGGGTCTGATCAATCTCGACTTCGCCGACGTCAAATCGGTGATGGAAGAGATGGGCAAGGCGATGATGGGCACCGGCGAGGCCGAGGGCGACAATCGCGCCCGCGAGGCTGCCGAACAGGCGATCGCCAACCCGCTTCTCGACGGCGTGTCGATGGCGGGTGCCAAGGGTGTGATCATCTCGATCATCGGCGGCGAAGACATGAAGCTGCTCGAAGTCGACGAGGCGGCGAACCACATCCGCGATCTGGTGGACGAAGACGCGAACATCATCTGGGGTTCGGCGTTCAATCCCAATCTCGAAGGCAAGATCCGCGTCTCGGTCGTCGCGACCGGGATAGACGACGGCGTGAGCAGCCACTCTGCATCGCCGCGCAGCGCGATGGCCTCTGCTCCCGAACCGCGCCCGGCCAAGCGTCCGGCGCTCGATTTTGCCGAGCGTGGCGAATCGGACGAGCGCGGGGCCGAGCCGCAGGGCACCAGCCCGGCAATGCCGCAGTCGTTCGGTGAACCGTCCTCCGGCGGTGCGCGCATGAGCAGCGACTACAGCGAAGACTATCACGAAGACGGGGCCGAGGATGTCGACGGCATCGTCGATCCGCTTGCCGGTCTGCGCAACGAAGATGAAGACGACGCGCCCGCAGCCGCACCCGAACCTTCCGCCGACGCGCCCTTCGCCCGCCCCTCTGGCGAGCGTAAGCCTTTCGACGGTAACCCGGCGGACGATTGGGGCAGCGCGTCGGACGACGACGATACGCTCGATCTGGGCGCGGCGCAGGAAGCGGCCCCTCGGTCCGGCGATGATTCCGACGAGCTGGTGCTCGGCGAAGACGCTGGCGAGGAAGCACCCGAGCCGGAGCCCGCGCCGTCGCGCGGTCGCCGTCGCGGGCTCGTCTCGGGCGAGGGCGATCCGCAGCGCAAGCCTGCGCCCCCGCTGCCGCAAGGCGGTGGCGGCGGCACGCTGTTCGAACGGATGGCCAAGCTGTCCCGCGGCGGAGCACCCGAAGAGGAAGACGACGAGGACGATGATGGCTCCTCGCTCAATATCCCGCGGTTTCTCGGGCGACAGAACAACCAGTAACGGCGACGAACCGCGCCGTTCCCGGCGCAAGGGGCTGTTCAGCGCGCAGCGGCATGATTAGAACCCGCAGCATGACGGGTTGCAAGCTTCTGCGCGCCATGCCGACGGCGCTGTCTCTCGTGCTGGTGGCAGGCGGTGCGCCGGCCCTGGCGCAATCTGCCGATACGGTGTCGCGGGCGGTGGTCCAGCCGCTGCCACCGGCCGCTTCCGACGATCTCAACGCCGCCTTGCTGCGGCTTGCTGCGGATCGGCGCGATGTCGATGCGCTTGTCTCCGCCGGGCTCGCTTCGCTTTCGCTCGACGATATTGATGCAGCGATCGGGTTTTTCGGGCGCGCCAAGGAATTGTCGCCCGACAATCCCCGGATCGCGGAGGGGATGGGTGCCGCCTATGTACGCTCGGGCCGCCCGGTCGAGGCGCTGAGCCTGTTCGAACAGGCCGATCGGGCGGGGATCGGCACCGGCGCGCTGTGGGCGGACCGGGGGCTCGCCTATGATCTGGTCGGCCAGAACGACGCCGCGCAGACTGCCTATCGGCGGGCGCTGCAAGGCAAGAACGACCCGGCGGTGCGTCAGCGTCTGGCGCTCAGCTACGCGATCGCGGGCAATCGCGACGCGTTCGAGGACGAGCTGCGCCCCTTGCTGGAAGAGCGCGACTACAATGCGTACCGCACGCGCGCCTTCGGCCTCGCCGTGCTCGGTCAGGCGGACGAGGCGCTTGAGATCGCCCGCGCCGTGATGCCGCGCGATCTGGCGGGGCGGATGGAGCCCTACCTGCGATTCATGCCGCGCC
Source organism: Alteriqipengyuania abyssalis (assembly GCF_019857185.1). GTDB lineage: Bacteria > Pseudomonadota > Alphaproteobacteria > Sphingomonadales > Sphingomonadaceae > Alteriqipengyuania > Alteriqipengyuania abyssalis. The sequence goes on along the minus strand of NZ_JAHWXP010000003.1, from coordinate 31,326 downwards.
TGACGAAGTCGCAGCAGGCGGCGGCCGCCAATCTCGGCCTCTATCCTTCGGCCACCCGGATCGGGCGTGACGATCCGCGCATTGCGAGCGCGGCGGGCGCGGCCAGCGCGGCAACACCTGACGCAGCTGCTCCCACACCGATCAGCGCCGGGCAGGGGGCAAGCGTTGCCAGCAGCACGCCGACCGTGCGCGACCTGCGCGATCCGCTCTCGCGCACCTTCATGCGTCCTTCGCGCACACGCGTGGCGATCCAGCTCCCGCCGCCGCCTGTGCGGCAGCCCGAACCAGAGGCCCAGCCCACGCCGGAACCGCAGGTCGCTGCGCAGCAGGCGGGCGAGCTGGCTCCCGCCGTGCAGCAACAGGCACCGGGCGCCGCAGTTCGCGTGGCCGAAACCGCTACTGCGTCGGCGCAGGCCGCCCCGGGACTGATCAGGCCCGAAATGGGCCAGCCCGAATCGCGGCAGGCAGCGCCTGTCTTCGCCGCGGCCCAGAGCCGCCCGCCCGCCAGCCCCCCGGTGACGGGGCCGGTCGATCTGGCGGACGCCTTTGCCGAGTTTGCCGAGCCGACCAATGTCGACGTGGTCGGCGGCGATGTGGTCGATATCAGCGCGATCACGCCCAAGCGGGAGAAGAAGGAGCCGCCGCCACCACCGCCCGCACCGCGCCGGATCTGGCTTCAGCTGGGGATCGGCCAGGATCTCGCGCTGCTGCGCAACGACTGGCGGCTGAAATATCGCAAGATCGATGCGCTGAAGGGCGCGGCGCCCTTCACAACGCCGTGGGGCCAGACCAATCGGCTGCTGGCCGGGCCGTTCGAGAGCCAGGCCGATGCGCGCAAGGCGCTCAACGCGCTGTCCGCCGACGATATCGATTCCTTCATCTGGACCAGTCCCGAAGGCGCTGCGGTCGAGCCGCTGGGCTGATCCGCCCGGCGGTTCATCCCCGGAAAAGTGCTTTTCCCACAAGGCGTGAACAGGGTTAATGCTTTTGCACCGCTGGCTTGCCCGGCAGGTTTGCGTGCGCCCCCGTGCTTCGCCCAAGAGGTGGTCAGAAAGACAGACGGGTATAGGGATCGCCAATGGAAACCGCTTTGAACGACAATATCGGCAGCGAATATGGCGCGCCGATGGATGTGCTCGCCGCGCTGTTCGACGCGCGGGGCTGGCCGCTCGACACCTATGCGCAGGAAGAGCTGGGCGGCGAAATTCAGGGTGCCTGGGTGAAGTATCAGCTGCGCGCGGTGCTGCGGCCTCAGGACGGCGTGCTGCAGCTGATCTGCCTGCCCGATATCCGGGTCAGCAAGGAACAGCTGATGCCCGCCTACGAACTGCTCAGCCTGGTCAACGAACAGGTCTGGCTTGGTCATTTCGATATCTGGAGCCAGGGCCGCGTGCTGGTCTATCGCCACGGCGCGCTGCTGGCGGACGACGGCATGCTGTCGATCAGCCAGGCACAGGCGCTGATCGAAAACGCGGTCGATGAATGCGACCGCTTCTACCCGGCGTTCCAGTTCGCGCTGTGGGGCAACAAATCGCCCGAAGACGCGCTGGAAGCCGCGATGATCGACGCGGCGGGCGAAGCCTGAGCGAAAACCGCAGAAATGCGTGATCCAACCTGAACAGGCGTTAAGCCTAAAATCGACGCGCTGACCTTGAATTTCCGCCGGTTTGTCGCGATATTCACCGGTGAACCGGCGCATATCGCAGCCGGCAAATGGAGTGGCTTGAAAATGGCTAACTGGGACGACCGCACACGGCAGGGTTTCGGCTCTGTGCCGCGCGCCGGGGGCGATGTCGCCTCGCGCACGACCTTCGACGCAGGGCTGCGCAAGTACATGCTCTCGATCTACAACTACATGTGCTCGGGCGTACTGCTGACCGGCATCGTCGCGTTGCTGACCGCGCAGAGCGGTTTGGCTGTGACGTTCGCAAGCGGTCCGCTGATGTGGATCGTCGCGCTGTCGCCGCTGGCGATCGTGTTCGCGATGAGCTTCGGTGCTCAGAAGTTCAGCAAGACGACCTTGCAGATGCTGTTCTGGGGCTTCGCCTTCCTGATGGGGCTGTCGCTCTCGACGATTTTCCTCGTTTATACCGGCGGTTCGATCGCGGCGACGTTCTTCGCGACCGCAGGTGCCTTCGCGGGACTGAGCCTCTATGGCTACACCACCAAGAAGGATCTGAGCGGCTGGGGCAGCTTCCTGATCATGGGCGTGATCGGCATCCTGATCGCGATGGTGATCAACATCTTTCTGCAGTCGGCTGCGCTTGAACTGGCCGTCAGCATCCTCGGCGTGCTGATCTTCGCGGGGCTCACCGCGTACGACACGCAGCGCCTCAAGAGCGACTACGAGCGCCTGCGTGGCACCAGCTGGGAAGGCAAGTCGATCATCCTGGGCGCACTGAGCCTCTACCTCGACTTCATCAACATGTTCCTGTTCCTGCTGCGCTTCATGGGTGCGGCGCGCGACTAGCGCCGGATCCGGCAGGACGAACCCGAAAAGAGACGCCCGGGGCGGATTTTCCGCTTCGGGCGTTTTCACATGCCTCGTAATGGGTTATTGGTGCCGTAACGCGAATGATGGTCGCCGCCACGCTTCCCCCGGAGCGTCCGAGCCGATCCGCGATGGGAGCCTTTCGATTATGTCCGACGACCTGAAGTCGCCGCTGCGCATCACGCTACTCGCTGGCGCGCTGAGCCTGCTTGCCGCCTGCGCGACGCCAGCGCCGCCGCCTCCCCCGCCGCCTCCGCCGCCTCCACCGCCGCCGATTCCCGCACGACCCATCCCGCCGATGGGGGCGGCCGCGACGATGCTGATTCCGCAGGTGGCCCCCGACGGTGTGCGCCAGACCGTCAACGCTTACGTGACGCCCGCGCAGGCGACGTGGAACGTGCGTTCGGCCTTCAACGTGGCCGCGCTCAACTGCCTCGCGCCGCAGCACGCGAACATTCTCGAGAACTACAAGCTGTTCCTGACCAACTTCGACAAGCCGCTGGACAAGGCGAATGACAAGGTCGAGGCGGAGTTTCGCGAGAAATACGGCGACCGCAAAACGGGCCGGGCGGAACTCGATGACTACATGACCAAGGTCTACAACTATTTCACCATGCCACCCGCCAAGCAGGCGTTCTGCGATGCGGCGCTGGAACTGAGCAACGAATCCGTACTCGTTGCGCCGGCTGATCTGGAGAGCTTCTCGGCCAGGGCGCTCGCCAGGTTCGAAGGCGTGTTCGAGGATTTCTTCCGCTCGTTCGAACGCTACCGGACCAATCTCGCGACGTGGGACCGGCTCTACGGTACTCCCGCCGGGCTCTACCCCAGCTACGGGCCGACCACGCAGGTGGCCGACAACGACACCGTGCCCGGTAACGATGGCAGAGTGCTGCTCAACGCGCCGGTCGAAAATCCCGATGGCCAGTCGGTGACAGTCCCGCAGGCCACGCAAGGCGTCGAAGTCGCGCCCAGCACTGCGGCAACCCAGGGCGACCAGCAGCAGCCGGAGACGGGCGCAATCGTCCTTCCCGGGACCGCGACGGCCAGCACGGCGGGCGACCTTCAGGGCCCGCCGGCCCCGGATCCGTCGCGCTGACGAACAGAAACCCGTCGAAAGGCCTTGCGTCTCTCGACGGGTTCGTTATTGGGCGCGCTCTCGTGCAGAAACGCATCGCGTGCTCTGCGCTTACCACACCTGAACGGGGCCGTAGCTCAGTTGGGAGAGCGCGTCGTTCGCAATGACGAGGTCAGCGGTTCGATCCCGCTCGGCTCCACCAGGTGGCGGTATTTTCAGCGGCTCGCACAACCCGGTGCGGGCCTTTTTTGTTGCCATGCTCGGCGCTCCCTCTCCCCGCAACCGGCCAGTGGCCGTGCGCATGGTTGAGCGGAGAGGGCGAAAAACTGGCAATCCCCGTCAATTCGGCTTACCTGCGGCGCAATGCATTTTCTCGATCAAGCCAAAGTCTATCTGAAGTCCGGCGCGGGCGGCCCTGGGGCCGTCAGCTTCCGGCGTGAGAAATATATCGAATATGGCGGTCCCGACGGCGGTAACGGCGGCAAGGGCGGCGATATCGTGTTCGAGGCGGTGGCCGGGCTGAACACCCTGATCGACTTCCGCTACGCGCAGCACTTCAAGGCCAGCCGCGGCGGCCACGGCATGGGGCGCGACCGTACGGGCAAGGGTGCGGACGATCTGGTCGTGCAGGTGCCAGTGGGCACGCAGGTCCTGTCCGAAGACAAGGAAGAGATCATTGCCGACTTCACCGAGGTCGGCCAGCGCATCACGATGCTCCACGGCGGAATGGGCGGACGCGGCAACGCGAGCTACAAGACCAGCACCAACCGTGCCCCGCGCCAGCACCAGCCTGGCGAGCCGGGCGAAGAGATGTGGGTCTGGCTGCGGCTGAAGCTGCTGGCCGATGTCGGGCTGGTCGGCCTGCCCAATGCGGGCAAATCGACCTTCATCAACCAGGTCACCAATGCGCGCGCCAAGGTGGGCGACTATGCCTTCACCACGCTGGTGCCCAAGCTGGGCGTGGTGCGCCACAAGGGGCGCGACTTCGTGCTCGCGGATATTCCCGGCCTCATCGAAGGCGCGGCGGAAGGCGCGGGCATCGGCGACCGGTTCCTGGGCCATATCGAACGCTGCCGGGTGCTGATCCACCTGATCGACATTGCGGGCGACGACCCAGCCGATGCAATGCGCACGGTCGAGGCGGAGCTGGACGCCTATGGCGCGGGGCTGGAAGACAAGCCGCGGATCGTCGCGCTCAACAAGCTGGACCTTGCCGATGGCGAGCTGGCCGAGGCGTTCGGCGACGAGCTGAAGGCGGCGGGTGCCGACGCGGTCTATGCCGTTTCGGGCGCGACCGGCGCGGGCGTCGAGGCGCTGCTCGATGCGGTGCTCGGCTATCTGCCCGATCGCACCGCGCTCGAGCGCGAAAGCGAGGGCGGGGTAAGCCATCCGGCGGAAGAGCCTGCGTCCGATGGAGATAAGCCCGGCGAGGGGGAAGAGACATGGTCGCCGATCTGATTTCTGGATCGGAGGAGCGCGCCGGATGACTCTGGCGCTGACCGGCGGCACCGGATTCGTCGGGCAGGCGCTGCTCGACCTGCTCGAGGACTCCGGGGAGCGGGTGCGCGTGCTCGCGCGCAAGGTGCCGGAAAACCGGCGCGGATTCCGCTGGGTCGACGGCAGCCTCAACGAACCGTTCAAGCTCGCGCATCTGGTCGCCGATGCCGAATGCGTGATCCATATTGCCGGGCTGACCCGCGCGACCAACCCCGACCATTTCGAGATCGTCAACGTCACCGGCACGCTCAACGTGGTCGAGGCGGCGGTGCGTGCGGGGGCGAAGCGGCTGGTGTTCGTCTCCTCGCTCGCCGCGCGGGAGCCCGAGCTGTCGGCCTATGGCGCGTCGAAACGCCGTGCGGAGACAATCGTTGCCGCCAGCGGGCTCGACTGGACGATCGTGCGCCCGCCCGGGGTCTACGGCCCGCGCGACACCGATTATCTGGAGATGTTCCGCGCCGCGACCAAGGGCGTGCTGCCGGTGCCTGCCGGGGGCCGCAGCTCGATGATCCATGTGCAAGACCTCGCGCGCCTGCTGCTCGCGCTGCGCGAAGGCGGGGAGGGCATCACGCACGAGATTTTCGAGCCCGACGACGGGCGCGACGGTGGCTGGACCCATGCGGACATGGCGCGCGCGATCGGCGATGCGGTGGGCAAGACGGTGTTCCCGATCCCGCTGCCCGCCTTCGCGCTCCACGCCGCGGCGATGGTCGACGAACGGGTGCGCGGTCGCAATGCACGGCTGACCCGTGACCGCGCGGGCTACCTCGCGCACAAGGACTGGACGGTCCGCCGCGATCGCGCCGTGCCGCCTGCTGTCTGGAGGCCCGAGATCCTGACCCAGAACGGCCTGCGCGACACCGCACAATGGTATCGCGAAGCAGGGATGCTCTAGCTTACTCCATCCGGGGCTCTGCACGCCGCGGCGCTATAGGCCTCCCGATAGGGCCGGTCCCAGCACCGCTCCATTGCTTCCAGCACGTTGAGGTTGGGCGGCCAGCTTATCTCGAAAACGGTCCCGTCCGCTGCGGTGACATGTCTCTGGTCGCTATCGGGAACCTGTTTGAGGCCTTCGATCGAGCGGCGCAGGCCGTCGCGATCGCGGGCCAGGAATGCGATTGTGCCCGATACGTAGTGGTTCCAGCCGAAATCGGCATCTTCCTCGGGAGGATGGTAGGTTATCCGGAACAGGGCGATTGCCTGATCGGTCTGTCCGGCATAGGCGCGCATCTGCCCTTCGTGCCAGTAGAGGATGCTTTCATGCGCGCGCTTGGCGTAGCGCCATTCGCGGATCAGCTCGGCTGCGGCGAGCTCGCATCCTTCTTTTTTCGCGAGAGCACGCCAGCCGCCATCCATATCCTGATCGAAGGCGTCGCTGTCGAGCGCGAGCATCGCATCGAGATCGTAGGAGCAGTCGGGAGCGGCGCTTGCGGTTGAGGGGCCCGTATCTGCTCCGGGTACGGGCTGGGCAAGGGCGAGGATCAGGGACAGCAACACCGCGCGAGGCTAGCACACGTCCGGCGGCGAGCAAGCATCTACAGGAACGGTTCCTCGCCCGGCTTGTGGATGCCGCATTCGACCTTGTCCCAGCCTTTCCACCGGCCCGAGCGCGGGTCTTCGCCCGGCGCGACCTTGTGGGTGCACGGCTCGCAGCCGATCGAGGGGAAGCCACGCGCTACCAGCGGGTGGCGGGGCAGGTCGTGTTCTCCGAAATAGGCCGCGATCCGCGCGGCGTCCCAATCGATGAGCGGATTGATCTTGAGCCGCCCGGCGGCGTCGGAATGGTCGATCTCGAACCGGGGCAGGTCCGCGCGGGTGGCCGCCTGAAACGCCTTGCGGCCGGTCAGCGTTGCGTCGAACCCGGCCAGTGCGCGGGCCAGCGGGCGGACCTTGCGCAGATCGCAGCAGCCGTCGGGGTCGTAGGACCATCTGAGGCCGGTTTCGTCCCGCGCGGCCAGCTCCGCCTCGTCCGGCGTCAGGATGCGCAAATCGGTCAGACCGAGTTCGGCGATCAACGTGTCGCGATAAGCGAGCGTCTCCGGGAAGTGCTTCAGCGTGTCGAGAAACAGCACCGGGGTTGCCCGGTCCACCTGCGCCACCTGATGCAGCAGCACCGCGCTTTCCGCGCCGAAGCTGGAGACGATCGCGACCCGCCCCGCCAGGCCGCCGGTGAGCACGGCATCGAGGAGCGACGACGTGTCCGCATCGGCGAAGCGCGTGTTGAGCAGATCCGCCTGCTCCTGCGTGAAGCGTGCAGAAGAATCGATCCGGTCGACATCGCGCGCGAGGCGTTGCGGCGCGTTCACCGGTCGTCCCCGTCACCATGCCGCAGCGCCCAGATCGGCGTGCGCGGGTCTGCCGCGCTCTGATACACCTCGGGGAAGCGCGCGAAGGCGGCTTCGGCATCGGCCATGTCGATCGGTGCGTCGGGCGCGAAGGCATCGAACCCGCAGCGGCGCATATAGGCCAGCTGGTCGACCAGCACGTCACCCACCGCGCGCAGCTCGCCCGCAAAGCCCGCTTCGCGCAGGATCCGCGCGGCGGAATAGCCGCGCCCGTCGGTGAAGGCGGGGAAGGCGATGTCGACCCGGGCCAGCCGGTCGAGATGGGCGAGCAGTTCGCGGGCGTCACCGCCCGGTTCGATCCGCACCGCGACCGCATTGGTCTGCTCGGCAAAGGCCTCCAGCGTCACTGCAGGCTCCATGCAGGGCGTATCGTCGCGCAGGCGGATGGTGGTTGCCTCAGGCATAGAGCGCCTCCTTGAACGGGGCCATGCCGATCCGGCGGTAGGTGTCGAGGAAACGCTCTCCATCCTCGCGTTCGCGCAGGTAGACATCGGCCGCGGTCTCGACCGCGTCGACGATGCCACGCTCGTCGAAGCCGGGGCCGGTGATCTTGGCGAGGCTGGTATCCTCCGCCTCCGATCCGCCGAGCAGCAGCTGGTAGTTCTCGGTGCCTTTGCGATCGACGCCGAGGATGCCGATGTGGCCTGCGTGGTGGTGGCCGCAGGCGTTGATGCAGCCGGAGATTTTCAGCTTCAGCTCACCCAGCGCGGCTTCCTTGCCATTGGCAGCGAACCGCTCCGAAATGCGCTGCGCGATCGGGATCGAGCGGGCGTTGGCGAGGGAGCAATAGTCGAGACCAGGGCAGGCGATGATATCGCCCATGAGATCCGCGTTGGGCGTACCCATGCCGGCGTCGCTCAGGGCCTGCCACAGTGCCGGCAGGTCGTCCTTGGCGACATGCGGCAGCACGACGTTCTGCGTGTGCATCACGCGCAGTTCGTCGAAGGAGTACTGCTCCGCGAGGTCGGCCAGAACGCGCATCTGGTCGGCGGTGGCGTCGCCGGGAATGCCGCCGACGGGCTTGAGGCTGACGATGGCCGAGACGTAGTCCGGGTTCCGGTGGGCGTGGGTGTTGTGGCGCGCCCAGCTTTCAAACCCGTCACCCCGGACCTGATCCGGGGGCCCGCTTTCTTCTCGCACCGCGCCCTCAGCGGGATTCCCGCCTTCGCGGGAATGACGAAGGGGGGAGGGCAGCTCGAAGAAGCCCTTGATCCGCTCCAGCTCGGCGAGCGGCGGCTCGACGCCCTGCTCCAGCAGGTGGGCGAATTCCTCCTCGACCTGGCGGGTATATTCTTCCGCGCCGAGTTCGTGGACGAGGATCTTGATCCGCGCCTTGTACTTGTTGTCGCGCCGTCCGTAGCGGTTGTAGACGCGCAAGGCGGCCTCCGAATAGGTCACCAGCTGGTCGAGCGGTACGAAATCACGGATCAGCGGCGCGATCATCGGGGTGCGGCCCATCCCGCCGCCGACATAGAACTGCGCACCAAGCTCCCCGTCACGCCCCACGATCCGGATGCCGATATCGTGCAGCCGCATCGCCGCGCGATCCTGCTCGCTCGCGATCACGCAGATCTTGAACTTGCGCGGCAGGTAGCTGAACTCGGGGTGGAAGCTGGACCACTGGCGCAGCAGCTCCGCATAGGGGCGCGGGTCCGCCACCTCGTCCGCCGCAGCGCCCGCGAAATGGTCGGAGCTGATGTTGCGGATGCAGTTCCCGCTGGTCTGGATCGCGTGCATCTCCACGCTCGCCAGGTCGGCGAGGATGTCGGCCGCGTCTTCCAGCTTGATCCAGTTGTACTGGATGTTCTGGCGGGTGGTGAAATGGCCGTAGCCGCGATCGTACTTCTCCGCGATCGTCGCCAGCATCCGCATCTGCCCACCGTTGAGCGTGCCGTAGGGAATGGCGACGCGCAGCATGTAGGCGTGCAATTGCAGGTAGAGGCCGTTCATCAGCCGCAGCGGCTTGAACTGGTCTTCGGTCAGCTTGCCTGCCAGCCGGCGTTCGCACTGGTCGCGAAACTCGGCCACGCGGGCATCGACCATGGCCTGGTCGTATCGGTCGTAGGCGTACATCAGATTACCTGCTCGATCGCTTGCGGATCATCGGGTTTGAGAGTGAGGTCGGGGCGCACCGTCGGGCCGAGTGCGCGGACGCGCTCTTTGATATGCGAAGGGCGCGGCGTGCCGTCGGGGCCGGGTGCGGCCTCGACCACGTAGGGCACGTTGACGCGGCGCGCGGCTTCCTCCCGCGTGGCGATGGCCTCTGCGTCATCGCCCGCGTCGACCGCGTCCTCGATCAATGTGGACCAGCCATCGCCGGTCCACCAGGTGACGGCGCCGGTCTTCAGGTCGTTGCCGGTGATGAGGTTCACTGCGCTGCCTCCATTGCCCGGGCGGCGATCTGCGCGTCGGTGCGCGCGGTGACCTCGCCGATCACGATCAGCGCCGGGGAAGTGACGCCTTCGTTCTCGACGAGGTCGGGCAGGCCCGCGAGGAGCCCGCGCAGCACGCGCATGTTGGGGCGCGCGCCATTCTCTATCACCGCGACCGGCATGTCGGGGGAGAGGCCGTCCGCCATCAGTTTGTTCGCGATGTCGCCGGCGGTCTTCACGCCCATGTAGATCACCAGCGTGCGGCCCTTGCCGGCAAGGCCCGACCAGTTCTGGTCGCTCAATCCCTTGCACTGGCCGGCCACGAAGCTGACGATGCTGGAGGCGTCGCGGTGCGTCAGCGCAATCTGGGCGGCGGCCGCCGCGCCGTTCGCGGCGCTGATGCCGGGCACGATCTCTACGTGCACGCCAACGGCACGCGCCGCCTCGGCTTCCTCACCGCCGCGTCCGAAGATCAGCGGATCGCCGCCCTTGAGCCGCACCGGAGAGCGCCCGGCCTTCGCCTCGCGCACCAGCAGGGCGTTGATGTCTTCCTGCGGGAGGGTGTGTTTGGAGCGCCGCTTGGCGACCGAAATCAGCGTTGCGCCTTCGCGCGCCATCGCCAGAATCGCGGGGTCGACCAGCCCGTCGTGCACGATCAGGTCCGCCCCCTCGATCAGGCGTGCTGCGCGCAGGGTGAGGAGGTCGGGGTCGCCGGGGCCTGCGCCCACGAGGTAAATTGTGCCGGTATCTGCCATGCGAGGGTACATGGCGGGAGCGGCGGATGCGCGCCAACCAGAATGGGTTCGCGTGCGGCTAGCTATTCTTTAGCGCCTATTCCTTGGCCTGGGGCTTGTCCGATTTCGCGCGAGTCTGCTGGAGCGCCGCGATCAGCTGGTCCAGCCCCTCCGCATTGCGCAGATTGATATCGCGCTGGGGGAAGGGGATCTCGACCTCGTGTTCCTGGAACAGGTGCCACAGCTTCTTGAGCACCGCGCTCTTCACGTTGCCCGTCCCCGCCTCGGGGTCGGTGATCCAAACATGGATAATGAAGTTCACGCTGCTGTCGCCATACCCGTCCAGCCAGACGGTCGGCGGGGGTGACTTGAGCACCCGGTCGCACGACAGCGCGGCCTCCAGCATCAGCTCTTCCGCCTTGTCGATATCCGCGTGGTAGCTGATCCCGACCGGCACCTGCATCCGCACGTTGCGGCTGGAATAGGACCAGTTTTCGACCTGATTGATCATCAGGTTCTCGTTCGGGATCAGGTATTCCTTCTGGTCGCGGGTGGTGATCGAAACCGCGCGGATGCCGATTTTGCGGATCTGGCCGAAGGTGGAGACGCCCGCCTGATCCGCGATCGCGATCACGTCGCCCGGTTTGATCGACTTGTCCATCAGCAGGATGATCCCGGCGATCAGGTTGCCGAAGGTCTTCTGCAGGCCGAAACCGATGGCAAGGCCGAACGCGCCGGAGAACACGGTGAGCGCCGTCAGGTCTATCCCGAGCAGATCGATCCCGATCAGGATCGCCATCCCCCACACTACAATGGTGATGATCTTTTCAGCCAGCAGGCGGCGGGTCTGGTCGAGCCGGGTGACGCGCGCCAGCCCGAGATGGGCGAACTTGCTGCCGAAGAAGGCGAAGGCGAACACGCCGACAACCACGGCGAGGAACACGATCCCGTCCCACACCGAAATGTGCATCGATCCGACATCGATCGCCATCCCGTCGAGCGACTGGATCACCTGGCCGACGGTGCGGTTCTGCTCCCCGACCGCCTGAGCGATCTCGTCCGCAGCCTTGACGGATTCGGTCGGGCTGGCGGTCGGCGTGGGGGTAGCGGCAGCGCCGCTTGCCGCGTCGCCGGGCACCGGTTGCAGGATCACCTGCTCGCCAGCCTCCAGCGTATCGGGGCTACCCTTGGGTGTGGGGCTCGCGCTCGCCTCGGGGTTGAGAACCGCCTGGGTTGCGGAAGTGGGGCCGACGCCGGACATCAGCTATGCTTGATCGTGGCGAAGGCGCGGTCAAGGTCCGCGATCAGGTCATCCGCATCTTCCAGCCCGATGGCGAGGCGAATGCCGAGGTGATCTTCCTCGTGCCAGCCGGGCTTGGGCCAGGCACTCGCGCTGCGGATGCGCGCGGCATCGAAGGGCAGGGCAAGGCTTTCGAACCCGCCCCAGCTATAGCCGATGCCGAACAGCTCCAGCGTGTCTACGAAAGCCGCGCGCTGTTCGCTGGTGTGACCCGCCAGCACGAAGCTGAACAGACCGCACCCGCCGCTGAAATCGCGGGCCCACAGTTCGTGGCCGGGCGACCCTTCCACCATCGGGCACAGCACATGCGCAACCTCGGCGCGGTCTTTGAGCCAGTGCGCGATTTTCAGCGCGCTGGCGGTGCTCTGCCTGAGGCGCAGCGGCATGGTGCGCAGGCCCCGGGCGACCAGCGCGGCATCGTCGGGCGAGACCACCTGGCCGAGGCTCTGTGCGGTATGGCGTAGCTTGGCGTAATACTTGGCCCCCGCGCTGGCAGCGCCCATCATCACGTCCGAATGGCCGCCCGCATGTTTGGTCAGCGCGGTGATCGTGATGTCGCAGCCATGCTCCAGCGCGGGAAAGCCCAGCCCGGTGGCCCAGGTATTGTCGATCAGGACGGCTGCGCCCCTATCCTTCGCGATTGCCGCCAGGCGCGGGACGTCGGGCACTTCCATCGTCAGGCTGCCCGGGGTCTCCAGCATCACCGCGGTGGTCCGGTCGTCGAAGGCGATTGCGTAGGCGTCGTGATCGGCGGGATCGAAGAAGCGGGCTTCCACGCCCCACCGCTTGAACAGGCCGGATGCGATCGAGCGCGTGGGTTCGTAGACATTGTCCTGCACCAGCAGCACGTCGCCCGGTTCCAGCACGCTCATCATTGCGCCTGCCAGCGCGGCGGTGCCGCTGGGATAGAGCATGGTGCCCTCGGCCCCCGGCTCCAGCTTCGTCAGCGCCTCGGCCAGCGACCACTGGGTCGGCGCGCCCCGGCGCCCATAGTGGAAGTGACCGTCCTCGTTGTGCGCCAGCGCGGCGATCCGGTCGGCTTCGCTCTCATAAAGATGCGTGCTGCCGCGCCAGATCGGCGGATTGACCACCGGTCCGGTCCACTCCTCGCGCCGCCCGGCGAGGACGGCGGCGGTGCTGGCTCCGGTCGGTTTGTCGATCTTGCTCAGCGGGCTTCTCCGGTTTCCTTGGGTGTGTCGGGGTCTGCGCCCCATTCGCTCCAGCTGCCGTCGTAAAGCGCGGTCTGCGGAGCGCCTAGGAGGCGCAGCGCGAACAGCAGGACCGACGCGGTTACGCCGCTGCCGCAGGTGGTCACGATCGGGCGGTCGAGATCGAGCCCTGCCTTGTCAAACAGCGCGCGCAGCGTCTCGGGATCGCGAAACGTGCCGTCGTCCGCCAGCACATCGCGGAAGAACAGGTGCCGCGCGCCGGGGATATGCCCGCCCGGCAGGCCGTGCACGGCGTCTTCGACGCTGCCGGTGAAGCGGCCCGCGTCGCGCGCGTCGACCACCTGCTCGCGGTGATCGTCGAGATTGGCGAGCATCGCCGCCTTGTCGCGAATATCGGTGATCCGCACCGTGGTCGCCGGGCGATCCATCGCGGCGGTCTCGGGCATCCCGCCTTCCAGCGGCCGGCTCTCGGCCTTCCACTTGGCCAGCCCGCCGTCGAGGACCGCAATATTGCGCAAGCCTGCGAGGTCGAGCAGCACCCATGCCCGGCACGCGCTGCGCAGATCGGAATCGTCGTACAGCACGATCCGCGTCTGCGGGCCGATTCCGCGCTCGCCCAGCCAGCGCGCGACCCGTTCACCGTCGGGCACCTTGCCGGGCAGGGCGGAGGCGGGATCGTGCAGCCCGGCGAGGTCGAGGAAGCGGGCGCCGGGGATATGCGCGGTTTCGAATTCGGCGCGCGCATCGCGCTCGGCCATCGGCAGGTGCAGCGAGGCATCGAGCACCGCGAGGTCGGGCGCGGCCAGCTCTTCGGCCAGCCGCTCGGTCGAAACGAGCTTGTCCATTGCCAGCGCGGATAGCCGGTCGGCCCCCGGCTTGTCGAGCGCTCAGGCGAGCGCGCGGGTGGTCAGCTGCGAATAGGTGCGCGGGCCTTCGTCGAGCCGGAACGGCGCAGGGCGCGCGGCGCTGCCTGCCGGTTTGTTGCCGATGACGAAGGTGTGCGCGGACGGCTTCTGCTCCGCAGTGCGCACGGTCAGCCGCATCAGCGGGACGAACACGGGCACCTGGCCCTGTTGCAGCGCGCGCACCTCGCTCAAGGGAAGCCGCAATTCCCCGCGAATGACCGCCCGCTCGCCCGGATCGAGATGGTCGATCGTGTGCAGTTCGGGGTAGGAATGGTCGGGATCGGCGACCTGCTGCGAGGTCGGCACGCGCCCGTGGGCGGTGGTCAGATCGCCCGCGATGCGGACCTGCGAGATCGGCGCGCGCCCGCGATTGACGATCGTCAGGCGGTACGCGACCGTCGCGTTGACCACGCTGCGGCTGAGCGTGGTGGCATGCGCTTCAATGCCCAGCGAAGCCGCTTCGAGGCGCGAGAGCGCGCTATGCTTGTGGATTTCGCGCAGCGGCGGGCCGGAAAGGTCGGCCGGAGCGGCTTGCACCTCGGCCCGGGCACGACTGCGCCGACGGGCCGCGAACAGGATAACCGCGCCGAGCAGCAGCGCGAGCCCCGCCATCAGCGCACCCCACAGCCAGCCCGGCGTTCCTTCGTTGTCTGACGATGCGTCAAACGCGTCGACAGGCTGCGCCGTGTCATCGGGCACGGTCTCGGGCAGAACATTGGCAGGCAGAGCGGCGTCGGGTTCGGGAGCGGTTTCCTGCGCACCGGTGTCGACTACGCCAGTATCGCCCGGTGCAGAGCCAGCCCCGGAATCCTGGCTGTCAGTGCTCGCGCGGGAAGGCGCGCTGGCTCTCGGCGCGGGTTCGGCCAGAACTTCGCGGGTGGAAACGGGCGCATCGCTGGTCGGCAGGTTCGGGCGGGCCGAACGGGTGGCGCTCGGCTGGGGGCGCGTAGTTTCGGACGCGCGCGGAGATGCGCTGGGGCGCGGCGTGACGGCTGGCGTCGGCGTGGCCGTCGGCGGCAGGATCACGCGCGGCGCGCTGCGGTTCTCTCCCTCCAGATCGATCGGCCCCTGCGCCTGCGGGCGCGCGGTGGGGGTCGCGTCGGGATCGGGGGGTAGCTGAAAATCGCTGGCGGACTGCGCATGGGCAGCCGTGGCGGCGAAGAACAGCAGGCAGGGGAAAAGGGCGCGTCTCATCAATTCGGACTTCGGGGCAGGAGAAAGATGCCCGTACACCGGGCAGGGCGGCGCTGAATAGGCGGTGAATCGCCGCTACGCAAAGGCTTGCTTGTGCCACGCGCGCGATGAAGGCAAGGACGCGGCATGAGCGACACACCCCACGACCCGCAAACCGGCAGCACCCCGCGCTTTCTCGGCCAGTCGACCGGCCTGCCTACAAGCCCCGAAGAAGCCGAGCTGGATTACGTGCCCAATCCGCGCGAAGGCTCGCTGTACATGGTGCGCTTCTCCGCGCCCGAATTCACCTCGCTGTGCCCGGTCACCGGCCAGCCCGACTTCGCGCATCTGGTGATCGACTATGCCCCGCAGGCGACGATCGTCGAATCCAAGAGCCTCAAGCTCTTCCTCGGCTCTTTCCGCAACCATTGCGGTTTTCACGAGGATGTGACCGTGGGCATCGGCCAGCGGCTGTTCGACGAGATGGCCCCGCGCTGGCTGCGGATCGGCGGCTACTGGTATCCGCGCGGCGGCATCCCGATCGATGTGTTCTGGCAGAGCGGTCCGGTGCCCGAAGGCCTGTGGGTGCCCGAACAGGGCGTCCAGAACTATCGCGGTCGTGGCTGACGGCTCCGGCCCGGCTACTTGACGATTATGACACAGCCGACCGGCTGGTTCGCGGATTCTCCGAACTGACGCAAATGCGTCAAGCAGGCGTAAAACTCCCCTCCTAACGGCGCCCCACAGGGATCAAGCCTAGGGGTTTTACAGATGAAGAAGATGCGTTTCGCCACGCGGGTTGGCATCATTTCGCTCGCCACCGCTCTTGCCGCACCGGCAATCGCGGGTGAGGTCGGCGGCTATGTCGTCGATGGAAGCGATACGGTCGCGCTGCGTTCCGCCCAGGTGCGGATCGTCGAACTGAACCGTTCCGCCACGACCGATCGCGACGGCTCGTTCCTCTTCACCGACGTTCCCGAAGGCGAATACACGATTGAGGCGAGCTATGTCGGTGCGCAGACCGTCAGCGAGACGGTCAGCGTGCCCGCGACCGGAGAGATCGACGTCACGCTGCAGCTGTCGCCGGTCGATGGCGACAATGCCATGATCCTGGTGGTCGGGCAGCGCGCCAACCAGGCAAGCGCGCTCAACATAAAGCGCGAGGCGGACGGCGTCAGCGACGTGATCACCCGCGATGCGATCGGCCAGTTTCCCGACCAGAACGTGGCCGAATCGTTGCGCCGCGTCCCCGGCGTCAACGTGCTCGACGATCAGGGCGAAGGCCGCTTCGTCAGTGTGCGCGGGCTTGACCCCGATCTCGTCTCGACCTCGCTCAACGGCGTGCGCGTGCCCTCGCCCGAAAGCGATGTGCGCTCGGTCGCGCTCGACGTGATTTCCAGCGACATCATCGAATCGATCGAGGTGAAGAAGTCGCTGACCCCCGACATGGACGGCGACACGATCGGCGCCTCGGTCGAGATCGAGACGACCAGCGCGTTCGACCGCCGCAAGAGCCTGCTGACCGCCAAGATCGAGGGCAGCTACAACGACTACGCCGACCATATCAGCCCCAAGGGCAGCGTCGATTTCGCCACCCGGCTGGGCGACAATGTCGGCGTCTCGGGCGGCCTTTCCTATTACAAGCGCAAGTTCGAAACCGACAATATCGAGGCGGACGACTATTCGGACGCGGGGATGATCTTCCCCACCGAGGTCCAGTATCGCGACTACGACGTGGAGCGTGAACGGATCAGCGCCTCGCTCAACTTCGATTTCCGCGCCGGCGACAGCACGAAGCTGTACGTCCGCGGCATCTACAGCCAGTTCGACGACCAGGAATATCGCCGCCGCACGACCTTCGATCTCGGCGATTTCGAGGATTTCGGTCCCACCACCATCACCGCCAACGGCGCGACCTTCAGCGACGCAACCATCGACGATCCGTCCGAACCGGGCGAGGATCTGCGCCAGCGGATCGGGGTCGAGCGTGACATCAAGGATCGCCTCGAATCGCAGAAGATCCGCTCGATCGTGGTCGGCGGCGAAAGCGACTGGGGCGACTGGTTCGCGGAATACTCGGGCAGCTGGGCCAAGTCGTCCGAAACCGAGGAAGGCAACGTCGACCCGGCCGAATTCCGCCAGCGCTTCTCCGACGACGGGCTGACCCTGGGCTTCGACTATTCGGACCAGCGCCGCCCGATCTATTCGGTCATCGCCGATCCGGGCAGCTTCTACGACCCATCCGAATATGAGCTCAACGATATCGAGCTGACCGCGCTGTCCGACGCGCAGGACGAGGAATACGCCGCCAAGTTCGACCTTGGCCGCCGCTTCGCGATGGATCGCGGGGAGTTCACGGTGCAGGCCGGCTTCAAGGGCCGCTGGCGCGACAAGACCTATAACAAGGAGGTCGAGTTCTACGAATACGACGGCCCGGGCACGTTCTCGCTGGCCGACGTTCTCGGCACCCAGACCTACCGCATTACCGACATCTCGCCGGTCGCCAGCTACACCGGGGCGAGCGACTATTTCCGCGCCAATTTCGACGATTTCGAGCTCCAGCCGGTTGATAGCGATTTCGACAGCGCGGTGGAGGATTATTCGGTCTCCGAAGACATCCTCGCCGGGTATCTGCTCGGTCGATACGACAGTTCCACCCTGCGCGTGATCGGCGGGGTGCGGTTCGAGAACACGCGCAACTCCATCCTCGGCAACACGGTGACGCTGATCGAGGAAGACGGCACGCTGCCCGGCGGCGGCACGGCGAGCGAAGACACCGTCATCGTCAGCCCGGTCGCGTTCGAGAAGGACTACGACAGCTGGCTGCCCAGCCTCAACATCCGCTGGGAAGCGCAGCCCAACCTGATCCTGCGTCTGGCCGGGTACAAGAGCTTGGTCCGCCCCAAGCTCAGCAAGCTCGCCCCGCGCTTCGCGGTCGAGCAGAACGACGATGACGAGCGTGAAGGCGAATTCGGGAACCCCGCGCTCGATCCCTATCGTGCGTGGAACTTCGACGCCTCGCTGGAATACTACATGAACAGCAACGGCGCGCTGACGGGTGCGGTATTCTACAAGGATATCAAGGACTACATCGTCGACACCGTGCAGCGGGACGGGGTCTTCAACGGCATCGCCTACGACGAGGCGGTGATCCCGATCAACGGCGACGAAGCCAAGGTCTTCGGGTTCGAAGCCAGCTTCGCCCAGTCGCTCAGCTTCCTGCCGAGCCCGCTGGACGGGCTGCTGGTGCAGGCCAACTACACCTATACCGATGCGACGGGCACGGTGTTCACCGATGGCGACCAGAACGACCCGCGCGAAATCCCGCTGCCCGCGACCGCGCGGCACACCTTCAACGTGGTGCTCGGCTACGACAAGGGGCCGCTCGATATCCGCCTGGCGGGCACCTATCGCGATCGCTACCTCGACGAGATCGCCGACGAGGCCGCGCTCGATCGGTATGTCGACAACCACTTCCAGCTCGACCTGAGCGCGAAGTACAAACTGACCAAGAACATCAAGCTGTTCTACGAATGGGTCAACATCAACAACGCCAAGTACTACGCCTACAACAATTTCGGCGGCCAGCGGAATCCCTACCAGTTCGAGGAATATAGCTGGACGATGAAGGGCGGCGTAAGGGTGACCTTCTGATGCGGATGCGTTCTAAATTTTTCTCCGCCGCCGGCCTTGCGCTGGCGGTGGCAGGCTGCGCCACCGTGCCCGTGACGGGCGATCCTGCGGTATCGGTCTACGCCACGGCGGAGACCGCGCCGGTGGGCACCGGAAACGAGGACGCGGCGGACGATCCGGCGATCTGGTTCAACCCCGAAAGTCCGGCGAAGAGCCTGATCGTTGGCACGGACAAGAAAGCCGGGCTGCACGTCTACAATCTCAAGGGCGAAGACCTGTTCTTCCTCGATGCGGGACTGCTCAACAATGTCGATCTGGTCACGCTGGCGGACGGCACGGTGCTGGTCGCGGCGAGCGACCGGACCGATCCCGACAATTCCGCGATCGCGCTGTTCCGGCTCGACACCCAGAGCGCGCGGCTCGAACCGCTGGGTTCGGTGTCGAGCGGCGCTGGGGAGGCTTACGGCCTGTGCCTGTGGACCCCGCCATTTACGAACGCGGGCGACGCCGTGGTCGCCTTTGCGGTGCTGAAGGACGGGACGATCAACCAGGTCCGGATTCGCGAGGACTGGACCGGCAGGATCGAACACACGATGAGCGTGCCCAGTCAGGCCGAAGGCTGCGTGGTCGATGCGCGTAATTTCGGACTTTATGTGGGCGAAGAAAACGGCGGCATCTGGCGCTTCCGCGTGGGCAGATCTGACCCGGTGGGCGAACTGCTCGCCCCGATCGACAACCGCATGCTGGTCGCCGATGTCGAAGGCCTCGCGCTGATGCCCGAGGGGCACAGAGGCGGATACCTGATCGCATCCTCGCAGGGCGACAATGCCTACGCGGTGTTCCGCCTTCCCGGAATGGAGCCGGTCGGCCGTTTCCGGATCGCGCAGGGCGCAGTCGGCGCGACCGAGGAGACCGACGGGATCGATCTGCACGCCGGAAGCTTTGGCCCTGACTATCCAGCAGGCCTGTTCGTGGCGCAGGACGGCATCAATCCGCCGTACGCGCAGAACTTCAAGCTGGTTTCGTGGGCGGCCATTCTGGAAGCGCTGGAGACGTCGCCGAAGGCCGACTGACCCGGCACCGGGAGTGGGGTAGGGGGAGCTGCCGGCCAGCTTCCCCGGCCATCCGCCATCGCGGCGACAGCCGGGCCTGTGGTGCCGGTTGCAGGAATCGAACCCGCGACCTTCGGTTTACAAAACCGCTGCTCTACCAGCTGAGCTAAACCGGCCCTTGGTGCCGCAGCGCCTTGGGGCAAAATGCGGCTCTCGTAAAGCCTGTCGATGCCCGTCGATCAGAGGTCGATCTTGGGGCGCCGTTGGGCGAGCGCGACCCGCTTTGCTTTGGCAAAACTGCCCCGATCTGGTACACAAGGGCAGGTAACGCCGAGGAAACAGACGTGGATCAGAACCTTCGTACGCAATTGCAATACGACGCCCGGAAGAAGTCGGTCGCGGCGGCCTATATCCTGTGGCTGTTCCTCGGTTCGTTCGGCGCGCACAGGTTCTATCTCGGCCGTACGGGCAGCGGAGCGGCGCAGCTGGCGCTGTTGCTGCTGGGCTGGATTCCGTTCTTCCTCGGCTGGTTCGTGCTCGGCGTGTGGTGGCTGGTCGATGCCTTCCTGATCCCGGGGCAGGCCGAACAGAGCAACCTGCAGACGCTCGACCGCCTGAACGAAGAGGCATCGCTGCCCGCGATCCCCGCCTGAGGATCAGCGCGCGCCGAAGGTCCAGCCTTCGGTCTTTGCCAGTCGCCGGTCGAGCGCGGGTGGAGCCCAGAGCCTCACATCCTCTCCATTCAGGCGTAGCCATGCAGCGGTGAGCAGCGCGTCGGCGCTGTGATCGTCGATCGGGCCGGAGCTCGCGACCGGGCCGGAGCCGAGCGCGGCCAGCGCCTCGTTCAACACCGCGTGATCTCTCAGCTTGCGTCCATGATGTCCGGGCAGCGCGGCGAGCGAGGCAAGCGCGGTGTATATCTCCACCAGCACGGAACCTGCCTGCGGCAATGGGTCTACCGGCCAGACCGGCAGCGCGCCGCCCAGCCGGTGGAGCAGCCGCATTCCCGTCAGGCTCGACTTGCCGACCTGCGCCGCGCCGACGAGGTTGAAGTTGGAAACCGGACGGCATCCCATCGCCCGCTGCGCCTGCTCCGCGACGCGAAAACGCCCTTCGCGGCTGGCGGCATCAGGCGCGTGGAAGCGATCGCCTTCGTGAGCGCCGCCATGGCGGAAATAGCGCGCCAGCTCGCGATGGCTCAGCACGCCGCCTGCTTCGAGATGCGGATCGTCGGCGCACAGATGGTCGATCAGCGCCCATAGCGCCTTGGCGTGCGGCGGAGAATGCTCCCAGCCGGGGAAGAACGCGCCGCAATCGGCGAAGGGCAGCGCGATGCCCAGGTCCATGCCGACCAGCGTATCGGGCGGCAGATCGTCGCGCAGCAGGCTGAGCACATCCTCGCGGCTCCACGACTGGTCGCGGCGCAGCAGGCGGGGCGGGCCGCCGCCCAAGTCCGCCAGCGCCAGCGCGATCCCCTTGTGCCGTTCGCCTTTCGCGCCCGACCAGTCGATCGCGAGGAAGTGGGAAAAGCGGCTCAATCGCGTCCCTTGCGCCGCGCAGCCCAGAACTCCATCCGCTCTGCCACGCGCTTTTCGAACCCTCGTCCGGTCGGCTGGTAGAACCCCTGCGGCTCCATTTCGTCGGGCCAGTAATTATCGCCCGAGAATGCATCCTCAGCCGAATGGTCGTAGGAGTAGCCCTCGCCATAGCCGATGTTCTTCATCAGCTTGGTCGGCGCGTTGAGGATGTTCTTGGGCGGGGTGAGGCTGCCGGTTTCCTTCGCGCTGCGCCACGCGGCCTTCTGCGCCATGTAGGCCGCGTTCGATTTGGGTGCGGTGGCGAGGTAGATGCACGCCTGCACCAGCGCCAGCTCACCCTCCGGGCTGCCGAGAAACTCGTAGGCGTCGCGCGCGGCGATGCACTGGGTCAGCGCGGCGGGGTCGGCCATGCCGATATCCTCCACCGCCATGCGCACCAGCCGCCGCGCGAGGTAGCGCGGCTCCTCGCCCGCGGTCAGCATCCGCGCGAGGTAGTAGAGCGCGGCGTCCGGATCGCTCCCGCGAACCGCCTTATGCAGCGCGGAGATCAGGTTGTAGTGCCCGTCGCGGTCCTTGTCGTACACCGCCACCCGGCGTTGCAGGAAGCTGCCGAGGCCGGCTGGGTCGAGCGGCTGGTCGAGCCCCGCATTATACAGCGTCTCCGCCTGGTTGAGCAGGAAGCGCCCATCGCCGTCGGCTGAAGCGATCAGCGCGGCGCGCGCGTCGTCGGTGAGGGGGAGGGGGCGTTCCAGTTCCTCGGCGCGGGTGAGCAACTCGCCCAGCGCTTCGTGCCCCAATCGCTCGAGGATCAGCACCTGCGCGCGGCTGAGCAGCGCGGCGTTGAGGGCGAAGCTGGGGTTCTCCGTGGTCGCGCCGACCAGCGTGACCGTGCCGCGCTCGACGAAGGGCAGGAAGCCGTCCTGCTGCGCGCGGTTGAAGCGGTGGATCTCGTCCACGAACAGCAGCGTCTTCTGCCCCGCTTTGGCCGCAGTCTCCGCCTCGGCGAAGGCCTTCTTCAGGTCCGCCACACCGCTGAACACAGCGCTGACCGCCGCGTAGCGCATACCCACGCTATCGGCGAGCAGGCGTGCGATGGTGGTCTTGCCGGTGCCCGGCGGGCCCCACAGGATCATGCTGGAGAGGCGACCGGCGGCGACCATGCGTCCGATGCTGCCTTCCGGCCCGGTCAGGTGTTCCTGCCCGACGACTTCGGAGAGGGTGCGGGGGCGCAGCCGGTCGGCGAGCGGCGCGTCTTCGCGCGGCTCGGCAGGGGCGGTGGAGGAGGGCGCGGGCGCCTCGTTTTCGAACAGATCGGCCATTGGTCGGCTGACATAGGGGTTCGGTCGGAAAAATGCAGCGGCTACTTGTAGCGATATATCCAAGATATATCTTAGCTATATCGTACACACAGGAGAACGCAGATGTCCGATGACCACAAGCGCGAGGATGACGAGCCGATCGAAGGCCGCATTCCCGATCATCCCGAAGGTGGGGATTTCGACGACGGGTTCGAGGGCGAGACCGACGAACGCGATACGCGCGGCGGCAAACGGCGCGGCGATGGCTTTTCCGCCGATGCCCTGTTCGGCAGCGATGGCGTATTCGGCAGCGACGGCGTGTTCGGGCCCGGCGGCCCCTTCGGTCGCAATGGCCCGTTCGGCCCGCGCGGTCCCTTCGGCGACTCAGGCCCGTTCGGCGCTGGCTGGGGCGGCGGCGCTGGCGGTGGACCGCGTGGCAACCGTGCGCGCTGGAAGATGGCGGGCGGCCATGACGCGGGCCATCGCGGCCAGCACCGGCGCAAACGGATGTTCGGCCCCGGCGAATTGCGGCTGGTCCTGCTCGCGCTGATCGCGGGCGAGCGCAAGCACGGCTACGAGCTGATCAAGGAGATCGAGGATTTGACCGGCGGCGAGTACGCGCCCAGCCCGGGCGTGATCTACCCCACGCTTTCGCTGCTCGAAGACGAAGGCCTGATCGCGCCGGTCGAGGCCGAGGATACCCGCAAGGCCTTCCGCGTCACCGACGCCGGGATGGCGGAACTGGAAGAGCGCAGCGATGAAGTCGCGCGGTTGATGCAGCGGCTCGGGAAGCAGGGAGAGAAGGCGAAGCCCAGCGGCTCGCCCGATCTGCTGCGCGCGCTGGGCAATCTCGCCACGGTCATCACCAACCGCGCCGCCAACGGCCAGTTCAGCGGCGCGAGCAAGGACAAGGTCGTCGACCTGATCGACGAACTGGCGCGCAAGATCGAACGTCTCTGAATGCTCGCACACTTGTCGCCCGGGCGCGGGGGTGTATCCTCCGTGTCCGGGTCGCACCTCCAAGGGGGCAGAGGCGAAATGGACAAGCATCTGAAGGCGCGCACGCCGTGGCACCTGTGGGTGGTCGGCATCGTGTCGCTCGCATGGAATGCGTTCGGCGCGAATGATTATCTGCAAACGCAGCTGGGCAACCTCGCCTATTTCGAAAGCATGATGGACGGGATCGAGGCGACACCGCAGCAGGCGCTCGCCTACTTCCAGAGCTATCCGGCCTGGGTCCACGGGGCCTGGGCTGTGGGCGTTTGGGGGGCAGTGCTCGGCTCGCTGCTGCTGTTGCTGCGCACCCGCTTCGCGGTGTATGCCTTTGCGCTGTCGTTGCTGGGGCTGGCGACCACTACCGTCTACCAGATGGTGGTCGGGCAGCCCGACTGGGTGCAGAACACCACCACCACGATCATTACCATCGTGATCTGGTCGATCGCGACCTTCCTGCTGATCTACGCCGCCAGCATGCGCTCCAAAGGGGTGCTACGCTGAACCATCGCAGGGCGGCTTGGCCTCGACCAGTCGCAGATAGGTATCGACCATCGAGGCGTTGATCGCCTCCCACGTGTAGGGCTGGCTGCGTTCGAGCCCCGCGGCGCCGTGGCGCGCGCGCAGATCGGCGTCGAGGCAATAGGGGGCGAGCGCGTCGGCAAAGCCCTTCACATCGCCCGGCGGCACCAGCATGCCGCTTTCGCCATGCGCGACCAGACCCGAACTGCCGGTCGCGTCGGCCGCGACCACCGGCAGCCCGCATGCCATCGATTCGAGCGTGACGTTGCCGAAGGTCTCGGTGATCGAGGGGTTGAAGAACACATCCCCACTCGCGACCGCGCGGCCCAGGCATTTGCCGCCCTGGTGGCCGACGAAAATCCCGCCGGGCAGCGCCTTTTCGAACCACCCGCGCGCGGGCCCGTCGCCGATCACCATCACCTTGTGCGCGATCTGCCGCTTGCGCAGTTCGATGATCGTGTCGACGAACACGTCGAGCCCTTTTTCCATCACCAGCCTGCCGAGGAAGGTGATGACCACCTCGTGATCGGCAATGCCCAGTCCGCGCCGCCATTCCATGTCGCGCGCGCCGGGGTGGAACACCTCGCGGTCGATCCCGCGGGTCCAGATACCGATATCCCGGTTCATCCGCTGGCTGCACAGCACGTCGACCATCCCGGGCGACGGGGCGACCAGCGCATCGCACTTGCGATAGAACCGCCTCAGCAGCGATTCGATGACCGGTTCGAGGAAGCCCATCTTGTAGTAACGCGGATAGGTTTCGAACCGGGTGTGAACCGATGCCAGCACCGGTACGCCGTGCTCGCGCGCCCACTCGACCGCCTGCTGGCAGGTGCGATCGGGACTTGCGACATGCACGATGTTGGGGCGAAATTCCTCAAATGCGCGCCGGGTCTCGCCCTTCAGCCCGAAGGTGAAGTGGTATTCCGGACGGAACGGGATGGGCAGGGAGGGGACCGAGACGAGGTCCCCAACTGCCTCTACCTGCGGGTTTTCGACCGTCGGCGCAAAGATTCGCACCGCACCGCCCTGGTCGAGCAAATGGCGGACCAGGCGGTTGAGCGCCTGCGTCGGCCCGTCGCGGACCATGTTGTAATTGCCGCTGACCAAGGCAACGCGAAGATCGGTAACGTCCATCGCTGCCCGCCTTAAGGCTCGCGATTGCACTTGGCGAGGGGGTGGAGGCACTGTCTCGCCATCTTCGGGCCCAGCTGCCTTCGCGATGCGAATGCGATGATGCCCGGCGAGAGTTTTTCAGTTTCACGTTGACTTGCTGCAGCGCAACTTTATTGCCGCCGACGGGCCACGCGGTCCCAACGCCGCGCGAGCTCTCTGCAAGGAGAGAATACATGACTGCTACCAAGCCGACGCTCCGTCCGGAGCGCCCGTTCTTTTCGTCCGGTCCGACCGCCAAGTTTCCCGGCTGGTCGCTCGACAAACTCCAAACCGAATCGCTGGGCCGTTCGCACCGTTCTTCGGTCGGCAAGGCGCGCCTGAAATACGCGATCGATCTCTCGAAAGAGCTGCTCGGCGTGCCCGACGACTATCTCGTCGGCATCATGCCCGCGTCGGACACGGGCGCGCTCGAATGCGCGATGTGGACGATGCTGGGCGCCGGCCCCGCGACCGTCGCCGCGTGGGAGAGCTTCGGTAACGTGTGGATTCAGGACGCGGTCAAGCAGCTCAAGCTGCCCGACCTGCAGGTCCTCGACGCGCCTTATGGCGAAATTCCCGATCTGAACTCGATCCCGCAGGAAAACGATGTCGTTTTCACTTGGAACGGGACGACGAGCGGCGCGCGCATTCCCAACACCGACTGGCTGGCAGCTGATCGCAAGGGCATCACCATCAACGATGCGACCAGCGCCGTCTTCGCGCAGGAGATGGACTGGGCCAAGCTCGATGCGACGACCTATTCCTGGCAGAAGGTGATGGGCTCCGAAGCGCAGCACGGGATGCTGATCCTTTCGCCCAAGGCGGTCGAGCGGATCGAAAGCTACGATCCCGAATGGCCGCTGCCCAAGCTGTTCCGCCTGAAGAAGGGTGGCAAGATCAACACCGCGATCTTCGAAGGCGCGACGATCAACACGCCGTCGATGCTGGCGACCGAGGATTACATCGCCGCGCTCGAATGGGCGAAGTCGATCGGCGGGCTGCCCGCGATGATCGAACGCGCGAATGCCAATGCCAAGGTGCTGACCGACTGGATCGAGGCGACGCCCTACGTGCGCAACATGGTCGACGATCCGGCCAAGCGGACCAATACCGGCGTGTGCTTCGTCTTCCAGGGCGAATGGTTCGACAGTCTGCCTGAAGACGAGCAGGCCGCGGTGCCCGGCAAGATCTACAAGATGCTGGAAGCCGAAGGCGTCGGCTACGACTTCAATGGCTACCGCGATGCGCCGCCGTCCTTGCGCATCTGGTGCGGCGGCACGGTCGAGAGCGAAGACATCGCGCGCCTGATCCCGTGGATCGAGTGGGCCTTCGCCGAGCTGCAGAAGTAGCTCCGCGCCTCCTCCAGCTATCCCGTCACCCTGAACTCGTTTGTGCCTCGCACAGCTTCGCTTCCAGGGTCCAGTTCTCCATCATCGAGCCTTCGTTCGAGAAGGCTCGGTGGATGCTGAAACAAGTTCAGCATGACGATTTGAGGGAAATGAAATGTCCCAGAAACCCAAAGTCCTGATTTCCGACAAGATGAGCCCCGACGCCGCCAAGATTTTCGCGGAGCGCGGGTGCGAAGTGCACGAGAAGACCGGCCTTTCGCCCGACGCGCTGAAAGCGATTATCGGCGAATATGAAGGCCTTGCGATCCGTTCCTCCACGAAGGTCACGCCCGAGATTCTGGAGGCCGCGACCAATCTGAAGGTGATCGGCCGCGCCGGGATCGGGGTCGACAATGTCGATATCCCTGCCGCCAGCGAACGCGGCGTGGTGGTGATGAACACGCCCTTCGGCAACTCGATCACCACCGCCGAACACGCCATCGCCATGCTGCTCGCACTCGCGCGGCAAATCCCGCAGGCGAACGCGCGCACGCAGAAGGGCGAATGGCCCAAGAGCGATTTCATGGGCATCGAGCTGACCGGCAAGACGCTCGGCCTGATCGGCGCGGGCAATATCGGCTCGATCGTCGCCAGTCGCGCGCAGGGTCTGCGGATGAAAGTAATCGCCTATGATCCCTTCCTGACAGAAGAGCGCGCGGTCGATATCGGCGTCGAGAAGGTCGAGCTGGACGACTTGCTGCGCCGCGCCGACTGCATCACGCTGCACACCCCGCTGACCGACGAGACGCGCAATATCCTCTCGGCGGAAAACCTCGCCAAGACGAAGAAAGGCGTGCGGATCGTCAACTGCGCGCGCGGCGGACTGATCGACGAGGCGGCTTTGGCCGAAGCGCTCGACAGCGGGCATGTGGCGGGCGCGGCGCTGGACGTGTTCCAGACCGAACCGGCGAAGGAGAGCCCGTTGTTCGGCAAGCCCGGCTTCATCTGCACGCCCCATCTGGGTGCCTCGACCCGCGAGGCGCAGGAGAATGTCGCGCTTCAGGTGGCCGAGCAGCTGAGCGATTTCCTGCTCACCGGCGCGGTCACCAACGCGCTCAACATGCCCAGCCTCAGCGCCGAGGAAGCCCCGCGGCTGAAGCCCTACATGCAGCTGGCCGAAAGCCTCGGTTCGCTGGTCGGGCAGCTGGCGCATGGCAGCCTGCCCAAGATCGCAATCGAGCTGGAAGGCGACGCGGCGGAGCTCAATCCCAAGCCGATTACCGCCGCGGTGCTGGCGGGGCTGATGCGCCGCTTCTCGCAGAGCGTGAACATGGTCAACGCGCCGTTCCTCGCCAAGGATCGCGGGATCGAGGTGCGCGAAATCCGCTCCACCCGCGAAGGGACCTATCAGACGCTGATTCGGGTGACGGTGGAAACCGACGCGGGCAAACGCTCCGTCGCGGGCACGTTGTTCGGTCGCGAAGCGCCGCGTCTGGTCGAGATCTTCGGGATCGGGATCGAGGCGGAGCTGGATGGCCACATGATCTACGTCGTCAACGACGATGCGCCCGGCTTCATCGGGCGGATCGGCTCGCTGCTGGGCAATCGCGGGATCAACATCGGCACCTTCAACCTCGGCCGCAAGCAGGCCGGGGGCGAGGCGGTGCTGCTGCTGAGCCTCGACCAGCCGGTCGACGACGCGCTCATCGCCGAGGCCGAGGCGCTGGAAGGCGTGCGCACGGTCACCGCGCTGAGTTTCTAGAACCGCTTTTCGTCATCCCAGCTTCCGCTGGGATGACGAGGGCGTTAGGGGCAGGCGCATGACCACGACCGACGACCTGCTGCCCGAAGGGCTGGCCGACAACCTGCCCGCCGATTCCGCCATGCTCGGCCGCGCGATGCGCGCCGCGCTCGATGCGATGGACGCGCATGGATATGACCGGGTCAGCCCGCCGCTGGTCGAGTTCGAGAAGTCGCTCGGCCACCGGATGGATGGGTTGCAGACGCGCGCGATGTTCCGCTTCGTCGACCCGGCTAGCCTGCGCACGCTTGCGCTGCGCAGCGACATCACCCCGCAGATTGGGCGCATCGCGGCGACCGCGCTGAGCGCGCGCGTACGGCCCCTGCGGTTGTGCTACGCAGGCGAGGTAACGCGGATCGCGGCAGACCAGCTCGATCCGGTGCGCCAGCGCCTGCAGGTCGGCGCGGAGCTGATCGGATCGGACAGCGTCGCCGCCGCGAGCGAGGTGGTGCTGACCGCGCTTGCCGCGCTGGAGGCGGTCGGCGTCGAAAACCTGTCGGTCGATTTCACGCTGCCCGATCTCGTCACCACGCTGGCCGCAGGGCCGTTCCCGCTGGACGAGGAACAGGCCGATGCGGTCAGGCGCGAACTCGATGCCAAGGATGCGGGCGGGTTGAAGGCGGTCGGCGGCGATGCCTACCTGCCGCTGATCCACGCCGCCGGGCCTTTCCCCGATGCGCTCGACAGGCTGCGCGCGGTGGATGCGGGCGGCGCGCTGGAAAGCCGGATCGCGGGGCTGGAGCAGATCGCCGCAGCAGTGGGCAACCGCGCG
Source organism: Alteriqipengyuania abyssalis (assembly GCF_019857185.1). Lineage (GTDB taxonomy): Bacteria > Pseudomonadota > Alphaproteobacteria > Sphingomonadales > Sphingomonadaceae > Alteriqipengyuania > Alteriqipengyuania abyssalis. The sequence continues at coordinate 2,173 of NZ_JAHWXP010000003.1, read as the reverse complement.
CGGATCACGCTCGACCCGACCGAGCGGCACGGGTTCGAATACCAGAGCTGGTTCGGCTTCACGCTGTACGCAGGCGATGCGCGCGGCGCGCTGGGCCGGGGCGGCACTTACCTGATCCGCGGGACGGACGAGCCCGCGACCGGTTTCTCGATCTATCTCGGCCAGGCGCTCCCGCTGCTGCCCGCAGCCGAGCCGCGCGCGATGCTCTACCTGCCGCTGGGCCACGACGGCGAGGGGGCTGCGCGGCTGCGCGGCGAGGGCTGGCGTACGCTCGCCGCGCTGTCCGATGATGAAGACCCGTGCGCGCTCGGCTGCACGCACCGGCTGGAGAGCGGCGAGGCGATCCCGCTCTAGTCGCCGCCGAGCACGGCCTGCGTATCGGCCAGCTCGATATTGCTCATCATGCCCAGATAGCGGTCGTAATAGGGCTTGTGCGACACGCCCACGATGGCGAGCGTGCGCGTGTCCGTGCCGATCACCTGGCGGATATTGGCGACCATCCGCAGGTTGCGCGTCTCCCAATAGGCAAGATAGGTCTGTCCTGCATCGCTCGGGGTCCGCGCCCCCGCCGCCGCGCCGAAATCGCCCGCCATCGCCAGCGCGAGCGAGGCGGGCGAGTTATACCGCCGATACCATTCAAGGATCGGCATAGAGCCATCCTCCATCGCCGCGTCCCATTCCTCGTATTCGGCGATACGCTGCTTGGTCGGCGCATTGTCCCAGATCGCGCTGATTTCAGGACCATAGGCTTCCGCGTCCTTGGGGTCGCTGCCGCTCATCTGGTCGTCTACGCGATAGACCCGGTCGAGGCCGAGGCGCACCGCCAGCCGGGCGGCGAGGACGACGTTCTCGTTGTGGCGGGTGTCGTACTTTTCGAGAAAAGCGACCAGTTCGGCGGGCAGGTCGTCGCCCGCCGCACGCTCGGCTTCGGGCAGGCGGAGCCATTGCACCAGCGCCGATTCCGGCTCCCCGATGGCGAGGAACAGGCCGACCAGTCGCCGGCGTTCGGCAATGGTGCGCTGGTCTCCCGGCTTGGCGAGCAGGTCCATCACCCCGAATTGCACGTCGCGTGCGCTCACGCCCAGCGCGGCGCGTGCCGGGCCGGGATCGGGGCAATAGGTCTCCGCATTGCCGGGGTCGAACAGCCGCAGATTGTCGCACTGAACCCCATCGATCCCCTCGATCGCGATCGCCTCGGGCGCCCATTCTTCCAGCGCGTCGAGCAGCGGATCGAACCGTTCCAGCGGGAAATCCTTGGGCAGGGACGACAGGTGCGACGTGCCCAGCACCAGCACCGGGGTAAGATCGCCCCGTTCCTGTGCCGCCTCATCGACAATATCGACCAGATCCGCCGGAAGCGGCGCGGCCGCCTGCGCGAGAAGTGAGACGGCGAGCAGAAACGACATGGGCGACCTCCGTTAGAAGGTCGCCCATGTGCTATAGAGTGTTAATACGGTCAAGCGGTCAGTCGTTGAACTTGCCCGGTTCGGGGCCCATTCGGCCGTCCTCGCTGTCCAGCGCGTCGATCTTCGCCATTTGCTCGTCGCTCAGTTCGAACGACAGCGCGCTGTAGTTGTCGCGAATGTGATCGGGATTGGTCGAGCGCGGCAGGACGGAAAAGCCGTGCTGGATGTGCCAGCGGATGATGACGGCACTGGCGGACTTGCCGGTCTCGTCGGCGATCGCCTTGATCGTGTCGTTATCCATCCCGTTGCCTTGGCCGAGCGGCGACCAGCTCTGGGTGACGATGCCCATATCCTGATGCACCTTGCGCATTGCGCGCTGCTGGAAGCTGGGGTGCAGCTCGATCTGGTTGAGCGCGGGCACCACGCCGGTTTCGTCGACGATCCGCTTCAGGTCTTCCTCGCGGAAGTTGGACACGCCGATGGACTTGGCCTTGCCCTGGTCGCGCAGTTCGATGAATGCCTTCCAGGTCTCCACGAACAGGCCCTTGTCGGGGCAGGGCCAGTGGATCAGCAGCATGTCGACATGATCGCGGCCCAGCCGTTCCAGACATTTGTCCGCGGCTTTCAGCGTGCGGTCGTAACCCTGGCTTTCATTCCAGATCTTGGTCTGGAGGAAGATGTCGGCCCAGTCGCCGATCCCTTCGCCGACGCCTTTCTCATTCTTGTAGATCGCGGCGGTGTCGATCAGCCAGTAGCCGGTTTCGAGA
>NZ_JAHWXP010000002.1 GCF_019857185.1 Alteriqipengyuania abyssalis | reverse complement strand
GCGCGCAGGCATCGCCTCGCTGCTGAGCCGGATGGGCCGCCATGCGACGGTGCTGCTGCCCGACGGCTCGACCCGCCGGGTGAGTGCCGAGGAACTCGAACCGGGGATGACCATGCTGGTCGCCGCGGGCGATGCGCTGGCCGCCGACGGAACGATCGAGGCCGGGACCAGCGCGATCGACAACGCCATGCTGACCGGCGAGAGCACGCCGGAGGATGTCTCCATCGGGCAGAGCGTCCACGCGGGCGCGGTCAACCTGCTCGCGCCCATCCGGGTGCGGATCACCGCCGCCGCGCAGGACACCGCGATTGCAGAGATCGCGCGGCTGATGGACGAGGCGGGGCAATCGCGCAGCCGCTATGTGCGGATCGCGGACCGCGCCTCGCGCCTCTACGCCCCGGTGGTTCACACGCTCGCCCTGCTCGCCTTCGTCGGCTGGATGATCGCAGGCGCGGGCTGGCACCAGTCGCTGGTGATCGCGATCGCGGTGCTGATCATCACCTGCCCGTGCGCAATGGGGCTGGCGGTGCCCGCGGCGCAGGTGGTCGCATCGGGCGCGCTGCTGAAGAAGGGCCTGCTGGTGAAGGACGGCAGCGCGCTGGAACGGCTGGCAGAGGCCGATATCGCGGTGTTCGACAAGACCGGCACGCTGACGCTGGGAGAGCCCGTTGCCGAGCTTGCGCATGTCGACGAGCATGCCCGGCCCGTCGCGCTCGCGCTCGCGCTGTCGAGCCACCATCCGCTCAGCCGCGCGCTGACCAGGGCGCTCACCGCGCAGGGCGTGAAGCCTGCCGCGATCAGCCAGCCGGAAGAGATCGCGGGCGAAGGCGTGTTCGCCATGTTCGACGGGCAGCGCGTCAGCCTGACCCGTCCGCTGGGCGATGGCGGCGCGACCGCGACCGAATTGCGGATCGCCAGGCAATGCTGGACCATCCCCTTCCACGACGCGCTGCGCCCCGATGCGGCCGACGCGATTGCGCGGATCGCGGCGGCGGGTCTCGATAGCCGGATCATCTCGGGCGATGCGGACACGGTCGTCTCCGGAGTTGCGGCAGACCTTGGCATCAGCGGGCACGGGCGGGTCTCCCCGCAGGCGAAGCTGGCCGAGCTGGAGCGTCTGAAGGCCGAGGGCAAACGACCGCTGATGGTCGGCGACGGGTTGAACGACGGGCCTGCGCTCGCCGCCGCGCATGTCTCGATCGCGCCGGGTACGGCCAGCGATGTAAGCCAGCAGGCCGCCGACGCGGTATTCGTGGGCGAGCGGCTGATGCCCGTCGCGCTCGCCGTGGTCGCCGCGCAGCGCACGATGCGCGTGGTGAGGCAGAACTTCGGTTTCGCGATTCTTTACAACATGCTCGCCATTCCGCTCGCGCTGTTCGGCTTCGTGACCCCGCTGATCGCGGCGCTCGCGATGTCGTTCAGTTCGCTGGTGGTGGTCGCCAATTCGCTGCGCCTTACGCGGGCCGCGCGATGAGCGGGCTGACCTTCCTGATCCCGATCGCACTGGCGATGGGGGGCCTCGGCCTCGCCGCGTTCTTCTGGGCGGTGGGCAATGGCCAATACGACGACATGGACGGCGCGGCGAACCGGATCCTTATCGACGAGGAGCCCGGCGGTCAGGATCGGGGCAATGGGGAGCGTAGCGATGATCAGGCCTGAGTGGCTGCTGCTGATCGGCCTCGCTCCGATGATCCTCGGCCCTCTGCCCGGCGGCGGCGATTCGATCACCGCGCAGCTGTGCAGCGGCGGCGTGATCCGGATTCCGGTCGATGGAGATGAGCCCGATCGGGTGCCCGAACAGCCGTGTTTCAAGGCGTGCCATGCGGGCAATTGCCGCAAACGCTCGGACAAGGGCGACACCCTAGACCTCGAGCTGGACTGACTGCAGCCGATCGCTATCGGCGCGGCGCTGCGCCGCTCCCTCCCCGGGGCACGCGAGGGCGCGCCGGGCGGACCGGCCGGAGGGGGCCGGTCCGCCGAACTTCACACAGCCGAGCTGAACTGCCGGGGCGAGACCGCGCGATAGGCATCGAACAGCGAAGCGATGGTGCGCGCATAGGGCAGGCCATCGGGCTCGATCGAGAGCCACTCGCGGTCGATATGCGCCAGTCCGCGATCGATGAAGGGCTCCAGTCGCGGGGCGACTTCGGCCAGCAGGCGCGCACCCACCCGACTGCGCCCGTCGCACAGCAACCGCTCGATAATCGCCCCGCGATAGCGGTCGTCGGCAGAGCGGTGGATGCCGCGGTTCACGGTTAGCTGACCATCGCCCGCCTTCATCCGGTAACGGCCCGAATTCTTCTCGTTCTGCGCGAGCAGGCCGGGGAAGCTGCTGATCGCCGAAGCGCCCAGCCCGATCAGCACGTCGCTGGGGTCATCGGTGAAGCCCTGGAAATTGCGCCGCACCCGGCCGCTTGTGGCCGCCGCCGCGAGCGGATCGCTGCCTGCCTTGGCAAAGTGATCGAAGCCCACGGGCACATAGCCATGGGTCAGGAAATAGCCGAAGCCAGCCGAGGCCATTGCGAAGCGCTGATGGCGGTCGGGCAGGTTGGTCGCGTCGATCACGCGCTGGCGCGCGACGATATGCGGCACATGCGCATATCCGAACAGCGCAACCCGATCCGCACCCAGCACGCGGGTGCGGTGCATCGAATCCTCCAGATCATCGAGCGTCTGGCCCGGAAGGCCGTACATCAGATCGAAGTTGATCGAGCTGACGCCCGCCTCGCGCAGCCAGTCGACCGTCTGCACGATCAGCTCTTCGGGCTGGACCCGGCCGATCGCCTGCTGGCAATGCTGGGCAAAGGTCTGCACGCCGAGGCTGGCCCGCTCCACCCCCACGGCGGCGAGCACCTGCGCCCATTCGCGGCTCATCGTGCGCGGGTCGAGCTCGATCGAGAAGACCGGCTCGTCGATATTGAACTGGATCGTCAGTGCATCGATCAGGCGGAGGAATTCGACCGGCGCGATCGCGTTGGGGCTGCCCCCGCCAAAGGCGATCCGGCGCACGCGGGTGCCCCGGGGCAGCAGCGCGGCGACCGTCTCGATCTCGCGATGGAGCGCGCGCAGGTAGCTTTCGAGCCGCTTACGCTTGTTCGCCTTGCCCGTGTTGCAGCCGCAGTAGAAGCATATCTGCTCGCAGAACGGGATGTGGAGGTAGAGCGAGACATCGCCCTGCGTCCGCTCCAGCGCGGTGCGATAATGGCAGGCCGGCAGGACATCGAAGTCCGCCGCGGTCGGAAAGCTGGTGTAACGCGGCACGGGCGTTTCCAGCAGTTCGGGATGATAAGGCCACATGCCCCGCAGCCTAGTCATGCGCCGCGACGCGTCTTTGCGCTGGATCAATTTTGCGCAGAATTCCGGCGAATTGCCATTCTTGATCTGTGTCAATGCAGCGCCCCGCCGACGGGCCCATCTCTCCCCTCGCCGCCCGGACGGGGCGGCTGACATGGAATGCGAGAAGGATCGAAGAGATGAAGCGTCTGTTTGCCGCAATGCTTGTTGGAACCGCCATGCTGGCCACGCCTGCCGCGGCTCAGGATGAACAGGGCAACATCCAGGTGAAGCTGCTGGGCACCGTCGTGATGCCGGATGGGGCGATCAGCGCCGTCAATGTCGACACGGTCGGCCTGCCGGGCGACACCCAGACCGAAGCCAACGACAATTTCGTGCCCACGCTGGCGGTCGAATATTTCGTGTCGAACAATTTCTCGATCGAGACGATCTGCTGCATGACGCAGCACGATGTCGACGCGGTTTCGGGCCTGCCGGGCGCCGAGCTGGTCGCCGATGCGAAACTGATCCCCGCCACGGTAACCGCCAAGGGTCATTTCGACCTCGGCCCGGTGAAACCCTATGTCGGCGCGGGCGTGACCTACTTCCTGTGGGTCGATGTCGATCCGGGCGAAGCCACGCTCCCGCTGGGCGTGACCGAAACCGACCTGTCGAACGAATTCGGCTTCGTGCTGCAGGCCGGGATGGACGTGCCGCTGGGCGATAGCGGGTTCGGCCTGACGCTGGATGCGAAGAAGTACTTCGTCGATACCACCGCCAGCTGGTACGCGGGCGACACGCTGGCCATCCAGACCGAGCACGATCTCGACCCCTGGGTGCTGAGCGCAGGCGTCAGCTACCGCTTCTGACCGATCGGCAGGGAGGACCGGCCCGATGACTCATACCGACTTCAAGGACTGGCCCGCCCTGGCCGCCAACCTCATCCCGGCGATCAAGCAGCTGCATCGCGGCGCGCCGGAGGTGATGAAGGGCTTTCGCGACATGGGGGCAGCGGCGCATGGCGCCGGTGCCCTCGACGCGAAGACCAAGGAACTGCTGGCGGTCGCGATCTCGGTCGCGGTGCGCTGCGACCCGTGCATCGCCTACCACGTGGATGGCGCGCGCAAGCATGGCGCCACGCGGGAAGAGATTGCCGAAACCCTCGGGCTGGCGATCTACATGGGTGCCGGGCCCAGCGCGATGTACGCCGCGCAGGCGCTGGAGGCCTACGACCAGTTCGTGGACGAGGCGGGCGGCGGCGAATAGCCGGCGCGGCTAGCTGGCCAGATCTTCCAGCGCTTCGCGGTCTTCGATCGCGACTTCGCGGCGGTTGGGCAGCGAGACGACACCGGCCTTCTTCAGCTTGGTGAATTCGCGGCTGACGGTTTCGATCGTCAGCCCCAGCACGTCCGCGATCTGCCCGCGGCTCAGCCGCAGGGCGAAGGCACCCGGCTGGGTGCCGACCTCTTCCTCGACCGGAAAACGGACGGACAGATCGAGCAGGAAGGTTGCCACGCGCTGTTCCGCCGTCATCCGGCCGAGCAGCAGCATCCATTTGCGCGTCCGGTCGAGTTCCGACAGCGTGCGCTCCAGCAGCTTGTGCTCGAGCCTGGGATGTTCGCGCGCGAACTTGTCGAAATCGGCGCGGCGGAACACGCAGACCAGCACATCGGTCAGCGCCTCGACCGAATAGGGCGTCGAATGGCCGAACGGGCGACCGATGAAATCGGCGGGAAAGGCGAGGCCGAGGATCTGCTCCTTGCCGTCGGCGGTGCTGGTCGAGAGTTTCAGCATCCCTTCCACGACATTGGCGACGACGACCGCGTCATCGCCTTCCCACAGCAGGTTTTCGCCCGCGCTGAGATGGCGGCGCTGGCCGATCGCGTTGAGCGCGACGATCTCTTCATTGTCGAGATCGCCGCAGATCGCGCGGTTGCGGACCGTGCAGGCGTCGCAGAAATTCGCGGTGCGGGAGAGGAAAGGTTCATTCATTGCTGCGCAACGCCATAACCGACTTGGCAATGCGGGTGAAGGCTCGCAGCGTAAGACCGTGACTAGGCACAGGTTTTGTGCCGCGCAGTCAGCGATCCTGCCCCACACCCAGCGTCACGAACCGCTCCAGCAGCCACGATGTCGCCGGGCCCGGGGCCGCGTCGGAGCGATGGATGGCGGAAAAGCGGAAAGGCCCTCCGGTATCGTCGGGCATGGCCAGCCTGACCAGCGTGCCCGCGACCAGATCGCCCTCGATCATCGGCAGCGGCATGTTGCCCCAGCCGATCCCTTCACGCAGCAGCGCGTGTTTCGCGCCGAGGTCCGCCAGCCGCCATGTATGTGGGGACTGGACCGCAAAGTCGCGCCCCTGCGTCAGGGGAGAGCGGTCGGTCAGCACCAGCTGGATATGGTCGCGCCCCGCGCCGGGCTTCAGCTTGGTTGCGCGGGCCAGCGGATGGTCGGGCGCGGCGACCGGCACCAGCAGGACCGAGCCTGCCTCCACCCGGTCGAGCCCCTCGATCCCGGCGGCGACCGGCCCGGCAATCCCCAGCCCTGCCTTGCCATCGAGCACCAGCGCGGCGACCGCGCCCAGCGCCTCGACGTGCAGGCGCAGCGGCACGGTGGGAAATTCGCAGGCGAAGGCGCGCAGGACCTGCGCCAGCCGCTCGGCCGGCAGCATCACGTCGACCGCCAGGCTGACCTCCGCCTCCAGCCCTTCGAGCAGGCCCTTGGCCCGCGCGCGCAATCCGGCGAGCCCGGCGGCGACCACGCGCGCGTCGGCGAGGATCGCCTCGCCTTCCTTGGTCAGCACGGGTTTCTTCGTACCCTCGCGCGTGAACAGCGTGAGGCCAAGCTGCGCCTCGAGATTGCTCACCCCATAGCTGATCACCGACACCGCCCGGTTCAGCCGCCGTCCGGCGGCGGCAAAGCTGCCCTCCTCGACCACGGCGAGGAAGATCTGCAGCTGGTCGAGCGTGGGGGAGCCGGGTTCGGACATTTCGACTTTCTCGAACAGTTGGATCGAACTTATCCCACTTAGCAGCAGGGGTACGCAAGCCTAAATCGGAACCAACGGAGCGGAACCGGCACCTGCCGATGTCCGCCAAAGGCAAGGAGAATCGCAATGATCGAACTGCGTCCTTTCGATAGTCTTGGTGGCGAAAACCACGGCTGGCTCGATGCCAAGCATCACTTTTCTTTCGCCAACTACCACGATCCCGCGCGCGTCCACTGGGGCAATCTCAGGGTCTGGAACGACGACACGATCCAGCCGCACACCGGCTTCCCGCCGCACCCGCACCGCGACATGGAAATCATCACCTATGTCCGCAAAGGCGCGATCACGCACGAGGACAGCCTGGGCAACAAGGGCCGCACCGAAGCGGGCGATGTCCAGGTGATGAGCGCGGGCACCGGCATCCGCCATTCCGAATACAACCGTGAGGACGAGGTGACGCAGATCTTCCAGATCTGGATCATCCCGACCAGCGAAGGCGATGCCCCGCAATGGGGTGCCAAACCCTTCCCCAAGGGCGACCGCGCGGGCCAGTTCGTGACGCTTGCCAGCGGTTACGAGGAAGACGCCGACGCCCTGCCGATCCGTACCGATGCCCGGGTGGTGGGCGCGACGATCCCTGCGGGGGAAACGGTGGAATACCCGCTCGGCGCCGACCGCAAGGCCTACCTCGTGCCCGCGACCGGCTCGGTCGAGATCGACGGGCAGACCGTCAACGCACGCGACGGCGCGGCGATCAGCGATCTCGATGTGCTGCGGATCACCGCCAGGGAAGACAGCGAAATCGTCCTCGTCGACGCGGCCTGAAACCTCTCACAAGAAAAGGAACACCCCATGACCAATATCCTGCATGTCACCGCCAGCATCCGCAGCGGAGAATCCGTCTCGCGCAAGCTCGGCAGCAAGCTGGTCGAGAAGATCGCCCAGGGCACCGACGCCACCATCGTCACCCGCGATCTGGCCGCCAACGACCTGCCGCTGATCGACGCGGACCGCTTCGCCGCCAACCTGACCCCGCCTGCCGAGCGTGACGAGAAGCAGCAGGCGCTGGCAGACGTTGCCGACGCGCTGATCGCGGAGCTGCAGGCCGCCGATACGCTGGTGCTCAGCCTGCCGGTGTACAACTTCACCATGCCCTCCACGCTCAAGGCGTGGGCCGATCTGGTCGCACGCGCCGGGACCACGTTCCGCTATACCGAAAGCGGCCCGGAAGGCCTGCTGACCGGCAAGAAGGCCTATGTCGTGATCGCCAGCGGCGGCACGCCGATCGGCAGCGAGATCGACTTCCTCACGCCCTGGCTGCGCCACTTCCTCGGCTTCCTCGGCATTCGCGATGTCGAGATCATCGCCGCCGACGGCATCATGGGGATCGATGGCGAGCAGAAGATCGAAGCCGCCGCACAGACCATCGAGACGCTCGCCGCCTGACGGCAAGTGCCTCAACGCCAACCTCCGCCGGGGTGCAGCAATGCGCTCCGGCGGAGGATTATGTCCGATCTGCCTGCGTGGTGCCGACTTGCTGTTCCTGAGGGACATTCGGCACAAGGATCAGCACGCCCTGCTCCACCCGCCACTGTGCCAGCCGGCTGAGCAGGTTCATCCCGATCACGTTGGTCTCGCCGATATTGGGCGCGAGCACCGCGTCGAGCCCGAAGGCGGCGACATTGCCGAAGCGCAATTCCTCGATCGTGGTCGTACCGACCGAGATCGTGCCATTGGCGGTGGTCATCATCACCGGCAGCCGATCGCGCCGCTCCTCCAACCCCGCCGCGCGTGCGGTCGGCTCCGAAATCGCGGTCAGCGTTGCGCCGGTATCCACCAGGAAACGCGCGGGCACGCCGTTGACCTCTGCATTGAGCCAGTAATGCCCGTCGGGCGACAGCTCCACGCGGGTTTCCCCGCCGACCACGCTCTGTTCGGGCAGGCCGACTTCCGACATCGCGACGTCGAACCGCGGGTCGAGCCGGGCGAGCTGGAGCACGATCAGCACCAGCACTCCGCACAGCACCAGCGTACTGCCGGTGCTGACGATCCGCCCGATCAGGAGATCGCGCCGGGCGAGCGCAGCGCCCAGCCAGCCGATCAGCATCGCGGCAACCGCGATGATCAGCAGGCCGCTTTGCGGAATGCTGCCGATACTGGCGGCCAGCCGGTCGAACACAGGGGCGAAGTCCATCATCGCAATATAGGCCACACTCGCGTGCTAATCCATGAACAGGATGGCGATTGCCGATTGCTTTCCCCCGCTGGCGAGGACTAGCGCTCAGGGCGCGCTGCGCGGGATGCTGGCTTCGGCGAGGACCACGCTGAAGCGCTCCTCGCGGTCGAGCCAGCGGCCCACCGGGGTCCACTCGCCCGCCAGCAGCTGTTTGTCCGCGCTGCGGCGGTCGAACTTGTGGCTGTTCTCGGTGTGGATCGTCTCGCCCGCCTTCATCGCAAACTCCTCGCCCGCGATCTCGAAGGCGATGTCGTCCTGCGCCACCAGATGCATCTCGATCCGCGCGAACTGGTCGTTCCAGCGTGCAGCATGTTCCAGCTTGTCGACCGGAATGGTCCCGTCCAGCTCGCGGTTGATCCGCCGCGCGAGGTTGAGGTTAAACTCCGCCGTCACCCGCCCCGCGTCGTCGTAAGCGGCTTCGAGCACGCGCGTGTCCTTGATCAGGTCCATCCCGACCAGCAGCATTGAGCCTTCTCCCAGCGTTTCGCGCATGGTGCGCAGCAGATCGGTCGCGGTGCGCGCAACCATGTTGCCGATGGTGCCTCCGGGGAAGAAGCCGAGCTTGGGCATCTCCGCCACTTCCTCGGGCAGTTCGACCCGGCGCATGAAATCGGCCTCCACCGGGAAGACCGGCAGGCCGGGGAACTTGGCCGACAGATCGGCGGCGGCGGCACGCAGGAAATCGCCGGCAATATCCAGCGGCACATAGGCCGCAGGGTCGATCGCGCTGAGCAGCGCAGGCGTCTTCACCGAAGACCCGCTGCCGAATTCGACCACGGCGCGCCCCGGCCCGATCGCCTCGGCGAAGTCCGCCCCGCGCTCCTGCAAGATCTGCGTCTCGGCACGGGCCGGGTAATATTCCGGCACTTGGGTGATGTCTTCGTAAAGCTGCGACCCCGCATCGTCGTAGAGCCAGCGTGCGGGGATCGCTTTCTGCTCCTCGCGCATGCCGGAGAGCACGTCTGCGCGGAAGGCACGGTCTACCCCCGCCTCGTCGAGATCGACGAGCTTGAGGCCGGTTTGATCGGTCATCAGATGTCCTTCGCGAGCCGGAGGCCGGTGAACTGCCAGCGCTGGTGCGGATAGAAGAAATTGCGGTAGGAGGCGCGAGAATGGCCGCGAGCGGTCGCGCAGCTCGCGCCCTTGAGCACGAACTGCCCGCTCATGAACTTGCCGTTATATTCGCCCACTGCCCCCTCTGCGGGCTGAAAGCGCGGGTATGGCAGATAGGCGCTGCGGGTGAACTGCCAGCAATCGCCGAACAGTCCCGGCGAGCCGACCGGGTGCACCGGGCCTGCGGTGTCGAGCTGGTTGCCCGCCGCAGGGTCGTGCGCGGGCGCTTGCTCTGCATGCTGGCCGCGCGCGACCGCTTCCCATTCGAACTCGGTCGGCAGGCGGTGCCCCGCCCACGAAGCGAAGGCATCGGCCTCGTAATAGGAGATGTGCGTGACCGGCGCATGCGGGTCGCGCGGCTGCCACCCGGCGAGCGTGAAGTGCTCCGCCCCGTTATCACCATCGCGCCAGTAGAGCGGTGCGGCGATGCGGTTCTCCTGCACCCAGGCCCACCCGTCGCTGAGCCACAGCGCGGCGTTTTCATAGCCGCCATCGGCGATGAAGGCGTCCCATTCGGCATTGGTGACGAGCGTGTCCGCCAGCGCGAAAGGCTCCAGCAGCACCCTGTGGCGCGGGCCCTCGCAGTCGAAGGCGAACCCCTCGCCCGTGTGGCCGATCGCGCCGATCCCGCCGGGATGCTCGGTCCAGCCGCGCTCGCGCGCTTCGGCCGCAGGCAGCTGCCCGTCGAACATCGCGGGGCCCAGCGGGTTCTGGAACAGCGCGTGCTTGATGTCGGTCAGCAGCAATTCCTGGTGCTGCTGTTCGTGCGCGACGCCCAGCTCGATCAGCGGGGCGAGCTCGGCATGGTCGAGAAGCTGGCCCATCGCCTGCGTGACGGCGGCCCGCCAGTCGAGCACTTCGTCGACACTCGGACGCGACAGCATGCCGCGTGAAAAACGCCCGATCCGCTCGCCCTCCGCTTCGTAATAGGAGTTGAACAGGAACGGCCAGCGTTCGTCGTGCAGGCTGTAGTCCGGCAGGTGGTCGCGCAGGAGGAAGGTTTCCCAGAACCACGTCGTGTGCGCGAGATGCCACTTGGCGGGCGAGGCGTCTTCCATCGACTGGATGGTCGCGTCGCTCTCGCTCAGCGGTTCGCACAGCGCCTCGGTCAGCGCGCGCGTCGCGTGAAAGCGCTCCGCGAGCGGGCTGTCCTCCGCCTGTGTCCGGAGTTTTGTCGAAGCCACGGATTCTCTCCCACTTGGCGAGCAATCCTGTCCCACCCTAGAGACAGGAATGCAGCAGGGGAAACCCGGTTTCCGAAATTATCCTTTGTGAGGTCGAGACGTTTGTCTTTGGTTCGCGCTAGCGAACTCTCAAGTCACGCCGCCGCAGCCGCGCGATCGACCTGCGGCTGGAGCATTTCGGCGATCGAGAACGCCAGCTCCAGCGCCTGCGCCGCGTTGAGGCGCGGGTCGCAATGCGTGTGGTAGCGGCTCGACAGCTCGTCGTCGGTGATCGCGACTGCGCCGCCGACGCACTCGGTCACGTTCTGGCCGGTCATCTCCAGATGGACCCCGCCCGGATAGCTGCCCTCGGCCCGGTGGACCGCAAAGACATCGGCCAGCTCGGCCTTGATCCGGTCGAAGGGCCGCGTCTTGTAGCCGCTTTCCGACTTGACCACGTTGCCGTGCATCGGGTCGCTCGACCACACCACCGGGTGCCCTTCGCGGCGCACCGCACGGATCAGCTGCGGCAGATGCGCCTCCACCTTGTCGTGCCCGAAGCGGGTGATCAGGACCATCCGCCCGCTCTCGCGGTTGGGGTTGAGCGTATCGAGCAGCCGCAGCAGCACATCGGGATCCAGGCTCGGCCCGCACTTCACCCCGATCGGGTTGCGGATGCCGCGCATGAATTCGACATGCGCACTGCCTTCGAACCGCGTGCGGTCGCCGATCCACAGCATGTGCGCGCTGGAATCGTACCACTGCCCGCTGTTCGAATCGCGCCGCGTCATCGCCTGTTCGTAAGGCAGCAGCAGCGCTTCATGGCTGGTGTAGAAATTGGTGCCCTGCAACTGCGGCAGCTCGCTCGGGTCGATCCCGCAGGCGGCCATGAAGTCGAGCGCTTCGGTAATCCGGTCGGCCATGGCGGAGAATTTCTCCGACCATTGCGAACGGCCCATGAAGTCGAGCGTCCAGTCGTGAACCTGCCGCAGGTTGGCATAGCCGCCCCCGGCATAGGCGCGCAGCAGGTTGAGCGTGGAGGATGCCTGGTAATAGGCGCGCACCATGCGCTGCGGATCATTGCGCCGCGATTCGGGCGTGAACTCGATCCCGTTGACGTTGTCGCCGAAATAGCTCGGCAGGGTGACATCGCCCTGAGTTTCCGTATCGCTGGAGCGGGGCTTGGCGAACTGGCCCGCCATCCGGCCGACCTTCACCACCGGCAGCGATCCGGCATAGGTCAGCACGACCGCCATCTGGAGGATTACGCGGAAGGTATCGCGGATCGTGTCGGGCGCGAATTCGGCGAAGCTTTCCGCGCAGTCGCCGCCCTGCAGGAGGAACGCCTGCCCTGCCTCGACCCGTGCCAGCTCGCCGCGAAGCGCATCGGATTCGCCGGCGAAGACCAGCGAGGGGCATGCGGCGAGTTCCGCCTCCGCACGCGCCAGCGCGTCTGCATCTTCATAGGCGGGCAGGTGCTTCGCCTCGAAATTCGTCCAGCTATCGGGGCTCCATTGGGAAGCCATGGCACTATGCTCTTTTTGGTTCGATCGGTTCGCGTATGCAAAACGACTGGCAATTACGTTGCGCGCACGCAAGCCTAATTGTTCTTTGTCGGCTGTCGATCTGCCTTTGCCAAAGCATCACTCGGGCAGATCGGCACCCTCCGGAATGATCGCGATCTCCAGCGGTTTGCGCGCTTCGAGGTATTTCGCGGCGAGCGCCTTCATCCGATCCGGCGTGGTCATCGAGTAATCGTCCAGCAGCGTGCGGATCACCCCGATGCGCGAGGGATCGCGGGTGGAGCCGCGCAGCTGCCACATCCAGAAACCGTTGCCGGTGGTCGCGCGCAGGATCGTCTGGCGCAGCGGCTCGGTCACGCGGGCAAGCTCGTCCGCGGTCGGGCCGGTGGTCGCCAGATCGCGCGCGATCTCGTCCGCCGCGGCGTAGAACGCGGGGATATCGTCCGGGCGCAGCTGGGCAAGCGCGATGATCGTGCCGCCGCCGACATCGTCGTTAGGCCAGTCGACCCGCACTTGCGGCGCGTAGCTGGCACCAGCACGCTCGCGCATCTCGTCGAACAGCCGGTTCATCATCAGCTGGCCGAGGATTTCGAGCTGCCGCCCCTCGCGCACCTGCGCAAGGCCGCTGCCCGCCGGCCAGGCGACCACTGCGGCGGCCTGGTTAGCATCGCCGCGATGGTACAGCACCTTGCGCGCGCCAGCCTCCGGCGCCTCGGGATTTGCAGCGAGGGTCGCGGGATCGATGGCCTCGCGCGGGGGCAGTGCGCCGAAGCTGGTCTTCAGCGCCTCGATCGCCTGATCACGTTCGAAATCGCCGAAGATCAGGACTTCGATCGGGCCCTTCTTCAGCAGCGGCTCCCACACCTTGCGGAAGCCTTCGGGCGTGGTGCCCTCGACCATCTCCGGGCTCGGCGTCGCGAAGCGCGGATCGCCGTTGCGGATCAGCGTTTCGAGATCGCGGTTGAGCAGGCCGGCAGGGCTGGTCGCATAGGTATCGTAGGAAATGCGCGCCGCCGCCTTGGCGCGGATCACCGGGCGCGCGTCCCACTCGGGCTGCGCCAGCTTGGCCGCGAACAGATAGAGCTGGTCGGCCAGATCCGCCGCGCGGGTATCGGCGGAGAAGGTGAAGTTGGCGAGATCGACGGTGAAATTGAACCCGAACTTGCGCCCCGTCGCCAGCCGATCAAGATCTTCCTGGTCGAGCCCGGCGAGGCCCGAACTGATCAGCGCGGTTTCGCCGAGCGGGATGTAGGCTGCGCTATCCTTGTCGAACGCGCGGATGCCCGCACCCCAATGGACATTGACCGCGACCCGACCGGGCTCTGCCTGGTTGGGCCACAGCAACGCGGTGACGCCGTTGGACAGCTCGACCCGCTCGATATCGAGCACGCCCAGCGGCCCCTCTTGCACGACTTCGCCGGGCGTACCGATCTTGGGCAGATCGTCGAAAGAGACCGTGCTGGCCGCGATGCGCGCGGACCCATCCGCCGCGACCGGCGCGGCCAGCGCCTTGCGCAGCTGCGCGGCAGTGGCTTCGCCTTCCTGCGGGGTCACATAGGTGCCGCGGATCACCTCCCCATCGAACAGCTTGCGCGTGCGCTCGAGGATCGCCTCCGGGGTCACCCGATCGCGCATCCCGCGGAAGATATCGAGCACGGTCTGCGGCGAGGCGACGGTTTCACGAATATCGACCGCGTTGACCAGCGTATCCGCGATCTGCGCGCCCGGTTCGACATCGGCTTCCTCCACCCCGGCCACGAAAGCGACCTCGAACTCGGAAATCTCGCGGGCGAGTTCTTCCTCGGTCGGGGGATTGGTGGTCGCATCGGCGATCACCGCGCGCACGTCTTCCAGCGCTGCCTGCCAGTCCTGCGTCAAAGGCGCGAAGCTGACGAAGGTCGCGTCGGCGCTGCGGCTGACGTCTTCCTGCTGGACCTGCGCGTAGAGGTAGTCGCCGCCGCCGCGCGCACGCGCTTCGAGCCGCCGGTTGATCAGCGACTGGGCGAGCGAATCCATCAGGATGCCTTCGTTATAGGCAATCGTATCCTGCACCGGACGCCACGGGCGCATCACGCCATAGGTGAGCGAGCGCGGCAGATCGGGCTCGACCATCACGGTCGTCTCGCCCACCGGGTTGGCCGGATCGGCCCCCGCAGGAGCCTTGGGATCGCCGAAATCGGGCGCGGACGCGTCCTTCCCGTCGACCTTCCAATCGCCGAAATACTTCTCGATCAGGCTGGCGAGCGCGACCGGGTCCGCATCGCCAGCAACCGCGATCACGGTCTTCTGCGGGCGATACCAGCGCTTGTAGAACGCCCCGACCGTATCGGCATTGGCGGCGAGCAGCGTCTCCTCGGTCCCGATCGGGGTCCGGTCGGCAAGGCGCTGGCCGTTGAAGAAGGTCTCGCGGCTGGTGGTCGCCACGCGTTCGCCCGCGCCGCCGCCACGCTCGCGCTTTTCGGCGAGCACGATCGGCACTTCGGTGCGCACGTTGACTTCGTTGATGACCGGGGCCTGGACCATGCCCGAGAGCAGGCGGAACGCCTCGTCCAGCTTGGCGGGAGAGGCTTCGGGCAGGTCGAGCTGGTAGACCGTCTGCGTCGGGCTGGTCACCGCATTGGTATCATTGCCGAAGGTCGCGCCCAGCCGCTGCCAGGTGGGGATCGTCTCGCCCACGCCGAGATAGCGCGACTGGCGGAACAGCAGGTGTTCGATCAGGTGGGCAAAGCCGCGCTCCTGCTCGGTCTCGTAGAGCGATCCCGCGTCGATCCGGATGCGGATCGAGACCTGATCGGGCGGCACGCCGTTCTTGCGGGTGGCATAGCGCAGGCCATTGTCGAGCACGCCGAAGCGCCACTGGCGATCGACCGGGACATTGCTGCCCTCGTACAGCCACGGGGTTTCGTCGGGCGACTGGAGCGTGACGGCGGTCGCCTGCGGCCCGTCGGCCGCCGGGGTCAGCGTGGCAGCGGCCTGTCCGGGTGCCTGCTTGTTCGTATGCGCGGTGTCGCGCAGCCCGGCATTCTTCTTCGGGGAGGCCTGCGCCTGTTCGGCCTGCGGCGTGCCCGCGGCCATATCCGGCGCGTCCGGCATTCCCGGGCTCGCGCATGCCGCCGCCAGAAGGGGAAGAAGCAGGGCGAGGCGGCTGAGGCCGGAGGAAACGGAGTGCATGTGCGTGCCTATAGGGAGGAAAGGCGTGAAGGCCTAATGAACAAAATGGCGGGACCGCGACAGAAATTGCCCATCGGCCAATGATCGGGACGCGCCATCGCTTGCCGCGTTCCCGCCCCGCCCCTACATCGGGGGCGATATGTATATTGAAACCGAAACCACGCCCAATCCCGCCACGCTCAAGTTCCTGCCCCAGCGGCAGGTCATGCCGCAGGGCACGCGCGACTTCGCCAATCCGGAAGATGCCGAGGCCAGCCCGCTGGCACAGGCGCTGTTCGACACCGGCGAGGTGACCGGCGTGTTCTTCGGCTCCGACTTCGTTTCCGTGACCAAGGGCGAAGGCGCGCAGTGGACCGAATTGAAGCCGCAGGTGGTCGCCGTGCTGCTCGATCATTTCGTATCCGAAGCGCCGCTGTTCCACGGCGGCACCGCCGCAGGCATCGCGGTCCCGGCAGAGGATACGCTGACGGTCGAAGAGGACCCGGCCGATGCCGACATCGTCGACCAGATCAAGGAACTGCTGGAAACGCGCATTCGCCCCGCGGTCGCGGGCGACGGCGGGGACATCGCCTATCGCGGCTACCGCGACGGGGTGGTCCATCTCCAGCTGCAGGGCGCATGCGACGGCTGCCCCTCCTCCACCGCCACGCTCAAGCACGGGATCGAGGGCCTGCTGAAACATTACGTGCCCGAAGTCGTTGAGGTGCGGGCGGCCTGATCGGCCCCTCCCCCTCCCCGGACCTCGAAAGAAAAGAAGATTCCATGACCAAGCAGTTCCACGGCCACGAATTGCCGCACGAAGCGCTCGAACAGCTGTTCCTCGAAGCGCGCAGCTATAATGGGTGGCTAGACAAGGACGTGTCCGAGGAACAGATTCGGCACATCTACGACCTGTTGAAGATGGGCCCGACCTCGGCCAACCAGCAGTCCGCCCGCTTCGTATGGTGCAAGTCGCAGGATGCGAAGGATCGTCTCGCCAAGCATGCAAGCGAGGGCAATGTCGAGAAGATCAAGACCGCGCCGGTCTGCGTCATCATCGGCTACGACATCGATTTCCACGAGCACCTGCCGGAACTGTTCCCGCATACCGACGCGAAGAGCTGGTTCGAAGGCGATGTCGAGGGCCGGATCACCCAGGCCAAGCGCAATTCCGCGCTACAGGGTGCCTATCTGATGCTGGCGGCGCGCGCGCTGGGCCTCGATTGCGGGCCGATGTCGGGCGTCGACCTGGACAAGGTGACCGAAGACTTCTTCGCCGATCAACCGCAATACCGGGCGGACTGGATCTGCTCGATCGGCTATGGCGACAAGGAATCGATTTTCGATCGCAGCCCGCGACCCGATTTTGAGAAGTTCAACCGCATCGACTAGGGTCTCTGACTTGAGGTCGGATGGTGCGCACCCTAGCACGGTCGCGCACGTTGCAGGGGGCAGACGATTACTGTTGCGCGTACACTGGTGATCGACTGCGCCACCCCGGCGTGTTCGGTTGCGCTGTTTGAAGATGAAGAGCTGATCTCGGGCACGTTCGAGGTGCTCGGCCGGGGCCATGCCGAAAGGCTGGTGCCGATGATCGCCGACCTGCCCGAACGCGGGCGGGCGTCCACCATCGCGGTCGCGCGCGGTCCGGGCAGTTTTACCGGCGTGCGGATCGGCCTCGCGGTGGCGCGTAGCCTCGCCTTTGCGTGGGGCGCGACGCTGCAGGGCTATTCCACGATGGCGCTGGTCGCGGCGATGGCGCGGCAGCAGGCGGGCGCGCAGGTGCTGACCGTCGCGATGGAAGGCGGGCACGGAGAATGGTTCGTGCAGGGCTTTGCAGAAGACGGCTCGCCACAGGCAGAGCCCGTCTCGATGCGGCCCGAAGATGCAGTCGCCAGCTTCCCTGCGTCGCTGGTTGCAGGCAGCGTGGCCGACCGCTTCGTGGAGCTGGCGGGTTCCGGCACCGCGATCCAGACCTACAGCGATGCCTACGCCTTTCCCGCGCTGGACCAGCACGCGCTCTCGTTCGAAACCGCACCGATCTATGGCCGCGCGCCCGATGCGCGGATGCCGTCATGAGCGCGGACGGTGTCAGCGAAGCCGCGATCGACGCGATCATGCGGATTATGGACGCCGCGTTCGACCCGCAGTGGGGCGAGGCGTGGAACCGATCGCAGGTCGCCTCCGCACTGATCCTTTCGCATACGCACGCCAGCTTGCTTGGCCTCGACGGCACCCTGCCCGCCGATCCTGCGGATGCGGTGGGCTTTGCGATCGTGCGCGCGGCACCGGGCGAAGAGGAAATCCTGCTGATCGCGGTTGAGCCCGGTGCGCGGCGCCGCGGCGTGGGCCGCGCGCTGATCGCGATGCTTGCCGCCAATGCACGGCTGCGCGGCGCGGAACGCCTGTTTCTTGAGATGCGGGAGAACAATCCGGCCCGTTCGCTTTACGAAAGCAATGGCTTCGCACCGATCGGCAGGCGCAAGAATTACTATCGGCTGGGCGACGGTGCGCGCATGGACGCGATTACCTTTGGGCTCGACCTTACCGCCGAGTAGTTAATACTGTCTGCACATGCTTGAGAAAAAGCAGTCGCGAGCATTGCATTTGGCAAGTGAATCGCACAAGGGGAAATGCGTATGCGAACCCCTCCCCTCCCCTCTCGCGTACGAAAACCCTAGAGGATTTAATGGACGAGCAAGAAATGGAAATGACGCAAACGCTTATCGCGTTTACGTCCAACATCGTGGAAGCCTACGTCAGCAACAATTCGGCTGAGCTCGACGACGTTCCGGTGCTGATCAACAATGTCTATTCCGCGCTGAGCGGTCTGGGCGGCGGCACCACCAAGGAAGAAGAGCGGCCCGAACCTGCGGTTTCGGTGCGCGCCTCGGTCAAGCCCGATTACCTCGTGTGTCTGGAAGACGGCAAAAAGCTCAAGATGCTCAAGCGCTACCTGCGCACGAACTACGACATGAGCCCCGAGGAATATCGCGAGCGCTGGAACCTGCCGAGCGATTACCCGATGGTTGCGCCGAATTACGCCGAAAAGCGCCGCGAGCTGGCGAAGAAGATCGGCCTCGGCCGCACGCCCGGCCAGAAGCGCGGTCGTCGCAAGAAAACCGCCGAATAAGGCAATCTGCCCGCCGGTCGATCTTGCACAAAGGTCGACTGGCGAGCTCTGAGCGGGGCTTGAGCGGGCCGCACACCCCGCCTATGCCTCCGGTGAAAGCCCGAGGAACCCCCAGTGCCCCACAAAATCGATCTCGAACAATTATGTGCCGACAAGGGCCTGCGCATTACCGAACAGCGCAAGGTCATCGCACGCGTGCTGTCTGACAGCGAAGACCACCCCGATGTCGAGCAGCTGCACGAGCGCGCCTCCAAGATCGACCCCGGCATCTCGATCGCGACCGTCTATCGCACGGTGCGCCTGTTTGAAGAGGCGGGCGTACTCGACCGGCACGATTTCGGCGATGGCCGCTCCCGCTACGAACCCGCGCCCGAATCGCACCACGACCACCTGATCGACGTCGAAAGCGGCAAGGTGGTCGAATTCGTCGACCCCGAGCTGGAGGCGCTGCAAAAGCAGATTGCCGAGAAGCTGGGCTATCGCCTCGTCGATCACCGGATGGAATTGTATGGCGTCCGCCTCGAACGCGACAACTGATACCCGGTCCGACTGGGAGACGCGGCAGGCCGCCGCGCGGGGCGAGAAGACGCCGATCTCCTTCATGGGCTGGGTCCGGCTGTGGACCCGCACCATTGCGCTGGTGCTGGTGATGATGCTGTTCGTCATCCCGCTCTACGTCACCCGGATCTTCACCTACGGATCGCCCTGGCCCAAGTGGTATCTGGCGATTGCGGCGTGGATCGTCGGCGCGCGGGTCGAACGCCGCGGCACACCGCTGCGCCGGGACGTGTTCTTCATCGCTAACCACGTCAGCTGGGTCGATATTCTCGCGCTCGCAGGCGCCAGCGGCACCGCTTTCGTCGCCAAGGCTGAACTGGCCAAGGCGCCGCTGGTGGGCTGGCTGTGTTCCCTGAACCGCACGGTCTTCGTCCAGCGCGAAGACCGGCTGCGCGTCGCCGAGCAGATCAACGCACTGCGCGAGGCGCTGATGGACAACTGGTCGGTCACCGTCTTCCCCGAAGGCACCACGACCGACGGCCACTCGCTGCTGCCGTTCAAATCCTCGATGCTGAGCGTGCTGGAGCCGCCGCCACCCGGCGTGCTGGTCCAGCCGGTGGTGCTCGATTACGGCGCGATGGCCGAATGGATCGGCTGGATCGGTGAGGAAGGCGGCCTCAACAATTACAAGCGGGTGATGGCGCGCAAGGGCACCTTCCCGGTCAAGCTGTTCTTCCTCGAACCCTTCAGCCCGATCGAATACCGCGGCCGCAAGGCGATCGCCGCCGAAGCACGCGTGCGGATCGAGGAGTGCCTGCGTGAGACGATGGGCCACGAACTGCGCCCTTTCGACCACGACGTTGCCCCGATCCGCTACAGCAAGGCGAAGCTGTCGCCGGTGGAGCCCGCCGCCGACCACGCTTCAACGGACGACCTCCCGACAAACTAAGCCGCACGGCGTCAGAACGCGTTGTACTTATTAGCCAAAGTTGAGTTCGCACCCCGGCCCACGGGCGCAGCATTGTGCCGCTATGGATGCCAATACGATTACCGACCAGCGGGTCGAACAATTCGCGGATGTGATCAAGGGGCCGGATTTCCCGTGTGTCGGGGCCAAGTCGGCGCTGGCCACGGGGAACATGGAATTCGTGCTCGCCCGCGATCTCACCAGCGCGTGGAACGACCTCAAGATTCACGAGGCGCTGATGGCGTGGGCCAAGCGCGATCTGCCGGCGGACCAGTTGCGCAGCCTGGTGGTCATCTTCGACGGCCCGCTCGACCTGGACGAGGTTCAGTTCGAGCAGGCGATGTGGGAGCGGATACAATCGCTATCCGACAAGGACCAGTGGCTCTCGCAAAAGCCCGATCCGACGGTGAGCAGCAATCCGGCGGAGCCCGACTTCTCGCTCAGCTTCGGCGGGCGGGCGTTCTTCGTGGTCGGCCTGCACCCCAATGCATCGCGCCCCGCGCGCCGGTTCCCCAAGCCCTCGCTGGTATTCAACCTGCACAAGCAGTTCGAATGGCTGCGCGACAGCGGGGTGTACGAGAAGATGCGGCAGCGTATCCTCGATCGCGACAAGTCGCTCGCAGGCGACATCAACCCGATGCTCGCCCGGCACGGCGAGAGCAGCGAAGCACGACAATATAGCGGGCGCGCGGTCGAAGAGGACTGGGCCTGCCCGTTCAGGGGGCGCACATGAGCGAAACTATCGAAATCCCACCGCGCAGCGGCACCGCCTTCGTGGTGAAGGCCGGGCAGGCCTTCACCGTGATCGACCCGCAGGGCACGCAGGTCTCCGACATGGTCGCTTTTTCGCAAGACGACGTGCGCGAGGTCATGTCGAACGGGCGCACGTTCGATTACGAAGAAACGATCCACCTCACGCAGGGCAACCGGCTGTGGTCCAATCGGTCCAACGTGATGCTCACGATCGAGGAGGACAGCCTCGGCCAGCACGATTACCTGTTGACCCCGTGCAGCGAGGACACCTTCCGCCACTTCTACCCGGACAAGCCGGTCCATCGCGGCTGCATGGGCAATCTGGCCGAAGCGCTGGCGCCCTACGGGATCGAGCGCGATGCCATCCCGACCGCGTTCAACGTGTTCATGAACGTTCCGGTCGACGGCGGCACCGGCAAGCTGTCGGTCGATCCGCCGACCAGCCAGCCGGGCGAGGCGGTGCGCTTCCGCGCGCATGTGGATCTGGTGATCGGGCTCACCGCATGCTCTGCCTATGCGTCTAACGGGGGCAGCTTCAAGCCGATCCACTACCGGATCGAGGCCAAGGCATCTCCGGGCGATTGAACCGGGCGGCGCGATCGCGTAAATGCGCGCCTCCCATGAAACCTACGACTCCTCCCAAGACCTACCGCGTCAAGAGCTTCGGCTGCCAGATGAACGTCTATGATGGCGAGCGTATGGGCGAGCTGCTTGCCGCGCAGGGCATTACGCCCGCACCCGAGGGCGAGGAGGCGGAGCTGGTGGTGCTCAACACCTGCCATATCCGCGAGAAGGCGACCGAGAAGGTCTATTCGGACATCGGCCGGTTGCGGCGCGAAGACGGCACATCGCCGCTGATTGCGGTCGCGGGCTGCGTCGCACAGGCCGAGGGTGAGGAGATCATGGCCCGCGCGCCCGCCGTCTCCATGGTGGTGGGCCCGCAGGCCTACCAGAACCTGCCCGCGATGCTCGAACGCGCGGTCTCCGGCCAGCGCACGACCGAGATGGACCTCGCCGCCGAGGCGAAGTTCGCCGGCCTCCCGCAGCGGCGCACCGCGCCGCCTGCCGCCTTCCTCACCATTCAGGAAGGGTGCGACAAGTTCTGCACCTATTGCGTGGTTCCCTATACGCGCGGCGCGGAGATCAGCCGTCCGTTCGCAGAGCTGATCGCGGAAGCGCAGCGGCTGGTCGACGGCGGCGCGCGCGAGCTGACCTTGCTCGGCCAGAACGTCAGCGCGTGGTCGGGCGAGGACGCGAAGGGCCACCGCACCGGCCTGGCCGGGCTGGTCCGCGAGCTGGCCAAAATCGACGGCCTCGCGCGCATCCGCTACACCACCAGCCACCCGGCGGACATGGATGAAGAGATCATCGCCGCGCATGGCGAGCTCGACAAGCTGATGCCCTACCTCCATCTGCCGGTGCAGGCGGGCAACAACCGCGTGCTCAAGGCGATGAACCGCAGCCACACGGTCGAAAGCTACCTCAGGCTGATCGAACGCTTCCGCGCTGCGCGGCCCGATCTTGCGCTCAGCGGCGATTTCATCGTCGGCTTCCCGGGCGAGACCGAGGCTGAGTTCGAGGATACGCTGAAGGTGGTGGACGAAGTCCGCTACATGCACGCCTTCAGCTTCAAGTATTCGCCCCGTCCCGGCACGCCCGCTGCGGGGATGGACGGGCAGATTGCTCCGGACGTGATGAAGGACCGGCTAGCCCGGCTGCAGGACCGCCTCAACCGCGACCAGCACGCGTTCAATATCGCCAGCGTAGGCAAAACCTGCGCAGTGCTGGTGGAGAAGAAGGGCAAGTATCCCGGCCAGTGGCTGGGCAAGTCGCCCTGGCTGCAATCGGTGTTCTTCGAGCGCGAGGACACGAAGATCGGCGATCTGGTCGAGGTGGAGCTGGTCGAAGCCGGGCCGAACTCGCTCGCGGGCACGGTGCGAGAGCCTCCGCTGACCTGATCAGAACACAATCGGTCGCATATCGCCCTGCGAAATGACCGGCGTGCCGATCGTGTCGATCGGCTCGGCGGGCGCGACGGTTGGATTGCCCGGATAGGTCTGTCCGTCGAAGCGCAAGACGCGATGGCCGAAGGGCATTCCGCCGCCGCCCACGGAAACAACGATATCGCGCATTCCATGATGGCTTGTATCGAGGACGCCGATCGGCAGTTGCGTGACGCTGGTTCGTGCGATCACCGCGATACCATTGGCGGTATTGCGCAGCACGTAGAGGTCGCAGCCACCGCTCCCGCATCTGCCGGGGCCGCCGACGTAGAACAGCATTTCGTCGATCCCATCGCCATCGAGATCGACATTCCCGCTGCGGTAGAGCGCATCTGCGCCCACCTCGTTCTGCAACCAGACCAGTCCGGTACCGTCGACAGGCGCCGCCGGAGTTGACGCTGAGGATGGCGGCAGCGGGGTGCACGCCATGAGCGCGAGCGGGATCAGGGTGACGCGCGTGGGAAACATGCAAGACCTCTGCTGCGGCAATGCGTTGTCACCACATTAGCGAAGATCGACGCGCTCTCAACTGCCCTTTAGCGGTCCCCGCGCGCCGCTCCGCTCCCTAGTCGTCGTCGCCGTCAATGTCGGGCAGACCTTCCAGCTTGCGATACATGGTCCAGGTCGCGTCGTGGATCTGGCTGTCATTGGCGGTGGCCGGAAGGCGGTAGACCGTTTCCAGATAGGCGCGGTCGAAGGTCGTCATCCCGTCGGGAGCGTCGGTCCCCTCTTCGAACAGCGAGAGGATCGTCGGGATTCCGCTGGCCCCGCCGGTCGAGGTGTCGTCGATCGAGACGAAGGCGCGCATCGATGCGTAGTCGGCCAGCTGCTGCAGCGTCTTGCCCGGCACCCGGTTGCTGTCGATGATGACGATCGCGCCGGTCATGTCCACGCGCACCTGCTTGGACAGGCGCGAGGAGGAGTACTGGTTGTTGAGCGGCGCGTCGCCCATCCCGCTATCGGAAAAATCGCGCCCGTCCTTGCCCTTCAGCTGCGTGCCGTGCCACGCGCGCACCGCGCCGTTGCCGCGCTTGATCCGATCGTATTCGTAGTCGAGCAGCGTCGCGAACAGCTTGGGCTCGGCCTTGCGCAGTTCGTCCAGCTCCTGCTCGCCGTCCTTCACGAAGGCGATCAGGATATTGGGCTGGCATCCCTCGCCGCCCACGGGCAGATCGACGCTGCGCGCGTTCTCTTCCATCCGCGCGATCAGGGTCCGGGCGTAGTCCGGGGTCATCCCGATCACGCCGATGCAGACCTGCGAGTAGAATTTGGAAACCGGCTTGTCGACCCGCGCCCGGCGCGTGATCTGGCGGGTCATCGCTTGGACCTGCTCTTCCTTCTCGCGGATACCCTCGACGATGATTTCCACCCCCTGGGCGGACGCGTCGGGCTCGGCCTGTTGCGCAGGCTCCTGCGCGGCAACCGGCGAAACGAGAGCAACAGCCAGACCGAAGGCTGCGAGCGGGAAGAGGCGGCGCATGTTCAGGACTCCAAGCGGGGGTGCCGCTCGGTAGCAGTCACTCCTCTGGTAACAAAGACTTAGCGCGCGTTCTTTCGACGAACGACGCCCGGCGCTCCGCAAAGGGAGTGCCGGGCGCGCTTACTGGCTCTCACATCACCAGAAAAAGCGGTCGTACACCACCAGCACGCGGCCGTTGCGGGTGTCGATCAGCAGCACATCATTGCCGTAGCGGATGTAGCGCTGGTAGCCGTAGCGCGGCTGCGGCAGGTAGTAGTCGTAAGGGTCGACCCAATAGCGCGAGCCCCAGAACAGGTTCGAGTTGAGCCGCGCACCGACCCGCACCGGGCGATAGGCCAGCCCGCGCGGGGCGTAATAGGCACCCCGACGGAAGGCGTTACGCTCGGCCTGCCGGTACGCGCGCCAGTCGCGGTAATCGCGGCGCGCCTGACGATAGTCGCGGCGGTCGTCACGGCGGTCTTCCCGCCAGTCGCGGCGGTCCTCGCGCTGGTCCCGACGCCATTCGCGGCGGTCGTCGCGGCGATCCTGACGCGCATCGCGACGATCGTCGCGCCATTCTTCACGGCGGTCTTCACGCCGGTCCTCGCGCGCCTCGCGGCGGTCGTCACGCCGGTCGTCGCGGCGCTGCTGCGCGGCATAGGCTTCGCGCGATTCGAGCCGCGCATTCCACGCCGCCTGTTCGGCGGGGCTACGCTGCTGGGCACTTGCAGCGGTGGGCAGGACCAGTCCTGCGGCAACCGCCATGATCACAAGATTTCGCATTCCGGTCACTCCTGAACAATGCCCACCACCGGGCATGCATTCATATTTATGTCGCTCAATATGAACGCAAGGCGCATTAGGCCGTTCAGGATCGCATTTTTTGTGTCGCGCAATGTATCGCGCCTGCACGCACGTGACACTCGGGTGACTTTCCACCGGCGCGAGATGCTGCCGCTTGCCTCGCCCGCCGCGCGCCTTACATTCGGGACTCGCAATGCCTCGAGCCTGAAAGGAGCGCATGGGCCGCAGACCAACCCGCGCCGGAGAGCCCCGGCTCTCCCCGCCACCGCACCCCCAGCGCGAAATACGCCGCGCACGGGCCGAAATGAATTTCGAGAACCAGTCGCTGCTGGTCCCGCTGTTCGGCCAGTTCGACGCCAACCTCGTGCAGGTGGAAAACCGCCTGTCGGTGTTCATCTCCGCCCGCGGCGACAAGGTGATGATCGAGGGGCCCGAGGATTCGGTCGCCCGCGCGCGCGATGTCCTCCAGGCGATGTACGACAAGCTGGCGCTGGGGCAGGATCTCGACGAAGGCGCGATCGAGGCGATCATCGCCATGACCAACGAACCCACGCTCGACGGGATCATCAAGGGGCGCAAGGCGGGCGAAGACGGCGCACCGCCGATCATGATCCGCACCCGGCGAAAGACCATCGTCCCGCGCAGTGCGGTGCAGGCGCATTACATGCGCTCGCTCAGCCGCGACGACATCATCTTTGCGCTGGGCCCGGCAGGAACCGGCAAGACCTACCTCGCGGTCGCACAGGCGGTCGCGCAGCTGACCAGCGGCAGCGTGCAGCGCCTGATCCTCAGCCGCCCGGCCGTGGAAGCGGGCGAGAAGATCGGCTTCCTGCCCGGCGACATGAAGGAGAAGGTCGATCCCTTCCTGCGCCCGCTCTACGACGCGCTGTACGACTGCATGCCGCCCGAGCAGGTGGAACGGCACATCGCCAGCGGCGTGATCGAGATCGCGCCTATCGCCTTCATGCGCGGACGCACGCTGGCGGATGCCTTCGTGATCCTCGACGAAGCGCAGAACACCACTCGCGAACAGATGAAGATGTTCCTCACCCGCTTCGGCCAGAACAGCCGGATGGTGATCGCGGGCGACCCGCGCCAGGTCGACATCCCCGGCGGCGACCGCATGAGCGGCCTCGCCGACGCGGTCGAAAAGCTGGAGGGCATCGAAGGCTTGGGCACGATCCGCTTCACCAGCGCCGACGTTGTGCGCCACCCGATCGTGGGGCGCATCGTCGATGCGTATGAGGGGACGGGTGCCTAATCTCTCACATCGTCGCCCCCGCGAAGGCGGGGGTCCCGCTTAATTGAATGAAGGGCGGCTGGGTCTACATCATGGCCGACCGCTATCGCGGGACGATTTACATCGGCGTGACGGCGGATTTGGCTGTGCGAATTCGCCAACACCGGACCGGGGATGGCTCCGACTTCGTCAAGCGTTACGGCCTCAACCGCATCGTCTACGCCGAGCAGCATGACCGGATCGAGGATGCTATCGCGCGCGAGAAGGCGATGAAGAAATGGCGCCGCGAATGGAAAATCCGCTTGGTCGAGGAGCAGAACCCGGACTGGCTGGACCGGTACGGGGATATTCTGTGAGACTTAAGGAAAGCGGGATCCCCGCCTTCGCGGGGATGACGTAGAGGCAAAGGGAAAGGGGCGAACCTTTCAGCCCGCCCCTTCGATCATCGGGCTCAGCCGCCCATTCCGTCGACAGCCTTGCTGACGAGGATGTTCACCGCCACGCGGCGGTTCTGCTGCTTGCCGTAGTCGGTGGAGTTGTCCGCCACGGGATCGGCCTGCGCCATCCCGGTCGGCGTCAGCATGCGGTACGGCTTCCAGCCGCACTGCTGCTGCAGGTAGTTGACCACCCGCTCGGCGCGCTTCTCGCTCAGCTCCTGGTTGATCTCGTAGCTGCCGGTCGAGTCGGTGTAGCCGACCACCAGGAGCAGCGCGTTGTCCATCTGGTCCGCCTGCGCGGCAGCGCTGCACAGCTCGGCCTGCGCCTGGCCCGACAGCTTGTATTCGCCGGTGTCGAAATAGACGTTGGTCGTGCCCTTGACGTTGTAGTTGTCGATATCGGCCACGCGCCCGCGCAGCGCCTCGGTCGCGGCGGTCTGTTCGGCAAAGCCCTGCTCGGTCCCGCGCTGGATCATCGCGGCGGTCTTCAGATCGCTGTCCTTCATGCTGATCCGCTGGGCGATCAGGCCGTCTTCCCACTGCACGGTCCGCACGGTGACGGGCACGCCGTTATACAGCTGCTCATCCTCGAGCGAGGTCCGCGCCAGGCCGAGGAAGCCGCCGCGCGCCTTGATCTCGGTCTCCGGCGAAACGAATACGACGGTCTTCGCACCGTCTTCGGTCGTCACCTGGATGCGGTTGTCGCTGCGCGCGGAGATGAACCCGTCGATCTCGGGCCCCTCGGGCAGGTTGGAAATCTCGTCGGGAAGCATGCCGGTGACGGTCAGCGTGGTGTCGGCGGTGGTCTGCGCAGAGGTGTCCGCCCACTGCTGCTGCGCCGAAACGCTCGCCGGCATGGCCAGAACGGCGATCCCGCAGACCAGCGCGGCCTTGGTGGAGGTGAAGGTGGAGGTAGAATTGCTCTTCATCATTGCGACTCCATCGAATTGGTCGCGCGAGCCTGTGCTGGCCCGCGAGAATGGAACCGGTCGCCCGTTGCTGGCAGACCGGCGTGTGAAGCCCCCGTCAGAAAATGTGACGAACGTCGTCTGACGAGGAACCCCAATGCCACCCCCCTCGCCCGGTTCCGGAGCGATGGGAGGCAACAGACCGATTCACGATGGCTTGAGGCAGAAGAGGGACGGCCCGTGCGCTTTCGCAAACGCGATACGGGCCCTATTTCCGCGCGCTCAAACGGCGCAAAAGCTCGGGCAGGATATAATCCTGATACAGCCGCTCGCTCTTCGCGTGCGCGTCGCGCTGGCCGTAATTGGTTGCGGTGATGACCGTGACCGAGCGCGTTTCGGGCTGGATGATCACCTTGTTGCCGCCATTGCCGTTCATCAGCCGCGCGTGGACCGTGCGATCGCCGAGGGTGAACGGCTGGATCCACAGCAGGTAGCCGTATTCGTAGCCGCGCCCGTCATCGATTGCGACCTGCGGCGTCATCGAGGATTCGATCCAGTCTCGCGGCATGATCTGCCGCTCGCCGACGCGCCCCTGATCGAGGAACAGCTGGCCCAGCTTGCCCAGCGTGCGGCTGGTCAGCTCCAGCCCGCCGCCGCCCATCGCGAGGCCCAGCGGGCTGAACTGCCACGCGGCGCTCTCGACACCCAGCGGGCCGAACAGGCGCTCCTGCGCGAAATCCTCCAGCTGCTGCCCGGTCGCATTCTCGACCACCGCGCCCAATGTAACCGTGCCAGCGGTGCAGTAGGAGAAGGCGCGGCCATAAAGGCTGTCTTCGGGCCGGGTTTCCCACGCGGCAAAGCCCTTCACCGGCAGGTCGAGATAGAAGCCGACCCAGTCCTCGATCAGATACATCCGCTCCTCATTGCCGCGCGAATAGGGGTTCGAATCGTTGCATTCGGCGATCGAGCTCATGGTCAGCAGGTCTTCCACGGTGACCTGTTCCTTGCGCGGATCGGGGTTGGCGGGCGCATAGTCTGGCAACAGGCTGCGGATGCGCGTGTCGCGGGCCAGCCTGCCGTCGCCCGCCGCGATCCCCGCGAGCATGCCGGTGACCGTCTTGGTGGCAGAGCGCGTGTTGCGCAGCGCGTCGGCACCGCCATCGTCGAAATAGCGCTCGGCGACGATCTCTCCATCCTGCATCACCACCACGCTGGTGATTCCGGCGAAGTCGTCGGTCCGCGCGGCATCGAAGGCTGCGGAGAAATCGGGCGCCGGCTGGGCGAGCAGCGCGCCGGGGGTGAGAAAACACAGCAAGGCGGCAATCGGGAATTTCACAGGGTCGGCTCCTTGTTCGGGTATCCCGACGGCGCTGCCCGCATGGCGCGCGCATTTCTTGTATGTTTCAAACATCGTGCAGGCTTATGCCACCCCGCTCGCCCGGCGGAACCTGAGCGGCGGCAGGCCAGCCCGGCGGCGAAAGAAGCGGGTGAAATGGGCCTGGTCGCAAAAGCCCAGCTCCAGCGCGATCTGCGCGATGGGCTGCTCGCTGCGGGCAAGCAGGTCGCACGCACGCTCGAACTGGCGCTCGCGGATCAATTCGCCCGCGGTGCGCCCCCAGGCGGCACGGAAAGAGCGGGCGATGTGAACCGGGTGCATGTCCGCCTCGCGCGCGAGTGCATCGAGCGTGACGCCTCGCGCATCCTCCTCCATCACCATCTCGTAGGCGCGGCCTAGCCAGCCGGGGCCGGGCGCTTCGTCCGCCGGCCGGGCGTTCGACCGCACGGTCTCGGCGACTTCCTCGAGCAGCAGCGTGGGCGCGTCGAACTCCAGTTCAGCGACCACGCTGAGCATCCGGGCGATGTCGCGCGGGTTGCGAGAGGCGCGCGCGTGGCCTTCGTGAGAGGCTTCGGGGGCAAGGTTCAGTGTGAGAAACCGCCCCTCTGGCCGCAGAAAACGGTCGCGATGCGCGGTGCCTGCGGGATTGTCGACCAGGATCGGCGCGCTGGTGACCGGCGGCGCGCCTTGCGCCGAAGTGATGTAATTGCCGCCGAACACGAACACGAGGTGGCGGTCTTCGTGGACATGCGGCTCGATCTCTATGCCGAGCGGCTGGTACACGCCAAATTGCACGTCGCGCACCGTGCGATTGCGGGCCATGTCGCCCCAGATCTGGCCCGGTCTGCGCTGGAGGGGTTGCTGCATGCGATCATCCTTTCGGCAGGATCGACACTGGCAGACTTACCCTGGGAGGCTCCCCCGTCAATCGACCACGGACATTGATTGCCCGCCCGGTGGCGCGATCAGGTCTTCGCCACAAGCTTGAGGTCCGGCGTGCCGGATGGCGGCCGCCGTTCGGGGCGCGGTGCGACCTGGCAGCGGTTTCGGCCCAGTCCCTTCGCGCGGTAGAGCGCCTGGTCGGCACGCCGCAACGGCCCGCCCATGGCCTCTCCGGGCAGCGCGCTGGCCAGCCCGATGCTCACGGTCACCGGGTCGGTCTCTGCGAAGGTGAGCCGGGAGATCGCCAGCCGCATGCTCTCGCAGGTCAGCAGCGCCTCCGCCTCGTCCTTCAGCAGCAGCAGGACGAACTCCTCCCCGCCGAGCCGCGCCAGCCGTGCGGCGGAGGGGCGATGCCGGTCAAGGCAGGTCGCCACCGCGCGCAGCACCTTGTCGCCGACATGGTGGCCGAAGCGGTCGTTGAAGGTCTTGAAATGATCGATGTCGATCACCGCGACCACCGCCGGCTCGTCCGCCTCTGCGTCGGCCAGTTCGTCGAACCAGCGGTCCATCGCGCGGCGGTTGGGCAGCCCGGTCAGCGGATCGGACAGTGCCTGCGCCTGCGTGTTCTGCACCACCGACTGGAGGAAGTTGATGATGATCAGCAGCCCCGCCGCGACCATCAGCACGCCGCTGGTGGTCTGCGAGATCACCGCATACAGCGTGTTGGCATACTCGCCCTCGCTCCGGCCATTTCCCAGATGCGCGGCAAATAATGCCTTGATCGGGAAGTGGACCGTGAGAACCAGAAACAGCACGAAGAGCATGGTGTTGATCGGCGACGGGCGCGCATGACGCCTGACCGCGTAAGCACACAGCGCGGCGGCCATCGCATACCAGCTCTGGAACGCCAGCAGGTTCCACGTCGCATCGCGCGGCGCATCGAGCGTGAAGAGCCGGTACAGGAACCCGCCCGCCAGAATGGCGATCGCGATCTTCCAGAAGGGTTTGCGGTCGTGAAAATGGGACAGCGCCAGCGCGAGGCCCAGCATCGCGGCCAGAAACAGGGTGAACCCCAGCAACCGCGTTGCGTCCGGGTTGACACCGAACCACACCGCGAGATTTGCCAGCGGATCCGCTAGCCCGAGCAGGAAGCACAGCGCGAACCAGCGCGCCTTGCTGACCACCGGATGGGCATGGGCCACAGCCATGAAACCCGCGACAAACATGATCGCGATCAGCAGGTTCATCAGCAATGGCAGGATGGCCTGGGGCATTGGTCTGGCAGTTACCTCTTGCGAGCAATGCCCCCCTGTGCGCGACGGGCCGCGCGGGTGCTACCCCGGCAAGCTTGCGATTGGGTAAAAGTCATGTGTCGCGACGAGCATGTTATCCGGCCGTCGGCGCATGCCGTGCGGGCACAACGGCCATCAGCCGCCCCAGCGGGTCGGATCAGTCCGGAATGACGGATGATCTGATCGGGCCCTCTGCGCTCGGCGCGCGATGGGCACCGCATTCGAGCATCACCTCCAGCGCGCAGACCACGCCTTCGGGCTCGAACCGCAGATCGACCGAGGTTCCGCGCCTGGAGGTTATCCCGGTGCGGATCAGCCGGGTGCCGAAGCCTTCGCGCGGAGCGTGCGCAACGGGCGGCCCGCCCCGCTCGCGCCAGGTCAGCGACAGCACGTCGCAATCCTCGCCTGCGTTCACCGACCACTCGATGTGCACCTGGCCGTCGTCGCCAGAGAGCGCGCCATACTTGATCGCATTGGTGGTCAGCTCGTGCACGATCATGGTCAGCGCCAGCGCGACCTCGGGGTTGAGCAGGAAATCGGGCCCGTCGAGTAGCACGCGATCGTCGAGCGAACCGAAGGTTGCTCCCACCGTGAGCTCGACGATCTCGCGCACGCTCGCCGGGCTCCAGCTCGATTCGGTGAGCAAGCCGTGCGCCGCCGCCAGCGCGTGCAGCCGCGCCTTGAAGGTGGCCATCGCGGGCGCGGAATCCGGCACGGTGCGGAAGGTCTGCTGGGCGATGCTCTGCACCACCGCCAGCGTGTTCTTGACCCGGTGGTTGAGCTCCTGAATCAGCAGTTCCTGCCGTTCCTCGTACTCGACCTCTTCGGTCACGTCGGCACCCTGCACGATGATGCCGGTAATCGCACCGTCACCATCCGAAATCGGCTGGAAGATAAAGTTGAGCACCCGCCTGGCGTGGGCAGGTTCGCGGTCTCCGTCGAGCAGCACCGGCTCGCGCCGCCCGATATAGGCTTCGCCCGTGCGGTACACCTCGTCGAGCGTGTCGATAAAGCCCTGCGCGGCGACTTCGGGCAAGGCCTCTGCCACCGTCCTGCCGACAAGATCGTCGCGGCCGACCAGCCGGAGGTAGGCTGCGTTGGCCATCTGGAACACATGGGTCGGCCCGCCCAGAACCGCGACGAATCCGGGAGCCTGCTGGAAGAATTCGAGCAGCCGCTGGCTCTCGCGTTCGAGGCTGCGGTTGCGCGCCTGCACCGCGTCCGCGCGGCGCAACACGCCCATCTCGTCACGCAGGCGGCGCAGTTCCTGCAGTTCGGTTACGTCGACGGTGTGCTGGAGGATGTAATCGGGCTTGCCATCCGCCCCGTGAAGCGGCGTGTGCGTTGCGCTCCAGTAGCGGCTTTCCATCCCGCCATCGGGGCGCGCAATGTCGTAGCGGATCAGCGCGATCTCGTCCGGCTCGCCCGTTTCGAGCACGTGGTCGAGCGACTCCCGAAGCAGGCGATAGCTTTCCGAATCCGGATCGGCGGGGAAGGCATCGAACATCTTGCGATCGATGATGTCCTCACGCGCACGCATCGTGACCGCGCAATACGCCCGGTTCATCCACACCAGCCGCAAGTCCCGATCCATCAGGACGTACGGGTTGGGCGAGGCTTCGGCCAGTTCGAGAAAATCGATATTCAAGGCGGCCCTTCGCGTTGCGCGGTGTTTCCTAACTCGCCGTAAAACCAAATGTTCCCGGCGGGGTCTCCCGCTACCGCTATCCGTCTGCCTCCTCCAGTCCTGCAAGCCGATGCACATAGGCGGCCACATCGCCAGGCCAGTCGGCGATGTTTGCGGCGAGGGCGGCGTCATCGCCAACGAACAGCGCGCGCAGCGCTTCCTCGTAGCCCGGTTGGTCGCCCGCCAGGTCCGTCATCACGCGATAAGTCCGTTCGGCACGGACCCTGCGCGGCACGGGCCGCGTCGCGCGAACTGGGTGAACAGGGTCAGCGGGGCCAGCGGCGACAGCATCACCGCCCTCCTCCCGCCGCGCGGCGTCGATCAGCCGGCGGATCACCTGAGACGCGCTGGCCGGCTGCTGCTCCAGCCAGTCCCAGTGGCGCGGCAGCA
The DNA here is from genome assembly GCF_019857185.1 of Alteriqipengyuania abyssalis. Classification (GTDB taxonomy): domain Bacteria; phylum Pseudomonadota; class Alphaproteobacteria; order Sphingomonadales; family Sphingomonadaceae; genus Alteriqipengyuania; species Alteriqipengyuania abyssalis. Next base: position 920,161 of record NZ_JAHWXP010000002.1, on the reverse strand, counting down.
GGGTCACCTCGCGCCCGACCACGCCGAGCTTGGGCCGCCCGCGCCCGCGCGGCTTTTCCTGGGCTTGCGCCGGGCCGGGCTTCGCCGCTCCGCGATCCGCAAGCCGGGCCAGCACGTCCGCCTCGCTGCCCCGCAGATCCAGATCGATCACCCTGCCGCTGGCATCGTCGAACACCAGCAGCGGGCCGTCGGCCCCCTCCCGTTCCGCCTTGCGCACCGCAAGCGCCACCAGGTCGAGCGGGCCGGAGGCGAGCAGGTTGTGGCCCGCAAAGGCAGTTGCGGCGATGTCGGCAAAATCGGTCATGCACGATTATTGCCCGGATAAAATCCTTGCGTCAATATAACCCGGGTAATAATAGACCGGGCCGAAAGGAACGAGTCATGAAGGGCGAAGCCCGCAAGGCCGCGATCGCGGCATACAAGGACCGCACGATCGCAACCGGAGTATACGCGCTGCGCTTCGCCGGGGAGGACCGCGTCTGGGTCGGCGGCGCGAAGGATCTTTCGGGGATCGAAAACCGCCAGCGCTTCACCATGCGCACCGGCGGCCACCCGCGCCGCGAGCTTCAGGCTGCGTGGAAGGAGCACGGCGAGGCAGCTTTCAGCTTCGAGATCCTCGAAACGCTCGACCTCCCCGACGATGTGACCGATTTCATCCGCACCTCCCGCCTAGAAGACCGGGTCGCGCACTGGCGCGAAGCACTGTCGGCCACTCCGGTCTAGGCGTGCCATCAGCACACTTTCCTACCCAGACCCGGATTCGCTAGGGGAGCATCGATGATCACGCGCGCGCCCTCCCTTGAGCCCTCCTCACCCGGACTTCGCAGGCGGGCCGTTTTTTCAGTCCCTGGACTGTGTGTCAGGTGTGTCAGGCGCTCTCCTTGCGGAGGGCGTCATGGAGCTTGAGATCGACGTGGAGCACTGGCCGGATGGCGAATGGGATGCGCTGGCGAGCCGCGCGGCGGATGCTGCCGCTCAGGTCGAGCCCGCGCTGGCGAATGCGCGGCTGGAGGTGAGCATCCTGTTCACCTCCGATGCGCAGGTCCACGAATTGAACCGCGACTGGCGCGAGAAGGACAAGCCCACGAACGTGCTCAGCTTCCCGATGCTGGAGCGCGACGAACTGCTCGATCTCGCCCCCGATGGCCCGCCCGCACTGCTGGGCGACATCGCGCTCGCGCATGAGACCTGCGCACGCGAAGCGGCCGAGAAAGGCATCGCGCTGGAGGCACATGCAAGCCATCTGGTGGTCCACGGCCTGCTCCATCTCGCGGGGCTCGATCATGAAATCTCGCCTACGGACGCACAGGAAATGGAGGCGCTGGAGGTGAAGGCGCTTGCACTGCTGGGCCTGCCCGACCCATATGGTGACGCTTGAGAAACAGGAGAGCATTCCAGGGCCATGCCCGAAAACGATAGCGACAAGTCTGCTGGCGCGGGAGACGCGGACAGTAGAGGCGGGCTCTGGCTCGCCATGCGCAAGTTCTTGAACGGCCAGGGCAGCGAACGCAGCCTGCGGCGCGAGATCGAGGACGCAATCAACGAACGCGATCGCGAGGAGGGCGAGGAAGAAGCCCAGGGCGGCGATTCGCACGACGACGGCGATCTGTCGCGCGAAGAGCGCGAGATGCTGCGCAATCTCCTCCATTTCAGCGAACACGATGCGGACGACGTGGCGATCCCGCGCGGCGAGATCGTCGCGGTGGAAGCCGGTGCCTCATGGGAGGAGCTGCTCGAGGTGTTCACCGAACACGGCCATTCGCGCCTGCCGGTCTATCGCGAGCAGCTCGACGATGTGATCGGGATGATCCACATCAAGGACGTGTTCCCCTTCCTCACCGGCGGCAAGCCGGCCCCTGCGGAATGGACGACGCTGATGCGCCAACCGCTCTACGTGCCGCAGAGCCGCGGTGCGCTCGACGTGCTGGCCGACATGCGCGCGAAACGCATGCACCTCGCGATCGTGGTCGATGAGTTCTCCGGCACCGACGGGATCATCACGATCGAGGATCTGGTCGAGGAGATCGTCGGCGAGATCGAGGACGAGCATGACGACGAACGGGAGGACTGGATCACCCCGATCGGCGACGGCGTGTGGGAAATCGATGCCCGCGCCGAGCTGGAGGATATTGCCAAGCGGATCGACCCGGCGCTGGCCGAGGTGGAGGAATCGGTCGACACTATGGGCGGCCTGACCTTCATCCTCGCCGAACAGGTGCCGCAGGTCGGCACCAGTGTGGAGCATCCCAATGGCTGGACGATCGAGGTGATCGAGGGCGACGAAACCCACGTGAAGAAAGTCCGCCTGCACGCACACGAGGATGCCAGCGAGGAGGAGTAGGCTCGCGCGCCGCCATGCCCCGGCAACTTGCCAAAAATAGGGCTTTTGCGCGCCCGGCCATCCTGCCAAGGTCGCCCTGATGGTCAACCGCCGCCTCCCCCCGTTGCGCTCGCTCGAAGCGTTCATGCACACCGTCCGTCTGGGCTCCGCCCGTGCGGCGGCTAACCAGCTCGGGCTCAGCCCCTCGGCGCTCAGCCGGCGGATCGCCACGCTGGAAGAGTTCATCGGCAAGAAGCTGTTCACCCGCGCCCGCCAGGCAATGCAGCTGACCGACGAAGGCGCGGCGTTTCACGAGGCGGTGCTGCCGCATTTCGAAGCGCTCGCCCGCGCGGTGGAAGGCCAGTCGGAAAGCACCAGCCTGCTTCGCCTGCACCTGGGCGTCCTGCCGCTGTTCGGCACCCAGCGGCTGTTCCCGCGCCTTGCCGAGTTGCGGCGGCTGCACCCGATCCTGCATATCGACATCGACACCGGCCCCCATCTGGAAGACCGGGTGGGCGATACGCTGGACGCGGCGATCATCCTCTCCAACCGGCCCAGCGCTGGCTTGCACGCGGTGCGGCTGGACGAGAACAAGGTTCATGCGATCACCAATGCCGAACTGGCGGCGACGCTGGGCGACACGCCCGATGCGGGCCTGCTCGCGCGACAGACCTTCCTGATCCACAACGGGCTGCCCGAGAGCTTCACCGCGTGGAAGGCCGCGCTCGATCTCACCGATCTGGAGCCCGCCGCGATCGATCACTATGATTCGGGCCAGCTGATGCTCGCCGCCGCGGCGCAGGGTCTGGGCATCGCGATCATGCACGACGACCACCGCCGCCGCGCGGCCGACAACCGGCTGGTCAACCTCTACGACGCGGAGGTCGAAAGCCCCTATTCCTACTGGTTCGTGTGCAAGCCCGGCGCGCTGGAAGAGCGCCCCGTGCGCATGTTCCACGACTGGCTGGTCAAGGCTGGGCTCTAGGCACGAAAAAGGGCCCGCCTCGCACGGAGGGGGCCCTTCTTGTCATTGCGCTGCTCTGGCGCTGATCAAGGCGGAGTTACGAAACGCTCGCCTTCACGATCTTGCCCGGCTGTGCGGGCGGCTCACCCTTGGGCAGCGCGTCGACGTGGTCCATGCCGCTCTCGACCTGGCCCCACACGGTGTACTGGCCGTCGAGGAATTCCGCGTCGTTGAAGCAGATGAAGAACTGGCTGTTCGCGCTGTCGGGCACCTGGGTGCGCGCCATCGAGCAGGTGCCGCGGGTGTGCGGTTCGGAATTGAACTCGGCCTTCAGGTCGGGCTTGTCGCTGCCGCCCATCCCGGTGCCGGTCGGGTCGCCGCCCTGCGCCATGAAGCCGGGGATCACGCGGTGGAACACCACGCCATCATAGAACCCGTCCTTGGCCAGTTCGGTAATCCGCTCGACATGGCCGGGCGCCAGATCGGGGCGCAGCTTGATGACGACGTCCTTGTTTTCGCCGTCGCCGGTGTCGAGCGTGAGGGTCAGTTTCTCGGCCATGGGGAATCTCCTTGCAAATTTGCCTTGCCGCCCGGCTAGCGGCAGCGCGCGCGCCTGTCACCCTGCGCTGCGTCTGCGACTTGCTTTTGCCCCGCATCCGCTTAGGGGCGCAAAGCCATGAGCGCCGATCCTCTCCTCGACGAAACGATCGACCCTGCCGATCTGGCAGCCGAGGACGATACCCACGAAGGCGGCCGCCCCGACGACCGCGTCGATGACGAGCGGCACGACGAGGAAAACCGCCTCAAGCCCGAATATCTCCGCGCCGTGCGCACCGCGCTGGAGGAAGACCGGCGCGGCGAACTCTACGAACTGGTCGAGCCGCTCCACCCGGCCGACGTCGCCGACCTGCTCGAACTGCTCGACAATGACCAGCGTGCCGAGCTGACCATCGCGATCAGCGACCTGATGACCAGCGAGGTCGTCGCCGAGCTGAACGACTGGGTTCGCGAAGAAATGATGGAGGGCATGCCCGCCGAGGCAGTGGCCCTGATCGCGGAGCAGCTGGAAACCGACGACGCGGTCCAGATGATCGAGGACATGGGCGCGGACGAACGCGAAGCCGTCCTCGCCGAGATGGACGCGGAGGACCGCGCCGCGATCGAAAGCGCGCTGTCCTACCCGGAAGAGACCGCCGGCCGCCTGATGAGCCGCGAATTCGTCGCGGTGCCCGAGCATTTCACCGTCGGCGACCTGATCGACTACCTGCGCGTCCACGGCACGCTGCTGGGCGATTTCTTCGAAGTCTTCGTGGTCGACGAGGCGCACCACCCGGTGGGCACCTGTGCGCTCAGCTGGATTCTGACCACCCCGCGTGCAGTCGCACTGACCGATGTGATGAAGCGCGACCAGACCGTCATTCCGGTCCTGATGGATCAGGAAGAGGTCGCGCTGATGTTCCAGAAATACGCGCTGATCTCCGCCGCGGTGATCGATTCGACCGGGCGGCTGGTCGGCCAGATGACGGTCGACGACGTGGTCCACATCATCTCCGAAGAAGCGGGCGAGGACGCCCTGCTGCTCTCGGGTGCGGGCGACGGCGACATCAACGAGCCGATTCGCGAAGCTTTCTCCAGCCGCGTGCGCTGGCTGGTCGCGAACCTGGGCACCGCGCTGGTCGCCAGCCTCATCATCGCGGCGTTCGGCGCCGCGATCGAGCAGCTGGTGGCGCTCGCGATCCTGATGCCGATCGTCGCGAGCATCGGCGGCAATGCGGGCACGCAGACCATGGCGGTGACTGTCCGCGCGATCGCCACCAACCAGCTGACCCGCGCCAATACGGGCAGGATATTATGGCGCGAAATGCGCGTCGCGATCCTCAACGGCGTAACCATCGCGGTGCTGGTCGGCCTCGCGACCGCGCTGGTGTTCGACTGGAAGCTGGGCGGCGTGATCGCGCTGGCGATGGTCATCAACGTGGTGACCGCGGGGCTGGCAGGCGTGCTGGTCCCCGTGCTGTTCGAACGCGCCAAGCAGGACCCGGCGGTCGCTTCGTCTGTGTTCGTGACGATGGTGACCGACTCGATGGGCTTCTTCGCGTTCCTCGGGCTGGCGGTGGCGAGCGGGTTGGTGGGTTAGTTCTGCCAGCCGGTCAGCTAAAGACCCAATTCCAGACTTCGCATCAGCAAGGATCTTGTGAACGTCGTTCATAGCGCCATAGCGTTCCATCCGGGTTGGCCGCCACCCGTATGACGGGTCCTTCATTGGTCCTTAGAACTCTGTATAGGTGTGTGTCTCCTGACCGTATCTCCAACTTGCCTCTGTCCACTGAGGCAATCATCGGTATCTCGAGAACCATCCCTACTTTGTGCTGTTCGTAGCGAAGCGGGAGGATTTCCGAGCTTTGTCCGACCCGAACGCCATTGGACTGAACGCTAAGAGAAGGCCCCTCTGCAGCGAGGTAGCACCCCAAGACGGGAGAAGGATCGAGTACGTCCGGCTCAGTGAAATCGGTGCATCCCCATACGAGCAGCCCAAATGGCAGAATGGCGATAAGTTTGCGCATGGGGCGCGCAGCGTAGTCGCCCGAACATAGCGGTCAACGGCGGCGGTTCATCGGAATGCCGTCGTAAGCGGGTTGGTGAGCGTGAGTCATTAATTCATCACCCCCCCGTCACCCCGGACTTGATCCGGGGTCCAGCTTCCTTTCAGCAACACTGCAAAGGTAGCCTTGCCCCGGATCAAGTCCGGGGCGACGGGTCGGTTGATTGTCGGGCAAGTTGATGCGCGACCACACAGCCCCTACCTCACCCTCATGCCGCTCAACCTGACCAAGATCGCGTTCGGCGCGCAGAGCTTTGCCGACCTCGAAAGCTGGTACGCCAACCGGCGCAGCCCCAATCTCACCACCCGCTATCGCCCGACGCGGTGGGAGGAATGCATCGGCGGGTCGCTGTTCTGGATCCACCAGCACAACCTTGTCGCGCGCAGCGGAATCCTCGGCTTCAGCGAGACCGACAACGGCCGCTGGTCGATCGACCTCGAGCCGCGGCTGATCCCGGTCTATCCGCAGCCCAAACGCGCGCACCAGGGCTGGCGCTACCTCAAGGGCGAGCCCCCGCGCGATCTGGCGGAAGGCGAGGAGGTCGGCGACGTGCTCCCCGGCGCGCTGGCGACCAAGCTGCAACGGCTCGGCCTGATCTAGTCGCGAGTTGCGGAAAATCGGAACGCTCCCCTGCCTCTAACCATTGAAGGGGAAAGGAGAATTTTTATGCCCGAACGCCAATCGCGTCACCCAGACAATGAGCTGATCGACCGCATCACCGAAGAAGCCACGCCTTCGCAGCAGGGCCGCGCCGAGGGCGACGTCAATCGCCGCGTCGGCGCGCGCGACGAGCTCAACCGCGCGACCGATCCCGACAACCGCGAGCCCACCGTCGGCTCGGACAATCCCGAACAGGATGCGCGCAAGGGTGAGAAGACCATGCGCGCGATCAAGAACGGCAATCAGGCCTGATCGCTTTTCCGGGTGGGGCGGCGCTTTTCCCTCTGGCGCGCCCCACTCGTCCAAACTCATTCACGGCCCGGCGCGGTATGGTTGAGCCACGCGCCGGTCGTCACGAGGTGCGCACCCGTATCGATTTTCCACGAACGGGAGACACTTTCATGAAGCTTCTACTCAGCACGATCGCCACCGCATCCCTCGCCATCGCCGCGCAGCCCGCGCTGGCCCAGCAGGCAGAGGCACCCGCCGCCACGGAAATGGCGCCGGTTTCGGACTCCGAACTGGAGAACTTCATCATCGCCGCGTCGATGATCGGCAATCTTCAGCAGAATGCCGAGATGGAGAAGGCGGAGAAGGATCAGAAGGCGATCCAGATCCTCTCGCAGGCCCAGCTGACGCCGACACGCTTCAACAGTATTGGTGCCGCACTCCAGACCGACAAGAACCTGCAAGCGCGGGCAGAGCAGGCCGTCACCAAGCTGCGCGCACAGCAAGCCGAAGGCTGATTATCCGCCTACAGAAAGCCCCGCCCGCGATGGCGGGGTTTTTTGTGTCCGGTCGCCAGCCAGCCACGGCGCTTCCACGCTCCAGAAGATCACGTCGACGCGCAGATAGTCGCGCGCGAAGGCGACGAATTCTTCGCGGGCGAATTTCTTGCCCGTTTCGGGGTTGGTGTAGCTCAGCGTCGGCTCCTGGATTGCCATCGCGATCAGCGGCAGATCGTCCTTGTGGCGATTGAAGAAGGGGTAGCTGTTCTTCATCTGCGCGCGCCTGTGCGGCACGATGTCCGGCCCGCCCGTGCCGATCCCCTGCTCCACCGCGAGCGCGAATGCACGCTCCATATAGCGGTGGTCGTTGTTCCACTCGCAGGGCCAGAAATTGATGTACTGGACCACCTGCGTTTCCTCGAAAGCCGCGCGGGCTGCACGCATATTGTCGAGCGTGCCGGCGAAATAGGCATCGCAGGTAAAGCCGTCCTCTCCGCCCTCTTCGGATAGCGGATCGAAGGAGGTTTCGGGCAGGTTCACCCCATAGAGGCGCCCATCGAACCGCTCCGCCAGCGCCTGCAACAGCGCCTGAAAGCGCGCGCGGACGGCGGGGTTCCACTGCATCGCGGTCCAGCCCTGCCCCTCCGGCTCGCCCTCGCCCGGGTTATCGTACTGCCGCGCGAGCCCCCCGCCATATTCGGGATCGTCGAGCAGATATTGCGGCACGTTGCGCGCGGTCGGCAGGAAGAAGCGGTCCTGAATCTGCGCGAACAGCTGCTTGCCCCGCGCATCGGTGCGCGCAAGGTCCGCCTCGATCGCGCTGAAATCGTATTCGCCCTTCTCGGGTTCGAGCATCCGCCACGGATAGACGACCTGCGCACCCTCGATATCGGGGCGATCGAGCAGGTCGAGATGCTCCGCCAGTTCGCCGGTGTAGATGAAATTGCGAGGTTCGTCGGCGGCAGCGGGGCTGGCGGCAAGAATGCCGAGCCAGCACAGCAGCGCCAGTGCGAACCTAGCCAGCATCCGCCACCTTCTCCGCCACCCGGCGCAGCGTATCGGCATAGGCTTCGGCAGGCTGGGCGCCGGGGATCAGAAACTTGCCCGCGACCACCATTGCGGGCACGCCGGTGATGTTCATCTCGTACGCCGCGCGTTCCTCTGCGCGGACTTTCGCGGTGTACTCCTCGCTTTCGAGCGCGGCCTGTGCGGCCTCCCGGTCCAGCCCGACCTCTTCTGCAATATCGAGCAGCACAGCGTGCTCGCCGATCCGGCGGCGCTGGTTGAAATGCGCGTGGAACAGCGCAAGCTTGAGCTCGGTCTGCTTCTCAGGCCCATGCTCTTCCAGCGTCCATGTCAGCAGCTTGTGCGCGGCGAGCGTGTTCCACATCATCGCATCGGGAGCAGGCTCGCCGCCCTCATAATCGAGCGAGACGCTCGCGCGCTGCGCCGCCTCGCGCATCTGGTCCTGCACGCCGCGCGACTGTTCCATTGTGCGGCCATACTTGCGCGCGATATGCGCGGTGCGCTCCTCGCCCTCTTCCGGCATATCGGGATTGAGCTCGAACGCGTGCCAGCGGAGCTGCGCGTCGATCTCGCCATCGAGCTGGTCCAGCGCCTGCCGCAAGCCACCCCAGCCGACGAGGCACCACGGGCACATGACATCGGACCAGATGTCGATCGTAAGCGTCTGCGTCATTGGGCGATCCACCAGCGGAAGAGTTGATGCGCGATCGTGTGCGGCGGGGGCGCGACGATGGGTGCGTCGTCGCGCCCTGCCAGTGCCGCCTCCACCTCCTCGCGGGTGAACCAGCCGGCCTCGGCCAGCTCCGTCTCGTCCAGCGTGATCGCGTCGTCGTCCGCATAGGCCATGCAGCCGAGCATCAGCTGGCTGGGGAAAGGCCACGGCTGGCTGAGGATGTAGGATACATCGCGCACCACCACGCCGGTCTCTTCCAGAACCTCGCGCGCGACGCCTTCTTCGATTGTTTCGCCCGGCTCGACGAACCCGGCGAGCGCGGAATAACGCCCCTCCGGCCAGCCGAGCCCGCGCCCCAGCAGCAGTCTGCCGTCATATTCGACCAGCATGATCGTGACCGGGTCGGTGCGCGGGAAGTGCTGCGCGCCGCAGCCTTGATCGGTGTCGCAATTGCGCTGCCAGCCGCCCTTGGCGACATGCGTCGGGTGGCCGCATTGCGCGCAGAAGCGGTGCCGCGCGTGCCAGTCGATGATGCTGCGCGCGCCGCCGTACAGCGCCAGCTGGTCGGGCGCGAGGCTGGTCATCAGCGACCACAGCTGCGGGTTGGCCATGCGCGGGCGGGCATCGCCCTGCGGCGGAACCGCGGCGAAGCACGCCTTCTCGCCTCCATCCGCCCGGTCGATGCCGAGGAACACCAGCTCGGCATCCTGCGGCGCATCGGCCAGCGTGCCCCACGCCAGCCGTCCGCCGTCATCCATAGAAGGCATCAGCCCGTCGAGCAGCAGCAGCCGCGCCTTCCAGTTCATCATCCCGGCCAGCGCATCGGGATCGGCGCGCATGTTGTCCGCCCGGTCGAGCGGGGAGCCCGAGAATGCGATCGGGTACGTGGTACGATCAGCCATTGGTTGCGGCGGCCAGATCCTTGCGCACCAAATCGGGGAATTCGCCCTGGATGGGGTAGGCCTCGCTCGGCATGTACTGGGCGAAGAACCCGGCGCGCAGGCCCGATGCGAAATCGACGAAGGCCGCCGTGCCCGCAGCGCCGCCCCAGCCGAACGCCTTGTCGACCACGCGCCCGCCTGCGCCGAAGCCCTGCCCTTCGACCCACGATCCGGTGAGATCGACCGTGCCGGGCAGGATGTTCGAGGTGCCGATATTGACCGCAGCCTCGCTCAGCACGCGGGTGCCGTCGATCATGCCCTTGCCCAGCAGCATCCGCAGGAAGCGGTCGTAATCGTGCGGACTGCTGACGAGGCCCGCGCCGCCGAAGGGGAAGGCAGGCTTGTCGAGGTAGATCGAGGATGCCGCCGGGTCGATTGGGAAGATCTGCCCGTTGAGGATTCCGTAATTGGTGGTCAGCCGCCCGACTTCGCTTTCCGGCACGGTGAAGAAGGTGCTGGTCATCCCGGTCGGGCCGAGGATCACGTCCTGCATCACCCGATCGAACGGCTTGCCTTCGACCACTTCGATCACCCGGCCCATCAGGTCGAGCCCGACCGAGTAGGACCACTTGGTGCCCGGCTGATAGACCAGCGGCACGGTGGCAAGCCGGTCGGCGAAGAGCTCGAGGCTTTCGGCAGGTTCGATCGTCGGGATGCCGGGAATCGGCATCCGGCTCACCTGACCCGGGGCGAGGCCCAGCCGGTAATATTCGTCCTTGAGCGCGCCCTGCTGGATGATCTGATAGCCAAGGCCGGAGGTGTGCGTCAGCAGCTGGCGGATCGTGATCGGGCTCTTCGCCGGTTCGAGATTATCCTCGCTGATCGCGCCGTCATATTCCTTCTGCACCTGCATCTGCGCAAAGGCGGGGAGGATGTCGGACAGCGGCTGGTCGAGCGCCATCTTGCCTTCGGAGATCAGCTGCATCGCGACCATCCCGGTAATCGGCTTGGTCATCGAATAGATGCGGTAGAGCGAGTTGAGGTCGGCCTTGGTGCTGCCTCCCAGCGCCAGCGTGCCACCGCCGACCGAGTGGGCGTGCGGGTCCTGCTTCCAGCCCAGCGCGGCGATCGCGTTGGCGAGCTTCTTTTCGGACAGGTATTTCTCGATCTCGGCGGAGAGGTGCGGCCATGCCTCGCCGACATCGTGGGCGAACAGCGCGCTGCCAAAAGGCAGGCTCGCGAGCATCGATCCGCCCGCGAGATAGGCCCCGCCTCGCAGCAGGCCGCGACGCGACAGACCGCTGTCCGTGAATTCCCGATAGGCCATCTCTTGTCTCCGCTAATCCGTTTCGCGGCGAAACTTAAAGCCCGCCCGTCTGCCGTCAATCGCGCATTTTCTGTCTTGCCAGCACTAGGTGCGTTAACCATATAAGACACATGCTCAACATCCTTTCCTGGCTGTTCGGAATCGTCGGCCTCATCATCGTCATCCCCGCAACCATCCCGTTTCTGGGCTGGGCGAACTATTTCGCCATGCCGTTCCTGATCCTCGGGATTATCCTCGGCTTTCTGTCGTCGAGCACCAGCGGGCGGACCTTCTGCATCATCGTGACCATCCTTGCGGTGATCCGGCTGTTCCTGGGCGGCGGCCTCCTCTAGCGGCGGACTAGAGCAGGCGTTCGCGCGCCGCGATCGCGAGCCGGGCGGCCTTGGCGAACAGGGTCGGCAGGCCCGCCTCGTCGATCCGCTCGACCGGCCACCATTCGCCCTGCGCCAGCCCGCTCTCCTGCGCGCTTTCCAGCCGCAGCACGGTCAGTTCGATTACGAAGTGCGTGAAGGTGTGGCGTACCACGCCCGCCTCTTCCCACGCGCCGTCCACCGGCGGATCGCCCGATCCATCGCCTGCGGCCGACCAGCCATCGTCGGGCAGCGCGCGCATTCCGCCGAGCATTCCCTGCGGCGCTCGCCGGACCAGCCACACCGCCCCCTCGCGCTCGATCCAATAAGCCCTGCCCTGCCGCACGGGCTTGGTCTTCTTCGCAGCCTTGACCGGCAACCGCTCGGGATCGTGTTCGCGCGCCGCGCAATCGCCCGCGAGCGGGCAGGCGTCGCAGTTCGGAGCGCGCGGAGTGCAGATGCGGCTGCCCAGATCCATCATTGCCTGCGCAAAATCGCCGCTGCGCTCGTCCGGGGTGATGAGATCCGCCCCTTCGCGGATCGCCGCCCTCGCACCCGGCAACGGAGTATCGATCGCGAACAGACGCGCGACCACCCGCTCGACATTGGCATCGACCACCACCGCGCGCCGTCCGAAGGCGATCGCGGCGATTGCGGCTGCGGTGTACGCACCCACGCCGGGCAGCGCGCGCAGCCCCTCCTCGGTATCGGGAAAACCGCCCCGCTCGGCGACCACGCCCGCCGCCTTCACAAGATTGCGCGCGCGCGAGTAATAGCCCAGCCCCGCCCACGCGGCCATCACGTCTTCCTGCGGCGCGGCAGCGAGTGCTTCGACAGTGGGCCAGCGGGTCGTGAACGCATCAAAATAGGGCTTCACCGCCGCTACGGTGGTCTGCTGCAGCATGATCTCGGACAGCCACACGCGATAGGGATCGGCAGGCGGCTCGCCCGGAGCGCTGCGCCACGGCAGCGCGCGGGCGTGCTCGTCGTACCAGGCCAGCAGCCGGGCCGGGATTTGCGCACAGGTCTCTCTGGTGGTCACGCGCCGCCTATGGCATCGGTGGCCGCGCGATGGAACGCAAGCCTCCCCCCAAATCCGCGACCGGCAGGAAAAGCGCGAAGAAGACCGGCCCAAAAACCGGAAACGTGCGCCCGTTCGAGCGCTCGCGCGGCAGCGGGGTTAAGCCGGTCGGCGATCTGATGCCCCAGGTCGGGCGCACCGCGTTCCGCCGTTACGGCTTCGTGCAGAGCTCGGTCGTGACCCGCTGGCCGGAGATCGTCGGGCCGGACCACGCCAAGGTCTGCGCGCCCGAATCGATCCGCTTCCCGCCGGGAGAGCGCGCCGACGGCATCCTCCAGCTGGTGGTCGCGCCCGCCCACGCGCCGCTGATCCAGCATGTGATCCCCGAAATCATCGAGCGGACCAACCGCTTCTTCGGCTATCGCGCGGTCGCGCGGGTCAAGCTGCGGCAAGGTGCGGTTCAGCCGCGCGCGGTAGAGCCGCAACGCAGCACGAGGCCGCCCGAACTCAAGCCGATTCCGATGGAACTGGGCGAGTCTTTGCGCGATATCGGCGATCCCGAACTGCGCGCCGTGCTTGAAGGACTCGCGCGCACGCTGGGCGACGACACGAACGGAGAAACGCATTGATGACGCGTATCATGGGTGCCTTGCTGCTGATGCTGGCCGGTCTGGCGAGCCCGGCTGCGGCACAGGACTGGCTGCAGACGGTCGAGCGCACGCCGGTTTCGCACATCGTCGGCAATCCCGACGCGCCTGTCACGCTGACCGAATATATCAGCTACACCTGCCCCCATTGCCGCGAATTCGCGATGCAGGGGGAGGAAGTGCTAAAGCTCGGCTATGTCTCGAAGGGCGATCTGCGCTACGAATACCGCGATGTCTCGGCCAACCCGGTCGATCTCACCGCGGCGATGATGGCCCGCTGCGGCGCGCCCGAGAAATTCCCCGGCAACCATTCCGCGCTGATGATGGCGCAGCCGCAATACAATGCGCTGATGCGGCTGGCGACCAAGGCGCAAACCGACCGCTGGTTCAACGGCGACAAGGCCACGCGCCGCCGCGCGGTGGCGAGCGACCTCAACCTCTACGCGATTTTCGAGCGGCGCGGGTATACCCGGGTGGAGCTGGACCGGTGCCTCGCCGACCAGGCGCTGGCCGACAGGATCGAGGGCGCGATCGAGGCTGATGTCGAGACGTATGGCCCGATCCCGACCCCCAGCTTCGTCGTCAACGGCACCATGCTGGAAGGCGTGCACACCTGGGACCAGCTGCAACAAGCGCTGGCCGACGCGGGCGCGCCGGGTGCATCCGCGCCGCCCGCCGACTAGCGTTGCCCGGAAGCGGTGCCGGTGGAGAACCCGCATCCCGCACCTTCCGAATCGCCAGACCTTCCGCCTAAGCTTTCCAATCGGCACGAAAAGGACCGCCCGATGAATGCCCCGATCAAATCCGTGATCCGCTCCAAAACCTTCGCCCTTACCGCGCTGGCCCTGCCGCTCACGCTCGGCCTGGCCGCCTGCGGCTCGGGCGATGACGCCGAAGCCTCCATCAGTGGCGAGCCGGTGGCCGAAGTCTCCGCGCCCGACGGCCAGGTATGGTCCGAAATCGCGCAGAAGACCGATCGCGGCGGCTATCTCGTCGGCAACCCGGATGCGCCGATCAAGCTGGTCGAATACGGCTCGCTCACCTGCCCCGCCTGCGCCGCCTTCTCGATGCAGGCAAGCGAGCCGCTGATGAACGACTATGTCGACACCGGCCGGGTCAGCTTCGAATTCCGCAGCTTCGTGATCCACGGCCCGCTCGATCTCGCGCTGACCCGCCTGGTCGATTGCGGCACGCCCGAACAGGCGGTGCCGCTGGCCGACCAGGTCTGGGCCAACCTGCCCACGATCATGCAACCGCTGCAGGAGCGCGGCCCGCAACTCGAATCCGCGCTCAACCTGCCGGAAGACCAGCGCTTCGTCGCGTTCGGCGAAACCGCCGGCCTGCTCGATTTCTTCGCCTCGCGCGGAATCAGCCGCGATCAGGCGCGCACCTGCCTCGCCGATGCGGGTCAGCTGACCAGGACGGCCGAACTCTCGCAGACCTACGGCACGCAGGACGATATCACCCAGACGCCGACCTTCGTGCTCAACGGCAAGAAGCTCGACGAATCGAGCTGGGCAGCGGTCGAAGCGGCCCTCCAGCGCGCGGGCGCGCGCTAGGCGCGGGTAGCGGGCACGGCGGATGGAGATCCGGCAGCTTCGCCTGTCTGGCTTCAAGAGCTTCGTCGAGCCCGCAACCCTGCGCATCGAACCCGGGCTGACCGGGGTCGTCGGCCCCAACGGCTGCGGCAAATCCAACCTGCTCGAAGCGATCCGCTGGGTGATGGGGGAAACCTCCGCCAAGTCGATGCGCTCGGGCGGGATGGAGGACGTGATCTTTGCCGGCACGGCCGAGCGCCCGCCGCGCCAGTTCGCCGAAGTGGTGCTGACCGGCGCGGACGACTCCGGCGACGAGCTGGAGGTCATCCGCCGGATCGAGCGGGGTGCGGGCAGCGCCTACCGCGTCAACGGCAATGACGTTCGGGCGAAGGACGTCGCGCTCGCCTTCGCCGATGCCGCTACCGGCGCGCACTCCCCCGCACTCGTCAGCCAGGGCAAGATCGCCCACATGATCGCGGCCAAGCCGGTCGAGCGGCGCGCGATGCTGGAAGAAGCGGCGGGGATCGCCGGGCTGCACGTGCGGCGCAAGGATGCCGAGAGCAAGCTGCGCCAGACCGAGAGCAACCTCGCCCGGCTGGAAGACCTGCTCGCCGGGCTCGACACCCAGATTACCTCGCTCAGGCGGCAGGCCAAGCAGGCGGAACGCTATGCAGAGCTGACCGACGAGATCGGCGTCGCCGAGGCCCGGCTGGTATTCGCCCGCTGGCGCGATGCGGCAGCCAGCGCGCAGGCCGCGCGCAAGGCGGCGGGCGAGGCGGAGGCAGCGGTCGAGGCGGCCAAGACGCGCGCGGGCGAGACCGAGACGGCGCAGCGCGATGCGGCCGAGAAACTCGCCGATGCACGCGATGCACTGGTCGCCGCGCGAACCGATGCGGGCGCGCAGGAGCAGCGGCTCGCCAGTCTGGAAAAAGAGCGTGACGCCGCGCTCGCCCGGCTCGCCGATCTCGACCGGCAGGCCGCGCGGCTGGAAGAGGATCGCGAGGATTACGGGCGCACCGGGCGCGATGCGGCGGATGCGCTACAGCGGCTCGAAGCCGAACTGGCGGCGAGCGAGAAGGCGCGTGGGGAAGCCGAGGCTGCGCTGCCGCAGGTGATCGCGGATGCCGAGCGGGCCGAGCAGGCCGAACGTTCGGCAGAGCTGGAGCTCGCGCGCGCCAATGCGGACTACGCCGCGCTCGATGCCGAATGGCGGGTTGCGCGCGCCGCGCTCGACGCGGCGGAGCGGCGGATCGCCAAGCTTGCGAGCGAGGCCGAACGGCTGGAGGAGAGCGCGCGCCAGCAGGCGGGCGCGCAGGACCCCGCGCAGGCGCTCGCCGAGGCGCAGGCTGCAGCAACGCAAGCTGGCGAAGCGCAGGAGGCGCTGGCCGGGAGGATCGAAGGCCGCCGCGAGGCGCGCGATGCCGCGCGCACCGCGCTGGAGCAGGCGCAGGAAGCGCTCGCCGAGGCACGCGCCGAACTCGCCGGGGTGGAGCGTGAACACGCTGCGCTGGAGAAGGACCAGCGCACCCGTGACAGGGCGCGCGCGGCCAAGGCGGGCAAGCCGGTCGCGCTCGATCGCGTGCGTGCCGCGCCCGGATACGAGGCGGCGCTGGCCGCAGTGCTGGGGCGCGATGGCCGCAGCCCGCTGGGCGCAATGCCCGAGGCGGAGGATGGACGCTTCTGGACCGGCGCGCCGCAGCCCGAGCCGGTCGCCGATTCGCTGCTGCATCATCTCGGCGACTGCCCCGAGGAACTACGCGCGCGCCTTGCGCGGGTGCAGGTGGTCGAGGCGGATGATGGCCGGGCTCTGGAGCCGGGCACTTGGCTGGTGACGCTGACAGGCGCGCTGCGCCGGTGGGACGGGCTGGTCGTGCGCGGCGAGGGCGGCGCGGAGGCGGCGCGGCTCGAAGCGGCCAACCGCCTCGCCGCGCTGGCCGAGCGCCTGCCCGAATTGCAGCAGTCCGCCGCCAGTGCCGAGGCCCGCGTGGGCGAAGCGCGCGCCGCGCTCGATGCGGCACAGGCGGACTTCTCCCGCGCCGAAAGCGAGCGCGAAGCCGCTGCGCAGGCCGAGCGCGAGGCGTTGCGTGCGCTCGACCGCGCGGAGGCGGCGCTTGCCAGCCACGCCGAACGCGCGCGCCAGCTCGAACAGGCGCGCACCGACCTCGCCGACCAGCGCGCCACCGCGACGCGCGAGCTGGAGGCAGCGCAGGCGACGCTGGCCGGGCTGACCGATCCCGAAGCGCTCGCCGCACGGCGCGATGCGGCCCGCTCCGCCCATGAAACCGCACGTGCGCAGCTCTCCGCCGCCACCGCCGCGCGCGCGGCGCAGGAACAGGCGCTCGCGGTCGCAAAGGAGCGGGTCTCCGCCCATCGCGCCGACCGCGCGCACTGGGATCGCCGGGCGGACGAGGCCGCGCGCCGACTGGCGGAGATGGACAGCCGCTTTGCCGAGATCGCCACCGCGCGCGAACAGGTCGGCGATCAGCCCGAGCGGTTGGCGCACGACATCGAAACTGCGCGGACCAGCCACCGCGAAACCGCCGCGCGGCTCGCCACCCTGCAGGACACGCTCGACACCGCACAGGCGGCAGCCGACGCCGCCGACTCCGCGCAGCGCGCCGCTAACGAAGCGCTCTCCGAAGCGCGCGAGCGCCGCGCCCAGCTGGCCAACCAGGCCGAGAACGAGGATGCGCGCCGCAGCGAGATGGCGCGCGTGTCGGGCGAGCGCTTCCACAAGCCCCCGCCGCTGCTGCCCGCCGCATACGAGTTCGACGAAGCAGATGTGGCCGACCGGGAGACCGAGTCCGAAGCGCTCGACAAGCTGACCCAATCGCGCGAACGGATCGGCCCGGTCAATCTGGTCGCCGCCGACGAACTCGCCAAGATCGAGGAAGAGCACGGCTCGACCACCGCCGAACGCGAGGAACTGACCGAAGCGGTGCATCGCCTGCGCGGTTCCATCGGACAGCTGAACCGCGAGGGGCGCGAACGGCTGCGCGCCGCGTTCGAGCAGGTCGATGCGCATTTCCAGAAACTGTTCGCGCGCCTGTTTGAAGGCGGCGTCGCGCATCTCGCGCTGATCGACAGCGACGATCCGCTGGAGGCGGGGCTGGAGATCTACGCCCAGCCACCGGGCAAGCGGCTGCAATCGCTCACGCTGCTATCGGGCGGGGAACAGGCGCTGACCGCGATCGCGCTCACCTTCGCGCTGTTCCTGACCAATCCTGCGCCGATCTGCGTGCTCGACGAGGTCGACGCTCCGCTCGACGACGCCAATATCGACCGCTTCTGCGACTTGCTGGAGGCGATGACGCAAGAGACCAGCACGCGCTACCTGATCGTGACGCACAATGCGGTCACGATGAGCCGGATGCACCGCCTGTTCGGGGTGACCATGATCGAGAAGGGCGTCAGCCGCCTCGTCAGCGTGGACCTGCAAGCCGCCGAACTGCTGGCAGCGGAGTAGGCCCAGCAGTCGGATCCACGCCCGCGGCGCCTAGTCGCCAATCGCTGCGGCCAGCCCCTCGCGGATCGCCTTCAACTCGTCGAGCAAGACCCGGTCGGCGGCGCGGCGCAGACGCGGGTGCGGCTGCTGTGCGGACGGTTCGTCGTGATCGGGCAGGTCGCGCGCGGTCAGGTAACGGCGCACGCCCTCGCGCGGTGCTTCTGGTTCCTCGTCGTCCCCGTCTGCAGGATTCATGCCTGCCCGCCCCTTCTCGATCGCCGCGCGTGCGCCCTTGAGAGTGTAGCCTTCGCCGTTCACCAGCCGGTCGATCGTTTCGACCAGCGCGACATCGTCGGCCCGGTAATACCGACGGCCTCCGCTCCGCTTCAGAGGCTGCAGCATCGGGAACTGCTCTTCCCAATAGCGCAGCACGTGGGCCTTTATGCCAAGCGCCTTGCCAAGCTCGCCGATGGTCCGAAGCGCGTCTGCGTCCTTGCCATCGTCGAAGCTGCGGCGGGCCATGTCAGCTTCCGTCTGCGATCCGGTCGCGCAGGGTCTGGCTGGCGCGGAAGGTCATCACCCGGCGCGGGGTGATCGGCACCTCGACCCCGGTCTTGGGGTTGCGGCCGACGCGTTCCTTCTTGTCGCGCAGCACGAAGCTGCCGAAGCCGGAAATCTTGACGTTCTCGCCGTCCTTCAGGGAATCGCACATATGCGCGAGGATCGATTCGACCAGCGCCAGCGATTCCGCGCGGCTGAAGCCGAGTTTGCGATTGATGGTTTCGGCCAGATCGGCCCTGGTCAGCGTACCCGCCGAGCGCGACATCGTGAGGAATCCCTTTTTCTGTTCTTGCCGGGTGTTCTCGAAAGAGCCTCGATAAACCGCCGAAAGCCTAGCAATGATTACGTGGTGCCGCAAATGCGACACAGCGTTTTTTGCACCATCGGCGATTCGCGGGCCCCACCCGGCTGCGCGGTGTTCAGAGCCGGACCAGGCTTGCGCCCCAGGTGAACCCGCCGCCCATCGCTTCGAACAGCACCAGATCGCCCGGCTTGATCCGCCCGTCGGCACGCGCGGCAGCGAAGGCGAGCGGCACGGATGCGGCAGATGTGTTGGCGTGCTGGTCGACCGTGACGATCACCTTTTCGGGCGCCAGGCCCAGCTTCTTGGCGGTCGCTTCCAGAATGCGGATATTGGCCTGGTGCGGCACCACCCAGTCGATCTGGTCGACGGTGATGCCTGCCTTGGCGACCACATCGCCCAGCACCTGCGCCAGATTGCCGACCGCGTGGCGGAACACCTCGCGCCCCTTCATCCGCAGATGACCCACGGTCTGCGTGGTCGAGGGCCCGCCATCGACATAGAGCAGGTCGTGCTGCGCGCCGTCGGCGTGAAGCTGCGAGGTCAGGATGCCCGGCCCCTCGCTCTTCGCGGTGCCCTCGGCGACGTCCTGCGCTTCCAGTACGATCGCGCCCGCCCCGTCGCCGAACAGCACGGCGGTAGTGCGGTCTTCCCAGTCGAGAATGCGGCTGAAGGTTTCCGCGCCAATCACCAGCGCGCAGGTCGCCTGCCCGCTGCGCAGCATCGCGTCGGCGGTGGTCATCGCGTACAGGAAGCCGGAGCATACCGCCTGCACGTCGAACGCGGGGCAGCCACTGCAGCCCAGCGCGGCCTGCACCTTGGTGGCGGTCGCGGGGAAGGTGTTGTCGGGCGTCGCGGTGGCGAGAACGATCAGGTCGATCTTCTTCGCGTCGATCCCCGCATCGGCGAGCGCGGCGCGCGCAGCCGCGATCGCCAGCGTGCCGGTGGTTTCCCCCTCGCCCGCGATATGGCGCTGGCGGATGCCGGTGCGCTCCACGATCCACTCGTCGCTGGTGTCGAGCCGGCCTGCCAGCTCTTCATTGGTCACGACGCGTTGGGGCATGGCAGAGCCAGCCCCGCGGATGAGGGAGCGGATCACTTGGCGCTGCTCTCGATCTTGCTGGAGTCGCTGGGGGTACGGTGGCCATTGGCCATCAGGCTGTCGCCCAGCTCGGCAAGGTCTTCGCCGATCCGCGCGGTGAGGTCTTCTTCCAGCAGCCGTGCTGCCACTGCGACCGCGTTGGCGACGCCATTGGCCGTGGCGCTGCCGTGGCTTTTCACGACCACGCCGTTGAGGCCGAGGAAGACCGCGCCGTTGTGGTTGTTGGGGTCGAGATGATGACGCAGCAGCTCGGTCGCGGGGCGCGAGACGAGGAAGCCGATCTTGGACCGCAGCGAGGAGCGGAACGCGGTCTTGAGCAGGTCGGTCACGAACCGGGCCGAGCCTTCGATCGCCTTCAAGGCAATATTGCCGGAGAAACCGTCGGTCACCACCACGTCGACATCGCCGCGGTTGATCTTGTCCGCCTCGACGAAGCCGTCGAAGTCGATCGCCAGCGTCTTGGCCGCGCGCAGGTGCTTTGCCGCTTCCTGCACTTCGCCGGTGCCCTTGATGTCTTCGGTGCCGATATTGAGCAGTCGCACGCGCGGGCGGGGGCGCCCGGTGACGATGCGGGAATAGGCCGCACCCATGATCGCGAACTGGACGAGATTGCGCGCGTCGCACTCGGTATTGGCACCGAGGTCGAGCATGATGACGTCCTGCTCTTCGAGCGTGGGGAGCAATGCGGCGAGCGCGGGCCGGTCGATCCCCGGCAGGGTGCGCAGCGCGACCTTGCTGATCGCCATCAGCGCACCGGTATTGCCCGCGCTGACCGCAGCGCCGGCTTCGCCGCGTTTCACCGCGGCGACAGCCTCGCCCATCGATGTGCCCTTGGCACGGCGGAGCGCCTGCGAAGGCTTGTCCTCGCCCTCGACCACCGATTCGCAATGGCGGATCTCGGCCGCACCGGCGAGCCCGGGGTGGCTCTCCAGCGCGCGCTCGATCTGCGCACGGTCGCCCATCAGTAAGAAGCTGAACTTCTCGTGCCGACGGCGGGCGAGGGCTGCACCCTCGACCATCACGCGCACGCCTTCGTCGCCGCCCATCGCGTCGACGGCGATACGCGGAAGACTCATGCGATTACGTCCTTACCGTGATGGGCTCAGAGGCCCTTGGGCTCGAGCACCAGGCGGCCATTATAATGACCGCAGTGGCCGCACATGTTGTGCGGGCGCTTCAATTCGCCGCAATTGTCGCATTCATGGAAGGCTTCGACCTTCAGCGAATCATGCGCGCGCCGATTGCCCCGGCGATGCGGCGATACTTTTCTCTTGGGGACGGCCATGGCGGCACCTGTTCTAAACGGTTAAAAATCAATACTTGAGAGCCGCCCTTAAGCGAGGGGAAGCACCTGCACAACGGCTATGTCGTGCGGCGCTCACGCTCCGTCAATGGCGGCAAGAGGCGCGCGCTATACCGATTCTGCCGCGCGATGCAAGCGCAGCTTGGCGCTTGGCCATCGTGAACACCGCGCTAAAGCCTGTCCCCCAGTACGATCTGCACGGGAGAGAATGCGATGGATATCATGCTGCCGGTGTCGCTGACCAGCGCCGCCATGTTCGGGCTGCTGGCGCTGTGGCTGGCGGTGCGCTGCGGCCGCGCGCGGCTGAAGGCCAAGGTCGGCCACGGCGATGGCGGCAATCCCCTGCTCGCCCGGCGGATGCGCGCCCAGCTCAATTTCGTCGAAACCGCGCCCTTCGTGCTCGCGCTGATCGTGCTGATCGAACTGACGGGGCGCGGCGGGATGTGGCTGCACCTCCTCTCGATCCTGTTCGTGTTCGGGCGAATCCTGCACGGCGTGGGAATGGACGCGGAGAAAGGCGGGCTGCCGAGGCAGATCGGTGTGATCGTCACCATGCTCACGCTGCTGGGGCTGAGCGTGTTCGCCGCGCTGATCGGATTCGGGGTGGTCTGAGCACCCCTCTCTCAAGGGAGCGGCGCTACCGCGCTCACGCCAGCGCCGCGTCGCCCACGAAGGGATTGGTCCGGCGTTCCTGACCGAAGGTGCTGGTCGGACCGTGGCCGGGGATGAAGGTGACATCGTCGCCGAGCGGCCACAGCTTTTTGGTGATCGCATCGATCAGGCTCTGGTGATCGCTCATCGGGAAATCGGTGCGCCCGATGCTGCCCTGGAACAGCACATCGCCCACGATCGCGAACTTGCGGTCTCGGTTGAAGAAGATCACGTGGCCCGGCGTGTGGCCGGGGCAGTGGATCACCTCCAGCGTCAGATTGCCCACGGTGACGGTGTCGCCATCCTCCAGCCACCGGTCGGGCTCGAAACTCGCGGCCTCCATCTGGAAGCGCGCGCCGTCTTCATCGAGCCGCGCAATCCAGAACCGGTCCGCCTCGTGCGGGCCTTCGATCGGCAGGCCCAGTTCCTGCGCCAGCATCCCAGCCTGCCCGCAATGGTCGAGATGGCCGTGGGTGATGAGGATCTTCTCCAGCTCCACCCCCGCCTTAGCGACGCCCGCCTTCAGCTTGTCGAGATCGCCGCCCGGATCGATCAGCGCGGCCTTGTTGGTCTGCGTACACCAGATCAGCGAGCAGTTCTGCTGCAGCGGCGTCACCGGCAGGATCGCGGCTTTCATGGGGGAGGCTTGGGAAGAGGCGTTGGGCTGGGTCATGCCCCCGAGATGGAACACCGATTGATCGGTGGCAAGGGCGGCGGTCCCCTCCCCCAGGGCCTGGAGAAGGGATCGCAGACCATGAAGCCGCAATTCGTCCTGCTCGCAGCCGTGGGCACTCTCGCACTGGCAGCCTGCCAGCCGGATACGCCCGTGCAGTCGGCCACCGCTGCCGAGCCGCAGCCGAGCCGCGCGGAGCTTGCCCAGACCGATGCGGACGGCGTGCCGATGCTGGTCGGCGCGGTGTGCGGCAGCTGCCACGCGGTGGCGCCGGGCGCGCTCTCGCCCCTGCCGCAGGCGCCGACCTTCCCCGAAATCGCCAACCGCGACGGGCTGACCCGCGAAACGCTGACCGCATATCTGCGCGATGCGCACAACTACCCGGACATCATGGATGTAGGGCTGACCGACGCGGATGTCGCGCTGGTCACCGATTACATGCTGTCGCTGAAAGATCCCGACTACCGCCGCCCCCCATCCTGAAAAACAAGCCGGAAGGCACGCAAATCGCCTTAGCGTGGGACGCGATTGCCCCCGCCCGGTCGACCGGGAACGCGCGGGGGCGTTGTCGTGGGCGCAGGCGCGGGTTCATCCGCAGCAGGCTCCAGCGCAACCGCCGCATTGGAATAGCTGTTCGCCGTCTCGGTGCCGAGCGCGTTGAGCGCCCCGACGAGGCCGACCCCGATCAGCGCCATGATGACCGCATATTCGATCGCCGATGTGCCCGTCTCGTCGCGCAGCAGATGTCTGGTAATCATCACGTCCCCCGGATTGCGCGGGAAGCATGGCGCTCGAAGGTGAAGAATCCTCTAAACGGCGCAGAAACGTTAGGGATACGTACTTCGGCACCGAGCCAAACTCCGTCACGGTCGAGACTGATCAGCGCTGCCTGGCTCGCCTGCGCGCTCCAGACCCGCAAGCATGATCGCCCCATTGATGTGGAGGTGATTGCAAGGATCATGCGCCGGATCGGTGGCCTCGCCCCCTTCGACCGACTGCTCCTCTCGCGCAGCTTGCCATTCCCAAGCAGCGCGCTCAAACAGTGACGCCATGAACCCTTGGCCTTCGTTATTCTGCATGCTCATCCTGGCCAGCTGCGGCTCGCCAAAGGAAGAGGGAAGGCCCGATGATAGCGAGCGGGGCGCCGCGCCGGAGCTAGCGGTCGACGAAGCAGCCAAGAGCTCGTCACTCGTCTTCCCGCTGTTCTATCGCGAAAACGACAATCCAAAGGGCTTCACCAAGGTCGTCGGGTCGATGGATTCAATGGGAGAGAATGCCCCTCCAGGCAGCGAACATCAGGCCTTTGTCTCCGCACTACTCAAATGCAGTCCGGGGGCAGCGTGGTACGAGGCAACTGGCAACTGGTACGCGATCGTCATGCCATCGGAGGACTCGGCAAGCTGGTCCTCTGTCGATCATGGTCCGCCAGCCGATGACGAAATCATAGAATGCGTCAGAGAGAACACATCGGTGACCTTTTTCTATCGAAAGGCGGACAGCGGCACGCAAACATGGAGACTCCGATCGGCCGATGATCCGTCTCGGGACGTAATTTAGCGCTCACAACCGCCCGCTCTTCCACACGACGCGGCCCAGCACCTCGACCTCGTCCAGCCCCACCTCCACCGGCGGGTAGGCGAGGTTCTGGCTGAGCAGGGCGATCCGCCCCGCCCCCGCGCTCGCCAGCCGCTTGACCATCAGCGTGTCGCCCATGCGCACGACATGGACCCCGTCCCGCTCGAACCGCGATCCGCGATCGATCAGTATCTCGTCGCCGTGGCGCAGCAGCGGCTCCATCGAATCGCCCTCCACGGTGAGCGCGGAGAGCATTTTCGGATCGAACCCGTTTTCGCGCAGCCAGCGGCCCGAAAAGCCGAAATTGTCGAACGGTGCCTCGCCATTGGCGAATTGCCCCGGCCCCGCCGCTGCGGCGAGCGAGAGGCGCGGGATCGCATGAAAATCCTCGTCGCCCGCAGAGTACCGAGACGCACCATAGGATTTTTCCTCCACGCCGCTCATCTCGGGGGCCAACTCACTTTCATCGACACCGAAGAACTGGGCCAGCGTTCGCCGGTCCTGCTCCCCCAGCTTGCGCGGGCTCCCCTTGCGGATGAACTGCTGCAGATAGCTGGAATTGCGGTCGATAAGCTTGGAAAGCGCAGCAAGGCTGGAGCCGCGCGCCTGCGCGAGTTCGAGCAGGCGTGCACGCGCCGGATCGCCTGGCAGGCTGCCCGCAGAGGGTCGATCATCGCTCATACACAATTTCCTATAGCGAAAGATTTTTCCTAGACAAGTAGGATTTCACAGGCGAGCAATCCTTCACCGCGGCGCCGAATCGACCTGTCAAAGCCATCTGTGAGGGAAATTTATGCTGATTCGAAGGATAGAGAGGTTTTTGCGCGAATTCGATATGCCCGCGACCAAATTCGGGCGGCTCGCGACGCATGATCCACGCTTCGTGCTCGACCTGCGCAACGGGCGCATGCCGCGCTCCGGCACGGAGCGGCGCGTGGACGGTTTCATGGCCGAATGGCGCGCCCGGATGGAGGAGCCTCGCCATGCAGGCTGAGGCCCTTCCCACCCTCGCCCCGCGCCGGGGAAACGCCGGGAGGCTCGAACGGGCGCTCATCGCGCTCGCCGGGGGCGAGGGCCGCGTGCTCGACCACCGCGAGCGTGGCTGGGCGAGCATCACCTTCGCCGGCACTCGCCACACGGTGCGGCTGGCATTCGACACGCCCGACGCAATCGCGGGCGGGGAAGTACTGATCGCCGAGCTGCCCGATCACGAATTCGCCCTGCCCGGCCAGCTGGTCGCCGATGCGACGGTAAGCGCGGTGGACCATGCCCTTGCGCCCTCGCCCCGACTCACCGTCACCTGCGAATTGCTGCTGCTGGAGGACGGTTGAGCGGGTGGCGTGGCGGGGGTGGTTTTTACCCCCCCCCCCCTGGACTGTGTGTCAGGTGTGTCAAGGGTGTTCCCGCTTCCGCTCGGACAGGGTTGGAGATAGCAATTGCGGCAAGGGTTGGAGGAGGAACAAGCACAATGAATGTCGGACCATTTCTGAAGCAGATCACACTGCTTCCCTGTATCCTTGCTCTTGCTGTGCCGGCCACCGCTCAGGATCTGGACACGCAGGAGATCATCGTCACCGGCTCGCGTATCGACCAGGACGATTATTCCGACGAAATGCCCGCCGTGGGCCTGCGCCGAGCGGCCGACTTCCTGGTCCAGCCTGTCGTCATCCGGGGCGACACGCGCGACCAGACGCAGCGACGTCGTGAAATCCGTGCGATGCTCTCCGACGCGGTGCGGCGGGCAAACGCCGCCGGGGTCGAACTGGCCTATGGCGACTATATCCTGACCACTCTCACCCCCGACAATGTCGAGGAGGTCGCGCTGCAAAGCGACAATCGCCCCGACAGCGAGCGGGTGATCGTCCTCGTCAAGGCACGGCTTGGGGACACCCAGTCTGGCGAGCAGGCCGAGGCGCAGATCGCGCGCTTCATCAAATCGGTGCCCGAGGTAGGACGCGCGCAGATAGACGAATGGGGCGATGCGACGCTCTCTATCGTCGGCCCTGACAGTTACCGTCCGCAGATCGCGGAACGGATCGCGCAGGATTCCGCCGCGATGGCGCGCAGCATGGGCGATGGCTACGCGGTCGAGGTGGAAGGCCTCAACATGCCGGTCCGCTGGGCACGGTCGGGACCGGGCGAAGTCCTGCTCTATATTCCGTATCGCCTGACGATTGTGCCGCGCCCCTGAAGGGGGCCCGGGCGGTCACCGCCGGATCACGAGGTTCCTGATCTCGGTCATGTCCTCCATCGCGAAGCGCACGCCTTCGCGGCCCAGGCCGGAGTTCTTGACCCCGCCATAGGGCATGTTGTCGACCCGGTAGCTGGGGATTTCGTTGATGCAGATGCCGCCGTAATCCAGCCGGTCCCACGCATCGAACATCTTGAACAGGTCGCGGGTGAAGATGCCCGCCTGCAGCCCGAATTCGGAGCGGTTGGTTTCCTCGATCGCCTCGTCGAAAGTGGAGAACTTCATGAGGACGGCGAGCGGCCCGAACACTTCCTCGTTCACCACCTTGGCGTCGCGGTCGACGTTTTCGAGCAGGGTTGCGGGGATCATCCGCCCCTCGCGTGTGCCGCCGCACAGCAGCTTTGCGCCATGGTCGAGAGCTTCCTTCGTCCATGCCTCGACCCGCTCGGCCTCGCCATCGTCGATCATCGGGCCGATGAAGGTGTCCTTGTCCTTGGGATCGCCCGCGACAAGGGCCTTGGCTTCCTCGACCAGCATGTCGCGAAACTCGTCGTAGACATCCTCGTGAATGAGGATGCGCTGGACCGAGATGCATGACTGGCCGGACTGGTAGAAGGCGCCCTTGATGACGCGCGGCAGGGCATCCTTCAGATCGGCATCATGGTCGATGATGACCGCAGCGTTGCCGCCCAGCTCCATCACGACCTTCTTCTTGCCTGCCCTTGCCTTCAGCGCCCAGCCGACCTCGTCCGACCCGGTGAAGCTGAGCAGCTTGAGCCGTTCGTCGGTGGTGAACAGGTCCGCGCCGTCGCGGCTGGCGGGCAGGATCGAGAACGCGCCCTTGGGCAGGTCGGTCTCGGCCAGCACCTCGCCGATGATGATCGCGCCCAGCGGCGTCTTGCTCGCAGGCTTGAGGATGAAGGGGCAGCCCACGGCAAGCGCCGGCGCGATCTTGTGCGCGGCAAGGTTGAGCGGGAAGTTGAAAGGAGAGATGAAACTGCACGGGCCGATGGGCACGCGCTTCCAGATCGACTGATAGCCCTTGGCGCGTTCGGAGATGTCGAGCGGCATGACCTCGCCGCCCAGCCGTACGCTTTCCTCGGCGGCGATGCGGAAGGTGTCGATCAGGCGGGTGACCTCGCCCTCGCTGTCGCCGATCGGCTTTCCGGCCTCGACGCACAACGCGTAGGCGAGTTCGTCGAAACGCTCCTCGAACCGCTTCACGCAGTGCATCAGCACGTCCTGCCGCTGATAGCTGGCGAGCCGCGCCATCGGCTCCGTCGCCTCGACCGTGCCGACGATCGCATCGTCGATGATCTCGGGCGTGGCGAGCGCGGTGCGGAAGGCGACCTCGCCGGTGTACTTGTCCGTCACCTCGAGATCGGTGTTGGGCTGCGCGGCCTCGTTGCGAAGGTAGAGGGGGTAAGTGTCCTTGAGCTGTGGCACGGGGGCAATCTCCTTTACCAAGGCAACCTCAAAGCTGCGCACTGCGTTCCTTGATCTCGTGGTTGAGCAGCGAATCGTTTTCCGAATAGTCGACCGGGCAGTCGATCACATGCACCCCGCCCGCATTGCGGCATTGGGCGAGCAGCTGTTCGAGGTGCTCCGCGCTTTCGACCCGGTGGCCATGCGCGCCGAAGCTGGTCGCGTAGTCGACGAAATCGGGATTGCCGAAGGTCAGGCCATAATCGGCCAGGCCCATGTTCTTCTGCTTCCAGCGGATCATGCCATAGGCATCGTCGCGCAGGATCAGCACGGTCAGGTCGACGCCCAGCCGCACCGCCGTTTCCAGTTCCTGCCCGCTCATCATGAAGCCGCCATCGCCGCACACCGCCAGCACCTTGCGCTGCGGATGGACCAGCGCGGTGGCGATCGCGCTGGGCAAGCCCGCACCCATGCTGGCGAGCGCGTTGTCGAGCAGGATCGTGTTGGGCAGATGCGCCATGTAATTGCGCGCAAACCACAGCTTGTAGACCCCGTTGTCGAGGCAGATCACCCCGTCGCGCGGCATCGCCCGGCGGATCGCGGCAACCAGGAACGGCGGGAAGATCGGGAAGCGGCGATCCTCCATCAGTTCGCGCGAATGCTCCTGCTCCGCCTCGCGGTAGCGCAGCATGCAGCCTGCATCCCAGTCTTCGCGGGGGGTGATCGCCTCCTTCATCTGCCAGATCGCGTTGGCGATATCGCCGATCACCTCGATCTGCGGGAAGTAGACCGGGTCCACTTCCGCCGTGTTGTACGACACGTGGATGACGACGCGCTTGTCGTCGCGGTGCATGAAGAAGGGCGGCTTCTCGATCACGTCGTGCCCGATCGAGAGGATGCAGTCCGCTTCCTCGATCGCACGGTGGACGAAATCGCCCGAAGACAGTGCAGCGCAGCCGAGGAACAGCGGCCGCTTCTCGTCCAGCACGCCCTTGCCCATCTGGGTGGTGACGAAGGGGATACCCGTCTTGTCGACGAATTCGCCGAGCATCTTGCTCGCCATGTTGCGGTTCGCGCCCGCGCCGATCACCAGCAGCGGTTTCTTCGCGGCCTCCACCGCCTCCACCGCGATCCGCACCGCCTTGGGCTCGGCAGAGGGGCGGCGCGCGACCGAGGCTTTCAGAGGCGCAGCGATTGCCTCTTCCGCCGCAATGTCTTCCGGCAGTTCGAGATGGGTCGCGCCGGGGCGCTCTTCCTCGGCCAGCCGCACCGCCTCGCGCACCCGCGCGGGCAGCGTCTCCCCGCTCGCCAGCTGGTGCGCGAACTTGGTCACCGGGTTCATCATCGCGACCACATCGAGGATCTGGAAGCGGCCCTGCTTGGAATGCTTGATCGGCTTCTGCCCGGTGACGGTCAGCATCGGCATCCCGCCAAGCTGCGCATAGGCGACTGCGGTCAGCGCATTGGTCGCGCCCGGCCCCAGCGTGGTCAGGCATACCGCCGCCTTGCCCGTCAGCCGGCCATAGGTCGCGGCCATGAAGCCTGCGCCCTGCTCGTGCCGGGTGAGCACCAGGCGGATGTCGGAGCGCGAGAGCGAATCGAGCAGGTCGAGGTTCTCCTCGCCCGGAACGCCGAAGACATATTCGACGCCCTCCGCTTCAAGGCATTGGACGAACAGATCGCTCGTCTTGATCGCTTGTCCCTCGGCCATCGCTCTCTCCCCTCCTGGTGTGCCCGACCTATACGGGCGGCGGCACGGATTGGTTTCGCGAAGCGTTCAGTACCCCAGCGCGGGGTCGAAGCGCGGTTCAACCGGTTCGCCGGCGTGCCAGCGGGCAAGGTTCTCGATGAAGCGGTCCGCGCTGCGCTGAAACATCCCGGTTTGCGCCCGTGCCGACAGGTGCATGGTGATGTGGGCATTGTCGAGCGCCCAGAGCGGATGGTCCTGGGGCAGCGGTTCGGGATCGGTCACATCGAGCAGCGCGGCCTCGATGCGCTTCGCCTCCAGGGCCTCGACCAGGGCTGCCTGATCGACAACATCGCCGCGCGCGAAGTTGGCCAGTACCGCGGTGCTTTTCATCTCTGCCAATTCGTCCGCACCGATCATGTGATGTGTTTCCGGGGTGGAAGGAAGCACCAGGATTACCCAGTCAAAATCGGCGAGCTGGCCGCGCCACTCGTCTGGTCCGAGCGCTCCATCCTTGTCCGACCGCCGAACGGGAACGACCTCCATCCCGAAGGCCTCCAGCCGTGGTTTCACCAGCGATCCGATCGCACCCAGTCCGAACAGCAACACGCGTTCGCCATTCAGCTCGCGCTTGCCCGGGCTGTCGAGCAGCCACTCATGCCGGTCCTGCGCGTGAACAACCTCGCGATAGCGTTTGGCGTGAACGAGCATCATCATGACGATGTACTCCGCCATCGTGACCGCGTTGATGCCGGCGCCATTGGTGACGATCGTGCCGCGCTCGTTGAGCAGGTCGAGCGGCAGGAAATCGAGCCCGGCATAGATGGAGTTGAGCCATTTGAGGTTTGTCGTGGCGGCCACGACCTCGCACATCGGGCCGGGCTGGTTGAAATCGAACCAGCCGATCTCCGCACGCGGCGCGAGTTCGATCGCCTCCTCCTTGCTCATGAACCACAGCGGCTCGACCCAGTCGGGCAGGCGTGGTTCGACCAGCGGGCGGATCAGGGCGGACAGGACTGCGGTGGTCAAAGGCTCAACCTCTCTTGTCTCGTCGGCCCGGACTTGATCCAGGCCAGGGCTTCTCTCTCACGCGAACGGATCAGAAGTGAAGCACCAACCCCGCATCAAGTCCGGGGTGGCGGTTCGGCCTCAAGCCAGCTTCCACTCCCAGCCGAGGGGGTCACCATCCATCACATCGACGCCTTTCGCGGCGAGCTCGTCCCGGATCGCGTCCGAGGTGGCGAAGTCCTTCTCCACCCGCGCGGCCTTGCGGCGCTCCAGCGCGTCCTCGATTTCGGCTTCGGTGATGACCGCGTCCTTCGGGCGAATGCGCAGATCGGTCCGCGCGAGGTCGAGCAGACCGAGGCCAAGGACGGCGTCCATCGCGGAAACTGCCCGCAGCTTTTGCGCTGGGTCGACCTTCTTGATCGTCAACGCCTCTTCGAGCGCAGTCAGTGCGATCGACGTGTTGAGATCGTCGGCCAGTGCCGCCTGAAACTTCTCGATCGCCGGCGCGAGCTTGCCCCAGTCGTCACCCTGAACTTGTTTCAGGGTCCAGCCCGCCTCCTGCACAAACGGCTCGGGCTGCTCGCTGGATGCCGGAGTCGAAGACCTGCTTGCAGAAACAAGTTCGGCATGACGGTTTTTGAGCTGTTCAACAGCCATCACCATCCGCTTCAGCCGCGTCAGCGCGGCGCCCAGCCCCTCCCACGAGAACTCCAGTTCGCTGCGGTAATGCGCCTGCAGGCACATCATCCGGTAGGCTACGGGCGAGTAACCCTTGTCGATCAGCAACTGGAGCCGAAGGAACTCTCCGCTCGACTTGCTCATCTTGCCCGACCGCACGACCAGGAAGTTGTTGTGCATCCAGATCTTCGCGCCCGAATGCGCCGCGTCGTCGAGCCCGCCGCAGCCGCAGTAGGCCTGATTCTGCGCGATCTCGTTGGGGTGGTGGATCTCCCGGTGGTCGATCCCGCCGGTATGGATGTCGAACGGGAAGCCGAGCAGCTTGCCGCCCATCACGCTGCATTCGAGGTGCCAGCCCGGCGCGCCGCGACCCCACGGCGAATCCCACTCCATCTGCCGCGTCTCGCCCGCGGGCGTGGTGCGCCAGATTGCGAAGTCGGCAGCGTTGCGCTTGCCCTCGACCGTGTCGATCCGGCCCTCCCCCTCTTCGGTCACGGCACGCGCCAGCCGCCCGTAGTCCTCGACCGTAGAGACGTCGAAATAGAGGCCGCTATCGAGCTGGTAGCAGTGCTTCGGCTCGATCTTCTTCGCGAAGTCGATCATCTCCGCGATGTAGTCGGTCGCGACCGACCACTGCGCCGGTTGACGTATGTTGAGCGCGCTTATGTCGTCCTTGAACGCCTTGGTGTAATGCTCGGCAATATCCCAGATCGACTGCTTCTGCTTGGCAGCCATCTTCTCCAGCTTGTCCTCGCCCGCATCCGCGTCGTCGGTCAGGTGGCCGACATCGGTGATGTTGATGATGTGGGTGAGTTTGTAGCCGCGCCAGCTGAGCGTGCGGCCCAGCACATCGGCGAACACATAGGCCCGCATATTGCCGATGTGCGGGTAGTTATAGACCGTCGGCCCGCAGGTGTAGACGCGCGCCTCGCCCTCGTGGACCGGAACGAAGGGTTCCAGCTGACGGTTGAGAGAATTGAACAGCTTGAGTTGCGGCGCGTCGGTCATAGCCCGCGCAAATGCGCCAAGCCGCGCGGCTGCGCAACACCGGAGCAATCATATCAGCAAGGATTCAGGAACCGACACCCTCTCACGCACGCTGGGCTGCGTGGCCATCGCGGGCTGCGCGATCTCTGTGGTGTGCGACCTGCTGGGGGCTGCCCTGTCGGACCGGATCGGGCTGGCCAGCGACACGATCAGCAATCTGGCGGCGGGCAAGTGGGACATCCTTTCCGACCTCGGCATCTATGCCTTCGTCGTGGGCGTGCTCGCGGTGACGGTGGGGCTGATCCGCTGGCGCGTATCCCGCTGGGACTGGCGGCTGGGCACGATTCTGCTGGTGGTTCTGGCAGTCGATTACTCGCTGATCGCGGCGTACGAGGCCTATTCGACCGGCGAAGGCACGCAGATCCACTACAAGCTGGTCTACCTGATGGGCGTCGCCTTCCCGCTCACCGTGCTGCTGACCGCGGGCCAGTTCTACGAGATCGACCGGCGGCTGGGCATTGCGCTGTATGTCGGCGGGGTGCTGTGGGCGATCGCCGCGCCGTTCCTGTTCGTCGTGCCGACCGGGTGGGACGGGCTCTACGAACGCGCACTCGCCTTCGGCAAGCTGGGCTGGTTCGTCGCCATGGGGGTGATGATCTGGCGCGACCCGGACATTGTCCGCCGCGTCCCCGAAGACGAGCGGAGCTAGAGACCTTCGCAATAGTCCGGATTGTCAGAAGTTTCCCCGAAGTTGCAGCCGCGCTTCAGCTCGGCGCGGATCGTGTCGCAGGAGTTCTGGATATTGCACGCCGGCCGCGTGGCGGGCGACATCTCATAGCACTGCTCGGACAGGGTTTCGGCCTTCTCGCGCCCCAGTTCGGCAAGGCAGGAGCCTTCGGTCGGCTCGGCCGCGCCGTTGTCGAGCGCGGGACGGCTGTTGGCATATTCCTCGCTGGGCGGAGCGGGCTCGGCCTCGCTCGGAGTTGCAGGCTCAGCCACCGAAGATTGCGCTTCGGGCGGCTCAGCATCGGACGTGGCCGTGTTGGGCGCATCGCACGCCGCGAGCGCGCAGACTGCCGCCATCGTCGAAATCCATCCGATTATACGCATGTCCGCTCCCTGAGTTGGTGCCCCATCAATCTCTCGGCGCAGGGAGCGGTTCCGCGCCTCAGCCGCCCATTGCGGCGATCGTCGCAAAGATCACGATGCCGACGCCCGCGATTCCCATCACGATGGTCAGCCCGCGCGGGATCGCCGCGCCTTCCCTGCCGCCCGCATCGCGTCCACCAGCGGTCAGCACCGCCGTGGCAAGCAGGATGGCGAGCGCGGTGCCCAGCCATTCGAGCGTTTCGAGCAGCGACGACATCGGCACGGGCGTCACCGGGAATATCTCGAACAGGTCGAGCAGATAGGTCGCTGCAAAGCCGACCGCCGCCGCCATGCTCCACACCCGTCGCACGCCGCCGCGCCAGGTCAGCCATGCTAGCACCAGAGAGCCGAGGCCAAGCACGGTCAGGAAGATGTTGAATGCGGCCAGCCCGCTCGCCGGATAGGCACTGAAATCGCGCGTCTCGACGAAGCCGCCGGGGATCATCAGCGCGAGGTTGATCGCCGACAGGGCGAGCAGCAGGGCAACGAGGTAGCGCGGGCTCATGGGCGTGTATCCTTATTCGAAGCCTTCAAACCGGACATGCTCTTCCAGCGGCACGCGGTTGCGCTCGAAGCTGTTCACCGGCGCATCCGGATCACGATAGCCGATGCCCATGCCACAGAAGAAGCGGTGCGTTTGCGTACTCACGCCAATGTGCTCCATGATCGGATCGGCGTAGTAGGCCATGAATTCCTGCGGGCAGGAATCGAGCCCCTGCTCGCGCAGCAGCAGCATGATGGTCTGCAGCCACATCCCCGTATCGGACCACTGCGCTTCCTTCATCAGGCGCGGGAAATAGCACAGCAGGAGGACGGGCGCGCCGAAGCTGACGACGTTGCGGCCCATCGCCGCGGCGCGACCCGCCTTGTCCTCGCGCTCGATCCCGAGCGATTCGAACATGCTGGCCGAAAGTTCGTAGAGGCGCTGCTTGTAGCGATCCTCCTGCTTGGGCGCGTCCCAGTCGTAATCGGGCTTCTTCATCTCGGAGCCGCGCAGCTTTTCGCGCAGCTGCGCGAGCGGTTCGCCGGTCAGGATCGTCGCTTCCCACGGCTGATAGTTGCAGCCCGAAGGAGCCCAGCGCGCGGTGCCCATGACCTGCCGGATCGTCTCAAGCGGCACCGGCGTATCGAGGAAATCGCGCACCGAACGGCGCGAGGTGACGGCTTCGGAAACGGACATTGTCTGATCGCTCATGAGCGGCTGGCTAGCGGCTGGCCGCCGTCGCGCCAACCCGGCAGGCTGCATTTCGCGCTGTCCTACTCGCAAATCGCGCTCTAGCTGGACTCGCCCTGCGACCCTTTCGGGAGGACCACATGGGCGACCCCGCCACCTATCATTTCGATCTCGACCTCACGCTGCGCCCGGCGCACGCTCCGCTGGAGGAACGCTGGTGGCCGGACATCCGCGACGCGGCGCTCAAGGCATCGAGCGCGCGCATCTACGACGCGATCCTCGGCGTGCGCGCGGTGGTAATCCACGCCACGGCGGGTGGCAGCTCGGCAGGCGCGGCGAGCGTGATCTTTGATCGCAAGGCGAGCTTTCACTGGCTGGTACCCGACGAGGACGAGCCCCAGCACGGGCAATTTGTGTGGGCGACCTGCCACGAGGCACGCGCGGCATGGCACGTGCGCAATAGCTGCTCTCACCCCGCGATCTGGGGCGGGCGCGGACGGATCAACCACTGGTCGCTCGGGATCGAGGTGGTGAACCGGCAGGTGCGCACGGACGATTTCTCCGACTGGCAGATAGAGGCGACTGCGCAAATCGTCCGCTACGCCTGGGCCAAATACCCCAACCTGCGCCATGTGGTGAGCCACGCGATGCTCGACCCTGCGCGAAGGAGCGATCCGGGGAGCCCGTTTCCGTGGGCGCAGTTTCGGGAGGAGGTGCTGGATGCGCGGGGGGATGTTGTGCCGGAGCTGGTGGCGGAGGCGGCGGAGCTGGAAGCGGTCATGCCGTCGGTCCCGTGTTGCATGACGGTGTGAAGCACAGGCCTGCAGCTACGTGTCGCGCAAAATAGAGCCGACATCACGACGGCCCCGCAGGATGCGCAAGATCAAGACCGCATCATCAGGGCATTCGTAGATCACGAGGTAGGAGCCATAGCGTGCGGCGCGAACAGCCTGACCCCATTCGTGTCTCAGCCGATAGGCTAACGGGCGATCTTCGAGTTCGGTGCAGAAGCCGATGATCTCTTCGATATAATCGGCGGCGCGATCGGGATTGTCTTCACCGATGAACTCGGCAATCGCCAGCAGATCTTGCTCGGCCTCTGGCGCGAACCGCAAGGTCATTTCCCGGGCGCCGTGGCCTCTGCAACGACATCGGCAACCCGCTGCCGAACACGAGCGAACACCTCATTCGCGGGGAGCGAAGGGCTCTGCCGCGCCTCGTCCAGAAGCTTACGGATTGCGAGGTTCTCCGCTTCGGTTCGTTCACGCTCCTCGCCCCAGTCGCGCAGCGCCTCGCGAACCACTTCGCTGGTGGTGGCGTATTCGCCGCGCTCGACCGCAGCGCGGAGCCGCGCAGCCATTTCGGCGGGCATGGTGACGGTGATACGTTCAAGCTTGCTCATGCGTATGCATATATCACACGATGTGTGATATATGCTACTGGATCTCACACGCTCTTATCTTGTGGCTCTGGCAATTATCCCTCGCCGCAAGCGAGCCATCCAGAACGCAAGAAAAGCGCTCGGAATACTGAGCAGGAACAGAAAAAGCACTCCAACAAGCATCAGCGGACCTAAACCCGACTGAACTGTCATGACAGGCAACATCGCCCAGACTACGAGACCGCCCGCTAGCCAACCTTGCTGCGGAAAGATCAAGCCGAGACCTGCCGCAAGAACAAGAGCCACAGCGTAGGCATATCCGAAAGTCGGCGCATCCCAGGGTTCAGCAACTCCCGCGAGCCCGTTGAAGACGATCCATAAGAGCGCCCCCACCGCCAATGCAGTGATCGCACCCGGCAGCGCCCGTATCAACCCTCCACCTCGAACAGATCCGCCATCTGCCCGATCATCGTCCCGCCGAGCTGCTCGACATCCATGATCGTCACCGCGCGCTTGTAATACCGCGTCACATCATGGCCGATGCCGATCGCGACCAGCTGGACGGGCGAGGCCTTCTCGATCCACTCGATCACCTTGCGCAGGTGCGCTTCGAGATACCCTGCCCGGTTCACCGATAGTGTGCTGTCATCCACCGGCGCGCCGTCGGAGATCACCATCAGGATGCGGCGGTCCTCGGGCCGGGCGAGCAGGCGCTGGTGCGCCCACATCAGCGCCTCGCCGTCGATGTTTTCCTTCAGCAGCCCTTCGCGCATCATCAGGCCGAGATTGCGGCGCGCGCGGCGCCACGGCTCGTCGGCCTGCTTGTAGACGATGTGACGCAGGTCGTTGAGACGGCCGGGCTGCTGCGGCTTGCCATCGGCGAGCCACTTTTCGCGCGTGTGCCCGCCCTTCCACGCGCGGGTGGTGAAGCCGAGGATTTCGGTCTTCACCCCGCACCGCTCCAGCGTGCGCGCGATGATATCCGCGCTGATCGCAGCGATCGAGATCGGCCGCCCGCGCATAGAGCCCGAATTGTCGATCAGCAGCGTGACGACCGTGTCCTTGAACTCGGTCTCCCGCTCGACCTTGTAACTCAGCGAGTGGCCGGGGCTGATGACAACGCGCGCCAGCCGCGCGGCATCGAGCATGCCCTCTTCCTGATCGAAATCCCAGCTGCGGCTCTGCTGCGCCATCAACCGGCGCTGGAGCCGGTTGGCCAGCCGCGTGACGACATGCTGCAAGCCGGTCAGCTGGCTATCGAGATAGGCGCGCAGCCGGTCCAGCTCGTCGGCATCGCACAGTTCGGTCGCGGCGATCTCTTCGTCGAACTTGCGCGTATAGACCTGATACTCGAAATCGTCGGGAATGTCGGTCCAGTGGCGATTGGGGCGCACGGGCATCATGCCCTCTTCGCCGTCGTCGCCAGCGTCGTCGCTGTCGCCGTCCTCTTCGGACAGCTCGCCCTCGCCATCCTCGTCGGCATCGCCTTCCGCCATTTCGGAGGCGGCTTCGGGGCTCTGCTGCGGCGACTGGTCGCCCGCGTCTTCCTCGTCGGTATCGTCCTCGGGCGATTCGCCCTCGTCGTCGTCGCCGTCCTCGTCCGCATCATCGGGCGCGCTGTCTGCGCCTTCGATCAGGTCGAGCTGGCGCAGCATCTCGATCGAGAGGTCCTGAAACGCCTTCTGGTCGTCGAGCTTGTCGGCCAGCGCAGAGAAATCGCCGCCGGTGCGCTCGTTGACGAAGTTGCGGACGAGATCGACGCCCTTCTTCGCGCGTTCGGGAATCGGCTTTCCGGTCAGCGCCTCGCGCATCATCAGCGATACGGCGGTGGAGAGCGGCACGTCGCGCGCTTCGGTGGCGCGGGCAATGGGGTCGCTGGCGGCGCGCAGCTCGGTCGCGGCGGCGAGGTTCTCACCCACGCCCGCAAACCCTTGCGCGCCCAGCGCCTCGTACCGGACCTGCTCGACCGCGTCGTACACGGCGCGCGCGACCGGATCGCCCGGCGCGCCCGCATCATGCAGTGCGTTGTCGTGCAGGCGGATCTTGAGCGCGAAGCTATCGGCAAAGCCGCGCGCCTCGGCGGCCTGTTCGGGCGGCAGCTGGCGTCCGGGCAGCGGCACGCGGAAGTTCTTGCCTGCCGCGCCGGGTCGGTCCGCGCTCCACGCGACTTCCACCTCGGGCTCGCGCGCAATCGCTCGCGCGCCGCCGGTCAGCGCGCGTTTGAAACGGTCGAGAGGGGTTTCTTCGCTCAAGCCCGAAACCTCAGAGAATGCTCTGACCGGTCGACTGCCAGTCCTTCAGGAAGCCCTCGATGCCCTTGTCGGTCAGCACGTGGTTGACGAGGCCACGGATCACCTTGGGCGGCGCGGTCATCACGTCCGCACCGATCTTCGCCGCCTGCAGCACGTGGGTCGCATGGCGCACGCTTGCGACGAGGATTTCGGTCTCGAACGCGTAGTTGTCGTAGATCAGCCGGATATCCTCGATCAGCTGCATCCCGTCGAAGCCGTTGTCGTCGTGGCGGCCGACGAAGGGCGAAATGAAGGTCGCGCCCGCCTTCGCGGCCAGCAGCGCCTGGTTGGCGGAGAAGCACAGCGTCACGTTCACCATCGTGCCATCGTCGGTGAGCGCACGGCAGGTCTTCAGCCCGTCGAGCGTCAGCGGCACCTTGATGCAGACATTATCCGCGATTTTGCGCAGCTTGTCGGCTTCCTTCATCATCGTCTCGTGATCGAGCGCGACGACTTCGGCGCTGACCGGACCATCGACGATGCCGCAGATTTCCTTGGTCACCTCGATAAAATCGCGGCCCGATTTGTGGATCAGCGAGGGGTTGGTGGTCACCCCGTCGATCAGGCCCGTTTCGGCCAGGTCGCGGATGTCGGCGATGTCGGCGGTGTCTGCGAAGAATTTCATTTTGGTCACATACCTGTCATGGAAGCGTCACACCCGAACCCTGTTCAAGGATTCCCGATGCGATCAGTCAATCTTGCGGCGCGCGCCCTCCCACTTGCCGCCGCGACCGTGCTTTTGCAACCGAGCGCAGCTCTGGCAGACGAAAGCGAATTCTGGATCGAGCTGGCGGCCAAGGGTGATATCGCCGAGGGCACCAGCCTGAAGGTGGAAGTAGAGCAACGGCGCAAGGCCGGGCCCGACGAATATATCGTCGGTGCAGTGGTCGATCACGAAATCGGCGATGGCTTTTCGCTGGGCGGTGGGATCGAGATCCACGACATCGACGGCTTTACCGAGGTTCGCCCCTACCAGCAGGTCGGTTTTTCGACCGGAATCTTGTCGCTGCGCACCCGGATCGAAGAGCGCTTCTACGACAATTCGGACCGGATGGCGCTGCGCCTGCGCCAGCGCGTGCAGCTGAGCGACACGATCGCCCCAAAGCTCAAGGCCAGCGCATCGGCAGAACTGCTGTATCAGTTGCGCGATCGCAATGATGGCGGGCCGGAGCGGGTCGACCAGCTGCGCTTCGCCGTCGGGCTGACCTACCGCGTGGCGGAGCGATTGGAGGTAAGCGGCGGTTACCTGCTGCAACTGCGCCCGCGTCCGGGCGGCGACACCTATACCCACGTGCCCCAGCTGAGCGCGGCCTACCGCTTCTAGGCGCTCCTCGCCAATCAGCGCCGCCCGGCGAGGCCCAGGGCGCCGATCAGCACCGGATCATTGGTGCTGCGCGGATCGGCACGGATCGCCGCTTCCTCGCGCCCGATCTCGGCCCACACGGTATCGTCGATCTCGTTCGCGAGCCGCGCGGCCACCCCGCCGACATCGACCCCGGCCAGCGCCGAGACCAGCTGGCCGATCACCGGATCGCGCGCCAGCCGCATCGCATCGCCGAGTTCGGGCACCATCGCATCGACCAGCCGCGGGCCAAGGTCCGCGCGCAGATAACTCGTCGCGGCGGTCGGCCCGCCGGTGATCAGCCCGATCGTGTTCTCGACCCCGATCAGCCGGATCGAATCATAGATAATCGGCGCGGCGCGCTCGCTCGCCTCGACCGCAAAGCCTGCAAACTCCCGCTCCAGCCGCGACTTGACCAGGCCCGAGGTGAGAATCCCGGCGAGCACATTGCCCCGCGCACCGAGAAAATTGTCGAGCCCGGCCTGTGCGATCTGCTGGTCCCAGAAGCCGCCCGGCACGGTCAGCCGGGCGAAGGCGCGCTGGCTGGAGAGCAGCAGCAGCCGCTCGATCACGTTGGTCACGCGGGTCTCGTAGGTCGCGCAGCCGCCCAGCAGCATCGCGCCCGCCCCGGCACCGATAGCCCCCAGCAGGCTGCGCCGGTTCAGGCCATTTTCCAGAATTCCGGTCATCGTCTCACCTTCCATGCTTGTGGCGCGGGAGCCCCTGCACCCATATTGGCGGACGACCCATGCGCCGTATCCGCCTCCTCGTCCTCAACGCCGCGCTCGGCGTACTCGATTACCGCGTGCCCGATGGCATGGCGGTCGAGCATGGCAGCGTCGTGGTCGCCCCGCTAGGCCCGCGCCAGGTCACCGGCATCGTGTGGGAGGAAGAACGCCTTCCCGGCGAGTCGGTGCCCGAGGCGAAGCTGCGCCCGATCCTGTCGGTCCTCCCGGTGCGCCCGCTGCACGCACAACTGCGCCGCCTGATCGAATGGACCGCGGACTATTACTGCGCCTCGATGTCCTCGGTCGCGCGGATGGTGCTCGCCAGCGGAGGCGCGCTGAAGGGCGGCGTCACCGTCACCGAATACCGCCTGACCGGCACGCAGCCCGACCGGATGACCCCGCAGCGCAAGCAGGCGCTGGAAAAGCTGGTCGACCGGCAGGGCACGATCCGCGAACTGGCCGCGATTGCGGGGGTCTCCGACGGGGTATTGCGCGGCCTGGTGAGCCAGGGCGTGCTTGAACCCGAAGAGGTCGACGCGGACCGCCCCTACCCCCGCGCGCAGCCCGACCATGCCGAGCCGGTGCTCTCACCGCAGCAGGCCGAAGTCGCGGACGAACTGGTCAGGGCGGTCGAGGCGGAGGACTTCGCGCCGATCCTGCTCGACGGGGTGACCGGATCGGGCAAGACCGAGACCTATTTCGAACCCGTCGCCGCCGCGATCCGCGCGGGCCGTCAGGTGCTGGTGCTGCTGCCGGAAATCGCGCTGACCGAGAACTTCCTGCGCCGGTTCGAGGATCGCTTCGGAGTGGTCCCGGTGCTGTGGCACTCCTCGCTCAAATCTTCGGAGCGGCGCCGTGCATGGCGCGCGATCGCCCGCGCGCCGGAAGAGGGCGGCGCACAGGTGGTGGTCGGCGCACGCTCGGCACTGTTCCTGCCCTATGCCAATCTCGGCCTGATCGTGGTCGACGAGGCGCACGAGATCAGCTTCAAGCAGGATGACGGAGTGCGCTACAACGCCCGCGATGTCGCGGTGATGCGGGGGCATTTCGAGCGGATACCAGTCGTTCTCGCCAGCGCCACGCCGGCGCTCGAAAGCCTACACATGGCGGAGACAGGCACTTATCGGAAGCTCGACCTGCCCAGCCGTTTCGGCGGTGCCACGCTACCCACGATCCGCCTGCTCGACCTGACCGAGGAGCCGCCCGAGCGCGGCCGCTGGCTCGCCCCAACGCTCGCCCACGAGCTGTTCGCGCGGATGGAGCGCGGCGAGCAGACGCTGCTGTTCCTCAACCGGCGTGGCTACGCGCCGCTGACGCTGTGTCGCAATTGCGGATACCGCTTCCAGTGCAAGCAGTGCAGCGCCTGGCTGGTGGAACATCGCTTTTCACACCGCCTCGCCTGCCACCATTGCGGGCATGAGGAACCTACGCCCGAAGCCTGCCCCGAATGCGGCGAGAAGGACAGCCTCGTCCCCTGCGGTCCGGGGGTGGAGCGGGTGGCGGACGAAGTGCGCGAGATCGCACCCGAAGCGCGGATCGCGGTTGCCACGTCCGACACCCTCAACACCCCAGCCCGCGCCGCCGAGTTCGTCGCGATGGCGGAAAGCGGCGCGATCGACGTCATCGTGGGCACGCAGCTCGTCACCAAGGGCTTCCACTTCCCCGACCTGACGCTGGTCGGCGTGGTCGATGCGGATCTGGGGCTGGAGGGCGGCGACCTGCGCGCGGCGGAGCGCGTGTACCAGCAGATCGCACAGGTCGCGGGCCGCGCGGGCCGCGCCTCCAAGCCCGGAGAAGTGCTGATCCAGACGCGCCACCCGGAGGCGCCCGTCATCGCCGCGCTGGCGGAGGGCGACCGCGATGCCTTCTACGCGGCCGAGCTGGAGGCGCGTCGCCACGCCAATGCCCCGCCCTTCGGACGCTGGGCAGCGATCATCGTGTCGAGCGAGGACGAAAAAGAAGCGCGCCTGGCCGCTGCACGGATCGGAGATGCGCGCCCGCGGCTGGACGACATCATGATCCTTGGCCCCGCACCTGCCCCGCTTGCCCAGCTGCGCGGACGCTATCGTTATCGCCTGCTGATCAACGCCAAACGCACCGCCGCGCTGCAGGACGCGATCCGCGACTGGCTCGGCCCGCTGGAACTGCCGCGCGGCGTGCGCGTGGGAATCGACATCGATCCGTATAGTTTCGTCTAGGCGACGCTGATCTTGCCCCTCGCTTTCAAGCCGTTAGGGTAGCGCCAAAGGACATTTCGGGGGGTCGATATGAAGAACTGGGTCGCGGGACTGTGCGCGCTGCTGATGGCGATGGCGGTGCCTGCCAGCGCGGCGGACTGGAAGAAGGCCGAAACGCGCCACTTCGTCATCTATTCGGACGGCAGCACCAGCCAGCTGGAGGACTATGCAATCCAGCTGGAAAAGTTCGACGCTCTCCTTCGACTGGTGTTCGGTCGACCGGCAAGTGAACAACCGACCCGACTGCGCATCTACCTGCTGCGCTCGATGGGCCAGGTCGAGGATTTGCGCGGCCGCAACATCGCGGGCTTCTATTCCCCGCGGGTCGAGGGCAGCTACGCAGTCAGCAACCGGGAAGCGAACGACCGCGGCCTTCGCACGCTGTTTCACGAATATGCGCATCACTTCATGTTCAACAATTTCGGCATTCCCGCTCCTGCGTGGTTCGTGGAAGGCTTCGCCGAATATGTCTCGACCGCCGAATTCAAATCGAACGGAGAATGGATCTTCGGCTACCCCCAGAAGGACCGGGCCTATTCGGTCAACAACGGGCAAAAGATTCCGATCGAGGCGTTGCTGACTTCCGACGTCTCCGAGATTCGGGATGGTGGCGCTTTCTACGGCTGGTCGTGGGCATTGACCCACATGCTCGATTCGGACCCGAAGAAGCGCGGGGACCAGATTCAGGCCTACCTGCGCGAGATCAATAGCGGGACCGAGAACCTTGAGGCGGCGCGCAAGCACTTCGGCGATCTGGACGAGCTGGA
The DNA here is from genome assembly GCF_019857185.1 of Alteriqipengyuania abyssalis. GTDB lineage: Bacteria > Pseudomonadota > Alphaproteobacteria > Sphingomonadales > Sphingomonadaceae > Alteriqipengyuania > Alteriqipengyuania abyssalis. Next base: position 876,767 of record NZ_JAHWXP010000002.1, on the reverse strand, counting down.
GAGCAACTTGCGCCGCTACGTGCGGGGATCGATGGGCTATTCGAAGTCCGACCTTCCGCTTGCCTACGCCCGTGACATTCGGATCACCGATCTGTCCTCGTACGAGGGCGAACTTGTCGAGCTGACCCTGGAAAGGATCGCCCGATACGAGCCCGAAGCGACGCGCGACAAGCTGCGCAGCCTCGCGGAACGCGGCGAAGGCACGGCCGAGAGCTGGTACCAGTTCGCGGAGATCGAATTCGCACTCAACCACAAGGAGGAGGCCGGTTACGACTTCAGCGCGGCCGAGGCCGCGGTCGACCGGGCGCTCGCACTCGACGGCAATCATGTGAGAGCAAACCTGCTCAAGGGCAGGCTGCTACTCGAACCTTTCGACCATGGGGACGATCCGGACCCGGCCAACTGGGCGGCAGCCCGCGAATATATCGGCAAGGCCAACCGGCTCGATCCGGCCGACCCGCTCGCGCTATACGACTTCGCCAACAGTTATCTGCGTGAAGGCGCCAGCCATCCGCAAATAACCGATGCGCTGAAGATGGCATTCTCGTTGGCGCCCGAAGCTGCGGAAGTGCGATTCGCCTACGCCACCCAGCTTGCGCGTGAGGGACGCTATGATGATGCGATCTTCCTCCTGAAGGTGCTGGCCAACAATCCGCACGGAGATCGCGGGGCGAAAGCGGTGATCGAAGCGCTCACCAAAGCGCGCGACAGCGGAGGGATCGCCTCGATCCGCTTCGAGCCCTCGGAGGAAGAGGACGAAAGCACAGGAGACGAATAGGGTCGTGAATGCGCGTCCGCGAGGGTCCATCCTGCGGAGATCGGAACACTGCGGCTCCCTGCCGATTGACCGTTGATGCCATCCCCCGCCGAACGCCCCGTTCTCGTCCCCATCCTGGGCGACCAGCTGACCCGAACCATCGCCTCGCTGCGAGGGCGCACAAAGGACGACACCGTCATCCTGATGATGGAGGTGTGGGACGAGGCGACCTATGTGCGCCATCACAAGCAGAAGATCGCGCTGATCTTCTCCGCCATGCGCCACTTCGCAGCCGAACTGCGCGATGCGGGGTGGACCGTCGATTACGTCAAGCTGACTGATCCGGACAATGCGGGCAGCTTCACCGGCGAGGTCGCGCGCGCAATTGAGCGGCACGATCCGCGCGCGATCCACGTGGTCGAGGCGGGCGAATGGCGCGTGCAGCAGGCCATCGAGGAATGGCCCGACAAGTTCGCCTGCGAGGTGGAAATCCTGCCCGACGACCGCTTCATCTGCTCGCTGGCCGATTTTCGCGACTGGGCGGAGGATCGCGACAGTCTGCGCATGGAGTTCTTCTACCGCGAAATGCGGCGCAAGACCGGGCTGCTGATGGATGGCGACAAGCCCGAGGGCGGCGAGTGGAACTACGACAGCGAGAACCGCAAGCCACCCAAGGAAGGGCTTGAGGCGCCGGAGCGCCCGCTATTCAAGCCCGACGAGATCACCCGCGAATGCATCGATCTGGTCGAGGAGAAGTTCGGCGACCATTTCGGGAGCCTCGAGAGCTTCGGCTGGCCGGTAACGCGCGATCAGGCGGAAGAAGCCGCCGACGCGTTCTTCGCCGAGCGGATCGCGTGCTTCGGCCCCTACCAGGACGCGATGGTCCACGGGCAGGACGACCTGTTCCACTCGATGCTGTCGACCAGCCTCAATCTCGGCCTGCTCGACCCGCTCGACCTGTGCCAGCGTGCCGAGACAGCATACAAGGATGGCAAGGCCCCGCTCAACAGCGTCGAAGGGTTCATCCGCCAGCTGATCGGCTGGCGCGAATATGTCCGCGGGTTCTACTGGCTGCACATGCCGCATCTCCAGAAGGCGAACGCGCTCAATGCACAGCGCGCCCTCCCCGAATTTTTCTGGACCGGCGAGACCGATATGCGCTGCCTCGCCGACTGCATCCGCTCGACGCGCGACAATGCACATGCACATCATATCCAGCGGCTGATGGTGCTGGGCAATTTCTGCCTGATCGCAGGGATTTCCCCTCGCGAAGTGCAGGACTGGTACCTGGTGGTCTACGCCGACGCCTATGAGTGGGTCGAACTGCCCAACGTGGCCGCGATGGTGCTCTATGCCGATGGCGGCAGGCTCGCGAGCAAGCCCTATGCGGCGTCCGGCAACTACATCAACAAAATGAGCAATTACTGCTCGGATTGCGCCTACTCGGTGAGCAAGAAGACGGGCGACGGCGCGTGCCCGTTCAATGCGCTCTACTGGCATTTCATGGACCGCCATCGCGACACGCTGGAAAGCAACCACCGGATCGGGCGGATCTATTCCAACTGGGACCGGATGGGGGAGGAGAAACAGGCCGCCTATCTGGAGACCGCGCAAGACTTCCTCGAAACGCTGGAGCCCGCCGCGAAGGGCTGGGCGCGCGCCGACTAGGCCGGCTGCGCCTCCGCATCCTCGCGCTTGGCGAGCTTGTGCTCGTCCTCGATCAGGCCCGCCTTCCAGTAGCTGGAGATGTAGAGCGAGCGGCCACGCAGGCCCAGCTCGTCCCGCAGGAAGGCGCGCAGGTTTCGCATGCCTGAGAACTCGCACGCGGCCCAACCCGCCACCCGGCCCTGCGGCAGATCGACGCTGCGGAGTTGGTCGGCGAGCAGATCGGGCTGGCTGCCCGGCTCCCGGTTGACCAGCCAGCAGATCTCCACGCCCTCGGGCTCGTCCAGTTCGATCTTGTCCGCTTCGTTCTGGATCTCGATCGCGGCGAACCCTCGCGCGTCATCCGCCAGCGCCGCGAGGTTGACCGAAATCGCGGGCAGCGCGGTCATGTCGCCCGCAATCAGGTAGAAATCGTGCGCTTCGGGCAGCGGCTTCGCCGCGCCCGGGCCGCCGACCCTGATCGTGCTTCCCGGCTCGGCAGACAGGGACCATTTCGTCGCTGGACCCGCCGCGTCGTCGCCATGCAATGCAAAGTCGATATCCAGCTCGGTCTCGCGCTGGTGGCGGATCGTGTAGGTCCGCACGATCGGTTTGCCCTTGGCATCCTCGCCAAGGAACAGCTTGAGGTAGCCGCCCTGCTGGTCTGCGGGAAAGCCCGCCAGCCCTGACCCGCCCAGCGTGACGCGCTGGAGCGAGGGGGTAATCCGGGTGCGGTTGATGACGGTGAGTTCGCGGGGGTCTGGTCTGTTGCTCATGCCCGGCCATGTAATGCGAACGACTCTCATTTGCAATGAGAGGGGCAGGTGCGCAATTCGCGTGGGCTTGGAACGGGAGCCCGTCGCGAGACTTGGACAGGAGTACCCCCAAACGAAAGATTACCCCCAATGACTGATATTACGACCATCAACCCCGCCACCGGCGAGCAGATCGACAGCTATGCCCACCTCTCGAAGGACGAGGCCTTCGCCAAGGTCGATGCCTGCCATGAGGCTTTCAGCGAGTGGAAGCTGCGCAGCCTCGAAGAGCGCGCCGAGGTGATCAAGGGCCTCGGCAAGGCGCTGCGCGACAACAAGGAAGAGCTGGCCCAGCTGATGACCGCAGAGGTCGGCAAGCTGCTGCGCGACAGCCGCGACGAGGTGGAGCTGTGCGCCGCGATCTGCGACTACACCGCCGCCAACGGCCCCAAGGAACTGGCGGACGAGAAGCGCGACCCGAACAATGCCGGGCGCGGCATCGTCACCTACTCCCCCATCGGCGTGATCTACGGCATCCAGCCGTGGAACTTCCCCGCCTACCAGGTGATCCGCTACGCGATCGCCAACCTGATGACCGGCAATGGCGTGCTGCTGAAGCACGCGGCGAACTGCACCGGCAGCGGGCTCAAGATCGCGGAGATCTTTACCAAGGGCGGCCTGCCCGAAAACCTGTTCACCGTGCTGGTGGTCGACCACGACACGTCGGACGAACTGATCGCGCACGACAAGGTGCGCGGCGTGACGCTCACCGGGTCGGACGGCGCGGGCCAGCACATCGCGGAGGAAGCGGGCAAGGCGCTCAAGAAGACCGTGCTCGAGCTCGGCTCTAACGATGCCTACATGGTGCTGGAGGATGCCGACATCGACAAGGCGGTCGGCATCTGCGCCACCGCGCGCCTCTACAACAACGGCCAGACCTGCATCGCGGGCAAGCGCTTCATCGTGACCGAGAAGGTCTACGACGAATTCGTCGAGAAATACGTCGCGAAGTTCGAGGCGATCAAGACGGGCGATCCGACCTCTGACGATACCGACATGGGCCCGATGGCCCGCGAGGATCTGCGCAAGACGCTGCAGGAACAGGTCGACAAGTCGGTCGAGAAGGGCGCCAAGATCGCCTGCGGCGGCACGATCCCCGACGGCCCCGGCGCCTTCTACCCCGCCACCGTCCTGACCGATGTCGCCCCCGGCCAGCCCGCCTATGACGACGAGCTGTTCGGCCCCGTCGCCAGCGTGATCAAGGCGAAGGACGACGAGGATGCGATGCGGATCGCCAACGACAGCCGCTATGGCCTTGGCGGCGGGATCATGTCGAAGAATGTCGACCGCGCGATCGAGCTTGCCAGCAAGCACTTCGACACCGGCATGGTGTTCATCAACACCTTTGGCCTTGCCGATCCCTCGATGCCGTTCGGCGGGGTCAAGAACTCGGGCTACGGGCGCGAGCATGGCGGCTTCGGCGTGAAGGAATTCGCCAACGCAAAGGCGATCTTCGTCGGCGCGGAGTAAGCACCAACCAACCGCACTCGCGCACCATGCGCGAGCTTGTGATCGGCCATGCGAGACGGTAGCGTTTCGCATGGCCGAAACTTTTGAAAGCACCAAGCCGCGTGGTCGCCCCCGCAGCGAGCAATCGCGCGAGGCAATCCTGATTGCAGCGCTCAAGATTCTGGTCCGCGATGGCTATCAAAAGCTGACCATCGAAGGTGTCGCGCGCGAGGCGGGTACGGGCAAGAGCACGATCTATCGCTGGTGGGACGGGCGCAGCGACCTGGCGATCGACGCGTTCTTTTCCGCGGTCGACGAAACGCTCGACCTGCAGGACACCGGCTCTGCCGAGGCGGATTTCCGCGCGCAGATATTGGGCATGGCGAACCAGCTTCGCGGGCCCACGGGCCGGGCGTTCGCCGCCATGCTGGCCGGTGGGCGCGACAGCCCGGCAGTGGCCAGCGCGGTGCGCAAACGCTGGCTCGACCCGCGCCGCGACTGGGCGCGCAGGCGGATCGCGTGGGCGGCGAAGGCCGGGCAGTTGCATGAAGGCGTGGAGCCTCGCGCCGCACTCGCCCTGCTCTATTCGCCGCTCTATTCGCCGCTGCTGTTCGGCAACGACATTCCGGCGCAAAAGGATCTTGCAGCCTGCGTCGATCTTGCCGCGCAGGCGATCTTCAGGCGCTAGCGCAGCCTGCCGAGCTGTTCGTGGAAGGCAGCCGGATCGTCGAGCTTGAACGCCACCTTGTCGACCAGCCGCTCCCGCCCCAGCGGACCCGACACCCGCATGGGCTCGTGCAGATGGAACACGATGTCCGGCCAGGCGAGCAGCGCCGCGTTGAGCGTGGTTTTCGCCTTCACCTCAGCCGCATCCGAAGGCCCGCGCACTGCGGCGATCCGGTCGAATGGCACCAGCACATCGATGAGAAGCCCCGCACGCACCCGGACGCCCTTGTCCGTCAGCAGAACGGGACGCAGCCAAAGGCTCTTCAAGAGGGCGACGATCCACAGCGCGCCCCAGACGCTGAGCGCCAGCAGCACCCACGCGACCGTCGGGCTCCACAGCATCACCAGCAGGTGGACCACCGAAAGTTCGATCGTCTGCAGGGCCAGCAGCACCCAGATCATCGGCGCCAGATAGCGGTGGTAGGCAAAGCCGATGGCACCCTCGGGCACATCGGCGGGCCTCCGCCAGCTCAGCAGCGCGAGATGGAGCACGCGTGCTTCGGCCAGCGCCAGCGCGACCAGCGGGCGCGGCAGGACCTGCGCCAGCGCGTCCTCCATCGAGCCGCCCCCGCGCCGCACTTGCCATGCCTTCCGCCCTGACCAGCCGAGGTAGGAGAAGATCGTAAGCCCCAGCGCCAGCGGGACGGCAGGCACGCCCATGATGGCATCGCGCACCGGCCCGCGGGGGCCGATCAGCAGCACCAGACTGGCAAGGGCGAAGGCTCCCAACAGCGCTTTCGCACCGGGCCGACGCGCTTCGTGTTTCGCGATCGTGCCCAGCGCGAGCGCATCCGCCACGATCCAGCACAGCAATAAAGCAGCAATGCCGGGATTGGCCGCCGCCCAGCCGCTGGCCGCGAACGCCAAAGCAGCGACGACCGCGAAGGGCGGCGCGAGTGTCGCCAGGGTTCTGCGCGACAGCACGGTGTCGAGGGCGGACATGCAGCTACACTAGGCCGGGGTGCCCGGCCCCGGCAATCGAAAACGGGCCGGCGTACCGGGCGCTGCCCGTTGCGCCGCCTCGCCTACTCCTTGCCGCCCTGCTCCCGCTTCAGCAGCTCTTCCTTGATCGCGGTGCCATAGGCGTAGCCACCGATTCCGCCGTCGCTGCGGATCACCCGGTGGCAGGGGATCAGCACCGCGACATTGTTCGCCCCATTGGCACTGCCTGCCGCGCGCACCGCCTTTGGATTGCCCGCCGCCGCCGCAATCTCGGAATAGCTGCGCGTCTCGCCCGGCGGAATTTCGCGCAAGGCCTTCCAGCAGACTTCCTGAAACGCGGTGCCTGCGACGTCGAGCGGAATGTCCTGCGCGATTCCCGGACGCTCGACCGCAGCGATCACCCGTTCGAGCAAGTCTGAGAACTCAGCGCCTCCCTCGGCCAGTTCGGCCCGTGGGAAGCGGCCGCGCAGATCTTCCTCGCCCTCGTCGAACGAGAGGCGGCATACGCCCTTGTCGGTCGCCGCGACGAGCATCGCGCCCAGCGTGGTCTCGACCACCGCCCAGCGGATCGTCACTCCGCGTCCGCCATTCCTCCATGCGCTCGCACTCATGCCCAGTTTCCCTTCCATCGCGGCGTAGAAGCGGCTCGGCGCCTCGTAGCCCGCATCATAGATCGCATCGGTCACCCGCGCGGCACCGCTCAAGGCGTCTCGCGCGCGTTCTTCCTTCAGCGCGCGCGCATAGGCGGCAGGCGAGAGGCCGGTGGCGCGCTTGAACACGCGGCTGAAATGCGTCGGCGAATAGCCGGTGATCGCGCCCAGTTCGTTCAACGTTGCGCTTTCCCCGCTGCGGATCGAATCGATCGCGGCGCGCACCGCCGCTTCGTCTCGCGATACGTCGTCGGGCAGGCAGCGCTTGCAGGGCCTGAGGCCAGCCGCACGCGCCTGCGCCCCGTCGACGAAGAAGCGCACGTTGGATCGCGCAGGATGGCGTGCGGCGCAGCTGGGCCGACAATAGATACCCGTCGACAGCACGCCGGTGACGAACTGCCCGTCACACGCCCGGTCGCGCCGCATCACGGCGGCCCAGCGCATATCGTCGTCGGCATCGCAGGGGGCGGGTCGGGTCGTCATGGTGAAAGGCCTATACACAATGCGCAGCCACCGCATCCCGAAGCTTGCGGCCAAACCCGCGCGCGGTCAAAAGAGCGCCGATGATGCGAATCCTGATCCTGCTCGCCATGCTGATCGCGCCGCTCGCGATGCCCGCTCCCGCTCATGCCGAGCCTGCGGATATCGACGCCGCCGCGCGCGGTGTGGTGCGGATCGTGATCTTCGCCAGGGGGACCGACAGCCAGGGCGGGGAGTCGCTCTACCCGCTCAGCCATGGGACCGGCTTTGCGGTTTCTCCGCAGCGGATCGTCACCAATGCCCACGTCGTACGTGAGGCGCTGGCGGGAGGGACGCTGGGTGAGGACCGGGTGATCGGCATCATCCCGCCCGATGGTGATGCCTCCGCCTTTGCACGCGTGGTCGCGGTCGATCCGGGGACCGATCTTGCCCTGCTCGCGATCGAGGGATCGCTGCGCCTGCCGCCGCTCACGCTGGTTGGCGGGCGACCGGGGGCAAGCGGCGATTCGGTGACCTCGGTCGGCTATCCGATGAATGTCGACCGCGCGCAGGGTCTTTCCATCGAGGATATCGTCCGCTCGCAGCCGCCGGTAAAAAGCCGCGGCTTCATTTCGGGGGAGCGGCCCAGCCGCCAGTTCGACACGATCCTGCACACCGCACCGATCGCGCGCGGCAATTCGGGCGGCCCGCTGCTCGATACCTGCGGGCGGGTGCTGGGGGTCAATTCCTTCGGCGCGGAAAGCGACGGGACCGATGCCGAGTTCTACTTCGCGGTCTCCAACCGAGAGCTGCTCCCGTTCCTGCGCGCCAACAAGGTCTCTGCCCAGCTCAACGACCTGCCCTGCCGCAGCCTGGCCGAGATCGACGAGGCGGAGCGCGAACGGCGCGCTGCCGCCGCCGACGCGGCGCGCGCGCAGATGGAAGCCCGCTCCGAGGCGGCGAGCGAGCGGCGCTCGCGCCTCCAGCTCGAAGCTGCGCTGGCGGTGCAGGAAGAGCGGGAAGACCGCATTGCGCTGGCGCTGCTCGCCCTGCTCGCAGGGATCGGGCTTGGCGTGCTCGGCTATGCGCTCGCCCAACGGCGTGAGAAGGAACTCGCCGCCGGCGTGGCGGTGACCGAGGATGAGGCTGAGGACGATCCCGAGTGGGACGACGACGCGCGCACCACCCTGCCCCACTGGCTGCCCTATGCCTGCTACGCGGTGGCGGCGGTGCTCGTCTTGACCGCAGCGGCGCTCTATCTGACGCGGCCCGGCCTCGATGCGATCGACCGGCGGGTCGCCGCCGCGCTGGGCGAGGAGACGGGCAGCAACCAGGTCTCCAATGATTCGGCTGCAGCGGCCGCAGGCCATTTCGTGTGCACGCTGGAGCCTTCGCGCAGCCGGGTGACCGGCGATGCCGAGCGTTCGGTCGATCTGCGCTGGTCGGCGCAAGGCTGCGTCAACGGGCGCACGCAATACGGCTTCGCCAGCGGCCAGTGGGCCCGCGTATTCGTGCCCAATGAAGAAGACGTCGTCAGCGTCGCCCGGTACGATCCGCAGACGCGGACCTATCGCGCCGACCGCTACCTGCTGTCGCGCAACGCGATGGCCGCCGCGCGCGAGGCGCGGGGCTCCTACGCAGCGCCTTCGTGCGAGGCGCAGGACGGTGCGGCTCAGCTGGGCCGCCAGCAGGAGGCGGTGCTCTCCGCCTTGCCCAGCCAGCCGAACGAGCGGCTGGTCTATTCCTGCCAGCCGGCAGACTAGGCCGCCAGCGCCTCGCCGGTCAGGGTGATGCGGTGCATCGTGCGCGCATGGCCCTGATAGTCGTTCATCGCCATGTGCCAGGTGGTCCGGTTGTCCCAGATCGCGACCGAGCCCGGCTGCCACTCCACCCGTGCGGTATTGTCTGCCGAAAGGGCGGTGGCGAACAGGCGCTGGAGCAGCGGCATGCTTTCCTCCCGGGTCCGCCCAACGATGTGGGTGGTGAAAGCCGCGTTGACGTAGAGCAGCTTGCGCCCCGTCTGCGGGTGACGGATCGCCACCGGGTGCCTCGCGCCGGTGGTCATCTGCTGACCGCGCAGCGATTCGGCCATGTCGGTCTGCGCGTAATAGCCGTCCGGGCTATAGACGTGGTCGGCGCTGTGAAATGCCTCCAGCCCCTCGATCTCGGCTTTCAGATCGTCGGACAGCGCGTCGTAGGCCGCGCCCATATGCGCGAACAGCGTATCCCCGCCTGTGGGGGGCAGCTCGCGCGCGACCAGGATGGAGCCCATCGCCGGGATCTGGTCGTAGGAATGATCGGTATGCCAGCCGCCGCCGATATTGGTCGTCTGGTCGGCGCGCTTGCCGACCACTGCGATCTCCGGAAAGGCATCGGTCAGCGGGAAGTAATTGTTGATGTCGATCCCGCCCCACGCCCGCGCGAAGGCGATGTGTTCCTGCGGCCCGAAATCCTGATCGCGAAACACAGCCACGCCATGTTCCCACACGGCATTGCGAATCTCGTCCAGCAGCGCGGCGTCACCGGTCGCCTCGGCCAGTTGCACTCCGCGTATTTCCACCCCGCAATGCGGGGCCAGCGCCGTCATCTGCATGATCACCTCCCGATGCCATCTCTCCCGCGCCCGCGCCTTTGTGTACGGGTCGCGGGGCGCAGCCTACGCCTGCCGCACAGCTTTGGGCAAACGAATCCACTCCCCCTCGGCTTGCGCTTCGCAAACCCCGATGCTAGGCGCGCGCCAGCTTCGCCGGGGTGCCCAACCCTATCCATTGGACGCGCCCCGCTTAGGCAGGCTACACACTCGTTTCTTTCCGGACCCGAAGAGGACCCCCAGGCGTGGAGATTTCCGCCGGTATTCAGGCTAGCCTTGCAGGGCGTTACGCAGTCGCGCTGTTCGAGCTCGCTGCCGAAGATGGCGTGGTGAGCGCGGTCGAATCCGATCTCGAGACGCTTTCCGCCGCATTGGCGGAATCGTCGGAGCTCGCTTCGCTGATCACCAACCCCCAGCTCGGCCGCACCGCCAAGGCAGGCGCGATCGAACAGGTCGCCAAGCTGCTCGAGCTCAACACGCTGACGCGCCGCTTCCTCGGCGTGCTGGCGGAGAATCGCCGGCTGGCGGAACTTCCGCGCATGATTCGCGCCTTCCGCGACATCGCCGCCGCCCAGCGCGGCGAAGTGAGCGCGGACGTGATCAGCGCGCACCCGCTGACCGAAGACCAGCTCTCCACGCTGAAGGCGAAGCTGACCGCGCGCGAAGGCCGCACGGTCAAGCTGACCAGCAGCGTCGACCCCGATATGCTCGGTGGCCTCATCGTCACCATCGGCTCCAAGCGGATCGACGGATCGATCCGCACCCGTCTCAACGCGCTTACGCAGGCAATGAAAGGCTGACAGCGACCTCCTTCGGGAGGGCTGTCGATGAAAGGCTCAGGCAATGGATATTCGCGCCGCTGAAATCAGCAAGGTCATCAAGGACCAGATCGCAAACTTCGATTCGCAAGCGCAGGAAAGCGAAGTCGGCACCGTGCTTTCCGTCGGTGACGGGATCGCCCGCATCCACGGGCTGGACAAGGTCCAGGCCGGCGAAATGGTCGAGTTCAACGGCGGCGTGAAGGGCATGGCCCTGAACCTCGAAGCCGACAATGTCGGCGTCGTGATCTTCGGCTCGGACACCAACATCAAGGAAGGCGACACCGTTCGCCGGACCGAAACCATCGTCGACGTGCCCGTGGGCAAGGCCCTGCTGGGCCGCGTGGTCGACGCGCTGGGCAACCCGATCGACGGCAAGGGCCCGATCGCCACGACCGAGCGCCGCCTGGTCGAACAGAAGGCCCCGGGCATTATCCCGCGTCAGGGCGTGCACGAGCCGGTGCAGTCGGGCCTCAAGGCGATCGACGCGCTCGTCCCCGTCGGCCGCGGCCAGCGCGAGCTGATCATCGGCGACCGTCAGACCGGCAAGTCCGCCGTCGCGATCGACACCTTCATCAACCAGCGCGATGCGCACAAGGGCGATGACGAGAACGAGAAGCTGTACTGCATCTACGTCGCGGTCGGCCAGAAGCGCTCGACCGTCGCGCAGATCGTCAAGCAGCTCGAAGAAAACGGCGCGATGGAATACACCATCGTGGTCGCCGCGACCGCATCGGAGCCCGCTCCGCTGCAGTATCTCGCGCCCTATACCGGCGCCGCGATGGGCGAATTCTTCCGCGACAACGGCATGCACGCCGTGATCGTGTATGACGACCTTTCCAAGCAGGCCGTTGCCTACCGCCAGATGTCGCTGCTGCTGCGCCGTCCTCCGGGCCGCGAAGCCTATCCGGGCGACGTGTTCTACCTCCACAGCCGCCTGCTCGAACGTGCGGCGAAGATGAGCGACGAACAGGGCGCCGGTTCGCTGACCGCGCTGCCGATCATCGAAACGCAGGCGGGCGACGTGTCAGCCTACATTCCGACCAACGTGATCTCGATCACCGACGGCCAGATCTTCCTCGAAACCGACCTGTTCTTCCAGGGCATCCGCCCGGCGATCAACGTCGGCCTGTCGGTCAGCCGCGTGGGCGGTGCCGCACAGACCAAGGCGATGAAGAAGGTTGCTGGTTCGATCAAGCTGGAGCTGGCGCAGTATCGCGAAATGGCGGCCTTCGCGCAGTTCGGTTCGGACCTCGACGCCTCCACGCAGAAGCTGCTCAACCGCGGTGCGCGCCTGACCGAGCTGCTCAAGCAGCCGCAGTTCAGCCCCATGCCGTTCGAAGAGCAGACCGTGTCGATCTTCGCGGGCACCAACGGCTATCTCGACTCCGTCGCGACCGACCGGGTGACCGAATACGAAACGCAGATGCTCAGCTTCATGCGCCACGAACATGCGGACATCCTGAAGGACATCCGCGAAACCAAGAAGTTCGAAGGCGAGATCAAGGACCGCACGGTGGCCGCGCTCGACGCGTTCGCCAAGCAGTTCGCCTGAAGCCCAGCGAGATAGGGAGCCACGATGGCTAACCTCAAAGAACTCAAGGGCCGGATCAAGTCGGTCAGGTCGACGCAGAAGATCACCAAGGCCAAGCAGATGGTTGCGGCGGCCAAGCTGCGCCGTGCGCAGGAGGCTGCCGAAGAGGCACGCCCCTACGCCGAGCGGCTGAACGCGGTGATGGCCAGCTTGGCCGCCAAGGTTGGCGATTCGGCGGCGGCCCCCAAGCTGCTGACCGGCACCGGGAGCGACCAGCGCCACCTGCTGGTGGTGGTCAACACCGACAAAGGCCTGTGCGGCGGCCTCAACGCCAACATCGTCAAGGAAGCGCTGCGCAAGGCCGCCGCGCTCCGTGAAGCTGGCAAGACGGTCGAATTCTATCTCGTCGGCAAGAAGGGCCGCGCCCCGATCAAGCGGGCCAATGCCAGCGCGATTGCCAAGCACTTCGATACCTCCGACGTGCGCACCCCCGGCTTCAACGAGGCGGAAGCGATCGCGAACGAGCTGCTCGAAATGTTCGAGGACGGCGCGTTCGACGTCGCGCATCTGATCTATCCGATCTTCAAGTCCGCGCTCGCGCAGAACCCGACCGTGCAGCAGTTGATCCCGGTCCCCGCACCCGAAGCGGGCGACGTGCCCAAGGCGGATGCGGTGGTCGAATACGAGCCGGGCGAAGAGGAAATCCTCGAAGCCCTGCTGCCGCGCTACGTCCGCACCCAGCTGTTCGCCGCGCTGCTCGAACGCGAAGCGTCGGAACAGGGTGCATCGATGACCGCGATGGACAACGCAACGCGCAATGCGGGCGACCTGATCAAGAACCTCAACATCGAGTACAACCGCCAGCGTCAGGCTGCGATCACCACCGAGCTGATCGAAATCATCGCAGGCGCGGAGGCACTGTAATGCTGGGCCGCTCCATCATCCTCGCATCGCTGTTCGCGCTCGCCGCCTGCGCCGAGCCGGTGGATGATGACGCCACCACCGATACGGCCGACATCGAGGCCGCGCCGGTGGTCGAACAGAGCCCGGCAGCGCCCGAACCGGTCGGCGCGACCGCCGAGCTGGAAGCGGACGAAAACGTGCCCTCGCTCGCCGAGGTGCAGGTCGCACTGCAGCAGTGCGTCAAGGATCGCAAGGTTCTGGACGCGCAGTGCGAGGCGACCGGCGAAGGCACGGAATTCACCTGTACCTATTCGCTCGACGGCGACACGCCCGAAACCGAACGCGAGGCCATGATCGCCGCCGATGGCGCGAGCTATGTCCTCATCGATATTCCCGAAGACTGCCAGCAGCTGTAAACCGCTAGGATAAACACAATGGCCACCGCCGCAAAAACCACCACCAAGCCCAACCTTACCGGTAACGGCACGATCGCGCAGGTGATCGGTGCCGTCGTCGACGTGCATTTCGAAGGCGAACTGCCCGCGATCCTGACCGCGCTGGAAACCAAGAACGGCGATTCGACGCTGGTTCTGGAAGTCGCGCAGCACCTGGGCGAAAACACCGTGCGGACCATCGCGATGGACGGCACCGACGGCCTGACCCGCGGGCAGGAAGTCACCAATACCGGCGCACAGATTTCCGTGCCGGTCGGCCCCAAGACGCTGGGCCGGATCATGAACGTGATCGGCGAAGCGATCGACGAGCGTGGCCCCATCGGCGCGGAAAAGACCGCCCCGATCCACGCCGAAGCCCCCGAATTCGTCGACCAGTCGACCGAATCGAGCATTCTCGTCACCGGCATCAAGGTCATCGACCTGCTCGCGCCTTACGCGAAGGGCGGCAAGATCGGCCTGTTCGGCGGCGCGGGCGTCGGCAAGACCGTGCTGATCCAGGAACTGATCAACAACATCGCGAAGGGCCACGGCGGCGTGTCCGTGTTCGCGGGCGTGGGTGAACGGACCCGCGAAGGTAACGACCTGTACCACGAATTCCTCGACGCAGGCGTCATCGCCAAGGACGCCGACGGCAACGCGACCTCGGAAGGCTCCAAGGTTGCGCTCGTCTTCGGCCAGATGAACGAGCCTCCCGGTGCGCGTGCGCGCGTGGCGCTGTCGGGCCTGACCATGGCGGAATATTTCCGCGATGAAGAAGGCCAGGACGTGCTGTTCTTCGTCGATAACATCTTCCGCTTCACGCAGGCGGGTTCGGAAGTGTCCGCGCTGCTGGGCCGTATTCCCTCGGCCGTGGGCTACCAGCCCACGCTGGCGACCGACATGGGTAACCTGCAGGAACGCATTACCTCGACCAATAAGGGCTCGATCACCTCGGTGCAGGCCATCTACGTGCCCGCCGACGACCTTACAGACCCTGCGCCTGCCACCTCGTTCGCCCACTTGGATGCAACGACCACGCTGAACCGCGCGATTTCGGAGCTGGGCATCTACCCGGCGGTCGACCCGCTCGACTCCACCAGCCGCGTGCTCGAACCGCGCGTCGTGGGCGAAGAGCACTACGAGACCGCTCGCAAGGTTCAGGAAACGCTGCAGAAGTACAAGTCGCTGCAGGACATCATCGCGATTCTGGGCATGGACGAGCTTTCGGAAGAAGATAAGCTGACCGTCGCCCGCGCGCGCAAGATCCAGCGCTTCCTCAGCCAGCCGTTCCACGTGGCCGAGGTGTTCACCAACATCCCGGGCCAGTTCGTGCAGCTCGAAGACACCGTGAAGAGCTTCAAGGCGGTGGTCGACGGCGAATATGACCACCTGCCCGAAGCCGCCTTCTACATGGTCGGCGGGATCGATCAGGCGGTCGAGAAGGCCAAGAAGATGGCCGAGGACGCTTAAGCGACCATGGCTGATGGGCAGCAGGTGAGTGCGCCGACCGGCGTCGACCTGCTGCTCCGCCGGCTATTGCAGCTTGGCATAGCGGACTTTCTGCTGATCTCCGCCTTCGACATCCATCGCTGGCGGCGCGACAACTGGCAGGAATTCGACGAAATGTTCCGGATCGCAGCGCGGATGGTGTTCGATCAGCCCGCGCAGCCGGTCTGGCTCTATGCCTTCGCCTTCCCGTTCGTCGCGATCAATTTCGGCTGCATGGTCCATTGGCTGCGCGGCAAGCGCGTTCCGATCATGCTGCCGCTGTTCGTGATCAGCGCGATCGCCATCGCCGCAATGCCGCTGGCCGCGTGGCAGATGGTCGTCTACCGGATGATCTGGCCCGACATCCTGAGTTTTGTCGGCTATATGATCGGCGGCGGAATAGCGATTATCATCGGGCTGCGGCTCGACAGCACATCACAGGCCGCGGCGACCCTGCGGCCCGACACGGAGACCTGAAGATTATGCCCCTCCACTTCGAACTGGTGACCCCCGCCCGCCACGTGCGCAGCGACGACGTGCACATGGTCGTCGTGCCCGGGACCGAGGGTGAATTCGGCGTTCTGGAAGGCCACGCGCCCTTCATGTCGACGATTCGCGACGGCGCGCTGCAGATCTTCAAGACCGCCGGTGCCAGCCCCGAGACGATCGAAGTGCGCGGCGGCTTCGCCGAAGTGGGCGAGAACGGGCTGACCATCCTCGCCGAGCACGTCGAAGGCTGATTTCCCGGCGGGGCCTCCTGTCCCTGCCACGGGTCGCACCATGATCGTCTCCCCCCGCCTTGCCCGCTTCGCGCGGATCGCGCTGGTCGTGGCTGCGATCGGCGCGTTCACGCTGGCCATCCTGCCGACCGCGCCGGGGCCGGAGAACATGAACGACAAGGTCAACCATGCCTTCGCGTTCTTCGTCCTCTCAGGGCTCGCCTATGCCGGCTGGCCCAGGGCGGGCGCGGTGCGAATCTTCGTGCTGCTGACCGCGTTCGGCGGGCTTATCGAGATCGTTCAGGGGCTCGATCTGATCGGTCGCGATGCGGATATCTACGATCTGTTCGCGGACATGGTCGGTATCGTGATCGGCCTCTTCACCGCGCGGCTGGTGCTGCGCTTCGCACCCGAACTGACCGAAGAACTGCGCGAAAAGCTGAGCGACTAGCGTCGCTTCGCTAGCGCGTCGGCGCGTGGAAATCGGGCGGCTTGTCCGCGATCCAGCCGACGAATTTCGCCACCGCCGGATTTTCCTTCAGCCGCTCCGGATCGTCGCCGATCCGGGCCAGCTGCGCATTGGTGAAATTGGCGTGGATCGTGCGGTGGCAAATCGGGTGGACCGGCACGGTGCCCCGCCCCTTCTTCGCCTTGGGCACCGGATGATGCCATTGCAGCCGGGTCGCGATGGGCCGCCCGCACAGCCAGCAGGCGAGCGGGCCATCATCGCGCCCGTTCCGATCTTGGGTGTCGTCAGTCGTAATAGAACAGCTCGTTCGCGACGCCGCCGTAGGAATCGCCCGCCATCACATCGACCGATTCGACCTTGCCGGTGCAATTGCGCTCGGCAATCGGCTTGCCGTCACGCACGACCAGCACGCCATCGGTGAATTCGGGATTGTTCGGCTCGTCCGCCTCGAAATTGGTCCGCACCGTGCGGCTGTAGACGATGTAGCGCACGCCGCCGTTGGCAAACTCGATCTGCGCTTCGCCACCGCCCGAATAGGGCACGCTGGCGAAACGACCGCCGTCCAGCACGATCTCGGGCTTGCCCGAACCGCCGAAACGGTACTGCGCGGTCTTCTGGCCCTGCGCGTTGGTCACGCCACACACAGCGATCCGCTTGGTACCGGCTGCGCAGGAAAACAGCTCCTGCTCGTCCGATGCACAGGCAACCTTCGCCACGGCCGGAGCTTTCTCATCGCCCGACGCATCGGCCTGTGCAGCGTCCTCTTGCGCCTCGGCACCCTCGTCCGCTGCCTTCGCGGGAGCTTCGGCAGTCTCATCCGCGCTCGCCCCGCTGGTTTCTGCAGTAGCATCGCCACAGGCCGCCAGCGCGAGCGCGCCGCAGCCGACCAGAATCATTCGCTTCACTTGGTTTCCCCCCGCTTCTTCTTCTTCATCGTATCGTGGAAACGGTCCGCCCAGCCGGGTTTGATCGACTGCTCGGCCCGCTCCATCCGCAGTTCACCCGGCGCGACATCGCGCGTCACCGTGCTGCCCGCCGCGACGATCGCGTCCGCACCGATGGTGACGGGGGCGACCAGCGCGGAGTTGGAGCCGATGAAGGCCCGCTCCCCGATGGTCGTCTTGTACTTGAAGTAGCCGTCGTAATTGCAGGTGATCGTGCCCGCGCCGATGTTCGCGCCCGCGCCCACTTCGGTATCGCCGAGGTATGTGAGGTGGCTGGCCTTCGCGCCTTCACCCAAGGTCGACTTCTTCATCTCGACGAAATTGCCGACGAAGGCGTCCTTCTCCAGCACCGCACCGGGTCGCAGGCGGGCGTAGGGCCCGACCTGCGCGCCCTCGCCCACGGTGGCCCCCTCCAGGTGGCTGAACGCCTTGATATGCGCGCCATCCGCCACCCGCACGCCGGGGCCGAACACCACGTTGGGGTCGATCGTCACGTCGCGGCCGATCTGCGTGTCATAACTGAAGAACACGGTTTCGGGCGCGCGCAGCGTGGCCCCGTTCGCCATCGCTTCCTCGCGCTTCAGATCCTGCCACTGCGCCTCGGCGCGGGCGAGTTCGGCGCGGCTGTTGATCCCCGCGACCTCGCCCGGATCGCTTGCGGTCACCGCCGCGCAGGTGTCGCCATCGGAGATCGCGATGTTGACGATGTCGGGCAGGTAATACTCGCCCTGCGCATTGTCGTTGCCCACCCGGCGCAGCAGCGCGAACATGTCCTGCGCGCGCGCCGCCATCAGCCCCGAATTGCACAAGCTGCACGCGCGCTCTTCCTCGCTCGCGTCCTTGAATTCGACCATCTTGGAAATGCGGCCGTGTTCGTCGGCGATTACGCGTCCATAGGCCAGCGCGTCTTCCGGTTCGAAGCCCAGCACCACCACCTTGGGCGCATCCTCGGCATGCAGCCGGTCGAGCATTGCGCGCATGGTCTCCCCGCGCACGAAGGGCACGTCGCCATAGAGCACCAGCACATCGCCGGTGAAATCGCCCAGCGGTTCTTCCGCCTGCTGCACCGCGTGGCCCGTGCCCAGCTGCGGCTCCTGCACGCGCGTTTCGGCGTCGTCGCCCAACGCAGCTTCCAGCTGATCGCGGCCCGCACCGACCACCACGACCTTGCGCTTGGGCCCCAGCGTGTCGATCGAGGCCATCAGGTGATGCAGCATCGCCCGCCCCGCAATCGGGTGGAGCACCTTGTGCAGGTCGGACTTCATGCGGGTGCCCTTGCCCGCGGCGAGAATGATGGCTGCGAAATCGGTCATGCGGCAGGCTGTGCCACCATCGGCTTGCAGATTGAAGAAGGTTTCGCCACGCAGACCCGCATGAGCGATTTTCCCTTTGATGCGATAGGCCTCGATCTCGACGGCACGCTACTCGACACCAAGGCAGACCTTGCGGCGGCGGTGAACCACGCGCTGGCAGATGGCGGCTACCAGCAGGTGCCTGCCAAGCAGGTGGAGGGTCTGATCGGCGGCGGCGCGAAGGTGATGCTCGCCCGCGCGATCGAGGCCCAGGGCGGCAGCATGGCGGAGGAAGACTTCCGCCCGCTCTACAAGACGCTGCTGCGGTATTACTCGCAGCACAATGCGGTCCATACGCAGCCCTTCCCCGGAGTGATCGAGACGCTGGACGAGCTGGCCGCGATGGATGTGAAGCTGGCGGTGGTGACCAACAAGTTCGAAGGCTTCGCTGCCGAGATCCTCGAGCAGCTGGGCCTGACCGACCGCTTCGTGACGCTGATCGGCGGGGACAGTCTGGGCAAGGATGCGAACGGCAATTTCCGCGCGAAGCCAGCCGCCGATCCCGTGCTGACCGCGATGGAGCGGTGTGGCGCGCGGCGGCTCGCATTCGTCGGAGACAGCACCTACGACGTGATGGCAGCGCGCGCAGCGGGCGTGCCGGTGGTCGCGGCAGGCTACGGCTATTGCGACAAGCCCGCGCATGATCTGGGCGCGGACGCGGTGATCGACAGCTTCGACGCGCTGATACCTGCGCTGCGCGGGCTCGCCTGACGCGGGTGTGCAATCGACAAACAGACAGCCGCTTCCGTCGAGCGACATTGGCAAGTCTCGCCCCGCGCGGGACAAGTGCCTCACATTCCACTCACTTTCATCCGTTCCAGGGGGAGCCAGCCGATGAAATCCACTTCACTTCGCGCGATCATCGCATCGCTTGCCGTGTCGGTCGCCAGCGCGCCGCTTCTCACCAGTCCGCTTGCCGCGCAGGATACCAACGCCGTGGTTGAACCCGAATTCGAAGCCGAGAACGATCCCTTCATCTGGCTGGAGGAAACCCGCAGCGACCGCGCGCTGAAATGGGTCGAGAACGAGAACGAGAAGACCGTCGCCGCGCTGCAGACCGACCCGCGGTTCGAGGAACTGAAGGCCGA
The DNA here is from genome assembly GCF_019857185.1 of Alteriqipengyuania abyssalis. GTDB lineage: Bacteria > Pseudomonadota > Alphaproteobacteria > Sphingomonadales > Sphingomonadaceae > Alteriqipengyuania > Alteriqipengyuania abyssalis. The sequence continues at coordinate 856,986 of NZ_JAHWXP010000002.1, read as the reverse complement.
AGCGCTGGCGATCTACGATGCCGAGGACCGCATCCCCGGTGTCTCTTTCACCCCATACGGCCTGGTCAATTTCTGGCAGGACGCGAAAAACCCCAAAGGCATCCTGCGCCGCACCACGCTGGAAAGCTGGCGGACCGACAACCCGGAATGGGAGACCATCCTCGATGTCGACGCGCTTGCTGCGGCAGAGGGCAAGGAATGGGTCTATGGCGGGATGACCTGCCTGCCGCCCGCCGGCACGCATTGCATGGTCTACCTGTCCGATGGCGGCAAGGACGCGAGCATTGCGCGCGAGTTCGACCTCGACACGCTCGACTTCGTGGATGGCGGTTTCGAACTGCCCGAAAGCCAGGGCAGCGCGAGCTGGGTCGATGAAGACACGCTGCTGGTCAGCCGCGATTTCGGCGACGGCACGGTTACCGACAGCTTCTACCCCTTCACCACCCGCGTGTGGAAGCGCGGGACCGCGCTGGAGGATGCGCCGGAAATCTTCCGTGGCGAGAAGAGCGATGTCTCTGCCGGGGCCTACCTGCTGCGCGATGGCGAAGGGACGATCCACGGACGCATGGCCTATCGCGGGGTATCCTTCCACGAGCGCGAATATTTCTACGAGATGGACGGCGAGTGGGTGAAGCTGGACCTGCCCGCCAAGGCCGGCCCCTATGGCATCATCGACGGCCAGATCCTGTTCTCGACCGATGTCGACTGGGAAACACAGGGGCAGACGTTCCCGGCGGACTCGCTGGTCTCCGCCGATCTGGAAGAATGGAAGGCCGATCCCAACGGCGCGACCAAGACGCTGGTGTGGAAGCCCGCCGATCGCCAGACAAAGCGCGGCGCCAGCTCCACCAAAAGCAGCCTCTATGTCAGCATCCTCGACAATGTCCGGGGGCAGGTTCTCAAGTTCGACTATGTCGATGGCGCGTGGACCAGCCAGCGGATCGACCTGCCGGAGAACGCGACCGTCGGCGTGGCAACGGCGTCGGATGAGACCGACCAGATCATGTTCACCTCGACCGACTTCCTGTCGCCGGGCACCTATTACTACGCCGGGAACGGCGTCGATCTGGAAGTGGTCAAGGAAAGCCCCGAGCGGTTCGATGCCGCGGACATGGACATCGAACAGTTCGAGGCGACCAGCCCGGACGGTACCAAAATCCCCTACTTCCTCGTCAAGCCCAAGGGCATGGCGATGGATGGCAGCACCCCGTTGCTGATGGGCGGCTATGGCGGCTTCCAGGTGCCGCGCCTGCCCTCCTATCTCGGCAGCACGGGCAAGATGTGGCTTGAGCGGGGCAATGCCTACGTCCTCGCCAATATTCGTGGCGGTGGCGAGTTCGGGCCGAACTGGCACCAGAGCGCCATTCGCGAGAACAAGCAGCGCACGTGGGACGATTTCATCGCGGTGGGCCGCGATCTTGTCGCACGCGGGATCACCAGCCCGGAGCATCTGGGGGTCGAAGGCGGCTCGCAGGGGGGGCTGCTGGTCGGCACCGCGTTCACCCAGGCACCCGACCTGTTCAACGCCGCGATCGTCCAGATCCCGCTGTTCGACATGCTGCGCTACCAGTATATCGGGCGCGGAGCCTCGTGGATCGGCGAATATGGCGACCCGCGCATTCCCGAACAGCGCGCGTGGATCGAGGGCTATTCCCCCTACCAGAAGCTGCTCGAGCAGAAGGACTACCCGCGCGTGTTCTTCGTCACCTCCACCGCCGACGACCGCACGCACCCCAGCCACGGGCGCAAGGCCGCCGCGCGGATGGCCGCGCAGGGCGACGATTACCTCTATTACGAGGATACCAAGGGCGGCCATTCAGGCGGCGTCGACAACGAACAGCGCGCGACGCTGCGCGCGATGCAGATCGTCTATCTGCTGCAGCAGCTGGCGGACGACTGATCGCCGCAAAATAGCAGGCCGCGCAATGCAGGCGCGGCCTGCCCCTACGGCATGGCGGTCCATCCCGCGCGGTGTTGCCAGAATGGCCGGAACCTGCCACTCCGCAGCCAATTTTCACGTTCTGGAACCCTAGCGGAGAGACACTCATGAGCATCTCGTTCAAAGACAAGGTCGCAATCGTCACCGGTGCAGGCGGGGGCCTTGGCCGCGCCTACGCGCTCGAACTCGGGCGGCGCGGCGCGAAGGTCGTGGTCAACGATCTGGGCGGTTCGCGCGACGGCACCGGTTCGTCCGACGCGGCGGCGCAGGTGGTCGAAGAGATCGAAAAGGCCGGCGGTGAAGCAATGGCCAACGCAGCCTCGGTCACCGAATACGAGCAGATGGAAAAGATGGTCGCCGACGCCAAGCAGAAGTGGGGCGGCGTCCATGTCCTGATCAACAACGCGGGCGTCCTGCGCGACAAGAGCTTCGCCAAGATGGAGCCGGCCGACTTCGAATTCGTGGTCGACGTGCACCTCAACGGATCGGCCAACGCGACCAAGGCCGTTTGGGAGACCATGCGCGAACAGGCCTATGGCCGCATCCTGATGACCGCCAGCTCCACCGGGCTGTTCGGCAATTTCGGCCAGGCCAACTACGGCGCAGCCAAGCTGGGCCTCGCCGGCCTGACCAAGACGCTCCAGATCGAAGGCGCGAAGTACAACATCAAGGTCAACACGCTGGCCCCCGTCGCGGGCACGCGGATGACCGAGGACCTGTTCCCCAAGGAAGCGTTCGAGCTGTTCGCCCCTGAGAACGTGGTGCCCGCCGCGCTCTACCTCGTCAGCGAAGATTCGCCGACCAACGCGATCGTGGGCGCAGGCGCGGGCGGCTTCCACTCGGCATGGGTGGTGATGAACGACGCGGTGTGGCTGCCCGAGGGTGAGCGTACCGTCGAAGGCTTTGCCGAAAACTGGGCCAAGATCAGCGAACAGTCCAACCTCAAGGCCCCGCAGTCGGGTGCCGAGCAGTCGGGCGCGATCCTCGCCGCGATGCAGAAGGTCACCGGCACCGGTCCGGACAGCGCGCGCGGCTAACGCCCGCCGCAGATCCGGCTAAGGTCCGGTCGCCGCCGCGTTTTTTCGATAGCGCGGCGCGACAGGGCAGGATAATTCAGCCCCCGGGGGTCGGGGGAGCGGCCAGTACGGCTCGCTCCGCCCCTCGGGGGCTGATACTTTATGGAAACCATGGAATTTGCCGCGGCCGACGCACAAGCGGAGGCTTCGGACGGCGGCTTTGCGCAGCTGAAATCGCGCGCCCGCAATGCCGGTTACGCGATCATCGCCTATATCGGCATCGCCGCGGTGATGCTGGTGTTCGAAGTGCTCGCGCTGACGGGCCAGGTCGATCTTTATGCGATGACGCCGGAAACGCTCGCGGTCACCTACGGCTTCGCGGCGATCGCCTATCTGGCGATCTTCCTCGTCTCGGTCGTGCTGGTGGGCATGTGGATTTACCGCGCGCACGCCAATCTCAAGGAGCGCGGGATCGAGACCGAGTCCTCGCCCGGAATGGCGGTTGGCTGGTACTTCATCCCCTTCGCCAATCTGATCAAGCCGTTCCAGAACATGCGCGATCTGTGGAACGAGAGCCATCTGGAAAGCGACAGCTACGGCGAGCCTGCGCCGGGCCTCATCAACGCCTGGTGGGCCTGCTGGATCATCGGCAGCATCCTGTCGAATATCAGCGCGCGGATGGAAGGCTATGGCGATGGCAGCAATATGGTGGTCGCCAATGGCATGGGCGCCGTGTCGAGCGTGCTGCTGATCGCATGCGCGATGATGCTGCACCGGATCATCCGCCAGATCACCCACGCGCAGGACACCGCGCTCCACGTCAGCCACGTGTTCGACTAGCACCTGCCCGCATACCTGCACCCGACCAGCGACACACTCGCTCCGTCAGGCTGTATTGACACGCTAACACACTGGTCATAGCCTCCCTTTCCGAACAGGCAGGGGAGGCTTGGCCGGTGTATTCCGAAGAAGACATCAATTCCGCCGTCGCGGCAGGCGCGCTTTCGGAGGATGCTGCGGCAGCCTTCCGTGCGCACATGAGCGAGGTGCGCGGCATTTCGCGCGGGGACGAGGAGAATTTCCGGCTCCTCAACTCCTTCAACGACATCTTCGTCGCGATCGGCATCGCGATCATGCTGTTCGCCGCAGGTGCGATCGGGCAGCAGATCGGCAAGCTGATCGTACCGGTGCAGGCCTGGGACTGGTCGGTCGAGGCCTCCGAGGCCGCATGGGCCGCCTACCAGCAGCAAAGCAGTCTGAGCACCGCGGTATCGGTTGCGATCGCCGCCGGGCTGGTCGCGCTCACCGCGTGGCCGCTGGCCGAGTTCTTCACCCGCAGGCGGCGCATGGCGCTGCCCAGCATCATCCTGCTGCTGGCCTTCGTGGGCGGCGTGTTCATCGGCACGACCGCGCTCGGCGTGGTGCTGGTGGGCACCGAACAGGGCGAACCGCTGGCAGGCTATTTCGTAGCCGGAGCGGGCCTCATCGCCGCGCTCGCTGCGTGGTTGCACTGGCTGCGCTTCAAGGTGCCGATCACGATTGCAGCGGGCGCGGCGGCGCTTTCCGCGACGGCGATCGGGCTGGCGCTGTCGGCGCTCGCGCCACTCGATATCGACAAGGGCGACGTTGCGCTGTGGCTCACCTTCGTCGCTGGGCTAGCGGTGTTCGCCTTCGCGATGCGGTGGGATCTTCAGGACCCGGCGCGCACCACGCGGCGCAGCGATGTCGCCTTCTGGCTCCACCTGCTTGCCGCGCCGATGATCGCACACCCGATCTTCGCCACTCTCGGCGTGGTCGGCGGGTCGGATATCGGGATCGGCAAGGCGATCGCGGTGCTGGCGATCTACATCGTCTTCGGGATCGTCGCGCTGATCGTGGACCGGCGCGCACTGCTGGTTTCGGCGCTGATCTACGTGCTGTTCGCGCTCGCCTTCCTGTTCGACCGCTTCGGCGCGGTGGAACTGACCGTAGCGCTGACCGCGCTTGTGATCGGCTCTGCCCTGCTGACGCTGTCGGCCTTCTGGGCCCCGATCCGGCGCGGCGTGCTGGGCATCGTGCCCGAGGACTGGCGCGAGGCCCTGCCCAGCAGCGAGCGGGTGCTGGCGGCGGCGTAGCGGCCTCTCGTCGGACATCAGAACAAGGCCCGTCATCCCTGTGGATGGCGGGCCTTTTCTACGCCTAGTCCTCGATCGCCTTGACCAGCCGCCGTTCGAGCGGGGCGAGGACACCCGCCAGTTCGTGTCCGCGCTTGAGGATCTGGCCGTGTTCGCCGAACAAAGTCCACATGCCCTGCTTGTTGCGCAAGGAAGGGCGCTTTTCCACGCGCGCCTGCGGGCGTTCGGCGGCGCGGCGGAAGGCGGCGAAGCTGGCCGCATCGCGGCCAAAATCCATCGCGTAATCGCGCCATTCGCCCGCCGCGACCATCCGGCCGTACAGATCGAGAATGCGCATCAGCTCTTCGCGCGCAAAGCCGACCTGGCTAGGCTTCGCGCCGGGGAAAGCGAGTACGGTGCCGCCGGGACCGGCCGCCATCAGCTACCCGATCCGCTGCGCCGCATGGGGTCGCGCTCCGGCGCCCCGGGGGCGGCGCGATCGGCCTTCAGCGCCTCCAGCTCGGCACGCAGAGCGGCGAGTTCCGCCTCCATCGCGTCCGCGCGCCGCTTGCCGACCGTCGACTGGTCTTCGCACGGTTCGTCGCAGGGGGTGCCGTAGGGGATGAACTCGCGCAGCCATTCCTCGGCAGGCACCAGGGTCGATCGCGCCTTCATGCCGATCATCGTCGCGCCCTCTGGCACATCGTCGGTGACGACCGCATTGGCGCCGATCCGCGCGCGCTGGCCGACCGTGATCGGGCCGATCACCTGCGCACCCGAGCCGATGATGGCGTAATCGCTGATCGTCGGGTGCCGCTTGCCCGGCTGCCCGTTGGTCGGGTTGGTCCCGCCCAGCGTCACGCATTGGTAGATCGTCACCCAGTCGCCGATCTCGGCGGTCTCGCCGATCACGGTAAAGCCATGGTCGATGAAGAAGTATTTCCCGATCGTCGCGCCCGGATGGATGTCGATCGCGGTCAGGAAGCGCGAGAAATGGTTTACCAGCCGGGCGAGGAAATAGAGCTTGGCTTCGAACAGCCAGTGCGCGACCCGGTGCAGCCCCAGCGCGAGCACGCCCGGATAGAGCAGCACTTCCCACCGCGACCGTGGCGCGGGGTCCCGCTTCTTAACGGAGTCGAGATAGTCGATCAGACCCACGAGCATCGTGCTTTCAACATTTCACCGTTCCCCGACTAAAGCAAGCGGCCCTGATCGGGACCATATAGGGTTTCGAGCGCATCGCGGCACAGGTTACGCGTCGGGCGGGCCTGTCGTTCCAAAGCGAGACGGTCCAGCACGGCAACGAACCTTTCTGCAGCGGCAAAGCTGCGGGTCATGCGCGGAGCCACATAGGTCAGCGCGTCTTCACCCAGCATCAGCCCGCGGCGCGCCGCATGGCTGACGATCAGGTCCCGCATCATGTCGTCGTCGGGCTGGCCGATTTCAAGCGCCAGAGCCGCGCCCAGCCGCGATCTGAGGTCTGGCAGTGCGATCTCCCACGGGGCCTTTTCGGGGATCAGCAGCAGCGCGGTGCCCTCTTCCTGCGCGCGGTTCCAGCGGTGGAACAGCGCGGTTTCCTCCATCGCGTCGGCCGGATCGATCGTCTCGCCCAGCCCGGCATGGGCGAACCAGCGCCCCAGCAGCGATTTGCCCGAGCGCGGCTCGCCTCGCAAAATCGCGGTCCGGAAGGGCCAACGCTCCGGCTCGCGCAGCGCCTCGACCACTGGCAGATTGGCGGAGCCGATCACGATGCTGGCCGGGTCGCCCTCTTGCGCCGGAGGCAAGGGGAGCGCGAACTGGGAAGAGGGGCGCGACACCTAACGGCCCCGACTAGCGACTGATATTGAGCGAATTGCCCGCGCGCTGCACGTTGTAGCCGCGCTGCGCCAGCGCGCCGACCAGCTCTTCGATCGTGCCCTCGTAGGTCACGCTCAACACCGAGGTGCCGCCGATCGCGGCGCTGCCGATCGAGGCTCCGCGCACGCCCGGCGTCCCGCGCACGGTGTTCAGGCCCGCTTCGAAGCTTGCCGCATCGGGGGTGGGGAAATTGATGAACAGGTTGATGATGCTCGGCGCGTCGCCGCCCGCCGCCGCATCGGCCTGCGCGGCATTGGCATCGGCGACGTTCTCTTCCTCAGTCGCGGCGCGATTGCGCGCAGCTTCCGCCTGGGCGAGGATCGCGCGGCTCTGTTCGATCAGGCGGGCGATGTCGCGGTCCATCATCCCGCTGCTGCGGCCCAGCGTCTTGTCCGGGCGAATCGTGCCATCGGCCAGCGCCTTGACGAACATCTCGTCGAACCGCTCGACCGCGCGGTTCAGCATCGCGGGCAGTTCGCGCGGCGAGTTCGCGCGCAGGGAGAAGCTGCCGAGATATTCGTCGTCGGGCCCGTGACGCGCCACGAAACGCCCTTCGACCGGGCCGCCGGGATAGACATAATGCAACTGCGCGATCGGCACGAGGACGTCGGCCGCGCCGAACTGGTCGAGAATGGTCGCCCACCAGTTGCGGCTGCGGCGGCCGGTCTGGCCATAGGTCAGCAACAGCGATTCGCCCGCCTGCCCTGCGGGCCGCACATAATCGACCCGGCTCGCGCCCGGCTGATACTCGGCCCAGGCGCGCTGCCACGGATTGGCCTGTTCGTACATCAGCTCGGTCCCCGCGCTGACCGTCACCGGCAGCAGCAGGATCGGTGCGGAGCGCTGCGTCTCGCCCGAACGCCCGAGATAGCCCGCCGCGCGCTGGCGATCGAAGGTCACGCCCAGCGTGGCGACATAGCGCTTCGGCCCGGTTTCCTCGTGCTGGATCACGATCGCGGAGACGAGGCCCTGCAGCTGGCTATCGGAAATGTCGGGTCCGCCCAGCTTTTCCCACGCCTTGCGCTGCGCTTCCTGCCAGCCCTTCTGGCGCGCTTCCTCGGGATTATCGGCGGTCACGTTGACCTCGATCCCGCCGACATTGATGTCGGTGCTGACCATCAGCGGCGCGATTCCCCGATCGCCCTCGACCTGCGCGTTTACCCAGCCACCATACAGCGCGGCCCCAAGCCCGCAGAGGGCGAGACAGGCGATGGCGATGCGCGCGAAAGGGGAAGCCGGAAGGGTCATCGGGGAAACTCGTGGGCCTTTTGCCCAAGTGGCGATGGATTTCCAAGCGCGAAAGCGTAAGACGGGGCCGCAATGACCGACCCAGAAAAAAGCTACACCTACGAAGGTGCCGGAGTATCGATCGCGGCAGGCAATGCGCTGGTCAAGGCGATCGGCCCACTGGTACGCGCAACCGCCCGGCCCGGCGCGGATGCCGAACTCGGCGGATTCGGCGCGTTCTTCGATCCCAAGGCGGCCGGGTTCAAGGACCCCTTGCTGGTCGCCGCGAACGACGGCGTCGGCACCAAGCTGAAGCTGGCGATCGATCACGACCGGCACGATAGCGTCGGCATCGATCTGGTCGCAATGTGCGTCAACGATCTGATCGTGCAGGGCGCGGAGCCGCTGTTCTTCCTCGACTATTTCGCGACCGGCAAGCTGGAAAGCGGCGTTGCGGAGCGCGTGATCGCGGGCATCGCGGAGGGCTGCAAGCAGGCGGGCTGCGCACTCATCGGCGGCGAAACCGCGGAAATGCCCGGCATGTATTCGCCCGGCGACTATGATCTGGCAGGCTTCTGCGTCGGCGCGGTCGAGCGCGGGGCACAGCTGACCGGAGAGAGAATCGCTCCGGGCCATGTGCTGATCGGCCTCGCCAGTTCGGGTGTGCATTCCAACGGCTTCTCGCTGGTCCGGCGGCTGGCGGAGGACAAGGGCTGGAAGATGGACCGTCCCGCCCTGTTCGATCAGGACAGGCTGCTGGTCGATCACCTGATGGAGCCGACGCGGATCTATGTCGGCAGCCTGCTGCCGCTGATCCGCGACGGCCTGATCGACGGGCTGGCGCACATCACCGGCGGCGGCCTGCTGGAAAATATCCCGCGCGCGCTGCCCGACGGCACTCGGGCGAAGGTCCACGCGCAGCGCTGGCCGCAGCTGCGGCTGATGGCGTTCCTCCAGTCGCAGGGCAATATCGAGCCCGAGGAACTGGCCCGCACCTTCAACTGCGGCATCGGCATGGTGCTGATGGTGGCCCAGGAGCACGCCGACGCGGTTACGCAGCGGCTTCAGGACGCTGGCGAAACCGTCTTCACCATCGGCGAGGTCGTCGAAGGGACGCGCGGCTGCGATGTCGACGGCACCGCCGGGCTATGGTCGGCGCAGAGCGACTGGGTCGCCCGGCACGATCACTGAGGCCGAGGGGCGCTAAACGTCATGAGCGCTAATCCGTCGCGCGCCAAAGTCGCGGTACTGATCTCGGGCGACGGCACCAACATGGCCGCGCTGCTCTATGCCAGCAGGCAGGGCGCGCCGTTCGAGATCGTGCTGGTCGCCAGCAATGATCCCCACGCAGGCGGCCTCGCGCTGGCCGAGGCGGAGGGCATCGCCACCTTCGCCCTCTCCCACAAGGGCATGAAGCGCGCCGAGCACGATGCCGCGATGGATGCCTCGATTCGCAAAAGCGGCGCGGAATATGTCGCGCTGGCTGGATATATGCGCGTGCTGGACGATGCCATCGTGGAGCGGTGGGAAGGCCGGATGCTCAACATCCACCCCTCGCTGCTGCCCAAGTACAAGGGGCTCGATCCCCATGCCCGTGCGCTGGAGTCTGGCGACGAGCTTGCCGGTGCATCGGTTCACCTCGTGACCACCGAACTGGATGGGGGCGAAGTGCTGGGGCAGGCGGAGGTCGCGGTGATCGGCGGCGACACGCCCGAGACGCTCGCCCACCGCGTGCGGATCGCAGAGCACCAGCTCTACCCGCGCGTGCTGGGCGACTATGTCTCGCGCGCCTATGATCCGGACTGGCTGCTGGGACGTGTACGCAAGCTGGCGATGGAGCTGCCCGAAGCGGAGGCGGCCACCAGCCACGGCTCACCCGGGTTCAAGATCGCCGGCAAGAGCGGCAAGTTCTTCGCCCACTTCGCGGATCGCCACCACGGCGCGCATCAGATCGCGCTGCTCGCGAAAACGAGCGGGCAGGACGAACTCGCCGATCTGGTCGAGCGCGACCCCGAGGTGTTCTTCCGCCCCGCCTATTACCACGCGAGCGGCTGGGTCGGCATCGCGCTCAACCGGCCCGATTGCGACTGGGGCCAGGTGCAGCACTGGCTGGAACGCTCATGGCGCAGCGTCGCGCCCAAGCGGCTCACGAAGCTGATGGATGCGGCGGAGGAGTTTTAGGGCGCATTCGGAAGTCCGATATGGACGCGCATCTGCTCAACCGACAGCAGACCGCCCCTCCACGTCCCGAGAGGCCGGCGAAATCGTACATTGTACGCCAATGATCGAATCCATTTGCACGCGAGATTGCTCGGGAATTGAGATGCCGCCGGTAAACTTCAGGCTATTCTCGACAGCCGCCTGTGATTGCGCCTGCGCATCGCGCGGGCCACAGGTTTCATCGGCCCATCTTGCGCAATAGAGTACGCCTTCGACGCCCCTGCGCCAGCTTTTGCAAAGTTGCGAGCCAACAATGTCTTCGACCTTTTGGCCATTGAAGGGCCTGTCAGGCTCGAATTTATCGCAGACGTATACGCTAGTGCGCTGCCCCTGCGCGTCGACGGCACTCGACAGACGCAGATCGTCACAAAAGCGCGCCTTCGATGCAGAGACGCCATCCGCAAGATCTGGGCCGACATAGGCCCCGGAATCTGCGCAGAACGGCTTCGAGGGAGCTACCTGGCGGTCAGAATCGCTGATGCATTGCGTTGAATGGTCGGGTCCTGTGTCCGCGCATGCCTTCTGCCAATTGGTCCACAGGGCACACGAGGGATTTTCTGACGCGAACCGCGCGAGATCGGCATCGGCTTCCGCCTGGCTCTCATAATATGCGTCCGGCTGAGGCGGTGCCGATCTCGAAGCTGGCTCGCCGATCGAGCATCCCGCGATCGCGACACTCAGCATCGCCCAAGGCGCAATTCTGAATGTCCAAATCATGACTCACCTCTCTGCTCTTCGACCGTAGGCTCGCTTTTGAGGGGTGATGATACATTAACAGGCTCGGTTGGCCCGGCTTAACTTCGTCGAGTGGCTTCCCGTCGCCATCGTCAGAAGTCTGCCGGGTCATCACATCACCGGGCGATTGCTAGAACGAGCAAAGCTGGTACGCAAACCGGACACGCGACGGCGACCCGCCAGCACTCATACAAAAAGGGCCCCGGATCGCTCCGGAGCCCTCTTTTGATTAGTCAGGCCGAAGCTTAGCCGACGATCTCGTCGTCGCTGAAGAAGAACGCGATTTCGGTCGCGGCGTTTTCGTCGCTGTCCGAGCCGTGCACGGAGTTCGCTTCGATCGATTCGGCGAACGCCTTGCGGATCGTGCCTTCTTCGGCGTCGGCCGGGTTGGTCGCGCCCATCACGTCGCGGTTGCGCTTCACGGCGTCTTCGCCTTCAAGCACCTGCACCACAACGGGGCCGCTGGTCATGAAGGCGACCAGTTCACCGTAGAAGGGGCGCTCTGCGTGGACTTCGTAGAACTTCTTCGCCTGGTCTTCGCTCATCTGGATGCGCTTGGAGGCGACGACGCGCAGGCCGGCTTCTTCCAGCATCTTGGTGACCGCGCCGGTCAGGTTGCGGCGGGTGGCGTCGGGCTTGATGATCGAAAAGGTGCGGGTAACCGCCATGGTCTTGTTCCTTGCGAATTGTAGGGGGAGAATTTTGTCGCGCGCGCCCCTAGCAGCTTCCACGCCAACGGCAAGACCGCGCGGGCTGCTGCGGACGTCAGGCGACCTTCACCCAGCGCCCGTCCTTCTGTTCGAAGAAGCTGCGTTCGAGGCCTTCGGCCGCGCTCACCTCGCGCCAAGCGGTGCGCGCGGCGTCGCGCTGTTCGTCGCCGAACAGCAGGAACACGCGCTCGAACCGATCGCCCGCCAGCGCTTCTGCGCGCCAGTGCCCGTCGGCGAGGATGCAGGCAGTTGCCGCGTTGGTGGACACGCACGCCTCGCCGATCAGGATCGGCTGGTCCGCATCATGCGCCCCGCCCGCCTGCCCGTTGGCGAGGAAGCCTTCGGGCCGCGCCTCCCACAAGGTGGTGGAAACCGATTCGCGCTGCGCGGCATCGCCGCTGACAACCAGCGCGCGCCCGCCCTCTGCCAGCACACGCTCGGCAATCATCGCGACCACGCGTTCCGCCGGATCGCGGGAGAGGAGCCAGAAATCGACCTTCACGAGCCCGCGCCAGCCGATTTGGCCGCCCGGCGGCACCGCTCCGAACAATATTTCACCGCGTCCCAGTCCCGCTCCCACTTCTTCCGCCAGGCGAAGGGCAACCCGCAGGCCGCGCAAGGTTTGCTCGGCAGGTCGCCCTTCTTGCGCATTTTGGGCATGCGGGCTCTCGCCTAGCCCTCGATCACGTCGCGGACATACTGGTCGAGCAGGCGCACGCCGTATCCGGTCGCGCCCTTGCCGTAGGTTGCGCCCGGCTTGTTCGACCACGCCATCCCGGCGATGTCGAGGTGCGCCCAGGGCATCCCGTCCTTGATGAACCGCTGGAGGAACTGCGCGGCGGTGATCGAGCCTGCTTCGCGCGGGCCGACGTTCTTCATGTCCGCGATCGGCGAATCGATCAGCTTGTCGTAAGCCGGGCCGATCGGCATCCGCCACACCTTGTCGCCGCTGGTCGCGCCTGCGGTGGACAGGTTGCCCGCCAGCGTATCGTCGTTGGAGAACAGACCCGCCTGTTCGTTGCCCAGCGCGATCAGCATCGCGCCGGTCAGCGTGGCAAGGTCGATCACCGCAGCGGGATCGAACTCGTTCTGCGCCCAGTGCAGCGCATCGCACAGCACCAGCCGCCCTTCGGCGTCGGTGTTGATGACCTCGACCGTCTGGCCGCTCATCGTGGTGACCACGTCGCCGGGACGCTGCGCCTTGCCGTCGGGCATGTTCTCGACCAGCCCGCACACGCCCACGACGTTGGCCTTCGCCTTGCGCTTGGCCAGCGCGACCATGGTCCCTGCGACAGCACCTGCGCCGCCCATGTCCCACTTCATGTCTTCCATGCCCGCACCCGGCTTGATCGAGATGCCGCCGGAATCGAAGGTCACGCCCTTGCCGACCAGCAGCGTGGGCTTGGCGCCCTCATCGCCGCCGTTCCAGCGCATCGCGAGGATGCGCGAGGGGCGGTCCGAGCCCTGCCCGACGCCGAGCAGCGCGCCCATGCCGAGCTTTTCCATCTGGGCATCGTCGAGCACGATGATCTCGATCCCCGTACCCTCGAGCGCCTTGCGGCAGCGTTCGACGAAGCTTTCGGGGTAGAGGACGTTGGCGGGCAGGGTGACCAGTTCCTTGGTGAACTCGACGCCTTCGGCCAGCGCGCCCTCACGCTGCCACGCGGTTTCGATGCCGTCGGGCGCGCCGACGATCACCGCGCTCTTTAGCGAAACCTTCTCAGCATCCTTCTGCGTGGTGCGGTATTCGTCCCACCGCCACGCGCGCAGCCGCAGGCCGAGCAGCACTGCGGCGGCGTCTTCCGCGGAAAGACCCGCACCGGTCAGGTCGAGCGCGATCGTGCTTTCGCCCGAGGTCAGGAACTTCGCCGCCAGCGCGCCGCCCGCCTTTTCCAGATTGGCGCGGCGGTCCTTCGCCTTGGGATCGCCCGCACCCGCGAGCGCGACCCGCAGCACCTTGCCATCGCGTTCGACGAACCCGTCGACAACCTGGCCTGCCGATCCCTTGAACCGCGACCGCTTGGCACCTTCGGCCAGTGCGGGTTCGATCCCGTCGGGCAGGCTGTCCTTGTTCGCGATCGAGGCGATCAGGACGGCATCGGAGGGAAGGCTGTCGGCGAAGGTGATTTGCATGTGGTGGGGGTCCCTTGGATGATCTCGACCGGCGGCGCGGGGAACTACCTCCCCCGTGTCGCGCGGGCCACTAAAGAGCCGCGCCTGCGCGCGCTGCCGCAAGTGCGATTGCGATTAGGCAGGCTCGGTGCAATAGGCAAGGCATGCGCCTGACCGATCGTTCCGCGTCGCCTGCCTTTGGTGGCCGCGCCTGCCTGCTGAGTGGTGCCGCATTGGCGGTGATGGCGACGATCGCGTGGCCCAGCCTCGCGCACGCCCAGGATGCGCCGCAAAGCGAGCCGCAGAGCGGCCAGCAGGCGGACGAGGAGAGCTCGGTCGACGAGGCGGTGTCCGACTATATCGACGGCGATCAGCCGCCCGGCACCCCGCGCGAGATCGGGTTCGAGGCGGATAGTCTGGAATATGATTCGCAGGCCGACACGGTGATCGCGCGCGGCAACGTGCTGCTGCGCGAGGGCGAGCGTTCCGTGCGCGCCGATCAGGTCCGTTGGGATCGCCCCGCCGGGCGGATCGATGCCAGCGGCGGCGTGCGCTACGTCGATGGCGACGGCAACCAGCTCTATGCCGAACAGCTGGAGCTGACCGACACCTTCGAAGCGGGCGCGCTGGAAGACCTGCTGCTGGTGCTGCGCGAAGGCGGCAGGCTTGCGGCGGAACGCGGCGAGCGTGCGGGCGACGGACGCATTGCGCTGACCAGAGCGGCCTATTCGGGCTGCCCGGTGGTGGACGAGGATGGCTGCCCCAAGCAGCCCAGCTGGAAGATCACCGCCGAACGGGTCGTCTACAATCCCGACGCCAACACGGTGCGGTTCGAACAGGGCTATTTCTCGCTGTTCGGCGCGCGCATCGTGCCCCTGCCCACGCTGGAGCTGCGCACCGACGGCGGCCCGCAATCGGGCTTCCTCGTCCCCAGCCTGCGCATCTCGCGCTCCAACGGGGTGGAGGTCAGCGGCAGCTATTACTGGCGGCTCGCCGAAAACCGCGACCTTGAACTGGGTGCGCACGTGTTCACCGACGCGGCCCCGATGGCGCGTGCGACCTATCGCACCCTGTCGGACAAGGGCGCGTTCCAGGCGACCGGCTATGCCACGGTCAGCCGGCGAATCGACCTCAACACGGGCCTGCCCCAGACCGACGAGGATTTTCGCGGCTACTTCGCCGCCAACGGGCGCTACCAGTTCGACGAGAACTGGAGCTTCACCGGCTCGGTCCGTCGCGCCAGCGACCGCACCTTCCTGCGCCGCTACGACATCAGCCGCGACGACCGGCTGCGCACCGTGGGCGAGCTGGAGCGGATCGATGCCAACAGCTATTTCGTGGTCGCGGGCTTCGCCACGCAGACCCTGCGGCTGGGCCAGCCGCAGGGCGAGGTGCCCGTCGCGCTGCCGCTGATCGATTACCGCCGCCGGATGTCTGAGCCGCTGCTGGGCGGCACGGTGACGCTGCGCGGCAATACGCTGGGCATCCTGCGCGAGGATGGGCAGGATACCCAGCGCGGCTTCGCCTCCGCACAGTGGAACCTGCGCCGGGTGACCGGCCTTGGCCAGGTGGTGGAACTGACCGCGCTGGCGCGCGGCGATGTCTACAACACCAACAATTCGGCGGCGACCACGGTTGCCAGCTATCGCGGGCGCGAAGGGTGGCAGGGCCGCGCGATCGGGCTTGCCGCGATCGACGTGTCGTGGCCGCTGGTCGGCCCGATTTTCGGCGGCACCCAGGTGCTGACCCCGCGGGTCCAGGTGGTCGCCACCCCGCCCATCCGCAACGCCGCGATCCCCAACGAGGATTCGCGCTCGATCGATCTGGAAGACGTGAACCTGTTCTCGCTCAACCGCTTCCCGGGGGATGACCGGTTCGAAGACGGCGCGCGGGTGACCTACGGGGTCGACTGGCAGTTCACCAAGCCGGACTGGCAGGTGACCGCCAATTTCGGCCAGTCCTACCGGCTCGACGACAAGCCGATCATCTTCCCCGACGGGACCGGCCTGTCGGACAGGTTCTCCGACTTCGTCGGCCGGGCGCGCGTGCGCTACAAGGATTTCGTCTCCTTCACCTACCGCTTCCGGCTGGACAAGGACGACTTCACGCCGCGCCGTACCGAGGTGGATGCGACCATCGGATCGCGGCGGACCTATGCCGAAATCGGCTATCTCAGGCTCAACCGGGACATCCCCAACATCAACGAGGATCTGGGCGACCGCGAGGAACTGCGCGCGGCGGGCCGGGTCGCCTTCGCCCGCTACTGGTCGCTGTTCGGTTCGGCGGTGGTCAACATGACCAATCGCGACGAGGACCCGACACTGCAGGCCGACGGGTTCGATCCGATCCGTACCCGGATCGGGATCGCGTACCAGGACGACTGCATCGATCTGGGCCTCACCTGGCGGCGCGACTACGCCACCCAGGGCGACGCATTGCGCGGCAATACGTTCGAACTGACCTTCCGCCTGCTCAACCTCGGCTTCGGTGGATGAGCGCCACGATTGGCACAGCCGCGCGAACGCGCTAGAGGCTCCCTCCGCAGAATACTCAGCAATGGTTCAGCCAGATCGCGCGAATGCGCTCCTCCGGCGGGGACCCATCGCCCGCACCAGCGACCAACAGGCTATCTTCGTGACCGACAGCATCAGCATTATCAGCAAGATCTCCACCTCGTTCGCCGCGTTTGCGATGGCGACGATGCCGATCGCGGCGCAGGCCCAGCAGGCGGGCGACGCGGCGCAGCAGGACGCGCCGCAGCCCTCCGCAGCGCAGCAGGCGGCGAGCGACGGCCCCTTCGGTATCCCCGCCGAGGTGGTCCGGCCGGATCATCTGGACCCGAACATGCGCACCGCGACCGCCAAGGTGAACGGTACGGTCATCACCGGTACGGACATTGATCATCGGGTCGCGCTGGTGCTCGCCGCTTCGGAGCGCAAGGAAATCCCCGCCGATCAGCTGCAGGCGCTGCGGATGCAGGTGCTGCGTAATCTGATCGACGAAACGCTGCAGATCCAGGCCGCCGCCGCGCAGGACATGGAAGTCACTTCGGAAGAGGTGAACCAGCGCTACGCCATCCTGGCGCAGCAGAATTTCGGCAGCAATCCGCAGCAGATGGACAAGTTCCTGCTCGCCGCAGGCTCGTCTCCCGCCACGCTCAAGCGTCAGATCCAGGGCGAGATCGCGTGGCAGATGCTGCTTCGGCGCAATGTGGCCCCCTTCGTCAACGTCTCCGCCGAAGAGGTCAATGACACGATCGAGCGGCTCAAGACCTCGCGCGGGCAGGAAGAATACCGCCTCGCCGAGATTTATCTCTCGGCAACGCCCGAAACCGCCGCGACCGTCGAAGCCAATGCCGAGCAGATCATGGACCAGATCCGCGCCGGCGGCAGCTTCCAGGCCTATGCCCGGCAGTTCTCCGAATCGACCACTGCCTCGGTCGGCGGCGATCTCGGCTTCGTCCGGCTGGGCACCCTGCCCGGCCAGATGGCCGAGGTCGCGACCAAGATGACCCCCGGCCAGCTGGTCGGCCCCGTGCCGATCCCGGGCGGCTACGTCATCATGCTGCTGCTGGACAAGCGGCAGGTGCTCACCGCCGACCCGCGCGATGCCGTGCTCAGCCTCAAACAGATTGCGATCACCTTCCCGCAGGGCATGAGCCAGGATCGGGCGAATGAACGCGTTCAGGAATTCGCCAGCGCGATCGGCACGATCCGCGGCTGCGGCGATGCGAACCGGGTGGCCGAATCGGTCGGCGCGAGCGTGGTCGACAATGATTCGATCACCTTGCGCGATCTGCCGCCGCAGCTGCAGGCTTCGCTGATGGACCTGCAGGTCGGCCAGACCACGCCGCCGTTCGGATCGATGGAGGATGGTGTGCGGGTGCTGCTGCTGTGCGGCCGCGACGATCCGGAAGCGAGCGGCGAACCCGATTTCGACCAGATCATGGACCGGATCGAGGAAGAGCGGATCAGCAAGCGCGCCCAGCGCTTCCTGCGCGACCTGCGCGACGACGCGATCATCGAATATAACTGATCCGGTGACCCAGTTGCGCCCGCTGGCCGTTACCATCGGCGACCCGGCGGGCGTCGGGCCGGAGATTGTCGCGCACATCATGCGCCGCGAGGCCGAGCTTGGCCTGCCCCCGTTGCGGGTGGTCGGAGAGCGCGGCTCTCCGGTGCGTCCCGGCCAGCCGGATCGTGCATCGGCCCAATGCGCTCTCGATGCGCTGGGGCAGGCGGTCGCCATGGTCCGCTCGGGCGAGTGCAGCGCTCTGGTGACAGGCCCGGTGGCCAAGTCCGCGATTGCCCAGATCGATCCCGCCTTCGTCGGCCAGACCGAATTCCTCGCCGATGCCTGCGGGCTGCCGCGCGAGGATGCGGTGATGATGCTCGCCGGGCCGTCGCTCAAAACCGTGCCGATGACGGTGCATTGCGCCCTGGCCGATGTGCCCGCGCGCCTCTCGCACAACCTGATCGTGCAGCGCAGCCGGATCGTCCACGCGGCGCTGCGCCGTGATTACGGCATCGACGCTCCGCGCATCGCGATCGCCGGGCTCAACCCGCACGCGGGCGAGGATGGCCGCATGGGGCGCGAGGAGATCGAGGTGATCGCCCCCGCCATCGCCACCCTGCGCGAACAGGGCATCCACGCCACCGGCCCGCACCCCGCGGACACCCTGTTCGCGCCCCACAAGCGCGGCAGCTACGATGTCGCGATCGCGATGTACCACGATCAGGCGCTGGTCCCGATCAAGGCGCTCGACTTCGACGAGGGGGTCAATGTCACGCTCGGCCTGCCGATTATCCGCACATCGCCCGACCACGGCACCGCGTTCGACATTGCGGGCAAGGGGATCGCCCGGCCCGACGCGATGATCGCCGCGATCCGCATGGCGGGCGAGATTGCCGCGCGGCGCGCCCGATGACCGACCTTCCCCCCCTTCGCGAAGTGATTGCAGCGCACGGGCTCAGCGCGTCCAAGGCGCTGGGCCAGAACTTCCTGTTCGACGAGCAGTTGCTGGCGCGCATCGCGGCGGTGCCCGGCGACCTCTCTGGCAGGAACGTGCTCGAAGTCGGCCCCGGCCCCGGCGGCCTGACCCGCGCATTGCTGCGCGCCGGGGCGAAGGTCACCGCGATCGAGATGGACCGCCGCTGCCTGCCCGCGCTGGCAGAACTCGCCGAAGCCTTCCCCGGCCAGCTGACCGTGATCGAGGGCGATGCGCTGAAGATCGACCACGATGCCATCTTCGATGGCGAGCCCTACGCGATCCTCTCCAACCTGCCCTACAACGTGGGCACCGCGCTGTTCACCCGCTGGATGGGAGGCGAGCAATGGCCGCCCAACTGGACCTCGCTCACCCTGATGTTCCAGCAGGAGGTCGCGCAGCGGATCGTCGCGCAGCCGGGTGGGTCTGCATACGGACGCCTCGCGGTCCTCGCCCAGTGGCGCAGCACCGCGAAGCTGGCGATGAAGGTCCACCGCAGCGCCTTCACCCCGCCGCCCAAGGTGATGAGCGCGATCGTCCATGTGACTCCCGCTGCAATGCCCGAGGGCGGTTCGGCCGCAAAGCTGGAACAGGTCACCGCCGCCGCCTTCGGCCAGCGCCGCAAGATGCTGCGCCAGAGCCTGAAGGGTGTGCCGGGCGCACTCGATGCGCTGGAGACGCTGGACGTCGATCCGCAAAGGCGCGCCGAAACGCTCGACGTCGGGGAATTCGTGGCGCTCGCCCGCGCGCTGTCCACCTGACCGGGCTTGGCCCGCCGCGCCGCGCAGGCTAGGCCCCCGGCATGAACAGACTTTCCGGCCCCCTCCAGCAGGCCATCGAAACCATCGACGGCGCGGCAATGCTCGCGCAGGTCGAACGCTGGGCACGCATCAATTCCGGCACCGCCAACATCGAAGGCCTCGCCCGCATGGCGGAGGAATTGCGAGAGGCCTTCTCCGCCCTGCCCGGCACGATCACGCTGGAAGACCCCGCGCCCGTCACCGCCGTGGACCCCGCTGGCAAGGAAACCGCGGTACAGAACGGCAGGCACTTCGTGCTGCGCGTGCGGCCTGAGGCGCAGCGACGCTTCATCCTCACCGGACACATGGACACTGTCTTCCCCGCCGATCACCCGTTTCAGGACCTGACCTGGCTCGACGACGAAGTGCTCAACGGGCCGGGCACGGCGGACATGAAGGGCGGCCTCGCCATCATCCTCGCCTCGCTGACCGCGCTCGAGCAGATCGAGGCGTGGCAGCAGATCGGCTACGATGTGCTGATCAACGCCGACGAGGAAACGGGCTCGCTCTCCTCCGCCCCGCTGATCGAGGAACTGGCGCAGGGCAAATACGCCGCGCTGACCTTCGAGCCTGCCGCGACGCCCGAGGGCACGCTCGCCCATGCGCGCGGTGGCAGCGGGAATTACAGCCTGACCGTCACCGGCAAGTCCGCCCATGCCGGGCGCAATCCGCACGATGGCCGCAACGCGATCGTCGCCGCATCAACCCTCGCAGTGCGGCTGAAAGAATTGCAGTGCGACGACATCAGCGTGAACCCGGCCAAGATCGATGGCGGCGCGGCCAACAACGTCGTGCCCGACCATGCCGTGCTGCGGTTCAACATCCGCCCGAAGGAGCCCGCTGCGGCGGAACGCTTCGAGGCGGAAATGCACGCGCTGATCGGCGAGGTGAAGCAGGCCCAGGAAGTCGATATCGCAATCCACGGCGGCATCTCGCGCCCGCCCAAGCCGGTCGACCGCAAGGCGCAGGCGCTGTTCGATCTCGTGCGCGAATGCGGTGCCGAGCTGGGGCAGGAGATCGACTGGAAATCCACCGGCGGCGTGTGCGACGGCAACAACATCGCGGCGACCGGCGTGCCGGTGGTCGATACGATGGGCGTGCGTGGCGGCAAGATCCACTCGCCCGACGAGTTCATGATTGCGCCAAGCCTTGCAGAACGCGCCGCGCTCGCGGCGATGGTCCTGCACGGACTGGCAACGGAGGATGTCCTGTGAGTTTCGTAATCCGCCCCTCGCGCCAGGACGACCTCGAGCATCTGTACGAAATGGCCAAGCTGACCGGCGGCGGGTTCACCAACCTGCCCGCCGATCGCGATGCGCTGACGGGCAAGCTGGAACGCTCGGCCAGGGCTTTCGCCAATACGGGCGACGAGCTGGTCGACGAGACCTTCCTGCTGGTGCTGGAGAATACCGAAACCGGCGCGGTGCGCGGCACTTGCCAGCTGATGACGCAGGTCGGCCAGCAATGGCCGTTCTATTCCTACCGCCTCAACACGCTGACCCAGTACAGCCAGGAACTGGACCGCACGGTGCGCGCAGAAATGCTGCATCTGGTGACCGATCTGGAAGGGTGCAGCGAAGTCGGCGGGCTGTTCCTCCACCCCAATGAACGCGCCGGAGGCCTCGGCCTGCTGCTCGCGCGCAGTCGCTACCTGTTCATCGCGATGCACCGCCAGCGGTTTGCCGAGCGCGTGCTGGCCGAACTGCGCGGCATTATCGACGATCGCGGCGGCTCGCCTTTCTGGGACGGGGTCGCCGGGCGTTTCTTCGGGATGACCTTCCAGGAGGCCGACTATTTCAACGCGATCAACGGCAATCAGTTCATCGCCGACCTGATGCCCAAATATCCGGTCTATGTCGCAATGCTGGACGACGATGCACGCGAGGTGATCGGCCTGCCCCACCCCACCGGCCGCGCGGCGATGCGGATGCTGGAGAAGGAAGGCCTGCGTTTCGAAGGCTATGTCGACATTTTCGACGGCGGCCCAACCATGCTCGCGCGGACCGACGATGTGGTGAGCGTGGCCGATGCCACGCCGCGCACGCTCGACAAGGCGCAGCTGGATGGCGGGGAGCGGGCGCTGCTGGCAACCGGTACGCTGACCGATTTCCGCTGCTGCTACGGCACCCGCAACGTGGACGGCGAGCGGCTCGAAATCGGCGCGGAATGCGCGAAGACGCTGCGGGTAGGCGAAGGCGACACGGTGTGGAGCGTGCCGCGATAGCCCTTCCCCACAACACCCGTCAGGGCTGAGCCTGTCGAAGCCCTGCTCTTCCTTCGAGCGCGGGTCCAAAAGTCAAAAACAGCCCTTCGACAAGCTCAGGGCGAGCGGAGTCTGGAATGCCTCTCAAAGAGATCAACTTCGACGGGATTATCGGCCCCTCGCACAATTACGCGGGGCTGAGCCTCGGCAATATCGCCAGCGCGAGCCATCGCGGGCAGACCAGCCACCCGCGCGAGGCGGCGCTGCAGGGCCTCGCCAAGATGCGCGGCAACATGGCGCGCGGGCTTCCGCAGGGCTTCCTGCTGCCGCTGCCGCGCCCCAACGGCGTGCTGGGCGATGCGCTGGCGCTCGACGGCAGCGAAGATCCTGCCCTGCGCGCCGCGCCCTGGTCCGCCTCGGCCATGTGGACCGCCAATGCCGCGACCGTCTCGCCTGCGCCCGACACACGCGACGGGCGCTGCCACCTGACGCCAGCCAACCTCATCACCATGCTCCATCGCGCGCAGGAATGGCAGGATACGAAGGCGCAGCTCGACATCGCCTTCGGTGATGCAAAGCACTTCGCAGTCCACGACGCGGTGCCGCCCACTTTCGGGGACGAGGGCGCGGCCAACCACATGCGGCTTTGCGAGAGCCATGGCGAGGAGGGCGTCGAGGTATTCGTCTATGGCCGTTCGGGCGGCAAATTTCCCGCGCGCCAGCACGAGCAGGCAAGCCGCATTGTCGCCCGCATGCACGGGCTCGATCCGAAACGCACGGTGTTCATCGAACAGAACCCCGAAGCGATCGAGGCGGGCGCGTTCCACAACGACGTGGTTGCCGTGGCGAACGAGCGGGTACTGTTCACCCACGCCCGCGCCTTCGCCGATCCGCAGGCGGCCTACGGAGCGATCCGCGAGGCCTTCCCCGCGCTCGAACTGGTCGAAGTGCCCGAGAGCGCGGTGAGTCTCGAAGAGGCGATCCGCACCTACCTGTTCAACGCGCAGCTGCTCACCCTGCCCGACGGCACCATGGCGCTGGTCGTCCCCAGCGAGTGCCGCGAGAGCGAACCCGTCTGGCGGTTCTGCGAGCAGATGACGGCGGGCAATGGCCCGATCCGGCAGGTGATCCCGGTCGACGTGCGCCAGTCCATGGCCAATGGCGGCGGCCCCGCCTGTCTGCGCCTGCGCGTGGTGGCGGACCCGGCGACGGTCGATCCGCGCTTCCTGCTCGACGAGGCGAAGGCGAGCCGAATCGAGGCGGTCATCGCCGAGCATTGGCCCGAAGCGATCGAACCGGCCCAGCTTGGCACCGATGCGCTGAGCGAACAGGTCCGCGCGGCACGCGGCGCGCTGCTCGACGCGCTCGATCTCAACGAATTAGGGTAAACGCTCTGGTTACCCTGTCGGGTAAGCTTACAATGGCCCGCCCGTTAACCAGCGCGCGCCGCAGGAACCCTCATCTGGCACAGGCTTTGCGTAGGTAACTCGCCCGGCCGTGTTAAGGATGAAGATGCTCCGCAAGATTTCCCGCCTGTTCGTGATCAAGACCCGGTTCGAGGCGTTCCTGATCATCTACGCGCTCGCGCTGGGCGCAACCGCGCGCGGGGCCAACTATCTGGAGCAATATCCCGGCTGGGGCGGCAAGCTGCTGTTCCTCGCCTGCTCGGCGGCGGTGTTCATGGCGGGGGCGAAGATCTTGGACTGCCTGAGGCACGAGAAGGCGGCGCGAGAAGCGCAAGGCCAATCCACACAGGGACGCTGAGAAGCCGCGAAAATAGATAGCGGATTTTCATCATCTTCGGTCGAGATCGAGGCGAGAATGGTGATCGGCGAGAACCGGCGCGCAGCGACCATCAAGGTCGTGAGCACCGGAAGCGCAGCCGGTTGCCGTTCGCAGGCCGATATCGATCGAAGAGGGGGAAATCCAAGGTGGGGGATTCTGTTGCTAGGCTCCCGAGTCTTTGTTTTCGGGGCGAGGACCGCTGCACCATCGGGGAGCGCGGTTCATTCAAGCTAGCGGAGGTGGGGCGGTTCTGTTGCTAGGCCCGCCCCGAGCCCCCGGTATCCGTTCTGTTGCCCGGTCGGTCCAACCGCGCTTTAGCTTTGTAAATTCAGGGCGTTAGCCCGTCAAATTACGCAGCGAGAGCGAGTGCTTCGTTATCGTTGGCACTTGTGAAAAGAGCTTTTTACGGAGTGCTCATTCCGGGCAAAAACGATGCCTTTCAACGCATGTCGATCCTGGTTCGGCCCCATCAGGAAGCCCGCCCCCTCTCGCTAGTGGGACCGGGCCTTTTGGTGGAGCCGCCGGGTACTGCCCCCGGGTCCATTGCGTCTATTATACACCGCAGTTTATCACCATAGCCGGCCGAAACCGGCACCGACCTATATAGGCGCTGCGCGCTTAATGTGAAGTGTACCCGAACATCGTCACCCCCGCGCAGGCGGGGGTCCCGCTTCTTTGGCGTTCAGAAGTACGAAAGCGGGATCCCCGCCGTCGCGGGGATGACGGGAGGGTGCTCTAACCCCGCTCCGCCTTCAGCTCCGCCAGAATCTTCTTCAGCACGTCGAGCTGCGGGTCAGTCGGCACCTCGTCGCTCTGCGAACTATCCTCCACCTCGGCCTGCTTGCGCTGCATTTCCTCGGTCACGCGGTTCACGCCGCGCACCAGCAGGAACAGCGCGAAGGCGACGATCAGGAAGTTGATAATCGCAGTGATCAGCGCGCCGTAGCCGATCATCGCCACGCCAGCCTCTTTCAACTGCTCGTAATTGTCGAGCGCACCGTCGTAGCCTTCGGGCACCTCGCCCAGCCGCAGGAACCAGTTGGAAAAGTCGATGTCACCGAACAGCCAGCCGATCAGCGGCATCAGCACCCCGTCGGTCAGCTGCTTCACGATCCCGCTGAACGCCGCGCCGATCACCACGCCGACCGCCAGATCGATGACGTTGCCGCGGGCGATGAATTTCTTGAATTCCTTGAACATGCGAGAGGTGCCCCCTTCGTCTGCCGCCTGTCTCGCACCTCTTGTGCACAAGGCGATGGGGCGAGACAATCTTGCCCCCGATTGCGCCCACAAATCCTTGCACCGGCGGGGGCGTGTCGTATATTGGCAATACACCATTTTTCCGGAGAGATAATT
The DNA here is from genome assembly GCF_019857185.1 of Alteriqipengyuania abyssalis. Classification (GTDB taxonomy): domain Bacteria; phylum Pseudomonadota; class Alphaproteobacteria; order Sphingomonadales; family Sphingomonadaceae; genus Alteriqipengyuania; species Alteriqipengyuania abyssalis. The sequence continues at coordinate 831,946 of NZ_JAHWXP010000002.1, read as the reverse complement.
CGATGGCGTTCCGCACTTTCGCTCGCTCGATCCTGCTCGCGCTCGGCCTCGTGTCGCTGAGCGCATGCGGCATCAACTCGGTCCCCACGGCAGAGGAAGAGGCCAATGCCCGCTGGGCCGACGTGCAGAGCGCGTACCAGCGCCGCGCCGACCTGGTCCCCAACCTCGTCAACACGGTGCGCGCCGCTGCGGCGAGCGAGGAGGATATCCTGACCCAGGTGATCCAGGCCCGCGCCAGCGCCAGCCAGGTGCAGCTGACCACCGAGGATCTGAACGATCCGGCCAAGATCCAGCAGTTCGACCAGGCGCAGAGCCAGCTTGGAGGCGCGCTTTCGCGGCTGCTCGTGACGGTTGAGAAGTATCCCGAACTTCAGAGCCAGGCGCGTTTCGCGGACCTGATGACCCAGCTGGAAGGCACGGAAAACCGGATCGAAGTGGCGCGCAACCGCTACAACGAGGCGGTGCAGAACTATAACACCACGATCCGCACCTTCCCCGCGACGATCGCCGCCAACGTGATCTACGGCGCGAAGCCGATGGAAGGCTTCAAGGCGCAGGCGGGTAGCGAGATCGCGCCCGAAGTGAACTTCGACGACATGAGCAGCCCCAGCGCCGCCGCGCCCGCCAACGACAACGCCGCAACCGGCGCTGCTCAGAACGAGGCCGCGACCGGGACCGACAATTGATCGGACGGCGAATGCCTGTCCGCTGGGTCGCCATCCTGCCGCTTCTACTGGCTGCGTGCTCGCTGCCTGCCGAAACCCTCGAACCGTCGGGGGTGGCGCAGCGGCCGGATGGCCCGGTGCTGGACGAGGCCGCAATCTTCGCGCCCGCCGCCGAGGCCGTGCTCGACCGGGACCTGACCGACTACCGGCGCACGTCGGGCGTAGCGCTGGTGGTCTTCACCGACGCATCGCTCGGCGGCGAGTCGATCGAGCATGTCGCGAACCAAACGTTCAATGAATGGGGCATCGGTGACGAGACGACGAAGTGCGGCCTGCTCGTCCTCGTCGCGCCCGAAGAAAAGATGGTGCGGATCGAGGTCGGCTACGGGCTGGAGGACGATATTTCCGACGTCCTCGCCAAGCGCATCATCGAGAATGCGATGATCCCACTCTTTCGCGCAGGCGACATTGCCGGTGGCACGCTGGCCGGGGTCGAGGAACTCAAGCGCGCCGCCCCCAATCCCCCGCAATGCCATGAAGGTGCCCCCTCGTGACTCTGCTTAGAACCCTGATCCTGTTCGCCCTCGCGCTGCTCGCGCTCCCCGCAGCGGCGCAGGAGCTGCCGCCGCGTCCCGATGGGCCGGTCTACGACGGCGCGAACATGATCGACGCCGCGACCGAGGCGAAGCTCGACGAGGAACTGCGCGCCTATAACGATGCGACCGGCCGCGCGGTGATCGTCGCGACCGTTCCCAGCCTCGATGGCGAGACGGTCGAAGGCTATGCCGTCAAGCTGTACGAGACCTGGGGCATCGGCGGCGAGAAGACCGACGAGGGCGCGCTGTTGCTGGTCGCGAAGGAAGAGCGCAAGATCCGGATCGAGGTCGGCTATGGCTCCACCCCCACCCTGACCGATGCGATGTCCGGGCGGATCATCCGCAACACGATCGCCCCCGCCTTCAAGCAGGGCGATTTCAGTGGCGGGATAGCGGCGGGGGTCGCGCAGATGATCGAGGCGCTCGACATGGACCCGGCGACCGCCAAGGCGATCGAGGAAGCGGAGGCCACCGCGCGCGCACAACGCGGAGACGAGGTGACTGGCGCAACCATCGGCGGCGCCTTCGTCTGGCTGATCCTGATCTTCGCCTTCATCGCCATCTTCGGGCGCGGCAAGAAAGGCCGCAGGCGGCGGCGCTACGGCGCGGGCAGCGCGGTGGGCGATGTGCTGCTGTGGACCGCGATCAACTCGGCACTTAACTCCGGCGACCACGATCACTGGGGCGGCGGTGGTGGCGGCTTCGGCGGGGGCGGAGGCGGCGGTGGTTTCGGCGGCTTCGGCGGCGGCATGTCCGGCGGCGGCGGCGCGAGCGGAGGCTGGTGATGCAGATAACCCACGCAGATAGCGAAGCGGTGACCCGCGCGGTCGCCGAAGCGGAGCTGAAAACTTCGGGCGAGATCGTCACGGTCGTGGCGCAGGAGAGCGACGGCTATACCGATGTCGCGCTGGCGCTATCGGCATTGGTCGCCTTCACCGGGCTGGTGCTGCTCGCCTTCTTTCCCGATCCCGTCACCGGGCTGGTGGATACGCTGTCGGGCGGTTGGAACAGCGAATGGACCGCGTCGGGCCTGCTGGGCCTCGCCAGCGCGATCACCATCGTGCTGTTCCTCGCCACCTTTGCGCTGACGCTGAGCCCGGCGGTGCGCTTCGCTCTCATCCCGGGCCGGGTGAAGACGTTGCGGGTGGAAGACGCCGCGATCCGGCATTTCAAGGTCGGCGCGGAACGGCGCACGCATGGCCGCACCGGGGTGCTGATCTTCGTCTCCTTGCGCGAACATCGCGCGCAGATCGTGGCCGATTCCGCGATTGCCGAGCAGGTGCCGCCCGAAGTGTGGGGCGATGCGATGGTCGACATGCTGCGCGAGATCAAGGCGGGCCAGCTGGGCGCCGGGATCGCGGCGGGCGTGCGCGACGTGGGCGAAATCCTCGCGCCGCACTTCCCCCGCGCCGACGACGACCAGAACGAGCTGCCCGATCGCCTGATCCAGCTTTGATGGCCAGGACAACCTGAACCTCCCCTCCTCCTGGGGAGGGGTCGGGGGTGGGGGTTCGACCTCTCGGCCCCGAGTACTCCCTCCCCAACCCCTTCCCTTAAGGGAAAGGGCGTTTTAGGGCCCGCCTGACATGACCTATCCCCCCGACCACGACGCGCCCGAGGAAATCCGCTGGCAGGGCGACTATATCGTCGCCAAGCAGCGGGGCCGGTGGGAATATGCCAGCCGACCGCGCAATATCCGCGCCGCCGCGATCATCGCGATCGACGCCTCCGATTCCGGGGCACATGTACTGCTCGTCGAACAGTACCGCGTACCGCTGGGCCGCCGCTGCCTCGAAATCCCCGCCGGGCTGGTCGGCGACGATGACGGTGCGTCGGACGAAAGCGCGATCACCGCCGCGCACCGCGAGCTGGAGGAAGAAGCTGGCTACCGCGCCGCGAAGATTACCGATCTGGGCGAGTTCTTCTCCAGCCCCGGCATGGTCTCGGAAGGCTTCTCGCTGCTGCGCGCCGAAGGGCTGACAAAGGTCGGCGATGGCGGCGGCGTCGATGGCGAGGATATCACGGTCCACCGCGTAAAGCTGGCCGAGCTGGCCGCTTTCGTGGACGAGAAACGCGCAGCAGGGGTTGCTCTCGACGTGCGCCTCGCCATGCTGCTGATGACACAGAAAATTGGAGAGAACGGATGGCTGGACGGGTAGCGGGCAAACTCGCACTGATTACGGGCGCGGCGCAGGGGCTTGGCGCTCAGGCCGCGACCACGCTGGCGCGCGAGGGTGCGCGGGTGCTGTGCACCGACATCAACGGCGACGGCGCGCAGGCGACCGCCGATGCGATCAACGAAGAGCTGGGCGCGGATACCGCCTTTGCGATGACGCACGACGTGACCGAGCCCGACCAGTGGGACGCGGCAATCGCGATGGCGGACGACAAGCTCGGCGGGCTGAGCATCCTGCTCAACAATGCCGGCATCGGCGTGCGTGGCAATATCGAGACCTGCACGCTGGAGGAATGGCGCCGCGGCTTCGCGATCAATGTCGATGGGCCGTTCCTGGGCTGCCAGAAGGCGCTGAAGCTGATGAAGGACAATCAGCCCGGCTCGATCATCAATATCAGCTCGATCGCGGGTCTGATCGCGAGCGATACCATGCCCGGCTATAATGCCAGCAAGGCGGCGGTGTGGATGCTGACCAAGTCGGTCGCGCTCTATTGTGCGAAGATGGGCTGGAATATCCGCTGCAACTCGATCCATCCGACCTTCGTCGATACGCCCATTCTGGATGGGATCGGCAAGAATGCCGGGCTCGACAAGGAAGTGGTGATGGGCAAGCTGGCGCGTCAGATCCCGCTCGGGCGGGTTGGCAAGCCGCAGGAAATCGCCAATGGCGTGCTCTATCTCGCCAGTGACGAGAGCAGTTTCATGACTGCGGCGGAGCTGCGGCTGGATGGCGGCATTTCGGCAATGTGAAGAAGGCTTGGTGCGGGGGCGATCCACTCGCCCCCGACCGGGAGTTGTGGCCGGAGTGGGCCTCCGGCCGGGTCAGTCGGCGATCGCCCACAGGATGAGATAGGCGATCAGCGGGGCGCCGGTCAGGAAGATGGTCGTCAGCACGAAGGCGAGGCGGACCATGGTGACATCCCAACCGAAATAGTTGGCGATCCCTGCGCAGACCCCGGCGATCGAGCCGCGCTGCTTGTCGAGGCGGAACTCGCGGGCGGGCCGCGATGCGTGGCGGTCGGTGTCGAGCTGGCTCATGCGACCATCCCGGCAGTATCGACCATCACGGGCACGATGGCGAAGGCGAAGGCGAGGCCGGTGAAGGCGAGTGCCCCGGCGGCGGCGAGCAGGTTGCGGGTAAGCGATTGCATGGTGTCGGTCTCCAGTGAAGAATCTGTGGTGGGGTGGCTCAGGCGATGACCAGGCCGGTCGGGCTGGCAGGGATGATCGCGGTGGCGAAGAACATGGCCGAGATGCCGACTGCGAAGACGGCGGCGAAGGTGTTGCGAGCGATGGATTGCATGGTGAGTGTGTCCTTTGAAAAGCGGTTTGTGAGGTAGGTCAGGCGATGATGGTTCAGACGATGACCAGGCCGGTGGGGCTGGCGGGGACGATCGCGGTGGCGAAGAAAACGGCGGAGATACCCAGCGCCATAACGGCTGCGAACATGCGGCTGCGGAGGTCGGTGGTGGTCATGTGAGTGGTTCCTTTCGTGTTTCCGGGGGACCATCCCGCCGGATATCGACTACTTTGCAGGAGCCGTGCCAAGTTCAAGAAATGGCGGAAATGCGCGGGTTAGAGGTGAGCGAAGCGACAACCACTCGTTCACCTTTCCGAAAGCTTGGGGATTTTTCCCAACTCTTGGAGGCGGGCTTTTCACGCATTCCGCTGGCCTGCATCCCCGCGCCGCGCTAGGCCCCGTTCTCAAAGGCCCCCATGGCGCTCGACCGCATCTCGATCCTCGATTTTCGCAACCATCGGCAGACCGCGCTGGAGGACACCGCGCGGTTCAATCTGCTCGTGGGCGCGAATGGTGCGGGCAAGACCAACGTGCTCGAAGCGCTCTCCCTGCTCGCCCCGGGGCGCGGGTTGCGGCGGGCGAAGCTGCCCGAGATGGCGCGGATCGACGGGCCGGGCGGATTTACCGTCGCGGCACGGCTGCAGCCTGCCGACGGCGCGGAGCCGGTCCAGCTGGGCACCGTGGTCGATGCGGCACAACCCAATCGTCGCCGGGTGCGTGTCAACGGGGCGGAGCGCAGCGCGCTGGGCCTGTCCGAATGGCTCTCGGTCCGCTGGTTGACCCCGGCGATGGACGGGTTGTTTACCGACAGCGCGGGCGCGCGGCGGCGCTATCTCGACCGGCTGGCGCTGGCGACCGCGCCGGGCCACGCCGCGCTCTCCAATCGCTACGAAACCGCGCTGCGCAACCGCAATCGCCTGCTCTCGGACGATGCGCCGCCCGATCCGCAATGGCTCGATGCGCTTGAGGCGCAGCTGGCGGAGCATGGCGCAGCGATTGCCGCCAATCGCCGCGCGCTGGTCGAGGAGTTGAACCGCGAGCTGGAGGCGCAGGCCGATGCGCTCTTCCCCCGCCCGCTGCTGGCGATCGAGCCGACCGGGCCGGAGGAGCGCGCCGCGCTGGCCGAGGCTCTGCGCGGCAATCGTCGGACGGAACGCCGCGCAGGCCGCACGCTGATCGGCCCGCATCGCGCGGAACTGGCGGTGACGCTGGCCGACAAGGGCGTACCCGCCGCCCGCGCCTCGACCGGCGAACAGAAGGCGATGCTGATCGCGATCACGCTGGCGCACGGCGCGCTGGCGACACGGGGGCGCGCAGGGCTGTTGCTGCTGGACGAGGTCGCCGCGCATCTCGACCCGCAGCGGCGCGAGGCGCTGTTCGCGCGCCTCGCCGCCAATGGCGAGCAGGTGTGGATGACCGGGACCGAGCGGACGCCGTTCGACCCGATCCTGCCCGACGCCGCCGTGTGGGACGTGTCGGGCGGTTCGCTGCGGCGGATCTGAGCCCGCCCGCTGCCTATTCGAAGGTCGCGGCGGTCACCTGCTCCTTGGGACTGGGCCCGAACCTGTTCGGCCCCGGCGTTCCCGGCAGCGCCATGATGACGATGAAGGCGATGCTCGCCAGCAGCCCGATCAACGGGATGAAGCCGAGAATGATGAAGCCGAGATACCACCAGCCGGTCATGTCGCGATCGTGCAGGCGGCGCACCGATACCGCGATGCTGGGGATCAGGATGACCAGCCCCCACAGCAGGAACAGCATGCCGACCCCGCCGAAGATCAGCGAATAGGCCGACGCCGGGTCGTTCGGGTCCGAAGCTTCGAGCTGCTGCATGGTCGATCCCGTCCCCAGCACCGCGATCGCGAGCACCAGCGAAACGAGCATGTTGAGCAGGGCGAACATCCAGAATTCGAGCCTGCGCGAACGGCCCTGAAAATCGAAATACCGCTTAAACGGCAGAATCATCCACTGCATCATTGGTCCCCCAAGCCATTGGGCGTGCCTCTACCCGCCCGTGCGTTACCCGGCGATATTGCGCATGGCCGCAACGCTGCCGCAAGACCCAGCATCGCTGCTTCCATGCATCTCGACGCAAAAAAAGAGGCCCCGCAACGGGGGCCTCTTCTCCTGGTGTCCAATTCTCTTGCGAGAGGCTTAGAACTTGAAGCGCACGGTGCCGCCATAAGTGCGCGGCGCGCTGGGGTAGCCCGAGACCGAGCCAGACTGCGCAACGCTGGGGAAGACCGTCAGGATGTAGCGGTCGTTGGTCAGGTTGCGGACATAGCCCGAAACCTCGATCCCGTTGGCCAGCGCCAGCGTGAGCGATGCGTTGACCAGGTTCACTTCGCGGCGGAAGTTGTTGTCGCGCACCGTCGTAAGGCCGTTGTTCACGAACACGTTGCTTTCGTGGCTGTAGTCCACGCGGGCGATCAGCTGGTTGCCGCTGTAGCCGAAGTCGTGGGTGTACGTCGCCGAGGTCGAGATCGCGAACTCTGGGATGCCACCCGGCCGCATACCGGTCAGGTCGCCAACCGGTGAGTTTGCAAAGCTGTCGTAGGTTGCGTCGAGATAGGTCATCGCGAAGGTGATCGCCAGCGGATCTGCCGGAGTGATGACCGTGTCGAACTCGAACCCGCGGGTCGACTGCTGTTCGGCGTTGGACAGCGCGAACCCGGTGCCGGTGAACAGGTTCGACTGGAAGCCCTTGAGCGTCTGGTCGAACAGCGCGAGGTTGAACGAGATGCCCGGGTAGTTCCCCTTCAGGCCGATTTCGTACACTTCGGCATTTTCCGGCCCCGCAAAGCGCGTGCCGACCGTCAGGTTGGTGATCGGCAGGCCCGCATCGCGGATCGGCGAAGACGGCGACAGGAAGCGGCTGCCACCCACCACGCCCGGCACACCCGCAGGAAGCGTGGCGGGAATGTAGTCACCGAACACCGGCCGGCTATCACGCGACAGGTTGATCGAGCTTGCCTTGAAGCCGGTCGCGTAGGTCACGTAGGTGTTCAGCTCCGGCGTGATCTCGAACGAGGCACGCAGGGTGTAGGTGAACTTGTCGTCATGGGTCTTGCCCGGCTCGACCGCGTTGGGAACACCGAGGAACGGCGGCAGGAACTGCAGCGCGGCAAGGCCCAGCAGCGGGTTACACACCGCCGGGTTGGACACGCCGGACGGGCACGGCGTCACCGCCAGCTGCGACACCTGGCCGAACACGGCCTGCCCCAGAGGGGTGCCGACGAAGGCATTGAACTGGGCCGGGTCGGTCGCGTCGATCCCGGCCGCATTGGCCAGGGCGCCGACGATATAGGCATCCGCCAAGTTGACGTTCGCCAGCGGATCGAGCGAGCGCTGCGAAAGCTGGAAGTCCTTCCGGTCGTCGGTGTAGTTGAACCCGGCGGTCAACGTCAGGCGATCGTCGAGCATGGTGAAGTCGAGCGTGCCGAAGACCGACCAGCTCTCGTTCTGCATCGCATAGCTTTCCAGCGTGCTCGGCCCGGCAGCGAAGCTTGACCCCACCGGCAGACCCAGCTGGGTCTCGACCGCTGCGAGCGTGCCCGGCCTGCCGCCACCTGCCAGCAGATCGAAGAACAGACGCCCGTCTTCGCCATTGATGATGCTGCTCTGCTGCGTCACGTCGTCGTTGTAGTAGAAGCCGCCCAGCAGGAAGTTGAACGGTCCGTCGAAGTCCGAGGCCACCCGCACTTCCTGCGTGAAGGTCTTGGCCTTCTGGTCGCGGAACTCGCGGATGAAGTCGAGCCCGGTGAAATCGACATCCTGGTTGAAGAAGTTGTCGAGCACACGATACGCGGTGATCGCGGTGATCCCGATCGTATCCAGATCGAGGTCGGCCTGCCACGAAAGACCGTAGCTTTCGACTTCGTTGGTCGGCAGGATGTTGAGCGCCGCGGTATCGCCGAAGAAATCATTGGTGATGATGTTGCCACCTGCGGCGAACACCAGCGGCGTGGTCGGGCCGGCAACAAGGTTGTTCACCTGGCAGCAGATCTCGTCGATCTTGGAATAGTCGCCGATCGCACGCATGCGCAGCGGGCCGCCATTGTCGAACAGCAGGTCTGCACGCGCGTTCCAGCGGTTGCGATCGTTCAGCTTCTCGTCGAAGCCGATCACTTCGGCATAGCCGTCGCGCTTGTTGAGCCCGCCCGAAACCGCGAAGGCCAGATCGTCGGTCAGCGGACCGGTAATGTCGCCCTTCAGCACGATCTGGTTGAAATTGCCGTAGGTCGCGCTGACCGAACCGCCGAAGTCGAACTGCGGCTCACGCGTGATGACCGAGACGACGCCCGCGCTCGCGTTCTTGCCGAACAGGGTCGATTGCGGACCGCGCAGCACTTCGATGCGGCTCACATTGGCAAGGTCGCCGATCGCGCCGGCAGAGCGCGAACGGAACACGCCGTCGATGAACACGCCGACCGACGGCTCGACGCCGAAATTGTTGTCGCCGTTGCCGAAGCCGCGGATGATGAAGGTGGTGGTCGACGAGTTCTGCAGCTGGCTCACGCGCAGCGACGGGGTAACCGTCTGCACGTCGATAAGGTCGCGGATTTCCGCACGCTCAAGCGTTTCGCCGGTGGTCACGCTGACCGAAACAGGCGCTTCCTGAAGGGTCTGTTCGCGCTTGGTCGCGGTGACGACGATGGTGTTGCCACCCAGCGCCTGTTCCAGCTCTGCCGCGGTCTCGACATCCTCGCCGTTGTCGGACTGGCCGGCAGGCGCGTTGTCCTGCGCATGGGCTGCGACCGGCAGCGCGAGCGCGGCAACACCGGCAAACAGGGCGTGGCGGGAAAATCCGGCGATGCCGGAGGACGAATGAGCCATCGAGTGCTTCCTCTCTCATGTGGTTTCGGTGCGCATGATTTGCGCTTGGTGAAATTCAGTAAACTGCGAAATACCCTCACTCAACTGCGAAAAGCGCGGAATCCGAAGGGCTCGCGCGCAAGTGTTGCCCAAACGGCACAGGGATACGCCGCCGGTCGCGCTTGCCGTAGCGTAATGGAACAGGTCGCCCGCGCCTTTCTACCAGGCGCGATTCGCCGCCGCTGCGACAACTTGCGCGATTCGCCCGGTTATGCGCTGGCATCGGCCCTTCGCATGCCGCTTTGAGTGCGCGAGAGCCTCGCATCACTTGCTGCATTGCACCAAGGCGGCTAAGGGCGCGGCGCAACAGCGCCCCGCGCGCGTCTTCCTCCCCGAAAGCGAACCTCTTCCATGTCCCTGCGCAATATCGCAATCATCGCCCACGTCGACCACGGCAAGACCACGCTGGTCGACCAGCTGTTCCGCCAGTCCGGCACCTTCCGCGAAAACCAGCGCGTCGACGAGCGCGCGATGGATTCCGGCGATCTCGAAAAGGAACGCGGGATCACCATCCTCGCCAAGTGCACCAGCGTCGAATGGCAGCACGGCGACGAGACCACGCGGATCAACATCGTCGATACCCCGGGCCACGCCGACTTCGGCGGCGAGGTGGAGCGGATCCTCTCCATGGTCGACGGCGTCATCCTGCTGGTCGATTCCGCCGAGGGCCCGATGCCGCAGACCAAGTTCGTCACCGGCAAGGCGCTCGCGCTGGGCCTCAAGCCGATCGTGGTGGTCAACAAGATCGACCGCTCCGACGCGCGCCCGCAGGAAGTGCTCGACGAAGTGTTCGACCTGTTCGCCTCGCTCGACGCGAACGACGAACAGCTCGACTTCCCCAGCCTGTGGGCCTCGGGCCGCGACGGCTATGCCAGCGAGGACGAGACCGCGCGCGAAGGCGATCTCCAGCCGCTGTTCAAGCTGATCGTCGACCACGTGCCGCCCCCCGGCCTCGACACCGACGGCCCCTTCGCCTTCCTCGCCACCCTGCTCGACCGTGACAACTTCATGGGCCGCGTGCTCACCGGCCGCGTCCAGCAGGGCAAGATCAAGGTCAACGACCCGATCCACGCGCTCGACCGTGACGGCAAGGTGATCGAAGTCGGCCGCGCGACCAAGCTGATGAGCTTCGACGGGCTCGAGCGCGTCCCGGTCGACAGCGCGCAGGCGGGTGACATCATCGCGATGGCCGGCCTGGAAAAAGCCACCGTCGCCAACACCATCGCCGACCCGAGCGTGAAGGAACCGATCGCCGCGCAGCCGATCGACCCGCCCACGCTCGCGATGCGCTTCGCCGTCAACGACAGCCCGCTCGCAGGGCGCGAGGGCGACAAGGTGACCAGCCGCATGATCCGCGACCGCCTGATGCGCGAAGCGGAAACCAACGTCGCCATCCGCGTGACCGAAGCCGACGACAAGGACAGCTTCGAAGTCGCGGGCCGCGGCGAATTGCAGCTGGGCGTGCTGATCGAGACGATGCGCCGCGAAGGCTTCGAACTCGGCATCTCGCGCCCGCGCGTGCTGTTCAAGGAAGAGAACGGCCAGCGGATGGAGCCGTACGAAACCGTCGTGATCGACGTGGACGACGAATTCTCCGGCACGGTCGTCGAGAAGATGCAGCGCCGCAAGGCCGAGCTGACCGAGATGCGCCCGTCGGGCCAGGGCAAGACCCGCATCACCTTCTCCGCCCCCAGCCGCGGCCTGATCGGCTACCACGGCGAATTCCTGTCCGACACGCGCGGCACGGGGATCATGAACCGCCTGTTCGAGAAGTACGACGCGTACAAGGGCCCGATCGAAGGCCGCCAGAACGGCGTGCTGATCTCGATGGTGCCGGGCGAGGCGGTGCCCTACGCATTGAACGCGCTGGAGGACCGCGGCGAGCTGTTCATCGGCGGCGGCGCGAAGATCTACGAGGGCATGATCATCGGCGAGAACGCCAAGCCCGACGATCTCGAAGTCAACCCGATGAAGTCGAAGCAGCTGACCAACTTCCGCTCGACCGGCAAGGACGACGCGATTCGCCTCACCCCGCCGCGCGTGATGACGCTGGAACAGGCGATCGCCTATATCGACGACGACGAGATGGTCGAAGTCACCCCGCAGAACATCCGCCTGCGCAAACGCCACCTCGACCCCCACGAGCGCAAGCGCCACAAGCGCAAGATGGACGCGTAAGCCGTCTCAGGCGGAGGCTTCGGCCTCCGCCTGAACCCATTAGTATTCGTCACCCCGGACTTGATCCGGGGTCCAGCTATCTTCCTTGCTTTGGAGGACGCCCAGCACCCTGCTCCACGGCAAAAATGGGTTTGGCTACTCTGGCAGGAATCCTAGTTCGAACACCATCGGCCTTAGCTTGTCGGACAGGCGCAAATAGGCTGCTCGGAAAGGTTCGAAATCGGTCAGCTCAGCCTCGCTGTTGGCTTCCAGCGCACGACGGACTTGATACCAGCCCGCATCGGGACGGTTGAGCTTGAACTCATCCCTGATTTTGCGCGGGAACTGCGTCTCGTGGAAAAGCGCCCACAACTTCCGGCCTTCATCCATGACTGCCTCTGCCTGCGGCGACAAATCAATGTCTGCGATGTAGCGAGCCATAAAATCCGACTCGAAGCGCCCCTTGGCGCCCACTTCAGCCTCCGTAAAGGGAATGAAATGGTTCGTCAGCGACCACTCGCGACCATTCCATTCAAGACCGTCGACACCCGCGGAGAGATTGCCGCCATTAAAGAGCATCCAAACAAGGCAGTCGGACTTAAACTCGTCGCTAAGCGGCTTGGAGGGCTGGAGGAATTGATCGCGGTCATTAAGCCACGTTGGCTTGATCAGCCGCCGCACCGCGAAAACTATCGCGGCCTTCCAAAGGTTTTCTTCGGTGACGAAGAACGCCCCAGCGTTTCCATAGCCCGAGGATAAGAGACCAGTGGTGGCTGCATGCTGTAGGTCGTTACCAAATACAATCATGCTGCCGATTGCGCCATCGGCCCATTTCCTGCCCCGAACATCCTTCGTACTTGAAGATGGTGTGAGCGCGTTTTTCAAAGGCACCGCGTCAACCGAGTTGGAGCGTGGACGAACGATCCATTCAGCTAGAGGCGGTCTGAGATTTGTTCGGTAAAATCGTTTTTCGCCAACCGGCTGACCGCTACGATCAAGGGCAAGCGTATTGATGTGCGCGGGAGGATGCGGCTTCGCCAAACTCCAGATGAGAAAGCCAATCGGGAAATTACCTTTTAGGCTATCGAATGCTTTGTTATGAACTACGAACCCGTCAAGGTATTCAGCATTCCATTCCTCCCTAAACTTCTCAAAGTTCGGTGCATTTACGTATTTTAGGGTACTAAACATCGCCAGAGTTGCCCTCGGCACTTCCTGCCCGATCCTATAGAGGAATTGGGCAAAAAGCTCCCTTTTAGCATAGCCAAAACCATCCATCTGATGACTTATTTTTGTTTTGGCGACTCCCTTCTTGAGCTCGGCCCGCCTGCCCTTTTCCTTTGTATTGCCGACGTTCATAGCCTCAGCGTAAGGGGGATTGATCAAAACAAGAATTGGCTTAGCGCCCTTCTTGCCCACTCTTGCATTAGCAATTGCCTCTTGCAGCGCGCAGGGCATTTTATTGCTAAGCTTGTAATCAATCTCGCCGAAATCGCTGATGTCGTCGTTGAGGTAGTCATACTGAAAAATCTCTGCGCCGGCAAATGCTGGATTTGATTTCATTATCTTGACATCAGCCTCGTCAAGAGTTGACATATAGACATTTCGTAGATTGGAATGCTTGGCTTCCAAATTACCCACCCCTGCACACATATCCCAAACGATATAGCGCTCCTGCCATTTTGCTCCGAGAGTGGCTTTCAGATGATCATAAGCTTTGTCGACGATATGCAGTGGAGTATAATACGCACCCTTGAATTTCTGCTCGTCGAGCGGGAGCAAGCTATCGCGCCGCTCCAGCAGGTAATGCCGATGCTGCCTCTCCGGCGGACGGTGATAAATCGCCCAGAAGTTCTGGTAACCCCGCTTGCTCGCAAGTTCGTAAACTTGACCATCGAGCAAGAATGTTGGGCCTGCGGCGGTCATCAGCATCCGCGCTGGTAGGTTCGCCATCTTTTCACTGGTCCCGTCGTGCATGATGTCGGCGAAGAAAAGAACCGCGTAATCGGCTTGATTTTGAACGCCCAACTCGCTCCCGACCATATCAACCCAGCGGTCAAAAACTTGTCGCAAGTTGTCCGGCGTAATCGGTGTACGGATTATTCGTCTGTCGCGGATGGCGTCTTTGACAGCGGAGACAAAAGCGGCCTCGTCATGCTCGATCTCATACTCGACAATATGTGCTTGGACATATGGGGCGATCTGCGCCGCCAATTTTTTGTCCGCCCCCGACCCTGACTTAGGCCACTCGATGGTTTTGTCATCGAGAAGCGCAATCGCCTTCTCAGTCTGCATCAACGCCGCCTTCTCACGGTCAATCACCGCCAAGAAAGCAGGAATTGCCTCACCCCGCTTCTTCGCCGCGCGAACGTAGAAGAAGAGCTGCGCGAACATTATGATGGTCGGCGCTGGCGCATCTTTGGCCTCGAACCAGACCTCTTCTGTCTGAATGTCCACCAAGCCTTTGAAATAGGACTTGAGACCAAGCGCCTTGATGTAGGCGTCCTTTACGTCTTCTTCTGTCCGAGCTCGAGCGAGAGCATCAATCAGTCTCATGTCAGTTCGCCCCTCCTGCCCGCCCGTCTTAGCGCAGCGGAGTCGCCGGACAACCCGATGATTTTCCTACTCCCCCGCGCCGCGCTACACTCCACGCTGCTCTTTCGCACCGTCCGTCACCACGCCGCGCCCCCGTCACGCCGCTGATCGACGGGGTCGATAAGTCCGCGCCGTTCGATCGAGTGGATTTGAACCCCTGGACTGTGTGTCAGGTGTGTCAGGCCACCGCGGAAATGCCGCTCTGCGCCCGCTCCGCCTGCCCTGCGCGGGGCACTTTCCGGCTCCCTGTGGTCAAACCGTTCAGGAGTCGTTAGGCAATGCGCCCATGCAGACAGGCGTACTCATCTCACTCGCAGCCTATTTCGCCCTCATGCTGGGCATCGGGCTATTTGCTTGGAAGAAATCGACCGATACCTCGGAAGGGTATCTGCTCGCCGGACGCGGGCTTTCGCCCGGGGTGGCGGCGCTCTCCGCCGGCGCGTCGGACATGTCGGGCTGGCTGCTGCTGGGCCTGCCCGGCGCGCTCTACGCCGCCGGCCTGGTCGAGGCGTGGATCGGCATCGGCCTGTTCCTGGGCGCGGTGCTCAACTGGACGATCGTCGCGCCGAGACTGCGCGAACAGACCGAACGGCTGGGCAATGCGCTAACCATTCCGGAGTTCATGGCCAACCGCTTCCCCAGCCGCGCGGTGGCGCTGCGGGTGGTCTCCGCGATCGTGATCGTGGTGTTCTTCATGGTGTACTCCGCCGCAGGCCTGGTCGGCGGCGGCAAGCTGTTCGAAACCGCCTTCCCCGCGCTGCTGCCCGATACCGGGCTGAGCGACTACATGATGGGCGTGTGGATCACCGCGGGCGTGGTGCTGGCCTACACGATGGTCGGCGGGTTCCTCGCGGTCAGCCTGACGGACTTCGTGCAGGGGGTGATCATGCTGCTGGCGCTGGTGGTGATGCCGCTGGTGGTGATGTTCGGCCCCGGCGGGAGCGCGGGCGACAGCCTGACCGACATCCAGCCCGGCTTCCTCAGCCTGACGCAGGGGCTGACCGCCATCGGCTGGCTCAGCGCGGTGACCTGGGGCCTGGGCTATTTCGGGCAGCCGCACATCATCGTGCGCTTCATGGCGATCCGCTCGATCCCGGAGGTGGCGACGGCGCGCAATATCGGGCTGATCTGGATGTTCGTGTGCCTGCTCGGCTCGCTCGGCATCGGTCTTGCCGGACGCGCCTATGCGGACCGCAACGGGATCGTGGTCGACGATCCGGAGACGATCTTCGTGGTGCTGGCAGACCTGCTGTTCCACCCGCTGGTGACCGGCTTCCTGCTCGCCGCCCTGCTGGCCGCGATCATGAGCACGATCTCCTCGCAGCTGCTGGTCTCCTCCAGCTCGCTGACCGAGGATTTCTACCGCCTGTTCCTGCGCCGCGACGCGAGCGAGCGCGAGGCGGTCAATGTGGGCCGCGTCAGCGTGCTGATCGTGGCGCTGGCCGCGATCTGGGTCGCGAGCGATCCGGAGAGCGAGGTGCTGGGCCTGGTCGCCAATGCCTGGGCGGGCTTCGGTGCCGCCTTCGGTCCGCTGATCCTGCTCGCGCTGGTCTGGCCGCGGATGACCGGGTCCGGCGCGCTCGCCGGGCTGGTGGTCGGCGCGGGCACGGTCGGCTTCTGGATCGCACAGGGCTGGAACAGCGAGTTTCTGGGCGGCCCGGGTGTGTACGAGATCATCCCCGGCTTCATCGCCTCGACCATCGCGGTCGTGCTCGTCAGCCTCGCCACGAAGGAAGAGGATCTGGGCCACTACGCGGTCGAGGGTGAGGCCGAGGCAGCCTAGCTGGCGTCGCTCCCGGTCACGACCTCGACGATCGCGTCCACCACTCCGGGCGCGAGCGGCAGGTCGGGGTCGGCATAGGTAGCAAGGTTGGCCGCGCTGGTGTCGTCCGGCACCTGCTTGAGGACGTGGTTCGCGCGCTCGAGGATCACCAGCGTTGCATCGGGCCGCACGTTCGCCAGCGCCCGCGCGTCGGCGGCGGGCGTCTGCAGGTCCGCGCTGCCGTTGAGGATCAGCACCGGCAGATCGTGCGCCGCGATCACCTCGGCAGGCTCCTGCCGGAACACGCTGCCGAGGAAGCCCTGCACCTGCGGGGCGAACAGCGGCACGAGTGCGGGATGCATCCCGGCAGCCGGAACGCTATCGCCCGCCTTGAGCTTAGCGATGATCGCATCGATCTCGGGCAGTAGCGGAGCATTTGCGGGATTGGCGGCGAGCTGCGCCCTGAGGACATCGCCCAGGTTGCGCGCCACGCTCGCCACCAGCAGCAGCCCGCAATAGCGCGAAGGGTCTTTCGCCGCTGCCGCCATCGTCATCAACCCGCCCTCGCTATGGCCGAGCAGCCAGACGCACTGCCCGCCGCTTGCTTGGGAGATCCTATCCGCCCAGCTTTCTATGTCGGCGACATAGTCGTCCACGGTCACATCGTTGGGATCGGGCACCGCGGCCGCGCTGCCGAACATCCCGCGCTTGTCGATCCGGACCGAGGCAATGCCCCGCTGCGCCAGCGCCTCTGCGAGCAGCTTGTAGCTCTGCGCCGCGATGCCCAGCGGACTGTTTCCGTCGCGGTCGGTCGGGCCGGAGCCGGGTACGATCAGCACTGCGGGAGTCCCTTGCGCGAGCGTGCCCTCCAGCGTGCCAGCAAGGTCGCCCTGCAAACCGGCATGGGTGGTGGTGATCGCCTCCTGCGCGGACAAAGGAGAAGCCATTGCCGAGAGCATCAGCGCGGTCGCGAGTGTGGTAGCTTTGCGCATCTTACGCCTCCTTCCCGGTGTGGCTGTGTGTGCGCCAGAACCACCAGCTGTAGATGACCGGCACCAGCGCGGCGAGCAGCGTCCCGCCGAGCATCACTGCCAGACGCAGCCCGGCAGACACATCCAGCAGCGCCGCGATCACGAGCGCGCCGCCCGCCAGCATGAACAGCTTGCCGCCCAGACGATGGGTGGCGACCCAGTTGTCCTCATCGGTGATCGTCCACGGCGTCCGGATCCCGACGAAGAAGCCCGGGCGCGACTTGGGCAGTGTGTTGCCGATCACCACGAACAGCAGACCGACCAGCAGCATGATTGCCCCGGCACCGGGCGAATATCCGAAGACCGGCGCCGCGATGATGCCCTGCAGGGCGACGAACAGCGCCATGATCCCGATCCATACCGCGCGCAGCAGCGGGGCGGATTTGTCGAGCTTGTCCTGCAGCGGCTCCAGCATCGGAGTG
This sequence comes from Alteriqipengyuania abyssalis, assembly GCF_019857185.1. Lineage (GTDB taxonomy): Bacteria > Pseudomonadota > Alphaproteobacteria > Sphingomonadales > Sphingomonadaceae > Alteriqipengyuania > Alteriqipengyuania abyssalis. Next base: position 814,367 of record NZ_JAHWXP010000002.1, on the reverse strand, counting down.
ACCGCGAAGACCAGCGCGACGAACAGGGAGACACCGGCAGGCATCAGCAGCGCGGGCAGCGGAGACATCGTCTGGTCCACTTCGCCGGCAGCGTTCCAGTGGGTCGGCAATTCCATCCCCACGGGCGCGATGCCCGCAACCCAGAAGGCAAACCCTGCCATCAGCGCGACGAGCAGCAGATTGACCAGCAACAGCGATCGTACCTTCATGTGCTTTCCTTTCCATTCAGACCGTCGCGCTGCGACACGGCGTCCGGTGCGGAGCCGATCCCGACCCGTCCCATGAACCCGTGCAGCGCCTCTTCGAGCGTGGACATGTTGATCGTGTAGACCACCGATCCCCGTCGGTTTTCTCCCTGGATCAGCCCGGCTTCCTTCAGCTTCGCGAAGTGGCCGGACATGGTCGGCTTGGATACGGGGAAGCGATCAGCGAGATCGCCCGCGGTCATCCCGCCCGACTTGAGCAGTTCGAGCACTTCCCGCCGGATGGGGTGCGAAAGGGCGTCGAAGACCTTGTTCATAGGTATTTAGCTAAATGCCTAAATGATTCGAGTCAAGATGCCCGTTAGGCGCACGGCCAGAGGTGCGGTAGAATAGCGAAAGGTCGCGCAGGGAGAGGATGACGAGATGGCGAGAGTGACCGGCCTGGGCGGCGTATTCTACGTCGTGAAAGATCCCGCTGCGACGCAGCGGTGGTACGAGGAGATTCTCGGCCTGACCGGCGATTACGGCCCGCAGATCCCATGGTCGGACGAGCCGCACGCAGCGCCCTACTCGCTGATCAGCCACTTCGCGGACGACAAGTATATCGAACCCGGCAAGGGCGGCTTCATGATCAACCTCAGGGTCGATGATTGCGACGCGATGGTCGAGCAGTTGAAGGCCAAGGGCGTCGAGATCTTCGGCCAGGTCGATGAAGGCTATGGCAAGTTCGCCTGGCTGCTCGACCCGGACGGGGTGAAGATCGAGTTATGGGAACAGGGCGACGCGCCCGATTCCTGACCGCTCGCCACGGGTTGCGCCGGCATGCTATATTCGCGCAGGGCCGCACAGCCGGGGGAGTTCGTCGAACATGATTGCACGTGTGATGCCGCGCGCAGCGCTGCTGGCGGCGGTGGGTCTGCTGCTCGCCAGCCCGATCGCCGCGAATGATTCCGAAGCCGAAATCGGCCTCGGCGGGATCGTCCTCAAGCCGTCGAGCGCGCTGCGCCTGCTCAAGGAAGACCTCTATCTCTCCGCAGAGCTGGTGACGGTCGACTACGTGTTCGAGAACCCGACCGACGAGTACGTCACCACCACGATCGCCTTCCCCATGCCGGCGCAACCACGCGGCCTGGTCGCGCGCGATGTCTATTACGACAACACCGAAAACTGGTCCGGCTTCGACTTCTCTACCCATGTCGATGGTCGCCCCGTTCGCCTCCGGCAGATCGACCGCGCAATGATCGGCACGCGCGACGTCAGCGATCTGATCGCCAGCCGCGGATGGCCCGCGGCATGGGCGCTCGCCGACGAGCTCAACCCCTTTGCGGGGCTTTCGGAGGCAGAGCTTGCCCCGCTGCTGGCCGAGGGATGGGCGGTGCGCGATCCGCTGTTCGGCGAGCAGGCAGTCCCCGCGTGGGATCTGGTCACCTACTTCGTGCGCGAACAGACGTTCGAACCGAACAGCAAGGTCGCGGTGCGTCACGAATATGTGCCGCTGGTCGGCGGGAGCGCCGGAAGCGCGCTCTATCCGCAATATCGTAGCGACGATTCCGACAGCATCCTGACCGAGTACCGCACGAAATACTGCCTCGACGACAGCATCCTTGCCGGGGTGGACAAGCGGGTTGCCAATCCCAGCGGCGATGAGGCGCAGCAGACCTACATGGGCGAGACCTGGCTAAGCTACGTCCTCTCCTCGGGCGCCAACTGGAGCGGGCCGATCCGCGATTTCCGCCTGGTGGTAGACAAGGGATCGCCCGACAATCTGGTCAGCTTCTGCATGGGCGGAGTGACGAAAATCAGCCCGACCCGGTTCGAGGTGAAGAAGACCAATTTCGAGCCCAGCCGCGATCTCGACGTGCTGATCCTCAGCTTCTTCCGCTACGACTGAAACGCCTGGAAATTGGGCTGGCCGTTGGACGCGCTGACCCCGCCATCCACGGGCAAGTTCACACCGGTGACGTGGCGCGCATCCTCGCTGGCGAGGAAGGCGACAACCGCTGCAACGTCTTCCGGTTCGCCCGCCCGGCCCAGCGGGATGCGGCGCAGGAAGGCGTCCAACAGCTCGTCCTTATCACGGATGCCCTCGCTCATCTCGGTTTTCGTCAGCGACGGGCACACCGCGTTGACGCGGATGCCTTGCGCACCGAGTTGCAAGGCGAGGCCGCGCGTCAGGTTCGTCACGGCACCCTTGCTCGCGTTGTAGATCGGCATGGTCCAGTCGCCGCCGGTGCCAGACACGCTGGAGGTGTTGACGATCGAGCCGCCGCCGGGCGCGTCGCTATTGCCGAGATGCGGGATCGCGGCGCGGCACAGGTACAGGACGCCCTTCACGTTGATATCGATCACTGTGTCGATATCCTCGTCGCTCGCCTCGGCAAGCGGGCCTGCCGTTGCGGTGCCCGCATTGTTCACCAGGCAATCGAGCCCGCCAAACCGCTCGACAGTGCGCGCAACCAGTTCCTTCGCGAAGGCGGCGTCTGACACGTCCCCCTCCACCAGCAGCGTGCGGGCCTCGTCCAGATCGCTCGCCACGCTCTCCAGATCGTCGCGGCTGCGGCTGTTGAGCACCACATTGGCACCCTCCTGCGCAAAGCGGCGGGCGATGGCTGCGCCGATCCCTTTGGAGGATCCGGTCACGATCACGGTGCGGTCGGTAAAGCGTTGCATGCATTCCTCTTTCTGGCTGCGTCACCTTGGCAATGGGCGGCCCCCGCGAATGTTTCCAATGCCCCGATCTTAGGCTGGTGTTAACCAAGCTCCAGCCATGATCGCGCCGTCATGCACCTGTCGAGATTCCTTCTTGTGGCCTGCATCGCGATCGGCCTTTCCGGCTGCCAGCTGCTGCCCGGTGGTGGCGGTCGCGCCGATCGACCGGGACCGCGCACCCCGACCAGCGCCCCGCAGACCGGCGCGGTCGCGCCGAGCCTCATCGGCCAGCAATGTCTCGCCAAACTGGGTGCCTCTGGCGCGAGTTTCTCGCCCCTGCCCAACGCCTACGACGCGCCCGGCTGCACCCGGATCGACACCGTCTCGCTGAGCGATCTGCGGGGCGATGCGGGCCGCTTTGGAATCGCCAATATTGGGCCGGTCACCTGCCAGACCGCGAGCACCTTCGCAGGCTGGGTCCGCTACGGTGTCGATCGCGCGGCGCGTGCCTATCTCGGCAGCCCGCTCGCCCGGATCGAGACGATGGGCAGCTATTCGTGCCGCAACGTCGCGGGCACCAGCAGACGCTCCGCCCACGCGCGGGCGGAGGCGATCGACGTCGCTGCCTTCGTGCTCGAAGACGGGCGGCGCATTTCGGTGATCGGAGACTGGAAGGGCGGCAGCTCGGACGAGCGCCAGTTTCTACGAGTGGTTCGCGAGAGCGCATGCAAGCGCTTCGGCACCGTGCTCAGCCCCGATTACAACGCCGCACATGCCGATCATCTGCATCTGGAAGTGGGCGACAGCAGCTTCTGCCGCTAGTCAGTCCTCGTCGGCCCAGTCTATCTCGCGGGCGACCGCACGGATCGCCTCGGGCGAATAGGAAAAGCCCATATGGCTGCAGCGGAGGGCAACCGCCCGGTCGCGCTCACCCGGGTAGCCGGCGGCCGAGCGCGGGCTGATCGCGCCGTCGCGCGGGCTCCACAGCGCCACGGTTTCGACCGGGGGTTTGCGTGAAAGCTGCGCGGCGATCTTCACATCGGCGATCCGGTGGCCGGCCACCGCCTGATAGATCCGCCACACGTTGTTCGCGCGCAGATTGCCCGAAAAGGGCGAGCCCATCGAAATCACCTTCGCCACCGCATCGGGCTGACGCTTGGCCAGTTCGCGCGCGTAGAGTCCGCCGAGGCTCCAGCCGACCAGCACCACCGGCGCGCCCGCCCGCTGGTGCAGGTCGAGCAGGCGGTTCTCCAGCTGGCTGAACAGATCTTCGGAAAAGCCCCAGTTATAGCCGCATCCCCAGCGCTTGACCGTATGGCCCGCGTCTTCGAGCCGCCGCGCGAAATAGCGCATCTTGATCGGATTGGTCCCGAAACCGGGCAGCACCATCACCATCCGCGGGTTCTGCGCTTTGGCCATGCGAAACGGTTTGAACAGGCTGCGGTAGAGGCGGCGCACGGGTTCGATCATGTAGCCAAGCTCGCGCAGCAGCAGCCACAGGCGCGGGCCGGTAGAGCCGTCGGGATCGGGTTCGCTGGCAAGTTCGATGCGGCGCGCCCACTCGCTGTCGGCGAGCGCGGTGAACCCGTACACGCCGGTGCTGGGTGCTGGCTGAGCGCTGGCCTGTGCTATCCTGAAAAAGCCTCGCATGCCTTCATAATGCGGCAAGAGGCTTAGAGTTTCACGAACCGGTCGACACCGGCCCTATGCGCGGGGCGCATGGGTGGTACGCGCGCCTACTTCCCCTCGTCGGGGCACTCACCGATCCGCTCGCTCGTCACGCGCATGTCGATGCCGCCCTTGCCGCCTTCGAACCCGGCGACGGTCATCCTCAGGTCGGTCGCGGTCTCGCTCAGCGTGCCCTCGATCCGGGCCTCGGTCTCGGGCTGGAACTGGTCGCCCTTGCAGGTCATCACCGCGTTCAGCGTACCATCCTGCAGATCGTAGCTATCGAAGCGACAAGCATCGCGGCCCTGCATGTCGAGCAGCATCTCGCGATAGCCACCCGCGACATCCGCCTGTGTCAGGCACGTCGTGTCGTCGGCGAACTGGCTGCCCGAGGCAGCGCCGCCCGCCCCGCCGATGCTCACCTGCATGCGATACAGGCCGGGCTGGAGTACGACATCGCCCTCCACCTTTTCGGGCGGAGCCTCGTCCTTGTCGTAGAGCGACTCCCCGCAGCCCCCCAGACCCAGCGCGAAGGACAGGGTCAGGAGCGCGACGATGCCGCCCCGGGATACAACGCGCTTGGTCATGGGGTGCCTTTATCGCTTGCCTGTCAGGTTGGTCTGAGGGCGGGCCGGGTGACTAGGTGGGGCAATCGCCGATCCGCTTGCCGGTGACAGTGCCCTTCATGGTGACATCGCCTGCACGCGTGCCGCTGATCCGGTTATCCATGGTGAGCGTGAAGCTCTCGTCCCCGAACTGGCCGTCCATTGCGATTTTGGCCGTGCCGCCCTCATCGGTTGCGCAGGTCATCCGCAGGGTCAGGTTGCCGCCTGCATGGTCGAACTTGTCATAGGTGCAGTTGTCGTTCTTCTCACCGCCGAAGAAGCCCGCGTTGGGCCGGTCCGCTTCCTCCTGCGTCAGGCAGGATGTGGTCGTCATCGCGCTGCCCATCTGCTTGGTCATGAAGTCTTTCATCTTCTCGGGCACGCCGGGAATATCGAATTCGGTGAACTCGATCGTGTTTTCCCACTGGCCGGGGCGCATGGTGATCTCGTCGCCGGCAGCAGCGACTTCGCTGGCCATTTCCTCGCTGGTGAGTTTGCCATCGGCGTCGGCCTTGTCGGCATTATCGCTCGCGCCGTCGGAGCAGGCGGCCAGCAGGGCCAGGCAGGCGGATGCGGCAAGAATGGTGCGCATGGTGTGTCTCCCGGGAAGCATTGGTGGGCCGTAACCCGTCAGGCCATCACCCTAGGCAGCAGGGCCAAGCGCGACAACTGCCATTGCGACGGGCGTGCGATGCGCCAATATGAACGCCATGGCCGAACTCATCATCAGACGCGGGCTCGACGAGCCGGACACCACCGGCGAATTCGTGCCCCACAAGCCCGCGCGCCCCGAAAAGTCGATGCCGGGCAAGCGCTTCGAGCTTGTCAGCGAATACGAGCCCGCGGGCGACCAGCCGACCGCGATCGAGGAACTGGTGCGTGAGGCCGAGGGCGGCGAGAAAACGCAGGTGCTCCTCGGGGTGACCGGCTCGGGCAAGACCTTCACCATGGCCAAGGTGATCGAGGAACTGCAGCGCCCTGCGCTGATCCTCGCGCCCAACAAGATCCTCGCCGCGCAGCTCTATGGCGAGTTCAAGAGCTTCTTCCCCAACAACGCGGTCGAGTATTTCGTCAGCTACTACGACTACTACCAGCCCGAAGCCTACGTGCCGCGGTCCGACACCTACATCGAGAAGGAAAGCTCGGTGAACGAGGCGATCGACCGGATGCGCCACTCGGCCACCCGCGCGCTGCTGGAGCGGGACGACGTGATCATCGTCGCCTCGGTCAGCTGCCTTTACGGTATCGGCTCGGTCGAGACCTATTCGGCGATGATCTTCGACATCAAGACCGGCGAGAGCGTCGACCAGCGCGAGCTGATCCGCAAGCTCGTCGCGCTGCAGTACAAGCGCAACGACCACGCCTTCGCGCGCGGCAATTTCCGCGTGCGCGGCGACAATCTCGAAATCTTCCCGTCGCACTACGAAGACACGGCGTGGCGCATCAGCTTCTTCGGCGACGACATCGAGGAAATCGTCGAGTTCGATCCGCTGACCGGCAAGCCCGGCCGGAAGCTCGAAAAAGTGCGCGTCTATGCGAACTCGCACTACGTCACCCCCGGGCCGACGATGAAGCAGGCGACTGAGGCCATCAAGTTCGAGCTCGCCGAACGGCTCAAGGAGCTGGAGGCGGAGGGCAAGCTGCTCGAACACCAGCGGCTGGAGCAACGCACCAATTTCGACCTCGAGATGATCGCCGCGACCGGCAGCTGCAACGGGATCGAGAACTATTCGCGCTTCCTCACCGGCCGCCTGCCCGGCGAGCCGCCGCCGACCCTGTTCGAATACCTGCCCGAAAACGCGCTGCTGTTCGTCGACGAGAGCCACCAGACCGTGCCGCAGATCGGCGCGATGGCGCGCGGGGACCACCGACGCAAGATTACGCTGGCCGAATACGGCTTCCGCCTGCCCAGCTGCATCGACAATCGCCCGCTGCGCTTCAACGAATGGGACGCGATGCGCCCGCAGACCTTCGCCGTCTCCGCCACGCCGGGCGGGTGGGAGCTGGAACAGACCGGCGGCGTCTTCGCCGAACAGGTCATCCGCCCCACCGGGCTGATCGACCCGCCGGTCGAAATCCGCCCGGTCGAAGACCAGGTCCAGGACTGTATCGAGGAGTGCAAGGCGACCGCCGCCAAGGGCTACCGCACGCTCGTCACCACGCTGACCAAGCGCATGGCGGAAGACCTGACCGAGTTCATGCACGAGGCGGGAGTCAAAGTCCGCTACATGCACTCCGACGTCGAGACGCTGGAGCGTATCGAGCTGATCCGCGACCTCAGGCTGGGCGTGTACGACGTGCTGGTCGGCATCAACCTGCTGCGCGAAGGCCTCGACATTCCCGAATGCGGGCTGGTGTGCATTCTGGACGCGGACAAGGAAGGCTTCCTACGCTCCGAAACCTCGCTGATCCAGACCATCGGCCGCGCGGCGCGCAACGTCGATGGCCGGGTGATCCTCTATGCCGACCGCATCACGGGCAGCATGGAACGTGCGATGGCGGAGACCGAGCGCCGCCGCGAGAAGCAGCGCGCGTATAACGAAGAACACGGGATCACCCCGACCACGATCCGCCGCGCCATCGCCGACATCACCGCCCACGCGACCAAGGGCGAGGATGGCGAACCCGAGGACGAGGCCGCGCCGCTCGTGGGCCACAACCTGCGCGCCTACATCGAAGACCTCGAAAAGAAGATGCGCGAAGCCGCCGCGAACCTGGAGTTCGAGGAGGCAGGCCGTCTGCGCGACGAAATCCGCACGCTCGAGGCGGACGAGCTTGGGTTGCCCGAGAGTGAGCAGAAAGCGCCGCGCGTGGGGCGGAGCAACGAAGGCAAGCCGGGGACGAGGAAGCTGCGGTATGGGCGGACGCAGAAGAAGTGGAGCAAGTGACGATAACACGATCGTGTTATCGGGACACATTATCGTGTTTTCGAAGGGTGCTACTGAAACCTAATGACACCCTTCGAAATCGTCTCCCTGATCGTCGCCATCATCATGCTCGCGGGCGGCTTCGCCTATGCGGGCATCCAGATCGGCAAGTCGCTCGGCGAGAAGAAGTGAGCGCCCATCCCCCCACCGTCATGCCGAACTTGTTTCGGCATCCAGCCCTCCGCCTGATCCGATCGTCCAAAGCCGAAGACTGGACCCCGAAACAAGTTCGGGGTGACGGTCTGGACGCTCGCCATGCCCTGCGGCCCGCATCCTAACCTGCGCTGATTGTCCATCCCCAAACCTAAGATGACGCCGGGGGGCAGTGGGCTTAATCCACCGCCATGCTATACGCCCTCGCCATGAGCCTCTCCGCCATCGAACCCGGCACCTGCCGCACGCTGATCGATTTCAGCGATCCCGACGAGTTCGCGCGGTGGGAGGTCGTCAACGACGGGGTGATGGGTGGCCGCTCGAAGGGCCATATCGAGCAGGTCGGCGGCGCGCTTTCCTTCACTGGCACCATCAACCCCAATGGCGGAGGCTTCACCTCGCTGCGGCGAACCTTGCCCGAAAGCGCAATGGCAGGGGCGCGCTGGCTGCGGATCGTCTATTCGGGCGATGCGCGCACCTATGAGGTGACGCTGCGCTCCGATGCGAGGGAGCGGGGGCGGCGTATTGCCTATCGCGCAACCCTGACACCCGAGGAAAGCGAGGGCCAATGGTCCCTCGCGCTGATCGACCTTGCAAACTTGGATACCTCGCTGTTCGGCCAGCAGGTCGACGCGCCCGCCTTCGCAACGCAGGAAGCGCACAGCGTCGGGCTGATCATCGCCGACGGGATCGATGGCGATTTCGCGATGCGGCTCCAGCGGATCGAAGCCTGCGCCTAGCGGCCATGCGCTGGCCGCAGGTGGATTTACGCGTGCGTGAAGGGCTGGCATAGCGCCGCCATGATCCTTCGCACGTTCAGTAATCTTGCCGCCGCAGCCGCGCTGGCAGCCGCCCTCCCCACCATCGCCATCGCGCAAGACAACGCAGACGCCGCCAAGTCGGAAGCGCCGAGTATCGAGCCGCAGGTGCGCACCCGCGACCTCAGCGGCACCTTCGGCGGGCAGCGGATCGGCTACACCGCGACCATCGCCGAGCACGTGCTGGCCAACGACGACGGCAAAGCAGAGGCAGTGATCGTCACCACCAGCTACGTGAAAAACCCGCGCGACACTTCGCGCCCCGTTTTCTTCATCTACAACGGCGGGCCCGGCTCGGGCTCGGTATGGCTGCAGATGGGCGCGTTCGGGCCGAAGCGGGTGGCGATTCCCAGCGATGCGCGCGACGATGGTGCGCCGCCATACCCGATCCTCGACAATCCGGACTCGCTGCTCGACGTCGCGGACCTCGTCTTCATCGATCCGCCGGGCACGGGCTTCAGCTACCTGACCGAGGGCACCGACCCGAAGAAATATTACGGGCTGGAGCAGGATGCGCGCGCGGTCGCCACAGTGATCCGCCGGTGGATCAACGACAACGGGCGCTGGAACAGCCCCAAGTACCTGGGCGGCGAAAGCTACGGCACCACGCGCACCGCGATGGTCGTGCGCGAGCTGGAGGGCGCGACCTACAACGATGTCGGCCTCAACGGGCTGATCCTGATCTCGACCATCCTCGACTTCGCCGCGCGCGAGCCGACGCCGGGCAACGAGATGGCGTACGTGATGGCGCTGCCCAACATGGCGACCGCGGCCTATTACCACGGCAAGGCGACCGCGCCTTCGGTGGAGGCGATCGCCGAGGAAGCGCGCCAGTTCGCGATCGGCCCCTACGCCACCGCGCTGATGAAAGGGCAGGACCTGCCCGCCGCCGAACGTGCGAGCGTGCGCGCCGAACTCTCCCGCCTCACCGGCCTTTCCGACGCCTTCCTCGACCAGGCGGAGCTGCGAGTGACCGACCAGCGCTTCTACAAGGAGCTGCTGCGCGACCGGGGGCTGACCATCGGCCGGCTCGACAGCCGCTATACCGGCACGGATTACGACAATGCGGGCGAATATCCGGACAACGACCCCAGCTTCTACGGCATCGATGGGGGCTATACCGCCGCGATCAATTCCTGGGCGCGCGACACCCTCGGTTTCGAGACCGACCGCGAATATCAGGCGATCGGCAGCGATCCGGGGCGCTATTGGGACTGGTCGCTCTCGGGCCGGGGGCGCGGAGCCTACCTCAACGTCGCGCCCTTCATCGGCGATGCGATGCGGCAGAATTCGCAGCTGCGCACCTTCGTGGGCCAGGGCTGGTACGATTTCGCCACGCCCTTCTTCGGCGCGGAATATTCATTGAACCGCGTGGGCATCCCGCAGGACCGGGTCGAGTTCCACTACTACGACGCAGGCCATATGATGTATATTCGCGACGAGGACCGGGCGAAGCTGTCGCGCGATATCCGCGCCTTCATTCGCGCCCGCTAATGGAGCGCCGCACCCTCGCCCTGTTCGCCGCGCTCCCGCTCGCGCTGGCGGCGTGCCAGCCGCCTGCAGCAGAGCGTTACGAAGAGCGTAACGATCCGCCCGAGCCAGAGAGCTTCGCCAGCGAGCCGCAGGCCTCTCCCGATGCGCAAGGCGCGGTGTGGGCACCCAGCCAGACGCCGCTGCGCCTGCTCTATGGCATTCCCGGCCAGCAGCCCTTCGCCGCGATCGCGTGCGAGATGGAAGGCGAAACGCCATCGCTGCGCGTGACCCGCTTCGTGCGGGCGGACGAGGGCGCGCAGGCGCTGATGGCGATGGTCGGCAATGGCCACAAGGAACGCTTTGCCGTCGATGCCATCGATAATGGCCGCGCCTTCCTGTGGGAGGGCACGATCCCGCTCGCGTCGGAAAAGCTCGACGTGCTGACGGGCCTGCGCCGGGTGGAGCTGACCATTCCGGGTGCGGGCACGCTGGCGCTCAATGCCAGCGATGCGCCGCGCAACCTTATCGAGAGCTGTCGTCTGGCTGCGCGGAAGCAGTCGCCAGATCCGGAAGAACCTGCGGAGTAAGCACCTGCGGCAGGCGCTGCGGTGCGCTCGCGCCCGGCGCATACCACAGGTAAAGCGGCACGCCCGCCACCCCCTGCTGCGTCAGGAAGGCGGTAATCGCGGGATCGCGCCGCGTCCAGTCGCCGCGCAACACCACCGCATCGGCACCGTCCAGCGCCTTCGCGCTCGCCTGCGTCTCGATCGCAACGCTCTCGTTCACCTTGCAGGTCAGGCACCAATCGGCGGTGAAATAGAGGAACACGGGGCGGTTTGCTGCACGCGCCTGCGCCAGCGCGGCCTCGCTGAAGGGCTGGCTGGCGAGCATGTCGCTGGTCGCGTTGCTCGCATCCGGATCGAACTGCTGCGCTGCGTGCATAAGCAGGAGGGGCGCGACGATCGCGAACATGGCTATCAGCGGCTTGCGCTTTGTCTGCTGCCGCTCCGCCGGAGCAAGCAGGACCGCGAGAAGCCCAAGCACGCTCGCAGCCGCGCCGACGCACACGACGAGGAACATCGTCCCGCCGGTGCGCCACAGCAACCAGCCGAGCGCCAGCGCGGTCAGCCCCATCGGCAGCGCCATCCAGCGGCGGAAGGTCACCATCCACTTGCCGGGCCTCGGCAGCCGCTGGCGGATGGCGGGCACGAACCCGACCAGCAAGAACGGCAGCGCAATACCCAGCCCCAGCGCGGCAAACAGGCCGAGCGCGAGGGGCCACGGAAGCACCAGCGCCGCGCCCAGCGCCGCCGCCATGAACGGCCCGGTGCACGGCGTGGCGACGAAGGCCGCGAGTAGGCCGGTGGCGAACGAGCCGCGCCCGCTCGCGCCGCCGCCGGTGATCGCCATCCCGGGAATCTCGAACGCGCCGAGGAAGTTCGCGGTCAGCGCCACCGCCAGCAGGAACAGCGCCACCACCACGCCCGGCTCCTGCAACTGGAACGCCCAGCCGACCGCCTCTCCGCTCGCGCGCAGAACCAGCAGCAGTCCGCCCAGCGCAAGGCAGGCAAGCACAACGCCTGCGGTATAGGCCAGCGCATCCTTGCGCGCCGACGCTTCCGACCCGCCCGCCTTGGCCAGCGACAGCGCCTTGAGGCTGAGGATCGGGAACACGCAGGGCATGATGTTGAGGATCAGCCCGCCCAGCAGCGCCGCACCCAGCAGCGCCCACCATGGCGGGAGGTCGCTGCCCATGCGGATCGGCTCGCCCCCGGTCGGCACTGTGCCCGGCGCGCCTTCGAACTGGAGGCCGGTGCCATCGCCCAGCCTCACGATACCTGAAAGGCTCGCGGGCATGGCCGCCCCCTCGGCGAGCGGGATCTCCGCGACCAGCATGTCGCCCGCGCGCGCAAAGCGCTGCGGCGCGGCGTAGCGGACCAGTTCGCGCGTCCCCACGAAGACATGCGGGGTGCCGACATTGAGGCTGGCGGGCAGGGGAATCGCGATCCGCAGGCTATCGCCCTCCATCGCGAAACGTGCGGGTTGATCGAGCGGGGCGGCAAGCGCGCTCTGGAATGCGGCGAAGCGCGAATCCTGTTCACCCGCGCCCACCCCGACCACCGCGCGCAAGCGCGCCTCCTGCGGCACGCAGATTGTGTCGGTGCAGGCGAGGTAGAAGGCCTTCCCAGTCAGCTCGAACGGGCCGTCCACCGCCGCATCCGATGCGACGCGCAGTGGCGCGACGACCGCGTAATCGCCTTCGAACACGTGGTTCATCAGCCCGCCGATCAGCAGCGTCTTGGGCGGGGGATAGTGGAAGTCGCCGATGGTGATACCTGCGGGCAGGTCCCACTCGACTTGCATTCCCAGCCCCGCATCGCCGGGATTGGACCAGTAACCGTGCCATTCAGCGGACTTGGGTGAGAACTCGATTGCGATCCGCGTCTCGCCGCCCTTGGCCACCGGCCCTTCGACCAGCAGGCGCGCGGCGATGTTGGCGTCCTGTGCCTGCGCCGCGCCGGGAAACAGCGCCGCGAACAGTGCCGCAACGAACAGCGCCAGCACACGGCGAACCACGGGGAGGCTTGCGGAGGTCATCGCCAGCGGCCTAGGGCTGTCGCAATCCCAAGACAAGCGAGCGCCCAGCAATGCCCCAACCTTCAGATACGCGCGATCTCCTGATCCTAGGCGGCGGACTCGTCGGCATGACGCTGGCGCTGGCGGCGGCGAAGAAGGGCATCGCCAGCCATGTGGTGGACCGCGCCGATCCCGCAAGCCTGACCGCGGAAGGCTTCGACGGGCGCGCCTCGGCGATCTCCACCGCCAGCTGGAACCTGTTCACCAATATCGGCCTGGCCGAATCGCTCGAGCCTTATGGCTGCCCGATCGCGAAGATCGCGGTGACCGACCAGCTCAAACCCGGACGGATCGACTTCGCGCCGGAGGAGCATGAGGGCTCGCTCGGCCGCATGTTCGCCAACCGCCAGCTGCGCCTCGCGCTGTTCGAAGCGGCCAAGGCAGAGCCGCTGATCGCGTGGCACGCGGGCGTGGATGTTGTCGCGCGCGAGCGTGGCGACCACGGCGTCAGCGCAACGCTGGCCGACGGGACCGTGCTGAAGGGCCGGCTGATGGTCGCCGCCGAAGGCCGCCGCTCGCCCACCCGCGAGGAGGCCGGACTCAAGATCGCCAACTGGCAGTACAACCACCGCGCGATCATCGCCGGGCTGATTCATTCCCAGCCGCACGAGAATGTCGCGTGGGAAATCTTCTATCCCGAAGGCCCCTTCGCGCTGCTGCCGATGCTCGACGACGAACAGGGCCGCCACCGCAGCGCGCTGGTGTGGACGGTGGACGAGAGCGATGGCGACGGCGTGCTCGCGATGGGCGACCGCGCCTTCATCGCCGAGGTCGAGAAGCGGATGGGCCGTATCTTCGGCGATCTGCAGGCTAACGGCCCACGTTCATCCTATCCGCTCGGCTTCCACCACACCGCCAAGATCGTCGAGCACCGGCTGGCGCTGGTCGGCGATGCGGCGCACGGCATTCACCCCATTGCCGGGCAGGGTCTCAACCTGGGCCTGCGCGACGCGGGTGCGCTGGTGGAAGTGATCGCGGAGGCCAGGCGGCTCGGCCTCGATCCGGGCGATGCGGAGATGCTGGCGCGCTACGAAAGCTGGCGCGGGCTCGATGCCTTCATGGTCTCGCTCGCGACCGACGGGCTGACCCGGCTGTTCGGCGTTTCGGGCCCCGGTGCCTCGGCGATCCGGCGGCTGGGCATGGCGGGCGTGCAGCGGATCGAGCCGCTCAAGCGCTGGTTCATGGACGAAGCGCGCGGGGTGAGCGGGGACGTGCCTGCGCTGATGCAGGGCTAGGCTCGCCTCGCACCGGGCGGCTGCCCGGCCCGAGAGAGGCTATATATTACCGCTGCTGCTGCTCCTTTACCGGCGCGACCGCCGGGCTGGGCTGATCGATCCGCTCGCCCGAGCCATCGCGCAGCTTGCGCGGTTCGAGCACTGCGGCGGTTTCAATGAGGTCGAGCGCGCGCTGCGCGGCAGCGTAGCGGCGCACGTCGGCAATCCACTGATCGGCCGCCTCGGCACCCGGCATGTTCTGCACTTCCTCGATCGCGGCCTCGTAACGGCCCGTTTCAAGGAACATCTTCGCCCGTTCGATGCGCCGCTGGGGGCGTGGCGAGGGCGAGCTGCGACGGCGGACTACGAAAAGGTTGGACAATTCGCGCCGGAGCCGTTGCAAGCTGGGCTCTTCGGGAGAAGCGCGCAGCTTGGGCTCAAGGCCCTCGAGCCGTGCGAGCAGCTGGTCGAGCGTGACCGGATTGCGGCTCATATCGGTCAGCGTGCGCACCGCATTAGGCAGCGCATCGCCGAAACGCAGGCGCAACTGATCGGCCAGATAGCCAAGCTCCGCCCCACGCTCGATCGAGCGGCGGGTGGCGAAGGAGATCAGCAGCCCCTCGGCCCGCGCGGCATTGCCGGCGGCAGCCTGCGCCTGCAGGTCGAGCCGGGACAGGCGCGCTTCGGCCTGTGCAAGCCGCTGCTCGATCCCGCCCTGTTGCTGTTCCACGCGCGCGGCGCTCGCTTGCGAGGCGGTCTGGCGTGCGTTCGGAGTGCCGGAGGCGCTTGGATTGGTGGCGGAGCGGCGCGGCGTGGGGATGATGGTCGCGACCTGCGCGGGTTCGGTCATCGCCGGGGTTGCCATCGGGCTGGCCCCGGCGTGCGCCGACGGCGCGTTCGCATCGCTGCTCTTGTCGGTTAGGGCGGCAACCGTTTCGGTATAGGTTTCGGGCCGCCAGACGAGGAACAATGCCCCCGCCGCGACCAGCAGCACGATTACCAGCACAATGCCCAGCCAGGCACGCGACGGGCGCATGCTATCCTGCCGGACTTCATCCAAATCCATTACATTTCCATTCCCGTATGCTCCGTGATCCCGCACCGAAGCTTAGCGGTTATTGGTTAATGGCACATATCCGCGACCAGGGAAAGCAGGGCCGCGTCGTTGGTTTCAGGTGCCACGGCGACGCTTTTCCAGCCATCCGAAGCCTGTGATGCAATACGCGGGGCGAGCGCGGCAAGCGACAGATTCGTACGATCCACACCTGCGCGCTCGCACTCGGCAGCGAAGTGGCGCGCCGCCACGCCCGAGTGCAGCAGCACGACCCCGCCCTCACGCAGCCGCGCGGCATCTTCTTCATCCAGCGCGCGGTGGACGATCCGGTAGGTGGTGCAGGTCTCGATCGTCACCCCCTCGGGCGGGGACAGCGTCATGCGATCCTCGCCCGCCAGCCGCAGCAGCCGCAGCGGGGCATCGGGAGCCAGCGTGTCGAGTAGCTTCTGGAGCCCGCCCTCGCCCACCTGCGCGATCGGGAATCGCAGCGAGCACGCGGCCTGCGCGGTCGCCTTGCCCACCGCATAGACGGGCAGGCGCGGCAGCATGTCGAGGCCGGTATCCGCCGCGCTGCCGCCCATTGTCTCTGAAATTCGGCCCGCGCCCTCGTCCGTACCCTTCCCCGCATGGCGCAGCGCGTTGGCGCTGCCCAGCAGGATGCCGTCGAACGTGCCCTCGGGCACCTGCCAGGCAACCGCCTCGGCATGGCTCAGCGGCATCGCCTCCATCGCAAGGCCCCGCTTGCGCCCACGCGCCAGCGTGGCGGAGAGGCCCGGTTCGGGCCGCAGCACGAAGACGGTCACACCCATGGCTTTCGCTCAGCTCGCGCCGGTGAACAGTGGGGTGATGCCCGGAGTGGCGCGCGCCAGCAGGTCGGCGGCGAAGGCGCGAATGGCCTCCACGTCGCCCGGCGTCAGCTCGATCGTACCATCGACCCGCTCAGCCCCGTCTGCGCTGAACAGCGCGGCGCGCATGTGCAGGCCTTCATCCGCGTTCTCGACCAGCACGCCCACCGGGCTGTGGCACGATCCGCCCAGCGCTTCCAGCAGCGCACGCTCCGCCTCGACCTCGCGCCGCGTGGGCGCATCGTTGAGCGCATCGAGGTGTCCGCGGGTCACGCTATCCTTGGTCCGGCACTCGATCCCGATCGCCCCCTGCGAGGGCGCTGGCAGCCAGGTTTCGAGCGGCAGCGGCGTGCCGACCGATTCCTGTCCCAGCCGCTCCAGCCCCGCCGCAGCGAGCAGCGTCACATCCGCCTCGCCCGCCTGCAGCTTGGCCATCCGGGTGGCGACATTGCCGCGAAACAGCACGGTCTCGATATCGGGGCGCAGGTTCTTCATCTGCGCGGCGCGGCGCGGTGCGCTGGTCCCCAGCGTTGCCCCCTGCGGGATGCTGCGCAGCGAGCTTGCGCCGAGCAGCACGTCGCGCCGGTCCGCACGCGGCAGGATCGCGGCGAGCGTGATCCACTCCGGCCGGATCGTCTCGACATCCTTCAGCGAATGGACCGCTGCGTCGATCCGCCCTTCGTCGAGCCACGCGTCGAGTTCGCGGGTCCACAGCGCCTTGCCGCCGACATCGGCCAGCGGGCGGTCCTGCACCTTGTCGCCCCCGGCAACCACGGGGACCAGTTCGACCGCGCTTTCGTCCCATCCATGGGCGGCGCACAGCCGCGCGCGGGTCTCGTGAGCCTGCGCCATGGCTAGCGGGGATCGGCGGGTGCCGAGGCGGATGACGGGTATCGCTTTCATAGGCTTTGCTTGCCCTAGCCCGGCGCAGCGTTAAGGGAAAGCGCCATGCCAGTGGTACTCGGGATCGAATCCAGTTGCGACGAAACCGCGGTGGCGCTGGTCGGCACCGACCGGCGGATCATCGCGCAGCGCATCGCATCGCAGGACGAGGCGCATCGCCCCTATGGCGGCGTCGTGCCGGAAATCGCCGCGCGCGCCCATGCGGAGCGGATCGCGCCGATGCTGGCCGAGGTGATGGACGAAGCCGACATGCAGCTCGCCGATCTGGATGCGATCGCCGCGACCGCAGGGCCGGGACTGATCGGCGGAGTGATGGTCGGGCTGGTCAGTGCCAAGGCGCTTGCGATGGCGAGCGACGTGCCGCTGATCGCGGTCAACCATCTGGAAGGCCATGCGCTCAGCCCGCGGCTGGTCGATGCCGAACTCGAATTTCCCTACCTCCTGCTGCTCGTATCGGGCGGGCACTGCCAGATCCTGCGCTGCGAAGCCGTGGGGCAGTACCGTCGGCTGGCGACCACGATCGACGATGCGGTGGGCGAGGCGTTCGACAAGACCGCCAAGATCTTGCGGCTAGGCTTTCCGGGCGGGCCCGCGGTCGAGAAGCTGGCGCGCGAAGGCGATCCGAAAGCGGTCCCGCTGCCCCGGCCGCTGGTCGGCGGCAAGGAACCGCATTTCTCCTTCGCAGGGCTCAAGAGCGCGGTGCTTCGCGCGCACGACAGCGGGAAATATTCGACCGCCGACATCGCCGCCTCGTTCCAGCAGGCGGCGATCGACTGCCTGACCGATCGGCTGGAACGCGCGATCGCGACCTCGGGCCATGCGCCCGCATTGGTCGTCGCGGGCGGCGTGGCCGCCAATGCCAGCGTGCGCGCCGCGCTGGAGGCTTTGGCCGAGCGCCACACGATGCGCTTCGTCGCGCCTCCGCCCAGGCTGTGCACGGACAATGCCGCGATGATCGCATGGGCCGGTTGTGAAAGGCTGGGCCAGAACGATCCGCTCGACTACAAGGCACGCCCGCGCTGGCCGCTCGACCCCGAGGCAGAGCCAGCACGCGGGGCGGGAGTGAAGGCCTGATGGCAGATGTAGCAGTGCTTGGTGGCGGAGCGTGGGGAACCGCGCTCGCGCAGATGCTCGCCAGCGATGGGCGCGACGTGACGCTGTGGGCGCTGGAGCCCGAAGTGGTGGCTGAGATCAATGCCGACCACCGCAATACGCCCTTCCTGCCCGATGCCCAGCTCACCCCGTCCATCCGCGCCATAAGCGATCTTGCCGATATCGCCGATGCGCAGACCGTGCTCGCGGTCGCGCCCGCGCAGCACCTGCGCAAGGTGCTCGCCGAAATGCCCGAATTCTCCGGCGATCTGGTGATCTGCGCCAAGGGTATCGAGCAATCGACCGGCGCGCTGATGAGCGACATGGCACACGAGACCTGCCCCAGCGCAAGCCTCGCCGCGCTGTCCGGCCCGACCTTCGCGCACGAAGTCGCCGCCGGACTGCCCGCTGCCGTGACGCTCGCGTGCGAGGGCGGTGAGGAGCAGTGGAAACGGCTCTCCCCGGTGATCGCACGGCCCACCTTCCGCCCCTATTACAGCGACGACCTGATCGGCGCGGAGATCGGCGGCGCGGTCAAGAACGTGCTCGCCATTGCCTGCGGGGTGGTCGACGGGCTGGCGCTGGGCCAGAATGCGCGCAACGCGCTGATCACGCGCGGGTTCGCCGAAATGGCGCGGTTCGGGGCAGCGCGCGGCGCCAGTTTCGACACGATGACCGGCCTGTGCGGGCTGGGCGATCTGGTGCTCACCTGCTCGTCCACCTCCAGCCGCAACTTCTCGCTCGGCAAGGCGATCGGTGAGGGGCAGGCTGCGGCCGACCTGATGGCCAACCGCCACACCGTGGCCGAAGGCGCGCACACCGCGCCCGTTCTCCAGCGGCTTGCCCGCGCGGAAGGCATAGACATGCCGATCGTCGACGCGGTGGTCGCCATGCTAGAAGGCGCCAAGGCCGCCGATATTGCCGACGCGCTGCTCGCCCGCCCGCTGACCACCGAAAGCCGCTCCGCTTGAGCGCGAACGACACGGCCGGAAATCCGCCCGACGAGGCTCCCGCCAAGGAGGCTCCGCGCGACGATATGGCTGCGCTCGCGCGCGGCGGACGGACCAATTTCTTCGGCTTCCTGATCCGCCTCGCGGCGCGCATCCCGTTCCTGTTCATCGGCGGGCGCCTGTATGGCGACGAGATGCTGGGCCGCTTCGCCGCCGCGCTGGTGGTGATCGAGCTGGCCAGCCAGGTCGCGGTGCTCGGCCAGAAGCGCGGCCTCGCCCAGCAGCTGAGCGAAAACGAAACGCGCGACCCATCGCACACCGTCGCCGATGCGCTGACGCTCAGCCTGGTCACCTCGCTGGTCTTCACCGGCCTGCTGCTGCTGTTTCCAAAACTGATGTTCCCCAACGGCGCGAATGGCGATCTGTCGTGGCTGCTGGTGTTCACGATCCTGCCTTTCGCGCTCACCGAGGTTGCACTGGCGGCCTGCGCCTACCGGTTCGATATCGGCGCGACCGTGCGCAGCCGCGCGATCGTGGAGCCGTGGGCGATCTCCATCGCGGCGGGCGCGCTGTTCTTCGTGGTGCCCGACAGCGGGCTGGAACTGGCCTATGTCGTGTCGATCATCGCCGCGTCGGTCGCCGCGTTCATGCCAGCGATCCACCATTACGGCTTGCCCCGCGGCTGGCTGCCGCATCCCGTGCGCGTGTTCCGCCTGGCGGTGCGCAACCTGCCGCTGGCAGGCGCGGATGCGATCGAATGGGGCACGCGCAAGCTCGACCTGTTCATCCTCGCGCAGTTCGCCAATCCCTCGCAGGTCGGCGTCTATTACGCGGTCCAGCAGGTCGCCACGCTGCCGCAGAAGCTGAAGACCAGCTTCGATCCGATCCTGGGCCCGGTGATCACCGCCGCGCTGAAGGTGGGCGACCGCTCCGCAATCGCGAAACAGATCTGCCAGGTCGGCTTCTGGATCGTCGCCATGCAGGCAGGCATCGCGCTGGCGCTGGCGATCCCCGGCGAAGCGGTGATGGGCCTGCTGGGGCCGGACTTCGTCAGCGGCACCGGCGCGCTGTCGATCCTGCTGGTGGCCGAAGTGGTCGCCGCGCTGGCGGTCGTCTCCGAAAGCGCGCTGATCTACATCGCGCGGATGCGCAACCTCATCGTCTCGATCGCGACCATCGCGTTCCAGGCGGTGCTGACCATCGGCTTCATGGTCGCGATCACCGAATATGACCTCGCCGAAAGCCTGCGTGCGCCCGCCGCCGCGCTGGCGCTGGCCATCTCGCTTGCTGCGGCGAGCATTATCAAGAGCGTGATGCTCGGCCGCATGCTGGGCGAAACAGTCAACAATTTCCGCTGGGGGCTGGTGATCGCCGCGATCCCCGCCGCGCTGGTCGGCTGGGGGGTGACGCAGCTGCCCGAATGGGTCGAGCTGGTGGTCGGCATTCCCGCCATCCTCGCGACCTATGCGGTGATCGTGTGGTTTGTCGGCTTCCGCGAAGACGACCGCGTGCTGTTCCGGCGCAATCTCGGGCAGGAGCAAGAATGAACGCGGCGCGCCCAGTGCATTCACAAGACATTCACTGGCTTGGGCTGAACTAGTCGCACTACAGATTGCACGCCGACATGGGGAGATCGAGCGGTGGGAAAAAGCAAACTTGCGGTAGCAGCGGTTCTTACAGTGGCCAGCATCGGCCTCGCGGGTTGTGCGACTGCAGACGGCAGCAATGCCTCGCGCGGCGACAGCGAATTCCTTCCGCCGATGCCGCCTCCGCCACCGCCCCCTCCGCCTCCTCCCCCGCCGCCTCCGGCAATGGCGATGGCCGCCCCCAGCGCGGTTATGGTCACCGGATCGCGTATTTCGCGCGAGGACGCCAACGGGACCGCGCCAGCGCAGACCACCTCGCCCGATCTGCGCTACGTCCCCTCGATCGTCATTCCGACCGTGCCCGACCGGGAGCGGTACGATGGCAAGGACGTGTCCGAGGTCGCGGTGACGCTCGAACAGCCGGTCTCGACCTTCTCGGTCGATGTCGACACGGGCGCCTATTCCAACGCGCGCCGGATGCTGACCGACGGCCAGCTGCCGCCGAAGGGCGCGGTGCGGACCGAGGAATTCGTCAACTACTTCCGCTACGACTATCCGCGCCCGACCAGCGCCAAGGATGCGCCCTTCACGGTCAACATGGATGTCGCGCGCACGCCGTGGGATGCCGACACGCGGCTGGTCCGCATCGGGCTCGCCGGATACGAAGCGCCGAAGGCGCAGCGGCCCGCCGCCAACCTCGTCTTCCTGCTCGACGTGTCGGGTTCGATGTCAAGCGCGGACAAGCTGCCGCTGGTGAAGACTGCGATGAAGACGCTGGTCGGCCAGCTGACGCCGAAAGATCGCGTTTCGATCGTGGTGTATGCAGGCGCGGCGGGCCTCGTGCTCGAACCGACCAGCGACTCGCGCGAGATCATGGCCGCGCTCGACCAGTTGCAGGCAGGCGGCTCGACCGCCGGCGGCGCGGGGCTGGAACTGGCCTACAAGGTTGCCGAGGCGAGCAAGGTCGACGGGATCAACCGTGTGATCCTGGCCACCGACGGCGATTTCAACGTCGGCCTGTCGGATAACGACGCGCTGCTCGAATATGTCGAAGACAAGCGCAAGAACGGCATCGCGATGAGCGTGCTTGGTTTCGGCACCGGTAACATCAACGAAGCGCTGATGGAGCAGATCGCCGACAAGGGTAACGGCAACTACGGCTACATCGACAGCGCGATCGAGGCGCGGAAAGTTCTGGGCGAACAGCTCGGCGCGACGCTCTACACCATCGCCAAGGACGTGAAGATCCAGGTCGAGTTCAACCCCGCGGTGATCAGCCAGTACCGCCTGATCGGTTACGAGAACCGCGTGCTTCGCGAACAGGATTTCGATAACGACGCGGTCGATGCGGGCGATATCGGATCGGGCCATCAGGTGACCGCGATCTACGAGGTCGTGCCCGCGAATGCCGACGGCTGGATTGCCGAGCGCCGCTATCAGGACAAGATTCCGCAGGCGGCGAGCGACAAGGCCACCGAAGCCGCCTTCGTCAAATTGCGCTACAAGCAGCCGGACGGTGACACCTCGACGCTGATCACCGAGGCGCTGCCCGCGCGGATGCTGGCCGCCGCGCCCGCCCCCTCGGGCGACTTCGCCTTCGCCACCTCGGTCGCCGCCTTCGCCCAGAAGCTGCGCGGCGACACGCTGCTGGACGACTATTCCTACGATGCGATCCGCGCGCTGGCCGGGCCGCAGCGCGACTTCTACCGGCAGGAATTCCTCAAGCTGGTCGGCGTCGCCGAAGGGCTCGATCAGGAATAAGCCTGGCCCGCACGCTTGTCCTTTGGGGCAGGCACTGTCTATCGGGGTGGGGTGAGCAATCGCCCCATCCTGATCCTGATCGCCGGCGCACTGCTTGTCTGTGCGATGGCTTTGATCAGTGCCGCGCAGACCGGTCCGGCTTTTGTCGGTCGCTTGGCGGCCGCGGCCGCCGCCCTGCCCGATCAGCAGGGCGACAAGCGCAAGGTTTCGGTCCGCTTCGCCACCGCGCGCGGCTGGCCGACCCGCCACCCGATGCTGACCCCCGCGCGCGACCTGACCGAGCTTGAGCGCGCGCGCATCGCACAGGCGATCGCCGCCATCCCCGGGGTGGGCGGGGTCCACTGGACCGACGGCACGATGCTCGCCTCGGGCGACATGGATATCGAATCGCTGCGCTGTGAGAGCGAGCTCTTGGGCGTGCTGGCCGAACGCACGATCCGGTTCGAGGAATCCTCCGCCGAGTTCATCCCCGGCAGCGAGCAACTGCTCGACGAACTGGCCACCGCGATGCGCCCCTGCGTGGGCGCGATCGTGGCGATTTCGGGCCACACCGACACCTCCGGCTCGCCCAAGGTGAACCTCGCGCTCTCGCAGGACCGCGCGCAGATGGTCCGCCGCGAACTGATCGAGCGCGGGATTCCGGGGCAGAACCTGATCGCCAACGGCTTCGGCTCCTCGCGCCCGGTCAAAGGCCTGAGCCCGGCGGACCCGGCCAACCGGCGGATCGAGTTCCGCGTGGTCTCGATGGAAACCAGCCGCCCGACCCCGATCGACACCCCGGCAGCACGGTAGGGAGCAGCGCAAAGAATGGCCATTTCCTTCGAACTCGTGCTGCTTGCGCTGGCCGCCTATACCGTCGGCCTCGGGCTGGGAGCGCTGGCCTCAAGTCTTTGGTCTTTGCGCAAGTGACGCTTTCGCGTTAATGCGCGAGCAAGAATACGGCAAAAGACGCTAGAGAGGCTTAGCCCCACATGATTGAACTGATCGAGGCAAACTGGCTGCTGATCCTGCTGGCCGTGCTGGTCGGCTTCGTGGTCGCCTGGTTCCTGCTCTCGGGTTCGCGCAAGACCCGGATCACGCGCGAGGATACCGGCGAGGAGCCGGGCAATGCTCGTCGCAACCAGGCGCTGATTGACGCGCCCCCGGCGGCCGCGAAGGATACCGCTTCCCCGCCCGAGCCTGAAGACAAGCCCGAACCTGCCCCGTCTCCGGCACCCCCGCCGGTAGCCACTCCGCGCGCCGAACCCGCCGCCGCAGCCGCTTCGCTGGGCGGAGCGGGAGCTGCGGTGAACACTGCTGTGTCGCAGGAAGAGGCGGGGCAGGCAGCGCCCGAAGGTGCAGACGACCTGACCCGCCTCAAGGGCGTCGGGCCCAAGCTTGCAGCGCAGCTGAACACGCTGGGCGTCACCTCCTTCGCGCAGATCGCGGGTTGGAGCGAGGCGGAGATCGACCGGATCGACGACCAGCTGGGCCGGTTCAAGGGCCGCATCCGGCGCGACAACTGGATCGAACAGGCGAAACTGCTCAGCGAAGGTGACACTGCCGCTTACGAGAAGCGCTTCGGCAAGCTCTGATCCGCCCCTCCTCCAGGGCGCGCCGCTTCCAAGTTTCCGCTTGCCAAGCAGCGCGTTTTGGAACGATCATGGTCCAGGGTCGTTCTTTTGCATTCCGATCGCGCCGTGGCGATCGCGATGGGAGAATGTATGGACCAACCTGTCATCCTGATCGCCGAAGACGAAACGATCGTGGGGCTGGACCTGTGCCACACGATCGAAGAAGCCGGGTACGAGGTCGAAGGCCCGCATGCCGATCTCAACTCGGCGATGCTCGCCTTTCAGAAGCGGCGGCCCGATCTCGCGATCCTCGACATTCGGCTGAACGACACGGTCGTCTATCCCTTTGCGGAGAAGCTGATCGCGGAAGATGTGCCGGTAATCTTCCATTCCGGCCATCTGCCGCTGGACGAGGTCGATGCGCGGTTTCCCGATGCGCCCGCGCTGTCCAAGCCGTGCCCGCCCGGCGAAATCCTCAGCCAAGTGCATTCGACCCTGAATCCCGACGGTCAGACCGCCGACGAGCCGATGATCGAGCCCGCGACCCCGGACGCCCAGACCGCCTGATCGCGCCCCGGCACAGGCAGGCGGGACGGCAGGGCTTGCCCGAAGGGGCGTCCCTTTGCCATGGGCTGCTACACATCTACGAGCGAGCCCCGATATGATCCCCTTCGACGCCACCGACCCCTTCCGCCTCGACGACCAGCTGACCGAGGACGAGCGGATGATCCGCGAGTCCGCGCACGCCTTTGCGCAGAGCGAGCTGCAGCCGCGCGTGATCGAGGCCTTTCGCGAAGAAACCAGCGCGCCCGAACTCTTCCCGCTGATGGGCAAGGCCGGGCTGCTGGGCGCGACCATTCCCGAGGAATACGGCGGCGCGGGCGCGGGCTACGTCGCCTACGGCCTGATCGCGCGAGAGATCGAGCGGGTCGATAGCGGATATCGCTCGATGGCCAGCGTCCAGTCGAGCCTGGTGATGTATCCGATCCACGCCTTCGGCAGCGAAGAGCATAAGAAGAAGTACCTCCCCGGCCTCGCCAGCGGCGAGCTGATCGGCTGCTTCGGCCTGACCGAACCCGACGCGGGCTCCGACCCGGCGGGGATGAAGACTCATGCCAAGAAAGATGGCAACGATTACGTCATCTCGGGCAGCAAGACGTGGATTTCCAACTCGCCCTTCGCCGACGTGTTCGTCGTGTGGGCCAAGAGTGAGGAACATGGCGGCGCCATTCGGGGCTTCGTGCTGGAAAAGGGCATGGAAGGCCTCTCCGCCCCCAAGATCGAGGGCAAGATCTCGCTGCGTGCGAGCACCACGGGGATGATCATGATGGACGAGGTGCGCGTGCCCGCATCCGCCATGTTCCCCGAAGTGCAGGGCCTCAAAGGTCCGTTCAGCTGCCTCAACCGCGCACGCTACGGCATTTCGTGGGGCGCGATGGGTGCCGCGGAGTTCTGCATGGACGCGGCGAAGCAATACGGGCTCGATCGGCAGCAGTTCGGCGTGCCGCTTGCCAGCAAGCAGCTCTACCAGCTCAAGCTCGCCGACATGCTGACCGAGATTGCGCTGGGGCTTCAGGCGTCTTTACGCGTCGGTCGCCTGATGGACGAGGGCAACTGGTCGCCGGACATGGTCTCGATCGTGAAGCGCAACAATGTCGGCAAGGCGCTGGACATCGCGCGCGTTGCGCGTGACATGCATGGCGGCAACGGCATCAGCGAGGAATATCAGGTGATCCGCCACATGGTGAACCTCGAGACGGTGAATACCTACGAGGGCACGCATGATGTCCACGCGCTGATCCTGGGCCGCGCGATCACGGGCATTCCGGCGTTCTGAAGACCGCCTGTCCTACACGCGCCAGCCGTGCGATAGGCGGGGAATGCAGCCCTCCCCGCCCGCACTGACCGAGACCGGCAAAGGTTCGGAACCGGAGGCCGGTTTTTCGTCTTAGGACTGTGTGTCAGGTGTGTCAGGGCCGCGAAGCGAACGGCCCGGCGCAGGAGAGGATGAGATGAAACTCTACGGCTATTTCCGCAGCTCCACGAGCTACCGCCTGCGGCTCGCGCTGCAATTGAAGGGCCTCGAATACGAGAATTGCCCGGTCAATCTGGTCGAGGGCCAGCAGAAGGGCGAAGCCTTTGCCGGCCGCAACCCCTTCGCCACGGTTCCAATGCTGGAAGTGGACGGCAAGGACCGCGTGCAGTCGATGGCCATCATCGAATGGCTGGACGAGGCCTACCCCGAAAACCCGCTGCTGCCCGCGGATATCGAGCAGCGCTACCTCGCGCGCGAACTCGCATATGCCATCGCGACCGAGCTGCACGCGCCGCTCAACCTGCCCGTGCTCAAGTATCTCAAGAGCGAATACGGGCAGGATCAGGACGGCGTGAACACCTGGTATCGCCACTGGCTCGCGCGCACATTGCAGCCGATCGAACGGCGCCTCGCGCAGCTGAACACCGGCGATTTCCTGTTCGACAAGCCCGGCTTCTTCGAAGTCGTGCTGATGCCGCAGATCTACAACGCGCGCCGCTTCGGCTACGATTTCTCCGATGCGCCGCACACGACCCGGATCGAAGCCGCCTGCCTCGCATTGGATGAAGTGCAGCGGGCGCACCCCGACAACCAGAACGACACCCCCGAAGGAGAGACAGTCCAATGAAACTCGCCACGCTCAATGACGGAACGCGCGACGGCAAGCTGGTGGTCGTCTCGAAAGACATCACCCGCTACTGCGCGGCGGACAATATCGCGGCGACCATGCAGGACGCGCTGGACGACTGGGCGAATATCGCGCCCAAGCTCGAAGCGCTCTACCGCGACGTGAACAACGAAGCCGTTCCCTGCGAGCGGTTCCACGAGCGCGAGGCGCACTCGCCGCTGCCGCGCGCCTACCAGTGGGCCGACGGCAGCGCCTACATCAACCACGTCGAACTGGTGAGGAAGGCGCGCGGCGCCGAGGTGCCCGAGAGCTTCTATCACGACCCGCTGATGTACCAGGGCGGCAGCGACGACTTCCTCCCCCCACGTGCCGACATCCCGCTCAAGGACACCAGCTGGGGCTGCGACATGGAAGGCGAGATCGCCTGCATCACCGACGATGTGCCGATGGGCGTCTCTTCCGACGAAGCAGCCGACCACATCAAGCTGTTGATGCTGGTCAATGACGTGAGCCTTCGTGGCCTGATCCCCGGCGAACTGGCCAAGGGCTTCGGCTTCTTCCAGTCCAAACCCGCGACCGCGTTCAGCCCCGTCGCGATCACGCCCGACGAGCTGGGCAATGCGTGGAAAGACGCCGTAATCCAGCTGCCGCTGATGGTCGACTATAACGGCGATCCCTTCGGCCGCGCCGATGTGGGCCAGGACGCGACCTTCAGCCTCGCCGATCTGGTCGCGCATGCGGCCAAGACGCGCAATCTGGGCGCGGGCTGCATCATCGGTTCGGGTACGATCTCCAATCAGGGCCCCGACGGCGATCCCGGCAAGCCGGTGAGCGAAGGCGGCAAGGGTTACTCCTGCATCGCCGAGATCCGCATGATCGAAACCATCGCCAGCGGCGAAGCCAAAACGCGCTTCATGCACCCCGGCGACACGGTGAAGATCTGGATGGAAGACGAGAAGGGCCATTCGATCTTCGGCGCGATCGAGCAGAAGGTGGTGGAGGCGTAGCGCAAGGAGGGACTGATGTTCTTCGACGATACGACCTACGACCTGATCGCCCGAGGGACGATCCTGACCGCGATCGGGATCGTCTATGTCATCGCGCTGACCCGGATCGTCGGCCTGCGCAGCTTTTCCAAGATGACGAATTTCGACTTCGTCATCACCGTTGCCAGCGGCACTGTGCTGGCCGGGATGGGCCGCGCGACCGACTGGCAGGGCTTCACGCAGGCGGCAGTCGTGATGTTCGCGCTGTTCGCGGTGCAGTTCGTCATCGCCAAAATCCGCAAGAAATCCGAGACGTTTGAGGAGACGATCCAGAACGATCCGGTACTGCTGATGATCGACGGCCGGTTCTGTACCCAAGCGATGAGCAAGACCCGCGTGTCGCGATCCGACATCATCGCCAAGCTGCGCGAATCGAACACCATGAGTTTCGACGAGGTGCGCGCGGTAGTGCTGGAGACCACCGGCGATATCTCGGTGATGCACGGGCCCAATCTCGACCCAGCAATCCTCGAAGGCGTGGACGACGTGCGCGATCCCTCGCCCGAACTTCAGAAGCCGTAACGAACCCCAGCCCACAGCGTACGCGGCGCGCCAAGGTCCAGATCGCCGCCATCATTGCGGGTGACGATAGTCTCATCGAACAGGTTCTCGGCCCGCAGCACGAGATCGAGCTGTCCTACAAGCGGCACCTGCGCGTATGCGCCCAGCGTGGTGAAGGCGGGCAGCACATCGGTTTCAAGGTCATCCTCGAACTGATCGCCGACATGGCGCAGCGAAAGCACAATGCGGGTCCGATCCGACGGGGCGTAGGCAAGGCTCCCGGCCGCCATCCAGCGCGGGCTTTGCGGCGGGCGGTTGCCGTCGAGCGCCAGCGACGCCCCCTCGCCCTCGATGCGCGGGTCGGAGTAGCTCACGCTGCCGTCAAAGCGGATCGGCCCCCGCGCCACCCGAAGACCGGCCTCGACCCCGCGCGTCTCGATCGCGGGCAGGTTGCGCCGCTGGCGCAGGTTGGGCGCGATGGTGAAGTTGGCGATCGCGTTCTCCAGCCGGTTGTCGAACGCGGTCAGCGATAGCGCGACCCCTTGGAGCGGTCGCCAGTCGAGCCCCAGCTCGACCCCGCGCAGCTCCTCGTTGGCGAGGTCGGCATTGGCCTGCGTCACCACGGGGAAGACAACGAAGGGACGGTACAGCTCGTTGAGCGTCGGCAACCGGAGCCCGCTATAGGCCGCAGCGCGCAGGTCGAGCGAAGGCGTCGCTCGCAACAGCGCGCCGCCCCGCCAGCTCAGCGTCCAGTCGCTGCGGTCGGCGAAGGCAGTGTCGGTCACCACTACGCCGGCTGCGTTGCTCTCGCGGAAGAACCCGTTGGCGATCACCGTCCGGTCGGCACGCAGCCCGCCGGTCAGGACCAGCTGTCCTACTTCCCAGTCGTCCTCTACGAACAACCCGAGATCGCTGGTGACCCCGCCCGCACGCCGCCGTGCGGTGATTTGCCCGGTGAGCGCACTGATCGGGGTCTCCTGCAATTCGCCCGAAGCCCGGCGATAGTCGACCCCGACGCGCAGGGTATGCGCATAACCAACGGGCGGGCGAACCTCGATCTTGCCGCCCAGCCCGGTCGAGGGCGTGTTGCGCTGGTCGAGCACGGGCACGAAGCGGGTCGAGCTGACGACGAGGTTGGAGAAGTTGCGTGCCTGCACATAGCCCAGCGCATCCACCTGCCAGCGCCCGCGCCCGACCAGCCGGACCGAATAGTCCTGCCCGCTCGCCGAACTGTCCGCCCCGGCGAAGCGCAGCGTGCGTGCATCGTCGAACGCAAGCATCCGCGCCTGCAGTTCCAGATCGCTCGCCAATGGCACGACGGCCCGCAGCTGGCCCGAGACGCTGTCGAACCGCGCGGGCACGCTGGCAGCGACTCGCTGATCCTCGGGGGCCGTGTAAAACCCCGGCCCGCGATCCCAACGCACCGCGCCAGTCGCGTAGCCTGTGCCAAGCACTTGAGAGAACGACCCCGCCGTCTCGGTCCCGCCGCGATCGTTCACCAGCACGCTCGCGCCCAGCGGAGCCTGCATCTCGGGCGACAGGCTCTCGATCGCGATCGTCCCCGCCAGCGCCCCCGCGCCGAACGGACCGGAGCCGCCGCCGCGGGTCACTGCAATGCGCCCGATCTGCTCGGGCAGCAGCGCCGCGAAGGGAATGTAGCCGAAGAACGGGTCGGCCATCGGCACCCCGTCGAGCGTCACCAGCGCGCGGCTCGTGGCATTTCCGCCCAACGCGCGCAGCGTCACGCCCTGCGCGGTCGGGTTGGAGGATCGGCTGTCCGAGCGGCGGAATTGCTGGAAGCCTGCGACGCCCGCCAGCGCCTCCTCGATCCGGCCCGACGGGGTGCCCAGCATTTCCTCCCGCGTGATCTCGACCGTGCCATATGCGGGCGCTGCCGGAGTTTCCTCCAGCCCGCGTCCGGTGACCACGATCACCGTGTCCTGCGGGTCGTCGGTCGCCTCCTGCGCCAGTGCAGGGGTGGCGAGGCCAGCGGTGGCCAGAAGAGCGAAGCGGAGCGGGTTGCAGGGCATGGTCAACGCCCTAGCCACGATGAGCAGCAAGGTCAGCCACCCTCTCGCCATCAGACGAATCATGCGATAGGTTGCGAAAAAAGACGGAGAGTGATGGGCGATGGATAGCAGTGACACCGATTTCGACGTGCTGATCGTCGGCGCGGGTATTTCCGGCATCGGGATGGCCGCGCATCTGGAGATGGAGTGCCCGGACAAGCGCTACGCGATCCTCGAGAGGCGCGAGCGGTTGGGCGGCACATGGGACCTGTTTCGCTACCCCGGCGTGCGCTCGGACAGCGATATGCACACGCTGGGCTTCGTCTTCGAGCCGTGGCGTCACGAGAAGAGCATCGCCGATGGCTCCTCCATCCTCGAATACCTCAACCGCATCGTCGATGAACGCGGCATTCGGGAAAACATCCGCTTTGGCCTGAAGGTGGAGAGCGCGGATTTCGACAGCACTACCGCGCGCTGGATCGTTACCGTGGTCACCGCCCAAGGCGAGCACAAGCGGCTGACCGCGAACTGGCTCTATCTCGGATCGGGTTATTACGATTACGACGAACCCTACGATCCCGGCTTCGAGCTGGGCGCGTTCGAGGGCGAGGTGGTCCACCCGCAGTTCTGGCCCGAAGATCTGTCTCACGAGGGCAAGCACGTGGTGGTGATCGGGTCGGGAGCTACGGCCGTCACCATCGTCCCCGCGATGGCTGAAAAGGCGGCCAAGGTCACCATGCTCCAGCGCACGCCGACCTGGATGTTCAGCCGCCCCGCGCGCGACGGGCTGGCCAATTTCCTCCGCAAGGTCCTACCCGAAGAGACCGCGTACAAGATCACCCGCTGGAAAAACGTGGTCATGCAGGACATCGGCTTCAAGCGCGCGCAGAGCCAGCCGGAGAAGGTCAAGGAATTCCTGACCAAGAAGATGCAGGGCCATCTGGGCGACAAGTACGACCCGGCCGCCTTCACCCCACCCTACGACCCGTGGGACCAGCGGCTATGCCTGGTGCCCGATGCCGACCTGTTCGAGGCGATCAAGAGCGGCAAGGCCGAGGTCGTGACGGGCAGGATAGCCCGCTTCGCCAAGGACGCGGTGGTGCTGGAGGACGGGCGGGAAATCCGCGCGGACATCATCGTCACCGCGACCGGCCTCAAGCTCGCGGTGGCGGGCAAGATCGCAATCTCGGTCGATGGCGATCCGGTCGATTTCTCGCAGCGCTATTACTACAAGGGCTGCATGTTCTCGAACCTGCCGAACCTCGCGGTGGTGTTCGGCTATCTCAACGCCAGCTGGACTTTGCGTGCGGACCTCAATGCGGCCTATGTGTGCGATGTGCTCAAGATGATGGACGCCAGGGGGATGGACATCGCGGTGCCCGCCCTGTCAGCGGCAGACGAGGCCGCTTTGGAGGAGGACGATATCTTCGATTTCTCGTCAGGCTATATCCAGCGTTCCAAGGCGATCATGCCGAAAAATGCGGTCGCCTTCCCTTGGCGGCTCAATCAGGATTACCGGGTCGACCGCAAGCAGATGAAGAGCGATCCGGTCGACGACGGTATCCTGCACTTCCGCGCGCTGCCCCACGCCCCCGGCGAGCGACGCCGCACCCGCCCGGACGACCACCGCCGGCAGCACGACCTGAGAGCATTATGAGCGAACGTATCTGGACCGCAGGGCTGGTCGTCATCGGCGACGAGATCCTCTCCGGCCGCACCCACGACAAGAATATCGCACAGGTCGCCGCCTGGTTGCAGGTGCAGGGCATCCGCCTGGCCGAGGTGCGCGTGGTCCCCGATGTGCAGGACCGGATCGTGGAGGCGGTGAACGCGCTGCGCAGCGCCAACGACTACCTCTTCACCACCGGCGGGATCGGCCCGACCCATGACGACATCACGGTGGACGCAGTCGCCGCCGCGCTGGGCCGCGAGGTGGTGATCCACCCCGAAGCGCGGGCGATCCTCGAACGCTACTATACGGACAAGCCCGGCGGCCTGACCGAG
Source organism: Alteriqipengyuania abyssalis (assembly GCF_019857185.1). Lineage (GTDB taxonomy): Bacteria > Pseudomonadota > Alphaproteobacteria > Sphingomonadales > Sphingomonadaceae > Alteriqipengyuania > Alteriqipengyuania abyssalis. Next base: position 782,053 of record NZ_JAHWXP010000002.1, on the reverse strand, counting down.
GACCGACTGCGCATGGCGCGGGTGCCCGACGGGGCCGAACTGATCCCCAACCGCATGTCCGGCGCACCCGGGATCAGGATCGGCAACGTGTTCCTGATGGCCGGCGTCCCGCATATCACTGCCGGGATGCTAGATGCGCTGACCGGCACGCTCGAAGGCGGCGCCCCGCTGCTCAGCGAAACCATGGGCTGCTGGACCGCCGAGAGCGAAGTTGCGGGCCTGCTGCGCAAGGTCGAAAAGGCACACGAGGACTGCCAGATCGGCAGCTACCCCTTCTTCCGCGAAGGCAAGGTCGGGGCGAACTTCGTCATCCGATCGACCGACGCGCAGGCGCTGGCGGCGTGCGCGAAGGATCTGCGCGACAGCCTGAGCGAGGCTGGCCACGCGCCGGTCGCTGGCGGGATTTGACGCCGCGAGGCGACGCGAACCCCGTCTTAACCCAAGCATGCCTAGTCTCAGCGTGCCATGACCAGCGTCTATCTCACCATCGATACCGAGTATTCGGCTGCGCTGCCGCACCGGCCATGCCGGGTCGACCGGGCGGAGAACTTCGCACGCTCGATCGCCTGCATCACGCCCGATGGGCCTGCCGGGATTACCCACAAGCTGCAGTTGCTTGAGCAATACGGCCAGCGCGCGGTGTTTTTCGTCGATCCGATGCCCGCGCTGATCTGGGGTGTCGGCGCAATCGAGGACGTGGTCGCACCAATCCTCGCCGCGGGTCAGGAGGTGCAGTTGCATTGCCACACCGAATGGCTCGGGCTGGCCCCGGCAGGCGGACCATTGGGGGGACTGGCCGGCCGCAATATCAAGGACTTCGCGTTCGAGGAGCAATGCCGCATTCTCGAATGGGCGCGCGACACGCTGGTCGCGGCGGGTGCGCCGGTCCCGACTGCCTTTCGTGCGGGCAATTATGGTGCGAACCGCGATACCCTGCGCGCGCTGAACGAGATCGGACTGCATTACGACAGCAGCCACACGCCCGGCATCTCCGATGGCGAAAGCGCGCTCGACCTGCGCGCAACCGACACCCAGCCGCTGCTGTACGAAGGGATCGTCGAAGTGCCGGTGTCCTGCGTCGGCGACATCGGCGGCGGGCTGCGGCATGCGCAGATCACCGCGCTTTCGCTGAAGGAGATGGAGGCAGCCCTGCTCCATGCCCGCGACGGGCGGATGACCTGCTTCACCATCGTCTCGCACAGTTTCGAGCTGGTCAACCGCCGCAGCCTCGCGGTGAACAAGGTCGTGCGCAATCGCTTCGAGGGGTTGTGCCGCTTCCTTGCAGAGACCGACGGCCTGTGGACCGCGGACTTTACCGGATCGCCCCCGGTCAGGGTCTTCCGGCGATCGGAGATGCCCCGCCCGGTCCCTGCCAGCGCGTGGACGGTGGGCCTGCGCTATGCCGAACAGGCGGTTTCGAACACGCTCTACGGCGCGCAGTAATGGCCGCCGAACCGGTCCAGATCGCCTTCACGCTGGGCGCGCGGCGGCTGTTCTCGGCCAGGCGTATGCTCACTCCGCTGGCCTTTTCCCTCGAAGACGCGCTGGCGGGTCGTACGCGCGCCGGGGTGAGCCCGACAGCGGACGGGGTGCGCGTCCTGTCCGCGCCGGTTACGATGGCAGACACTATCGCGGCACGCTTTCCCGGTCATGTCGTCGGCGCACGCGAGGATTTCCGCCGCCACTACATCGCGATGGACGGCAGTTTCGACGATTACCTCGCCCGCTTTTCGGGCAAGACTCGCAGCACGCTGCGGCGCAAAACACGTAAGTTCGCGCAGGCCGATGGCGGCATGCTCGATGTGCGCAGCTATTCCACGCCGAAGGAGGTCTCGCGCTTCCTCGATCTGGCTCTGCCGCTGTCGGAGAAGACCTATCAGGCCCGGCTTCTCGATGCCGGGCTGCCCGATAGCGAGCAGGAGCGGGCCACAATGCTGGCCGATGCCGCGGCGGACCGGATGCGCTGTTTCCTGCTGTTCCTGCATGGCGAGCCGGTCGCGTACCTGTCGCTCCCGGTGCGCGGGGATACGCTGGTCTATGCCCATCTCGGCTACGACCCCGCGCATGCGGCCCTGTCCGCCGGGACGGTGCTTCAAATGGAGGCGCTGCGGATGCTGTTCGAGGAAGAGCGCTTCCGGTTCTTCGATTTCACCGAGGGGGAAGGCGCGCACAAGGCGCTGTTTGGGACGCACGCCATTGCCTGCTGTTCCTTCGTGCTGCTGCGACCGACCCTCGCCAACCGGATGCTGCTCGGGGCGCGCGCCGGATTCGATGCGGGCGTCGCCTGGGGGAAGGCGCTGGTGCAGGGCAATCGCTCGCTGGCTTCAGCGCGCAGGCTGCTCAAGGCATAGCAAAAGGCCGGAGCGTTTCCGCCCCGGCCTCCTGAAATTTCCAGAGAAGTGAAAGGCTTACGCGCCTTCGACTTCGCTCAGGTCGATCTTCAGGCCCGGGCCCATCGAGGAGGTCAGGGTGACCTTCTTGACGTACTTGCCCTTCGCGCCCGAGGGCTTCGCCTTGACGATCGCATCGGTGAAGGCCTTGAAGTTGGTCTTCAGCTCTTCGTCCTTGAACGACAGCTTGCCGAGGCCCGAGTGGATGATGCCCATCTTCTCGACGCGGAATTCGACCTGGCCGCCCTTGGCGTCCTTCACGGCCTGTTCCACGTTCGGGGTCACGGTGCCCAGCTTCGGGTTCGGCATCAGACCCTTGGGGCCCAGCACCTTACCGAGGCGACCGACGACACCCATCATGTCGGGCGTCGCGATCACGCGGTCGTAATCGAGGTTGCCGGCCTGCATGTCTTCCATGAGGTCTTCCGCGCCGACCTTGTCGGCACCGGCGGCCAGAGCCTTGTCGGCATTGTCGCCCTTGGCGAACACGGCGACGCGAACGGTCTTGCCGGTGCCCGAGGGGAGCGAGACCATGCCGCGGACCATCTGGTCGGCGTGGCGCGGATCGACGCCGAGGTTCATCGCGACTTCGACGGTCTCGTCGAACTTCGCCTTGTGCTCGCGCAGCGTCGAAAGCGCTTCATCGAAGGTGTACAGCTTTTCGGCGTCCAGCTTCTCGGTCAGCGTCTTCTGCTTCTTGCTCAAAGTAGCCATCGGTTAGCCCTCCACCACTTCGATGCCCATCGAACGGGCGGAACCGGCGATGATCTTGACCGCCTGGTCGATGTCGTTCGCGTTGAGATCCTTCATCTTGGTCTCCGCGATCTCGGCCAGCTGGCTGACCTTGATCGAGCCGATGATGTTCTTGCCCGGCTCCTTGGAGCCCGACTTGATCTTCATCGCCTTCTTGATGAGGAAGCTGGCGGGCGGCGACTTGGTAACGAAGGTGAAGCTGCGATCCGCATAGACCGTGATCTTGGTCGGGATCGGAGCGCCCTTTTCAAGGTCCTGCGTCGCGGCGTTGAACGCCTTGCAGAATTCCATGATGTTCACGCCGCGCTGACCCAGCGCAGGGCCGATCGGCGGCGAGGGGTTGGCGGTGCCGGCGGGCACCTGAAGGTTGATGTAACCTTCGATCTTCTTGGCCATGAGAGGCCTCCTTTTCTCACTGTCGCGTGGGCGATTTCGCGCCACGCTCATGGTAAGCGGTGAGCGGCGATCCAGGGATCGCCTCCCGCATGGGGTTTTCCAAAGCTGTGCTCGGGAAGCGGCGCAGATAGCGATTTTGCCGCGAAATGCAAGCGATTCGCCGCCCGGCAAGCCATTGCGCCGAGCCGGTCACGGCCCGGTTCAGGCAAAGGTTTCTCCCTAGGCGACAGGGTGACACGCGTCACCCATGTGTCACCCTGGACCAAGCCTGGTGGCAGCCGCCCCAAGTCCCTGACAATCAAACCTTTTCCAGCACCACCTCTCACCCCGGGGTGACACATCGCCACCTTTGCGGCCTCTTTTCCGAACGGCGATCGCTCCCGAAGGAGCGCCGCGCGGATCATCGCAGAGCGGATCGCAGTAGGAAACCCCGCCGGAGCCTGCGTGCGGTTGCGAAACCGCAGCCGATCCTACACGTATAGGACTAGATGAAGCAGCGCTCCCTCGCCCGAAACCGCCTTCGCCGCCTCAGCTGGCTGCGGTTCGTGCTTCAGCTTGCCACCGTCGCCGGGGTTTACCTTGGTGTCTCGGTCGCAGTGCCCTTCGGCTTTCTGCTGGCGAGCGGCGGGGACGCGCAGAATTTCGTGATGACCAATCCCATGCTGCTGTCCAGCGCAGTGCTCAGCATGGCCGCCGCGCTAATCGTGGCGCGCGCCTGGCTGGCATCCGACGGTTGCCTGCGTCATGCGTGGAGCATCCGCCCGCCGGTCAATCCGCGGCGCACGCTGGGGCTGGCGGCGCTGGGCCTGGGAGGCATCGTCGCGCTGTTCGGACTGGGCGGGATGGCGATCGATGCGCTGGACCTGCCCAAGGTCGATATTTCGATGATCACCGATCTGGCAACCGCCGGACCGGTCAGCTTTGCGCTGTGGATCGTGCTGGTCGCGTGGTTTGCCGCAGGCTTCGGCGAAGAACTGCTCTATCGCGGGTTCCTGATGGACCGGCTGATGCGGCTGCGCGGAATGCGCGGCGCGAAGTGGCCCGCCGCGATCATCCAGGCCACCATCTTCGGGCTGGCGCATCTCTATCAGGGGCTTGGCGGAGTGCTGGTGACCGCGACGGTCGGGCTGTTCCTCGCCTGGCTGCGGATTGCCAATCGCGGCAATCTGTGGGCCTGCATCCTCGCCCACGCGGCAGTCGATACGCTGATGCTCAGCCTTGCCTATAGCGAGAGCCTGGGCTGGCTGAGCTAGCCGGGCAGCTTCAGGAACGACGGAGTTCGGGGCCCGGCAGTTCGGGACGCCCCAGCTCGTGGCGCGGGATCTGCATCCCCTTGGTCCGGCTGGTCAGATGGAACTGGCGGCACAGCTCGCAGCGATAGGCACGCAGCGTGAAGGGTGCGGCCTGCGCCACCCGTTCGGCAGCCTCACGGCTGGCAAAGCGTTTCTTGCGATTGCAGATTCCGGGCCGCGTTTTCATGCAACGCGCCCGGCAGCGGCTTACTTGACCAGTTCGACCTGTTCGAAGTCGAGTTCGACCGGGGTCGCACGGCCGAAGATCGAGACCGAGACCTTGACCTTCGACTTGTCGAAATCGAGTTCCTCGACCACGCCGTTGAAGCTGGCGAAGGGCCCGTCGAGCACCTTGACCTGATCGCCGATCTCGTAATCGATCGAAACCTGCTGCCTGGGTGCGGCCTTGGCCTCTTCCACCCCGCCGAAATAGCGCGCGGCCTCTTTCTCGGAAATCGCCTGCGGCTTGTTGCCCGCGCCGAGGAAGCCGGTGACCTTGGGCGTGTTCTTGACCAGGTGATAGATATCGTCGGTCATGTTCAGCTTGGCCAGCACGTAGCCGGGCATGAACTTGCGTTCGACCTGCACCTTCTTGCCGCGCTTGAGCTCGGTCACCGTTTCGGTCGGCACTTCGACCTCTTCGACCCCTTCGGAAAGGCCAAGGCGCTCAGCCTCGGAGATGATCGCGTCGCGAACCTTGTTCTCGAAACCGGAATAGGCGTGAATGATGTACCAGCGTGCCATTGATTGTCTGCGGGCCTCAGGCGAGCGTGAGAAGGAAGCGGACGACCGCGCCGAAGAGCGTGTCGATACCGAGGAAGAAGACCGAGAGGATCAGCACCAGAATGCTGACGAAGATCGCGGTCTGGATCGTTTCCTGACGGGTGGGCCAGACGACCTTGCTCGTTTCCGCACGCACCTGGCGCGCGAATTCGCCGATCGAGGTTTTCCGCTTGCTGCCTTCGGCCATCGTCGCCGCTCTCACCTGTCTAGAATCAGAACCTGTTCGCGTCTCTCTTTCGGGAAGCCGGGATCGCCTTCCCAATCTCGTGATCGGGCGGGCGGGTCTTGAGCTTCGATGTCGAGAGACCCGGTCGCATCTAGGCCCGCTTGCGCGCAAACGCAAGCACCGGGGAAAATGCGTTGCGCTGCCCGGCACGCGGTTATAGCCTCGCGCGCTTCAAGGGACGCTTCAGGGGGAAATTCGAATATGGCTGCGGATCCGCAGATGACACTGGACGAGCGACTGCTCGGCCCGGTCACCAATGTCGCAGACTTTATCTGGGGCGGAACCTGGGACGGGGCAGAGGTTCTTCCCTTCCCGCCACTCGCGATCGTGCTCCTGGGCGCTGGCCTGTGGTTCATGATCGGCCTCAGGTTCTATCCGATCACCAATCTCGGATCGGCGGTGAAGAACCTGTTCGCTGGCCGCAAGAAAGGCGGCGCGGGCGAGATTTCTCCGTTCGCCGCGCTCTCCACCGCGCTATCCGGCCAGGTCGGCACGGGCAACCTTGCCGGTGTCGCCACCGCGATCGCGCTGGGCGGGCCGGGCGCGATCTTCTGGATGTGGGTGACCGCGCTGTTCGGCATGGCGCTCGCCTTTGCCGAGGGCGCACTGGCGATCCGCTATCGCGAGACCACCAGCGAGGGCACCTATCGCGGCGGCCCGATGAGCTACATCATGATGGGTCTGGGCCCGAAGTGGACCTGGCTCGCGGTGTTCTTCTGCATCGGCACGCTGATCAGCGGGCTGGTGACCGGCAACGCGATCCAGGCCAACGCGGTGGCCGACGGCCTCAATGAACTGTTCGGCATCCAGGAATGGCTCGGCGGGCTGATCGTCGCCATCCTCGTGTTCATCGTCATCATCGGCGGGATCAAGTCGATCGGCCGTGTTGCCGAGAGCATCGTGCCCGTGATGGCGCTGGCCTATATCGTGATGGCGATCATCGCGATTGCGTTGAACATTCAGGACATCCCCGAAACCTTCGGCCGTATCTTCGGCGGCGCGTTCAACGTGCAGTCGGCCAGCGGCGGTTTCGTCGGCGCGGCGGTGATCCTCGCGATCCGCGCCGGCGTGGCGCGCGGCCTGTTCTCGAACGAGGCGGGCCAGGGTTCGACCCCGATCGCGCACGCCGTGGCGCAGACCGACGATCCTGAGTTCCAGGGCCGCATGGCGATGCTGGGCACCTTCATCGACACGATCGTGATCTGCACCATGACCGCGCTGGTGATCCTGACCGTGGAAGGCAACTTCACCCACGCAGGTCAGCCGGTGCTGCATGCGTGGCAGGCGGACCTCGATGGCTTCGCGGTGACCAGCGGCGCGTTTGCCGCCGCCTTCCCCTTTGCGATCGGCAGCATCCCGCTGGGCACGCTGGTGGCCAGCCTCGCGCTGCTGCTGTTCGTGTTCACCACCCTGCTCACCTGGAGCTATTACGGGGAACGCGCGATCACCTTCCTCTACGACCGGATTCCGGGATCGACGCTGGGCGGGGAGAAGATCCTCCACCGGATCTGGCGCGTGCTGTGGTGCGTGGGCATCTTCATCGGTGCGACCCGCGAATCCGACCTGATCTGGCGAATGGGCGATATCGCCAACGCGGTGATGGTGCTGCCCAACCTGCTCGGCCTGCTGCTGCTTTCGGGCGTGGTCTTCGCACTTGCCCGCGGCAACCGGACGGCGGGCAAGGACTTCCACGCGGACACGCCGGAAGAGCCCGAGGAATACTAGCAGGCAATCTCACCCACAAGGAAAAGGGCCGGAGCGCACCCAAGCGCCCCGGCCCTTTTCATTTGGGTTTTCGCGGTTGTCAGACCGCGCCGAAAAGCCGTTCCCAGAAGGTCGGCTGGTGCATCGGCTGGATCTTGCCGTACTTCATCATCCGCATCGTTGCGTCGGTGTGCGGCTGAGGGGTGGTCCAGCTGTCCGGACGGCTGCTACGAAAAGGCATGCTCGACATTGGTCAACTCCTGATTGGGGCACCGAAGTGCATCATGCCGCGAAAAATGCACGCCTCGTGAGTCCCGTTCCCGAGAATCCTGTGGGAACAAAAGGGAGTCATCGCGAACCGCGCGCAAGGCGAGCGATTCCGCGGGGTTCCCGGGCGGCGGCGATTTTCCGAATGTGTGGCAATCGGGGCGCAATGCCCGATGAGGCTACCAGGTGACTACCAAGTCCCGGTGTTTTCCATCGACGCCCACGGCTCTTGCGGGGGCAGCGATTCGCCCTTCTGGAGCAGCTCGATCGAAATCCCGTCGGGCGACCGGATGAAGGCCATGTGCCCGTCGCGCGGGGGGCGGTTGATCGTCACCCCGGCGGAGCGCAACCGCTCGCAGGTCGCGTAGATATCGTCCACCCGGTAGGCGAGATGGCCGAAATTGCGGCCTCCGCTGTATTCTTCCGGGTCCCAGTTATAGGTCAGCTCGACCGTCGGCGCCTTGTGCTCACGCGCGCGTTCCTCGTCGCCGGGAGCGGCCAGGAACACCAGCGTGAAACGTCCCGCCTCAACTTCCGTACGCGCAACCTCGACGAGGCCGAGCTTGCCACAGAAGAAATCGAGCGATTCGTCGAGGTCGCTCACCCGGATCATCGTGTGGAGGTATTCCATCGTCGCGATTCCCCGGTTGGCTGACGGTAGAGAAGGGAATGGCAGGGGCGAAGGGACTCGAACCCATGACCCTCGGTTTTGGAGACCGATGCTCTACCAACTGAGCTACACCCCTGCAGGCGGATGCGCGCTCTAGGGCGCAGGCGGCGGATTGGCAAGCACCTTGCGCGTCCAGTGTATTATCTCGCGCATCTTATGGCATGCGATGGCCTGTGCTAGAATAACAGGTGACCATGCTGCCGATCGTCCCCCCTCCGGTCCTGCTCTCCGCCTACGCCCAGGGCCTGTTCCCGATGGCGGAAAGCCGCCGCGATCAGGATATCTTCTGGGTCGAACCGCGCGAGCGGGCGATCATTCCGATCGGCGGCTTTCACTGTTCGCGCTCGCTCGCCCGCACGATCCGGCGCGATGTCTTCACCGTCACGGTCGATTCGGATTTCGCCGGCACGATCGTCGAATGCGCAGCCCCGCGCGCTGATGCGGAGGACACCTGGATCAGCGGACGGATCGCGGCGAGTTACCAGCGGCTGCACGAGGTCGGCCATGCGCACTCGATCGAGTGCCATCAGAATGGCGAGCTGGTCGGCGGGGTTTACGGAGTCGCGTTCGACCGGGTGTTCTGCGGAGAAAGCATGTTCAGCCGCCGCACCAACGCGTCCAAGGTCGCGCTCGGCTGGCTGCTGGCGCTGCTGGAGCGCGCCGGATGCGAGCTGTTCGACTGCCAGTTCATGACCGGCCATCTCGCCTCGCTCGGCGCGATTCCGATCCCGCAGTCCGAATATCTGGAACGGCTTCACGCCGCACGCGGGCCGCAACGGCTGAGCTTGCCGGAGGCGCTCGCCGAAGTGCAGGCAGAGGCGGCTCAGTCTTCCTCTTCGCCCGGGAAGCTCATCGCGCAGCTCTTGACCCAGACATCATAGATCGGGTGTTCGACCACGTTGAGGCTGGGCGAATTGCGGAACAGCCAGCCCGAGAACACCTTGTTCCAGCTCCGCTCCGTCTCCGCGCCGCGCCGCTCGCGCACGAAGACCTGCACGAAGGCGCCTTCGTCCTGCGGCAGCTCCCACGGGGCGGTCTTCTCACAGGCGCGCAGGCGAATCACCACATCGCCCACCCGAGTCGCCTCGCCCGGCTTCATCTCGAAGTCGCGGCTGACATTGTTGCGCTTGTTGAGCAGGCCGATCGTCGCCACCCGCTCGGCCATCGGGGTGCCGATATCCTCGCCATCAGGCCGGCTGGTCGCGGTGCCGCCCTTGGCCAGCTCTTCGGGAACCTCGGTCTCGATCGGGGTGGGATCGGGCGTTTCGGAGTTGCACGCCGCCAGGGTCAACACGGACAGCGGCAGTGTAGCCAGCAGCAGGGAAACAGGCCTGCGCATGGTCATTACTCGCCCGGAGTCCACGCCTCGTAATCGCCGGTCGCACGCGCGCGCCGACCGCCGCGTTCCAGCGCGCCGCTGGGCAGGTAGGCCTGCGCCGATCCGGTGGCGTTGGGCGAATAATCCGCTTCCCAGATGCGCGGCGGGGGCAGATGGCTCTCGGGCACATCCTCGCCCGCACCGTGGAGCCAACCGTGCCATTCGGAAGGCACGCGGCTGGCATCATTGGCGCCGTCGTAGATCACCCAGCGCCGCTCGGTACCGGTGTAGGAGCCTGCGGTGGGCGTATGCTTGCGCTTCGCCTTGGCGCGATAATACTTGTTGCCGAACGCGTCGGTGCCGACGTGCTCGCCATTGCGCGAGGTAAACAGCGCGGTGCCGATGGTCGCGCCATCCCACCAGGTGAAGATCTTGCCGAGGATGTTCATTGCGGTTGGCGGACTAGCGCAAGCCCGGTGCCGGGCCAAGCCGCTTTCACACGTGGTCTGAAGTCGGGCCGACTACTCGCCCCTACCACTCGACCGCGTCGCCCGGCCCGATCCCCAGCTCCGCCGCGCGTCCGCCGGGAATCTCGAGCACGGCGGAGGTCGGCCCCAGCGCGCTGACGCTGTTGAGCGAATAGGGCGTGGTCTCGGCGGCGATATTGATGATCTTGCGGTCCTGCCCGATGAAAATGATGTCGAGCGGGAGCGGGGTGTTCTTCATCCAGAAGCTGGCGACATCGCCCTGGCGCGGGAAAATCATCGCCTCGTCTGGCCCCAGCTGCGTGCGGAACATCAGCCCGCGCGCCTGCTCCTCCTGCGTGGCTGCGACTTCGGCGGCGAAGCGATGCTCGCCCTTGTCGGTCGAGATGGTGACCGGAACGATTTCCAGCCCCGACTCGGGATGGACTGTCTGCTCCGCCGCCGCGCTCGCGCCGGTCGCCTGCGAATCGGTGGCGGTCTGCGGCGAACACGCTGCCATCAGCAGCATCGCCGCCCCGCTCAGTATCCAGCGTCCGATGCCCATTCCTCTGCCTCTTGCTCGCTCGCGGCGTCGATCAGCGCCCGCGCAGTGTCGAAATCATGGCCCGCGCGCAACAGCGCGGCAAGCTGCTTCTCGCGGCGCTTGGGATCGCCGGAGCGTTCCCCGAACGGGCCCAGCCGCCGTCTGCGAGCGAAGGCCAGCGCGGCCGCACGGCCCTCCGCCTCGCTCGGCTCCACGCCTTCCAGCGACTCGGTATCTACGCCGGCATGGTGCAGCGCCTGGCTGACCCGCCGCGCGCCATAGCCGCGCCGCAGCAGGTCGCGCGTGCGCACTTCTGCAAAAACCTCGTCGTTGACGTAACCGAGCTCGACCAGCCGCTCGACCAGTTCGTCAAGATCGGGTTCATCATCCCCCGCCCATCCCCGCTGGCGCAACTTGCGTTGCAGATAATGCTTGAGTCGGGCCGCAGTGGTCGCGTAGCGGCCTGCATAGCCAAGCGCGAGATCGCGCAGCGATGTGCCGTCCAGAGGCGGCACAGGCTTTCGCTGGCGTCGCGAAGTCTGGTGGGGTTCGCCCATGGGACATAATGATGCCACACTCCTTGAGGATTGGAACCGCCCTCATGAAGGGATTGATGAAAGTTAATGCTGGCACGACCGCCCCAGACCACGCGCATTCGCGCCAGATCTCTTCACGGTTCGGATAACGGGTGACGATAACCCCTATGCTCAAAGAAACACTGGCTCCCACGCCCAATGATTGCGCTCTGCCGCGCCGTCGTGCCGATTTCGCCACCTTCAGCGAGGCGATCGATTACGCGGCGCGCAGCGAGAAGGGCCTCAATTTCCACGACATGCGCGGCACGCTGGAGCGGGCCTATACCTACCGCGAAATGCGGACCGACGCGCTGGAGATGGCGCAACGGCTGGTCGCATCGGGGATCGAGCCGAGGGATCGCGTCGCGCTGATCGCGGAAACCTCGCCCGAATTCGCCGCGCTGTTCTGCGCCTGCATCTATGCCGGGGCCTGGCCCGTGCCGCTGCCGCTGCCGACCGGCTTCGGCGGCAAGGACGGCTATATCGACCAGCTGGTGGTCCAGCTGCAAAGTTCTGACCCCAAGATCCTGATCTACCCGCCCGAAATCGACGAGATGGCGAAGGCCGCGGCGGACCGGCAGGGCTGCGAGGGGATCGACTGGGACAGCTTCGCAACCCGCGACAAAGCGGATGCCGAGCTGCCGCAGGTCAACCCGGAAGACATCTGCTATCTGCAATATTCCTCCGGCTCGACCCGCTTCCCCACCGGGGTCGCGGTGACGCACAAGGCGCTGCTGCACAATCTCTACGGCCATGCGAGCGCGATGGACCTTGGCACCAATGACCGCGTGGTCAGCTGGCTGCCGTGGTATCACGACATGGGGCTGGTCGGCTGTTTCCTCAGCGTGATCGCCAACCAGGTCTCGATCGACTATCTCAAGACCGAGCATTTTGCGCGCCGTCCGCTCGCCTGGCTCGACCTGATCAGTCGCAACCAGGGCAACACGCTCTCCTACTCGCCGACCTTCGGCTACGACATCTGCGCGCGGCGCATTTCCAGCCAGAGCAGCGTGGCCGACCGGTTCGACCTGTCGCGCTGGCGCACCGCGGGCAACGGCGCGGACATGATCCGACCCGACGTGATGCAGAACTTCGTCAACGCCTTTGCCGAAGCGGGCTTCAAGGCGTCCGCCTTCACGCCCAGCTACGGCCTTGCAGAGGCGACGCTGGCGGTCACCGTGATGCCGCCGGGCGAAGGCATCCGGGTCGAGCTGGTCGAGGAAGAGCGCCTGTCTGGCGCGCGCCGCAATCTCAACCGGCCCGCGCGCTATCGCGCGATCGTCAACTGCGGCAAGCCGCTGCCCGACATGGAGGTCGAAATCCGTGGCGAGGGCGACGAGGTCAAGTCCGACCACCAGATCGGCAAGGTCTGGTGCCGCGGCCCCAGCATCATGCATTCCTACTTCCGCAACCAGGAAGCGACCGAGGAATGCCTGATTCCGAGCGATGACGGCAAGGGATCATGGCTCGATACCGGCGACATGGGGTACATGGCCGACGGCTATCTGTTCATCGTCGGCCGGGCGAAGGACATGATCATCATCAACGGCAAGAACCACTGGCCGCAGGATATCGAGTGGGCGGTGGAACAGCTCCCCGGCTTCAACCACGGCGACATCGCGGCCTTCTCTGTCGAGCGTGAGGATGGCGAGGAAGCGCCCGCCGTGCTGGTCCATTGCCGCGTCTCCGACCCCGAGGAACGCCGCGTGCTGCGCGAGCGGATTCGCGAGAAGGTGCAGTCGGTCACCGGGATGCAGTGCCTGGTCGAACTGGTGCCGCCCCGCACCCTGCCGCGCACCTCGTCGGGCAAGCTCAGCCGCGCGAAGGCGAAGCGGCTGTATCTCTCCGGCGAAATCCAGCCCTACAGCCTGGCGGCCTGACCCCTAACCCGGCGAATCATTCCGGAAGCAGCCATTCGGGCTGCACGCCGTCGGTTTCGTCGCCGCCCACCTCGTCGACCGGCTCTATCCCGGCCTCGGCCAACGCCTCCCGAACGCGCGCAACCTGCGTTTGCGGGCCACGCAGGCGCAGCGGGATGCCGATCCTGCGCTGTGCCCAGATCGTGAGGGCGATCGCGCGGCGACCTGCGGCATCGGGCTCTGCGTCTTCGCTGAAGGTGATCTCCGGCAGGCCGCGCAATGGCGGCACGATGCGGATGTCCCACTCGGGCTCCGTCGCCGCGACCCTGCGTTCCAGTTCGCGATAGGCGGCCAGCGTCGCCCCTTCGAGCGGCTGCGCGGTCACCAGCGCGCGGCGGCGTTGGAGATCGATGGTGATGTCGTCCACCGGCACGCCGGCGAGGATCGAGAGCCGCTGCGCAATGGTATCGGCCTGCTGCCTCGCATCCTGCTGGCGCTCGCTCGCCTCGCGCAGCTGGAGCCGCTGCGCCTCGACCGCGTCGGCGCTTTCGACCTGCATGATCTGCACGCTCACCGGACGCCCCAACGCCTCTTCCAGCTCCGCCCGCGCGCGGTCCTCCACCTGTGCGGTGCGGAACAGCGTGTCGGTGTAGACCTGCGCGGTGACCTCGATCGAATCGTCGAGGAAGCGCACCGTCGGGTCGACGCTCTGCGCCTTGCCCTCGAACGCATCGAAAAGACCGTCGCGGATCGTGCGCTCCGCCTGCGCTTCCCAGCCGATCTGGTACAGCGAGAGGCCAAGCGGCACGGCCAGCGCCACGAAGGCGGCGAAGATCAGGAACGCCTGAAAGCGGCTCTGTTTTTCTGTCAGCCGGGTGCTGAAGCCATAGCCGCGGGCCATCGCGGTGGCGGTCAGCGCGATCGCGGTCAGGTTGGTGACGAACAGCAGCAGCGCGCCGAAGAAGACAGTCGAATTGAGCGTCGCCAGACCGTAGCCGACCGCAGCCAGCGGCGGCATCAACGCGGTCGCGATCGCCACGCCGACGATCGTCCCCTCGCGCCCCCGGATCACCGCATAGGCACCCGCGATCGCGGAGAAGATCGCGACCATCAGGTCGAACAGGTTGGGCTGGGTGCGCGAGGCGATCTCCTCCGTCACCACCTGGATCGGGGAGAACATCACGATCAGCGCGCAAAACAGGATCGCGATCACCGTGCCCAGCACCAGCGAGCGCACAGCCCGGCCCAGCCACCTGAAATCCCCCACCGCAAGCGCGAAGCCGACCCCCATGATCGGATCCATCAGCGGCGCGATCAGCATCGCCCCGATGACCACCGCAGGCGAGGACAGCAGCATGCCGAGGATCGCGATCCCCGCCGACATGCAGACCATCAGGACATAGCGCCCGGTCAGCTCGCACTCCGCGCGCCGGGTCTCGATCACCGCCTGCTGGTCGACCGTGCCCGCGACCTCGATCGTCCACCAGCGATTGAAGGCCTTGGCCACGTAGTCGATCCCGATACGACGTTTGCCGGTCGAATTATCCGCGACAGACTGGTCCGTCGTCTGCGAAGGAGAACTGGTGGGCGATTGCATATGTGCGCCATATCGCGGAAAACGCGCCCGGCCAAAGCTTGAAACGCGTGTCTTGCGCGACTAATACAGTCATTGAAGCAGAAGGATTTTTGACCTCTCATGGCGACCCAGAGCGACACCGCAACCGCGACCGAGCTGAACCTCACCCCGCCCGAGCCGATCCCCACCGTGGATGTGGAGAAGGCGGTCGGGCTGGTGCCGGTCGACGAAGGCAAGAAGACCGAGCTGGATTCCAAGGTCGACAGCTTCGTCGCCGATCTGATCGCGCATGACACCCGCTCGCCAGAGTTCAGCAAGCGGGTCGACGAGATTTCCAACATGGGCCGCAAGGAAATCGCCGCCGCCTCCAGCATGTCGAACCGCTTCCTCGACCGGCCGGTTCGCGCGATGGACCGCGACCAGGGTGTGGGCGCGAACCTCGCCGAATTGCGCGTCACGGTGGAAGAGCTCGATCCCGCGCGCCGGGGCAAGAGCGGCATTCTGTCCAAACTGCCCTGGGGCAACAGCCTGAAGGGCTATTTCCGCAGCTACCAGAGCGCGCAGAGCCAAATCCAGGCGATCCTCGACAAGCTGCATTCGGGCCGCACCGAATTGCAGAAGGACAATGCCGCAATCGATGTCGAGCGCCAGCACCTGTGGGAAGCGATGGGCAAGCTCGAACAGATGATCCATATCTCCAAGACGCTCGACGAACGGCTGGAGGACAAGGCCAACGAACTCGACGCGACCGACCCGGAAAAGGCCAAGGCGATCCGGGAAACCGCGCTGTTCTACGTCCGCCAGCGCACGCAGGACCTGCTGACGCAGATGGCGGTTTCGGTGCAGGGGTATCTCGCGCTTGATCTGGTCAAGAAGAACAATGTCGAGCTGGTGAAGGGCGTCGACCGTGCCAGCACCACCACCGTCAGCGCGCTGCGCACGGCGGTGACCGTCGCCGAGGCGATGACCAACCAGCGCCTCGTTCTGAAGCAGATCACCGCGCTCAACGACACCACGGCGGGAATCATCGATTCGACCGGTAAGCTGCTGCGCGAACAGACCGGCAAGATCCACGAACAGGCCGCCGCCAGCACGATCCCGATGCAGACGCTGCAGAACGCCTTCCAGAACATCTACGCGACGATGGACGAGGTCGACACCTTCAAGCTGAAGGCGCTCGACACGATGAAGCAGACCGTCACCACGCTTTCGAGCGAGGTCGAGAAGTCCAAGGAATATATCGCCCGCGCCGAAAGCCAGGCGCAGGCCCAGGCGCAGCTCGACGCATCCGAAGACGCGCTGCTCAAGCTGGAGGGCTAGGTGAACGACCTGACCCGCGACAGCGAGCGACTGCTCAGCGACAGCCGCCAGTTGCTGATCGACAACCGGGTCGGCGGGCGCCACCGCCGGGTCACCGCGATCGGGCGCGAATCGGCGCAGGTGCGCAACCGGCATCGGCTCAAGAAGCTGCGCAATATCGTTATCGCTGCGGCGGCAATCCTCGCCTTTGCGACCATCGCCGGGATCGTGATCGACGGGATCGGCTTTGTCGGCATCGTGCTGACGTTCTTCGCGCTGATCGCGGCGGCGGGCATCTTCTCGGTCTTTCCGCGCATCTCGATCCCGCAGGCGGGCGACCTCAACAAGGGCACACCGCGCCAGATGGTCGCCCGGACGGAGCTGTGGCTGGAATCGCAGCGCGCCGCCCTGCCCGCGCCCGCCGTGGCGCTGGTCGACGATCTGGGCGTGAAGCTCGACCTGCTGGGCCAGCAGCTGGAAACCGCCCCCGCCAGCCATGATTCGATCCGCGACATTCGCGAACTGGTGGGCGAAACGCTGCCCGAAATGGTCCAGTCCTACACCCGCGTGCCCGCCGCTATGCGCAAGGAGGAACACGCCGGGGCGACCGCCGACGAGCGGCTGGTCGAAGGCCTCGCCAGGATCAGCGGCGAGATCGACTCGATCAACCGCAAGATCGCGAACGGCGCGCTCGACGATCTGGCGGTCCAGCACCGCTATCTCGGCTATCGCTATGGCGACGGGCCGGCGGCAGCTGAAGGCTCCAGCGAAGAGGCGCCCCGCTGATGCGCGTCCCGATCAAACACGACCTGCCCAAGGAAGAGGTCCGCCGCCGCCTGCGCGAGCGCATGCCCGAGCTGCCGCAGCACATGCCCGGCGGCGCGGCTGAGATGACCAGCGAATGGCCGAGCGAGGATTGCATGAAGATGTCGGTCGCCGCGATGGGCCAGACCGTGCGCGTCGCGATCGAGATCGAGGAAAAGCAGGTGGTGGTGGCGCTCGACCTGCCGCCGATGCTGTCCTTCTTCAAACCCCTGATCGCCGCGGCAGTGACCGAAAAAGGGACCAAACTGCTCTCCGGCCCGAAATCCTGACTTGATAATGGTTAGCCTGGGAACTTACCTCTTCCTTTGCGGATAGAACAACTTATCGCGCCTTGTGGCTGGTGGCACAGGCTCAGTTTTGGACGGGAAGAGGAACGCGCGAATGACTGCCAGGTGCGGCACAGCACCCGCGTTGCGCGCTCGGCTGCGCGCAGCGACACAAGACGATCACCAGGTACTGGACGATGCACTCGGTCGGCTCGATCTCGCCGATCGGCACGATTACGCCTGCTTTCTGCGGGTGCAATCGCGCGCGCGAATCGGCGTGGAAAGCTGGCTGGCGCGCTGTTGCCCGCCGGAATGGCTGCCACCTGCGCAGACAGGCCTGATCGAGGCCGATCTTGCCGCGCTCGGCTGTGCCGGGAGCGACACGCCCGATGAGGACGTGCCCGCATTCGCCCACGCCGACGAGGGCCCGGTCGCGTGGCTCGGCGCGGCATGGGTGCTGGCAGGCTCCTCGCTCGGCAACCGGATGATGGAGCGCGAACTGACCGGCCGCGCCCCCGAAGGCTGGCCGATGCAGTTCCTGCGCGACGAAACGATGCCCGCTTTTTTCAAGGCGCTGCGTCCGCTGCTCGCCTCCGACGAAATCAACCCGGGCGCGGAGCGGACCGCGCGCGCCGTGTTCGCCCATTTCTCCCGCGAAGCCGATCGCCAGCTTGTGGCGATCGCTGCATGAGTGCGGTCGAAACCCAGGTCGATCTGACCAGCTGCGACCGCGAACCGATCCACCAGCTTGGCCATGTCCAGTCATTCGGCGCAATGCTGGTCGTCTCGTCGGACCATTACATCGCCCACCATTCGGCGAATGCTGCCGAATTCCTCGGTCTGGAAGCGATTGCGCGGGGGGATTCGCTGGATTCGATCCTGCCGGCGCAGACGCTGGAGACCATTCAGGACGCGGCGAAGTGGCTGGCCGAGCCGGACGATACCGAGCGGCTCTTCTCGATCGCCTCGCTTGGGTCCACACGCGAACGCTTCGATTGTTCGATCCACCGCACCGCCGGACTACTGGTGCTCGAATTCGAGCGGCACGATCCGGCAGGTTTCGGCAATCACGTCGCCTCGATCCGGCCGATGATGAACCGACTGGAAGGAATTGAAGGGGTCGAGGATCTGTGCCAGGCCGCCGCAAAGCGGCTCAAGGCGCTGCTCGAGTTCGACCGGGTCATGGTCTATCGCTTCCACGCCGACGGTTCGGGTGAGGTCATTGCCGAAGCGCGCGAGAGTGCAGTCGATAGCTATTCCGGCCTGCGCTATCCCAAGAGCGACATTCCCCAGCAGGCGCGCGATCTTTACCTGCGCAACCGTCTGCGGATCATTGCCGATGTGAAGGATACGCCGGTCCCGGTGGTCCCCGCGCAGCGGCTCGATGGCGATCCGATCGACCTCAGCCTCTCGACCCTGCGCTCGGTCTCGCCGGTTCATATCGAGTATCTGCGCAATATGGGCGTGCGCGCCTCGCTCTCGATCTCGATCATCGTGCGCGGGCGGCTGTGGGGCCTGTTTGCATGCCACCACTATCAGCCCCGCGCGCTGCCCTTTTCCAAGCGGACCGCGGCGGAGGTGTTCTCGCAGCTGTTCTCGCTGACGCTCGACCGGGCGGTGCATGATAGCGGTGCGGCCCGGCGCGCGCTGGGGCAGAACCTGCACGAGCGGCTGATGACCCGGCTCGCGGCCGGGGCCGACCTGCGCGAAACGCTCGAACAGATCGGCCGCTCGATCGGCGATTCGATCCCGCACGACGGGGCGAGCATCTTTATCGACGGCGATTACCGGGCGAGCGGCCATGCTCCCTCCGAAGACGAATTCCGCCAGATCCTGCCCGCCTTGAACAGCGGGCCGGCCGGGCGCATCCTTGCGCGAACCGATCTCACAAGCGCGATTCCCGAAGCGCAGGCTTTTGCCGGGCGCGCGACGGGCGCGTTGATCATTCCCGTTTCGCGCCAGGCGCGCGACTATTTCATCCTCTGGCGGCGGGAACTCAAACAGGTGGTGACTTGGGCGGGCAATCCCGAAAAACCGGTCGAACGCACGGCGGAGGGCGAACGCCTCGTCCCGCGCAAGAGCTTCGCCGCGTGGCAGGAAACGGTCGAAGGGCGCAGCGCCGACTGGACCCAGGCGGAGCTGGATCTCGCCGAAACGCTGCGCATCACCCTGCTGGAGGTGATCCTGCGGCTGACCGACGCCGCCGCGCAGGAACGCAAGCGCGCGGGCGAGCAGCAGGATCTGCTGATCGCCGAGCTCAACCACCGGGTCCGCAACATCCTCAATCTCATCCGCGGGCTGGTCAATCAGTCGCGCCACGAGACGGGCGATGCGGCCACGCTGACCACGCTGATCGGCGGACGGATCGGCGCGCTGGCGGCAGCACACGACAACCTCACCCGCGACAACTGGGGCCCGACCTCGCTCAAGAAGCTGATCGCGGACGAAGCCGACGCCTATCTCGGTGCCAAGACCACCCGACTGGAAGTCGAAGGGCGCGACGTGCTGATCGTGCCGCAGGCCTACACCGTGCTGGCGCTGGTGCTGCACGAGATGATTACCAACTCGGCCAAGTACGGCAGTCTGTCGGACCAGTCGGGCGATCTGCTGATCTCGCTGGAGCGCAACGAGGCGGGCGACCTGCTGCTTGGCTGGCAGGAACGCGGCGGGCCGCCGGTGCGCGCGCCCGAGCGGCGCGGTTTCGGCACGACGATCATAGAGAAGTCGATCCCGCATGAATTGCAGGGCGAGGCCGAGGTCGATTTCGCGCTGGGCGGCCTCAGGGCCCGCTTCACTGTGCCTACACGCTTCCTCGAAGAAACAGACAAGGATCATGTGGTGAGCGACCTGAAAGACCACGCGGATGCAAGTGCGGGCGCAGAAGCTGCGACCGATCTGCCGCAGCGGGTGCTGCTGATCGAGGACAACATGATCATCGCGCTCGATACCGAAGAGATGCTGCGCGAGCTCGGCGTGCCCGAGGTGCTCGTGTCGGGCAGCGTGACCCAGGCGCTCCGCGCGATCGAGAAGGAGGCGCCCGATTTCGCGGTGCTCGACTTCAACCTCGGCGAAGAATCGAGCGAGCCGGTGGCGCGCGAACTTGCCCGCAGGGGTGTGCCCTTCGTTCTTGCAACCGGATACAGCGCCAAGGAAGTGCGGTTCGAGGAGCTGGGCGCCACGGCGATTCTGAAGAAGCCCTACGACAAGTCCGATCTGGCGAAGGCGCTGGCCAAGGGCGCGTAACAGCGCCGGTCAGTTCCCCCGGCGCTCGAAATAGCTCTGCTGATAGAGGAAGCGCGAGGGGACGGGATTGCCCGCAGCATCTCGCGCAGGTTCGAAGCGGATCTGCGTCGCCGACAGCTCGCAAACCTTGGCGTCGGTTTCGGGGAAGCCGCTGCTGCGCGTTACGCGGCAACCGGTCACCCGCCCCTGTGCGGAAACCTCCAGCGCGACGATCGTACGCGTGCCCACCCGCGCGGCACGCCCGCCCGGTGGAATGCCGAAGGCGGAGACGTCGCTGATCCAGCGCGTCAGGACCGGCTCGGTTACCGCACCACCACCACCACCACCCTGCCCGGTGCCGCCCGCGCCGGTTCCGCTGCCCTCGCCGGACGCACCGGTGCCCTCACCCGCGTCTGCCGCGCCGGAGCGGTTGGCGTCGCCGGTAGAGGCGGCGCGCGGGGCCGGGTTGCGGCTGGGGAGCGGGATCGGCGGCTGCGGGGCAGCAACCTCGCGCGGTTTTGCACGCTCGCCCGGATCGCCTTGCGCACCGGCGGCATCCTCTGGCGGGCCCGCCGCCTGTGCCGCGGCGGCAGTCTGGGTGGGTGTCGGGCTAGGCGAGGGGCGCGGTTGGGTGAGGTCGAACGCGGCAAAGCCGGCCTCCTGATCCAGCGGGATCAGGTCGGGCGCGAACGCGCGGATCAGCCCGTAGAAGATGGCGGCATGCAGCAGCACAATGCCGCCCAGCACCGGCAGGCTGGGTCTCGCCCTGTCGTCCGAAAATCCCCGTGCGGTGTCCATGTCCTGCGAAACTCCGCGCGCGCGGCACGGGTTCCACGGGGACATGGTCTCCCGAAAACGAAAAACGGCGGCCTCCCGCTGTGGGAGGCCGCCACCTTTCAAATCGAACGTTGCCGTTCGCGTGTCTGGATCAGAAGCCCCAGATCAGCGAAGCGGTGATCGCACGCGGCGGGCCAATGTTCACGAACTCGCCGCTGGTGGTCAGGCCGGTCGAAGCCGAACCGACATAAACCTCGTCGAACAGGTTCGTGACGTTCACCTGGAAGTAGGCCTTCTCGAGATCCTCGTTGAAGGTGCCCAGCGGCAGGCGGACGTCGATATCGGCCACGGTGTAACCCGGCAGGGTGATCGTGTTGATATCGTTCAGGTAACGATCGCCGGTCCGCTTGACCTGGAAACCGATCTCGACCGGGCCGAGGTTACCCTGGGCGCGCGCACCGATGGTGTATTCCGGAATGCCTGCTTCACGCTTGCCGGCGGTCGGAGCGAAGGTGGTCGCACCGGTCTGCACGTCGTCCTTGATGTCGGAGGCGACATAGGAACCCCAGACATACAGCGACAGCGCACGGATCGGCTGCCACGCGATGCTGCCGTCCACACCGTACTTGTCGACCTGACCCAGGTTGCGGGTGATGGTCCGATCGAGGATCGGATCATAGGCCGACTTCAGACGGTCCTGGTAGCGGCTGAACCAGCCCGAAAGCTGCGCCTGGACCGTGCGGGTCTGGTAGCGAACGCCCAGATCGAACGCGTCCGAGGTTTCCGGAGCCGGAGCCACGCCGACGTAGAGCGAACCGTACAGGTCATCCGTGCCGGGAACCGAGAGGTTCTTGGCGTAGCTGGCGAAGACGCTGGCTTCCGGGGTGAAGTTGTAGGTCAGCCCGACGTTCGGGAGCAGCTTGTTGTAGTCGTACTTGACCGAGGTCGGTGCGACGGCGTTGGGGTTCGCAGCCAGATAGGCGGTGATGTTCGCATCGCCGTTGATGCAGTTCACGTTGCCCGAAGCATCGGTGGTCACGCAGTACTGGTTGAGGTCGCGGGTGAAGAACGGCGCACGGACACCGACCTGGGCGACCAGATCGCCGAACTCGCCGCGATACTCCGCCGAAGCCTGATGCAGGGTCGCGAACGACTTGCGGTTACGCTTCTGCGGAGCAATCCCGCTGCTGTCGAGCAGCGGATCGTCGATCGGGAAGACGCTCACGGGTTCGCCATTGGTCAGCAGCGAACCGGAGGTGCCGGTCTGACGGTGACGCGCACGGTCGAAGGTGTAGGCGAGACGGATGCGCTGACCTTCGGCGATGTCGTAGATCAGGTTGGCGATCACGCCGTACCGGTTCGTCTGCGTGTTGCTGGGCGAGCCGATCGTGACGTAATCCAGCGTGTCGCCGTCGCCGTTCAGGTCCGTACCACCGAAGTAGTAGTACTGGGTCGAACGGGTGCTGCGCTGCGGGTTGCGCGGATCGGTGCGGTAGATGCCGCCGGTGAAGCCGTCGGGCGAGAAGCCTTCGTAGCCGATCGAGGTGCCGCCGCCATTTGCCTTCACGTACTGGAAGCTCGGGTCGACGGTCAGCGTCAGGCTGTCGCTGAGCGTGAAGCGCGAGTTCAGGCGGATGTTGGCGGTGTTCGAGGGGTTGTAACGACGCTCGAACGGGGTGCCGCAGTCGTTGTACTCGTCCTGGACGCCCGGGGTGGCCGGGGCCAGCGTGCAGGGCGTGCCGTCGGACAGCTCGTAGAAGCGGTCTTCGGGGTCGGTGATCGCATAGCCGTCGGCACCGCTGAACCGCGCGGGCGAGCCGTTGAAGTTGTTGCGGTTGATATTGTAGTGGCCGGCGAGCGAGATGAAGTCGCCGTTCACGCCGATCGGCTGGAAGATCTTGGCGTTGTACTGCTGCTTGTCGACGCCGCCGTAGTTCGAGAACACCGAGTCGTTCTCGGTCCGCGAAGCGGTGACGTAGGCGCGCAGGCCGCCCGAGGTGATGTTGCCGGTTTCGAGCTTGGCGAAGCCGCGATACATCATGCGGTCGCCCGGGTTACCGCGCGCGATGATGTTGCCGTAGGTGATGCTGGTCATCACGCCGAACTCTTCGTCCGGGTTCTTCGAACGGATGTTGATCGTGCCGCCGGCGGCCGATGCGGTCGGGCTGTCGACGTCGGTCGAGCCGAGCGTGACGGTCGCGTACTCGATGATTTCCGGATCGAGCATCTGGTTGGTGTAGAGCGCGTAGTTGCCCGAGTCGTTCAGCGGAATGCCGTCGAACGTCTGCGAGATACGGTCGGACGAGAACCCGCGGATGGTGAAGCTGCCACCGAGCGAACCGAACGGGTCGTTGTTGGTGAAGCTGACGCCGGGGACGAGGTTCAGCGTGTCGTTGATCGTCTGGCCGGGAGTCTGACGACGGATCAGTTCCGAGTCGACCTGGACCTTGGCCTTGGGCGAATCGGGAATGTCGATGCCGGCGACGTCGGTCGAACGGGCGCCGCTGACGATGATGACGTTTTCATCATCGAAGTCGACCGAGCCGGTCGACTGGGCATAGGCCGGGGCCGAGGCCGCGGCGGTGAGGCCGACAACACTGGTTGCCAGCAGATATTTGAGCTTCATGGAAGGTTCCTTTGAGGACGCTCTGGACGGGAATCGCAAATGCTACGGGCCGACCCCCAGGGCCGGTCGAGCGCCCCCTAACGCCAAATTTGTGACAGGCAAATTACGCCCCGGGGGTTGCGAGCCCCTTGCGCCACTAGTGGCACCCAAGCACTTGAGAAAAATGGATTTTTAAGTGTTGCCGCAGCGCAACATACGGGAGATTAATGTGATTGTCACATTATGACGCCCGCGAAACGCCGATTTCAGGCCAGTTTGATCTCGCGCAGACGCTGCATCAGGAAATCATGCGCCAGAATCGGTTCCGGCGCGGACGCCTCCTCCCCCTGCGCGATGCACGAGGGCAGCGGATCGATCAGGTAGTCCGGGCGGAAGTGGAGGAAGAAGGGCATCGAATAGCGCGCCCTGCGCACCGCATCGCCGCGCGGATTGACCACCCGGTGCGTGGTCGAGCGCAGGCGGCCATTGGTCAGCCGTTCCAGCATATCGCCGATATTGACCGCCAGCGCGCCCGCCGGGGGGCTGACCGCGAGCCACTCGCCCTTCTTGGTCAGCAGTTCCAGCCCTGCCTCTTCCGCGCCCAGCAGCATGGTGATCGCGTTGATATCGCCGTGCGGCGCCGCGCGGATCGCGCCATCGGGTGCATCCTCGGGCAGTGGCGGATAGCGCAGCAGGCGCAGGACCGAATTGCCATCCTCTATCGCGGGATCGAAGAAGCGCGGGTCTTCACCCAAGTGGATCGCGATCGCGGAGAGCACGCGCCGCCCGCTCGCCTCCAGCGCGAGGTAAAGCTCGCGCATGGTCGCCTCGTACTCGGGCACCTCGGCGGGCCACACATTGGGCTCCATGAACTGGGCCAGTGGGTGGTCGGCAGGCAGATCGCGGCCGACGTGCCAGAATTCCTTGAGGTCGAAGACCTCGGCATCCTTGGCCTGTTCCTGGCCGAACGGAGTGTAGCCGCGCGCGCCTCCGATCCCTTCGATCTTGTAGGAGCGCTTGGTCTCTTCCGGCAGGGCGAAGAAGGCGCGGCTCGCCTCTTCGGCGCGGGCGATCAAATCGTCCGGCACGCCATGATCTCGCACGATGGCGAAACCATATTCGGCGAAGCTCTCGCCCAGATCGCGGGCGATGTCTTCGAGCGGACGGTCGAGCGAGACGGATGCGATAGTCGACATTGGTAACCTTCTAGGCGGGCAGGAAGAGCCCGGCCAGCGCCGCGCTCATCAAATTGGCGAGTGACCCGGCAAGCAGGGCGCGCACGCCGAGTTTGGCGATCACCGGCCGCTGGTTGGGCGCCAGCCCGCCGGTCACCGCCATCTGGATCGCGATCGAGCTGAAATTGGCGAAGCCGCACAGCGCGAAGGTGATGATCGCGCGGGTCCGCTCCGAAATATCGGCGGCACCGATCTGGCCGAGGTCGATGAAGGCGACGAATTCGTTAAGCACGATCTTGGTGCCGAACAGGCCACCTGCGACGCCCGCGTCTTCCCACGGCACGCCGATCAGGAACATGATCGGCGCAAAGATGTAGCCGAGCAGCTGCTGGAACGAGAGGTCGGGATAGCCGAACCACATGCCGACCCAGCCAAGCACGCCGTTGGCCAGCGCGACCAGCGCCACGAACGCCAGCAGCATCGCGCCGACCGCGACCGCCAGCTTGACCCCGGTCTGCGCACCCTGGGCCGCAGCCTCGATCACGTTGGCGGGCCGCTCGCCTTCCTCGAAGGTGTCGGTGGCCTCCACCTCGTGCGTCTCGCGTCGCTCGGTAATGGCGGCGGGCCCTTCGGCGCTGATCCGGCCGCGCGGCAGGTTCAGCTCGCCTTCGGCCTCGGGCGAGGCTTCGTCGACATCGGGCATGATGATCTTGGCCATCAGGATGCCGCCGGGCGCGGACATGAAGGCGGCGGCGAGCAGGAAGGGCAGGTATTCGTTGCCCAGCAGCCCGGCATAGGCGGCGAGGATGGTGCCCGCGACGCCCGCCATGCCCACGGTCATCAGCGTGAACAGCCGACTGGGGGCGAGCGCGGCGAGATAGGGCCGCACCACCAGCGGGCTTTCCGACTGGCCGACGAAGATGTTGGCCGCCGAACCCAGCGCCTCGACCTTGCTGATCCCGGTGAGGAAGCCGATCGCCCCGCCCAGCCAGCGCACGACCACCTGCATGATGCCGAGGTGATAGAGGATCGAAACCAGCGCGGCGAAGAACACGATCACCGGCAGCGCGCCCAGCGCAAAGGTGTTCTGCAGCGGGTTGTCCGCCCCGAACAGGAAGGCGGTACCCGCATCGGCGTAGGAAAGCAGCGCGGCAACCCCGGCGCTCATCTCGCGGATCACCATCCGCCCGCCCGAGGTTCGCAGGATCAGAAAGGCCAGCAGTGCCTGCAGCGCAAAGGCCGAGACGACGACCCGCAACCGGATCTTGCGTTTGGCGTTGGAGAGCAGGAAGGCGAAGGCAAGGATCGCAACGATCCCAAGCAGGCTGGCAAGCACTGGCGGCATATTTGGCTTTCGGGTCGTCTGCGGGAAGAAGTCGCCCCTTCGCCTGTTCGGCGGAGGTAGTCAATTCGTGCGGTGACAACAGGTTCCCGCCGTCATCCCTTTTCTTTTGCCCGCGCCGATCATAAGCGGAGGCGGATGGATCACACAGCACCTGCGCCGGCCCCGGCGATTCCCCGCCCGCTTTTCGTCTATGCGCTGCTTTACGGCGGGATGACGGTGCTGGCGGGCGTGCTCGGCTTCAAGCAGATCGCGCTGCCGCTGGGCTTCACCACGCTGGCGGTCGAGTCGGGGATTTTCGCGTTCCTGATGCTGGTCGCGATTTCCAGCGCGATTTCCCAACTTTACGGGCGCGGCATGGCGAACCGGCTGGTGCTATGGGGATTCGCCCCGCTCGGCCTGTCGATCCTGCTGATCCAGCTGGTCCTCGCCTTTCCGCCCAGCCCGCAGATGCCGCCGGAAAACCTCGCAGCCTTCGAAACCGTGCTCAGCCAGACCGGGCGAATCATGATCGCCGGTCCGATCGCCTATGGCGTCTCGCTGCTGCTCAACGTCTGGCTGTTCGAGAAACTGCGCGGCGACGGAGCCAATGAGAATGGGGGCGGCGGCTTCTGGATGATGCTGCGCGGCGGGCTTGCCTCGGCGGTCAGCCAGGCGGTCGACACGCTGATCTTCATCACAGTCGCGTTCTACGGCCAGTTCGACATCGTGCCGCTGCTGATCGGTCAGGCGATTGCCAAGGTCGTGCTCAGCTTCGTGCTGGTGCCGCTGATCATCTGGGTGCTGGTCCGCTTCGCCAGAGAGGGCTGACGCAGCTGCGTCGGGTCAGGCGCCCAGCGCCTCGACGAAATTCTCGCGCCAGCGCTCGACATTGGCGGTCTTGACCACCTCGTTGAGCTTTTCCCAGCGCGCTTTGCGCTCTTCGAGCGGCATGTCGATCGCGGTGCGGATCGCCTCGCTGGTTTCTTCCATGCTGTAGGGATTGATCATCAGCGCGCCCTCTCCATCGAGCTCGAGCTGCTCGGCCGCGCCCGCAAAGCGGGACAGGACGAGCACGCCGGGGTCCTCCGGGTCCTGCGCGGCGATGTATTCCTTCGCCACCAGATTCATCCCGTCGCGCAGAGGCGTGACCAGCCCGACATGGGCGGAACGGTAGATGCCGAACAGTTCCTGCCGCGAATAGCCGCGGTTGACGTAGCGGATCGGGACCATGTCGACCTCCGACCGCTCGCCGTTTATCTGCCCCGCCTTCTGTTCGAGCGTGTTGCGGATTTTCTGATAGCTGGCGACATCCTGGCGCGAGGGCGGCGCGACCTGAACGTAGAGCGTCTCCTTCACCCGCTCGGGATAGGTATCGAAGAAGCGCCCCAGCGCATCGAAGCGTTCGGGCAGGCCCTTGGAATAGTCCAGCCGGTCGACCCCGATGATGACCTTGCGATAGCGCGAGCTCGAGCGCATTCGCTGCTCCGCCTGCCGCGCATCGCCGGTCTGCCCGCCTTCAAGAAATTCGTCGTAGTCGAGCCCGATCGGGAAAGCGGCGACCTTCACCGATCGTCCGTCGAAGGTCACCGTGCCATCTTCGGAAACCTCCGCCTGCAATTCCTTGCGGCAATAGCCGAGGAAGCTGTCGACCGATTCCTCGTCCTGAAACCCGATCAGGTCGTAGGCCAGCATGGTGCGCACCAGCCGCTCGTGGAACGGCAGCGCGACCAGAAGATTGCGGGGCGGCCAGGGGATATGGAGGAAAAACCCGATCCGGTTCTTGTTGCCTCGCGTGCGCAGCCGCTCGCCCAGCGGGATCAGGTGATAGTCGTGCACCCACACGGTGTCTTCGGGATCGATCAGCGGGCCAAGACTGTCGGCGAAGCGCTGGTTGACCCGCTCGTACCCCTTTCCGAAGCCGGATTCGTATTCGGCCAGATCGATCCGGTAGTGGAACAGCGGCCACAGCGTACGATTGGCGTAGCCGTTGTAATATTCGTCGACGTCCTGCGGTTCGAGGTCGATCGTCGCGGTGGTCACCCCGTGGTTCTTCTGCATGTCGAGATGGCCGGAGAAGGTCTGGGTTTCCTTGCCGGACCAGCCGAACCAGATCCCGCGTCTCTCGCGCAGCGCCGATCCCAGCGCGACCGCCAGCCCGCCCTGAGATCCGGCGGCGCCCCGCGCCTTGGGTACGGATACTCGGTTCGAGACGACGATCAGGCGGCTCATCTTATGAAGCTCCATGGTCTGGAAAGAAGGGTGGCACAGTTGATGATACCCACCAGAGAGTATGTCTGGGGGAAGTTGCCCCAAAGTTCTCCATTGTTAAAATCGAGGTCTTCGGAAAGCAGGCCCGACCTGGTTCGGTGTGACAGCATGGTTTCGAACAGCGCCCGCGCCTCGGTTTCGCGGCCTGCCAGGTGGAGCGCTTCCATCAGCCAGAAGGTGCAGATGTTGAACGCGGTCTCGGGCAGGCCGAAATCGTCCTCCGCATCGTAGCGCAGCATGTGCTCGCCACGTCGCAGCCCCTTCTCGATCGCGGCGAAGGTCTTCTGAAAACGTTCGTCCTCTGGCTTGAGGAAGCCGAGGTCGATCATCTGCAGCAGGCTCGCATCGAGATGACTGCCTCCCAGCGCGGAGGCGTAGTGCTGCCCTTCCTCGTGCCAGGCATCTTCCTCGATGCGCGCGCGGATTTTCGCTGCCCGGTCGCGCCAGAATTCACACTTGTCGATCAATCCGAGCCGTTCTGCGACGGTCGCGATGCGCCCGCATGCGGCCCAGCTCATCAGCACCGAATAGGTGTGGACCTCCTGCCGGGTGCGGAACTCCCACAGGCCTGCATCGGGCTGGTCGTGCATCTTCCACGCCATCTCGCCGACCTGCTCGAGGCTGTCGAAATCCGCCTCTCCCGCCAGGCGATAGAGGCGCTGGTCGAAGAAGGCCTGCACCGTGGGCAGCACGATCTGGCCATAGGCGTCGTGCTGAACCTGGCTGAAGGCGGCATTGCCTTTGCGGACCGGGCCCATGCCGCGATAGCCCGCCAGATGCTGCGCGAAGCTCTCGGTCAGCTCGGGCTCGCCCATCACCGAATAGAGCGGCTGGACCGCGCCGCCTTTCGCATTGTCGACGATGTTGCGCAGGTAAGCGAGGTACTTCTCCAGCACGTCGAGCGCGCCGAGGCGATTGAGCGCCTGCACGGTATAATAGGCATCGCGAATCCAGCAGTAGCGATAGTCCCAGTTGCGCTCGCTGCCCGGCGCTTCGGGAATGGACGTGGTCAGCGCGGCGACGATAGCGCCGGTTTCCTCGTGCTGGCAGATCTTCAGCGTGATCGCGGCGCGGATAACCGCCTCCTGCCATTCCATCGGCGTCGCCAGCCCGCGGACCCAGTGGCGCCAATAATGGTCGGTCAGCTCAAGCATGGTCTCCGTCTCACGCCCGACATTGCCGCCGAACGGCTCGTCCGGGCCGAGGAAGAAGTGCAGGTCGCTCTCCAGCCGGAACGTGCGCTTTTCGAGCACGTAGCCGACCGGCGCATCGGTGGTCATGCGCAGCGCCTGCTGGCCGACCAGATAGCGGACGTGATTGGTGCCGTTGGTGGTCTCGGCGACTGCCTCGCCATAGTTCTTCATCGGCGTGCAGTTGACCGTGATGCGCGGCGTGCCCGCCACGGGCCGCACGATCCGCACGAAGGCGACCGGGCGGTACATCCGGCCCGAGCGGCGAAACCGCGGGGCGAAATCGATGATCTCGATCGCGCTGCCGTCTTCCGCCTCGAGCCGGGTCTTCAGCACCGCCGTGTTGCGCTGGTACTGCTGGGTCGATCTGGCAAAGCCTTCGAGCTCGATCCGCCACACGCCCTCGTGCTGCCGCTCTCCATTGAGCAGCGCGCAGAACACCGGGTCGCCATCGACCCGCGGCACGCATCCCCACACCAGTCCGCCAGTCTCGTCGATCAATCCGGTGACCTGGCAATTGCCGACCGGCCAGAGTTCGAGCGAACTGTGGGTAGGTGTTTGTATCATGCAAGCTCCAGCCATTGGTGCACCGCCTCGACGCCCGGCAGACGATATCGGGCGGCGGTTTCTCGTGGTTCTCCCACAAGCACACCGAACCCGCCTAGTTCCTGCGCGGCGCGAAACCCGTCTTCATCGGTGGTATCGTCGCCGAGGAAGACAGGGGTGCCTCCTGCAAACGGCGGATCGCCCATGATCGCCCGCAGACCGACGCCCTTGTCGCTATCCGTGGTCGCCAGTTCGACCACCATCTTCCCCTCGCGCACATGCAGGCCGTGCTGGCGCGCAAGGTCCTGCGCGAAGGCGCGGATATCGTCCCTTCGATCGGGGCAGTCGCGATAGTGCAGCCCCAGCCCCAGCGTCTTGCGCTCCAGCAGCAGGCCGTGGGTGGAGCGCTCGAATGCGCGGGCCGCATCCCATGCTTCGTCATGGAGCGAGGGCGGCGCGTGTTCGCTGACCGGCGAGCCGTCCGGGCTCGTCACCTCGGCCCCGTGCGAGCCGCTCATCACGATCGCGCAGTGCGGCAGGTATTTGCGCAGATCGGCGATATGGCGGCCCGAGACCAGCGCCAGCCGCCCGTCCAGCTCCCTCGCCTTGCGTTCGAGCGCGGAGGCCAGATGCCCGGGTACGTCGATCGCATCGGGGCTATCGGCCAGTTCGACCAGCGTGCCGTCGAAGTCGAGAAACAGCGCCGGGCTGGAAATCGCTGTCAGATCCGGAGGCGGGGCGAGATCGGCTGCGGCCATGCCCACAGACATAGGGGCAACCAATGCTG
Organism: Alteriqipengyuania abyssalis; assembly: GCF_019857185.1. GTDB lineage: Bacteria > Pseudomonadota > Alphaproteobacteria > Sphingomonadales > Sphingomonadaceae > Alteriqipengyuania > Alteriqipengyuania abyssalis. Next base: position 750,952 of record NZ_JAHWXP010000002.1, on the reverse strand, counting down.
CAGTGCAAACTGTTCGTCCCGAAGGCCCCCTAACGCACCCGGGCGCGCGGCTATTCGACCTGAGAAACCATCGCCAACCGCGCTTTCTTCAGCGCATCGGCCTTCAGCTGGTGGACGCGCGGCACACTGACGCCGAGCACGGCGGCGATCTCGTTGAGGTTTAGTTCCTCGATGAAATAGAGCTTGAGAACCAGCTGCAGGCGTTCGGGCAGAGCGCCGATCGCCTGCGCGAGCACGCCGCTATCCTCGCTGGCAAGCAGGTTGGCTTCGGGATCGGGCCGGTGGTCGCTGAAGGCGGTATCGCTGTCCGAATAGCACTCGTCGATCGAGGTCGCGCTGGTCGAGGCGGCAAGGCGCATCGATTCGTAGCGGTCGAGCGGCATTTCCATCGCCTGCGCCATTTCCGCCGCATTGGGCGCGCGACCCAGCTCGGTCCGCAATGTCTGTTCGGCGACATCGCGCTTGCGGGTCCATGCCGCGGCACTGCGCGGGCGGTGCGACTGGCCGCGCAGCAGGTCGACCATCGCGCCGCGCACGCGCATCTTGGCATAGGCGGCAAAGCCATCGTCGCTCGGCCGGTCGTGGCGCTGCGCAGCCTCGGTCAGCGCCATCATCCCGACCTGCATCAGGTCGTCGACGTCGACCGTCGCGCTGCCATGCCCCTCGTAATACCACGCGAGCTTGCGCACGAGCGGGAGGAACTGCGTCACCTTCTCCTGCACGGTGGAGCTATAGGCATGGCGGACGGCGAAAAGGGCTTGGTCGTGCTTCATGCGGCAAGTGCCTCTTGCGGCTGCATGTGCTGGGTCTGGTCGGGCGGCGGCAATTGCGGCTGCTGCGGTGCCGCCTCGGCATCGTCACCGATGACGGCGATCACCTCGATCGGCTGCGCAGCAGGCAGTTCGTTGATCGAGAGGACCAGCAGCCCCGGCGCACGCAGCTTGAGCAGGCTGGCGAGCGCGCGGCGGGCGCGCGGCTGGACCACCAGGGCCGGGGTCAGCGCGCCTTGCGGGCGGGAATTGAGCAGCGCCGAAATCCGCTCGCCGATCGAGCGGGCGAGATCGGGCTCGATCACGATCTCGCCCGTGGTCGGGTCCTGCATTCCGCCCACGACCATCTCCTCCAGCCGCGCGGCGAGGGTCAGCACGGGCAGACGCTCGTCCGGGCCGCAGATCGTGCCGACCAGCATCGAGCCGAGATCCGCGCGCATCAGCTCGACGATCTGCGCCGGGTCGTTCGTCCGCTGCGCGGCCTGCGACAGGCTGGAGAACACGCGCACCGAATGGGTGAGCGAGATGCCGTCCGCCAGCAGCGCCTTGAGGACCGCGGTGATCGCAGCGAGCGAGAGCGGCTGCGGAGTGATCGTGTCGATCAGCTGCGCATGGCGTTCGCGCAGCAGGTCGAGCAGTTCGCGCACCTGGTCCGGCCCCAGCAGCTCGGCCGCGCGGCCTGCCAGCAGCTGGTGGACCTGCGTGGCGATGACGCTTTCCGGGTCGACCACCAGATAACCTTCGGCCACCGCGAGATCGCGCGAACCCTCATCGATCCACTTGGCATCGCAGCCGAAGCTCGGGTCCTTGGTGGGTTCGCCTGCGAGGACATGCGAATCGAGCACCTCGCCGGTGTCGATCGCGAGCAGCTTGCCGCTGCGCAGCGTGCCCGAACCGACCGGCGCTCCGCCGAGCATAATCCGGTACTGGTCGGGCGCGATGTCGAAGCTGTCGGCGATGCGGAACTGCGGGACGACGAAACCGAAGGCCTGGCACATCTGCTTGCGCAGGCCCGTGAGGCGGGCGACCAGCGGCGCGCCTTTCCTGTCGTCGGCCAGCTGGACGAGGCCGTAGCCGAGCTGGATCGTGACCAGCGTCTGGTCCGACACCTCGCCAATGGTGATCCGCGAGGGATCGGGCTTTTCCTCGGGCTCGGGAACGATGATCGCCGCGGCGATCTCGCGCTTCTTGAGCCCGCGCCACAGCAGCAGCGCGCCTCCCGCCAGCGGCAGGAAGATCATCTGCGGCATCGCAGGAATGCAACCGATCGCGCCCAGGATCACGCCGACCGGCAGCCAGATCTTGGAATCGGCCAGCTGGCCGCCGATCTGGCCGGTCAGGTCGCGGGTGTCGGACACGCGGGTGACGATCACCGCGGCGGCGATCGACAGCAGCAGCGCGGGGATCGATGCGACCAGCGCATCGCCCACCGCCAGCGTGACGTAGAGCGATCCGGCCTCGCCCGCGCTCAGCCCGTGGCTCGCCATGCCCAGCACCAGGCCGGCGATGACGTTGACGAACAGGATCAGCAGCGCGGCGATCGCATCGCCCTTCACAAACTTGCTGGCACCATCCATCGAGCCGTAGAAATCGGCCTCGGTCGCGATTTCGCGGCGGCGGGCCTTGGCTTCCTCGGCGGTCATCAGCCCGGCGGCGAGATCGGCGTCGATCGCCATCTGCTTGCCCGGCAGGGCGTCGAGGGTGAAGCGCGCGGTCACTTCGGACACGCGGCCCGCGCCCTTGGTCACCACCACCATGTTGATGATGGTCAGGATGATGAACACGATCAGCCCGACCGCGAAATTGCCGCCGATCAGGAATTCGCCGAAGGCCTCGATCACCTTGCCCGCCGCCGCGCCGCCCTCGTGCCCGTTGAGCAGCACGATGCGGGTCGATGCGACGTTCAATGCGAGGCGCATCAGCGTGGCAAACAGCAGGACCGAGGGGAAGGACGAGAAGTCGAGCGGCTTTTGCGCATTCATCGCCGCCATCAGGATCGAGACCGACAGCGCGATATTGAGCACGAAAAACAGGTCGAGCATCAGCGACGGGATCGGCACGACCATCAGCAGGATGATCGCGAGAATCCCGGCGGGAAGCGCGAGCGCGGGCGAGATGAAGCCAGGCAGCTTCACAGGCCGAGCGCCGCGAATTTGGAGTAGGCTTCATCGATCCGGGCACGCGCGCGTCCGCCCACACCGCCCGAATCACTGCCCCTGAAGGTGGAGCGCAACGTCTCCGCCATGGACGGGCGCGTCTGTGGGCCATCGGTTGCGGCGATCGCCACCGCGCGCGCGCTGCGCCCCGGCATCATCGCGGTGCTGGCGTAGCGCGCCTGGGCGAATTCCTGCGACAGGCCGCCGGTCGCGGGGACGGTGCCGGGTGTGAACGGCATCGCGCCGCCCTGGTCCATCGCGTTGGCGACCTTGGTCTGCAGCAGGCTCATCACCTCGGCGACCGAGCGCGGACGGCCCCGGTCGTAGAAGATCGGGCGGTTGGCGGCGGCGGCCTTGGGCATCAGTGCCGGGGCCGACTGGCCCGCATCGGTGCGATAGGCGTTGAGGAAGGTCTGCGCCCCGCCGAGGCCGAGGAAGTGGGCGAGATAGAGCTCGGCAGGTTCGGGCTCGCGGCCCAGCACGCCGCGCAGGCCGTCGGTATTCTCGCGCGCCAGCTCGGCCGCCATCAGCGCGGAGGTATCAGCATCGTAACGCAGCGAGAGCAGCTGTGCGCGGGTGCCCGCATCGGACACGCCGCCGCGCGGGTCGATCCGGTCGCTGGCCCAGGCATAACCGTATTTGGAGCCGTGCCGGTCCATCGTGCGCAACCAGGTGGAATCGATGAACTGGTACAGGCCCGTGGCGCTGGAGGTGCGCGCCTTGGCATCAGGGTCCAATCCGGATTCGAGCCGCGCCTGCGCCAGCAGGTAATCGAAATCGACCCCGGTCTTCTCGGATGCACGCGCAATCGCGGTTCGCACGTCCGCCGAGCGTGTCGGAGCGGCAGGCGCTTGCGCGGGGCTTGCGGCAGGTACTGGACTTGCGGTGGGCACTGGACCTCCGGAACTGAACTTCCGAAGGTACTAAGCAATCTTCGTGCCAGTTAAGGTCCGGGCGGCAGCCCCTGAGTCAGTAAGACAGCCCGGCGGGGCGCTCGATCCCGCCATTATAGGTGCCCGCAACGCCCGCCATCGCGTCGATCCGCGCCTGGACATTGGTGGCAATAAGGTTGCGCAGACGGCGGTTGATCGTGTTCAGCCGGCGCACCGCGTCGAGCAGGCCGAGACATTCCTCGTCCAGATCTTCCGGGCGCACTTCATCGAGCCGCGCGCAGAGATTCATCTTGTCGTTCGAACAATTGTTGATCCGGTCGATATCGAGGGCGGCAAGAGCCTGCCGCTCGCCTTCGAGGAGGGCAAGCATTTGCCGCAAGGCAGTACGCGTCGTCATCCCGGGTCTCTTACTCGCCGCTATTCTGGAACAGGCCGGAGGCGATGATGCCCTCGGCAATCTCGGTCGGGACCAGCGGATAGGCACCGCTTTCGATCGCGCCGCGAATCCGTGCCACGCGATCGCTGTCGACCGGAGCGCTGTCGCCCGCGTCCGGCATCGAAACCGCGCTCATACCCTGCGTGCTGGCCGCCTGATCGGCCGTCTTTTGCGGAGCGGACACGCGCTCGACCGGCGCGACGCCGCGGCGCAAGCCAGCTGGTCCTCCGATGTTCGGCAATCCGAAATCTCGCATTGCTTGTGTCCTTCCTCATGGCCGTTCGATGGAACGGTCGCTTCACACCCTAGAACGGCACCTGCGCAATGGCTTTAAGGGCCGCGAAACTTTTTTCTCACCGTGCTCAAAACGCACGCATTTCAGCGCAGGCGGACCGCGACCTGGCCGGGGCGGACGACCTGCGCGCGCAGCGGTTCGGCCTTCCTGTCCTGCGCCGGGCGGACCTTGATCCACGATCCGATCGCGCCCTCTTCCAGCGCGACCGCCTGGCGCGAGAGCGAGAAGCCACCGCCCTCGACTACGATCGCCACGGTCTCGCCCCGACTGACCACGATCTCTCCGCTGCCCGGCTGATCGGCCAGCGCGGCCTGCTGCGCCCCCTGCGATACCGCCACGTAGATCCGCCACCCCGCATCGGGGCACAGCACCTGCACGCTGTCGCGGTTCTTGCCGAACCATTCGAGCTGCAGCGGCGTGCCACAGGCATTCAGACGCATCCGCCGATCGACGGGCAGGCGCGCGCCGCCCGGCTGGCCGATCCCGGCGCCGGTGAATTCCATCACCGCACGGTCGATCGCCGCCGGGTCCATCGGCCCGCTGGCGATGGCCGGGGATGCGGCAGCGATTGCGGCCAGCAGGCCGCCAGCAAACAGGGGGGAAAGCTTGGGCATGATCGCAGTGCTCCGGGTCTGGCGTGTCGCGGCGGGCGACGCGCCCACCTCTATTCACCGCGTATCTGCAATTTGCGTGCCATAATCAGGCCGGTCGTGGGCGATCGTCACCAGCGTTTCCGGCGCAGCGGAGGTTTCGACCACCAGCCGCGCATGATGGCCCGCCCGCTCGATCTCATCCGCGAGGCGCGCGGCCTCGCTCGCCCCACGCGCCGCACTGCCGGGCCGGTGGCGCACGATCACCGTCGCGAGCGCGCCCTCGTCCAGCTCTTGCGCGGAGAGCCAGCGGGTCAGATCGGCATCGCCACCCGGTCGGAACACCGCCATCGGCTGACCGAGCGCGACGTCGAGCGCCTGCTCGACCTCCTCGGGCCTCGGCACAGCCTCCTCTGCCGGGTCCCCGCGATAGGACGCGGCGACCACCGCGAACAGGATCAGCGAGAGATCCGCCAGCGAGGTCTGCCAGCCGGTGAGACCGCGAATGCTCACACCACTTCCCGCAAGATGCGCCGCCCGGCGGATGGATCGGCGACCGGTCGCGGGGCCGCCGCGCGAACCCCGTTTTCGAGCCAGTCGAGCACCGCCTGACGGTCGCGTTCCTCCCGCGCGGAGCGGCGCTCGATCGCGGCGGCAAGCGGGCTGAACAGGAAGTTCGCGGCGGCAATGCCGTAGAGCGTAGTGACCACCGCCATCGCGATCGCGCCGGTCATCCCGCCAGCGGTCCCATCCGGCGTCATCGTGCCCAGCGCAACCAGCGTGCCCGCGAGGCCCAGCACGGGCGCCAGCTCCGCCGCCTGGCCCAGCACATGCACCGCGGTTTGCGCCGCCTCGACGCGGGCGCGCGTCTGCTCCTGATGCTCGCAATGCAGCGCGTCGATCGAGCGGCGGCTGATCAGCACGTCGGCCAGATGGTCGAACTCGCCATCGCCGAACCGGACCGGCTCCGCCCGCACGAAGCCCTCTTTCGCAATGTCGCGGATCTGCCGCGCCATCTGCGCGCGGGCGCGGTCGGGATCGAAGGGTCGCGCGGCAAGCGCGGCGATCTTCGCCAGTGCCAGCCGCGTCTCGGCCAGCCCGCAGCGCAGCACCGTCGCCAGCACAGTGCCGCCCAGCACGATTCCCAGCGAGGCGGGGTCGAACCAGTGGTCGAGAAATGTCGCAATCATGTTCACGGCAACAAGAACGGCAGGGTTTCGCGCGGTTTCAGGGTTGAGCGCCCGATTTTTGCCGCCGACCGGCAATCGCTTGCCGCCCTACCCGGCAAGCCTCGCGTTTCTGCGCCTTTCGCACAAGTTGGCACGCCCCTTGCTTACTGTGAGCGACACACGAAGGCGTGGAGACGATTGCAATGAACGAGGGCCTTTTCGGCATCCATGGAGCAGCGCTGGAAGTCCGTGCGCAACGCATGGCCGTGCTCGGCTCCAACATCGCCAATGCCGGCACCCCCGGGTACAAGGCGCGCGACATCGATTTTGGTGCCGCGCTGCAGGCACGCCTGGCGGGCAGCGAAAGCGAAAGCGCCGCCCAGCGCGCCACCGTCTATCGCATTCCCACCATGGCCAGCCTCGACGGCAACACCGTCGAGATGGGGACCGAACAGGCCGCCTTCGCGGAGAACGCGGTCGCCTACACCGCCACGCTCGGTTTCCTGAAGGGTCGCGTCGAAACGCTGACCCGCGCGATCAGGGGCGAATGACCATGCCGGGAAACACCAACGCGCCGATGAGCATGTTCCAGATGGGCTACCGCGCGATGTCCGCGCAGATGGTCCGGATGAACGCTGCCGCGTCCAACCTCGCCAATGCGGGCAGCGTCGCGGGCTCTGCGGACGAAGCCTACCGCCCGATCCGCACGGTCTTTGCCGAGGAACTCGACAAGCAGAGCGGGCTCAGCTCGGTCCGCGTCGACCGCGTCGTACGCTCCGACACCGCGCCGGTGCGTCGCCACGATCCGGGCCACCCGCTCGCCGACGAGAACGGCGATGTGTGGGAAGCGCCGGTCGATGAGAACGCCGAGATGATCGAGATGCTCGAAGCCTCGCGCCAGTACAGCAACATGGTCGAAGCCATGTCCACCGCCAAGCAGCTGATGCTGGAAACGATGAGGATGAAATGACCAGCGTGAACCCATTTGCGAGCGCGGCCGCCGCCTCGAGCACATCGAACACCAACACCCAGGGTCGCACCATGGACCAGCTGGGCCAGGGTGATTTCCTGCGCCTGCTGACCGTGCAGATGCAGCAGCAGGACCCGTTCGACCCGGTCGATAACAAGGAGATGCTGGCGCAGATGGCGCAGTTCTCCTCGCTCGCCGGCACCGCCGAAACCAACACCACGCTGGAGAAGATCGTCGAGAAGCTCGACGCGCTGATCGCAGCCACCGGGGTCGACGGCGCAAGCCCGGCCGCGAACGACGCCTAATAAGGGAGCCTTCACATGTCCTTCTACACCTCGCTCAACGGCCTCAAGAACGCGCAGTCCTCGCTCGGCACGATCGCGCACAACATCGCCAACTCGGAGACCTACGGGTTCAAGCGCGGGCGCACCGAATTTGCCGAAATCGTCGCCGGGTCCGCGCTCAGCAACCCCCGCACGATCCAGGGCATCGGCTCCTCGGTCGAGGCGATCACGCAGAACTTCTCGCTCGGCCCGATCGAACAGACCGGCTCCGCGCTCGACATGGCAATCACCGGCGACGGCTTCTTCACCATGCGCGGCGAGAACGGCGGCACGCTGTATACCCGCGCAGGCTCGTTCACGATCAACGAGAGCGGCGGGATCGTCGACAATGACGGTAACCGTCTGCAGGCCTACGCGGTCGATGCCAATGGCGAGCCGACCTCGAACGCGCTGCAGGATGTCCAGATTCCGGTGACCAACGCCGCCGGTGCCGAATATGCCGGGGTCACGGTGGGCAGCGACGGAGTGATCCGCGCATCCTACGCCGATGGTTCGAACGAACCCGTGGGGATGGTCGCTCTGGCGACCTTCATGGCCCCCAACGGCCTCAAGCCCGTCGGCTCGTCCAACTGGGAATCGACCGGCTTTTCCGGCGCCGCCAGCTACGGCGAACCGGGCAACGGCCAGTATGGCGCGCTGCTGTCAGGCTCGCTGGAGCGCTCGAACGTCGATATTGCCGAGGAACTGGTCGGCCTGATCACCGCGCAGCGCAATTTCCAGGCCAATGCGAAGGCGATCGACACCGCGACCCAGATTTCGCAGACCGTCATGAACCTGCGGACCTGATCCGATGGACCGCCTGATCTACACTGCGCTTTCGGGCATGCAGGCCTCGATGGACCGCCAGCGGGCGATCGCCAGCAACATGGCGAACACCGATACGCTGGGGTTCCGGGCCGAGCTGATCGAACAGCGCGCGATGACCATCGAAGGGCACCCGAACGAGGCGCGATCGATGCAGGTCGCGCGGGTGACCGGTGCGGACATGACGGGCGGCGAGGTGATCGAGACCGGCCGCGATCTCGACCTCGCCATCGCGACCAAGTCGCTGATGGCGGTCCAGGCAGACGACGGCACCGAAGCCTATACGCGCCGCGGAGACCTCTCGATCTCCGCGACCGGGCTGCTGGTGACGGGGGACGGCCACCCGGTGTTGGGGGACACGGGGCCTATCACGGTCCCGCCGGGTGGCCGCATTTCCATTTCTGAAGACGGCACGGTGACCCGCAGCGATCCCGACGCGCCCGAAGCGCCGCCCGCGGAAGTCGGCCGGATCAAGCTGGCGAGCTGGGAAGGTTCGCCCATCGCCAAGGGGCTCGACGGGCTTTTCCGGGTCGAAGGCGGCGGGATCCTGCCCCTCGATGAGGAGGCGCGGGTCCACTCCGGCGCGCTCGAACAATCCAATGTGAAGCCGACCGAAGTGCTGGTCGCGATGATCGAAGAGCAGCGCCTCTTCGCGATGCGCTCCAAACTCGTGTCGACCGCGCGCCAGCTCGACGAGAGCGGCGCACAGCTCATGCGTCTTACCTAACTAGAGGATTTAAGGACATGCCCACATCCGCACTCCAGGTCGCCCGTACCGGGCTCGAGGCCCAGGACGCGCGCATGCGTGTCATCGCCAACAACCTGGCCAACGTCGGCACCACCGGCTTCAAGCGCGACCGCGCCAATTTCGCGACGCTCGCCTACCAAGATGCGCGCGTTGCCGGGCAGAAGTCCTCGGGCGAGACCGCCTATGCCACCGGCCTGAACCTGGGCACCGGCGTCGCGGTCCAGTCGACCAGCCAGATCATGACGGCAGGCACGCTCGACACCACGAACAATGCCTTCGACCTTGCGCTGGACGGGGACGGCTTCTTCCAGATCGCCATGCCGGGCGGCCGCACCGGCTATACCCGCGCGGGCAATTTCACCCGCTCCGCCGAAGGCATGCTGGTGACCCAGCAGGGCTTTGCCGTGCAGCCGGAAATCACCGTGCCCGAAGGCGCGAGCGCAATCGCGATCGCGCCCGACGGCACCGTGTCGGCCACCATCAACGGCGAATCCGAACCGACCGAACTGGGCCAGATCCAGATCGCGCGCTTCACCAACCCGTCCGGCCTGCAGGCGATCGGCGACAACTTCCTCGCCGAAACCGCCGCCAGTGGCGCTGCCGAACTGGGCATCGCGGGCGAAGGCGGGCGCGGCCAGATCCGCCAGGGGATGCTGGAAGGCTCCAACGTCAACATCGTGGAAGAACTGGTCGCGATGATCGAGGCGCAGCGCGCCTACGAAATCAGTTCGAAGATGGTCTCGGCAGTCGACGAGATGCTGCGCAACGCGAACCAGACCCTTTAATCAGACCGCTCGAGGCCCGCTTTCATGAATATCCGCATCCTCCTCGCCATCCCGCTCGCCATGTCGCTCGCCGCGTGCGCGGGCGATACGCGCCCGGCCGGGTTCAGCGCCACGCTGCCCCCGCCGCCCGCCGCGCCGATGCAGCAGGTGGCCGCGGTCACCTACGGCAATGACGGTGCGATCTATCAGGCGAGCCAGGGTTACGCCCCGCTCTACAACGGCACCCGCGCCGCGCGCGTGGGCGATCTCGTCACCATCGTCCTGATCGAGCGGACCAGCACGACCAAGGCGACCAGCGGCAAGACCCAGCGCGACGGCAATGCCGGGCTCGACCTGCCGGACTTCATCCCGGTCGACCCGGGCGATCTCAACGCCTCCGCCGCCGCCTCCTTCACCGGCGCTGGCAATGCGGCGCAGACTTCCAGCCTGCGCGGCGACCTGACCGTGACCATCGCGGAAGTCCGCCCGAATGGCACCGCGCTGGTCCGCGGGGAGAAGGTCATGAACTTCAGCCAGGGCGAAGAATGGGTCCAGCTGTCGGGCATCATCCGCCTCGCCGATATCGACGCGGACAACCGCATCGCCTCGATCCGCGTGGCCGACGCGCAGATCGCCTACAGCGGCAAGGGCGCGGTGCAGCGGGCGGGCAAGCCCGGCTGGCTGTCGCGCTTCTTCTCCATCGTTTCGCCGTTCTGATCCGGAGCCCGAGAGCCATGAACCGATTCTTCCTGCTGATCGCCGCCCTGTGCGCCTTCGCCCTGCCCGCGAATGCGTCGGCAGAGCGTGTGCGCGACATCGGCCAGTTCCAGTCGGTCCGCTCCAACCAGCTGACCGGTTATGGCATCGTGGTCGGGCTCGATGGCACGGGCGACGACAATTTCGCCTATGCGACGCAGGCGATGCGCGGCGTATCGGGCCGGCTCGGCCTGCAACTGCCGCCCGGGGTCAATCCGGCGCTCAAGAACGCCGCCGCCGTCATCATCACCGCCGAACTGCCAGCCTTCGCCAAGCCCGGCCAGAAGATCGACATCACCGTCTCGACCATCGGCAAGGCCAAGTCCTTGCGCGGTGGCGCGCTGATCCTGACCCCGCTCTACGGCGCGGACGGAGAGATCTACGCGATGGCGCAGGGCAACCTGACTGTCGGTGGCCTTGGCATCTCCGCCAATGACGGTTCGAAGCTGACCGTCAACGTGCCGACCGTGGGCCGCATCTCCGACGGGGCCAGCGTGGAACGCGCGGTCAGCACCAATTTCGACTTCAGCGAAGTGCTGCGCTGGAACATGTTCAACGCCGACTTCCTCACCATCAGCCGCGTGCGCGATGCGATCAATGAACGCTTCCCGGGCATGGCGCGGATCGAGGATGCGGTGACGCTCGCGCTGATGCTGCCGCCCGGCGCGGACACCCGCGCGACGCTGATGGCCGAGATCGAGATGCTCGACATCACGCCCGCGGAGCGCGCGGCCAAGGTGATCGTCAACTCCCGCACCGGCACGATCGTGATCTCCAGCGCGGTGCGCCTTGCGCCCGCCGCCGTCAGCCACGGCAGCCTGGTGGTGCGGATCGACGAGGACCCGACGATCGTCCAGCCCGCACCGTTCTCTCGCGGGCAGACCGCGCTGGAGCCGAACAGCAATATCGAGGCCCGCCAGAGCGGTGGCTACGTCACCGCGCTGCCGGGCGGTGCCAACCTCGCCGATGTGGTCGATGCGCTCAACATGCTGGGTGCAAGCCCGGCGGATCTGGTCGCGATCCTCGAGGCGCTCAAGCAGGCTGGGTCGCTGACCGCCGAGGTGGTGATCATATGAGCGCGCTCGCCCCGATGGACTTCTCGCTCACCCGCGCGCCGACCCCGCTGGGCGGCCCGCGCGAGGGTGCAGCCGATCAGCGCGCCGAGCTGCGCGAGGCGGCGCAGGCGTTCGAGGCGGTGTTGCTGCGACAGATGCTGGCCAGCGCGCGCAAGACCGATTTCGGCGGCAACGACCTGTTCGAAGGCAGCGACGATACCTTCACCGAGATGCGCGACGAGCGCTTTGCCGATCTGACCGCGAAATCGGGCCAGCTCGGTTTCGCCGACGCGATCGAACGGCAGCTTGAACGCTTCCTCCCCGCTCAACCCGAACCGGAAGACAAGGGATAATGGCCTCCGATCTCCTCTCCATCGGCGCCAGTGGCGCGCGCGCGGCACGCGCCGCGCTCGAAGTGACGGCGAACAACATCGCCAACGCGTCGAGCGATGGTTACGTGCGCCGGTCGGTCCGGATCGAAGAGGTCTCGGGCGGCAGCATCGCGGGCCGTGGCGGCGACGTGTCGGTTTCCGGCTCGCGCATCGCGGAGGTCCGCCGCAACGCCGATGCCTTCCGCCAGGCGGAACTTCGCCGGACCAATGCCGACCTGCAGCGCGCCAATGTGGAGTTGGGCGGCCTGCAGAATATCGAGGCGGCGGTCGAACAGTCGGGCCTGTTCGATTCGATCGTCGAGTTCGAGGCCGCGCTGCAGCAGCTCGCGGGCGATCCGACCGACAGCGCCCGACGCGCGGCGGTGCTCGGCCAGGCCGAAACGCTGGCCAGCAAGTTCAACATCACCGCCTCCAGCCTCGCCTCGGTCGGCGAAGGCCTGCGCTTCGACGCAAACGCCGATGTCGAGAACCTCAACACCTATGCGGCCGAACTCTCGCGGGTGAACCTGCGACTGGCCCGGGCCGGTACCGGCAGCAATGATCAGGCCGCCCTGCTCGACCAGCGCGACAGCCTGCTCGAACGGATGAGCGGGTTTGCCAATGTGAACACGTCCTTCGCGCCCGACGGGACCGTAACCGTGGCCCTCGGCGCATCGCCGGGCACCGCGTTCGTATCCGGCGGGACCGCCGCCACGCTGACGTCGAGCACGAATGCCGACGGCACGCTGGCGTTCGCGATCGACGGTGCGCCGTTCAACCCGGGCTCGGGCAGCCTCACGGGCGCCTCGCTTGCGCTTAGCGATCTGGCCGCGATCAGCACCCGGCTCGACGGGGTGGCCAGTTCCATCGCCACCGCGATCAACACCGCACAGGCCAACGGCGTCGCGCTGGACGGGACTGCTGGCCAGCCGATCTTCTCGGGCACGACCGCCAGCACTTTGCGCTTGGCGATGACCGACGGTGCCGGTCTTTCCACAGCTCCGGCCGGGTCGCCCGCGGGTTCCCGCGATCAGCAGAACCTTGCCGAAATGCGTCAAGCGCTGAGCGCGGCCAATCCCGCCGAGGGGCTCAATTCGATCCTGTTCGACACCTCCAGCAAGGTCGCCGGGCGCACCGTGACCCAGAGCGCGCTGGAAACGATCGCGTCCTCCGCACGGATCGCGCTGGAAGAACAGTCGGGCGTCGATCTGGATAACGAAGCCGCCAACCTCATCCGCTACCAGCAGGCCTTCCAGGCCTCGGGCAAGGCGATGCAGGTGGCGAGCGATATTTTCGACACCCTGTTGGGGATTGGCCGATGATTAGTCTTAGCACGGGCGCCTTCTACGAACGCTCCGCCACCCAGATCGGATCGCTGCGCTCGCGCGCGGAGAGCCTGCAGAAGCAGATCGGCACCGGAGAGCGGCTGGAGCGATCGTCCGACGATCCGGTCGCCGCAGCGCGCCTGCGGATGCTCGACCGCGAGGAGCGGATCACCGCGGTCGATACGCGCAATGCGGACCAGGCCGAGAACAACATGCGGTTTACCGACGAAGCGCTGGGCCAGATCGCGACCATGATCAGCCGCGCGCGCGAACTCGCGCTGCACGCGGCCAACGCCACCACCAGCGACGAGCAGCGCGCCTCTATCGCGACCGAACTGGATGGCCTGCGCGAAAGCCTGCTGGGCCTTGCCAATGGCCGCAATGCCTCGGGCCATTCGCTGTTCGGCGGGCAGGCCGTCGGCAATGCCTATGATATCGACCCGGTTACCGGCGCGGCCACCTATGCCGGCACGCCCACGCTCGACCTTGTCGAGATCGGCGAGGGCCAGACGATCCAGCCGGGGATGACCGGGCAGGACGTGTTCGCCTTCACCGACGCGGGCGGCGCATCGACCGATCTGTTTGCGCAACTGGCCTCGCTCAGCACCGCGCTGCGCGGCGGGGGCGCTGGCGCGGCGGATGCCGCGCGCGACGCGCTGACCACGCTCGACACCGGGTTCGACAAGGTCACCACCGCGCAGACAGTGCTCGGCTCGCGCATGGCGTGGCTCGAGATCATGAGCGAGCGGCGGGTCGATAATGTCGAACGGATTACGGAAGAACGCTCGGTCATGGGCGGCGCCGATCCGGCGGTCACCATGACCCGGCTTCAGGAAATGATGACCGTGCTCGAAGCCAGCCAGGCCAGCTTCGTGCGTCTCGCCAATCTCAACCTGTTTTCGATGCTGCGCTGATCGCGCTGCTTAGGGGGATACTGATTCATGTACGCGATTATTGGCATCGTCATTCTGCTGGTCCTGGTCTTCGGCGGCTTCGTCATCAGCGGCGGGGCGATGGGCCCGGTGCTGCACGCGCTGCCCTATGAGATGATGATCATCGGGGGCGCCGCGGTCGGCGCGACCATCGCGGGCAACTCGCTCGCCCACCTGAAGGCGATCGGCGGCGCGTTCATGAAGATCTTCAAGGGCCCGCAGCATGACAAGCAGGACCACATCGACGCGATCGCGCTGACCACCCAGCTGATGAAGGTGCTCAAGACAGATGGCCCGGTGGCGCTGGAAAGCCATGTGAACGAGCCCGAAAACTCGACCATCTTCAGCGCCTACCCCAACCTGATGAAGAACCACGCGCTGATCAGCCTGATCAGCGACACGCTGACGCTGCTGGTGGTCTCGTCCGGCACGCTCGAAACCCATGCGGTGGAAGAGGTGATGGACAATGCGATGAAGACCCATTTCCACGAGCTGCACGAGCCGCAGCACGCGCTCCAGACGCTCGCCGATGCGCTGCCCGCATTGGGCATCGTCGCCGCCGTGCTGGGGGTGGTGAAGACCATGAGCTCGATCGACAAGCCGCCGGAAATCCTGGGCGAGATGATCGGTTCGGCGCTGGTCGGCACCTTTTTGGGCGTGCTGCTCGCCTATGGCATGGTCGGCCCGCTCGCCACCCGGCTCAAGCAGGTGATCGAGCAGGACGAGCAGATCTTCCATGCGGTCAAGCAGGTGATCATCGCATCGCTCTACGGCCACCCGCAGCCGCTGGTGGTGGAAAGCGCGCGTTCCAGCCTCGGCCACACGGTGCGCCCGGGCCTGACCGAACTGCTCGACGCGCTGCGGGGTCGCTGAGATGGCCGCCGCCAAGGGTGACAATCTCCCCCCGATCATCGTCAAGAAGGTGACGGTGGTCGAAGGCGGGCACCATGGCGGTGCGTGGAAGGTCGCCTATGCGGACTTCGTGACCGCGATGATGGCGTTCTTCCTCCTGATGTGGCTGCTGGGCGCAACCACCGAGGATCAGCGCCGCGGGCTGGCCGACTATTTCACCCCCACGCTGGTCAAGATCAAGGATAGCGGCGCGGGTGCCAACGGCCTGCTTTCGGGCGCATCGCTAACCGATGTCGACGACTATCCCAACCGGCAGGGGCAGACCGGCAACAAGGGGCTGACCGTGCCGCGCGATGCGATGGGCGGGCCCAAGGAAGCCGCGCGGATGATCGAGAGGATCACCTCGCGGACCAAGGACAGGCTCGAGAAAGATCCCCGACTTGCCAAGCTGATGAGCCAGATCAAGATGGTCGACACCACCGAAGGCGTACGGATCGACCTGGTCGACGATGCCGACTTCTCGATGTTCAACCTGGGCACCACCGTGCTGACCCGCGACGCTGCCGAGCTGCTCGCCGCGATCGCGCAGGCGATCGAGCCGGAGAAGCGCGAGATCATCGTGCGCGGCCATACCGACAGCCTGAAATGGAAGAACCCGGGCCGGATCAACAACTGGTCGCTCTCGGCCGGGCGCGCCGAGGCAACCCGCCAGACGCTGATGAACGAGGGCATTCCCGACGACAGCTTCCGCCGGATCGAAGGCGTCGCCGATACTGAGCTGCTGGTGAAGGACGATCCCGCAGATCCGCGCAACCGCCGGATCTCGATCGTCCTCGCGAACTGAGCCACTACGCTCGCCCGTCGGCGGAGGCCCGCAAGGGAAACCACCGCCAGACGGGCGAGACAATGCTTTACGCGATCGCGCGCCGGAGCCGGTTCGACAGGTCGTTGCGGGCGGTGATCGCTCTTCATGTTACCAACGTCACTAATGCGGATGGTAAACAGGAGCTTGCTTCGCAGCTCGTCCGCGCCCTCTCACCAGCACCGTTCGTGAGAACCGGCAGCGGGCTGCCGTGCTGTGGCACGGGCATTCCCATCCGCTTTGCCATGGCGCGCACGCCCCCTCCCCACTCGCAAGCTTGTCGAGCCACGCACGGGTCGGCGAGGTTTCGCGCATGACTCCGCTCGCGGCCAGGTAATTGGTTCGTACTCGATGAGCCGAAGCACCGCGCAAGGCCATGGTGCTGCAATGGTGTCATGCCGATCGGGAGCAGGTGAGGACACTGCGCCTCGATCGCGTCGTGGCGCAGGCGATCTTCCCCCCGCCTAGTTCCCTGATGCGCGGCATCGCGCTTGGCGCGTAGCGCACCGGGGCACGCGCCCCACCCTGTATCCACCGCGTAGCCAATCGCCCGTCAGTGTCGGGGGCTGCGCCGCAGCACGAACGCCGCGCGCCGGATATCGCCCCGAATGCGGCGGCGGGGGCAGCGCATAAGCAAATGGCCCGCCGCTCGAAAGCGACGGGCCAAGTGCCTTTGGTTGTGGTTGGAATGAAAGCTTAGCGGAGCAGCGAAAGCACGTTCTGCTGGCTCTGGTTGGCCTGGGCCAGCATCGCGCCCGAAGCCTGGCTGAGGATCTGCGCCTTCGCCAGCGCAGTCGTTTCGGTCGAGTAGTCGGTGTCTTCGATCCGCGAGCGCGCATCGGAGAGGTTGGTGATGTTGTTGTTGAGGTTGGTGACCGCCGATTCCAGCTGGTTCTGCGAAGCGCCCAGGCCAGCGCGGGTGGTCGAGACAACCTTGATCGCGGCGTCGAACTTGGCGATGTCGCCGGCAGCCAGCGCAGTCACGTCGACAGCGGCGGCGGCGGCCAGATCGGCGTCGGCCGTCAGGTCGGTCGACAGGTCGATATCGACCGTGTCGCTTTCGTTGGCACCGGCCTGGATGGTGACCACACCGGCCGTACCAGCCGTCGCGTCGAACAGCTTCTGGCCGTTGAACTCGGTGTTGCCCAGCACGTTGCCGATCTGCGTGTTCAGCGCGTCCATTTCGGACTTCAGGTTGGCAAGATCGTCGGCCGAGTAGGTGTTGTTGGAGGCCTGCACGGTCAGCTCGCGCTGGCGCTGCAGCATGTTGGTCACTTCGTTGAGCGCGCCTTCAGCGGTCTGCGCCATCGAAATGCCGTCATTCGCGTTGCGGATGCCCTGGCTCATGCCGCGGACCTGCGAGGTCATCGAAGTGGCAATGGCGAGGCCGGCGGCGTCGTCCTTGGCCGAGTTGATGCGCTTGCCGGTGGACAGGCGCTCCATCGCGGTGCCCAGTGCCTTGCTGGCCGACGACGATGCATTGGCTGCCTTCATCGCGCTGATGTTCGTGTTGATAACGCTCATTTCCAAAGTCTCCCTGACAAAAAGATCGCTGCCTCGGGGTGGATCGGTTCGCAGCAGCTGGGACCAAGACCGGCAGGGAAACCGGGAAGTTAAGGGCTGCGGTCGGAAAGATTCACGGTATGGGTATTTTCACCCGTGAGGAAAACACTCCGACTAAAAGTAACCATATTTTGTGCGTCCACCGGCAAAAACCTGCCTCGGCCAAGGGGCATAATAAGGGTTGAACGGGGTCAACATGATTGGGGTTAACGAGAGCCCGCGTTTCGCGCGGCAACATGGTGCTGTGGCATCGAGACTGACAGGGATCGCAACATCGCTGTTTTTCGATCGACCGGTTCTGCTGGCCGATGCAACAGACCCCAAGAGCAGCCACGAAGGCCGCACCATCGTCATCGAACGATCGGACACCGCGTCGATCGCGCTGGCCGGCAAGGGCGGCCATCTGACCTATCGCGATCCGGGCCACGAAACGACCATCGCTGCACTGGTCGCGATGCTGTGCGCCAATGGCGGGCCGGTCGCGGCAGATCCGGTCTCCCTCGCGGTGATCGCGCTGGCAGACCGGCTCGCGCAGACCGATATTCCCGTGCTGATCCACGGGCCGACCGGCACCGGCAAGGAAGTGCTGTCCAAGTTTATCCATCAGCGTAGCACCCGCGCCGACAAGCCCTTCATCGCGGTCAACTGTGCCGCGATCCCCGAAACGATGCTGGAAGCGCTGCTGTTCGGGCACGAGAAAGGCGCCTTCACCGGCGCCAACGCGACCGGCGAAGGCTTCTTCCGCGCGGCCGATGGCGGGACCCTGCTGCTCGACGAGATCGCCGAGATGCCGCTGCCGTTGCAGGCCAAGCTGCTGCGCGCGCTGCAGGAAGGCGAGGTCGTGCCGATCGGCGCGACCAGTCCGGTCAAAGTCGATGTGCGGGTGATCGCCTGCGCCAACCGCGATCTTCCCGGCGAAGTTGCCGCCGGGCGTTTTCGCGAAGACCTGTTCTATCGCCTCAACGTCTTTCCCATGACGCTCGCCCCGCTGGCGGAGCGGACCGGCGATATCGCCCCGCTCGCCTTCGCGATGATCCTGCGTCACCGGACCAAGGGGCAGGCGATCCCGTGGCTGTCCGAAGCCGCGCTCGCCACGCTCAAGGCGCACAAGTGGCCGGGCAATGTCCGCGAGCTGGAAAACGTCATCCGCCGCGCATTGCTGCTGGCGTCGGGCAAGGGCGAAATCTCGAACGAACATATCGTGTTCGACACCCCCGTCCGCTCGGTCGCCGCGCAGGAACGCGCCGAAGCGCAAGCCCAGACGCCGGTCTATCAGGGCGTCTACGAGGTTCCGCCCAGCGGTGCGCGTCGCCTGTCCAAGATCGTCCGCGAATCCGAAGCCAACGCGATCATGCAGACGCTCGACGCGTGCAACGGTCGCCGTGCCGAAGCCGCCCGCCAGCTCGGCATCTCCGAACGCACGCTGCGCTATCGTCTCGCCTCCTTCCGTGAGGCCGGGATCGCCGTGGGAGGCGCAAGATGAACCCCGTATCCGGCAATGGCGGCGGCGCGATCGATCAGGTGATGGCGCTGCGCCAGCAGATCATCGACCGCACGCAGGTGCTGCAGGAACTGCACCAGGACAAGACCGCCGCGCCGACCGAGGCGCAGCCCGCACAGGATAATGGCGGGTTCGCGGATTCGCTGCGCAGCGCGCTCGACGGCGTCAATGCCGCGCAAACCCGCTCGGGCGACATCACCGCCGCCTACGAACGCGGCGAAACCACCGATATCGCCAAGGTCATGCTCGCCCGTCAGGAAGCGGGCGTGGCCTTCGAAGCAACCCTGCAGGTGCGCAACAAACTGCTCAGCGCCTATCAGGAAATCATGCGGATGGGGGTCTGATAGATGGCCGGTCTGGTTCCCGCCAACGCGCCGCAGGGTGGCGCAGGGCAGCATCCGCCGGGGCAAGGCTCCGTGCTGGAGCCGCTGATGAACGGCCAGGGCAACATGGGCCAGCGCGCCCGTGCCTTCGCCGCGCAGCCGGTGGTGAAAAAGGCGCTGCCGTGGTTCGTCGGCATGGCCGGGCTCGGCATTGCCGCGCTGTTGTGGGCGACCCTCGCCCCCGGCCCGCAACGCGTGCTCTACTCCTCGCTCGACGATGCGAGCCGCGCCTCGGTGGTCGCCACTCTCGACCAGGCGGGGATCGACTACCAGATCAATAACGACACCGGCGCGCTCAGCGTGAGCGAGAGCGATCTGTATCGCGCGCGCATGGTGGTTGCCTCCAACGGTTCGATCGCAGCGCCGGAAACCGGCGCGCAGATGATCGAGAACCTGCCGCTGGGCGCCAGCCGCACGCTGGAAGGCGACCGCCTGCGCGCCGCGCAGGAACGCGAGCTGATGCTGACGATCCAGGAAATCGACGGGGTCGAGAGCGTCCGCGTGCATATCGCCAAGGCGGAACGATCGGTCTTCGTGCGCGAGAACGTCGCGCCTTCGGCCTCGATCATGGTCCGGATGGCTCCGGGCCGCGAACTCGCCGAAAGTCAGGTCTCCGCGATCGTCAACCTCGTCGCCGGATCGGTGCCGGGGCTCTCGCCCGATGCGGTGCGCGTGGTCGACCAGCACGGCAAGCTGCTGACCGACAAGCGCGAAGGCGCGGGCAACGAACGGCTCGACCTGCAGACTCAGATGGAAGCCAAGCTGACCGCGCAGGTCGACCAGCTGCTCTCCCCGATGATCGGAGCCGACGCCTTTTCCAGCCAGGTGCAGGTCGAGCTCGACATGAACGAGGTCACCTCGGCGCGCGAGAGCTACGACAAGGACGGCGCGATCCGCCGCGAGACGACGCAGCAAAGCTCGACCTCGCAGGCTCCCGCCGCGGGCATCCCGGGGGCGACGGCCAACACCCCGCCCGCCGATCCGCAACTGGCGGACCGCGCACCGCAGGATACCCCGCCCGCCGACGGGGCGCAGACGATGGGCGACACCTCCGCCTCGCGCACCTACGAACTGGGCCGCGAAGTCTCGGTCTCCAACCTCACCCCCGGCGCGCTCAAGCGGGTCTCTGTCGCGGTCGCGATCGACAAGAACGCGATGGCCAATGCCAATGCCGCCGACATCAAGAAGATCGAGGAACTGGTTGCCGCGGCGGTCGGCGCGCAGGATGCGCGCGGCGACAAGGTCACCGTGATGATCCGGCCCTTCACCGAGGCGGTGATCGACAAGCCCGCCTTCTACGAAACCGGCTGGTTCGCGATGGTCGTGCGCAACGCGGTTGCCCTGCTCGCGGTGCTGCTGGTGCTGCTGCTGGCGGTTCGCCCCGCGCTTAAGATGCTCAAGGGCAAGGGAGCCAAGGGCGACAAGGCAGGCGCAGACGCAGGCGGTGCCAACGGCGCGGCGCAGATCATGCTGCCCGCCAGCGGGTTCGACCGGGAAGACCTAGACGCGCAGATCCAGCTCGCCCAGCGGATCGCCCGCGAGCAGCCCGATGACGCGGTGCTTGCGCTCAGGCGCATGCTCGCCGAGCCGGTGACGAGCGAGGCCGCACGATGAGCGATCTCGCCGCCACCCCCGCCACGGGCTCCACCGCCGGGATCGACCGGGCCGCGATCATGGTCATGCTGATGAACGAGGAGGACGCCACCGGCATCCTCTCGCAGCTCGCGCCGGAAGAACTGCGCCAGCTCGCCGCACGCATGTGCAGCCTGGGCGAGATCGACCCGAGCGCCATCGCCGAGGCGATCTCCGGCTTCTCCCGCTCGATCGACAATGGCAGCATTTCCGCCCACGGACGGGTCCACAGCGTCAAGCGGATGCTGACCAGCGCGGTCGGCGACATGAAGGCCGACAGCCTGATCCGCCAGGTCGCGCCCGACCAGAAGGAAGAACCCTCTGCCGCGCTCGGCATCCTGCGCTGGCTCGATCCGGAGGTCATCGCCGACCTGCTGGTCGACGAGCACCCGCAGGCGATCGCCGTGCTGCTGCTGCAGCTCGATACCGATACCGCCGCCGCCGCGCTCGCCGCGCTGCCGCGCGAACTGCACACGCCGGTGCTGCACCGGGTCGCCCGGCTCGGCCCGGTGTCGCGTCAGGCGATCACGATCCTGGAAGAAACCATTGATGCGATGATCGAGAAGCTGCACGGCTCGGTCCCCATCACCATGGGCGGGGTCAAGGAAGCAGCCGAGATCATCAACCGCGCGCATCGCAGCGTGGAAAAGGAAGTGATGCCGCAGATCGGCAAGATCGACAAGGTACTCCACCAGCAGCTCGAACACGAGATGTTCAAGTTCGAGCATCTCTTCGCGCTCGACACCAGGCAGATCGGCACGCTGTTGCGCGAGATCGAGAACGAAACGCTCATCAACTCGCTGCGTGGCCTCGACGAGGAGGATCGCGAGATCTTCTACGCCGCGATGTCGACCCGTGCGGCCGATGGCCTGCGCGACGAGATCGAGACCATGGGCCGCATCAAGCGCGCCGATGTCGATGCCGCACAACGCGAGGTGATCGCGATCGCCAAGCGCCTGATCGCCGACGGCGACCTGATCATGGGCGATGCCGACGATGACTACGTATAGGCTGCCGGTCACCCAGCTGCGCGAGCGGCGCGGGTTCACCCCCAACGCCGCGTTCCGGGGCGCGCACACGCAGGCGCAGCCCGCCTACGCCGCCAATTCGGATACGCCTGCAAAGAGCGATCCGGTGGCCGAGGCGCATGCCCGAGGGTACGAGGAAGGCCGCGACGCCGCGATGCGCGAAATGGCCGCGATCCGCGCGGAGGAAGACGCTGCGCGCCATGCGATCACGCTCGCCTTCGCGCGCTTCGACGAAGACAGCGCGCAGGCGCTGCGCGAACGCCTGCAGGAAACCGTGATCGCGCTGTGCGAGGATGCGGTGCTGCCGCTGGCGCTCGACACCGAAGGGCTCGCGCGCCGGGTTGAGGCCGCCGCAGCGCTGCTCCAGCGCAAGACCGACGAGCGGGTGATCCGGATCCATCCGACCGACCTCGCGCTGGTCCAGCCGCTGGTCGACCCTGCGCTCACCCTGCTGGCGGACCCGTCGATCGAACGCGGCGGGCTGCGGATCGATACCGAGGATGGCGGGGTCGAGGATGGCCCCGGCCAGTGGCGCCAGGCGATCGCCGAAGCGCTCTCGCAATGCTGAAGGCCCGGTAATGCTGAACCTGATCGACGATACGCTTGGCGATTTTTCCGGCGGGTCGGTCGACCTCGCCCCACGCCGCTTCGGCCGCGTGGCCGCCTGCGATGGCGGCCTGATCGAGGTGAGCGGGCTGGGCGTGCCGATCGGCAGTGTCTGCTCGATCGTCCACGGCGGTGGGCAACGCCATTTTGCCGAGGCGATCGGCTTCCGTAACGGCAACACGATCATGATGATGCTGGGCGACACCGTGCTGCTGCGCCCGGGCGCGATGGTCCGCCCCGAAGGGCGCCCCGGGATGGTCCCGGTGGGCCGCGAATTTCTGGGGCGCGCGGTCGATGCGTCGGGCCAGCCGATCGATGGCGGCGGGCCGGTGCTCGCACGGCGCGAATGGCCCGCAGGCGGGTGGCGCACCGGCGCGCTCGACCGGGCGAGCGTCTCCCAGCCATTCGATACCGGCATCCGCTCGCTCAACGCACTGACCACGCTCGGCGTGGGCCAGCGCGTGGGGATCATGGCGGGATCGGGCGTCGGCAAATCGGTGCTGATGGACATGATCGTGGGCGGCGCGGAAGCCGATGCGATCGTGGTCGGCCTGATCGGCGAGCGCGCGCGCGAAGTCTCGGACTTCGTGTCGCGCCACATGAACGGCCCTGCGGGGGAGCGGACCGCGATCGTCGCGGTGCCCGCCGATCACGCGGCCAACCTGCGTCTGCGCGGCGCGATGCTCGCGACCTCGATTGCCGAGGAGATGCGCAGCCAGGGCAAGAAGGTGCTGCTGATCCTCGACAGCCTGACCCGAGTGGCCCACGCCGCGCGCGAGATCGGGATGCTGCTGGGCGAGCCCGGCGCGGCGCGCGGCTATCCGCCCTCCGCGCTCTCGACCATCACCAAACTCATTGAACGCGCCGGCAATTCCGCCGAGACCGGTGGAGCGATCACCGGGATCTACACCGTGCTCGCCGATGGCGACGACCAGAACGATCCGGTGGTCGATACCGCCCGCTCGATCCTCGACGGGCATATCGTGCTCTCGCGCGACATCGCGCAGCGCGGGCGCTACCCTGCGGTCGATGTCGGCGCGTCGCTCAGCCGCGTGATGAACGACATCGTGCCCCCGGCGCATGTCGTCGCGGCACGCAAATTCCGCGCGCTCAACGCCACTTACGAGGAAAACCGCGATCTGGTGCTGATGGGTGCCTATCGTCCGGGGCAGGACGCAACGCTCGACAAGGCGATCGCGATGCACGCCGGCATGTCCGCCTTCCTCGGCCAGGATATCGCCGAACATGTCGGGCTGTTCGAGGCGGTCGGCCAGCTTGAGGAGCTGATGGCGGATGACGCCTGAGCAGCGCCGCTACAGGCGGACCCGGCTGATCGAGAGGGTCCGCACGGTCGAACAGCGCCAGTCCGCGCTCGCCGCCGCAGAGGCGGAGGCCCAGCGCGCCCGGCTCGACGCGGTGTCGGCCAAGACCCGCGCACTCGCCACCCACTACGCCTCGCTGACCGATGCGACCGATGCGCAGAGCCTGCGCCGGTCGGGCGCGATGAGCAGCCAGCTGCGCGACTTGAGCGCGACGGCGGAACGCCACGCCCGCGATGCGCGCAACCAGTCCGAGGCATCGCTGGCCGCGCTCGCCCAGACCGAACGCCGCCGCCGCCGTGCGGAAGAGGATTACCGGGCCGCCGCCTCCACCTTGCGTGACAAGCTGGCCGCGCGCTGAGCGCCCGATTCCCAGTCGCTTCCCGGCTTTGGCACGCATCTTGAATAGCGCGTGCGGAACTGGAGACGGGAACCCCAATGACAGCGCTATTCCTAGACCTCGGCATCGCCAAATCGACCCGCATTCCCGGCTTCCCGCTCGACGGGCTGCCACCGCTCGAGCCGGGCGGGACGCTCCGCGGTGCCTTCGCCGAGGCGCTGGGCAAGGCGGCCACAGACAGCGATGCAGAGGGCGCGGATGCGTCGGTTGAGGGCGGTGGTGGCGATGACGTCCTGCCCGACGGGGCAGACCCGCAGGCGCTGGCGAGCGACGCTGGCGGGCTGCCGATAGCGGTCGCCATTCCCACCACTTCTAGCACGCCCAACATCGACACCGCGACGCCGAGCGAGACCGGCAAGGCAACGGCAATTGCCGCAGCGCCCGGCAAGACCTTGCCGGATGCGCAGCCCGATATTGCCGTTGCCCTGCCCATTTCGCCCAAAGAAGGCGACGGCGCTGCAAAGGCACAGCCGACACGGGACGGCGCGGCGACGACGCAGCAGGCCAACGGCGCGGCACAACCGCTCGCACTGCTGGCGATGCGCGGGCTGACGATACCTGCGGGCGCAACCGGCACCGGGCAGCCCGGCGGCGATCAGGCACCTGGCGCCTCCCCCGTAGGTCGCACAGCGGGTGCCGCAGGGATCGCCACCGCGCTCGATCCGACGGCGCTGGCCACCAGGGGAGAGGACGGATTCGCCCCCGGCGAGGGCAAAGGCGAGAGCAAGGGCGACGGCGCGCAGCGCGGCGATGCGAAGGGCGAGGCGGCAGGTCGGCTCGCCACGAAACTCGCCTCCACCGCCGCCTCCGGCAAGGCCGATACGGACAGCGCGCAGCAGGGCTTCAACATCAACGTACGCGCGGCCGACCGGGCCGGTGCGACCGATGATCAGCAGGCAGGCACATCCTCACCCACCGGCACCGCCACGCTCGTCGCGGGTGCCGCGCCGAGGGGCGCAGCGCACGCACCGCTGGGCCCGGCGAACGGCACCGCCAACGCCATGCCCGGCTTCCCCGAACTGGCCGCGCTGGTCGACCGGATCGCCGCCGCGCGCGACAGTGCGGGCGGTGGCAGCGCGACCGTCTCGCTCGCGCATAAGGAACTCGGCAATCTGTCGCTGACCTTTGAGACCAGCGGCCGCACGCTCGATGTGCAGGTCTCCGCACAGGACAATGAAACGCAGCGATCGCTCGCCGCGGCGCTCGCCGCGGATCGCCCGCATATCCGCGCGGTGGAGGCACAGCAGGCCCCGACCCAGCAACACCAGCAGCAGGCGGGCGCGCAGGGTGGCACCACGACGCACGGCGGCCAGGCCGATGCGCGCCAGTCTGGCGCTGCGGGCGATGGCCAGTCCGACCGGCGCGACAATGCGCGTCAGGCGGGCCGCGACACCGCCCCCGGCGCAGGCTCCGGCCAGCCCGGCTCCGGCCCGAAATCCGACGGCGGAATTTACGCCTGATTAACCATCAGAACCTAGACGGAATTAACCATGAGCAACGACGCCCAGACGACCGCTGACGACGCGCCCAAGAAGAAGAAGGGCGGCTTCATGAAAATGCTGCTGATGGCCATCGTCCTGCTCGGAGCAGGGGGCGGCGGCACCTATGTCGCCTTTGCTACCGGCATGATCGGGGGCGGGACCGAGAAGAAGGAAGATACCGGCCCCGAATACGTGCTAAAGGGCGAGGAAGACCCCTACGCCATCAAGAGCGAGAAGGGCGAGGAAGAAGGCAAGGTCGTCCACGGATCGGGCGGCAGCAAGTACCGCACGGCCTATTACGAATTCCAGGACGAATTCACCTCCAACCTCGCGGGCGGAATGGACCTCGTCCAGATCAGCCTCGCCGCCTCGACCCACAAGGACGGGCGCGTGCTGATGTGGCTGCACGACCATGAACTCGCAATCCGCTCGCGCATCCTGGTCGAACTCGCCTCCACCGACGCCGCCGACATTTCCAGCGCACAGGGCAAGGAAAAGCTGCAGCAGCGCCTAACCAAGGCGATCAACGACGAGCTGATCGCGCACGAGGGTTTCGGCGGGGTCGACAACGTCTATTTCCGCTCGCTGATCATCCAATGATCGAAACCGCGTCTTCCACCGGCACACGCACCGCGCAGCACTGCGAGCAGCTGTTGTCGAACTCGCTCGAGACGATCGACGTCGCGGGCGATTTCGCGCGGCTCGGCACCCGGCTCGCGCGCGCGCTCCAGCCGCGCTTCGCCGCGCTGTTCGATACCCGCAAGCTCGAGGTCGAACTGGTCGACACCGCCTCCTGCGCGGCGGACGCTCTGGAGGAGACGCTGGGTCCGGCGATGCACCACGCGCGTTTCGCGCTGCCGGTGAAGGGGCTCGGCATCCTTGCCAGCGCCAGGATCGGCGCGCTGATCGGCGAATTCGACCGGATGCTGGGCGGTGACGGCGATGCGCCCGAAGACGCGCCCGCCCTGCCCGCCTCCGCCGATCGCTTCTCGCGCCAGATCGAAGGCGAAGTGCTCTCCGCCTGTGCAGAGGCCAGCGGCCGCGAAGATCTGGCCGCCGCAGCCCGCGGGACCGTGCTGCGCGAGATCGTCCCGTCCTCGGCGCAAGCACCGGTCCATCTGGCGACCTTCGCGGTCAGCCGGCCCGATACGCCCAAGTTCATGCTCACCATCGCGGTGTGCGAGACCACCTTCGTCCAGTTCGCTGGCGAGGCGCCCGTGGGCAAGCCGGTCCGCCGCACGCTGGGTGAACTGCCGCTCGACCGCTCGCCGCTCGCCCATGTCGAGATGACTGCGACCGCAACGCTGGTCGACATGACGCTGCCGCTGCACCGGATCGCCGGATTGCAGGTCGGCGCGCTGCTGCCGGTCTCGATCCATCGCAGCGTTCCGCTGTCGATTGCCGACATCACCATCGCCCTGGGGGCGGTGGGCGCGCTCGACGATCGGGTCGCGCTCGAAATCCATTACACCGCACTTGCGAAGGACATCTAAGCCATGACCATGCCATTCGATGGCTACGGCCTGATCCAGGAAATCGACGTTCGCCTGACGGTGGAGCTAGGACGCAAGAACCTGCCGCTGCGCGAGATCATGGCGCTGGGCGAGAACAGCCTGGTCGAACTCGACCGGCTGACCGACGAGCCGCTGGACATCATGGTCAATGGCCGCCTGATCGCTCGCGGCGAAGTGGTCGCGCAGGGCAATCGCTTCGCGATCCGCATCCTCGAACTCTCCGGCGCGGGCGCACCTGCGTCCACCCCGACCAGCGCGCCGCAGCCGACCGTGCGCGGCGCGGACGGCGCACCGATCGAAGACCGGCGCGCACCGCCGCCGACGGTGGAGCAGCTGTAATGCTGATCTACATCCTCAAGCTGCTGATCCTGCTGCCGCTGATCGGGGGGATGATCTGGGGCAGCCTGAAGCTGGCCAAGCGGATGCAGGGCCAGCTGGGCGCACCCGGCGGTGGCGGGGAGAAAGCGGTCCGCATCGTCGAGACCACCATGCTCTCCCCCACCCTGCGGCTCGCGGTGATCGAGTTTCACGGGCGTGAGATACTCGTCTCCACCTCCAAGGGCGGGCTGACCCGTCTGGCCGAGGCTCCGGCGCGCGCCAGGACGCCCGACACCGCTAGCCACACCGGCACCACGACCATCGCACAGGAGCACGCTGCGTGATCGCACGCCTCGTCAGATGGGCCGCCACGCTCGGCGCGCTTGCCTATACCGGGATCGCGCACGCGGCCACCGCCGTGCCGACCGACAGTGCCGCCGCTGGCGCGCTCGACCGCGCCTTCGGCGAGCTTGGCGGCGCGGGCGGCGAACCGCTGAGCCTCTCGCTCCAGCTGCTGCTGGTGATGGGGCTGCTGACCTTCCTGCCCGCGATCCTACTGATGATGACCAGCTTCACGCGGATCATCGTTGTGCTGGCGATCCTGCGGCAGGCGCTGGGCCTGCAACAGTCGCCGCCCAATCAGGTGCTGATCGGGATTTCGCTGTTCCTCTCGCTGTTCATCATGGCCCCGACGCTGGACCGGGTGAATACCGCCGCGATCGAGCCCTATTCCGCCGGGCAGATCAACGCCGAGGTCGCGATCGAACGCGCCGGAGGCGAATTCCACAAATTCATGATCCGCCAGACGCGCGAGAACGACCTGCAGATGTTCGCCGACATCGCCAATGCGCCCAAGTTCGCCAGCCCGCAGGACGTGCCCTTCTCGATCCTGCTGCCCGCCTTCGTGACCAGCGAGCTGAAGACCGCGTTCCAGATCGGCTTCATGCTGTTCCTGCCCTTCCTCGTGATCGACCTCGTCGTGTCCTCCGTCCTGATGAGTCTGGGGATGATGATGATGAGCCCGATGCTCGTTTCGCTGCCTTTCAAGCTGCTGCTGTTCGTCCTGGTGGACGGGTGGTCGCTGCTGATGGGCTCCCTCGCCTCAAGCTTCGTGTGAGCCTGACCAATGGATGAAATGTCCGTCCTTCTCTCGCTGGCCGACCGGATGCTGTGGACCACCGCGCTGGTCGCCGCGCCGATCCTGCTCGCCGCGCTGGGCCTGGGCCTGGTGATCGGGCTGATCCAGGCGGCGACCTCGGTCAACGAACAGACGCTGACCTTCGTCCCCAAGCTGGCGGCAGTGGCCTTCGTGCTGGTGGTGCTGGGCGCATCGATGATGGCGCTGGTGACCGATTTCACCCAGGACATCTTCGTCGAGATCGCCCGGATCGGGGATTAGGGCCGCGCCATGATCGCGCTCGATTTCGGACTTGGCGGTTTCGAGGCCGACATCTGGCGGGTCGTGTTCCTAATGACCCGGGTGGGCGCCGCGCTGCTCGCCGCGCCGTTCTTCGGCGCGTCCAACGTGCCGGTGGTGGTGCGCATCTCGTTCACCGGCGCGATGGCGATCTTCATTTCGATCTGGCTGCCCGAAGTCGCCACGCCCCCCGCCCTGCTGACGCTGGACGGCATGCTCGCGCTGGCGGGTGAGGCGCTGATCGGCCTGATGCTGGGCTTCGTCCTGCAGATCGCCTTTGCTGCGCCGACCATCGCCGCCGAAGTGATCGGCGGCAGCATGGGGCTGAGCATGGCGACCACCACCGATCCCAATGGCGGCGGCAGCACCACCGCCTTCGGCCAGTACTTCATCATCGTGCTGACGCTGATCTTCCTCGCCACCAACGCGCATCTGCACTGGCTCGCGCTGGTCACCGAGAGCTATCGCGCGTTCCCGCCGGGCCAGACGTGGATCGGGCCCGAGCGGTTCGAGACGATCTTCATGTTCGGCGGCACTTTGTTCGAAACCGCGCTGCGGATCGCGCTGCCGGTCACCCTGATCCTGCTGCTGGTCCAGATCGTCACCGGCATCCTCAGCCGCTCGGCCCCCTCGCTCAACCTGTTCGCGCTGGGCCTGCCCGCAGGTGTGCTCGCAGGGATCGCCGCGCTGATCATCGCCGCCCCGCTGATCTACGACCAGTTCACCGATCTGGTGCAGGTCGCGCTCGCCCAGGCCGAAAGCGTGATGGAATCATGAGCGAGACCGCGGGCGAGAAGACATTTGCGCCAACCGAGAAGCGCCTGCGCGATGCCGCGAACAAGGGCGATGTGCTGCGCTCGAAGGATCTGGGCACGGCGGCGGTCATGCTGGTCGGCGCGGCCTGGCTCGCCTTTGCCGGACCTTGGCTGCTGAGCGAGATTTCCAACCTTCTGCGCGAAAGCTTCCAGTTCGATTCGAGCGAGATCGTCGATTTCCGGCCCGACCGGCTGATGATCGAAGGGCTGACCGCCGCGCTGCCGCCGATCTTCGCACTCGCGGTCCCGGTCATTCTGGTCACGCTGGTCAGCCAGCTGGCGTTCGGGCGCGGGCGGTTCGTCGCCAAGAACCTCGAATTCAAGCACACCCGGATCAACCCGGCCTCGGGCCTCAAGCGGATGTTCGGCCCCAACGGGCTGATCGAGATGGGCAAGGGCATCCTCAAGGTCGTGCTGCTGGGCGGACTTGCGGCGCTGTGGTGGAGCTATTCTTACGAGAACCTGCTGGGCCTGGGGCGCGGCAACCTGTCGCAGCAGCTGACCACCGCGTGGTGGTCGGTCATTTCGCTGTTCCTCGTCCTGTGCGGCGGGCTGGTGGTGATCGCGGCGGTCGACCTGCCGATCCAGTGGGTCCGCCGGAACAAGAAGCTCAAGATGAGCCACCAAGAAATGAAGGACGAGAACAAGGAGAGCGAGGGCTCTCCCGAAGCGAAGTCCGCCCGTCGCCAGCGCCAGCGCGATATCGCCGCAGGCTCGGTCTCCGGCGCGATGCGCGAGGCGCAGTTCGTCATCACCAACCCGACCCACTTCGCGGTCGCGCTCAGCTACGACCCCGAGAAAGCCTCCGCTCCGATCGTGCTCGCCAAGGGGCGTGGGGAGAAAGCGCTGGCGATGAAGGAGCTGGCGCGCGAATTCGGCCTGCCGACGCTCGAATATCCGCAGCTCGCCCGCTCGGTCTACTTCACCAGCCGCGAACGGCAGGTTATCTGCGAGGATCTGTACGGCGCGATCGCTGCCGTGCTGGCCTATGTCCTCTCGCTCAAGCGCGGCGAAATGCCGCCGCTGCCCGCGATCGAGGTGCCCGTCGCGCTGCGCTTCGATGCAGATGGGCGACTGAACTAGCGCGCCCTTCCCGCGCGCCCGGCAAAATCGCCGACCGCCCATTAATTCGCGCCGCGCCCTGCCGTTCTAGCGGGTGATGGAAACGACCGGCACCACCTCCGCCTCCTCGATCGCGACCCGTCTGGGTGTCGGCAGCGGGACCGACATGATCGCGCTGGCCGAAGATCTGGCGCGCGCGCAGTTCGAACCGCGCCAGCAGCGGCTGGAAAGCCGATCCGAAGTGCTCGAGCGGCAGATCTCGCTCGCCTCCACGCTGCGCAACATGTTGTCGGGCTTTGCCAGCGCGCTGGGCGACCGGGTCCGCAATGGCGACCTGTCCGCGCAGCCGAACATCACCAATTCGGCGATCGCGAAGGTTTCCGCCCCGATCGGCACCTCGGGCAAGGGTACCTATTCGCTGGAGGTCACCCAGCTCGCCAAGGCGCAGACCCTCGCCGGGCCGGCCTACTCCGCCGCGACCGACACGGTCGGCGCGGGCCAGCTGACGATCCGCTTCGGCGCGACCGATAATGCCGGCTTTACCGCGGACACGTCCAAGGACGCGGTCACAATCGACATCGCGGCGGGCGCAACGCTGGCCGACGTGGCAAAGGCGATTAACGCCAAGGGATCGGGCGTCACCGCCTATGTCTCGCAGACCACCAGCGGCGCACAGCTGGTCCTCAAGGGGCCCGAGGGCACCAAGAACGGCTTCGTGATCGAGGCGAGCGAGGATGCGGCGAATCCCGGCCTCGCCAACCTCGCCTGGGCACCGGGAGACGATCCCGCACGCCTGCTCGCGACCTCGGGCGATGCCGCCTACAAGCTCGACGGGCTGGAGCGTACCAGCGCCAGCAACACAATCGAGAACGCCGCGCCGGGCCTGTCGCTCGACCTGACCGGGACCAACCCGGGCAACCCGACCACGATCGGCTTCGGCGATCCCAAGGCGGCGGTTATCAGCGCGATGACCGATATCGTCGGCGCGCTGAACGAGATCGCCGCCGAGCTGAATTCGGCAACCGACCCGCTGACCGGCGACCTCGCCCGCGATTACGGCGCCCGCGCGCTGCGGCGCGAATTCTCCTCGCTCGGCAGCACGGTCATCATGCCCAACGCCGCCGAGGGCACTCCGCGCACGCTCGCCGAGCTGGGCCTCGGCATCCAGCGCGACGGCACCTTCAAGCTCGACAATGCGCGGCTGGAGCAGGCGCTGGCCAAGGATCCGGAAGCGGTCGCGGCGATGTTCACCCCCGGCATCAACGGGATTTTCGCCACGATCGACAAGATCGCGCGCAACAACGCGATCTCCACCGACCCCGGCTCGCTCGCAGGATCGGTGTCGCGCTACACCGCACTCTCGCAGGATCTCACCGAAGACCTCACCGAACTGGCCGAAAAGCAGGAGACGCTCAGGGCCTCGATGGTCGCGCGCTTCTCCGCTTCGGAGGCGCGCATCAGCTCCTCGCAGTCGACTCTGGAATTCCTCAAGAGCCAGATCGAAGTGTGGAATTCGCAGCGTAACTGATCATGCTGGCAGCGAACCGACCCCGCGACGCCTATCGGCAAAGCAATTTCGACGCCCGCATTAAGGGCGGCACAGCGCAAGACATCGTGGTCTATTGCCTCGACGAACTCGCGCTCACGCTGGGGATGCTGCGGCAGGCGGACCTGCGCGGCAACCGGGCGGGGCGCAGCGAGGCGATCACCCGCGGGATCGCGATCCTCACCGCGCTGGAAATGGGCGTCGACCGGGAGAACGATCTCGCCGCCAGCCTGCTGCATTTCTACGAAGGCGCGCGGCACCTGCTGCTCGCCTCGGCCGCCGTGACGGACGAGGCCGCGATCGGCCAGCTTCGTACCGACGTGATCGAGATCCGCGACGCACTGCGCAGCGCGATCTGATTAACCCTTTTCGGACCCATCTTCCTCGCGCCCTGACGGCCACGGATTGACAAACTCCGGGCCGCATCCGAACATTGCGCAGCCTGCAAGGCATTGAACTCTCGCATATTTGCGGCCCGATAGGGTATCCGCAGCGCAGGGCCAGCCGATGGGGGGGCGTTAAGGATCATGGGGCCGGGATGGACAATGTCTTCGTAATTGACGGAAATGGGGAACGACGGGCCGAAATCGGCCACGTGCTGATGGAAGGGGGCGGCCACGCCGAACCCTTCGAGACAATCGACGAATTTATCGCCTTCGGCTCGAACGAGGGGACCGCGCTGGTCAGCGACGATGACGGCGCGGCGATCCGCCTGTGCGAGAAGATGCGTGACAAACCGCGGCTGGTGCCGGTCGTCGGCTATGCTCTTTCGCCCGACATCGGCCAGGTGGTTGCGGCAATGCAGGCCGGTGCGGTCAGCTATCTCGGCTGGCCGTTCACCCGCGCGACCCTGACCGAGGAAATGGCGCGGATCGCCCCGCTGGTGAAGCGCACGCTGGCCGAACAGCGCCGGCGCGCGCATGCTAGCGCGCTGCTGGCCGGGCTGACCGCTCGCGAGCGCGAGGTGCTGGTCAGCCTGACCACGCTGGGCACCAACAAGGCGATCGCCAAGGAGCTGGAGATCAGCCCGCGCACGGTCGAGAAGTATCGCGCCGCGATCCTCGTCCGGCTGGGCGTCGAAAACAGCGCGCAGGCGATCAGGATCGCGGTCGAAGGTGGGGCGTTCGATGCCGCGCAGTCGGTCGGCTCCACCAGGGGCTCCGCCGCACGGCGCGCGGTCGGCGACGTCATCGGCTAGCCGGGCGCACGCGCATCCGGCGGTTTTCGAACCGGGCTCCCGCCGCCCTCAGAGCCAGTCCTGGTCGAAGCGCAGCGGGCCGTCGCTGTAGAGATAGGCACCGTCGAACTGCGCATATTCGCGCAGCGCGTCCCAGTTGGACGTGTACAGATCGCCGCGGCGAATCTCGGCCAGTTCCAGCTCGCGCAGCTTGCCCACCGCACGGTTGGCGTGGATCGCGCTGACCCCGCACATGTCGGCAAGGTCGATCTGGGTGAAGGGCGTGCGCAGCGAACGGTTGTTGGCCTGCCCGATCAGCTCCAGCCGGCGGTGCAGTTCGCAATAGATATGCGCGATCCGGCGCGGCGCATCGAGCTGTTCGAGCATCTGGATCCACTTGCGGTGGATCGCCGCATCCAGCAGCGTCGCGAACCACAGCGCGCGGGCGATCCGGGGCTTTTCCTCCAGCGCGGTGCGCAGCCGCTGGTGCGGCGCGATGCCCAGCGTGACCGGGCCGGAGGCGACGATGTTGTGATCCAGCCGCTTGAGCGCGAAGGCATGCAGATCGATGAAGTCGCCGGGCACGTGGATGCCAACGATAAAGCGGCGGTTGCCGCTCTCGATCGTGCGGAACACGTATCCCGAGATCAGGATCGTGCTGCTGTTCGCGATCGTCCCGCGCGATACCAGGACTTCGCCCGATTCCGCCTCGCGAGTCTCGCTGATCAGCGATTCGATATAGGCCTGGTCGTCATGGCCCAGCTTGTCGCGAAGTCGCCCGGCGAGAAAATCACCGGTATTCGGAAATTCCATCGCCCCGTGTCTTTCCACCTGTTTGCGATTCAGTCGCCCGGTTAGCGAGCCGTGATGCAGCCAGTCTATTGATGCATGTTAGCTTCACCGAATTTGCCCCCAGAACTTGCCCAGAATGCAATCAAAGCGCGAAAAGCTCGCTCTTCACCGCCAGTTCGCCATCACCATACAAGTAGTCGGGCGCAAAGTCTGCATACTGCTCCAGTCCAGCCCGATCGGGCGAGCTGATCCTGCCCTTGCGGAAGGT
The DNA here is from genome assembly GCF_019857185.1 of Alteriqipengyuania abyssalis. Taxonomy (GTDB): domain Bacteria; phylum Pseudomonadota; class Alphaproteobacteria; order Sphingomonadales; family Sphingomonadaceae; genus Alteriqipengyuania; species Alteriqipengyuania abyssalis. The sequence continues at coordinate 716,038 of NZ_JAHWXP010000002.1, read as the reverse complement.
CGCCAGGTCGCGTTCGCGCAGTTCGCGCAGCGCCCGATTGGCATGAACCGGGGTCGCGCCGCACATCTCGGCAAGGTCGACCTGGGTCAGCGGAGTCTGGAATCCGTCCTCGTCCGCCAGCCCGACCATTTCGAGCCGACGCCACAATTCGGAAAAGACATGCGCGATCCGGCGCGGCGTGGTCAGCTGTTCCAGCTTCATGATCCACTGGCGGTGCATCGCCGCATCGAGCAGAGTGGACGACCACAGCAGGCGCGCCAGATGCGGCCTGTCTCGCAGTACCTCGCGAAGCTTTTCGTGCGGCACATAAGCCAGCTTCACCGGCCCGATCGTATCGACATTATGGTCCAGACGCTTGAGCGCGAAGCAGTGCAGATCGACGAAGTCGCCTGGTACATGCACGCTCAGCGCCGACCGGCTGCCGGTGCCGTCGAGCCCGCGGATGATGAACCCCTCGACCAGCAACGTGCTTCGCGAACAGGCGGACCCGGCCTCGACCACGCGGGTATCGGTTTGGTAATTTGCGATTTCTTCCGGCAGGTTTTCCAGCAGGCGACGGTCCTCATGGCTCAGGCTGTCGCGCAGGCGGCCATACAGGAAACGACCCGTCAGCGGGAATTCCGCCAGTTCCTGCTCGAGTGTCATTGTCCCTCCTGGCCGTTTGCTTGTCACGGCTCGCGTTGAGCGCTGATCTAACGGCTCGCGCGGCCCGGGTCGAGCCCGCTGCGATCACGCAGGCAAGGCAACTGCAGCCCCTTGAAATACCACAAGGCTTGATATGCACGCGCGTCGGGTCCACCTCGCCAAGCGAGTATGGATATGATGACCAAAAACCCGCCCGCCGACCACGCGCCCATCGCGAGTGCCGAACCGATCGACCGCGGCGCGCTGCGCGCCGCGTTTCGGCAGGAAGAGGCGGCCTGCGTTGCCGATCGCCTGCGCGAAACCCAGGTTTTCACCCGCGATCATGCAGCAATTCAAGCCTATGCGGTCAAGCTGATCCAGGATGCGCGCAAGCGCGACGTCAGCGGGATCGACGCGTTCCTGCACCAATACGGGCTCAATACCGAAGAGGGAATCGCGCTGATGTGCCTCGCCGAGGCGCTGCTGCGGGTGCCCGACGGACGCACTGCCGACGCACTGATTCGCGACAAGATCGGTGAAATCAACTGGCGAGAACATCTCAACGAATCGGACAGCACCTTCGTCAACGCAGCGACTTTCTCGCTCATGCTGACGGGCGAAGTGCTCGAACGGCCCGAACAGACGCAGAAGGCGATGGGCCGCACGCTGCGCGGGGCCATGAACCGGCTGGGCGAGCCGGTGATCCGGCAGGCCACCTTCCAGGCCATGCGGATCCTTGGCGGACAGTTCGTGTTCGGCCGGTCGATCAACGAGGCGCTCAAGCGCGCCGGGCCGGAGCGCGCGCGCGGCCTGACCCACAGTTTCGACATGCTCGGCGAGGCGGCGATGACCTTCGCCGATGCCGAACGCTATCGCAAAGCCTATCTCGACGCGATCGAGCGTCTTAAGGACGAGAGCGACGGGACCATTTCCGGCAGCCCGGGCATCTCGGTCAAGCTGACCGCGCTCTATCCCAAGTACGACATCTTCCATGCCGAAAAGGCGAAGAAGGCGCTGATCCCGATCGTGACCGAGCTGGCGGTGCGCGCGCGCGACGCCAATATCCACTTCACGATCGACGCCGAGGAAGCCGACCGGCTGGAGCTTTCGCTCGACATTATCGAGGCGCTGGCGTCGGACGATTCGCTGTTCGCCCGCCCCGACGGCACCCGCTGGGAAGGCTTCGGCATGGCGGTGCAGGCCTATCAGAAGCGCGGCGTGCCGCTGTGCCGCTGGCTGATCGATCTGGCCGAGAAGTACGATCGCAAGTTCATGGTCCGGCTGGTCAAGGGTGCCTACTGGGATACCGAGATCAAGATCAGCCAGGTCGCCGGGCTCGACGACTTCCCCGTGTTCACCCGCAAGGTCGCGACCGACGTTTCCTACATGGCCTGCGCCGATGTGATGCTGAGCGCGCCCAAGCGGATCTACGGCGCCTTCGCGACCCACAACGCCTACACCATCGCTGCGATCGTGCAGCGCGCAGGCGCGGGCACGCAGTTCGAATTCCAGCGCCTGCACGGCATGGGCGAGGAGCTCTACGCCGCGCTCGCCAAGGCGCAGGGCAATGCGAAGACGCCGGTGCGGATCTACGCGCCGGTCGGAGGGCACAAGGACCTGCTCGCCTATCTGGTGCGCCGCCTGCTGGAGAACGGGGCCAACAGCTCGTTCGTCAACCGGATGGCCGATTCGGACCTTTCGGCGATCGAGCTGGCGGGCGATCCGGTGGCCGAGCTGGCCGCGCTGGAGCCCAAGCGGAACCCTGCGATTCCGTTGCCCAAGGACATCTTCCCCGGCCGCCGCAACAGCGCCGGTGTGGACCTCGCCGATCCGCTGGTGCGCGAACCGCTGCTCAAGCGGCTGCACGACATGCGCGAGCGGCAGTGGGAAGCCTCGCCCACCTTCAAGGCCGAGATTCCGGGCGAAATCGCCCCGATCACCGCGCCGTTCGACCACGGCATGCGGATCGGTACGCGTCGCGATGCGAGCGCGGAAGAGGTCGATGATGCGATCGGTCGCGCAGCCGCGATCCAGCCCGGCTGGAACGCGCTGGGCGGTGAAAAGCGCGCGCTGCTGCTGGAAGCGGCAGCCGACGCTTTCGAAGCGCATACCGACGAGATCCTCTCGCTGTGCCAGCTGGAAGCGGGCAAGACGCTGGTCGACGCGGTGCTCGAAATCCGCGAAGCGGTCGATTTCCTGCGTTACTACGCGAACGAGGCACGGCGGCTGTTCATCGACCCTACCGAGCTGCCCGGCCCGACGGGCGAGCACAATTACCTCAAGCTCGCGGGGCGCGGCGTGTTCGCGACGATCAGCCCGTGGAACTTCCCGCTGGCGATCTTCATCGGCCCCGCCGCCGCCGCGCTAGCAGCGGGCAACACGGTGGTCGCCAAGCCGGCCGAGCAGACCCCGCTGATCGCCGCTCTCGCGGTCAAGCTGTGCCACCAGGCGGGCATTCCCGAAGAGGTCTTCCAGCTGCTGCCCGGCGGCGGCGAGGTCGGCCAGCTGATCACCAGCGACGTGCGCATCGCAGGCGTGGCCTTCACCGGCAGCACCGCGACCGCGCAGGCGATCAACCGCGGCCTCGCCGCGCGCGACGGCGGGATTGCGACGCTGATCGCGGAGACCGGCGGCCAGAACGCGATGATCGTGGACAGCACCGCGCTGCCCGAACAGGTCACCCGTGACGTCATCTCAAGTGCCTTCCAGAGCGCGGGCCAGCGCTGTTCCGCGCAGCGCGTGCTGTACATCCAGGAAGACGTCTATGACGAGATGCTGACGATGATCCGCGGCGCGTTCGAAGCGCTCGACGTCGGCGACCCGACCCGGTTCGACACCGATGTCGGCCCGGTGATCGACCATGACGCGCAGGCTGCGCTGGAGCGGCACGTGGCGCGCTCGGAAACGATTGGGCGCACGATCTGGCGGGGCAAGGAGGATTCCTCCCTCGCACGCGGCAGCTTCGTGGTCCCCACGATCATCGAGATCGAGGGCATCGGCCACCTCCAGCGCGAGAATTTCGGCCCGGTGCTGCACATCGCCAAGTTCAAGGGCAAGGACCTTGGCCAGGTGGTGGACGACATCAACGCGGTCGGCTTCGGCCTGACTTGCGGGCTGCACAGCCGGGTCGAGGAAACCCGCCGCTTCGTCGAATCGCGGATCAAGGTCGGCAATTTCTACGTCAACCGCAACCAGATCGGCGCGGTGGTCGGCAGCCAGCCGTTCGGCGGCGAAGGCCTGTCGGGCACCGGCCCCAAGGCGGGCGGCCCCAACTACGTCGCGCGCTTCGCCACCGAACGCGTGGTGACGGTGGATACAACCGCGGCGGGCGGCAACGCCACGCTGCTGGCAAGCCTGTGATCGGGTAACACCGCAGTTCCAGTGTGGTGGCGGACCTGTTAAAGGTCCGCCCCATGCTCAAATCGCTCAAGCTGATCGTCGCGCTGGTTGCGCTCGCCTGGTCCACCACCGCCTTTGCGGAAGTGCGGATGTCGTTCCATTCCTTCGACGGGTCGGTCCTGTTCGGCCGCTACCCGCATGCCTTCGTGGTGCTGGAAGGCACTACCAGCGATGGCCGCAAGGTGGACGAGAATTTCGGCTTCACCGCCAAGCACACGACGACGGCAGTGCTCAACGGCCCGGTCGAGCACAAGATCATGACCGAGAGCGAGAGCAGCGTGCGCAGCACCAACCGGCATTTCACGGTGACGCTCAGCGACGCGCAATATGCCCGCGTCAAGCGAGAGGTCGCCGCGTGGCGCAACGCGCCGGGCAAGTTCTACGACCTGGACCGGCGCAACTGCATCCATTTCGTGGGCCGCATGGCGCAGCTGGCCGGGCTCAAGGTGACCTACCCCGCCAGCATGCTGCGCCGGCCCAAGCAGTGGCTGAACCACGTGGCCAAGCTCAACCCGCAGCTGGGCGCAAAACAGCTGTAGGGATAAGCCGCCAGCGCAGGCTTGCGCGCACGGCCAGCGCTGCGCATCACAGCGCCATGGCCATTCTCTCCGACCGCTGGATTCGCGAACAGGCACAAAAGCACGGCATGATCGAGCCGTTCGAGGAGGCGCAGCGGCGTGACGGCTGCATCTCCTACGGGCTCAGTTCCTACGGCTACGACGCGCGCGTCGCGCCGGAGTTCAAGATCTTCACCAATGTCGACAGCGCGGTGGTCGACCCGAAGGATTTCGCGGCGAACAGCTTCGTCGATCGCGAGACCGACGTCTGCACGATCCCGCCCAACTCCTTCGCGCTCGCGCGCACGGTCGAATATTTCCGCGTGCCCGAGGACGTGCTGGTCATCTGCCTCGGTAAATCGACCTACGCGCGCTGCGGGATCATCGTGAACGTCACCCCGCTGGAGCCTGGCTGGGAAGGCCACGTGACGCTGGAGTTTTCCAACACCACCCCCCTGCCCGCGAAAATCTACGCCAACGAAGGCGCGTGCCAGTTCCTGTTTCTGCAGGGCAACGAGCGGTGCGAGACGAGCTACAAGGACCGCGCGGGCAAATATATGGGCCAGCGCGGGGTCACGCTGCCGCGGTTGTAGGATTGGGTTGGCGTCTCCCACCGTCACAGGCACTCTGGAAGCTCTGGACTCCGATCGATTGACGAAACTCGTTCAACGATGGATGTAGAGAGCGTGATTCATCGCCTATCAGGTTACGTCGCGTTGTTTCGCGCTCATTATTTCACCGGCAGGAATAAGCCTGCAAACGCCAGATGTGCATTCGATAAAGCAAAGGCCAGAATAGGCACTCGACTTGATTTTCAAGCCCCGTTCGATGCCCGCATCTGTATTCTCGAAGGCCGTCATGCCGAAGCCCGCAACCGACTTCGGGAATGCGTAGCGACGCTTGAAGACAGATCAGACGATGAAGCGTCTTACATTGTTCTGTGGTGCCAGCATTATCTTCGGCTTTATGAAGGTAGCAGCCAAGCCCAAATCTTGAAAACGCAGACCTACCCCCTCTCCCCTCCCGGGCACATCCCACGGTTCTTGCCGTTCCTCGAAGACGAAGATATCGCTCGCATTATCAGAACAGATTTCAGCGCCCTCACGGGCGTCGCGCGCGCGCCAATCATAGCCAAGGTTAGGAGCATCAGCTACCAACCTCCTTCCAAGTGATTGAATATTCATTCAGAAGGCAAAAAAGTAGAGGCAGCGAGGAAGTTTCGCGATTCCGGCCACCTCGCCGTCCATTCTCTATTTTCCTACTCAGCTGAGCGCTGACAGAGTGTGGCCATGCATCCCACTTTCAGTTCGCCCTTCCAACCAGAACCACGTTCCATGGCCGCTCAGCCGAGGGCAGGGTTTTCTCCCCTGGACACTGTGTCAGGTGTGTCAGGCTGGCGCGCCTGTGGCGAAAAAGCCGCTTTGACACGCCAGCCCTTCCGCAGCACACAAACACCACATCCTCGTCATTCCCGCGAATGCGGGAATGACGCCAGCGCGGGGGTGACGAGGGAGAAGAGGAGAGAGTGCATATGACTGACGGGCAATTCGACATCGTGATCTACGGCGCGACCGGGTATACCGGGCGTCTGGTCGCCGAGCATTTCCTGCGCGAATATGCCGACAAGCCTGACGCGCCGACATGGGCGATGGCAGGCCGCAATCCGGACAAGCTCGCCGAGGTGAAGCGCGCAATCGGCGCGCCCGATAGCACCCCCACCATCGTCGCCGACGCTGCCGACGCCACCAGCCTCGACCGGATGTGCGAGCAGGCGAAGGTCATCATCACCACCGTCGGCCCCTACCAGCTCTACGGCGAACCCCTGCTCGCCGCCTGCGCCAAGAGCGGCACGCACTACGCCGACCTTTGCGGCGAGCCCGCGTGGATGCGGCAGATGATCGACAAGTACGAGGCGGACGCCAAGGCCAGCGGCGCGCGGATCAGCTTCTCCTCGGGCTTCGATTCGATCCCCTTCGATCTGGGCGTGCTGATGCTCCAGAAAGAGGCGCGCGAGCGCTTCGGTGCGCCGTGCAAGACGGTGCGCGGGCGCGTGCGGGCGATGAAGGGGACGTTCAGCGGCGGCACTGCCGCCAGCCTTGCCGAGAGCATGAAGGCGATGGCGCGCGACCCGTCGCTCATCAAGATCATGCGCAGCCCCTTCGGCCTCACCCCCGGCTTCGACGGGCCGGACCAGCCGGGCGGCATGGTGCCCAAGTACGAGAGCGATCTGGGCAAGTGGGCCGCGCCCTTCGTGATGGCGCCGATCAACACAAAGAACGTGCACCGCACCAACTTCCTGCTCGGCCACCCCTATGGCGCGGACTTCCGCTACGACGAGATGGTCCTGACCAGCCCCGGCGAAGCAGGCAAGGCGGCGGCGAACGCTGCCGCCGAGATGATGAAGAACCCGTTCGGCGCGAAGCCGCCCAAGCCCGGCGAAGGCCCTACGCTCGAAGAGCGTGAGAACGGCTATTACGACGTGCTGTTCGTGGGTGAGACGGCCAGCGGCGAAACGCTGCGCTACGCGGTCAAAGGGCGGTACGATCCGGGCTATGGCTCGACCAGCCGGATGATCGGCGAGACGGGCATTGGGCTGCTTCAAAGCGATGCGCCGGGCGGGATCGGCACGCCGGGCTCGATCCTCGGAGAAAAGCTGGTCGAGCGGCTGCGCGAACATGCCGAACTGACCTTCGAAGTGGAGGAGTGAGCATCTGCGGGAGCCGTAAGGCACGCATGCGGTTTACAGATACGACACAACCACGGGGAGACCGATTGAGATGGCGTTTCTGGCTTCGGTAATCGGTCGCATGTTGCTGGCGCTGATCTTCATCATCTCGGGCGTGACCAAGGTGATGAACGTCGCCCAGACGCAGGCCTTCATCGACAAGGTGACCACGCTGCCGGCCAATCTGGCGCTGCCGGTCGGCATTTTCGAGCTGGTGTTCGGTGTGTTTCTGGCAATCGGCTTCCTCACCCGGATCAGCAGCCTGCTGCTGTTCGGCTTCACGCTGGCGACGGTGTTCTTCTTCCACAATCAGCTGGGCGACCAGCTGCAGTTGCAACTCGCGCTCAAGAACCTCGCCATCGCGGGCGGGCTGCTGATGGTGTTCGCCTATGGGCAGGCGCGCGGATCGGTCGATGTCTGGCGCGAACGGGACCGCGCGCGGCGCGCCGAAATCCGGGCGGCGCGGGCGGAGGGACGTGAAAGGGGTGCCCGCGAGGCCGAGGCACGAAGTGCCAGCGGCCCCGCGGACGGCCAGGCGGGATGAAGGGGGGAGGCCCCGCCTAGAAGCTGAAGCGTGCGCTGACCGAGAGGTTGCGCCCCGCCATCGGGATGAAGTCGCGCGTGAAGCTGGTCGCGCGGCGGCCTTCGACGTCGAAGATGTTGTCGACCTTGGCCAGCAGCGTCACGTTGTCGTTGCCGCGCAGCGGACGCCAGGCGACCGAGGCGTTGACGAAGGTGAAGGCATCGGTTGCGCTCTCGAACGCGGGCACATCGTCCTGCTCGCCAAAGTACTGGACCTCGCCGCGCACTTCGAACGGGCCGGTCTTGGCGGTCAGCGCGCCGGTCAGGCCCAGCGGCGGAATGCGGGGCACCGGGCTGCCGTCGGCCAGTTCGGCCTTGACGTACTCGGCACTCGCTTCACCGAGCAGGGAGAATGCGTCGCTCTCTACGAACGGCACGGCGAGCTCTGCCTCGACCCCATAATAGGTCGCATCCTGCTGCAGGTAGTTGAACAGCGGGAGGCCGCCCTCTTCTCCGGCCGGCACGGGGCTGCCGTCTTCTTCGACGAGAGTGCCGGTGTTGTTCAGGTAGATGTAGTTGTCGAACCAGCTCTTGAACGCGGTCAGGCTGATGGTCGCCGGGCCCACATTGCCGCGCACGAAGCCTTCCAGGCCCCACGCACGTTCGACCTCGAGGTCCACGTCGCCCAGCTCGTACTGGCCGGTGGCGACGTGCGGTCCGTTGGCGAACAGCTCCTCGCCCGCAGGGGCACGGCCGACGCGCGATCCGTTCACGCCGACCCGCAGGCCCCCGATGTCGTAGGAGACACCCAGCGCACCGGAGAAGATGTTGAAGTTGCGATCGACGTTCAGCGGGGTCGAGGACACGCTCGAGGTTTCGAACCGGGCCGCACCTTCGAGCTGGAAGTCGCCGAAGCTCAGCTCCTGAAGCGTGAAGAAGCCGTACTGTTCGGTCTGGTTGGGGGCGACGAAGGCCTCTTCACCCGTCGCGGAGAAGTCGCGAATGTAGAACTGGCCGCCGAACGAACCCCGCAGGTTGCCGACGGGAGCCTGGATGAACTCCGCACGCCCTTCGAACCCTTCGACATCGAACACGGTGCCGACCTCGGAGCCTTCGAATTCGGTGTGGGTATAGTCGCTGTAGCCGACGCGGGTCTGCAGCCGGTCGAGGAAGCCCGAGCCCAGGTCCAGGTCGCCGCGATATTCGGCGCGATACTGCTTGAGGCCGATCGACACGCCCGCGTCGCCTTCCTCATCGCCGCCGTCTTCATGTTCATGCCCGCCGGCCGGGTTTTCGGGCACACCATAGGTGGTCTCGTAATAGCCACCACCGAAACCGAAATTGCTGCCGCCCGAGAAGAAGGCGAGGCCGGCGTTGACCGACTTGGTCTCTACGAAGGTGTTGGGCACGATACCCTGCTGGTTCGCGACCTCGCGCAGTTCGGCGGCCTCCTCGGGTTCGCCGTCGCTGTCATGCTCGGCCGCATCGGCGAGCAGATCGGCGCGCAGGCCGTCGCTCAGCACATAGCCAGGCACGTGGATGTCGCCAGAATTGAGATAGCTGCCATCGATGTGGGCGACGAAACCGCCACCCAGCGGCGCGTCGACCGAAGCACCGACACGGTATTCGTCGTTGACGCTGTCATAGCTCGCCAGCCCGTCGATATGGATCGGCTCGTCAGGGATGCTGCGCGGAATGCGCTTGTCGATCACGTTGACCGCGCCGCCGATCGCCTGGCTGCCGTAAAGCAACACGGCGGGGCCGCGCAGAACCTCGATCCGCTCGACGGTCAGCGGGTCGATGCTGACCGCGTGATCGTCCGAGGTGTTCGATGCGTCGAGCGATCCGATCCCGTCGCTCATCACCCGGACGCGCTCTCCGCTGAAGCCGCGAACCACCGGGCGCGAAGCGCCGGGCGAGAAGCCGCTGCCCGAAACGCCGGGGAGATCTTCTAGAATCTCGCCCACTTGACCATTCATGTTTCTCTGCAGCTCGACCCCCTCGACGACCGAGGTGCCGGCAAGCACGTCGAGCTGGCTCAGGCTCCTGCCCGCAGTGACCACGATGTCCGCCTGCTGGCTGGTGCGATTGTGGAAGTCGTCGCCGACATCGTCACTGCTACTGTCCGCAGGATCATCGGCCGTTTGCACCTGAGCGGCACAGGGAACGGCGGCCAGGGCAATGGCAAGCAGCGGCAGGCTGCCAATGGAGGAGAGCTTCATAAGGGGGAACGATCCTGTTTGTGTGTTACTTTATATCATCCGCAGCTAACGTTTCATTCTTGCGAGCGCAAGACCGATATTGCGCTTCGGCGATCCGAATCGTTCGTTCGTCGGTAAGTCTATGAAAATCAGGCAACCGGCGAAGCGCGCGCAGCCGCTGCGCAGGACGCGGAAGATTCTGGGCGAACCGCGCTGCGCGGACGCCCGGCAAAGCCGGATTGTTCTGAAGAAAATGGAGCGGGCGAGGCGATTCGAACGCCCGACCCCAACCTTGGCAAGGTTGTGCTCTACCCCTGAGCTACGCCCGCTCACTTGGCGTTTCCGGCGGGCCGCGAGGGCCTCTCCGGAACGGGAAGCGGGCAATTAGCAACGAGGGCCCGGTACCGCAAGCGCTAAATTACAGGTTTTTGCAGGCCCTTCACATCCCCCGCGAAAGGCCCACATTGGGGCAAACCGAAAGCCTGCAACCGCACGACAAAGAAGGGGATCGCACTTGGCCAGCATGGGGCTCAATATCGAGGAACAGAAAGCGGTCGAACGCTTCCAGAAAGAAGTCGTCGAACCGTCGATGACGAAGCTGGTGGTGCTCGATTTCTGGGCCGAATGGTGCGGCCCGTGCAAGGCGCTCGCCCCGATGCTGGAAAAGGTCGCGGCGCAATATGCCGACAAGGGCGTGGTCCTGAAGAAGATCAATGTCGATGAAGAGCAGTTCATCGCCAGCCAGTTCCAGGTCCAGTCGATCCCCACCGTCTACGCCATGTTCCAGGGCCGCCCCGTGGCCGACCTGACCAGCGCGCGCAGCGAAAGCCAGCTTACGCAGGCGCTCGACCAGATTCTCGCGCAGCTTCCGATCGATCCCAATGCGGCCGGTGCCGATTCGGATGCCACTAATGGCATGCCCGAAGTCGAGCAGCTGATTGCGATGGGCGAGCAGCTGCTGGATGCGGGCGAGACCGAGAAAGCCGTCCAGCTCTACACCGAGATCGTGACCGCCGCCCCGCCCGAAATCGCGAGCCGTGCCGAAATCCAGTCCGGCCTGATTCGCGCGCTGCTGGCGAACGGGCAGCACGATCAGGCGCAGGCTGCCTTCGACGCGCTGACCGACGAGCAGAAGGCCGACCCCGCCGTGGCACAGGCCGGTGCGCAGCTGGAACTCTCGGGCGAGAAGGTCGACGAGGGCGAACTGGCCGCGCTGCGCGAGAAGGCCCAGGGCGGCGATATGGACGCACGCTACGCCTACGCCGAAGCCGCCTTCGCCGCCCGCCAGCGCGATGCCGCAGCGGATGAGCTGCTGAGCATGGTCGAGGCGGATCGCGAATGGAACGAAGGCGCAGCGCGGACCAAGCTGCTGCAGATCTTCGAGGCTGTCGGTCTGGAAGATGCATGGGTGGTCGCCACCCGTCGTCGCCTGTCCAAGATCCTGTTCGGTTAGGCCCGATGCGCCTGTCCATCTTCCCGCTTACCGGCGCGATCCTGTTCCCCGGCCTGCAATTGCCGCTGCACATGTTCGAGCCGCGCTATCGCGCGCTGGTCAGCGATGCGCTGGCGCGCGACCGGCGAATCGCGATGATCCAGCCCAAGACCACGCGCGATGGATCGCCGCTCTACGACATCGGCTGCGTGGGCAAGATCGCCGATGTCGAGGCGATGGATGACGGACGCTACAACCTCGTGCTCGACGGGGAGAGCCGCTTTCGCATGATTCGCGAGCTCGATGTCGCCACCCCCTTCCGCCAGATCGAGGGCGAGCTGATCGCCGAAGACGGCGACGAAGTGCTCAGCGGGATCGAGCGCGCCGGGTTCGAACGCGAAGCCCGCCGTTTCGCCGATGCTCAGGGCTATTCGGTGGACTGGGATGCGGTCGCCCAGCTCGACGACCAGTCGCTGATCAACGGGGTCAGCCAGATCGCCCCCTTCGATGCCGCGTCCAAGCAGGCGCTGCTGGAGACACCGGACCTTGCCGCCCGGTGCGAGCTGCTGATCCAGCTGATGTACTTCTTCGGCCGCCAGAACGGCACGGACGACCGGGTTACCTTGCAATAGCCGGGGCCGTAACCGGTTCAAGCGCGCCGAGCATGGCCCACAGCGCGGTGAACGCGTGCCGCTCCGCATCGCGCTTGTTGTAATTACGCGTCTGCACCACCAGCACGGCATCGTGGGTGGGCACCACGGCGACGATGTTACCGCCATTGCCCTTCATCATCCACGCAGGCACATATTGCTCGCCCGCGCGCAGCGGGGTTGCCCACCACAAATCGCCGTAGAATTGGTGTTCGCCCAGCGTGTGGCGCGGGGTCAGCATCGACTCGATCCAGTCGCGGTCGATCACCTGCCGGCCGTCCCACTCCCCGCGATCGAGGACGAGGCGACCGATCTTGAGCAGCGCGTCGTCCGAAATGGTCAGTTGCCCGCCTGACTGGATCTCGCCGCTACGCGAGGTCCGCCAGATGGGGCGCGCTATGCCGAGGGGGTCGAACAGGCGGCGCTGGACGTAATCGTCGAACCGCTCGCCCGTCGCCGTCTCGACCACCTGGCCGAGGAGGAACACGCCCGCCGTGCAATAGGAGAACGGGCCATAGCCGTTCTCCCCCCGGGTGAAACTGCGCGCGGGGAGGTCCAGCGCGAAGGCGCGCCATTCGCGTGTCCGGTACATCCGCTCCTCCTGCCCGGGAGACTTGCCGTCCCGGTCATCGCAGTCGAGCGCGCTGGCCATCGCGAGCAGGTCGCCCACCGTGATCGAATCGAACGGCTCGCCCCGCGAGTGGCCGAGGTAGGGCCACACTGCCACGTCGCGGCCGGCCAGCTTGCCATCCATGATCGCCATGCCCACCGCCAGCGCGGTGATCGACTTGCCCGCCGACTTGATATCTACCGGAGTGCCGGGGGCCTTGCCGTCGAACCGCTTGCGATAGGTGATCTCACCACCCTGCGTGCTGGCTAGCGCGGCGATATCGCCCAGCTCGCCCTTGTCGATCGCAGCCTCAAGCTGCTCCAGATCGTAGCGCGGCAGCGGTTGCGCCGCCGCAGCGCTGCCCAGCAGGCAGACGAGAAACGTCGCGACGATGATCCTGATCGACATAAGCTCCTCCCGCAAGCGACGTTGCGCCGCTGGCCCCTAACCGCGCGTGAACCGCGCGCGTCCGGAAAGTCGGAGATGTCAGAGCGCGAAGGCGCCGCGCAGCCCGTCGATCACATATTGCGCGGCCAGCGCCGCGAGCAGCACGCCGAGCAGGCGGGTGATGACCGATTCGACCTTGTCGCCGAACAGCCGCATCAGCGGCCCCGCCGCGATCAGCGCGACGGCAGTGATCGCGAGCACAGCGGCCAGCGCGCCCAGCACAACGGCCATCTGCTCGACGGATTCCGCCTCATTCATCAGGAGCATGATCGCGGCGATCGCGCCCGGCCCTGCCAACATCGGCATCGCCATGGGGAAGACAGAGACGTCCTCCACCTCCGGGCTTGCAGCGATCCGCTCCGCGCGTTCCTCGCGCCGCTGGGTGCGCTTTTCGAAGACCATTTCCCACGCGATCCAGAACAGCATCAGCCCGCCCGCGATCCGGAAGCTGTCGAGCTCGATATGCAAGGCGGCGAGCAGGTCGACCCCGAACAGCGCGAACACCAGCAGGATTGCCGCCGCGATCAGGCACGCGCGCAGCGCCATGTTGCGCCGCTGCTGCGCGCTCGCGCCCTTGGTCAGCCCGGCATAGATCGGCGCGCAGCCCGGCGGGTCGACCACCACGAAGAAGGTCACGAAGGCGGAGAGGAAAAGCTCGAACATAGGGGCGCGGCGCTCTCTCGGTCAGTCTTCAGGCGGTGAAACGAGGCGCTTGTCGACAATCGTCTCCCACGCGCCAGAAGTGTAGTAGTCCGCGCGGACGTGTTTGGTTCCGTCCGGCAGATGCTCCCACACCCAGCGCAGCGTGCCATCGCGGGAGATCTGCTCGCCTCGCCTGGCGTCGCCCGCCGGCCCGAGCGCGGGCGGCGGTGGCACGCTCGCCCCGTTCTTCGGGCAGTCGGCCACCAGCCCCTGCACCGCGTCGAAGGCGGTGGCGACGATTTCATCGGGATCGCGTTCGACCGGGGCAGGCTGCGGATCGTCATAGCCGCCGACGTCGTAGGCCCAGTCGTATTCATCGTCGTTGCGATCGCGCGTCCACACGGTCACGAAATCGCCGACCAGGCCTTCGGGATCGCGGAAGCGCCCCATGCTCACCGCCATCCGCCCGTCGCAGCTCATCATCACGGTGCGCGGCGACCACTGGACTGCTGCCGGCGGATTTTCGAGCGTCGCCAGCACCGCCTGCGCAGGCACCGGGCCGTTGCGGCCGTGCAGCAGCGCACCGTCGGCGGCGAAATCGCGGAACGCGGTCCACTGGCCCTTCTCGCGCGCGGCCCGGGCGAACTCGCTCTCGCGCGCGACCACCAGGCTCGGCTGGGCAGTATATTGGGTAGAGGCGAGCGCGCGGTCGATCCGGTCGCGCGGGATACGCGGCTGGCCGCCCGCTGCACACGCAGCCAGCGTTGCGGCAAGCGCGATCAGCGCGATGGTCGACGTGGCGCGCATTATAACCCCTCCGGCGGTTCCAGCCCTTCATGCCTATAGGCTGCGACCAGCGTATTGCGAAGCAGCACCGCGATCGTCATCGGGCCGACCCCGCCGGGCACCGGAGTGATCGCGCCCGCGACCTCTTTCGCGGCCTCGAAGTCGACATCGCCGACGAGACGCCCCTTGGCCTCGCCCTCGGCTGGGTCGAGCCGGTTGATCCCGACATCGATCACCGTCGCGCCGGGCTTGAGCCAGTCGGCCTTGACCATCTCCGGTCGGCCGACCGCGGCGACCACGATATCCGCACGGCGAACGACCTCGGGCAAGTCCGCGGTGCGGCTGTGCGCGATGGTCACCGTGGCATTCGCGTCGAGCAGCAGCTGCGCCATCGGCTTGCCGACGATGTTGGAGCGGCCGATGACGACCGCGTTCATCCCCGACAGGTCGCCCAGCCGGTCGCGCAGCATCATCATGCAGCCCAGCGGCGTGCACGGCACGAAGCCCTCCTGCCCGACCATCAGCCGCCCCGCGCTTTCGACATGGAAGCCGTCGACATCCTTGCCCGGATCGATCGCGGCGATCACCGCCTGTTCGTCGAGGTCACCGGGCAGCGGCAGCTGGACGAGGATGCCGTCGACCGCCGGATCGTCGTTGAGCTGCTCGACCAGCGCGATCAGCACATCCTCGGTGGTGTCGGCGGCCAGGCGATGCTCGAAGCTTTCCATATTGGCAGCCACGGTCGCCTTGCCCTTGGAGCGCACATAGACATCGCTCGCCGGGTCTTCACCGACCAGCACCACCGCGAGACCCGCCTTGCGCCCCGCCTTCTCGGCGAAGGTCGCGGCGTGTTCGCCGACCTTTTCGCGCAAGTTTGCCGCGAAGGCCTTCCCGTCGATAAGCTGTGCGCTCACGCAAGGCTCCGGATGACGGAACTGAGGATGATCAGGAATATCTGCAGCACGATGATCAGCACCAGCGGCGAGAAGTCGATGGCACCGGTCTGCGGCAGCATCTTGCGGATCGGGCTGAGGACCGGATCGAGCAGCGAGTTGATCGAGCGGTACACCGCAACGACGAAGTCGTTGCCGCGGCTGACGACGTTGAACGCGAGCAGCAGGCCGATCACGAACTGGACGATGATCAGCATCACGAACACGTTCGTGAGCAGTTCGACGATCTGGTAGATGGTGTAGAGGGCTTGCATGGTGGCCCTGTCTCCTGAGGTTTCGATTGAGCGTCTTAGGAGAGTAAGACGCCTCTGAGCGAAGGCAAGGCCGCCCTAGCCGTTTTCGGCCGCCCTGACGAGCGTACCCGCACCGCGGGCGGTGAAGAACTCGAGCAGCATCGCATGATCGACCCGCCCGTCGAGGATGACCGCCGCCTCGCACCCGGCGCGGGTCGCGGCGAGGCAGGTCTCCAGCTTGGGGATCATCCCGCCGGTGATAACGCCCTCAGCCCGCAGCGCCTCGATCTTCGCTTCGTCAAGCTCGGTCACCAACTGCCCGTTGCCGTCGAGCACGCCCGCCACATCGGTCAGCAGCAGCAGCCGCGCCGCGCCGAGCGCACCGGCGAGGGCGCCGGCCATGGTGTCGGCGTTGATGTTGAAGGTCTCGCCATGTTCGCCCGCGCCGATCGGAGCGATCACGGGGATCAGGCCGCCGCTGGTCGCCAGCTCGATGACCGAGGCATCGATCGCAGCCGGTTCGCCGACGAAGCCGAGATCGACCACCCGTTCGATCGCGCTGTCTTCGGTGCGCGTATCGCGGGCGACCTTGCGCGCGCGGACCAGGCCTGCATCCTTGCCCGAGATACCCAGCGCGCGCCCTCCGGCGGCATGGATCGCGGCGACGATCTGCTTGTTGATCGCGCCCGAGAGGACCATCTCGGCAATCTCGACCGTTGCCTCGTCGGTCACCCGAAGGCCATCGACGAAGCTGCTTTCGACCCCGAGCCGCCCCAGCATTGCGCCGATCTGCGGGCCGCCGCCGTGAACCACCACGGGGTTGATGCCGACCGCCTTCAGCAGCACGATATCCTGCGCGAAGCTGGCCGCGGCGGCGTGATCGCCCATCGCGTGCCCGCCATACTTCACCACGAAGGTGCGCCCGGCGTAGCGGCGCAGGTAGGGCAGCGCCTCGATCAGCACGCTGGCCTTGGCGCCGGCATCCAGCGACGGGTCGGCGGCGGGGGCGCCCCGGGAGTTGGTGGTCTCGCTCATACCCCGCGCGCTAGCCGCACGCGCGCGGTTTGGGAAGGCGGGACGGTGCCCCGCCCGCCCTGTCGGCTTACTCGTCCGGCGTCACTTCGTCGGTCGACGCGCCGTCGGTGGTGTCGGCCGTTGCCGTGTCGACCTGGTTGACCCCGTTCACGTCCTCGAGCGCGTTTTCGGTCAGCTCCGATTCGTCGGAGAGGTCGGTGTTGAGCCGTTCTTCCTGCGTGGTCGTGGCGCTGTCGGGCAGGGCCGGCTCATCGCCATCGGCGTTGAGGAACACGATCACCGCGGCCACTGCCAGCACCACGATCACCGCGAGCCACAGCCACTTGCTCGATCCCTTCTTCTGAATCACGTCGTCATTGGCCATCTGGTGGTCTCCTGTTGCGTTGGGTTACCCGGACAAGCCGCGAGGGCGCCACGCAGTTCCGAGAACGCGCGCGCCTGACACACCTGACACACAGTCCAGAGACCAAAAAACCCTCCCCGCCCGCTGGGCGCACATGCGTCGTCAACAGGGCAGGAACATTCAACAGGGCCATGCCCGCGATGCTAGCGGGGCCGATCCGAGTAGGACAGCAGCAATCCCGCTGCCCTGCCCGAACCGCTTTTATGCAAAGGCGCGGATATTTGCGCCGCGTTGCGCATTATCCATCCCGGGCGCTCAGCGTCGGCACGCGCGGATGCCTGCCGGCACAACAAGGTTTTATCGCATGGCAGAGGAAGAGGGCGCCGATCAGGACCAGGCGGACGGCGTCGACGCCGCGAAGGAAAGCGGCCACGATATCGTGCGCGAGGATCTGGACGATCACGAGCGCGAGATCGTCTCCAGCCACGAGGTCGCCAGCGCGCGGCTGGTCCACGAAATCATCCGCCAGCGCGGGATCGACGAGCTGGAGCGGCCGGCATCCTCGCTGCTGTGGTCGGCGATTGCGGCGGGCTTCGTGATCGGCCTGTCGCCCTATGCGATCGGGATCTTCACCGCCGAGGTGCCCGACGGGCCGTGGATGCCGCTGCTGATGGCGCTGGGCTATTCGATCGGCTTCATCGCGGTGATCGCGGGGCGGCTGCAGTTGTTTACCGAAAGCACGATCACCGCGGTCATCCCGCTGGCGACGACCCCGTGCTGGCGCAATTTCAACCGCACCATGCGGCTGTGGGCGATCGTGCTGGCGGGCAACATGGTCGGCACCTTCGCCTTCGGCCTGTTCGTCCATTTCAACATCGCGGGTCAGCCCGAGATCGGTCAGCAGATCACGCTGGCCTCGCTCGACGCGATCACCCACCAGATGTCCTCTCCGTTCCTGAAGGGCATTCCGGCAGGCTTCATGCTCGCCGCGCTGGTCTGGGCGATGCCCAATCTCGAACGGCAGGAGATTTTCATCATCGCCGCGATCACCGGGCTGATGCACCTTGGCGGGGTCGCGCACTCGATCGTCGGATCGGCGGAACTGTGGATCATCATGCTCGACGGGAAGATCGGCGTGGCGCAGGGCCTGTTCGGATTTCTCGTCCCCGCGGTGCTGGGCAATGTGGTGGGCGGCGGGCTGCTGTTCGCGCTGCTCGCCCACGCGCAGGTCGTGCCCGAGCTCGACAATGGCTACGTCTATGGCGAGGAGCGCCCCCGCACGCGCCGCAACCGGAGGCGCTAGCCCAAGCCCTCTCCCCAAAGCGTTGCGACATGGGCGCACGGACCTATGATCGCCACGGGCTTTTCGAAAAGGGGCGGACATGAGCGAATGGGATGACACGCGCGAGGGCCGGACGGCGCAGACCGGAGTGACCTTCCAGCGCCCGGCGATCGTCGCGGGGCTTTATCTGGCGACGCTGGTCCTTGGCCTCTCGGTCTTCGTCGGGCTGATCCTCGCCTATGTCTGGCGCGGGGAGAATGATGGCGAGCCGTGGGAGGAAAGCCACTTCACCTATCTGATCCGCACCTTCTGGATCGGTTTTGGGGTGAGTGTCGCGATGGTGGTAACCGTGCTGGGCGTAGCAGTGTGGATCGCCGCGGCGGACTCGTCCCGAAGCGATCCGTCCGCAGCGCTGGTCACGCTGGTGGTCGTCGGGTTCGGTTTGCTGACGATCATCTGGTATTGCGTGCGCAGCGTCCTGTCGCTGGTCGCTGCGGCCAACCGGCGGCCCATGCCCAACCCGCAGACTTGGTGGTTCTAGGCGGGCCGACGCGCGGGCCCGGTGGCAATCCGCAACTGAACTCCCGCTTTTTTTGAATGACTTACGCCGCGCCGTTTACCTCCTGTTGAGAGGTTTCGCGCGAAGAGCGCGCGCATGGGTGAGGAGTCTCATTACCGGCGCACCGGCCTGCGCAGCAGCCAGCGTGGCACGCCGCGCGCCAACCCCCGCGCCTCCTCATGGCGCGGCGCGATCACCCCGCTGACCATCGTGCTGCCGCTGGGCCTGTTTGCAGTGCTGTTTCCGTGGAAGGCGGTGATGGGAGAGGCGGCCAGCGACAAGCCGTCCGCGCCCGTGCCCGTCTCCGCGCAATTCGCGCTGTGCGTGGGCGGATCGCGTCATACCTGCGTGGTCGATGGTGACACGATCTGGCTCAACGGAGAGAAGATCCGCATCGCCGATATCGACGCGCCGGAGATTTCGCGGCCTTCCTGCGAGGCCGAGCGGATCGCCGGCACCCGCGCGACCGAGCGCCTGACCCGGTGGCTCAACGAAGGCGCGTTCGAAGTCCACCCCAACCCCGACGGCCGCGACACCGACCGCTACGGCCGCAAACTGCGCGTCCTCGCCCGCAGCGGCGAGAGCGCGGTCGAGACGCTGGAGGCAGAGGGGCTGGCTACGCGCTGGGGCGGCAGTGGGCGGGAGTGGTGTTAGGAGTTCATATCGATAATCGAAGTCGGCAATCCGAATAAGATCAAAGGACAAGGATTGCCGACGCCCCGAGCAACACGATCCATTAATTTGCTCCAATGGGTCGTAGCTGTCCCGTACTTATCGGTAGCAAACTTCTTGGACCACGCTTCCTGAAAGGGCATGCCGGCGGCGGTCCACTTCTTAATCTGTTGGCGCTGCCGTGTGGTGGGATCGATTTCGAGGGTATCGAGGACGTCGAAGCTGTCAATTGCGTTATCGGCTGCGAACTGGCGGACCCGCGATAGCATTTCAGCTTGCATACCGCTTCCGCGCGTAATGATCGCAGCTACGCTAATAACGCCCTCTGCGTGAAGCCGCTTGAAATTTTCAAGGTCGCGATCGAAAAATGGGTCCTTATTGTTCCACTCAATCTCGAGCGCAAAGGTACCGTTTTCGAAGCGGCGAACATGATCGATTTCATGGGTAATCGATTCTTTCACTACACCATCGACCGTTTTGGCGATTTCGAAATTGTGTTTCGGCCATTTTGCGCCAGTCAGTCCGCGCCGTAACCGCTGCGTCATCTTCGCTTCGCCGCCGCCGCTGCCGATTATCTCAGAAATCGGAAGCGTCAGATCGGAGAGCGCGTTTTCAATCTCGGCTTCCGCATCGGGGAAATCCCGTTCTACGATGGCTTGCGCGTGATTGATCGAAACGATCTCGAAGCCGCGCTCTTTCAGCGTATCGAACATTACTCTGCTGCAATAGCCTCACTACTGCTGTTGTAACCGTAGGTCTTCCAGTCGGGCTTGTAGCTTTCATCCGCCTGATTGCCCCACACCGTCCAGTCTTTGCGTTTGCCACGGCTGAACAGCTCAATGCGCGGTCCCCAGCTGCATTCCTCAATGATTTTGTATTGCTCGTCAGGCTTTCGAGAATGCTCCCGTTTCTGGCTGCGAATAATGTTGACCTGCCTCCGCCCGGGGGCAAGCGTGCGCGCATTTTTCCCACGCACGCCAAAAAGCAATATCTCGGTCACATTCCGGAAATAGAACCCGACGCCGCGCCCATCTGGCCCACCGTCTTTGCGCACCTTTTCCCAGATAATGTTGGAAACATAGCGGAAGCCCCAAGCATCCATTACCTTCAAGCCTTCGGGCAACAGTGCATTGGGCACCCAAAGATAAAGATGCGCCGGGTTGTCCGCGATCGCCTCGACGGGGAGATCACAAATGTCACCCAGCGCCATCGTTCCATAGCGATTGAGACGCTTATGCTCTGGCGCGACCTTCCCGGTACGGTTCTGAAACTGCCAAGGCGGATCTGCGAGAATTGTACCGTAAGGAGTATCTCCCGCGGCTTTCAGTAAATCGGTTGCAGCGCAAGGAACGCCATCGGGGTCGAGCATTGCGGCCTCCTGTAGGAACAAAACAAGATCTGAACTACCGGATTTCCAACGTCAACCCCGCCAGTCCATTCCGGACCTACTCCGCCGCTTGCACGCCCCCGGCATCATCGCCGAACAGCCCCGGACCGTCGTCCTCGGCGCCGTCGACTTCGTTCGCGGCCTTGGCCTTGTTGCGCTTGTCGAAGGTGCTCCACACCGTGTTCCAGTCGCCCTTGGTGGCGCCCTTGGAATATTCGGTCGCGCGCTGTTCGAAGAAGTTGGCGTGCTCCACGCCGTTGAGCAGCGGGGTCAGCCAGGGCAGCGGGTGCTCGTCGATCATGTAGATCGGCTGCAGGCCCAACTGGCCCAGCCGCCAGTCCGCGATGTAGCGGATGTACTTCTTGATTTCCTTCGCGGTCATGCCGCTGACCGGGCCCATTTCGAAAGCGAGGTCGATGAAGTTGTCTTCCAGCCGCACCGACTTCTGGCAGATGTCGATGATGTCTTCCTTCACCGCCTTGGTGTAGCAGTCCCGCTCGCGCACGAATTCGTGGAACAGGCGGATGATGCCTTCGCAGTGGAGGCTCTCGTCACGGACCGACCAGCTGACGATCTGGCCCATGCCCTTCATCTTGTTGAAGCGCGGGAAGTTCATCAGCATCGCGAAGCTGGCGAACAGCTGCATGCCTTCGGTGAAGCCACCGAACGCGGCGAGCGTGCGCGCGATATCCTCGTCCGTGTCGACCCCGAACTGCTGCAGGTAGTCGTGCTTGTCCTTCATCTCCTCGTATTCGAGGAACATGCCGTACTCGCTCTCGGGCATGCCGATCGTGTCGAGCAGGTGGCTGTAGGCCGCGATGTGGATCGTCTCCATGTTGGAGAAGGACGCGAGCATCATCTTGATCTCGGTCGGCTTGAACACCCGGCCGTATTTCTCGTGATAGCAGTCCTGCACCTCGACATCGGCCTGGGTGAAGAAGCGGAAGATCTGGGTGAGCAGGTTACGCTCGTGCTCGGACAGTTTTTGCGCCCAGTCGCGGCAGTCCTCGCCCAGCGGCACTTCCTCGGGCATCCAGTGAACCTGCTGCTGGCGCTTCCAGAAGTCGTACGCCCACGGATATTCGAAAGGCTTGTAGGTCTTGCGGGCTTCGAGCAGCGACATTGGGTGTTCTCCGGGGCGCGGGGGCCTTCTTCGGTGTTTACGATCTTACTGGGTGGACCAACATAAGGAATCACAGCGGTGATTCGATAGCAAGGGCGGGCACTGGGTGGTGGATAAGCCGTGAGAGGGGCGCGCCCCTCGCCGGGAAGGCGCTCAGAGCGGGGTTATCGCGCGGACGAAGAATATGATGCCCGCCAGGATCGCCGCCCCGAAAGCGATCGCCACGAACAGCCCCGGCATCGAATCGCCATCGATCGAGCGCATCCAGCGCTGGTGTTCTTCCTCTTCCTCCAGCGCGGCGAGTTCGTCGGGCGACAACGCGTTGCGCTTCACCTTCTCCCACATCCACGCACACGCGGTGATGAAGGCGAGGGTGAGCATTGCTGCCGCGAAGCCCCACCCCTCGCCCATCATATGCTCGAGCTCGTCGGCGAAGTTTTCCTGAAAGATGATCAGCGCAGGCCAAGCGATCATCGTTAGCGCGGCCCTCAGAAGAAGGGCGGTCGGCAACCTGGGCGAGTTGTCCTCACCGTGATCAAGCGCAAGTATGTCCGCAATTTCGGTTTTGCCCGCCGCGCGCGCCTTGCGGATACGCCAGTCTCGCACATGCCACGCGGCCCACGGAAGCATGAGCACGACCGGCACCGTCAGTGCGAAGATGCCGAGCGGCCACAGCTCGCCCCAGCTCACATCCGCCGCGCCGATATGCAGAGCCACCTCTTCCCCCATCGGCTCAGAATGCCGCACTCACATCATCGCCGCAAGCGCACGCATGGCCGCTCCCGCCCCGCCGCTCCGGAACGATTCCCCCCCTCCATCCATTGGTTTCGTGTAAGACAGGCCGACACAGGCCTTTGAAAATAAAGAACGATTGGAGCAATTTATGTTCGAGAAGATCCGCATCAAGGAACACATGGAAATCGTCGATTCCACCGGCCAGCACGTCGGCACGGTCGATGAGGTCGAAGACGAACGCATCAAGCTGACCAAGTCGGATGCGATGGACGACCAGCACCACTTCATCGCGCTCGACGCGGTCGAAAAGCTCGACGACAACCGCGTCGTGCTGAAGGAAGGCACGCCGCTGCCCGTTGGCCTCGGCAATAAGGCGACCACGCCCGCGTAAGTCTGGCGCATCGGCAGAACGTGCGGGTGCCCCCTAAGGCCCCTCACGCCAGAACCCCGGCCCGCATATCGCGCGCCGGGGTTTTTGCTGTCACAGCCGCGGCAGCCGATCAGGCTCGGGACATCGCCAGCATCCGGCGCGTGGTGCGAAGCGCCGCCTCGAACGGCTCGTGCGAACGCTCGATCTTCACCATCACGCTCGCGCCGAGCCAGAGATTGTACAGCGATGCGGCAACGTCGCCCGTATGGCCTTCGAAACGCAGAGAACCATCGGCGATGCCCGCCCGCAGCATGGCCTCCAGCCGTGAGACGACACCGCCCGTTCCGGCCTTGAGCGCCAGCCGCATCGGCTCCGACAGGTCGGCGACTTCCGCGCCAAGCTTCACCGCGAGGCATCGGCCTTGGCAATCATACGCAACCTGATTCTCCCGCCAGTCGGCGAAATAGAGCATCAGCCGCTCGGCGGCGGTCAGGCCGGACCTGGCGATGATCGCGTCCATCCCGGCCAGGTAATCCTCAAAATAGGCGGCGACCATCGCCTCCCCGAAGGCGTCCTTCGACGCGAAATAGTGGTAGAAGGAACCCTTGGGCACACCGGCCGCAGTGAGGATTTCGGTCAGGCCGACACCCGAATAGCCCTTGCGCCCCATGATCGCCTGTCCGGCGGAGAGAATGGCGGAGCGGGTATCCTGCGCAGGTGAAGCGGTGGCCATGGGCATGATATAGGCGCAGCTAGACCGGTCGTCTAGCCGAGGACGCTTCGGAGATCGACTCGGCTTACGCCAGCTTTCACGAGTATCAGCTTTATTTACCTACGCACGCCGATCGGTGAGGTCAAACTAGGCATAGGGACGCTCTAGACGACCGGTCTAATCATTCCTATATCCCGCTTCATCGACCCGGCTGCGGTGTCGCCGCACCCTCGCATCGAAGCGAGTGGCGGCGACGGCGCGGCCGACCGGTCTATCCATGGGTGGCCAGTTTGTGCCGCAACGAAGGAGATTATCATGAAGGTACTGATGGTACTGACCTCGCACGATCGGCTCGGCGACACGGGCAAGAAGACGGGCTTCTGGCTCGAAGAGCTGGCCGCGCCCTACTACGCGTTCAAGGATGCCGGGGCTGACATCACGCTCGCCTCGCCCGCTGGCGGACGCCCGCCGCTCGACCCCAAGAGCAGCGAGCCCGATGCCCAGACCGACGACACGCGCCGTTTCGAAAGCGACGATGCTGCGATGAAGCAGCTGGGCGAAACCGTGAAGCTGGCGGATGTGAAGGCGGCCGATTTCGACACCGTCTTCTACCCCGGCGGCCACGGCCCGCTGTGGGATCTGGCCGAGGACAAGACCTCGATCGCGCTGATCGAAAGCTTCATCGCCGCCGACAAGCCCGTCGCGCTGGTGTGCCACGCACCCGGCGTTCTGCGCCATGTGAAGGCACAGGACGACCGTCCGCTGGTCGAGGGCAAGCGCGTGACCGGCTTCACCAATACCGAGGAAGAAGGCGTCGGCCTGACCGACGTGGTGCCCTTCCTGGTCGAGGAAGAGCTGAAGGCCAAGGGCGGCAATTATTCCAGCGGCCCGGACTGGGGCCCCTACGTGCTGGAGGACGGCCTGCTGATCACCGGGCAGAACCCCGCCTCGTCCGCCCCCGCCGCCAAGGCCCTGCTCAAGGCGCTCGAAGCAGCCGGGTGACGGCTCAGGCCGCGATCATCCCCCGCCCGGGCGCGATTGCATGATCGCCGCTTGGCGAACCTGACAAAAACCCCGGCGCGCCCTTCAGCGCGCCGGGGTTTTCTTTGAATGACGCATCCATTCGGGACGCGGATTTCGGCTATCAGTTTCCTTGCACAGCCCCAATCAGTGCCAACCTACTGACAGGCGAGGCATTCCTCGTAATCGGTCTGTTCGCCCGTGCCTGCGGCCAGCTCGTACTTCGCCGCTTCGGAGGTGTTGTCCGCCTCCACGCCGCCGGCGAAGCCCGCGCGCTGGATGCTCTTGGACCGCAGGTAGTAGAGCGACTTGATCTTCTTCTCCCACGCGTGGAAGTGGAGCATCATCAGGTCCCACTTGTCGACATCGGCGGGGATGAAGAGGTTGAGGCTCTGCGCCTGGTCGATCATCGGCGAACGGTCGGCCGCGAATTCGAGCAGCCAGCGCTGGTCGATCTCGAAGCTGGTCTTGTAGACCGCCTTTTCTTCCGGCGTCAGGAAGTCGAGGTGCGCCACGCTGCCGCCGCGTTCGAGGATCGAATTCCACACATTGGTCGAATCCTTGCTCTTCTTGGCGAGCAGTTCCTGCAGGTACGGGTTCTTCACGATGAAGCTGCCCGACAGGGTCTTGTGGGTGTAGATGTTCGCCGGGATCGGTTCGATACAGGCGGAGGTCCCGCCGCAGATAATGCTGATCGACGCGGTCGGCGCGATCGCCATCTTGCAGCTGAACCGCTCCATCGCGCCCATTTCCTCGGCATCGGGGCACGGGCCACGCTCATGCGCGAGCATCATCGAGGCTTCGTTGGCCGCGGTGCTGATGTGCTGGAACATCTTGATATTCCACGCCTTGGCCATCGGCCCTTCGAGCGGCAGGTTCTTGCTCTGCAGGAAGGAATGGAAGCCCATTACGCCCATGCCGACGCTGCGTTCGCGGCTGGCGGAATACTTGGCCCGCGCCATTTCGGGCGGAGCGCGGTCGATATAGTCCTGCAGCACGTTGTCGAGGAAGCGCATCACGTCCTCGATGAACTGCTTGTCGCCGTTCCACTCGTCCCACTTTTCGAGGTTGAGCGAGCTGAGGCAGCACACCGCCGTGCGGTCGTTACCCAGGTGGTCGCGGCCCGTGGGCAGGGTGATTTCCGAGCACAGGTTCGAGGTCGAAACCTTGAGGCCCAGATCGCGGTGATGCTTGGGCATCATCGAGTTCACCGTGTCGGAGAAGACGATATAGGGCTCACCCGTGGCGAGGCGCGTTTCGACCAGCTTCTGGAACAGCGAGCGCGCGTCGACCGTCTTGCGCACGGAGCCGTCGCGCGGAGAAACGAGGTCGAATTCCTCGCCCGCACGCACTTTCTCCATGAACTCGTCGGTGACGAGAACGCCGTGGTGGAGGTTCAGCGCCTTGCGGTTGAAGTCGCCCGAAGGTTTGCGGATTTCGAGGAATTCCTCGATCTCCGGGTGACTGATGTCGATATAGCACGCGGCCGAGCCACGACGCAGCGAGCCTTGCGAAATCGCCAGCGTCAGGCTGTCCATCACGCGGACGAAGGGAATGATCCCGCTGGTCTTGCCGTTGAGGCCGACCGGCTCGCCGATCCCGCGGACATTGCCCCAATAGGTGCCGATCCCGCCGCCCTTGGAGGCGAGCCACACGTTCTCGTTCCAGGTGTCGACGATGCCGTTGAGGCTGTCTTCGACGCTGTTGAGGTAGCACGAAATCGGCAGGCCGCGATTGGTGCCGCCATTCGACAGCACCGGGGTCGCGGGCATGAACCACAGGTTCGAGATGTAGTCGTACAGCCGCTGGGCGTGCGCCTGATCGTCGGCATAGGCATCGGCCACGCGGGCGAACAGGTCCTGATAGGATTCGCCCGGCAGCAGGTAACGGTCTTCCAGCGTTTCCTTGCCGAATTCGGTCAGGTTCGCATCGCGCGCGGAATCGGTGACGATCTCGAACCGGCGCGGGTTGATCTTCTTGCTGTCGGAGGTGTCGCCGGCGCTCGCCGCGACCGCCCTGGCCATCGCCTCGGCGGTGGCTTCGGCGACCAGTTCGCCCGAGCCGCGATCATCCTTGTCCATCGTAACTGCCTTCTTCTGGGCCTTGCCGGATGCCTTCGCACCCTTTTGCCCTTTGCCGCCGGCGGTCTTGCCGCCCGTCGATTTGCTTTGGGGGCGTGCCGTGTCTTCGCCCATTGTGGAAATATCGGCCTCGCCAGTGCTGAATTCCATAGCTCGCCCCTAACGCATTGCCCGAATGGTGCGCCGTGGTGACGCCCCATGCTGTTTCCTAAACCGCGCACTGGCGGATCTTGCCCGCACTATCACGCGTCCCTCGCGAGAGCCCTGCTGCAAGTCTCCCGGACCGCGTCCGCATCGCGAAGGACAGCAAACATGAATCAGGCAGGCGGGTGGCGCAAGGGTGCGGCGGCGCAAAAAACCATGGGACGGGCCACCAAAGGGTCTGGACGAGTCGACAAAGGCACTGCCCGCGCCGATTCGGGAGGCACGGCCTGCCGCAACCAAACTGTGGGAAAATCGAGCCGGGCGGATTCAGCTTGGCGGGACAGTGCGCTAGCAGCACGCGCTTCGCGCAAAATCGAGGCTGGAAAACACGGCCGACAACCAAAAAGGCCCCCGCCATTGCTGGCGGAGGCCCGTGCCGGAAAGCTCCGGCGAATCAGGCGAAAAGCCTCATTCCATTTCGTCGGCGCGTTCGTTGAGCGCGTCGGCCCGTTCGTCGCCGATGTCGTCGATTTCCTCGGCGCGGGCGTTGAGCGCATCTTCCTGCGCATCGGTCGGCGCTTCATCGGCGCGCTCTTCCATCGCCGCAGCCTGATCGTCGCCGTAATCCTCGACTGCGTCGGCACGCTCTTCGAGCATGTCGCCACGCTCTTCGACGGCGTCATCCTGACCACATGCGCTCAGCGCGAGGGCGGCGACCGGCAGGGCGGCAAAAAATGCGAACTTCTTCATGACGTCTGTCCTTGCTGTTGCTTCCGCCCCGGTGGGCGGCACACCCCACCAATGGCTCAGCGCCCCGATTCAGCCATAATTAGCAATTGTTATGTCAGCGAAAAATGGGATCAGGCCGGGATTGCGCCGCGACAGGCCTGCTTGGCGCGGTAGAGCTCGCGGTCGGCGGCATCGAAGGCGCTGTTCGAATCGCGGTGGCCTTGCGCTCCGCCCAGCCGCGCCAGCCCGAAGGAGAAGCCCAGCGGCCGATCGTCGATCAGGGCGGCGGGCTGCTGGTGCAGCGCATCGCGAATCCGCACCAACACCTGCCCGGCCGCATCGGGGTCTAGATCCGCAAAGTAGATCACGAACTCGTCTCCCCCCCAGCGGGCGGCGGTGTCAGCCTCGCGGGTATGCGCGCGAATTCCGCCGGCAATCGCGCGCAGCGCGCGGTCGCCCGCAGCATGGCCCAGAGTGTCGTTCACTTGCTTGAACCGGTCGCAGTCGAGCACCGCGATCGTTCCGCTGCCTCCGCTGGCGAGCGCCGCCTGGAGACTTTCGTTGAGACCGCGCCGGTTGAGCAGCCCGGTCAGCGGATCACTGCCGGCAAGACTGCGGACCTTCTCCATCCGCTCGCGCGTCGCCTGCGCGGCAAGCTCCACCGCGGCGAGCAGCTGGCCCGCCATGTCGGGGCCGCCTTCCGGAATGCGCTCCACCATCTCGCCGCGCTGCACCCGGCGCAGCTGTTCGGTCGCGATCCCGATCGGCTTGAGCAGACCGGCCATGCCCAAAATTGCCGCGCCGGTGCCCAACACCGTGGCAAGCAGGATCGGCCAGAAAACCGCCCAGCTCCACGTACCCAGCCAGGCCATCGTGCCGGCAAAAGCGAGGATCGGCAGGTGGACCGAAACGAAGCACAACAAGAAGATGCGCAAGATGTAGTGGCGGGGAAACACCCGCCGGGTGGCACAATAGAACCGCACCGAAAATGGCCTCCGTGATGGAACGAGGCCTCCCGTCCGGGGAGCGGCTATCAGGGAAGGGGTTAACGGTTTCTCACCCCGGCCTGTCCGCCGACGGGGACGGGCTCAACGCGGTAGCAGCACGGTATCGCGGGCAATGCTGTCCGTCTGCGGATGGTCGAGAGTGAAGTGCAGCCCCCGGCTTTCCTTGCGTTCGAGCGCGCAGCGCACGATCAGCTCCGCCGCCTGGACCAGATTGCGCAGCTCGATGAGATCGGTCGTGACCCGGAAGCTGCCGTAATAGTCGTCGATCTCGCTCTGGAGCAGGCGGATGCGGTTCGCCGCCCGTTCGAGTCGCTTGGTCGTGCGCACGATGCCGACATAGTTCCACATGAAGCGGCGGATCTCGGTCCAGTTCTGCTTGATGACGACCGCCTCGTCCGAATCTGTCACCCTGCTTGCGTCCCACGGACGGATTTCGGGCGGGGCGTCGAGCTCGTCCCACATCGACAGGATATCGCGCGCCGCCGCCTCGCCGAAGACGAAGCATTCGAGCAGGCTGTTGGAGGCGAGGCGGTTGGCCCCGTGCAGCCCGCTTTCGATACACTCGCCCGCCGCCCACAGGCCGGGCAGATCGGTGCGCGCATAGAGGTCCACCAGAACCCCGCCGCAGGTATAGTGCTGCGCGGGCACCACCGGGATCGGTCCGGTGGTCATGTCGATGCCGAGGCCGAGCAGCTTCTCGTGGATCGTGGGGAAATGCTCCTTCACGAATTCGGGCGGCTGGTGGCTGATGTCGAGATGGACGTAGTCGAGCCCGAAGCGCTTGATCTCGGCGTCGATCGCGCGCGCGACCACGTCGCGCGGCGCCAGCTCCAGCCGTTCTGGATCGTAGAATTCCATGAATCGCTTGCCGGTGCGCGGGTTGTAGAGCCGCCCGCCCTCGCCCCGCACCGCCTCGGTAATCAGGAAGTTCTTGACCTCCAGATTGTAGAGGCAGGTCGGGTGGAACTGCATCATTTCCATGTTGGCGACCCGCGCGCCCCCGCGCCACGCCATCGCGATGCCATCGCCGGTCGCTCCGCGCGGCGCAGTGCTGAACAGGTAGCAGCGCCCCGCCCCGCCTGCCGCGAGCACGGTCGCGCGCGCGACATGTGCCTCGACCTCGCCG
This sequence comes from Alteriqipengyuania abyssalis, assembly GCF_019857185.1. Taxonomy (GTDB): domain Bacteria; phylum Pseudomonadota; class Alphaproteobacteria; order Sphingomonadales; family Sphingomonadaceae; genus Alteriqipengyuania; species Alteriqipengyuania abyssalis. The sequence continues at coordinate 685,932 of NZ_JAHWXP010000002.1, read as the reverse complement.
GTTTCCTCGTTGAGCGCGTAGGCGCCCCACACCTGGCCCGCGCCCGAATATCGCAGCTCGTGCCGCCCGGTGATCAGGTCGACGCAGGTGCGGCCCGGCAGCAGGGTGATGTTGGGATTTTCCTCCGCCGCCTTGAGCAGCGCGGACTGCACCGCCCAGCCGGTGGCATCGTTCACATGCACGATCCGGCGATGCGAGTGCCCGCCCTCGCGGGTCAGATGCAGCGCACCGCTTTCCTTGTTGAACGGCACGCCCAGCTCGATCAGCCGGTCGATCGCATGCGGCGCGCGCTCGATCACGAATTCGACCGTCTCGCGATCATTGAGCCCCGCGCCCGCGACCATCGTATCGCGGATGTGATCTTCGAAGGTGTCCCCCGCGTCGAGCACGGCGGCGATCCCGCCCTGCGCCCACGCGGTACTGCCACCGGTGAGCGTGCCCTTGGCGAGCACCAGCACCTTCTTCTCTTCGGCAAGGGCCAGCGCCGCGGTGAGGCCCGCCGCGCCCGAGCCAATCACGAGGACATCATGTTGCGCGCTTTGCTGTGTCATATCCGATGCAGCTATGACGGCTTTTGTCATTGGACAAGCGAGAAGGGATTGGGTTGGGCGAAGATAAACCGACAGCAGCAGGGATCGCATCAATGTCCAGCAAGCCTTTCGCCGCACTCTTCGCGGGCCTCGCCATCGCCGTATCGGGCGTAGCCGCGCAGGAGCCCGCCTCGAAGGTATTCCTCCAGTTTGCCGACGGGGCGCAATCCGCAAAGGTCGAGCGGACGGGCACCACCTGTTCGATGCTGTTCATGAGCGCGGCGGACAAGACCGCGGTCACGGTGCTGATCGGCCGCACGAGTGTGACGAGCCAGCTGTACCTTCTGACGACGGCCGATGTCGGGGTGGATCGCGAGGAGTTCGACTTCCGACGCCTGACGACCGAGGGGATCGTCACCGATCGCAAGGCCTTCATCAAGAAGGAACAGGGGCCGGGCATCTTCGAATACGCGTCATCCCTCAAAGCGCTGCAGCTCGATTTCGATGATATTCAGAAGACCGGCGGTTTTCTGCTGACCAGGCCGAACGACGAAAGCGCGGCCGTGCTGGTCAAGTTCGACGGCGTCGAGCGCGACCGGACCATTGCGGCAATGGGCGAATGCCTCGCGAGCCTGCCCTCGCACTGGTCGCTGGACGACTAGGCACCGTCTGCCGTCACTTTTCGCTTGATCGCGCCCGGTTCGCGGTGTGCAAACACCCATGGACCCGGAAAAGCGAAAGCAGCTGGAAGAACGGCGCGCGGCGCTGAAGGCGACCCCGCCGCCACCCAGCGTGAAGGGGACCATCATCCCGCGCCTTGTGGAACGCGGCGTTCCGCACGAGCCGCGCTTCAACGGGATCTGGACACCCCCTCACATCCGCATCGCGGGCAATGGCGTGTGGTGGCCCGATTGCCCCGAACCTGCCGATAGCGACCACTGCTGGCTCAATGACGCGGACGGCCCCGATGGCAGCCGGACCGCGCAAAAGCGCATCGATGCAATCGGCACGATGATCGCCCGAGCGACCGCACCTGACACCACGATCCGCTTCTCCTACGATACCGGTCTCGAAACCGACGTGGCGCTCATGGCAAGCGATGGAATCGCCCATCTCGATGTGTTGCTCGATTTCGGCTGGACGATCTGGATCACGGGTTACCCCGAGCACTGGCTGATCGAGCTGGATGGCGACCATATCGCGCGGCTCGCCCTGCCGCCCGGCTCGGAGGGCTAGAGGCAGCCCCGGCGCGATCGGGCGGTCTTCACGCGGCCCGCGCGGAACCTGAGCCGGCGCTGGAAGGGGGCGCGGGAGGTCCGGCCCATGCTATGCCCGCATCGATACAGGTTCGGTTCCGGCCATGGTGCTTGGCCGCATAAAGCCGCCGGTCGGCCAGCTTGAGGCACGCATCGGTCAGGCCGCCCGCCTCGCTCGGCATTGCGATCCCCGCGCTGAAGCGCAGCCGGTAACCGGGGGCGAAATCGAACTCCTCCAGCGCCGCCTCGCTGCGGACCCGTTCGATGATGTCGCGGGCATCCTCCAGCCCGGTTGCGGGCAGGATGACGAGGAATTCCTCCCCGCCCCAGCGCCCGACGATGTCGGTCGGACGGACGCAGCGCTCCACCACCCGCGCGAACTGGCTCAGCACTTGGTCGCCGGCATCGTGGCCGAAGGTGTCGTTGCACGATTTGAAGTGGTCGATGTCGAGCAGCGCGAACGAGGCACGCGGCTGCGGGGCGTCCGGGCCGGGCAGGGACGCGCTTACCCGCTCCAGCGTCGCGCGGCGATTGGCCAGCCCGGTCAGCGGGTCGGTCATCGCAAGGCGGCGGAAGCGGCGGCGGTTCCGCAGCAGGAAAAAGATCAGCGTGCCGAGCAGGAGCAGCGTGGTGGTCGAGCCCGCGATCACCGCGATCGCGAGCCGCAGGCGCGTGCTGCTCGCCCGCTCTTCCTCAGCCAGGCGATGCTGCAACTCGCGGGTCTGGAAACGCGCCTGGAGGGCAGCCGTCCCGCTCTGCATTTCGGTGTCGTGGAAGGCTTTCGCAGCCTCGCTCGCCTCCCGCATCTGCTCGTAGGCCTGCGCGTTGCGCCCCAGCGCGAAAAGGGCCTGCGCCCGGATCTCCAGCGCCAGGAGCCAGTCGTCGGAGGCGTTCTCCTGCTTGCCCTTCGCGATCATGGGATCGAGGATCGCAAGAGCCCTCCCCGGATCGCCGCGCTCGACAAGCAGTTTCGCCATCAGCGCGGTGGCAGGCAGGGCCATCGCCTCGTCCGGTTTGCCGAGGCCCTGATAGGCGCGCTCGCATTCGGGCGCCGCATCGGCGATCTTGCCCCCTTCAAGCGCGGCCTGACACACGCCGAGCAGCGCGTAATCGACGGCATACTGGTTGTCGTAACTGCGGGCCTGTTTTGCCGACTCCCTGAAATCGGCAACGGCCTTGATCCAGTCCCCGTCTTTGAGCTCGGTATATCCGCGCACAAGAAGCTCGTTCGCGGCAAGGTCACTCATTCCCAGCTTCAGCTGGATGGCGAGTGCTTCGGAATGCAGCTGCTTCGCATAGTCGAAATCGTGACTGTTGGAGACGAGATAGGCGAGCGCCGAGGCCGCCTCCGCGCGCGCGGGCGAGGACTTGTCGTCGGCGCTGTTGAGATAGGCCTGCGAGGCAAACGTGAAGGCTTCGCGCGGCTTTTCCTGAAAGCTGTAGTTGAAGGCCAGATCGACCGCGCGGCAGGTCTTCGCGCTGCTTCCGTCCGGCAGCGACTGATAGCTGCGCACCAGGGAGGCAAGCGCTTTGCGCTTCGCCCGGTCGTCGGGCAGGTCGTAATAGGCGTTCATCTGCAGCAGGATATTGGCCGGTGCCCGCTCCGAGAGCTTGCTGGCCGCGCTACGCGCCTTTTTCAGCGCAGGCGCGGAATCCAGACCGCCCATGTTCAGCGCCTTTGCCTGGACGATGTACAATTCGGCCAGCCGGCGCTTGTCCAGCGGATCGGTATCCGCGATTTCCTGCGCAATGCTGTCGAGCGCCGCGAGCGGGTTGCGACCGACCTCGATTTCAAGCCGTTGTATGAGCGGGTCAGCGCTTCCCACGCAGGCGCTGGCCTGTCCGGCGCAAACGGCGCATGCCAGCGCGATCAGGAAGAAGGCCTGACGCAGCCATGCGGGCCGCAGGTGATACAAAGGTGGCAAATGTGCCATGCAGCCGTTCTAGCGGCTGGTGATTGACCAATGGTTATCGCGCCGTGCACCAGTTCGCGGACAAACCGGCGCAAAGTCAGATTGTTACCCCGCGCCGGTCAGCTGGACAAACACGTCTTCCAGATCGGGTTCGAGGGTCGAGACATCCTGGATCGCGTAGCCGTGGCCTTGCACGATCGTCAGCACCTGGCCCGCGGTCATCTGGTCGCGGTCGTAAGTGACCTCCAGCGTGCGCGGCGCGGTGACTTCGGACCGGGTGAAAGCCGGGTCCATCAGCGCGCCCGCCAGCGGCTTGTCGACCTCCAGCCGGATGATCTTCTCGCGCGCCATGCTGACCAGTTCGCGGGTCGGCTTGTTCGCGATCAGCTCGCCATGGTTGATGATCGCGATCCGGTCGCACAGCTGCTCGGCCTCTTCGAGGTAGTGCGTGGTCAGCACCACGGTGACGCCTTCCTTGTTCAGCTGCGTCACCAGCTCCCACAGCTGGCGGCGAAGTTCGACGTCGACGCCCGCGGTCGGCTCGTCCAGCACCAGGATCGGCGGGGAGTGGACCATCGCCTTGGCGATCAGCAGGCGGCGTTTCATGCCCCCCGACAGCGTGCGGGCGTAGGCGTCGCGCTTGTCCCACAGATGCACCGCTTTCAGCAGTTCCTCGCTGCGCCGCTCGGCTTTCGGGATGCCGTAGAAGCCGCCCTGATTCTCCAGCACCTCGAACGGGGTGAAGAACGGGTCGAACACGATTTCCTGCGGCACGATGCCGATCGCGCGCTTGGCATTGCGGGGGTTTTTCGCGGTGTCGAAGCCCCAGATCTGCGCGCTGCCGCTGGTCCGCGTGACCAGCCCGGCAAGGATGTTGATCAGCGTGGACTTGCCCGCGCCATTGGGGCCCAGCAGGCCGAAGATGCCGCCCTGCGGGACATCGAAGCTGACGCCCTTGAGCGCCAGTTTGCCCTCGGCCTCACCCTTGGCGGGGGCATAGCGTTTGGTCAGGTTGTCGATCGAAATTGCGGGCCGGTTTTCCATGTCGCCGCCCTAAAACGCATCGCCCCGCTTGGCCACCGCTTTGCGCGCGTCCTGTTGCGCACATGCTCTTGCCGAGCGGGGAGCACGAAGATATGCGCTTCTCCCATGTCGATCATGCCGCCCCCGCCCGAAATCTCCAAGGTGACCACCCGCCGCGTCTGGTGCGATGGCGCGACCGACATTCGCACGGGCGCCAATTACAAGCCCGCAGCCCTCGGCCATCCGAAGGTCTATCTGGAGATCGACGAGCACGGCTATGTCGATTGCGGCTATTGCGACCGACGCTTCGTTCTCGAAGGCGGACCTGCCGACGGTGTCGACCAGGCCAGCTTGCGCGATATCTCCGAAGGCGCGGACCCGGGGCACCCCTAGGGACCCATCCCCAAATATCGGCAGAGCGCCCGGCGGCATGCCCGACCGGGAGCATCCGCGATTCTCAGGCGTTGTTCAGACAGGGCGTGCTACAAAGGCACCTCAGAGGGACGATTTTTTGCCGAGGATATCGCCATGACCAATCGTTTTCGTTTCGCCATCCCGATGCTGGCCGCACTCGCTGTCGCCAGCACCCCCGCGCTTGCCGAGAGGCAGACCGGGCAGGAACGGCTGGACAAGCTGCTTGAAGGCCGCGTGGCGGGCGAGCCGACCAACTGCGTCCCGCATCGACCCTCCGCGCGACTCTACATCATCGACAAGACCGCAGTGGTCTACGACACCGGATCGACGATCTACGTGAACTACACGCAGGATCCCGAGGCGCTGGACGACGACGACTATCTGGTCGTCCGCGATCCGTCGCCCAGCCTGTGCCGCACGACCCAGATCACCACCCGCGACCGGACGGGCAACTTCTTCAGCGGAGCCGTCTTCCTGACCGACTTCATCCCCTACAAGCGGGTGAAGGACGAAGGCTGACCGGCCCCATCTTCCGATAAGCGAGAGGCCGTCCGGAGCGATCCGGGCGGCCTTTTTCGTGCGAGCGGCGCGCCCGCGCCTAGTGTTCGCGTGCCCGCCCCGTCTCGCACAGCGCCTGCGCGGGGCATTGACCGCACGCCATGCTGGACGGGCGGCAGAAGGCACGGCCGATCTCCTTCATCAGCAGATGATGCTCGTCGAAGTCTGCCGCGCTCCACTCGGGCGGCATCGCGGGCATGATCGCGGCGTAGGCGCGCGCGGTATCGGCCTTGTGCGGCACCAGCCCCATCCGCTGGAGCACCCGGCGGTGATGCGAATCGAGCACCAGCGCCTTGCGGTCGAGCGTGGAGGCATTGACCACCCCCGCAGCGATCTTGCGCCCCACGCCGGGCAGCTGCTCGAGCCACGCCATCGCCGCGTCGGTCTCCATCGGTTCGAGATGCGACAGGTCGACCGCGCCGCGCCGCTCGACCAGATCGGTAAGGCACGCTTTCAGCCGCGCCGCCGCAACATTGGGGTAGGTCTGGGTGGCGAGCTGAGCCTGCAAGGCTTCCAGCGGCGCATCGGCCACCGCCTCCCACGATCCATATTCGGCCAGCAGCCGGTCGGTCGCCGCATTGGAGGTTTCCGAGCGGGTGCGCGCGCCGATCACGCCCTGCACCAGCACCCATTCGGGCGCGCGCCTCTCCCTCGGTGCACGCTCGATCCGCCCGAACCGCTGGATCAGCCGCGGCTGAAGCTGGCGTAGCGTTTCGGTCCGCGGATCATCGCCAAGGGGAAGCTGCATCGCCCCGGCATAGGCTGGCGCTCGCAAGGACAGCAAGAATCCGCGCGGATGATGGTCAGCCGCCCAGACCCGTTTTGGCGACGATCTTGCGGCCGACGAACCACGAGATGGGAACCGCGAGAACGAAGCCCGCCGCCGAGGCGACCGCAATCGGCTGCCACCCGGCCTGCATGTCCATCGACAGGACGGTGATAACGGCGATGCCCATGAGAGTGGTCGCGACGATCGGCAGAAGGATCAGCGTTATTCGAAACATCAAACGGCTCCCGCATTGATGGCGATGATGCCTCAATACAGCGGGCCTGCCGCAAGATCATTGACGCCGATCAATCCGCCGCGGACCTTCCCGGCGCGTCAGATGTCGATGGCGATCTTTCCGAAGTGCTTCTGATCCTGCTCGTGACGGAAGGCATCGGCCAGATCGGCCAGCGCAAACCGATCCGAGATCACCGGTTCGATCCCCGCCGCCTCGATCGCGGCGACCATCCGCAGCTGCATCGCGCGGCTGCCCACGGTGAGCCCCTGCAACCGCCCCATCTTGCGCATCAGCGCGGCGGTTTCGACCTCGCCTTTCTGGCCGGTCAGCACGCCGATGAGGTGGATGTGCCCGCCCGGGCGGATCGCCTTGATCGCCTGATTGACCGTGCCCGGCCCGCCGACCTCGACCACATGATCGACCCCGCCCTTCGACCAGTCGAACGCTGCATCGCCCCAGTCGTCGGTGCTCTTGTAGTTGATCGTGTGATCGGCACCCAGCTCGCGCGCCCTGGCCAGCTTCTCGTCCGAGCTCGAGGTGATGATCACCCGCGCGCCCGCGGCCTTCGCAATCCTCAGCGCGAAGATCGAGACGCCGCCGGTGCCCTCCAGCAGCACGGTCTGCCCGGCCTGCAGATTGCCGTCCTCCATCAGCGCGCGCCACGCCGTCAGCCCGGCGCACGGCAGGCACGCGGCCTGCGCGAAGTCGAGATTGTCGGGCATCCGGGTGAAGGCGCGGGCGGGCTTCACCACCTTTTCGCGCGCGAACCCGTCGATGCCGTCGCCCGGCGTGGTCTCGAAACTGCCCATTGGCGGGCGACCATCCTGCCATTCGGGAAAGAAGACCGACATCACCCGGTCGCCGACCGCGAACTCCTGGACACCTTCGCCGACCGCCTCGACCTCGCCCGCGCCATCGGACAGCGGAATGCGCCCGTCCTCGGTGGGGATCATCCCCGCGACGACCGCATAGTCGTGAAAGTTGAGCGAAGAGGCGTGCAGCTTCACCCGCACCTCACCGGGGCCGGGTTCGCCCGGGGCGTCGATGTCGACGACCTCGAGCGAATCGGGACTGGCGGGATTGCGGACTTTGACGGCTTTCATATCGGGCTCCAGCGTCTGGAAAGAACTTGCATAGTGGGGTGAGGCTTCGCGCTCTCAGGCCGGCACAGGAAGCGGGTCGGTGACGCGGTCGAGCGTGGGATAATCGACATATCCCTCCGCCCCGCCGCCGTAGAACGTGGCCTCGTTGGCCTCTTCGTAAGGGCCGCCCGCCGCGATCCGCGTCGGCAGATCCGGGTTGGCGATGAACAGGCGACCGAAGGCGACCGCGTCGGCGTGGCCGTCGCCGACCCATTGCGCGGCTTCCTCGGTCGAGAATTCGCCATTGGCGACGAACACCCCGTCGAACCGCTGGCGCATGTCCTTGACGATTGCGTTGCCCTCGTCCGATCCGCCGCTGCCGGTATGGCCGTTGGGTCGCACGACGTGGAGATAGGCGAGCCCGCGCCCGGCGAGCTTGGCCGCTGCTTCGGGGTAGGTCTCTTCCGGCTTGGCATCGGACGAGCCGCCCGGCCCGCCCATCGGCGAGAGGCGCACACCGACCCGGCCTGCGGGCAGCACCTCGGTGACCGCGGCGACCACTTCGTCGAGCAGGCGCAGCCGATTTTCGAGACTGCCGCCATACTCGTCCTCGCGCCGGTTGGTCCCGCTGCGCAAGAACTGGTCTATCAGATATCCGTTCGCCGCATGCACCTCCACACCGTCGAACCCGGCGCGGGCCGCGCAGCGCGCCGCATGCCGGTAATCGTCGAGCAGGCGCGGGATCTCATTGAGGTCGAGCGCGCGCGCCTCGGGGAAGGGCACGGTCGGCCCCTCGCTCAGCCGGTCGCCGACGAAGGCCTCGCCCTCGGGCGTCCATACGCTGGCGGAAACGGGCGCGTCGCCTTCGGGCTGGAACACCTGATGGCTGATCGCGCCGACGTGCCAAAGCTGGCAGAAAATCCGCCCACCCGCATTATGCACCGCGTCGGTCACCAGCTTCCAGCTTTCGACCTGTTCTTCGGTGAAGATTCCCGGCGTCCAGGCATAACCCTGCCCTTCGTGGCTGATCTGCGTGGCCTCGGAAACGATCAGGCCGGCGCCCGCCCGTTGCGCATAATAGAGCGCGTGAAGCGGGGTCTGCTCGCAGTCGCCCGCGGTCGAGCGGCTGCGGGTGAGCGGGGCCATCCACACCCTGTTGGGCGTGGTGATATCCGCCATGTCGAGCGGGTCGAGCAGCGGTGCGTGGGTATCGGTCATGGAAAGCTCCGGCATTGGTTTGCGCCGCGCAGAATCTCGCGGCCATTTGCCGATCACAACGCGGGCGCGAAGTGTAGCGTTCCAGTCATCTTGCACGAGAGCACCGGGCGTGTTCCAGGCCGATCTTGCTGCTTCAGGCGGGGCCGAGAAGCTCCGCCCGGCAAGTGTCTCCGGAGCTGCCGTCCGCAATCGCGAAGCGGACGGTACCGGAGCGCTCGGGTATCGCGACCAGGCAACCCGGCAAGGTCAGCGCCATCGGATCGAGCGCTTTTCCCTGCACGACATAGCGCGCCAGATCGCTGTCGAATTGCCCGCCGATGCGCCGCGTCATCGCCGCTCGGATCCGCGCATCGGTAAGCTCCTGCCGCTCATTCCCGTCGATCAGATCGGCAATGACCGCGTCGAGAGAGGAACCGCGCTCCCGGGCGAGAATATCCCAGTGCCAGGCCAGCAACGCGCCGCGCTGATAGGGCAGGCGCTGCGCCTCCTCGCTTTCGAAGATGCGCTCCGCCAGCTCGCCCGCAGGCAGCTCCCGCACGGGCGATGCAAGGTATGCGTTCGCCAGATCGGACATGCCGGCGAGAAAGTCCTGCGTGTCGATCAGCCCGGCGGCGAGTTGCAGCTTCCATGCGAAATATTCGGTCGCGCCTTCGGTGAACCACATCCGCTGCGCGTCCGTCTCTTCGTCGGTGGGCCCCATCCGGCGGGTGATCCATTCGTGCACGATCTCGTGCGCGATCGTGTGGCGCAGCCGCTCGGCATCGGCATTCTCGCTCGCCAGCAGCAGGAAGCTGCGATGCAGGCCGGTGCCCACGACCGCCGAACCCTGCGGCGGCGCAGGGATCGGGTTCACGGCAAAAAGGTAGGACGGGAAGGGCGCATCGTCGAACCGCTGCGCCCCCTGGTCGAGCATTCCGGCAAGCACGCCGGACATCGCGTCCGCGTTCATCGCGAAGGAACCGCGAATGGCGCTGCGAACCGTGGTGTCCCCCGCCTGCCTTGTATCGAACGCGAAATCACCGAGTGCGAGCACGGAATTCGCCAAATCCTCGAGTGCACAGCCCGTCGCGCAATCGCCGGGCGCAAAGCTGAAGGCCGCGCGCTGCGGGAGCGATTGCAGGTCGAGCGTCAGCGGCACGCCGCCTTGCGACCATGCGGGAAGGACAGTCGGGCCGAGGAGGAAGGCGTGGCTCGGTGCGGTTCGGACGCGCATTCCGGGCAGGCGGTGGGTCTCCCAGTCGGGCTCTCCCTCGTAATCCTGCGCCACCGTATAGGTGATCCAGCCGCCACCGGGGGCTACACGGTAAGCCTCCCCCTCACCGGGGAGCCGTTCCAGCCCGCGAAACGCGATGTCTCCGCGCGATTGCGACAGGTTTTCTTCCGGTCCCCAGGAATCGGGAAAGGTCAGCACCGATCCCGCCGCGGAGTCGGGCAGGTCGAGCCTTACCGTGATGGCGTCGAACCGGTCCGGCTGCTGGATGCCGAACGAGAGAATGCCGGCCTGCGCGGCGGCGCGGTCACTGGCATCGGGCTGGGGAGGAAGGGAAGCGCATCCGGCAAGCGCCAGAATGCTAAGAGCTGCCACCAATGCGCGAACCATCGTCGTACCCCCCGATACGCCCGGCTATTCCCATTCGATCGTGCCGGGCGGCTTGCTCGTATAGTCGTAGACCACCCGGTTGATCCCGCGCACCTCGTTTACGATGCGCGTCGCCACGCGTCCGATGAACGCCCCGTCGAAGGGGTAGACGTCGGCGGTCATCCCATCGGTGCTGGTCACCGCGCGCAGGGCGCAGACGCTGTCGTAGGTGCGCCCGTCGCCCATCACGCCGACGGTCTTCACCGGCAGCAGCACCGCGAAGGCCTGCCAGATCGCGTCGTAGAGGCCCGCATTGCGGATTTCCTCGAGATAGATCGCGTCCGCCTTGCGCAGGATGTCGCAGCGTTCCTTGGTGACTTCGCCCGGAATGCGGATCGCGAGGCCGGGGCCGGGGAACGGGTGGCGGCCGACGAACATGTCGGGCAGGCCGAGTTCGCGGCCCAGATCGCGCACCTCGTCCTTGAACAGCTCGCGCAGCGGCTCGACCAGCTTCATGTTCATGCGTTCGGGCAGGCCGCCGACATTGTGGTGGCTCTTGATCGTCACCGACGGGCCGCCAGTGAAGGACACCGATTCGATCACATCGGGGTAGAGCGTGCCCTGCGCGAGGAAATCCGCGCCGCCGATCTTGTTCGCCTCTTCCTCGAACACGTTGATGAACTCGCCGCCGATGAACTTGCGCTTCTTCTCGGGGTCGGTCTCGCCGGCGAGGCCCGCCATGAAGCGTTCCTCGGCGTCCACAACCACCAGCGGGATGTTGTAGTGGTCGCGGAACATGGTCTCGACCTGTTCGCGCTCACCCAGCCGCAGCAGGCCGTGGTCGACGAAGACGCAGGTCAGCTGTTCGCCGATCGCTTCGTGGATCAGGATCGCGGCGACCGAGGAATCGACCCCGCCGGACAGGCCGCAGATGACCTTGGCATCGCCGACCTGCTCGCGGATCTCGGCGATCTTGGTCGCGCGGTATTCGGCCATGGTCCAGTCGCCCGAGAGGCCGCAGACATGGCGCGCGAAATTGGCGAGCAGTTTCGCGCCATCAGGGGTGTGGAACACCTCGGGGTGGAACTGCGTGCCGTAATAGCGGCGCTCGTCATCGGCGATCAGCGCGAACGGAGCCCCGTCGCTGGTGGCGACGATGCGGAAGCCTTCGGCAAATTGCGTCACCTTGTCGCCGTGGCTCATCCACACCTGATGCCGCTCGCCGACGTTCCACAGCCCTTCGAACAAGACGCAAGGCTCGGTCACGGTGAGGAAGGCGCGGCCGAATTCGCCGCCCTCGCCCGTCTCGTGCCCGGGCTTTACCTCGCCGCCCAGCTGGGTGGTCATCACCTGCTGCCCGTAACAGATGCCCAGAATCGGAAGTCCTGAATCGAACAGCACCTGCGGCGCGCGGGGGCTGCCTTCGTCGCACACGCTGGCGGGCGATCCGGACAGGATGATGCCCTTGGGCCTCATCCGCTCGAAGGCCTCTTCGGCCTGGCTGAACGGAGCGATCTCGGAATAGACGCCCGCCTCGCGCACGCGGCGCGCGATCAGCTGGGTCACCTGGCTGCCGAAATCGACGATGAGGATGGAATCGGGGAGATGGTCTGGCTGCATGGCCGCGCGGTAAGTGCTGCCCCGCCGCCTGTCCAGCGGGTGCCGTAGCGGTGCAGGTGAGGTTTCATACCGCGAGTTGCATCGGATCGAACCTGTCGCCCGCCCGCCAAATTTCCGAAAATCTGGCGCAAAAGCAATATTGATGCCCACAAGACGCCTGAAAATGCCCTTAAGCAAGCCCACGCAGTCAGTTGCAAAAAACTGCACCGCCCTGCGTGTTTTCTCACTTTCATATAGTAGGGCGTAAGATTATTTCCCCTCTCGAGCCGGCGGTGGATCGACCTCTCCCCCCCCTAAGATCCCCGCCGGCCAATTTTCCTCCAGGCTGATGCGCCCCAAGCGGGCCTGCCATTGCCGGAGGGCGGTTCCTCTCTCTCCAAAGGAACCTCAAGGCCCGCGTGCTCCTCAGGGCACGCGGGCCTTTTCGCGTGTGCGCTCGACATTGCGAGACGCGAGAGGCAGGGTTTGGCACGGGAATGGAACAGGGGAGAATCGCAATGTCCAAGCCGCTTCTTGCAGGCGTGCCCGCCCTGCTGCTCGCCAGCGCGGCGCTGGCGCAGCCGGCCGGCGATACGCGCCCGGTGATGGTGATTCTCGCGCATCCGGACGACGAGCTGCCGATGGCCCCCGCGCTCTCCGCCCTCGCCCGCGCCGGAGCCGACGTGCGGCTGGTCTATGCGACCAGTGGCGATGCCGGGCCGGGCGTTTCGGATTTGGAACCGGGCGAAGCGCTTGCTGCCGCGCGCGAGGATGAAGCGCGCTGCTCCGCCAAGGCGCTGGGCCTCGGTGCGCCGATGATGCTCGGCTATGACGACGGAAAGCTGGCGGACGAGGCGCGCGACACTCCCGAGGACGATGGCCTGATCGCCCGGCTCGCCAGCGAAATCGCGGCGGCCGGTCCCGAGACGATCATCACCTGGGGTCCGGACGGCGGATATGGCCATGCCGACCACCGGCTGGTCAGCGCCTTCACCAGCCAGCTGGTCGAGGCGATGCCCGCGAGCGAGCGCCCCGCGCTGCTCTATTTCGGCATTCGGGCGGATCGGCAGGCACCGGTCGCGGAACTGGCTAACTGGGCGAAGACCGATCCCGCGCTGCTCAGCGTGCGAATCGGCTATGACGAGACCGACCTGGCCGCCGCCGCCGCCGCGACCCAGTGCCACGCGACTCAGTTCGACGCCGCGAGTCGCGCAATGCTCGCCCCGGTGTTCGATCAGGCGATCTGGCAGGGCGCGGTCGATTTCCGCCCCGCCTTCGCTTCGAGAGGCGGCTCGGCGGACTGAGAGCGCGTCAGCCGGTCAACACTCCACCACGTTGACTGCGAGCCCGCCCTGGCTGGTTTCCTTGTACTTGTTGCTCATGTCGAGCCCGGTCTGGCGCATCGTCTCGATCACCTGATCCAGCGTAACGAGGCTTTCCGCGCCCGTTCGGTGCAGCGCGAGGCGCGCGGCGTTGACCGCCTTGACCGCGCCGATCGCGTTGCGTTCGATGCATGGCACCTGGACCAGCCCGCCGACGGGATCGCAGGTCAGGCCGAGGTTGTGCTCCATCCCGATTTCCGCCGCACTGGCGACCTGATGCGGGGTCGCGCCCCATAGCGCGGCGAGGCCACCGGCGGCCATCGAACACGCCACGCCGACCTCGCCCTGACAGCCCATCTCCGCGCCCGAAATGCTCGCCCGCTGCTTGTACAGCAGGCCGACCGCACCTGCGGTCAACAGGAACAGCCGCCGCTTCTCCGCGCAGTCGGCATCGTCTGCGGTCTTGCAATAGAAGCGGATCACGGCGGGGATGATTCCAGCCGCGCCATTGGTCGGCGCGGTGACCACGCGGCCCCCGGCGGCGTTCTCCTCGTTTACCGCCATCGCGTAGCAGTTGAGCCAGTCGAACAGCTGCTCGCGCTCGTTCGACAGCGGATTGCCGGAAAGCTTGTCCCACAGGTCGGGCGCGCGCCGCTGGACCTTGAGGCCGCCGGGCAGGATGCCGCGCTGGGTCAGCCCGCGATCAATGCACCCGTCCATCGCCTGCGCAATCCGGTCGAGCCCGGCGATGGTTTCCTCGCGCGGGCGCATCGCGTCCTCGTTGGCGAGGATCAGATCCGCGACTGAGAGATCATGCTCGGCGCACAGCGCAAGCAGTTCCTGCGCCGAGCCGAACGGATGCGGCACCTTCGCGCCCGCCTTCACCTGATCGTCTTTCGGCGGCTTCTTCAGCTGCGCCTGCGAGGCGACGAAACCGCCGCCGGTCGAGAAATAGGTGCCCTCACGCAGCAGTTTGCCCGATGCGTCGTAAGCGCGCAGGACCATGCCGTTGGGGTGCAGATCGGGGATGATGTGCCCGACCAGCTCAATATCGGCCTGCGAATCGAACGCGATTTCGCGCTGATCGCCTAGTTGCAGCCGCTTGTCCTCGCGAATGCTCGCCAGCGTGCGCGCCGCCTCGTCGGGGTCGGTCCGTTCGGGCCGGAAGCCCGCGAGGCCGAGAATGCTTGCATCCACCGTGCCGTGGCCCACGCCGGTCAGCGCGAGCGATCCCTGCAGTTCGACCGCCACCCGCTCGACCTGCGGCAATTCGCCTGCTTTTTCGAGGGCGCGGACGAAACGCCGGGCGATCCGCATGGGCCCGACCGTGTGCGAGGAGGACGGGCCGATCCCGATCCGGAAAATGTCGAGTACAGAGAGCATGCCCGCGCCGATGGGGCACGCCTTCCGCTACGTCAATCACTCACCCGCCGCCGAACGAGCCGAGCAGGAAGGCGAGCACCGCGCCGATCGCGGTGGCAATACCCGCCCAGTAATCGTCCTCGCGAAAGGCTTGCGGGAAGACTTCGATCGCCAGGCTGGCGATCACCGCCCCTGCGGCGAAGCAGCGGATTGCGCCCAGATGCGTCTCGCTCGCGCCTTCGAGCAAGAGGTTGCCCGCAATTGCCGCAGCGGAGAGCAGCACGGCGGTGCCCGCCCACAGCGCGAAGATCTTGCTCCGCGACCGGCCGTCGCCGCGCATTTCCTTCGCGCCGCCCGCCGCCTCGGGCAGGTTGGACAGCAGGATCGATCCGGCCAGCGCGGCGACCTCCATCGGCCCCGCGCCGATCAGCGCGACGCCCAGCGCGAGGTTTTCCGGAATCCCATCGAGCGTGATCGCAGCCAGCAACCCTCCGCCCGAGCCGCCGCCCCATTTTTCCTTCACCAGCCAGTCGGCGAGCGTGAACACGCCCGCGCCCGCCAGCACGGCGAGCCCTGCAACCATCAGCGATCCGCGCTCTATCGAAGGCTGGATCAGTTCGCTGGTGACGGACAAAAGCAGCGCGCCCCCGGCCAGCGCGACCAGAAAGCCCTCGGTCTTCTTGTTCAGCGGCGCATAGAGCCCCCAGGCCGCGCCCAGCAGCAGCGCACCAGAGACGACCGCAACCACGATCAGTGTCATCATCATCGCTACACTTACGGCTCTACCCGGACAAAGTGCCCGTCCGGCACCGCCCACCTCGGGGAAAAGCCGTGTTTTTCCTTGCCGAAAGGTTTGGGAATCGCGCCATCAGCGCCTATATTCGCCCGATGGACGAGAACACGAAGAATGGCCGGAATACCGGCGAATATGGTGCGGATTCGATCAAGGTGCTCAAGGGCCTCGACGCGGTTCGCAAACGCCCCGGCATGTATATCGGCGACACCGACGACGGTTCGGGCCTGCACCACATGGTGTTCGAAGTGTCGGACAACGCCATCGACGAAGCGCTGGCGGGCCACTGCGACCTCGTCCTGATCGAACTCAATCCCGACGGCAGCGTCTCGGTGGAAGACAATGGCCGCGGCATTCCGGTGGACATGCACAAGGGCGAAGGCGTCTCCGCCGCCGAAGTCATCATGACCCAGCTGCACGCGGGCGGCAAGTTCGAGAACACCAGCGACGACAATGCCTACAAGGTCTCGGGCGGGCTGCACGGCGTGGGCGTGTCGGTGGTCAACGCGCTGTCCGAATGGCTCGAACTGGTCATCTGGCGCGACGGCAAGGAGCACTGGATGCGCTTCGAGCATGGCGATGCGGTCGCCAGCCTCGAAGTGCGCGGGGACGCCCCCCCGGTCGATGCGAACGGCGACGAGAACGGCCTGAAGAAGGGCACGCGCGTCACCTTCAAGGCCAGCGAAGAGACGTTCAAGAACGTCACCGAGTTCGATTTCGAGAAGCTCGAGCATCGCTACCGCGAACTCGCCTTCCTCAACTCGGGCGTGCACATCAAGCTGCGCGATCGGCGGAGCGAGGACGTTGTCGAGCACGACCTGTTCTACGAGGGCGGGATTGCCGCCTTCGTCAGCTATCTCGACCGCAACAAGGATGCGCTGATCCCCGAGCCGATTTCGGTCTCGGCGGAGAAGGACGGGATCGGGATCGACGTCGCTCTCGAATGGAACGATTCCTATTACGAGAACGTGCTCGCCTTCACCAACAACATCCCGCAGCGCGACGGGGGCACGCACCTGGCGGCCTTCCGCACCGCGTTGACCCGCACGCTCAACAACTACGCTGCGTCCTCGGGCCTGCTGAAGAAAGAGAAGGTCACGCTCTCGGGCGAAGACATGCGCGAAGGGCTGACCGCAATCGTTTCGGTCAAGCTGCCCGATCCCAAGTTCAGCTCGCAGACCAAGGACAAGCTAGTCTCGTCGGAAGTCCGCTCCCCGCTGGAAAGCCTGATGGGCGACAAGATGACCGAGTGGCTGGAGGAAAACCCCAACCACGCCAAGACCATCATCCAGAAGATCGTCGATGCCGCCGCCGCCCGCGAAGCCGCACGCCGCGCGCGCGAGATGAGCCGCAAGGGCGCGATGAGCGTCGCCAGCCTGCCCGGCAAGCTGGCCGACTGCCAGGAACGCGACCCGAGCAAGTGCGAACTCTTCCTGGTCGAGGGTGACTCGGCCGGCGGCTCTGCCAAGCAGGGCCGCGACCGCAAGACGCAGGCGATTTTGCCGCTGAAGGGCAAGATCCTGAATGTGGAACGCGCGCGGTTCGACCGGATCATTTCATCCAAGGAAGTCGGCACGCTGATCCAGGCGATGGGCACCGGCATCCGCGACGATTTCAACCTCGACAAGCTGCGCTACCACAAGATCGTCATCATGACCGACGCCGACGTCGATGGTGCGCATATCCGCACGCTGCTGCTGACCTTCTTCCACCGCCAGCTGCCCGAGATCGTCAAGAACGGCCATCTCTTCATCGCGCAGCCGCCGCTGTACAAGGTCGCGCGCGGGCGCAGCGAGGTGTACCTGAAGGACGAGCGCGCGCTCGACCGCTACCTCGTCGCCGAAGGATTGCAGGATCGCGTGCTCGACAGCCCCACCGGCGTGCGCGCCGGGGCGGACCTTTCCGCGCTGGTCGATCACGCGCTGCGGATGCGCAACCTGCTCGCCTACGCGCCGCGCAAGTACGACACCGCGATCGTCGAAACGCTGGCAATGGCGGGCGCGTTCGATCCGGAAAACCTCGCAGCCGCCGACGCGCTCGACCGCGCGGCAGCACGCCTCCAGATGGGCGACACCGAAGCCAAGTGGAGCGGCGAGCGTTCGCCCGATGGGGGGATCATGCTCAGCCGCCTGTGGCGCGGGGTGACCGACACGCACCTGATCGAGGAAAAATTCCTCGAAAGCGCCGAAGCGCGCAAGCTGCACAAGGTCGCCGCCGAGAACCTCGACGCCTACGAAAGCGCGGCAAAGCTGGTGAAGCCGAGCGCGGTCGAGGATGCTCCCGAGGCCGACAGCGAAGATGACGGCGGCACGCCCGATCTCTCGGCCACCGCAGGACAGGGCACGATCATACGCCCGACCCAGCTGTTCGACGCGGTGATCGCGGCTGGCCGCAAGGGGCTGTCGGTCCAGCGCTACAAGGGTCTTGGCGAGATGAACGCGGAACAGCTGTGGGAGACCACGCTCGACCCGGACAACCGCGCGCTGCTGCAGGTAAAGATCGAGGATGCCGACGTAACCGACGAGATCTTCAGCCGCCTGATGGGCGACGTGGTCGAGACCCGGCGCGAGTTCATTCAGGACAATGCGCTGAACGTCGCGAACCTCGATATCTGACCTGTGTCAGGCGGGTGCGCCCTCGCGCGCGCCCACCAGCAGGCCCCAGCCGCGCTGCTGCGGACGCACACCGTTGAGCAGCCACAGCGCCAGTGGGCTGCGGCGGATCATCCGGTGCGCGGCATAGGGCAGCGCGAATGCCCCCAGGCAGATCGCGACCCACGCCAGCAGCGGCGGAACCGCGGCGGTGATGCACAGAATCGCCAGCCCGACCACGACCGGGTGGTGCAGCAGGTAGATCGTGAAAGAGGCGTCGACCAGCCGGTCGACCCGCGCGGAAGGCTTGCTGAACAGGCGCAGCAACAGCGCGAGGATGGTCTGCACGAGGCACACCGACGACAGGCCGTCGAACAGGATGTCGAGCGCGATCCCGATCGTCGAGCGGTCCTCCCACAGGCCGACATGCAGGACCAGCGCGAGCAGCCCGATGATCGCCACCGCCGGATCGAACCGGGCGAAGCGATTCCACAGCGCGGGCGACCGGCGCAGCGCGACACCCAGCGCAAAGAACGGCAGGAAGATCGCCAGCGAGCGCAGATCCAGATATCCGCCGAGCAAGCTCAGATCGCTGTGGAGCAGATGCTCCACCACGGTCAGGCCCAGCTCGTACACCGCCAGCGCTGCTGCCAGCGCGATCACCGGCGGCGCGGCGAAGGATCGCGCGCGCGCGACCAGCGGCCACACCGCCGCCAGCAGCGCGCACAGGATCAGCAGCGTGGGCAGGAACCACAGGTGCGCCAGCGGATGGGCTGCGGCAGCGGGATCCACGATGCCGCGCGGCGCATACTGCAGGATGGCCGCCTGCAGCGGCAGGATGATCGCCATCCCGGTCAGCAGCGGCACGCCCAGACGCTCGGCCCGGCCCTTGAGCCACGCGCCGCGAGAGCGCCGCTCCAGCAGCATCGCGGCAAAGAACCCGGCGATCAGGAAGAACCCGGGCATGCGGAAATCGCTCAGCAACGGCGGGATGACGGCTAGCACCGGATCGCGCGATCCGCTCATCACCAGCCAGTGTCCGCCCGCAAAGGCGAGGCTCGCATGGAAGGGAATGCCCAGCAGCATGAACAGCGCGCGCGCGGCGTCGAGATGGTGGTAGCGCTGCGCGCCGGAGGGCGACTCGGGGTCCATGGATCGCCCTTGTACCGCCCCCGACGCAATGTCGCGCGCGCGAAATGCACCGTCTCCGGATAGGACGATGCGCGCGCCAATCCCTACCGCCGCTGCTCGACATGCGCGCGGGGAAGGTCCACGGCGCTGGTCCATGGATCATGATGCAATCATCCTCGGCGCTGGGGCCGCCGGACTGTTCTGCGCAGCCGTCGCAGGCCAGCGCGGGCGGCGCGTGCTGGTGCTCGAAAAGGCCGACGCGGTGGGGAAGAAAATCCTCATCTCGGGCGGCGGACGGTGCAATTTCACCAATCTGGGCGCGGGGCCGGAGAACTACCTTTCGGCCAACCGCCATTTCGCCAAGTCTGCGCTGGCCCGCTACACGCCGCGCGATTTCCTCGATCTGGTCGAGCGCCACGGGATTGCGTGGCACGAAAAAACGCTCGGCCAGCTGTTCTGCGACGGGTCGGCGAAACAGATCGTCACGATGCTGCTGGCCGAGTGCGAAAAGGGCGGCGTCGAGATCCGCACCGGGCAGGAAATCGGCAGGATCGCGCGCGACGAGGCAGGCTTCTCGGTCGAGGCGAATGACGAAACCCACCGCGCGCCTGCGCTGGTCATTGCCACGGGCGGCCCGTCGATCCCGAAGATGGGCGCGACCGGCTTTGCCTATGATCTCGCGCGCCAGTTCGGCCTCAAGGTGGTCGAGCCGCGCCCCGCGCTCGTCCCGCTGACGCTGGGCGGCGAAGATGTGCTGTTCCGCGAACTGTCGGGCGTCTCGGCCCCGGTCGAAGCCACCGCCGGCCAAGGCAAAACGGCTGCGAGATTCCGCGAGGCCGCGCTGCTGACGCACAAGGGCCTGTCCGGCCCCGCGATCCTGCAGGCCAGTTCCTACTGGCGGCATGGCGAAGTGCTGCGGATCGACTTCCTGCCCGACCTCGCCCCCGGCTGGCTGAGCGAACGCAAGGCGAAGTCCCCGCAGGCGAGCATGGCGCAGGTGCTGCGCGAGCATCTGCCCGAGCGACTCGCGGTCACGCTGGCCGAGCGGCTCGGCATCTCCGGCCCGCTCCAGGGCATGTCCGACAAGGCGCTGGTCCAAGCGGAGGAGCGGCTGCGCGGCTGGCAGTTCCACCCCAACGGCACCGAGGGCTTCGCCAAGGCCGAGGTTACCGCAGGCGGCATCTCCACCGCCGAGCTTTCCTCGCAGACGATGGAGGCCAAGAAGTCCCCCGGCCTGTTCGCGATCGGCGAGGCGGTGGATGTGACCGGATGGCTCGGCGGCTACAATTTCCAGTGGGCCTGGGCGAGCGGGCAGGCCTGCGGCGAGGCGCTGTAGCGCGCGCCCTTCGGGCCGGAACGCTGCACTGGTTCTTGAACTTGCAACAGCACGCGCGCATGCGGGGCGGATGACCGCAAAACGCATTCTGCTCGCCCTCGCGCTCCCGCTCTATCTGGGTGCCTGCGCCACCGTCCCCGACCAGCGCGCAGCCGAGCCGGTTACCATCGGCATCGTCGGGCTCAACGATTTTCACGGCAATCTGGAGCCGATCACCCGGCCCGTGAAACTGGGCGACGGACGCGAGGCGAAGGCCGGCGGCGCGGCCTGGCTGGCCTCTGCGGTCGATGCGGTGCGCGCGAAGCACAAAAACACGATGGTGATCGCAGCCGGCGACCTGATCGGGGCGAGCCCGCTGGTCTCCTCGCTGTTCCTCGACGAGCCGACGATCGGCGCGATGAACCGCATCGGGCTCGATTTCAACGCTGTCGGCAATCACGAATTCGACAGGGGCTGGCGCGAACTCAGGCGCGTGCAGGATGGCGGCTGCGAGAAGCTGACCCTGCGCGATCCGTGCGCGGTAGAGCCCGATTTTGCCGGCGCGGACTTCGCCTTCCTCGCCGCGAACGTCGCGATGGAGGATGGCGGCACGCTGTTCCCCGCCTACGGGATCAAGACGTTCGAGACCCCCGCGGGCGAGATAAAGATCGGCGTGATCGGCCTGACGCTGAAGGAAACCCCCACGCTGGTGACGCCCAGCGGGGTCGACGGGCTGACCTTTGGCGACGAGGCGGCGGCGATCAACCGCACCTTGCCGCTGCTGGAAGAACAGGGCGCGGATGCGATCGTGGTCGCGATCCACCAGGGCCTGTACACCGATGTCGGCTTCAACGACAAAAGTTGCGGCGGCGTTGCCGGGCCGCTGATCGACATTCTCAAGCAGGTCGATCCGCGGGTAAACCTGGTCCTCTCGGGCCATACCCACGCCGCCTATGTGTGCGATTTTTCGAAGATCGACCCGGCGCGCAGCTTCCTCGTCACCAGTGCAGGCTATGGCGGTTCGCTGCTGACCGACATCACTCTCGATTTCGATCCGGCGACACATGATGTGGTGGGCGTCACCGCAGACAACGTCGTGGTGCAGAGCGCCGCGCCGCAAGACGCGAACCCCGACTTCGCCACACTGATTCCGCGCAGCGACCTCATCGAATATGTCGCGCGCTACAGCAACGCGGCGAGCGCGGCGGAGCAGCGCCCGGTCGGCCGGATCAGCGGCAATCCAGCAGCGCCCGGCCCCGCGACCGAGGAAACCCAGCTGGGCAATTTCATCGCCGACGCGCAGCTTTTCGCGACCCGCGACGCGGGCGCGCAGATCGCCTTCATGAACAATTCGGGCATTCGCGGCGCGGGGCTGGAGTCTGCGGCGGACGGCACGATCACCTTCGGCAGCATCTATTCGGTCCAGCCCTTCGGCAACACGCTGGTGACCAAGACCTTCACCGGCGCACAATTGCTCGCGCTGCTCGAACAGCAGTTCGACGATGATGGTTTCGTGCAGACCTTCAGCCCGTCCGAAGGGTTCGCGCTCGTCTATGACATGAGCCGCCCCGTCGGATCGCGCGTCGTCTCGGTCACGCTCGACGGCAAGCCGATCAATCCCCAAGCCGATTACCGCGTCACGATGAACAGCTTCCTCGCCGCGGGCGGCGACAGCTTCACCGTGTTCAAGGATGGCACCGACGTGGTCACCGGCCCGGTCGATCTGGACGCGATCGAGGCCTACCTGGCGGGCAAGGACATGGTCGCGCTGCCAGCTACCGGGCGGATCACTGCGGTCGAGTAGGCAGACTGCCCGGGCCCACGGGGCGGGCGATCGCCCCGCCCGGGCCGACCTTCAGGCAACCGATTTTCCTACCTGCGTCCGGGGCGCTAGGGTGCGGACGGCTCTTTCCCATCGTCGTCCCTCACCCTCACAAATCCGCACCGCGTGAAAACCGTAAAAGCGTCACCCGAATGCAGACATCCCTCTGATTTCACGGAGACTTTGCAGAGTGCCACATGGGTGACACGTGTCACCCTTGTCAGCCACAGCGTCGCTACATCCGGAAGACACCGAAGCGCGGGCGATCCTCGATCGGCGCTTCCAGGCAGGCGGCGAAGGCGAGGCCCAGCACGTCGCGAGTCTGCACCGGGTCGATCACCCCATCGTCCCACATGCGCGCGGTGGCGTAGTAGGGATTGCCCTCGTCCTCGTACTTCTGACGGATGGGGGCCTTGAACTCCTCGGCCTGCTCCTCGGTCCACGAATCCGCATCGCGGTGGACCGTGGCGAGCACCGAAGCGGCCTGTTCGCCGCCCATCACCGAGATGCGGCTGTTGGGCCAGCTGAACAGGAAGCGCGGGGAATAGGCGCGGCCCGCCATGCCGTAATTGCCCGCGCCGAAGCTGCCGCCGATCAGGATGGTGACCTTGGGCACGCTGGCGGTGGCAACGGCGGTCACCAGCTTCGCACCGTGCTTGGCGATGCCTTCCGCCTCGTACTTGCCCCCGACCATGAAGCCGGAGATGTTCTGCAGGAACAGCAGCGGGATGCGCCGCTGGCAGGCGAGTTCGATGAAGTGCGCCCCCTTCACCGCGCTTTCCGAGAACAGCACGCCATTATTGGCGAGGATCGCCACCGGCATGCCCCAGACATGCGCGAAGCCGCACACCAGCGTGCTGCCATAGTCCTTCTTGAATTCGTGGAACTCGCTGCCGTCGACCAGCCGCGCGATGACCTCGTGCACGTCGTAGGGTGCGCGGACATCCTCGGGGATCAGCGCGTAGAGGTCTTCCGCGTCGAACTTCGGCGGCACCGGCTCCTGAAGGTCGATATTGGTCGCGGCATCGGTGTTGGCACCCAGATGGCTGACGATATCGCGCACGATGGTCAGCGCGTGTTCGTCGTTCTCTGCCAGATGGTCGACCACGCCGGATTTCTTGGCGTGCAGGTCACCGCCGCCCAGATCCTCGGCGCTGATTTCCTCGCCCGTTGCGGCCTTCACCAGCGGCGGCCCGGCGAGGAAGATCGTGCCCTGATTGCGCACGATCACGCTCTCGTCGCTCATCGCGGGCACATAGGCCCCGCCCGCGGTGCAGCTGCCCATGACGCAGGCGATCTGCGGAATGCCGAGGCTGCTCATCTGCGCCTGGTTGAAGAAGATGCGCCCGAAGTGCTCCTTGTCCGGGAAAACCTCGGCCTGATAGGGCAGGTTCGCGCCGCCGCTGTCGACCAGATAGATGCACGGCAAGCGGTTTTCCTGCGCGATTTCCTGCGCACGCAGGTGCTTCTTGACCGTCATCGGGTAGTAGGAGCCGCCCTTCACGGTCGGATCGTTGCACACGATCATCACCTGCCGCCCGGACACGCGCCCCACGCCGCAGATCATCGAGGCGCCGTTGACGTCGCCTTCGTACATCCCATTGGCGGCGAGCTGGCCGATCTCGAGAAAGGGCGAGCCGGGATCGAGCAGCCGCTCGACTCTTTCGCGGGGCAGCAGCTTGCCGCGCGAGACATGCCGCTCGCGATGCTTCTCGCTCCCGCCCAGCGCAGCCTCGGCGACCTTTTCGCGCAATTGCTGCGCCAGCGCCTTGTTGTGATCGAAGCGCGCCTTGGCATCGGGCGCTTCACGGTCGAGCATCGAGGTGAGTACGGGTGCGGTCATATTTTCAATCTCAGCGTTTCTTCACGAACTCGGCGCGCAGCACTAGGCCCTTGATGCCGGGGTATTTGCAGTCGATCTCCTGCGCGTCGCCGGTCAGGCGGATCGATTTGATCAGTGTGCCCTGCTTGAGCGTCTGGCCCGCGCCCTTCACGTCGAGGTCCTTGATCAGCGTCACCTGGTCGCCGTCGGCAAGCAGGTTGCCGACCGCATCGCGCACTTCGACGGTGTCCGCCGCAGCCTGCTTTGCCGCCAGCTCCGAGGCGGGCATCCACTCGCCGCTTTCCTCGTCGTAGACGTAATCTTCGCTATCGCTCACCCTGCGGCTCCTATCAGTTCGCGGCCGATCAGCATCCGCCGGATTTCATTGGTGCCCGCGCCGATGTCGAGCAGCTTGGCGTCGCGCATGTAGCGCTCGACCGGCCAGTCGAGCGTATAGCCCGCCCCGCCCAGCGCCTGCACGCTCTCCGCCGCGACGCGGAACGCGTTCTCGCTCGACAGCAGGATCGCGCCCGCCGCGTCGAAGCGGGTGGTCTGGCCCGCATCGCAGCTCTTGGCCACGGCATAGGTGTAGGCCCGCGCCGATTGCAGCGCGACGTACATGTCCGCGACCTTGGCCTGCATGAGCTGGAAAGACCCGATCGGCTTGCCGAACTGCGTGCGCTCGCGAAGATAGGGAATCACGGTGTCGAGGCAGGCCTGCATGATGCCCAGCTGGATGCCGGAGAGCACCACGCGCTCGTAATCGAGCCCGCTCATCAGCACGCCCACGCCGCCGCCGACCGGGCCCATCACGCGATCCTCGGGGATGCGGCAGTCGTCGAACACCAGCTCGCTCGTCGGCGAGCCGCGCATGCCGACCTTTTCGATCTTCTGGCCGATCGAGAAGCCTTCATCGCCCTTCTCGATCAGGAAGGCAGTGATCCCGCGCGATCCCGCCTCGCTGTCGGTCTTGGCATAGACCACCAGCGTATCGGCATAGGGCGCGTTGGTGATCCAGAACTTGGTCCCGTTCAGGCGGTAGCCGCCCTCGACCGCGTCGGCCTTCAGCTTCATCGAGACAACGTCCGAACCCGCGCTTGCCTCGCTCATCGCCAGCGAACCGACGTGTTCGCCACTGATCAGCCCGGGCAGATACTTCGCCTTCTGTTCCTCGTTGCCCCAGCGGCGGATCTGGTTGATGCACAGGTTGGAGTGTGCGCCGTAGCTGAGCCCCAGCGAAGCACTCGCCCGGCTGACTTCCTCGACCGCGATCACATGTTCGAGATAGCCGAGGCCAAGCCCGCCATCCTCGGGATCGACGGTGATGCCGTGCAGGCCCAGCTCGCCCATCTGCGCCCACAGCGCGTCCTTGGGAAACCAGTCCTCGCGGTCGATCTTCTCTGCCAGCGGAGCGATCTGCTCGTCGGCGAAGCGGCCGACGCTCTCGCGGATCATCTCCGCGCTTTCACCAAGCTGGAAGTCGAATTCAGGGGTTGCGCGCATGGGGGTATCCTTCTGTTTGCGGGTGCGCATAGCAAGCCCGCGAGCCCCCGCAAACCGGCCGGCAAAGTTTAACAAATATCATGCAATATAAACCTTTGGTGGCGGAACCGGTGCTGATGGTTATATCCTGTCGCTGACGGGATCATGGACACTCTTTTCGAAACCAAGAGCGCGGACGCGAATCGTCCGGATGCAGCGGCCAGTGCGCCGGGGGACCGCGCGCGTGAGCTTGCGCCCTTCGGTATCGATTCGCTGGAAGACGATTTCGAGCTCGAATCGATCGCCGCCTTCGCCGCGAAACTGTGCGGCACGCCAAACGCAAGCGTGACCATCGTCGAGGAACGCCGCCAGCGCTTCCTCGCCCGCCATGGGCTCGAAAGCAACGAGACGCCGCGCTCGGTCAGCTTCTGCGCCCATGCGATGCAGGGGGACGAGCTGTTCGTGGTGCCCGATGCCACGAAAGATCCGCGCTTTGCCGATAATGATCTGGTCACGGGCGAGACGCACCTGCGCTTCTATGCGGGTGCCCCGCTGGTGACCGAGGACGGGACCGAGCTGGGCGCGCTGTGCGTGATCGACACCGAGCCGCATCCCGAGGGCCTGAACGAATTACAGCAGGAGGGGTTGCGTGTGCTCGCCCGTTCCGCCGTGCGCCGCTTCGTCAACGAGCGCGAGGCACTGCGTTCGCGCGACCAGGCGAAGGAGCGCGCGCGGATGCTCAATCTGGTGCTCGATTCGGTGCCGGGCATCGCGTGGTCGGCCGACGAGGATCTGACCTTCGATTTCTTCAACGCACGCTGGGACGAAGTCACCGGAGCCACCCCGCCGCGGTCAGCGGACGACTGGCAGGCGCATATCCACCCGGACGAGTTCGACCAGAGCCGCCTCAAGCTGCAGGAGGCGGCGCGCGCCAAGCAGGTTTACGAGGACGAGTGGCGGCTGCGACTGGCCGACGGATCATACCGCTGGGCGCTGAGCCGCGCGGTGCCGATCCAGCTGGGCAATGGCCGCTGGCGGTGGGTCGGCACGATCATCGATATCGACGATGCGCATCGGCTGTCCGAAAGCCGCGACCTGCTCGCGCGCGAGCTGTCGCACCGGATCAAGAACATCTTCGCGGTGGTCGCCAGCCTGATCACCCTGTCCGCGCGGCGCGATCCGGACCTGCGCTATTTCGCGCAGGAGATGACCGACAAGATCGCAGCGCTGGGCCGTGCGCATGAATTCGTCGCGCCCACCGGGATGGTCCGCGAAAATACGCTTCATGGCCTGCTCGATCAGATTTTCGCGCCGTATAATTCGCAGCATGAACAGCGGATCACGGTGACCGGCTCCAACCCCACGATCCAGGGGCGCGCGGCGACCCCGCTGGCGCTGGTGTTCCACGAACTGGCGACCAATTCGGCGAAGTACGGCGTGCTCGCGAACGAGGAAGGCGTGGTCGACGTCACCATTTCGCAGGCGGATCACGACATGCTGCGGATCGAATGGCACGAACCCGGCGTGGCTCCGCTGGAGACCGGCGGCGAAGGCTTCGGTTCGCGCCTGCTCAAGATGAGCGTCGAGGGGCAGATGCAGGGGCGGATCGACCGCCAATGGAGTGAGGACGGCCTGTCCGTGGTGCTCGACCTGTCGCTCGCCGCGCTGGCAGGATAACGGCCCGCCGCATGGCAGCATCGCTCACGTTCGACAGCGTCACCAAACGCTATGATACGACCGAGGCACTGGCCGGTATCGACCTGACGATCGAGGCTGGCAGCTTCGTCGCGCTGGTCGGCGCATCGGGATCGGGCAAATCGACCCTGCTCAAGACCATCAACCGCCTGGTCGAACCGACCACCGGGCGCGTGCTGCTGGATGACGAAGACGTCACCACGCGCGATGCCACCGCGATGCGGCGCCAGATGGGTTATGTCTTCCAGCGCATCGGCCTCTTCCCCCACATGCGCGTGGGCGAGAACATCGCGATCGGCCCGCGACTGGTCGGCGACAACCTGAGCCGGGAGCGGATCGGCGAACTGCTCGAACTGGTCGATCTCGACCCCGCGATGGCCAGCCGTCTGCCCGAGGAACTCTCGGGCGGCCAGCAGCAGCGCGTGGGCGTGGCCCGCGCGCTCGCGGGCGATCCCGATCTGCTGTTGATGGACGAACCGTTCGGCGCGCTCGACCCGGTCACCCGCGATGCGCTGGGCACCCGCGTGCGCGATCTGCACGACCGGCTCGAACTGACGACGCTGATGGTTACGCACGACATGGCCGAGGCGCTGATTCTCGCCGACCGCGTGCTGGTGATGGATGCAGGGAAGATCGTCGCCGACGAAACCCCGCAGGCACTCGCCAGCGGTGGCGGCGGAGAGGTCGCGCAGGGGCTGGTCGCGGTTCCGCGGCACCAGGCCGAACGGCTCAAGGAGCTGGAGAGATGAGCGGCGTGTGGACCGCGCTGATGGGGCTTGGCGGCGTGCTCGCCCAGCATGTCATCCTGGCTGCCTGCGCGATCGGCCTCGGCATCGCGGTCGCGCTGCCGCTGGCGGTGTGGGCGAGCCGGAGCCAGGCGGTCTCGCGCGCCGCGCTGGGCTTTGCCAGCCTCGTCCAGACGATCCCCGCGCTCGCGCTGCTGGCGCTGTTCTTCCCGATCCTGCTGAGCCTGCGTGCGGTCTTCGGCGAAGACCTCCCCACGCTCGGCTTTCTGCCCGCGCTGCTTGCGCTGGCGCTCTACGCGCTGCTGCCGATCCTGCGCAACGCGGTGACGGCGCAGGCCAATCTCGACCCCGGGGTGATCGAGGCGGCCGACGGCGTGGGAATGAATTTCTGGCAGAGACTGCGGCTGGTCGAGGCACCACTCACCGCGCCCTATATCATGGCGGGCATCCGCACCGCCGCCGTGTGGACCATCGGCGCGGCGACGCTTTCGACCACCATCGGTCAGCCCAGCCTGGGCGATCCGATCTTCGCCGGGCTGCAAACGCAGAACTGGTCGCTGGTGCTGGCGGGCTGCATCGCCAGCGCGGGGCTGGCGATCATCGCCGACGCGCTGCTCGGCACGATCGAAGCAGGCTTCCGCCACCGTGACCGGCGCCTGTGGTTGGGCGGTGCGATTGCGGTCGCCATCGGGGTCGCAGCGGCCTTCGTCAGCCAGGTCGACTGGAGCCGCGACGACGGACGCGACACGGTGGTCATCGGGACCAAGCAGTTTTCAGAACAGCTGATCCTCGGACGGCTAGTGGGCGCGCAGCTGGAGCAGGCGGGCTACAACGTCGAATATCGCGAAGGCCTGGGCTCGGCAGTGGTCGCGCAGGCCGTCGCCGATGGGTCGATCGACCTCTATTTCGACTATACCGGCACGATCTGGGCCAACCAGATGAAGCGGACCGACAACCCGGGCCGCGATGCGATGTACGACGCGATCCGGAAATGGGAGCGCGAGGTGCAAGGCTCCCGCGTGCTCGGCAAGCTGGGGTTTGAAAACGCCTATGCCTTCGCGATGCGTGAAGATCGGGCAGACGAGCTGGGCATTCGCACGATCGAGGATCTGGCGCGCGCAGCCCCCCGGCTGGTGGCGGGCGGCGATCCGGAATGGTTCGAACGGCCCGAATGGTTCGCGGTGCGCGATGCCTATGGTCTGAAATTCGCCAACCAGCGCAATTTCTCGCCCACCTTCATGTACGACGCGCTCCGCTCCAGCGAAGCCGACGTGATCACCGCCTATACCTCGGACGGTCGGATCGCCGCCGATCGCCTGCGCGTGCTCGAAGATCCGCGTGAGGCACTGCCCAGCTACGACACGCTGATCATCCTCTCGCCCGAACGCGCGAACGACGAACGGCTTATCAATGCGCTGCGCCCGCTGCTGGGCACGATCAACGTCGAGGCTATGCGCGAGGCAAACTTTTCGGTCGACCGCACCGATGGCGAGAAGAAGACGCCGCAGGAGGCGGCGCGCTGGCTGGCGGAAGAAGTCGGGCTGGAATAGCGGGTTTCCAGATCGGGCCGGTCAGCCCGCGTGGGAAAGCCGTCAGGTCAGGGCCGCGTCCACACCTGCGTCTGGCAGAAGACCGTCACGCAGCCTTTCACCTCAAGCTTGTTGGGGCCCTTACGCTGGATCACCGAGCGGTAGGTTTTGCCGGACTTCGGATCGTAGATTTCGCCGCGCCACTCGTCGCCGTCCTGCCTGAAGCCGGTCAGCACCGGCAGACCCATCAGCTTACGACTGCGCAGCGACTTGTCGTTATTGTGGATGTCGCGCTGATCGGCCCCACCGGGCGGCGTCTTGAGAAATTTGGTGATCTTGCCGCACACGCTGCCGCCGCAATCGCCGATTGTGACGACCGCGTCCTTGTCCTGCGTTACCCATTGCCCGCCGATCGGATCGGCGGCCAGGGCGGGAACGGCGAGCGCGGCCAGACCGGCGGCACCTGCGAGCATGGCGGGGAGAAGTTTCTTCATAATGGCCAAACATCTATCAGAACACGGCGTTCCGCAAGATGAACGGCCTGAAGGCGAATGTCAGCCCGGCCCGGCGCCTGCGGGCCATTCAGGGTGGGCAATCGCCAGCACCTTGAACAGATCGCCCATCTGTTCGCCCGAAACCAGCCTATGGCGCGCAGTTTCGATCTCGCCTGCGCGCTGCGGAGCGGCCTTGGCCAGCGCCGCCGCGCGCGCATCTATCCCGAGCGCGGACAGGAACGCGCCCTGCGTTGCGCTGCCCAGCACCCGTGCGCCCTCCCGCTGCGCGACCTCGGCCAACGCGGCGAAATCGACATGTGCGGTCAGGTCCGCCGCACCCGGCGTTGCCAGCGGATCGACCTTCTCGTGCCGCGCGATCGCCTGCAAGGTCGAGCCGGTGCGGGGGGTGAGATGGCCGTAATCGATCATCAGCGCCGCCCCGCCCTGCGCCGCGAGCCGCTGCGCGACGTCCTGCAGGATCGCGGCCGCCGCAGGGCATGTCTCCACGATCGTGCCGACCTCCGCATCGGCGCGATCGGCGGGGACCACGCTGTCCATCGGCTGATCGCCTGCGACGAAGCGGAAATCGTCGTCTTCCGACAAGCCGACCATGCGCTCGCGCCAGCCTTGTTCTGTACGCACCAGCTGGCGGACCGGCAGCGCGTCGAAGAACTCGTTCGCCACCAGCAGCAGCGGGCGGCCATCCGGCAGGCTGGTCGGGTCGTCGTGGAACCGCGCGCCAGGCACGGCTGCGGCCTGCAATGCCCGCAGCGGCGGCGATCCCTCGACGAAGTGCACCTCCGGCTGCAGGCCGAAGCGCGCCATGCTGCGCAGCGCGTCCGCCGCCAGAGTGCCCCGACCCGGCCCCAGCTCGACATAGATCGCACCGGGCGGACTGCCCGCGCGGGTCCAGATGTCCGCCAGCCACAGGCCGATCAGTTCGCCGAACATCTGGCTGATCTCGGGCGCGGTGGTGAAGTCGCCCGCGCTGCCCAGCGGATCGCGCGCGGCGTAATAATGCGCGTTGCTCTCCCCCATGAAGCGCGCGACCGGCATGGGTCCATGCGTCGCGATCAGCCGCCGGAACCGTTCGCCCAGATCGCTGTGCTCGCTGCGCTCGGTCAGGATTCGCTCGCCGCGGGCGCATCGACGCGGCCCGTCTTGTTCTGCATCGCGTAGACGATCACCACGATCCCGACGAGGATCATGGGGATGCTCAGCCACTGACCCATCGACAGCCCGGTCCGCATCGCGAATTCGGTCAGCTGTGCATCGGGCTGGCGGAAGAACTCGTTGATGAAGCGAGCGGTCGCGATTCCGGCGGTGAACACGCCGACCAGCAGGCCGGGCTTCCAGCGAGCTTTGGTGAGCCAGAACAGCGACAGCATGATTGCCATCATTGCCAGCCCTTCCAGCCCCGCCTGATAGAGCTGGCTGGGATGACGCGCGAGCTGGCTGGGGTCCGAAGGGAAGACCATTGCCCACGGCACATCGGTCGGGCGGCCCCACAACTCTCCGTTCACGAAATTGGCGAGTCGGCCGAAGAACATTCCGAAGGGCACGTTGACCGCGATGTAATCCGACACGCGCAGCCAGTTGAGCTTGTTGCGATAGCTCACCCACAGCAGCGCCAGAACCACGCCGATCACCCCGCCGTGGAAGCTCATCCCGCCATCCCACAGGCGCGGCAGACCCCATGGCATCCAGCCTTCATGGCTGAAATCGACGAACAGTTCGGGGCGGTAGAAGATCGCGTAACCCAACCGCCCGCCGAAGATCACGCCCAGCGTACAGTAGAACAGCAGGTCGTCGACATGGGCCTGATTCATCGGCGTGCCGGGCGCCTTGATCATCCGCGACAGGTGCCAATAGGCGAGGACAATGCCCGCGATATAGGCCAGCGAGTACCACCGCAGCGTGAAGAAGCCGAGGTCGATCCCCGGCGTCAGGCCAAGGTCCGACCAGTAAATCGGCTGGTTTGCAGCTTCTGCCAGTAGTGACAGCATTCCATCGACCCCTTAGAGATGCGCCCGAACGATCCCGCCTTGCGCCAACGCGGGTTGCATTGGCACAGGCGGATGTCAGAAAAAAGGACATTGCTCGCACGGCCACAGCGGTCGGCGGGTCACCCGGAGAGAGGAAATCAATGGCGACCGAGCTCGACACTACGCTGGATACGATCATGGACGGGCTGGTTGCGCCCGGCGGCCCTGCGGAGACCGTGCCGTTCACCCGCAACGGCGTCGCCATGCCGGCGTTCAAGAACGCGCCGCCCAGCCTGGCGCACTATTTCGCCCACTACTGCAACGAGCACCGGGACAAGGAATTCCTCGTCGATGATGGCTGCCGCCTGACCTTCGGCGAAGCCTATGATGCCGCGCGCCACGTCGCAGCGGGGCTGCTGTCGCAGCACAAGCTGATCAAGGGCGACCGGATCGGGATCGCCGCGCGCAACTCGGCCAACTGGATCATCGCCTATATGGGGATCACCATGGCCGGCGGATGTGCTGCGCTGGTCAACGGCTTCTCCAGCGGCGAGGAAATGGCCGACGCGCTCAAGATGGTAGGCTGCCGGATCGTGCTGGCCGATCGCAAGCGGGCCGAACGGCTCGAAGGCACGACGCACGGCGCGCAGATCGTCCCGCTCAAGCATGACTGCAATCCGGCCGATGGGCTGGAAGCGGTCTGGGGCGATCCCGCGGCGACCGCGCTGCCCGAACTCGGGCCGGACGACTACGCCACCCTGCTGTACACCTCGGGTTCGACCGGGCGGTCCAAGGGGGCCTATTCGGACCATCGCGGCGTGATCCACGGCACGATGAGCTACGTCATGCAGAGCCTGATGGCGCTCACCTACCTGTCGGGCAAGGGCGAAGCACCGTCGTTGCAGCCCTGCGCGCTGGTCGCTGTGCCGCTGTTCCACGTGACCGGCGAAATTCCGGTCTTCCTGCAAAGCTTCGCACTGGGTCGCAAGCTGGTGCTGATGAAGAAGTGGGACGCAACCGAGGCGCTGCGCCTGATCGAGGCCGAGAAGGTGACCTATTTCACCGGCGTGCCGCTGATGAGCTACGAAATTGCGACCCATCCGGACCGCGACAAGTACGATACCTCGACCTGCACGTCTTTCGCCGCAGGCGGCGCGCCGCGCCCGACCGACCATGTCGAGAAGATCCACAAGGCCTTCCCCGGCGGGTTCCCGCTGCTCGGCTATGGCCTGACCGAAACCAACGCGATCGGCTGCGGCAATTTCAACGAGAACTACCTGGCCAAGCCGACCAGCACCGGCAAGGCCAGCCGCCCGCTGGTCGATCTGGCGATTCTCGACGATGCGGGCAACAAGTTGCCGACCGGCGAAATCGGCGAGGTTTCGATCCGTACGGTCGCCAACTTCCTTGGCTATTGGGACAATCGCGAGGCGACGCAGGAAGCCTTCACCGAGGATATGTACTTCCGCACCGGCGATCTCGGCCGGCTGGACGAGGACGGCTATCTGTTCATCGTCGATCGCAAGAAGGACATCATCATCCGCGGCGGCGAGAACATCAGCTGCCTCGAGGTGGAAGAGGCGATCTACGCGCATGACGACGTTGCCGAATGTTCGGTCTTCGGCCTGCCCGACGACCGCTACGGCGAGATCGTCGGCGCGGTCTACCTGACCCGCGACGGCGCAAGCCTGAGCGAGGCGGAGCTTGCCGCGTTCCTCGAAACGCACCTTCCGCCATTCAAGCGGCCCGCGCATATCTGGCAGGAGCATGGCAGCCTGCCCCGGCTCGGCACGCAGAAGATCGACCGCAAGGCGCTGCGCGAGCAATACAGCAAGGACTTCGCCGCCGCTTGAGCGCTCCGCCACTCTCCAACCAGCGCGCCATCGTCGACCGGCGCAAGCTCGCCCAGAGAATCGGTGAAACGATCGGCGAGGCGGACGGCGATGGCCGCAGCGCGCGTGACGCGGTGCTCGCCCTGCTGCGCAAGGCGTTGGAGAACGGGCGGACGGAACTTTCGCGCCGGCTGGCCGAACATCCCTCTGCCGGCCACGCGCAATGCGGGGGGCAAAGCTTCCTGATCGACCAGCTACTGCGGCTGATCCACGATTTCGCGAGCGACCACCTTGCCCCCGTGCCAGAGGGCAAGCGTGCGCGGGCGATCACGCTGGTCGCGGCCGGCGGCTACGGGCGCGAGGAACTGGCCCCGCATTCCGACATCGACATCGCCTTCTTCGTCGAGCAGGCGGACGACCCGCGTACGGTTAAGCTGATCGAGGCGATCCTCTACCTGATGTGGGATCTGGGGCTGACCGTCGGCCATTCGGTGCGCACGGTGGACGACATTGTGAGCATGTCGAAATCCGACGGCACGATCCTCACCTCGCTGCTCGAATGCCGTTACCTGTGGGGCGATGAAGCGCTCTACGAAGAGGCACGGCGGCGCTTCTACGCCGAGGTCGTCGACGGGACCGAGCGGCAGTTCGTCGCCGACAAGCTGCGCGAGCGCGATGCCCGGCATAAGCGGATGGGCGACACGCGCTACGTGGTCGAACCCAATGTGAAGGAGGGCAAGGGGGGCTTGCGCGACCTTCAGGCGCTGTACTGGATCGGCAAGTATATCCACCGCGTGCGCGACGCCGCCGAGCTGGTCGACGCAGGGCTTTTCACCAAGGCCGAATATCGCAGCTTCCGCCGCGCGGAGGGCTTCCTGCTGGCAGTGCGCTGCCACTTGCACGAAATCACCGGCCGGGCGGAAGACCGCCTCACCTTCGACCTGCAGAAGGAAATCGCGCGGCGGATGCATTTCGCCGACCGGCAGGGCAAGGCTGCGGTCGAGCGGTTCATGCAGTACTATTTCCTGCAGGCGAAGCGGGTCGGCTCGCTGACCGGCGTGTTCCTCGGCCAGCTGGAAGAGCAATTCGCGAAGAAGCGCGCTCGGCGCGGCCTGCTCGCCGGGTTCAACGCGCGCCCGCGCATGGTCCGCGGCTACACCGCCTTCGCCGGCAAGCTCGCCGCGCCGGGTGACGACTGGTTCCGCAAGGACCCGATCCGCCTGATCGAGATCTTTCAGGTGGCCGAGTCCGAGCAGCTCGAGATCGACCCGCGCACCATGCGTCAGGCCGATCGCGACAGCGGGCTGATCAACGACGAGGTGCGCGAATCCCCGCGCGCCAACGCGCTGTTCCTCGATCTGCTGTGCGGGCGTAACGACCCCGAAACCGTGCTGCGGTGGATGAACGAGGCGGGCGTGTTCGGCCGCTTCGTGCCCGATTTCGGGCGGGTCAACGCGCAGATGCAGTTCAACATGTATCACCACTACACGGTGGACGAGCATACCATCCGCGCGATCGGCTTCCTCAACGCGATCGAGAAAGGCTCGCTCTCGGAGGAGCATCCGCGTGCGAGCAGGGAGATCCACCGGCTCAAGAGCCGCCGCGCGCTGTTCGTGGCAACGCTGCTGCACGACATCGCGAAGGGGCGCGGGGGCGACCACTCCGTTCTGGGTGCCGAAGTGGCGGAGAAGCTGTGCCCGCGTTTCGGCCTGACCGAGGATGAAACCGCGCTGGTCGCCTGGATGGTGCGCCAGCATCTGCTGATGAGCCACACCGCCTTCAAGCGCGACATCGCCGACCCCAAGACGGTCGAGGATTTCGTCGCCGAGGTCCAGACGCTGGAGCGGCTGCGCCAGCTCGCGATCCTGACTGCGGTCGATATCCGCGCGGTGGGGCCGGGCACGTGGAACAGCTGGAAGGGACAGCTTCTGGGCGAACTCTACGACCTCTCGCACGAGCGGTTGCGGCTGGGCCACGCGACCAGCGGGCGCAAGGGCCGCGTCGCCGCCAAGAAGGAGGCGGTCCGCGCCGAACTGGGCGACAAGGCCGCGCTGATGGACACGCATGAGAACCTGTTCACGGCCCCCTACTGGATCGCCGAACCGCCCGACATCGCCGCGCGCAACATCGTCCAATATACGGTCGCGCGCGAGCTGGGCGAGGCACTGTCGGTCCATTGCGAGGCGGACGAGGAACGCGGCGCGACGCTGGTTACCGTGATCGCGGCGGACCATCCGGGCATCTTCATGCGGATCGCGGGCGCGATCCATCTGGTCGGCGGCAACATCATCGACGCGCGCATTCACACCACGCGCACCGGCTATGCGGTCGACAATTTCCTGGTGCAGGACCCGCTCGGCCGCCCCTTCGGGGAGGACGACCAGCTTGCCCGGATCGAGCGCAGCATTGCCGACGGGCTGACCGGCGGCGTGCAGCTGGTGCCCAAGCTGGCCAAGCGCCCGCTGCCTCGGCGCGGCGCGGGCGCGTTCGAGGTGCGGCCCTCGGTCGCGTTCGACAACGACGCCTCGCACCGCTTCACGGTGATCGAGGTCGGCGCACGCGACCGCCCCGCCCTGCTCAACCGGCTGGCGCGCGCGCTGTTCGAACAGCACGCGATGATCCGCTCCGCCCACATCACCCACTACGGCGAGCGCGCGGCGGACACCTTCTACGTAACCGATCTGACCGGCGACA
Source organism: Alteriqipengyuania abyssalis (assembly GCF_019857185.1). Lineage (GTDB taxonomy): Bacteria > Pseudomonadota > Alphaproteobacteria > Sphingomonadales > Sphingomonadaceae > Alteriqipengyuania > Alteriqipengyuania abyssalis. The sequence goes on along the minus strand of NZ_JAHWXP010000002.1, from coordinate 649,141 downwards.
AGATCACCGACCCAGGCCGCCTCGAGGCACTGCGCACCGCGCTCTCCGACGCGGCCAGCGACGAAATGCAGGCCGAGCTGGAGCCTGCTTAGGGTCCGGTGGGACGCTCGCTTGCGCAAAACGCAAGTTGATGAAGCACATGCAGCGCAGTGCGTTTGAAAGAGCGCGCCTGGAAGCGGCGCGAATTACCATGTGAAAGAGCGGGCCAGCGACGCGAGCATCGGGTGCGCGAGGAGGAAAATGCGGGTGTGGGGATTGGGGTGGGAAGGAGGATGGCGGGTTTGCGAGCTCAAAGGCGCCGTTCGAGGCTCGCATCTTCAATACTGAAAGCGGTCGTTCGACCCGCCGGATTTCGCAGGCCGATGCTGCCGGGCGTTGACTATAGCTGCCCATCTGTCTCTGCAGCGAGGAGAGGCGCGATCTGTTCTTGCCAGACATGAAACAGCGGTCGGCACGTTAAGCCAAATATGAACCAGCATCCAAATATCGTGGAGTGATGAAAGAAGGCACCCCAAGGCAGCTTCCCATGCGCCGCCTCATTTCGGAGGGCAGGCCCCGGCCTGAAATTAAATAAGATATCGATCTCGTCGACGACATCCTCACCTAGGATGGCTTCGAGCTCCCCGCGGTTGACCTCGAGCAGTTGTGAAAGCGCGCGGTCGCCCTGGATCAAATCCTGCTCGATTTTGGACGGGTCGCGGTTCGAGAGCATGAGAATGTGGCGCAGGGAGTTCTCGAGTTGCGGCAGCAGGAGATGCGCCGCAGTAGCGTAGTCGCCTTGGAACATGCGCGCGAACCCCATGGCGAATAGTGGTTCCCGTCCTGGGGGCACGAACACGCTCGCCTCCGCGATCGGCAAAAGGTGGCGTTCCTGTATCGAGATGCGCTCGACGAGGGAAAGCCGCGCAGGTTCGATCTTTCCTCGCACCTGCTGGAACATGAGCACATCCATGTATCTAGCCCCCTCGGCCCTGAACCAGTTCTCGGAGGGACTCCCGTCGGAGGGCATGGCCGGCGCACGGGCAGCCTCACGACCCTCGGCGTCGTAGTAACTCGACGAGATCATCGCTCCAAGCGGATCCTTCCGAGCGAGCTCCAGGACGGTGTCGCGAAGTTCCTGTTTTGATGGCGCCTCACTCATATGGTAGAATTGGACACAGGCGTCCGCGAAGGAAATGCCAACGAAAAGAGCTTCGATCTCACGCCTTGTCTCGCTCAGATCCATGGGCGTCGTGAAAGAGCCGAAGTCATCCTGAGCAGCCATCTGAAACGTTCGAAGCTCGTTTCTTAGCTGCTCAATCCGGTCGCGTGTTCCGGACAGATGACGCATTTCACCAAGCGCGGCCTTCGTCCAGTGCGCTTTCACGGCGGGCTGGTTCGACTCATCTCGCATCTTGAGCGTCTGTTCAGCAGCCTCAACCCGGCAGCGGTTGGCGTCGTCCTTGTTGTTAAGTCGATCGTGACTGCTTGCGGCGATGATCCACACGCGCTTCACCGCTTCCGGATAGGTTCCTGGCGGGGCGTTTCGTGCAAGTTCTTCGGCATCGCGCGCGACCTGACTTGCCTCCAGGATGCCGTGCCAGATTCCGAGCTCAGCAATCTTGACGAAGACGACATAGTGGCAGCCCGCTAAGGCAGCATCATAGCAAGCCTGTAAGGTTTGGCGGACCAAGACGGGGATGTCGCCGCGCTTCTTGGTCAGACGTGTCAGCGCAGTCGCGCGTGCAAGAGGCTCGACCACGTCCATGATCGAATCCGCAGGTCGAGATGGACGCGGCTTGATTGTGTCATCAAGCCTTCCTCGGGCGATCTCACAATAAGCATCGATAGCCGTCGCAGCCGCTTTCCAGTGCTTGCGACTGTTGTAGAATACGATGTCACCAACCTTCGCGCGCAGATGCGGGTTGGGCAACGTCTCGACGATCTCTGCCAAGATGGCTGACTGCTCGCCGACAATATCGTCGGGTATCATGCTTCGACGGCCGTCCATGACGAGCTTGGCCGTGAAGGGGTTCGCCTCGTCGTCGGGGCGGACTGCTATAAACATGATGGAAGCGAACAGCTCGAGCGCATCGGCGCGATCTACGTCACCTGCCTCCGTTGCTACTTTCTCGGATGCGCGCAGCTGTTTTTCGACTGCATCGTCGTCTTGATCAGCGACCGCCGCGAGAACTGCGCCAAGGTCGGTCTTCGCGATCATCTCGGCTGTGACAAGTCTTCGGGCGGGTGCGGCCTCATCCCGCTCGCCCTCACTTGAATCTACCAGATCGTCTTCATTCGTTTCATTGGCCATGATTCTCACCTGAGAGGATCATGGCTTCCGAGATTGCGGCGATCAACAAAAAGCGGGCTGAAAGCACAGGGGCGAAAGTGATGAGGTTGCAGGTCCGTACCTTTGCGCTCTTAGAGTGTCCGCTTTGGCAAATGTCACCCTAAAAGCCGTCTGTCACTTAGCGGCACAATAGCCGCCCCTACCCCATCACCCCCGCTCACCAAAAAGCGCGGACCCCACACGGATGTGGGTCGCGCCGAGCATGATCGCGGTCTCGTAATCGCCGCTCATCCCCATGCTCAGGCCCCAAGCACCCGGTTCGGGCTCGTGCCGCCGCGCCAGTTCGCCGAGCAGTGCGAAGAACGGCGCGGGCTCCTTGTCGGCGGGCGGAATGCACATCAGCCCGAGCAGCGGGATGTCCGCCTCGCGCGCCTGCGCGATCAGGTCGGGCAGGTCGGCAATCGCGCAGCCGCCCTTCTGCTCTTCCTCACCGACATCGACCTGGATGAAGCACGGCACGCGCCTGCCCAGCTTGTCATACGCCTTGGCGAGCGCCTTGAGCAGACTCGGCCGGTCGAGCGAGTGAATGACGTCGAACAGCGCAGCGGCATCTTCCGCCTTGTTCGATTGCAGCTGGCCGATCAGGTGCAGCTCTACATCGGGGTACTGCTCGCGCAGCGCGGGCCACTTGTCCTGCGCCTCCTGCACCCGGTTTTCACCGAACAGGCGCTGGCCTGCTTCCAGCATCGGTTCGATCCGCTCGACCGGGTGGGTCTTGCTGACCGCGATCAGGTGGACCTCTTCCCGCTCGCGCTTGGCGATTGTGCAGGCGCGGGCGATCCGCTCTTCGACGTGTGTAAGGGCTGCTGCGCTATCCATCGCGCGCCGCTATAGCGGCTGGACGATGCCGATCCAGCCCCGACCCGAAGAACTGCCACGTCTGTGGCTGATGTCAGATGCCCGCAACGACGCCGTGCTGGAAGATGCCCTGGCGCGCCTGCCGGAAGGCTCCGCGCTCGTCTTCCGGCACTATCATCTGGGCAGCGTGGCGCGGCGGGAGCGGTTCGAAATGCTGCGCAGCATTTGCCGCAGCAAAGGCCTGCGCCTGATCCTGTCGGACCGCGCGTCGGAGGCGCGTGCGTGGGATGCGGATGGTGTCTACGGCCCGCCCGACAGGCTCGGCGATGCTGCGGACATGCTGCGCGTCACGACCGCGCATGATGCCGCCGAGCTTGCCGCTGCCGGGGCCGCAGATGCGCACGCCGTCATGATCTCCCCCGTGTTCGCCACGCGCAGCCACCCCGGCGCACCCGCATTGGGTCCGGAGGGCTTCCACGATCTCGCGCGGCGCACGTCAGTGCCCGTTGTCGCGCTGGGCGGGATGACGGCAGAGCGCGCCCGCGACCTTGGCGTCGTGCGCTGGGCGGCGATCGACGGGCTTTCCTGAGGCTCGCCGCGGCCCAAAAGCCTTGACCCGGCACCAGCCGAGGATTCATGATGCGTTCCTGTATTCCCCCCGCCCTTCCCTCGGGAGACTTCGCAATGGCCAGCAAGGCACTCGTTACGACCGAACAGGTCGACTGGCGCGACGCGCTGCGCCACTCGGTCAAGCGCGCGCTGCAGATGACCGGCGCGGTGATCCTGCTGGGCGCGATGCTGTTCCTCGCGCTGTCGCTGATCAGCTACACCCAGACCGACCCCAGCCCCTCCACCGCCGCCGCGCCAGACGGGCCGATCGGCAACTGGATGGGCACTGCCGGAGCATGGGCGGCGGAACGTGCGCTGTTCCTGTTCGGCTGGATCAGCGTGCTCGCCCTGCCGCTGCTCTATATCGGCGCGCGCGGGCTGTGGCGTGCGGCGAGCGACGACGAGACGGTCGAGCGGCACACGCGCTGGTGGCGCCCGGCCGCCGCGCTCCTGCTGGCGATGACGCTGCTCTCCACGGTGGCCGCGCTGACCTTCGCCGATGCAGCGATCGCGCTGCCTGCGGGGGCAGGCGGACTGACCGGGCTGCTCGGCGCGACTCTGACCGAGGGGATCGCGACGCGGCTGGTCGGGCCGGCGGCAGGCTGGCTGATCCTGGCCGTCGCACTGGTCTTGCTGGCCATTGGGACGACGCTGGTTGCGCGGGTCTTCGCGATCGACTGGCGCGGGCTGCTGACCCTGCCCAGCCTGCCCCGCCGGACGCAGCGCGAGCGGGCGGAGCCTGCTCCGGCCAGACCCAAGCCTGAGCGGCGCACGGCGAAGCGCGCCCCGGTCGACGAACCCGCGATGGAAGAGCCTGCTGCCGAGCCTGCCGCAGCCCGCCGCGCGCCTAGGATCGTCGACCCCAAGGTCGCCCCGCGCAAGGCCGATGGCCACGCGATCACGCGGCAGAAGGACATGTTCGCCGCGTTCGACCTGCCCAGCCTCGAACTGCTGTCCGACCGAGGGGAGGCCAATGTGGTCCCGCTCGACCGGCAGGCGCTGGAGCGCAATGCGCGGCTGCTCGAATCGGTGCTCGACGACTTCAACGTGAAGGGCGAAGTCACCGCCGTGCGCACCGGCCCGGTGGTGACGATGTACGAGCTGGAGCCCGCGCCCGGCACCAAGGCCGCGCGCGTGATCGGCCTGTCGGAAGACATCGCCCGCAACATGAGCGCGGTTTCCGCGCGCGTCAGCACGGTGCCAGGCAAGACCGTGATGGGCATCGAACTGCCCAATGCCGAACGCCAGATGGTCGGCTTCAAGGAGCTGGCCGCCTGCGCCGACTTCGTCGATGCGCCGGGCGACCTGCCGATCATCCTGGGCAAGGACATCGCGGGCGAACCCGTGATCGCAGACCTTGCCGCGATGCCGCACCTGCTGGTCGCGGGGACCACGGGCAGCGGTAAATCGGTCGGCCTCAACACGATCATCCTCTCGCTGCTCTACCGCTTCACGCCCGCCGAGTGCCGCCTGATCATGGTCGATCCCAAGGTGCTGGAGCTCAAGAGCTACGAGGATATTCCGCACCTCCTCTCGCCCGTCGTCACCGAGCCGGAGAAGACCATCCGCGCCTTGAAGTGGACGATCGAGGAGATGGAGCAGCGCTATCGCAAGATGAGCGAGGTCGGCGCGCGCAACCTGACCGGCTTCAACGAACGCGTCCGCGCGGCCAAGGCCAAGGGCGAGCCATTGGGGCGGCGCGTACAGGTCGGCTACGATCCCGAAACCGGCGAGGAGATCGTCGAGGAGAAGGAGCTCGATTACGAAGAGCTGCCGCTGATCGTGGTGATCGTGGACGAACTTGCCGACCTGATGGCGGTGGTCGGCAAGGACATCGAGATCCTGATCCGTCGCCTGACGCAGAAGAGCCGCGCGGCGGGCATCCACCTGATCATGGCGACGCAGCGCCCTTCGGTGGACGTCATCACCGGCGTCATCAAGGCCAACCTGCCCACCCGGATCAGCTTCAAGGTCACCAGCCGGATCGACAGCCGCACCATCCTGGGCGAACAGGGCGCGGAAACGCTGCTGGGCAAGGGCGACATGCTGTTCAAGCCCAATATCGGCAACCTGACCCGCGTCCACGGCCCGTTCGTGAGCGACGAGGAAGTGGAGGCCGTGGCCGAGCACTGGCGCCAGCAGGGCTCGCCTGCCTATGTCGACGCGGTCACCGAAGAACCGATGGACGGCGGCGGCGGCTTCGCCTTCGAGGACGAACTGACCGCGAGCGACAATCCCGAAGAGCGCAAGTACCGGCAGGCATGCCAGGTCGTGTTCGAGAACCAGAAGGCGAGCGGCAGCTGGCTCCAGCGCCAGATGGGCGTGGGCTACAACACCGCCGCCAAGTGGATCGAGCGGATGGAGAGCGAAGGCCTGGTCGGCCCCGCCAATCACGTCGGCCGCCGCGACGTCTACCGCGACAAGGACGGTAACCCGCTCTAGCGCTGACACACCTGACACACTGTCCTGGGGGAGAAAATCTCGCCCCGTGTGAGGCGAGATTCCGGCGAAGGATCGACAGTGTGAAAGAACCGCGCTCAGGCTAGCGCCGCGGGAGCGTGTAGGACAGCGCGCACGTCATGCGACCGAGCGGCGTAAACGCGCACGCCGCAGTCGGTCAGCCCCCGATCCCGTCGAGCCGCGCGACAGCCTCTTCCGGCAGAGCGAGATTGGCCGCAGCCACGTTCTGCCGCAGGTGTTCGACCGAACTCGTGCCCGGAATCAGCAGGATATTGGGCGAGCGCTGCAGCAGCCAGGCGAGCGCGACCTGCATCGGGGTTGCGTCCAGACCCTGTGCCACGCTTTCCAGCGCTTCCGACTGCAGGGGATCGAACCCACCGAGCGGGAAGAACGGGACATAGGCAATGCCCTCGCTCGCAAGATGGTCGATCAGATCATCGTCGCCGCGATTGGCGAGATTGTACATGTTCTGCACGCACACGATCTCGGTCATCGAACGCGCCGCTTCGACCTGTTCGGGCAGGGCGTTGCTGATCCCCAGCGCGCCGATCCGGCCCCGTTCCTTCAGCGCGATGAGCGGTTCGAGCATCGGCCTCACATCACCGGGGGTAGGCCCCGCGTCGCCGCCGCCGAACATCAGACGCAGGTTTGCAATCTCGATCCGCTCGATCCCGAGGTTGTCGCAATTGCTTTCGACCGCATCAATCAGTTCCTGCGGCTCCATCGCCGAAATCCACGCCCCCTCGTCGTCGCGGAGCGCACCCAGTTTGGTCACGATCGTCAGATCATCCGGAACGGGCGCAAGCGCATCGCGGATCACGCGGTTGGTGTGGTGCGGGCCGTAAAAATCGCTCGTATCGATATGGTCGATGCCGAGCGCGAGTGCTTCGCGCAGCACGGCGATCGCGCCCTTGCGGTCCTTCGGCGGGCCGAACACATGCGGTCCCGCAAGCTGCATCGCGCCGTAGCCCATCCGGTGGACGGTGCGGTGGCCCAAGGCGAATGTGCCCGAATTGGCGACGGCGTTGTCTGTCGTAAGCATTGGCAGTTCCTTTATTCCTGATTGGTGTGGGGAGCCGGAGCCAGTGCGGCCGCGAGCACGTCGCGCAGCGGTGTGGGTTTGCGGCCGAGGAGGGTTTCGAGCGTCGGATCGACCGTGGTGAAATCGCCCCGGCGAGAGGCGCGGAATGTGCCCAGCAGCATTTCGGCGTAGTGCTCGGGCACGCCGGCAGCGACCTTCGCCGCTTTCCATTCCGCGTCCGAAACGACGGTATGGCGAATCTCGCGGCCCGTGATTTGCGAGGCGAGTTCGGCAATCTCGCTCATGGTCCAAGCGCGCGATGCCGTCAGCGGCGGGGTTGCCCCGTCGAAGGTCGCCTCGCCCGCCAAGAGCGCCGCGTCCACCCCTGCCAGATCGTCGCGCGCGGTCCAGCAGACCGGGCCATCCTCGGGCACGCGCAATTCGCCGCGCTTCAGATCTTCGCCGATCATCTGGAGACAGCTCTCGGCATAGAAGCCATGCCGCAGCGCCGTGAACGGCGTGCCGCTCGCCTCGAGGTCCGCCTCGCTCCCGGCGTGCTGGTCGGCGGGCGGAAACGGCGATCCCTCGCGCGCGCCGGCATGGGAGGTGTAGAAAATGCGTTCGACTCCCGCGTCGCTGGCCGCAGTGATCGCATTGCGGTGCAATGCGCGCGCCTCCTCTCCGAGCTTGTCGACCGAGACGATCTCGATCCGCTCGATCCCCGCGAAAGCGCCGGGCAGACTGGCCGGATCGGCGAAGTCCGCGCGCCGCACGGCGACCCCATCGGGTGGCGAGAGCGCCCCCGGCTCGCGCGAAGCGGCAATGATCTGCGCCGGTCCCATGCGGTCCGAAAGATGTTCGACGATACCGCGACCAAGGTGACCATTGGCGCCTGTGACGAGGATCATGGCTGCGCTCCTTCCGCTGATATGACCTGTTTGTTATCAGTGATAACAGGCATACGCAATCGACGCTATCATTGTTCCCGTATCGTCGATAATGATTGGCCATGACGATGGACGAAGCCACCGACACCGCTACCGATACGGACACCAGGCGGGCAGTGCTCGACGCCGCTGCCGAGCTGATTGCGAGCGGCGGAACCGCGGCACTCACGACGCGCGCGGTCGCGGCGAAAGCGTCGATCCAGCCGCCCACGCTCTACCGCATATTCGGCGACAAGCGCGGGCTGCTCGACGCGGTGGCGCAAGACCGGCTGGCGCGGTTCGTGGCGGAAAAGGAAGCGCATCCGCCGCATCCCGATCCGGTCGAGGACTTGCGGCAGGGGTGGAGCCGCTACGTCGCCTTCGGGCTCGAGAATCCGGACGTATTCGCGATCATGAACGAGATCGGCTCACCTTTGGCGCAGTCGCCCGCGTCGCTGGCCGGGCTGGCAGCTTTGCGACGCCGCGTGGCGCAGATCGCGCGGGCGGGCCGGCTTCGTGTCGCGGAAGAGCGGGCCGTCGCACTCATCCATGCGTCCGCGGTCGGCATCGTGACCACGTTTCTGGCCCTGCCACCGGCCGAACGGGACGAGCAGATGCTCAGCCTCGCCCGCGATGCGGCCATTGCTGCGATCGTGGACGAGACGGCAGCTTCGCAAGCATCCGGCCCGGTGCCGCACGCCATCGCCCTGCGTGCGCACCTTGATGACACCGCCGGGCTTTCGACGGCGGAAAAATCGCTGCTGCGCGAATGGCTGGAGCGGCTGATAGAACGCTGAGGAATATCCTCGCGGCGCAAAACCACGAGATTGACGCGTCATGTGGGTGCAGAACGTGAGCCAGAGGAGCGGCCGCTGGCAAGCTGAGTGCCCCTCACACATGCCCTCCGTGCAACCCGCGTAGCCTTCATCGCAATTGCGCTCTGCGCGCGAAACCTGCATCGCCCGGCATCAAGTCCCACCCCACTTGCACAGGATCGGCGCGGAAGCGCCGGGAGGCGAGAGATGAAACTCGAGATCAACGAACATGCCGCATGGGTGTTCAAGTCCGGCTGGAAGGGGCTTTGCCCGCGGTGCGGCAAGGGCAAGATGTTCAAGTCGTGGCTCAAGGTCAGCGACAGGTGCGACGTGTGCGGGCTCGATTACCGCTTCGCCTCGCCCGACGATGGGCCTGCGTTCTTCTCGCTGTGCTTCGTCGCCTTTCCGCTGGTCTTCCTGATGGTCTGGGTGCAGGTGGCGCTGGAGCCCCCGATATGGCTGCTGCTGATCATCGCGGTGCCGCTGATAAGCCTCGGCTGCCTGCTGCCGCTGCGCCCGATCAAGGGCTGGCTGGTCGCCTCGCAATATGTGAACCGCTCGGTCGAGGCGGGGACGGAGAAGCTGTGGGCGGAAATGCACGCGCGCGAGGACGAGCAGAAGCACGGCCAGCGCCGCGACTGAGCGGCACGCGCCCCGCCCGCGCGCTCAACCGCCGAACCAGCGCCTGAGGCCGGCCGATCGCAGGCCGATCGCCACGCCGGCAATCACCAGCACCGCCGCGACACCCGTCGCGATGGCAACCGGCTCCGCGCGCTGTCCGCCCGCGGCGTAGATCGCCGAAAGCGCCCACAGGAACACGATCGCGTAGAACGGATTGCCCCGCCCCCTGACGAGCGCGAGACAGGCGATGATCCCGCCGGTCAGCACCACCAGCGCCGAAATCAGCGGCGCGGCCTCTCCGCCATCGACGCCGTAGAACAGCAGCGTGGCGGCAATGTTGACGATGGTTGCGGCAGTCAGCCACGCGGCCAGCGCGCTCAATGGCAGGACCGCGAGCCAGCGCTCGCCGGTCGAAAACTTCGGCTCCCAACGGGCGAACACGCGGTAGATCGCGATCAGGCAGGCGAGCGTGGCGGCGATGATCGCCACCGAAAGCACCGCCAGCCCGAAGCCCTGGGTGTAGAGCGCCCAGACCGCATTGCCGAGAAAGGCACCCGCCGCAGGCAGGCGTATGCGCAACAACAGCGCGTTCGTCCGCTGCGAGGGCCGCGCCTGATAGATCGCGAAGATGATCGTCCCCGCGAACAGCGGCCCCCAGATCGAGAATGCCCAGCCCGCAGGCGTGATCAGCGTGCGGACCGCGTTCGACTGCGAGCCGATCGGATCGCCGATCCCCAGCGCTGGCAGCGAGGTGGTGAGAAACTGGAGAAGCGCCGCGAGGATCACGGCAAGGACGACGGCCGGATGGCCTTCGATCCGGGTTTCGCTGGGTTCCATTATGTCACACGCTCTGCTGTTTCGAATCTGTGAACCCGCGTTCGCCGGGCATTGCAAGCGGATCTATCAGGTCGTCGATGAACAGTGCCAGCAGCATGGTCTGGTTGGCGACCCCGGCCTTGGCATAGACCTGGCTCAGCTGCGATCGCACCGTACCCTCGGCACTGCCGCGCAGGCGGGCTATGTCGGGAATCGTGCTGCCCTTGATCGCGAACAGCGCGACCTCGCCTTCCGAGCGGGTCAGGTTCCATTCGGCGAAGCGCAATTCGATCAGCTGCGCCATCGCGCCGCGCGCCATGCCCAATGCCTGCTCGCTGCGCCGCGCATCGGCCAGCAGGCGCTGCGTGTAGCGCGCGCCGAGGATGGTGCCCGCCAGCAGGGCGATAGCGATGATGCATTCCATGATCGGTTCGACGCCGATGCCCGAACGCATCTGCGCCGCGATGTCGTCGATCCCGTCGCCGAGGAAATAGAGCGCGGCGATCCCCTGCAACGCCACGAAGGCGGAGGCGGCGAGCGCGGCCCGGCGCTGGTTTCGTCCCGATCGCGTGGCCTGTCGCGGGGTCTGGGGCAAGGTTGCAACACTCCTAAGCACACGCGGGAACAGCGCCGCATAAGCGCGTGCTTATAGATTAGGGCGCGCCGCCGTCCAACCTGTCGCCACGGCACGAAAGCGGGCCGGGCAGATGGAGATGGCGAGATGACGCGAGACGCAATGATCGAAACCGCGGCGAAGGTGCCCGCGGTCACCCTGGGGTTCTGGATCATCAAGATCCTCGCGACCACTCTGGGAGAGACGGCGGGCGACACCGTGAGCATGAGCTGGCTGGGCGAAACCTCGGTCAGCGCCGGACAATCCGGTCTGAACGGCTATGTTGTCGGCACCGCGATCTTCGGAGCAGCGCTCGCGATCTTGGCCTTCTTCCAGATCCGCGCCCGACGGTTCCACCCCTGGCTCTACTGGGCGACGATCATCGCCTCGACCACCGCAGGCACGACGCTGGCGGACTTCGCGACGCGATCGCTCGGCATCGGATACCCGGGCGGATCGATCCTGCTGTTCTCGCTGGTCGTCCTGTCCCTGATCGCGTGGCACCGGACGCTCGGCGGGATTTCGGCGGCCTCGGTCCATACCCGCGAGGCGGAGCTGTTCTACTGGATCACGATCACCTTCTCGCAAACGCTGGGCACCGCGCTGGGCGACTGGGTCGCGGACGGGCCGCTGGGCTATCTCGGCGCGGCGGGTATCTTCGGCGGCGCGCTCGCGCTGGTGGCACTGGCGCACTACACCACGCGCATCTCCAAGCCGCTGCTGTTCTGGTCGGCCTTCATCCTGACCCGCCCGCTGGGCGCTGTGGTCGGCGATTTCCTCGACAAGCCGGTGGCGCATGGCGGCCTCGAACTGAGCAGGCTGGCGGCATCGGCCGTGCTCGCCGCGGCGATCGTGCTGCTGGTAACGCTGCTGCCGCAGCGGCCCGAGACGGTCACGCAGCAGGAGCGGCTGGCGAGCTGACCCGTCGCGCCAAGGCACACGAAAAGGCCGCCACGCTCGACAGGAGCGGGCGGCCTTTGTGTTAGCCGTGGTGGCGGTGGGCCTTACTCGGCCGCTTCGCCCGGCGTGCCGTTGGCGGTCTGCGCCTCGGCCCGCTCCGCCTCGAGCACGCTGTCGTTCTCGAGATCGGCGGCGGTCAGCTTGGGGTGCTGTTTGATGCGGCTGGCCATTTCTTCCATCGTGCCGGCAGGCAGCGCGACGAGGCCGATCTTGGCCAGCGGACCATCCTTGCTCCACATGTCCATCCACTGGTCGAGATAGGCCTGAAGACCCGGAATCGCCTGCAGGTGGGCCAGCTTGACGTAGATGTAGAGCGGGCGCGCGCCCGGGTACTTGAAGCTCGCGATGTTGTCGTAGGTCGGCTCGACCCCGTTCATCGGCAGGCCCTGCACCTTGCCCTCGTTCTCTTCGAGGTAGGAATAGCCGAAGATGCCCACGGCGTTCTTGTTGCCCTGGATCTTCTGGACGATCAGATTGTCCTGCTCGCCCTGGTCGACATATTTGCCGTCGCTGCGGACCTCGGTGCAGGTCCGCTCGAACGCGTCCTCGTCGCTGTCCTTCAGGGCTTTCATCGCCGGGTCGGTTTCGCAACCCGCGGTCAGGACCAGTTCCTTCAGCGCATCGCGCGTGCCGCTGGTCGACGGCGGGCCGTAGACCAGGATCGGGGTCGCGGGCAGCGAGGGGTCGACATCGGCCCAGGTCTGGCTGGTCTGTTCCTTGCCGTAAGGATTGGCGGCGAGCGCCTTGTACACGATTTCCGGCGTCAGGTTCATCATGATCCCGCCCTGCGCGCTGGCAAAGGCGATCCCGTCGAGCCCGACCTGAATCTCCGTAATCTCGTTCACGCCGTTCGACTGGCAGGTTTCGAACTCGCTGACCTTCATCCGGCGCGAGGCATTGGCCATGTCGGGCGTATCCGCGCCCACGCCCTTGCAGAACAGCGCGATGCCGCCGCCGCTACCGGTCGATTCGATCAGCGGCGAACGCATGCCGGGATTGGCGCGCGAGAAGCTCTCCGACACCAGCTTGGCGAAGGGATAGACGGTGGAGGATCCGACCGCGCGGATCGATTCGCGGGTGCCGCCGCCGCTGTCGCACCCGGTCAGCATCAGGCCGGCAGCCGCCGCCATCGCCAGAACATGCGTGATTTTCATTGGGAAACGCCTTTCTCTCAAATTGGTAAGGCCTGCAGAGCCGGGACGGCTAGAGTGCAAGTGTGACACTCATATGACCACCCCGGTGGCGATCGCTCATCCTCGTCCCGTCGCGCGCCTGCCCGCTTTGCCTTGCCGTGGACCGCGCGCCAACCTAACGAGCGCGACGTAACGGAAAAAAGGCTTTTCTCACTCATGCGCATCGGATGCCCGAAGGAAATCAAGAACCACGAATACCGGGTCGGGCTGACCCCTGAAAGCGCCGGCGAGCTGGCGCGCCACGGCCACGAAGTGTGGATCGAAAGCGGTGCCGGCCTCGGCATCGACGCGACCGACGCGGAGTACAAGGCCGCCGGTGCGCGGATCGTCGACGGGCCCGACCCGATCTTCGCCGAGTGCGAGATGGTGGTGAAGGTGAAGGAACCCCAGGCGGTCGAGCGCAAGAAGCTGCGCGAAGGCCAGATCCTCTATACCTACCTGCACCTCGCGCCCGACCGCGAACAGACGGTCGATCTGGTCGATGCGGGCGTCACCGCGATCGCTTACGAAACGGTCACCGGGCCCAACCGCTCGCTCCCGCTCCTGAAGCCGATGAGCCAGGTGGCCGGGCGGATGAGCGTGCAGGCAGGGGCCACCGCGCTCGAGAAAGCACATGGCGGGCGCGGCGTGCTGCTGGGCGGCGTGCCGGGCGTGATGCCGGGCAAGGTCGTGGTGATCGGCGGCGGCGTGGTCGGCTTCAACGCGGCGCAGATGGCCGCGGGCGTCGGCGCGGACGTGACCATCCTCGACCGCGATCCCGAAGTGCTGGAGCGGGTCGGCACCCATTTCGAAACCCGCGCCAAGACGCGCTTCTCCAACGCCGCCAACCTGCATGACGCCGTGTGCGAGGCGGATCTGGTGATCGGCGCGGTGCTGATCCCCGGCGCGGCTGCGCCCAAGCTCGTCACCCGCGAGATGCTGCGCGACATGCAGAAGGGCGCGGTGCTGGTCGATGTCGCGATCGACCAGGGCGGCTGCTTCGAAACCAGCCAGGCGACCACCCACGACAACCCGACCTATGTGGTCGACGACATCGTCCACTACTGCGTCGCCAACATGCCGGGCGCGGTCGCGCGCACCAGCACCTATGCGCTCAACAACGTGACCCTGCCCCACGCGCTGCAGATTGCGGACAACGGCTGGAAGGCCGCGATGCGCGCAAATCCGCACCTCGCGGAAGGGCTCAACGTGTGGGACGGCAAGGTCACCTACAAGGCGGTGGCCGAAGACCTAGGATACGAATATGTTCCGGTCGAAAAGGCGCTTGCCTGACACGACAATGACCTGAGCGGGAGAGAGACGATGGGCATCCAGCAACCGGTGAATTCGGGCTTCGGCCGGACGAGTGAACCGCAGGAGGTGCTGGACGGCATCGATCTCTCCGGCAAGGTCGCGATCGTTACCGGCGGCTATTCGGGCATAGGGGGCGAGACCGTGCGCGGGCTCGCCGGGGCGGGCGCGAGAGTGATCGTGCCCGCGCGCGACCATGCCAAGGCGGTGGGCAACCTCTCCGATGTGGCTGGCGACGTCACCATCATGGCGATGGACCTCGCCGAGGTCGCCACGGTGCGCGCCTTCGCTGCCGAGTTCATGGCGCAGCACAACCGGCTCGACCTGCTGATCAACAATGCCGGGATCATGGCCTGCCCACTCACCCGCGTCGGCCCCGGATGGGAGCAGCAGTTCGGGGTCAATCACCTCGGTCACTTCGCGCTGGCACAGGCGCTGATGCCGCTGCTGGTCAAGACTGCCGCTCTGCCCGGCAGCGACGTGCGCGTGGTCGCGCTGTCCTCCACCGGTCACAAACTCTCGGATATTCGCTGGGACGATCCGCACTGGAACGAGGGCGAATACGACAAGTGGCAGGCCTACGGCCAGGCGAAGACCGCCGACGCGCTGTTTGCCGTGGGCATGAACACGCGGCTGGCCGAGCACGGCGGACGCGCGTTCTCGGTCCATCCCGGCGGGATCATGACCCCGCTACAACGCCACCTCGACACGGAGGAGATGGTCGCAATGGGCTGGATGAACGAGGATGGCGAACCGTCCGAACGCGCGGCGAAGATGTTCAAGACCCCGACGCAGGGCGCCTCGACCACGCTGTGGGCCGCGACCAGCCCTGCGCTGCGGACACGCGGCGGCGAGTATTGCGAGGACTGCGACATCGCCGCACTGGCCGACGCGGACGAGCCCAGCCGGTTCGACAAGGTGCAGACCTACGCGGTCGACGAAGCCAGCGCCGAGCGCCTGTGGGCGATGAGCGAGGAGATGGTCGACGGCGCGTAGCCAGACATCAAAGGATGGGACGCCTATCGATCCGCGGCGATCTGCGCCTGCCACTGGGCAAACCGCACGGTCCAGGGATTGTCGGGGTCGATAAGCTCGAGAAGATCGCTCATCAGGCCGACGTCTTGTTCCATCGGCCCGGCCAGCAGGACAACGATCCCATCGCCGTCGGTCCGGTCGATCACCGCCAGCGTCAATTGCGACCAGTCGCCGCCCTCGTGCCCGATCCAGTGAGACTGTGGGCCATCGACGCGGAGCATGCCAAGGCCGTAACCCTGTGCGAGCGGGCATTGGGTCGGTGCCAGCGTGCAATCGACAACTGCCTCGGTTCCGCGGTCGGTAACGATCCGGTCGCGCTCTTCGGCCAGCGCGTCATCGTAGCCATCTGCGGAACCGACCGAAATCAGGATCCGCGCCAAATCTTCCAGTGAGATCTTGAGGCCACCGGCTGCTGACCAGTCGCCTGCGGGCCAGCAGAACCCGGGGCGGCAATCGGGCCGCAGCCATTCGCCCTCCGGCGTGCGGTTCCAGACCATCGCCGGGCCGACCTGCTCTTCGAAGCCCACGACCGCGTCGTCGATGCCCAGCGGCACCAGCAGATAACGCTCGACCATCTGCGGGTAGGTGAGGCCGGTCTTACGTTCGAGCGCCCGGAAGAGATACTGAAACCCCTCGCCGGAATAGCCGTAGCGGGCGCCCGGATCGGCTTCGAACGCCAGCTTCCCGTCGGCCCGGAAGAAGCGCCAGTTGGGAAAGCCCGTCTTGTGGGTCAGCACATGGCGGGCGGTGAGCATCTGGAGCCGGGGGTCTCCGGCAAGATCGGGGTCGGTCCAGTAATCGGCGAGCTTCATGTCGAGCGATGCGTCGCCGGCCGCGACCATCCGCAGGAAGGTTTCTGAGGCGATCATCTTGGAGACCGAGGCGACCTCGAACCGGCTGGCCGCATTCACGGCAACCCCTTCGCGCTCCTGCCCGAAATAGTATTCGCGATAGAGATGGCCGTCTTTGATGATGCCGATCGCGGCCGCCTGCGGGCGATGCTCGGCAAGGACGCGTTCGAGGGCCTCTCGCTGGGCGCGCATCCCGGCATCGACTTCGCCGACAGGAACTCCACCGGGTGGAGACGGCGTGGCGCAGCCCGCCGACATGAGGGATGCGCCGAGGAGGACGAGCAGCGAACCTGCGGTTCCGGGAATGAATTTGTTCACCCCCCATCCCTGCCCCTTGCGGCCCGCAATCTTCCCATTTTTCCGTGAAGAGACCCTGGCCGCCGGTGAACGATCCTAACGCACCAGTGCGCGCAGACGCTTGCCCCCGTCACGGCTGGTGGTCACCGTATCCCGATTCGCAAGATGGATTTGCAGACGCCCGTTGCCCGCCGGCTCGGTCCGTTCGATCGCACCGAGGCGGACGAGATGCGAGCGGTGGACGCGAAGGAGTTCGGGCGAAAGAGTCTCTTCGAAATGGTCGAGCGACTTGGTGGACATGAAGCGCGCGCTTCGCGTCACGATCTCCGCATAATCGCCCGCGCCGGATATCCTGACGATCTCGTCGGGCGAAATGCGGACCATCTCGTTGCCCTGACGCAGGAGGAGGTGCTCGGCCTCGGCGTCGGACTCCGAATCGGGCGAACGCGACGCGATCGATCGCGCATCGCGTTCCGCCCTCCACGCGCGATACAGGATCAGCATCCCATACATCATCGCGCCGTAATGGAGCTGCCAGACCATCGTGTTCTCGGTAAAGGCCCGCGCCGCCACGCCGTCTCTGAGCCAGCCGCCGCCGATCGCAAATCCGGCGAGGACGAGGGCGTACCAGCCGAAGGTGAACAGGATCGCGAGGATCACGTGTGCCACCATGCGCACCGCCAGTTGTCGCCGCGCGGGTGCAAGAGCGTCGAGTATCGCCGACGCGATGGCGAAGCAGGCAAACAGCGCCGCGACATTGACCGCTGCGGAATAGAGGTGTCGGGCGTCTAGGCCCGCCGCGATCGTCATCGTGATCGCGTAGATCGCGAAAATTCCAAGCGCGCTCAGCGCGGGAAACGCGCGGGTGTCGATCATGCGACCGTGATAGCCTTGCGGAACGGTGAGGCAATGGATTGCGGTTCACAGGTGCCGCGCAATCCCGAAACGCATGCGCCTCAATTCAACCGAGTCGAGCGCAGGGGATGAATCAGCGACCCGCCATGAACGGCGCCGCGATTTCCGCGGTAACGCGCGCGGGACGCAAGGTTTGGGCATCGAGCATCGCCCAGCGGGTGAGCGCGGAGACGAGCACCTTGCCTGCATCGTCCACGAACTGCACCTCGCGGTCGAACTGCGCGCCGCGCGGTTTGCCCGAAACGCGGGTGCTGCCGTGCGCGACCTCGCCTTCGCGGATGTTGCCGCGATAATCGATCTCGTGTCGGGTCACGACCCAGATGTATTTCTCGCGGTGTTCGTCGGGCGCGACCGCGTGCCAGTGCGACACCGCGATGTCCTGAATCCAGCGGACCCACTCGGCATTGTTCACATGGCCGAGTTCGTCGATGTGCTCAGGCGCGGCGGTGTAGTCGCGCTCGAAGGCCCAGCTATTTTCGGAAGTCTCGTCGCTCACGCCATCCTCCTCATGCGGCCTCCAGCCTGGCGTCCGGGTCGACGCCGATGCTGCGCAGGTCCGCTTCCGCCTGCGCGGTGGTGGTGAACACGAAGCTTTCCATCCCCACCGCCTTCGCGCCTGCCACGTTCTTGGGCAGGTCGTCGAAGAACACGCATTCCTCCGGCACCAGATCGTAGGTCTCGGTCAGCCAGGTATACATGCGCGGATCGGGTTTGAGCGTGGAGTGATCGGCGGAAACGCATGCGCCATCGAACAGCGGCCAGAAGTCGTAGCGCCCGCGCAGGTAGGCGACGATTTCGTGCACATTGTCGGTGATCGCGTAGATGCCGTAGCCGCTCGCCTTGAGGCGGCGCATCAGCCTGGGTGTCTCCTCGATCAGCACGAGGCTTTCGAACAGCGCGGAGACCAGCCGGTCGCAGGTCTTGCGGTCGAAGCCGTGGCGTTCACCGAACATGCGCTGCGTCTCGGTCAGGCTCATCGCGCCGCGGTTGAGCGCGCGGAAGATGTCGCCGCCGAACAGGTCCTGGCTGGTGATCCCGGCGGGCAGATCGTGACCGAAGGCGAGCTCGACGATCGTCTGCGGCTCCCACCGGACGATCACGTTGCCAACATCGAAGACGACGTTGCGGATGGGCGTGGTGCGCTGGGTCATGAGGGGCTCGCTGAGGCTGGAGGGTTCTGGTCTCAGCCGGTCCCATAGAAGCGCGGCGCGCGCCGATCCACCGCTCAGTGGGCCACCGCCGCGCATCCCGGATCTGCGCGGTCCACGCGGGCGAGCATTGCGCACAGATCGCCCTGCGGATCCTCGGTGCCCTGATAGACGAAGGCCTTCACCTGCGCCGCCAGCTCCTCATCGCCACTCTCCGCGACCAGCTGGCCGAGCCAGTCGTCGACCGAGACGACACCGTCGCCGCCCGCATCCTCGCGGTTGGCGGCGACCAGTGCGGCGATGAAATCGAAGAAATCGCGCCCGCCATTCTTCTGCGCCGCGCCTTCGGCGATCATGCCGAGCACTGTGCCGCAGGCGTAATTGGCGTCGTAATCGCGGCGCTCACTCGCTCCGGCCAGCGGCTTGTCGACCGACAGCGCGAGGCAGGTCTGCCATTTGTTCGCGAGCGTCGTGCCGGCGTCGTAATCGGGGTCGATCCGCTCGATCAGCCGGAAGGCGAGCAGGTCCGCACCGCCCTCCATGATCCAGGCATCAGCGTCGGTTTCGTATCCGACCGTCTGGCCGAGCCAGAAATGCGCGCCTTCGTGGGCGATGAACCAGCGCATCCCCTGCAGGGCCTGCGTGCTCTCATTGACCAGCCCCTCGCCCTCCAGCCGTACGGTCAGCAGGCCCGGAAGCACGCTGCCGCCCTGGCTGTACAGCTCGGGGGTCGGCCCTGCCCAGCTGGACAGCACCATGGGCTTGCCGCCGCCCGCCCGCTCGCCCAGCCGGTCGGCATAGATCGCGAAGGTCTGCGGCAGGAAGTCGAGCATCTCGCGGCGCAGCCAGGCGGGCGTCTGCGGGTCGATGATTGCGGTCAGGTGATCGGTGCTGATCGGCTGCGGATCGCCGAAGACCACGTAGGTGGAATCGTCGCGCGTGGTCGCGCTGTCGTAGGGCAGGCCCTGGTAAAGCAGCGGGCCATCCGCATCGCGGAAGATCATCTCCACGACCGGCCCGTCTTCGGCCATCTCCTGCGTATCGCGCAGCCACGGCATGACCGAAAAGTGGCCGGTAAACAGCGCCAGCGTGCCGTCGGTGAACTGCAGCGCGGGGTCGTAATCGGCCATCAGATCGTCGGCGAAGGGCACGAAGCGCACGGTCACCTCTTGCGGCAGCGCCCCGCCATCATCGGCCAGCAGCACGTCGGTCTCGTCGATCCGCTGGAGCGAGACGCCGTCGGTCGCGACCGTCCAGCTCAACTCGCGCCAGCCCGTGTCCTGCCGCCGCGCGCGGTTGGAGCGGGGGAAGGCCCAGCCCTGCGCATCGCGCGGGAAATGGAACGTCGCACTCCAGCCGTCCGCGTCGTGCAGCACCTCGACGCGCACGGGCGCTTCGTCGGACACCTCCTGCGCAGAGCTGACGGCAGGAAACAGCAGCGCGATCAGCGCGCCGACGACAACCAGCAGCCGCGTCATGTTACTCGCCCTCGACCACGCCCATCTGCGTCAGGATGAAGGCGAATTCCTCCGCCGTTTCGTACAGCGAGGCGAAGCGGCCGGACTTGCCGCCGTGTCCTGCGCCCATGTTGGTCTTGAGCAGCAGCGCGTTGGTATCGGTCTTGGTCGCGCGCAGCTTGGCGACCCACTTGGCGGGCTCCCAGTAGGTGACGCGCGGATCGTTGAGGCCGGCGGTGACCATGAGCGGCGGGTAATCCTGCGCCACCACCTGATCGTAGGGGCTGTAGCTGAGCATGTAGGCAAATGCCTGCTTGCTCTCGATCGGGTTGCCCCATTCGGGCCATTCGCCGGGCGTGAGCGGCAGATCCTTGTCGAGCATGGTGTTGAGCACGTCGACGAAGGGCACATCGGCGACCACCGCGCCCCACAGGTCGGGATCGGTGTTTACCACCACGCCCATCAGCTCGCCCCCGGCGCTGCCGCCGCTGGCGCTGATCTTGCCCTTTTCGGTGTAGCCCGCGTCGATCAGGCCCTTGGCCACGTCGACGAAGTCTTCGAACGTGTTGGTCCGCTCGTTCAGCTTGCCCTGCAGGTACCAGCGGCGGCCCAGATCGTCACCGCCGCGGATATGCGCGATGGCGTAGGCCATGCCGCGATCGACCAGGCTGAGGCGGCTGGTCGAGAAGCCCGGCGGCACCGCATAACCATAGGCGCCATAGGCATACAGGTGCAGCGGGCCGCCCATCGGCCTGTCCTTGCGCATCACCACGCTGACCGGCACCTGCGTGCCGTCGCGCGCGGTGATCGTGAGCCGCTCGGTCTTGTAGAGCGTTGCGTCGTAGCCGCTCGGGATTTCCTGCTGCTTGAGCAGTTCGAGTGCACCGGTCTTCACATCGTAGTCGTAGACCGAACCGGGCGTGACCATGCTCTGGTACGACAGGCGCAGCTTCTGCACGTCGTATTCGGGATTGTTCGACAGACCCGCGACGAAGCTCGCCTCGGGGAAGCGAATTGGGGTCATGTCGTCCGCGTCGTCGTAGGCGCGCAGCTGGATCTGATCGAGCCCGGCGAGCCGCCCTTCGGTGACGTAGAAATCCTTGAACAGCTCGAAATCGGTCAGGTAGAAATCGTCCGAGCCTTCGATCAGCGTGGTCCACTCGCTTGGCGCTGCGAGCGTGGCGGTCGCGAGGCGAAAGTTGATGTGATTATCGTTGGTGTGGACGAACAGCGTGCCGTCGCGCACGTCGACGTCGTACTCCACGCCCTTCTGGCGCGGTCTGACCAGGATTTGTCCGCCGGTCGGATTGTCGGCGCTGACCAGGCGGATTTCGCTCGTCTCGTTGTCGCCGGTCGCGATGACCAGCCAGTCTTCCTGCGCGCTCAGCCCGGTGCCGACACTGAAGCTTTCATCGGCTTCCTTGTAGAGCGTCACATCGCTCGCAACCGGCGTGCCGATCACATGGAGCTTGGCCTCCAGCGTGCGCCATTCTTCGGTCGACGGGCCGTAGACGAGCGCGCTGTCGTTCGCGACCCAGGTCAGACCGCCGCGCAGGTTGGTCAGCTCGTCGGGCAGCAGTTCACCCGTCGCGAGATCCTTGATCCGCGCGGTGTAGCGTTCGGACCCATTGTCGTCGGCGGAATAGGCAAGGAAGCGCGCATCCTTGCTGATCGAGAACGAGCCGAGACGGAAATAGTCCTTGCCTTCCGCCAGCTGGTTCTCGTCCAGCAGCAGCTGTGCTTCGCCTCCGCCAACCGGCTTGCGGTAGTGCAGGCGGTATTCCTTGCCCTCTTCGAATTCGGACCAGTAGAGCCAGTCGCCATCCTTCTGCGGCACCGTGGAATCGTCTTCCTTGATGCGGCCCTTCATCTCCTCGAACAGCTCATCCACCAGCGCCTGATGCGGGGCCATCTGCGCCTCGAACCACGCATTCTCCGCCTTCACGTAGGCAAGCACGTCCTCGTCATCGACGGTGGGGTAGGACGGGTCCTTCAGCCAGTGATAGGGATCGGTGAGGGTGATCCCGTGGGTGGTAAAACTGTAATCGCGCCGCTCCGCAACGGGGGGAGAGGTCGGCGCCTGTTCGCTCGAATTATCGCTCACGCTGGTGTCGGCTCCGTTGGATTGCGCCACTGCGCCGACCGGCAGGGAGAGCGCGGTCAAGGCGATTGCGGCGGTGAAAAGCTTGCTCATTGATGTCGGTCCCCCTGTGCGCGATGGCTCACGGCTTTGAAAGCCTTGCGTTGCTGGGGTATGACCCCAGATCGGGGGCAGAGCCAGACACTAGAACCACAGGATCGACAAAATGCTGATGCAGACCCACGAAGCCCGACTCTCCGCCCTGCGCGAGGAACTCAAGCGGCGGGGTCTGGACGGATTCTTCGTGCCGATCGCCGATGCGCACATGAGCGAATATGTCGGCGAGGATGCGCAGCGACTGCGCTGGCTGACCGGCTTCGGCGGCTCCGCTGGCAGCGCGGCGGTCCTCCTCGACAAGGCGGCGATCTTCGTCGACGGGCGCTACACCGTTCAGGTGCGCGACCAGGTGGAAGAACGCCTGTTCGAATATCGCGGCGTGCCCAAGGACAATCCGGCGAACTGGCTCGCCGAGAATGCCGGTGAAGGCGCGAAGATCGGCTACGACGCATGGCTCGCGACGCCGGGCTGGGTCCGCTCGACCAGCGCTGCGCTGGAGAAGGTCGGCGCGAAGCTGGTCCCGGTCGACGGCAACCCGATCGACGCCGTGTGGCAGGACCAACCCGCGCAAAGCGATGCCGAGGCGCGCGTGCATACGGACACGCATGCCGGCCGCAATGCGCAGGAAAAGCGTGCCGCGATCGCCGACTGGCTGGGCGAGGAAAAGCTCGACGGCGTGGTGCTGAGCGCGCTCGATTCGGTCGGCTGGGCGTTCAACATCCGCGGCGGCGACATCGCGCACACGCCGGTGACCATGGCCTTCGCGCTCGTTCAGCAGGACGGCACGGCGCAGCTCTTCATCGACGAGAACAAGGTCGGGCCCGAGCTCAAGCAGCACCTCGGCAATGCGGTGACCATCCGTCCACGCAGCGAGTTCGAGAGCGCGCTGGGTTCGTTCGAAGGCAAGCGGATCGCGCTTGATCCCGAATATGGCGTGGCAGCGATCGCGCAGGCGCTCGAAGAGGGCGGCGCGAAGGTGGTCGAGACGCGCGATCCCACCATTTTGCCGCGCGCGATCAAGAACGAGGCCGAGATCGACGGCCATCGCGATGCGCAGGCGCGCGACGGTGCGGCAGTCTCCCGCTTCCTCGCCTGGATCGAGGCCGAAGCGCCTTCGGGCGAGGTCGACGAACTGACGGCGGCAGCCAAGCTGCTCGAATTCCGCAGCGTGGACGGCGGGCTGAAGGACACCTCGTTCGACACCATTTCGGCCGCCGCAGGCCACGCCGCGCTGCCGCACTACAAGGTGGACGAGGACAGCAACATCACCATCCCTCCGGGCAGCATCTTCCTGTGCGATTCGGGCGGCCAGTATATCGGCGACGAGCGCGCGGGGACGACCGACATCACCCGCACCGTGTGGGTCGGCAGCGCCGACGGCAAGGCCGAGCCGAGCGCGGAAATGAAGGACCGCTTCACCCGCGTGCTCAAGGGCCATATCTCCATCGCGCGCGCGGTCTTCCCCGAAGGCACCACCGGCGGCCAGCTCGATACGCTGGCGCGCATGCATCTGTGGGAAGCGGGCTGCGACTATGCGCACGGCACCGGCCACGGCGTCGGCAGCGCGCTCGGCGTGCACGAAGGCCCGCAGCGGATCGCCAAGACCACCGGATCGCAGGGCGGCACGATGGAACCCCTCGCCGCGGGCATGATCTGCTCGAACGAGCCGGGCTACTACAAGGCGGGCGAGTACGGCATCCGGATCGAGAACCTCGTCCTGATCGAGGAGCGCGCGATCGAGAACGCGGACGAGGGCACGTGGTTCGGGTTCGAGAACCTGACCTGGGTGCCAATCGACCGCGCGCTGATCGACATCGACCTGCTGACTCCCGAAGAACGCGACTGGGTCGACCACTACCACGCCTGCTGCCGCGAAATTCTCAAGCAGCGCGTCGCCGAGACCGGCGACGAGCGGGCGGCCGACTGGCTGGAGCGGCACACCCAGCCGCTCTGAAGCCGGCTTGCGAATCGGCATTTGTTCTTGTAATGTTCCAACTCTGAGGGTCGCTACTCGGGAGACAGGACGATGATCGGTTACGTCACGCTGGGCACCAACGACCTGCAGGGCAATGCGCCCTTCTACGATGCCATCGCGAAGGAGATGGGCGTGGGGCGGATGATGGACTTCGACAGCTTCATCGCGTGGGGCGAGCCGGGCGGCGCAGCAGGCGTGGCGCTGACCAAGCCCTACGACGGCAACACGGCGACCGTCGGCAACGGCACGATGGTCGCCTTCGAGGCGAAGGATAAGGAACAGGTCCGCCGCCTGCACGAGATC
Organism: Alteriqipengyuania abyssalis; assembly: GCF_019857185.1. Taxonomy (GTDB): domain Bacteria; phylum Pseudomonadota; class Alphaproteobacteria; order Sphingomonadales; family Sphingomonadaceae; genus Alteriqipengyuania; species Alteriqipengyuania abyssalis. Next base: position 624,509 of record NZ_JAHWXP010000002.1, on the reverse strand, counting down.
GCGCTGGCCAATGGCGGCACCGACGAGGGCGCACCCGGCCCGCGCGGCGATGCGGACGAGAACGGACTGGTGTTCTACGCCGCCTATTTCCGCGACCGCGACGGCAACAAGCTCAACGCCTTCTGCATGTCACCCGCCGATGGCTAGGGCGCGCAGGCTGGCCGAACACCCGGTCCACCTCGGCCTCGGCGCGACCGCGGTGGCGCAGCCGGCCTTTACCGGCATGGACTGGTACGAGGATTACGGACAGCGCAATGCGAGCGACGGCGCCGAAGGGCGGCTGGTCTCGCTGCACAGCTTTTCCGAAAGCTGGGACAGCTGGGAAATGCATCCGAAAGGCGACGAACTCGTGGTGTGCACCGCAGGTTCGATCACGCTCACGCAGGAACATCCCGACGGGCGTGTGGAGCAAGTGACGCTCGGCCCCGGCGACTATGCGATCAACCCGCCGGGCGTGTGGCACACCGCCGATGTCGAGGCGGAAGCGACCGCACTGTTCATCACCGCTGGCGAGGGCACGCAGCACCGCCCGCGCTGAATGCCCTGCGAGACCCGGGCTCCCGCCCCGCTCCATTGCACCCGGGTGAACGGGGCACCGATCCTGCGACAATCCGTTACAAAGACGCCGGTTCGTGGCAAACCCGCGCGACAATGCGCGGGTAGAAGAGGTGTCATGAGCTGCGAGGCGGGTTTTCGATCTCCCCAACCCCCTGCCCGTCTCGCAGCTCTTCCACCAACAGGAGCACCCCCGATGAAAACCCCCATTCTCGCCCTCGCAGGCATTTCGCTGCTGGCGGGCACCGCCGCGCTGGCCCAACCCGGCGACCGCAGCCCCGGCCCGATGACCCGCGCCGAAGTCTCCCAGAAAGCCGCCGAGCGCTTCCAGAAGATGGACCTGAACAAGGACGGCGTGCTCGATCTCGCCGACCATGAGCTGCGCCGCGAACAGCGGATCGCGCGCCTCGATACCGACGGCAACGGCGCGATCAGCAAGGCCGAACGCGATTCTGCCCGCGAAGCTCGCCAGGAACGGCGCGCCCAGCGGATGGCCGAACGCGGACAGAGCGCCGATGCGGGTGAACGTCGCGGGCGTGGCAAGCATCATCGCGGGATGCGCGGCTGGCATCGCGGCGGCGGCATGATGGCCAAGGCCGACACCAATGGCGATGGTCGCCTGACGCTGCAGGAGTTCCAGGCCCATGCGCTGGCCCGGTTCGACCGCGCCGATGCGAACAGCGACGGCACCGTGACCCAGGCCGAACGCAAGGCCGCGCGTGAAGCGATGCGCGCCCAGATGGCCGAGCGCCGCGAAGCGCGCCGTGCCGAGCGTGCAGGCCAGTAACCCGATGACGATGGCCGCGCACGCAGCCGACACGGCCGTCACCATCCTGCTCGTCGATGACGAGCGCACCTTGCGCGAACCCCTGGTCGACTATCTCGTCGGTCAGGGGTTCGTGGTGCTTGAGGCGGACAGCGCAGCGAGCGCGCGCAGCATTTTGCGCGAGAAGAAGGCCGACCTCGCGCTGGTCGATATCATGATGCCGGGCGAGGACGGCCTCTCGCTGACCCGCCACCTGATCGAAACGCAGAACCTGCCCACCATCCTGCTAACCGCGATGGGCGAGGCGACCGACCGGATCGTCGGGCTGGAAATCGGCGCGGACGATTACGTGACCAAGCCCTTCGAGCCGCGCGAGCTGGTCGCGCGGATTCGCTCGGTCCTGCGCCGCGCGGGCCGCACCGCTGCCGGGGACGAGGGCGAGGACGCGCATTACCTGTTCGAGGGCTGGCGGCTCGATCCGCTCAAGCAGCGACTGACCGATCCGGACGGCGCGGTGATCCCGATCTCGACCGCCGAGTTCCGCATGCTGCGCGCCTTTCTCGATCACCCGCGCGCGGTGCTCGATCGTGATCGCCTGCTCGACATGGTGCAGGGGCGCGAGGCGCATCTGTTCGACCGCGCGGTCGACAACCAAGTTTCGCGCCTCCGCCGCAAGATCGAGGACGACAGCAAACAGCCGCATTTCATCCAGACCGTGCGCGGCGGGGGCTATCGCTTCGCCGCCGATGTCACCCGGGTGCCGGGCTGAAACCATTGGCACGCGTCTTCCCGAAAAGCCTGTTGGGCCAGAGCCTGCTTGCGATCGCGGTCACCCTGCTTATCGGGCAGGCGGTTTCGGGCCTGCTACTGTACCGCGCGGCGCAGGATCGGCGCGATGCGGCGACCGTCAATGCCGCCGCGTTCCACCTGCTGCGGATGGTCAACCGCGAAACCGATTCGCCGCGCGACATCCGCCGCGCGCTGCGGCGCGCAGAGCCTGAGGGACGGATCGATATCGGGCGCGGCAGGGGCGAGCGGCGACGCGGCCTTCCTCCGCGCCTCTCCGGCATGATTGCCGATGCTTCACCACTGCTGCCCGGGGAGCGGTGCGCAGCGGGCGAGGAGGCGCAGCTGCGCGAGATACTGGCACGGCAGGGCGTCGCTGCGGAGACGCTCGTGGTCACTATCCGCCCCGTTGCACAAGATACGCTGCTCGCCTCGCTTGCGGACGAATTCCCGCGCTTCCGCGCCCGCTGGCGCGATGGCCTGAGCGAGCGCGAGGTGATGGTCGCCGCGCTGCGCATGCCGGGCGAGAGTCGCTGGATCGTCGCGCGCGCGCTGCGCCCCCCGGTGGAGGCGGGCGTGCTGTGGCTGATCGCGGCGCAGACCGTGCTGCTGTTTCTGGTGCTGCTCGCCGCGACCTATCTGGTGCTGCGCCGGATCACCCGCCCGCTCGCCCGCCTGACCGAGCGGGTCGAGAGCTTCGCGCGCACGCACGAGGCACGCGAACCGCTCCCAGAACGTGGGCCGGAGGATGTCAGCCGGCTGATCGCGGCGCACAACCTGCTCGAAAGCCGGATTGCCGCGCTGCTGAACGAGAAGGATGTGATGCTCGGCGCGATCGGGCACGATCTCAAGACGCCGCTCGCCGCTCTGCGGGTGCGGATCGAATCGGTTACGGACGAAACCCAGCGCACGCGGATGGCCGAGACGATCGAGGATCTGCGCCGCTCGCTCGACGATATCCTCTCGCTCGCGCGGATCGGACGCGCGAAAGACCCGCCTGAGGCGACCCAGCTCGCCGCGCTGGTCGAAAGCGTGGTCGAGGAGTTCGAGGACATGGACCGGCCCGTCGCCATCGCGCACACCGATCGGATCGTCGCCCCGGTGCAGGTCACCTGGCTGCGGCGCGCGCTTCGCAACCTGATCGAGAATGCGCTGCGCTACGGCGGCACCGCGCAGGTCTCGCTCACCCGCGAGGGCAGTGCTGCGGTGATCGCGGTGGAGGACGAAGGCCCGGGCATCCCGCCGGAAGACATGGCCGCGATGCTCGAGCCTTTCAGGCGGGGCGAGGCGAGTCGCAATCGCGGGACCGGCGGTGCCGGGCTCGGCCTCACGCTGACCCGCGCGATCCTTGCCGAACATGGCGGAGAGCTGCGGCTCGCCAACCGCACGCAGGGCGGCCTGCGCGCCGAGATGCGGCTGCCGCTTAGTTAGGTATTACGGGGCCTAACGCATCAACCCGCCGACGAGGTTGCGCACGAAGCTGCCGACCACCGGTCCCGCTAGATCGGTCGCGATCGAACCCGCAGCCGAGGTAACACCCGAGGCCATCGGATTGGCGCGCGATTTCTTGCCCAGCACGGTGCGCGCGGCCATTCCGGCGGCAGAGCCAGCCGCGACCTTGGTGCCGCGCGAGATTGCCTTGCCCCAGATGCTGGTGCTCTTGCGCTCCCGCTTGCGGACCTCGGCTTCGCCCTTTTCCTCGACCTCGGCAGCGGTTGCGGCGGCATCGACCATCTTCTGCGCGATCACTTCCGCCGCGCTTTCGCGGTCGACCGGCATATCGTACTTGCCCGCCAGCGGGCTCGCGCCGAGGATCACCGCACGCTCGCCCGTCGATAGCGGGCCAAGGCGGCTTTGCGGCGGCTTGATCAGCGTGCGCTGGACTACGGACGGCGCGCCATCCTCGCCCAGCGTGGAGACCAGCGCCTCGCCCGTTTTCAGCTCGGTGATCGCGGTCGCGACGTCGAGCTCGGGATTGATCCGGAAGGTCTGCGCCGCGGCCTTGATCGCCTTCTGGTCGCGCGGGGTGAAGGCGCGCAGCGCGTGTTGCACGCGGTTGCCGATCTGCCCCGCAACATCGTCGGGAATGTCGATCGGGTTCTGGGTGACGAAGAACACGCCCACGCCTTTCGATCGGATCAGGCGCACAACCGTCTCGATCGTATCCTGAAACGCCTTGGGCGTGTCGTCGAACAGCAGGTGCGCCTCGTCAAAGAAGAACACCAGCTTGGGCTTTTCCGGGTCGCCCACCTCGGGCAGCGTCTCGAACAGTTCGGCGAGCAGCCAGAACAGGTAGGTCGCGTAAAGCTTGGGGCTGCGCATCAGCTTGTCTGCGGCGAGGATGCTGATGAACCCGCGCCCGGCGGCATCGACGCGGAAGAGGTCGTCCACCTCCAGCGCAGGCTCGCCGAAGAACTTATCCGCCCCCTCGCTCTCGAAAGTCAGCAGCGCGCGCTGGATCGCGCCGATGGAGGCCTTGGTGACGCGGCCATATTCGCCCGAGACTTCGTCCGTATGGTCCGCCGCCCACGCGAGCAGGCTGCGCAGATCCTCGAAATCGAGCAGCAGCAGGCCGTTATCGTCGGCATGGCGGAAGACGATCTGGAGCACGCCCTCCTGGGTCTCGTTCAGGTCGAGCAGGCGCGCGAGCAGCAGCGGGCCCATTTCGGAGACGGTGGTGCGCACCGGATGGCCCTGTTCACCGAACAGGTCCCAGAAGATCACCGGGAAATCGGCATAGGCATAATCGTCCATCCCCAGCTCGGCCGCGCGGCCTTCCAGCTTGTCGGCATGCTTGAACTTGGCCGAACCCGGCACCGCGAGCCCCGCGAGATCGCCCTTCACATCGGCAACGAACACCGGGACTCCGGCGGCGGAAAAGCTTTCGGCGAGGCCCTGCAAGGTCACCGTCTTGCCCGTACCGGTCGCGCCCGCGATCAGGCCGTGGCGGTTGGCGCGGTCGAGCCGCAGCTCCTGCGCCTCGCCATCCTGGTTGCGCCCCAGAAAAATCGTGCTCACGCCGCCGACACCCTTCTCTCACAATCGTTCGACGGTCTTCGCGGGGCACCTGCGAAGCGTCAAGGTGGTTCCAATTCGCGGACGCTTCGATAGAGCGGATCACGAATGGCAACGGCGGACCCCTTCATCCTGCTCGACGATGCGCGGCCTGCGCATGATGGCGGCGCACGCCTGTTCGAAAGACCGGTCGAGGTGTTCCGCGCGCTGCGCCCGGACGAGGTCGAACAAACGCTGGCCGCGGCACAGGCCGCGCAAGGGACACGCGGCGGCACGCTGGCAGGCTACCTCGCCTACGAGGCGGGGCTGGCGTTGGAGCCGAAGCTGCATCCTATGGCCGATGCGCGCACGGGCGCGGCTGGGCCGCTCGTGTGGCTGGGGCTGTTCGATGCCGAGCAGAGAATCGCGGCGGACGCGGTCGGGGACTGGCTGGCCCAGAGCGCGCCCGGCCCCGCTACGCTGGGCCCGCTCGACCCGGCAATCTCTCCCGGCGAATGGCAGGAACGCTTCGCCGCGTTGCAGGAGAATATCGCGGCGGGCGACATCTATCAGGCGAACCTCACCCTGCCGCTGACCGGCGCATTCCGCGGCGATCCGCTGGCGCTCTATGCGAGCCTGCGCAAGGCCTCCAGCGCAGGGCACGGCGGCGTCGTGTGGGATGGCAGCCACGCGGTGGTCAGCCTCTCCCCCGAATTGTTCTTCGAACTGGCCGATGGCGGCCTGACCGCGCGCCCGATGAAGGGCACCCGCCCCCGGCACGCGGATGCGCAGGCCGACCGGGCAGCGGCGCAGGAGCTGGCCGACTCGGAGAAGGACCGCGCCGAAAACCTGATGATCGTCGATCTGATGCGCAACGATCTCTCGCGCATCGCCGTGCCCGGGTCGGTGCGGGTCGACGAGCCGTTCAAGGTCGAGAGCTTCCCCACCGTGCACCAGATGGTCAGCACGGTGCATGCGCAGATGAAGCCGGGCACGGGCCTTGCGCAGATCGTCGCGGCGCTGTTCCCCAGCGGATCGATCACGGGCGCGCCGAAGATCCGCGCGATGGAGATCATCGACCGGCTGGAGCGCGATGCGCGCGGGCCCTATTGCGGCGCGATCGGCGCGTTCGATGCCGATGGCAGCGCCAGCTTCAACGTCGCGATCCGCACGCTGCGCCTCACCCCGACCGAGAATGGCCACGGCACCGCCGTGCTGGGCGTGGGCGCAGGGATCGTCGCGGACAGCGATTCGCTGGGCGAATGGCGCGAAGCGCAGATCAAGGCGGGCTTCGCGCGCGCCAGCAGTCCCGAATCGCGCGCGCCCGCCTTCGACCTGATCGAGACGATGCGGTTCGACCCCGAAGAGGGCGTGCCCCTGCTCGAAGGGCATCTGGCGCGGATTTCCGCCAGCGCGAGCGAGCTGGGCTTCGCGTTCGATCGGCACGCCGCGCGCAACCAGATTCAGGCGCTGTGCTTCGACCTCGCCGATCCGGCGCGCGTGCGGCTGGTCTGCGCGCGTTCCGGTACGACCGCGATCGAGGTGTCGCCGCTGCCCGTCACGCCGAGCGAGCCGCTCGACTGCATCGCCCTCCCCCTGCCGGTCGATCCCGGCGACTGGCGCCTGCGCCACAAGACCACCGACCGCGGGTTCTACGCCGATGCGCTGGCTGCCGCGCGAGGTCTGGACGCGCACGAGGCGCTGCTGGTGCGCGACGACGGGCTGGTCACCGAAGGCAGCTGGACCAGCGTGTTCGTCGAGCGCGACGGCGTGCTGGCAACCCCGCCGCTCGCGCTCGGCCTGCTGCCCGGCGTGCTGCGCGATTCGCTGATCACCGAAGGCCGCGCAATTGAGGCCGAACTCACGCTGGACGACCTCGGACACGGGTTCTGGATCGGCAACGCCGTGCGCGGGTTGATGCGCTCAAGACTCATATAAAAAGCCCCGATTTCACATGACCGATACGACCATCCCGATCCTCTACGAAGACGGCGAGGCATTGGTGATCGACAAGCCCGCAGGCCTGTCGATCGACCGCCCGCGCAAGGGCGGGCCGTGCCTCGACGATTATCTGGAGCAGCTCAAACTGGGCTTCCAGCGCCCGCCGAGCGCGGTCCACCGGCTCGACACGGATACCAGCGGCTGCCTGCTGCTCGCGCGCAATCCCAAGGCGCATAAACGCTTTTCCGCCGCGTTCGAGGCGCAGCAGGTGACCAAGGTCTATCACGGCATCCTTGCGGGAATTCCTGCGCAGGAAGAGGGCGTGGTCGAACTCGCGCTGTCCAAGATCAGCAGCGCGGAAAAGGGCTGGCGGATGATCCCGGCGAAGAAGGGCAAGCCTTCGGTCACCGCGTGGCGGGTGGTCGCGACGCACGAGGGCCGCGCGCTGGTCGAGTTTCGCCCCGCGACCGGGCGCACGCACCAGATTCGCGTCCACGCGGCAAGCGGGATCGGCATCGCGCTGGTCGGCGACCCGGTCTACGGCACGAAGCAGGGCGCGCCGCGCACCATGCTCCATGCCAGCGCGCTGACGGTTGAGCGCGAGGGCAAGACGGATATCGCCGCGACCAGCCCGCTCCCGGCGGATTTCCAAGCGCTCGGCTTCGGCGGCGAAGGGCCGGATGCTCCCTGACGATCTGATCTCTCGCGCGCATGCGCTGGCGGAGGAACGCTTCGTCGCAGGCTCCGGACCGGGCGGGCAGAACGCCAACAAGGTCGCCACCGAGGTGCAGCTGCGGGTCAACGCCTACAAGCTGCGCCTCTCGCCCTTCGCGTTCCGGCGGCTGGGCGAAGTTGCGGGCAGCCGGCTGACCGATTCGGGCGACATCCTGATCGTCGCGCGAGAGCACCGCACGCAGGAAGCGAATCGGGCGCTGGCGCGCGAAAAGCTGGAGGATCTGCTGCGCGAGGCGCATCGCCGGCCCAAACAAAGGGCCAAGACCCGGCTCAACCGGGTGGGCAAGACCCAGCGGCTCAAGCAGAAGAAGGCGCGCGGCGCGGTCAAGGCCAATCGCGGGAAGCCCAGCCGCAGCGACTGGTAGTGCGACTGCTTGCTTGACTTTTCCGGGTCTCGCGGCCAATAGCGCGTGCGATCGGGCGGTGCCGCGTGCGCCGCCTGTTGTTTTTTCACCCGATGCACATCGTGACGCTCCTCTGGGGCAAACCACCGATGGCCGGGCCTTTGAACTGGCAGGATTGAGTTATGGCGAAGCCGACGACCGTCAAGATCAAGCTCGTGTCGACCGCGGACACCGGCTTCTATTACGTGACCAAGAAGAACCCGCGGAACATCACCGAGAAGATGACCTTCCGCAAGTACGATCCCGTCGTGCGCAAGCACGTCGAGTTCAAGGAAGCGAAGATCAAGTAAGGGTCGGGAAGCCGCCGACGGCTTCTCCGGTGCCGATTCGTCTGACAATGGCGGAACCGGCACGCTCACGCACGGTTCACTCCGAAACCATTACGGAGGCCGTCATGACGACCACTTACAAAGCACTTCGCCGCCCGCTCGCCGGGCTTGCCAGCATTGCCCTGATTGCCGGTGCGCCGATCACCGCAGCGACCATCGCCCTGCCCGCCCCTGCGCTTGCGCAGGCGGGCGGTACGCTGGACGATGCGGTCGCGGCGCTGCGCGGCATCGAGACCATGCGCGCCAGCTTCACCCAGACCGACCGCAGCGGCCAGACCGTTCGCGGGACCATGACGCTCAAGCGGCCGGGCAAGATTCGCTTCGAATATTCGAAGGACGTGCCGCTGCTGATCGTGTCCAACGGCAAATCGCTGACCATGGTCGATTACGAGGTCAACCAGGTGCAGCGCTGGCCGATCAGCAATTCGCCGCTGGGCGCGCTGCTGGACCCCAATCGCGACGTCAAGAAATACGGCAAGCTGCGCAATACCGGCAATCCCAACGTGCTCTCGGTCGAGGTGCGCGATCCCAAGAAGCCCGAATACGGCGTCATCACGCTGATCTTCGTGCGCAAGGCCGGTGCGCCAGGCGGGTGGGAGCTGACCAACTGGGTCTCGCTCGATGCCCAGAACAATCGCACCACGGTGCGGCTGGCGAATCAGCGCTACGGCGTGTCGGTGAGCGACTCCACGTTCACCTATAAGGACCCGCGCCGCGCATCCCGTCGCCCCCGGTAAACCGTTCGTCGAGCGATGCCCCGTATGAGCGATGGAATGACCGTCACGTTCATGGGCAAGCAAGGCTGGGGGACCTAGTTTCATTCTTGCAAGGCCTGATGAACCAGCGGGTTTCCCCCCTGTTGCCCCGCGGTTCCCCTCAAACACAGGCCTTGTCGCAAGCGTGACGAACGCGCGTAAGGAACCCCCGTGCCACAGCCCCCGGCGCGGGGGTTTTCTGCGCCTCCCACACCCGGCAGTGGGCAGCGGCACGCGCCGACCCGGCGAATCACGTCCAGACGCGAGCCGAAGGCGAGGGCAAGGGCGACCGGCCGCCGACCGGTAGGTCGCCGCCGCGGAGGTGGTGCGCGCCAGCGCACTCACCGCGAGCGAAAGACACTCACTCTTCCCAGCCGAATGCCTTGCGCATGATATCGGCGACCACGTTCTGCTCGATCACGCCGTGGACCCGCTGCGATCCCGGGCCGGTGGCGAACAGCGCGACATCCTCGCCCCCATGGGTTTCGGAGCCGAGCGGAACCAGCGACTGCTGCTGCGCCTGCGCGCCCGTCTCCGGCTCGTCGCGCTCTCCCTTCACCGCGCCCGGGCCATTGGCATAGCCGAGCGTGGTGTACGGCTGGCCGTCGTCTGCAATGACGGCCTCGTCATTGGCCGCACCGGGATGATCCTCGTCCCCGCTGGCAGGCGGATGGACCAGGCCCAGGATCGGATTGCCCCGCTTGGGATAGCCTGCGATCGTGAACACGTGGCTGTGATCGGCGGTGACAAGGATCAGCGTCTCGTCCGGATCGGTATTGTCGACCGCGTACTGGATCGCGCGGGCGAACTCGATCGTCTCCTCCAGCGCGTAGCCTGCCTTGCCCGCGTGGTGGCCATGATCGATCCGGCCACCTTCGACCATCAGGTAGTAACCTGCCCGATCGTCGGACAGACGGCGCAGGGCCTCGGCGGTCATCTCGGTCAAAGTCGGCTCGCTCGTGTCCGGCTTGCGGTCGAGCTGGTAGGTCATGTGGCTGGGCGAAAAGAGCCCCAGCACCGGCTTGTCGAGCGGTGCTTTGCGCATCGCCTGCGTATCGGCCACGAAGGTGCCGCCCGTGCGCGCGGCCCACTCGGCGGGCAGATTGGCCCCGGCGTCCTTGCGTTCGCCACCTTGACCGGTGCCCAGGAACTTGCGCGATCCGCCGCCCAGCGCGAGGTCGAAGGGGAATTCGACCAGCTGCTGCGCGAAGTCGGTGCACCCCAGCGCCTGCTGCTCGGCCGGCATGTCGGCGTCCGATTCCCAGTTGCGATCCGGGTTGTGACCGTAGACCGCCGCTGGAGTCGCATGGGTCAGCCGCGCGGTGCTGACGATGCCGACCGCCTTGCCATGCTCGAGCGCCTCTTGCGCGACCGTTTCCATCCCGTGGCCCTGCGCCGCAGCGCAATCGCCGCGCGGCACGTCGGGCGCGGTGTTGATCACGCCGATGCGCGTCTTGGTGCCGGTGTTGAGCGCGGACGCGGTGCCCGCACTGTCAGCGACCTGCGCGTCAGTGTTGTAGGTCTTGACCAGCGCGACATTGTCGAACTTTTCGAAGCTGAGCGAATTTTCCTCGCCCGTTTCGCCCCTTTGCTGCCCATCCAGAATGCGCGCGGCAGTGATCGTGGAAATGCCCATCCCGTCACCGACGAACAGGATCACGTTCTTCGCCTTGCCCTGCGCCACTTGGCCCTGCGCCACTTGGCCCTGCGCCACAGGCGCGGCGGACTGCACCGCCGGGTCCGCGCCGTAATAATTGGTGGTCGAGCTGCACGCCGCCAGCGGCAGCGCGATCAGCGCAAGGGCGGCGGCCCAGCGCCGGTGCGGGCGGGCGGAATGGCGGATCATGGCAGGCTCCCTCAAGCGAATGGCTGAAACGAATGGCCGAATCGGCGTTCCCATGCCCCTCGCCGAGGAATGAGACAAGCGTGCGACCGGTTGGCGCTTGTGATTCGTGCGCCTTGCGGGGGCCGGACCCCGCGCCTAAGTCCGCCGCCATGGTTTCTGTCACCACCTGGAATATCAACTCGGTCCGCCTGCGCATGCCGCTGGTCGAGCAGTTTCTCACCCAGCACGCCCCCGACGTGCTGTGCCTGCAGGAGATCAAGTGCGTCGAGGAGCAGTTCCCTGCCAAGGCGTTCCGCGATCTCGGCTATGATCACATCGCGATCCACGGGCAGAAGGGCTATCATGGCGTCGCCACGGTCAGCCGCCTGCCGTTCAGGGAAATCTCCCGCTACGATTGGCAGGATAATGGTGAGGCACGCCACATCGGCGTACAACTGACCGATCCCGCGCATCAGGGCATGGTGATCGAGAACGTGTACGTGCCCGCAGGCGGCGACGTGCCCGACCGGGAGGTGAACGCGAAGTTCGGCCAGAAGCTCGACTTCCTCGAACGCATGGCCCGCTGGGCCGACAAAATCGACCAGCCGACGCTGATCGTGGGCGACTTCAACATCGCCCCGCTCGAAAGCGATGTGTGGAGCCACAAGCAGCTGCTCAAGGTGGTCAGCCACACGCCGATCGAAGTGGAGGCGCTGCAACGCTTCATGGACGCACACGGTTGGACCGATATCGGGCGCGAGCACGTGCCCGCGCCGGAGCGGTATTACAGCTGGTGGAGCTATCGCAATCCCAACTGGCAGACCAACGACAAGGGCCGCCGGCTCGACCACATGTGGGCCAGCCCCGATCTGGCGAAGCAGGCCACGCGGCACCGCATTCTGGAAGAGGCGCGCAATTGGGAGCGACCTTCGGACCATGTCCCGCTGACGACGGAGTTCGAACTCTGAGCGCGCAGGGCGCCGGCGGCAGCGCCCGCGCGCTGGCGCAGGCGATCGATGCCCTGCGCCATGGCTGGCCGATCCGCGTGGATGGCGGGCCCGTATTGCTGCCGGTCGAGACTGCGGCAGAGCCCGATGCGAGCGGCGCGCGGATGCTGATCGCCGCGGCGCGCGCGCAGACGCTCAAGCTGGCCAACCAGCGTGAAGCCGCCGTCCCCCACGCACCGGTGCTGATCGAGGGGAGCGAACGCTTCACGCTCGATCTTGCACGCGCGGTGGCGGACCCGGCGCTCGACCTTGCCAACCCGATGAAGGGCCCGTTCCGCGCGGTTGCCCTGCCCGAGGCCCAGTGGCCCGCGACCGCGCTGGAGATCGCCCGGCGCGCAGGCGTGCTGCCCGCCTTCATGATCGACCCGGCACCGTGCGAAGAACCGCTCGATGTGACGAGCGCCGATCTTGCCGCATTCTCCGCGCCTGAGACGCTGCGGATCGCGGCACGCTCCCGCCTGCCGACCGCTGCGGCCGAACAGGCCGAGATCGCGGTTTTCCGCTCTCCCGCAGACCTGCGCGAACATGCCGCGCTGATTATCGGGCGGCAGAACGCGGACCGGGTGCCGCTGGTGCGCCTGCACTCCGAATGCCTGACCGGCGACGTGTTCGGCAGCCTCAAGTGCGATTGCGGCCCCCAGCTCGATGCCGCGCTCGCCACTTTCGCGCAGGAAGCGGAAGACGGCGGCTATGGCGTGGTGCTGTACCTGCGGCAGGAAGGGCGCGGCATAGGCCTCGTCAACAAGCTGCGCGCGTACCAGTTGCAGGATCAGGGGCACGACACGGTCGAGGCGAACCTCCGGCTCGGCCTGCCCGACGAGGCGCGAGACTTTCCCATTGCGGGACGCATGCTTTCACTACTGGGGATTCCACGCATACGTCTGCTGACCAACAACCCGGCGAAGGTTACCGCGCTGGCCGAATCAGGCATCACCATCGTCGAAAGGGTTCCCTTGAGCGCGGGCATCAACCCCCACAACACACGCTATCTTGCGACCAAACGCGATCGTTCCGGCCACCTCTTGCCATGAGGTTGCCGACCATCCGGGAAGAGGTCGAAAAAGACATCCCGGCGATCCGAGCCCTCTCCCGCGCAGCCTTTGCGCGGGCGCAGCGGCCGCGGGGTAACGAGCCGGAGATCGTCGACGCGCTGCGCCGGGACGGAGACCTGGCGCTGTCGCTGGTGGCGACCAATATGGACGAGGCGGTGATCGGCCACCTCGCGTTCTCGCCGGTCACGATCTCGGACGGGACGCAGGGCTGGTACGCAGCCGGGCCGATCGCGGTGATGCCGACCCGGCAGCGCACGGGGATCGGTGCGCATCTTGCGACCCAGAGCATCGTCTGGCTGACGGAGATGGGTGCCAAGGGCATCGTGCTGGTTGGCGATCCGGGCTATTACGCCCGCTTCGGGCTTCATCCCGATCCGGACCTCATCCTGCCGGGGGTTGCGCCGGAGTTCTTTCAGGTCCGCATGCTGGCAGAGGGCCCGCGCCCCAAGGGCACGGTGACTTACGCGCCGGCCTTCGGCGAGATGCCAGGGAAGCTCTAGCGCCGCTGGAAGGGCGTGAGGCCGGCACCCAGCCGGTTGTCGTCGATCCGGAGGTTGGCCCCGGTCCAGTCTGCCACGAAGGCCGACTGGCGCGACAGCGAAGGCACGAAGCGCGCGTCGTTGCCCGCGATCACCAGCCCGTCTGAACTATGGGTCTGCTCTTCGGCACCCACTGCGATGAACGCGGAGTAGTTCTCCTTGTCCTCGCCCTGGACGAACCAGTTATTGGTGATCTGACCGCGCGCGCCCTGCGGCAGGTCGATCATGTAATTGGTTTCGCGGCCGTTCGAATCGTCGAAGCTGGAGGCCGCGATCTCGACCATCGCCGCGCGCGCCTTCACGTAATGGCCTCCGGTGCCCTGTTCGAACCGGCTGCGGGTCACCCGCAGGTGCCCGATATCGCCGGTATAGATCGAATGGGCGCAGCCGCCCGAATTCTCGCAGGTGCCCAGCCGGGTGAAGGTTGAACGGTCGACCACCAGCCGCATCTGATCGTCATGGCCGGTCAGAATGCCCTGCTGGCTGTCGCGGAACCAGGAATTGGCCACGGTCAGCGTGCCCGCTTCCTGGCGGATGCCCGCGCCATTGCCGTCCGCGACCGCGATATTGCTGAAGATCAGGCCCGAAACGCTCGCCTCGGTGCCGCGCAGGACCAGCGCCGCCTTGCCTTCGCACGCAGCGCCGGTGAACTCTGCGCTGCCCGGCTCGGTCGCGAGGTAGGCGATCCTTCCCGCCTGCTGCACCGCGCACTGGCGATAGGTGCCCGGCGCAATGGCAATGCTGCCCTCGCCCGATCCGATCGCATCGACGGCGGCCTGCAAGGTGGGGTAGCCACGATTGGTCTCGACCACGACGAAGGGCGCGGGCACCGGCTGCGCCATCAGCGCGGCCAGCGGGATCAGCGCGATCGCCGCCACCGCGACCAGCGTGGCCAGAAGCATCGACGGTCGGCCAAGCACGGGCCGGTCGACGAACGTGGGGCTGATGCGGTCGCTATCGTGGGTCATGGGCGACAGGCGTAAGATAGAATGGTTAACAAGCCGCAAAGCCTTTGCGTGCTGCATGGGCCGCATTTCCCTTTGCCCCGGACGCGCTGCTCTGCTTAGTTTGCGCCAGCGCGCGCGGCGCATGCCTGCCGCCCCGCGCGGCATATTCCAACGGAGGATCCGCACATGAAATTCACGACCCGGATGGGGCTGGCTGTGGTGACCGGCGCGAGCGCGCTGGCGCTGGCCGCCTGTGGCGATTCGAACGACGCGAGTGACGAAGTCGTCGCCGAGGATGTCGAGGTCGTCGCTGACGACGCGATGGACGGCGTAGCCGACGAGCCGATCGAGGACGACTCGGCCATGCCCGAAGCGCCGCCGCCCGCCCCGGCGAGCGAAGGTCCTACCGCCGAAGAACGCGCCGAGGCCGATCGCGAGAAGATGCAGAGCGATGCCGAGGCAGCTGAAGCCGCAGCCGCCGACATCCAGGCTGAACTTGACAACATGAAGACTGAAAACTGAGTATGACTCGGGGCGGCCCGCATTCCGGGTCGCCCCGGCTTTCTGCCGCGATTAGAATATAAGGGATGATCATGTCGGGAATGGATGCCGAGGTCTTCGACCAGTTTATCGAACAGCTGTGGCGCTACGTGCACGAACGGCTGATTCCTGCTGAGAAAGACGTGATCGCGGCGAACGCGATTCCCGAAGATATCCTCGACGAGATGCGCGAGATGGGCCTGTTCGGCCTGACTATGCCCGAGGAATACGGCGGCGCAGGGATGAACACCTCGCAATATGTCGAGACGATCCGCGTCCTCTCCTACGCGCTGCCCGCCTATCGTTCGATCACCTCGATCAACCTCGGCATGGTGTGCACCGCGCTCAAGAAGTCGGGCACAGAAGCGCAGAAGGCCGAGTGGCTGCCGCGCCTCGCCGCGGGCGAAATCGCCTGTTTCGGCCTGACCGAGCCGGGCAGCGGCAGCGACAGCGCCGCGATGCAGACCACCGCGGTGAAGGATGGCAACGGCTATCGTCTGAACGGCTCCAAACGCTACATCACCAACGCGCCCTTCGCGAAGCTGGGCCTGATCATGGCGCGCACCAGCAAGGAGCCGCTGCCCAAGAACGCGCACGTTTCCGCCTTCCTGGTCGATATGGAAAAGGCGGGCGTTACGGTGGGCAAGCCCGACAAGAAGATGGGCCAGGAAGGCAGCCAGATCGCCGACATCTATCTCGACGATGTGCATGTCGATGGCGATGCGCTGCTCGGCGGCGAGGAAGGCCAGGGCTTCCGCACCGCGATGATGAGCCTGGACAACGGGCGGCTTTCGGTTGCGGCAGCAAGCGCGGGCTACGCGCGCCGCATCCTCGACACGGCGATGCGTTATGCCCAGGACCGCAAGGCGTTCGGCGAACCGATCAACCAGTTCCAGCTGATCCAGGCGATGCTCGCGGATAGCGAGGCGGAAATCTACGCTGCCGAATGCATGCTCAAGGACGCGACCGCCAAGGTCGATGCGGGCGAGCCCTCGCTGCTGCCCGCCGCTTCGACCAAGCTCTTTGCATCGGAAATGTGCAACCGGGTCGCCAACCGCTGCGTGCAGATCCATGGCGGAGCGGGCTATCTGGCGGAATACGAGGCGGAGCGGTTCTATCGCGACAGCCGGATTTACACGATCTACGAAGGGACCAGCCAGATCATGCAACTGGTGATCGCCAAGGCCATGCTCCGCAATTTCGCGGCCGGGGGCCAGGCATGAGCGAACTGCGCCGCGCCGCAATCGTCTCCCCACTGCGCACCCCGGTCGGGCGCTTCCTCGGCACGCTGACCCCGCTGGAGGCAGGTCCGCTCGCCGCGATCATCATCAAGGCGCTGGTCGAACGCTCGGGCGTCAATCCCTCGCGCGTGGACGACGTGGTATTCGCGCAGGGCTATGGCAGCGGCGAAGCGCCCGCGATCGGACGCTGGGCCTGGCTCGCCGCCGACATGCCGATCGAGACGCCCGGTTTCCAGCTGGACCGGCGCTGCGGGTCGGGCCTGCAGGCGGTGATCGAGGCGGCGATGATGGTCCAGACTGGCGCGGCGGACTGCGTGCTGGCCGGCGGCGTCGAGTCGATGTCCAATGTCGAGCATTACACGACCAAGGCGCGCCACGGTGCGAAGATGGGCGATCTCTCGCTCTACGACCGGCTGACGCGCGGTCGCCTGATGAGCCAGCCGATCGAGCGGTTCGGGGTGATCTCCGGCATGATCGAGACGGCGGAGAACCTCGCGAAGGACTACGACATTTCGCGCGAAGCAGCGGACGAATACGCGGTCGCTTCGCACCAGAAGGCTGCCGCCGCGTGGGACGCAGGCAAGTTCGATGCGCAGCTGGTGCCGGTCGATGTGCCGCAGCGGCGCAAGGACCCGATCCGCTTCGACCGTGACGAGGGCTTTCGCCCCGATGCTTCGATGGAAACCCTCGGTGGACTGCGCGCGATCGAGAAGGACGGGATCGTCACAGCGGGCAATGCCAGCCAGCAGAACGATGCCGCCGCCGCGTGTCTGGTGGTCACCGAAGACAAGCTGGACGAACTCGGCCTTGAACCGCTGCTGTGGTTCGAAGGCTGGGCCGCCGCCGGGTGCGATCCGGCGCGCATGGGGATCGGCCCCGTGCCCGCGACCGAACGCCTGTTCGCCCGTACCGGCAAGGGCTGGGATGATATCGACCTCGTCGAGCTGAACGAGGCCTTCGCGCCGCAGGTGCTTGCCGTGCTCAAGGGCTGGGGCTGGAGCGAGGACGATTCGCGCCGCGACATGCTCAACGTCAACGGCTCGGGCATCTCGCTCGGCCACCCGATCGGCGCCACCGGCGTGCGCATTCTCGCGGATATGGCACACGAGCTGCACCGGCGCGAAGGGCGTTACGCGCTCGAGACGATGTGCATCGGCGGCGGACAGGGCCTCGCCGCGCTGTTCGAACGCGCGGCCTGATGGCGAACGACTGGTCGGACTGGATCGGGCGCGAGGCGCGCGCTGCCGAACGCCTCGACGAGTCGCTGGCGGCGCGCTGGCTCGCCACGCTCGACCTCACTGCGCCTGAGGGTGCCGCGTTGCCGCAGGGCGTCCACTTCGCCCTGTGCACGCCGCAGGCACCGACCGCGATGCTGGGCGAGGACGGGCATCCGGCAAGGTCGGACGATCCGGCAAGCCTCTACCCGCCGATCGACCTGCCCCGGCGGATGTGGGCGGGCAGCGAGATCACGTTCCTGCGCCCCTTGATGCTGGGCGACCGGATCGACAAGCTCAGCCGCGTGGTCAGCCTTTCGGAAAAGGAAGGGCGCAGCGGTCGGCTCGCCTTCCTGGAGCTGGAGCACGAGATCGCGGCCAATGGCGAGCCCGCGATCCGCGAGCGACAGACGCTGGTCTATCGCGAGGCCGCCGCGCCCGATGCGTCGCTGGTGCCGCCGGTAGTGGGCGAAAAGCTGTTCGATCCCCAGGCGTGGGACCGGGTTCAGACGATGGTGCCATCCGAAGCGCTGCTGTTCCGCTTCTCCGCACTCACCTTCAACACGCACCGGATCCATTACGACGCTCCCTATGCGCGCGAGGTGGAGCGCTATCGCGGGCCAGTGGTGCACGGACCGCTGCTCGCGACTTTGCTGCTACAACTGGCGGCAGATGTCGCGGGACCGGTCGGCTCCTTCGGTTTCTCCGCGCGTTCGCCCGCGATCGTGGGTGACACGCTTCACCTTGCCGTTCGCGAGCAGGGCGATACGCTGGAACTCGCCGCGCTCAACGATGCAGGCGCGGTGTTGACCACGGCCCACGCAAGCCGCTGAGTCTCCCGCGGTTCGTCGTTAAAATCGGCATAAATTGTTTCGTTACCCGCGAAGTGCTATCTGCACAGGCATGGAAGCAGTACTCGAACGCAAGCCCGATTTTTCCCAGATACCCGTCATGCCCGACGACGTATTCACCGCGCCGCTCAAGCGGCCGGCGCATGTCGGCGAGGACTGGCTGGAGCCCAAGCAGACCGAGTACGACAGTGAAGACGACCGGATCTGGGACGATCTGTTCGCCCGCCAGATGGAAATCCTCCCCGGACGCGCGGCGACCGCTTTTCTCGAAGGGCTGGAGCGACTCGATCTGGGTGCGGGCGGTGTGCCCGAATTCGGTGAGCTGTCAGAGTCTCTGAACAAGCTGACCGGGTGGAGCGTGGTGCCCGTGCCGATGCTGATCCCAGATCACATCTTCTTCTGGCATCTCGCCAACCGGCGCTTTCCCGCAGGCAATTTCATCCGCACGCGCGAAACCTTCGATTACATCCAGGAACCCGACGTGTTCCACGATGTGTTCGGCCACGTGCCGATGCTGACCAATCCGGTGTTCGCCGATTACATGCAGGAATATGGCCGCGCGGGCTGGCGCGCGATGAAGCATAACCGCCTGAAGGCGCTCGGCGCGCTGTACTGGTACACGGTCGAGTTCGGGCTGATCATGGAAGGCGGCAAGGATCTGCGCGCCTATGGCGCAGGCATCCTGTCAGGCCCGACTGAAGCTGTGTTCTCGGTCGAGGCAAAAAGCCCCAACCGAATCATGCTCAACGTCGATCGCGTGATGCGGACCGATTATGTGATCTCGGACCTGCAGCCGACCTATTTCGTGATCGAAAGCTTCGAGGATCTGTACCGCAAGACGGTGGAGCGCGATTTCGAGACGCTTTACCAGAAGCTGCCGCCGTCCTTCACCTACGCCAATTCGGCGGTGATCGACGTGGACAATGTGGTCAATGTCGGCACGCAGGAATACCTGCTGCGCGGCGGGCGCGGCAGCAGCGCACGGCCCGTCTAGCGCTCTGCCCGCCCGCACCCGGCGCGGCACCTTTCGGACAAACAAAAACCGGCCCCGAATCGCTTCGGGGCCGGTCGAAAATCATCCGACGGATGAGCTGCGATTACTCGGCAGCTGCGGTTTCGTCGGCGGTTTCTTCTTCGGCGGTCGCTTCGTCAGCGGCGTCGGTCGCCATGGTGTCTTCAGCCATCGCGTCGTCGGTTGCTTCGGTCGCCATCGCGTCTTCAGCCATCGCATCGTCGGCGGCGTCGGTCGCCATCGCGTCTTCAGCGGCGGTGTCTTCGGTGGTGGTGTCTTCGGCGGTTTCGCCGCAAGCAGCAACGCCCAGGCCCAGAACGACGGTCGACGCGATCAGAGCGGCTTTGAAAGTCTTCTTCATGATTCTTCCCCTAGATTGGTTGGGGGTTCCGCATAGCCACGTTTTCGCCACACGGATACCCTGAATTTGCCTCAATCAGGACGGGATATGCAGTTTTCTGCGGATCAGCGGCGGGCGTGCGCGGCCGCAAATGACACAATTGCCAGCACGGCCAAGCCTATGGCGATCGCCACGAGCAGCGCGTTGGCCCCCAGCGACTCGATCAGCGAGGCTTCGCTAACGGCCATTCCCGACACCACCGTAGCCCCTGCCCCCAGCGCGATTCGCAGCCATGCCGAGCGGGCATCATCGGCACCGGTGACAAGCGCGACGATCCAGCCGATGACGCCGCCGCTACAGATGAGGATCAAAAAGCCCATCGCTCGATTCAACAAAAGTCAGGTTTCTGCACTTTTGTCGAACAGGTGGACGCGGGCTTGGTTCCCGCCTGTTTACCCCGCCACCCGCAGCAAAGCGCGGTTCTGGTGGCCGGGGGCAAGGGCAAGCCCCTCGTGGGCTAGAATGCGAAGAGCCAGATCAGCGTGACCGAACCGATCAGAATCCGGTACCAGGCGAAGGGTGCGAAGCCCCGCTTGCTGACATAGGCCACGAACGCCCGCACAACGACCAGCGCGACCAGGAAGCTCGCGACGAAGCCCAGCGCAATATGCGTCCAGCCGATCGTCGCGGTCCCTGCGAGCAGTTCCGGCTCCTGAACAATCTTGACTACCGACGCACCGAGCATGGTCGGCACCGCGAGGAAGAACGAGAACTCGGCCGCAGTCTTGCGCCCCACGCCCATCGCCAGTGCGCCCATGATGGTCGCGCCCGAGCGGCTGGTGCCGGGGATCATCGCAAGGCACTGGACGAAGCCGATTCCGATCGCCGTCTTCCACGACAGCGCCTCGACCCCCTGCTCCTCGCGCGTGGGGATGGTCTTCTCCAGCACGAGGATCGCGATCCCGCCCACGATCAGCGCGATGGCGACCACGGCGGGGCTTTCCAGCATCGCGTCGATCACGTCGAGGATCAGCAGCCCGATCACCGCCGCGGGCAGGAAGGCGAGCAGGATGTTGCGCACGAACAGGATCGCCTTGCGCTCTCCGCGCAGCAACCCAGTGCCCATGGTCCAGAAGGTTTTGAAATAGGTCACCACCACCGCGAGGATCGCGCCCAGCTGGATGATGATGTTGTACTGCCGCCACAGCGCGGGGTCGTAGCCGAACCACGCCTGCGCGAGGATCAAGTGACCGGTCGAGGAGACCGGCAGGAACTCGGTCAGCCCTTCGAGGATGCCGAGCAGGATCGCGGTTACGATGGTGTCCATGGGCGACACGCTCAAAGACAAGGGGCCGCGCAAGTCAAGCTCGCGCGGCCCCACAGTGTCAGGATGACAGGCTTATGCCCGCTTACCAGATCCGGATCCGCTCTTCGGGCGGCAGGTACAGATCGTCCTGCGGGGTCACGTTGAACGCGTCGTACCACGCATCCATGTTGCGCACGATGCCGTTGACCCGGAACTCTTCCGGGCTGTGCGGATCGGTCAGCAGGCGGGTGCGGGCCGCCTCCTCGCGCTGCTGGCTGCGCCATACCTGCGCCCAGGCGAGGAAGAAGCGCTGGTCGCCGGTCAGCCCGTCGATCACCTTGTCTTCCTTGCCATTGAGGCTGAGCTTGTAGGCGCGGTAGGCGAGGCTGAGCCCGCCGAGGTCGCCGATATTCTCGCCCAGCGTCAGGCGACCGTTCACGCAGGTCTCGCCATCGTCGAGCGGGCAGTAGCTGTTGTACTGCGCGACCAGCGCATCGCCCAGCTTGTCGAACGCGGCGCGGTCGGCGTCGGTCCACCAGTTGCGCAGCATGCCGGTGCCGTCGGACTTGGAACCCTGATCGTCGAAGCCGTGGCCCATTTCGTGGCCGATGACGCCGCCGATCCCGCCATAGTTCACGGCCGGATCATTGCTCAGCGCGAAGAACGGCTGCTGCAGGATTGCGGCGGGGAAGACGATCTCGTTCTTGGTCGAGTTGTAGTAGGCGTTGACCGTCTGGGGCAGCATGAACCACTCGGTCCGGTCGATCGGGCCGCCCAGCTTGGAAAGGTTGTCCTTCCACTGCCAGCGGGCCGCAGCCATCCGGTTGGCGATCGGATCGCCCGGAGTGATGGTGAGCCCCTGATAGGTTTCCAGATTGTCACGGTAGCCGATCTTGGGATCGAAGCTGTCGAGCTTGTCGAGCGCTTCTTCCTTGGTCGCCTCGCCCATCCAGTCGATCTCACCGATCGACTGGCGCAGCGCGACGCGCAGGTTGGCCACCAGGTCTTCCATCGCGGCCTTGTTCTCCGCCGGGAAATATTCCGCGACGTAGGACTTGCCGAGCAGCTCGCCCAGCAGGCCTTCGGTCTCGTCGATCGCACGCTTCCACCGGGGGCGCTGTTCGGGCGTGCCCTGCAGCACCTTGCCGTAGAACGCGAAATCCGCCTCGTCGAAGCGCGAGGGCAGGACCGAGGCGTTGTTTTCGAGAAATTCCTTGATCGTCCAGGCCTGCAGCACCTCGACCGGGGTGTTCACCGCCAGCTCCATCAGCGCGGGCGTGCCGCCGCCGATCTTGTCGAGCGTCTCGTCCGTCAGGCCGAGCTCCTTCGCCTGCTCGAGGCTGGGCGGAAGGTCGCCGACGATGAATCGGTCGGTGTCGGCAAAGCCGCTCGCGGTGAGCAGCGCGGTCAGCGGGAAGCCACCCGCCAGCGCGCCCAGTTCTTCAGGCGTCAGTGCGTTGTAGGTCAGGTCGCGGTTGCGGCGCGTCGCGCGGTCCCAGGAGACCTTGCGGGCGATGCTGTCTTCGAAGTTGTAGACCGACTGGGCCATCGCGGCAGGATCGTCATAGCCTGCCTCTTTCAGCAGGAAGGTCAGGTATTCGCGATACTTGGCCTGGATCTCGCGGCCCTTGTCCGTCTCGTCGAGATAGTAGTCGCGGTCCGGCAGGCCGAGGCCGCCCGATCCGACATAGACCGAATAGCGGGTCGGCTCTTTCGAATCGACGCTGACGCCGCCGCCCATCGGCGAGGAATAGCCCGGCGTGCCCCACAGCGTGGCGAGCTCCGCCAGCGTGCCCGCATCGCGGATCTTGTCGAGGTAGGGCTGCGCAGGCGCGAGCCCTGCGGCATTGATCGCGTCGGTGTCGAAATAGGAATTATAGGCGTCGACGATACGCTTCTCGTCCGAAGTCAGCTGCGCGGCGGGCTTCTTGAGCAGGCTGTCGACCAGCGTGTTCACATCGCTGGTCGATTTCTCGCGCAGCAGGTTGAACGCGCCGAAGCGGCTGTATTCGGGCGGCAGCGGGTTCGCATCGAGCCACTTCTGATTGACGTAGGCGAAGAAGTCGTCGCCCGGATCGATCGTGTCGGACAGCAGCGAGGTGTCGACGCCCCATTCGCCGAAGCTCATGGTCGGCGTGGCGGTTTCGCCCTCGGTCGAGCCATTGTCCTGCAACAGCATCTCGATCCCGTCGGGCGCGTCGCCCTCATGGGCGGCGGCGGGCGCGGCGATCGCCAGCGCGGCGACGCTAGCGGTGGCTAGGAAGGTTCGGATCATGATTATGCCCCTTGTTCAAAGATTTGCTTCTATCGCCGCCCGCGATGAACGGCGGATTGCGCATGGTGCCGTCATACGCCCATGCGGGCCAGGTACAGCGACGCTCGTCGGGCCGAGTCTGTCGCTCGTCGATTGAGGCAGCGCCGCAATCAGGCGGTGTCGCTGCGCGGCGCGTCGAATTGCAGCTTGGCCAGCTGCGCATAGAGCCCGCCGCGTGCGACCAGTTCGGAATGGGTGCCCTGCTGCACGATCCGGCCACCGTCCATCACCACGGTCCGGTCCGCCTCGCGCACGGTGGCGAGGCGGTGCGCGATGACCAGCGTGGTCCGCCCGCGCATCACGTGGGCGAGCGCTTCCTGCACCAGCCGCTCGCTCTGCGCGTCGAGCGCGCTGGTCGCCTCGTCGAGCAGCAGGATCGGCGAATCGCGCAGGATCGCCCGGGCGATCGCGAGTCGCTGCTGCTGCCCGCCGGACAAGCGCGTGCCGTCCTCGCCCAGATTGGTGTCGAGACCCTGCGGCAGCGCTTCGATAAAGTCGGCCGCATTGGCGAGGCGCGCGGCCTCCCAGATCTCCTCATCGCTCGCATCCCAGCGGCCGTAGCGCAGGTTGTCGCGCGCATTGCCGGAAAACAGCGTGCCGATCTGCGGGACGAAGGCCATCCGCTCGCGGATTTCAGCCGGATCGGCGCTCGGCAAGGCAATCCCGTCGAGCCGGATCGTGCCCTCGTCCGGGTCGTAGAACCGCTGGGCGAGCATGAAGAGCGTCGACTTGCCCGCCCCCGAAGGGCCGACCAGTGCGACGGTTTCGCCGGGCTCGATCTCCAGCGTCAGGTCGTCGATCACGACCTCGCCGGGGCGGCTGGGATAGGTGAAGCTGACATTGCGGAACGACAGGCTGCCGCGCGCGGGCACGGGCAGCGGCTGCGGTTTGGGCGGCGGGGCGATGGCAGGCTCCGCGTGCAGCAGTTCGGCCAAGCGGTCCGCCGCGCCTGCGCCGCGCAGCAGGTCGCCATAGACCTCGGTCAGCGACCCGAACGCGCCCGCGACCAGCCCGCCGGTAATCACGAAGGCGGTGATCGTGCCGCCGGTGATAGCGCCTTCCGACACAGCGATGGCCCCGCGCCACATCACCAGCGTGATCCCGCCGAAGATCAGCACGATGACGATGGAGGTCATCGCCGCGCGCAGCAGGATGCGGCTCTTGGCACTATCGAAGGTCCGCTCCACAACGCCGGCGAAGCGCTTGCTCTCGCGCTTTTCCTGACCGAAACTCTGGACGATCGGCATCGCGCCAAGCACTTCGGTGACATAGGCGCCGACATCGGCGACCCGGTCCTGGTTGGAGCGCGAGACCGTGCGGATCTTGCGCCCAAAGAACACGATGGGCGCGAGCACCAGCGGAATCCCGATCAGCAAGCCCAAGGTCAGAGACGGCGCGAGATAGAGCAGAAACAGGATGCCGCCGATCGCGGTCAGGCTGTTGCGCAGCGCGACCGAGACCGTCGTCCCGACGACCGTCTCGATGATCGCGGTGTCTGAGGTCATCCGGCTCGAAATCTCCTTCGGGCTGTTTTCCTCGTAGAAGCTCGGCGACTGCCGCAGCAGGTTTTCCTGGACCTTCAGCCGGATATTGGCGACCACCCGCTCGCCCAGCCAGCTGACGAAATAGAACCGCAGCGCGGTGCCGATCCCGAGCACGACGACAATCATCAGCAGGTATTCGAAGGCGTGCGCGATCTGCTCGGCCCCGGCACCGCCACTGAAGGCATCGTCGACGATCACCTTGAAACGCCAGGGGATTGCCAGCGTCGCGGCGGCGGTGGTGATCAGCGCGGCGGCGGCAAAGGCGATCTCTCGCGGGTAGCGGGCCGCCTCGCGATAGACCATGCGCAAGGGAGCGAGCGAGCGAGCCTTGGGCGGGCCGGCCGCGTCGTCCGGTACGCCACCCCGCCGTCGCCGGCCTTTGTGAGTCTGATCTTCGCGAGCCATGTGTGCTCCCGCCTAGCCGCCCGGCCGAGGGAAATCCACGGTCGATGGACACCTCATCCACCTCGTACGTTGGCTATAGTACATTGTGCGTTGCACAACGGCATGAACCCGGGCAGGCTATCGGCCAACCCGGAGGCGATTTTCGCCCCGACACTGAATGTAAGAGGCTCCCCGTGCTCTACCACGCCTATGAACTGCAGGCCGCCTGGCTCAACAGCGCCAGCGCCATGGCCTCGATCGGCTCCGAACTGCTGACCAATCCGCGCAACCCGATGGCCTATACCGGCATCGGACCGATCGCTGGCTCTGCACTGGAGGTGTTCGCGCATGCAACGATCCGGCGCGGCAAGCCGGAATTCGACATCGAAAGCGTCACCGTGAAGGGCAAGGCCGATCCGGTGTCCGAAACGCTGGTGCTTCACCGCCCCTTCGGCGATCTCAAGCGCTTCCGCCGCGCGAACCTGCCCGACGATGCGCCTGCAGTGCTGATCGTCGCCCCGATGAGCGGCCATTTCGCCACGCTGCTGCGCGGCACGGTCGAGCGGATGGTCGAAAATGCCGAGGTCTACATCACCGACTGGCACGATGCGCGCGACATCCCGCTCGCCGAAGGGCGCTTCGATCTCGACGACTATATCGATTACATCGTCGAGTTCCTGCAGGAGATCGCGCAGCGCAACGATGGCAAGGCCGCGCATGTGGTCGCGGTTTGCCAGCCCTCGGTTCCCGCACTCGCCGCGACCGCGCTGATGAACGGCGCGAAGGACAAGGCCTCACCCAAGACGCTGACCATGATGGGCGGGCCGATCGACACGCGCGAAAGCCCGACCACGGTCAACGACATGGCGATGAAGCGGCCGCTCAGCTGGTTCCGCCAGAACGTGATTGCCACCGTGCCCGCCCAATATGCGGGCAGCGGGCGGCGCGTCTATCCCGGCTTCATGCAGCTGGCGAGCTTCATGAGCATGAACCTGGGCGGCCACATCCTCTCGCATTACGAGATGTACAAGCATCTGGTCGCGGGCGACGATGACAGCGCGCAGCAGACCAAGGATTTCTACGAGGAATATCGCAGCGTCTGCGACATGACGGCGGAATTCTATCTCCAGACGGTCGAAGAAGTGTTCCAGAAGCACTCGCTGCCCAACAACGAGCTGGAGCATCGCGGCAAGGTGATTGACCTGGGCGACATCACCACTACCGCGCTGCTCGCGGTCGAGGGCGAGCGCGACGATATCTCGGGCATCGGCCAGACGAAGGCCGCACTGCCGCTCGCGCGCAACCTGTCCGAGAAGAAAAAGCGCTACTACCTCGCAGAGGGCGCAGGCCATTATGGCATCTTCAACGGCAGCAAGTGGCGCACGAAGATCGCGCCGGTGGTCGAGGAGTTCATGGGCGAACACGGCTGATAGAGCCGCAGCCGGTCGGGCGCGCTAGGCTGCGTCTGGCTTCGGCGTTCGCTTGAGGACGCGCCTCACGGTCCGCCCCACGACCACGATCAGCACGATGCTGAGCACCAGCAGCACGGCGGCGATCACCGCCGCGATCACCGGGTTGGCGAAGGCCAGCGCGAGCAGGCCGACGGTGGCAACATCCTCCGCGGTCGAGGCGACGACATTGCTGACCGGTTCGGGACTGGTGTTGATCGCGGCGCGCGCGCTCGCCTTGCCCGCATGGGCAGCGAAGGCCGCCCCGCCGCCGAGCAGGAAGGCGATGACCTGCCATGTCGGATCGGACGGATCGACAATCGCCAGCGCCAGCAGCGCGCCCCCGACCGGTCGGATCAGCGAATGGACCGCATCCCAGATCGAATCGAGCCACATGACCTTGTCGGCGAGGAATTCCATCACCACTCCGACGCCTGCGACGCCCAGCACCCACGGATTGGCGAGGACATCGAGCACCTGAAGCTGCTCGGGTAACGGCACCCATCCGGTCCGCATGGCGAGCCCGGTGACCAGGATCGTGGCGTAGAGCCGCCAGCCCGACAGCAGGCTGACACTGCCCGCAAGACCGAGGAGTTCGATGATGCCCATGGGCGCGCTATAGCACGATCACTCGGTTTGCATCAGCGGGCGTTGCCCACGGTCGCCGGTTGGCTCTCGGTGCAGTCGAACCCTGCGGCGGCACGGTCCGCGAACTGGCGGGCGCGAACATTCGCCTCTCGCGCGCTCCCTGCCACCTGCGCAATGGTGCAGCCCGGCTGCTGTGCCGTCCCGATCCGCTCGACCATCAGCACGGTGCGCCCCGCGCCTTCGGGGGTGGCGTCACTCAGGCGGTAGATGATCGCGAAGGGCACGCCGTCCTTCATCCGCCATTCGATCGTGTCGGGTGGATCGTTGAAAGCGCCCAGAGACTGAAACGCCTCGTTGCGCACGCCCGCGTCGATGTCGAAGCGTCCATCGCCGTCGTCCACGAACAGCGAGACGCCGCGATAGGCGGGGCAGGTCCGCTCCGCCCACTGGCCCTCCTCGCTTTCCGAGTCGGTCACCTCGCAGGCCGCGAGATCAAGCGGAGTGTAATGCGATGAAAATTCGTCCGAATTGGCTGCTGGCGTGTCCCCATCAGCCACGCCTGGCGACGATGAGGCGGGCGTGAGCCCTTCGCCGGTCTGCGCGGGCGCGGCGGCGTCTTCGTCCGGCTCGCCTTGTCCCTGACAGCCCACCAGCGCCATCGCGGCGAGCGCCAATCCGATCGTCCTCACCATCATAGAAACCTCCACCCGCCTTCCGCCCAAACGAAAAGGGCGGCGCCCGGTTTCCCGAGCGCCGCCCATGTTCCGCACATTCGCGAGGCGTCAGAGGACTTCGAAAATCCCCGCTGCGCCCATGCCGCCACCGACGCACATGGTCACGCAGACATACTTCGCACCACGACGCTTGCCTTCGATCAGCGCGTGGCCGACGCAGCGTGCCCCGGTCATGCCGTAGGGGTGGCCGATCGAGATCGAGCCGCCATTGACGTTGAGGTCTTCGTCGGGGATGCCGAGCTTGTCGCGGCAGTACAGCACCTGCACCGCGAAGGCTTCGTTCAGTTCCCAAAGGCCGATATCGCTCATCTTGAGGCCGGTGCGTTCGAGCACGGCGGGAATCGCGAAGACCGGGCCGATGCCCATTTCGTCGGGCTCGGTGCCCGCAACCGCCATGCCGACATAGCGGCCGAGCGGGGTCAGGCCGCGCTTTTCGGCCAGCTTTTCTTCCATCAGGATGCTGGCGGACGAACCGTCGGACAGCTGGCTGGCGTTACCGGCAGTGATCGTGCTGTCGGGGCCGAGCACGGGCTTGAGCGACTGCAGCCCTTCCAGCGTGGTCTCGGGCCGGTTGCCCTCGTCCTTGGCGACGGTCACTTCCTTCTCGGAAACCTCGCCGGTTTCCTTGTCCTTCACCTTCATGGTGACGGTGACGGGCACGATTTCGTCGTCGAACTTGCCCTCTTCCTGCGCCTTGGCGGTGCGCTGCTGCGAGCGCAGCGCGTATTCGTCCTGCGCGTCACGGCTGATGCCGTAGCGCTGGGCGACCGTTTCGGCCGTCTGCAGCATCGGCATGTAGACCGCGTTGTGCATCGCCATCAGTTCGGGATCGGGCATGACGCGCATTTCGGGGGTCTGGACGAGGCTGATCGATTCCTGCCCGCCGCCCGCGACGATATCCATGTTGTCGACGATGATCTGCTTTGCAGCGGTCGAGATCGCCATCAGGCCCGACGAGCACTGGCGGTCGATCGTCATGCCCGAGACGCCGATCGGGCAGCCCGAACGCAGCGCGACCTGGCGGCCGAGGTTGCCCGCCTGCGCACCCTGCTGGAGCGCGGCGCCCCAGATCACGTCGTTGATTTCGCCGGCTTCGATCTTGGCGCGCTCGATCGCGGGGGCGAGCGAGTACGAGCCGAGGGTCGCGCCCTTGGTGTCGTTGAAGCCGCCCTTGTAGGCGCGGCCGATGGCGGTGCGTGCGGTGGAAACGATGACTGCACTACGGGTCATGGGAAGGGTCCTCTTGCTGAGTCCCAGCGAAAGCCGGGACCTCTTAATTCTTGCTGCCTGGTCGCGTGAGGTCCCGGCTTTCGCCGGGACCTCACGCCAGGGATTTAAACGAAGAACATCGTCATCCATTCGCAGATCAGGGCGGGCTTATCCTCGCCTTCGATCTCGATCGTGATCTCGACCGTCTGCTGCCACTGGCCGGGGCGCTTCTCGGTCATCTCGAGCAGCTTCCAGTGGCCGCGGATCTTCTTTCCGCTCCGCACCGGGTTGATGAAGCGCGTCTTGTTGCCGCCGTAGTTGACGGCCATCTTGATACCGTCGGGCTTGGGCAGGTCTGCCTCGGCGCTGAGATAGGGAATCATCGACAGCGTCAGGAAGCCGTGCGCGATGGTGCCGCCGAACGGCGTCATCTTGGCCGCTTCCTCGTTCACGTGGATGAACTGGTGGTCGCCGGTTGCCTCGGCGAACTGGTTGATCCGTTCCTGGCTGATCTCAACCCAGGGGCTGGTGCCGATCTGTTCGCCGACCTTTTCAGCGATATCCTGCGGGCTCATGCGCGCCTCTCCTTTGCGTGGATTTGTGCGCGCTCCATGCCGTATGCCGGGCGCTAGCGCAATGGAGCCGGGCCTGTCGCTACGGCATCGGGAGCGGCGGCGCGCCGCTGTGCGGCCAGCCGCTCTCCCACAGTGGCACCCTGCGGCGAATCATAGCGCTTCGCATAGATTGCCAGCGCGATCTGGAGCCCTGCCAGCATCATGATGAAGGGCTGCCACGCGATCCCCTGAAACAGCGCCCCGACCAGATAGATCAGCTGCGCATATTGGAGCGCGATGGCCAGATGGCCGAGCCATTCGACCTGTGGGTCTGCCCGCCTGCGCATTCGCCGCCGGACCAGTTCCATCTGCAACAGGCCCAGCGCCTGGAGCAGCAGCCACGCGATCAGGCCGGGCCAGCCCTGTTCGCCCAGCATCTCGAAGATCGCCGAGTGATAGGCGCGACCCTCGTCCACCACCTTCTCGAACCGGGTGGTGGTCATGTTCCCCTCGCCCGTCGTCTGCGGCATGCGATAGGTGAAGCTGTTGGCGCGATAGGCCTCGAACCCGCCGCCCAGCGGCCGGTCCCTCGCGTAGTCGATCGTCCATTCCCACACCGCCATCCGGGTCGAGGCGCTTTCGTCCTCCTCCGCAGTCATCATCGTGGCCATGCGGTCGGCATAGGATTGCGGCAGGAACGGGAAGGCTGCGACGCACAGCAGCACGCCGCCGACCGCGAGCAGCAGCTTGTGGCGGCTTTCGCGCAGGATCAGCAGGCCGAGCATGGCAATGCACAGCAGGCCAGTGCGCGCCTCGGTCCCGATCGGGATCAGCAGGCAGGCCCCTGCCAGACAGGCCGCGAAGATCTTGACCGGCAGGCTAGGGGGAAAGATCGTTCCGTAGCGGGTGAACCAGTAGATCAGCGGAATGATCGCGATCGCCACGGTCGAGATGGTCGAGCTCTCGTAGATCCCGCTATTATCGTTCACGAACAGCGACAGCGTGCCGTAACCGCCGCCGCCGAACACGGTCTTGATCCCGCCGGAAATGATGATCGCCCCGGCCGTCAGCACCATGATCAGCGCGGCGGCTTCGAAGCGCAGCTTGGTGGTCACGGTGAACGGCAGGAAGATCGCGAACACCAGCGTCTTCCACACCCAGTCCCACTTGGCGAGCGCGGGCTCGGTAAATTCGGCCCCCTGCAGCGTGAACCAGCTCCACACCAGCAGGAACGCCAGTAGCCCCTGACGAAAGGTGAAGGTGAGCTTCGTCTTCTTGTCCATCAGCAGCCAGCCACCGAAGGCCGCCGCGAAGGCGATCAGCGAGACCGGCACGCTGGTGATGATCCCAAAGCCCATTTTCTGCGGGGCGAGGATATCGACATAGAGATAGGCGCAGACCCACAGGAACGGGCGCTTGAGCCCGAACAGCAGGAGAAGGCCGAAAAAGCCGAGGAGAAACAGGTCGGTCATGCCGCCGCGTCGCCCGTGCCTCCCTGGTCGAGCGGCGGATCTTCATCGAGATCGTCGCGCAGCATTAGCCGATAGGCCGCCAGCAGCAGCAATCCGTGGATCGAAACGATGACGGCCATATCGATCACGGCGTGAATGCTCCATCGGGCAGGTGGCAGGCACGGAGGTTTCCGGGCCATCTGGCAGCCGCGCTATCAGGGGCGAGTTGACGCGACGTTAAGGACACCGCGCTAGGCACAGCCTGCCATGCGCGTCCTTCACGTCCTCGACCACTCACTGCCGCTGCACAGCGGCTACGCCTTCCGCACCCGCGCCATCATGCGCGCGCAGCTGGCGGCGGGGCTGGATGTGCGCGGGCTCACCGGTCCGCGCCACAGCGCCGACGGCCCGCAGGCGGAAACCTGCGAAGGGCTCACCTTTCATCGCAGCGAGGGTGCGGCAGGCGGCCCGCCGCTGATCGGCGAGTGGCGCGAGGTGCAGGCGCAGGCCGATGCGATCGTGCAATTGGCGAAGGAATGGCGGCCCGATGTGATCCACGCGCATTCGCCTGCGCTGTGCGGCCTCGCCGCAGTCAGTGCGGGCAGGAAGCTGGGCATCCCCGTGGCGTACGAGATTCGCGCCTTCTGGGAAGACGCAGCGGTCTCCAACGGGACCGGGCGCGAAGGGTCGGCCAAGTACCGCCTGACCCGGCTGCTCGAAAACCATGTCGTGGCCCGCGCGGACGCGGTCTTCACGATCTGCGAGGGGCTGCGCAGCGATCTGGTCGGACGGGGATTTCCGCCGGGCAAGATCGGCATTTCGCCCAATGCGGTCGACCTGACCCAGTTCGGCGAGCCCGCGCCGCGCAACGCCGCACTCGCCGCCCGACTCGGCCTCACCGACGGCCCGGTGATCGGCTTCATCGGCAGTTTCTACCCTTACGAAGGGCTCGACGATCTGATCGCGGCGCTGCCCGCGCTGCAAAGTCGCCACCCGGATGCGCGCCTGCTGCTGGTCGGCGGCGGGCCGGATGACGCCGCTCTGCGCGCACAGGCAGACGGATCGAGCGCGATCGACTCGATCATCTTCGCAGGCCGCGTCCCGCATGGCGAGGTGGCCGATTACTATTCGCTGATCGACATTCTCGCCTTCCCGCGTAAGCGCAGCCGACTGACCGAGCTGGTCACGCCGCTCAAGCCGCTGGAGGCAATGGCGCAGGGGCGAGTCGTCGCCGCCTCTGATGTCGGCGGGCACAAGGAACTGATCGATCACGGGCGGACCGGGCTGCTGTTCCCCGCCGACGATCCGCACGCATTGGCCACCGTGCTCGGCGACATGCTCGATCGGCAGGACGAATGGCCCGCGATCCGCGAAAGGGCGAGCAAGTATGTTGCGCTCGAACGCGACTGGGCGATAAATGCGCAGCGTTATCAAGCCATTTACCATCGCCTGCTAGGCAGGCCTTTGGATCGGTCGCCCGAAGGCGCGGCGTGGGCAGTTCCCGCTGGGAGAGTCCGCGCCAGCCAGGGCGGCACGCGATAGAGGACAAGCAGGGTGACCGAGAGCGATCACACCGCACAGACACACACCGGCAAAGCTGCCGGATTTACGCACAGCACGGCCTTCGTCGTCATCGTCGGCCTGTGGTTCGCCGCGCTGTTCGGCGGCGGCTGCCTGCTGCTGCCTCCGGTATTGTTCGACGCGGCATTTTCCGGCGCACCGCCGTTCGGCCCGAACACGCGCATCGTCTTTGTCGCCGCCGCTGCCGTCATGGGGCTGCTGCTGGGTCTGTTCATCGCGAGCCGCGTGCGCAGCGATGACGAGCAGGCCCCGCGCTCCATCGAAGCCAGCGCCGAACCGGAGCGCAAGACCCGCAAGAGAAAGGCGCGCGCGCCGCTCGATATTCGCGCGGCGCTCGGCATGGTGCGCGGCGTCGAAGACGAAGACGCGGACGAGGTGGCCGAGGAGAAGAAGCGCCCCGCCCCGCCGCCGCAAGACGCCGACTACGAACTGACCGACGAGATCGGCCCGCCGATCGACGATCCCTATTTCGCCTCGGCATGGAGCGATTCGGGTAGCCACGATGCCGATATCCCGACCGGCGAGACAGAGGATGCCGAGCAGGACGAATCCGTGCCGCTGCCCGGGCACGATCCGCAGGTCTTTGGCGCTGACGTGTCCTCGGACGACGGGAGCGACGACGCATGGCCGGTC
This sequence comes from Alteriqipengyuania abyssalis, assembly GCF_019857185.1. Taxonomy (GTDB): domain Bacteria; phylum Pseudomonadota; class Alphaproteobacteria; order Sphingomonadales; family Sphingomonadaceae; genus Alteriqipengyuania; species Alteriqipengyuania abyssalis. The sequence goes on along the minus strand of NZ_JAHWXP010000002.1, from coordinate 590,930 downwards.
GAGCAGGAAATCGCTCAGCCGACGCCCGTCCCGCAACCCTCGCGCTACAACCCTTTCGCCGATTTCGTCTCGAAGGAAGAGCCGGTGGACGCAGAGCCGCGCCGCAAGGAAGCGCCCGCCGCCCAACCGCTGTCTTTCGCGCCCGCTGCACAAGCACTGCCCCCCCTCGACCTCACGCAGATCGAGCTGATGATGTCGCGCCCCACCGCGCCGCCTCCTCCGCCGGTCTGGCCCACGCCGCGTGCCGAGGAGCCTGAATTGCAGGAGCTGGGGGTTGCCGAACTGGTCGAACGTCTCGCCCGCGCCCTGCAGGGTGAGGCCGAGGCGCAGGCTGGCCATGGCATCCCGCCGCGCACCGGCGCACATCGCCACGAATCGGCGCTGGCGCCGAAATCCGTGCCCGATGAAAGCGATATCGACCGGGCGTTGCGCGTGGCGCTGGACCGGCTGACGCGACTCGACGACGTCGCCTGAGCGCGCGCGGAGTCGCTCAGGCGATCTGCCAGTCGACCGGGCCTAGGCCGACCTGTTCCAGAAACGCATTGGCGCGGCTGAACGGCTTCGAGCCGAAGAACCCGCGATGCGCCGAGAGCGGGCTGGGATGCGGCGAGCGAATCACGCAGTGGCGCGTCGGCTCGTTCAGCTCCGCAATCCGCGACGCTTTCTTCTGCGCATGGCTGCCCCACAGGATGAACACCGCCGGCTGTTCGCGCGCCGCCACCGCCGCGACGCAGGCATCGGTGATCGCGTCCCACCCGCGCCCCGCATGGCTGCCCGCATTGCCCGCCTCGACGGTCAGCGTGTTGTTGAGCAGCAGCACGCCGCGCCGTGCCCATGCGGTCAGGTCGCCCGACGCGGGTGCCGGGATACCGCAGTCGTCCGCCAGTTCCCGGAAGATGTTCCGCAGCGAGGGCGGATGCGGCACGCCATCGGGGACGGAGAAGCTCAGCCCCATCGCCTGCCCCGGCCCGTGATACGGGTCCTGCCCAAGGATGACGACCTTGACCTGGTCGAGCGGGGTCAGCTCCAGCGCGCGCAACCGGCAGCCCTGCGGCGGATAGATCGCCTTGCCCGCTGCTTCCTCCGCGCGCAGAAAGCCGCCCAGCTTGCGCGCCTCCGGCGTGGCGAGCACCGGGGCCAGCGTGTCTTGCCAGCTATCGGGTAGGTCTTGGCCCATGCCCCCTCGCTATTGGTCCGGGGGCGCAGAGGCCAGATGCCCTTCCCCTCTTTCCCCAATATGCCTAGGGAACGCGCAAGGGGCGGGCTGGCACCAGACGAAGAAAGTTCTCCATGGCCGTATATTTTCACGAGGAAGACCTGCCCGAGGGCGTGCTCGCCGAAGGCGCGGTGGCGGTCGATACCGAGACGATGGGTCTCATCACCCGGCGCGACCGGCTGTGCCTCGTGCAGATCAGCGATGGCAAGGGCGACGAACACCTGGTCCGCTTCGGCGTCGACAGCAGCTTCGATGCGCCCAATCTCAAGGCGGTCCTCGCCGATCCGGCGCGGACCAAGCTGTACCACTTCGGCCGCTTCGATCTCGCGGCGATCGAGTACTGGCTCGGCGTCACCGCCGCCCCGGTGTTCTGTACCAAGATCGCGAGCAAGCTGACCCGCACCTATACCGACCGCCACGGGCTCAAGATGCTGGTCAGCGAACTGCTGGGCGAGGATATCTCCAAGCAGCAGCAAAGCTCCGACTGGGGCGCGCCCAAGATCAACGACGCACAGCGCGAATATGCCGCGTCGGACGTGCGTTACCTCCACCGGCTGCGCGATATTTTCGAAGAGCGGCTGGCACGCGAAGGGCGCACCGAAATCGCGCAGGCCTGTTTCGATTTCCTGCCGACCCGCGCGCGGCTGGACATTGCCGGCTGGCCCGACACCGACATCTTCAGTCACGAGTAAGCCCGGTTAGGGTCTGAACCCATCATGCAGCACGATCAGGTGGAAGAAACGAGCGAGGCAAGCCGGCAGCGCCGCGGGCGGCAACGCCAGGCCGCGCCCGGCGGGTTTCACGATCGCCTGATCAAGATCCTCGCGGTCGCCCTGCCGATGGCGACCGGGGTGATCGTCGCCTTCCTCGTGATCGCCCCCTTCTCGCCGCGCGACGAGGTTTCCTTCGTGCTCGATCGCGACAAGGTGCAGGAAATCGACGAGCGGCTGAGGATCGACAACGCGACCTATCGCGGGTCCGACAATCAGGGCCGTCCCTTTTCGCTCACCGCGCGCGAGGCAGTCCAGAGGTCGAGCAAGGAAGGGATCGTGCGGCTGGACACGGTCATCGCCCGGATCCTGCTGCAGGGGGGGCCCGCGCAGCTGCGCGCGGAGGGCGGCGCGTACAAGATTTCCGACGAAGTGCTCGATGTGACCGGCCCGATCATCCTCAACGCGGCCGATGGCTACAACCTGGTCGCGCGCGGCGTTTCGGTCGATCTGCGCGACCAGACTCTTGTGGGCGACGAAGGCGTATCGGGCGCCGTGCCCGCGGGCACCTTCTCCGCCGACACCCTGCGGGTCGATCTGGAGACCCGAACGATAACGCTTGACGGCGATGCGCGCCTGCGCATGGTGCCGGGCCGATTGGAGACCATGCAGTGATCCCGCACCTCATCCGCCAAAATTCCCGGCTGGCCGCCCGATCCGGCGTGGTCGGCTTCGCGCTGGCCGCGTGCACTCTCACCGGTATCCAGCTGCATGCGCAGGCGATTGCGGCGCACAATTCCAACGCGCCGGTCGATTACGCCGCCAACCGGATCGAGCTGCAGGACCGGCAGAACCGTGTGGTCCTGTCGGGCAATGTGGTGATCGAACAGGCCGACCTGCGGATGACTTCGGCGAGCACCATCGTCGACTATTCGGACGCCGGATCGCTCAGCATCCAGCGCATTTCCGCGACCGGCGGGGTCACCGTGACCCGCGGCAACGAAAGTGCGCGCGGCAATGTGGCGGTGTACGATTTCAATCGGCGGGTGATCACCATGACCGGCGATGTCCGGCTTAAGCGCGGATCAGACACGCTCAATGGCGGGCGGCTGACGATCGATCTGCGGACCGGTCTTTCCAGCGTGGACGGTGCCGGCGGATCGGATAATGGCGGCCGGGTGACCGGCTCCTTCTCAGTCCCCGAGGACTGATTTTCCTGTACCTACGGCTCCAGAGCGGGCCCCTACCGCATTAGATTAGCGCGAAGCGACTCGCGCGATCCACGCGATTTCCTGGCTCAGAAGCAGTTCGGCCTGCTGGCTGTTGGCGAGCAGCGCCTGATGCAGCGCGGTCAGGCGCGAGACCAGCCGGTCGAGCCGTTTGCCACGCCAGATCCGCAGCTGTTCCGCCAGATCGCGCTCGTCCTTGAAGAAGATCCGCCGCGCGCGCTTTTGCGCATCGACGAAAGAGCCGACATCCTCGCCCGGACGCATCCGTGCGGAAAGCTGCGCCAACTGCGCCGCGCGCCGCTCGAACGCCAGCGCCACGCCGACGGGGTTGAGCGCCAGCGTATGAAGCCGCGCCAGTTCGCCGGGCAGCCGCTTGGCATGACCGCCCAGTGCCGCATTGACCAGCGGCATGAAGCCGTCCTCCTCGCTCGACGCGCCGATCGCGTCCCATGCGGCGGCATCGGCGGTCTTGGGCGTGTCGGGCGCTGCATCGAGGTATAGCGCCAGCTTCTCCACCTCGGCCTCGGCCAGCCGCCGGTCGAGGCCGGAGGCGCGGGCGATCCGCTGCGCCAGATCGCCGCCGAGCCGCAGCCCCGCCCGGTCGGCGAGATCGCGCACGGTGTTGGCCATGTCGCCCAGATTGGGCGGATAGAACATCGCGACCAGCGTGCCCTTCGCACCCGCCACCAGCTTCGCGCTGCGCGACTTGTCAGTCGCGTTGACCGCAATGACGAGCACCGGGCACGCCTCGCCCTCTGCCTCCAGATGGAGCTTGAGCGCATCATGCGCTTCCTCGCCGGTGGCGCGCACCAGAATGTGGCGCGCATCGCCGAACAGCGAGCAAGAGCGCGCCTCGTCCGCCAGCCTTACGGGATCGCGGCGCAGTTCCGCCCCGGACAGATCGACCCGCTCTCCCGCATCCGCCAGATTGCCCACGATCGTCGCGGCTGCGGCGGAGGCGGCGCTTTCGTCGGGCCCGCACAGGAAGAAGGTGTGGCACTCGCGCGCCGCCTGCCCGGCGACCCGGCCGAAGGTGTTCTGATTGGCCTTGAGGGATTGCTGACGCGCCGCCGCCATGCGTCCGCGCGCCTCAGTCTTGCGCGCGCAGCGTCAGCGAGACTCGCGTCACGATCTGGTCGGCGACGACCTGGGCCAGCCGTTCGAGCGCCGCGCGCTCTGCGGCGATGGTGGCATAGTCGCTCGACACGACGTCGATGCCTGCATCCGAACCGGCGGTCGAATCGAGCAGGATCGCCCCGCTCGACAGGTCGACCAGCTGATAGCGCGCGCGCAGCGTGCGCCGCTCGCGGCTGACGGTTTCGTCGCTCAGCAGGCCGAGGCTGCCCAGCTCGTCGTCGAGCAGGATATCGAGGCGATAGCGCGGGGTCTGGCCCGCCGGGCCGATCGACAACCGATCTTCCAGCGCGGTGGCGACCAGCCAGCCGTCGCGGCCCTCGATCGGGGCGATTTCGATAGCCGAAAGGTCGGCAATCGCCGCCTTGCCATTGGCTCCGGCATAGATCGGCTGGAGCCCGCAGGCCGAAAGCGCGAGCAGCGCGAGAAAGGCAAACGCGAATCGCATCAGGTGACGATATTCACCAGACGGTCGGGCACCACAATGACCTTGCGGATCTCGGCTCCGTCGATCGAGCGCTGGACCTTGTCGCTGGCCAGCGCCAGTTCCTCCAGCGTCTCTTTCGATGCGCCCTTGGGCACGGTCAGCGTGTCGCGCAGCTTGCCCCTGTGCTGAACCGCAATGGTCACCTCGTCCTCGACCAGCAGGCTCTCGTCGACCTCGGGCCACGGCGCGTTCGCGATGAGGCCCAGCTGGCCGATGGAATGCCACGCCTCTTCGGCGAGGTGCGGCATCATCGGCGCGACCAGCTGGAACAGCGTCTGGATTCCCCGGGTGCGCGAAGCAGACGGCGCGGCTTTTTCGAGCGCACCGACCAGTTCGTAGAGCTTGGCGACCGCCTTGTTGAAGTGCAGCGCCTCGATCGTTTCGGCGACGTCGTGCACGCTGCGCGCGGTCTTGCGCGCCAGATCGGCATCCTCGCCCTGCGCCGCCGGATCATGTTCGCCGACCAGACGCCACACCCGCTGGACGAAGCGCGCGCAACCTTCGATGCCGCTTTCGGACCATGGCAGATCGCGTTCCGGCGGGCTGTCGGACAGCATGAACCAGCGCACGGCGTCGGCGCCATATTGCGCGATGATCGTATCGGGATCGACCACGTTGCGCTTGGACTTGGACATCTTGACCACGCGGCCGATGCTGACCGGGAAGCCGTCTTCCTTGAGCACCGCGCTCTTGGCGTCGCGCGCGATTTCTTCGGGCGCGAAATAGACCATCCGGCCCGAATCGGGCTCGCGCCGGAAATAGGTCTCGTGCGTGACCATGCCTTGCGTGAACAGGCTGGCGAAGGGCTCGGTAAATTCGACCATGCCCAGCCGGGCGAGCGCCCGGGTCCAGAAGCGTGCGTAGAGCAGATGCAGGATCGCATGCTCGATCCCGCCGATATACTGCTCCACCGGCAGCCACTTGGCGACCTCTTCCGGTTCGAACGGGCGATCCGCGGGCTGGCTGGCAAAGCGCAGGAAATACCAGGAGGAATCGACGAAGGTGTCGAGCGTGTCGGTTTCGCGCACTGCCGCGCCGCCGCATTTGGGGCAGGTGGTGTTCTTCCAGCTCTCGTGCCGGGCGAGCGGATTGCCCGGGGTCGCAAAGTCGATATCCTCGGGCAGGGTCACCGGCAGATCGGCCTTGCGCACCGGCACCACGCCGCAAGCATCGCAATGGACGAAGGGGATCGGCGTGCCCCAGTAACGCTGGCGCGAAACGCCCCAGTCGCGCAGGCGCCAGACGGTCTTGCCCTCGCCCCAGCCTTCGCGTTCCGCCCGGTCGATTACCCACTGCTTGGCGCTGTCGACGTCCATCCCGTCGAGCGGGCCGGAATTGACCAGCACGCCCTCGCCCGGCTCCGCGGTCGTGCCCAGCGGGCGGTCCGCATCGGCGGCGCTGACGCCGACCACGCGCAGGATCGGCAGGTCGTATTTGCGCGCGAAGTCGAAATCGCGCTGGTCGTGGCCGGGCACGCCCATCACCGCGCCGGTGCCGTAATCCATCAGCACGAAGTTGGCGATGAACAGCGGCAGCTCGCTGCCCAGCAGCGGGTGGCGCGCGGTCAGGGCGGTCAGATACCCCTTCTTTTCCGCCGTTTCGAGGTCGGCAGCAGTGGTCCCGCCGCGTTTGCATTCCTCGATGAAGGCAGCCGCGCCTGGATCCTTCGCGGCAACCGCCTGCGCGATCGGATGATCGGGCGCGACCGCGACGAAACTCGCACCGTAGATCGTGTCGGGCCGGGTCGAATAGACCGCTACCCGCCCGCCGTCCGAGAGATCGAACGCAAGCTGCAGGCCCCGGCTCTTGCCGATCCAGTTTTCCTGCATCAGGCGGACCTTGTCGGGCCACTTGTCGAGGCTTTCGAGCCCGTCGAGCAGCTCTTCGGCGAAATCGGTGATCTTGAGGAACCACTGCGCAAGCTTGCGCTTCTCGACCTCCGCGCCGGAGCGCCAGCCACGGCCTTCGATCACCTGCTCGTTGGCGAGCACGGTCTGGTCGACGGGGTCCCAGTTGACCTCGCTTTCCTTGCGATAGACCAGCCCTGCCTCGAACAGGTCGATGAACAGCGCCTGCTCGTGCCCGTAGTACTCGGGCTCACACGTGGCGAGTTCGCGGCTCCAGTCGAGCGCGAAGCCCAGCCGCTTGAGCTGGGCCTTCATCGATTCGATGTTCTCGCGAGTCCACTTGCCCGGGTGGACGCCCTTTTCCATTGCCGCGTTTTCCGCCGGCATGCCGAACGCATCCCACCCCATCGGGTGCAGCACCTCGTGTCCGCGCATCGCCTTGTAGCGCGCCAGCACGTCGCCCATCGTGTAGTTGCGCACGTGCCCGATATGGATCCGCCCCGAAGGGTAGGGAAACATTTCGAGCACGTAGCTCTTGGGCCGGTCGCTGGCGCTGTCCGCACGGAAGCACTCGGCCTCGTCCCATGCCTTCTGCCAGCGCCCGTCGGCACTCGACGGGTCGAAACGCGTGTCGTTCATAGGTACGTCTTTTCGCGAAACAGGCGGATCAGCTCGAAATCGCCTGGCGGCGCAGTTCGCGCGCCTTGGTCAGAATAATGTCTTCCAGTTTCTGCACGGTCGCGGCCTGTACCGGCGCATCGACCCAGGTGCCGCCCTGGTTGACCTGCCGGCTGGCAGCGACGCGCAGGGCATCGGCGCGCAGATCCTGGTCGAGGATGGAGATGGTGAGCTTGACCCGCTCGCCCGGATTCTCGGGATTGGCGTACCAGTCGGTCACGATCACGCCGCCTGCACTGTCCGCCTGCAGCAGCGGGGCGAAGCTGATCGCTTCGAGGCTGGCGCGCCAGAGATAGGAATTGACCCCGATGGTGGTCACCTGGCTCGCTGCCAGATCGGCATCGGGCAGTTCGTTACCGCCGCTCGCGCAGGCGGCAAGCGCGGCGCACGCCCCGGCAAGCAGGCCGCAGCGAATCGCGGTGGAGGCGGAACGGGTCGAGGAGCGGCGCTGGATCATCTGTGCTGGCTTTCCACTGAAACTGGCCCGGAAAAATCGTAAGGGCCCCATGAGAATGGCGTAAGGATCGGTCGGCAGACCGCGCGTGTACAGCCTCTATCGCCGCGCAACGGGCGCAGCAAGTGCGCGCCTGCCTTGCCACGTAAAGCAGCGCCACGCGGCTTTACGCATCATGAACCCGGATTACGATTGTGTGCCGCGTGCAACACCTGACATGCAAGTGCGCCGGGCCCTGTGGAAAAGCTAGCATCCGTCCGGGCGCTGTCCTAGTGTTCAGGGGAACCATTGGTCTGGGCAAAGCGCTTCCAGCTTTGTTCATCCTGCCGTAAATCGTGCGGCGCTAGAGTGAGTGTAATGAGCGTCAAGGTCGCCTCAGGACTACGCAAGCTGATCGTGCCCGCCTTGGGCGGCGCGCTGGCGCTGGTCGCGATTCCGGTGGTTGGCGTTGCTCTGGCAGAGGCCACGTCGCCCACGCTCGTCAGCACCATCGGCGAAAACGCGGGTCGTTTCACGCCCGCCTCGGTCGACCCTGCGCTCGCCCGCCGTGTGGCTGAACGCTACGCCGCCCGCCAGCAGCCGCTGCCTTTCACCCCCGCCGCAGGCAAGACGATTCCCGATCGCATGGTGACCGTGGCCGTTCGGGTAGACAATGATTTGGCGCGCGCCGTTTCGGTCCGCTCGGCAATCGAAGCAGCCCGTGGCGAGCCCGGTCGCCGCGATATCGCCATTGCGCCCTCTGCGTTCGACCTGGGCGTTGCCCGTGGATACCAGAGCTTCGCGAAGCCTGCGGCCGAGCTGCCCAAGTCCGTGTCGCGCATTTCCGTGCCCGACCTGGCCGAGTTCCGCCCGTCGAAAGGCGCGAAGGAAGAACCGAGCCGCTTCCAGCCGCGGGTCTCGATTGATCAGGACCGGATGCGCGGTCGTACTTCGCGCACCCTCGATGGTCGCAGCGATCGCGAAGTCGACCTTGGCGGTGCCTACCGCGTCACGCGCAATTTCGACGTGACCGCAGGCGTCCGCCTGTCGGACGAGAGCGACCGTCTTTCGCCGCTGACCAATGGTGCGGAAGACAGCCAGTCGGTCTACATCGGAACCCAGCTGCGCTTCTGACGCCCGGCAGATCCTCGCGCACGCGACGCGGCGCAGAACTCTTCCCCTATCTGTTTTGCTTTGCCCGCCGCTGCGGGTGGGCTACGTCGGCGTGAATAAGATAAGAAATACAGGGGAGAGAGAGAATGGCACGTGTCGCTGTGGTGACGGGTGGAACCCGGGGTATTGGCGAAGCGATCAGCCTTGCGCTGAAGGAACAGGGCCGCACGGTCATCGCCAATTATGCCGGCAATGACGAACGCGCGCAGGAATTTGCGACTCGCACCGGAATTGCCGTGATGAAGTGGGACGTGGGCGACCATGAGGCCTGCCTCGAAAACATTTCGCGAATCACCGAAAATCACGGCCATGTAGAAATTCTGGTCAATAATGCCGGAATCACCCGCGACGGAACGCTGGCCAAGATGAGCTTCGACGACTGGAACGAGGTGATGCGGGTCAATCTGGGCGGCTGCTTCAACATGGCCAAGGCGTGCTTTCCCGGCATGCGCGAGGGCAAATGGGGGCGGATCGTCAATATCGGGTCGATCAACGGTCAGGCGGGCCAGTACGGGCAGGTCAACTACGCCGCCGCCAAATCGGGCATTCACGGCTTCACCAAGGCGCTGGCACAGGAAGGCGCGCGCTTCGGCATCACGGTCAACGCGATCGCGCCCGGCTATATCGATACCGACATGGTCGCCGCGGTCCCGGAAGAGGTGCTGGCCAAGATCGTCGCCAAGATCCCTGTCGGCCGGCTCGGCCACGCGGAGGAGATCGCGCGCGGCGTCGCCTTCCTCACCGCCGACGACGGCGCCTTCGTCACCGGATCGACCATGAGCATCAATGGCGGGCAGCACATGTATTGACGGCGCGCGGGCGCGCCGCGATGGCGCGCCCGCATCCGCTCAATTGATGAAATAGCCGACGACCCGCCAGCTGCCGCCGTCCTCCTGCTCGAGCGTCACCGATTCGGTCACGCCCTTGCGGTTTGCAAAATCGCTCCGGAACTGGACCACGCGATAGCCGCGCGGCGGCGCATTGACCGACTGATAGCCGACCGCCTCGCGTTCCATCACCGCGCCCAGCGGAACCCGTGCCGCCTGCGAGGCAGCCTCCCAGCCTGCGACCGTGTTCTGCTCCCGGAACTGCTTTCCGGCCGCGGCGAAGCTGGCGCTCCAGTCGCTCGCGTCGACCATGGCGAGCCATGCGCGCGCCGCCTCCTCGGTCGCGTGATCGAGCGCCACCTGTTCGGGCGGGCTGTCTGTCACGGGCGGTTTATCGGCCGCCACAGCGGCCAGGGCGAGTGCAAGAATAAGCGACATGAGAAGACATCCTCCGATGATCCAGCCGCGCAGCTTGCTGGCGGCACGGGGGCCGGGATGGCGCCCGTTCGATGGATCGAAGGTATCGGCGCCCTCCGCCGTGTTGGCTTCCCCCAACGGATTGTGCCCAAGGATTTCGGGGCCTTCATCTTCGAGCAGAATCCGCGCCGCCTCCCGGCTGCTGGTGACCGCAAGCTTGCGCCGCGCCGCACGCAGGCGATCGTTGACCGTATGGACCGACCGGTCGAGCTCGCGCGCGATCGACTTCGCGTCGTGGCCGCGCAGCATCAGGCGCAGTGCCTGCTTTTCCTTTTCGGTAAGTGCCTGGAGCCCCTCTTGCATGACGGGTTAGTCTAGGCCGCCAAAGGGTTTCCAGACACCCCAAATTCTTGGGGGCACACCATCCGAAGGGCTTACCGGGATTGCTCTTGCAGAAAACACCGCGCACACCTGACGCATGGTCCTTACGAGAGAGCGCGCCGGGTTTCCCGGCCTATTCGCCCTGTGCCTCCTCGGCCTTTGCGCGCTGCTGGTCTCGACAGCGGCGACTGCAGGACCGGTTTCCAGCCGGGTCTACGAGCCCGTTTCGCTCGCCGACACCCAAGTGGAATTCCGGGGCGAGCCGCCACAGGCGATCACCGTGCAAACCGCAGACGGTTTGACGCTTGCAGGGGCCTACTGGCCACCGGACGAGGGCGTGGACCAGATCGTGGTCGTGTTCCAAGGCAATTCGTACAACCACCTCGTCATGGCGGTGCGTGCCGAGCCCTTGCGGGTCGGCGGGCGCGGGGTGCTGCTCGCCTCCTATCGCGGGTTCGGCGACAATCCGGGCGAGCCGTCCGAGGCCGGCCTCTATCGCGATGCAGAGGCATGGATTGCGCAGGCGCGCACATTGCAGCCCGATGCCCGGCTCTACCTCTTCGGCTTCTCGCTCGGCGGTGCAGTCGCGCTCGAGATGGCCGCCCGACACGACGTGACCGCGGTAGCCACAATGGGCGCGTTCACCAGCCTCAAGGATGCGGCACCCGCTCTGCTGCGCCCCTTCGTGACCGAGCAATACGACAATCTCGAAACCATCACGCGCGTGAATGAGCCGATCCTGCTGCTGCACGGGACAAAGGACGAGACGATCGACCCGCGCATGGCCGAACGGCTGGAGAAAGCCGGCGGTGCCAACGTCACCCGCGTCAATCTGACAGGAGGCGGACACTGGGTGCCCCTCGATTCGCTCGCCGAGAAGATCTGGCAGCAGTGGGAAGCGGCGGAGGCGGAGAATCCTGCGGTAGCCGGGAAGGCCCCATGAAATATCATCCGCCCGTCAAACGATCGGTCGAGATTGCCGGCCATAAGACCAGCATCACGCTGGAGCCGGTTTTCTGGGAGATGCTGCGCGATGCCGCCCGCGCGCGCGGCGTGCCGGTCAACGCGATCGTCGCGCAGATCGACGCCGAGCGGCTCGATGCGGCCGAGCCCACCGGCCTCGCCAGCGCGATCCGGCAATGGTTGGTTGGCCGCTTGCAGGCCGGGTAGTCGTACTTACGAAAATAAACCCGCTTGCAGGATCCCTCTGATTGGATCAGCCTTGCCGGAGGGTCGCCCACCTCGGGGGAATGGGCTGTGAGAAAATCAAGGACACACCATATCGGCAGGGCGCTGCCCGCCGTGATGCTGGCATGCATGATCGTTCAACCTGCGGCGGCGCAGGAGTTGAGCTACCGCCTGCCCGACGGAGCGGCCCTTGCGGGATATTCTGCGCGCATCACGCAATGCCCCGACGCGAACGGCGAGAATACGCAGATCGTCCACGGCCCCGCGATCCGGGGGAGCTACACGCCCGGGCCCCACGTGCGACTCAACGCCAACAGCTCGTTTCTGGCGAGCAAGTCGATCGCACTGGAATACTTCGAGGACGGGACGCTCAAGACGATCAATTCCGAAAGTGCGGGGACCGGAGGCGAGGTGCTGGCGGCCATCCTGAAGGTCGCAGCGGGGATGGTGGGCCTGAAGTCCTCGCTATTTGACGCTCCGGCACAATGCACCGCGAAGATCGAGAGCCTGGTGGCCGAGCGCCAGAACGCGGCCGAGAGTATCGCCGGGCTGGAGGCCCAGCTGGCGCGGGGCGATGTGTTGAGCGCGCAGGCCAAGGCTCTTTACGAAGGCAACACCGCGCGGCTGGTCGAGATCGACAAGGCGCTGACGATCACGGTCTCGAAAAAGTTCGCGCCGACTGGCCCGAGCGATCTGCCTAACGGATCGAGGACTGCGCTTGGTCGACTGAAGATCGAGGATTGGTTCGACGGAGGGAAGGTGCCGGCGGTCTCAGGCCTTCCGAAAGAGGTGTGCGTATCTGCGAAACTCGGTGACGATGCGAGGGCACAGATCGCGCGTGGCGGAACCGCGAACCCGCCCTTTGATGCGAACCTGCGGCAGGACCGGTTTATCTACCGCACACCGCTGCCATTGCAGGTCACGGTCTACACGGGCGACAGTTGCGACGCAGCCGAACCGGTCAAGACGGCATCCGTGCTGATCCCGCAGCTCTCCCCGTTCCAGGCACTGCCCATCTCGGCGAAAGTGCTGGGCAAAAAGAGTCTCTCTGCGGAATTCACCAAGGAAGGACGTCTGGTGAAGATCAAGTATTCCGAAGGCGGCACGGGGTCGGACGTTGCAGCCGCGCTTACCGGAGCGCTCGCCGCCGCAGAGACGTTACGCGACGCGGAAACGGCGTCGCTCGCGCGTGAAGTTGCCCGGATCAAGGCGCAGAACGAGCTCGATGCTCTGCGGGAAGCGGCCGACGGCGACGGGGGCTAGGCGCGCCCGCCGCCGGTCGGCGTCCAGCGCTAGTACTTTGCGGTCGCGTCGCTCGCCGGGAAGGTCTCGTCGAGCGCCTCGTCGGTGCGGCTCATCTTGTCGCCCTTGGTCGCCGTGGCGGAGGAGCCTGCGTTGCGCACGCCTCCGCTCGGCTGGCCATCGGCAAAGGCGACGCCGTTCTCGTCCTTGTGGTTCTTGTAGGCCTTGTAGCCGAGATAGCCGAGGCCACCGAGGATTGCGGTTCGAATCAAACCCATGTCACGTCTCCAATAATATTCTTATCTGGCGAACGTGGGAGAACGGGTTTGGGTCCGAATAATCGGCGCTAGTCGTCGCCGACCCGTTCGATCTGCGCGCCGATCGCCTGCAACTTCTCTTCCAGCCGCTCGTACCCGCGGTCGAGGTGATAGATCCGGCGGATCTGGGTCTCGCCCTCGGCAGCGAGCGCGGCGATCACCAGGCTCATCGAGGCGCGCAAGTCGGTCGCCATCACTTCCGCGCCGGTCAGGCCCGGCTGGCCCTGCACGATCGCGGTGCGCCCCGACACTTCGATATTCGCGCCCATGCGGCTCAGTTCGGGCACGTGCATGTAGCGGTTTTCGAAGATCGTTTCGGTCAGCACGCTGGTGCCCTCGGCCACGGTCAGCAGCGCCATCAGCTGGGCCTGCATATCGGTCGCAAGGCCCGGATACGGCGCGGTGGAAAGGTTGACCGCCTTCAGCTTGCCATCGGCTGCGATGTTCACGCCCTTGGCATCGCTTTCGACATGAACCCCAATATTGCGCAGCGCGTGGAGCGTGGCGGACATGTCGTCGGCCTTGGCCCCTTCGAGGCGCGCCTCACCGCCGGTGATCGCTGCGGCGCAGGCGTAGGAGCCGGCCTCGATCCGGTCGGCCATCACCTTGTAGGTCGCCCCGTTGAGCCGCTTGACCCCGTGGATGACCAGGTCCGACTGGCCGATATTCTCGATCTCGGCACCCATTGCGACCAGTAGGTTGCACAGGTCGATGATTTCCGGCTCGCGCGCGGCGTTGCGCAGGGTCGAGGTTCCGTTGGCGAGCACCGCCGCCATCAGCGCGTTCTCGGTCGCGCCGACCGAGACGACGGGGAAGTCGAACTCGCCGCCCGGCAATCCGCCATCGGGGGCGTGCGCGCGGACATAGCCCTGCGCCAGCTCGATCCGCGCGCCGAGCGCTTCGAGCGCCGAAAGATGCAGGTCGATCGGGCGGTTGCCGATCGCACAGCCGCCCGGCTGCGACACGGTCGCCACGCCGGCACGCGCGAGCATCGGCCCCAGCACGAGGATCGAGGCGCGCATTTTGCGCACCAGATCATAGGGCGCGGTGGTCGAGGTCAGCCGCGTCGCTTCGAAGGTGACCACCCGGCCGAAGTCATCGGGCCGCGTGCCTGCGATGTTCACCGCCACGCCGAACTGCGTCATCAGGTGCTGGAAGCCGTCGATATCCGCCAGCCGCGGAAGGTTGCGCAGCGTGAGCGGTTCGTCGGTCAGCAGCGCGCAGGGAATCAGCGTGAGCGCGGAATTCTTGGCACCGGAAATCGGGATCGTGCCGGAGAGCCTTTGCCCTCCGATAATGCGTAGTTTGTCCATGCCTTCGTCGTGTAGCGGTCGCGCGCGCCAACACAAGCCGCACTCGCGCGCACGCACCTGCCGCTAACCATTGTTGGCTTTGGCGGCGCGGCATTGACCGACCCGCTAGCCATCCGCATACCCCTGCCTCATGGCGCACAAACCGATCCGCAAAGCCGTTTTCCCCGTTGCCGGTCTCGGCACCCGCTTCCTTCCCGCGACCAAGGCGATTCCCAAGGAAATGCTGGCGATCGTGGACCGCCCGCTGATCCAGTACGCGGTGGATGAGGCGCGGGAGGCGGGGATCGAGCAGATGATCTTCGTCACCGGGCGCGGCAAGACCGCGATCGTCGAACATTTCGATATCGCGTTCGAGCTGGAACAGACGATGGAGGAGCGGGGCAAGGATCTCTCGATCCTCGATTCGACCCGCGCCACGCCCGGCGACATCATCACCGTCCGCCAGCAGGTGCCGCTGGGCCTCGGCCACGCGATCTGGTGCGCGCGCGCGATCGTGGGCGACGATCCCTTCGCGATCTTCCTGCCCGACGAACTGATGATCGGGAACGAGGGCGGCACGGGCTGCATGAAGCAGATGGTCGACGCCTACGAAAAGGTCGGCGGCAACGTGATCAGCGTGCTGGAAGTGCCGCAGGAAAACGTATCGAGCTACGGCGTGATCGATCCGGGCAAGGAAGACGGCACGCTGACCGAGGTGAAGGGCCTGGTCGAGAAGCCGCCGGTGGCCGAAGCTCCGTCGAACAAGATCCTCTCGGGCCGCTACATCCTCCAGCCCGAAGTGATGCGTGTGCTGGAAAATCAGGGCAAGGGTGCAGGCGGCGAAATCCAGCTGACCGACGCAATGGCGCGGATGATCGGCACCCAGCCGTTCCACGCGGTCACCTTTGACGGCGCCCGCTACGATTGCGGCAGCAAGACCGGCTTCGTCGAGGCGACACTGGCGCTGGCGCTGCAACGCCCCGACATGGGGGATGAGGTTCGCGCGATGGCGGAGCGCCTGCTCAAGGCGTAATGCCTGCGCCAACCCCGGGGCGGGGTCGACGATTTTCCTACCGTGGAGCGCTTTGCTAGGGCGAAATCCGCTCTTTCAAACCGTCAATCATCCACGCGCGCCCGCCTGGCGACTGGGCTGGGCGTTAATGCGCCCCCGAAACAGGCACTATGTCGCCCTGGCCCGTTCGAGCCGGAAAAAAATCGCCTGTTCCCAGTGACCTAGGGCGATGAGGCGGAGGGTGACACCCGGGTGACGCGTGTCACCCTGTCACGGCCTCGGCCTTCCGCGCATATTCGTCACGCAGTTCGCGCTTGTAGAGCTTGCCGTTCGCCTCGCGCGGCAGATCGGGCCGGAAGTCGAACTGGCGGGGCATTTTGACCCGGCTGAGTTGAGGCTCCAGATAGGCGCGCAAGCTCTGTTCGAACGCGTCTCCGGCCTGCGCCATGTCGACCGGCTGGATCACCGCGACCACGCGTTCGCCCAGATCGGGATCGGGCGCGCCGATGACCGCCGCATCGAGTACGTCCGGATGCGCGACCAGCAGGTTCTCGATCTCCTGCGGATAGATGTTGACCCCGCCCGAGATGATCATGTGGCTCTTGCGGTCGGTCAGGAAGATGAAGCCGTCCTCGTCGACATGGCCGATATCGCCCAGCGTCATCCACCCGCGATCGTGCATCGCCTCCTCGGTCTTTTCCGGGTCCTTGTGGTAGCTAGGGAGGGTTTCGTTCTCGAAGAACAGCAATCCCGTCTCGCCGGGGGGAAGTTCGCTCCCGTCGGGCGCGCAGACATGCACCTTGCCGTGGACCATGCGCCCCACCGTGCCCGGTCTGGCGAGCCAGTCCTCGCTCTTGACCAGCGACATGCCGATCATTTCCGACCCGGCGTAGTATTCCTGGATGATCGGCCCCCACCAGTCGATCATCGCCTGCTTGATCGGTACCGGACACGGCGCGGCGGCGTGGATCGCACGAGCGTGGCTGGAGAGGTCGTAGCGGGTCCGCTCTTCCTCGGGCAGCTTGAGCATCCGCACGAAGTGGGTCGGCACCCACTGGCTGTCGGTCACGCGGTATTTCTCGATCGCGGCGAGCGCGCCCTCGGGCGTGAACTTCTCCATAATCACCACCGTCCCGCCGAGACGGTTAACCGTGGTGCACCAGCCGAGCGGTGCTGCATGATAAAGCGGCGCGGGCGAGAGATAGACGAGGCTGCCATCGGTCGGCATGCCCACCCCCATTGTCGCGAGGCCGACCAGCGCGTTGGGCGCGGTAATGTCCTCGCTCGGTGGCGGAGGGGGCACGATCCCCTTGGGTCGGCCGGTCGTGCCCGAGGAATAGAGCATGTACTGGCCCGGTACGGGATCCTCGATCACCTCGGCAGACTGCGCCGCAACCTCCTGCTGAAAATCGTCGCCGTCGACATCGACGATCCGCAAATCGGGCGCGATCTGCGCCAGCTCCTGCGCGACCTCGGCAAAGGCGGGCGAGGTCAGCAGCAGGCTGCACTCAGCATCGGCGAGGATATAGGCGATTTCCGGTGCGGTCAGCCGGGTGGAGATCGGCACCAGCATCGCGCCCATCCGCTGCGCTGACCACACGATCTCGAGATAGAGCGGGCGATTCTCCAGCAGCAGGCCCACGTTGGTGCGCCGCCCGATGCCCTGCGCGCGCAGCCAGCGAGCCATGCGATTGGCGAAGGCCTCCAGCTCGCCATAGGTGACCTGTTCGCCGGACGTGGCATTGATGATCGCGGCATGGTCCGGCCGCGCCGCGGCATGTGTTATCGGATGCATATGTCTCTCCCGCCGCGCAGTCTTTCGAATGGACAGGGAGCACGCAAGAAAAAAGGCGGCACCGAAGCACCGCCTTTTCGTAAAACTCGGTTCTGGAGGAGGCCGGAGGCTTACTCTTCCTCGTCGCCGCCGCCGATGCCGCCGGGGCCCATCGCGAGACGGAAGGCTTCCTGCGCTTCGGTCTCCACCATGAAGGGGCGCGGGTCGACCGCGCGGCCGTCGATACGGACTTCGTAGTGGAGGTGCGGGCCGGTCGAGCGGCCGGTCGAGCCGACATAGCCGATCAGGTCGCCCTTGCGGACCTGCTGACCGTCGGCGACGATGATCCGCGAGAGGTGCGCATAGCGCGTCTCGATCGCGTTGCCGTGGCCGATCTGGATATAGTTGCCGTAGCTGCTGAACCAGTTGGCGCGTTCGACCGTGCCGTCGGCAGTGGCGTAAATCGGCGTGCCGCTCGGCGCGGCAAGGTCGATACCCTTGTGGTTGGCACGCTTGCGCAGAACCGGGTGGTCACGCATGCCGTAGCCGCTGGAAACACGGGCATTTTCAAGCGGCATCCGCGAGGGGACCGAAACGGTCGGGATCGCTACCGCCGGGGTGGTCCGTTCCACATCCAGCGTCTGCCAGCTGGCGAACAGCTGTCGGAACTGCGCGTCGCCATTGCCGAGCGGGCTCTGCGCCTGCTCGGCGGCGTCCGAGACATCGACCGCTGCCGCGGCGCTGCTGCTGTTGGCTTGGGCGGGGGTGGCTGCGATTGCGAAAGCGGCACCGCATACGAGGCTGGCGCGCAGGAAAAAGCGATCAGTGGTCAGCAAAATGTCCGTCCCTCTGTCGGCGGCGAAGCATCCTGCTCCGCCCGTTCCGATCCCTGGCGTATCTTCGATCCGTGAGATCCGCCGAGACCCCTAAAAAATGACGGGAACCACTCCCGCCCTCGTCTGTTTAGTTTGATAGGCCGGTCCCGGTTTACTTGCCAAGCGGGTCTTGGGCCCTGCGCGACGGACCGGCTGCATTGCGGGTTGAGTCGTTGAACCGCCGCTTAATCCACCCCGAAAATAGTCGATTAACCTCCCGAAGGTCCGCTTTTCTGCGGCTGCTTGGCGATTCTGTGCAGGCTGCGGCGAAATGCCTTGCGCGGTTCGTCGCGCGGGCAATCAGGCGGTCAAGCGAATGCGGAGCCTTTTGCACCGCATCCGCCCTGCAGAGATTCAGAGTGCCTTGACCGCGGCGAGCACGTCTTCCGCGTGACCCGCAACCTTCACCTTGGGCCAGATACGCGCGACCCTGCCCTGCTCGTCGAGCAGGTAGGTGCTGCGGACCATGCCCATGAAGGTCTTGCCGTACATCTTCTTCTCGGCCCAAACGCCCAGTTCGTCTGACAGCCCGCCTTCCTCGGCATCGGTTGCAAGGTCGACCGTCAAATCGTGCTTGGCGATGAAGTTCTGGTGCTTCTTGGTCGAATCCTTGCTCACGCCGAGCAGCGCACAACCCGCCGCCTCGAATTCATCCTTAAGTGACGAGAAGTCCTTCGCCTCGGTGGTGCAGCCGGGTGTGTTGTCCTTGGGGTAGAAGAACACCACCAGCTTGCGACCGCGATAGTCGGACGGCTTCACGCTCTCGCCGTCGTGCCGCACCATCGCGATATCGGGCATCTGCTCGCCTTCGGTCACGCTCATCGCTCATATCTCCAGTCGTTCGTCGAACATCGTCTGCCAGGTTCGCGCGACCTCCTGCCGCGCCTCGGCCATGCGGTGCAAGAGCGCATCGATATCCGCGCACCCGCACGCCCGCGCGAGCGCTTCGCCCGATGGGCCCTGCGACACCGCGAGATCGGGCGCGAGCAGCCGCGCGGCGACGATCAGCCGGGTGAGAAAGTCGTGCGCCTCGGCAAATTCGCGCGTCAGCGTGCCCGCGTGGACCAGCGTTTCGCACACCTTCGCCAGCCGCGGGTCGAGCGCGACGCGATCGCGCAGCTGGATGAAGTGGAGGATGAACTCGATATCGACCAGCCCGCCGCGCAGCAGCTTGGCGTCAAGCGGGCCCTTGGCCGGCTTGTGCTCCGCCATGTCGGAACGCATTTTCAGGATGTCCTGCCGCAGCGTGACCGGATCGCGCGGCGCGCACAGCACGTCGCGGATAATCTCCTCTACCTGGGCGCGCGCGGAGAAAGAGCCTGCGACCACGCGGGCACGCGCCAGCGCCATATGCTCCCACGTCCATGCCGATTCGCGCTGGTAGCGGGCGAAACTCTCCACGCTCACCGCGAGCGGCCCCTGCGCGCCCTGCGGTCGCAGCCTGGTGTCGATTTCGTAAAGCGGGCCTTCGGCGGTCGGGACGCTCATCGCCACGCTCACCCGCTGGGCGAGGCGATTATAATAGCGCGTCGCGCTGACGGGACGCTCACCGTCGCTCTCCGCCGCGTGGTCGCCGGTGAACAGATAGATGATGTCGAGGTCGGAGGCATGGGTCAGCGCCTCTCCGCCCAGTCGCCCGAGGCCGAGGATCACCATCTCGCTGTCGGCGATGCTTCCGTGGGTCCGCGCGTAATCCGCCACCGTCCCATCGAGCGCAGCCTGCAGCGCCGCCTCAGCCACGGTCGCGAACCCGGTCGCGATTTCGAGCGGGTCGTGCACCCCGCCGATCAGCTGCACGCCGAGGGCAAACCGCTGTTCGCCGGTGACCACCCTGATCCGGTCGAGCAGCGCCTCGTAATTACCCTGGGGCTCGGCCCGCATCATCCGGCGACGCAGCGTGGGGACGCTCTCGGGAAGGTCGAGTGCGGAGCGATCGATCAGCGCGTCGAACAGGGCCGGGCGTAGCGCGAGATCGTTGGCCAGCGGCGGGGCAAGCGTGATGATCGAGAGCAGCTGGTCGAGCAATGCCGGGCGCGCTTCGAGCAGGCGGAACAGGTTGATCCCGCTCGGCAAGGCTTCCAGCAATCGCTCCAGCCGCACGATCGCGCGATCGGGTTCGGACGAAGCGGCCAGCGCGTCGAGCAGTGGGGGCAAGATACGCCGGAAAGCGTTCTGCGCATCGGTGCTGCGCAGCGCGCGGTAGCGCCCGTCGAGCCAGCCGGACACGCGATCCGCCATCGCCGATTCGTCCGCCAACGGGCTCGCCGCAACCAGTTCGCGCACCGGGCGCTGCTTGGCGGCGCCCGTCTCGCTCGCTTCGAGCAACCGGTCGAACGCCTGCGCGGTGGCGCTCATATGCGGTTCGAGGTCGGCCAGCAGGCCTGCGCCATCGGCAAACCCGTCGAGATGCGCAAGCCGCTCCAGCGCCTCGCCTTCGGGCACGGTGTGGGTCTGCCGGTCCTCCATCATCTGGATGCGGTGTTCGACTACGCGCAGCCGGGCGTAGGCATCGGCGAGCTGCGTTGCGACGTCCTGCTCGACGATATCCGCGCGGGCGAGCGCATGCAGCGCGGCACGCGTATCGCTGCTGCGCAGACGCGGAAGGCGCCCGCCGTGGATCAGCTGGTGGGTCTGCGCGAAGAACTCGATCTCGCGAATGCCGCCCCGCCCGCGCTTGAGATCGAAGCCGGGGCCAAGCTTCGGCTCGCCGCCATAGGCCTCGCGAATCCGCACGCGCAGCTGGGCGATGTCGTCGATCGCGCCGAAATCCACGCTCCGCCGCCACACGAAGGGGCGAATGCTGGCGAGAAACCGCTCGCCCCGCTCCACGTCCCCCGCCGCCGAGCGTGCGCGGATGAACGCGGCGCGCTCCCACGCCAGCGCCGCGCTTTCGTAATGCGAGGCGGCTGCGTTGACCGACACAGCCAGCGGGGTGACCTCCGCCGCCGGGCGCAGCCGCAGGTCGACCCTAAAGACGTAACCTTCGTCGGTATGATCGGCGAGCAGGCGGACGATATCGCGCGCCATGCGCTGCGCCGTTTCGGCAGGTGAAGAGCGCTCGCCATGCGCGAGCACAGCAGGATCGAACAGCAGGATCGGGTCGATATCCGAACTGTAGTTGAGCTCGCCCGCACCATGCTTGCCGAGCGCGAGCGCGAAGAATCCATCGACACTGTCCATCGTCGTGCGCGCGCGCGCCGCCTCCGCGATCGCGCGGTCGAGCGAGCGGTCGGCAAAGGCGGAGAGGCGCGCCATCACCTCATCCAGCGACAACACCCCGGCCAGATCGCCGATCGCGAGCGTCAGCGCGAGGGCCAGCCGCTCTCGCCGCAGGGCAACGCCGATATCCGCGCCATCGCCCGCGTGCGCACAGTAGTCGAATGCGGCATCCAGATCGCCCGCCGCCAGCAGAGCGGCCAGCTCCGGCAGGCGTTCGAGGCTGCGTGCAAGGAAGGGCGCGTTGCGCTGCGCCCGGTCGATCGCGGATTGCCATTCGCCAGCCATTGGTTTGCCCTGCCCGTTGCCTCGGGTGGTGGCAAGCGCACTGTGGCAGCCCTCTCGCTTGCCCTGCGGCGCACAGTTTGCAACAAGCGCGCCGAAGCGAACTCCCCGGAGAACCTGAGATGAAACGCATTCTTGTCGTGGCGGCCGCCGCCCTCGCCCTTGCCGGTTGCGATGCCGCCGTATTGTCCGGTTCGGACGGGAATGACGACACGCTCGACATTCCAGAGATTGCCGATGGCGACATCTCCGAAAAGACGATGGTCGATGTCACCCGCGAGCTGTCGTCCGACGAGTTCGAAGGCCGCATGCCCGGCTCCGAAGGCGAGAAGAAAACCGTCGAACTGCTGACGCAGCGGTTCGAGGCGGCCGGCCTCCAGCCTGGAAACGACGGCAAGTGGACGCAGGACGTCCCGCTGGTCGAAATCACCGGGAGCGATTTCGCGCCGCTTTCCATCACCGGCGGCAAGGACGGCGGGATGGCGTTCGAATATGGCAAGGACTGGGTCGGTGTAAGCTATCGCGAGACCCCGCGCACCCGGATCAACAACAGCGAACTGGTGTTCGTCGGCTACGGCATCAACGCGCCCGAGCGCGGCTGGAACGATTACGAAGGGCTCGACATGAAGGGGAAGACCGCGGTCATCCTCGTCAATGATCCCGATTTCGGTGCCGAGGATCTCGAAGGGCCGTTCAACGGCAAGGCGATGACCTATTACGGGCGCTGGACCTACAAGTTTGAAGAGGCCGCCCGGCAGGGAGCCGCAGCCGCGCTGATCATCCACGAGACCGAGCCTGCCTCCTACGGCTGGAACGTCGTCGAAAGCAGCTGGTCGGGCCCGCAGGCCTACCCCCAGCGGGGCGAGAACGCGCCGGCGCTGACCGAGATGAACGGCTGGATCCAGAACGATGTCGCGCAGAAAATCTTCGCTGCGGCGGGCAAGGATCTCGCCAAGCTGAAGGAAGCTGCGCGCAAGAAGGATTTCAAGGCGGTGCCGCTGGACGTGCAGGCGTCGACCAGCTTCGCCAACGAGACCCGCGAATACATGTCACAGAACGTGATCGGTATTCTTCCGGGCACCAAGCGGCCTGAGGAATACGTGCTCTACACCGCGCACTGGGATCACCTTGGCCGGTGCACGCCTGCCGATGACGGCGACGACATCTGCAATGGCGCGGTGGACAATGCCACCGGCACAGCAGCGCTGGTCGCGCTGGCCGAAGCGCAGGCGAAGGCGGGCGCGGCGGATCGCAGCATGGTGTTCCTCGCGGTGACCGCAGAGGAACAGGGCCTGCTCGGCTCGACCTATTACGCGCAGAACCCGGTCTTCCCGCTCGACCAGACGGTTGGCGGGGTGAACATGGACGCCTTCCTGATCGCTGGCCCCGCGCGCGACGTGACGGTGGTCGGCCCGGGCAAGTCGCAGCTGGACGAGTTCCTCAAGGCCGCGCTCGATAGCGATGGCCGGATAGCGACCGACAATCCCAATCCGGAAGCGGGGTACTACTACCGTTCCGACCACTTCCCCTTCGCCAAGCAGGGCGTACCGATGCTTTATCTCGACGGCGGTGAGGATCTGGTCGAAGGCGGGCGTGAAGCCGGGGCGGCGGTTGCCAAGGAATACCGCGACAACCGCTACCACGGCCCCAAGGACGAGTTCGACGAGAACTGGGACTGGTCGGGCGTGATGGCCGATCTTCAGCTCTACTACCGTCTCGGCCGGATGATGGCGATGTCGACCAGCTGGCCCAACTGGGTCGAGGGTGACGAATTCCGCGGCATTCGTGACGAAAGCTGCGCCGCGACCAACGCAGGTTGCTGATCGGCTCGTGACCCAGGAGCAGGTGCGCGCAATGCGGCTCCCCGCAGAGTGGGAGCCGCAGGACTGGCTGTGGATCGGCTTCCCGCATGATCCCGACGAGTGGGGCGATGCCTTCGCCCCCGCGCAGGAGGAGATCGCAGCCTTCGCCAATGCGGTGGCCGAGAGCGGGCAGGAGGTCCGCCTGCTGGTCCGCGATGCCGCCAACGAAGGGCGGGCGAAGGCGCTGGTGACGGGCGCGGTCGATCTCGAACGGCGCACCTATGGCGATGTCTGGCTGCGCGACACCGGCCCGCTGACCGGCTTCGACGGCGCCACGCGCCGCGCGGTGCGCCCCGGCTTCAACGGCTGGGGCGGCAAATACCTGATGAAGGGCGACGAGGCGATCGGGGCGGAACTCGCCGGGGACGAGGGCCTGCCGCTCGACCGGCCCGACTGGATCCTCGAAGGCGGTGCGATCGACACTGACGGACAGGGCACGGTCCTGACCACCGAGCAATGCCTGCTCAACCCCAATCGCAATCCCTCGCTAAGTCGCGAGCAGATCGAGCAGCGGCTGGCGCGCGATCTGGGGCTGGATCGTGTGGTGTGGCTCGGCGACGGGCTGCTCAACGACCATACCGACGGCCATGTCGACAACCTCGCGCGGTTCGTCGCTCCGGGTATGGTCGCGCTGGCCGAGCCCTTCGGCAGCGACGACCCCAACGCGGATGTTTATGCCGACGCCAAGGCCCGGCTCGAAGCCGCGGGGCTGACGGTCGCGGCGATACCCTCACCCGGCCTCGTCACGCGCGGGGACTGGGTCGAGCCTGCCAGCTACGCCAATTTTCTGATCGCCAGTTCGATTGTCGCGGTGCCGACCTTCGGTGTGCCGCAGGACGAAGGCGCGGTCGCGGCGATCGATGCGTTGTTTCCGGATCGCTCAGCGATCGGCCTGCCGATGCGCGCGGTGCTGGCGGGCGGTGGCGGCTTCCATTGCGCCAGCATGCAGATGCCCAGCGCTCCGACGCGGTAGGACTTTCTTAAGGCGCGCCCGCCAAGCTGGTGCGCATGACCCGCCCCATCGCCATCGCCCGCCGGTTCGAGGCGCTTTCCGCCGCCCGCACGATCATCGTATCGGCCTGCGCGATCGCGCTGATCGTGGCCGAGCGCTTCGTCCCGGTCTTCTAGACGACCAGCTTGAGCAGCGCGGCCAGCGCCGCTGCCGCCAGCACCAAGCCTACGAAAATACGCCACGCACGGTCGGACACATGCCCGTCCGCCTTGCGCCCCAGCCATGTGCCCAGGATCACGACCGGCAGCAGCATTGCGCCCAGCAGCGCCAGCCGCCATTCCATTCGCCCGAGCGCAATGCCCGATCCGATCCCGATCAGCGCTGCGAAGGTGAAGATCAGGATCATCGAGCTTTTCGCCATCTGCCGGGGAATCGCACGCCCGACATAATAGGGCACCACCGGAGGCCCGGGCATCCCGGCAAAGCCTGTCAGAATACCGGTCGCCACGCCGGTCAGCCCGGTGGTCACCATGCCGGGCCGCTCCGGCTCGCGGACCGGGAACAGCATCGCGACAAAGGCGGAAAGCGCGACCAGCGCAATCAGCAGGCGCGCGATGTTCGGCGGAGTCGCGGCGAGCAGCGCGAGCCCCGGCAGCGTGGTCAGCAAGACCAGCACGATGATCGTCCACACGCTGCGCTCCGCCTCGCGCAGCAGGCGCGGCAGTTCGAGCCCGCCGATCAGCAGCGCGACCACATTGGTGGTCAGCACCGCCTCGACCGGGCTCAGCGTCAGCGCGAGAACCGGCACCAGCAGGATCGCGAGCCCGAAGCCCGCCAGCCCGCGAATGAACGCGGCCGTGAGCCCCGTGCCCAGCGCGACTGCGAGTTGCAGCCAGGTGAAACCGGCGAAGATCTCCAAGGGGTCAGTCGCGCAGATCAGGCGGGGTGGCGCCGTCGCGCAGCATCGCGATCGCCTCGTCGAGGCTCATCACCCGCTGTTCCTTCTCGCCCAGCGTGCGGACCGCGACCGTGCCTTCCTCCGCCTCGCGCTTGCCGACCACCAGCAGGTGCGGGACCTTGGCGAGCGAGTGCTCGCGCACCTTGTAGTTGATCTTCTCGTTGCGAAGATCGCTCTCGGCGCGAATTCCTGCCGCCCGCAGCTTGGCCAGCGCTTCACTGGCGTAGTCGTCCGCATCCGAAACGATCGTCGCGACCACCGCCTGCGTCGGCGCGAGCCACACGGGCAGCTTCCCGGCGAAATGCTCGATCAGGATGCCGATGAAGCGTTCGTACGAACCGAAGATCGCGCGGTGGAGCATCACCGGGCGGTGCTTCTCGCCATCCTCGCCGATATAGCTCGCGTCGAGCCGTTCGGGCAGAACGCGGTCGCCCTGGATCGTGCCGACCTGCCAGGTCCGCCCGATCGCGTCGGTCAGGTGCCATTCGAGCTTGGGGGCATAGAACGCGCCTTCGCCGGGCAGCTCTTCCCAGCCGTATTCCTCGTTCATCATGCCCGCTTCGGCCACCGCATCGCGCAGTTCCTGCTCGGCCTTGTCCCAGTCGGCATCCGAGCCGAAGCGCTGTTCGGGGCGCAGCGCCAGCTTGATCGCGTATTTGAAGCCGAAGTCGCGATAGACCGCGTCCGCCAGCTCGATGAAGGCGCGCACTTCCTCGACCACCTGTTTTTCGGTGCAGAAGATATGCGCATCGTCCTGCGTGAACTGGCGCACGCGCATCAGCCCGTGAAGCGCGCCGTGCGGTTCGTTGCGGTGGCAGCAGCCCATCTCGCCCAGCCGGATCGGCAGTTCGCGATAGGAGGTGATGCCCTGCTTGAAGACGAGCACGTGCGCGGGGCAGTTCATCGGCTTGAGCGCCATCCAGTCGGCGTCCTTGGACACCAGCTCGCCCTCGTCCTCGGTATTGGGCACCTCGTCGGGGATGACGAACATGTTCTCGCGATACTTGCCCCAGTGGCCGGACTGCTCCCACTGGCGCGCGTCCATCACCTGCGGGGTCTTGATCTCGCGATAGCCGGCACCGTCCATCTTGCGGCGCATGTAGGCTTCGAGCTGCCGCCAGATCTTGTAGCCTTGCGGGTGCCAGAACACGCTTCCGTGCGCCTCTTCCTGAAGGTGGAACAGGTCCATCTCGCGGCCCAGCTTGCGGTGGTCGCGCTTGGCGGCTTCCTCCAGCCGGTGGAGATGCTCGTTCAGCTGCTTCTTGTTGAGCCAGCCGGTGCCGTAGATGCGGCTGAGCATCGCGTTCTTCTGGTCGCCGCGCCAGTAGGCACCGCTCACGCGCGTCAGCTTGAACGCCTGTGGGTCGAGCTTGCCGGTGCTGGCAAGGTGCGGCCCGCGGCACATGTCGAGCCAGTCACCCTGGCGGTAGATCGTCAGTTCCTCGCCCTCGGGAAGCTCGGCGGCCCATTCGGCCTTGAAGCTCTCGCCATGGTCCTTGAACCACTGGATCAGCTGCTGGCGGGTCCACACCTCACGCTCGAGCGGCGTATCCGCCGCGATGATCCGGCGCATCTCCTCCTCGATCTTCGGCAGGTCTTCCTCAGTGAAGGCCCCGCGTCCCTCTGCGGGAGCGAAGTCGTAGTAGAAGCCGTCATCGGTCGCCGGGCCGAAGGTGATCTGCGTGCCGGGGAACAGGTTCTGCACCGCTTCGGCCAGCACGTGCGCATAGTCGTGCCGGGCCAGTTCCAGCGCCTCGTCGACATCCTTGCTGGTCACCAGCGCAAGCTCCGCGTCGCCTTCGAAGGGCCGCGTGATGTCGCGCAGTTCGCCGTTCACGCGGGCAGCGATCGCCGCCTTGGCGAGACCGGGGCCGATCGCGGCGGCGACATCCGCCGGAGTCGAGCCTTCCGGCATTTCGCGCACGGAGCCGTCGGGCAGGCTGATCTTGAGCAGTTCGGTCATTGTATCGTGCTTTCGTCCGAGCAGTGTTCGGGAGAATGAGGTTCAAGCGCCTATGGTCGGCACAGCGCGGCTAGGCAACGGTGCTCTCGCCGCAAGTATTGCGAAGCAGGGCCAGGTCGGCCTCCTCCATGCCGCCCCGCTCGCCAGACAGATTGCATTCCACATAGGCCGCCAGCGCCTGTGCATCGGCGAGCGCGTTGTGCGGCACCGCACTCGCGCCAGCGGTATCGAAGCCGGGCAAGCTGAGCAGCAGGCAAGCATAGCGGAATGGATCATTGCGCTTGCCCTGATCGCGCAGCAGCATGCGGTTGAAGTGCACAAGGTCTTCGGGCCAGTCGGCGATAAAAACATGCGGACCTTCCTCTTTCCTGAGGAACTTCTGCATTTTCTTGACCGCCTGCAACCGCGTGACCGGCTCCCGGTCGAAATACGGCACGACATGCTCTTGCACCCACGGCACGATCAGCTCGTGCGCATGCAGAACCTCGTAGAAATGCACACCATCCTGACGGACGAGCGCAAGGCTCAGCAGCTGGCCGTCGGTGCCGTTGAATTCGGTGTCGATGTAATACCGCATGGGATCCCTGCCGCGCCGTCAAATCCGGTTGCAGGTTCGGGAAGCCGGCGCAGCGCCACCCGAACCCGGGTGGCGGTAATCGCGTCTCAATACGCGACCATCCGCCCCCGGTTGCCCGAGGTCGTGGTGGTCGTAGTCGAGGCGATCACGATGGCCATGGGCCGGAATATAGGCCGCAAGCGCGCGAGGTCCAGCACGATATTTGACAAGGGCGCTTTCATATATGGAAAGGGTGGTTGACACAGCGCGTGAGTCGTGACAAGTATGCTTTCCATAGAAGAAAGGAACCTTGACCATGAAAGCCATCGCACCTGTCCTCTGGGGCGCCGCCATCATCATCGTCGCGCTGCTCAACATCGCCGACGTGCTGCCCGACTGGGCGACCATCGCCGCCATTCTGACCCTGCCGTTCCTGGCAGTCGCCACCGGCACGCGCTGCAGCCTGAGGAAGTCGTCGTGAGCGAGGCGGCCCGGCTCCCGCTGCGTCGGCGCCCGGCCTTCTGGGCTGCGGGCATCTTTGTCGCCTTCGGGATCATCTCGGTCCTGCGCATGACCGATGCGATAGGCAGCACTACCGGTTTCATCCTGATGGTGATCGCGATGCTGCAGATCGTTCCGCTCACCCGGGCGAGCCTCGCCAAGCAGCGCTCCACCGGTCATCTCAGCCCGGCGATCGTTCGCTACACCCGCCGCTTCCTGCTTGCCAGCTTCGGCTACATGCTGGGGCTCGGCATCGCGGTGACGATCGCGGACCGGGTCGATCTGAGCGAGATCGAGAGCTTCCTGATCGCCTTGCTGCCCGTCATCCCCGTGCTGGGCATGATCTGGACCATGGCGCGCTACCTGATCGAGGAAGAGGACGAGTTCCTGCGTCATCGTGCGATCATGGCGAGCCTGTTCGGGCTCGGCGGAGTGCTGACGCTGGGCACTTTCTGGGGCTTTCTCGAAACGTTCGAAGTGGTCCCGCACATCTGGGCCTGGTGGGTCTTTCCCGTCTGGGCGATCGGCATGGGGCTCGGCCAGTGCTGGATGGCGCTGGCGGACCGGCGCGCCAATGATGGCCTGGGCGACGAGTCATGAAGAACCGCCTCAAGGTCCTGCGCGCCGAGCGCAACTGGAGCCAGCAGGCACTCGCCGAGGAACTCGGCGTCAGCCGCCAGAGTGTCAACGCGATCGAGACCGGCCGCTACGACCCCTCGCTCCCCCTAGCCTTCCAGATCGCCGAGGTGTTCGAACTCACGATCGAAGAGATTTTCCTGCGGGACTGAGCCCGCCACCAACCAAGGACCAGACCGATGAAACGATTCTGCCCGGCCATCGCGACCGCAACCCTTGCGCTCGCCCTGATGGCACCTGCCGCACCGGTCTATCACGCCCATGCCCAGCAGGCCGCCCCGGCCGACGACGCGGTGCAGCACGACCACATCCGCACCCGCCTCTACGGCAGCACCGGCCCTGTGGTCGTGCTGATCCCCGGCATGTCGACCCCGGCTGCGGTGTGGGACGACACGGTCGCCTCGCTGGCCGACGACCACCGCGTGCTGACCGTCGAGGTGCGCGGGTTCGCAGGCGAACGGGGCACAGCGAACGAGAGCGCGGGGGTGATCGACGGGATCGTGGCGGACATCTCCGCCGATCTCGCCGCCCGCAATCTCGGCCCTGCCACCATCGTCGGCCACAGCCTTGGCGGGCTGATCGCGATGGAATTCGGGCTGGCCCATGCGGATCAGGCGAAGAGCCTCGTCATTCTCGATTCGCTGCCCTTCTTCGGCATGGTCTTCGCGCCCGACATGACGCTGGAGAAGGTCGAGCCGCAGGCGAAGCAGATGCGCGACATGATGATCGCGGGAGCCGAGCAGATGCGCGCGGCGGGCCTTGCCAACGCCACCAGCGGCGCGGGCGCGGCGGGCATGTCGATCGACGAGGCGACCCGCGTGCGCATCGCCAACTGGTCGCTCGACGCCGAGCCGCTGGCGGTCGCAGAGCTGGTGTACGTGGATACCATGACCGACCTGCGCAGCGAAATCGCAGGCCTCGAGATGCCGGTCACCGTCGTCCACATGGCCAACGGCCAGTACCGCGAGATGGCGATCGAGCGCTACGCGACCGACTATGCCGCGCTGCCCGGCGTCCGCCTGGTGCCGGTCGACAACTCGCTGCACTTCGTCCAGCTCGACCAGCCGGAGATCGTCCGCGCCGAAATCCGCGCGGCCGCCGCCAAATAGCTAACCTTACCCCATGGCGAGCGTGTTCGACCCGAGCGCGCTCGCCATATTGTGCGTGCCGCCCAGCGCGGTGCCGCGCTGGCGCACACCCGAGACGAAGCGCCATTCGCAGCTCGCCGCCTGCGGGGTCAGCTCGACCGCCATGTAGCCACGCCGCGAGGTATCCGCCCATTGCAGCTGCGGGTTGGCGTCGACCAGAGCGCGCTCCAGGAACGGCGTCGGGATCTGCGGCAGATAGCCTTCGAAGCCGGGCGAGGTCACCGAAGACACGCCGAACTCGACGCCCACCGGCGTGCCGTCCTGCGCGAGGTCGAACGCCCAGCCGTTATGCGTATCGCCTGCCAGCACCACCAGATTGGCATCGGCGGCCAGCGCGGCGTCGAACACCCGCTTGCGCGCGGCGGGATAGCCGTCCCACGCGTCCATGTTGAACGGGATGCCCGCAGCAGAGGCCATCGCCCCCGCCATCAGCCGCTGGCGCAGCGCATCGGGCATCGACTTGGGCAACGCGTCCGCCAGTCCGGTCGGCGTGTTGAGATTGCCCATCAGCACCTGCTGGACCAGCACCTGCCAGCGCGTGCCGCTGCGGGTCGAGGCTTTCAGCCCGTCGGCCAGCCACGCCTCCTGCGCCGCACCCATCATCTGGCGCGACGGATCGGCCCAAGCGCCATCGTGGAACGCCTTGAGCGCAGCCATCATCTCTTCGGGCGTGGACTTGCCCGCCAGCACCTTCGCCACATCGAGCTGCTCGGACCGCGCGGTGAGCCGCGTTTCGAGCCGGAACAGCGTGGCGAGATCGCCGACCTGATAGGCCTTCCACGGATCGTCCGAGACCGGCAGCCATTCGCGATAGGCGCGCATCGCGGCGGCCTTGCGCGCGTCCCACGGCCCTTCGGTTTCGGGCTGGTGGTTCTCCGCCCCGCCTTCCCACGAATCGTTCGCGGTCTCGTGATCGTCCCACACCAGGATCATCGGATAGAGCTGCGTCAGCCGCTGGAGGTCCGGATCGGCGCGATAGGTCGCGTGGCGCAGGCGGTAATCGGCCAGCTGCACGATCTCGTTCTCGGGCGCGTCTACCCGGCCCGGCACGATCTGGTCGGGGGTCGGGTAATGCTGTGCGTCGTATTCGTAGTAATAGTCGCCCAGATGCACCAGCAGGTCGAGGTCGTTGGCCTGGGCCGCGTGGCCATAGGCGTTGAAATAGCCGAAGCCGAGGTTCGAGCAGGAGAACACGCCCATCCGGAACCGGCCGGTCGGCCCCTGCGGCAGGGTGCGCGTGCGCCCGGTGGCGGAGCGGGAGCCATCCGGCCCGATGAAGCGGTAGTAGTACCAGCTATCGGGATCGAGCCCGCTGACCTGCGCCTTGGCGCACCAGTCCTTGCCCGGCGTGGCGAGGGTCTCGCCCTCCGCCAGCACGCGGGTGAATTCGGCATTGTCACTCACCTGCCACGCCAGCTTCGCCTCGTTCGAGCCGACGAAGCGGGTCCACAGCAGCACGCCGTCCTGGCTCGGTTCGCCGCTGGCGATGCCGTGGGTGAAGCCCTTCGCGCCAACCTGCGCGGAGAGCGGCATGGCGAGCAGGCCGGCCCCCATGATGCCACCCGCAAGCAGGCTGCGGCGATCGAGTGAAAGGGCGGAGCGGGCAGTGCCGCTGGCGGGGGGAGGAGCGAGGAGGTTCGACATGGCATCCGCCTAGACCGGGTTCGTGAAACATCCGAGACACGGCCTGTCGCAGACCGGCAACGTCTGACACACCTGACACACTGTCCAAAGGCAAAAAAACCCAGCCCCCGCCCAGCCCTGCGTTCAACCGCCACGCGAAGCGCAGGAACAGGGTCGGCAAGGGCGGGCGCAACTGGCATGGCCCCACTGCTAGCGCGGCGGGTGCAAGTAGGAAAATCCGGTGCAGGTCCGAGCGCGCTGATCCGCCCGCGGGGAATGGACAGGCCCCTGCCCCGCCCGTACCGCACACGGATGAGCGACTATCATGCAATGCCCGACGGGCGGCGGATCGCCTACCGCCTGACGCAAGGCTCGGGCACCGCGCCCGCGATCGTCTTCCTGCCCGGCTACATGTCCGACATGGCGGGATCGAAGGCCAGTGCGCTGTTCGACTGGGCGGAAGCGAACGGCCACACCTGCCTGCTGCTCGACTATTCGGGTTGCGGCGAATCGGATGGCGACTTCGCCGATGGCACGCTGTCACGCTGGCGCGACGAGGTGCTCGCGCTGATCGAGACGAAGCTGAGCGAGCCGGTGGTGCTGGTGGGATCGTCGATGGGCGGCTGGCTGATGCTGCTGGTCGCGCTGGAGCTGACCGCCAGGGCCCCCGACCGGTTGGCCGGGCTGGTCGGCATCGCCGCCGCCCCCGACTTTACCGACTGGGGATATGACGACGCGCAGAAGGCGCAGCTGGCACGCGGCGAGACGGTGCTGGAAGATAACCCCTACGGCCCCGAGCCGACCCCGACGCATGCCGGGTTCTGGGCCGATGCGCGCCAGCACCTGCTGCTGGGCGCGCCGATCCCGATTACCTGCCCGGTCACCCTGCTGCAGGGCCAGCGCGATGCGGAGGTGCCGTGGGAGACCGCGCTGCGCCTCGCCGAGCGGCTCGATTCCGACAAGGTGCTGGTTCAGCTGGCAAAGGATGGCGACCACCGCCTGTCGCGCGAAGAAGATGTTGCGCGGCTGCTGGCCACCGTCGGGCAGCATCTGCTGACCGCATGATCGATGCCGCGATCCTTGCGGGCACTCGTGCGACCATCTAACGGCGGCGATGGAGAGGCAGTGCCGTAACGGCACTGATGCACAACCAATGTCCCGGCAAAGCCGGGCGCGGAAGACAGGACCGATACATGGCAGCCGACCACAGGCAGTCCGAAGCCGATTTGTTGCAGCAACTGGCCACCCGGATGCGCGAATCCCTGCTGCCGGTCGACCGGCCTTTTGACGAGGGCGAGATCGAGGCCGCCGCATCGCTGGTGCTGGAGACCGCCGAGCAACGCCAGCCGGGCGAGCCTGCCATCGCGATCACCAGCGTCGAATCCGGCACCCGCAGCAAGCTGCGGCTGGCGCTGGTCAACGACGACATGCCGTTCCTGGTCGATTCGATCTCCGCGCAGGTCGCCGAGTTCGGCCTCTCGATCGACCGGCTGGTCCACCCCGTCTTGCGGGTCGAACGCGATGCGCAAGGCAAGCTGGAAGACCTTCCCGGCAAGGGCAGCAACGCCCCGCGCGAATCGATGATCTTCCTCGAAACCGACCATGCCGACGACGAGGTGCAGGGCGAGCTGGAGCAGGCGCTCACCGCAACGCTCGCCGATGTGCGCGCCGCGGTCGCCGACTGGGAGGCGATGCGCAAGGCGATGCAGCACGACGCGACCAACCTTGCCGACAAGGAAGGCTCCGCGCTGCTCGACTGGCTGAGCGGCGGGATGCTGACCCAGCTGGGCCATCTGGTCCGCCATGCCGACGGGCGCGAGGAAAACACGCTGGGCATCTGCCGCGCCAGCGCGCGCGAAATCCTCGCCGACCAGTCCTACGCCCGCGCGTTCGACTGGTTCGACGATCCCGCCAACGCGACCGCGCGGATGCCGCTGATCGTCAAGGCCAACCGCGTCTCCAACGTCCACCGCCGGGTTCCGCTGGACCTGTTCCTGGTCCCGATCCGCGAAGGCGGCAAGGCCGAGGGCAAGACCGTGGCGATCTCGATCCATGCCGGTATCTGGACCAGCGCCGCGCTGACCACCGATCCGCACGCGGTGCCGCGCCTGCGCCGCCAGCTGGGCGAGCTGATGGACCAGCTCGAATTCGATCCGGGCGGCCATGCGGGCAAGGCGCTGGTCCACGCGCTGACCGCGCTGCCGCACGACCTGCTGATCGGCTTCCGCGACGAGGACGTGCGCCGGATCGCGACCACCACGATGACGCTGAACGATCGCCCCCGCCCTCGGGTCGCGGTGGTCGAGGCGCCGCTCGCGCGGCACCTGTTCGCCTTCGTGTGGCTGCCGCGCGACATGATGTCGACCGAGGTGCGCCACCAGATCCAGGCCCTGCTGGAAGACCAGACCGGCTCCACCCTGCTCGACTGGAGCGTGGAGATCGAAGGCGGCGCGCTCGCGCTGCTGCGCTTCGTGCTCGATTTCCGCGAAAGCACCACCGCCTATCGCGAGGAAGACATGCAGGCGCGCGTGCAGGAAATGCTGCGCGGCTGGTCCGAAGCGGTCGAGACCGAACTCGCCAAGGCCTTCGAGGAGAAGGACGCGCAATCGCTGGCGCAGCGTTACGCGGACAACTTCCCCAGCTTCTACCGTGCCGATAGCGGCGCGGGCGAGGCCGCGCTCGACATTGCGCGGATGCGCGATCTGGCAAGCCACGCGGGCGAGAGCGGCGATGACGCGCCCGACGAACGCGGGGTCCGCCTGCGCCGCAGCGAGGCCCAGCACGGTGGCAACCTGCGCCTCAAGATCTATCAGCACGAAGGCACGCTGCCCTTGTCGGAAGCGGTGCCCGCGCTGGAGAACTTCGGCCTCAAGACGATCAGCGAAGTGCCCACGCTGCTGGACGGCGGCGCGCTGGGTGCGATCCACGACTTCAACTGCGACCTAGGCCCCGGAGTCGACCCGGCGGAGCTGCTGGCCCGCGCGGAGCCGATCGAGACCGCGATCGCGGCGGTGCTCAACGGCCATGCCGAAGACGATGCGTTCAACCGCCTGGTGCTGAGCGTGGGGCTGGATGCGCGCGAGGCGGAATGGTTGCGCGCGATCTATCGCTACCTGCGCCAGACGGGGATGAGCTTCACGATCTACACCGTGGTCGATGCGCTGGCGAAGGCCCCGGCGGTGACCCGTGCGCTGATCGACCTGTTCGTCGCCCGCCACGACCCCGCGTTCGAGGGCGATCGCAAGACGGCCGAAAAGACCGCGCAATCCGCGATCAAGGACGGCTTGCAGAACGTCGCGGCGATCAACGACGACCGGCTGCTGCGGCTCTATCGCAGCGTGATCGAGGCGATGCTGCGGACCAATGCGTTCGCGCTGCATCCGGGGATCGCGCTGTCCTTCAAGTTCGATTCGGAAAAGGTGCCGGGCCTGCCCAAGCCGATCCCGTATCGCGAGATCTTCGTCTATTCGCGCCGGGTCGAAGGCATTCACCTGCGCGCCGGCCCGGTCGCGCGCGGCGGGCTGCGCTGGTCCGACCGGCGCGACGACTTCCGCACCGAAATCCTCGGCCTGATGAAGGCGCAGCGGGTCAAGAACGCGGTCATCGTGCCGACCGGCGCGAAGGGCGGCTTCTACCCCAAACAGCTGCCCGACCCCGCGCATGATCGCGATGCGTGGGCCGCCGAAGGCAAGGCGAGCTACCAGATCTTCATCCGCTCGCTATTGTCGATCACCGACAACATCGTCGAGGACGAGGTGGTTCACCCCGAAGGCATCCGCATCCTCGACGAGGCGGACCCCTATTTCGTCGTCGCGGCGGACAAGGGCACGGCGAGCTTCTCCGACGTCGCCAACGCGATCGCGGAAAGCGCGGACTTCTGGCTCGACGATGCCTTCGCCAGCGGCGGCAGCCACGGTTACGACCACAAGGCGATGGGCATCACCGCGCGCGGCGCGTGGGTCTCGGTCCAGCGGCACTTCCGCGAAATGGGCGTCGACGTGCAGAGCGATCCGGTGAAGGTCGTGGGCTGCGGCGACATGTCGGGCGACGTGTTCGGCAACGGCATGCTGCTGTCGAGGTCGATCCGGCTGGTCGCCGCGTTCGACCACCGGCACATCTTCATCGACCCCGATCCCGACGCCGAGGCAAGCTGGCAGGAACGCAAGCGGCTGTTCGACCTGCCCCGCTCCAGCTGGGACGATTACGCCAAGGAACTGATTTCGAAGGGCGGCGGGGTGTACCCGCGGACCGAGAAATCGATCACCCTGTCCAAGGAAGCACGCTCCGCGCTCGGCGTAGACCGGGCGGAGTTCGATCCTGAATCGCTGATCTCCGCCATCCTCAAGGCGCCTGCCGACCTGCTGTGGTTCGGCGGCATCGGCACCTATGTGAAAGCCGAGAGGGAGAACAACATCCAGGTCGGCGACCCCGCCAACGACGCGCTCCGCATCAATGGCGAAGACCTGCGCGTCAAGGTGATCGGCGAAGGCGCCAACCTCGGCGTGACGCAAGCGGGCCGGATCGAGTTCGCGCTGAACGGCGGGCGGCTCAACACCGACTTCATCGACAACTCGGCGGGCGTCGACTGCTCGGACAACGAGGTCAACATCAAGATCGCGCTCGCCGCGGCGCGCCGCGCGGGCGAATTGTCGGAGGAAGAGCGCAACACGCTGCTGTCCGAAATGACCGCCGAGGTTGCCGCGATCGTTCTGGAAGACAACCGCCTCCAGGCGCTCGCCGTGTCGATCGCCGAACAGGGCGGAGAGCAGGCGACCGCATCGACCATCCGCCTGATCGAGACGCTGGAAGATGCCGGCATGCTCGACCGACGGACCGAGGGCATCGGCGAGAACGAGGTCTTCACCCGCCGCGCGGGCGAAGGCATCGGCCTGACCCGGCCCGAACTCGCGGTGCTGCTGTCGAGCAGCAAGCTGACCCTGCAAGACGCGATCGAGGCGGGCAGCCTGACCAGCGATCCGGAGATGGAAAGCACGCTGTTCACCGCCTTCCCGACCCCGCTGCGCACGCGCTTTGCCGAACAGATCCGCCAGCACCGCCTGCGCAACGAGATCATCGCGACCGCGCTCGCCAACCGGATCGTCAACCGGATGGGCATGGTCCATCCGTTCGAACTGGCGGAGGAAGAGGGCGTCGGCCTGCACGAGGTCGCGAGCGCCTTCGTCACCGCCGACCGCCTGTTCGACGTGACCAAGATCTGGGAAGCGCTGGACGAGGCCGCGATGCCCGAAGACGCGCGCCTCACCCTGTTCGACCGGGTGGCGATGGCGATGCGGATCCAGATGGCGGACGCGATCCGGGTGTGCGGCGACACCGCCAGCCCGAGCGCGATCGTCGAGGACCTGCGGCCCACGCTCGACATCTTGTCGCAGGGCACGGTCAACCTGCTGGGGGCGGAAAGCCGCCAGCGCTCCGCCCGGATGCGTGCCGAATTCGCCAAGGCCGGCGCGCCGGAGGATATCGCAGCCGCGGTCGCCCACCTGTTCGACCTCGATGGCGGGATCGGCCTCGCCCGGCTGGCCAAGGATCTGGACGTGGACCCGCGCGAGCTGGCCCGGGCCTTCACCGATCTGGGCGGCGAGCTGGGCCTCGACTGGGCGCAGGGCACCGCCGCTCTGATGAGCCCGTCCGACGTGTGGGACCGTCTGCTGGTCGCCGGGCTCGCCCGCGATTTCCAGCACATGCGGCTGGAATTCCTGCGCCGCATGTTCGCGCAGGACGACGATCAGGCGGGCGATCCGGCGGCGATCGTCGCCGCGTGGCTCGAACGGCACGAGGCGGCGGTTCGCCAGTTCCGCGGCATCATCCGCCGCGCGCAGGCGCAGAACCCGGTCGCCCCCGCCACGCTGGCGCAGATTGCCAGCCAGGCGCGCAACCTGCTGGGCCGGTAAGGGGAGCGAGGGGATGAGCTTTGCGGATGTCCTGATCGTGGGCGGCGGCCACGGCGGCGCGCAGGCCGCGCTAGCGCTGAGGCAGCGCGGCTTCGAAGGCTGCATCACGATCGCAACCCGCGAGGCGCATCCCCCTTACGAGCGGCCGCCGCTGTCCAAGGATTATCTCGCGGGGGAGCGCCCGTTCGAGAAGATTTTGATCCGCCCAGAAAGCTTCTGGGCGGAGCGCAAGATCGACATCCGCACCCGCACCCCGGTGGTGGCGATCGATCCGCAGGCACGATCGGCCGAACTGGGCGATGGCAGCACGCTCGATTACCACACGCTGATCTGGGCCGCGGGCGGCGATCCGCGACGCCTGCCGTGCGACGGCGCGGATCTGGACGGGGTGCATTCGATCCGCACCCGCGGCGATGTCGACCGGATTCGCGCGCAGCTGGGCGGCGGGGTCAAACACGTCGCGGTGATCGGCGGCGGCTATATCGGGCTGGAAGCAGCGGCGGTGTTCCGCAAGCTGGGCCTGCCCGTCACGGTGATCGAGCGCGAGGACCGCGTGCTCAGCCGGGTGGCCGGGCCGGACCTGTCCGCCTTCTACGAGGCCGAGCATCGGCGGCAGGGCGTCGAGCTGCTGCTGGGCCACAATGTCGAATGCCTGCTGGGCGACGATCAGGGCCGGGTGCGCGCGGTCGCGATCGAATCGGGCGATGGCAACCGCAGCGAGATCGAGGCCGATCTGGTGATCGCCGGGATTGGCATCGTCCCCGCAGTCGGCCCGTTGCTGGCGGCGGGCGCGGCGGGCACCAACGGCGTCGATGTCGACGATTTCTGCCGCACCACGCTGGACGATACCTACGCGATCGGCGACTGCGCGGCGCATTCCAACCCTTACGCGGACAACCGCGTGATCCGCCTCGAATCGGTCCAGAACGCGACCGACATGGCCAACACCGTGGCCCGCCACATCACCGGCGAGCCCGAGGCGTACAACACCGTCCCGTGGTTCTGGTCCAACCAGTACGATCTCCGGTTGCAGACGGTCGGCTTCTCCCGCGACGACGACGATACGGTGCTGCGCGGCGATCCGG
Source organism: Alteriqipengyuania abyssalis (assembly GCF_019857185.1). GTDB lineage: Bacteria > Pseudomonadota > Alphaproteobacteria > Sphingomonadales > Sphingomonadaceae > Alteriqipengyuania > Alteriqipengyuania abyssalis. Next base: position 552,004 of record NZ_JAHWXP010000002.1, on the reverse strand, counting down.
ACAGCCGCAGCTTCTCGATCGTGTATCTGCGCGAAGGCCGAGTGGTCGCGCTCGATTGCGTCAACGCCACGCGCGACTATGCGCAGGGGCGGCGATTGATCGAGGCGCGCAGCGAGCCCGATCTGGACGCGCTCGCCGATCCCGAGGTGGCGCTGAAGACGCTGCTTTAGGTACCTCACTCACGATATAATCGTCACCCCGGACTTGATCCGGGGTCCCGCTACCTTTGAGAACGCCGCACGAAGAAAGCGGGATCCCGGATCAAGTCCGGGATGACGGGACGGGGGCGGTGTGCATGAGCCGCGCCGCCGCCCACTGTGCCGCTTCCGCCACCACCGGATCGGGGTCGCTCAGCAGCGGCTCGACCTGCGCCAGCAGCGCGCCCTCCCCGCTATTGCCCGCCGCGATCAGGCAGTTGCGCACGAAGCGATCGCGCCCGATCCGCTTGATCGGCGACTTGCTGAACAGCGCGCGAAAACCCGCATCATCCAGCTGCAACAGGTCGGCGAGCGCCGGGCGCACCAGTTCGGCGCGCGGCAGGAAGGCGCGGTTGGCCGCCGCGCTGCTCGCGAACTTGTTCCATGGGCACACGCTCAGGCAATCATCGCAGCCATAGATGCGGTTGCCCATAGCCTCGCGGAATTCCTCGGGGATCGGCCCCGAATGCTCGATCGTGAGGTAGGAGATGCAGCGCCGCGCATCGATCGTGTAGGCGTGGGGAAAGGCGTCGGTCGGGCACGCATCCTGACACGCGCGGCACGATCCGCAGCGGTCCTCGTGCGGGCCGTCGGGCGTGAAGGGCAGCGTGGTGTAGACTGCGGCGAGAAACAGCCAGCTGCCGTGTCCCATGCTGACCAGATTGGTGTGCTTGCCCTGCCAGCCCAGCCCCGCGCGCTGCGCCAGCGGCTTTTCCATCACCGGCGCGGTGTCGACGAACAGCTTCATCCGCGTCTCGCCCAGCCCGCGCTTCTCCGTCTCGGCGACCAGCCAGCGCGCGAGCGCCTTGAGCGCTTTCTTGAGCACGTCGTGATAATCCTGCCCCTGCGCATAGACCGATATGCGCGCGCGGTCTTCCGGCTCGGCCGCGTTCAGCGGATTGTCCGCCGGGGCGTAGTTCGCCCCCAGCGCGATCACGCTGCGCGCCTCGGGCCACATGCCCTGCGGGCCGCTGCGCACGGCAGGATCGCGCTCCATCCAGCCCATCGACCCGTGGTGGCCCGCCTCCAGCCATGCAGACAGCCGCTCGGCCATACGCGGATCGTCATGCGCGTCGGCAAAGCCGATGCTGGCAAAGCCCAGCTCGCGCGCCTTTTCGACGAGCTCGGTTTGCAGTTGGTCGATTTCAGAGCGTTCGCTCATCGACGGGCTTGCTCCTTCATGCGGACCACGGCACGCTCTGCGGTGATGACCGACCTGCTAGACCAAGCGCCCGCCAGCGACAAACCCGCCGACAAACCTTTCGAAAGCCACGACTATGCGATCGAGGCGCGCGGGCTGGTCAAGCGCTTCGGCGAGACGCTGGCGGTGAAGGGCGTGGACCTGACCGTGCCGCGCGGGGCGATCTACGGCATCCTCGGCCCCAACGGCGCGGGCAAGACCACCACTTTGCGCATGATCCTCGGCATTATCGACCCCGACGAAGGCGTGCGGCGCATCTTCGGCGAGGATCGCCCGCAGCGGATCGCGCGCCGAATCGGCTACCTGCCCGAGGAACGCGGGCTCTATCCGGCGATGAAAGCGCCCGACGCGATCGCCTTCATGGGATCCTTGCGCGGCCTGCCCCGCGCGGAGGGCCGCAAGCGCGGCATCGCGATGATGGAGGAATACGGCCTCGGCCACGCGGTCGACAAGAAGATCAAGGAATTGTCCAAGGGCATGGCGCAGACCGTCCAGCTGCTGGGCACGCTGGTGCACCGGCCCGAACTGGTGATTCTGGACGAACCGTTTTCCGGCCTCGACGCGATCAACCAGGGCAAGCTGGAAGGGCTGATCCGCCAGCTGGCAGCCGATGGCACCACGGTGATCTTCTCGACCCACGTGATCCACCATGCGGAACGCCTGTGCAGCGATGTCGCGATCATCGCGGGCGGGCAGGTGCCCTATGCCGGATCGGTCGAGGTCGCGCGCGACCGCCTGCCCCCGCAGGTGCGGCTGGAGACCAAGAACGAGAGCGGCGCGTGGCGCAATGCCCTGCCCGCCAGCGCCACGCGCGACGGCGATGCGTGGATCTTCGAAGTGCCGGACACCGGTATCGAGCCGCTGCTGCGCGCGCTTATCGAAGGCGATGCAGGCATCCGCTCGCTCTCGATCGAGCGCGCCGGGCTGCACGACGCCTTCGTCCAGATCGCGGGCGAGGCCGCGGCCGAGGCGATGCGAAGCGATGCCCCCGCTGAGGAGGTTGCGGCATGAGCAGTTCGGCACGTCTCTCCCTGTGGCAGGCTGCATGGGTCATCGCCCGCCGCGACTTTACCGCGATCGTGTTCAGCAAGGTGTTCCTGCTGTTCCTGATCGGCCCGCTGTTCTTCCTCGGGATTTCGGCAGGCGGCGGCTATGTCGGCGCGATGGCGGCGGACAGCGCGGACGAGCCGCAGCTCGCAGTCGCGTTCACGCCCGATGCCAACGCGGCGATCGAAAAGGCGCGCGACGAGCTGGAGCCGCTGGTCGGTATGCCCGAGGTGACGCTGGTCGATCGGGCCGACGGGGCCGATCCGCGCGCGCTGCTGGAGGACGAGGACCGCAATCTGCTCGGCGTGCTGTCGGGCAGCCTCGCCGATCCGCTGCTGACCGGGCCGAAGGAAGACGTCGAGCGGTGGGAAGGCGAAGTCGCCCTCATGGTCGGCGCGGCGCGCGGCGAAGCGATCCCGCAGGCGAACATCGCGATCGACATGACCGACGGCGCGATCAACCGCCAGACCGCGCAGGATGCGACCGCGCGCGCAGGGATCGTCATGCTGTTCATGCTGACGATCTTCCTCGCCGGCATGGTCCTGTCCAACCTGGTCGAGGAGAAGGGCAACAAGATCATCGAGATCCTTGCCGCTGCAATCCCGATGGACGCGGTGTTCGTGGGCAAGCTGTTCGCGATGCTCGGCGTCAGCCTGGTCGGGCTGACCGTGTGGGGCGCGGCCGCCGGGGTGATCCTGATTCTCGGAGCGGGCGCGCTGCCCGTCATCCCCCCGCCCGCGGTCGGCTGGCCGCTGTTCTTCGCACTGTTCGTGATCTATTTCGCGATGGCCTACCTGCTGATCGGGTCGGTGTTCCTTGCGGTCGGCTCGCTCGCGCCGACCGTGCGCGACGTGCAGACGGTCAGCATGCCTGCCACGATCCTGCAGCTGGTGATCTTCTTCCTCGCCAATTTCGCAGTCGGCCAGCCCGGTTCCGCGCTGGAGATCTTCGCCGCGATCTTCCCGCTGTCGAGCCCGTACATGATGGTCGCGCGCGCAGCGAAGGAAGGCATCCTGTGGTGGCACCTCGCCGCGATCGCGTGGCAGGTGCTGTGGGTCGCGATCTTCGTGAAGATCGGCGCCAGCCTGTTCCGCGCCAAGGTGCTCAAGTCGGGCACCGCCGGGCGCGAGAAGGGCGCGGGGCGCAAGGGACTTCTGGGGCTGTTCGGCAGCGCCTCCAATCAGTCCTGATTAGGAACCTACCTTGACTTGAGCCCAAGGTAGGGCAGGATGCCCCTCACGTCACGGTGCGCCCATGCAGGCGCGCCGGACGCGAGAGAGGAATGCCCATGGCTACCATCGCCCAATCCCCCGCTGGCACGCACCAGTGGAGCCGATCGCCCAGCCCGCACGAAGCGCTGGAGGCGCACTACGCGGCTAATCCGGACACGCGCCCACCGCATCCGCACAAGTGGGACACCAGCCGCAGCGACATCTATTTCGAGAATCGGTGGGAGCCGATCTTCAAGGAGATGCGCGCGGCGGGCCCGGTGCATTACATCCCCGAAAGTCCCTTCGGCCCCTACTGGTCGGTGGTCGGCCACAAGGCGGTCCAGCATACCGAGGCGTTGCCCGAGATCTTCTCCTCAAGCTGGGAATATGGCGGCATCACCATCCTCGACGATCTGCCCGACATCCCCGAAGAAGAGCGGATGCGGCTGCCGATGTTCATCGCGATGGACCGGCCCAAGCATACCGGCCAGCGCAAGACCGTGGCCCCCGCCTTCACCCCGGCGGAGATGAAGCGGCTGGAAGACGACATCCGCCAGCGCACCGGCGAGACGCTGGACGCGCTGCCGCGTGGCGAAGTGTTCGACTGGGTCAACACGGTCTCCATCCCGCTGACCACCGGGATGCTGGCGATTTTGTTCGACTTCCCGTGGGAAGACCGCGACCTGCTGACCCACTGGTCCGACTGGGCGGGCGATACCGAACTGGCGACCGTGCGCGCGCTCGACGAGACGCGGCGCGGGATGCTTCACGAAATGGCCGCCTATTTCCAGCTGCTGTGGGCCGAGCGGGCGCAGAAGGGCGAAGCCCCGGACCTGATCAGCCGGATGATCCATTCGCCTGCGATGAACCAGATGGAGCCGCAGGAATTCATGGGCAATCTGGTGCTGCTGATCGTGGGCGGCAACGACACCACGCGCAACACCATGAGCGGGATCGTGCATGCATTCGATCGCTTCCCCGATCAGCGCAAGCTGTTCGAGGAAGACGCAAGCCTGATCCCCAATGCGGTGCAGGAATGCATCCGTTACCAGACGCCGCTCAAGCACATGCGCCGCACCGCGACGCAGGATACCGAGCTGTTCGGCCAGAACATCGCGGCAGGCGACAAGGTGCTGCTGTGGTACAACTCCGCCAACCGGGACGAGAGCGTGTTCGAGGATGCCGAAAAGCTCGACATCCGGCGAGAGAACGCGCGGCGACACCTCGCGTTTGGCTACGGCATCCACCGCTGCGTGGGCGCGCGGCTTGCCGAGCTACAACTGCGCGTGCTGCTGGAGGAGATGCACAAGCGCCGCCTGCGCGTGCATGTCGCGGGCGATGTGCAGCGCGTGCGCGCCAATTTCGTCGAGGGCTTCCGCAAGCTGGAGGTCGAAGTCACCGAGTTCTAGCGGGGTCGGTGCATCCGATGCGGCGCGCGCTTCGTATCTCCTTCAGCGTTCCTACATGAGCACTATGCGAGAGGATGAACCGATGACCCGACCGACCGCCAATCGCCGTTCCGCACTCGCCCTGTTTGGGGGCGGTGTCGCCAGTCTCGCACTTGTCGCCTGCGGGCGCAGCGCCGAAGCGAAGAGCTTCCCCGTCTCGCTCAGCGAGGCGCAGTGGCGCAAGAAGCTGACCAAGGAAGAGTTCTACGTGCTGCGAGAAGAAGGCACGGAGCGCGCGTACAGCTCTCCGCTCGACAAGGAAAAGCGCGCAGGGCTCTATGCCTGCGCGGGATGCGGCAACCGGGTCTATTCCTCCAAGAACAAGTACGACAGCGGCACCGGCTGGCCCAGCTTCTGGAAAGCGATCAGCAGCAGTGCGATCGGCACCTCCACCGATTACAAGATCGGCGTGCCCCGCACCGAAGTGCACTGCGCGCGCTGTGGCGGGCATCTGGGCCATATCTTCAACGATGGCCCGAAACCGACGGGCAAGCGGCACTGCCTGAACGGCGTCGCGCTGGATTTCAAACCCGCCTAGTTCCGCACTTTCCAGACGCGGAAGCTGGCGGGCGCGCCGGTTTCGACCTTCGCCAGCCACGCGGGCGCATCATCGGCCAGCAACCGCGCGGCAAGGCTGCGGCTGCCGCCACGCTTGGCGTAAAGCGCGGGTTCGGCAAGATCGTCGCATAGCACCAGATAATCCGCGCCGTAGCTGCGCAGGATCTCTCGCGAAACCTCGGGCTTGACCAGAAATGCCCCGATCACGTCGTGCATCGCGGCCTCTGCGCGGTGGTGCCCGGTGGCCACCACGCGGTGTTCGGTTTCCAGCAGCACCGTCGGCCCGATGTCGAGCGGGGCGAACACCGTGCCACGCGGCAGCGCCGCCAAGCGATTCGCACTGGCCTGAAGGTCGCACGAGCTTTCCGCAATCAGCGAGACCGGTTCTTCGCTCGCGACACCGCCGACCTGCGCCGTAAGGCGCGGCGCGGGTGGCTTGGTCGATGCGAGGTTTTCCGCCAGCGCGACCGGCGCCATCGGCAGCAGCGCGAGAACCGTCGCCACCCCGACCGCAAGCTTGGGAATTGCCTTTCGCGCGGTGCGGAGACGATGCAGCGCCTCGCCCAGCAGCCACGCGACTGGAACCGTCGCCAGCAGGGACGCAAAAGCAAGCGAGCGCGAAACCAGCAGACCCAGTGCCAGCGTGCCCGCGAACAGCAGCAGGAATTCGCACAGCTGCGCGCGCTGTTCCATCGGCGCGCGCAGCCACAGCCGTACTGCGACTGCAAAGGCGAGCGCGAGCTGGAGCAGAGCGGGGATGATCGTGGCGCTCTGTTCCCACACCGGTCGCCCCTCGCTCACATGGACATACCAATAATCGTGTACCAGGGGGTCGAGCGAGCCGAACGGCGTGGCCAGGCACGCGGGCGAGGCTGCGCCGAACAGCGCGACGCCGCCTGCGCCAATCGCTCCCAGCGCGCCGAGCACCGCGATCGGCGGCAACGGGCGCGCATGGCTCAGCGCACTGGTGCCGAGCGCGACCACCAAGAAAAATCCCAGATGCGCCGGGGTGATCGCATCGCAATATTGCGCAACCTGCGGCCAGCCCCGGGTCGCGAGATAGAGCACGATCAGCCCGCCTGCGAGCGCCTGCAGATAATGGGTCAGGCCAAGGCGCGTCGAAGGATCGCGCAGCCAGCGCAGGGCGAGGATCGCACCCACCAGTGCGGCCAGCGGCAGCGTCTCGATGGAGATCATCAGCCCGCTCGCCATCGCGATCCCTGCGACAATCGGCCCGCGCGCGCGCTCGCCCTGCGACAGGCCCCAGAAGGCGGCGGCGAAGCAGGCGATCTGCCAGCCGTGATGGTCGATCCGCAGAGGTTGGAACTGATAGGAGAGCAGCGGCATCATCCCTGCGACCAGCACCGTCCACCCGCCGGTCTCGCGCCCGAACAGGCGGATCGCGACCGGCGCGACGAACGCCATCGCGACCAGCAGCGTCAGCAGCGGCACCGCAATCAGTGCGACGCCTTCGGCAGCGCCTTGCCCGACCAGCGGGGTCAGGGCGCCGATAACCAGTGCGAGCGGGATGTCGACCAGCCGCGACCAGTGCATCGGCACCTCGCGCAGGGGATCGATCCGGTGCTGGTCGAGATCGAACCAGCCCTGCCCGCCCAGCAGATCACGCACCTGCACGAGGCGCAGGATGTCGTCGGGATCGGGGAACTGCCAGTGCGCGATTCGCCCGGCCGATACCAGCAGGAGAATGAGCGCGAGCAACGCCCACAGCCGCACGACATGCGGCATATCGGCGAGGCTTGTGCGCGGCAGGCTGGTGCCCGCTCTAGGCGAGCGCACGAAACACCACCACGTTACGCAGCCACCAGGTGAGCGCGAAGCTGAGCACGATCGCGACCAGCTTGCCCGCACGCGGATCGATCGACAGCGCCTGCGCTGCGGCGACGACCCCGGTGGTCAGCGCCAGCCCGGCGAGTGCGGAGACGACGAACAGCACCTTCTGGCGCGTGCGTGCGATCCCGCTCTGTGCGACGCGCCCGGTAAAGACCGCGCGGCTCGACAGCAGCCAGTGCGCGAGGATGCCCAGCGTGTAACCGGCCGCCGACGCAGGCGTCGCGGCGAGGCCCAACGCCATCAGGCCGAGGAAGGAACCCATGTCGACCGCCAGCGCCCCCACGCTTGCGAGCAGGTAGCGCAGGATCGTCAGATCGCTCAGCCGGTGCAGCATGGCCTGCATGTGCGTGCCCTTCCCAGTAGCTCGTCAGGCGGCGCGGCGCTTGTCGGCGTCGCTTTCGCCATCCTCGACGATGCGGGTCGGCACATCGCGCATCGAATTGAGCGCGGCGGCCTGATCGCTCGTCACGGATTCACGGGCAGGCAGCGCCTTGTCGGCACCCTCGTCGCCCGCTTCGTGGTATTCGGCATCCTCGTTGACGCACCAGATGTCGTACACACGCTGCCCGGCGAGGATGTTCTCGACCGTCAGCATCGCGGTCATCATCGCGTGGTCCTGGTTGTTGTAGCGGTGCATGCCGTTGCGCCCGACCAAATGCAGCGTCGGATATTTCGCCTCCAGCTCGCCGCGCATCGCGGCGACGTTGGCAGCGTAATCCTCGTCATAGACGGGATAGGCTTTTTCCTGCCGCACGACCGCGCCGCCCTTGACCTTCTTCGGGTCGAGCAGGCCGAGCACCTTCATCTCGGTGGTCGCCAGCGCGATCAGGTCGGCATCGTCCATCGACCACAGCCCGTCGCCTTCGAAGCAGAAATATTCGAGGCCGACGCAGGCCATCTCCGCGTCCGGGATCATCTCGGGCGACCAGCTGCGGAAGTTCTGCACGCGGCCGACCTTCACCTTGCTGTCGTGGATGTAGATCCAGTTGTCGGGGAACAGGTCTTCGCCTTCGACCATCAGCGCGACGGTCAGGAAGTCGCGGTAGCGCAGATTGCTGCCGTTCCAGCTGGTCTCGGGCAGCGGATGCAGCCGCGCACCCAGTTCGCGCATCGGCGCGGAGCTGATCGCGTGGGCGGCGTTGACGACGATCTTCGATCCGTCCTTGGCAATCGCGCTCATCCGCCAGCCACCCTCACCATCGCTGGCAAGCTGTTCGAGGCCATGGCCCATGATGACCTGCCCCTTGCCACTGGCGATAATCTTGTCGCGCGCGGCCTCCCACATCATGCCGGGGCCCTGGCGCGGATAGCGGAAGCTTTCGAGCAGGGTCTTGGCCTGCATCCCGTCATTGGGTTTCTTGTTTAGGCCGAGGCTGCGCTTCAGCCCGTCGACCACCGCGCCCATCAGCGACAGGCCCTTGATCCTCTGGGCTGCCCAATCGGCGCTCATTTCATCGCACGGCATGCCCCACACCTTCTCGGTGTAGGTCTTGAAGAAGATCGAATAAAGTTTCTTGCCGAACTGGTTGGTGGTCCAGTCCTCGAAGCTCTTCACATTCCTGTTCGGGAAGGCGCGCACCCACAGGTAACTCGCCATGCACATGGTCGAGCGCCACAGGCCCAGATTGCGCAGCGCCTCGAACGCGCGCAGCGGGTAGGAGTAGAACTTGCCCTCGTAATAGATGCGGCTCATCCGCGGGCGCTCGATGAAGTCGTCGGGCAGGATCTCGTTCCACAGGTCGACGACCTGCTGACTCTTCGAGAAGAACCGGTGCCCGCCGATATCGAAGCGGTAGCCCTCATGCTCCACGGTGCGGCTGATGCCGCCGACGTAGGTTGCGTCCTTCTCGATGATGGCCACGCTCTTGCCCGCCTTGGTCAGCAGGTAACCTGCGGTGAGCCCTGCGGGGCCTGCACCGATGATCGCCACGTCTACATCGAGTGACGGGACATTGAGAGCTGGTCGGTTCGCTTCGGTCATCAGACCCCCCGGTTGCTGTTCGCTTGACCGGGGAGTGAAGGAAAATGGTTAGGGAGCCGTAAACGAAAGCCCTGGCCGCGCGACTACGCTATTCGAGAATTTCGAGCATCCGCTCATACGCGGGGCGCCAGTTTCCGCCCCATTCGGCCAGCCATTCCTCGCTGTAATAGGTCGAGGCGTAGCGTGCGCCGTCGTCGCACAGCAGCGTGACGATGCTGCCGGTCTGCCCGGCGGAGGCCATTTCCTCGATCAGCTGGAGGCAGGCGAACAGGTTGGTGCCGGTCGATCCGCCGACCTTGCGGCCCAGCGTCTTCGACAGGGCGAACATCGCGCCGATCGAATCGGCATCCTGCACCGCGATCATCCGGTCGATCACGCCCGGCTCGAAACTCGGTTCGACCCGCGCGCGCCCGATCCCCTCGATCCGGCATTCGCAGCGCCCCTCCAGCGTCTCGACCGTGCGATCGGCGTAATGGCGATGGAAGACCGAGCCTGCCGGATCGGCGACGCACAGCTGCGTCGGGCGGCGCTGGTAACGGATGTAGCGGCCCAGCGTGGCCGAGGTGCCGCCGGTGCCCGCGCCGCACACGATCCACGCAGGATCGGGATGATCCTCCTCGCTCATCTGCGAGAAGATGCTCTGCGCGATGTTGTTGTTGCCGCGCCAGTCGGTCGCCCGTTCGGCGTAGGTAAACTGGTCGAGGTAATGCCCGCCGGTCTCCCCCGCGAGCCGCTCCGATTCGGCGTAAACCATGCCGGGATCCTCGACCGGGTGGATCTGCCCGCCGTAGAACCGGATCTGCTCCAGCTTCGCCTCGGCGGTGCTCGCGGGCACCACCGCGATGAACGGCAGGTCGAGCAGCTTGGCGAAATAGGCTTCGGAGACCGCGGTCGAGCCCGACGAGGCTTCGATCAGCGTGGTGTCCTTGCCGATCCAGCCGTTGCACAGCCCGTAGAGGAACAGCGACCGGGCGAGCCGGTGCTTGAGGCTGCCCGTGGGGTGCGAGCTTTCGTCTTTCAGATAAAGCTCGATCCCCCGGCAATGCGGCAGCGGGACACGGATGAGGTGCGTATCGGAGGAGCGGTTATAGTCCGCTTCGATCAGGCGGATTGCGCGGTTGAGCCATGTTTCCCGGGTCATGCGCGCGCCTGTGCGACATGCGCCTGGCGAGGGCAAGGCCCCGGCAATGGTGCGGGTGGTGGGACTCGAACCCACACGTCCAGAGGACAGGGGATTTTAAGTCCCCGGCGTCTACCATTCCGCCACACCCGCGCAGCCGGAGCGCGCGCGAATAGCCCTGTTTTGCTGTTATGGCGAGCGCCCGATGCGTCTCGGGCGACGGTCCGGTAGATCAGTCCGGATTGAGCGCGTTGCGCATTTCCTTGCCCGGCTTGAAATAGGGCACGCGCTTCGCCGGCACGTCGACCGCTTCGCCGGTGCGCGGGTTGCGCCCGGTGCGCGCTTCGCGCTCACGGGTCGAGAAGGCGCCGAAACCGCGCAGTTCGATCCGCCCGCCTTCGGCCAGACGCTGGGCGATTTCCTCGAAAAAGATGTCGACCACCTGCTCGACTTCCTGGGCGCGCAATTCGGGGTTGTCCTGCGCAAGCTTCTGCAAAAGCTCGGATCTGATCATGCCTCGCGCCTCCCGTCTAAAGCGTGCCCGGCCGGTTCACCCGCGAATGCGTCCCGGCTCTTCAATACGATGACCCTATGTGGGGCCTTCGTGGCAAAACCGGTCCGATTTTGCAATGCACCAACATGATAAATGTGAATTTTAGTCCGACGAAGGGCATGTCGGGCCCCACGGCGTCTCAGGCGTCGGCGGAGTCCAGCAGCTCGCGCGCGGACAGGCCCAGCCGGTCGAGCCGCTCGCGGATCGCGGGCCATTCGTCCTTGAGGAAGCTCTTGCGCTCCGCCGCGCGCAGCTTTGCCGCCGCGCCCTCGCGCACATACATGCCCACCCCGCGGCGCACCGCGATCAGGCCATCGGTCTGGAATTGCTGGAAGGCCTTGGCGACGGTCAACGGGTTGGCACCATGCTCTGCCGCAAAGGCGCGGACCGAGGGTAGCATCTCCCCTTCCGCGAACACGCCGTCCATGATGTTTGCCGCAATCAGGTCGCGCAGGCGCAGATAGACGGGTCGCTGGGAGGTGGGGCCGGTGCTTGCCATGGTGGTTCAGTGACATAACACAGCGGGTCGGGTCAAGGTTCCTGCGCGCCACGCTGCGCGCGCTTGTTCAGCGCAGAATCAGACATGTAGGCGTCACTTGGGCTTCACACGGCGGTTTTGCACGCTAGGGTGCGCGCCATAATGGGCCGGAGAAGAGGCGGCCCGACAGATTCTTCGGGGAAGCAACTACATGAAAGACATGGCTTTGTGGAACGAGGGCGACTGGATCGCCGTAATCGCTTCCGTAATTCTGGCCGCGTTTCTGGTAATCGGGGCGCTCGCCATCTCCAGGCCAAAGGAAGAGGTCTTCGGCCATCCCAAGGGCCTCTACGTCCTGTTCTTCGCCGAAATGTGGGAGCGTTTCTCCTACTACGGCATGCGCGCCCTGCTGGTGCTCTATCTCGTCAAGCACTGGCTCTATTCCGATGGCGGCGCCAGCCTGATCTACGGGGCCTACACCAGCCTCGTCTATATTACCCCGGTGCTCGGCGGCTGGCTCGCCGACCGCTATCTCGGCCAGCGCAAGGCCGTGCTGTTCGGCGCGGTGCTGCTGACGGCGGGGCACTTCTTCATGGCGTTCGAGGGCGATGGGTCGGGCTATGCCAACGATCCCGCGCTCAACATCTTCTGGCTCGCGCTGGCGCTGATCATCGTCGGCTCCGGCTTCCTGAAGGCCAATATCTCGGTGATCGTCGGTCAGCTCTATCCGCGCACCGACGTGCGCCGCGACTCGGCCTACACGATCTTCTATATCGGGATTAACCTCGGCGCGGCCGCCGGTACGATCATCGCGGGTTACCTGGGTGAGACGATCGGCTGGGCCTACGGCTTCGGCGCGGCAGGGATTGGCATGCTGCTCGGCCTCGTCGTGTTCGTCCTCGGCAAGCCGCTTCTGCGCGGCCAGGGCGAACCGCCGGTGCCCGCGAAGCTCAAGGAAAAGGTCGCAGGCATCAACCTCGAGTGGATGCTCTACGCGATCGGCCTGCTCGGCGTGGCGGTGATCTGGGCGCTGATCCAGTTCCAGGAAGCCATTGGCTGGATCCTGCTGGTTTCGGGTGCAGCCTTGCTGCTCTATGTCCTCAAGGAAGCCTTCAAGCTCGACAATGACTCGCGCGACCGGGTGTTCGCGATGATCTGCATCATCCTGCTCATGCCGCTGTTCTGGGGTCTGTTCGAGCAGGCGGGCGGTTCGGTGAACCTGTTCACCGATCGCTATGTCGATCGTCAGGGCGTGCCGACCTCGCTGTTCCAGTCGATCAACCCGATCTATATCATCCTGCTCGGCCCGCTTTTTGCCGGCCTGTGGCAGTTCCTCGGCAAGCGCGGGTGGGAACCCAACACCTATGCGAAGATGGGTCTGGGCATCGTCCAGATGGGTCTGGCGTTCATCGTCCTCGTTCTGGGGGCCAATGCCGCCGGCTCGCAGGCGCTGGTGCCGGTGCTGTTCATCTTCCTGTTCTACCTGCTCTCGACCACGGGTGAGCTCTGCCTCAGCCCGGTCGGTCTGTCGGCGATCAACCGCCTTTCGGTGCGCCACATGGCCAGCCTGATGATGGCCGCGTTCTTCTTCGGCACCGCCGGAGGCAACTACGTGGCCGGCTTCATGGGCACGCTGATGGGTGAAGGCGGCGAAGGCGGCGAGATCACCCGTCAGGGTGCGCTCGACGTGTACTGGAGCATGGGCCTGGTGGCCGCTGGTATCGGTGCCTTCGTCGTGCTGATAAGCCCGCTGGTGAAGAAGCTGATGCACCTGGATACGCTGACCGACGACGAAATCGGCGACGATCTGGAAGGCCAGCGCGAAGGCCCGGGCGAGGCGCAGGGTGCGGGTATCCACCCGACCACGCGGCCTTCCCACTAAGTCGGCGCAGAGGGGGGAACGATGCGCACACGGACACTGATCGCAACCGCCTGCGCACTCGCGCTGGGGGCCTGTACGGGGATGGACAGCGGCACGGGGGGCGAGACGCGCAGCGCGTCCGCCGCCTCGCCGTCGGTGGGTGCAGACGGGGGCACGCCCTACGCCTCGACCTACCAGCGCTATCCGGGGCGGCCGACCGCGCTGGTGGGCGCGACCGTGTTCGACGGGGCGGGCAACCGGTTCGACAATGCGACCGTGCTGCTGCGCGATGGCGAAGTGGTTGAGGTCGGCACCGGGCTGTCGACCGACGGCTACGACGTGATCGACGGCACCGGCAAGTTCGTCACCCCTGGGGTGATCGACATCCACTCGCACCTCGGCGACTATCCCACCCCGTCGGTCCAGGCGCATAGCGACGGGAACGAGGCGACCAGCCCGACCACGCCCGAAGTCTGGGCCGAACATTCGGTCTGGCCGCAGGACCCGGGCTTCAGCCGCGCGCTCGCCAATGGCGGGGTCACCGCGCTGCAGATTCTCCCCGGTTCGGCCAACCTCACCGGCGGCCGCTCGGTCACGCTCAAGAACGTCGCCTCGCGCACGGTGCAGGGGATGAAGTTCCCCGGCGCGCCCTACGGCATGAAGATGGCCTGTGGGGAGAATCCCAAGCGCGTCTACGGCAGCCGTGGGCGGATGCCCTCCACCCGGATGGGCAACTTCGCGGTCAACCGGCAGATGTGGCTCGACGCGCGCGCCTATGCTGCGGGTGACCGCTCCAAGCGCGATCTCGCCAAGGAGACGCTGGCCGGCGTGCTCGACGGTGACATCCTGATCCACAACCACTGCTACCGCGCGGACGAGATGGCGCTGGTGATGGATATGGCCAAGGAGATGGGCTACAAGGTCACCGCCTTCCACCACGCGGTCGAAAGCTACAAGATCGCCGATCTGCTGCGCGAAAACGACGTGTGCAGCGCGATCTGGGCCGACTGGTACGGCTTCAAGATGGAAAGCTACGACGGCATCCGCGAAAACGCGGCGCTGCTGTGGAAGTCGGGTGCCTGCGTGGTGATCCACTCGGACGACGAGAACGGTATCCAGCGCCTCAACCAGGAAGCCGCCAAGGCGCAGGCCGCCGGGCGACGCATGGGGCTCGACATTCCCGATGCCGACGTGGTCGGCTGGTTCACGCTCAACGCCGCCAAGGCGATGGGTATCGACAAAATGACCGGCAGCCTCGAACCCGGCAAGATGGCCGATGTGGTGCTGTGGAACGGCGACCCGCTGAGCGTCTATTCACGGCCCGAAAAGGTCTGGATCGACGGCGCGCTGCTGTACGATGCGCTGGATCGCAGCCGTCGCCCGGTGAGCGATTTCGAACTCGGCCAGCCCGGTGCGGGAGACGTCAAATGATCCGCCTCGCTCTGCTGGGCAGCGCCGCCGCGCTCGCCCTTGTCGCTCCTGCCGCCGCGCAGGACTTCACCATCACCAATGCGACCGTCGCAACCGGCGACGGCTCCGAACCGGTCGAGAACGCCACCGTGGTGGTCCGCAACGGGCGGATCGTCGCGGCGGGCACTGGCGTCACCGCGCCAGCGGGCGGCGAAGTGATCGACGGCACCGGCAAGTGGGTCACCCCGGGGATCTTCTCCGCAGTCACCGATCTCGGCCTGTCCGATGTCGATGGCGTGAGCGAGAGCAATGACACCGCGGCGGGCAATTCGCCCTTCAGCGCCGCGCTCGACGCGTCGACCGCGCTCAACCCCAATTCGCAGGACGTGCTGGTCGCGCGCGCCGACGGGATCACCCGGGCAAGCGTTTCCACCCGCCCCTCCGCCTCGATCTTCGGCGGCCAGGGTGCGGTGATCGATCTGGGGGCCGATCCGGACATGGTCACCCGTCCGCGCGCGTTCCAGCTGGTCGATCTGGGCGAGACCGGCGCACGCATTTCGGGCGGCAGCCGCACCAGCGCCCACGCGCTGCTGCGCAATGCGCTGCGCGAGGCGCAGTCCTACGGCGATCGCGCTGCCATTGGCGCTGCGACCGCACGCCCTTCGGACACCAGCTTCGGCGACGACGTTCCGCTCGACCCGCGCCTCTCGGGCCGCGACAGCGAGCGGGCGGGCGACGTGTTGCTGACCCGCTTCGATGCGGCCGCACTGGTGCCCGTCGTGCGCGGCGAGCAGCCGCTCTATGTGGTTGCAGAGCGCGCTTCGGACATTCGCGAGGCAATCAGGCTCAAGCGGGACTTCCCCCGGCTCGACCTCGTCATCCTCGGCGCGAGCGAGGGCTGGCTGGTCGCGAACGAGATCGCCGCCGCCAATGTCCCGGTGATCGCCGACCCGCTCGACGATCTGCCGACCGGGTTCGACCAGCTCGCTGCGACGCAGAGTAATATCGGGCGGATGCGCGATGCGGGTGTCACCGTCGCCATCGGGCGGATGAGCGGCGGGACCGGCGAACAGCCGCGCAACGCGCGCCAGTATGCCGGCAACCTCGTCGCGCTGTCGCGCGTGCCGGGTGCCACAGGCCTGACCTGGGGCGAGGCGCTGGCCACGATCACCTCGATTCCGGCGCGCATTTCCGGCTTCGGCGGGCGTCTGGGCACGCTTAGCCAGAACGCCGCCGCCGATGTGGTGATCTGGGATGGCGACCCGCTGGAGGTGGGCACGGTGCCCGAAGCGGTGTTCATCGACGGCGTCCGCCAACCGACTGACACCCACCAGTCGGGCCTGCGCGAACGCTATCGCGATCTGAACGAAGCCGATCTGCCACAGGCCTACGACTGGTGAGGATCGCGCTCGCCCTCGCAGCGCTGGCGCTGCCCTGCGCGGCCATTGCGCAGGATGACGCCGCGACCGACCAGCCCGCGCACGATCTCGCGTGGCACAACCGGCAGCAGGCCGCGATTGCCGAGCTGAAGGCGGAGGACGGCTGGCAGGTGTTGCCCGGCGGGCTCAAGTGGCGTCGCCTCGCCGGGGACGGCAGCGGGCCGAAGCCGACGGTCGAGGATACGGTCACCGTGCACTATGCCGGGCGTCTGCTCGACGGGACGCAGTTCGACAGCTCCTACGACCGGGGCGAACCCGCGACCTTCCCGCTCGGGCGGCTGGTGAAGGCATGGCAGCTCGCGATTCCGCAGATGGGGGTGGGCGATACGATCGAACTCTATACCCCGGCGGATCTGGCCTATGGCCCGGTCGGCAAGGGCCCGATCCCGGGCAATGCGACGCTGGTCTTCAAGGTGGAATTGCTCGGTATCGAATAGCCGCATTGGCGCAGGGAGGGATTGTGATGGTCGACCCGCTGATTTCGCTGATAGCCGCAAGCATCGCCTTCGTCGGCACGCATTTCGTTATGTCGCACCCCTTACGCGCGCCGATGGTCCGCCTGCTGGGCGATGGCGGCTTCATGATCGCCTATTCGCTGGTCAGCGCCGCCACGATGGCGTGGATGTATTTCGCCTTCGTCGCCACGCCTGCGGGCGCGCCGCTATGGGGCGGCTATGGCGACGGCGTGTGGATCGCGGCGAGCATCATCACGCTGCTGGCGCTGGTGCTGTTCGCGGGTTCGCTGATCGGCAATCCGGCCCTGCCCGCCCCGGGCGCGGAGAAGGCCGCGCTGCAGGCGCCGTCGGGCGTCTTCAAGGTCACCCGCCACCCGATGATGTGGGGCTTCGGCCTGTGGGCGTTCGCGCACCTGATCGCCGCACCGACATCGCGCACCGTGGTGGTCGCCCTCGCGATCGGAGTGCTCGCACTGGTCGGCGCACGCCTGCAGGACCGCAAGAAGGAGCTGCTGATGGGCGATGCCTGGCGGCAGTGGGAGGCGAACACCAGCTACTGGCCCCGCCTCGGCCGCATCTTCTCTGTCGGGATCGTGCCATGGATCGGCGGTATCGCAATCTGGCTGGGCGCGACCTGGTGGCACACGATGGATGCAGGCGTATGGCGCTGGGTCTGAGCGCCCCGCGAGCAACAGCTACTCGCCCCTGAAATCGGCCCCGCGCTTTTCCAGCAGCGCGGCGACGCCTTCCGCGTGATCCGCCGTGTGGTGCATCAGCCCCTGCGTATTGGCCGCGAGTTCGAGCGCGCCGTCATAGCTCAACCCGCGCGACTGGCGCAGCAGCATCTTGGTCTGCCGCAGCGCGGCGGGCGGCATGGCGGCAACCTTGGCGGCGAGCGTCTGCGCCTGTTCCATCAGCGCGTCGGGTTCGACCACCCGGCTGACCAGACCCCAATCCTGCGCGGTGGCCGCGTCGATCACATCGCCGGTGAAGAACAGCTCCGCCGCGCGCGCATCGCCGATCACGCGCGGCAGCAGCCACGTGCCGCCGTCGCCCGGCACCAGACCGAGCTTGAGAAAGGTCACGCCGAACTTCGCGCTGCTGCTCGCGATGCGCATGTCGGCAAGGCAGGCGAGATCGCAGCCCAGCCCGATCGCCGGGCCGTTGATCGCCGCGATCAGCGGAACGCGCAGGCCGTGCAGCGCGCGCAGGATGCGGTGGATATTGTCGCGATAGCCGTCGGCGATGGTCACCGGCGATCCGGCGAAATTGCCGGTGCGGTTCTGCATCGCCTTCACATCGCCGCCCGCGCTGAACGCACGCCCCGCCCCGGTCAGGATCGCACAGCGGATGGTGCTATCGGCATTGATCGCGTCGCACGCAGCCGCAAAGGCATCGCCGTCCCCCGCCTGGCCGAGAGCATTCATGCTCTCCGGCCGGGTGAGGGTCAGCGTGGCGATTGCGCCGGTGGCGCTATGGTCGAGAACGGACATGCGCCTGCCTAGCGCGCTGTCCGCCGGTTCGTAAACCGCTACGCCAGCGCGCAGTCGCGTCCGCTAGAACACCGCGATGTCGTTGCTCAGCGAGACGAAGGTGCCGTCGGCGCCAAACCCGATCAGGTCGGCGTGGCCATCGCCGTTCACATCAGCAACGATTCGCGGGAAGCGATCATTGCTGCTCCACCCGCCCGCACTGTCGCTCGAACCGAAGGCTTCGAGCGCCTGCTCCCACGCGCCGAAGGTGCCATCGCTCTGGCCATAGGCAACGTAGACGCCATCACGGCCGAACCCGACGATGTCGGCCCGTCCGTCGCCGTTCACATCGGCAACCTCGCGCGGCAAGAGGTCGTCGCTGGACCACCCCCCCGCGCTCGCGGCGGTGCCGAATGCATTGGTCGCGAGGAAGTAGTCGCCGAAGGTGCCGTCCGTCTCGCCGAGCGCGACGAAGGCACCCGCCGACCCGAAGCCGACGAGATCGGCACGACCATCGCCATTCACGTCCGCCACGGTGCGCGGATAGCGATCATTGCTGGTGAAGCCGCCTGCGCTGGGCGATTCACCGAAGGCGTCGATGCCGAGGAAGTATTCGCCGAAGGTTCCGTTCGCCTGACCGAGCGCGACGTAGGTGCCATTGGCAGCAAAGCCGACGATATCGGCCCGGCCATCGCCATTCACATCGCCCATGACGCGCGGATAACGATCCGCGTTGACCCAGCCGCCGGCTTCGCTGTTGGTCCCGAAATTGGCCGTTGCGAGCAGCGTAGCACCGAAGCCGCCATTGCCATCGGCCAGCGCGACATAGGTGCCGGCTGCCCCGAAACCGACGATGTCGGCATTCCCGTCGCCGTTCACGTCGGCAAGCATGCGCGGATAGCGGTTGGCATCGACCCAGCCACCGGCTTCATCGGCCGCGCCGAAGCCCTGATAGGCCAGAGTGACCGCACCGAAATTGCCATTGGCATCGGCCAGCGCGACGTACACGCCTGCCGATCCGAAACCGATCAGATCGGCGCGCCCGTCTCCGTTCACGTCCGCTGCGGTGCGCGGATAGATGGTGTTGTTGACCCAGCCGCCGCCGGCGTCCGAATAGCCGAAGCTTGCGATCGCCAGGGTCGGATCGCCGAACAGGCCGATATTGATCGTACCGTCGTCGAACTGCGCACGCTCCACATCGGACAGTGTATCGACGCCATCCGCGCCGGTGATCCGCACCCGCCCGTCACTCAGACGCTCGATCGAGTACTCGCTGCTGTTGCCGCTGAAGCGGGCCACATCGTTGCCGGTGCCGCCGAAGATTTCATCGTCGCCCAGACCGCCAACGAGCAGGTCGTTGCCCGCTTCGCCCCATAGCCTGTCGTTACCGCCACCGCCGAAGAGCTGGTCGTTCCCCGCGCCGCCATCGATCTGGTCATCGCCGAGCAGGCCGGAGAGAATATCGTCGTCTTCATAGCCGAGCAGGATGTCGCGCCCGTCACCGCCGGTCAGCGTGTCGGGGTTCGGGGTGCCGAAGAAGCGATCGGGAAGGTCGTAGACATATTGCGTATTCACCGCCGGAAAGCCGCTGTTGATGAACAGCTGACCGGTCTCGGCATTATACTGCAGAAGCTGCCCCTCGGTCTGCTCGGCGGCATAGAACGGGTCGCCCAGGGCATTGCCGGAGGGATCGAAGAGCTGGATGATCGCGCGGTCGGTCTCCGCGTCCTCCGGACGGGACCAGACGATCGTTCCGTCGGGCAGCACCGTCACGCTTCCGCCCGACACGTCGGGAACCACGACCTCGGTTCCGACCGGCTGTCCATCGGTTCCGTAGCGGCGGACATGCAGTCCCTCGTCGCCCCAGACGACAGCCACGGTGCCGTCGGCAAGAGCGAAGACATCGTTCAGGTAGGTGTTCGCCGAGGGTGCGATGCCGGTTGCGATGGTGAAGCTGGTGCCCACGCGCACGCCCGATTCATCGACGCGCTCGCCCACCAGGTTGAAGGTGCCATTGCCGCCCTGCGGCCCGGCATCCAGCCAGATGACAAAGGCGCCGCTGCCCAGCTCCGCCGCCCGCACATATTGCTGAACGCCCGAAGGGTCGGAGACGAGGTTGCGAGTGGTGGTGGTGCCATCGTCGAGAATCGCGACGCGAACGTCCCGGGTCTCGACCCCTTGCTCGGTTCGCACGAGATAGTCGTAATAGACCTGTAGCGACCCATCATCGAGCCGGATCATGTCCGTCAGATCGGAGGCGAAGGCCGGCCAAGTATATTGGTGCAGAAAAGTGCCATCGGGCGCAAAGTCGAAGATGTACCGCGGCTGGTTGGTCACTTGCGACACCTGGAACGCGAAACTGCCGTCCTCGAACACCTGCCCGGTGAGCCCGAAAAATCCGGTGAATGTCACGCTCGCTGCCGTACCGACCTGCGTCGGTCCGCCCAGGGCATTTCCGGCCGCATCGTAACGCTGCACATACAGAGTATGATAGACGTCAGGCGATTCGTTGCGCGACCGGGTGAGCTCGTAGAAGACGACCGTTCCGCCGTCCGGCATGGCAAGCTGGAAGCGGGCTCCGATCGAGTAGGTATAATTGCTGGAGGGCGGCGGCGGCGTAGGCACCAGAGTGCGCGATCCATCCTCGACAATATACTGGATATCACTCATCAAACCATCTCCCCAGAGGCGCCTAGCAGCGCAAGGCTGCATACCTTCTACAGCAAAGGTCGGTCAGATATAAGTCTATAGCCCGCCTCGCCTTTTCGGCAGGGACGCAAGGCGCGCGTGCGCCCGCTCCGGTTCGCCTCCCCCGCCGGGTGATGGCCCGGCGCGGCCCCGACAGCGTTTGTCGGCAAGCTCAGCGCGTGGACGAAAATGCGATCCGGTACGGCATGGCCGACATGCCGGTTTCGGCGGAGCGGAAATTCATGAAGCTGCCGTGATTGGCCCAGATCACATACCGCTGCCCGGGCGCGGCGACACACTCCATCGAGAAGGTCCGCCCGTCGTCGGACGCCCGCACATTGCCATCGCATTGCGGCGGCGCGTTCTCCGGACCGGTCGCGAAGCTGAAGCTGTCGCGCCGCATTTCGCGATCGAACGTGACCGACAGCGTGAAAGGACCGGGTTCGACGACCCCGCCGTCTGCCGGGCTGCTCGATACGACTTGCGGCGCGGTCGAACCCGAAGCCGCAGGCTTGCCGCCCGTCGACAGGCTGCCGGACGCCATGAGTATGATGAGAACGGTCAGTGCCACGATAATGCCTCCAATGATGAACGGCCACGGTCTTGACCGCCGCGGGGCGGCCCCGTCCATCACGGAAATCTCGTCACGATTTTTCTGGGCGGCGTAGATCCGCGCGGCCTCGCGGCTGCTGCCCACGCCCAGCTTGCGCCGGGCGCTGCGCAGCAGTTCGTTGGCCGCCGCTTCGCTGTCGCCGGTATGCGCGATCGCGCTTTTGACGGTGTGCCCTTCGGCCAGCAGGCCGAGGATGGCGCGCTCCCGGTCGGTCAGTTCGCCGGGTGCCGCCATCATTCGCGCTCTAGGCCCGCGCCTCTTCGACCCCTGCCGAATTGTGGCGCAGCGCAGCCAGCACGGTGTCGAGGATGTTCGCGGCGTTGAGCCCGGCCTCGTCGTACTGCTTCTTCGGGTCGTCCTGGTCCTGGAAGATATCGGGCAGACGCATGGTGCGCACTTTGAGCCCTTCGTCGAGCAGGCCGGAATCGCTGGCGAAGGTCAGCACGTGCGCGCCGAGCCCGCCGATCGCGGCCTCCTCGATCGTCACCACGACATCGTGATCGCGCATCGCCTTCTCGATCAGCGCGGTGTCGAGCGGCTTGGCGAAGCGCATGTCGGCCACGGTGGTCGACAGGCCGCGTGCCTCCAGCTGCTCCGCCGCGTCGAGCGCTTCGCCCAGACGCGTGCCGAGCGAGAGGATCGCGACCTTGCTGCCGTGCTTGACGATGCGGCCCTTGCCGATCTCCAGCTTTTCCAGCTTCTCGGGGATCTCGACGCCGGTGCCCGAGCCGCGCGGATAGCGGAAAGCGATGGGCCCGTCGTCGTATTCGGCGGCGGTGTAGGTCATGTGCGCCAGCTCCGCCTCGTCGGCGGCGGCCATCACCACCATATTGGGCAGCGTGGCGAGATAGGTGACGTCGAAGCTGCCCGCGTGGGTCGCGCCGTCCGCGCCGACCAGTCCCGCGCGGTCGATCGCGAAGCGCACCGGCAGGTTCTGGATCGCGACATCGTGGACCACCTGGTCGTAGGCGCGCTGGAGGAAGGTCGAATAGATCGCGGCGAAGGGCCGCATGCCCTGCGCGGCGAGGCCGGCGGCGAAGGTCACCCCGTGCTGTTCGGCGATGCCGACGTCGAAGCTGCGATCCGGATGCGCAGCCGCGAACTTGTCGACGCCCGTGCCGCTCGGCATGGCGGCGGTGATCGCGACGATCCGCTCGTCCGTCTCGGCCAGCTTGGCGAGGGTTTCGCCGAACACGTTCTGGTAGTTGGGCGGCCCGCCCTTGCTCTTCTTCTGCTCGCCGGTGATGACGTCGAACTTGGACACGCCGTGGTACTTGTCCGCCGACTGCTCGGCGAACTTGTAGCCCTTGCCCTTCTCGGTCACCACGTGGATCAGCACCGGGCCCTGTTCGCTGTCGCGCACGTTCTCCAGCACCGGCAGCAGGTGGTCGAGATTGTGCCCGTCGATCGGGCCGACGTAGTAGAACCCCAGCTCCTCGAACAGCGTGCCCCCGGTGAC
This sequence comes from Alteriqipengyuania abyssalis, assembly GCF_019857185.1. Taxonomy (GTDB): domain Bacteria; phylum Pseudomonadota; class Alphaproteobacteria; order Sphingomonadales; family Sphingomonadaceae; genus Alteriqipengyuania; species Alteriqipengyuania abyssalis. Next base: position 528,962 of record NZ_JAHWXP010000002.1, on the reverse strand, counting down.
CATGCCGCGGGTGAATTCCTCCGCCTTGCCGAGCGAGGAATGGATGCGGCGGTGCATCTTCTTGGCGACCTTGGAGGCAAGGCTGCGCAGGCCGAGATATTCGCCGCTGGAAACCACGCGCGCGAGATAGGCGGAGAGGCCGCCGACCGGCGGCGCGATCGACATGTCGTTGTCGTTAAGGATCACGACCAGCCGGTTCCCCGCCTGCTCGGCATTGTTCATCGCCTCGTAGGCCATGCCGGCGCTCATCGCGCCGTCGCCGATCACCGCGATCCCGCGGCCCGGCTTGTCCTGCAGCTTGTTGGCGACCGCGAAGCCCAGCGCGGCCGAGATCGAGGTCGAGGAATGCGCCGCGCCGAAGGGGTCGTATTCGCTCTCGGTGCGCTTGGTGAAGCCCGACAGGCCACCGCCCTGGCGCAGCGTGCGGATCCGGTCCCGCCGCCCGGTCAGGATCTTGTGCGGGTAGCACTGGTGGCCGACGTCCCAGATCAGCCGGTCCTCGGGGGTGTTGAACACGTAGTGGATCGCCACGGTCAGCTCGACGACGCCGAGCCCGGAGCCCAGGTGCCCGCCGGTGGTGCCGACCGCATCGATCATTTCGGTGCGCAATTCGTCGGCCAGCTGGCGCAGCTTGCCGCGCTCGAGTTTCCGGAGGTCGGCGGGAAGATTGACCTGGTCGAGCAGGGGCGTTTCGGGACGTTCAGACATAGCGTCCATATCTAGACGCGCCCTTTCGGCTTGTCGATTCAAAGCCAGTCAGCGGCTGCATTCCGCGCACAGGCCGCGCAGCTCGATCACCGGGCGCACGTCGGAATAGCCCGCATCCCGGCCCGCTTCGCGCAGGGCACCGGTCACCCGGTCGTCGTCGATATGGTCCGCCGCTCCGCAATCGTCGCAGATCAGGAAGATGCAGTCGTGCCGGCAACCCGGGTGCGAATTGACGAGGAATGCGTTTGCGCTCTCGATCCGGTTGGCGAGGTTGCCGCGCACGAAGATGTCGAGAATGCGGTACACGCTGTTGGGCGCGACCCGGCTGCCGCGCTGCTTGCTGAGGTTTTCGGCGATGTCGTAGGCCGAAACGGGCCGGCTATGCTTGGCCAGTTCATCGAACACCTCGGCGCGCATACCGGTCCAGCGTTCGCCCTGTTCTTCGAGCGAGCGTTTCGCGGCCTCGGCAAGGGCCTCGCCCTCGTGTTCCTTGTGCGTGTGTCGATGTGCAGTAGCCATGGCCGACTAGATAGCGTGCCGCGCAGCGCCTTTCCAGCTCGCGCGTGCAGGGCCGCTTCAATCCTTCAGGAAGCTGGCGCGGTAGACCGCCGGATAGAATTCCTTGAGCGCGGCGACCTTGGGGGCATCCCAGCGCAGGATATATCCGTGGCGCGGGTTCTTGAGCGCGAAGTTCTGGTGATAGTCCTCCGCCGGATAGAAGGCCTGCGCGCGCACGATGTCTGTCACGATCGGCTTGTCCCACACGCCGGAGCGTTTCATCTGCGCCAGATAGGCCTTGGCCACGCGCAGCTGCTCGGCCGAGGTCGGGGCAAGCTCAGCATTATACTGCGCGCCCCGATCCGGCCCCTGCTGGTTGCGCAGGGTCGGGTCGGCGACGACCGAGAAGAAGATGCGCAGCAGCTGGTCGTACCGGATCTGCGAGGGATCATAGGTGATCTTCACCGCCTCGACATGGTCGGTCACCCCGCTGGAAACGAGCTTATAGCTCGCCTGCCGCTCGGTCCCGCCGTGATAGCCGGCGACCGCGCTCTTCACGCCTTTGACGTGGCTGAACACCGCCTCGACACCCCAGAAGCACCCGCCTGCGAAGATCGCGGTCTTGAGCCCGCTTTCCTTCGCCTTGGTCTGGGCGATCGGCGCGCGGACGTGGTTTTCCGCGGCCATTGCCTGCCCGCACCCGGTCAGCGCGAGCGATCCCGCAAGCAGCAGGCCGAGCATGCCGGAGGCAAGGCGAGGACGGCGTGCGGCCATCAGAAGAGCCCCAGCGCGAGGCCTTCGATACCCTCGAACCGGGTGACCAGCAGGGCCACGGCACCAAGGCCGAAGCCGATGCCGAAATTGCGGAAAAGGTCGGAACTGAAGAACTTCATGGGACTGCTCGTTCGTGTGTCTCAATAGCTACGTGAGCAACAGATGTAGGGATGCATCCCTGTCGTCGCGGTGAATTCGACGAACAGCGACGGCTAACCGTGCAAGGCCTAGGACGGGGCACGCCCGCCCCGGCCCAATCAGTGGCGGAAGTGGCGCATTCCGGTGAAAACCATCGCCAGACCGGCCTCGTTCGCGGCGTCGATCACTTCCTGGTCGCGCATCGAACCACCCGGCTGGATGATCGCGGTCGCACCAGCTTCGGCCGCGGCCAGCAGGCCGTCGGCGAAGGGGAAGAACGCATCGGAGGCGACTGCACTGCCGAGAGTGCGCGGCTCCGCCCAGCCGTATTCCCCGGCGGCTTCGGCGGCCTTGATCGCGGCGATCCGGCTCGAATCGCGGCGATTCATCTGGCCCGCGCCGATCCCTGCGGTCGCGCCATCCTTGGCGTAGACGATCGCGTTGGACTTGACGTGGCGCGCGACGGTCCACGCGAACAGGCAGTCCTTCAGCTCCTGCTGCGTCGGTTCGCGCGTTGTCACGACTTTCAGATCGTCGGTCGAAATGGTCGCGTTGTCGCGGCTCTGCACCAGCAGCCCGCCGGTGATCGGCTTGACGCTGAGCCCCTCGCGCCGCGGATCGGGCAGGTCGCCGACAGTCAGGAGGCGCAGGTTCTTCTTCTTGGCGAAGGCCTCGCGCGCCTTGTCCGAAACACTGGGCGCGATCACCACCTCGGTGAAGATCTCGCAGATCGCCCGCGCGGTCTCGCCGTCGAGCTCGCGGTTGACCGCGACGATCCCGCCGAAGGCCGAGACGCTGTCGCAGGCGAGCGCTTCGTTCCAAGCATCGATCAGCGTGCCTCGCTGGGCCACGCCGCAGGGGTTGGCGTGCTTGACGATCACCACCGCGGGCTCCTGCCCGGCGAATTCCGCGCACAGTTCCAGCGCGGCGTCGGCGTCGTTGTAATTGTTGTAGCTCAGTTCCTTGCCCTGCAGCTGCTCGGCCTGCGCAATGCCCTGCGCGTGCGGCCCGGTCGGCGTGTAGAGCGCGGCCTGCTGGTGAGGGTTCTCGCCATAGCGCAGCACGGTGGGCGCCTTGCCCCCGACCGAGAGGTAGTCGGGAAATTGCTGCTGCTGGTCGGCAAAGGCGAACCACTGGCTGATCATCGCGTCATAGGCGGCGGTTGCGGCGAAGGCCTTGGCCGCCATCTTGCGCCGGAAATCGAGGCTGGTGCCGCCCTTGCCGCTTTCCAGTTCCGCGATCAGCGTGGGATAATCCGCCGGATCGGTGAGGATGGTCACGAACTGGTGGTTCTTCGCTGCCGAGCGGACCATCGAAGGCCCGCCGATATCGATATTCTCGATGACCTCGAGCCGGTCCGCGCCCTTCGCAACGGTCGCCTCGAACGGGTAGAGATTGACCACCACCAGATCGATCGCGCCGATCTCGTGCTCCTGCATCGAGGCAACGTGATCCTCGTTGTCGCGCAGCGCCAACAGCCCGCCATGGACCTTGGGGTGGAGCGTCTTGACCCGCCCGTCCATCATCTCGGGGAAGCCCGTCAGGTCGGAGACATCGCGCACCTCCAGCCCCGCATCGCGCAGAGCCTTGGCGGTGCCGCCGGTCGATACGAGCTCCACGCCCCTGTCGGCGAGGGCGCGGCCAAGCTGGGGCAATCCCTCCTTGTCGGAAACCGAAAGGAGAGCCCTGCGGATAGCGATGTCAGTCACGTGTTATCCCATCTTCTTGAACAGCCAGGCGAAGCTGCCGCCGCTGCGCGGAGCCATCCCCTGCAATACGAGCTGTTGGATCGGCTGCGGCCGACCCTGTCCGTCGACGAAGAGGCTGTCTTCGATCGAGAGTGTGCCCGTATATTCACCCGCGACGCGGAATTGCCAGTGCGAACCGTCGGGCAGTGCGAGTCCTGCGCCCTTGCGGTCTTCGGAAAGCCGCGCGAGGATGCCCGGGCCGAGGTGGAAACGGATCGCGTAGCCCACCTTGCCGCGCTTGCCGCGCTTGCTTGCGGGCAGCAGCACGTCTTCCCCGGCCAGCTCCGTCCCATCCTCGCGCAGCACCAGCACGCGCTTGTGGTTGAGGCCGAAGCGTCCGGCATAGCCGTCATGCGTCGCCTCGATCCGGGTCGCGCCGCCGCGCGTGCCGCCAACCGTGCGCCGGTCGACCTCGACCTCGCCCACACCCGCGCCAAGCTTGCCCTTGATCAGGATCGCGGTCGAATTGACGTCTTCGAGAACCAGCGTGGAGTGAGCCGCAGTCGCGCGCAGACCCTGCTCGATCCGCGCGGGTACCTGCCCCCCGGCCCACGCCGCGCCGCCGCAATTGACGATCAGCCGCTGGCCTGCGGACGAAAGTTCGAAGGCGAGGGTAGAGGCGCAGCCCGACCGCGCGTAGCGGGCCAGAGGCGGCGGGGCCGCATCGAACTGCAGCACCGCCTTGCCCGCATGCGCCCTGTGATAGCCCCAGCCGCGCGGCTCCTTCAGCGGGCGGGTGCGCACCCCGCTCGCGCCGATCAGCTCGCTGACCCGCTCGGAGGCCACGGCACCCGCGCCCTGCCAGTTGCCCAGCCCCCCCTCGCCATGAACCACCGCAAGCAGCGGCGGGACCAGCAGTTCGGAGACGGCGCCGACGAACTTGGGCGGCTCGATCTTCATCGAGCGATAGCAGGCGGCCAGCTCGGTCAGCAGTTCGAGCATGTCCATCTGCGACAACGGGCTGCGCGATTGCACGCCGCCATCCTCGCCCACGAAATCGCCCAGCGCGCGGGCCAGCCCGGCTTCGGCATAGAGGCGGCGCGGCTTTCCTTCGGGCAGCAGCAGCCCTGCGGCGACCAGCCCGGCCCAGGCATGAATCTCTGCCTCCCGGTCGGGTGCCTTGGTGACATGCGAATCGAGCCAGTCAGCCGTCTTGTCCAGCGCGGCCAGCGTGCGCCCGCGCACCGCCTTGTTCGACAGGATCAGCGGCGCGTGGACCAGCCAGGCAAGCAGCCGCCTGCCCGCCGCCTCGACCTCCCACGCATGGCCCTTGCCCGGTGTGGCGAAGGCATCCAGCCACATGCGGTGGATGCGCAGCGCGGTCGCTTCGACCTGCGGCCGCGCGCCCGATCCTGCGAGATCGCGCAGCCAGAGATAGGAATGCACCGCACGCTCCAGCGGCGGGGCCATCCGGGTGCCGTTCTTGAAGTCGAGCTGGGCGATCGGCAGCTTGACCCCGTGGACGAGGAAATGCCCGGCCCGCAGCGCAATTCCCGCCGCCCGGTCACCCGGCAGCGGGGGCGTGACGGTCGCGAGCACGCGGCGCTTGGCAGGCTTCGAGAGCGGCGAGGTGATCAGCCGCCCGCGGATGCCGGCAGCATAGGCGATCCGGACCAGCCGCTCGCCCGCACTCACCCGCGGCGCGCCGATTTCCTGCGGAACCAGCGCACGCGAGGGGGCCAGAACTTCGACCTGCGGGATATCGCGAGACGCGGGCGGGGTTTCGGCCGATGCCATGGGGAGCGGTGCGGGTGGGTCTTCGGGCGCACTCAGCGCGGTCGGCTCGGGCTTGTCGGCCAGCGTCATGATCAGCTGGCGCGCGGCGCGTTCCTCACGATCGGGCACCTCTTCATGCGCGTCGTCCTGCGCGCTTCCTGCCGGACTATGCCCCACCCGTTCGACCATCAGCTCTCCCTGCCCTTCAGTCTTTCGATATTGGCGGCGTAGCGATCGGGCCCGCCTCTGAACGTCGCCGACCCTGCCACCAGCACATCGGCCCCGGCGGCGACGCAGCGCGGCGCGGTCTCCGCATCCACTCCGCCGTCGACCTCCAGCCAGATGTCCCGCCCGGTCGCGTCGATCATCGTCCGGATCGCCTCGATCTTGCGCAGCTGGCTGTCGATGAAGCTCTGCCCGCCGAAGCCCGGATTGACGCTCATCACCAGCACCAGGTCGACCATGTCGATCAGGTATTCGAGCACGCTTTCCGGCGTGCCCGGGTTCAACACCACGCCCGCCTTCTTGCCCAGCGAACGGATCGTCTGCAGCGTGCGATGCGTGTGCGGCCCGGCCTCTGGATGGATCGTGATGTGATCGGCACCCGCCTCGGCAAAGGCTTCCAGCCACTGGTCGACCGGGCTGACCATCAGATGCACGTCGAACGGCTTGTCGCTATGCGGGCGAAGCGCCTTCACCACGCCCGGACCGATCGTGAGGTTTGGCACGAAGTGCCCGTCCATCACGTCGATATGGATCCAGTCCGCTCCCGCAACATCGACGCTGCGCACCTCTTCCCCAAGCCGGGCGAAATCGGCGGAAAGGATGGACGGGGCAATCAGCGGTACGGTCATCTTGGCGAAATCGGCTTGTATGACAGGCGGGAGCTCGGGCTCCCCTTAGCGCGCGGCGAATCGGAAAGAGACAGCCACAACCACGTTTTCCCCCGCGAGTCGTCGTTTTGCCGCAAGTAAAAGCCAGTTCATGGCCAATTCAGTGCCTTGCCGATACTGGACAGCTCGAAGGGCAGGCTTGCGACAGCGTCGCCAGCGCCCCAATTCCACACTCATGAACGGACATAGATCGATGCGTTTCAGCCCCGTTACCCTTGCCGCGCGCGCCGCGTGCGCCGCGTGCGCCGTCGCGCTGGGCAGCCTGGCCCTCTCGCCGGTGGCGGCGCAGCAGGTCACCTACGCCAAGGTGATCTTCAACGACTTGAGCAAGTGCAGCAGCGGCGCAGGCCCTGCAATCCGGATCACGGTCACCGGCCTGCGCTCGAACGAGGGCGGCCTGTACGTGCGCACGTTCCGCGCGCGCGGTTCGGAATGGCTGCGCTCGCAGCGCTATCTGACCCGGCTCGAAACCAAGCCGCGCAGGGGCACGATGACGGTCTGCGTGCCGGTGGACAACGCGGGTGATTACGCGCTGACCGTGCACCACGATGTCAACGACAACCGCAAGAGCGACCTGTCGGTCGACGGCGGCGGCATCTCGAACAATCCCGAGGTCAAAACCCTTCTCGGCATCCCCCTCCCCCCGTCGCTGAGCAGCGCACGCTTTACGGTCGGCTCGGGCGTCACCAACCTGCGGGTCGACATGCACTACAAGGATTGAGAACGCCTGGCCGCATTATCCGCCATGCGATCCTTGCGCTTGAGATCAAATCTCTGTTTGACCGGCGGTCAGTCCGCAGACTGAGGATGACTCATGGCCACGAAGACGAAGCCGGGGATCGAACCGGACCGTATCAGCTTGCTCGAAACGCTCGACCGTCGGCTGCGCTGGCTGTCCTCGTGGACGATACATAACGCCAATAATATCCGCGAGAGCCGCGACCAGCTGAAGGTCGGCGGGCATCAGGCCAGCTGCGCCTCGATCAGCAGCATCATGGCCGCGCTCTATTTCCATGCGCTGGGGCCTAACGACAAGGTCGCGGTGAAGCCGCATGCCGGGCCGGTGCTGCATGCGATCCACTATCTGCTCGGCAGCCAGTCGCGCGAACAGCTGGAGGCGTTTCGCGGCTTCGGCGGCGCGCAGAGTTACCCGAGCCGCACCAAGGACCGCATTCCGGTCGATTTCTCCACCGGCTCGGTCGGGCTGGGTGTGGCGGTAACCGCCTTTGCCAGCCTGGTGCAGGACTATCTGGTCGCCCACGGCGCGCTCGCGCCCGAGAAGACCGGACGCATGGTCGCCCTGATGGGCGATGCCGAGCTCGACGAAGGCAATATCTACGAATGCCTGATCGAGGGGTACAAGCACGACGTGCGCAATTGCTGGTGGATCGTCGACTACAACCGCCAGTCGCTCGACCATACCACCGCCGATCGCATGTTCCGCCGCTTCGACGACATCTTCCGCACCTGCGGCTGGCGGGTCGTCACGCTCAAATACGGCAAGCTGATGGAGGAGGCTTTCGAGGAGCCCGGCGGCGAGGCTTTGCGCGAGTGGATCGACACCACCTCCAACGCCGAATATGCCGCGCTGACCTATCAGGGCGGCGAGCAATGGCGCGCGCGCCTGACGAAGGACATCGGCCATCACAAGGGCGTGGCCGAGTTGCTGGAGCGGCGCGACGACGAGGCGCTGGCGCGGCTGATGACCAACCTCGGCGGCCATTGCATGGAAAGCCTGACCGAAGCCTTCGACGCGGCCGACGACGACACGCCGACGCTGTTCATTGCCTACACGATCAAGGGCTACGGCCTGCCCTTCGCGGGCCACAAGGACAATCATGCCGGCCTGATGAACACCGGCCAGATCGAGGCGCTGCGCGATCAGCAGGGCATCGCCGAGGGGAGCGAGTGGGAACCCTACGCCGGGATCGGCGACAATATCGAATCCGCGCTGCGAGATCTGGTCGAAGGGACGCAGATCGCCCGCGAGAAGGCGAACGCACATGCTGCCACCTTCGATGTGCCTGCGATCGCCGCGCCCGAAGGCAGCGAGCAGGCGACGCAGACCGCTTTCGGCAAGATCCTGCTCGACCTCGCCAAGGGCGGCTCGCCGCTCGCGGACCGGATCATCACCACCTCGCCCGATGTGACCGTGTCCACCAATCTGGGCGCATGGGTCAATCAGCGCGGTCTGTTCCGCCGCCAGCAGATGGAGGACGTGTTCCGCAAGGCACGCATCCCCTCGGCCCAGAAGTGGGAGGGCGACACGGCAGGCCAGCATCTGGAACTGGGCATTGCCGAGAACAACCTGTTCCTCGCACTGGCCGCGATGGGGCTGTCGGGCGCGCTGTTCGGCGAAAGGCTGCTGCCGATCGGGACGGTCTACGATCCGTTCATCGCGCGCGGCCTCGATGCGCTGAACTACGGCTGTTACCAGGATGCGCGGTTCATGCTGGTCGCAACCCCGGCGGGCGTGACGCTGGGCCCGGAGGGCGGCGCGCACCAGTCGATCAACCCGCCGCTGATCGCTATGGGCCAGCCGGGCCTGCGCCATTACGAGCCCGCCTTCGTCGACGAACTGGCCCTGCTGATGGAAGAGGCGTTCGCGCTTCTGCAGGCGCCCGACGGGGAATCGGTCTACTTCCGCCTCACCACGCGCGCCATCCCGCAGGTCGAGCGCACCGACGATGCGTGGAAGGATGGCGCGAAGAAGGGTGCCTACTGGCTGCGCGCACCCGGTGAGGGTGCCGAGGCTGCGATCGTGACCATGGGCGCGGTGACACCCGAGGCCATCGCGGCCTGCGATGCGATGGCCGACGATCTGCCCGGACTCGGCCTGCTGGTGGTGACCTCGCCCGATCTGCTCCACCGCGAATGGAGCGCGCGCATGGCGCGAGGGGATGCGGGGCCTCCCCACATCGAAAGCCTGTTGTCGCAGCTCCCTGTCGGCGCACAGCTCGTCACCATGCTCGACGGATCGCCGGGCGCACTCTCCTGGATTGGCAGCGTTGACGGGCGCCGCGTCTCGCCCCTGGGCGTAGACCGCTTTGGCCAGACCGGCGACCTGGTCGATCTGTATCGCGAATATCGCCTCGATCCCGACGCCATCATCGCAGCGATGGCAAAGCTGTTCGGAGGCTGAGGCAAGCACGAGCGAAAAAGCCACGCCCGCCCTTCCCCCAAGATGGAAGAGAGCAGGTTCGCCAGGCGCTTTGCAGAAAAGGGCGACAGCATCACTGTCTCTCGCAGGCCGACGCCATCAGCTTGCACCAGACATGTAGCGCGGTGTCAGCACACTGGAAGAGACTTTGGGAAAAGCCGTATTGGCTCGAAAAGAGCGACGCGCAAACGCTGCGTCCAGCCCGAGACACCAGCATATGTAGAATCTGAAGTAATGGTGCCCAGAAGAGGACTCGAACCTCCACGACCTTGCGATCGCCGCCACCTGAAGACGGTGCGTCTACCAATTCCGCCATCTGGGCACACATGGCAGGCCGGTCATCGAAGGCGCGGCCGCCGGGTAGGCGCGGGCCACTAACCGAGGGAGGGCATGCCTGTCAACGCAAATAGAGAACACGCATGCCAGCCTTGCGAGGCTCGTCGCCATCCGGCAAAGCGGCGCTGCATATCAACCGCCCAATTGCTCCCTTCGGAAAGGCCTACCCGATGCCCATCACCAATCCGCTCGCCGACAAGGTGGTGACGATCTTCGGCGGCAGCGGCTTCATCGGCCGCCACGTCGCCGAAGACCTGCTGCAGCAGAATGCGCGCGTGCGCATCGCCGCGCGCCATCCGGAAGAAGCGTTCTCGCTCAAGCCGCTGGCCAAGCTGGGCCAGCTGCAGTTCGCCCGGTGCGACATTCTCGACGAGCGCAGCGTGCGTGCCTGCGTCGAAGGGAGCGATGCGGTGGTCAACCTGGTCGGCACCTTCGAAGGCGACCTGATGAAGCTGATGGGCGAGGCTGCGGGCAATCTGGCGCGCGCGGCTAAGGTCGCGGGAGCGAGCCGCTTCGTTCAGGTCAGCGCGATCGGCGCGGACCGCAACGGCCCCTCCACCTATGCGCAGGCCAAGGCGCTGGGCGAGGAACTGGTGCGCGATGCCTTCCCCAAGGCGACGATCCTGCGCCCCTCGATCATCTTCGGCCCCGATGGCGGCATCCTCAACCTGTTTGCAGACCTGATTTCGAGCCTGCCGGTGCTGCCGGTCTTCGCGCCCGATTCGCCGCTGCAGGTGGTCCATGTCGACGATGTCGCGTCGGCGATCACCAGGGCGCTGCTCGACCCGTCCGAGTTCGGCGGCAAGATCTACGAGCTGGCCGGGCCGGACAAGTGGACGATGATGGAGCTCAATCAGCGGATCGCCAAGGCGCAGCGGCGCAAACGCACCTTCCTGCCGATGCCCGACGCCGCCAGTGCCGCTTTTGCCGCGCTGCCCGGCACGCCGATGGGGACGGACCAGTGGCGCATGCTCAAGGCGGGCAGCACCTCCTCTGAAGGGGTGCCTGGCTTCGCTGCGCTTGGTATCCAGCCGCGCCCGCTGGAGCTGGTGATCGACCACTACATGGTCCGCTATCGCAAGCACGGCCGCTTTGCGGAGAAGATGGACAGCGTGGGCTGAGAGCGCCCGCACGCGCGGTCAGCCGTCGGCAGGCGTTCCGTCGGTATCCTGGGCCTTGGTCTCGGCGATTAGGGGAATCGGTTCGACCAGCAGGATCGCACCGTCATTGCCACTGATCCGCACACGCTGCCCGGCCGGAGTGTCGGGCCCCCGGGCGATCCACTCGCTGTCGCCCAGCCGCACGCGCCCGCTGCCGCTCTCGATCGGCTGGACGACCAGAGCCGTCTCCCCGACCATCCGCCCGCCACGCTGGTTGAGCAGCGGATCGCTGCTGACGATCGGCTTGTCATTGAGATAGCGGCGCGCGCTGTACACCGCGATCAGCGAAAGCGAGACGAAGCTGACGATCTCCAGCGGCCAGCCGAAGGGCAGCACGAACGCCAGCGCGCCCGTGACCAGCGCCGCGACGGCGAGCCAGATGAGGTAGACCCCGGGCACCAGCAGTTCGAGCACGGCCAGGAAGAGGCCCAGCGCGATCCATATCCAGTAATGGTCGATCCCGTCGATCATCGCCGCTTACCGATCACTGCGGATCGCCACGGCCCGCACGGGGCACGGAGGCGCGTTCGCGGGTCACCGGATCGCGCTCGCGGGAGAGCGGCACGCCGTTATTGCCGCCGACCGGCGCCTTCTCGCCCGGATTGATGGCATCGCGCACCAGTTCGCCGATCCCGCCGAGCGAACCGATCAGCTGGGTCGCCTCGACCGGGAACAGGATCGTCTTGGCATTGGGGCTATCGGCGAACTTGCCCACCGCCTTGGTGTATTCCTGCGCAACGAAGTAGTTGATCGCCTGATTGCCCGAGGATGCGATCGCGTCGGACACCATCTGGGTGGCCTTGGCTTCGGCTTCGGCGGCACGCTCGCGCGCCTCGGCGTCGCGGAACGCACTCTCACGCGCACCTTCGGCCTTCAGGATCGCGCTCTGCTTCTCACCCTCGGCGCGCAGGATGCGGCTCTGGCGATCGCCCTCGGCTTCGAGGATTTCGGCGCGCTTGAGGCGTTCGGCCTTCATCTGCCGGGCCATCGCTTCGGAAATGTCGCGCGGCGGGCGGATATCCTTGATCTCGACCCGGGTGATCTTGATCCCCCACGGCGAGGTCGCGTGGTCGACCACGCTGAGCAGGCGGGCGTTGATCTCGTCGCGCTTGGACAGCGTCTCGTCCAGATCCATGCTGCCCATCACGGTGCGCAGGTTGGTGGTGGTGAGCGCCATGATCGCGGGGTGCAGGCCGGAGACCTCGTAAGCCGCCTTGGGCGCGTCGAGCACCTGGAAGAACACCACCGCATCGACCCCGACCATCGCGTTGTCCTTGGTAATGATCTCCTGCCCCGGGATATCGAGCACCTGTTCCATCATGTTGATGCGGTGGCCGACCCGGTCGATCAGCGGGAAGATGATCGTCAGGCCCGGATCGGCAGCCTTGGTGAACTTGCCGAACCGCTCGATCGTGTAGACGTAGCCCTGCTTCACCATGGTAATGGCGGTCATCAGGAAGACGAGCAGCAGGAACACCAGCAGCCCGAGAACGACAATTCCACCCATGCGATCCACTCCTGATTTTTGCAGGGGTTCAGCCTAGCGGGCAGGATCGGGGAGGCCAAGCGAAACCGGGGCTTGGGAACGGGTTGGCTTGGCTCGGGCCGGGTTGGACCAGGCGACAGGACGACGCGAAAAAGGGGAGCGGCCCGCTCGGGCGCCCCCCTTTTTGTATCTCAAGGTCCGGTAGGACCGAGCGTAGCGGCCTTAGGCGCTGATCGGAGTGTCGTCGTCCGAATCGGTCAGCGCGACAGCGCCCGCGATAACACCGGCGATAAGCGCCAGCGCGATGAACTGGGTGCCGTAGCTGAGCCCGGCGATTTCACTTTCTTCCGACGCCGGAGCGGCGGTGCGGACAGGTTCCGCCTGAGCGGCGATCGAACCACCGGCGAGAGCGAGCGCGGCGGCGGCAGTCAAAGTCTTGGCAATACGCACGTATCTTCCCCTCTTAAGAAGCTTCATCCAGCCCCATGCACAAGCGCCAACGCCAGCACAAGCCTATGGATTCCCCTGCGACATACGATTTCGGGCGCTGTCGCATTCTTGCAACAGCGCACGACCTCATAAGGCCGCTGCGTACAGCGCCATCAGATCGGCGAAGGCCTTTTCCGCAGCGGGCTCGGCATAGGCCGGGCTGTCCGGCACGGTCCAGCCGTGATCGCCATCATAGACCTCGATCTTGGCCGGACGCCCCGCCTCTGCCGCAGCCTCGCGCAGAATGCGCTTGTGATCGGGCGCCTCCGCATCGTCGTTCTTAGCGATCGCCACGAGGTAATGCGCCTGCGTATCGTCGAAGGTACGATGCGGGCTCATCGGATCATCCTCGCGCACCAGCCCGCCGCCGTGGAAGCTGGCGACGCCCTTCACCCTTGCGGGCACCGCCGCCGCGGTCCAGAAAGTGAACGGCCCGCCCATGCAATAGCCCTGCGTGCCGATCCCGCGCGCGGTATCGACTTCCTTTTGCGCGTCGAGCCAGCCGACCGCTGCCCCCGCATCGCTCATGATCGCTTCCGCAGTCAGCTTGTCACGCCACGGCTTGACCTTCTGGAAGCCACCATTGCCCGCGAAGGTGGCGAAATCGGCGAACTGCTCGCCTGCGACGTCGCGGTAGTAGGGATTGACCACCAGCACTGCGTATCCACGCCCGGCCAGCCGCCGCGCCATGGCGCGCTTGGCCTCGCGCAGGCCGGCAATATCGGGCCAGAACAGCACGCCGGGGGCCGGGCCAGAGGCAGGCGCGACGAAGAAGCCGTCCATCGTGCCCGCAGGCGTCTCGAAGGATACCTGCCGCTCGGTCAGTGCCGGCAGGGCAATATCGCCGTCGGAGCCGCCCGCCATCGGTGCGCAGGCTCCGATCGCGGCCACCCCGCCGAGGATGCCGAACTGCCGCCGGTTAAGCCCCTCTTTCGCCCACTGGGCCAGCTTCGCCTCATCGCACATACGCGTGCCTCCCCTGATATGAGCCGCGGCTCGGGCCCGCAGCGCGCCCGGTTATCGTGCTTGCCTACTGCTTTTCGAAGGCGGCGCTGATCTTCAGTTCGACCTCGTCGCTCACCAGCGGAAGCGCGTAGTCGACCCCGAAATCGGACCGCAGGATCGTCGCGGTGCCTTCGAAGCCGATCGTTTCGACCTTGTTCATCGGGTTGGAGCCTGCGCCGGTAAAGCGGGCATCGATGGTCACCGGCTTGGTCACGCCGTTCATCGTCAGATCGCCGGTAATGCTGGCACTGGTGCCATCCGCGCCGACGTCCACACTGGTCGAAACGAAGCGCGCAGCTTCCGGCTCGGCGCCGAAGAAGTCGGGGTCGCCGCCATCCTTGCCGGGGCGCAGAAGGTGATCGCGTAAGCCATCGCTGACCACGGTAACGCTGGTGATCGGGATGGTGACGTCGACCTTGGCGGAGGACAGATCGGCAGGATCGATCTGCAGCGTGCCGTCAACGTCGCCGAACGCGCCGAAATAGCTGTTGAAGCCGAAATGGTTGACCGTCCACGCGACCAGCGTGTGCGCAGGATCGGTCACGTAGGTGCCGCCGCTGACCCGGCTCGCATCCATCTGGCCGGGCACCTGCGGCGCGCCTTCCTGAAGGGCAAGAGCAGGAACGGTGGCCAGGCCGACGAGAGCGGCCACGGTGAGAGACTGGATCATGCGCATGGAAGAACCCTCCGGAAGGTGTGATGGCGAATGCGGGGCGGCTCTCGCGCAGATGCGCGGGTTTCGCGCGCGCGTGCCTCCCGGCATAAAGCGCCAAACCGCCCGTGGTTCCCGTCGTAGAGGGCCGGTGCGTGAGTTTAGCGCCGGGTCAGCGCCTCTTCGCTCTCCGCCATCAGCGTGGCGATGATCTGCGCGACCGGCTCCTCTTCCTTGACCATGCCGACCGATTGCCCGGCCATCAGGCTGCCGTTCTCGACATCGCCGTCGATCACCGCGCGGCGCAGCGCACCCGCCCAGTAGTGTTCGACCTGCAGCTGCGCCTCGGCCATCGCGATCTCCTCGCGGTCGAGCAATCCGGCGATTTCGCGCTGCTTGGCGGTGAATTCCTCGGTGCCCTTGTTCTTGAGCGCGCGGACCGGGATCACCGGCAGACGCGCATCGACCTGCACGCTGGCAACCGCTTCGCGGGCGGAGGCACGGAAGAAGGCTTTCTTGAAGTTCTCATGCGCGATGCTCTCGGTCGCGCAGGCGAAGCGGGTGCCCAGCTGCACGCCGCAAGCGCCCATCTCCAGATAACCGGCAATCGCACTGCCGCGCCCGATACCGCCCGCCACGAAGATCAGATGGTCGGCCGACAGCTCGGGCAGCATTTCCTGCGCCAGCACGCTCGTGGAGACCGGCCCGATATGGCCGCCTGCTTCCATCCCCTCGATCACCAGCGCATCCGCGCCCGAACGCAGCAGCTTCTTGGCGAGCGCCAGCGTGGGCGCGAAGCAGATGACCTTGGCGGGGTTCTTGCCGCCCTTGATCGCCTCGACACTGCCCTTGGGCGGGATCCCACCCGCGAGCACCACGTGCGTGACGGCGTGCTTCTCACACACCGCGATCAGATCGAACAGCTGCGGGTGCATGGTGATCAGGTTGACGCCGAAGGGTTTGTCGGTCCGCTTCTTCGTCTCGGCGATCTCGGTATCGAGCAGCTCGGGCGTCATCGCACCGCAGGCAATCACGCCGAAGCCGCCCGCGTTGGAGATGGCGGAAACGAGGTTGCGTTCGGACACCCAGCTCATCGCGCCGCACAGGATCGCGTATTTGCTGCCGAGGAATTGGGTGCCGCGCGCCATCAGCGCGTCTGTCTTGGGAGTGTTGCTCATGCTGGCGCGGTTACGAGCCAACCGCGCGGTGGGCAAGAACTACAACCAGCCCGCGTCTTTCAGCTCAGCGACACGGGCGCGAGAGACGGGTGCCTCCAGCCCGCCGGTTAGCACCAGCTGCAGGTTGCGCCCCTCGCGCTTCACATCCTCGACCGCGTCGCGCGCGACCCACCAGCTGCGGTGGACCTGCGCCCCCTCGATCCCGCCCAGCTCGGCCACCGCGTCGCGCATCCTGAGCAGGATCAGTTCGGAGCCGAGCGCGGTATGCACACGGACGTAGTGATCCTCCATTTCCAGCGCGAGCAGGTCGCTGCCGAGATGGGCGGACAAACGGTCGAGAAAGCGGGCCTCTGGCGCAGGCGGATTTTCGACCTGCGGCTCTGACGGCCTTCTCAAATCCCCTGCCATCGGCGTCGCCTTGCGCCGCTCGATCTGGTGGAACAGCACGGTCACGCCGCTGCCGACCAGCAGCACGTAGGGGTAGGTCCGCGCGAAGGTCTCGAACGAAGGCAGCGAGAAGGGGCCCGGCAGCTGACCCGCCCAGAAAACCGCCAATGTCACCGGCACGCTCGCCAGCAGGCACGCCGCGATCCATAGCGGCCATTCCGGCAGATCGAGCCGGGGGCCGAGGCTGGTGACCAACGCGCCGATCGGTCGGAAGCAGGCATATCCTGTCACCGCGAGACCGACCCAGTAGACCAGCCGGACGGGCAGCGGCATCTGGAAGCTGCCGAAGGGGCCCATCACGGCCAGCACCACGCCGAGCACCACCATGATCGACAGGTCGATCAGCACCTTGCGCAGCACAGGGTGCTGGGCGGTGTCGTCGGTGCGGCGCTCGCTGGTGTCCATCGGCGCAAAGTGGCGGACCATTCGCGCTTCGTAAAGTGGCAAACACACGCGAATCCGGCGCTTTCACGAAGGGCTTGCGTCGTCCGCGAAGGCCGCGTTGCGCGCGAACGGGCCTGAGGCATCCAGGGGACAGACAGAGACCCAGGAGACCTTCTCATGACCACCCTCGCCGCCCCCGCCACCCGCTCGAAGCCCCGGTTCGACAACGGGCCGTTCCTCAAATCGATCATCACCATTGCCGGCGCGCTGATGACCGCTGCCATTGCAGTGGCGGTCTTCAAATTCGTGGCCGGCCTCGCACCCGACGACGGTCGCTATCGCAACACCGCGATTGCGATCCACATCGTCACCGTGCTGCCCTGCGTGCCGCTGGGCGCGTACCTCCTGCTCTCTACCAAGGGGACGAAGCTGCACAAGATGCTGGGCAAGATCTGGGTCGGCCTGATGGTCGTCACCGCCATCGCGATCACTTTCGTGCGCGGCGGGACGGACTTTAGCTGGATTCACATCTTCGTGCCGCTCACCCTGCTCGGCGCATGGCAGGTGGTCCGCACCGCCCAGAAGGGCGACATCGCGAGCCATCGCCAGAACATCACCCGGATGTACCTCGGCGCGCTGATGATCCCCGGCCTGTTCGCCTTCCTGCCGACCCGCCTGATGGGCATGTGGCTGTTCGGCTGAGCGCTCAGTCGTAAGTCAGCGTGACCCGGTCCGCCGCTTCCTTCGCGAGGCGGCGGGCTTCATCGGTGTCGCCAGCGGTAGCCAGCGCGACGCCCATGCGTCGGAAGGGCCGCGTCACCGGCTTGGCGAAGATGCGCAGGTCGGAGCCATTGGCCATCGCGTCGGCGAGGCCATCATAGGAGACCTTATCGCTCTCACGGTCGGCGAGGATCACCGCGCTGGCGGCAGGGCGCGCGCGGACCGTGTCGGGCACGGGCAGGCCAATCACGGCGCGGGCATGGAGGTCGAACTCGGTCAGGTTCTGGCTGACCAGCGTCACCATTCCGGTGTCGTGAGGGCGCGGCGAAAGCTCGGAGAAGATCACCTCATCGCCGCGTACGAAGAACTCGACCCCGAACAGGCCATGGCCGCCCAGATTATCGACCACCTTGCGCGCCATTTCCTGCGCGTCGGCCAGCGCGGCCTCGCTCATCCCGTGCGGCTGCCAGCTTTCCTGGTAGTCGCCGCGCTCCTGCCGATGGCCGATCGGCGGGCAGAAGGTGATGCCGCCGGAATGCCGCACGGTGAGCAGCGTGATCTCGTAATCGAAGTCGATGAACTGCTCGACGATCACCCGTGCCCGGTCGCCGCGCATATTGGCCACCGCGTAATCCCACGCGGCCTCCAGCCCTTCGGCGTCCTGCACCGTGCTCTGGCCCTTGCCGGAGGAGGACATGACCGGCTTGATGACGCAGGGAAAGCCCGTGTCGCTCGCCGCCGCGCGCACTTCCTCTAAGCTTGTCGCATACCCGTAGCGCGAGGTGCGCACGCCCAGCTCCTGCGCCGCCAGATCGCGGATCGCATCGCGGTTCATGGTCAGCTGCGCGGCACGCGCGGTCGGCACGACATGCACGCCCGCCGCCTCGACCTCGGCCAGCACTTCGGTACGGATCGCCTCGATCTCGGGCACGACATGGTCGGGCTTGTGCTTCTCGATCACGCTACGCAGCGCATCGCCATCGAGCATCGAGAACACCTCGCGCGCATCGGCCAGCTGCATCGCGGGCGCATTGTCGTAGCTGTCGCAGGCGATCACGTAGGCGCCCAGCCGCTTGGCCGAGATGACGAACTCGCGCCCCAGCTCGCCCGAGCCGAGCAGCAGGATTTTGGCGGTGTGGCTCATGCTGGCCGCGATAGGCCTGCTGGTTTGGCCCTACAAGACCTGGATCATGTCCCTCGTGGCACGAGGCGTGCCGGCACGCCTCCGACCGGACGGGTCGCGACCTTGAGCGAGACCGCCGGACGCTCTTCGACCTCGATACGGAAGCGTCCTGCGATCCGATGCGCGATGGTAAGGATTTCAAGCTCGGCGAACTGCGCGGCTATGCACATCCGCTCACCGGTCCCGAAGGGGAGGTAGGCGACCTGTCGCGGAGCTCCGGGCCCAAAGCGCGAAGGATCGAAACTGTCGGGGTTGTGCCAGTGCGCGCGATGGCGATGCATGGCATAGATCGACGCCACAATCGTTTGCCCCTTGCGTACGCGATGGCCGCCCAGCGCGTCATCCATCGCCGCAGTACGGACCAGGTGCGGACCGGGCGGGAAAAGCCGCAGCACCTCCCTGACGAATGGCCGCAGGGTATCCGGCCCGGATTCGGGGCATCGGCTCTGCCAGTCGGGCATCGTTGCGAGACAGTACAAGGCCCACGTCAGACCCGCCGCCGTCGAATCCATGGCCGCTGGCAGTAACCCGCGAATATTGTCCTCCACCGGCCCCACCGGCGCGAGCATGTCTATCAGGTCGTCGCTGCGCTCCTTATCCTTGCGTGCCGCTGCGATCGCATGAGAGATCGCAGCAATGCGCGTCGTCGAACGCGCATTGTGCAGGCCGCGCAGGCCATCTATCCAGCTTTCGGGCAGAGGTGCGAGATCGGCGGTGCCGAAGGCAGCAACCAGTGCCACGTATTCCGGCATGAGATGCGCGATCTCGTCCGCATCGGCTTCATCCCCGGCCGCGACCAGTTGACCGAAGACCACGCGGGCGACGATGCGACGCGCCAGCGATGCCAGCTCGACCGACCCGCCATCGGCATACTCCACCAGTACGTCGTCCGTCGCTCGTGTGAAGCCTTCGGCTTGTGCTGCGATGGCAGCAGGGCGGAAGAACGGGGCCGCCGCGCGCCGCTGCGCCTGCCACGATTTTCCTTCGGCAGCAGCGAGACCCGTACCCCAGGTCCGCCGGAACAGGCGGCGCATCATGCGGTTGCGCGCGAAATTGCCTGCCCTGTTGCCCAGCAATTCGCGCACCAATTCCGGATCGGCGACCACCAGCGGCGCGCCCGGACCGGGCAGCTGCACCGCCGGTTCTTCAAGAATCGTCGCCGGGATGACCGCAGCGAGATCCGCCACCCCGTGGCGCAGCATGTCGAGCAGCGAGGGAGGCGTTGGCCTGAACCGATAGCCGGGCACGCTCACCGCGGTCGGCACCCTGCACGCGTGCCCTAGGCCGCATCCTCCGCGTCGAGGCCGTAGGCCGTGTGCAGCACGCGCACGGCGAGCTCGGTCTCGTCCTCGTCGATCATCACGCTCACCTTGATCTCGGAGGTGGTGATCGCCTGGATGTTGATCCCGCGGTCCGCCAGCGCGCGGAACATGTCGCTCGCGACGCCAGCGTGGCTCTTCATGCCCACGCCCACGACGCTGATCTTCGCGATATGGCTGTCGGTGATGATCCGGTTGTAGCCGATCGATTCGCGCTTGTCCTCCAGCAGGGCCTGCGCGCGGGCGAGGTCGGTCTGGGGAATCGTGAAGGTCACGTCGGTCTCGCCCTTGTCGCGGCCCACGTTCTGGATGATCATGTCGACATTGATGCTGGCCTCGGCCAGCGGGCCGAAGATTTCCGCCACCGCGCCCGGCTTGTCGGGCACGCGGGTGAGGATGATCTTGGCTTCGTTCTTGTCGTGCGCGATGCCGGTGACGAGCTTGCGTTCCATTTTTCCCTCTTCGACCATCCGCTCCATTTCTTCCTCGGAGACGATCAGCGTGCCCGGCAGGTCGTCTGCCGGGGTCGCGCTGTCGTCCACGAAGCTGGAGAGCACCTGTAGCCTCACGCCTTCCTTCATCGCGAGGCTGACAGAGCGGGTCTGCAGCACCTTCGCGCCGACGGAGGCAAGTTCGAGCATTTCCTCGTAGGTAACCGCCTTGAGCTTGCGCGCCTTGGCGACGATCCGCGGGTCGGTGGTGTAGACCCCGTCGACATCGGTGTAGATGTCGCACCGGTCCGCTTTGACCGCCGCCGCGACTGCAACCGCACTGGTGTCCGACCCGCCGCGGCCGAGCGTGGTGACGCGGCCTTCCGCGCTCAGTCCCTGGAAGCCCGGGATCACCGCAATCGTGCCCTCGGCCATGCTGGCGAGCAGCGCATCGCTGTCGATCGCATCGACGCGCGCCTTGGCATGGGCCTCGATCGTGCGAATCGGAAGCTGCCAGCCGAGCCAGCTGCGCGCCTTCTGCCCCAGCGACTGGAGCGTCATCGCGAGCAGGCCGGAGGTGACCTGCTCCCCGCTCGCCACGACCACGTCGTATTCCGCAGGGTCGTAGAGCGCATGGGCCTCGCGGGCGAAGTTGACCAGCCGGTCGGTCTCGCCCGCCATTGCTGAGACGACCACCGCAACCTCGTTCGCTGGCCCGCCGTCTTTGGGAGCCGCCTGCTTGCGCACGATCTGCGCCACACGCCGAATGCGCTCGGTCCCCGCCATCGAGGTCCCGCCGAATTTCATCACGATCCGCGCCAAGGGCGAAGCCTTCCTCGCTGGTGCCACTTTCGGCGCGGTGTT
This sequence comes from Alteriqipengyuania abyssalis, assembly GCF_019857185.1. Taxonomy (GTDB): domain Bacteria; phylum Pseudomonadota; class Alphaproteobacteria; order Sphingomonadales; family Sphingomonadaceae; genus Alteriqipengyuania; species Alteriqipengyuania abyssalis. The sequence goes on along the minus strand of NZ_JAHWXP010000002.1, from coordinate 507,673 downwards.
AGGGAGCGGGGATGAGCGATGCAACAGCAACCATTCGCCCCGATGAAGCCGCCCATTTCGGCGCACTGGCAGCGGACTGGTGGGACCCGAAGGGCTCCTCCGCCATGCTCCACCGGCTGAACCCGGTGCGGCTGGGCTTCATTCGCGAGTCGATCGACCGCCACTGGGGCGGCGATATCGAGAGCGCATCGCCGCTTGCGGGCAAGGACGCGGTCGATGTCGGCTGCGGCGCGGGCCTGCTGTGCGAACCCTTGTCGCGCCTCGGCGCCGAGGTGACGGGCGTCGATGCCGCACCCGAGAATGCCGCCGCCGCCGCCGCCCATGCGGAGGCGGCCGGGCTCGATATCCGCTACATGGCGGGCGAGATCGGCACGCTGGACCTCGGCAGTTTCGACCTCGTCACCTGTATGGAGGTGATCGAGCATGTCGCGGACAAGCCCGCCTTCCTCGCCGCGCTCACCACCAGGCTTGCCGATGACGGCCTCCTCATCCTCTCCACACCCAACCGCACCGCCGCCAGCCGCCTGCTGCTGGTCGGCGCGGCGGAGGCGGTCGGCGCGGTGCCCCGGGGCACGCACCACTGGGACGACTTCGTGACGCCCGAGGAGCTGAGCGGCCTGCTCGCCGATGCAGGCCTGACCGTCACCCAGACGCAGGGCATTGCCTGGCGTCCGGGCAAGGGCCTGCACCTGAGTGACGACATGAGCCTCAACTACATTCTGGCCGCGCGGCGCGCCTAGTCCCCCCGCACCATCCCGGGATCGTCGGTGAAGTAGCCGTCGACTCCGGCAGCCTTGAGCAGTTTCACCAGCCCCCGGATATCGCCGATACCGTTCTCGCTCGTGTCCGATCGCAGCGACGCGGGCAGGAACACGTTTTCCTTGCGCACGGTCCACGGGTGGACCTTCAGCCCCGCCGCATGGGCATCGCGGACCAGATCGGTCGGCGTGCCGTCGTCGCGGAGCACATGGCCCATCCACGGGCCGATCCCGTCGGCATAGGTCGCCACTTCGCCGAGTCCGGTCGGGGTCATGAGTCCCGCCCAGGTCATGCCCGGCTCGTCATAGGGGCCACCTTCGGGGCGGATCAGCAGGATCAGCGGCGCGTCGATCATCTTGTCGAGCCGTTGCAGCGGCGCGATGTCGAACACTTGGACGAACACGTCCGAGTCCGCGCCATCCAGCCCTTCCTGCTTCAGCTGCCGGACCAGCAGGTCGACCGTGTCGATCCCGCTTTCCTGCAACAGCCAGGTCGGGTGCTTGAGTTCGGGATAGAGCCCGATCTTGCGGCCGGTTTCGGCTTCCTTCGCACGCTTGAGCGCGATGATGTCGGCAAAGGTCGGGATCGCGTACAGCCCGTCGAAGCGCGCATTGGCCGGGCGCAGAGCGGGCATCCGCTCCTTCGCGCGCAGCGTCTGCAACTCGGCGAGCGTGAAGTCCTCCGCGAACCAGCCGTTGACCATCTGGCCTTCGATGTTCTTGGTCCGGCGGCGGTCGGCGAACTCGGGATGGTCGGCGACGTTGGTCGTCTCTCCGATCTCGTTCTCGTGCCGGGCGACCAGCACCAGATCCTTGGTCACCACCAGATCGGGCTCGATATAGTCCGCGCCTTCGTCGATCGCGCGTTCGTAACTGGCGAGCGTGTGTTCGGGCCGTTCGCCGCTCGCGCCGCGATGCGCAATCACCAGCATGTCGCCATCGGCATTGACGGGGGTCAGGTCAGCCACGCCTTGCGCGCTCGCACAAGCGGGTGACAGGGCGATGGCCAGTGCCCCAAGCCATTTCAGCACAATTCATCCTTCCATTCCGGTTCCTTGAAGCCGACCAGCAGGCCGCCCTCATGTTCGAGTACGGGGCGTTTGATCAGGCTTGGATGTTGCACCATCAAGGCAATCGCCTTCTCTTGGCTGAGATTGGCCTTGTCGCCCTCGCCCAGCTTGCGAAATGTCGTGCCGCGCTTGTTGAGCAGCACCTCCCAGCCCGCGGCATCGGCCCAGCCGCCGATCTCGTCGGCGCTCGGCGCGTCCTTCTTGAAGTCGCGGAAGCTGTGCTCGATGCCCTGCGCCTCCAGCCACTTCCTCGCCTTCTTGACCGTATCGCAATTGGGAATGCCGTTGAGCGTGGTGGTCATGCGTCCTCTTCGTCTGGCTCATCATGTTGATAGTGGGTCACCTGCGGGTCGAGGCAGGTGAACATCGTGTACCCGGCATAGTGGTGTGTCCTGCCCGCGTCCTGAACGCCGGCATGGTCCGGATGGCAGCGCCACGCCTTGGCCGCCTCGCGCGTTGCCCATTCGGAGATCGTCACCGTCTCGCCATCATCGGCGGCGTAGGTCTTCACCGCGAGGAAGCCGGGCTGCTCGCGCGCGAGCGCCTCCATCGCATCGGCGTGTTCGGCATAGGCCGCCGCGTCGTAGCCGGCGCGTTTGCGGCTGCGGAAGACGACCAGGTACATCAGGCGATTCGCCCGCCAGCCGCCGCGCGCCTGACACACCTGACACACAGTCCAGAGACACAAAACGCCCCGCCGGGCAGGTGCCGTGGCGGAGCGTCTGGCAAGCGGTGGGCGTGGCTCGACATGCGCGGAGGTCTAGCGCGCCCGCCACGATTAGGACAGCGCCATGCGCCGCCACGCCCGATGATTTCGCCTAGCCGAAGCGGAAATCGATGATCCGGCCCGAGGCGCTGAACTGGCAGGTGAACTGGTCGCGCGACCGGTCGCGCACGGCGATGCGGCCCTGCACGGTATAGACGCCGCGATCGCGTTCCTCGGCATAGGTGATCTCGACCCGGCCCGTGCGGCTCGCCTCGCGCCCGCAGGCGTTCACCGCCGCGCGCTCGAACTCGCTGTTCTGGCGGTAGGAATAGCCGTAGCCGTCTCCATAGCCACTACCATAACCGTCATTATAGCCGCCGCCCGGCCCGTAGCCATCGTTGTAGCCATAGCCCGGACCATAGGCGCAGCCGCCCAGCAGCAGGGTGCCGGCGAGCAGAGCGGGTATCGTGAGTTTACGCATGCAAATTCTCCCCATTGAATCGCGAGGCCACCAATCCCGCACCTGGAATGGAGACTCTACGATCGGGGAAATCCTGTGTTCCCGCCGTGGCTTAGCCGCGCCGATCTAGGGCGCGTGGGCATCGGCGATGGCGACCGCCAGCGCATCCGCCGCGTCCGCCCCGGCGATGGTCACCCCGGGCAGCAGCACCTTGAGCATCGCCTGCACCTGCCGCTTCTCCGCCGCGCCCGTGCCGACCACCGATTTCTTGACGTAGCGCGCGGCGTGTTCGCGCACGTCGAGTCCGTGCGCGCCGCACGCGGCCAGCACGCTGCCGCGCGCCTGCGCCAGCTTGAGCGTGGATTTGGGATTCTTGTTGAGGAAGATTTCCTCGCACGCCCCGCGCGCGGGCTGATAGCGAGCGATCACCAGCGCCAGCTCGCGCTGCAGCTGCGCCAGCCGCTCGGTCATCGGAGCCTTTGTGTCGGTCGCGATCTGCCCGTTGGCGATGTGGGAGAGGCGCGATCCCTCGCTGCGGATCACGCCCCAGCCGGTGCAGGTGAGCGAGGGATCGAGGCCGAGGATGATGGTCATTGTCTCGTCCCCAAACCGTCATGCTGAACTCGTTTCAGCATCCAGTCCCGCCAACCGCGCCGATATGGAAGGTGGCAGGGCTGGACCCTGAAACAAGTTCAGGGTGACGCCCCCTCCACCAAAAGGTGCGGCCTAGTCCATCTTCTCCATCACCTCGTCGGAGATGTCGTAATTGCCCCACACGGTCTGCACGTCGTCGTCATCGTCGAGCGCGTCGATCAGCTTCAGGAGTGTGCCCGCGTTCTTCTCGTCCATGTCGACGGTCAGGTTGGGTTTCCACGCCAGCTTGACGGTCTCGGCCGAGCCGAGAGATTTTTCGAGCGCTTCGGCGACCGCGTGCAGATCGTCGGGCGCGGTCCAGATTTCGTGGCCGTCATCGGTGCTGGCGATATCTTCCGCGCCCGCTTCCAGCGCGGCTTCCAGCACCTTTTCCTCGTCCCCCGCATCGGCGGGATAGACGATCAGGCCGAGCCGTTCGAACCCGTGCGCGACCGAACCTTCGGTGCCAAGGTTGCCGCCGTTCTTGGAGAACGCGGTGCGGATATTGGTGGCGGTGCGGTTGCGGTTGTCGGTCAGCGCCTCGACGATGATCGCGCTGCCGCCGGGGCCGTAGCCTTCGTAGCGCACTTCCTCGTAATTATCGCCGTCATTGGCGGAAGCCTTGTCGATCGCGCGCTGGATATTGTCCTTGGGCATCGACTGCGCTTTGGCCGCGTTGACCGCGAGGCGCAGGCGCGGGTTCATGTCCGGATCGGGCATGCCCATCTTCGCCGCGACGGTAATTTCGCGCGAAAGCTTGGAAAACAGGTTGGACCGTTTCTTGTCCTGCGCACCCTTGCGGTGCATGATGTTCTTGAATTTGGAATGGCCTGCCATTTTTACCCCAAAAAGTGATACTTTTTGGGGACCCCGGAGTGGGGCCCCATCAGACAGACGGCACTAGCGAAGGTCGGCGCGCGGGACAACGCCGTGTCGCTTTCACGTGTCGACTGGACTCGAGGACTAGATCCGCACCGCCGTGCCGCTCGCCGAAACCATCAGCATCGAGCCGGTGTCGCCGATCACCTCGTAGTCAAGATCGACCCCGACCACCGCGTTGGCGCCCAGCTTCTGCGCCTCGGCCTGCATTTCCTGAATCGCGTCGTGGCGCGCTTCCTTCAGCACCTTTTCATAGGAGCCTGCGCGCCCGCCCACGATGTCGCGGATCCCCGCGAACAGGTCGCGGAACATGTTCGCCCCGATGATCGCCTCTCCGGTCACAATGCCGAGGTAATCCTGCACCGGGCGCTCCTCCACCGTGGGTGTGGTGGTGACGATGATGCCGCTCTCGGCGGTTCTCCACGGGCTAGCCATTGACGATGATTCCTCCGTTGGGGTGCAGTACCTGGCCCGACATATAGGACGAATCCTCGCACGCAAGGAACAGGAACGCGGGCGCGACCTCGTTGGGCTGGCCGGGGCGGCCCATCGGCGTATGCTCGCCGAAATCGTCCATGTTCTCGGGCGGCTGACCGCCCATCGGGTTGAGCGGGGTCCAGATCGGGCCGGGCGCGACCGCGTTCACGCGAATGCCGTCGCCGACAAGGTTTTCCGACAGCGAGCGAGTGAAGGCGGTGATCGCGCCCTTGGTCGCGCTGTAATCGAGCAGGATCGGCGCACCCTTGTACATCGTCACGCTGGTGCAGTTCACGATCGCCGCGCCTTTCTTCAGATGCGGGCGCGCGGCCTGCACCAGGTAGAACTGGCTGAAGATGTTGGTCTGGAAGGTGCGCTGCAGCTGCTGCGCGGTGATGTCGGTCACCTCCTTGTCGGGATGCTGCTCGCCCGCATTATTGACCAGCACATCCAGCCCGCCAAAGCGGTCGATCACCGCATCGATGAGCCCCTGGCAATGATCCGGATCGCCGAGGTCTCCGGCGGAAAGCATGACCTCGGCCCCCTCGGCCTCGCACGCTTCGCGGGTGATGTTCGCATCGTCATGCTCTTCGAGATAGGCGATCGCGACATTGGCGCCCTCGCGCGCGAACAGCACCGCGACCGCGCGGCCGATGCCGCTGTCGGCACCCGTGACCAGCGCGGTCTTGCCCTTGAGCCGCCCCGATCCGGGATAGCGCGGCTGCCACTGCGGCTTGTCGTCGAGGTCGGTCTCGTGCCCCGGCATCCGCGGTTCTTCGGATGTCTCGGGGACGAAGGCGGTGTCGGTTTCGGTCGGGTCGGGCATGGCGAGATGTGTCCTTGAAAAAGAGGGGAATTCTCCTTTTCAAATGGCCCCGGCCCGATGGGTTCCGGCACCCGCTTATGTTAAGCGGCAGCCGCCGGCTCAGCCCATGCCGAGCGCGGCCTTGTAGGTGTCGAGGATCATTTCCTGCTCGCTGCGGTCGTCGGGCTTCATCTTCCGCAGGCGCACGATCTGGCGCATGATCTTGGGATCGTAACCGACCGCCTTTGCCTCGGCATAGACGTCGCGGATATCGTCGGCGATGCCCTTCTTCTCTTCTTCGAGGCGTTCGATGCGCTCGATCAGCAGGCGCAGGCGGTCGTCAGTGGTCTCGGCCATTTGGGGGTAATCTCCGGTAAGGGGTAGAATCGGTTGGCCGCTGGGTAGCCAGCAGGCGCCGGATCGTGAACCCGGCGCGTGCCTAATCCACGCGATTCTTCTTGAGGCTTTCCTCCATCCGGTCGAGCTGCTCCTGCGTGGCGGGGGTCTGGCGGGTCGCCTTCCACTCGTCCTGAGGCATCCCGTGGATCAGCTCGCGGGCCTCGGCCTTGTCGCCGTCATAGCCCGCATCGCGAATCCAGTCGGCCAGGCAATTGCGGCAGAAGCCGGACAGGCCCATCAGATCGATGTTCTGCGCATCGTGGCGATGGCGCAGGTGGCGCACCAGCCGGCGGAACGCGGCGGCGGCGACCGCATCGTCCAGCTGGTCGAGGGGATCGGGTGATTGCGCCATGGCTGGGCTCCTTTGGCTCTTGTCTTGCAACATTCCCCTGCCATAGCCGTGGGCCATGCCCAAGCCCGATCCCCAGCTCAGCCCCAGAAGCCGCAAGGTAAAAATCCTCGCCACTATCGGCCCCGCCAGCAGCGATCCGGAGATGCTGCGCCGCCTGTTCCGGGCCGGCGTCGATGCGTTCCGCGTCAACATGAGCCATGGCGAGCAGGCGACTCACGCCGAGACCATCGCCGCGATCCGCGCGCTGGAGAAGGAATTCGACCGCCCGATCGCGATCCTCGCCGACCTACAGGGCCCCAAACTGCGCGTCGGCACCTTCAAGGACGGCAAGGCGGTGATTCGCCATTCGGGGCATTTCACGCTCGATCGCGATCCGACGCCGGGCGACGAAACCCGCGTGCACCTGCCCCACCCCGAGCTGTTCGGCATTCTCGAAAAAGGCCAGCGGCTGCTGATCAACGATGGCAAGATCCGCCTCAAGGTGATCCGGGCGGACGAGGACGCGATCCTGTGCTCGGCCGAAGTCGGCGGGGTCATTTCCGACCGCAAGGGCGTCAACGTGCCCGACGCCGAGGTGCCGATCCCCGCGCTGACCGACAAGGACCGCAAGGATCTGGCCTTCGCCTGCCAGCAGGGCGCGGACTGGATCGCGCTCTCCTTCGTGCAGCGGCCCGAAGACGTGGCCGAAGCGCGCAAGCTGATGACCGCGACCGACGGGATGATGCCCGCGCTGTGCGCCAAGATCGAAAAGCCCAGCGCAGTGCGCCGCCTGTCCGAAATCGTCGACCTTTCAGACGGGATCATGGTTGCGCGCGGGGATCTGGGCGTGGAGCTGGACCCCGAAGACGTGCCCCCGCTGCAGAAACGGATCGTCGACATGACGCGGCAGGCGGGCAAGCCGGTGATCGTCGCCACGCAGATGCTCGAATCGATGATCGAGAGCCCTGCGCCGACGCGCGCCGAAGTCTCCGACGTCGCCAATGCAGTGTACGACGGCGCGGATGCGGTGATGCTCAGCGCCGAGACGGCGGCGGGCGAATGGCCCGAGGAAACCGTCGCGATCATGGACCGGATCGTGACCAAGGTGGAGCAGGACGAGGGCTATCGCGCGCGGATGAAGTTCCTCGAGACGAAGGCCGATCCGACCACCGCCGACGCGCTCAGCCATGCATGCTCGACCATCGCCGAGACGGTCAGCGTGGCGGCGATCACGGTGTTCACCTTCTCCGGCTCGACCGCGCGGCGCGTCGCGCGCGAGCGGCCATCGGTGCCGATGCTGGTGCTGACCCCGCAGAAACGGGTCGCCCGGCGGGTCGCGCTGCTGTGGGGCGCGCACGCGGTGGTGACGCGCGACATCCTCAGCTTCGAAGAGATGATCGGCAAGGGCAAGCGGATGGCGCTGCGCCACGGGTTCGGCAAGGCGGGCAACAAGCTGATCGTGCTGGCGGGCGTGCCCTTCGGCACCCCGGGCAGCACCAACCTGCTGCATGTCGTCTCGCTCAGCGGGGACGAGCTGAAGGGGCGGTAGGGGGATCAGCCGAGCCAAGCGGGTTGCCCATCACAGGGATGACGCTACTGTCAGGGCAAGGCGCGGCCCGCGCCTCCTCCCTCCCGTCGGGGCAGCATCTTCAATGCAGGGCGCTTTACCATCTGTCGAACCGCTTAGTTCGGGCACATGCATAAGGAGGGGTTGCGCGCATTCGCCCGGGCAGGAGGAACCGACATGCCACTCTCCCAACCGATCTATAAGTTGAAACGCCGTGCGAAGCTGCTCGCGCGCGAGGCCGGAATACCACTCCATGCAGCGCAGGACCGTATCGCACGGGGCGAAGGCTACCACACGTGGAGCCTGCTTTCGGGAAAGCACGCCGAGCCAAGCCGCGCTGCTCCAATCCTGCCCGGCCTTGCGAACGGCGATCTGGTGCTGCTCGCCGCCCGCCCACGTCAGGGCAAGACGCGGATCGGGCTGCGACTGCTGGTCGATGCCGTACGCGCGAGCAGACGTGCGGTATTCTTCACGCTGGAATTCACCGAGGCACAGACACTCGCCCTGCTGGCGGAGATGGGCGCGGGCGACGACCTTCCGGAGATCGTCGCAACCGACGATATCGACGCGGCAAGCATCGGCGAACACCTCGCCGGAGCTGCCCCCGGCAGCGTCGCGGTGATCGACTATCTGCAATTGCTCGACCAGCGACGCGAGACGCCCGTGCTTGCCGATCAGGTCGCCGCACTGCGCGACTTCGCACAGACGAGCGGCGCGATCCTGGCATTCATCTCGCAAGTCGACCGCGCCTTCGAACCGTCGGTCGCGCAACTTCCCTGCCTCGCCAACCTGCGGTTGCCCAATCCTGTGCCGCTCGAATTCTTCGCCAAGGCCTGCTTTGCCCACGCAGGCGAAACGCAGGTGCAGGCGATCTGCTAGATATGTGCGGGGGGCGGTTCAGTGCGTCCCCCGTCCATCCCTCGTAGAAACGCGGCGAGGTTACCCCCCAGCGCGTCGACCGCGTAGCCGCCTTCCATCACCACCAGCGTCGGCAGGTCGAGCGTGGCGATCGTCCCGCCCATCGCGGTATAATCTTCGCGCACCAGCCTGAAATGCGAGATCGGGTCTTCGGCGAAGGTGTCCGCTCCGTAGGAGACGATCAGCAGGTCCGGCCCATGCGCGCGCACCGCGTCCAGCGCCGTATCGAGCGCGGGCGCGTAGCCCGCCCAGTCGGTGCCCTGCGGCAATGGCAGGTTGAGCGTCGCGCCCTCGCCCTGCCCGCTCCCGCGCTCGTCCGCATGGCCCCAATAGAAGGGAAAATCGGTCTTCGGGTCGGCGTGGATCGAAGCGAACAGCACTTCGCCATCATCGTAGAAGATGTCCTGCGTGCCATTGCCGTGGTGGTAGTCGACATCGAGGATCGCGATCCGGCGCACTCCGCGCGCCTGCGCGGCGCGGGCGGCGATGGCGGCATTGTTGAGGTAGCAATAGCCACCCATGTAATCCGCCCCGCAATGGTGCCCGGGCGGGCGGCACAGCGCGAGGGAGGCTGCGTCGCCTGTCAGCACGGCGTCGAGCGCGGTCAGCGCGCTTTGCGCTCCGCCATAGGCGGCTGCCCACGTTCCGGCGGCGATCGGCGTCGAGGCGTCCATCGAGAAGGCCCCGATCTTCGCGTCGATCCGGTCTAGCGCGAGCGCGCGGCGTGCGACGACCGGGAAGACGTAGCCCATCGCATCGCCTTCCCGCCCCGCAGCACGCCACAGGTCGTGCGCCTCGCGCAGGAAGGTCACATAGGCGGGGTCGTGAACCGCGAGGATCGGCTCGATCCCGAAGTCGCGCGCGGGTTCGCCGGGGCCGAGCGCGTCGAGCAGCGCGGCGAAGCGCGCGGGGCTTTCGGCAAAGTCCATCCACCCGCCATTGTGCAGTTCGCGGATGGGCGCGTGGTGGGCCTGCGCGGGGTCGGAGAAGTGCCGCATTGGGAAGCCTAGCGAGCCGCCCGCTCCAGCCGGGCGCGGGCTTCGTCTTCGCCGATCAGCGGCAGCAACTCGCCCATGTCGGGGCCGTGGTCCATGCCGGTCAGCGCCTGCCGCAGCGGCAGGAACAGCGGCTTGCCCTTGCGCCCGGTGCGCTCTTTCAGCGTGGAGGTCAGCGCGCCCCACGGGTTGTCGCCCCATGTCAGCACCTGCGCCGCCTCGGCCAGAAACGCACGGTCTTCGTCCGAAAAGGCAGGCTGCTCGATCGGCCCGGTAACCAGCCGCCACAGCTCGGCGGCCTCGCCGACATGCGACAGGTTGGGCCGGATCGCGTGCCAGCCGGCCTCGTCGATCCCCTCGGGCAGGCGATCGCGCACCTGCGCATAATCCATCTGGTGGACGATCGCCGCGTTGAGCCGCTCGAGCTCCGCCTCGTCGAACTTGGCGGGGGCACGGCCGAAGCTCTCCAGATCGAAGCCTTCGATCAGCGCCGCGCGATCGGCGATGGGCTCGACCGGCTGGCTGGTGCCCAGACGCGCCAGCAGCGAGAGGATCGCCTCCGGCTCGATCCCCTGCTCGCGCAGCGCCTCGCACGACAGCGAGCCGAGGCGCTTGGACAGCTTGCCTTCCTTGCCCACCAGCAGCGCGGTGTGGCCGAAGCGCGGGAAGCTGTCGATCACGGCGCAGTGATCCGGCCCGACCCCGGCGGCATGCAGCGCGGTGAACATCTGCACCTGAACGGCGGTGTTGGACACATGGTCTTCGCCGCGCAGCACGTCGGTTACGCGCATGTCCATGTCGTCGATCACGCTGGGCAGCATGTAGAGCCAGCTGCCGTCGGCGCGGCGGATGACGGGATCGGAAAGCTGCGCAGGATCGAATTTCTGCGGCCCGCGCACGCCGTCTTCCCATGCAATCAGCTCGTCATGGTCGAGCTTGAAGCGCCAGTGCGGGGCGATCCCTTCGGCTTCCTTGGCCGCGCGCTCTTCCTCGCTCATCGAGAGTGCCCCGCGGTCGTAGATCGGCGGCAGGCCGCGGCCCAGCGCGATCTTGCGCTTCAGCTCCAGCTCTTGCACAGTCTCGTAGGCGGGATAGACCCGGCCCGCGTCCTTCAGCTTGGCAAAGGCATTCTCGTACAGGTCGAGCCGCTGCGACTGGCGAAACTCGGCATCGGGGGACAGCCCCAGCCAGGCGAGGTCTTCGCGGATCGCGGTGACATATTCCTCGCGGCTGCGCTCTGCATCAGTGTCGTCGATCCGCAGCAGGAACTTGCCCTGTCCCTCGTCATCGCCCTTGCGGGCAAGCAGCCAGTTGTGAAGCGCGGTGCGCAGGTTGCCGACGTGGAGGCGGCCCGTGGGTGAAGGCGCGAAGCGGGTGACGATCATGGCAAGCAGCGCTACTCGCGCGCTCGCGTGCCTTCAAGCGTATGTCGCGCAGGGGGCTAGGCCAGCTGGCAGCGGATCGGGTGGACGTTGGAGGCGATTTGCTCCGGCGCGGGCAGCTGGTCGGGCCCGGACTCTTCCCGCGATGCAGCGGGACGCGCCGCCATCTCGCTCTCGAGCGGGCGCGAGATGTAATAGCCCTGCGCCTCCAGGCAGCCGTGCCGCCTGAGCCAGTCGTACTGCTCCTTCGTCTCGACCCCTTCGGCAGTGGTTTCCATGCCCAGCGCTCGGGCGAGCATGATGACGTTGCGCACGATCGCGCGACAATCGGCGCGCTCCAGCATTTCGGAGACGAAGCAGCGGTCGATCTTGATCTTGTCGAAGGGAAAGGCGCGCAGATAGTTGAGCGAGGAATAGCCCGTCCCGAAATCGTCGAGCGCGATGCGCACGCCCAGATCGCGCAGGCGGTGGAGCAGCTCCACATTGGTCTCGCTGTCGTGCATCAGCGCGCTCTCGGTGATCTCGATCTCGACCCTCTGCGGGTCGATCTGCGCCTCGGCGATGGCATTGGTCAGCACGGTGACGAGGTTCGGATTGCACATCTGCACGGGCGAGAGGTTGATCGCGATGCGATGCGGCTCGTCCCAGCTGGCGGCTTCCTCGATCGCCTGGCGGATGATCCATTCGCCCAGCGGGATGATCAGCCCGGTGTCCTCCGCGATATCGATGAACTCGCCCGGCAGGATGCGCCCGCGCACGGGATGTTCCCACCTGACCAGCGTTTCCTTGCCGGTCCACTCGCCAGTCTTGAGGCACACCTGCGGCTGGTAGACCAGCGTGAACTGCCCTTCGGCAATCGCCGTGCGCAGGTCCAGCTCCAGATTGCGGCGGGCATGTTCGTTGTGATTGAGCGAGGGGTCGTAGTCGGCGAAGGTCGATCGCCCGGCGCGCTTGGCGGCATAGAGTGCAAGGTCGGCCCGGCGCATCAGTTCCTCGCCATCGACGCCCTCATCGGGACTGTAGCCGACCCCGACCGAGGCGGACACGCGCACGGTCTGCCCGTCGATATTGAACGGCTGTGCCATCGCGTCGACGATCCGCTCCGCACACTGGTGAACCGTTTCGAGATTGCTCACCCGGGTCAGCAGCACAGCGAATTCGTCGCCCCCCAGCCGCGCGGCGAGATCGTGTTCGCGGACCACGCCGAGGATCCGGCGCGCCGCCGCCCGGACCAGCCCGTCGCCGACATGATGGCCGAGCGTGTCGTTGACCGACTTGAAGTGGTCGAGATCGATATAGAGCAGCGCGATCCGCCGCCGCCTGCCGTTCCCGGCGAGCAGTTCGGTCAGGCTTTCGTTGAACAGATGCCGGTTGGCGAGCTCGGTCAGCTGGTCGTAACGGGCCATCCGCGCGACCCGCTGTTCGGTCTGGCGGCTCTCGGTCACATCGCGCAGCACACCGCGCACGGAGCCGTCGCTGGTCGGATTGCCGGAGATGGTCCACCAACGCTTTTCTCCGCCCGCGGTGATTTCCAGCGCAAGATCGCGGAACGGCACCCGGTCGAGCAGCAGCGTCGCCAGCCTCTCGCGCGCGGGGCCGGCATCGAACAGGCCGACCAGCTCGCGCCCTTCGAGGAAGTCGCGGTCGACCCCGGCCGCATGGCCGAAGCGTTCGCACACGTTCATCAGGCAATTGCCCTCGTCGACCTCCCACAGCCAGTCGGAGGAGGACGCCTCGTATTCATGCAGCAGCAGCTTGACCGTTTCGGCGGTGCGCTGCTGGTCGAACTGTTCGCGGCAGGACTGTTCGAACTGGCGCCCCTGCCGCCGGGTCGAGCGGATGAGCGCGTAGCCAAAGACGAGCGCAAGCACGAGCGAGGGCCACGAGAATTCGTCTCTCATCGTGAAGGAGAGCACTGCCGCCGCCAGCATCGCCCCGCCCAGATAGCTGGTCAGCGGCGCGGGCATTGAGCGGTAGGCGATGACCGAGGATGCCAGCAGCCCCGCGGTCAGCACCGCGAAGAACACCGGATGCGCGTGGAACAGGGTGGGAAAGAACACCACAGCGCCCAGCACCCAGAACGCGGTTTCGGTGTTCGCCGCGATCTGCAGTTCGCGATGGAACTTGTGCAGGTGCGTGACGTCGATCGTGTCGGGATAGAAATCCAGCGAAAGCCGCCACTGGCGGAAGTTGCACAAGGCGATCATTGCCGCCCACGGAAGGCCGTAGGTTGCGGCGGGGTGGCCCCACAGCGCGACCACGCAGGCTACCGCCGCGAAAGAATGGAGCGCGCACAGCGATGGCAGATGGGACGTCAGTTCACGCAGGCGCCAGGCGAGCAGAAGATTACGCTCACCCAGAATCGCCATCTGTTTATCGATCACACAGCGTCCCTCCTCGAGGGAACCGACTAGCCAGCAAGTCTTAAAGGACCATCAAACACACTGTCCTGTTTTTGAAACAAAAGTGCTTGTTGGCGACACTTTTTCTGCTGTGAATTGGGCCGTGTGTGGAATGTCCGCGCACGGGCGCAGCGCGAATCGGGCGGGCGCGCCTCTTCCCGCGAGCGTCAGCCCGCTCGCCATCGCCGAACCTCTACTGACCGAACAGCGTCAGGCTGCGCCCATGGCCGGACAGGCGCACGCCGTTGTGCTGCGTTCGCTCGATCCGGTCGGCGGCGCGGATCGCGTCCATCACCTCGGTGAGACGCGGCGGAGGCGCAATCTTGCAGACAAGCGCTGCCGGGTCGGAGCGGGTGTCGCTCGCGATCACTTCGAAGCGCGCGCCAGAGATGCGGTAGGTCACATGCGCCCCGGCGCAGCGCGGGCTCCACCAGATTTCATGCTCGTCGGCGCTCAGCGCGATGCCGTAGGGTTCATCGAAGTCCTCGCCATCGATCCCGGCCACCCGCCACTCCCCTGCGAGCGTCTTTGGCGCGGCAGGGATTGCGGGGTGGAGCGCGATGCTCGCCCCCGCCCGTGACAGCATTACCGAACCGTCTGCAGCTTGTGCCACGCTCCACCGGCCTTGGAGCGCATCGAGCACGCGCGGCAGATCCTGCGGGTAACCGATCTCGCAGACGACCTGCTCGCGATCTCGCTCGGGCCGGGAGAATTCGATCCCGCTGCCCGCTGCGCGGTAGGAGATCGACTGGCCCGCGCAGTCCGGTTCCCAGACCAGCGAATCGCCCCGGCCGGTCAGCGCGATCGGATGGGGCAAGGTCCGGCCATCGATGCTTGCAATCACCCACTTGCCGGAAAGGTCGGGCAAGGATGCGGCGTCCGGCGCGCCATTCGCCGCCGCCGCAGCGCGCGCTCCGCCCTCTCCGGACTGTCCGGCGGGGCCGACGCAGGCGGTGGCCACCAGCATTGCGGCAAGAAGGGCGGACGAACCGGCAAGGCGGACGGATCTGGTGTGCATGGTCTGTATCCCGTGTGCCGGGGGAACGCATTCCGGCGTGAAAAAGGCCCCGGAAGATCGCTCTTCCGGGGCCCCTTTCTCTTCGCCGTGGCGTGAACCTGCGCTTACTCTTCGGCAGCGCCCGCTTCATCTTCGCCGGTCTGCAGGTATTCGCCCGCATCCGCGTCGGTGCCGTGGGTAGCGCCTTCCATCTTGGCGAGCGGATCGTCTCCGGTCGCCGCTTCCGGACCCTGCGCCAGTTCGGCCTTGCGCTCTTCTTCCGCGGTTTCGGCGGCGAGGATCGCTTCCTGAGCCTTCTTCCACGAAGCCTTGAGCGCGGCGTCCCGGCTCGACGCGGTGACCCGCATGCGGTTCATGGTCGCGCCCGTGCCCGCCGGGATGAGGCGGCCCACGATGACGTTTTCCTTGAGCCCGATCAGAGAGTCGCGCTTGCCCTCGACAGACGCCTGGGTGAGCACGCGGGTCGTTTCCTGGAACGACGCGGCCGAGATGAACGAACGCGTCTGGAGCGAGGCCTTGGTGATGCCCAGCAGAACCGGCTTGCCCTGCGCAGGCTGCTTGTTCCGGCCGAGCTTCGCGTTGACCGCGTTCATTTCTTCCAGATCGACCTGTTCGCCCGGCAGCAGCACGGTGTCGCCGCCATCGGTGATCTCGACCTTCTGCAGCATCTGACGAACGATCGTCTCGATGTGCTTGTCGTTGATCTTCACGCCCTGCAGTCGATAGACTTCCTGGATTTCGTTCACGAGATACTCGGCCAGCGCTTCCACGCCCAGCACGTCGAGGATGTCGTGCGGGTTGGGCGAGCCCGAGATCAGGGTGTCGCCCTTCTTCACGAAGTCGCCTTCCTGAACGTCGATCACCTTGGTCTTGGGGACCAGGTACTCGACGGCTTCACCCTCCTCGGGAACGATCGCGATCTTGCGCTTCGCCTTGTATTCGCGGACGAATTCGATCCGTCCCGAAATCTTGGCGATGATCGCGTTGTCCTTCGGAATACGCGCTTCGAACAGTTCGGCAACACGCGGCAGACCGCCGGTGATGTCGCGCGTCTTGGCGGCTTCGCGGCTGGCACGGGCAAGGATGTCGCCCGCCTCGACCGTCTGGCCGTCCTCGACCGAAAGCGTGGTGCCCGGGGCCAGCATGTAGCGCGCGGCCTCGGTCTCGTCCCCGGCATCGTTGAGAAGGGTGAGGCGCGGACGCAGCTCTTCCTTCTTCTTGCGGCCGGTGGCGCGGTTTTCGGTCACGACGCGCTGGGCGATACCCGTCGCATCGTCGACGCGTTCTTCCAGGGTCGAGCCTTCGACCAGATCCTGGAACTTCACCACGCCCGACTGTTCGGTGATGATCGGCAGCGAGAACGGATCCCACTCGGCCAGACGATCGCCTTCGGAGACCTTCTCGCCATCCTTGTGCATCAGCACGGTACCGTAAGGCACCTTGTGGATCTCGCGCTCGCGGCCTTCCTTGTCGATCACCGCCAGTTCGCCATTGCGGGCGAGCGACAGGATACGGCCCTTCTTGTCGGTGATCGTGGGCATGTCGCGATAGACGACCTTACCGTCGGACACCGAGTCGAGGTGGCTGGTTTCGTTCAGCTGCGCCGCACCGCCGATGTGGAAGGTACGCATGGTCAGCTGCGTGCCCGGCTCACCGATCGACTGCGCCGCGATCACGCCGACCGCTTCGCCGATATTGACCGGCGTACCGCGAGCAAGGTCGCGGCCGTAGCAGGTGGCGCACACGCCCTGGTCGGCTTCGCAGACCAGCGGCGAACGGATCTTGGCGACCTGAACCTCGGCGGCCTCGATTTCCTTCACCATCGGTTCGTCGAGCAGGGTGCCCGCCTTCACGATGACTTCGCCGGTCGCCGCGTTGACGATGTCTTCCGCGGTGGTCCGGCCAAGGATACGCTCGCCGAGCGAGGCGATCACGCTGCCGCCCTGGACGATTGCGCGCATGTCCAGGCTGTTTTCGGTCTTACAATCCTCGACCACGATCGTGCAGTCCTGCGACACGTCGACCAGACGACGCGTGAGGTAGCCCGAGTTGGCGGTCTTCAACGCGGTATCCGCAAGGCCCTTACGGGCACCGTGGGTCGAGTTGAAGTATTCGAGGACGGTCAGGCCTTCCTTGAAGTTCGAGATGATCGGCGTTTCGATGATCTCGCCCGAAGGCTTGGCCATCAGGCCGCGCATACCCGCGAGCTGCTTCATCTGCGCGGGCGAACCACGCGCACCGGAGTGGCTCATCATGTAGATCGAGTTGATCTGCGCTTCCTTGCCGTTCTCGTCGATCGGGCGCGACTTGATCTTGTCCATCATGGCGTCGGCCACCTGGTCGCCGCAACGGCTCCAAGCGTCGATCACCTTGTTGTACTTTTCCTGCTGGGTGATCAGGCCGTCCTGATACTGCTGTTCGTAATCCGCGACGAGGGACTTGGTCTGTTCGACCATGCCTTCCTTCGACTCGGGGATTTCCATGTCGTCCTTGCCGAAGGAGATGCCGGCACGGAACGCGTAGCGGAAGCCGAGCGTCATGATCGCGTCGGCGAACAGCACCGTGTCCTTCTGGCCGGTGTGGCGGTACACCTCGTCGATCACGTCGCCGATGTCCTTCTTGGTCAGAAGGCGGTTGACGATGTCGTAGGGTACCTTGTGGTTCTTCGGCAGGCACTCGCCGATCAGCATGCGGCCCGGGGTCGTGACGAAGCGCTTCATCTCGACCTTGCCGCTCTCGTCGGTCTGCGGAACGCGGGTGATGATCTTGGAGTGCAGCGTCACCGCATTGGTTTCGAGCGCGTAGTGAATTTCGCTCATGTCGGTGAAGCGCGGCAGCTTCTCGATCTTCTCATCGCCCTCTTCGATGAACTCGGGCGTCTTCTCCTGCCGTTCCATCGACAGGTAGTAGATCCCCAGAACCATGTCCTGCGAGGGCACGATGATCGGCTTGCCGTTGGCGGGCGAGAGGATGTTGTTGGTCGACATCATCAGCACGCGCGCTTCAAGCTGTGCTTCGAGCGACAGCGGCACGTGGACGGCCATCTGGTCACCGTCGAAGTCGGCGTTGAAGGCCGAGCAGACGAGCGGGTGCAGCTGGATCGCCTTGCCTTCGATCAGCACGGGCTCGAACGCCTGGATGCCGAGGCGGTGCAGCGTCGGCGCGCGGTTCAAAAGAACCGGGTGCTCGCGGATCACCTCGTCGAGGATGTCCCACACTTCCTTGCGCTCGCGCTCGACCCACTTCTTGGCCTGCTTGAGCGTCATCGACAGACCCTTGGCGTCCAGACGCGCGTAGATGAACGGCTTGAACAGTTCGAGCGCCATCTTCTTGGGCAGGCCGCACTGGTGCAGCTTCAGTTCCGGCCCGGTCACGATGACCGAACGGCCCGAATAGTCGACGCGCTTACCCAGAAGGTTCTGGCGGAAGCGGCCCTGCTTGCCCTTGAGCATGTCGGACAGCGACTTGAGCGGACGCTTGTTGGCGCCGGTGATCACGCGGCCGCGACGGCCATTGTCGAACAGTGCGTCGACCGATTCCTGCAGCATGCGCTTTTCGTTGCGCACGATGATGTCCGGCGCGCGCAGCTCGATCAGGCGCTTCAAACGGTTGTTACGGTTGATGACGCGGCGATAGAGGTCGTTGAGGTCAGACGTCGCGAAACGGCCGCCATCCAGCGGCACCAGCGGGCGCAGCTCGGGCGGGATCACGGGGACGACTTCGAGGATCATCCATTCCGGGCGGTTGCCCGATTCGATGAAGCTTTCGACGACCTTGAGGCGCTTGATGATCTTGGCGGGCTTGAGCTTGGACTTGGTGGTCTCCAGCTCTTCCAGCAGATCGGCCTTTTCCTGTTCGAGGTCGAGGTCCATCAGCAACTGCTTGACGGCTTCCGCGCCGATCCCGGCGGTGAAGGCGTCTTCGCCGTATTCATCCTGCGCTTCGAGCAGCTCGTCTTCGGTCATCAGCTGGTAGCGTTCCAGCGGGGTGATGCCCGGCTCGGTGACGATGTAGTTCTCGAAATAGAGCACCCGCTCGAGCACCTTGAGCTGCATGTCGAGCAGCAGGCCAATGCGCGAGGGCAGCGACTTGAGGAACCAGATATGCGCGACCGGCGCGGCCAGTTCGATGTGGCCCATCCGTTCGCGACGGACCTTGGTCACGGTCACTTCGACGCCGCACTTTTCGCAGACGACGCCCTTGTACTTCATGCGCTTGTACTTGCCGCACAGGCACTCGTAGTCCTTCACCGGGCCGAAGATGCGCGCGCAGAACAGGCCGTCACGCTCGGGCTTGAACGTGCGGTAGTTGATCGTTTCGGGCTTCTTGATCTCACCGAAGGACCACGAACGGATACGCTCGGGGCTGGCGATGCCGATCTGGATCTCGTCGAAGGTTTCGGGCTTCGCGAGCTGGTTGGTGAATTTGGTCAGTTCGTTCATTTCTCACATCCCTTTGAGGGGAAAACAGGGGGCGGAGGGGACGGGCGACCCGCGAAGGGCCGCCCCGCCTCCCGTCATTCAGCCGCGATCTGCATGCCGTCTTCGTCGTCCTCGTCCGAGATGGACTTGAGTTCGACGTTGAGGCCCAGCGAGCGCATTTCCTTGACGAGCACGTTGAAGCTCTCCGGAATGCCCGCTTCGAAGGTGTCGTCGCCCTTGACGATCGCTTCGTAGACCTTCTGGCGGCCGACCACGTCGTCCGACTTGACGGTGAGCATTTCCTGCAGGGTGTAGGCTGCGCCGTATGCCTGCAGCGCCCACACTTCCATTTCACCGAAGCGCTGGCCGCCGAACTGCGCCTTACCGCCCAGCGGCTGCTGGGTGACGAGGCTGTACGGGCCGATCGAGCGGGCGTGGATCTTGTCGTCGACGAGGTGGTGCAGCTTGAGCATGTAGATGATGCCCACGGTCACCTTGCGGTGGAAGGCATCGCCCGTGCGTCCGTCGAACAGGATCGACTGGCCGTCCGCATCCAGACCCGACTTGGTCAGCTGGGTGGTCACGTCGCTTTCGCGGGCACCGTCGAACACCGGGGTGCCCATCGGCACGCCGCGGGTCAGGTTGCCCGCCAGCTCCGCGATTTCCTCGCCCGAGCGGCTGTCGATCGAGTCGTGGTAGTCCTCGCCGTAGATCTCCTTCAGCTTGTCCTTGATCACCGCAGGCGGTTCACCGGGCTCGGCATCGGGGTTCTTGGCACGCCAGTCTTCCAGCGCATCCTTGATCTGGTGCCCGAAGCTGCGGGCCGCCATGCCGAGGTGCGTTTCGAAGATCTGGCCGACGTTCATGCGCGAGGGCACGCCGAGCGGGTTGAGCACGATGTCGACCGGGGTCCCGTCGGCGAGGAACGGCATGTCCTCTTCCGGCAGGATGCGGCTGATGACACCCTTGTTCCCGTGGCGGCCGGCCATCTTGTCGCCCGGCTGCAGCTTGCGCTTAACCGCAACGAAGACCTTGACCATCTTGAGCACGCCCGGGGCGAGTTCGTCGCCGCGTTCGAGCTTTTCCTTACGGTCCTCGAACTTGGCGTCGATCACCTTCACGGCGTCGTCGTACTGGCCCTTGATCGCTTCGAGCTGGGCCTGGCGATCATCGTCTTCCACCGCGAACTTGAACCATTCGTGGCGGTCGACGCTCTCGATCACCTCGTCGGTCAGCTCGGTGCCCTTCTTGATGCCCTTGGGCGCGGCCGAAGCGGTCTGGCCGACCAGCATGTCCTTCAGACGGTTGTAGGTCGCCCGGTTGAGGATGGCGCGTTCGTCGGCGCTATCCTTGCGCAGACGTTCGATTTCCTCGTTCTGGATCGCCCGCGTACGGTCGTCGATCTCGATCCCGTGGCGGTTGAAGACGCGCACTTCCACGACCGTGCCGGCCACGCCCGGCGGCAGGCGGAGCGAGGTGTCGCGCACGTCGCTGGCCTTTTCGCCGAAGATCGCGCGCAGGAGCTTCTCCTCCGGCGTCATCGGGCTCTCGCCCTTGGGCGTGATCTTGCCGCACAGGATGTCGCCCGGGTGCACTTCGGCCCCGATGTAGACGATGCCCGCCTCGTCGAGGTTGCGCAGCGCTTCCTCGCCCACGTTGGGGATGTCGCGGGTGATGTCTTCCGGCCCGAGCTTGGTATCGCGCGCCATCACCTCGAATTCCTCGATGTGGATCGAGGTGAACACGTCGTCCTTCACGATGCGTTCGGAGATGAGGATACTATCCTCGTAGTTGTAGCCGTTCCACGGCATGAACGCGACGAGGCTGTTCTTGCCCAGCGCCAGTTCGCCCAGATCGGTCGAGGGGCCGTCGGCAATGACGTCGCCCTGCTCGACCGTTTCACCCACCTTCACCAGCGGGCGCTGGTTGATGCAGGTGTCCTGGTTGGAGCGCTGGAACTTCTGCAGCGTGTAGATGTCGACGCCCGACTGGCCGGGTTCGACATCGCCGATCGCACGGATGACGATACGCGTCGCGTCCACCTGGTCGACGATGCCGCCACGGCGGGCGGTGATCGCCGCGCCGCTGTCACGCGCCACGGTTTCTTCCATGCCCGTGCCGACCCACGGCGCCTCGGCCTTCACCAGCGGCACCGCCTGGCGCTGCATGTTGGCGCCCATCAGCGCGCGGTTGGCGTCATCGTTTTCCAGGAACGGAATGAGCGATGCACCGACCGAGACGAGCTGCTTGGGGCTCACGTCCATCAGCGTGATGGTTTCACGCGGAGCCATCAGGTTGTCGCCGCTCTGACGGGCGGAGACCAGCTCTTCCACGAAGCTGCCGTTCTCGTCGAGTTCCGCCGAAGCCTGCGCGACGGTGTGCTTCTGCTCTTCCATTGCCGACAGGTAGACGACGTCGCTGGTCACCTTGCCGTCCACAACCTTGCGGTAGGGAGTCTCGATGAAGCCGTACTTGTTGACGCGGCTGAACGAGGCGAGCGAGTTGATCAGGCCGATGTTCGGGCCTTCCGGCGTTTCGATCGGGCAGATGCGGCCATAGTGCGTCGGGTGAACGTCGCGGACTTCGAAGCCCGCACGCTCACGGGTAAGACCACCCGGCCCGAGCGCCGAAACGCGGCGCTTGTGGGTGACTTCCGAGAGCGGGTTGGTCTGGTCCATGAACTGCGAGAGCTGCGAGGAACCGAAGAACTCGCGCACCGCGGCCACGGCGGGCTTGGCGTTGATCAGGTCGTTCGGCATCACGGTCGACACGTCGACCGAGCTCATGCGTTCCTTCACCGCGCGTTCCATGCGCAGCAGGCCGACGCGGTACTGGTTTTCGAGCAGCTCGCCGACCGAACGCACACGGCGGTTGCCGAGGTTGTCGATGTCGTCGACTTCGCCCTTGCCGTCCTTCAGGCCAACCAGTTCCTTGACCACGGCAAGGATGTCTTCCTTGCGCAGCGTGGTCACGGTGTCTTCGGCGTCGAGTTCCAGACGCATGTTCAGCTTCACGCGGCCGACGGCGGACAGGTCGTAGCGCTCGCTATCGAAGAACAGGCCTTCGAACAGCGCTTCGGCAGTTTCCTTGGTCGGCGGTTCACCCGGACGCATGACCTTGTAGATCGCTTCCAAGCCTTCGTCGCGGTTCTCGGCCTTGTCGGCCTTCAGCGTGTTGCGGATCCACGGGCCGGTGTTGACCTCGTCGATGTCGAGCAGTTCGACCTGGTCGACGCCGGCGGCGTCGAGCACTTCGAGGTGCTCGGGCGTCACTTCGTCGCCCGCCTCGATATAGATGCGACCAGTCGATTCATCGATCATGTCGCGCGCGGCGTAGCGGCTGAAGATTTCCTCGCTCGGCAACAGCAGCGTTTCGAGGCCGTCCTTTTCCGCCTTGTTGGCGGCACGCGGGCTGATCTTCTGGTTGGCGGGGAACACTTCTTCGCCGGTCTTGGCGTCGACCAGGGGGAAGGTCGGCTTCGCGCCGCGCCATTGTTCCGCAACGAACGGAATGGTCCAGCCGTCCTTGGCGCGCTGCCATACGACGGTGTCGTAGAAGTGGTGCAGGATTTCTTCGCTGTCGAGGCCGAGGCCGTAGAGCAGCGAGGTAACCGGCAGCTTGCGCTTGCGGTCGATCCGGACGTTGACGATGTCCTTCGCGTCGAACTCGAAATCGAGCCACGAACCGCGGTAGGGAATGACGCGCGCGGCGAACAGCAGCTTGCCCGAGCTGTGGGTCTTGCCACGGTCATGGTCGAACAGGACGCCCGGCGAACGGTGCATCTGCGAGACGATCACACGCTCGGTACCATTGACGATGAAGGTGCCGTTCTCGGTCATGAGCGGCATGTCGCCCATGTAGACTTCCTGCTCCTTGATATCGAGCACGGAACGGGCTTCGGTGTCCTGGTCCACTTCGAACACGATCAGGCGCAGGGTAACGCGCATCGGCGCGGCATAGGTGATCCCGCGCTGGCGGCATTCGGTGGTGTCGTACTTGGGCGGTTCGAGTTCGTAATCGACGAAGTCGAGCTCGGCCGTGCCCGCAAAATCGCGGATCGGGAACACGCTGCGCAGGGTCTTCTCAAGGCCCGAGACGTAGTCGATCTGCTTGTCGGAGCGCAGGAACTGCTCGTAGCTTTCGCGCTGAACCTCGATCAGGTTCGGCATCTGCACGACTTCGTGAATATCGCCGAAGATCTTGCGGATGCGGCGCTTGGCAGTGCCGGTCTTGGCCGTGCCGCGCTTCATCGGAAGCTTGGCGTCGTCGTTCGCGC
Source organism: Alteriqipengyuania abyssalis (assembly GCF_019857185.1). Taxonomy (GTDB): domain Bacteria; phylum Pseudomonadota; class Alphaproteobacteria; order Sphingomonadales; family Sphingomonadaceae; genus Alteriqipengyuania; species Alteriqipengyuania abyssalis. The sequence continues at coordinate 484,176 of NZ_JAHWXP010000002.1, read as the reverse complement.
TCTTGGTCGCCATAAGTCGAGAGAACCTCTTCTGCCGTTCGCACGCGAGACCGAAGGCAAAAGGCCCTCGCCACGCGCGAGTCATGAAAATATCGCTGCACGAGGGGAACAGGCCATGACGCGGGCGGCATATCGGCAGGCGCACCATGCGTCTGCCGTTGGGGTCATACCGCCGCGAGGGTCTGGCCGCGCCGCTTCCTTCCGTAGGATCCGAATCTCGCGCGTGATTCGGCCTTGCTCGAAGCTGACGTGTCCGCGCCATATAGGAATCTGCACGCCAAGTGTCAAAGGCAGGGCGAATTTTTCGTTTATCGATCAGGGATTTATCGTTTTCCGATATTTATCGATTGACGATAAGTGCGGGCGGGATTATTGAATATCGATATCGGACAACAAGGAGATCGATAAATGACCGACACCGCCAAACACATCACCGCTGCCCTCGCCGCGATCATCATCGCCGCCACCAGCATGACCGCCGTGGTCACCGTGCCTCCCGCCGAAGACGGCATGGTCGCCACCGTCCACACGATCGAAGTCGCCTGAGCCGGCGCTTCGACACTACCTGAAAAGAGAGCCCCCATCATGCCCAAGCTTGCCCAGAACCTCTTCGCCCTCGCCGTCGCCGTGCTGGTCGCCGGCACCAGCCTGACCGCGATCACCACCGTGCCACCTGCACAGGATGGCACCGCCACCACCTACGCCAGCCTCTTGCACAGCCCGCGCGAACTGGCCTGACCCGACACCCGACGCCCGCCCCACCATGGGGTCCGACAACAGGGGAGAACCATCATGACCAATGCCCTCAATGATCCGCTGCTGCTGATTGGCAAGATCTTCTGCATCTTCCTCCAGGCCGTCATGGCGCTCGGCGCGATCGCCCTCGCCATCGCCATTCCCGTGGTCCTGTTCGCGCAAGGGCCGATCCAGGCGGAAATCGTCAAGGAACTGCCTGGAGTGACCGAGCAATTCCCCGGCCTGCTGATCGCCGCGATCATGGCCATCGGCTTCGCGATCGTCGCCATGCTGTTCGTCTTCTTCGGAAAGCTGCGCCGGATCATCGGCACGGTCGGCGAAGGCGATCCCTTCCAGCCGCAGAACGCCACGCGGCTGAGCCAGATGGGCTGGCTGATGCTGGGCACGCAACTGGTCATCATTCCCGCCGGGGTCATCGCGATGCAGCTGGCGAAATACGCCGACGCGATCGAGAAGGCGGGCGCAAAGGACTTCCACATGTCCTTCGACGACGGCGGCTTCGATATGACCGCGCTGCTGCTGACCGTGATCCTGTTCATCCTCGCCCGCGTGTTCCGCCACGGCGCCGCGATGCGCGAAGACCTGGAAGGAACCGTGTGATGCCTCCCTCCCCCGACACCCCCGACGGAGCTGCCATCATGGTGAAACTGGACGACCTGCTGCACGAACGCCGCATGACCCTGACCGAACTGGCCGAGCGGGTCGGCATGACGCTGGCCAACCTCTCGATCCTCAAGACCGGCAAGGCCAAGGCGATCCGGTTCTCCACGCTCGAGGCGATCTGCCGCGAACTGGAATGCCAGCCGGGCGACCTGCTCGCCTACGATACCCGCAGCGAAACCGCCTGAACCCCCGCGCGAAGCTCCCTGCACCCCCATCCGCACGGGAGCTTCGCCTTTCCCTCCAAGGCAGCGATCCAGAGAAACACGCTAAGTCCCTGAACAATATTGCTTGGCGCGGGAACCGCGATGGAGCATGGGCAGTTGCCACCAAATCCGAGTGCCGGGGGAATGGTCTCCCGGATCGAGAAAACAGGGGGAATTACCTTGAAGAAGATCATCGCAACCGCCGCCATCGCCACCTTCGCGCTCTCGCTCGCCGCATGCAACGGTGCCAACGAAGAAGCCGGCGAACAGGCCGACGACGTCACCGAAGCGCAGGGCGAAGTCCTCGACGCGCAGTCGGGCGTGACCGAAGCCCAGGCCGATCTGGCTGAAGAAAAGGGTAACGAAGCCCAGGCCGAGCAGCTTGAAGAAAAGGCTGACCAGCAGGAAGAAACCGCCGACGAGATGTAATCTCGCCGGGTTTTCGGGCCTGACAGATGCGGCCGCGCCATCCTTCGGGATTGCGCGGCCGTTTTGCGTCGGGCCGCAATCAGCTCTCGCGGCAGCGGATCCAGTGGTGTCTGCCCTGGTAGAGCACCGATCCATCATAGGCATCGCCCTCGCGCACGGCCTTGACCACCGCCAGCCGCTCGTTCGCCTGCGGGTCGGTCAGCACCAGCCGCAGTTCGCCGTCGTCGAGCCACCATTGCGGCGCTTCGACGGGCACGTCCCTGCCATCGACCTGCAACCTGTGCGCGAACAGCGCCGAACCCGCCGTGTGGCCGAAGCCGAGCGCGATCTCGATCGCCGGTTCGGAGGCAGTGCGGCACACAAAGCCCCCGGTCGCATGGGCCGGGCTTGCAAGCATCGCGAATACGGGCAGAGCGATAAGGAGACTGCGCATGGCACGCTGTTGCCCAAGCCCGCGTGAACCGACGGTGGACACCGCGCGCCACCCGCTTTTGCTTGACTCCGCCCACGTTCTCGCTAAGTGCCCGGCCCGACCGCTCCGGCCATGTGCCCTGCGGTCATCCGTCCGAGACAGTTGGTGACCGGAACATGCCGGTCTTAATTTCCAGCCTAGACGGGGAAACGAGATTTACAGCGGCCCGCATGTCCCCATGCGCCGCCTTTCGCATCCGATAGCCGGATGCACCTCCTTCCCCAGAAACGGACCCATGGCCTCGCAGCTTTTGCGGCGGGGTCGAACGTGAGCCGGTCGTCTCCGCCTGTGCGGGGTCGGCCATAGTGAAGGAGTAAGCATGGATCGTTCGCAAAAAACCGATGCGGTCGCTCAGCTGAACAACGTCTTCAACGAGGCGGGCGTGGTGGTCGTCACCCGCAACCTCGGCCTGACGGTGGCAGAGTCCACCGATCTGCGCGCGAAGATGCGGGAAGCCGGCGCGACTTACCAGGTTGCGAAGAACCGTCTTGCCAAGATCGCCCTCAAGGACACCGACTACGCGGGTATCGAAGAATACCTGTCCGGTCCGACCGCCCTCGCATACAGCGAAGATCCGGTCGCCGCGGCCAAGGCCGTGGTGGAGTTCGCGAAGACCAACGACCGTATCGAAGTGGTCGGTGGCTCGATGGGCTCGCAGGTGCTCGACGAAGCAGGTGTCAGGGCTCTCGCCTCGATGCCGAGCCTCGACGAACTGCGTGGCAAGCTCGTTGGTCTGGTCAACGCCCCCGCGACGAAAATCGCGCAGGTCGTCAATGCCCCGGCGAACAAGCTCGCTCGTGTCTTCGGCGCATATGCCGCCAAGGACGCTGCGTAAGACGTTTTTCCGCACGACATATCCGGCCGCGGCATGAGCCCGGCCACGCTATTTTTTGGAGTGAATTATCATGGCTGACATCGCCAAGCTCGTTGAAGAACTTTCGAAGCTGACCGTCCTCGAAGCAGCTGACCTCGCCAAGGCTCTTGAAGAAGAGTGGGGCGTGAGCGCCGCTGCCGCCGTTGCGGTTGCTGGCCCGGCTGCCGGTGGCGACGCCCCGGCTGCTGAAGAAAAGGACGAATTCGACGTCATTCTTACCGGCGACGGTGGCAAGAAGATCCAGGTCATCAAGGAAGTCCGCGCCATCACCGGCCTGGGCCTCACCGAAGCCAAGGCTCTCGTCGAAGGCGCGCCCAAGCCGCTCAAGGAAGGCGTCAACAAGGCCGAAGCCGAAGAAGTCAAGAGCAAGATCGAAGCCGCTGGCGGCACGGTCGAGCTCAAGTAAGCTCTTCTCGCTTCCGAGCGAAATCGAAGGGGCGGTGCCAGCGATGGCGCCGCCCTTTTTCATTGGCCGAGCGAACGGCAGCTTCCACATCCTTCGCGCGACTTGACGAGTGAGCTTGGTTGGGCTCGAAGTGCGCCGAGCTGGGAGAACAATGTTGCAACCCGTCAAAGCCTGCCTTGCAGCCCTCGCCCTTTGGCCCTTGCTCGGGTCAGCCCCTGCTCAGCTCCCGCTTACCAGAACGTCGGGTGCGGTATTCGCCTTGCTCGACGAGAATGAATGGTGCCCCGCCGGATCGGTTTACGTCGATCTTCAGACGGGTGAGTTCATGCTTCACCCCCGTCTCCAACGACCGAACTGTTACGATGCGAGTTCTGTTGCAGAGATCGAAAAAGGGAAGCTGGGTTCTGACGACCTTGACCGACTGAGGAAGGCTGTCGCCAAAGCTGTCGCAAGCGGTCTACGCCGCAAACCTTGCTCCATCATCATTTCGAATGGCGGTCCGCGCCAGCTGGTCATCACCCTTCCCGGTTACTCTGCTACAACTCCGGAAGATTTGGGATGTTGGTCCAAAGAGGCTGGGGAGCTGCACGACGAATTGTTCGGCATCTTCGGCTGACGCCAGCGATCGGTCTGCGCTAAAACCTCACATTCCCCTGCAGCACAGATCCGTGCGGAGGCCGCTGGTCGGGTTCGTCCGTCACTCGGAAACTGCTTCCCTAGGGGCGCTCTACGTCATTCCACGGTCGCCGCGCAGCACGTTGCGTTCCTTGCCCGCGTGCAGATCGTCCGCATCGATCTGGGCCTGCAACCGCGCCATGTCGTTCTCGCGATAATCCTGCTCGAGCTGCTCGATCGCGCGCGCGTCGGTGTCGAGATGCTCCAGCACGGCGCGGCCCATTGCGATCGCGCTTTCGCGCAGCTCACGCACCTGAAACGCGATCTGTGCCGGGGCCAGCTTCATGACGTGCCGCCGGTCGAAGGTGCGCACGAACAGCGCGGCGTCGGGAAACGCCTCGCGTACCGAAGCGAGGAATTCGGCGTCGATCTGGTCGCCATCGATGCAGAAGCAGATCAGCTTCGCCTCGCGCGCTCCGGCCTGGCGCAGCATGTCCATCCGCAACCCGTCGCCGAAAAACACCTTGATCCCGAACTCCTCGGCAGTGTCGATCTGCGGCACGTTCCTGTCGATCATCGTCACGTCGAGCCCGGCGGTGGCGAGCATCTGCGCGACCGTTTGCCCGAACCGGCCGAAGCCGATCACCAGCGCCTGCGGCGTTTCGCCATCCGGCCCCTCGCGCTCCTCCCGCGCACCGGGGGCGGGCGTGCGCAAACGCGCGGTCGCCATCATCAAGAACGGGGTGGTCGCCATGGAAAGCGTGACGATCGCGGTGAACAGGCTGGCGGTCTGTGCATCGATCACCCCGCCGCTTTGCGCGGTATTGAACAGCACGAAGCCGAACTCGCCCCCCTGGCTGAGCAGCAGGCCGAGAGCGAGGGCGCTGCGCCACGGCAGTTTCACCGCTATGCCCAGCCCGGTGATGATCGCGGTCTTCGTCGCCACCAGCGCCGCCGCCATCCCGATCACGAACAGCGGCTGCGCGGCGATCGCCTGCAGGTCGAGCATCATCCCGACCGAGATGAAGAACAGCCCGAGCAGGATCGAGCGGAACGGCTCGATATCGGCCTCCAGCTCGTGCCGGTAGGGCGTATCGGCCAGCATCACCCCGGCGATGAACGCGCCGAGCGCGGTCGACAGGCCGATCGCCTCCATCACCGCAGCCGAGGCGACCACCGCGAACAGCGCGGCGACGACGAACATCTCGCGCTCGCCCAGCCGCCCGATCAGCCGCAGCAGAGGGCGCAGCGCGAACCGCCCGGCGAGCACCAGGGCGACACAGACACCCAGCGCGATCGGCAGCTGGACCCATCCGCCGGTGCCGCCATCCTCGCCCCCCTGCACGCCGAGCGCGGCGACGATCGCGAGCAGCGGGATGATCGAGAGATCCTGAAACAGCAGGATGGAGAACGCCCGCTCCCCCACCGGGGTGCGCAGGTTGCCGCCCGACTGCAGCATCGGCAGCACCTGCGCGGTGGACGACAGGCCGAGCGAGAGGCCCACCGCCAGCGCCGCGGCCATCGGATAGCTGGTCGCGAGCCAGATCACCCCCGACACCGCCAAGCCGCACAGCGCAACCTGCGTCAGGCCGAGGCCGAAGATCGCCCCGCGCAGCCGCCACAGCCTGCTGGGTGCCAGTTCCAGCCCGACCACGAACAACAGCATGACGATGCCCAGCTCCCCGAAACTGAGCGTTTCCTCGCCGCTGCCCGCCAGCCCCAGTACCTGCGGGCCGACTACCGCGCCTGCGACAAGGTAGCCCAGCGTCGCGCCCAGCCCCAGCTTGCGGAAGAGGATCACGAACAGCAGCGCGGCGGCCAGCAAAACGACACCGCTTTCGAGCGCTACGTGCGCGGAGGCTTCGCCATGTTCCATGCCAGTGTGTTCCCCGGGTATCAGGTCGATCCGCAAAACCCATGGAGCGCATGCTCCCCCTAGGCAAGCGGCACGCGCACCAATATCCGGGCCGGCTTTTTATGGCTTACGAACCCAACCCTTCGCAGGATCCGTCCCCCTGGCGTACCGAGATATTCGCCACGCTCCGGCTCAGCTGGCCGCTGGCGCTCGCCAACCTGCTGCAAATGCTGACCTATGCGATCGATGTGATCTTCATCGCGCGGCTGGGGGAAGAGCCGCTGGCCGCTTCCGCGCTGGCGGTGTCGGTGTTCGGCCTGATCGTGTGGGCGCTATGCTCGATGACGGGGATGGTCGCGGCGGTGATCTCGGCGGAGCTGGGGGCGCGGGCACCCGCCTTGCGGCCCGTGCGCCGCGCGACCCGCATGGCGCTTTGGCTCGCGGTGCTGAGCGGCGCGGCGGGGATGATCGCGTGCCTGGGGTTCGAGCAGTTTGCCCTGCTGACCGGGCAGGAGCCCGCGCTCGCCGCGCTGGGCCAGAGCTACATGCTGATCCTCGTGTGGTCGGTGATTCCGTTCATCGTCAACAACGTGTTGCGCAGCTTCGTCTCCGCGCTCGACCGGCCGATCTTCGCGACGGCGATCACCGCGCTCGGCATCGGCGTCAACGCGATGGGCAATTATGCCTTCATCTTCGGCAACTGGGGCGCTCCTGCCCTGGGCCTGCCCGGCGCGGCGGTCGCGACGCTGTTCACCTCGCTGTTCACCATGCTGGCCTACGTGGTCGCCATCCGGCTCGACCCCAAGCTGCACCGCTACCATATTTTCGGGCGCTGGTGGGTGCCCGATTGGCCGGTGTTCTGGCAGATCGTGCGCAAGGGCACGCCGATCGCGCTGATGGTGAGCGCGGAGGCCGGGGTGTTCAGCGCGGCGGCCTTCCTGATGGGCAATATCGGCGCGGCGCAGCTGGCTGCGCATACGCTCGCGCTGCAGATCGCCGCGCTCGCCTTCCAGGTGCCCTTCGGCGTGGGACAGGCGAGCACGATCCGGGTCGGCTATTTCTACGGTGCGCGCGACAGCGACGGGATGGCACGCGCAGGCTGGGCGGGGATCGGCATCGCGCTGCTGTTCATGAGCGTGACCTCGAGCGCGATGGTGCTGGTGCCCGACTATCTGCTGTCGATCTATATCGACCCGTGGGCGGCGGCGAACGTCGCGATGGTCGCCTTCGCCACCCGCTATCTGCTGGTCGCCGCCGCGTTCCAGCTCGTCGACGGGGTGCAGGCGGTCGCGGGCGGAGCGCTGCGCGGGCTGCAGGACACGCGCATGCCGATGTGGATCGCGGTCTTTTCCTACTGGGTGCCGGGGTTCGGGACCGCAGTGGTGCTCGGCTTTTGGACCCCGCTGGCGGGCGTCGGCGTATGGCTGGGGCTGGCCACCGGTCTTGCCTTCGCCGCCGTGCTGCTGACCTGGCGCTGGGCGCGGCGCGAGGCTCTGGGCCTCACGCGCGTCCAGCCGAATGCAAAAAGGGTCAGGCCGCCTTCTGCGTGATCTCGCGCTGCGGGAAGGGAATGGTGATCCCCTTGTCGTCGAAGGTCGCCTTGGCTGCCTCGGTCAGGTCCCAGGTCAGCTGCATGTAATCGCCGGTCGCGCACCATACGCGCAGGCCGATCCCGACCGAGCTGTCGTCGAGCGACGCGACGAAGGCCTGCGGCTCAGGATCTTTCAGCACCCGCTCGTCCGCTGCGGCCAGACCGAGCAGCGTCTCGCGCGCCTGCTGCATGCTGTCGTCGTAGCCGATGCCCACGATCAGTTCGATCCGGCGGGTGGGATGGCGGTGCAGGTTGACGATCGGCTGATTCCACAGTTCGGAGTTGGGGACCATCACGAACAATCCGTCGAACTGCTTCAGCTCGGTCGTGAACAGGCCGATCCGCTGGACGGTCGCTGTGAACCGGTCGACGCTGATCGCCTCGCCGACCACGAAGGGCCGTTGCACCAGGATCATCACGCCCGAGGCGACATTGCTGAGCGTGCCCTGCAGCGCGAGGCCCACCGCCAGCGCCATGCCGCCCAGCGCGGCGATGATGCTGGTCGTCTCGACCCCGAACTGGCTGAGCACGGTGACCAGCACCACCGCCCACAGCGCATACTTGACCATGTTGGACAGGAAATTGGCGATGGTCGGTTCGAACTTGGAGGATTTGGACAGAGCACGTTCGGCCCAGCGCGACAGCACGCTGGCGATCAGCAGGCCGATCACCAGCACCGCGAAGGCGCCGATGATCTGCATGATATTCGCCTGCAACCACTCGATGATGCTGGTCACGAAGCTGAGGTCCACGCCGGGCGTATCGGCGCGCGGGGTCGGTGTTTGAGAAGCCATGCCTGTCCTGTTACCTGGGGTCCTGATCGAAATGCGGTGGCCCGCACTTATGTGGGCTACGCACGAGCGGCCCAGCCGGTCCCGCGGGGCCCGGTTCGCAGGCCGCCGCTCTCAGGCAACTTTTTATCCGGGCGACCGCTTGACGCGCCTTTGGCGGCTGCACATATGCCCCTCGCTGGCACTCTCCATGCGGGAGTGCCAACACCCGTTTTTCACCCTATCAAGAGGTATCAAGCATGGCATTTCGTCCGCTGCACGACCGTGTTCTGGTCCGTCGCATCGAAGCCGAGGAAAAGACCGCCGGCGGCATCATCATCCCCGACAGCGCTCAGGAAAAGCCGAGCGAAGGGATGATCGTTGCGGTCGGTTCGGGCGCCAAGGCCGACGACGGCACCGTCACCCCGCTCGACGTCAAGGAAGGCGATCGCGTCCTCTTCGGCAAGTGGGGCGGCACCGAGGTCAAGATCGACGGTGAAGACCTGCTGATCATGAAGGAAAGCGACATCATGGGGATCATTTCCTGATCCGCTGATCGCAACGCTTCCTACCAATACCCTAATTTCAGGAGACAATTACAATGGCAGCCAAGGACGTAAAGTTCGGCCGCGAAGCACGCGAAGGCATCCTGCGCGGCGTCGACACCCTCGCCAATGCAGTCAAGGTCACGCTCGGCCCCAAGGGCCGCAACGTCGTGATCGACAAGAGCTTCGGCGCTCCGCGTATCACCAAGGACGGCGTCACCGTCGCCAAGGAAATCGAACTTAAGGACAAGTTCGAAAACATGGGCGCGCAGATGATCAAGGAAGTCGCATCGAAGGCGAACGACGCCGCCGGTGACGGCACCACCACCGCCACCGTGCTGGCCCAGGCCATCGTCAACGAAGGCATGAAGTCGGTCGCAGCGGGCATGAACCCGATGGACCTGAAGCGCGGCATCGACATCGCCGTGGCCAAGGTCGTCGAAGACCTCAAGGGCCGTTCGAAGGACGTCTCCGGCTCCAGCGAAATCGCCCAGGTCGGCGTGATCTCCGCCAACGGCGACAAGGAAGTCGGCGAGAAGATCGCCGAAGCCATGGAAAAGGTCGGCAAGGAAGGCGTCATCACCGTCGACGAATCGAAGGGTCTCGAGTTCGAACTCGAAACCGTCGAGGGCATGCAGTTCGACCGTGGCTACCTCTCGCCCTACTTCATCACCAACCCCGACAAGATGACCGTCGAGCTGGATGATCCCTACATCCTGATCTTCGAAAAGAAGCTGTCGAACCTGCAGGCGATGCTGCCGATCCTCGAAGCAGCGGTGCAGTCGGGCCGTCCTCTCCTCATCATCGCGGAAGACATCGAAGGCGAAGCGCTGGCCACCCTCGTGGTCAACAAGCTGCGCGGCGGCCTGAAGGTTGCTGCGGTCAAGGCTCCGGGCTTCGGCGATCGTCGCAAGGCGATGCTGCAGGACATCGCGATCCTGACCAAGGGCGAAATGGTCAGCGAAGATCTCGGCATCAAGCTCGAGAACGTCACGCTGAACATGCTCGGCCAGGCCAAGCGCGTCACCATCGACAAGGACAACACGACGATCGTCGACGGTGCGGGCGAACAGGCCGACATCGAAGCGCGCGTCAACGAAATCCGCACCCAGATCGACAACACCAGCAGCGATTACGACAAGGAAAAGCTGCAGGAACGTCTCGCCAAGCTGGCGGGCGGCGTTGCCGTGATCAAGGTCGGCGGTGCCACCGAAGTCGAGGTGAAGGAGCGTAAGGACCGCGTCGACGACGCGCTGCACGCAACCCGTGCCGCGGTCGAAGAAGGCATCGTCCCGGGCGGCGGTACCGCGCTGCTCTACGCGTCCAAGGCTCTCGAAGGCCTCAAGGGCGACAACGAAGACCAGACCCGCGGCATCGCGATCGTCCGCAAGGCGATCCTCGCCCCGATCCGTCAGATCGCGACCAATGCCGGTCACGACGGTGCGGTGGTCTCGGGCAACCTGCTGCGCGAAGGCGACGAAACGCAGGGCTTCAACGCCGGGACCGACACCTACGAGAACCTGGTCAAGGCCGGCGTGATCGACCCGACCAAGGTCGTGCGCACCGCGCTGCAGGGCGCAGCCTCGGTTGCCGGTCTGCTGATCACCACCGAAGCGGCTATTTCGGAAGTTCCGGAAGACAAGTCCGGTGGCGGCATGCCCGACATGGGCGGCATGGGCGGCGGCATGGGCGGCATGGGCTTCTAACCCCTCCCCCAACCCCACCTGCCATTACGGCAAAGAAAAGGCCCCGTCGGAGCGATCCGGCGGGGCTTTTTGGTGGCGGCTTGCGCGCGGCGGGAATGCCCGGCGGCTACCCGCCCTTGCGACTGGCTTCCACTGCCGCGAGCACGTCCTCGGGCCAGGTTACCTGCGTCTGGGTCTGCGGATTGAACACATCGCCCGGATACTGCGCCGCCTCGGCTGCGGCGATTTCCTCGGCGGTGAGGAACTCGCTCGGCTCCAGAGCGAACACGTCGAGCCCGCGGGCGATCTCGGTCGCGTAGATGCGGCCATTGTACCAGTAGGCGCTCCAGTAGCCGCCGGTGATCAGCTGCTCCGCATCCACCGGGCCGCGATCGAAATAGGCGATCTCGACCGGGTTATCGGCGTCGGTGAAGTCTATCACGCTGATCCCGCCCTGATACCACGCCTGCACGAAGATATCGCGCCCGGGCACCGGGATGATCGAGCCGTTGTGCGCGACGCAGTTTTCCTTGTCGCTCTGCGGCGCGGGCAGTTTGTAGAGGCTGTCGAAGCTAAGCTTGCCGTCCTTGAGCGAATAGATCGCGTCGGCGCCCCAGTTGCGCGGATCGCCCGCCTGGCATCGCGGCCGCCCGCCGCCGCCCCATTCATCGGTGAACAGCACCTTGGTGCCGTCGTTGTTGAAGGTGGCCGAGTGCCAGTAGGCAAAGCCCTTGTCCGTCACATCATCGATCCGCACCGGCTTGAGCGGGTCGGAGATGTCGAGGATGATTCCATTGCCCGAGCATGCGCCCGCCGCGATGTTCTTGGCCGGAAACACGGTGATGTCGTGGCACTGGTTGGTGACGTAAGTGTCCTGCGTCGGCTCGCCCGCCTCGGTCACCCCGTGGTCGCCGCCGCGCCACAGGCCGGCGATCTGGCCATCCTTGGCAAAGACACGCGGGGAATCGACGATCCGCGACTTCGCCGGGTCGGCCAGCGGGATCTCGATCACGTCGATGCTGAACAGCGCGGTCTCGTCACCCGCCGTATCGAAGCAGCCCGCCAGCTCCGCGTCGTCGCGGACGTAGCTCGTGCCCGAGTTGTAGACCACGATCCGGCGATCATCCGCCGCCACGACGGAGTGCGTGTGGCTGCCCCGGCAGGTCTGCACCAGCCCCACCTGACGCGGGTTGGTGATGTCGGAAATGTCGAAGATCCGCAGGCCGCGGAAGCGATCCTCGCTCACCCGGCCCTCGACCCCCTGCAACCCGCAATCCTTGCGGGCGCGGCTGTCCTGCACGCTCATGATAAGAATATCGCCGACGATGCTGACATCGCCCTGCCCGCCGGGGCACACCACCGAGGTGACGAGGTTCGGCACCCCGTCCTCGCCCAGCCGGTAGGCGTTCCACCCGTGATAGCTGCCCGCGACCAGCAGGTCGCCGGAGAACGCCATGTCGGTATTTGCGAAGCTGAGGAGCGATCCGCGCTGGCCGAAGCGGTCTTCGCTCTCCTCGTCCTCATCGCGCGGATCGGCCTTGGTCGCATCGACCAGCTCTGCCTCTTCCGCCTCGTCTTCGATCCGCGGTTGCAGCTGCGCGGGGTTGGCGGGATCGAAGAAGCCGGTCGGCTTGGGCATCTCGGTAACGATGCGCAGGTTGGAAATCGCCTCGCCTGCATCGCGGAAGCCCGGGGCGAGGCCCGCGCGCGGATCGGTGGAGAGCTTCGCGCCGACCGCATTCATCCGGTCGATCTCGCCCTGCTGTTCGACTTTGATGTCGTTGACGAATTCGAACATCACCGGGTCGTAGGCAGTGCCCGGCTGGTCGAGCAGATCGTCGACCATGCGGATCGCACCCTGATGGTGGCGGATCATCAGTTCGAGGAACAGCGCATCGAATGCAGTGCCTTGCAGCGAGGCGAGGCGCTTCATCTGGTCCGGCGTGGCCATGCCCATCGCGGCCATGTGCTCGGCATGGGTCATCCCGCCCATATTGGCGGCGGTGTGCTGCATCGTCGCAGGCAGCCCGCGCGAAGAGAGCCAGTCGCGCATGAAGGCGATCTCGTCGCCCTGCCCGGCGTCGATCCGGCCCGCGATCTTGACGATGTCCGGGTTGCTGGTGCGCCCTTCGACCAGCTGGGTCATTTCGGTCGCCTGCTGGTGGTGCGGGATCATCATCTGCATGAAGCGCGCATCGGCCGGGGCGAAGTTCGTCCCGGCCAGCTTGCTCGCATCTTCTGCCTTGAGCGACCTGTTCTCCTGCCCGGGCGCGCCGGGCTGGATGATCGGCGCATCCTGCGCCGCGAGCGGAACCGCCATCGTCGTGACCAGAGCAATAAGGCTGGCGGCGGTCGCCATGGTGCGGATGGTCATGCTGGTATCTCCCCTGTTCGGACGGAAGCTTACCGCTTTTGCCCTTCATGAAAAGGCGGATCTGCTCGCCTTTGCCCGCAACGATCCGCGCGCTGGCGTGTTGGTGGAGGGAAAGGAGAGAATTGCCCCTATGAAACTACCCCACAACGCCCATGTCGCCGTCGTCGACGGCAACCGCTTCATGCTCCTCCGGAACACCGGCAAGCCGTTCGAGCCGACTCTGGAGAAGGTCGACCAGCCCGAACTCGATCCGAGCAATTTCAGCGCGGGCGTGCGCCATCAGGACGATGCCAGCCAGCGCAGCGGCGCGACCGATCTGAACGAATTGGCACATGGCGCCGCGGTGAGCGAATGGCTCAACGCCAAGGCCGTCTCGGGCGACCTCACGCAGCTGATGGTGATGGCCGACCCCAAGACCCTGGGCGAGATGCGCCGCCACTATCATTCGGAACTGGAACGCATTCTGGTCGGCGAGATCGACAAGACCGTAACCGGCGAACCGCTTGAAAAGATCGCAAAAGTGATCGCCGAAAGCTGATCGAACGCGATTGGTTTCACGCTTTACCGCAGGATTGGCATGGTCGACCGTGCCAATCCTGCGCAAACGCCATTTTGGGCTTGAGCCACTGTTAAGTGAGCGCATTAATGCTCTGCACACGAGTCACGGGCTATGGGGCAGAGCATGCTTAGGAAACTTGGGTCGACATTTGCACTGGCACTGGCAGCGGGCGCACTGGCGCAGGCACCAGCTGCCGCGCAGGACGCACAAAGTGCCTCACTCGACGCGCAGGTTTCGCTCGAATCGCAATTCGACAGCATGCTGGGCACCGAGCTTCGGGCCCCCAAGACTTTCGAAGCAGTCTACGATTCCTCTTTCGAACGGCAGGTTGCCGCGCTTGCCGACGGCTCTCAGGGCCGGATCGGCGTCTACGCGGTCGATCTGACCACCGGCGCTGAGGTCGGCGTGCTTGCCGATCAGCGTTTCCCGATGGCCAGCACCAGCAAGGTTGCGATCGCGGCGACCTTCCTCGCCGGGGTCGACCAGGGCCGCTGGAGCCTGTCGAGCGAGTTCGAGCTGCCCGGTCGCGGAACCTATATTTCCGCACGCGAACACCTCAATCTGATGATTACCCGCAGCTGCAATGATTGCACCGACGCGTTGCTGAACGCCGTGGGTGGCCCGCAGGCGGTCAATGCGTGGATGCGCAGCGCGGGGATTCTCGACTTCCAGTTGACCCGCAACATCGCCGCGCTGGTGCGCGAGGATGGCCGGACCGACCCTGCAACCGAAATCGATCTGCGCGACAGCGCCACGCCGCGTGCGATGGGCCAGCTGCTCGCCGGGATCTATCAGGGCCGGTGGCTCAGCCCCTCGTCCCGGCAGGTGCTGATGAGCGCGATGGGCGACACGGTAACCGGCAAGCGGCGGATGACCTCGGCCCTGCCGATGAGCGCCAACCTCGCCCACAAGACCGGCACGCTGAGCCGGACCGCCAGCGATATCGGCATTTTCTACACGCCCGACGGCCGCCCGATCGCAGCCGCGATCTACGTCACCGGGCAGAGCGCGTCGATGGCGATTGAAAACGGCAGCCGTGCGGAAAAGCTCAACGCGCGCCGCCTGCGTGACGAGCGGATCGCCTCGATCACCAGCGCGCTTTACAACGGCTTCGGCCAGCAGCGCGAGCCGACCGACGGCCGGGTCTGGGCCACCGCCAATTACGGGGCCGGCGGCCAGTAAGTTTCACTTTCTTCGGACAAAAAAAGGGCGGCACTGTGAGGCGCCGCCCTTCTTTTTTCGCTGAAGCGCTGGCCTTAGTCGGCAGCGGCTTCGGTTTCGGTTTCGCCCTGGATGTCGGCTTCCGCTTCGGTCGCTTCGTTTTCAGCAGCGTCGGTCGCGTTGTCGACGGCTTCACCGGTGTCGTTGGCGGCGTCTTCGATGCCTTCGCCCATGGCGTCGACATTGGCTTCGGTGTCGGCAGCGGCGTTTTCGACGGTGTCGCCAGCGGCGTCTTCAGTCTTTTCCGAGCAAGCAGCGAGGCCGAGAGCGGAGACGGCGATGGCCGAAGCGAGAACGATCTTGCGCATAATCTGTAATCCTTTTCCAGATGGATCCTGCCGCGGTTTGAGCGCGGAGAGGATGAAACCTCCGGGTTCCGGCGGCTTCTGAGTCGTAGATAGTGGCAAGAATGTGGCGCGGCAAGCCCAATTTCGCCACAAACTGTGGCAAGCGCCTTTTTCCGGCCATTTTTCGGGGAATAATTTGCCGCGCGTAAGCTGCTGACGCCCTCTCGCCACACTGCTAGCAGGGGGCATGGCCGACAAGCAGCACCTCTATCTCGTCGACGGTTCGGCGTATATCTTCCGCGCGTATCATCGCCTGCCCCCGCTGACCAATCCGGAGGGCACGCCGGTGGGCGCGGTCTATGGCTACACCACCATGCTGTGGAAGCTGGCAGAGGATCTCGACAAGGCGGAGGGGCCGACGCACCTCGCGGTGGTGCTCGACAAGTCGAGCCAGAGCTTCCGCAACGAGATCTACGACCAGTACAAGGCCAACCGGCCCGACCCGCCCGAAGATCTGGTCCCGCAATTCCCGCTGATCCGCGACGCGACCCGCGCGTTCAGCCTGCCGATGATCGAGGAACCCGGCGTCGAGGCGGACGACATGATCGCCTCCTACGCCCGCGCCGCGGCAGCCAAGGGGTGGGACGTCACCATCGTCTCGTCCGACAAGGATCTGATGCAGCTGGTCGGCACCAGCGAGCAGGGCGGTACGATCGACATGCTCGACACGATGAAGAGCGCGCGGATCGGCCCCGCCGAGGTCGAGGAGAAGTTCGGCGTCGCGCCCGAACTGGTGGGCGACGTGCTCGCGCTGATGGGCGATTCGGTCGACAACATCCCCGGCATCTTCGGGGTCGGCCCGAAGACCGCGACCAAGCTGATCCAGGATCACGGATCGCTCACCGCCGCACTCGACGCGGCTCCCGAGATGAAGAAGAGCAAGCTCAAGGAACGCCTGCTCGAACATCGCGCCGATGCCGAACTCAGCCGCATTCTGGTGACGCTGAAGGAAGATTGCGAACTGCCGATCGCGATCGACGACATGAAGCTGGGCAAGATCCCGCCCGAACCGCTCGCCGCCTTCCTCACCCAACATGGGTTCGGCAGCCTGCTGAGGCGGCTCGAGGGCGGTAATGGCGGCCCCGGCCCGAAGACCCAGCTGCACCCAGCCAAGCCGCAGAACCCGGACGAGGCCCATGCGCCGCAGGGCAACAGCCAGCCGCTGCCCGAAATGCCCGCGATCGACCGCAGCGCCTACGCGTGCCTCCAGAGCGTCGAGCAGCTCGACCAATGGATCGAGAAGGCCTTCGCCGCGCGGCTGGTGGCGGTCGATACAGAGACCAGCGCGCTCGATGCGATGCAGGCGGATCTGGTCGGCGTCAGTCTTGCGATCGGGCCCAATCAGGCCTGCTACATCCCGCTCGGCCATTTCAACGAAGGCGGCGGCGGGGACGACATGTTCGCCGAGAAGCCGCAGCAGATCGCGCGTGAGACCGCGCTGGCGATGCTCAAGCCGCTGCTGGAAAGCGATGCGGTCCTCAAGGTCGGGCAGAACATCAAGTACGATCTCAACGTGCTTGCACGCCACGGCATCGCGGTCGCGCCCATCGAGGACACGATGATCGTCAGCTTCGCGCTGGATGCAGGCCGCTCGCAGGACGGGATCGGCGGCGGCCACGGGATGGACGAGCTGGCGCAGCGCCATCTTGGCCACACCTGCCTGACCTTCAAGGAGATCTGCGGCACCGGCAAGAAGGCGATTCCCTTCGGCGAGGTGCCGATCGACCGCGCGACCGAATACGCGGCGGAGGACGCCGACGTGACCTGGCGACTCTATACCCACCTCAAACCGCGGCTGGCGGTCGAGGGCGGTACGCGCGTCTACGAGCGGGTCGATCGCCCGCTGATCCCGGTGGTCGCGGGGATGGAGCGGCACGGGATCAAGGTCGACCGCCAGCAACTCGCTGCCCTGTCGGAGCGGTTTGCCCGCGAAACCGCCCGTCTCGAAGGCGAGATCCATGAAATTGCCGGGCAGGAATTCACCGTCGGCAGCCCCAAGCAGCTGGGCGATATCCTGTTCGACAAGATGGGGTACAAGGGGGGCAAGAAGGGCAAGAGCGGGCAATACTCGACCGACCAGTCGGTGCTGGAGAAGCTCGACGCGACCGGCGCGCCGATCGCCACGAAAGTGCTCGAATGGCGCCAGCTCGCGAAGCTCAAGTCGACCTATACCGACGCGCTGCAGCAGGCGATCAACCCGAAAACCAACCGCGTGCACACCAGCTACAGTCTGGTCGGCGCGCAGACCGGGCGCCTCTCCAGCACCGATCCCAACCTGCAGAACATCCCGATCCGGACCGAGATCGGCCGCGAGATTCGGCAGGCCTTCGTCGCGGAAGAGGGCAACGTGCTGCTCGCCGCCGACTATTCGCAGATCGAACTGCGGCTGGCCGCGCACATGGCCGATGTCGCCCCCTTGCGTGAAGCCTTTGCCGCAGGCGAGGATATCCACGCGCGCACCGCGCAGGAGATGTTCGGCAGCGTCGACCGCGATACCCGCGCGCGCGCCAAGACGATCAACTTCGCGATCCTCTACGGCATTTCGCGCTGGGGCCTCGCCGGGCGGCTGGGGATCGAGGCGGACGAGGCGCAGGACCTGATCGACATCTACTTCGCCCGCTTCCCCGGCATCCAGCGCTATATCGTCAACACGATGGAGACCGTGCGCGAGTGCGGCTATTCGCAAACCCTGTTCGGGCGCAAGACGTGGTTCCCGCGGATCAATTCCAAGAACCAGGCCGAACGGCAGGGGAGCGAGCGTGCCGCGGTCAACGCGCCGATCCAAGGCACCAGTGCGGACATCATCAAGCGCGCCATGGCCCGGATGGGCCCCGCGCTCGCCGAAGCGGGCCTGAAGCCCGATGCGCCCGACGGGGTGCGGATGCTGCTGCAGGTGCATGACGAACTGGTGTTCGAAATGCCCGAGGGTCTGGTCGAACAGGCTAGGCCGGTAATACAGTCGGTGATGGCCGATGCCGCCGGACCGGCAATCGAACTCACGGTTCCGCTGGGGGTCGAGATCGGCACCGGGCGCAACTGGGACGACGCGCATTGACCGGGTCGTCCCCCTCCTCATCGCGGTTCGGGCTTTTGCGCGTGTTCATCCGCCGGTGGTTCAACTGGCTGGTGCTGGGCGCGATGGCGGGCGCGATCCTGGGCGCGGTATTGCTGTTGCTCTCCACCGGCGCGGCCGAGCGTGCCGAACGCAATCAGGTCGAGCGGCTGGGCGACGTGCTGCTGATGCTCGACCGGATCGAACGCGCCGCCCTGTCCGCCGAAAGCGCGCAGCGCGGTTACTACATCACGCTCGATACGCGCTATCTCAAGCCTTACCGGACGTCGCGGCGCGATGCCGAGACGGCGATGGAGAGGCTCGCACGGTCGATCGATGACCGGATGACCGACGAACAGCGTGCCGAGTTCGTCGCGATCGAGGATGCCCTCAACGACAAGTTCGCCGAGCTCGACCAGACCATCGGGCAGGTCGAACGCGGCCAGCTGCGCGACGCGCGACGCCAGATCCTAGAGGGTGAGGGCTATGATGCAATGCAGCGCCTGACCGCCGCGATCGACCGGCTGGCGCAGATCGAGAACCGCCTGCTCGACGAACAGAGCGCACGCGCGCAGGCCGCCGAAGCGCGCATCCTGCCGCTGCTGGGCCTGCTGCTGCTGCTGCTGGTGAGCGCGATCGTGCTCGGCGCGGTGCTGGTCGCGCGGACCGCGCAGGCGGAGACCGAGGCGGCGCAGGCCCGCGAGCTGGAGGTTGCGCGCGACCGCGCGAACCTGCTGGCGCAGGAGCTCAACCACCGGGTCAAGAACCTGTTCGCGATGGTCCTCGCGATCATCCAGATGAGCGCGCGCGAGGCGACCGACGTGACTGCCTACAAGGACCGCATCAGCGCGCGTATCCACGCGCTGCTGACCGCGCACGAGGTCACGCAGGGCCACGGCACCGCTGCCGACCGGCTGAACCGGCAGGGCGGTGCATCGCTGCGCGCGCTGGTGGAGGCGACGGTCGAGCCGCACGTGTCGCAGGACAAGCGGCTGGTGCTGGAAGGCGATGATGTCCCAATCGACCGGGTGCAGGTCACCCCGCTGGGGCTGGTGCTGCACGAGCTGGCGACCAATGCGGTCAAATATGGCTGCTGGCGGGATGCCGGCGAGCTGACCGTGCGCTGGACGCGCAAGGGCAACCTGCTCCATCTCGACTGGCAGGAGGACTGGGATACGGCAGGCCAGAAGGACGGCGAACAGCCCGCGCAAAGCCAGGGCGGCTTCGGCAGCACGCTGATGATCGGTGCCGCGCGGCAGCTGGGCGGCGAGATCGAACGGACCTTCGGCCCACGAGGCGTGACGGTCAGCATCGCGTTTCCCGCCCAGCCCGGCACAGCGGCGGCCTGATAGATGTCGATCCTTGCCTCCATCCCCCTGCCCGACCTGCGCAGCTGGGCGGTGCCGGTCGAAGACATCGCCATCGCCGCCGCCATCCTCGGCGTGTGCGTGATCGTCGCGGTGGCGGCGCATCGGCTCGCTTTCGGCATCATCCGCAAGGCAACCGCGCATGGCCCGGCGCGTCACGGCCAGCCGGTGGTCGAGGCGATCCGCGCACCGGCGCTATGGCTGGCGGTGACCATCGCGATTTCGGCGGCGGCGGAGCGGGCCGAAGTGATCCGCCCGGCGTGGGATGCGCTTTCGGATTTCGTCGCGCCGATCATCCTTGGCTGGCTGGTACTCGCCTTCGTGACCGGCTGGGCCACCGCACACGAACGGCGGATGGAACGCCGGCTCGACCCGATCCACATGCGCAGCCGCAAGACCCGGATCGAGATCTTCCGCCGTACCGCGTCGAGCCTGATCATCGTCATCACCATCGCGCTGGTGCTGGTGAACATCCCTGGCGTGCGGCAGGTCGGCGTCACGCTGATGGCCTCGGCCGGCCTTGCCGCGCTGGCCATTGGTGCCGCCGCGCAGCCCGCGCTCAAATCGCTGATCGCGGGCATCCAGATGGCGCTGACCGAACCGATCCGGATCGGCGACATGGTGGTGGTCGACGGGGTGACCGGCCGGGTCGAGGAAATCCGCATGACCTTCGTCATGATCCGCGCGTGGGACGAGCGCGTGCTGGTGGTGCCCACAGGCAAGTTCTTCGAGGAAAGCTTCGAGAACTGGTCACGCTCCGCCGACCGGCTGACCGGGGTGGTGATGCTGCACCTCGATCCGATCGCGGACGTCGCGCCGATCCGCCAGGCGTTTCTCGATTTCCTGAAGGATCATCCGCTCTGGGACGAGCGTGACGCGGCCGCGCTGGTGACCGACGCCTACCCGGAAAGCATCGCGCTGCGCCTTTCGATGACCGGGGCGACGATCGGCGATGTGTGGGATCTGCGCTGCGCGGTGCGCGAATACATGCTGCAATGGCTGCGCGAGAACCAGCCGGTCGCACTGATCCGCCACCGGCTGGAGGTCGAGGCGGCGAACGAACGGGGCGGCTAGGCGCGCGTTCACTGTCCCGTCACATCTTCGGCCTAAACTTGCGAAAGCCTTTACAAACCAGCCAGTTGGGATCGACCATGATCGCACGTCGCAGCTTCCTTGCCACCACCGCTGCGATGGGGGCGGTTGCGCTCTCCCCAGCCCGGCTGCTGGCCCAATCGAACACCATCACCATTCCGATCCGGCTGACGGACGATCGGGTGCTGATCGACTGCCTGCTCAACGGGCAGGGGCCGTGGCCGCTGGTCGTCGATACCGGAGGGTCGGTCGGCCTGATGGAGCAGGCGATGGTGGATCGGCTGGGGCTCAAGACCGTCGGCAAGAGCCCGCTCGGCCTGATTGGCGCGCACCGGGTGTACGATATGGTACTGGTGGACGAGCTTTCGCTGGGCGGCGTGGTGCGCCAGGCCGGCGCGCTTTTCGCCGCGACCGATCACGTCAATTTCATTGAGGATGCAGTCGGATCGCTCGCGGCCGGGGTGGTCACCACCGTGGACAGCGAGCTGGATTTCGGTGCGTCGCAGTTGCGGCTCTATCCCTCCGGAGCGCCCGACCGCAGCGACTGGACCCGGGTCGAAGATGCCTTCGTGCTCGAAGGCAACCGCTACGGCTCCAGCTGGATGTTCGCGCCGGTCACCATCGCGGGCCAAGCCTTCCCCATCGGCCTCGACACCGGCTCGCCGAACGAATTGCGGTTGAGCGGCAAGGCGCTGGAGAAAAGCGGCTTGTGGGATTCGCCCCGCTGGGCTCCGGGATCGCCCGACGGGAAAGGCCGGATCATACGGTTACCCAAGATCGAATTTGGCGGCACTGTCCTGACCGACTTGATCGCAACGCTCACACCGAAAAGCCCGTGGACGTATTTCGAACACGGCCTCGTCGGCCTGCCGATCCTGCGCCGGTTCGACATCGCCACCCGGCCGTCGACGAAGGAGCTGTTCCTGCGCCGCAACACCCTGCCCGCACCCGCGCCGGAATATAACCGGGCGGGCATGTGGATCGATCGCGCAGGCAAAGACGTAAAGGTGGCGGTGGTCGGCCCCGGCAGCCCCGCGGCGGTCGCGGGGATCGTGCCGGGAGACCGGCTGGTCGGCGCGGATTTCCAAGGGCTTATCGCGGCCATGCAGGGGCCCGCCGGAACGGTCCTGCCGCTGGAGGTCAGGTCGAAGGCGGGGGGCACCCGCCGGATCGACCTGACCCTCGCCGACTTTCTCTAGCCGCCGGGCGTATTATCCCCGGCGATCAGTCGCCGTGCTTCGATTCGCGAGTCGATTCGACCATGCCTTCGGTGATGAAGCCGATCGGCATGGGCTCCGCCGCGCGCTTCTTCAGCTCGCCGCGCATCTTCCTGTATTCCTCTTCCATCTTGGCGGTGACCGACGCGCGGCTGTCCTTCAGCGCTTCGGTGAAGTCGGCCATGGTGACCTCCTGCACGTCCGCGCCCGCACGATGCAGCGCGACCAGCCCGGCGCGGCGAACCACGTCTTCCAGATCGGCCCCGGTGAAACGCTCGGTCTCCTCGGCGATCTTCGACAGGCTGACATCCTTGGCCAGCGGCATGTTGCCGGTATGGATGCCGAGGATCTGCTCGCGCCCCTTCACATCGGGCGTGCCGACATAGACCAGCTCGTCGAACCGGCCTGGCCGCAGCAGCGCGGGGTCGACCAGCGTGGGGCGGTTGGTTGCCCCGATCACCACGACCGACTGAAGCTCTTCCAGCCCGTCCATCTCGGCAAGGATGGTGTTGACCACCCTGCCGGTCACCTGCGGTTCCATGCTGCCGGACCCGCGTGCGGGCACCAGAGAGTCGATCTCGTCGATGAAGATCACGCATGGCGAGACCGCACGCGCGCGACGGAACATCTTGGCGATCTGCTGCTCGCTCTCACCATACCATTTGGACAGCAGGTCGGAGCTCTTCATCGAGATGAAGTTGGCATCGGCCTCCTTGGCGACGGCCTTGGCCAGCTGCGTCTTGCCCGTGCCCGGCGGGCCATAGAGCAGGAAGCCCTTGGCCGCGCGGATGCCGAGGCGGTGGAACGCCTCGCGGTTCTTGATCGGCAGCTCGATCCCTTCCTTCAGCTTTTCGATCGCGTCGTCGATCCCGCCCAGATCGCTCCAGCTGACATCGGGCACCTGGACCATCACCTCGCGCATGGCGGAGGGCTGGACACGCTTGAGCGCGGACAGGAAATCGTCGCGCCCGACATGCAGGCCTTCGAGCACTTCGGGCGGGATCGTCTGCGCATCGAGGTCGATCTGCGGCATGATCCGGCGAACCGCGTCGATCGCCGCCTCGCGCGCAAGCGCGGCGATATCCGCACCGACGAAGCCGTGGGTGACGCGCGCCAGTTCCTTCAGGTCGACGCCTTCGCCCAGCGGCATGCCGCGGGTGTGAATCGCGAGGATTTCGCGCCGCCCGGTCTCGTCCGGCACACCGATCACGATTTCGCGGTCGAACCGGCCGGGGCGGCGCAGCGCCTCGTCGATCGCGTCGGGGCGGTTGGTCGCCGCGATGACCACGATATTGGCCCGCGATTCGAGCCCGTCCATCAGCGTCAGGAGCTGCGCGACGAGGCGCTTCTCCGCCTCGCCCGGCACGCTGTCGCGCTTGGGCGCGATCGAATCGATCTCATCGATGAAGATGATCGCGGGGGCGGCCTGGTTGGCGCTTTCAAACACCTCACGCAGCCGCTTCTCCGATTCGCCGTAGCCCGAACCCATGATCTCGGGCCCGTTGATGGCGAAGAACTCGGCATCGCTTTCATTGGCGACGGCCTGCGCCAGCCGCGTCTTGCCGGTTCCGGGCGGGCCGTGCAGCAGCACGCCCTTGGGCGGGTCGACACCCAGCCGGGTGAACAGTTCGGGATAGCGCAGCGGCAGCTCGACCATTTCGCGCAGCTGCTGGATCGTCTCCGAAATGCCGCCGACATCGTCGTAGTTGACCACGGACCGGCCCGCCTTGGGCTCTTCGAAATCGGGCCGCAGCTCGATCTCGGTATTCTCGTCGATATGGACGATTCCCTTGGGCGCGGTGCTGATCACGCGCAGGCGGATCTGGGTGAGTGCATAGGCGGGCGCGTTGAACATGCGCTGCACTTCGGGCGGCATGTTCTGGACCGGCTGCTGCCCGGTGGTCGCCACCAGATCGCCGCTGACGATCGGCTTGCGGAAGAAGTTGCGCTTGAGCGCTTGGGTCGGCCCTTGCAGCCGCATCTCGCGGCTTGCGGGTGCGAACACCACGCGGGTCGCGGGGCGCGATTGCGCGGCCTCGATCTTCACGTGCTCGCCCGATCCGACCTCGGCATTGGCGCGCTGCAGACCGTCGAGGCGGACGACCGCAAGCGCCTGATCCTCGTCATGCGCCGCGATCACAATCGCGGCGGTCGAGCGCTTGCCCGAAAGCTGGACCACGTCGCCCTCGGTCACGCCGAGCGTCTGCATCGCGCTGCGCGGCAGGCGTGCAACGCCGCGGCCGCTCTCTTCCTGGCGGGCCGCAGCCACCTGAAGGCGGACGATTCTTTCTTCGGTGGCGGTTTCGCTGTCGGCCATGTGTGCGGTTTCTCCCGGTTGTCGCCCATATCGGGGGGTATGGCGACCCTACATAAGTTGCGCTGCGGCTTATGGAATGGGCGAGCACGCGCTTGGGTCCGCACGACGCTGCGATTCGGCAGGCCGCGGCGGATTGCAGGCAAGAAAAAACCCGGCTGGCGAACCAGCCGGGTATGAAGTTTGGGAGAGGATGCCTGAAAGGCTCCATTGTTCTGCCGCAACGCAGTATATTTCGCAAGTGCGAAAAAGACATCGGGCGTTGCAAAAGTTGCAATTCTTTTAGACCTTTGATTTTAGACACTTTTTATCTGTTCGAGCCCATCTTCGTCCTGCTGCGCCGCACCATTTTGCGTTTTGCGCACGGGATGACAAGGCACGCGCGAGGCCTTAAACCCTCTCCAAGCCTCACCCCAGACCTGCCGGAGTCCCATGCAGAAACTCTACCCCGATGCCGCCGCCGCACTCGACGGTGTGCTCAAGGACGACATGCTGATCGCCAGCGGAGGTTTCGGCCTTTGCGGCATCCCCGAAAGACTGCTCGACGCGATTCGCGACAGCGGGGTGAAGAACCTCACCTTCGCCAGCAACAACGCAGGGATCGATAACGAAGGCATCGGCAAGCTGCTGCGCACCAAGCAGGTGAAGAAGATGATCAGCAGCTATGTGGGCGAAAATAAGGAGTTCGAACGCCAGTTCCTCTCCGGCGAGCTCGAGGTCGAGTTCTGCCCCCAGGGCACGCTGGCGGAGCGGATGCGCGCAGGCGGCGCAGGCATTCCGGGCTTCTACACCAAGACCGGCGTCGGCACCCAGGTGGCCGAAGGCAAGGAGGTGAAGCAGTTCGACCGTGGCGAAGGGCCGGAGGATTACATCCTCGAGCACGGAATCTTCGCCGACCTCGCCATCGTGAAAGCGTGGAAGGCGGACGAGACGGGCAATGTCGTGTTCCGCAAGACCGCGCGCAATTTCAACGTGCCCGCCGCCACCTGCGGCAAGGTGTGCGTGGTCGAGGTTGAGGAAATCGTGCCGACCGGGTCGCTCGATCCCGATTGCATCCACCTGCCCGGCGTGTTCGTGCAGCGGATGATCGTGGGCGCGCCCTACGACAAAAAGATCGAATTCCGCACCGTGCGCGAGGCGGCCTGACCGCCGACCAGCGATGAAACGCCTGCTCGCCCCGCTCCTGCTGTTTGCCATCGCACCCGGCCTGTCGGGCTGCGTTGCCGCCGCTGCGCCGATCGCGGCGGGGCTGCTGCTGGGCAAGCGCATGACCGACGACAAGCCCAGCGGCTATGATCGCCCCGGTGTGCAGAGCGCTAGCGCAAAAAGCGAGATGGAGGACGAGAATGTGGCGATGGCGGCACTGCCCGCTCCGTCGAGCGCCGCTCGCCCTGGCAAAGGCTCGCCGACGGAAGGGGCAGGCCCCGCCCAAACCGAGACAAGCAGCGCGACCCTGACCAACCTTACCGCCCTGCCTCCGCCCAGCGGCACGCCCGCTGGACAGGCGACGGGTGGGTTCGAGGGGCTGTTCGCCGCCGCCACGGCGATCGCCCAGCGCGATCCTTACGCGACCGAGCCGCGCCTCTCCGCGCTGCTCGCCGAACCGGGCCAGCTGAAGCCGGAACGTGCGCCATGCGCCTTTGCGCAGACCGCCGTGCTGATCGATCTGGACCCCGGCGACGGCGAGGCCCCGCTGACCGAGGATATCGCCGCCCCCAACGGGCTGGTCCGCGTGCTCGCCGCGCTGCGCGCGCAGGAAGTCGCGGTCCTGTGGCTCTCCCGCCATACCGCCGATCGCGCGGGTGCGGTTCGCAAGGCGCTGCTGCGCACCGGGCTCGACCCGCGAGGCGAGGACGAGCTCTACCTCGTGCGCTACGAGAACGAGAGCAAGGATTCGCGCCGCCAGGATGCCAGCGGCGATTACTGCATCGTCGCGATCCTGGGCGACCAGAAGCGCGATTTCGATTCGCTGTTCGGATACCTCAAGAACCCGGACGATGCCTTCGCGCTCGATCCGCTGATCGGTGAGGCGTGGTTCCTCGGCCCGGCTCCGATCACCGCTGCGACCGGCGCACCCATCACCGCCCAGACACCTCCTTCACAAGGCTAGAGACATGACCGAGCAGACCCCCGGCTGGACCCGCGACGAAATGGCTGCGCGCGCCGCGCGCGAGCTTCAGGATGGCTATTACGTCAACCTGGGCATCGGCATTCCCACGCTGGTCGCCAATCACATCCCCGAAGGCATGCACGTAACGCTGCAGAGCGAGAACGGCATGCTCGGCATCGGTCCCTTCCCGCTGGAAGGCGAGGAAGACGCCGACCTGATCAATGCGGGCAAGCAAACGATCAGCGAACTGGACCACTCCGCCTATTTCGACAGCGCGACCAGCTTCGCGATGATCCGCGGCGGGCATATCGACCTGACCGTGCTGGGCGCGATGGAAGTGGCCGAGAACGGCGACATCGCCAACTGGATGATTCCCGGCAAGATGATCAAGGGCATGGGCGGCGCGATGGATCTGGTCGCGGGCGTCAAGAAGATCATCGTGGTGATGGACCACACCAGCAAGCACGGCGACCCCAAGTTCATCCCCGAATGCACGCTGCCGCTGACCGGCACCGATGTGGTCGACATGGTCATCACCAACCTCGGCGTGTTCCAGCGGCCCGATCACGACAGCGCCTTCCGCCTGATCGAACTCGCGCCCGGCGTCACCGAAGACGACATCGCCAAGAGCACGACGGCGAAATACGAGGTCGCGCTAGAAACCGCGTGATGAAGTGGTGGATCGCGGGGCTGGCGCTGTCGGCTGTGCTGGCAGTGGGCGTGGCCATCGCGTTTACCTCGCCCCCGAAGCTACTTTCGATCATCGATCGGATTTCCGGCGGGGGCACCGACACGCATCGCGCGGGCACGGCGATCCCCTTCGGCAGTCATGACCAGACGCTCGACGTGTGGGTGCCCGACGCGGCGAGCGAGACACCGCGTCCGGTAATCGTGTTCTTCTACGGCGGCGGCTGGGTGAAGGGCGATCGCGATGCCTACGCCTTTGCCGGGCGTGCGCTCGCCAGCCGGGGCTTCGTGGTGGTCATCCCCGATTATCGCAAGGTGCCGCAGGTGCGCTTCCCGGCCTTCGTCGAGGACGGGGCCGAGGCGGTGCGCTGGACTCGCGACAATATCGCCCGCTTCGGCGGCGATCCCGACAGGATCGCGCTCGCAGGCCACTCGGCGGGCGCGCATACCGCCGTCACGCTGGCGCTGGACCCGCGCTGGCTGACAGCTGCCGGTGTGGCACCCGATGCCGTGAAGGCCGCGATCGGCCTGTCCGGCCCTTACGACTTCTACCCCTTCGACAAGAAGCGGTCGATCGACGCGATGTCGCACTGGCCGGCCCCGCGCGACACGCAGCCCATCGAATGGGCACGCGCCGATGCCCCGCCGATGCTGCTGGTCACGTCGAGCAAGGACACCGTGGTCCGGCCCTACAACACGGAGAACCTCGCCGCGAAGCTGCGCGAACTCGGCGCGCCGGTGCAGACGGAGAACTATGAGGGCCTGAGCCACGAGGATGTGGTCGTGGCGCTGTCCAAGCCGTTTCGCGGCAAGGCCCCGGTGCTCGACCGCAGCGTGACCTTCCTCGACCAGGCGATGTGATCCGCCCGGCTTGACCTCGCCACCGCGCTGGCCCAGCGAAGCGTCCATGTGGCTCGATAAACCCCGCAACCCGCACGCACCGCTGGCTGGCCTCAAGGTGCTCGAACTCGCGCGCATCCTCGCAGGTCCCTTCGCCGGGCAGACCCTGGCTGACCTCGGCGCGGACGTGATCAAGGTCGAGGCACCCGAGGGCGACGGCACACGTCTGTGGGGCCCACCTTTCGTGGAGCGCGAGGACGGCGCGCGCGAGGCGGCCTATTATCATGGCTGCAATCGGGGGAAGCGCGGGATCACCGCGGATTTTCGCAATGCGGACGATCTCGCCCGGGTGACCACTCTCGCAGCCGAAGCCGACGTGGTGCTGGAGAATTTCCTGCCCGGCAAGCTGACCAAGTTCGGCCTCGACTACGCCAGCCTGTCCGCCTCCAATCCCGCTCTTGTCTACTGCTCCATCAGCGGCTTCGGACAGGACGGGCCGCGTCGCGATGAGCCGGGCTACGACTTCGTGATCCAAGCGATGAGCGGCTTCATGGCGCTGACCGGCGAACCCGAGGGCGAGCCGATGAAACACGGCATGTCGATTTCGGACCTGTTCTGCGGGCTCTATTCGACCATCGCGATCCAGGCCGCGCTGGCGATGCGGGCGCGCACTGGAACAGGCCAGCATATCGACATGGCGCTCTACGATTGCTCGGTCGCGCTGCTCGCCCATCAGGCGCAGAGCTTCTTCGCGACCGGTGAGAACCCGCCACGCATGGGCAACATGCACGCGCAGGTCAGCGCCTATGGCGTGTTCCCGACGAAGGACGGCCCAATCGTGCTCGCGCCCGCGAACGATCGGCTGTTCCGCAGGCTGCTCGAAGTGTTCGGGCGGCACGACCTGCTGGGCGACGAACGCTTCGCCACCAACGAGGCGCGGATCGCCAATCGGAGCGAGATCGACGGGATCATCGCCGCCGAGACCGCTGCGTGGGATCGCGAAGCGCTGCTTGCTGCGTGCCGCGAGGCCAGCGTGCCCGCCGGTCCGATCTACGAGGTCTCCGAAGTGTTCGAGGAGCCGCAGGTGCAGGCACGCGGGATGACCTTCCCGATGGCCGAAGGGCTGACCGGCCTGCGCAGCCCGTTCAAGTTCTCCGATGCCGAGCTGGCTCTGGGCGTGCCTTCGCCCATGCTCGGGCAGGACGACTAGCGCCCGATCGGGCCGAAGCGCCCGCGCGCGATGCCGCGCCACAGCCACTCGAACGGGCCCTGCCGGAAACGCGCCAGCCAGAGCGGCGACCACAGCATCATCAGCGCGA
Source organism: Alteriqipengyuania abyssalis (assembly GCF_019857185.1). Lineage (GTDB taxonomy): Bacteria > Pseudomonadota > Alphaproteobacteria > Sphingomonadales > Sphingomonadaceae > Alteriqipengyuania > Alteriqipengyuania abyssalis. The sequence continues at coordinate 454,813 of NZ_JAHWXP010000002.1, read as the reverse complement.
TCGGAACGGCAGCGATCGCGAACGCTCCGCCGCGCGATAGCGTGCCGTAGAGGCCCAGCCCCCACGAATAGAACAGCAGCGCAAGCACCGCGCTGGTGAGCAGGTAGTTGGTGAGCGACAGCCGCCCGGTCGCGGCCAGAACGCGGCGCAGGGCGCTCTCGCGACCGGCAAACAGCGCCATCACCAGCGCGGCATAGGCGATCGCCAGCAGCAGATCGAAGGGCAGCGACCAGAACAGCGAGACCGGGCCGACCACTGCGCCGGTGAAGCCGCTCCACCTGTCCACCAGCATCAGCAGCACCAGCGGCGGCAGGACGATCAGCGCCAGCCTTCGTGCCAGAGCAAGGCATCGTTCGCGTGACCAGCTTCCCTGCAGTAGACCGCTTCGCCACAGGCCCGCACCCACGAGCATCGTGCCCAACGTGGACGGGATGGCGGGGACTTGTGTCGCCAGCGCCGGTCCGAATCCCGTGATGCGGCGCGCCAGCCGCTCGGCAAAGCTCTCGGTGCCGACCATATGCCCGTAGCGCAGTGCCTCAGGATTTGCGCCGAAGGCCGAGGCGGGCAACAGCGCCTGCTGGGTGCCCGGCTCTGCGCTCAGCCACTGATAGGCGATCAGCGTGCCGCCGACCACGTGCACAACCATCAGCACGCCGCCCATGACGAGCAGCCGGCGCGTGTCGAGCCGGAGGAAAAGAGGCAGGAACAGACCGGCCATGGCATAGAGCCGCAGCACGTCGTTGTTCGCGAGCAGGATCGCGTGCGCACCGCCGATCGCGAACAGCACCAGCATGCGCAGCGCATGATCGCGCAGCGGGTGACCGTTTTCGATCTGCTGCGCCCGCTCGAACAGGATCGCGACCCCTGCGCCGAACAGCATCGCGAACAGGCTGCGAAACTTGTCCTCCACGAAGACGAAGCTCAGCCCCCAGACGATCCAGTCGAGCGCGCTTTCACTGCCCGCCGCCGCCGGGTTGAAATAGGCCGCCGGCGGCAGCGCATAGATATAGACGTTCATCAGCGCGATGCCCGCCACGGCAATGCCGCGCAGCGCATCGAGCGCGACGACCCGCTCTCCCGAGGGACCGGGCGCGGTCAGTACGGTGCCGCGCCGGTCCACCGGATTACTTGCCGACGGCAGCCTTCAGGTCGTCGACCAGGTCGGTGCGCTCCCACGGGAAGGCGTCGCCCGCTGCCGTGCGACCGAAGTGGCCATAGGCCGCGCTCTGCTTGTAGATCGGCTTGTTGAGGCCGAGATGCGTGCGGATGCCGCGCGGGGTCAGTCCGCCGAGCTTGGTCATCCCGCGAATCGCATCTTCCAGCGCCTCTTCGGAGACCGTGCCCGTGCCGTGTAGGTCGACATAGACCGACAGCGGCTCGGAAACGCCGATCGCGTAGGACAGCTGGATGGTGCAATGCGTGGCGAGCCCTGCTGCCACCACGTTCTTCGCCAGATAGCGGGTGATGTAGGCGGCCGAGCGGTCGACCTTGGTCGGGTCCTTGCCGCTGAACGCGCCGCCACCGTGCGGGGCCGCGCCGCCATAGGTATCGACGATGATCTTGCGGCCCGTAAGCCCGGCGTCACCGTCCGGCCCGCCGATCTCGAACGCGCCGGTCGGGTTGATGTGCCACACCGTGTCGCCGTCGATCAGGCCATCGGGAAGCACTTCGCCCACGGCCTTCTTCACATAGGCCTTCAGTTCGGCTTCCTTGTCGCCCTGGTCGTAACCCTTGGCGTGCTGGGTCGAGACGACGATCGCCATGGCCTTTACCGGCTTGCCGTTTTCGTAACGCAGCGTCACCTGGCTCTTGGCATCGGGTTCGAGGAACGGCGCCGCGCCCGACTTGCGGTCGTCGGCCAGCCGCTGGAGGATCTTGTGGCTGTAATCGAGCGTCGCGGGCATCAGGTCCGGCGTCTCGTTGCAGGCATAGCCGAACATGATGCCCTGGTCGCCCGCGCCTTCGTCCTTGTTGGACCCGTCGGTCCCGGCGTCCACGCCCTGCGCGATTTCGCTCGACTGGCCGTGCAGGTGGTTTTCGAACGTAAACGTCTTCCAGTGGAAACCGGTCTGTTCGTAGCCGATTTCCTTCACCGTATCGCGCACGACCTGCTCGATCTCTTCGGCAGCGCCCGGCTTCCACTCGCCATTATCGTACATCGGCGTGCAGCGAATCTCCCCCGCGAGCACGACGCGCTGCGTGGTGGTGAGCGTTTCGCAAGCGACTCGCGACTCGGGATCCTTGCTGAGCATCAGATCGACGATCGCGTCCGAAATCTGGTCGGAAACCTTGTCCGGATGGCCTTCGGAAACGCTTTCGGAGGTGAAGATATAGCTGCTGCGCATTGGTCTGCGTTACCTCGATATAAAGAGTTCTTTAAGTCTCGATGTGCGCCCTAAACCCGCCTGCGCCGGTTGACAACTAGGGAGCCGCCGAGGAGTGCGAGCGCCCAGATCAGCGCCAGCCAGTTGCCCAGCCGCGCGAACAGCGTCGGTGCGCCTGCGGGCGGCACCTTGCCTTCGATCCGCGCCTGCTCGCCCATTCCCATATGCTGGCGGACTACCCCGCGTGCGTCGATCACCCCGCTGATCCCCGTGGTGGTCGAGCGGAGCACCGGCAGGCCTTCCTCGATCGCGCGCATGCGGGCCTGCGCCAGATGCTGCGGCGGTCCGGTCGGCCCGAACCAGCCGTCGATCGAAGGGTTCACGATGTAATCGGGGCGGTTGGCGCGATCGACCACCTGACCGGAGAAGATGATTTCGTAGCAGATCTGCAGGCCCGCGCGGCCATAGGCACCAAGGTCGAGCGTCTGCGGGCCCGGGCCGGGATGGAAATCGATCGAGCCCGCCACCAGCCGCGACAGGCCGAGCGGTTCCAGAACGTCGCGAAACGGCAGATATTCGCCATAAGGCACCAGATGCGCCTTGCGGTAGCTGGCGGTGATTTCGCCCTGGTCGTTCAGCACGGTGACGACGTTGTAGGCCCCCGTCACGGTGTCGCCGTCCACCTCGAGATCGGTCGTCCCGGTCAGCAGCAGTCCGCCCTCGCCGATCACACGGGCGAGCCGGGCTCGCGCGAAAGCGGGGTCGCGCCCGGCGGTGGTCGCGGCGTAGAAACGCTCTGGGTAACCCTCGCGCAGATAATCCGGCAGAACGCCCTCGGGCCACAGCACCAGCCGCCTCTCGGGCTCGCTCGCTGGCGGGCGGGCGGACAGCGCGGCGAGGGTGAGGAAGCTCGGCTCGTACTGACGCGGATCGTTCAGCTCGTCCTGATCGAGATCGGGCTGGACCAGCGTGTAGTCGAGCGCACCCTCGCGCCCAGCCCCCACCGGCCAGTACATCGCAACCGCGAGCAGGACCGATGCGATCGCGAAGCGCAGCCATTCGCGGCGCAGCACCTGCTCGACCAGCATTGCGGCCAGCACCACCGCGATACCCGACAGCGCGTAGGTGCCGGTCAGCGGAAGCAGTCCGGCCAGCCCCGGCCGGTCGAACGGGCCGAGCATGGCGAGGCTGAACGGACCCCAGGCATATCCGGTGAACAGGGTCGCGCGCAGCCACTCGGTCAGCACCCAGGCCCCGCCCAGTGCGAGCGCGTAGGCCAGCGTGCTGCGGCCACGCGCCAGCCGGTAGGCGGCGGCAAAGGCGATCGCGGGGTAGAGCGCGAGGAAGGTCGACAGCAGCGGCACCGCGAGCCAGCCGAGAATGGCGGGCATCCGGTCCTGATGGGTGAAGGCGGTCGCGATCCACGTGTTGGTGACGGTGAAGTGGGCGAGCGCGAACAGCCATCCGCGCAGGAATGCACCCCGCACCGTCGGGCTGAAGCGGATCAGCACCGCAGCCGCGCCCAGTGCCAGCAGCGCGAGCGGCCACAGGTGGAACGGCGGGAAGCCCAGCGCGGACAGCCCGCCCAGCACCAGCAGGGTCAGGCGTGGGCGCGCCAGGGCGATCGGCAGCGCGCGGTTCAACACGGGCTGTGCCCGCGCTGTGCCGGGCGGGTCGCAGGCCCACTGCCCGCCCCGCCGCGCGACCGGAAAGGTCGGGCCACCCGCATTGCGATGTCAGCCGACCGCGCTCAGCGCCTCGTCGTCGCCATCATCGGATGCCTTGCGGGTCCGCCGGCGCGGCTTTGCCGCGGCCTTGGCCTTGACCGGCTTGGCATCCTCGTCACCGTCGCCCGCAGTGGCGGCAGCGATCGCCGGCGGCAGGACGGTGGCGTCGATTTCGCCCTGACCGTCATTGCCGTTATCGTCATCGTCCCGGTCCGCCTTGCGCGTGGTCTTGCGGGCCTTCGGCGCGGCGCGGCGCGGTTCGCTGCTGCGCTTGCGCACGAAGGGGTTGTCGTCGCTTTCGAACTCGTCGTCGCCATCATTGGCGTCGGAATCGGCATCGGACGAGCTGTCGTCATCGTCGGAGCGATCGCGACCGCGCTGGCGTTCGCTGCGGTTGCCCTTCCTGGGCTTGCGCCGTTCGTCGTTGCGATTGTCGTCGCCACGATTGCCGCTGCTGCGGTTGTCGTTGCCACGATCGTCATCGTCGTCTTCGTCGGTATCGTCGTTCGCACGGTCGCGCCCGGTGTCGCGCTTGGCGCGCTGTTCGTCCTGGCGGGCCTTGTTGTCGGCGATGACGCGGAAATAGTGGTCCGCGAACTGCAGATAGTACTCCGTCTGCACGCGGTCGCCATTGTGCTGGGCGTCCTGCGCGAGCTTCTTGTACTTGTCCAGCAGCTGGGGTGCATTGCCCCGTGCGCGGCTGTCGATCCGGTTGGAGCTGTTGCCGCCCCCGCCCTGATTGCGATTGCCGCGGCCGCGCCGCCGGTTGTTGTTGTTGCGATTACTGTTGTTGTTCAAGGAATTAGTCTTCCCTCGTGGTCGGGCCAATAGATGCGGCGTCGCAGCTGTGCTGGGTCCGCGGCCCACCTGTCCCTAAGCATGATCTTCGAACTCTTGCCGATCGCAAGCCCTTGAAGGAGCCTGGTCCCACCGCAAATGTCGGATCGCGACCCGGGCGAGAAACCGTCCATTTCTTGCCAGGTCGAGACCGGACTTACCGGTTGGCTTTCCCTTTGCCAACCCCTTGCGACATAATCATTGCGCGCGGGTGACCGTTGAGGTCCCGGCGCAGCGTGCTTTCAAGCCCTTGATTTTGCGCGAGTGCGGCGACGGCATCGTGCTGCGTACTGCCGATTTCGAAGATGGCGATGCCATCGCGCGTCAACAAGGGCGCGATTTGCGGGAGCAGGATTCGATAATCATCGAGGCCTTCGGGCCCCGCAAACAGCGCCGATCCCGGCTCGTGCTCGCGCACGCACGGGTCAAGCGATGCGTCATCCTCTACATAGGGCGGGTTGCACAGGACCAGATCGAACTGACCGAGGTCGCGCCGCCAGCCGTCCCGCCGCCAGCTGCGCCGCAGGAACTTCGCGCGCTCCGCCAGACCCAGCTTCGTCGCATTGCACTGCGCCACGCGCAGCGCGGGCATCGAGGCGTCGAGGGCAACGCCGTCCGCCTCCGGCCACTGGCAAAGCGCCGCCAGCAGCAGCGCGCCCGATCCGGTGCCAAGATCGAGGATGCGCTGCGGCGGCTCGCCCGTTGCGAAGTGATCCTGAGCCGCGTCGATCAGCGTCTCGCTGTCGCCGCGCGGGATCAGGACGGCGGGCGTGACCTTCAGCTCCAGCCCGTAGAACTCGGCGCTGCCGGTGATGTAGGCGACCGGCTCATGTCCCAGCCGCCGCGCGAACAGCGGGGCGAAGCCATCGGGCGCCGGATCGCGCATATGGTGCAGCAGCATCGCCGAGCGTGAGCATCCCAGCACGTGCGCCATCAGCAGCTCGGCATCGATCCGCCCCCATTCGACGTCGAGCAGGCTCGCCGCCTCGCGGATGACCTCGCCGACACTGCCCTTCAGGTCGACGGCATCACTCATTCATCGCCGCGAGCCGCTTGGCCTCGTCCTCGGCGATCAGCGCGTCGACCAGCTCGCCAAGGCCCGGCCCGGCGATGATCTGGGGGAGCTTCTGGAGCGTCAGGCCGATCCGGTGATCGGTCACGCGGCCCTGCGGGAAGTTGTAGGTGCGGATGCGTTCGGAGCGGTCGCCCGAGCCGACCATCGCCTTGCGCGCCTCCGCCTCGGCCCCCTGCGCGGCATCGCGCTGCTGTTCGTAGAGCCGCGCGCGCAGCACCTGCATCGCCTGTTCGCGGTTCTTGTGCTGGCTGCGCCCGTCCTGGCAGGTGACCACCAGCCCGGTCGGCAGGTGGGTGATGCGGATTGCCGAATCGGTCGTGTTGACGTGCTGCCCGCCGGCTCCGCTCGCGCGATAGGTGTCGATCTTCAGGTCGCCCGGATCGACCTGCACGTCGACCTCGTCGGGCTCGGGCAGCACCGCAACGGTCGCCGCCGAGGTGTGGATGCGCCCGCCGCTCTCGGTCTCGGGCACGCGCTGCACGCGGTGCACGCCGCTTTCGAACTTGAGCTTGGCGAACACGCCGGTGCCGGTGACGTGCGCGACGATCTCCTTGAACCCGCCGACTTCGGACGCGCTCATGCTGACCGGCTCGACCTTCCAGCCCTGCTCGCCCGCGAAGCGTTCGTACATGCGGTAGAGATCGCCCGCGAACAGCGCGGCTTCATCACCGCCCGTGCCCGCACGGATTTCGAGCATGGCGGGCTTGGCATCGGCGCTGTCGCGCGGGAGCATCGCGACGGCGAGCTGCTGTTCGATCTCCGGAATGCGCTGGTTGAGAGCCTCCAGCTCCTCTTCGGCCATCGCCTTCATTTCCGGATCGGCGAGCATCTCCTCCAGCCCCGCGACTTCCTCGCGCGCCGCCTTGAGCTCCAGCGCGAGCTTCGCGACCGGCTCCAGCTCCGCATAGTCGCGGCTCGCCTGCACGAATTCCTCGCCCTCCAGCTGGCCAGAGGCCATGCGCGCCTCGATCTCTGCGAAGCGGTTGGCGATCTGGTCGAGGCGTTCGGGAGGGATGGGCAATGGTCGTTCCGGTAGGATTTCTGGCACACCTGACACACAGTCCAGGGGTTAGAAAGTGGGCCCTGCGCGAGGCGGCTATTTCGGCAGGTGAATGTCGGGTGCGTTGGCGATCATGCAAGGCGCATTAGCGCGGGAAGGATGGAGTAGGAAAGCCATCCCCACACCGTCATTCCCGCGAAGGCGGGAATCCCGCTTATTTTGACACATGGGCGGAAGAAGCGGGACCCCCGCCTTCGCGGGGGTGACGAGAGAGGAGTGCGAACACCGTCTGCCTCTCCGTCATGCTGACGAGTTGGCGCAGTCCCCTCCACCTTCGTCATCCCGGGCTTGACCCGGGATCGGGCTTCTTTTGGCTTGGCTTGCGCGGAAGGAAGCCCTGCCCCGGATCAAGTCCGGGGCGACGATGATTGGATGAACTGTGTGGATCGAGAGAGCAAATCGCCAACGCGATTAACGAGTGCTTCGTCATCACTACGCACCGGCGCGGCAAGCGAGCCCTGTCCGCCCAGCGATACAATCGCTCGAGGGCCCGCCTTCGATGCCTTGTCAAACCGTTTGCGGGGCGAACCCGCTGCCATCAGTTCAGCGCTCAACCCATCGCCCCGAAGCAATCCGAGGGCGACGAAAGCTTGCGACATGAAATCATCATCCTCCACGACTACGATAACGTCTGCGTTGGGCTCACCCTTCTCCCCCACCAGCATCGCCAGCCGCTCGATCCCCGCGGCCCAGCCGACGGCAGGCGTCGCCGGACCGCCGAGGCTCTCGATCAGTCCGTCATAGCGGCCCCCGCCCAAGATCGTACTCTGCGAACCCAGCGCGTCTGCCGCTGCCGAGCCGTCATCGGGAATGAACTCGAACGCCGTGTGGCGGTAGTAGTCGAGCCCGCGCACCAGGCTCTCTGCACGCACCCACTTCACGCCCGCCGCATCCAGCCCACTGGTCACGGCGTCGAAAAAGCCGCGCGCCTCGTCGGTCAGGAAGTCGTCGATCTTCGGCGCATCGGCCACGAAGCGCTGGTCGCGCCGGTCCTTGGAATCCAGAATTCGCAGCGGGTTCTTCTCCAGCCGCTCCTGCGATTCCTCGCTCAGCTCGTCCTTCACGCTGCGGAAGTGCTCCACGAGAGCCGCGCGCCATGCCTCGCGGCTGTCGCCATCGCCCAAAGTGTTGAGGTGCAGCGTCACGCCCTCGATCCCGAGCTCGCGGATCACCTGGTCGGCCATCGCCAGCAGCTCGACATCGGCCTGCGGTTCCGCCGCGCCGATGATCTCCGCGTCGATCTGGTGGAACTGGCGGTAGCGGCCCTTCTGCGGGCGCTCGTAACGGAACAGCGGACCGTGCGTCGCCAGCTTGACCGGCGCGTGCTGCTGCCAGCCGTTCGTCAGATACGCGCGCGCAATCCCCGCCGTAAACTCGGGCCGCAGCGTCAGCGATTCCCCGCCGCGATCCTCGAAGGAATACATCTCCTTGGAGACGATGTCGGTCGTCTCGCCGATCGAGCGGGCGAACACTTCCGTCTTCTCGAACACGGGCATTTCCGCGCGGCGGAAGCGGTAGAGCTTGCGCACCCGTTCGAAGGTTTCGACCACGAAGGCGAAACTTTCCGCCTCGGCCCCGAAAATGTCCTGCGTGCCGCGAATTGCCTGCGGTGTCTTTGTCTTTGCCATGATGGGCGAGCGCTTAGCGTGCGCGGCACCCAAACGAAAGCGGGCCAAACGAAAGCGGGATACATTATTGCATGCGCGCGCGATTGCCCGCATGAACCCCGTCCATGAAGCATCCCGCCCTCAGCGCCGCCCTCCTCCCCTTCCTGCTGGCCACCCCGGCCCTTGCGCAGGGCGACATCCGCCCCGCGGGCAACACCGCGCCGGAGCAGGCGCAGCTGGACGACGCGACGCCGCTGCCCGCCGATACGCCGTGGCCGGGCGGGACGATCGCGCTGGATATCGACGCGACCGATACTGAGCGCGGCGTCTACCGCGTGACGCAGACCATCCCCGTCACCGCCGACATGCGCGAGCTGCGCCTGCTGTTCCCCGAATGGCTGCCCGGCAATCATGCCGCGCGCGGGCCGATCAACCTGATCAGCGGCATCCGCTTCACCGCGGGCGGCAAGGTGCTCGAATGGAAGCGCAACCCGCTCGACGTGTACGAGCTGATCGTCGACCTGCCCGAGGGGACCAGCGCGGTGACCGCGCAGTTCGTCCACACCTCGCCGATCACCGGCAGCGAGGGGCGGATCACGATGACGCAGGAAATGCTCAACCTGCAGTGGGAGAAGATGAGCTTCTATCCCGCCGGACATTATGTGCGACGGATCGCAATGAAGCCGACGGTCAAGGTGCCCGCAGGCTGGCAGGTATTCACCGCGCTGGATGGCAAGACGCGTGAGAACGACACGGTCACCTGGCAGACGGTCGATTACGAAACGCTGGTCGATTCGCCGATCTTCGCGGGCAAATATGCCGAACGCTGGGAAGTGGGCGAGAACGTGTGGCTGGATGCGGTGGCGGACAAGCCGAAATATCTCGACCTCGCGCCCGAAAACCTCGCCCGCTTCGAACGCCTGATCGACGAGGCCGACGCGCTGTTCGGTGCGCGCCATTTCGACCATTACGACATCCTGCTCGCGCTGACCGACCGGATGGGCGGGATCGGGCTGGAGCATCAGCGCTCGGCGGAAAACCAGTACGAGCCCACCGCGCTGATCGACTGGGACGAGATGGACTGGGACCACAACGTCGTCAGCCACGAGCTCGTCCACAGCTGGAACGGCAAATATCGCCGCCCGGCGGACCTGTGGACCCCCGATTACCGCACGCCGATGCAGGATTCGCTGCTGTGGCTCTACGAAGGGCAGACGCAGCTGTGGGGCTGGGTGCTCGCCGCGCGCAGCGGGTTGCAGACCAGGCAGACCTTCCTCGATGCCTTCGCGACTTATGCCGCGAACTATGCCGAAGGCCAGCCGGGCCGCGCGTTCCGATCGGTTGCCGATACGACCAACGACCCGATCATCAACTCGCGCCGTCCCATCCCGTATTCCTCGCTCTCGCGCAGCGAAGACTATTATGTCGAAGGCGCGCTGACCTGGATCGAGGCGGACCAGATCATCCGCCAGGGCACCAGGGGCAGGAAGGGGCTCGACGATTTCGCCAAGGCCTTCTTCGGCGTGAAAGATGGCGACTGGGGCCAGCTGACCTATGATTTCGACGAGATCGTGGCGACGCTCAACGGCGTCTATCCCTATGACTGGGCCGATTTCTTGACCACCCGCCTGCTCGAACCGAACCAGCCCGCTCCGCTGCGCGGGCTCGAAATGGGCGGCTACCAGCTGGTGTGGAAGGACGAGCCTAACAGCTACGAACAGGGCCGGATGGGCAACGGTAAATATCTCAACCTGTTCTATTCGCTCGGCGTGAACCTCGGCACCGACGGCACGGTCACGGGCACGCTGTGGGACGGGCCGGCCTTCGATGCCGGGATCGTCAACGGCAACACCATCGTCGCGGTGAACGGCATCGCCTACTCGGGCGAGACGATCGAAGAGGCGATCACCGCCGCGAAGGATAGCAACAAGCCGATCGAGCTGCTGGTCAAGCGCGGCGACACCTACCGCACGGTGGCAATCGATTACCACGGCGGCCTGCGCTATCCGTGGCTCGAACCCGTGGGCAAGGGCGACCAGCCGCTCGACCGCTTCCTGGAGCCGCGCGCGGGCGGCTAATCACCGCCAACCCTCCCGCAGTGCACAAAACGCGTTGCGGCTTGCGGGCGGCTCTACTAGGTCGCGGGCACATCCTTCCAGCCCGATCGCGCGGGTGCGTGCGCACCCTGCCGATGGCAAGAGCGAACAGAGAGTAACAATGCGCATCGACAAGATCCCGACCGGCGACAATCCGCCCGAAAGCCTCAACGTCATCATCGAAGTGCCGACCGGCGGCGAGCCCGTGAAGTACGAGTTCGACAAGGAATCGGGCGCGCTGTTCGTCGATCGCATCCTGCACACGCCGATGCGCTACCCCGCGAACTACGGCTTCGTGCCGCACACGCTGAGCCCGGATGGCGACCCGCTGGACGCGCTGGTGATCGCCCGTTCGCCCTTCATCGCGGGCTGCGTGGTGCGTGCGCGCCCGATCGGCGTGCTCAACCTCGAAGACGAGCATGGCGGCGATGAAAAGCTGATCTGCGTGCCGATCGACACGACCTTCCCCTATTACTCGGACGTCGCCGAGACGAAGGACCTGCCGAGCATCATCTTCCAGCAGATCGAGCACTTCTTCACCCACTACAAGGATCTGGAGAAGGACAAGTGGGTCCGTGTCGGCAAGTGGGGCGATGCGGCGGAAGCCAAGCAGATCGTGCTGGAAGCGATCGAGCGGGCGAAGGGTTAAAGGGCTGAAAGGACGTCCGCTTGCGACCCAATTGCGGAGATTTCGCATTCGGATAGACTGTGAGTGTGCGGACACTCAATAAACCAGTCGCAATGGCCATCTTGCTTGCCCTTTCCAGCGGTTGCGTCTCGCAACCCACTAGCATCTGTCGAATGCCGGAAAGCCGTACTTTCTGGCAGGGGCTGGATGTGTCGTGGCGCGGGGAAATTATTGATGTGATGGCGCCGCCCCACGGTGGGGGTATCTATTTCACGGACCACAGATGTGGTGCAGTCGTTGAACTCGATCCTGACGCGATTCCAAAGCTCTATTCGCAATCCGATGACTGGGGAGGCCATCTCGCAGTAGCTCAGTATCGGATAAGGGGGCGCTTGACCTACCGGAATGGAGAGGTGGTTCTTCGCCCTCGGTCGCTCAAACGACTGTCCCCCTGGGCGACGGAAGAGGCATTCGACGCTTACATGACGAAACGACGGGAAGCTTTGGTCGAAAAAGGCTTTCTGCCCTCCTTAGCACGGTGACAGGACACCACCCAGGCGCGCTCACTCCACCGGCCTGCGATGGTCGAGTAGGTCCTGCTTTTGCTCGCTGCTGTCGCGTTCTTCCTCGACCATTTCGTCGATCTCGTTACGCGGGGCGACGTCGGTCGGCGGCGGTGTGGCTGCGGCGCGCGGCTTGGCCGAGGACGTGGCTCCCGCGTCGCGTCCTGCGATATTCTCGAACGGGACGCTGGCGGAGCGCGGATCGAACCGGAGGCGATAGATCGGTTCGGGCAGGCCGAAGCCGGCATCCTCCAGCGCAGTCTTCACCGCCGGGATCGCGACGCTTTGCGCCTTGAACCAGTCGGTCTCGCGCTGGTCGATCCAGCCGAGGAAGCGAATCACAACGGTTGAATCGCCGACCTCCACGATCCGCGCCTCCGGCGCCGGGTCTGCCAGCATGAAGGGCAGGGCCTCCAGCGTGGTGCGGCCCAGCTCTGCCGCAGCGGTCGCATCGTCATCCGCGTCGACGCCCAGCGTGAAGTCGAACCGGCGCTGCGGGTTGCGGGTGAAGTTGACGATTACCGCCTTGAACACGGTCGAGTTGGGGATGCGCAGATGGTTGCCCTCCAGCGTCATCAGCACGGTCGCGCGGCTGGTCAGCCGGACCACGCGCCCCTCGAACGCGTCGATCTGGACCAGGTCGTTGGCCCGGAAAGGCTGGCGTAGCGAGAGCATCAGCGAGGCGACGTAGTTCTCCACCGTGTCGCGCATGGCGAAGCCCAGCGCGATGCCGATCACCCCAGCCCCGCCCAGCACCGCGCCGAGCAGCGCGGTCGCCCCGATGATGTCGAGCGCGATGACCGCGGCGAAGATGATCGCGATGAAGCGGATCGCACTCGCCACCAGATCGGCGAGGAAATCATTGGGCGTGACGAGCCGCCAGAGGAACCTGAGCGAGGCGAGCAGGTATCCCACCAGCAGGATCGCCAGCCCGATCAGCACCGCGACCCCGATCAGCGGCAGCATCCCCGCCGCACCGCGCAGCCGGTCGATCAGCGCGGTGACGATATCCGCCGTCCCCTCCAGCGAGGTGTCGCGCGCGATCTCGTTCTCGACCGTGACCACATCGAAGCGCGCGGCGATTGCGCCGGCATCGTCGATCGCTTCCTGGCTGGGGGCGGAACCGGTCAGGCGTACGACGCCCTGATTCACCGCGACCTCGATGCCGGAGAACGCCTCTACTTCGGCATAGATGTCGCGCAGGCGCGTGGCGATGCGGCTGTCGGCCTGCGGATCGCGCTCGTCCGACAGCGCGCCGGTGGCGGTGGGCGTAGGCTGCGGCTCGGCCTGTTCGGGCACCAGACCCGGCAGTGCAGCGGCCACGGGCGCGGCGAAACATGCCAGCCAGAGCGCGGCGAGGAGTCGCAGCAGCATGGTCAGCCCCACACAACCCGGCCAAGGCCGCGTGCGGGCATCAATCGGGGAAGGCCGTGCCGAATCCCAGCGCGAGCAGCAGGGGCACGCCCACGGTCAGCAGCCACAGCGCCACCTGATCGCGCCGGAACGCCCCCTTCAGGGCCGGATCGTGCGCCTTCGCGTCGTCGATATCGGTCCACCGCTTTTCGAAAAAGCGCAGCACGGGGATGAAGGCGCCGACCATGATGACCAGCAGCAGGTAGACGGTGATCCCGTCGAATGCGTGCTTCATCTTGGGCATGGTGATGAAGATCAGCAGCGCGGTGGTGACCAGCAGCGCCCAGGCGATATTGTCGCTGATCGCAGCGGGCCAGTCGGCCTCGGGCCGCGTATCGGCTGCATTCTTGGTCCAGGTATTCATGTGCGGCATCCTCTCGATCGCCCCCGTGCCGGGCACGATAGGGCGAGTGGCCCGCGCGCTCAAGCATGGAGGCGGAACGCAGGCGCTTGCCTATTGCGACTTTCGCCGCGCGCCCCATCTGCTAGGCAGAGAATTATGGCCGAGATCGATCCCGCCGACATTGTCCAGAAGCCTTCCGAAGTGGAGGCCAACGCCGCCCCGCCGATTCCGCAGGGCGGGCTCGAAGTCGTGTCCATTGCCAAGAGCTACGACAAGCGCCCGGTTCTGACCGATATCTCGCTGTCGGTCGGCAAGGGCGAAGTGCTCGGCCTGCTCGGCCCCAACGGCGCGGGCAAGACGACCTGCTTCTATTCGATCATGGGGCTGGTGAAGCCCGATAGCGGCCGCATCCTGATGGATGGCGAGGACGTGACCGGCCTGCCGATGTATCGCCGCGCGATCCTGGGCCTCGGCTACCTCCCTCAGGAAACCAGCATTTTCCGGGGGCTGACCGTGGAACAGAACATCGCCACCGTGCTCGAACTGGCGGAGCCCGACCGGCAGGCGCAGCGTGACGGGCTGGAGCGGCTGCTCGACGAATTCGGCCTGACCAAACTGCGCAACGCGCCCGCGATGGCGCTTTCGGGTGGTGAACGGCGGCGGTGCGAGATCGCCCGCGCGCTGGCGGCGAACCCGTCGATCATGCTGCTCGACGAACCTTTCGCGGGGATCGATCCGCTCTCGATCAGCGATATTCGCGATCTGGTGATCGACCTCAAGAAGCGCGGGATCGGCGTTCTGATAACCGATCATAACGTTCGCGAAACGCTCGATATCGTAGACCGCGCCTGTATCATCTACGGAGGCCAGGTGCTGTTCGCGGGCACCCCGCAAGACCTGGTCGCAGACGAGAACGTGCGCAGGCTCTACCTTGGCGAGAATTTTACCTTGTGATTTTCCGGCGGTCCGAAACGTGATCGCGCATGGGAAACTCGGGTCCGCCGGGGCGGCACCAGCCCGCACCCCCGCCCGGCCACCCATTCAGGATACTCTCGTGGGTGGCCGGGCGGGGGTGCGGGCTGGTGCGGGGCGCAGGGGTCGGCGCAAGCCGAACCCGGATGGCCGCCAAACCTGATGTCACTCGCTCCGCGCCTCGACCTGCGCCAGTCGCAATCGCTGGTGATGACGCCGCAGCTGCAGCAGGCGATCAAGCTGCTGACGCTGTCCAATCTCGAGATCGAGGCCTTCATCGGCGATGCGCTGGAAGCCAATCCGCTGCTCGAAATGGGCGAAATCCCCGCGCGCGCCGATGCCGGCGAGCGTGACGAGGATGGCAGTGGCGACACGTCCGAAACCCCGCGCGAGGAACGCGAGGCGGATGCGCTGATCGCGGAGGGCGCCGCCGAGAGCGACGCGCCGACCGACCTTTCCGCCGCCGAGATGGAGATCGACCGCGACACGGGCGATGGCAGCTGGGGCGCAGCGGAGGGCTTCGGCGGCGAGGATGACGGTTTCGCGATCGACAGCCACGGCGGCACCGCGCTCTCTCTATCGGAATATCTGCACGCGCAGGTCGGCGCCGCAGGGCGTGACGATCAGGAGATTTTCATCGCCCGCGCGCTGATCGAGCGGCTCGACGAAGCGGGCTACCTCACCGAGACGCTGCGCGAAGTGGCCGATGCGCTGGGCGTGACACTGGCGGAGGCAGAGTGCGGCCTGGCCCTGCTGCAATCGCTCGATCCCGCTGGCGTGGGCGCGCGCGACCTTGCCGAATGCCTTGCGATCCAGGCGCGCGAGGCGGACCGTTACGACCCGTGCATGGCGCGGCTGATCGACAACCTGGAGCTGGTCGCGCGCGGCGATGTCGCCCGGCTGCAAAAGCTGTGCGAGGTCGATGCCGAGGAATTTGCCGAGATGCTCGCCGAACTGCGCGGCTATGATCCGCGCCCCGGGCTGACCTTCGGCGAACAGGGGGGCAGCCCGGTGGTGCCCGACATCCTGATCGCGCCGGCGCATGACGGCGGCTGGCGGATCGCGCTGAACGAGGCGACCCTGCCGCGGCTGGTGGTCAACCGCCCCTATCTGGTGGAGCTGCGCGACGGCTGCCGCGACCGCTCCAGCCGCGCGTGGCTGAAGGACCGGCTGGAGGATGCCCGCTGGCTGATCCGCGCGCTCGACCAGCGGCAGAAGACCATCCTGGCCGTGGCGAGCGAGATCGTCACCCAGCAGGAGGGCTTCTTCCGCCACGGCGTCAGCCACCTGCGCCCGCTGACGCTGAGGCAGATCGCCGAGAAGATCGAGATGCACGAAAGCACGGTCAGCCGCGTCACCAGCAACAAGTTCCTCCATTGCCCGCGCGGCACCTTCGACCTCAAATACTTCTTCACCAGCGGCGTGGGCGGCGGCGAGGACGGCGAAGGCGCGAGCGCGGCGGCGGTCAAGGCGCGGATCAAGGCGCTGACCGACGCCGAGGATGCCAAGGCGATCCTATCGGACGACAAGCTGGTGACCCTGCTCAAGGCCGAAGGGTTCGACATCGCGCGGCGCACGGTCGCCAAATATCGCGAGGCGATGGGGATCGGCTCCAGCGTGGAGCGGCGCCGGGCGAAGAAGATCGCCGCGATCGGCTGAGCCCGGCCTCAGTCCCGCCGCAACACTGCGAAATAGGTGACGTTGTCGGCGCTGTCCTGCACGTCCGCTGCCAGCACATCGAGATTGTACAGCTCCGCCGCGCGGGTCGAGGCGAGCGCTGCGCGGGTGAACTGCCGCGCTTCCGCCACCGCACACGCGGCCCCGGCGGTGTCGCCCGCTTCCTGGGTGCGCGCGTCGATCTGCGCAAGGAAGCGCGTGCATTCGGCGAGCGCCATCGGATGGCTGGAGACGACCTCGACCTCCTCCAGCCGGGTGCCAGGCACTGCGAGGCAGTGGAACACAACCGGCTGGGGATGCACGTCGAGGCGGGTGACGGGGAGTGAGGCAAGCAACTGCTCCACCCCCGGCACGGCGCCCGCAATCGAGTTCTCAAACGGGACCAGTGCCCTGTCGCAGGTGCCCGCAACCAGCGCGTCGCACGCGGCGCGGAAATCGCTGTAACCGACCGGCTCGGCATCGGGGAAACGCCCCAGGCACGCAAGTTCGCCGAAGGCACCGGGGTGCCCGCCATAAGCAATACGCATGTCGGTGTCCGGATCAGGCGGCGCGACGGGCAAGCGGGGCAACCCGCTCGATCGCGCACAGGTGCATCTCGCCCGAAACCGCAATGGGGCACACCGCCTCGCCCCGGCCCAGCCGGGTGGCGAGCTCGCTCTGTTCGAGCACGGCGTAGCTGCGATCCTCGCACAGCCGGTCGCGCGACAGGCGGCCGACCGCCAGTGCGGAGCCCCGACCGCCTTCGCCCAGCAGCCCGTCGATGATGACCAGCTCGGGGTCGTCGGCCAGCGCGGTCCACCAGTCGCCCTCGCCGATCTCGATCATCGCGATCGCCTTTCCGGTCCGCGCGCGCTCCAGCGCCGCTTGCGGAGAGGCGCTCTTGCGCACCGGGATGATCGTGCCGAAGCGCGCCCGCGCCATCAGCTGCATGCGTTCGGGATGGCCGGTGGCATGCAGTGCGATCTCGATCGGGCGCTGGGCCTGCAGGTTGATCGCCATCAGCTCGCGCCAGATCGCGGCGAGGCTGACCTGCGGAATGCGGCGGGTCATCGCGTCGAGCCGGGCAATGACGCTTGCCTCGCGCGCCGGGCGCAGCAGCAGTTCGTCCTCGTCCTGGTCGGCGGATTTCGCGCTGGCGATGGAGGCGGCAAGGTCGAGCCGCTTCTCGATCAGCGCCAGCAGTTCCTCGTCAAGCGCGTCGATCTCTTCACGCAGGGTATCGATGGTTCGCATGTTTGCGGCAGGGTTCGGCATGGTGAATTCGCTTTCGGTTCGTCACCGGCGCGCGACGCAATGGGTCGGCGCGGGTGGTTATCGTTCGTTTGTCTCGATGGTGGCCGCTTTTCGCGCAGGGCCTCGCGCGGATCCCGATACGCCGCTCAGGCGTACCGGCCGCTAAACGAACCGAAATAATAGCCGTAATAGGAGAAACGCGCGCCAGCCAGATACACGAATGGCGGCGCGGAAAGCTGTGTCGGGGCCGAAGCGGGGATTGCGAGATCCCGATGCTTGGTCATGACCAAATTGCTCCCGAGGCAAGGATTGAAATCAAAGCGCTGCCTCCCACGCCTTGTGCGTAACGAAATAACGCAAGCTTTGCCGCACTGCAACCTCGTATATCGCACAGGCCCGGCGCTGTGGCATTCGGGTGACTCACGCCGGGCCCGATCCACCCGACTCGCAATTCTGCCGTTTCATCGTGCGACTCGCCGGTTTTTCACGCTTTACACGATGTTAACCTTTTCCGTTCAGACCTTATGTGGTTAATAAGCGCAACACCTTCTGCGGGGGGCGTTGCAGCACATTCATCGGGCCAAAGGGGGCGACCCAATGCGCGTATTGCTGATCGAGGACGAGCCGAGCACGGCGAAGGCGATCGAGCTGATGCTCACGACCGAGGGGTTCAATGTCTACAGCACCGATCTGGGCGAGGAAGGCCTCGATCTGGGCAAGTTGTATGATTACGACATCATCCTGCTCGACCTGAACCTGCCGGACATGCACGGGTACGACGTGCTCAAGAAGCTGCGCGTCGCCAAGGTGCAGACGCCGGTTCTGATCCTCTCGGGCATTTCCGAAATGGACAGCAAGGTCCGCTCCTTCGGCTTCGGGGCCGACGATTACGTGACCAAGCCGTTCCATCGCGAAGAACTGGTCGCCCGGATCCACGCCGTGGTCCGCCGTTCCAAGGGCCACAGCCAGTCGGTCATCCGCACCGGCAAGCTGGCGGTGAACCTCGACGCGAAGACCGTGGAAGTCGACAGCGCGCGGGTCCACCTGACCGGCAAGGAATACGCGATGCTGGAGCTGCTCAGCCTGCGCAAGGGCACCACGCTGACCAAGGAAATGTTCCTCAACCACCTGTATGGCGGGATGGACGAGCCCGAACTCAAGATCATCGACGTGTTCATCTGCAAGCTGCGCAAGAAGCTCAGCCATGCGTGCGACGGCGAGAACTACATCGAGACCGTATGGGGCCGCGGCTACGTGCTGCGCGATCCCAACGAAGAGGCCGAAGCCGCGTAAGCTGCGGCATCGCTAGATTGTCAGGACATTGATGGGGGCGTCGTGGTTTCACGGCGCTCCCATTCCTTTAGCGTGCGCGGGCTGGAGAGGCGGGCGAAGTCGACCCCGCTCGGCTCCTGGAACACGCGCAGGCCGAACTCGGGCAGGATCGCCAGCAGGTGGTCGAAAATGTCCGACTGGATGGCCTCGTATTCCGACCAGTCGGTCGTCGCGGCGAAGGTATAAATCTCCAGCGGCAGGCCCGTGGGCGTCGGCTCCAGCTGGCGCACCAGCGTCGTCATCTCGTGATTGATCCGCGGATGGGTGCGCAGGTAGGCGAGCAGATAGGCGCGAAAAGTGCCGATATTGGTGATCCGCCGCGCGTTTACCGGATTATCCTCCCCCGCCATTTCGCGCGCGTTCCAGTCGCGCAATTCCTGTTCCTTGCGGTCCAGATAGTCGCGCAGCAGGCGGAAGCGGCGCAGATCGGCCAGTTCCTGTTCGGTCAGGAAACGCAAGGTGTTCTGATCGAGATGGATCGCGCGCTTGATCCGCCGCCCGCCCGATTCGGCCATCCCGCGCCAGTTGCGGTAGGATTCGTTGATCAGCTTGTAGGTCGGGATGGTGGTGATCGTCTTGTCGAAGTTCTGCACCTTCACCGTGTGCAGCGCGATATCGATTACATCGCCATCCGCGTTCTGCTGCGGCATCTCGATCCAGTCGCCTACCCGCAGCATGTCCTGCGCGGACAGCTGGACCGAGGCGACCAGGCTGAGGATCGTGTCCTTGAACACCAGC
This sequence comes from Alteriqipengyuania abyssalis, assembly GCF_019857185.1. Lineage (GTDB taxonomy): Bacteria > Pseudomonadota > Alphaproteobacteria > Sphingomonadales > Sphingomonadaceae > Alteriqipengyuania > Alteriqipengyuania abyssalis. Next base: position 435,188 of record NZ_JAHWXP010000002.1, on the reverse strand, counting down.
AGCAGCACCGCGGCCATCGCCCCGAGGCCCGACAATAGCAGCAGCGGCGACTGCTCGATCAGCGCCGCCACGCCGAGGATTGCGGCGGCCGCGAAGACCAGGATCTTCACCACCTGGAGGAAGCCCTTGATCGGGCGATTGCGCGCCTCCGGGCGGCGCTTGTACAGCTCGTTGACGTAAGTGAGCCCGGTCGTGATCGCGAGCGCGACCACCAGCACGATGGTCGCGTTGGCGACGTTGGAGACCACCGCCTCCAGCTCTTCAGGCAGGTGGCGGACGAACACGATCCCGCGCGAGATGATCAGCAGCGGGATCGTGGTGACCAGCCAGCCGACCGCCTTGTCCGGCGTCCTGGTCCGCTTGTCGAGGAAGGGCGCGGCCAGCCGCAGCACCACCTTCTTGAGCACCAGATTGACGAGGAAGGCGATCCCCAGCAGCAGCGCCACCCCGCCCAGTGCCTCGACCAGCGGGGGCTGCCCTTCGAGATAGGTGAACATTTCGCGCATCGTGCACGTCGCCTAACGCGAACCGCCCCGCTGCGTCACCCCCGTCCATCGGGCGGGGACAAGAAATGCTTTGCGCGCAGCCAGCCGATTTCGCTTGGAAACCCCTGTCGCGTCTGCGCATTTGCTTGGCGCTACACAACCTTTCGCAGGGCCCTATGTCGTTTCTGTCTGACTATTCGGCCCAGATCGGGCTGGTGGTGCTGGTCCTCACCTTCATCGCATTCCTGATGGAGCGGCGGCCACCGGTGGTGATCGCAGTGGTCTCGGGCGCGGTGATGCTCGCGCTCGGCTATCTTCCGCCCAAGGAAATGCTGGCGACCTTCGCCAACTCGGCGCCGATCACCATCGCCGCGATGTTCATCCTGACCGGCGCGCTGCTGCGGACGGGCGCGCTGGAGGAAGTCTCCGGCTGGGTCATCCGCAGGACTACACAGAGCCCGCGGCTGGCGACAGCCGAGATCGGCCTGGGCACGATCGCCGCCTCGGCCTTCATGAACAACACGCCGGTCGTCATCGTGATGATCCCGGTGGTCAAGAAGCTGGCGCAGGTGCTGAAGACGGGCGCGACCCGGCTGCTGATCCCGCTGTCCTACCTGTGCATCCTCGGCGGTACGATGACGCTGATCGGCACATCGACCAACCTGCTGGTCGATGGCGTGGCGCAGCAGGCCGGGCAGGCGCCTTTCGGCATTTTCGAGATTACCGCAGTCGGTGTCGTCGGGATGATCGCCGGGGTCGCGGTGTTGCTGGTGCTGGGCCCGCTCCTGCTGCCCAACCGCGGCCCGCGCATGGGCGACGAGACGCGAGAGAGCGACATCTACCTCACCCACCTGACACTGATGGCGAGCAGCAAATATGTCGGCCGCACTCTGGCGGAGAGCAATATCGGCAGGCGTCCCGGCGTGCGCGTGGTCGCGATTCAGCGCGGCACCGACCTCTACCGGCGGGATCTGGGCACGTTCGAACTGGCCGCCGACGACCAGCTGATCGTCAGCGCCAGCCCGGAGGAGATCACCTCGCTCGCCGAGGCACCCGATTTCCGCACCGGCCTCGTTGGCCTTGGCGGCGGGGTCGAAACCGCGCGCGACAAGCGCCCGGCGGACCTGAAGGTGATCGAGGCGGTGGTTTCCGCCACCCACCCCGTGGTCGGCCAGCGGCTGAAGGAAATTCCGCTGCTCTCACGCCTGAGGGTCCGCGTGCTCGGCATCGCGCGCCCGCACCACCTGCCCGGGCCGTCGCTGGGCGAGACGCGGGTGCGCGCGGGCGACCGGCTGCTGATCGCAGCGGGGCCGGACGCGGCGCAGGCGCTGCAGGGCAATGTCCAACTGACCAATGTCGGCCTCACCACGGCGCAGTCCTTCCGGCGGACCAAGGCCCCGATCGCAATTGCCACACTGGCCGCAGTGGTGGTGGGCGCGGCGGTGTTCGGCCTGCCGATCGAGGCGCTGGCGGTGGGCGGTGTCGCACTGGTGCTGGCGACCCGCTGCATCGAGCCGAGCGATGCCTGGGCCAGCCTCGACGGCAGCACGCTGGTGCTGATCTTCGGGATGCTCGCCTTCGGCACCGGGCTCGACAATGCAGGCACCGTCAAGCTGATCGTCGACACGCTCCAGCCGCTGCTCGGCGCGAGTTCGCTGCTGGTGCTGATCCTGCTGGTCTATGGCGTCACCAGCACGCTGACCGAGGTGATCACCAACAACGCGATCGCGGTGATCATGACCCCGCTCGCGATCGGGCTCGCCGATGCCGCGGGGCTCGACGCGCGGCCGCTGATCGTGGCGGTGATGTTCGGCGCCAGCGCCAGCTTCGCGACCCCGATCGGCTACCAGACCAACACGCTGGTCTATGGCGCGGCCAACTACCGATTCTCCGACTTCGTGAAGATCGGCCTGCCGATGAATATCGTGGTCGGGCTGGCGGTATCCTTCGCGATCTGGATTTACTTCGGCTGAGGCGCTAGCCGCACCCGCATGACCGCATACAAGGACGGCGATCCCACCACCCTCAGCCGACTCTACGGCCGCAGCGTCGGCAAGCCGCTGCGCGCGCGCCAGCAGGCGCTCGTCGACGATCTGCTGCCGAAAATCTCCGTGCCCGACGAAGGCCCGGTGACGGCAGAGCGCCTGTTCGGCGAAGATTGTCCGCTGCATTTCGAAATCGGCTTCGGCGGGGGTGAGCATCTTGCCTACCGCGCCGACCTGCTGCCTAATCACGGCTTCATCGGGGCCGAGCCCTTCCTCAACGGGGTCGCGCAGGCGCTGACCCATGTGGAGGAACAGCGGCTCCCCAATATCCGCCTACACGCGGGCGACGCGCTGGAGGTGCTCTCCCGCGTACCCGACGGCGCGCTGACCATGGTCTACCTGCTCCACCCCGATCCCTGGCCCAAGGCGCGCCATGCCAAGCGGCGGATGATGAACGACGGGCCGGTGCGGATGATCGCGGACAAGCTCAAACCCGGCGGCGAATTCCGCTTCGGCACCGATCACCCGGTCTATCTGCGCCACGCGCTGATGGTGATGCGGCGCTTCACCGATCCGCAAACCGGCCCGTTCGAATGGGTCGTCGATGGCCCCGCCAGCTTCCAGCAGCGCCCGTCGGGCTGGTGCCAGACGCGCTACGAGAAGAAGGCGCGCGAGCAGATGGGCCACGAGGTGTGGTACTTCCGCTACCGCCGCAAATAGCAAAAGGCCGCCCGGTCGCCCGGACGGCCTTTTCGTAACCGCTGAAGGACGACGCGTCAGAAGCGCAGGCCGACACCCGCGACCACCTGGTTGGTGGTGACATCGCCGACATCGCCGCCGACATCGCCATAGCGCGACCGGCGATATTCCATCCGCGCCTCGAGCGGCCCGGGCAGATCGAGCTGCACGCCGCCGCCGAAGCGGAAGCCGGTGGCGTTATCCTCGACATCGGCGAAGGAACCTGCGGTAGTGAACGAACGCGTGTCGAGCGCGGTGTACCCGACCTTGCCATAGGCCGAAATCGCCCCGGTAATCGGAACGCCCGCGCGGGCGCCGAGATAGTACTGGCCATCCGATTCCAGCCCGTCGCGCGCGCCGGCAAAGCTGTCGGGAAATTCGGTCGAGCTGCCGCTGGCCGAATATTCACCCTCGACCCCGACGAACACGCCGCCGAGCGAGAGATCGTAGCCGGCCGCGATACCATAGACGACCGAATCGGCATCTGCGGTGACGGTGTTGCCGCTCGATTCGACCTCGACGCCCTCGTAGCCGGCAATCGCCTGGACATAGAGACCGCTGGGCGCCGAATTGCCGTCCTGCGCCAGTGCCGGGGTCGCGGCCAGCGCGGCGGCGATGCCGACCATCGCTGTGCCAATCTTTGCAGTGGTGCTGTTCATCTGCGTCCCTTTCGCATGGAAATCTCGATTGCACGCGGGTGTGAACGAAGATGGTTGACGGGTGGTTAACCAATGCCAGCGGCGCCGATCGGCTGTGCCCGGAACAAGCCCCTTCGTTCGTGCGCTTTTCTGCTACTCCCCACAAGAGCGGCCCATCAGGTCGCCATCGGATCGGGGCAGACCGACATTCTCGCGGGCGTCCCACAATCCGGGCACCCGCATTGCATTCAGAACCGAAAGGATCGGCATGAGCGACAGCAAGAAAATTCTCATCATCGGCGCATCGCGCGGCATCGGGCTGGGCCTGACCCGCGAATTTGCCAGCCGCGGCTGGCACGTCGTGGCGAGCGAACGCACGCCCAGCGATGGCCTGCGCGATGCGGCGCAGAGCCACGAAAACGCCGTGGAAATCGTCACCGTCGATGTGACCAAGCCCGACACCTACCAGGGGCTGGCGAGCAAGCTGGGCGAAGGATCGCTCAACGCGATCATCGTCAATGCGGGGATCACCGGCGCAAAGCACCAGTCCGCCGAACAGGCGACCGACGAAGAGATCGCCCATGTGATGCAGACCAACGCCTATGGCCCGGCGCGGGTCGGCAAGGCGCTGCTCCCGCTGCTCAAGGACGGCGGCACCCTGGCCTTCATGTCCTCCCTGATGGGTTCGATCGCAGACAGCTCGGGCGGGTACGAATTCTACCGCGTCAGCAAGGTGGGGCTCAACATGCTCGCCAAGGGCATTTCGGAGCAGCAGGCTAAGGAGCGCAACGTCGAAGTCCTCTCGCTCCACCCCGGCTGGGTGCAGACCGACATGGGCGGGCCGAATGCCTCGATCACGGTCGAGGAGAGCTGCACCGGCCTTGCCGATGTGGTCGAGAAAGCGGGCGGCGGCGGCTACCGCTTCGTCGACTACACCGGCGAAGCGATAGCCTTCTAACGCGCTATTCCACGATCCCCGCCGCCGCCAGCACTGCCAGCGTCAGCACGTCGGGCACGTTGGCGGTGACGGGGACGATCTGGACCGGCTTTTCCATGCCGACCAGGATCGGGCCGACCGTCGCGTCGCCGCCCAGTTCGCGCAGCAGCTTGGCCGAAAGGTTGGCCGATTGCAGGCCGGGCATGATCAGCACGTTGGCCGGGCCCGACAGGCGGCTGAAGGGATAGAGCTTCATCACCTTCTCGTTCAGCGCGGCGTCGGGGGCCATTTCGCCTTCGTATTCGAAGCCGGGCTGCATCTCGTCCAGGATGTGGACCGCGTTGCGGATGTTCTCCAGCCACTTGCCCGACGGATTGCCGAAGGTGGAGTAGGAGAGGAAGGCGACGCGCGGCTCGTGACCCATGCGCCGGGCGACCGCTGCGGTCTCGCACGCGATGTGCGCGAGGTCTTCCGAACTGGGCCGCTCGTTGATCGTGGTGTCGGCGAGGAAGGTGGTGTGGTTCTTCCCGATCATCATGTGGATGCCGAAGGACAACCCGCCCGGCTTGGGGTCGAGCACCCGGCCGATCTCGCGCGCGGTCTGCGCATAGGTGCGGGTCAGGCCGGAAATCAGCGCGTCGCCGTGACCCAGCGCGACCAGCAGCGAGGCGAAGACGTTGCGGTCCTGGTTGACCATCCGGCGCACGTCACGCTCGGTATAGCCGCGCCGCTGGAGCCGCTTGTACAGGAACTCGACCATTTCGGGCACATGCTCGCTGTCCGCCGAGTTCTGGATCTCGAAACTGCCGGGGTCGGAGACGCCGAGCATGTGCATCTTGTCCGCGACCGCCTTGGTCCGCCCGACCAGCACCGGGGTGCCGTAGCCGAAATCGCGGAACTGGATCGCGGCGCGCAGCGCGACGTCCTCTTCCGCTTCGGCAAACACCACCCGCTTGGGATTGGCCTTCGCCTCCTCGTACACCTGCGTCAGCACCGAGGTCGTCGGGTTGAGGCGCGACTTGAGCGCCAAGCGGTACGCCTCCAGATCCTCGATATGGGCCTGCGCCACGCCCGACTTCATCGCCGCTTCGGCCACTGCGGACGACACGACTTCCATCAGGCGCGGGTCGAACGGGGCGGGGATGATGTAGTCGGTGCCGAACTTGTGGCTCTTGCCATAGGCCGCCGCGACTTCCTCCGGCACGCGCTCGCGCGCCAGCGCGGCGATCGCTTCGGCGGCGGCGATCTTCATCTCTTCATTGATCGCGGTCGCCCGCACGTCGAGCGCGCCGCGGAAGATGAACGGGAAGCCGAGCACGTTGTTGACCTGGTTCGGGTAGTCCGAACGCCCGGTCGCGATGATCGCGTCGGGGCGCACCGCCTTGGCGTCTTCGGGCATGATCTCGGGCACCGGATTGGCCATCGCGAAGATGATCGGCTGGTCGGCCATCTTCTTCACCCATTCGGGTTTGAGCGCACCGGCGGCCGACAGGCCGAGGAAGATGTCCGCCCCCTCCAGCGCCTCTTCCAGACTGGTCGCCTCGGTCGGCACGGCATGCGCGCTCTTCCACTGATCGACATCCGCGCGGCCCGGCGTGATCGGGCCGGAGCGGTCGCACACGATCACGTTTTCGTGCGGCACGCCCATCGCCTTGATCAGCGCGGTGCAGGCGAGCGCGGAGGCCCCTGCACCATTGACCACCATCCGGCAGTCCTTGAACTTGCGCCCGGTCAGGTGGCAGGCATTGATCAGCCCCGCCGCCGCGATGATCGCGGTGCCGTGCTGGTCGTCATGCATGATCGGGATGTTCATCCGCTCGCGCAGAGCCTGCTCGATGATGAAGCATTCGGGCGCGGCGATGTCTTCCAGATTGATCCCGCCGAAGGTCGGCTCCATCAGCGCGACCGCTTCGATGAACTTGTCCGGGTCTTCGGTGTCGAGCTCCAGATCGATCGAATCGACATCGGCGAAGCGCTTGAACAGCACCGACTTGCCTTCCATCACCGGCTTGGCCGCGAGCGCGCCGAGATTGCCCATGCCCAGGATCGCGGTGCCGTTGGTAATCACCGCGACGAGGTTGGAGCGCGCGGTGTACTTTGCAGCATTCGCCGGATCATCGGCGATCGCCTGCACGGGCACCGCGACGCCGGGGGAATAAGCGAGGCTCAGGTCGCGCTGGGTCGCCATCGGCTTGGACGCGATGATCTCGATCTTACCGGGCCGTCCGCTCTCATGATAGAGCAGCGCCTCGCGCGTTTCGAAATCGGCGTTGGGCCCGGCGGCGGGCGCAGCGCCGGGTTCGGTGTTGGGTGCCCCGTTGTCGCCGGTGCTCTTTTCGTCAGCCATATCCGCCCTCGTGCAATGCGTGTTCGGCCCCGCCCTAACCTCGCAAGCCGTAAAGGCATAGGGCCAAAGCCGGTGTTTGCATTCGAATGGCGTGCGACCGGACGAACGAAACGCGACAGCCCGATTTTTCCCCAAGACCAAGCATCGGGGCGATGACCGCGCGGCGCGGACGCGGTAGGCCACGATCCGATGGCAGCCGGCAAACCCACTCCGATGATGGAACAGTACCACGCGCTCAAGCGCGAGGCGGGCGAGTGCCTGCTGTTCTACCGCATGGGCGATTTCTTCGAACTGTTCTTCGACGATGCGAAGATCGCGGCCGGCGTGCTCGACATCGCGCTGACCAGCCGGGGCGAAAGCGGCGGGGAGGCGGTGCCGATGTGCGGCGTGCCGGTCCATTCCGCCGACGGCTATCTCGCCCGCCTGATCCGCGCCGGGCACCGGGTCGCGATTGCCGAGCAGGTGGAGACGCCCGACGAAGCCCGCGCACGCGCCAAGGCCGAGGGCAAGCCTTCGTCCAAGGTGCTGGTCGCGAGACAGATCATCCGTTTCGTCACGGCGGGCACGCTGACCGAGGATACGCTGCTCGAGCCGCGCCGCGCGAACCGGCTCGCGGCGCTGTGCGAGCTGCGCGGGCGCGTGGGAATCGCGGCGTGCGACATCTCGACCGGGCGGATGGAGCTGGAGGAGTGCGAGGCCGACGGGGTGGCCGCCGCGCTTTCCCGCCTCGGCGCGCGCGAGATCGTTGCGCCGGAGGACTGGCCCGATGCGCCTTACGAGGCCATCGCGCGCCCACCCGGCGACTTCGCAAGCGAGCGCGGGCGCAAGCGGCTGGAAGAGCTGCACGGGGTCGCCACGCTCGACGCGTTCGGCACGTTCTCGCGTGCGATGCTCGCCGCGGCGGGAGGCCTGCTCGCCTATCTCGACCATGCCGGGCGCGGGTCCATGCCCTTCCTGCTGCCGCCGACGGTCAACGAAACCGGCACGGTGATGGCGATCGACGAGGCGAGCCGGACCAGTCTGGAGATCACCGCGACCCAGAACGGCGAGCGCGCGGGCAGCCTGCTGGGCACGGTGGACCGCTGCGTGACCAGCGCGGGCGCGCGCCTGCTCGCCGAAGACCTCTCCGCCCCGCTCGCCCGCCGGATCGCGATCGAGGCGCGACTCGCGCTCGTGCGCCTGTTCCACGAGGACCCGATCCTGCGCGGCGACACGCGCGAGGCGCTGCGCGCGATCCCCGACATCGCCCGCGCGCTAGCGCGGCTGGTCGCCGACCGAGGCAGCCCGCGCGATCTGGGGCAGGTGCGTGACGGGCTGGCGCAGGCCCGCAGGCTCAACGATGCGCTGACCCGGCTGCCCGATCGGCCCCCGCTGCTCGACGAACTGCTCCCGCAGCTGACCGGCCACGGCGCGCTGGTGGACGAGCTGTCGCGCGCGCTGGTCCCCTCCCCGCCGACCGAGCGCGGCAGCGGCGGATATATCGCCGCCGGATACGACGCCGCGCTCGACGCGCTGCGCGAGACCAGCGGTAATGCGCGCCGGGCGATCGCTGCGATGGAGGCCCGCTATCGCAGCGAGACGGGGATCTCCGCGCTCAAGATCAAGCATAATGGCGTGCTGGGCTATTTCATCGAAGTGCCCGCGCGCCACGGCGATGCGCTGATGGGACCGGACAGCGGCTTCACCCACCGCCAGACGATGGCCAACGCGGTCCGCTTCAACTCGGTCCACCTGCACGAGGAAGCGAGCCGGATCGCCGAGGCGGGCGGGCATGCGCTCGCGGCCGAAGAAGCCCATTTCGAAGCGCTGGTCGAAACCGTGGTCACGGCACGCGAGCGAATCGCGCAGACCGCCGATGCACTGGCGCGGATCGATGTCGCCGCAGGCTTGGCCGAACGCGCGGCGGAAGGGGGCTGGTGCGCGCCGCAGATCGACGATGCGCCCTGCCTCGAGATCGTCGCCGGGCGGCATCCGGTGGTCGAGGCGGCGCTGGCCAAGGCGGGCGAGCGCTTCGTGCCCAATGATTGCGGGCTCGCAGAGACGGACCGCCTGTGGCTGATCGGCGGGCCGAACATGGGCGGTAAATCGACCTTCCTGCGTGCCAATGCGCTGATCGTGCTGCTGGCACAGGCAGGCAGCTATGTGCCCGCGACATCCGCGCGGATCGGGCTGGTCGACCGCCTGTTCAGCCGCGTCGGCGCGAGCGACAATCTCGCGCGCGGACGCTCCACCTTCATGGTCGAGATGGTCGAGACCGCCGCGATTCTCGCCCGCGCGAGCGAACGCAGCTTCGTGATCCTCGACGAGATCGGGCGCGGCACCTCGACCTATGACGGGCTCGCGCTCGCTTGGGCCGTGGCCGAGGCGATCCACGAGAACAATCGCTGCCGCTGCCTGTTCGCGACCCATTACCACGAGCTCGCCCGACTTGCGGAAAGCTGCGACGCGCTCTCGCTCCACCACGTGCGTGCGCGCGAATGGCAGGGCGATCTGGTGCTGCTGCATGAGGTGGCCGAGGGGCCTGCCGACCGCAGCTACGGCCTCGCGGTGGCCAAGCTGGCCGGCGTGCCGCCCGAGGTGGTCGACCGCGCCAGCGCAGTGCTCGCCAAGCTGGAGAAGGGGCGCGAGGAAACCGGCGGGCTCGCCGCAGGGCTCGGCGATCTGCCACTGTTCTCCGCTGCGGTTCAGGCCGAGCAGCAAGAGTGCGACAGCCTGCGCGACACCCTGAGCGCGCTAGACGTCGATGCGCTGTCCCCGCGCGAGGCGCTCGACATGCTGTACCAGTTGAAGCGCGAGGCGGGCGAAAGCTGATCTTGCGCAGATTTGCCATCGCGCGCGAGGCCGCTAGGTTCTGAACGCATGGCACAGGACGATCCCCCCGAAGATCCGGACAAGAGCACGCAGTGGGCGGAATTCCGCACGGATCTGGCTGAGGATCGCAACATCATGGCGATGGAGCGGACTTTCGCGGGCTGGATGCGCACCGCCTTTGCCGCGATCGGCATCGGGCTGGGGTTTCGGGCCTTGTTCGGCAGCTGGGACCCGTCATGGATGCCCAAGCTGATTGCCAGCCTGTTCATCCTGGGTGGCGGATGGCTGGCAATCACGGCGGAAAGGCGCGCGTGCAAGACGCTGGAGCGGCTCAGCACCCACGAATTCGCGCCGATCCCGACCCCCAATTTCCGCGTAATGGCATATGGGGTCGCGATCGGCGCGATCGTCGTCACGGTCGGTCTGTGGATCCTGGTGGAGGGCTGAAAAGCTCCCCGGCGCGTATCAGGTGCCGTCGCCGCGCAGACCGTCGAGCTTCGCAGGCTTGCCATACTTGTCGACATTGTCGTCGTGATTCGGCTCGCCCCGATAGGCCGACATGTCGACCGTGTTGCCGCGCTCCATCTGGTTCATGTGGTCGACCACGTCCTGCGCGTCCGGCGCGGTCAGGCCGCTGGGCGCATGCTCGCTGTCGGAATTGAGGATCGAGGTCGAAACACCCTGCGCCTGATCGGCGACGGTCTGGGCCTGGTCATAGGCACCGACCTGCTCCGAATTCTCGTTCTCGGGCGCAAGATCGTCGGTCTGGCGACGCTCGCCGTCGAAGTCGGAAGGCAGGGTTTTCTTGTTGTTGTCGGCCATGAGGAATCTCCTTTCCTCATGAACGGGCGGAGGGTTTGAGCGGTTCCTTGCGGATTCATTGTCGCGGCACCTGCCCGCACCCCCACCCGGCCAACCCACACAGGATACTACCGATGGGTTGGCCGGGTGGGGGTGCGGGCCGGCGCCGAATGCCGAAACCTAACGCGTCGGCACGGGCGCATCGCCCGTATAGTCGTAAAAGCCGCGGCCCGTCTTGCGGCCCAGCCAGCCGGCTTCGACATATTTCACCAGCAGCGGTGCCGGGCGATACTTGGTGTCGCCGGTCGTGTCATGCAGCACGCGGATGATGTCGAGGCAGGTGTCGAGCCCCACGAAGTCCGCCAGTTGCAGCGGGCCCATCGGGTGATTGAGGCCTAGGCGGCAGCCCAGATCGATATCCTCGATGCTGGCGGTCGACTGGCCGAGCACGAAGATCGCTTCGTTGATCATCGGCAGCAGGATGCGGTTGACGACGAAGCCCGGCTCGTCCTGGCTCAGCACCACTTCCTTGCCCAGCAGGTGGGCGAATTCGATCGTCCGGTCGGTCACGTCCTGATTGGTGGCGAGGCCGGGAATCACTTCGATCAGGCCCATCACCGGCACCGGGTTGAAGAAGTGCAGGCCGATGAAGCGGCCCGCATCGGGCGACCAGTTGGCCATCCGCGTGATCGGGATCGAGCTGGTGTTGCTGGCCAGGATCGCGCCCTCGCCCAGCACCTTGCCCGCGTTCTCGAAAATGCCCTGCTTGATCGCTTCCTTCTCGGTCGCAGCCTCGATGATCAGGTCGGCCTCAGCCATCGGCGCAAGATCGCCGGTGGGGGTGATGCGGGCGAGCGTGGCTTCGGCATCCGCCACTTCCATCTTGCCCTTGCCGACCAGCTTGCCCAGCGAACGCTCGATGCCCTTCAGCGATTCTTCGGCGATGGCGAGATCGCGGTCGCTGAGGAATACCTTGAGCCCGTGCTGGGCGATGGTCTGCGCGATGCCCGAACCCATTTGGCCCGCACCGATGACACCGATGGTCTGCATGAAATTTTCCGTCCTTCGCAACTGCAGCAAGGACGGCTGGCTAGCGATCAAGCCGCCCGCTGGCTAGCTGTCAGTTTTAGCGATTGGCTCCGGGCGTCCAGGTGATGTCCGCCTTGCCCCCGTCATTGGCCGCGCGGGCGAGCACGAACAGCAGGTCCGACAGGCGGTTGATATAGTGCAGCGCCGCCGGGTTGACCGGCTCCAGCTCTGCCAGCGCGGTCATCGCGCGTTCCGCCTTGCGCACGCTGGCGCGCGCGACATGCAGCCGCGCCGCCGCCTCGCTGCCGCCGGGCAGGATGAAGCTGGTCAGCGGTTCGAGGGTTTCGTTGGCCGTATCGATCGCGCGCTCGATCCAGTCGACCTGCCTGCCAACGATCCGCAGGACCATTTCGCCCGGCTCGAACCCTTCGCCGTCGAGCGCACCCTTGGGCGTGGCGAGATCCGCGCCCAGGTCGAACAGGTCGTTCTGCACCCGGCGAAGATTCGCGACCCCGTCATGCCCGGCGTCCAGCGCGCAGATCGCGAGGCCGAGCGCGCTGTTCGCCTCGTCCACCGCGCCGATCGCTTCGATCCGGGCGGCGTGCTTGGGACTGCGAGAGCCATCGACGAGGCCCGTCGTGCCGTCGTCGCCGGTGCGGGTGTAGATCTTGTTGAGCTTGACCATGCAGGCCGAATGGCCGCGTTACTGCGACACTGCAAGCAGGATGGCGACCACCAGGATCGCCAGACCCTGATACTTGATCCGGTCGAACATCGCCTTGTTCTGCATCAGCTGCATCTCGCTCACCGTCTCGCCGGTGTTGTTTTCCAGATCGATCTTGGTGGTCTTCAGGAACGCGACGACGCCGCGGATCAGCGACACGACGACCATGATCGCAAGGAAGATGATGGCGATGACGAGAAGTGTTTGCATATCCTATATATGGGGCTTTCCGAGCGAAATTCCAATCGGCCATTCCCCCCGCCTCAGCCGCGCTGCCCACGCGGGCCCATCCTCGCCCGCTTCGCGATGGTCCGCGAGGGCGGGTGAACCGCGGCGCTTGGCGAGTTTGCGCGCCTCTGCGTCGAGCAACAGCGGGTGATGATGCCAGCGCGGCACCGGCAGGCCGAGCAGCGTCTGCAGCACGCGATGGACCGGAGTCGCGTGGAACAGGTCGAGCCCGCGGGTGACCAGCGTGACCCCATCCGCCGCGTCGTCGACCGTCACCGCGAGGTGGTAGCTCGCGGGCAGATCCTTGCGGCGCAGCACCGGATCGCCCAGCCCGGCGGGATCGACCGTCTGTTCGCCCGCGATCTCGTCATGCCAGCAGAGCGGGCCGGTGAGCGCCAGTGCCTTGCTCAGGTCCATGCGCAGCGCGGCGGGGGCATCGGGCGGCACCTCGCGCGTCTTGCAGGTGCCGGGATAGACCGGCCCCTCCGGCCCCGTCTCGCTCGCAGCGGCAGCGATTTCCGCGCGGGTGCAGGTGCATTTATAGAGCACGCCGAGCGAACCGAGCTTTTCCAGCGCCTCTTCGTACCGCGCCAGCCGCGTGCCCTGTGCGGGCACTTCGTCCCACTCCAGCCCCAGCCAGGCGAGATCCTTGCGGAACTCCTCTGCCAGCTCGGGGCGGTTGCGCGGCCCGTCGATATCCTCGATCCTCAGCAGGAAGCGGCCACCCGCCGCGCGCGCCAGATCGTGCGCGACGATGGCCGAGTAGGCATGGCCCCAGTGCAGGGGGCCGTTGGGGCTGGGGGCGAAGCGGGTCACGGTCATGGCTTGACGTCTTTAGCGGGCATCGCGGCCAAGTCGTCAAAAAGGACTGTGGAAACCATCTTTGTAACAGGCTTGACGCTTTTGCGAGCAAATGGTCCTTTCATCGCATCAGGGAGGACACAAGCAAGTGTTCAAGGCCGATCTGATCGACCGCGCGGCCACGTTCCGCAGCGTAGATGAAGACCCGACGAGGAATTTGTCGGCGTGCCCGACTCTTGTTCTCAACGCGGACTACACCCCGCTGTCCTATTACCCGCTGTCGATCTGGCCGTGGCAGACCGCGATCAAGGCGATCTTCCTTGAACGGGTCGATGTGGTCGCCAGCTATGACCGGCAGGTGCATTCGCCCTCGCTCGATATGAAGCTGCCCAGCGTCATCGCGCTCAGACAATATGTGAAGCCGTCTGAATTTCCCGCCTTCACCCGCTTCAACCTGTTCCTGCGCGACCGCTTCATCTGCCAGTATTGCGGCAGCCCCAGCCATCTGACCTTCGACCACGTGGTCCCGCGCCGCCTCGGCGGGAAGACCACGTGGGAGAACATCTCCACCGCCTGCGCGCCGTGCAACATGAAGAAGGGCGGGCGCACGCCGAGGCAGGCGGGCATGAAGCTGATGGTCGAACCGATCAGGCCGACCAACTGGCAGCTGCAGCAGCACGGCAAGAGCTTCCCGCCCAACTACCTCCACGAAACCTGGCGCGACTGGCTCTACTGGGACATCGAGCTGGAGGAGTAAGGGGGCGCCTGCGTCCGCTTCCAATCCGCCGATTCTTGCGGGTGGCAACAGATCCCATTACCTTTCCGCCCGACAGGAGGTAATCGTGACACAGCACCCCATCCTTGTTGCTACCGATTTCAAACCCCGTTCAGACCGCGCCGTGGATCGCGCCGTCCAGCATGCCCGGGAAACCGGCCGGGAACTGGTGGTCGTCCACGCGGTCGAGGATCCGGACATCATCCGGGTCGGGCCTTCGCTCGAGCAACGCGTGGCCTCCGTCATGCCGGAGAATGCGGGCGATTATCGCTGCCTGTTTCCCGAGGGATCGGCGCCCGCCGCCATCGCGCAGGCGGTGGAGGACGAAGATCCCTTCTGCCTCGTCATCGGCGTCGCGCGCTACAATTCGGTGGGCGATTTTTTCCTCGGCACGGCGGTCGACATGCTGCTGCGCCGCTCGCCCTATCCCGTGCTGGTCGCCAAGGAACGGCCGCGCGCAGCTTACGAGCATATCGTCATCGGGACCGACCTGTCCGAGGCCTCGAAACGCGGCGTGGAGGCGGTCGTCCGCATGTTCCCGCAGGCGCAGCTGCACCTCGTCCACGCATTCCACGTCCCCTACGAGGCGTGGCAGAATGCGGAGTATGTGCGCAATGAACTGGCAGCCGCGGCGCAGGAACAATGCGACGGCTTCACCGAGCAGCTGGATATTTCGCAGGCATGCCGCGAGAAAATGACCATGGAGCAGGTCGAAGGATCGCCGCTCACCGCCATCAACAGGACGATTCGCAAATACGACGCGCATTTGTGCGCGCTGACCTCACATGGATATGGCGGTTTGCGCCAGGCGCTGATCGGCAGCACGGTCAGCGATCTGCTGAAGACCCTCACCATCGATACGCTGGTCATCCATCCGGAGCATGAGAGCGCGGCCTGACGGAAATCTCCCCCGCCCGGCTGGTGCCGCCGGGCGGGGATAGAGTGGCCTCGCCCTACAAGCGCACCATCCGCATCCCGCGTTCGCCGTAGCGATCGCCCTGCGCAGCGCCCGGAGGGACCGCTGCGGAAAGTTCCGCCAGATCCGCATCCGACAGTTCGAGATCGGCGGCGGCCACCGAGTCGCTCATCGTGGCGATGCGCTTCACGCCGGGGATCGGCACGATGTGGTCGCCCTGCGCGATCAGCCAGGCGAGCGCGACCTGCGCCACGCTGGCCCCGTTGCGGTCGGCGATGGTGCGGATCGTATCGACGATCGCGAGGTTGGCGTCGAAATTCTCTTCCGACCAGCGCGGGTCCTGCCGCCGCCAGTCGTTCTCACCCAGAGCATCGCGGCTGCGGAAATTGCCGGTCAGGAAGCCACGGCCGAGCGGGCTGTAGGGCACGAAGCCGATGCCCAGCTCCTCGCAGGCGGGCAGGATGCCGTCCTCCACGCCGCGCTCCCACAGCGAGTATTCGCTCTGCAGCGCGGTGATCGGATGGGTAGCGTGCGCGCGGCGCAGCGTCTGCTCGCCTGCTTCGGACAGGGCGAGGTGGCGGATTTTCCCTTCCGCCTTGAGGTCCGCCATCGTGCCCACGACATCCTCGATCGGCACGCTCGGGTCGACGCGGTGCTGGTAGAACAGGTCGATCGTGTCGATCCCCAGCCGCTTGAGCGATGCCTCGCACGCGCGACGGATATTGGCCGGGCTGCTGTCCGCACCGGTGATCTGGTCGCCTTCGAAGCGGAAGCCGAACTTGGTCGCAATGACGAGGTTGTCGCGCTTGCCGCGAATCGCGCGGCCGACCAGTTCCTCGTTCTGGAAGGGGCCGTAGATTTCGGCGGTGTCGAAGAAGGTGACGCCGAGGTCGATCGCGCGGTGGATCGTCTCGATCGCGTCGTCGGCATTGGCCTCGCCGTAAACGATGTTGCCGCCCGCAACCATCGGCATGCAGCCTATCCCGATGGCGGATACTTCGAGGCCCTGGCCCAGCGTGCGGTACTTCATCGGTCTTCTCCTCAGGTAACGGCGGCTCTGGTCGCAAATTCGTCGCGCTGCCACTCGCCGGTCTCCAGCACTTGCGCGAGATGGCGTGCAGCTTCGGCAATATCGACGAACCGCAGATAGGCGGGCGCGAAGCCGAGGCGCAGGATGTCGGGATCGCGGAAATCGCCGATGACGCCGCGCGCGATCAGCGCCTGCGATAGCGCATAGGCGTTGGCGTGGCGGAAACTCAGCTGGCTGCCGCGCTGCGCGGGGTCGCGCGGGCTGACCAGATCGAGATCGAGGTCGGCCACGCACTCGCGGAAGAACTCGCTCAGCGCGCGCGATTTGGCGACCAGCGCCTCCATTCCGATTTCTGCGATCAGCTCCACGCCCGACTCCAGCGCCGCCATCGCCAGTACCGGCGGCGTGCCCGCGAGCAGGCGTTTGACGCCCTCGGCCGGCTCGTACTCGTCCGAGAAGGCGAAGGGCTGTGCGTGGCCGAACCAGCCGGTCAGCGGCTGCGAGAAATCGCCATGGTGCCGCTCGGCCACGAAGGCGTAGGCGGGCGCGCCGGGGCCGCCGTTCAAGTACTTGTAGCCGCAGCCCACCGCGAGGTCCGCATTCGCACCGTTCACGTCCACCGGCACCGCGCCGCCCGAATGCGACAGGTCCCACAGCACGATCGCGCCGACATCGTGCGCGGCCCTCGTCAGCCGCTCCATGTCGAACATTTCGCCGGTCTTGTAGTGGACGTGCGTCAGCAGCAGCAGCGCGACGTCTTCATCCAGCGCGTCGATCATCTGGTCGCGCTCGGCCAGTCGCTGTTCGACCTGTGACTGGCCCTGGATCATGTAGAGGTCGGTCGGGAAATTGCCCGGCTCGCTCAGCACCACATTGCGGCCCGGGTTCAGCGACAGCGCCGCGCCAATCAGCTTGGCAAGGTTCACGGACACCGAATCGCACGCGATCACCTCGTGGGGTTTCGCGCCCACCAGCGGAGCAATCTTCGCGCCGACGCGCTGGGGCATCGCGATCCAGTCGCCCCCGCCGCCGGGCAGTTCGTTCCAGCTGCGAATCAGGCCTTCGCCCCACTCGGCATCGATCACCTGATGCAGCCGCTCGCGGCTCGCCTTGGGCAGAGGCCCGAGCGAGTTTCCATCGAGGTAGATCACCCCTTCGGGCAGGTCGAAACGATCGCGGAAATGCGCAATCGGGTCGGCTGCGTCGAGGTCGCGTGCACGTTGCATCATTTCACTCACCGGGCAGCTCCCGCAAAATCGCGCGGCACAGGCCCGCATCGCCGCCGCCGACCTTCAGCGGCAGGGCGATCAGTTCGTACAGGCCCGCAGGCACATCATCCAGAACCAGCCCTTCGAGGATGCGCATGTCGTGTTTCAGCACCGCGAGATGCGCGTCCATCGTCTTGCTTTCCTGCGGGTCGACCGACGGCGCATCGGTGCCGATCAGGACCACGCCCTGCGCGGCGAGCCATTCGATCGCCTCGGCCCCGATCGGCAGCCAGTCGGATCGCCAATCGTCGTGCGGGAAGACGTCCCAGGTGCGGAACAGCACGCGGTTGGCATAATTGAGATCGGGCAGGTCGCCGATATCGATCTCCCCTTCGACGCCACGTGCGTCGACCACGATGCAGGTGCCCAGATACGGGTCGAGGCTCATGTTGGCTGCATCCGCACCATCCGCCGCGTAGTGCAGCGGTGCGTCGGCATGGGTGCCCGAATGCGTGCTCATGGTCATCCGGCCCACGTTGACCGGCGATCCGTCCTCCATCTTCCACGTCCGCTCGAACGCGAACTCGGTATCGCCCGGCCACACGGGCAGGCCCGGACGGACCACCTGCGAGATGTCCCAGATCTTCACAGTGCGGTCCTCACGGAGAGCAGCTCGGGGAAGAACACTTCCTTCAGCACGCCTTCGAGATAGCCGACGCCCGAGGTGCCGCCGGTGCCCTTCTTGAACCCGATGATCCGCTCGACCGTCTTGAGGTGCCCGAAGCGCCAGCGCTGGAAGTGGTATTCCAGATCGACCAGCTTTTCGGCCAGCTCGTACAGGTCCCAGTGGTCGTGCGGGTTCTGGTAGATCGTGACCCACGCAGCCTCGACCGCGTCGGATTTCTCCCACCGCTCTTCGCGGTCGCGGTTGAGAACGTCTTCAGGAATGGCAAACCCGCGCTTGGCGAGCAGGCGCACGGTCTCTTCGTAGAGGCTGGGTTTGGCCAGTTCGGCGCGCAGCTTGGCGGCCACTTCGGGCACAGCCTCATGCATGGTCACCATCTTCGGCTTTCGCCCGCCGAGGATGAATTCCATTAACCGGTACTGCGCGGACTGGAAGCCGCTGGAGGTGCCCAGATGCGGGCGGACCAGCGAATAGTCGTGCGGGGTCATCGTACTCAGCACGTTCCAGCTCTGGATCAGCTGCTCCTGCGCGCGCGCCACGCGGGCGAGCATCTTGAACGCGGGCCGCAGCCGGTCCTCCCGAATCGCCTCGCGCGCGGCCTCCAGCTCGTGCAGGCACAGCTTGAGCCACAGCTCGCTCGCCTGGTGGACGATGATGAACAGCAGCTCGTCCTGCGCATCCGATCGTGGATGCTGCGCGGCGAGGATCCGGTCGAGATCGAGGTAGGAGGCGTAGGTTACGCCGTCATTGTCGGTCGTGTCTGGCGTTGTGTATGGCATGGGGCTCGCCCTAGCGGCTTGTGCGCGCAGCGCAAAACCCGCTCAGCAATCGACGGTCGCCACGTCGGGATGATGCTTGCACATGTATTTCTTCACGATCTTCAGATTGCGCGAGTTGGAACGGAAGGCGAAGTCGGCCACATCGCCCACCAGCGGGACGAAGCCGATCACCCCGTCGATCGCGACATTCCCGATCATCCGCGACACATGCCATTTCGGCATGCCCAGATTGCGCGCCTCCCAAACGATGTAGGCACCCATGGCGACGCCGAAGATGTCGCCCAGCACCGGGATCAGGCCGACGATCGCGTCCATTCCGATGTCGTAGTTGATTCCGGGGATGGTCATGCTGCGTTCGGTCAGCTGTTCCATCATCTGGATCCGCCGATAGACCGATGCAGGGTCGCTACCGGCGGGCATTTCGATGCCCATCAGGTTGATCGTCTGCGTCTCACCCATTGGAACTGTCCCCGTTCTACCAGGCCTCTACCCCTGCCAACGCATAAATGGGGTGTCTGGACCACGAGTTCTCGGAAAAACCTTCGAGCCCGCTGCGAACCAGCGACCAGCGGACCGGCGCGCCCAGCGGAATATACACCTCGCGCGCAATCAGCGCACCCTCCGCCTCGGCCAGCAGCGTCGCGGAGCCCTCGCCCGGCTCGGGGCGCAGCGACTGCGTGACCAGCTCGTCCGCTTCAGGCGAGCAGGGGCCGCGCAGCAGCTCGCAATTGAACTGGTTGAGGAACCAGCGCGCGCTGGGGTAGCGCGCCACCCGGTCGATCATAACCAGATCCGCGCCTTGCGGAAACTGGACCCGGCGCAGCTCCACCCCGATCGTCGCCAGGTCGAGCGAGAGCGCGCGCACCAGCACGTCGCTGCCCGGCCCCTCGGGCACCCACAGGCGGACCCGCGGTGCCTGGCCGGTGCGGCGCTCCCAACCGACCACCTGCTGGCGCGCGCGATCGCGCCGCTGATCGATCGAGAGCGACGCCCAGCGTTCGCCGGGCGAAACGGGATTGCCCGGCAGGCCGACGGGCACGATCCGGGTCGAAGGCTGCCACCCGCCCAGACTGAACCCCTCGGCCAGCGCCGCACGATCGATCGCCATGGACAGCGCCTCGCGATTCTCCACTTCGGCGAAGAAGCCCTGTTCGTTGCTCACCAGCATCCCGAACAGGCCCAGCGCGGGGTCCAGCCGGATGGTCCCGCGCGACAGCGGGCCGGTATCGGCCAGCGGAAGGGTGAAGACCGTGCCGTCGAGCAGCGCCGCCGCCTTGCCCTGGCTGAATGCCTCGTTCGCCTGAACGCCGGGCAGCGCCCGCAGGCGGACGGTCTTGCCCAGCTCGTCAGGCTCGCGCTCGGGCAGGCCGATCGATTCGGGCGCGGTCGGGCGCAGGATCGCCAGATCGCCTTCGCGTTCCAGTCGCATCGGCGCGATCGATTCGCCGTCATGCATGATCGCCAGTTCGGGCTGGGCGAGCAGTTGCAGGAATTCGGGCATCGGCCCGGTCAGGCGAATCTCGATCACCCGCGCGGTCATCGCGCGCACATCGTCGATCTTGCGCAGGTCGAGGCCCAGCGAGGTGCCGCGCAGCTGGCGGATCGTCGCCAGCAGGCTGGCCCGCGCATCCTCTGCGATAAGCGGTTCGCCATCGGGCCAGGTTAACTGGCGCAGGCGGAAGATGTAGCTGCGCCCGTCCTCGGTCACGATCCAGCTTTCGCCGAGCGCGGGCACGACCTCGCCCTCCGCATTGAGCGCGACGATGCCCGACGCGGTCGCATCGCGGACCAGCTGCGCCCCGGGCGAGAGGCGCAGGCCATCTTCGAAAATCGAATCGGGGGCACCGATGACGACGACCGGCAGGCCGTCGCCCTCACCTGCATCGCCGCACGATCCCAGCGCGCCCGCCAGCAGCGCGGCGGCAAGCCAGCGCGCGGCGGACCGGGGACGCCCGGCGGGGGTGAAGCGGACTGGAGTGAATCGGATCGGCACGGCAATCGGCCCTTAGCAGGCCGGCGCGCCGGGGTCAGCGCGGTTTCGTGCTAGATCTTGCGGATCGAACGCGGCGAGGCCTGCGTGGCCGATGGCGGCGCGATCGAGGAGGGCCGGGTATAGCGCGGGGTGCTGTCACCCGCGGGCGCCGGGGCCTCGCGAACCTTCTTCGAATCGATTTCGTTGTCGAACACGATCCCGAAGCGGTTGTCCTGCGTCCACGCGACCGAGCCGGTGACGCGGCCCACATTGCGCAGGTCCACGGCCAGACGCATGCCCCGTTCGACGTACAGATCGGCCTCTGCCATCATCCCGCCGTCGGAAAGGTTGCGCACCTTCACACGAATCGATTGGCCTGCGTCGGCCAGGGTCAGTTCCGCCGTCAGGAACAGGCTGTCGCGCTTCACAGATCTGGTATCGATGGCGTTCATTCGGTCGTCTCGGTCTGTCCGGGTCGCAGTGAGGGGCCTGTTACGGCCCTTTGCTGCATCTAGCGCGAGACAGGCTAAGAAAGTTTAAACATCGCTTTACCGCAATTCCCCCCCGGCTCGTGGGCGGGTTCAGTCGTTGCGGGAGATTTTCTCGCGCCGCTCGTGCGCCTCCTGCGCCTCGACCGTCATGGTTGCGACAGGGCGCGCGATCAGGCGCTGCAGGCCGATCGGATCGCCGCTGACCTCGCAATAGCCGTATTCGCCCTCGTCGATCCGGCGCAGCGCGGCATCGATCTTGGCGATCAGCTTGCGCTGGCGGTCACGCGTGCGCAGCTCGATTCCCCAGTCGGTCTCGCTCGACGCGCGATCGGCAAGGTCGGGTTCGCGCAGCGGCGCATCGGCAAGGTTCTGCAAGGTGCCGCCCGCTTCGGTGTGCAACGAATGCTTCCATTCGATCAGCAGCTTGCGAAAGAACTGCTGCTGCCGCTCGTTCATATACTCTTCGTCGTCGGAGGGCGTATAGTCGTCCGGCAAGGCCTTGTTCGCCTTGGCCAGAATTTCGCTGTCGCTAAGCGCTTCTGCGGCCATCACGTCCTCTATCTCTTCCGGTCCCACCCGTGACCGGCTCCTCTACCTGCCGTCAGGGCGAGCAGCGGAGCCTATGGCGGCGGCTCTTAGCAGGCATGCGATGCCGAACAAGCGCTTATCCCCGAAAGTGAAACTAAGTGTCGCTGCGCGAATGAATGCGCGCCGAACCGAACCTGCGCATCCCCCGCGCCTGTATCTCGCGCAACCGGCAGAAACCGGCGCGGCCATTAACGGCCTGTTTACCATGACCGGCAAGAAGTGAACGGGCGGGCTGCAACCCGTCTAGAAGGGGATAATGAGGACAGGGGAAATATCATGCGACTGACCAGTGTAGAAATCGAGACGGCCACACCGGCCACCAACCAGATTGCCGATCTGACGATCGCGCGGCTTATCGCCGCCGCCGCCGATGGCGATGCGCAGGCGTGCTACGAACTGGGCGTGATCTGGTCGACCGTGGGGCACGGGCTCGACTGCGACCTGATCGAGGCACACCAGTGGTTCAACCTCGCCGCCGCTGGGGGCCATCAGGAAGCGGCTTGGTGCCGGGCCGACATTTCCGACGAGATGACCGCGAGTGAAATCGCCGAAGCACAGCGCCGTGCGCGCCAGTGGATGATCGAACAGCGCAAGAGCGCGTGATTCGCACCCGATAACTACCCCTTTCTGAAGGGCGTGCGCTCTTCGAGGAAGTTCTGTTCAGCCGCGATGCCCTGACGCTCGCGCTCGAGGAACTCCGCCACCGCGGCGCGCAGGCCCGGATCGGCGATGTAGTGCGCCGAGCGCGTCTGCACCGGAGCATATCCGCGCGCGAGCTTGTGCCCGCCTTGTGCGCCTGCCTCCACTCGCGACAGACCGCGTGCGATCGCCGCGTCGATCGCCTGATAATAGCACAGCTCGAAATGCAGGAACGGGATGTCGACGACGCACCCCCAGTAGCGCCCGAACAGCGTGGTCCCGCCGATGACGTTCATCGCGCCGGCGACCGCCTGCCCGTCCAGATATGCGAAGATCAGCAGGATCTGCTCGCCCATCCGTTCGCCCAGCAGGGTAAAGGCCTCGCGCGTCAGGTAGGGCGTCCCCCATTTGCGCATGCCGGTGTCCTGGTAGAACTCCCAGAACGCATCCCACACATCCTCGGTCAGGTCGGCGCCGGTGAGGTGGCGAATCTCGACCTGCTCCTGCGCCTTCGCGCGCTCCTTGCGCAGGTTCTTGCGCTTGCGACTCGCGAGCGTGTCCAGAAACGCGTCGAAATCCGCGAAGCCATCGTTTTCCCAGTGGAATTGCAGGTCGCTGCGAATCAGCCACCCGGCCCGCTCGAACAGCGGGACCTGATCGGGGGCAATGAAAGTCGCGTGCGCGCCCGACAGGCCGTGTTCGTGGCACACCTGCTCGGCCGCGTTCAGCAGCGGCGCGGCAAAGGCCTCGTCCTTGAACAGCAGGCGCGGGCCCGTCGCCGGGGTGAAGGGCGCGGCGATCTGCAGCTTGGGATAATAGCGCCCGCCCGCGCGCTCGTACGCGTCGGCCCAGCCCTGGTCGAACACGTATTCGCCGCGGCTGTGCGACTTGAGGTAGGCCGGCAGAGCGGCGTGGATCGTGCCGCCGTCGTCCGCAATCGTGATCGGCGCGGCCTGCCAGCCGGTGCCCGGCCCGACGCTGCCCGAATCCTCCATCGCGGAAAGGAAGGCGTGGCCAACGAAGGGATTGTCCTCGCCCGCCACTCGGTTCCACGCGGCTGCGTCGATACCGGCGACCCCGCCGTGAATGCGTGCCGTGAGCTCTCTATCCGCCATTATCGCCGATATGGGAACGCGCGGGCCGCTTCGCGAGCCGCTAGTGCTGCGGGCGGAGCGCGATGATCGCGTCGACCTCGACCGCGGCGCCCAGTGGCAGAACCGGCACGCCGACCGCCGCGCGGGCATGGCGGCCCGCTTCGCCGAATACGTCGAACATCAGTTCGGAGGCGCCATTGGCGACCTTCGCCTGATCGGTGAAATCGGCAGTCGAATTGACGAACGCGCCGAGCCTGACGACACGCTCCACCCGGTCGAGCGAGATGCGCGCGCCTTCCAGCTGGGCAAGAATCATCAGCCCGCATGCTCGCGCGGCTGCAACCCCGTCCTCGAGGCTCACGTCATCGCCCAGCCGCCCGGTGGCCAGTTCGCCGTCGATGAAGGGCAGTTGCCCGGAAAGATAGGCGAGGCCGCCATGCACTGCGACCGGCACGTAGCTGGCAACGGGGGCGGCAGCCTTGGGCAGGGTGATCCCCAGTTCGTCGAGGCGGGCTTGGATGGTCATGCGGGCTTCTCCAGTCGGTCCAGTATCCATGGCAGCGCTTCGTGCCACGTATCGATTCGGGCGTGCGCATCGCCTGCCTTGGCTCCGCATGCAATATGCGGGGCGAGGCCGGGCTCGCCGCACAGGTGCAACCGGGCAATATCGGGCGCATGCTCGCGCGCCGAGCTGTGGTGCTGTGAAAGATCGTCGATAAAGACCGCGCGGCTCGGGGAGTACTCGTCCAGAATGCGGGCAATCGCCCCGCCCTTGGGGCCCTGGTTGGTATAGACCTTCACGTCGATGCCGTGGCGGGCGAGCTGGCGTGCGCGATCCTCCTGCCGGTGGTCCAGCAGGTTGGTCAGCACCACCACATCTGCCTGCTCGGCCAGCGTGCCATAGGCCTCGACCGCGCCTGCGATCGGCTCCTGCCGCTCCATCTCGGTATCGAAAAATCCGTTGAGCAGCCGCCAGATCTCCTTCTGCTCGACCGTCTCGCCGGTCTCGCGCCGGGTCAGTGCGGTGGTGAAATCGGGCGCGTCGAAGGCGAAATCGATGGCATGCGCCTCGTCCAGCCAGTCGCGGAAATGGGCGACCATGTGCAGCAGCACTTCGTCGCAATCGGTGATGACCAGCGGCCGGCTCATGCAGACAGCTCCCGGTGCGCGGCGATGATCACCGCCGGATCGACGTTGAGCGCATCGGCGGCGAGCACCAGATCGGGCTCGTGCGCGGCGAGGAATTCAAGCACTGCGGCCTGCACGCTCTTGTCCTCGATCCCGTGGCGCAGCCGCTCGGGCGTCAGCCCGGTCAGCGAGAGCAGGCGGTCGGCCCGCCGCTCGTCGGTCAGGATCCAGCCCAGCGCGCCCAGCGCCAGCGCCTCGGCATCGCTGTGGCCGCCATGGGAGGGGTCTGGTGTCGTGGGCGTTGTCATAGGGGGGGCTGGTGGCCTATCCGATAGCGGGGGAAATCAGGAGTTGGGCGAGACGTGGCAAAACGCATCCTTGTTGTCGAGGACAACGATCTCAACCGCAAATTGTTCTGCGATGTGCTGCGCGCCAAGGGCTACGAAGTGCTGGGCTGCGCGGATGGCAATTCGGTGATCGCCTCGGCGCACCAGTTCCGCCCCGATCTGGCGATCATGGACATCCAGCTGCCGCATGTCTCCGGCCTCGACCTGATCGCGCAGATGAAGGCCGACCCCAAGCTCACGCGTGTGCCCGTACTCGCGGTGACGGCCTACGCGGGCAAGGGCGACGAAGACCGGATCCGCGCCGCCGGGGCAGAGGATTACCTTGCCAAACCGGTCTCTATCGGCCCCTTCTCGGCCAAGGTTCTCGCGCTGATCGGCGAGTAACGCCGCTTCGCGAAAGCTTGACAAATCCGGGGTGAAAGCGCTTTGGCCGCGGCTTCCCCAATTATGCTTAGAGGATGCCCGCGATGGACCGTGCCGAGATCGACCGGCGAATCCGCGACCTGATCGAACCGTTCAACAAGAACGGGGTCACCATTACCGACGCGACCACCTTTCAGGGCGACCTCGAATTCGACAGCCTGACCGTGATGGATTTCGTCGCCGCGATCGAGGACGAGTTCGACATCATCATCTCGATGAACCAGCAGGCCGAGATCGAGACCTATGGCCAGCTGGTCGATGCCGTGAAGAAACTGGTCGACGCAGGGTGATCGCACGATGAGTGAAGGCATCAGCCAGCCGGACGCGCCCGTCGTGCGGGAAGGCCGCGCCAAGGGCGACCTTTTCGCCAAGTTCGATGATCTGATCGCGATGCGCGAGGGCCTGCTCGCCAGCGGGGTGGAAGATCCTTTCAACCTCGTGATGGAAAAGGTCCTCTCGCCCACCCGCGCGATCTGCAACGGGCGCGAGACGATCCTACTCGGCACCTACAACTACATGGGCATGACCTTCGATCCGGACGTGATCGAGGCGGGCAAGCAGGCGCTGGAAGAGTTCGGCAGCGGCACCACCGGCAGCCGCGTGCTCAATGGCACGTATCAGGGCCATAAGGAGTGTGAGGACGCGCTCAAGGAATTTTACGGAATGGACCACGCGATGGTCTTTTCCACCGGCTACCAAGCCAACCTCGGAATCATCTCCACCATGGCCGGCAAGGGCGATTACGTGGTGCTGGATATCGACAGCCACGCCTCGATCTACGATGGCTGCGCGATGGGCCGGGCCGAGATCGTGCCCTTCCGCCACAACGACATCGAAGCGCTCGAAAAGCGGCTGAAGCGCATTCCCGCCGAAGCGGGCAAACTGGTCGTGCTCGAAGGCGTGTATTCGATGCTTGGCGACGTCGCGCCGCTCAAGGAGATGGTCCGCGTTTCCAAGGAAGCGGGCGCGATGGTGCTGGTCGACGAAGCGCATTCGATGGGCTTCATCGGCGAACATGGCCGCGGGGTTGCCGAAGCGCAGGGCGTGCTGAACGATGTCGACTTCGTGATCGGCACTTTCTCGAAGAGCGTGGGCACGGTGGGCGGCTTCTGCGTCTCCAACCACCCCGATTTCGAGATCATGCGGCTGGTCTGCCGCCCCTACGTGTTCACCGCCAGCCTGCCGCCCAGCGTGGTCGCCACCGCCGCGACCAGCATCCGCAAACTGATGCACGGGTCGAACAAGCGCGCGCACCTGTGGGAGAATTCCCGCACGCTGCACAAGGGTTTGAAGGACCTCGGCTTCCAGCTCGGCACCGACGAGCCGCAGAGCGCGATCATCGCCGTCATCATGCCCGACCTGACCAGGGGCGCGCAGATGTGGGAGGCGCTGCTGAAGGAAGGGCTCTACGTCAATCTCGCCCGCCCGCCCGCAACGCCCGCCAACATGACGCTGCTGCGCTGCTCGCTGTGCGCGGAGCATAGCGAGGACGAGGTCACGACCATCCTCGGCATGTTCGAACGCGCGGGCAAGGCGACCGGGATCATCTGATAGGGGAAGGATAGCGGCGCATGGAGGGGCTGGTTTTCGGCTGGCGCAGCGCGATCCTCCTCGCCGCCCTCGTCCCGCTGCTGCCGATCGGCATCGGCCTCGTCACCACGCTGCGCAACCGCATCGCCAATCGCACGCTGACCGCGCTGCTGCTGGTGCTGGCGGGGATTGCGACGCCGTGGATGATCGGGTTCGCCGGCTTCTACGACCGCTGGCAGGGCCTCTCCTTCGTGCCCTTCTCGCTCCCGCTGGCGGTGCCGCCGCTGCTGTGGCTGTTCGCCCACGCGCTGACCCGCGGGCGCTGGCCGCCGAACGGCGCATGGCACCTCGCGCCCGCACTGGTGCAGGCGGCGGCGAAGGTGGCGCAGGTGTGGACCGGCTACCTGCCCGCGCTGGCCACCGCGCTCGACCTCGCGCTCCTGATCTCCGCCCTGTTTTATGGCTGGCGCTCGCTCGCGCTGCTGCGCGCGTTCCGCGCCTTCCTTGCGCAGGAGCGGTCGGACGACCGGCTCTACGCAGGGATATGGCTGAGCCGCGCGATCCTCGCGGTACTGGCGCTGATCGCGATCGCCTTCGCCTACAAGCTTGCCGGCCTGTTCATCCCGCTCGGCTACCGGGGCAACATGGGGCAATATGTCGCGGTCGCCTTCTTCGCGCTCTATCTCGGGATCGAGGGCTGGCGCCACGCGCGGCTCGATTATCCCACGCTGCCCGATGAGGCTCACGCACCGCCGCCACCGCCCGAGGCGCGGGACTGGCGCGCGCTGGGCGAGGAGGTCGCGCAGCGGATGCGCACCGAGGGCTGGGCGCGCGATCCGCAGCTCTCGCTCGACCGGCTGGCGCGCCACATGGGGCTCAACCGCGCCTACGTATCGCGCGCGCTCAACGAGGGGCTGGGCACGGGCTTTTCCGCCTTCGTTAACGGACTGCGGAGCGAGGAGGTGGCGCGCGCGCTCGAGGCGGGGAGCGAGGCGACGCTGCTCGACCTCGCGCTGGAGGCGGGCTTTGCCTCCAAGGCGACCTTCAACCGCGCCTTCGTGCAGCGCTACGGCATGTCGCCCTCGGCCTACCGGGCGCGGCTCGGATCGTAAAAACCTGCAGCGATTGACGCTTTGCAGCGCACCGCACGGCAGGGCGCGCCATGCCTGCCGCTTCCGACATCAGAGGAGCGGACATGGATCGACGGATGTTTCTGGGGGCGGGCACCGCGCTGGCCGCGTGCGCGGCGCTCCCGCTGCGCGCCGGGGCCGGCTCCACCTTTGCAACCGATATCGACGTGGTCCGCGCCGCCATCTCGATCCATCCGGGCGCGCTCCGCTATCTCAGCGAGGCGCAGCTCGCCAGTGCGCTCGACGAGCTGGAGCGCACCTACCTGCGCGCAGAGAGCCTTCCCGCGCGCTTCCTTGCGCTCTCGGGCGTTCTCGCGAAGCTGAAGTGCGGGCACACGCACTGCAATTTCTACAACCAGCCCGACGCGATCGCGGACGACCTGTTCGACCGGCGCACCCGGTTGCCCTTCCTGTTTCGCTGGATCGACAGGCAGATGGTCGTCACGCGCGACTTGTCGGGAAGCGGCCGCCTGCCACCGGGGACGATCGTCACTGGGATCGACGGGCGCACGCCCGCCGCGATCCTCGCCGCGCTGCTGCCGCTGGCGCGCGCCGACGGCGGCAACGATGCCAAGCGGGTCGCGCAGATGGAGGTGACTGGGGGCGAGCGCTTTCCCGCCTTCGACATCTTTCAGGGCCTGCTCTTCCCGCCGCAGAACGGGCTCTTCTCGGTGGCGTTCGCGCCTCCCGGCGGCGCGCCCGCGACCGCGCGCCTGCCCGCGCTCTCGCCCGAGGAACGGCTCGCCGCCGCGTCGCCCCTGCCCGACGACGGCACCCCGCTGTGGTCGCTGGCGCAGCGCGAGGACGGGATCGCGGTGCTGACCATGCCGAGCTGGGTTGTCTATCGCAGCAGATGGGACTGGCAGGGCTGGCTCGCCGAGCGCGCGCCCGCGCTCTACACCGCGCGCGGGCTGGTGATCGACATTCGCGGGAACGAGGGCGGGCTGAGCTGCGGCGACCCGATCCTCGCGCGGCTGGCGGGTGAGGACATCGTGCTCGACGAGTATCGCCAGCAGGTGCGCTTCCGCAGCTTCCCCGCGGCGCTCGATCCCTACGCCGTCACGCCCGTTCCGTCCTTCCGCACGCTGGGAGTCGGGGCGGTCCCGCTCGGCGACGGGTTCTACGGGCAGGATTCTGCGACGACGCCGGTGCCGCGGATTGCCGCGGTAAGCCCGCGCCTGACCACGCCTACCGTGATCCTCGTCGATGCGAGCAACAGCTCGGCGACCTTCCTTTTCGCCCTCCGCGCGAAAGAGCACGGGCTCGCCACGCTGGTCGGTGCGCAAACCGGCGGCAACCGCAGGGGGATCAACGCGGGTGCGGTCGCCTTCGTCACGCTGCCCGGCAGCGGGATCGAGTTCGACCTGCCGCTGGTCGGCTATTACCCCGCCTCGCCCCAGCCCGATCGCGGCGTGCTGCCCGAGATCGCGGTAGAGACGAGCGCGGCGGACATGGCCTCGGGCCGCGACCCGCAGATGGAGGCTGCGCTCGCGCAGCTGCGCTGATCAGCCACCATCGACCCCGTGGCGCACCGGCTTCACCGGGATGCGCAGGTAAGCGACGCCGTTGTCCTGCGCCTCTGGGAAGCGCCCGGCGCGGATATTGACCTGGACCGACGGGAGCAGCAGCCGCGGCACGGCAAGGTCGCTGTCGCGCGCCTCGCGCATGGCGACGAACTCGTCCTCGCTCACGCCGTCGTGGACGTGCACGCTGCTGCGCTTCTGCTCGCCCACGGTGGTTTCCCACGCGTAATCGTCGCGCCCCGGGGCCTTGTAGTCGTGGCACATGAACAGCCGGGTGTCCTCGGGCAGCGCCAGCAGGCGGCGGATCGAGTGGTAGAGCTGGTGCGCATCGCCGCCGGGGAAGTCCGCCCGCGCGGTGCCGAAATCGGGCATGAACAGCGTATCGCCCACGAACACCGCGTCGCCGATCTTGTACGCAATGTCGGCGGGCGTGTGGCCCGGCACATGCAGCACCTCGACGGTGAGCGAGCCGATCGCGAAGCTCTCTCCATCGGCGAACAGGTCGTCGAAATCGGACCCATCTGTCTTGAGGTCGTCCATCCCGAAGACCGGGCGGAAGATCTTCTGCACATCGCGAATATGCGCTCCGATCCCGATTCGCGCGCCAGTCTTCGCCTTGATGAAGGGTGCCGCGCTCAGATGGTCGGCATGGGCGTGGGTTTCGAGCACGCGCTCGATCGTCACGCCTTCCTCCTCGGCGGCGGCAAGGATCGCTTCGGCAGAGCGCACGTCCGCCTCGCCCGAGGCGAGATCGAAGTCGAGCACCGGGTCTATCACCGCGCCCTTCGCCGTGTCCGGGTCCCAGACCAGATAGCTGACCGTGTTGGTCGGTTCGTCGAAGAAGGCGCGAATGCGGGGGTTCGTCATGATGAGTCTCCGTCGGGCTTGCTGTTGACGCTTGACATATATTAGCGATGGCTTATTTAGCAAGTACTAATGGACAACGATACTCTTCTCGCCCCCGCAGACCTCGCCACGTTTGAGGCCAATGCATCTTCCGTTGCCGAGCTGCTCAAGGCGCTCGGCAACACGCGTCGCCTGATGGTGATGTGCAAGCTGGCCGAACATGGCGAGATGCGGGTGAATGCGCTCGCCGAGGAGGTCGGCCTATCGCAGTCCGCGCTCTCGCAGCACCTTGCGAAGATGCGGGCAGAGGGCCTGGTCGACTCCCGGCGCGAGGCGCAGACCGCCTGGTACCGCATCGCCGACCCGCGCTGCCGCACCCTGCTGGCGACCCTTCACGATCTTTATTGTCAGGAGTGACCCCCCATGACTTCTACCCCCAACACCCCCAAGACCGTCTCCCCCACCGAAGCACGGCGCATGATGGCCGAAGGCGCAAAACTGGTGGATATTCGCGGGACCGACGAGTTCGCCCGCGCCCGCGCTCAGGGTGCCGAGAATCGCCCGCTGGACCAGATCGAGCGGATCGATTGCGACGGCCCGATCGTGTTCATGTGCCGCTCCGGCATGCGGACTGGCAGCAATGCACAGCGGCTCGCCGCGTGCCATGATGGCGAGGCCTTTCTGCTCGAAGGCGGGCTGGAAGGCTGGCGCAAGGCCGACCTCCCGGTGGAGGAAGACCGCAGCCAGCCGATCGAGATCATGCGGCAGGTTCAGATCGCCGCGGGATCACTGGTCCTGCTGGGCGTGATCCTGGGCCTCACGGTCGCGCCGGGATGGTTCGCGCTGTCGGGCTTTGTCGGCGCGGGGCTGGTCTTCGCAGGCACCACCGGCTGGTGCGGGATGGCCTACCTGCTCGCGATCATGCCGTGGAACCGGCAGGCCGCAGCGGCCTGACGCGATCGATGGACCTGGCTCATATCCTCATCACGCTGCTTTCGGGCGGTGTCATCGGCTTCGTGCTGGGGCTGGTCGGCGGCGGGGGCTCGATCCTCGCCGTGCCACTGCTGGTCTATGCGGTGGGGATGAAGTCGCCGCACATGGCGATCGGCACCGCCGCGGTGGCGGTCGCGCTCAACGCACTGGTCGGGCTGGTCGGCCACGCGCGCGCAGGCAATGTCCGCTGGCAATGCGCGCTCAGCTTCGCGCTGGCCGGTTCGGCGGGTGCGGCGCTGGGTGCGGAGGCGGGCAAGGCCGTCGACGGAGAAAGCCTGCTCGGCCTGTTCGGCGGGCTGATGGTGGTGGTCGCGCTGCTGATGCTGCGCGGTCGCTCGGCAGCCGAGAACCCGCTGGTGCGGATGACGCGCGAGAATGCGAAATCCATGCTCTCGCGCATCCTTCCGATCGGGTTCGGCACCGGGCTGCTCGCCGGTTTCTTCGGGATCGGCGGCGGCTTCCTGATCGTGCCGGGGCTGGTCTTCGCGACCGCGATGCCGCTGTCGCTGGCGATCGGCAGCTCGCTGGTCGCGGTCAGCGCCTTCGGGATCACCACCGCCGGGTCCTACGCACTCTCTGGCATGGTCGACTGGACGATCGTCGCCTGGCTGGTCGCCGGGGGCATCGGCGGCAGCGTGCTGGGTCGCGGCACCGGGGCGAAGCTCGCCACGCACAAGCGCGCGCTGGAGATCGGATTTGCGGTGCTGGTCGCGGCGGTGGGCGTGTGGGTCATCGTCAAGTCGCTGGGTTGAGATAGCGCGGAACCGCTCGCCACGCCTTTCGTCTGTCAGGGCAGAAGGAGATTCTCTAATGGCGAATATCAGCACTGGCAGCGCAAAGTACGAAGGTTTCGGCAAGGACGGCAAGGGCCATGTCTCGACCGGGTCGGGCGCGCTCAAGGACCAGCCCTACGGCTTCAAGACCCGCTTCGAGGATGAGCCGGGCACCAACCCCGAAGAACTGATCGCAGCCGCGCATGCCAGCTGCTTCACGATGGCGCTGTCGTTCCAGCTGGCGGGCAAGGGCCACTCGGACGGCACGATCGAGACGACCTGCAAGGTCACGCTCGAAAAGGATGGCGAGGGCTTCAAGGTGAGCAAGTCGGCGCTGTCGGTGACCGGCGGCGGCGACGGGCTCGACCAGGCGACGTTCGAGGAATGCGCCAAGACCGCCAAGGAAAACTGCCCGCTGTCCAAGCTGCTCGACACCGAGATCACGCTGGAAACCACTTTTAACGGCTAACCGTCTTCCCCCGTGGGCGGGTCGGCGCTGAGCCATCCGCCCACACCCACCGCGAGCATCATGCCCACCAGCTGCGCGGCGATGAAGCCGGGCACGTCGACCGGCGCGATCCCGGCGAAGGTGTCGCTGAGCGAGCGGACCACGGTGATCGCGGGATTGGCGAAACTGGTCGAACTGGTGAACCAGTAGGCGGCAGTGATGTAGAGCGCGACGCTCGCCGGAACGGACCCGGGCAGACGCTTCAACGTGACGAGAATGGTGAGGACGAGGCCGAAGGTCGCGATCGCCTCGCCTGTCCATTGCCCCACGCCGGTGCGCGCCTTCGTCGAGAGCTGCAGGATCGGCAGGTCGAACATCAGGTGGACCGCCAGCGCGCCCAGCGCACCCGCCAGCAGCTGGACGAGGATATAGAGCAGCGCGATGCGCACCCGCGTCTCCCGGCGCAGCGCGAAGGCTATGCTAACCACGGGGTTGAAATGCGCGCCCGAGATCGGCCCCAGCATCGCGATCAGCACGTAGAGGATTGCCCCGGTGGCGATCGTGTTGGCGAGCAGCGCGACCGCCACGTTCCCGTCCATCAGGTTTTCCGCCGTCACGCCCGAGCCGAGCACGCCGGCGAACAGGAAGAAGCTGCCGATCGCCTCCGCGGCGAGGCGGCGTGACAGGGCGTGCTCTGCGGGCGGAGCGGCCTCGGCGACGGCGTTCACAGATCCTCGATGCTGTGGACCGCCGCACACGGATCGTTCGCGTCGCTCTCGTCACCATGGCCGACCTGCGTCAACACCAGCACCCCGCCGATCACCAGCGCGACGAACGCGGCGGTGACCCACGGAAGATACTTGTCGATGAAGACCTTGATCGGCGCGCCGAAGATGCGGAACAGCAGGCCCACGGTGAAGAAGATCATCCCGCGCCCGACCAGGCTGGCGAGGATGAAGGTGACGATGTTCATGCTCACGAACCCGGCAGAGATCGTCAGCAGCTTGAACGGCACCGGAGTCGATCCGGCGACCACGATCGCCTCCCAGTCGTATTCGCGCAGATAGCAGGCGGCGCGCGGGAAGCTGTCGGTCATCCCGATCACGCCGATCAGCCATTCGCCGACCAGATCGTACAGGCCCCAGCCGATGAAATAGCCGAACAGCCCGCCCACGACCGAGGCAAGCGTGGCGATCACGCCGAAGCGAATCGCCTTCTTCGGCTCGGCGAGGCACATCAGGCCCAGCAGCGGGTGCGGCGGGATGGGGAAGAAGCTGGCTTCGACGAAGCAGAAGAACGCGAGCCACCACTGCGCATGCGGATGCGCCGCCTTCTCCATCGTCCAATTGTACAGACCGCGCAGCATTGCCGCTCCCTCCCAGATTTCGCCAGCGCTTAGGCCAGCCGCCCACCCCGCGCAAGCGCGAGCGTAGATCGGTCAATTTACCAGATAGGTTATTTTAGCATTGACATCGTGACGCTATTTGGTTAGGGAGAAAGAACATCGCGATGGTGCGGGCACGGCGGGGGCCAATCGCTAAGTCAGACGCCAGCCCCCGGGATCATCATTTCATGCCGACCAATAGCAGCAGCGCATCCGCCCAGCGGGTGCGTCGCAAGAACGTGCGCATTACCGACACGCAGAAACGCGAAGGAGAGGAAGGCCCGATCAGCAAGCACTGGCGGACCTATTTCCTCCAGGCACTGGCCGCGACCTCCAGCGTCACCGCTTCGGCGAAGGCGGCGGGCATCTCGCCCAGCCGCGCCTACAAGACCCGGCGCGAAGATGCGGACTTCGCCGCCGCATGGCGTGCCGCGCTGTACGAAGGGTACGAACATCTGGAGATGGAGGCGCTCGCCTACCTGCGCGGCCACGATCCGGAGCGCAAGCTCGACATCGCCAACGCGATCCGCCTGCTCGCCGCGCACAGCGCCACGGTGGCGGAGGAACGTGCCCGCCGCAGCGGGCGGGACGAGGCGGCGGTGTTCGCCGCGCTCGACCGGAAGCTGGACGCGATCCGCACACGGCGCCTTCCCAAACCGGCGCCGGGTCACGCCGATGAACCATAGGCGGCTCAATGCGCTCGCCAACCTGTCGGACGCCGCGCTGGTCGACTGGTACGCCTCGCTGAGAGAGGACGAAGCCGACGCGCTCGGCCTTTACTGGCGTCTATGGGCGAGGCCCGAGCAACTGCCGCCGCCGGACGATTGGGACACTTGGCTGATCTGCGCCGGGCGGGGCTTCGGCAAGACGCGCGCCGGGGCCGAATGGGTGCGGGCGGTCGCGCGGAGCGACCCGGAGGCGCGGATCGCGCTGGTCGGTGCCTCTCTGGCCGAGGTACGCAGCGTGATGATCGAGGGCGAAAGCGGCATCCTCGCGGTGTGCGCGCCGAACAATGCGCCGCAATGGGAGCCGAGCCTGCGGCGGCTTTCGTGGGCGAGCGGCGCGCGCGGCTATTGCTACTCCGCCGCCGAGCCCGAGTCCTTGCGCGGTCCGCAGCACAGCCACGCGTGGTGCGACGAGATCGCCAAGTGGGACAATGCGGGCGAGCGGGCCACGGCGGCGTGGGACAACCTGCAGATGGGCCTGCGGCTGGGCGAGCACCCCCGCGTGGCTGCGACCACCACGCCGCGCGCCGTGCCGCTGGTCCGGCGACTGCTGGACGAGGCCGAAACCGGCGACGTCGCGGTGACGCGCGGGACGACCTGGGACAACGAGGGCAACCTCCCCACCCGCTTCGTCGACCGGATGCGCCGCCAGTTCGCCAGCACCACGCTGGGGCGGCAGGAACTGGACGGCGAACTGCTAACCGACATCGAAGGCGCGCTGTGGACCCGCGCCCTGCTGGAAATGTGCCGCATTCCTCCCCCTCCGCTTCAGGGGAGCGAGCGGGGCTGCCGTCCTGTCCCCCGGACAGGATCGGCGGGCGCCCCGCTGGGGGGTGGGATCTCCCACTTCACCCGCATCGTCATAGGCGTAGATCCCCCCGCCAGCGCCCACGGCGACGCTTGCGGCATCGTAGTCTGCGGCGTGGATGAGGAAGCGCTCGCCACCGTCCTCGCCGACGAAAGCGTCGAACACGCCTCGCCCGAAAAATGGGCACGCGCCGTCGCACGAGCCGCCGAGAAGTGGGAGGCCGACCGCGTGATCGCCGAAGCCAACCAGGGCGGCGCGATGGTCGAAAGCGTGCTGCGCGCAGCGGATGTGTCGCTGCCGGTCAAGCTGGTCCACGCCAGCCGAGGCAAGGTCGCCCGCGCCGAGCCGGTCGCCGCTTTGTACGAAGCGGGCCGCGTGCGCCACGCCGGGCTGTTCGCAAAGCTGGAGGACCAGCTATGCGGACTTACGATTGGTGGCGGCTACGAAGGCCCGGGCCGCTCCCCCGACCGCGCCGACGCGCTGGTCTGGGCGCTGACCGAGCTGATGCTGGGGCGCAGCGGGAGGCCCAGGGTGCGGGGAATGTGAGCCGCCGGGTCACCCCGGACTTGTTCCGGGGTGGTGCTTCTAAGGCGGCGAAAAACCTAGGTCGACGGCCAGATCGCGCCACTCGGAATTGCTCGCCTCGATCGTGTTGAACTTCCACTGGCGCGACCAGCGCTTGATCGTCTTCTCGCGCCGGATTGCGATCTCAATGTCATCGTGGCGCTCGAACCAGACGAGCGACTCGATACCGCGCCGTTTTGCATAGCCATCGAAGGTACCGCAGCGATGCTGATGGATCCGCGCCAGCAGGTCCGACGTGACGCCCGTATACAACGCACCGCGATAGCGGCTGGCGAGAATATATACGGTCGGTTCGAAGGTCCGCATCGGCAGGGAATGAAACAAGCACCACCCCGGAACAAGTCCGGGGCGACTGAACCGCGAACTCCCGTCTGGAGAACCCCCATGTCCTTCCTCACCTCCATCACCTCCGCCTTCAAGGGCGGGGGGAGCGCCCGTGTGCCTATTGCGCGCGGGTTCGCCTCGCCCTGGGCGAGCGCGCTGGAAAGCCACGCCCCGCCGTTCGACTACGCGACCAGCCTGCAGGCGGGCTACGCCTCCAACCCCGTCGCGCAGCGGGCGGTGCGGATCGTGGCCGAGGGGGTGGGTGCCGCGCCTGTCTCTACAGATGCGGACGACCTGCTCGCGCTGGTCACCGCGCCCAGCGCGGGCCAGTCGCTGGTCGAGACGATCGCGGCGCACCTGCTGCTGCACGGCAATGCCTTCATCCAGATCCTCAAGGACGCCAGCGGCAAGCCGGTCGAGCTGTTCGCCTTGCGGCCCGAGCGGGTCGCGATCCGGCCCGGACCGATCGGCTGGCCCGAGGCCTTCGCCTATCACCTCGGCGCGCAGACGCATGTGATCCCACTGGAGGACGAGGATGGGTGGCCCGAGCTGATCCACCTCAAGTGCCTCAACCCCGGCGACGATCACTATGGTGCGGGGGCCTTGAGCGCCGCCGCGCAGGCCATCGCGATCCACAACGCGGCGAGCCGCTGGAACCATGCGCTGCTGGAAAACGCCGCGCGGCCCTCTGGCGCGCTGGTCTACCAGCCGGGCGACGGACAGGGGCTGACGGCGGACCAGTTCGAGCGTTTGAAGGCAGAGCTTGCCCGCGCCTTCCAGGGTAATGGCAATGCCGGGCGGCCGATGCTGCTCGAAGGCGGGCTCAGCTGGCAGAGCATGGCGCTGAGCCCCGCAGACATGGACTTCGCCACGCTGAAAGCAGCGGCGGCGCGCGACATTGCGCTCGCCTTCGGGGTGCCGCCGATGCTGCTCGGCCTGCCGGGCGACAACACCTATTCGAACTATCGCGAGGCCAACCGCGCGCTGTGGCGCCTCACCCTGCTGCCGCTGGCGGACAAGATCTTCGGCGGGATCGCTGCCGGGATGGCGCCGTGGTTCTCCGATGCGCAGATCGCGGTCGATCTCGACCGGGTGCCCGCGCTGTCCGAAGACCGCGAGCGGCTGTGGAAGCAGGTGAGCGAGGCGGACTTCCTCACGCCAGAGGAACGCCGCGCAATGCTCGGCCTCGCCCCGCAGGAGAACGAGGCATGACCACCGAAGACATGCTCACCGCGCTGCTCTCGCAGGCGCGGGCCGAGGGCGCGGAGCTGGTCACGCTGCGCGCGATTGCCGAGGAAGCGGGCGAGCTGGGCGCGGCGCGCGCGCTCGCCCGGATCGGCCTGTCGGACGAAGCCGCCTCGGGCGATATCGACGAGCTGCGCGAACTGCTGCAGGCCTGGCGCGATGCCAAGGCAAGCGCGTGGAAGGCCGCGATCGAGTGGCTGGTGCGCGGCGTGTTCGCGGCGCTGCTGGTCGGGATCGCGGTGCGGCTCGGTGTCGCGGAGCTGGTCCGATGAGGATCGCCGGCTATGCCGCGCTGTTCGACGTGCCCGATGCCGCGCGCGACACCATCCGCCCCGGTGCCTTTGCCGCCACTCTCGCGCAAAGCCGCGATCCTCTGCCGCTGCTGTGGCAGCACGACCCGCGCCAGCGGATCGGCTGGGTCGAGCGGATCGGCGAGGATGCGCGCGGCCTGCGCGTGGTCGCCGCGATCGACCGGCCCGCCAGCCGCGCGGCTGCTCTGCTGGCGGCACGCGCAGTGTCCGGTCTCAGCTTCGGGTTCCGCGCAAAGTCGGCGCATAGCGGACCGCAGGGGCGC
Source organism: Alteriqipengyuania abyssalis (assembly GCF_019857185.1). Taxonomy (GTDB): domain Bacteria; phylum Pseudomonadota; class Alphaproteobacteria; order Sphingomonadales; family Sphingomonadaceae; genus Alteriqipengyuania; species Alteriqipengyuania abyssalis. Next base: position 396,701 of record NZ_JAHWXP010000002.1, on the reverse strand, counting down.
GAGCTGATCGCGCTCGACCTCATGGAAATCAGCCTCGTCACCCACCCGCTCCAGCATGGCGCGCGGGTGCATCTGGTCGCCTGACTTCCTCCGACCCCGTCACCCTCGTCTGCCCCACCCCAACCCCCTCCCCTGCAAGGAGAGGGGGCCTTTCCCGTGCCCAACGAAAGAGAGACTGCCATCATGGACATGCCCCTTCCCGACACCGCGCCCATTGCCCCGGCCGACCCGGACGCCACCGCGATCGACGCCAGCTTCGACATTGTCGCCCGGCAGGACCGGGTGGAACAGCAGGTCGAGGGCCTGCGCAGCGAAGTCGAAGAGGTGAAGCTGCGGGTCGACCGCATCGCCCAGGGCGCACAGCGTGCGGCGCAGCGCCCCGCGCTTGCCGCCAGTGCCGCCCAGACCGAGGTGAAGGGCTTCGTCGATGGCTATCTGCGGCGCGGCAATACGCATGAGATCAAGTCGATCTCCGGCACCAGCCCGAGCGATGGCGGCTATGCCGTGCCGCGCCAGATCGATGCGATGATCGCCCGCCAGCTGACCGAGATCAGCCCAATCCGCGCGCTGGCGCAGGTCGTCCAGACCGGCAGCGCGGGCTATCGCAAGCTGGTCGCCACCGGCGGCACGGCGAGCGGCTGGGCGGGCGAGACGGCCGTGCGGCCCGAGACCGACACGCCCAGCTTTGCCGAAATCGCCCCACCCAGCGGCGATCTCTACGCCAACCCGGCGGCGAGCCAGGCGATGCTCGACGATGCGGGCTTCGATCTGGAATCCTGGCTGTCGAGCGAGATCGCGATGGAGTTCGCCCGCGCCGAAGGGGCCGCGTTCGTGAACGGCTCCGGCACCAACCAGCCGCGCGGCTTCCTCAAGGCCCCCACCAGCACGCTGGGCGATGCGGCGCGCGCCTTCGGCAGTGTGCAATATGTCGGCACCGGCGATGCGACCGGCTTCGGCACCGATCCGGAAGAAAAGCTGATCGACCTCGTCCACACGATGAAGGCGGGCCACCGCCAGGGCGCGAGCTTCGTGATGAACTCGACCACGCTGGCCGAGGTGCGCAAGCTCAAGACCAGCGACGGCGCATTCCTGTGGCAGCCCGGCCTGATCGAGGGCCAGCCGGACCGGCTGCTGGGCTATCCGGTGGTCGAGGCGGAGGACATGCCGGACATTGCGGGCGGCGAATATCCGATCGCCTTCGGCAATTTCCGCCACGGCTATCTGATCGCCGAACGCAACGCGACGCAGGTGCTGCGCGATCCCTTCACCAACAAGCCCTTCGTCCACTTCTACGCGACCAAGCGGATCGGCGGGCAGGTGCTCGACAGCGCAGCGATCAAGCTGCTGCGGATCGAGGCCTGACGCCGGGCGGCGCGGGCGGGCCCTTCCCGCAACCGCGCCGCCGCGCCCGCGTCGGCTCCCCCATTCCCCCGGCCGGCGCGGGCGCCCTTTTCACGACGATCATTTCAGGAGACCGCCATGATACGCACGGTGCTGGCGACCGGCGATCTCGCGCCCGCGCTGGCCGAGCTCAAGCATTGGCTCGGCATCACCCGCCCGGCCGACGACGCGCAGCTGACCGGCCTGATCGGTGCCGCGATGGAGGCGTGCGAGCGGTTCACCGGCCTCACTCCGATCGCCTCGACCATCGAGGTGGTGCTGGAGGCGAGCCACGAATGGACGCGGCTTGCCAGCCGCCCGATCGCGCGCCTCACGAAGATCGAGCGGCTCGCCGATGACGGCACCCGCACCGCGCTGGGCGAGGAGGATTACGACCTCCACCTTTCAGGCGACGGCTCGGCGCAATTGCGGCTGCGCGCAGGCCCGTATCTCAGGCGCGTGGTGGTGACTTTGGAGGCGGGCCTCGCGCCGGACTGGCCCGGTCTGCCCGATGGCCTGCGCCACGGCATCCTGCGCTTCGCCGCCTTCCTCCACCGCGAGGGAGAGGCTGCGAGCGGCGAGCCACCCGCCGCGATCGCGGCGCTGTGGCGGCCCTGGCGCGTGCTGAGGCTGGCGTGATGGCCGGGATGATCCGCGTGCGGATGCCCGCGCTCGACCGGCTGGCCCATGCGCTGGAGCGGCGGGCCCTCAAGCGCCTCGAGAACCGCGCCCGAAAGCTGGGCGGCGATCCGTGGCGCTCGCCCGACCGGCTCTGGCCTCATTTCGGAGACGACTGATGGAAACCCGGCTGCGCGCCGCGCTGCTCGATCACCTGCGCGCCGATCCGGCGCTGATGGACGCGATCAATCTGGTCGCCGAGGCGGAGGTGGAGCGCGCCTCGCCCCCGTGGATCGCACTGGTCGCCTCCGCCTCGACCGACTGGGGCACAAAGACAGAGGCCGGGCGCGAGGTGCGCATCGCGCTCGAACTGCGGCTGCACGGCGACGATCCGGCGAGCGGCGGGGACATCGCCGCACGGGTCGATGCCCGCACGCTCGCCCTGCCTGTGCAGCAGTCCGGCTTCCGCGTGGTCAGCGCCGCCTTCCTGCGCGGCCGCGCCGAACGCCGCGCGAACAACGCCCGCGCGATCCTGCGCGAATACCGCTTCCGCCTGCTCGCTTCCGACTGATCCCGAAAGGACATCCCATGACCGCACAAAGAGGCTCCGCCTTCCTCCTCAAGATCGGCGACGGCACCCAGGAAAACGGGGGCCCGCCCGCCTACCAGACCGTCGCCGGGCTGCGGACCACCCAGCTGGCGATCAATGGCGACAGCGTGGTGGTGACCCACAAGGGATCGGGCGGCTGGCGCGAATTGCTGTCGGGCGCGGGCACGCGCTCTGTCTCGGTCAGCGCGGGGGGCATCTTCCTCGGCTCGGATGCCGAGGCGCGGGTGCAGACCCACGCGCTGGCCGGGACGATCGACGATTACGAGCTGTCGTTCGAGGATGGTGCGCGGCTGCGCGGGCGCTTCCTCGTCCAGCGGCTCGACTATTCGGGCGATTTCAATGGCGAGCGCAATTACACGATCCAGCTCGAAAGCTCGGGCCCGGTCGTCCCGGCATGAGCCCGGAACAGGTCCGGGGTGACGCACCCAATCCGCCCCCCAATCCCCTGCGCGGCGAAGCGGCAATCCGTATCGCGGGCGAGGTGCGCAAACTGCGCCCCAGCTTCACCGCGCTGGTCGCGGCGGAGGAAGAACTCGGCCCGCTATTCGCGCTGGTCGAGCGTGCAGCCAATGGCGAGCTGCGCCTGGCCGAGATCGCCGCGCTGTTCTGACACTGCCTGCAATCGCGCGACGGGCTGACCCGCGAGGCTGTGGGCGATGCGATCCTGGCAGGCGGGCTTGCCGCCGCCACCACGCCGCTGCGCGCGCTGCTCGGCGCGATTCTGCAGGGCCGATGACCCGCGCCTTCTCCCCGGGTGTGCCGCCGCTCGCGGCGCTCGCCGCGCAGGCGCTGGGCTGGACGCCGGAGGCGTTCTGGAATGCCACCCCCGCCGAACTCGCCGCCGCGCTCGGTCCGACTTCGCCCACCGGCGATGGCGTTGACCGAAGCGACCTCGACAGCCTGATGGAGCAATATCCCGATGCCTGACCTTGCAGCCGACCCGGTCGACGCAATGCTGATCGACGTGCGCGCCAACACGCGCGGCTTTGCCGAGGATGTCGCCCGCATGCGGCAAGACCTCGACGGCGAACTCGTGGCAGGCTTCTCGCGCGCGGGCGACGTTCTCGAACGCAGCCTGCTGAGCGCGATCCGGCGCGGCAGCCTCGGCTTCGAGGATCTGCAGGCCTCCGCCAGCAAGGCGATCGACCGGATCGCGAGCCAGGCTCTCAAGCTCGGGCTCGGTCAGATTTTCGGGGCGAACAATCCGCTGGGCGGGATCGTCGGCACTCTGCTGGGCGGCGTGCTCGGCCTGCCCGGCCGCGCGACCGGCGGCCCGGTGAGCGCGCAGCGCGGCTATCTGGTCGGCGAGCGCGGGCCCGAACTCTTCGTACCCCCGTCGGATGGGCGGATCGTGCCGCTGACAGCACATGGCGGCGGCGCGCGGAGGGTGGATGTTGCGATCCAGCTGGCCGCGCCCGCGGGCACTGCCGCGCCGATCGCGCTCGAACGCTCCAGCCGGCAGATCGCCGCAGCTTTGCGCCGGGCGATGGAGAACAGCTGATGGCCTACTGGCTTTGCGCTGACCGCAACGGGCAGGAGCACGACCATATCCAGCGCTTCGACCCGCGCTTCTGGACGGTCAATTTCCCCCGTCCGATGATGGCGAGCGTGGTCACCACCGCGCCCGATGCGCTGCGGCTGACCTGCGAATTTCATCATGCGGGCGAACTGGCGGGGCTTATCTGGGAGAGCGAGGACACGCTCGACCATCCGCTGCACGCCTACGTCACGAACCGCGACTACGCCCATGCCGTGCTCAGCTTCCGCTGGCGCAGCGGTGGGGTCATCCCGCTCGACGCGGTGCACGGGCCGACACTGACGATAGAGGGACGCGATGCCAGCGGCGCGGCGCGTGCGTGGTATGTCCGGCTGTGGAACTATGCGGCAGGTTCGCCGGAAGACGCGGTGGTGACGCTGCCGTTTTCGGCACTGCAAAGCGGCTTCGCCTTGCCCGGAGAGCCCGTCCATCCGCACGACATCGACCGCATGTTCATCTCGCTGGTGCCGCCCGGCTACGTGCCCGGCAGCGCCGATCCGCTGGCCCAGCGCGCCGATGGCTGGGTCGAGATGAGCGATATTGCCTGCGACGGCGCGCGCGCGATGCTGGAGATCGGCGAGAGCATGCTGCCCGAGCATGGCGAGCAGATCGCGACCGCCTATGACGACTGCTTCAACCAGACGCCAGCGCGGCTGATCCGCCAGATTCGCCAGCTCGGCTATCGCGGGCGGGTGGTCCACTATGTCGGGATGAGCCACTATTTCCGGCTCGAACCGCTTGGCGGCGGGCATTACGTCAGCCTGGCAGGCGGTGTGCTCAACGATGCCTGCGCTGCGTGGCACCGGGCCTACGCCGAGGAGGCGCAGGCCGCCGGGATCGAGATCATCTGGTCGCTGTCCTACGAGTTGTTCGACGCGCATTGCTGGAACGACTGGAAACAGCGCAGCGCCGATGGCGCGCCCGCACAGACCGGGTGGGAGCCGCCCTCCGCGCTGCTCTCGCCCGCACATGCAGGGGCGATGGGCTATCTGCGGCAGGTCGCGGCGGCGTTCGTCCAGATTGCGCGAAGCGCTGACATGCCGGTTCGCTTCCAGATCGGCGAGCCGTGGTGGTGGGTCACACCGGGCAGCTTTGCACCGTGCCTATACGACGATGCCGCAAGGGCCGCGTTCGGCGGCGATCCGCCTGTCATCGCGGATATGCGCGCACCGCTCGATGAGGCGCAGAAGGCACTGCTCGATGCAGCGGGCGCGCTGCTCTCGACCTCCACCGCCGCTCTGGCGCAGGCGGTGCGCGATGCTGCCGGGGGTGAGGCGGAAGTGCTGCTGCTCGCCTTCACGCCGACGATCCTCGACGGGCAGATGCCCGAGATAGAACGCGCCAATCTGCCGGTCGGCTGGGCCTGGCCCGCCTTCGACCGCTTGCAGCTGGAGGATTACGACTGGCTGACTGCGGCTGCCGATGCCCGCCGCCGCGCGGCCTACGCCCATGTCGATGCACGGCTCGGCTACCCGATCGACCGGCAGGACTATTTCGCGGGCTTCGCGCTGAACGCCGAAGATGCGCCCGCCTACTGGGCGCGGATCGACGCCGCGCTGGACGAGGCGCGCATGCGCGGCGTGACCCAGCGCTTCGTGTGGGCGCTGCCGCAGATCGCACGCGACGGATACACCCGGCTTGCCCCGCCCCAGACCGACCAGCGCGAGGACCACATGCAGAACTTCGACGACGTCCCCTATCCGCTCACGCTCGGCACGGATGCCAGCGCGAGCCCCGAATTCTCGACCTCGGTACTGGTCACCGCCTCGGGCCATGAGCGCCGCACCGCGCAGTGGGCCGACGCGCGGCTGCGCTTCGATGTCGGGCCGGGGATTCGTTCGGAGAGCGAGCTGGCAACGCTTCTCGGCTTCTTCCGCGCGCGGCATGGCCCCGCACGCGGCTTTCGCCTGACCGATCCGTTCGATTTCTCCTCCAACGGCACCACGGGCGCGCCGACCTCTGCCGACCAGTTGCTCGGACTCGGCGATGGCGAGACCACCCGCTTCGCGCTGGTCAAACGCTACGGCGAGGAACCCGAGCCGCAGGTGCGGCGGATCACCCGGCCCCGTAGCGGCACGGTGCGCGTCTCGGTCGGCGGTCAGGAAACCGCTGGCTTCACGCTCGACCCGCTGGGCTTCGTGGTGCTCGACGATGCCCCGGCGGCCGGAGCGGAAGTGCGCGCGGGCTTCCTGTTCGATGTGCCCGTGCGCTTTGCCGAAGACCGGCTGGCGATCAGCGCCGCTGGTTTTGCCGCCGGGCAGGCGCCCAGCGTGCCGCTGATCGAGATCAGGGAGGCAGCATGAGCGAGGTATATGGGGAAGACCGGCTCGCCACCCGTGCCTTCTTCTGGCGGATCGAGCGGCGCGATGGCGTGACGCTGGGCTTCACCAGCCACGACCGCGATCTGATGCTGGACGGCGTGCGCCTGCGCGCCGCGCCCGGCATCCGCCCCGCCGCGCTGCGCCTGACGGGCGAGATTGCAGGCGACGATGCGCAGATGGATGGCGCGATCACGCATGACGCGATCTCGGCAGCCGATCTGGAAGCGGGCCGCTTCGACGGCGCAGCGGTGACGATCGGCAGCATCGACTGGCAGAGCGGCGAGGCGCAGGCGCATTACTGGGGCACGATCGGCCAGACGGAGGCCGTCGCCGACGGTTTCTCCGCCCAGCTGCATTCGGCCAAGGCCGCACCGGAGGAAGACCCGGTCCCGCGCACCAGCCCGGGATGCCGCGCACGCTTCTGCGGCCCCGGCTGCAACCTGTCGCCTGCACGCTTCACGGTTGAGCGGCAGGTCGCGGCGATCGACGCAGGTGCCAATGCGGTCGGCTTCGCAGGGCTCGCGAGCGCGGATTTCGTGTTCGGGGAGCTGCGCTGGCTGGACGGGCCCGCGGTCGGCCTGCGCCAGACCATTATCGCCGATGAGGCCGGAATGCTCGTGCTCGACGGCAGCATCCCCGCCGGAGTGCGCGAGGGAACCCGCGCCCGGCTGCGAGAGGGCTGCGACCGCACCATCGCCACCTGCTCCACCCGCTTCGCCAATGCGGTGAATTTTCGCGGCGAACCCTTCCTGCCGGGCAACGACCTCGTCGCCCGCTATCCCTCGCGCAGCTGATGGACAGGGCAACCCGGATCGCACGCGCGGCGGGCGATCTGGTCGGCACACCGTTCCGCCTGCAGGGACGTGATCCATCGATCGGGCTCGACTGCATCGGGCTGGTGCTGGCCAGCCTCGCCGCGGCGGAGATCCCACTCGCGCTGCCAGCGGATTACCGCCCGCAACGCCGAGCGTTCACGCTTCCGCATCAGGCGCTGGCAGCAGCGGGCCTGATCGCGATGCGCGGGCCACGCCGCGCGGGCGACGTCCTGCTTCTGGAGACCGGTCCGGCGCAGGTCCATGCGGCGGTCGCCGTAGACCGGCACCGGATCGTCCACGCCCACGCCGGGCTTCGCCGGGTCGTCGAAAGCCCGCTGCCCTATCACTGGCGCGTGCTCGCCTGCTGGCGAGCCGCCTCCGATCCGCAAGGAGAGACATCAGGGCAACGCTGATCCTGTCCACGGTCGGCACCGCGCTCGGCGGGCCGATCGGCGGGGCGATCGGGGCGGTGCTGGGCCGCGTGGTCGACAGCGCGGTGATCGGCACGCCGACCCGCCAAGGCCCGCGCCTGACCGAGCTGGCGGTGTCCACCTCCAGTTACGGCCAGCCGGTGCCGCGCGTGTTCGGCACGATGCGCGTGCCCGGCGCGATCATCTGGGCGACCGAACTGGTCGAAAGCAGTCAGACGAGCGGCGGCAAGGGGCAGCCGAAGACCACCACCTACAGCTACGCGATCTCCTTCGCAGTCGCGCTGTCGAGCCGCCCGGTCGCCGCAATCGGGCGAATCTGGGCGGACGGTGCATTGCTGCGCGGGAGCGCGGGCGACCTGAAGGTCGGCGGGACGATGCGGCTGCACGAGGGGACCGGAGACGACGAAGTCGATCCGCTGATCGCCGCCGACAAGGGCGCGCAAGGCTGTGCATTCCGCGACCTCGCCTACATCGTGTTCGAGGATCTGGAACTGGCCAGCTTCGGCAATCGTATCCCAGCGCTCAGTTTCGAGGTGATCGCGCCCGACGGCACGCTCGATGTCATCGACCTGCTTGAAAACATACCGCTTGCGGCTGGAGCGGGTGTCCCGCTGACGGGTTTGCGGGGCTTTGCCGATCAGGGCGGGTCGCGCGCGGACCTGCTGGCGCATGTGGCACAGGTTTTCCCACTGACGCTTGGCGCGACCGCCACGGGCCTATCCCTGTCGCCGGTGGAGGCCCGCGAGCCGATCGCGCTGCCGCCGCCGGTGGTCGGTCGCCTCGACGCAGAGAATCGTGCCGAGCCACGCGTGCGCCGCGACGCATCCACGCGCGAGGTGCCAGCGGCCTTGCGCTATTACGATCCCGCGCGCGACTACCAGCCCTCGCTCCAGCGTGCGCCGGGCGTCGGCGGGGCGAGCGGGCAGATCGAGTTCCCCGGAGCCTTTGCCGCACCGGACGCACAGGGACGGATCACCGCGCTGCACCGCCGCGCTCTCACCGCACGCGACAATCTCGAATGGCGGATCGCAGAGCCTGCGGCGGGAATCGTGCCGGGGGCCGTGGTGACGCGCGCGAGCCACGGCGATGTCTGGCGCGTGACCAGCTGGGAATGGCACGCCGACGGGATCGACCTGGGGCTGGAGCGGATCGCGCGGCTCCCTGCGGGGCAGTCGGTTGCCGATCCGGGCTCCGGCCCGCCCCCGCTCGACGACGTCCCGGGCGAGCTCGTGCTTCGCTATGTCGAGCTGCCGTGGGACGGATCGGGCGATCCGGCGACGCCGCAACGCTACGCCGCGCTCAGCATGGGGGGCACGCGCAGCCCGATCGCGCTGTCGGCGGTGGACGGCGACGCGCTGCTTCCGCTCGGGCAGGTAGGCCGTGGCGACACGGTGCAGGGTGCCAGCCTCTCGCCGCTCGCCCCCTCCCCCAGCCTGCTGTTCGAGGCGGAGGCCACGCTGGAGATCTCGTTGGCCTCGGCCGGCATGCAGCTGCAATCGGTCGACATGCCCGCGCTGCTGGGCGGCGCGAACCGCCTGCTGCTGGGCGAGGAAGTGCTCCAGTTCCGCCATGCCGAGCCGCTCGGCGATGCGCGCTGGCGCTTGACCGGCCTGCTGCGCGGTCGAGCGGGGACCGAGCATCACGCGGCTGCGGGCCATGCGCCGGGCACTGCCGCGATCCTGATCGACCACCGGCTGGTCGCGCTCCCGGCGCAGGATCACGTGGAAATCGCTGCGCTTCCCGGTGTCGGCTCGACCGGGCCGGTCTACGCCGCGCTTGTCTCCGCCGGCGTCACGCAGCGCCCGCTGCCCCCTGTACACCCGCGTGCCGGGCTCACGGAGGCGGGCGATCCGGTGTGGATCTGGGTGCGCAGGACACGTGGGGGCTGGCGCTGGGAGGACGGGGTGGACATGCCGCTGGTCGAGGAGCGCGAAGCCTATCAGGTCGGCCTCGGTCCGCTCGAAGCGCCACATGCGCTGTGGGAGGTGAGCGGGCCAGGCTTCTCCCTGACCCAAACCCAATGGGCGGACTGGCGCGCACTTCATCCGGCAGCGGTGCTGTGGGTTCGCCAGATCGGCGCCCGCGGCCTGTCGCACCCCGTTCGTCTTCCCACTGCCTCATCCCAGGAGACCAATTGATGTCCATTCCGCCGGAATTCGCAGCGCGATCGCCGCGCAATGATCTGCCCTTCCTGTTCGTCGCCCAGGCGCAGAAGGAAGCAACCGTTAACGAGGCACTTGCGCGGATCGACGCGCTGCTGCGCCCCGTGGTGGAGGGCGAGGCGGAAAATCCTCCGGCGGAGCCCGCTGAAGGAGCCGGCTGGATCGTGGGTGCGGAAGCGCAGGGCGAGTGGACGGGGCGCGATGGCGCGCTCGCGTTCCGGATCGCAGGCAGATGGATATACGCACACCCTTGGGAAGGCACCGTGGTGTTCGACCGCGCGCTGGGCGGCTTGCGTCATTGGCGCGATGGCTGGCAGACGGTCGCGTTGCCCACAATCCCCACTGGCGGTGCAACGATCGACACGGAAGCGCGCTCCGCGATCGCGGAACTGATCGTGCAACTTCGCGCCTCTGGCCTGGGGATTTGAGAGCGCCGCCGGGAACCGCCGGTTTGACGAAGCGTTGGCGGGCCGGGAGGAACAGGGATTGATCCCGGCTTCCATCAAAAGACGCTCTCGCTGATGAGGCAAACTTGCAACAGTGTCTTCGCTTTACGGAAACGAAGGCCTGTCTGCTTGCCTCGGAACTGGGGAAAAGTTAAGTGGGGGCCTCCTGGTGGCTCCCAATCATTACAAAGGGGAATTACAGTAATGCGCAATATCGTCATCGGAATGGCGATGGCTTCGACGATGCTCGCATCGCCGGCACTTGCACGTGACAGCCAATGGTACGTGCAGGTTGAAGGCGGTCCGATGCTGGTCGAAGACCTCGACTTCGACGTCAATGGCGTCGAAGACCAGCTCACCCAAGATTACGACGCCGGCTACGACTTCGGCGGTCTCGTTGGTTACGATTTCGGCCCCGTCCGGATCGAAGCCGAAGCGAGCTACCGTGAAGCCGACGCCGACCAGCTCATCGTCGGCACGCTCGGCTTCCCGGCCGGTGCCGGTACGCGCCTCGCAGCCGCAGGCCAGTTCCCTGCGAACGGCTACGTCAACTCGCTGAGCTTCATGGTCAACGGCCTGGCCGACTTCGGTCCCGATGACGGCCTGCAGGGCTTCGTCGGTGGCGGTGTCGGTGTCGCCCGGACCAAGGTCCAGACGACCATCAACACCAACGGCGCGCCGGGTCTCGACGATTCGGACACCGGTTTTGCTTGGCAGATCCTCGCGGGCGTTCGCGCTCCGGTGACCGATCGCATCGATGTCGGCCTGAAGTATCGCTTCTTCAACGCCCAGAACATCGAAATGGTCGATCGTCTTGGTGACGTACTCGAAGGCCGCCTGCGCTCGCACTCGCTGATGGGCACGGTGACCTACAACTTCGGCGAACCGCCGGCACCGCCGCCGCCGCCGCCGCCGCCGCCGCCCCCGCCGCAGGTGACGTGCAACACGGGCCCGTACATCGTGTTCTTCAACTGGGATCGTTCGGACATCACTCCGGAAGCGGCCTCGGTTCTCAACAACGCGATCTCGGCTTACCAGAACTGCGGCAACGCCTCGGTCATGCTGGCCGGTTACACCGACCGTTCGGGTACCGTTCAGTACAACCTCGGCCTCGCGGCACGTCGTAACGCTTCGGTCCGTTCGTACATGACCGGCCGTGGCATCCCCGACGCTCGCATCAGCAGCGAAGCCTTCGGTGAAGCGAACCCCCGCGTTCCGACCGCCGACGGTGTCCGCGAACTGCAGAACCGTCGCGTGGAAATCACCTACGGTCCGGGTTCGGGCATGTAATCGAGCGGACTTCCGCTACGAAACACTGGAAGGGGCCGGAGCAATCCGGCCCCTTCTTCGTTGGGCAGGTGAAAACGGAGGAGATCACCTGTCATGACACGCCTTTCCAAGTTCGCCCGCGTTGCCCCGACCGCTGTGGGGCTCACCTGCGCCGCCGCGCTCGCTGCCTGCGCGACAACGCCAACGCCCAGCGAAGAGACGCTTGCCACCGCCACCCTGCTCGACACCGACGGCAATCCCACGGGCGAAGCGCGTCTGCTGGGTGTCGGGCACCGCGCGGAGCTGGCCGTCACGGTCGAGGGGCTGACCCCGGGCGAGCACGGCTTCCACCTCCACACGACCGGGCGCTGCGCCCTGCCCGACTTCAAGTCGGCAGGCGGGCACCTCAATCCCGCGAACAAGGGCCATGGCCTGCTCGATAATGACGGCAGCCATCTGGGCGATCTGCCCAACCTCGTGGTGGCAGCGAACGGCACCGCCAGTGTGCAGGTGCCGCTCGACGGCACGCGCACTTACGTGATCGACCAGATCTTCGATGCTGACGGGACCGCCGTGGTCATCCACGCGGACGCAGACGACGGGCGTACGGACCCGTCGGGCAATGCCGGTTCGCGCGTGCGCTGCGGCGTTCTCGAACAGGCCTGATAAGCAAAGGGGCGAGGCCAGCGGCCCCGCCCCAACGCCTCACTTACTGGATTTTCAGGCTTCGGACTGACCCGCTGCGAGCACGCGCTCCTGCGCAGCCGGGACCAGCTTGAGCGCCGCCACCAGGAGGACGAGCCCAATCGGCGCGACCCACAGGGTGCTCAGCATACCCAGGCCTAGATCGCCATCCGCCTTGGACGAAACAAGCCCGGCGAGATACGGCCCGAGCGCGAGCCCGACCAGCGTCGTCGCCAGGAAGAACGTGGCCGTCGCCACCCCGCGCATACGGGGCAGTACCAGCGACTGGCTGGTCGCGGCGGCGGCGCCAAGCGCGCTCGACGCGAACAGCTGAGCAACCGCCGCTAGCACCAGGAAGAGCGCTTTGCTGTCGGTAGTAAACATCACCCACACCACCGGCACCGGCGCAAGCAGGCCGAAGAGCACGACATAGAGCCGCCCGCCCGGCAGCTTGGTGAACAGCCAGTCTGCCATCCGGCCGCCGGCGATGACCCCGAGGAACCCGGTCACGGCTGCCGGCGCCCCCAGCAGCAGGCCCAGCTCGCTCTTGGAAATTTCGAACACCCGTTCGCCGTAGGGCGCGCCCCAATAGGACGTGGCGTAGGAGATGAAGGCGACCGTGCCGTATCCCAGAATGGTGCACAGAAAGGCAGGCGAACCCCAAGTCAGCGCGAAGGTCTGTGGATCGCGCGAACGCAGCGCGCTCGCCCAGCTGAAGATCGCGTAATAGCCGACCGCCAGCAGGAACCACTGATCCGAGATCGCCAGGTCGAAGCCCATTCCCCCCATGATGAAGCCTTGTCCCGTCTCCGCCAGTAGGGTGATCAGCCAAGCGGCGGTAAAGAAACCGACCAGCCCGACGAGATTGATCGCCAGAGCCGTCGGGCTGCGCCGCGCGGCCCCCAGAATCGTGAACGGCGGGATAATCTGCAGCAGCTCCTCGACGAAGCCGCGCCACGGCTTCTCGACCGGTTCCGACGGCATTCCGTCGATCAGGCCGCGCACCGGCTCTTTCAGCGTGAAGACCCAGATCGCGAGCAGAAGGCCAGGCAGGCCGACCGCGATGAAGGCTGCCTGCCACCCGGCGAGGCCCAGCGGGCCGCCATTGGGGTAAGCCGCGTTCCAGTTCTCGACCACCAGCGCGCCGATCACCAGGGAGATACCGCCGCCGACATACAGGCCCGAGGAATAGATCGCGAGCGCGGTGGCGCGAAGGCGCGCGGGGAACCAGTCCGAAATCAGCGAATAGGCGGACGGGCTCGCCGTCGCCTCGCCAATCCCGACCCCGACGCGCGCGCCGGACAGCATGGCCGCATTCTTCGCAAAGCCGGACGCCGCGGTCATCAGCGACCACAGGCCCAGACCGATCGTCATCAGCCTGACGCGGTGCCAGCTGTCTGCCAGCTTGCCCAGCGGAATGCCGAAAAGCGCGTAGAAGATCGCAAAGGCGGTGCCGTAGAGGAAGCCCAGAAACGCGTCGTCGACGCCCAGATCCGCCTTGATGTCGTTCGCAAGGATCGAGAGGATCTGGCGATCGACGAAGTTGAGCACGTAAACCAGCACCAGCACGCTGAGCGCGTACCAGCTATAGGCGGGCACCTTGGCATCTGGTGCCGATGCGGGCTTGTCCGTCGCGTCCATTCATCCCCCTCGTCGTTTTTCTTATGTATCCGCCGGGTAAGTCAGCCCGTCGGTCAGCCCCGCATCGGCAAAACCCTTGCGGCGCAGACGACAGCTATCGCACAATCCGCACGGCAGGCCATCCCCTCTCGGGTCGTAACACGACCAGCTGAGTGCGGTATCGAGCCCAAGCCGGTTCGCCTCGCTCGCAATCTCGGCCTTGCCGAGGAACTGAAGCGGAGCGTCGATCGCGAAACCGCCGCCTTCGATCCCCGCCTTTGTGCCCAGCCGGGCCGTTTCGGCGAAGCTGGCGATGAATTCGGGGCGACAGTCCGGATAGCCCGAATAGTCGAGCGCATTGACCCCGATCACGATCCGGCCTGCGCCGATGCTCTCGGCAAAGGCGGTGGTCAGCGCGAGGAATACGAGGTTGCGGGCTGGCACATAGGTGACAGGGATCGTGCCATCGACGCCGTCCTTGGGTACGTCGATATCGGCGGTCAGCGCCGATCCGCCGAACTTGCGCAGGTCGAGCGTGATTTCACGATGGCTCGCAAGCCCCAGCGCCTTGGCGATTTTGCGCGCGGCCTCGATCTCGCGCACGTGGCGCTGGCCGTAATCGATCGTCAGCGCGTGGACTTCGTGCCCACGCTCGCGCGCCAGAGCGGCGGCAACCATGGAGTCGAGCCCACCCGAAAGCAGGGCGGCGGCGATGGTGTCAGGATTTTTGCCCGTCATGGGCTCCGCGCTAGCGGCTTGCGCGATCGATCCGCAAGCCCGAACAGCGCACGCGGATCACTTGCAGTCGCCCACCCGCCGGCCCTCGGCCTCGAACGAGAAGGGCGAACCGCGTTCGATTCCCGTGGTCCGCAGCTGGATCAGCGCGGGCGATTCCCAGCGAATATCGGTCTGGCCATAACCATTGCCGTTGCAGCTGTAATGGACGGTCGCGCTGACCCCATTGTCGTTGATCACATTGCGGCTGCAGCGCATCCCGCGATGGCGCAGCTGGACCAGATCGCTTTCACGCCGGAGACAGATCCGCCGCGTGCTCGCGCCTTCGCCCCGCTCGCGGATTTCCCACGTGCCGAGATGAAGCTTGCCGAACAGGGTGGTCGAGCCGCCCTGCGCGGCAAGCGGCGCGGCAAGGCCAACGCCCCCCGCGAGGGCGAGCGCAAGGGAGATGGTGATCCCGCGTCTCGTCATTGCCCTATCCCCTTCAAATTCGGCGATTCTGTTAAAGTAGAAACGTATCTATACACGATTTCACCCACACCGGAGATGAACGCCGCTAGGCGTCGATTGTGAAAATTCGCGAACAGAACGCGCAATCGACCAGAATGTCACCCGCTTCATTGCGCATTTCGGCCCTGTCTTCCTGAGAGAATCGACGAATGATCGATTCGTAGTGTTCGACACTGCATCGGCAACCGCGTGTCAGCGGCTTTCCCTGAAAGACACGCACCTCGTCTTCTTCGTGGAACAGCCGCCAGACCAGCGCTTCGAGTGGGAGCGCCTCGTCGAGCAGCTCCTCGTGCCGGATCGAGCCTGCCATCGTCTCGACATGCTCCCAGTGCGGGTGGGAAAGGCGCACATGCAGCCGCTCGCGCCCGACCTCGCCATCGGGCAGATGCTGTGCAAGCAGGCCTGCTGCCAACGTGTGCTCGCCTTCGGTCTTCACCGCGACGCGCACCAGCGTGGGGACCTGTTCGGACTGCAGGAAATAGCTCTCGCATGCAGCGGAGAGGCTTTCGCCCTCCAGCGGCACGATCCCCTGATAGCGCCCGCCACGCTTGGGCACGTCGAAGGTGATCGCGAGATAGCCCTTGCCGAACAGCGCCGGGAGCGAGGGATTGGCACCCAGCTTGGCCAGCGCCTCGGCGTCGAAATCGGCATAGCCGCGCACCGCGCCCTGGCGGAAGTCGCAGACCAGTAGCTTGACGATGCCCGCCTCGGTCTGGGCCTGCATGGTCATCTGGCCGCCGCCTTCGCCCTCTGCGCTCTCTTCGTCATCCTCGTCGATCAGCGCACCGACCAGCGCGGCAACCACCAGCGCTTCGGCGAGCAGGTTGCGGATCACGGGGGGATAGTCGTGCGCGGCGAGGATTTCGTCGAGCGTGCGGTCGAGCCGCACGAGTCGCAGGCGCGTATCCCGCGAGGGGATCGACGCGCCCAGCAGGTGGTCGGAGAAGGTTTCGCTTGTTGGGAGAGTATCGGTCACGGCGGGCTATATAAGAACGCCCGCCGTCTCCCCAAGACCCCCTGCGATTCAGAGCTTGCCGAAAGCCCAGAGAAGCACGGATTTCTGTGCATGGATGCGGTTTTCCGCCTCATCGAACACGCGGCTTTGCGGCCCTTCGATCACGCTTTGCGTCACCTCGTCGCCGACATGCGCAGGCAGGCAGTGGAGGAAATCCGCCTCCGGCTTGGCCAGCGCCATCAGCGCGTCGTTGACCTGGAAAGGCTGCATCGCGGCGATCTTGCTCGCGGCGTTTTCCTGCCCCATCGAGACCCAGGTATCGGTGACGATCACGTCCGCGTCCCTCGCGGCGGCCTGCGCATCCTGCGTCAGCGTGATCGTCGCGCCGCCCGCGCGGGCCGCTTCGACGAACGCCGCCTCGGGCTCGAAACCTGCTGGCGTGGCAACACGCACGTTGAACTTGAAGATGCCAGCGGCCTCGAGGATCGAGTGGAGCACGTTGTTGCCATCGCCCAGCCAGGCCAGTTCCAGCCCCGGCAGCGCCTTGCCGTGTTCGATGATGGTCAGCAGATCGGCCACGATCTGGCACGGGTGCGACGCGTCGGTCAGCCCGTTGATCACCGGCACGCTGGCATGGCGGGCCATTTCCTCGACCTTGGCGTGATCGTCGGTCCGGATCATGATCGCATCGACCATCCGGCTGAGCACGCGCGCGGTATCGGCGATGCTCTCGCCGCGGCCGAGCTGCATCGAGCCGCTCTCCATCACGATCGCACTGCCGCCGAGCTGGCGCATCGCGATGTCGAAGCTGACCCGCGTGCGGGTCGAGCTTTTCTCGAAGATCATCGCCAGCACATGGCCCGCCAGCGGTGCATCGGCGTCCGCCTTGCCCTTGGGCCAGGACTTGCGCGCACCCTTGCGGTCGATCGCGTCGTTCAGCATCGCGGCGAGGGCATCGCCGCCTGCGTCCGAGAGGTCGAGGAAATGCCGCGCGCCCATCAGCTGGCGTCCGGCACTTCGTAGTCCGCCGCACCGGCAGACAGCTTGTCGAAGAACTCGTCGATCTCCGCATCGCCCACCACCAGCGGCGGAAGCACGCGCAGCGTGTTGTCGCCTGCCGCCACGGTCAGCAACTGGTGCTTGTCGCGCAGGTGCTGGAAGAACGGGCGACTTTCGACCTTCATCTTGATGCCGAGCATCAGGCCTTCGCCGCGGACCAGTTCGAACAGGTCGGGATAATTGCCGATGAACTGTTCCAGCCGCGCCTTCAGCCGCGCGCCCTTGTCGCGCACGCCCGCAAGGAATTCGTCGTTGGCGACCGCTTCCATCACCGCGACGCCCGCCGCCATGGCGAGCGGGTTGCCGCCGTAGGTGGAGCCGTGGGTGCCGAAGGTCATCCCGCGGGCGGCATGTTCGGTCGCAAGGCAGGCGCCCAGCGGGAAACCGCCGCCGATGCCCTTCGCGCTCGCCACGATGTCCGGCTTCACGCCGTAGAGCTCGTGCGCGTAGAACTTGCCCGTGCGCGCGACGCCGCACTGGACCTCGTCCAGCACCAGCATCAGGCCGTGTTCGTCGGCCAGATCGCGCAGACCCTGCATGAACTCCTGGCTGGCGGGGCGGATGCCCCCCTCGCCTTGGATCGGTTCGACCAGGAAGCCGGCGGTCTGCGGGCCGATCGCGGCCTTCGCAGCGGCCAGATCGTCGAACTCGCAATATTTGAAGCCCTGCAGCAGCGGCAGGAAGCCGTGGTGCATCTTGGCCTGGTTGCTGGCGCTGATCGTCGCCATCGTGCGCCCGTGGAACGCGCTGGTGAAAGTGATCAGCTCGGTCCGGGCGGGGTCGCCATCCTCGTGCTGGTGGAACGCGCGCGCGGTCTTGATCGCGCATTCGACCGCCTCGGCGCCCGAATTGGTGAAGAACACCGTATCGGCGAAACTCGCGTCGACCAGCATCTGCGCCAGCTTTTCCTGATGCGGACTGCCGTAGAGGTTGGAGACGTGCATCAGCGTCTCGGCTTGCTTCTGGATCGCGCCGATCAGCCCTTCGTGGCTGTGGCCGAGCAGGTTGACCGCGATGCCGCTGGCAAAGTCGAGATAGCGCGTGCCGTCTTCGTCGATCAAATGGCAGTGTTCGCCCTTCACGGGGCGGACGTCGCAACGGGGATAGACGGGCATCAGGGCGGGGATCGACATGGCAACTCCGGGAAATTCAAAACGGTGAACGACAAATGGCGGCCCCGCGAGGGAACCGCCATTCGCGAATGACCGGCGATCTATTGCGTCAGCCGGGCCGGGTCAAACTGGTGAGCATGACCCGGGTCGGCGCGCGCCTCATTCCTGTACGGGAACGAGGTTGACCGCCGAATACTTGCCTCGTCGGTCGACTTCGAGATCGAACTCGTAGCGTTCGCCCTCGTTGATCTGCGACAGGCCCGAGCGCTCGACCGCGCTGATGTGCACGAAGGCATCGGGCTGGCCGTCGTCGCGCACCAGGAAGCCGAAGCCCTTCATCGAATTGAAGAACTTGACCGTGCCGGTCGCCTTTTCACCGGTCAGCTCGCGCCGCGGAGCACCGCCGGCGGCACCGGGGCCGCCATCGCGCGGCGCAGCAGCGCCGCCACCGGTCACGGGGATCACGTCGCCCACGACCTGCAGATCCTGCGCGGAAATCTTGCCGCCACGATCGACCAGGTTGAATTCGAGCTCCTGCCCTTCGGCCAGACCTTCGAGACCGGCGCGTTCGACGGCACTAATGTGCACGAACACGTCGTCTCCGCCGGCTTCCTGCTGGATGAAGCCGAAGCCCTTCTGGCCGTTGAAGAATTTCACCTGGCCCTTGCCGGTGCCGACGACCTGTGCGGGCATGCGGTTGAAGCCGCCACCACCGCCGCCGCCACGCGGACCACCGCCGCCGAAGCCGCCACGGCCACCGCCGCCGCCGCTCCGATCCTGGAAGCCACCGCGATCCTGGAACCCGCCACGGTCCTGAAAACCGCCGCGATCCTGGTAGCCGCCACCGCGATCGTCGAATCCGCCGCGATCCTGGAAACCGCCGCCGAAATCACCGCCGGGAAACGGCTCGAAACCGTCTTCTCCGATGTTGTCCCGCTTGTCGCGCCCGCGACGACGCCCTTTATCGTAACCCATAACTCGCCAAAAACCTTGCTACTTCCACCCGCCCGCAAAACGAAATCCCGTAAAGGCGCAGACGGCCGCCTCCCGGCATTGCTGGAGTGGCAAACGATCGACGTTCCTGCCGCCAGTCCCCCACCAACTGGCCCCACCCTTATCGCAGAATGCGCGCGGGCGCGAACCAATTCGCAATAGGATACTTGATTCCGCAAGTTTATGACAATTTCGAAGGCTTGCGCGGCTTCGGGAGAGCCTGCATGTCTTGCGCGCGATGGAGGAGCCAATGCGCTCGATAGACTTGGCAGGACGCCCAGCGCGCACCGCAAGGGGGCGATTCGGCCCGCCCCCCGGCGGGAGCGATTGAGCGCCGATGGACACTCAGCTTCTCCAACTGGGCGGATCGCTGCTCGCGATTCTGGTGCTGGCCGGAATCGCGTGGGCGCTCAAGCTCGGCCAGCCGCGCACCATCGATACCGCCGAGCGGGCTCTCACCCTCGCCCGCGAGGCGGATAGCGCGTTCGATCCCGGCGAAGCTGCGGTCGGACGCGACGGCGCGGCAGCGATCCTCGCCGATTCGGCCGGGCGGATCATGGTGCTGCGCCGCCATGGCACCCACTTCGCCGCGCGCGTGCTGGAGCCGGGCACACCCGCGCACAGTGAAGGCGATATCCTCACCATCGTGCCGCGCGACCGCCGCTATGGCCCGGTAGTGCTGGATCTCGGCCCCAAGGCGCAGGCTTGGGCCTCGCGCATCGAGGCGCTAGGAAGGGTAGACCATGCCTGACTTCTCTCCCGTCGATTACGCCATTCCCGGCTTCGTCCTGCTCGTTCTGGCAGAGATGCTGTGGGCGCGGTTCAAAGCGCCGCATTCCTACGAGCCGAAGGATACGCTGGTCAGCCTCGCGTTCGGGCTCGGCAGTACGGTCGCGGGATTGCTGCTGGGCGGGCTGGCGCTGGCGGTTTTCCTCGCCGCCTACGAGGTGCGCTTCTTCACCATCGGCTGGGAATGGTGGGCGTGGCCTTTGTGCTTCGTGCTCGACGACCTCAAATATTACTGGGTCCATCGCTTCGGCCACCGCAGCCGGTGGTTCTGGGCGAGCCATGTGAACCACCATTCCAGCCAGCACTACAACCTCTCCACCGCGCTGCGGCAGACCTGGACCGGCGCGTTCACGCTGGGCTTCGTCTTCGCGCTGCCGCTGGTGCTGCTCGGCTTCCATCCGGCGATGATCGCGATCTGCGGCGGGTTCAACCTGATCTACCAGTTCTGGATCCACACCGAGGCGATCGACCGCATGCCGCGCTGGTTCGAGGCGGTGATGAACACGCCCAGCCACCACCGCGTGCACCACGCGACCAACCCGCGCTATCTCGACCGCAATTACGCGGGCGTGTTCATCGTGTGGGACAGGCTGTTCGGCACTTTCGAGGCGGAGCGTCCGCATGCCGAAGAACCGATCCGCTACGGCATCGTGAAGCAGCTGGGCAGCTTCAACCTGCTGTGGGCGGTGTTTCACGAATGGATCGGGATGCTGGGCGACATCTGGCGCAGCCCCTGGAAGCACAAGCTTTCCTACCTGCTGCGCGAACCGGGCTGGAGCCACGACGGCAGCCGCGAGACATCCGATATGATCCGCGCTCGCTGGCAGGAGCAGCACCAGCGTGCAGACGCCGCGCCGGTCGAGACGACGCAGGACGAGCCGCAAAAGCCGATTGCGGGGCCACGCCGCGCAGCCTAACCTTTCCGTAAACGGAGAGAATATTCCGTACACGAGAGAGGACGGGCGCATGAACCAATACGACTATATCGTCATCGGCGGCGGCAGTGCGGGGAGCGCGGTCACCGGGCGGCTGGCGGTGGACGGCCATCGCAGCGTATGCCTGATCGAGGCGGGTGGGCGGAACAACGACTTCCGCGTCAAGACGCCCGGCATGATGCCCTTCCTCAGCGGCAGCCAGAACTACCGCTATGAAACCGTCCCGCAGAAGGGGCTGGGCGGGCGCACCGGGTTTCAACCGCGCGGCAAGGGGCTGGGCGGCTCCAGCGCGATCAATGCGATGATCTATATCCGCGGCAATGCGTGGGACTACGACAACTGGGCCGCGATGGGCTGCGATGGCTGGGCCTACGACGAAGTGCTGCCGTGGTTCAAAAAGGCCGAGGCGAACGAGCGCGGAGAGGATGAATATCACGGCGCAGGCGGCCCGCTGTTCGTATCGGACCAGCGCTGGACCAACGAGACCAGCCGCGCCTTCGTGGCAAGCGCCGCCTCGCTCCAGTATCCCGAACGCGACGATTTCAACGGCGAGAAACAGGCCGGCTTCGGCATCTATCAGGTGACGCAGCGCAAGGGCGAGCGCTGGTCCGCCAGCCGCGCCTATGTCGAACCGATCCGCAACCAGCCCAATCTCGATATCCGCACCAAGACTCTGGTCGAGAAACTGGTGATCGAGAATGGCCGGGTGACCGGCGTCATGGTCCGCAAGGGCAAGCACCGCGAATATCTCAACGCGCGGCGCGGGGTGATCCTGTCGGCGGGCGCGTTCAACTCGCCGCAAATCCTGATGCTGTCGGGGATCGGCCCGGGCCGCCATCTGAACGCGATGGGGATCGAGGTCGCGCTCGATCGCCCGGCGGTGGGCAGCAACCTGCAGGACCATATCGACTACGTGTCGAGCTGGGAGAGCGAGAGCCGCGTGCCGATTGGCAACAGCCGCGAAGGCACGCTGCGGATGCTCGGCGCGATCCTCGAACACCGGCGCAAGCGCACCGGGGTGATGACCACCCCCTATGCCGAGGCGGGCGGATTCTGGACCGTGATGCCCGATGCCCCAGCGCCCGACGTGCAGTGGCACTTCGTCCCCGCCATGCTGGAGGATCACGGGCGCGAGAAGGTGAACGGCCACGGAGTCTCGTTGCACGCCTGCGTGCTGCGCCCCGAAAGCCGCGGCACGGTGCGCCTCACCAGCCCCGACGCGGCCGATGCCCCCGCGATCGATCCCAACTTCCTCGACGACGAGCGCGATATGGCGGTGCTGCGCGAAGGCGTGCGCCTGTCGCACCGGATTGCCGAGACCGCGCCGCTGGCCGATTACGGGCTGACTGATCGCCATCCGGTCGACCTTACCGACGATGCCGCGCTCGACGCGATGATTCGCAGCCGCGCGGACACGGTCTATCACCCGGTCGGCACCTGCCGGATGGGCTCGGACGAGGAAGCGGTGGTCGACCCGGCGCTGAAAGCGCGCGGGATCGAAGGGCTGTGGATCGCCGATGCCTCGATCATGCCCAAGCTGGTCTCGGGCAACACCAACGCCCCCTCGATCATGATCGGGGAGCGGTGTGCGGACTTCGTAATTCAGGCAGAGAAAGCCGGCTAGCGCCGCCTTCCCACTGGAGGCAGC
This sequence comes from Alteriqipengyuania abyssalis, assembly GCF_019857185.1. Classification (GTDB taxonomy): domain Bacteria; phylum Pseudomonadota; class Alphaproteobacteria; order Sphingomonadales; family Sphingomonadaceae; genus Alteriqipengyuania; species Alteriqipengyuania abyssalis. The sequence goes on along the minus strand of NZ_JAHWXP010000002.1, from coordinate 374,072 downwards.
CCGTCAGAGCCCCTGTGCCTCGCCCACTGCCTGCGGCGTGAGCCGGGGCAGGCCAAGCTCGGCGAAGAAGTCACCGCCGGTCTCCAACGGCGGCGGGGTCGGGTCGATCGGGCGGCACGTGCCCGGCTCGATCGAGGTCTCCAGACACACGAAGCGGTTGTAATCGAACCGTGCGCGCGCCCATGCCCGGGCCCCGTCGATCGTGTTGTACTCCCCGTAGACCGCGTAATCCGGGCTGTTCTTCTTCTCGCTCTGACGCTCGACATTGCGCAGCGTGCCGGGGCGGTAGCCTTGCCCCTCCGGCACGAAATAGCTGTTGAGCCGCAACAGCGCATCGAGCCGCGCTTCGCCCGCCCCCTCGCCGAAGGCGATGCCGCCGAAGCGCTCGTACGCGGCGATCAGCTCGCGCGTGCGCTCCTGCTCGAAGAAGTCGACCGCGTTGACGCCCACGGCTTCGAACGCGAGGTCGATCTGCTCGGGCGCGTTGGCCACGCTGCGCACCGTGCCGACAAAGGCCTCGCGATCGCAGCGGCCATTCCACACCGATCCGTCGGCAGTGTCGAACAGGCGGCAATTGGCACCGTTGCGGCGGCCGATCAGGCTTGAGGGGCGCATGCCCCCGGTTCCGCGATACTCGCCCTTCACGATGTCGCCGTCGAATTCGAGTTCGGCCTGGAAGCTGCCACCGATCAGTTCGGGGCAGCCGCCTTCGCGCTTGGGGCACTTGGTATCGGTGCGCCGGGGCGTGCCGGGCACGGTCGCGACCACTTCGCCGCTGTGATTGCCGAAGTACTGGACCTTGCCATGGAAGTCGGCGGGCAATGGATCGGCTGCGGCGGCATTCGCCACCTGGGCCGCAGCAGGGGCGGACCCCAGCGGGGCGAGAGAACCTGCGAAAAGCGAAATTGCGAGTATCAACGAACGCATGTGAGGCTCACTCCCGATCATTGCTGTCGGCGTTAACCATACCATGGCGCGCTTTCCGGCAGAAGCGCTGGTTCGTCCGGCAGCCGATTCGGCCCGCCGGGTGATGCGGATCAGTCGAGCGGCGTGCCTGCAATATAGCGATCTGTGGCGCGGGTGGGCAGGCCATCGATGCTCGACGTGCGCCCTGCCATCTTGGCCTCCCATTGCTCAGGATCGGCCTGAGCGTGCGCCTTCTTGAGCGTCGGCCGCTCCGCCTCGTAGGCCATGAAGGGCACGCCCCAGCCGCACGAGGTCTGCACGCTCTCGACATCGATCACGAAGATCTGCCGCGTGCCGGGCAGGAGTGTGAAATGCGCCGCCAGCGCCTCCCACTCGGCATCCTGCGGCAGCACGGGGCAGCCCCGGCCATAGATCCGCAGGATCAGCGCGGGCTGCTCGAAATTGCAGAACATCAGCGTGATGCGGCCATCCGCGGCGAGATGCGCGTGCGTCTCGTTGCCCGATCCGCCAAGGTCGAGATAGGCGACCTTGTTCGGCGCGAGCACGCGAAACGCGTCGTAGCCCTTGGGGCTGAGGTTGATCCGCGCGTCTTCTGCCGCAGTGGCGACGAAGAACACCGGCTGCTTCGCGATCATCGCGATGTGCTTGTCGGTCAGCGTGTCGAAGAAGTCGGCCATGGGGCAAGAATTACCCCACCCCCAACGATCCGTCACCCCCGCGCAGGCGGGGGTGACGGGTTGTCACCGTTCCTTGGTCGCGGAGAACCTCAGGTCGGGGTTCTTTTCCGCCTGATAGTTCACGTCCCACGGGCTCTTGGCGAGAAACACCATGTCGCCATCGCGATCCTTTGCGAGGTTCGCACGGTTGAACTTCTCGAACTCGTCGAGCGCCTTGCCGTCCCCCTTCACCCAGCGCGCGGTTGCGAAGGGTGCGGGCTCGAGCGCGGCTTCGACCTTGTACTCGGCCTGCAGGCGCGAGACCAGCACTTCGAGCTGCAGCTGGCCGACCACACCGACGATGTGGTTCGCGCCCAGCTCCGGATAGAACACCTGGATCACGCCCTCTTCGGACAGATCGTCGAGCGCCTTGCGCAATTGCTTGGTCTTGGTCGGGTCCTTCAGCTGCACGCGGCGCAGGATTTCCGGCGCGAAGTTGGGCAGGCCGGTGAAGCGCACCTCGTTCTTCTCGCTCAGCGTATCGCCCACTCTCAGCGTGCCGTGGTTGGGGATGCCGATGATGTCACCCGGATACGCATTGTCCGCGATCTCGCGATCCTGCGCGAAGAAGAGGATCGGGCTGTGCACCGCGATCGGCTTGCCGAGGCCGCTCGGCGTCAGCTTCATGCCGCGTTTGAAGGTGCCCGAAACCTGCCGCATGAAGGCGATCCGGTCGCGGTGGTTGGGGTCCATATTGGCCTGCACCTTGAAGATGAAGCCGGTGACTTCGTCGCGGTCGGGCGCGATCTCGCCCTCGTCGGTCGGTTGCGGGCGCGGAGCGGGCGCGAACTTTGCAATCGCATCGATGATCGCGGTAACGCCGAATTCCTTGAGCGCGGAGCCGAAATAGACCGGCGTCAGGTCGCCATTGCGATAGGCCTCGAAGTCGAATGCGGGGTAACCCTCGCGCGCCAGCAGACCTTCCTCGGCGACCCGGGCGACGCCATCGGCGCTGAGGTACTCGCCCAGCTTCTCGTCCTCGGGCCCGTCGACCTTCACGGTCTTGCCCTGGAATTCCTTGCTGTCGCCCTCGGGCAGATACAGCTCGTTCTCCTCGAAGTCGTAGACGCCTTCGAACAGCCCGCCCATTCCGACCGGCCAGCTCATCGGCGCGGTGTCGAGCGCGAGCTTTTCGGCAATCTCGTCGAGCAGCTCGAACGGCTCGCGCCCTTCGCGGTCGATCTTGTTGATGAAGGTGATGATCGGGACCGAGCGCAGGCGGCAAACCTCGAACAGCTTGAGCGTCTGCGCCTCGATACCCGCTGCCGCGTCGAGCACCATGATCGCCGAATCGACCGCAGTCAGCGTGCGGTAGGTGTCTTCGGAGAAATCCTCGTGCCCCGGCGTGTCGAGCAGATTGAAGGTGATCCCGTTCCGCTCGAAGGTCATCACCGAGGACGTGACCGAGATACCGCGCTGCTGCTCGATGCTCATCCAGTCCGAACGCGCCCGCCGCGCGGCGCCGCGCGCCTTGACCTCGCCCGCCAAGTGAATCGCTCCGCCGCGAAGCAGCAGCTTCTCGGTCAGCGTGGTCTTACCCGCGTCGGGGTGCGAAATGATCGCGAAGGTGCGGCGTTCGGAGGTCATCGAAAACTCTCGTCATTCCCGCGAAGGCGGGAATCTAAGGCCGTTTCGCGGAGGGTCAAAGGGAAGCGGGGCCCCGGATCAAGTCCGGGGTGACGGCAAGATGGTCAGTTCTCGTCCCGCGCCACGCGGAAGCCCGCGAAGTCCTGCGTCACCGGCATGATCTCCAGCCGGTTGACGTTGAGATGCACGGGCAGTTCGGCGACCCAGCGGATCGTCTCGGCAATATCCTCCCCCGTCATCGGGTGGGCGCCCGAATAGAACTCGTCGGACTTGTCCTGGCTGCCGGTGCGCACGGTGGTGAATTCGGTTTCGACCATGCCCGGCTCGATGCTGGTCACACGCACGCCGGTGCCGTGCAGATCGGCGCGAATCGCCAGCGTGAAGTGGTTCACGAAGGCCTTGGAGCCCGCATAGACATTGCCGCCGGGATAGACGTAGCTGCCCGCGACCGAGCCGATATTGACCAGCGCACCCTTGCGCTCGATCAGGCCGGGGAGCATTTTCCGCGTCAGCCGGACCATCGCGGTCACATTGGTGTCGATCATGGTCTGCCAGTCGTCGAGATCGGCTTCCTGCGCGGGGTTGAGGCCCTTGGCGAGGCCGGCATTGTTCACCAGCAGGTCGATCCCGCGCCAGTCTTCCGGCAGCCCGTCGATCGCCGCGTCGCGCGCCGCATCATCGGTGATGTCGAAGGCGAGGCCGAGGAAGCGATCCGCGCCCAGCTCTTCGCCAAGCGCATCGAGCCGCTCCTGACGCCGCCCGGTGCCGATGATCCGCCAGCCGCTGTTGGCGAGCAGCCGCGTGGTCGCTTGCCCGATCCCTGCGGTGGCTCCGGTGATCAGTGCCGTTTTCATGCTCTCAACTCCGCTCCGGTCTTCGCCGCCGCCTTCACGACCGCGTCGGAAATCGCTTTCAGCTCTTCGTCGGTGAAGCTCTTCTCGCCCGGCTGGAGCGTGACTTCGAGCGCGAGCGAGGTCTTGCCCTCGGGCACGCCCTGCCCGTCGAACCGGTCGAAGATGCGCGCATCGACGATCCGCTGCTTGTCCGCGCCGCGCACCGCCTTGACCAGATCGCCGGCCGGCATCGCGCTGTCGACCAGGAAGGCGAAGTCGCGCGTCACGGGCTGGAGCGCGGGCGGGCTGTAGGTCGAACGCGCAAACTCGGCGTTCTTCTTCGCGGGGATCGCGTCGAGGAAGATCTCCGCCGCAACCACCGGCCCGTCGATGTCGAACGCCTTGAGCGTGGCGGGATGCAGCGCGCCGAAGCGGGCAAGCACCTTCTTCGGCCCGAGCCGCAGCGTGGCCGACTGGCCGGGGTGGAACTGCGGCCCTGGCTCGCCCATCACCATCAGGTTGTCGACCGGAGCGCCCGCCGCTTCGAGCAGCGCGAGCGCCTCTGCCTTAGCGTCGTAGGCGTCGAAACCCTGCGCCTTGCCATTCGCCCAGCCGCGCGGCGCCTTCTCGCCCGCGAGGACGAGGCCGAGCGTCGCGCGCTCGTCGCTATGGCCGCCTTCGCCACGGAAATAGCGTCGTCCGATCTCGAACAGCCGCGCACCCGCCGCGCCGCGATCTGCCGCGCGCTTGGCCGCGGTCAGCAGGCCCGGCAGCAGCGAGGGGCGCATCGCCTTGAGGTCTTCGCTGATGGGGTTGTCGAGCACCCACAGGTCGGCTCCCTCGGCGAAATGCTCTGCCTCGGGCACGGGCAGGAAGCTCCACGTTACCGCTTCGTGCAGACCGCGGGCAGCCGCCGCGCGGCGCAGTTTGCGCTGGACCAGCTGCTCGGGCGTGGCGGTGGGCTTCGCAACACCCGGCGCGCGGGTCAGCGGGACGCTGGCGACCTTGTCGAGCCCTTCGATCCGGACGACTTCCTCGACCAGATCGGCAGGCCCTTCGATGTCGTGGCGGCGCGGCGGGCAGGTGACCTGCCAGTCCGAACCCACCTTGAAGTCGAGCGCGGTCAGGATCGCGCGCTGGCGGTCCTCCGGCACCTCGACCCCGCCCAGCTTCGCCGTGCGCGCCGGGTCGAACTGGACGACCTTGGGTTCGACCGGCGGCTGGCCTGCGCGCACCACTTCGGTCGGAGTGCCGCCGCAGGTCTTCACGATCAGCGAGGTCAGGATCGCGAGCCCCTCGTCGAGGAACTCGGGATCGACACCGCGCTCGAACCGGGTGCGCGCATCGCTCGTCAGGCCCAGCTTGCGGCCGGTCACGCCGATCCGCGCCGGGTCGAAATAGGCGATTTCGAGCAGCACATCGGTCGTGGCTTCGGTGGCACCCGAATGCTCGCCGCCCATGATCCCGGCGACATCGTGAACGCCGGCATCGTCGGCGATCACGGTCATCGTTTCGTCGAGCGTATAGGTCTTCTCGTTCAGCGCCTCGATCTGCTCGCCGTCCTTCGCGCGGCGGGCGACCACCGGGCCGTTGAGCTTGGCAAGGTCATAGACATGCGCGGGCCGCCCGAAAGCGAGCATCAGGTAGTTGGTGCAGTCGACCAGCGCGGAGATAGGCCGCTGGCCCGCAGCCTTCAGGCGACGTCGCATCCACTCAGGACTTGCGCCGTTGCTCACGCCGCGAATCACGCGGCCGTAGAAGGCGGGGCAGCCCTCGGCATCGTCGGTGCGGATCTCGACCGGGCAGGCGCCTTCGCCCGCGATCTCGTCCGCCTCGACCGGCTTGAACACGCCAAGCCCCGCCGCCGCCAGATCGCGCGCGATGCCCATCACGCCCATGCAATCGGGCCGGTCGGGGGTGATCGCCACGTCGATGATCGGCGAGGCGGCGTGATAATCGGCAAAGCTCGCGCCAACCGGCGCATCGGCGGGCAGCTCGATAATCCCGTCGTGCTCCTCGCCCAGCTCCAGCTCGCGCACCGAGCACATCATGCCGTTCGATTCGACGCCGCGAATCTTGGACTTGCGCAGTTCCATGCCGTTCGCAGGCACGACCGCGCCCGGCTGGCCGAGCACGCCCTTCATCCCGGCACGCGCGTTGGGCGCACCGCACACGACCTGCAAAGGCTCGCCTTCACCGGTGGAGACGGAGAGCACCTGCAGCTTGTCCGCATCGGGATGCGGCCCGGCAGTGAGCACTTCGGCGATGGTGAACCCGGCGAGCTTTTCCGCCGGATCCTCGATCCCCTCGACCTCGTGGCCGATCGCGTTCAGCCTGTCGGCGATCTCCTGCACGGACGCGTCGGTTTCGAGGAAATACTTCAGCCATTCGACAGAGAACTTCATGCGCGCGCTCCCACACCGCCCGAAAGCGTCGGTTGGTCGAAGGGCGAGAAGCCGTAATGCGACAGCCAGCGGGCGTCGCCGTCGAAGAAGGCGCGCAAGTCGTTCATTCCGTATTTGAGCATGGCGAGGCGATCGATTCCGCAGCCGAAGGCGAAGCCCTGCCATTCATTGGGATCGAGCCCGGCGGCTGCAATCACCCGGGGGTTGACCATGCCGCTGCCGAGCAGTTCCATCCACGCATGGCCCTCAGCATCGCCGTGGCCACCGACCACGCGCCGACCACCTTCGTTCGAATAGCCGACATCGACCTCCACCGAAGGTTCGGTGAAGGGGAAGTAGGACGGGCGCAGACGCAGCACGATGTCGTCACGCTCGAAGAAGGCCTTGAGGAACGTCTCCAGCGTCCACTTGAGATGGCCGAGGTGAATGTCGCGATCGATCGCGAGCCCTTCGATCTGGTGGAACATCGGCGTGTGGGTCGCGTCGCTGTCGCTGCGATAGGTCCGGCCCGGCGCGATGATCCGCACCGGAGCACCCTCACCCACCATCGTGCGGATCTGCACCGGCGAGGTGTGCGTGCGCAGCAGCATGCGGTTGCCGTCCGCATCGCGGTCGGGGAAATAGAACGTGTCCATTTCCGCGCGGGCGGGGTGCGTTTCGGCCATGTTGAGCGCGGTGAAATTGTGCCACTCGTCCTCGATCTCCGGCCCGGTCGCGACCGCGAAGCCGAGATCGGCGAAGATTTCCGCGAGCTCGTCCATCACTTGGCTGACCGGATGCACGCTGCCCTGCGGCGCGGCGGGCGCGGGCAGCGTAAGGTCGATCACTTCGGTGGCGAGACGCGCTTCAAGCGCGGCGGCTTCGAGCACGGCCTTGCGATCCTCGATCGCGTCGGCGACGCGCGCGCGCATCCCCTGCAGGCGCGGGCCTTCGGTCTGGCGTTCCTCCGGGCTCATCTTGCCCAGCGTCTTCATCAGCGCGTTGAGCCAGCCCTGCTTGCCCAGCGCCTCCACCCGGATCGCCTCGACCGTGTCGAGATCGTCGGCGGCGTGGAGCCGCTCCAGCGTCTGGGTGACTTGTGCTTCGTGTTCGGAAGAATCTGTCATGCTCGTCATTCCTGCGCAGGCAGGAACCCATCTCCATCGTTCAAGGCCGGTGTGACGGGATCGGTGGCAACATCGCGAAGCCCAGATCGACCGCCAGATCGCGCCAGTCGGCATTTGTCTCGCGAATGAGATTGATCTTCCATTCGCGTTTCCATTTTTTGATCCTTTTCTCACGCAGGATCGCTGCGTCCATCGTGGCGTGCTGTTCGAACCAGACGAGACGCCTGACGCCGTAGTCTTTCGTGAACCCTTCAATCAACCCGTCGCGGTGCTCGGCGATGCGTTTCATCAGGTCCGACGTCACGCCGACATAGAGCGAGCCGTTGCGGCGCGAGGCCAGAAGATAGACTGTCGGCTGAAACGCTTCACGCATGGTCTCGTCCGGAGTTGGATTCCTGCCTGCGCAGGAATGACGAGCAAATTGCGAAGCGCAAAGAAAAAGCGCCTACCCGGGTGGGGTGGCGCTTCCTCTTTTCAAACAGCTTCAGTCAATCAGGCCGGAAGCGCGTCCTTGGCCTGCTTGATGATCGCCTTGAAGGCCGCTTCCTCGTTCATGGCGAGGTCGGCCATGACCTTGCGGTCGAGTTCGATGCCGGCCAGCTTGGTGCCGTGCATGAACTGCGAATAGGTCAGGCCTTCGGCGCGCACGGCCGCGTTGATGCGCTGGATCCACAGCGCGCGGAAGTTGCGCTTCTTAACCTTGCGGTCGCGATAGGCGTACTGGCCGGCCTTTTCGACCGCCTGACGGGCGACGCGAATCGTGTTCTTGCGACGGCCGCGATAGCCCTTGGCCTGGTCTAGGAGCCGCTTGTGCTTCTGGCGCGTGGTAACGCCGCGTTTGATGCGAGGCATGGTATTATCCTTTCAGAAATTCGTGGAGCGCGAGGGCGTCTGGCCCTCAAGCGATCACTTCAGGCCGTAGGGGGCCCACTTTTTCACGTGGTCGACGTCTGCGCTGGAGAGCACGTCGGTCCCGCGATTCTGACGGATATACTTCGCGTTGTGGCTGATCAGGCGGTGGCGCTTGCCGGCGACACCGTGCTTGACCTTGCCGGTCGCGGTGAACTTGAAGCGCTTCTTCACACCGCTCTTGGTCTTCATCTTGGGCATTTTCATCTCCTTGACAGAGACACGTCCGAACCAGCCCTGGCAGCCCTTACAGCCAGACCGGCGGTGAATTACGTGTCGGTGAAGGCGGGCGATCTAGCGATTCTCCCCAAAAACGCAAGCCTAAACGCAAGTCAGAAGTGGGCGAGGTAACCGCCGTCGACCGCGAGCACCTGCCCGGTGATGTAACCCGCATCCGCCGAGGCGAGGAATGCGACCGCGCCCGCGATTTCTTCCGGACGACCCCAGCGGCCCAGTGATGTCCGGCGTTTGAGATGCGCCGCGATCTCCTCGTCCGCGACCATCTGTGCATTGGTCTCGGTCGCGAAATAGCCCGGCGCAACCGCATTGACCGTGATCCCGTGGGGGCCGAGTTCCGCCGCCAGCGCGCGGGTCAGCGCGTCGAGCCCGCCCTTGCTGGCGGTGTAGGCCACATCGCCGCGCGCGATCTGGCCAGCGATCGAGCTGACATTGACGATCCGGCCCCAGCCACGCTCGATCATGCCCGGCGCGATCCTGCGGGCGAGGTCGAAGGGCGCGGCAAGGTTGGTCTCCAGCATCGCGGAGAACGCCTCGCGCGGCAGATCGGCCAGCGCGCGGCGGTCGCGCATCCCGGCATTGTTGACGAGGATGTCGATCGCGCCCGCCTCGCGCAGCGCAGCCTCGTAGGCGCGCGAGTCGTCCAGGTCGAACACCACCGGCTGCGTCCCGCCGCCGACATCGGCAAGCGCGGCCGCGTCACGGCCCGAGACCAGCACCCGCGCCCCGTTTTCCGCCAGCCGCAAGGCAATCGCCTTGCCCAGCCCGCGCGCCGCACCGGTGACCAGCGCCGTGCGCCCGGTCAGATCGAGATGTCCCCCCGTCGTCATGGCTAGTGCTCGTAGATCATCTTCACCGTCATGCCACCATCGACGTTGATCGCCTGCCCGGTGACGAAGCCCGCGCCGATCAGCCAGTCGACCGTCTGCGCGATGTCCTCCGGGTTACCCACGCGCCCGGCGGGGTGCTGCGCCTTGTCCTGCTCGCGATGCTCGATCTTCTCGCGCTGCGATTCCTTCTGCCAGTTGCGCGTCTCGATCCAGCCGGGGCGGATCGCGTTGACGCGGATCTTCGGGCCGAGCGAGACGGCCATCGCATGGGTCAGCGCGTCGAGCCCGCCCTTGGCGGCGGCGTAGCCATAGGAATTGGGCTCGCTCATCACCGCGCGAGTGGAGGAGATGTTGACGATCGTCCCGCCATCGCCGCGCCGCAGGAAGGGCAGGAGCGAGCGGCTGCACAGGAAGGCGGCGGTCAGGCTGGCGTCGATCCAGCTCTGGAAGTCGCTCAGCGACAGGTCTTCGAGCGGCCCGGCATAGGGATTGGCTATCCCTGCATTGTTGACCAGACAGGTCAGCGGCGCGCCATCGAGCCATTCGGCCAGCCGGTCCGCCGTGTCGATCACATGCGCTTCCTTGCCCGCATCGCCTTCGACCAGCAGCAGATCGCCGTCGAGCCCCGCGCGCAGTTCAGCGAGCGCTTCCTCGTCCGGGTCCAGCCCGGCGACGCGCCAGCCCTTGTTGGCATAGTGGATGGCGAGCGCACGGCCGATGCCGTTGCCGATACCGGTGATGAAAATCGTTTTCTGGGTCATGGCCCGCCAACGCGCAAGGTGGCCACAAAGTGCCGTGGAATCGGAGACTTAGTCGCGACCCAGAATCGCGCTGCGCCCGCTCTCGCGCAGCCATGCTCCGAAATGGCCGCCGGGGATCGGCTCGGCATCGCCGGGCAGGTCGCGCACGTAGCAATAGGCGAAGCCGCTGGTCGCGGTCCCGTCGCCAAGCGTCACGGCCAGCTCGCGCCGGGCATATTCGGCACCCGGCCCATCATGCGCATCCTCGAAATCGTCCATCGCGGGCCAGTCGACGCCGCGTGCATCGTGGAGCATCCCGTGGACCGTGCCGCCATCGCCATCGGGCAGGAGGATCGGATACCACCCGCCATCAGGCCCGCGCAGCCCGTAGAGCGTGCCGCGCACCGTGGCGGGCCGCCCTTCGTCGAGCGGGGCGATCAGCTCCGCCGCGCGGCCCTTCGCCAGTTCGCGGTTCAGAACGCCGTACGCGAAAAGCCGCATCAGTGCTCCTCGAGGGAGTGCCCGGCCAGCGCCTCCAGCACATCCTCCAGCCGCGCGGGGTCGCCCAGCGCGATCACCGATCCGTCGCTTTGCGCATCCAGCGGATTGCCCTGCCAGTCGGACATGGTGCCCCCCGCGCCCTCGACCACGGGCACCAGCGCGGCGTAGTCGAACAGCTTGAGGCCCGATTCGCACACGATGTCGATCTGCCCGCCCGCGAGCAGACCGTAATTATAGCAGTCGCCGCCATATACGATCATGCCCTGCCGCTTGTTGCCGCCGACCGCGTGGGCCAGCCGCATGTAGCCATCGGCACTCTCGGCATCGAAATAGTGCGGGCTGCTGGTGGCGAGGATTGCCGCGTCGAGGCTCTTGCAAGAGCGCGTGCGGATTTCCGTGCCGTTGAGCGTGGTCGGCATGCCGATTCGCCCGACCCAGCGCTCGCCCGTGATCGGCTGGTCGATCAGTCCCAGCACCGGCCAGCCATCCTGCATCAGCGCGATCAGCGTGCCGAAGATCGGCCGCCCGGCGATGAAGCTGATCGTGCCGTCGATCGGGTCGAGCACCCATTGCCGGCCAGAGCGGCCCTCATGCTCGGGATATTCCTCGCCCACGATCCCGTCCTGCGCATATTCGGACATCAGGATCGCGCGCATCGCGTCCTCCGCCTCGCGGTCGGCGATGGTCACGGGCGAGGCGTCGCCTTTGAACTCGGGCGAGACTTCGCGGAAATGCGGGCGAATCGCCTCGCGCGCAGCATCGGCCAGCCGGTGGGCGACCGCCAGTTCGTCGTCGAGTTTCATCGCGCGGCTCTCCTTTATGGTGCCCGCCCTAGTCGAACAGGCTGGAAACCGAGCTTTCGTCGGCAATGCGCCGCACCGCTTCGCCGATCAGCGGGGCGATGGTGAGGTAGCGGATGCGCTTGGCGTCCTTGGCGGCTTCGGCGGCGGGAATCGTGTCGGTCACCACCAGTTCGGTCAGTTGCGAGGCATCGACCCGCGCCACCGCCGCGCCCGACAGCACGCCGTGCGTGATATAGGCCGCGACCGAGGATGCCCCCTGTTCCAGCAGCGCGTCGGCCGCGTTGCACAGCGTCCCGCCCGAATCGACGATATCGTCGATCAGCACGCAGTGGCGGCCCTGCACGTCGCCGATGATGTTCATCACCTCCGATTCGCCGGGCCGGTCGCGCCGCTTGTCGACGATCGCCAGCGGCGCATTGTCGAGCCGCTTGGCCAGCGCGCGCGCGCGAACCACGCCGCCCACGTCGGGAGAAACGACCATCAGGTCGCGGTCGCCGTAACGAGCCTGGATATCCGCCGCCATCACGGGCGCGGCAAACAGGTTGTCGGTCGGGATGTCGAAGAAGCCCTGGATCTGGCCTGCGTGCAGGTCCACCGCCAGCACGCGGTCGGCCCCCGCCTGGGTGATCAGGTTGGCGACCAGCTTGGCACTGATGGGCGTGCGCGGGCCGGGTTTGCGATCCTGCCGGGCATAGCCGAAATAGGGGACCACTGCGGTGATCCGGCGGGCCGATGCGCGCTTGAGCGCATCGATGCAGATCAGCAGCTCCATCAGGTTGTCGTTCGCCGGGAAGCTGGTCGACTGGAGCACGAACACGTCTTCGCCGCGCACGTTCTCGTGAATTTCGACGAACACTTCCTCATCGGCGAATCGGCGCACGCTGGCGTCGGTCAGCGGAATTTCGAGGTAGCCTGCGATCGCACGGGCGAGGGGCAGGTTCGAATTGCCGGCCATCAGTTTCATAAGGGAGGCGGTCCTTGTTGGAGGCGGGGCGGGGTCGGTTGCGCGGCTAAACCGCCGGTCACACGAATGCAATGTGTGGTTCGCGTGTGCGCCCCGGCTCGCGCGCTCAAAACGCTTTCCTACTGCTGTCCGTTCGTGGCTTAGAATGCCCGATGGCGAAGCCCAGTGCCCACTATTTGCGCCGCCGCCCCGGCAGGTTCAGCCCCGTGCCGCTGCGCACACGGCGCGACGGGTGGAGCTTGGCGCGCCAGTGCGCCTTTCTCGTGCAGCTCTACCTCACCGGATCGGTTGCGGCAGCGGCGCGTCATGTCGGGATGAGCCGTGCGAGCGCCTATCGCCTGCGGGCGCGGCCAGAGGCGCGATCTTTCGCCGATGCGTGGGACCGCGTGCTGACGCCACCCGGGTCGGGGCGCGTGGAGGGCGCGCGCGAGGATTTCCGGAAGGTGACGGATGCCGAGTTGATGGCGCGGGTGAAGCGCGGGCTGGTCAGGCCGGTGATCTATCGCAAGGCGATGATCGACATCGCGCGCAAACCGGACGTTTCTGCACTTTTAAGGCTGACGCGCCGTCTTGGCGCAGCGGCTGACAGCCCACGCGAGGCAGGCCCATGAGCGGACTGGTGGAATTTTGCGAAGCGGCGCGGTCGGTGTCTCACCGAAGGCCACCTATCCTCCCCGCTTTGCCGCAGGCCAAGTGGGGAGGGGGACCGCGACACCGCAGGTGTCGGGGTGGAGGGGCAATAGTGCAAGCACCCCTCCGTCAGCCGCCTGACGGCGTCTGCCACCTCCCCATTTGCGGCTTCGCCGAAAACAGGGAGGATCGCGGGCGGGAAACGCCAGCGTCTCCCCGCCGCTTACCGAATGCGGTGCTCGCCGCGGATCCAGCGCACCGTGCCGCTCGAGGCGCGCATCACCACGCTTTCGGTGGTCATGCGCCCACCCTTGCGGCGCTTGACGCCTTCGAGCAGCGAGCCCGAGGTCACGCCGGTCGCAGCGAAGATGCAGTCGCCCTTGGCGAGGTCTTCGAGCTTGTAGATGCGGTCGAGATCCTCGATTCCCCACTTCGCGGCGCGGGCCTTCTCGTCGTCGTTGCGGAACACGAGACGGCCGTTGAACTGGCCGCCGACGCAGCGCAGCGCGGCTGCGGCCAGCACGCCCTCGGGCGCGCCGCCCTGGCCCATGTACATGTCGATCGTGGTGTCCTCGTCGGTCACCGCGATCACTCCGGCGACGTCGCCATCGCCGATCAGCACGACGCCGCAGCCCAGCGAGCGCAGTTCCGCGATCAGCTCCGCATGGCGCGGCCGGTCGAGCACGCAAACGATGATCTCTTCGGGCTTCACGCCCTTCGCTTCGGCCACCGCGCGCACGTTCTCGGTCGGCGACTTGGCAAGGTCGATCACGCCTTCGGGATAGCCGGGGCCGACCGCGATCTTGTCCATATAGGTGTCTGGCGCGTTGAGCAGGTTGCCCTTCTCCGCCGCCGCCAGCACGGCGAGCGCGTTGGGCCCGGCCTTGGCGGTGATGGTGGTGCCTTCCAGCGGGTCGAGCGCGATGTCGATCTTGGGGCCGGTATCGGGCGCGCCGCCGACCTTCTCGCCGATATAGAGCATCGGCGCCTCGTCCCGCTCGCCCTCGCCGATCACCACGGTGCCATCGATCTCGAGCTTGTCGAACGCCTTGCGCATCGCCTCGACCGCGGCGGCATCGGCGGCTTTCTCGTCCCCGCGACCGACCAGCTTGGATGCGGCGATCGCGGCTTTCTCGGTCACGCGTACCAGTTCGAGCACCAGCACCCGGTCGAGTTCGCTGGACGTGCCTGAGGTGTTCATTGGTAATTCAGCCCTTCTGGTATCGTTTGCCCTGGTTGAAGCGCCTAGTCGGGGAGCGGGCCTGTGTCGATACGAAGCGCTTTTGTCATCACGATTTGCGGCGGCGTGGCGCTGGCGGGGACACCCGCTGCGGCGCAGGATCGCGAGGATGTGGTCGGTCCGGTGCTGGAAGAGGCGCGGCGTGCCTACGCCGCGCCGGAGCCGGAGCGCGAACTGCCCGCCGACTGTCCCGAATCGGCCGACAACGAAATCGTGGTCTGCGCGCCCGTGGAACAGAACCCGGACCAGTACCGGGTGCAATCGCGGCTTGAGCGTGGCGACGAGAGTCATCTGGAGTGGACCGGGCAGGCGCCGGACGTCTCGGGCCCCGGCATCTTCAAGGGCCCGGCGACCGTCAGCGGCTGTATCAAGGGCATCAACTGCCCGCCGCCGCCGGCCTATATCATCGACTTCTCCGAGCTGCCCGAGGCACCGCCAGGGTCCGATGCAGACAGGATTGCGCGCGGTCTCGCTCCGCGTGGCTCGGCCTATGATGGCGGCACTTCTGCCGATGGCCAGCCTTCCGATGAGCAGGCCCAGCCGCAGGAAGCCCCGCCACCCTCGCCCGAAGGCTGAGGCGGATCAGTCCTGCAGGATCGGCATCGAGAGCGGCGGCTCGACGATGCTCTGCGATCCCTGCAACCGGGCCAGCGCATCGCGGATGTTGCGCGCCGGTGCGCGGTGGGTGGTCAGCGCGACCATGATCCCGCCGGCTTCGGGGTCAACCCCCTCGCCCTCCTGGATCAGGCTCTGGATGCTGACCCGCGCATCGCGCATCGCGGCGGCCAGCTCGGCGAGCACGCCGGGGCGGTCGGCGACGACGAAGCGCAGGTAATAGCGTGCCTCTCGCGCCCCCGAATCGGCCCTTTCGGCCACCGCCAGCTGTCCCGCCGGGACGGCCAGCGGCGCGCGCGCCTGGCCGCGGGCAAGCGCGACTACGTCGGCCACGATCCCGCTGGCGGTCGCCGCACTGCCCGCGCCCGCGCCCTGGATCAGTATCGGGCCCGACTGGTCGCCCAGCGTCAGCACCGCGTTGGTCGGCCCGTCGATCCCGGCAAGCAGGTGATCGGCGGGGAGCAGGCAGGGGCGAACCCGCTGCAACAGCGCCGGTGCCTCGCCCGGACGGTCGACCAGGTCGGCCATCGCGACGAGGCGGATCTTGTAGCCCAGCCTTTCGGCCTGGGCGATGTCGGCGGCGCGCACGTCGCGGATGCCGTTCACCTCGACGCCCGCGAAATCGGGCCGCAATCCGAAGCCGAGCGCGGCGAGAATGGCGAGCTTGTGCGCCGCATCGCCGCCATCGACGTCGAGCGCAGGGTCCGCTTCGGCATAGCCCAGCCGCTGCGCCTCGGCGAGCGTCTCGCCGAAGTCCTCGCCCGAGCGCTCCATTGCGGAGAGGATGTAGTTGCTGGTGCCGTTGAGGATGCCCTCGATCCGGTCGATCCGGTTGGCAGAAAGCCCGTCGCGCATGGTCTGGAGGATCGGCGTGCCCGCGCAAACCGCAGCTTCGAACAGCAGCGCCGCGCCGGCGGCTTCCGCCGCTTGCGCCAGCTCGAACCCGTGTGTGGCGATCATTGCCTTGTTTGCAGTCACCACGCTGCGCCCCGCAGACAGGCTGGCGCGGGCGAGATCGAGCGCGGGTCCGTCGGTGCCGCCCATCACCTCGATCACCGCGTCCAGCCCCTCGACCTGCGCCAGATCGGCCGGATCATCGCACCACTGGTATCCGGAAAGGTCGATCCCCCGGTCCCGGCCACGCGTCCGTGCGCTCACCGCGACCACCTCGATCGGGCGGCCGGCGCGCGCTGCGAGGAGATCGGCGTTGTCGTCCAGCAGGCGCAGCACGCCCGTGCCGACCGTTCCAAGGCCTGCAAGGCCCAGTTTGAATGCATCGCTCATGGGCGCGAGGGCTTAATGCCGCGGCGCACAATGGCAACCACCCGCGGCACCTGCCTGACCGATTCAGTAGCGGATGGAGGGCGCCTCGCGCAGCCGCGGGCACGGGCCAAGCTGGTTGATCACATAGCGATAGTCGTCGCTTGCGCGGGCGCGGTCGGCGGGTTCGCGCGCCAGATTGGCCTCGCTCGGCAGCGTCCGGGGCAGCGCACAGGCGAGACGATAGGCGGCCAGCGACCCGCGGGGCGGGATGCGCACGGCCTGATCGACGATCTCGGAGAAGGAGACACCCCACACCGGCTCCATTCCCGGGCGCCGGACCACGCTGATCGCGGCGGGGGCATCATCGACCGTTTCGAGGAAGATCTGCGTCTCCGATTCGCCCGCCAGCGTTCCCGCGACCGACAGCGCATCGCGCACTCCGGTGATTCGCGAGGGCGCATCGGGCGCGACCAGCTGTTCCAGAATGAGACGCGTGCGGCGTTCCAGATCCGCGTTCCAGCGCAGCTGCGCGTCGGGCGCGACCAGCTGCAGCTCGCCCGGGCGGCCCGCAACGGGGCGTGCGAACAGAATCACTTCGGCATTGCGCAGACTGGGCTTGCGGCCCCGCGCGTCGAGCGGAAGATCGACCAGATAGCGAACCCGTTCACCCACCGGAGTGGTGCCGGCCAGCAGGCTCTGCGTTTCTGCCTCGATATAAAACCGGGTATGGCCCGGCTGCACTCCCGGCGCACGCTCGGGCTTGAGTTCGGTTTGCCTGCGGACCTTTGCGCGCAGCACCAGGTCAGCATAGTCGGCGAGGTCGATCAGGTCGGCATCGGTCGCCTGCTGCGGAGCGGGTGCTGCCTGCGCGCTGCGATCCTCCGCATGGGCCGCACCGGCCATGCCTGCAGGGGCAGCAACGGCGACTGCGAGGGCGGTGGCGATAATCGGCCTCAGGAACTTCACTGCTCTCTCCGGGATTGGAAATGGGCGGGCATGCCGCACTTTCGGCTTGGGGATTTGTGACTGCAGACACATTGACTAGTGAATTCCAACTGAACCGACAAAGGGTTTGCAGTGGGTTTGCATCCTGTCTAAGACCCGACGCGTCTGGGTGGACGGTACGTAAATTACCCGGACACGGCCCCACTGGCTCGTGACATTGCGCCTTCCGCCAGCCGGGAGACGCAATCGAATTGGCTAACGGGTCGTAAACTATCGCCGTCCGGTGCAGCCGCCGGACATGATCGCCGGGCCGCGCCCGGTGCTTGATGGAGTGATGCGACTGCATGGCTTATTCAGATCAACAGATGAGCGGCAACAAGATTGTCGCGATCATCATAGTCGGTCTTATTCATGTCGCCATCGGCTACGTCCTCATTACCGGCCTGGCCTATTCAGCCGTCAAGAAGGTCGTGGAACGGGTGACGACAGTCGATATCGAAGAACCGCCGCCCCCCGAACCCGAGGAAGAGCCGCCGCCGCCTGAGCCGCAGCCTGAAACGGCTCCGCCGCCGCCCGTGGCTCCGCCGCCGCCGATTTCGGTTGCGACGAACCCGCCGCAGGTGCGTACGCAGCAGACGATTCCGCCGCCCGCACCGCCGGCGCTGCGGATTCCTCCGGCAGCACCGGTTGCGCCTCCCGCGCCGCCGCCGCCGCCTCCCCCGCCGCCACCGCCGGCCAATCCGCCGCGGCCGTCGAACGGGAACTGGATCACCGATTCGGACTACCGGTCGAGCTGGATCAGCCGCGACTACTCGGGCACCGTGTCGTTCACGCTGTCGATCGGCAGCAATGGCCGGGTTTCGGGCTGCTCGATCACAGGTGGGAGCGCACCGGGAGAGCTCAAGGACGCTACCTGCCGCCTGATCGAGCGTCGCGCTCGGTTCCGGGGCGATGCCGGGTCGTTCTCCGGAACGGTTCGCTGGGAAATTCCCAACTGATTTGAACGGCGCGCCCCCTGCTGCAGGGCAGATCGGGGGCGCGTCGAGGTTACTGGTTAAGACATTTTTTTGGAGACTTCGCGATGTTCATCAATCTTATGGCGGCTGGCGGTGACGCAGGTCCGCAGACTCAGTTCGGCTTCATGGAAGCGATGGAACAGGGCGGCCCGATCGCCTGGACCATTCTTGCCGTGCTCGTGATCATGTCGGTCGGTTCGTTCTACATCCTGATCACCAAGATGCTCGAACAGAACAAGGTGCTGGGCCAGTACAAGAAGGTCCGCAGCCAGTTCTGGCGTGCCAACAGCCTCGAAGAAGGCGCGGGCAAGCTCGACAAGAACAGCGCATGGCGCCAGATGGTCGACGACACCGTCGCGGCCCAGGCTTCGCACGGCAAGATGACCGACAGCATGGAAGCGCACGACTGGATGCACGGTTCGCTCGCGCGTTCGCAGGATGCGATCATGTCGCGCCTCAACGGCGGCCTCGCCTTCCTCGCCACCGTCGGTGCGACCGCGCCGTTCGTCGGCCTGCTCGGCACCGTGATCGGGATCTACCGCGCGCTGATCAACATCGGCCTCGCCGGTTCGGCCTCGATCGACAAGGTTGCCGGCCCCGTCGGTGAAGCGCTGATCATGACCGCGATCGGTCTGCTCGTCGCCGTGCCCGCGGTGTTCGCCTACAACTGGCTGATGGCCCGCAACAAGCGGATCGCCGAACTGCTGACCGGTTTCTCGACCGACCTGCTGGCCTACGTCAACTCGAACGGCTCGGTTCGCCCGATGACCGCCGCCTCGACGCAGCAGGCCGCCAAGACCGTCAAGAAGTAAGTCGACAGGGGCCGCCCATCGCTGGTGGCGCGGCCCCCTTCGCTCACTTCTCTGGTCACATAACGGAATAGGACGCAAACCATGGCGATTTCCACGGGAGGCGACGGCAATACGCCGATGGCAGACATCAACACCACTCCGCTGGTGGACGTGATGCTGGTGCTTCTCATCATCTTCCTGATTGCGGTTCCTGTCGCGATCCAGACGATCGAGAAGCTCCAGATTCCGGTCTTCGAATCGGAAGAATCGAAGGACAAGGTCGAGAACCTGCAGCTCACGGTGAGCACCACCGATGCCAACGGCAACTCGGCCGGTGAACCGGGCTACAGCGGTGCGGTGCGCGACGGCGAATGCCGGGTCTACTTCGGCAACACCACGCCGGTGACCTCGGAAGAGCTGTACGACCAGGCTTTCGAGCGTCTCGACAGCATCGTGCAGCGTGCAGGTGGGCCGGAAGCCATCAAGGCCGAGCCCGACCTGATCCCGCAGGTGCACATTCGCGGCGACGTGAACGCACCTTGGCGGTGTGTCGCGGGCACGATCTACAATGTGCAGGCAGCAGGCTATCCGACCGTCGGGTTCATCTCGAACCCGGTCGATCCGGACGCCTGATCGACCGCAGACAAAGATTTAGGAGACCACACCCATGGCTATGTCAGGCGGTTCCGATGATGGCGCCCCGATGATGGACATGAACATGACGCCGTTGATCGACGTCCTGCTCGTGCTCCTCATCATGTTCATCATCACGATCCCGGTGGCGACCCACGCGGTCAACATCGACCTTCCGCAGCCCAACCCCAACGATCCGCAGCAGGATATCGACCCGGTCAAGAACAAGATCGTGTTGACCCAGAACGGCGAGATCCTGTGGAACGGCGAGGCCATCAACCAGGGCCAGCTGGTCCGCAATCTCCAGCTAACCCGCGATATCGAGCCCGAGCCCGAACTGCAGTTCGAGCCCGAGCCCCTCGCCAGCTACGACCTCTCGGCCAAGACGCTGAACATCATCAAGGCCTCGGGCGTGACGAAGTTCGGCTTCGTCGGCAACGAACAGTACCGCACCTTCGGCAAGTAGGTCCGGTTACATATCAGGCAGCATTCCGATGCAGCCAGGCGATCAGGGGGCGGAGCGATCCGCCCCCTTTTTCGTGCGCGCTCGCCAACACCCCATTGCCAGGCCGCGCGGGTCGCAACCCGAATTGCCGCCCTTCCCGGAAAGCAATACTTTCAACGTCTTGTGCGGGCATGCCCTAGTGGGCGGGCCGCATCGCCTCGCTTGCGAGGGTGTCGGCCTCCAGTAACAATTCGTCGTCTACCGAACCCTGCGGCAGGCTTTCGCGCCCGATCATGACCATAACCGGCACCGCGAGCGGACTCACACGGTCGAGCCGGACATGGACGAGGTCGCCCTGCGCCCGATCGAGAAGATCGCCCAGCCGGCCCACATCGGTCAGCCTCGTGCGTGCGTCCGCCCATGCAGCCTCCAGCAGCACATGCTCTGGCTCGTACTTGCGTAGCACTTCGTAGATCAGGTCGGTCGAGAAGGTGACCTGCTTGCCGGTCTTGCGCTTGCCCGGATGCTGTCGCTCGACCAGCCCGCCGATCACCGCCACCTCTCGGAAGGAGCGGCGCAGCAGATGCGAGTCCTGCACCCAGTCGACGAGTTCGTGTGCCAGGATATCGGGTGACAGCAGCGGCGCAGGATCCTCGACCGGCTTCAGGCCCCACACCGCCAGCGAATAGTCGTTGGCAACGAAGCCGCCCGGCATCAGCCCGCGATCCTCCATCCGCTTGGTGATCAGCATGCCCAGCGACTGGTTCGCGTTCCAGCCGGTAAAGGTGTAGTAGACCGTGTATTCGCGGCCACCGCGCGGGAAGCTTTCGACGAGCAGATTGTCCGGCCCGGGCAGCTCGCTGCGCCAGTCCTGCATCTCCAGCCACTCGCGCACATCGTCGGGAAAGCGCGCCCAGCCCGCGCGGTCGACCAGCATCGCCCTCACCCGGTCGGCCAGATGCGTGGTCAGCGGCATGCGCGCCCCGCCATAGCTCGGGATCATCGCCGACTTGCTCGATGCGCGCACGACGATCTCCATGTCGCGCAGCTGCTCGACCTCCAGCGAAGTGCCGGCGAAGGCGAAGGTATCGCCGGGGGAAAGCTGCGCGGCGAAGTTCTCCTCCACCCGGCCCAGTGACCGGCCGTTCCTGAAGCGCACCTCCAGCATCTGCGCATCCATGATGATGCCCGCATTCAGCCGGTGTCGCGCGGCATGCTGCGGGTGGGTCAGCCGCCATTCGCCCGACCGGTCGCGCACGATCCGCTGGAACCGGTCGTAGGCCTTGAGGGCGTAGCCCCCGGTGGCGACGAAGTTCAGCACCCGCGCGAACACGTCCTCGTCTATCCACGCATAGGGCAGGCAGCTGCGCACCTGCGCGAGCAGCTCGGCCTCCTCGAACGGCGCGGCACAGACGCAGGCCATCACATGCTGGGCGAGCACATCGAGCCCGCCGGGCCGGAAATGCTCGCCATCGCGCTGGCCCTCGTCGACCGCGTCCTTGGCTGCCTGCGCTTCGAGAAATTCGAACCGGTTGCCGGGGACCAGCAGCGCCCGACTGGGCTGGTCGAGCCGGTGATTTGCGCGCCCCACACGCTGTAACAGGCGGCTGGAGCCCTTTGGCGCGCCCATCTGCACGACGCAGTCGATATCGCCCCAGTCCACCCCCAGATCGAGGCTGGCGGTGGCGACCAGCGCGCGCAGTTCGCCCGCCGCCATCGCCCCCTCCACCTTCTCGCGCGCCTCGCGGCTCAGCGAGCCGTGATGGATGCCGATCGGAAGCTTGTCCTCGTTCACATCCCACAGGTGCTGGAAGATATATTCGGCGAGGAAACGCGTGTTGGTGAAGACCAGCGTGGTGCGATTCTGCCTGAGCAGCTCGTAGAGCTGCGGGATTGCCCAGGTCGCCGCATGGCCGCCCCACGGCACGCGGTTCTCGTCGGGCAGCAGGATTTCCACTTCGGGCGGAGCGCCCGCCTCGCCCTGCACCACTGCGACCCGGTCTATCTCGCCATGGGGCGCCAGCCAGGCACGAAAGCCCTCTTCGTTGGCGACCGTGGCGGAGAGCGCAGCACGCTGCATCTGCGGCGCGATCGCCTGCAACCGGGCAAGACACAGCGCCAGCAGATCGCCACGCTTGCCTGTGGCGAAGGCGTGGATCTCGTCGATCACGATCCGCTGGCATCCGGCGAAGATGTCGAAGCTCTCGGGGTAGGAGAGCAGGAGGGAGAGGCTCTCCGGCGTGGTCAGCAGCACATTGGGTGGCTTGTCGCGCTGGCGGCGCTTGCGATCGGACGAGGTATCGCCGCTGCGCGTCTCGACACTGATCGGCAGGCCCATCTGCTCGATCGGAGCGATCAGGTTGCGCTGCACATCCTGCGCCAGCGCCTTGAGCGGCGAGACGTAGATCGTGTGCAACCCCTCCGGCGGCTTCGCATCACCCAGCCGCGAGGGAGTGAAAGCCGCGAGCGTCGGCAGGAACCCCGCCAGCGTCTTACCCGCACCCGTATCGGCCACCAGCAGCGCGTGGTCGCCCTGGTCGCTCGCCTCCAGCATCGCGCGCTGGTGATCGCGGATGCGCCAGCCGCGCCCCGCGAACCAGGTTTCGATTTCAGGCGGTATGCCGGTGCCGGTCATGTCGTTATAATGCACCAGCGCCCCGATGGAGCCGCGCGACTATTCGGTGCCGACATCCTCCATCGCATCCTCGAAGCTATCGTCAGCCTCTGCCGCGTCCACGCCCTCTTCGGACTCCGCCTCTGCCCCTTCGGCTGTCGCTAGCTCGGCCTCGGCCATGCGTGCGCGCAGGGTAGCCTGGTCGACGCCCAGCAGTTCGGCCGCGCGGCGCTGTTCCGACGGGGTGAGATCGTCGTAGCGGCGCGGCTCGGGAAGGCCGAGGTCGGCGCCCTCGACCTGCTCGATCAGCTGCGGCATCTGCATCATCAGTGCGGGCGCGGACTGCATCATGCCCGCGATCACCTGGGCGTCGGAGTAGCTGGGCAAGCTCTGGGCTGCGAACTTGGCCCCGGTCGGGGTGGCGAAGAAGGCCTCCAATTCGGCCAGTTCCGCATCGCTGAAATGGCCGGCATAGGCCCGCGCGAGGCCTTCGCGCATTCCAGGCTCGAGCGCGACGAAGGCCTGGTTGAGCACGCCGGTAATCGCCTCGATTTCCGCAGTGGTGCGAGTTTCGTAGACCGGGTCGAAGATCTCGGTCAGCTCCTCGCGCTGCTCCTCGCTCAACGTATCGACGTCGTCCTTGGCGATACCGGTGTAGCCGGCCAGCTCTTCGCTGCTCATTCCGCCGATCCCGCCCATCATGGTGAAGACCGGGCCGGTGATCGAATCGATCAGCCGCCCCATCATCGCGCCCAGCACACCCTCGGGCACCAGCTGTCCGGCAACCACCTGCGCATCGGGCAGGCGCGCTTCGGCGGCAGGCTCGAGCGGCGCGGGCTGGAACATTTGCGCCACCATTGCGCCCATCATGCCCATCACCGCAGTGCCCATCTCCTTCTCGAAGTCGGGCTCCATCATTTCCTTATCGGATTGACCGTCGGAGGCGAACTCGCTCGCTTCGCCCGGCTGCTCATCGGGCACATCCTGCGCGAACGCGGGCTGTGCTGCGGCCAACGCCAGCGCGCCCAGCGCGGGGGCAAACGGGAAATGTTTCATGATGGTCTCCCCTTCTTGGTTTCTCGGCGTCAATGCCCCGCCTGCGGCCCGCGTTCGAGGCCCGACAGCGCCAGTTGCTCGTCGATCTGCTGCATCAGTCGCGCAAGGCCGGCCTCGCTGTCGCTTTCGGCGCGCGCAACCAGCACGTCCTGCGTGTTCGAGGCGCGCAGCAGCCACCAGCCGTCATTGGTGGTGACGCGCACGCCGTCGGTCGCATCGACCTCAGCCGGGGAATTGGCCAGCCGGTCGCGCACCTCCTCGACCGCAGCAAACTTGCGGGTCTCCTCGACCTGAAAACGCATTTCGGGGGTGTTGACCATGTCGGGCATCGCCCCGCGCAATTCGGTGACGGAACGCCCCAGCCGCGCCGATGCCGCGATCAGCCGGACCCCGGCGTAGAGCGCATCGTCGTAGCCGTAATAGGTATCGGCGAAGAACACGTGCCCGCTCATCTCTCCCGCGAGCGGCGCGCCAGTTTCCTTCATTTTGGACTTAATCAGCGAATGGCCGGTCTTCCACATCACCGGCTTGCCACCATGCGCCTCGACATGGTCGAACAGCGCGCGGCTGGCCTTCACATCGGCGATAATTGTCGCCCCGGCGCGCCTTTCCAGCAGATCCTGCGCATAGATCATCAGCAGCTGGTCGCCCCAGATCACGCGGCCTTCGCCATCGATCGCGCCGATCCGGTCCCCGTCGCCGTCAAAGGCAATTCCGAAGTCGAGCTGCTTGTCCGCGACCAGCGCGCGCAGGTCCGCCAGATTCGCCTCGACCGTCGGATCGGGATGATGATTGGGGAAGGCGCCATCGACCTCTGCGTAAAGCACATGATGCTCACCCGGCAGCCGCGCGACGAGCTTTTCGAGCGCGGGACCGGCCGAGCCATTGCCCGCGTCCCAGCCGATCCTGATATCCGCGAGCGAGGCCGGGTCGATCCCGTCCAGCCCTTCCAGCAACCGCTCGACATAGGCGTCGATCAGCGGGCGATCGACAACGCTGCCGGTGCCATCCTCCCACTCGCCCGCGGCGGCCACTTCGCCGAGGTGCTGGATGTCCGACCCGAAAAACGGGCGGCCCTGAAACACCATCTTGAAGCCGTTGTAATTGGGGGGATTATGGCTGCCGGTTATCTGGATGCCGCCATCCACATCATCCGCTGAGGCTTCCGCGTAATAGAGCATCGGCGTTGGGCCGAGCCCGACCCGTACGACATCGCACCCGCTCGCGGTCAGTCCCTCGACCAGCGCGTGTTCGAGCATCGGCGAGCTTTGCCGCCCGTCATAACCGACCGCTACGCGCGATCCGCCGCTGCGTTTGAGCATCGAGCCGAAGCTGCGCCCGATCGCGCGCGCATCGTCCGCCTCAAGCGTTTCGCCGATAATGCCGCGGATATCATATTCGCGCAGAATGGTCGGGTCGAAGGCGTGGCTCATCTCGGTTTCTCGCTTGGCGGAAGTTGGTCGATCAGGATGTCGCGCGCGGCGTTGGCCTCGTGCACCTGGGCTGCGCTGCCACCCCGGTCCGGGTGGACTTGGCTTACCAGCCGCTTGTGCGCCTCGATGATCTGCGCGTGGCTGGCATCCGCAGACACATCCAGCAGCTTGCGCGCACGAAACACCGCCTGCGATCGGGTCGGGGCCGGTTTGAGGAAGTCCCATGGCCATCGCCCGAACGCCCAGCGGCAAACCACGCTGAGCAAGGCGGCGATGATCAGGAACCGGATCATGCAGCTTCCAGCGCTCGATCGGCCCCTTCTGGCACCGGCAGGTTCAGGTTCTGGACCAGCTGGCGCAGCTCCTGCCGCGCGACGAGATGGCTGGTCCCCAGATCGCCCAGATGCCCCTTGTCGAGCAGGGTCAGGCCCGAGGGGAACAGCTCGCGATAGATCACGCGCTCGGACAGGCCCGAGGAGACGCGGAAACCGACCCGCTTGCTCAGCTCGGTCAGCGCGCGTTCGATGCGGACCATGTTGCGCGCCTCGGTATGGCCGGTGCGGTTGCGCACCACCACCCAGTCCATCTGCGGGCGGTTCTGCTCGATCGTGGTTTTGCTGCGCGCCAGCCGCGCCTCCCAGATCGCCTCGGCATAGAAGCTCAGGCGGCGGACCTTGAAGCTTTCCGCATCGACCTGGCCGATCAGGTCGAAGTCGACGAAACTGTCGTTGAGCGGAGTGACCAGCGTATCGGCTTCCTTGGCCGCATGCTGCGCCAGCGGATCGTCGCGACCGGGCGTGTCGAACAGCAGGAAATCGGCATCGGCGGCGAGTTCCTTCGCCTTTTCCTCCAGCGCCTCGGCATTCCCGCCTGCAAACACCTCGCACCGCGCGGTCGGCAGCACGATACCGCGCCGCCGTGCGGTTTCGTCGCGGTTTTCGAAATAGCGGTCCATCGTGCGCTGACGGTGGTCGAGATCGATCGCAGCCACCCGCGCACCCTGATAGGCCAGCGCGACCGCCACGTGGACTGCGGTGGTCGATTTGCCGGTCCCGCCTTTTTCGTTGGCGAAGACGATGCGATGGGGGCGGTGGCCAGTCACGTGCGCGGCGATCCTTTGCTGATTGCGGAACAGGGCCAGCCAAGGCTAGGCCGTCGCCAATCATCTATCGGAGGGGTCTGACCCATGCAATCGCTTCACCGGCTGGATCACCTGCGCAGTGCCATCGAGGCCTGGCGTGCGAAGGGCGAGAGCATTGCCTTCGTGCCGACCATGGGCGCGTTGCACGAAGGGCACCTGACTCTGGTGCGCGCAGCCCGCGAAAAGGCGGACCGCGTGGTGGTGTCGATCTTCGTCAACCCGACCCAGTTCGGCCCGAACGAGGATCTGGACGCCTATCCGCGCACGCTGGAGGCGGATTCGCGACTGCTCGAAGGCGAAGGCGTGGACGCGCTGTGGGCGCCCAACGCGGAAGAGATGTATCCCGATGGTTTCGCGACCAGCATTTCGGTCGAGGGCGTCAGCGCGGATTTCTGCGGAGCGAGCCGCCCGGGCCACTTCGCCGGGGTCGCCACGGTGGTGTGCAAGCTGTTCAATCAGGTCCGCCCCGATGTCGCTCTGTTCGGCGAGAAGGACTGGCAACAGCTCGCGGTGATCCGCCGCATGGCGCGCGATCTCGATCTCTCACTGCCCTATGCGGACGCGATTCTCGGCGTGCCTACCGTGCGCGAGGCGGACGGGCTCGCGCTGTCGAGCCGCAACCGGTATCTCGACGAGACCGCCCGCGCGCAGGCCGCGGTGCTGCCGACTGCGATGCGTCAGGCGATCGCCCGGATCGAAGCAGGCGCGCCCGTAGGCGCCGCGCTGCGCGATCTGGAGCACAGGCTGATCGAAGGCGGATTTTCGAAGGTCGACTACGCCGCGCTCGCCGATGCGGCCTCACTCGACCGGATCGATACGCTGGGCAGTCGCCCCGCCCGCCTGCTGGTCGCCGCGCATATCCAGGCTACGCGGCTGATCGACAATATGGCGGTGGGTTCGGGTCGCTAGCGGGCCCCTCGACCAAACTGCGTTTGGTCCCCCTCCCCGTACCGGCAAGGAATTGCTGACCTCCATCGCGACGCGATGGCAAGCGCGACCGCGCGTCCGCAGGTGCCGCGCAGCCGGAACGCAGTCCCGGCGGAGCGAACAGCACCGAGGAAAATCGAGAAAAGCTTCCAGATTTTCTGCGAAAAACTG
The DNA here is from genome assembly GCF_019857185.1 of Alteriqipengyuania abyssalis. Classification (GTDB taxonomy): domain Bacteria; phylum Pseudomonadota; class Alphaproteobacteria; order Sphingomonadales; family Sphingomonadaceae; genus Alteriqipengyuania; species Alteriqipengyuania abyssalis. The sequence continues at coordinate 346,594 of NZ_JAHWXP010000002.1, read as the reverse complement.
GAGCGGGTAAGGGGAATCGAACCCCTCTAGCCAGCTTGGAAGGCTGGAGCATTACCACTATGCTATACCCGCCCGCTTCAGGATCATGCCTTTGCCACCGGCGATGGCGGGGCGTCAATCGCTTCTGGCGCTTCAAGCCATTCTATCTTGGCGCTGCGGGCATCACCGGCCATGTGAGGCCGCGATGTCTGCACTTACCCATCTCCAGCGCCTCGAGGCGGAGGCGATCCATATCATGCGCGAGGTCGTGGCGGAAACGCAGCGGCCCGTGATGCTCTATTCCGCAGGGAAAGACAGCGCGGTGATGCTCCATCTCGCGCGCAAGGCGTTCCACCCGTCCGCCCCGCCCTTCCCGCTGCTGCATGTCGATACGACGTGGAAGTTCGGCGAGATGTACGCGATGCGCGACAAGTCCGCCGCCGATGCCGGGATGGAACTGCTGGTGTGGCAGAACGCCGAGGCGAAGGAGCGCGGGATCAACCCGTTCGACCATGGCGCGCTGCATACCGACATGTGGAAGACGCAAGGGCTCAAGCAGGCACTCGACCACTATGGCTTCGACGCGGCTTTCGGCGGCGCGCGGCGCGACGAGGAGAAGAGCCGCGCCAAGGAGCGCGTGCTGTCCTTCCGCACCGCGACCCACGCGTGGGACCCGAAGAACCAGCGGCCCGAATTGTGGAACCTGTATAACACCCGCAAGGCTCCGGGCGAGAGCATCCGCGCCTTCCCGCTGTCCAACTGGACCGAGCTCGACATCTGGCAATACATCATGGCCGAGGGGATTGAGATCGCCTCGCTCTATTTCGCCGCCCCGCGCCCGGTGGTGGAGCGCGACGGGATGCTGCTGATGGTCGAGGACGAACGCTTCCCGCTGCGCGAGGGCGAGCAGCCCCAGATGCGTTCTGTCCGCTTCCGCACGCTCGGCTGCTATCCGCTGACGGGTGCCGTGGAGAGCGAAGCGGCGACCGTGCGCGACGTGGTGCAGGAAATGCTGCTGACCACCAGCAGCGAACGGCAGGGCCGCGCGATCGACAAGGACGAAGGCGGTGCCGGGATGGAGAAGAAGAAGGCGGAGGGGTACTTCTGATGGCCGACGCCGAAGACCGGACCTACCGCCCCGATGCGCTGATCGCGCGAGATATCGATGCCTATCTGGAACGCCATCGCGACAAGGGGCTGTTGCGCTTCATCACCTGCGGCAGCGTGGATGACGGCAAGTCGACCCTGATCGGACGGCTGCTGTACGATTCGCGCGCCGTGTTCGAGGATCAGCTCGGCCAGCTCGAAAGCGACAGCGCGCGGGTCGGCACGCAGGGGCAGGACCTCGATTTCGCGCTGCTGGTGGACGGCCTTTCCGCCGAGCGCGAGCAGGGCATCACGATCGATGTCGCCTACCGCTTTTTCGCCAACGAAAAGCGCAAGTTCATCGTCGCGGACACTCCGGGGCATGAGCAGTATACACGCAACATGGTGACCGGCGCATCGACCGCCGATGCCGCGGTCCTGCTGGTCGATGCGCGCAAGGGCGTGCTGGTGCAGACCCGGCGGCACGCGTTCCTGGCGCAGCTGCTGGGTATCCGCCACGTCATCCTCGCGGTGAACAAGATGGATCTGGTCGATTACGACCGCGCCACCTTCGAGGCGATCCGCGACGATTTCGCCGCCTTCGCGAAGGATTTCGGGTTCGAGGGTCTGACCGCAATCCCGATCTCGGGCTTCAGGGGCGATAATGTCGTCGAACGCTCGGCCGCGACCGATTGGTACCAAGGCCCAAGCCTGGTCGAGGCGCTGGAGGCGGTGCCGCTGGCGGGCGAGGATGCGCAGGCGCGTCCGTTCCGGATGACAGTGCAGTGGGTCAACCGTCCCAACCAGGATTTTCGCGGGTTTGCCGGGCTGGTCAGCGATGGCACCGTTCGCCCGGGTGACGCGGTGCGCGTGCTCCCCTCGGGCGCGCAGGCGACGATCGAGGCGATCCATACCTTCGACGGGCCGCTGGAACAGGCGGTGGCCGGGCAGTCGGTCACGCTGACGCTCGCCGAAGAGGTCGATTGCAGCCGCGGCGACGTCATCAGCGCTGCGGACGATCCGCCGCAGGTCGCCGACCAGTTCGAAGCGAGCGTGGTGTGGATGGACCAGACCGCGATGAAGCCGGGTCGCGGATACTGGCTCAAGATAGGCACGCGCACCGTCACCGCGACGCTCGCCGCGCCCAAGTACGAGATCGACGTCAACAATCCCGCCGGATCCGGTTCCCGGCTGGCGGCGAAGACGCTGGAGCTGAACGGCATCGGGGTGCTGGAACTGCGCACCGACCGCCCGATCGCGTTCGAGCCCTATGCCGATAGCAAGGCGCTGGGCGGGTTCATCCTGATCGACAAGGAACGCGATGCGACGGTCGCTTGCGGGATGCTCAACTTCGCGCTGCGTCGCGCGCAGAACGTGCACTGGCAGCCGACCGACATCGCGCGCGAGCATCATGCGGCGCTGAAGAACCAGACCCCGCGGGTGTTGTGGTTCACCGGGCTTTCCGGCTCGGGCAAGTCGACCATCGCCAATGCGGTGGAGAAGAAGCTGGCATTGATGAACCGGCACACCTTCCTGCTCGACGGAGACAATGTGCGCCACGGGCTGAACAAGGATCTCGGCTTCACCGAGGCCGACCGGATTGAGAATATCCGCCGGATCGGCGAGGTTGCCAAGCTGATGGCGGATGCAGGACTGATCGTGCTGACCGCCTTCATCAGCCCCTTCCGTGCCGAGCGGAAGATGGTCCGCGACATGCTGCCCGAAGGCGAGTTCGTGGAGATTTTCGTCGACACGCCGCTGGAAGTGGCGGAGGAACGCGACGTGAAGGGCCTCTACAGGAAGGCGCGAGAGGGCAAACTGAAGAACTTCACCGGGATCGACAGCCCTTACGAGCCGCCCGAGCAACCGGAGATCAGGGTGAACACCGTCGACATGAGCGTGGACGAAGCCGCCGACCATATCATCGCGCAGATCCTGCCGCTCAAATGAGCTTTGCCGAGGACACCAAGCTGGCCGCAGCACTGGCCGAGGCGGCCGGGCGCATTGCGCTGGCGGTGCGCGCGAGTGGGCTGGTCGAAGGGCGCAGTCTGGGCGATGCGGGGGACAAGGCGGCCAATGCCTTCCTGATGCCCGCGTTGCGCCAGCACCGGCCCGATGACGGAATTCTGTCGGAGGAGAGCGAGGACAGTGCCGAGCGCCTCTCGCACGACCGCGTCTGGATCGTCGACCCGGTCGATGGCACACGCGAATTTGCCGAGGGACGCAGCGACTGGGCGGTCCATGTCGGCCTGTCGATCGACGGCGAGGCGCGAGTGGGTGCGGTGGCCCTGCCCGATCTGGGCATCGTCCTCTCCAGCGATCCGGCAGAGGCACGGGCAACCGGGAAGACCGGCAAGATGGTGGTCAGCCGCAGCCGTGCGCCCGCTCTGGCAGAGGACGTTGCGCAGAAGGTCGGGCTGGAGCTGGTCGGCATGGGCAGCGCAGGCGCCAAGGCGATGGCCGTGGTGCGCGGCGAGGCGGACGCCTACCTCCACAGCGGCGGGCAGTACGAGTGGGACAATTGCGCGCCGGTTGCGGTGGCACAGGCGCATGGCCTGCACTGTTCGCGGATCGACGGATCTGCGCTGCGCTACAACCGCGCGGAGGCGCTTTCGCCCGACCTCTTGATCTGCCGCCGCGAGCTGGCCGAGCCTTTGCTCGGCGCCATCGCGAGCGCGCAGGCCAGGGTCTGATAACCCCGCCTAGCGCGCCCCGCCCGGGCCGGACGCGCTTGGCGTGGGCGAGGTGCCCGGTGCTGGCGAGGATGGCGGACCGGTGGGCGTGGGCGTCACCGTCGGCCCGGGATCGGGAATGGTCGCGCCCTTTGGGACCAGAATGGTGATCTCGACCCGGCGATTGGCCGCACGGCCCCGCTCGTTGGGTTCACCATTGGGCAGCAGGTTCGGCTGGACAGGATTCTGCGCGCCGAAGGCGATGATGCTGATCTGGTCCTCGGTCAGCCCCTGCTCCATCAGCCAGTCGGCGACCGCCTGCGCACGCTCTTCCGACACGCGCATGTTGACCCGGTCGGGGCCGCCCGCGTCGCTGTGCCCGCGCAGGATTACCCGCTCGACCTGCTTCCACTGATCGGTGCCGAGCAGGCCGTTGAGTTCAGCCATCGCGGTCTCGTCCAGCTCGGTGCCACCGGCCCCGAAGGGGATCGTGGTCCGCAGCGGTTCGAGCGCGATCGGCGGCCGCTCCACTTCGATGTCAGGGCGGATGATCGAATTGTTTTCCGGCGGGCTGTCGCTCGCGGTCGCGCTGGGCGTCGGGGTCGGCGAAGGGCTCGGCTCCTCGCTGTTGCAAGCCACGAGCAGCGCGCCCAGCGCCAGAACAATCATCGGGCCACGCATGGCCACCCTCCTTCGATTACCAGTTCGTATCAGCTCACTCATGCCGGTTTGGGCTTCCCGCCCGCCTGCCCGGGCTCCCGCTTGTCAGACGGCTTCTTGCCCGCGTCCTTTTGCCCCGCCTCGCGCTTGGCCGATTCGGCCTCCGCGCGTTTGAGGTGCTGGGGCGTATAGGTGATGACGATATCCCCGGCGCGCGGTTCTGGCCGGGCCGCGTGGGTGAAAAAGCGCATCGTGCCGTTTTCGCGCAGCAGAAGCAGCATGTTGGCCTTCTCGCCCAGCTTCTCGCGCGCATCGTCGATAGTGAATTCCTCGGTCAGCTTGGTCCGGCGGAAGACCCAGCCTTCCTTCTGTCGCTGATCGACCTCGGCCACCCCGAAACCCGATTCGAACAGCGCGCGGCCGCGCAGGCTGCCCGGGAGCGCACGCCGGTCGTCCTCGACCGCTTCGCCCAGCTGGTACACGCTGTCTCGCCCGATCTCGTGCGCGAACTCGTTGCAGACCAGTGCGTTATACGCCTCGTTCTCGGTCGCGGCGACCAGCACCTGATAGGGATTGAGGTCGAGATTGTGCTCGGTCGCCTCGTTGAGGAATTCGCCGTGATAATAGGGCAGGCCTTCGCGCCGTGCTGCGGCAAGGCGCTGCCAGCTCGAATCGACGATCATCACCGGGGTCTTGAGCTCGTGCATCTGCTTGGCGAGCGCGATCGTCCACGGCGTGCTGCCCGCGATGATCAGACCCGGGCGATCCGTGCCTTTCACCTTGAGCAGCTTGGCCACGAGATCGACGGTGAAGCCGTGCGCGACGATGGTCGCGACGACCACCGCGAAGCTCAGCCCGATCAGCACGTTGCCGTCGCCATAGCCTAGCTCGCTCAGACGCAGGGCGAACAGGCCGGAGATGGCGACCAGCACGATCCCGCGCGGGGCGATCCAGGCGAGGAACAGGCGCTCGTTCCAAGGGATCGGACTGCCGAGCAGGCTGATCAGCACGGTCGCCGGCCGGACGAAGAACAGCAGCGCGAGCAGGAAGGCACCGAAGCGCCAGTTGAGATATTGCAGATCGTCGTAGCTGAGCGAGGCGGACAGCAGGATGAAGATGCCCGAGACCAGCAGAACCGCGATGTTTTCCTTGAACGGGTGGATACTACGCAGCGACGAAACGTCCATATTGGCCAGCGCGACGCCCATCACGGTCACCGCGACCAGCCCCGCCTCGTGCTCGATCATGTTGCACACCACGAAAACGGCGATCACGAGCGAGAACAGCACCGGCACCTTGAGGTATTCGGGCACCGCGCCGCGCGGGAAGAGGTAGGAGATGACCCACGCGGCGGCATAGCCGATCAGGCCCGAGATCACCGCGGCGAAGATCAGCGGCGGCACCACCTCGAACAGCGAGGCGCCCGGACTCTCCGCGATCTTGCGGAAATATTCGTAGGCGATGACCGCGCACAGCGCGCCGGTGGGATCGTTGACGATTGCTTCCCACTTGAGGATCGAGGCCGGCCGCGTCTGGACGTTGGACTGACGCAGCAGCGGCAGGACCACGGTGGGCCCGGTGACGACGAGGATTCCGCCGAACAGGATCGCCACCGGCCACACCAGCCCGGCGACGTAGTATCCGGTCGCCGCACCGAGCGCCCAGCCGACCGCAACGCCGATCGTGGCGAGCCGCCAGACCGCGCTGCCCGAATGCTGCAGTTCACGAAAACTGAGGCTGAGGCCGCCTTCGAACAGGATCAGGGCGACCCCGATTCCTATCATGGGCTCCAACAGGGAGCCGAAGGTTTCTTCGGGATCGAACAGGCCGAGGATCGGGCCGGCGAGGAAGCCCGCGGCCAGCATCAGGACGATGGCAGGCCAATTGGTCCGCCACGCGATCCATTGCGCGCCGATACCCAGCGCGCCGACCGCTGCGATTACAACTGCTGCCGTTTGCATGGCGAGATCAGACCCCCTTCGATCCGCTAGCAACGGTGCCGAAAGGCAATACGTTCCACAAGCCCCTGAAGAAGCTGGCGGGTGTCGCTAGTCGCCGTCGAACGAAACCAGCGAGTGGACCGGGATATCCGCATCGCGCAAGCGGGTCGATCCGCCGAGGTCGGGCAAGTCGACCACGAACAGCGCGCCCGCCACATGCGCCCCGGTGAGCTTTACCAGCTCGGCTGCCGCCAGCGCGGTGCCCCCGGTGGCGATGAGATCGTCGACCAGCGCAACCCTTGCTCCGGGCGCCAGCGCGCTCGGGTCGAGCTCGAGCCGGTCGGTGCCATATTCCAGTGCGTAATCGACGCCGATCGTTTCCACCGGCAGCTTGCCCGGCTTGCGGATCGGAACGAAGCCGAGCCCCGCGTGGATCGCGACCGCCGCGCCGAAGATGAAACCGCGCGCTTCCATCCCGGCAATCACGGTCGCGCCCTGATCGCGCGCCATATCGGCCAGCAGCGACACGCTGGTGCGCAGCGCTGCGGGCTCGCTCAACAGCGTGGTGATGTCGCGGAACTGGATGCCCGGCTTGGGAAAGTCGGGCACCGTGCGGATGCTGGCCCGCAGCTGCTCGAGGTCGAGCGCTGCGGGAGCATTGCTCACGGAAGCATCAGCCGGGATGGGCTCAGGCCTTTTTCGGCTTCACGCTCGACCAGACCTGCCGCTTCGCGAAATAGGCCAGAACCGTTGCGAACAGCAGGAAGACGAGGACTGCGAAGCCGGTCTGCTTGCGCTCGACCAGCTTGGGCTCGGCGGTCCAGGTCAGGAACGCGGCGACGTCTGCCGACATCTGCGACACCGTGGCTTCGGTACCGTCGTCGTAGGTCACCTGTCCATCCACGCCAAGCGGCGGAGCCATCGCGAGGTTTAGGTTGGCGAAGTACGGGTTGAAGTAGAGCCCCGGCGGCGTCTGGAAGTCGGGGAACTCCTCCATCAGGCGCTTGCCGTCCTTCTCGAAGGTGGCCGGATCCGTATAGCCGGTCAGCAGCGAATAGACGTAGTTGCTGCCGTGGTGGCGCGCCTTGGTCATCAGCGAAAGATCGGGCGGGATCGCGTTATTGTTCGCCGCGGCGGCAGCCACCGCGTTGGGGAACGGCGAGGGGAAGTAATCGGTCGGTTCACCGGGACGCATGACGCTTTCGCCGGTGTTCGGATCGATCCCGGGCACCTGCTTGGTCGCGGCGAAGGCCTTCACCTGTGCTTCGCTGTAGCCGATCTCTTCCAGATCGCGGAAGGCGACGAACTTCAGGCTGTGGCAGGCCGAGCAGACTTCGCTGTAGACCTTCAGGCCACGCTGCAGCTGCGCGACGTCCCACTTGCCCACGGGGCCGTCGAACGAATAGCCGCCTTCGGGGCCGTGCGCGTCGAGATGGAACTCGTGGTCGGCCGAGTGCATGGGCTCTTCGGTCAGCCAGGTGGTCGCACCCATGACGAAGGCGAGCAGGACGACGCCTGCAAAGACGAGTCCGGCAAGGGCGGAAAGAATGCGGATCATCGGGTGTCCTTAACGTTTATCCGTCGTCACTAGGCAATCGGTGGCCGACCGTCAGGTCGCGGGCTGGGTGTTTTCGCCCAGCACGGCCTTCTTGTCGGACCCCAGCACAGCCTCGGTAATCGAGTAGGGCAGGGGCTTGGGTTTCTCGATCGAGGAAACGATCGGCAGGATCACGAGGAAGTGCAGGAAGTAGTACGCCGTCGCGATCTGGCTGATCATCACATAGGGCTCTTCAGCCGGCGCACCGCCGCAGTAGAACAGCACCGCCATGTCAACCAGCAGGATGATGAAGAAGGTGCGGAACAGCGGGCGGTAGTGGCCGCTGCGAACCGGCGAACGGTCGAGCCAGGGCAGCAGGAACCACAGCAGGATCGAGCTGAACATGGCGAGCACGCCCCACAGCTTCGCTTCGAGGATGAAGTCGAAGGTGAACGCACGCAGGATCGCGTAGAACGGATAGAAGTACCATTCGGGCACGATGTGCGCGGGCGTCGAGAGCGGGTTCGCCTCGATATAGTTGTCCGGGTGGCCGAGCATGTTCGGCAGGAAGAACACGACCACGCAGTAGATGATCAGGAACACGCCGAGCCCGAAGCCGTCCTTCGCCGTGTAATACGGGTGGAAGGGCACGGTGTCGCTTTCGCTCTTCACTTCGACCCCGGTCGGGTTGGACGAACCGGGGATGTGCAGCGCCCACACGTGCAGGATCACGACGCCCAAGATCACGAAGGGCAGCAGGAAGTGCAGGCTGAAGAAGCGGTTGAGCGCGGCATTGTCGGGCGCAAAACCGCCCAGCAGCCAGATCTGGATCGGCTCGCCAACGAAGGGAATGGCGCTGAACAGGCCGGTGATGACCTTGGCGCCCCAGAAGCTCATCTGACCCCACGGCAGCACGTAGCCCATAAAGGCGGTCGCCATGGCAAGCAGGAAGATGACCACGCCGAGCAGCCAGATCATCTCGCGCGGAGCCTTGTACGATGAGTAGAAGAAGCCGCGGAAAATGTGGAGGTACAGCACGAGGAAGAAGAAGCTGGCACCGTTGGCGTGCATGTAACGCAGCATCCAGCCCCAGTTCACGTCGCGCATGATGTGCTCGACCGTGCCGAAAGCGACCTGGGCGTTGGCGGCATAGTGCATCGCCAGCACCACGCCGGTGACGATCTGCAGCACCAGACAGAACCCGGCGAGGACGCCGAAATTCCACATGTAGTTCAGATTGCGCGGCACCGGATAGCCCGCGCCCACCGCATTGTAGACGAAGCGCGGCAGCGGCAGCTTCTCGTCAACCCACTTGGTGAACCCGTTTGCCGGGGTGTATTCCTTGGCCCAGGGAAAACTCATCGCTCTCGTCTTTCTCTTGCCTTAGCCGACGGTGATCGTGGTGTCGGAGCTGAACACGTAATCCGGAACCACCAGGTTCGTGGGCGCCGGGCCCTTGCGGATGCGCGCGGCGGTATCGTAGCTCGAACCGTGGCAGGGGCAGAAATAACCGCCGAACTCGCCCTTGTTCTCGCCCTCGGCGGCACCCAGCGGCACGCAGCCCAAGTGGGTGCACACGCCCATAGTCACCAGCATATCGAGGTGGCCATCCTTGGTCCGCTCGGCCAGCGTCTCCGGATCGCGCAGCGCGCTCAGCGGGACGGCGTTGGCCTCCTCGATTTCCTTCGGCGTCAGGCGACGCACGAACAGCGGCTGCTTGCGGAAGACCGCCTTGATCGCCTGGCCCGGCTCGATCGCAGAAACGTCGACTTCGGTCGTGCTCTCGGCAAGCACGTCGGCCGAAGGAGCCATCTGGCTGATCAGCGGATAGAGCACCGCCGCGCCGCCGACCCCGGCTGCACTGACCGCAGCGATGTTGATGAAGTCGCGGCGACGAACGCCACCTTCACCGGTTTCGCTGGTTTCGCCGATATTCTTGGGTTCCGCAGCTGCGGCACCGGTTGCGTCTGCCATCGTTCCTGCCTTGTCGCACGCATGATGAACCAAATGGTCACCTTGCGCGAGTTGCCTTTTTCTCAGGGAAATTCGGGCGATCCGCTCGGCCCCGGTGGCGCGAAAACGCCTGCTGGGGGAGCTGACCCCTTCCCATCTGCGGGGGCTGTTAGCGCGTCAGGCCCGAACTGCCAATGGCCTTTTGTGAACGACGAGTTGCACGCCGCGCGGATCTAGCCGAGGCCGATGAATGCACCCTGCCTGCCGTAGGTCGCCTCGCCCCGCTGGGTCGCGCGGCGGAACGAGTAGAAGCGGGCCGGGTCGGCATAGGTGTCGAGGCCCGGATTCTCGACCTTGCCGACACTTGCGGCAGCCAGCTGCGCGGCAACGAAACCGGGCAGGTCGAACTGGAAATGGCCCGGTTTGCCGGACGCGAAGAAGCAATCGGTGGCGGGATCGTCGGCCAGAAAGGCATCGCGAAAACCCGCATCCACCTCGTAGCTGGGCTGCGCGATGGTCGGCCCGATGGCGGCGGCGATCCGGCTCCTGTCCGCACCCAGCCGCTCCATTTCCGCGACCGTATTGGCCAGCACGCCCTCTTTCGCGCCGCGCCAGCCGGCATGGGCCGCAGCGACCACGCCCGCCTGCCGGTCCGCCAGCAGCACCGGCGCGCAATCGGCGGTGACGACGCCGACCAGCAGGCCCGGCGTAGCGCTGACCAGCGCATCGACGCGGGGCCGGTCGTCGCCCTCGGCCGGAGCGGACACGACCGCGACGTCGGGCGAGTGGACTTGAAACGGCATCGCCAGCCCCGCACCGGGGAGCACGGCGGCGATCACCCGGCGGCGATTTTCCGCCACGAATTCCGGATCGTCTCCCGCGCCGAAGCCGACCTGCAAGCCCGCGACTTCTCCGGTCGAGACGCCGCCCTGTCGGCCGAAAAAGCCGTGCGCCACGCCTTCCAGCGCGGCCGCGCGGATCGGTGCGGTGCCGCCGTCAGCCAAGGCTCGCCTCGACCTGTTCGGCAACATCGCGCGACAGCTTGCCCGCGCCCGCGATCCGCTCCAGCTCGGCGCGCATCATTGCGGCGCGCTTGGGCTCGATCCGGCGGAAGCGGCCCAGCGAGGGCACGAAGCGTGCGGCAAGCTGCGGGTTCCTGAGGTTCAGCTCCAGAATCAGGTCGGCGATCATGCGATAGCCAGTGCCGTCCGCCGCGTGGAACGCCAGCGGATTGCCCGCCGCAGCGGCATAGAGCGCGCGGACCCGGTTGGGATTGCTCATGGTGAAGGCCTGATGCCGGGCAAGCTGTTCGATCTGCCCCAGCACATCCTCGCGCAGGGCCGAGGCCTGCAGCGTGAACCACTTGTCGATCACCAACGCGTTGTCCGCGAATCGCGAGTAGAAATCTGCCAGCGCCTCGTCCCGCTCGGGCCCGTCCAGCCCCGCGAGCACTGCGAGCGCGCCCTGCCGGTCGGTCATGCCCGGCGCATCGCGATATTGCGCGAGCCCGCGCTTCGCACCGTCCGCCGGGTCCGCCGCGGCAAGATAGGCGAGCGCGACGCTGCGCATCCGCCGCGCCTGCTTGCCCGCCATGCCCGCCGCGCGCGAGGGTTCGGCGAGCGAGTCGTGCAGTTGGGCAAACCTGCCTGCAAAGGTCTCGCCCAGCCAGGTCTTCAACCCTTCGCGCTTGTCCACCATCGCGCCCGGATCGAAGACTTCGGAGCGTTCGGCGAGATAGGCGAAGGTCGGCAGGCCGAGCAGCTCTGCACGCATTTCGTGGTCGAGCGCATCGTCGGCCAGAATCGCACCCGCCGCGGTGCCGATCGCTTCGCGCGCGGCCTCGTCGCCATCGCCCAGCAGGTAGCCGAGCAGCAGCTCCTGCATCGCCTCGTGCCGCGCAAAGGCATCGTCGTCATGCGCAGCCAAGAACACCAGATCCTCGCGCGCAATGTCCCGCTCGATCGCGACCGGGGCGGTGAAGTTGCGGTTGATCGAGAGAACCGGCGGCTTCGCATGACCATCGAAGGTGAAGTCCTGGCTTTCCTGCGTCAGCACGATCAGCTGCTCACCCGAATGCGTGCCCGCCTCGCGGTCGAACAGCGCGATCTTGAGCGGGATCGGCACCGGCAACTTGTCGGGCTGGCCCGGTGTGGCCGGAACCACCTGCGCCAGCGTGAGCGTGACGCGGTCGCCCTCGTGGTGCTGCTCGACCGTCACCTGCGGCGTGCCCGCCTGTTCGTACCAGCGGCGGAATTGCGTGAGGTCGAGCCCCGCGCCATCCTCCATCGCCTTGACGAAATCCTCGCAGGTCGCGGCCTCGCCATCATGGCGCTCGAAATAGAGATCGCTCCCCTTTCGGAACGCCTCCAGCCCCGCCATGCTCCGCATCATGCGGATCACCTCTGCGCCCTTGTTGTAGATGGTCGCGGTGTAGAAGTTGCTGATTTCCTTGTAGCTATCGGGCCGGATCGGGTGCGCGAAGGGGCCGCTGTCTTCGGGGAACTGGACGCTGCGCAGCATCCGGACATCGCCGATCCGCTTGACCGCCGCGCCGTGCAGATCCTCGCTGAAGGTCTGGTCGCGCAGCACGGTGAAGCCTTCCTTCAGGCTCAGCTGGAACCAGTCGCGGCAGGTGATCCGGTTGCCCGACCAGTTGTGGAAATATTCGTGCCCGATCACGCCTTCGATCGCGTCGAAATCGGCGTCGGTCGCGGTTTCCTCGTCCGCCAGCACGTATTTCGTGTTGAAGATGTTGAGGCCCTTGTTCTCCATCGCCCCCATGTTGAAATCGCCCACGGCGACGATGTTGAACCGGTCGAGGTCATATTCGCGGCCGTAGGTTTCCTCGTCCCATTTCATCGACCGCTTGATCGATTCCATCGCGTGTTCGGTGCGCGAGAGATCGGCTTCGCGGACCCACACGCCCAGCTCGACCTCGCGCCCGCCCATGGTGGTAAAGCTGTCCCGGCGCGCGACCAGATCGCCCGCGACCAGCGCGAAGAGGTAGGACGGCTTGGGCCAGGGATCGTGCCACTCGGCAAAGTGGCGGCCACCTTCGAGCTGGCCCTCTTCCACCGGGTTGCCGTTGGACAGCAGCACGGGGAAAGCCTGCGCGTCCGCCTCCATCCGCACGGTGTAGACCGACAGGACATCGGGCCGATCGGGGAAGAAGGTGATCCGCCGGAACCCTTCCGCCTCGCATTGGGTGCACAGCATTCCGCCGCTGGCATAGAGCCCCATCAGCTGGGTGTTTTCGGCAGGCGCGATCCGGGTGACGATGGTGAGCGTGTGCGGGCCGGAGGACAGCGGCACGACCAGCGCCTCGCCATCGCGCTGCCAGTCGTCGCGCGGCTCGCCATCCACGGCTACGCTTTCGAGCACCAGCCCGTCCCCATCGAGGCGGATGGCAGACGCGGCACCCGCCTGCGGGTTGGGCTCGACACTCAGCGTCGCTTCGACCCGGGTGCTCTCGATACCCAGATCGAAGGCCAGCCGCACCTCCGGCACGCGCCACGGAAACGGCGTGTAATCCTTGCGCCGGATGATGGCGGGCGCGTCCGGCTCGTGCGCGGCGTCGGGCAGCACGGGCGCCCCGGCGGGGGCATTGTCGGCGGCGGCGGGATTGCTGGGCTGGTCCATCGGTCCTCGTTTCTTCGCGCTTTTTCTTTTCGCGGCATTTGTGGCAGCAGGGCCGCCAATGCCAAATTTATTCATCTTCGGGCTTGGCTACAGCGCCAAGCGGATCGCACAACGCGCGCAATCGCTCGGGTGGGAAGTGGTTGCGACCGGCAGCGAGGGCAAGCTTTCCTTCGACGATGCAGATGCCGTGCGCACCGAATTGTCGCGCGCCGATGCGGTGCTGTCCTCGGTCCCGCCCGACCGAGGGAGCGAAAGCGATCCCGTGCTGGAACGCTATGGCGATGCGCTGGGCCATAACTGGATCGGCTATCTCTCCTCCACCGGGGTCTATGGCGACCGGCAGGGCGCGTGGGTCGATGAAAGCTCACCTACCGGCGACGGGCGGCGCAATGCGCGCATGGCCTGCGATGCGAGTTGGATGGAGCGCGGAGTGCGGGTCTTCCGCCTGCCGGGCATCTACGGGCCGGGGCGCAGCATTTTCGACCGGATTGCCGAGGGCAAGACGAAGCGGATCGACCTGCCGGGGCAGGTCTTCAGCCGAGTGCATGTGGACGACATCGCCAGCGGCGTGGCCGCCGCGCTGGCCAGCGACGCACCGCCGGGGGCATACAATCTGGGCGACGATCTGCCCGCGAGCCAGAACGCGGTGGTCGAGGAAGCCTGCGCGCTGCTGGGCGTGGAGCCGCCACCGCTGGTCACGCTGGAAGAGGCGAACCTCTCCCCCATGGCACGCGGCTTCTATGCCGAGAACCGGCGGGTCGCGAACCTCAAGGCAAAACGCGTGCTCGGCTGGCAGCCGCAATACCCGACCTACCGCGAAGGGCTGAGGGCGCTGCTCCCCTAGTCCGCCACGAGAGTCAGTGCCGCAGAGAGCCGGACTGCTGCACCTGCACGGCTTTCTGCCGCCGCGCGGTGAGCGCGATCACCATGCCGATCACCGCCAGCACCATCCCGCCGCCGGTCAGCCAGGTCCAGCGATAGTCTTCGAACAATGTCGACAGCAGCATCGCGACCGAAATCGTCAGGATCGAGTTATAGGCGGTCCGCCCCGCGCCGATCTCGCGCACCAGGTTGTAGTGCAGCGGGAAAGTGACCACCGATCCGATCAGCGCGAGATAGACGATACCCAGCCAGTATCCCGGCGCGCCCGGCAGCGGCGGCGGCCCCGTCGTCACCCAGGCGAAAGCGAGATCGAACACCGTGCCGTACAGCATCGCCCAGGCGAGCAGGCTGACCATCGGCACCGCGCGCCCGGTCGGGTTGGCCTGCACCACATTGGCGACCGAGGCGGACAGGATGCCGAGCAGCGCGAGGCCGATACCCAGCACCACATTGCCGCCGATCACCCCGGCATCGGGATTCGCCTGCCATTCGTGGATCAGCAGGAAGGACACGCCGATGATCGCGATGCCACTGCCCGCGATGAACCCGCCCTTCACCCGCTCGCCCAGGAAAAGCCGCGCGAACAGCGCGTTGGGCACCATCAGCAGGCCGAACATCATCGCGACGATGCCCGAGGTGACGTACAGCTCGGCATGGTAGACGAACAGGAAGTTGCCGCTGAACTGGAAGATGCCGACCACCAGCGCCAGCAGATGCTCGCCCCGGGTCAACCGCAGCCGCCGCTTCATCAGCGCGGCGACCAGAAACAGTGCGGGCGTCGCGAGCGCGAAGCGGTAGAACACCGACCATGCGGCTGGCACGTCGGCAATCTGGCCGGTGATGACCAGCCAGGTCGATCCCCAGATCGTGCCCGTGATCAGGAAGGGCAGGATCACGCGGGGCCGCAGCATCCCGCCGCTGCTATCGCTCATAGGTCGGCAATCGCCTGGCCGAGCGCGCGCGCCTCGCCCGGATCGCTGTCCCACGAGGCGACGAAGCGCGCCGCATCCGCACCCCAGTCGTAGAACTGGTAGCCGATCCCGCGCAGCATCTCGCGCTCGTCGGGAGAGAGGCGGATGAAGACCTCGTTCGCCTCGACCGGATGCATCAGCCGCTCGCTGCCGCGTTCGGCGATCGCCTGCGCCGCGGCATTGGCGGCGCGCGCATTGTCGAGCCACAGGTTGTCCTCGACCATCGCGAGCAGTTGCGCGGCGAGGAAGCGGCCCTTGGATTGCAGGTGCCCCGCGCGCTTGCGGCGGTAGCGGGCCACATCCGCCAGCGCGGGGTCGAAGAACACGATCGCTTCCGCGCTCATCCCGCCATTCTTGACGCAGCCGAAGCTGAGCGCGTCGATATCGCCTGCGGCCTCTGCCGCCGATCCACCCAGAAAGGCGGTGGCATTGGCGAAGCGCGCGCCGTCCATGTGCAGCGCAAGACCGCGTTCGCGCGCGAGTTGTGAGATCGCGGCGATCTCTTCGGGGCGATAGACGCGGCCATACTCGCTCGCCTGCGTGATCGAGATCGCGTGCGGCTGGACCTGATGGACATCGTCGCGGATCGGATCGATCACGTCGCGAATCGCCTGCGAGGTCAGCTTCGCGCCGTCGCCGCCATCGCTTCGACCGGCGAGAAGCAGCTTGGCGCCGTGGAGGTAGAAGCCGGGCGCCCCGCCCTCGTCCATCTCGATATGCGCCTCGCGGTGGCAGACCACGCCGCCATGCGGCGGGCACATCGTCGCCAGCGCAAGGCAGTTGGCCGCCGTACCCGTGGCGACCCACAGGACGGTGGCTTCGCGCCCGAACAGCTCGGAAAACCGTGCGTCGAGCCGCTGCGACAGCGCATCGCCGTCATACGGCGAATCGACCCCATCGGCGGCGCGCAGCGCCTCCCACACCTTGGGGTGTACGCTTGCAGCATTGTCGGACATAAAACGCATTGGAACGCCCCTACGCAGCCCGGCGTTTGATGCAAGCATATCGCAAAGGACAGGACACCCATGGGCACTGCCACAATCACTCATCACGTCGTCGGCCAGGGCGGCAAGTATATCGCGCATCTGGAGGGCGAGGATGCGAAGGGCACGCTGGAGTGGGAGCCGGGCGACGAGATCGACGGCAAGGAGGTGCGCATCGCGACCCACACGATCGTCCCCGAAGCGATCGGTGGGCGCGGCGTCGCCGCCGAACTCGTCGAGCGGCTGGTGGCCGACGCGCGCAAGCAGGATTTCCTGATTCGCCCCGACTGCTCCTACGTCGCGAAGAAGTTCGAGGAGAACGACTGGGACGCCGTGCGCGCCTGAGCGGCTATTTCACCAGCCGGGAGAAATCGGTTTCGACCATGCTCGCCAGCAGTGCGCAGCGCAGCGCCTCGGCCTCCTCGCGCGGGAGGCCGGGCAGCGCGAAATGGCCGCCCGCCAGACCGAGGTTGAGCGTGACGTAGCCGAACATCCGCCCCAGCGGCCCGCGCGCGATCTCGACCGATTGCAGCTTCACCCGGTCCGCAATCTTGTACCCGGGCGCGAGCCAGCCGCTGCGCTTGTAGAGATGCCGCGGCGAAATTGCGTGCCGCTCCACCCGCCACAGGAACAGCTGCTGGATGGCGGTAAAGCCCGCCATCACGGCCAGCGCCGCCGCGACCAGCCACAGCCAGTCATACCGTTCGGGCACGAACAGGTGCGTCGCCACCGCGACTGCTGCGCCGAGCAGCACGAAGCTGACCGCGTTGAACAGCGCCGAAACCACGCGGTAGGATCCGGTGGTGCGATGCCATGCAAGGCCCCGGGGCGGCAGCGGGAAGCCTGCGACCTCCAGAATCGGGGTCAGCTCCGCAGCCTTGGCGAAAGGCGCGACCACATGGCTCGCATTGCCCGCATCCTGGCCCAGGCTGACCAGCTTGAGGCTCTTCCAGCCGAAGCGGTGGCGCACCGCGCCGGTCCCGATGCGGACCGCCTGCACCCGGTGCACCGGCATGACCACATCGGTTCGGGTGAACAGCCCGCGCCGCCGGCGAAAGCCCTTGGGCGTGCGCTCCAGCCGGAAATCCCAGTCGCGTGCGAAGGTCTTCGCGATTCCGCTGACCACGCCGACCACCAGCAGGGTGATAATCGCAGCCACAGCGCCCAGCGCCTGCGCAATCGGGCCCAGCTCGGCGAGCTGTTCGCCCTGCCCCGCAACCAGCCCGCGCCAGAAATCGAAATCCCAGATGTCGAACGGCAGCAGGAAATCGAGCTGCTGCGCCGCCGCGCCGAGAAAGGCGACCAGCGCGAGCGAGAATTCGAACAGGCCGAACACGAACAGGCGTCGCGGGCCCATCGCGAACAGCAGCTGGGCGTCGGCCTCCTGCGCGCCTTGCTCCTCGCGCGCCTCCTGCGCAGCGGCGGACGCGGCCACGCCATCGGCCTCGTCGCGCAGCTCGCGCACCAGTTCGCGCAGCCGCTCGCCTTCGTCGTTGGAAAGGTAGGCGAGCTTGATCTCGTCCGATCCGCCCGCGCCGGTTTCGAACTTGACGCTGGTCAGCCCGAACAGGCGCGGCACGAAGCCCTGTTCGAGGCTGACGTCCTGAATCCGCTCGTAGGGCACAGAGCGGGCCGCGCGCGACAACACGCCGGTCTCCAGCCGGATATCGCTTTCGCCCACGCGGTAGGTCTGCCGCCACCAGCCCAGAAAGGTGAAAAACGTGATCGCCGCCAGCAACAGCACGCCGAGGCCGAGCATCACGGGCACCGCGAAAGACCCTTCGTCGCGGGTAGCGAGCGCCACCGCCACCAGCGGCACGATCGTTCGCGGGACGGTCTGGACCGCTTGGACCAGGAAGGTGCGCGGGTCGGTCCGCTTGGGTTCCCCGTCGGTCGATTCGCCCACCGCTGCGCTGTCTGGCGTCTCCTCGCGATTCGGATCGCTGGCGGAAAGCTCGCTCACAGCGATGCGCGCTTGATGTGGGCGCGAATCGTCTCGCGCATGTCCAGCGCATCCTGGTGCGCAAGGCCGGGCAGGCTGATCACGTCGCCGTGCGAGCCTGCGGTATAGAGCTGCAGCGTGGCGAGCCCGTAATACCGCTCGATCGGCCCGCGATCGACGTCGATATGCTGGACCCGGCCGAAGGGGACGACGGTGTCCGAATGGAACATCATGCCCCTCACCACCCGCAACCGGTCCTCACTCAGCGCGTAACCGCGCACCGCGTAGCGGCGGTGGGGCAGCATGATGACCACCAACAGCAGGATCAGCGCGACCGGCCCGGCGATCAGGAAATTGGGGAACGGGGTCAGATATTCGGCGACCAGCGCGCCGATGAGCAGCGGCAGGGCAACCAGCACTGCCTCGACCCGCATCGCCTTGGGATGATTGGGATGGCCCTGCTGCAAAGACTGTTCGTCGCCCTGTGTCGCCACTGTTTCTGAGTGTGCCCCGTCTTCGTTCATGGCTGCGATGAATGGCCAAGCGGCAAAAGGCCCGCAAGCCCTTTCGGGCGAGTGGCCGAGGCGAATCGACGGGTGATTCGCGACAAGGGGTAGAGAGGTGGTGCTGCTGGGGAGGATTGAACTCCCGGCCTCACCCTTACCAAGGGTGCGCTCTACCACTGAGCTACAGCAGCATAAGGGGGCGTGGGCGAACGCTATCGCCCGCCACAGGCCGCGCGCTATTGTCGCGTGCGGCGCACAAGTCAAGCCAAGCTTGCCTCGAAGCCTTCGCAATAGCATGGGAGCACACGATGAGCGAGCCCGACAGCCCCCCTCCAGCACCGCCCACAAGGGAGGAACGCCTTGCCGCGCAGCTGCGCGCGAACCTGCGGCGGCGCAAGGCGGGCACCCAGGCCACACCGCAGGAACGCGACCTTTCCAAAGACGGTGAGGCCCGCTAACGGCTCGCAGCCTATCCGCAAGGGAGCACAAGAATTTGTCGACGCTGATCCTCGTCCGCCACGGACAGTCGGAATGGAACCTCGCCAACCGTTTCACCGGATGGTGGGATGTCGATCTTACCGACAGGGGCGTGGAAGAAGCGCGCGCCGCGGGCCGCCTGCTGAAAGACAAGGGCGTACTGCCCGATATTGCCTTCACCTCGCTCCAGACGCGCGCGATTCGCACGCTCAATCTCGCGCTGGAGGAATGCGGGCGGCTGTGGATTCCGGTGACCAAGGACTGGCACCTGAACGAGCGGCACTATGGCGGCCTGACCGGGCTCGACAAGCAGCAGACGCGCGACAAGCATGGCGACGAGCAGGTGCATATCTGGCGCCGCAGTTTCGACACTCCGCCCCCGCCGATGGAGCCGGGCAGCGAATATGATCCCGGCGCGGACCCGCGCTACGAAGGGATCGACGTGCCCTATACCGAAAGCCTGAAGCTCACGATCGAGCGCGTGCTGCCCTACTGGGAAGAACACATCCTGCCCCAGCTGAGCGGGGAGCGGACGGTGATCGCCTCCGCCCACGGCAATTCGCTGCGTGCGCTGGTCAAGCACCTCTCGGGCATTTCGGACGACGAGATTACCGGCCTCGAAATCCCCACCGGGCGGCCGATCATCTACCGGTTCGAAGATGGGCAGGTCGCGGGTGAACGCCGCTACCTGGACGAAACCTGATGTCGGGCGCCGCGACCGTCGCCATCGTCATGGGCAGCCAGTCCGACTGGCCGACGATGAAATGCACCGCCGATGTTCTGGAAGAGTTGGGGATCGCGCACGAGGCGCGGATCGTTTCGGCCCACCGCACGCCCGACCGGATGTACGATTTCGCGAAGGGCGCGGCGGACGAAGGCTTCAAGGTCGTGATCGCGGGCGCCGGGGGCGCTGCACACCTGCCCGGCATGATCGCCGCGATGACCCCGCTGCCGGTGCTCGGCGTGCCGGTCCAGTCGAAAGCGCTTTCGGGCATGGATAGCCTGCTCTCGATCGCGCAGATGCCCGCCGGCATCCCGGTCGGCACGCTCGCGATCGGAGAGGCGGGGGCGACCAATGCCGCGCTGCTCGCCGCCGCGATCCTCGGCGCGCACGATCCGGCGGTGATGGAACGGCTGGTCGCCTGGCGCGCAGCGCGCACCGCCAAGGTTGCGGAACGGCCCGAGTGATCGAGCAGTCATGATCAAACCGGGCGGCACGATCGGCATCCTCGGCGGTGGGCAGCTTGGCCGCATGCTGGCGATTTCCGCCGCGCAGCTGGGCTATCGCGTGATCGCCTACGCTCCGGCGGGCGATGCGGTGATCGCGCAGGTGTGCAACGAGTATATTGCCTCAGACTGGCACGATGCCGAGGCGCTCAAGGCCTTTGCCGATGCCTGCGATGTGGTCACGCTCGAGTTCGAGAACGTCCCCGCCGCGCCGCTGGACGCCATAGCCGACAAGCTCGCCCCGCACCCCCGCGCACTCGCCATCGCGCAGGACCGGCTGGCAGAGAAGCGCTTCGTCGCTGATCTCGGCGGCACGCCGGCACCCTTCCACGCGGTCGATTCGCGCGAAGACCTGCTCGCCGGGATCGAGGCGCTGGGCACACCGGCGATCCTCAAGACTCGGCGCGACGGGTACGACGGCAAAGGCCAGTGGCGGATCGGCTCGCGCGAAGAGGCCGAGGCGCTCGACCTGCCCGACGCGCCCTGCATCCTCGAAGGCTTCGTGCAGTTCGAATGCGAATTCTCTGTCATCCTCGCCCGGCGCGCGGATGGCACTGTGGCCTTCTGGGAGAGCTCACAGAACGGCCATGAGGACGGCATCCTCGCCCGCTCGACCCTGCCCGGTGCGGCGATCATCGGCCAACAGGTGGCAGAGGCGCGCAAGCTGGCCAAGGCGGTGGCGGACAAGCTGAGCTATGTCGGTGTGCTGACGCTCGAATTCTTCGCCAGCGAGAGCGGCCCGATCTTCAACGAGATGGCCCCGCGCACGCACAATTCCGGCCACTGGACCATCGAAGGTGCCGCCACCAGCCAGTTCGAGAATCAGGTCCGGGCGATCTGCGGCCTACCGCTGGGCGATACCCGCCGCGTCGCACCGCGCGTGGTGATGGAGAACGTGATCGGCCCCGCCGCCGCGACCGCGCACGAAGCGCTCGCCGATCCGGCCGCGCATCTCCACCTCTACGGCAAGACCGACGCGCCTGAGGGGCGCAAGATGGGCCACATCACACGGCTCGAATGGCCCGAGGGAGAAACCAGCTCATGATTCAGGATCAGCTCTTCCTCGTCTATGCGCGCGCCGCAAATGGCACGATCGGCAAGGATGGCGGCCTGCCCTGGCACATCCCGGCGGACCTCAAGCACTTCAAGGAAGTGACCATGGGCAAGCCGATGATCATGGGCCGCAAGACCTTCGAGAGTTTCCCCGCCCCGCTCCCCGGTCGCCGCCATATCGTGCTGAGCCGCGATTCGGACTGGCAGGCCGAAGGTGCCGAGCATGTGATGTCCGTCCCCGAGGCGCTCGCCGCCGCCGGGGGCGAGGAAACCGCGATCATCGGCGGGGCCGACGTGTTCGTGCTGTTCGAACCGCAGGCCGAACGGATCGAGCTGACCCAGATCCACGCCGATTACGACGGCGACACCTTCATGGACGCGCCCGATCCCGAACGCTGGACCGAGGTCGCGCGTGAGGACCACGAGGCCAGCGGCGACACCCCCGCTTTCTCCTTCATCACTTACGAGCGGCGCGCGTGAAGAAAACCGTACTGATTATCGGCGGGCTGGTGCTGCTGTTCGGCATCGCAGGCTTCTTCCAGTTCGGCCCCGGCATGGTCGAGCGGAGCATGAACCAGATCGACGGCGAACCGCTGATCGAAGTCTCCGACGAAGCGAAGGCGCTGCACGAGACGCTGACCATCGTCGATCTGCATTCCGACACGCTGCTGTGGAACCGCAACCTGCTGAATCGCGCGGATCAAGGCCATATGGACCTGCCGCGCCTCGAAGAGGGCAATGTAGCGCTGCAGGTATTCTCCAGCGTCACTAAGACGCCCAAGGGCCAGAACTACGACGCGAACACCGCCGATAGCGACAACATCACCCCGCTGGTGATCGCGCAGCTTCAGCCCACCCGCACCTGGAACAGCCTGCTGGAACGCTCGCTGTGGCACGCCGAGAAGCTCGACCGGGCGGCGGCGAAGTCGGACGGCGAGCTGCTCAAGGTCGCCTCGCCCGAGGACCTCGACCGCCTGCTGCGTGAACGGTCCAGCGAGACGCCCAAGCCGGTCGGCGCGCTGCTCAGCATCGAAGGCCTGCAGAACCTCGAAGGCGATCTGTCGAACCTCGACGTGCTGAGCGAACAGGGCTTCCGCATGGCTAGCCTCACGCATTTCTTCGACAATGATCTCGCCGGGTCGATGCACGGGATCGAAAAGGGCGGACTGACCGACAAGGGCCGCACCGCCGTGCGGCGGATGGAAGCGCTCGGCATGGTGGTCGATATCGCGCATTGCAGCCATGCCTGTGTGGCGGACATTCTGGCGATGGCGACGCGCCCGGTCGTCTCAAGCCATGGCGGGGTGCAGGCGACCTGCCAGGTGAACCGCAACCTGACCGATGATGAGATTCGCGGGGTTGCCAAGACCGGCGGTGTGGTCGGCATCGGCTACTGGGATGCAGCGGTGTGCGGCACATCCCCGCGAGATGCGGCCAAGGCGATGAAGCATGTGCGCGATCTGGTGGGGATCGACTATGTCGCGCTGGGCAGCGACTATGACGGCGCGACCACCGTGCGCTTCGACACCTCGCAGCTGGTGCAGGTGACGCAGGCGCTGATGGACGAAGGCTTTACCGACGACGAGATTCGCGCCGTGATGGGCGGCAATGCGCTGCGCGTGCTGCGCGGAGGCCTCGGCCCCATACTCGCACCTGCGGAGCCGGTAGAACCCGCATGAGGTGGCTCGACCATCGCGAGCCGGTGCCTGCGCCTTTGCGCGGAGCCATCGTGGCGCTCGGCAATTTCGACGGGTTTCACAAGGGTCACCAGGCAGTCGCGGGCGAAGCGATTCGCTGGGCGCGCGAGGAAGAGCGCCCCGTCATCGTCGCCACCTTCGATCCGCACCCGGTGCAGTTCTTCAAACCCGACACCCCGCCCTTCCGCCTGACCAGCCTCGAGCAGCGGCACGAGCTCTATCTCGCCTTCGGGGCGACGGCGATGCTGGTGTTCCATTTCGACGCCGAGCTGGCGGGGACCAGCGCGGAAGATTTCATCGAGCGTATCCTGGTCGAGCGGTTCGGCGCGCATGGCGTGCTGACGGGTGAGGACTTCACCTTCGGCAAGGGCGCGAAGGGGAATGTCGCGCTGCTGAAGGAGCATGGCGCAAAGCATGGACTGGAAGCGCGCACCGTATCGGCGGTGAGCGATGGCGACGCGGTCGTCTCCTCCAGCCGGATTCGCGATCTTCTCAAGGCAGGCGAGCCGCAGGCCGCGGCCGACCTGCTCACCCGGCCTTTCGCGATTCGCGGGATCGTCGAGCATGGTGACAAGCGCGGGCGCACGATCGGCTACCCCACCGCCAACCTCGCACTCGAGGATTACCTGCGTCCCAAATACGGCATCTACGCCGTCACTGGCCGCATCCTGTCCTCCGGCGAAGAGCTGCAAGGCGCGGCCAATATCGGCATTCGCCCGCAGTTCGAGCCTGCCAAGGAGCTGCTCGAGCCGTACTTCTTCGATTTCTCGGGCGACCTCTACGGACAGGAAATCGAGGTCGCGCTGCACCACTTCATCCGGCCCGAAGCGAAGTTCGACGGGCTCGACGCGCTGATCGCGCAGATGGACCGGGACTGTGCGGAAGCGCGGCGGTTGCTGGCGCAGTAGGGGTTGGCGCTCAGCGCCTTCTGACACACCTGACACAGTGTTCTGGGGTCAAAAAACCGGCTCGTGTTGAGCAGGTGGATTTCGCGCTGCGAGATTAGAGGCACGGGTATCGACGGTATCAAAGAGCGACGGCGAGGTTAGCGGGTCGGGGGCGTGTAGGACAGCTAGGAGGCGCGCTCCTCACGCAACACCTTTCGGCGGCACGGCAATCGAAAAATTGCGCGATGCACAAGGCCCCGCTAAGGCCTCGCGCCTGATGAGCGACGATACAAAGAAGGACTGGCGGGATACCGTCTTCCTGCCGAAAACCGATTTCCCCATGAAAGCCGGGCTCCCGCAGAAGGAGCCGGGCATTCTGGCCGGGTGGCAGCAGGACGACCTGCACGGCACGCTGCGCGCCGAGCGTGCGGGCGCGGAAAAATTCATCCTCCACGATGGCCCGCCCTACGCCAATGGCGACATTCACGTCGGCCACTCGCTCAACCATATCCTCAAGGACATGGTCTGCCGCACGCAGACGCTGCTGGGCAAGGACGCGCCCTACGTGCCTGGGTGGGACTGCCACGGCCTGCCGATCGAGTGGAAGGTCGAGGAACAATACCGCAAGAAGAAGCTCAACAAGGACGAGGTTCCGCGCGCCGAATTCCGCGCCGAATGCCGCGCCTATGCGCAGAAATGGGTCGATACCCAGCGCGAACAGTTGAAGCGCCTCGGCATCCTGGGCGACTGGGACAATCCCTACCTCACCATGGACTACGACAGCGAAGCGACCATCGTCGCCGAGCTGATGAAGTTTGCCGAGGCCGGCAACCTCTATCGCGGCTCCAAGCCGGTGATGTGGAGCCCGGTCGAAAAGACCGCGCTCGCCGAAGCCGAGGTCGAGTACGAGGACATCACGAGCACGCAGATCGACGTCGCGTTCGAGATCGTCGAATCGCCGATTGCAGAGCTGGTCGGCGCGCATGCGGTGATCTGGACGACCACGCCGTGGACGATCCCGGTGAACCAGGCTTTGGCCTATGGGCCCGAGGTTGAGTACGGACTTTATGATCTCGGCACACGACAGATCATCGCTGAAGTTGAACTCGTCGGTGAACTTGCCGGCCGGATGGGTATCGTTCGTGAGCTTGATGACGAATCTTCGGAATTGACCGGGAGATTTCGTCAGACTGCAAGCTTTAAAGGCTCCGAACTCGCGGGCACCAAGGTCCGCCACCCAATGCACACCCTCGGCGGGTTCTACGAAACCCTCCGCCCGATGCTGCCGGGCGACTTCGTCACCACCGATAGCGGTACTGGCCTCGTCCACATGTCGCCCGACCATGGCGAGGACGATTTCTACCTGTGCCGCGAGAACGGGATCGACCCGGTCTTC
Organism: Alteriqipengyuania abyssalis; assembly: GCF_019857185.1. GTDB lineage: Bacteria > Pseudomonadota > Alphaproteobacteria > Sphingomonadales > Sphingomonadaceae > Alteriqipengyuania > Alteriqipengyuania abyssalis. Next base: position 321,107 of record NZ_JAHWXP010000002.1, on the reverse strand, counting down.
GCGGTCGACGATGGCGGCGTGTACCGCGACGACTGGCCGTGGCTGGGCGGCGATGACGAGCGCCGCCGTTCGGTCATCAACCCCAAGTTCAACGCGCCCGACGGGCCGATCTGCTCGGACCTGCGGGAAGCGGGCGCGCTGCTGAGCGCGAGCGCGGACTACAAGCATTCCTACCCGCACTCGTGGCGCTCCAAGGCGAAGATCATCTACCGCTGCACGCCGCAGTGGTTCGTGCCGATGGACAAGGACTTGGCAGACGGCGGCACGCTGCGCAGCCGTGCGATGGGCGAAATCGAGCGTGTGCGCTTCGTGCCCGAACGCGGGCGCAACCGCATCCGTGCGATGGTCGAGGGGCGGCCCGACTGGGTGCTTTCGCGCCAGCGCGCGTGGGGCGTGCCGATCACTCTGTTCGTCCGCAAGGATGGCACCTACCTGCAGGACGCGAGCGTCAACAGCCGCGTGGTCGATGCCATCCGCGAGGGCGGCGTCGATGCGTGGGACGAGGCGCGCAAGGCCGAGTTCCTCGGAAGCGAGCACAACCCCGACGATTTCGAAATGGTGCACGACATCCTCGACGTGTGGTTCGATTCGGGCTGCACGCATGTCTTCGTGCTCGAAAGCGATCGCTGGCCCGCACTGACCTGGCCCGCCAATCTCTACCTCGAAGGCTCCGACCAGCATCGCGGCTGGTTCCAGTCCTCGCTGCTCGAATCCTGCGCCACGCGTGGCCGCGCGCCCTACGACCAGGTGCTGACCCATGGCTTCACCATGGACCAGAACGGGCGCAAGATGTCGAAGAGCCTCGGCAACACGGTCGATCCACTCAAGATCGTCGACCAGTACGGCGCGGATATCCTGCGGCTGTGGGCGCTGAGCGTCGATTCGACGATGGACCACCGCATCGGCGACGAGATCCTGAAGGGCGTGGCGGACCAGTACCGCAAGCTGCGCAACACCTTCCGCTACCTGCTCGGCGCGCTCGACGGCTTCGATTACGAGGCCGAAGGCGTCGAACACGCGCAGATGCCCGAGCTGGAGCGCTACACGCTGCACAAGCTGGCCGAACTCGACGGCAAGCTGCGGCAGGCGATTCACGACTACGACTTCAACGAATACACCCGCCTGCTGACAGAATTCGCGAACGAAGACCTCTCCGCCTTCCTGTTCGATATCCGCAAGGACCGGCTCTATTGCGACGATCCGCAATCGGTCGAACGGCGCGCGTACCGCACGGTGCTCGACACGCTGTTCCATGCGCTGGTCCGCTACGCCGCGCCGGTGCTGGTGTTCACCGCGGAGGAGGTGTGGACCACGCGCTTCCCCGATCGCGGGAGCATCCACCTCCAGCAAATCCACCCGCTGCCCGGGGAATGGACCGACGCGGCGCTGGCAGAGCGCTTCGCTGCGCTGCGCGAGCTTCGGGAGAATGTGACCGAGGCGATCGAGCCGCTGCGGCGCGAGAAGACCATCCGCTCCAGCAACGAAGCGGCGGTATCCGTGCCCGCGCAGGCCGTACCGGAAGGGTTCACCCTCGACGATCTTGCCGAGCTGTTCATCGCCGCGTCAGTCGCCACCCACGATGGCGAAGGGGTGACCGTAACCCGTTCCTCCTGTAACAAGTGTGGCCGTTGCTGGCGCCTCCTGCCGAGCGTGGCTGAGGACGGCGACCTGTGCAGCCGGTGCGAAGAGGTGGTGAACTGATGGACGGTGCGTGGAATCGCCGCTTGCGCGGCCTTGCGCTGGCCGCGCTCGTCTTCGGGCTCGACCAGCTGGTCAAATGGCTGGTCACCGGCCCGCTGGGAATTGATTCCATCGGCGCGGTGAAAGAACTGCTGCCCTTCTTCGACCTGCGCTTCACCACCAATTTCGGGATTTCGCTCGGCCTGTTCGAGGCGCAGAGCGTCGAACAGCGCTGGCTGCTGGTGATGGGCACCGGGGCGATCGCGCTGATCGTGCTGTTCTGGATGCTGCGCGAGCGGACCAAGGGCGACATCTTCGGCCTCTCGCTGATCCTCGGCGGCGCGCTGGGCAATATCCTCGACCGCGTGCTCTATGGCTACGTGATCGACTATGCGGACCTCCACTTCGGCGCGTTCCGCCCGTTCATGATCTTCAACGTCGCCGATGCGTGCATCACCATCGGCGTCCTCATCATCCTTGCCCGTTCCTTCTTCCTGCGCGACAAGGGCGCGCAATCCGATATGCACCTGGCTGCGAAAGAGAGCTGAACATGCGCCACAAGAGCCTCATCATCCTCGCCACCTTCGCCATGGGCCTGTCCGCCTGCGGCACCGGCGGCGGTCTTCTCAGCCGCGACCGGCCGGACGAATTCGCAGTTCAGCGGCAGGCGCCGCTGGTGGTGCCGCCCGATTTCAGCCTTGCCCCGCCCGAACCGGGCGCGCCGCGCCCCTCTGAAGGCACCGCGGCGGAACAGGCGCTGGACGCACTGTTCGGTGGCCCGGCTCCGCGCAGCCAGGTGGAAGCGGCCGCGCTCAGCCGTGCAGGCGAGGCGGCTCCGGGCATCCGCTCCTCGGTCGGCGATCCCAAGACGCAGACCGTCGCCAAGGGCCGCGTGACGCGCGACATCCTCGCCGCGCCGCAGGGCGATGGCGGTTCGGCGCAGGCGGTCATTCCCGGCTGATCGCTGGGGCCTTACCCCCGCCCTCCTTTTTTCGAATCACCTGCAATGGCCCCGCCCGCATTTCGCCGGCGGGGCTTTTTGCGTCCCTGTCGTTGGCCGGACGAAATCGGCGGTTGATCCCCGATTCCGTAACGTCCGTCTAGCAATCACGCCTCCGGTCGAAAGCCGCGTGCCCCGCCGGGCATGATGGGTCACTCCTGTGTCCGGCGGCGCACCAATCCCCCCCCTGAACCCCGGTGCACCGTCCTATAAAAGGAGGACCCCCAATGAAGACGTCTCTCGTACTGATCGCCGCCACCGCCCTCGCTCTGCCGGTGGTTCCCGCCATGGCCCAGAACGCGTCTGTCAGCGTACCCTATGCCGATCTCGACCTGAGCAGTCCCGAAGGTCGCGCCACGCTCGACAAGCGGATCGATGCGGCCGCGCGCAAGGTTTGCGCTGTCGGCGAACTGCGCACGGGCACCCGGCTCAACCCCAGCGCCGCACGCAAATGTGTCGCCAGTGTAGACCGGCAGGTCCGCGCGCAGATCGCGGCCATGGAGACGGACGACAATCTGGGCGGCTGAAGCCCCTAGCCCCTTCGCAAAAAGCCCCCGTCGGATCCCGGTCCGGCGGGGGCTTTTCTGTGTGGAGACCGTCGCGCGAAGGCCCGGCGCGAAGGGGGGAGCCCTAGCGGCCCGCCATCGCCTTCACCTTGGGCAGGTAGGTGCGCCCGATCCGCAGCGTCTCGCCATCTTCCAGCTCGACCGACCAGACGCCTAGCCCGTCGTGACGCAGGCCAGCGATGTTGTCTTTGCGCAGGATCGTGCTGCGATGGATGCGGATGTACTCCTCGGGATCGAGCTTTTCCTCCAGCCCGGCGATGGTCTGCAGCAGCAGGTAGGTCTTTTCGCCCACGAACAGCCGCACATAATCGCGTTCGGCATCGATCCGGCGCACGTCCGAGACGGATACGCGGACCAGTTCGGACCGGTGCGGCACCCACAATTCCTGCAACCACTTGGTGTCGCTGGTGCCCGCAGGCTCGCCCCGCTTCGCGATCGCACGGCCGATCGCACGCTCCAGCCGTTCGGCGGCGACGGGCTTCAGCACATAATCGACCGCGTCGAGATCGAAGGCTTCGACCGCGAAGCTCTCGTGCGCGGTGACGAAGATCACCGCCGGTGGCGTCGTCTGTTCGGACAGTGTGCGCGCGACTTCGATCCCGTCGATCCCGGGCATTGTCAGATCGAGCAGCACCAGATCGGGCGCGGTCTTGCCGATCACCTCCAGCGCAGCCTCGCCGTGATCGGCCTTGCCGACCACTTCGACGTCGGCAATCCGGCCACACAGGGTTTCCAGACGCTCGATCGCGAGCGGTTCGTCGTCGACCAGTACGACGCGCAGGGGTGCATTATCGTCCATCGTTGAAATCCAGCGGCATGATGAGTTCTGTACGGTAGCCTCCGCCCTCGACCTTTCCGGAGCGGACTTGAGCGCGCGAGCCGAAGCGGGCGTTGAGCCGGTCGCGCACGTTGGAAAGGCCGATGCCGAAGCCGCCTCCGGTCCCCTCGGGAAGGCCGGGGCCATTATCGGCCACCACGAGATGGAGGCGCCCATCGGCGGCGAAGGCCTCGATCGACACGCGCACCGGGGTAGTCGAGCGGGCGACTGCGTAGCGGACCGAATTTTCCACCAGCGGCTGGAGGATCATCCCCGGCACGCGCGCACGCTCCAGATCGCCGGGCAGGTCGATCGCGACCAGCAGGCGTTCGGGGAAGCGGACCTCCTCGATCGCGAGGTAGTCGCGTTGCAGCGCAATCTCGTCCTCCAGCGCGACATCCTCGGTCGGCTCTTCGGCGAGGCTGTGGCGATAGAAGTTGGAGACCGCCTGGATCATCGCCTCGGCCCGCGTTTCCTTGCCGGTGATCACCAGCGAGGAAAGCGAATTGAGCGTGTTGAACAGGAAGTGCGGATTGATCTGGTAGCGTAAGGATCGCAGCTCTGCGGCCTTGGCGGCGGTGCGGAAGCGCTCCTCGCGCGCCTGCGATGCGCGGGCCTGTGCACCCGCCAGCATGGCGAGATACAGCGCCGCCCAGGCGAGCAGCAGGAAATAGCGGCCCAGCGCGATGTCGGACAGCTGCCGCCAGCGTTCCGCCCCCTTGGGCGCGGGCGCGAGTACGAAGGTCCGCCCCTCCCCATCGTCGAGGTCCATCTCGCGCCGGTCGGTCGCGGCGCCGGTGGTGCCGGCAGTGCCGGTTCTCTGTGCGCGAGGGATCGGGGGGAACTCGACCAGCAGGTTGCCCGATTCATCGCGCCGGATGACGATCCCCTGCTCCTTGGCGTAATCCTGATAGATCCGGTCCTGCACGTCGGCGAAAACCATCTGGTTGACCTGCGCGATCATCAGCGAGGCGGGCAGCGCGACAAGCAGTGCGGTCGCGGTCTTTACCTGCAGCGATCGCGAATCGACCAGCCGCAGTACCAGCCACATGCCGAAGGTGACCATCGCGCCGACCAGGCACACGATCAGCCGGCGCCACATCAGCGCTTCCTGCAGGTCCAGCCCGACGACCAGTCCGCGCAGCGAAACGAGCACGTAATAGGTCAGCCACAGGCCCGCGATGGACAGCAGCACGAGCCGCAGTGGGAGAACGCTCGATGTGCGGGCGGCGGGGATGTCGGGTGAAACGTCGGTCACGATCCGCCCTCATTGCGCTGCGCGCGCGCGCAAGGCCATGCCGCCGGTCGATGGCAGCCGCACACCGGTCGAGTGCCGCTCAGGATTTCTCGAGCAGCTTTTCCTCCGCGATCCGCTTCTTCCACTGCGCCGGTGCCAGCGTATGGACGTTGTTGCCCTGCGCATCGACGGCGACCGTGACGGGCATGTTCTCGACCGTGAATTCGTAGATCGCCTCCATGCCCAGCTCCTCGAACGCGATCACCTTCGCCTCCTTGATCGCCCGCGCGACGAGATAGGCCGCGCCGCCGGTCGCCATCAGGTAGGCGGTCTTGAAGCGGCTGATCACCTCGACCGCGTCGGCCCCGCGCTCCGCCTTGCCGATCATCGCGAGCAGGCCGAGGTCGAGCATCATCTCGGTGAACTTGTCCATCCGGGTGGCGGTGGTCGGGCCCGCCGGGCCGACGACTTCGCCCATCACCGGGTCGACCGGACCGACGTAGTAGATCGCGCGGCCGCGGAAATCGACCGGCAACTCCTCGCCCGCCTCAAGCATGTCCTTGATGCGTTTGTGCGCCGCGTCGCGGCCCGTGAGCATCTTTCCAGACAGCAGCAAGCGGTCGCCATGGTTCCAGCTCTCCACCTCTTCCTGCGTCAGCGTGTCGAGGTTCACGCGCTTCGCGGCACTGTCGGGCTGCCAGTTGACCTTGGGCCACTGGTCGAGATCCGGCTTTTCGAGGTAACTCGGCCCCGACCCGTCGAGCGTGAAGTGCGCATGGCGGGTGGCCGCGCAGTTGGGAATCATCGCCACCGGCTTGCCCGCCGCGTGGCACGGCCAGTCGAGGATCTTCACGTCGAGCACGGTCGATAGCCCGCCCAGACCCTGCGCACCGATTCCCTGCGCGTTGACCGCATCGAAAATGTCGATTCGCAGCTGCTCGATATCGGTCTGCGCCCCGCGTTCCTTCAGCTGGCCCATGTCGATCGGGTCCATCAGGCTCTGCTTGGCCAGCCGCACGCAATGTTCGGCGGTGCCGCCGATGCCGATGCCCAGCATCCCCGGCGGGCACCAGCCAGCACCCATCGAAGGCACCTGCTCGACCACCCAGTCGACGATATTGTCGCTCGGATTCATCATCTTGAACTTGCTCTTGTTCTCGCTGCCCCCGCCCTTGGCGGCGACATCGATCGAAACCGTGTTGCCCGGCACCATCTCGACCGAAAGCACACAAGGGGTATTGTCGCGCGTGTTGCGGCGGGTGAAGGCCGGATCGGCGAGGATGCTGGCGCGCAGCTTGTTGTCCGGGTGGTTGTAGGCCTGCCGCACGCCCTCATCGACCACGTCCTGCAAGCTGCGTTTGCTGTCGAGGCGGCAGTCCTGCCCCCATTTGACGAACACGTTGACGATGCCGGTATCCTGGCAGATCGGGCGGTGCCCTTCGGCACACATGCGGCTGTTGGTCAGGATCTGTGCGATCGCGTCCTTGGCCGCCGCGCCCTGCTCCGCCTCGTAGGCCTCGCCCAGCGCGCGGATGTAATCCATCGGGTGGTAGTAGGAGATGAATTGCAGCGCGTCGGCCACGCTTTCGATGAGATCATCTTCGCTAATTATCGTCATGTCGCTCATCGACGGGCACCTCCTGCTGATCGAAACCGAAGCGCCACTAGAGCAGCACAAGCCTATGCGACAAGTGATGCGGGTCTTGGCGAGCCTTTCCGCCCCCTATAAGGCACCGCCGAGGCCCGCATCCGCCGATCCACTCCGGCGACAGAAAACGAGACGAGAAACATGATCGCAACCGCGCACAAAGCACCCGACTTCACCGCCGCGCGCCGTCACATGATCGAAAGCCAGCTGCGCACCAGCGGTATCAACGATGCATGGGTGCTGGACCGCATGGCCGCGATCCCGCGTGAAGATTACGTGCCGGAAGCCGCGCGCGCGTCCGCCTATGTCGACCGGACGGTTCCGCTCGGCGCCGGTGTCTTCCTCGCCCCGCCGCTGGCGCAGGGGCAGATCCTGACTCATGCGAAGCCGCGTGCGGACGAACGCACCCTGCTGATCGGCCCCGCAACCGCCTATCTCGCTGCGCTGATCCGCCCGCTGGTCGGCGAACTGCGCGAAGCGATGCCGGACGAAGTGCTGTCGGGCGATGTCGACGGCGCATTCGATCTGGTGATCGTCGATGGCGCGATCGAGCATGTGCCCGCGCAACTGGCGGCGACGCTGGCCCCCTCGGGCCGGCTGGTCACCGGAGTCGTAACGCGCGGCGTGCCCCGCCTCGCAATTGGCCGCCATAGCGGCGCGGATGTTTCGCTGATGACGCTGGTCGAAAGCCAGCTCCCCCGTCTCCCCGCGTTCGACCGACCGCAGAGCTGGACTTTCTGACCATGAAACGCACCGCCCTCCTCGCCCTGACGGCGTCGAGCATTCTGGCTCTCTCCGTACCCGCCTATGCGGACACGCTGAACGAGGCGCTGGCCGAAGCCTATCGCACCAACCCCACGCTGCAGGCCGCGCGCGCGCAGCTGCGTGCCACGGACGAAAATGTTGCGATCGAGAAGGCCGACGGACGGCCGAGCGTCACCGGATCCGCCGCGCTGACCGAAGTGCTGATCCAGAATTCGACGAGCTTCTTTGCGCCCGCCCGCTCGCTGAGCGCCGGGGTCGATCTCGGCGTGCCGATCTATTCGGGCGGTGCGGTCAAGAACTCGATCCGTGCCGCGGAGCAGCGGGTCGAGGCGGGTCGCGCGGATCTGCGCGGGACCGAGAGCGCAATCTTCAGCCAGGTCGTCGCCGCCTATATGGACGTGCTGCGCGGCGAGGCGCTGGTCGGCCTCAGCGCCAATCAGGTCCAAGTGCTCGAAGTCAATCTGCGCGCCACAAGCGACCGGTTCGAGATCGGCGATCTGACCCGGACCGACGTCGCCCAGTCGCAATCCCGCCTCGCGCTCGCGCGCGGCGATTTGCGATCGGCGCAGGCCGGACTGATCCAGGCGCGCGAAAGCTACATCCAGCTGGTCGGCTCTGCCCCGGGCGAACTCGAACCGCCACCCCCGCTGCCGGGCCTGCCGGACGATCCCCGGATGGCGGTAGATATCGCGCTGGACAATAATCCCGACCTGATCGCCGCGCGCGAACGTGCGCAGGCCGCAGGATACGATATTGACGTCGCAGGAGCGACCCGCCTTCCTCGCGTGTCCGCCTTCGCCGGCTACGACTACCAGAACTTCCTCGGCTCGGTCCCCGATTCGCCGACCGGGCCCAGTCCCCAGACTGCCGACGCCTCATCCGCCGGCCTGACCCTGTCGATCCCGATCTTCCAGGGCGGGCGGCCTGCGGCGCTGCAACGCCAGGCGCAGGCCCGCGCCTCTGCCGCACTCGACCAGGTGATTGCTGCGGAACGCGACGTGATCGCGCAGGTGCGTGCGGCCTATGCGACCTATTCCGCCGCGCTGGCAATCATCGACAGCTCGCGCGAGGCGGTTGCCGCAGCCGAGCTCAGCCTCGAAGGCGTGCGCGCAGAAAACTCGATCGGCAACCGCACCGTGCTCGACGTGCTCAATGCCGAGCAGGAATTACTGCTCGCACGGGTCGATCTCGTCACCGCGCGCCGCAACGCCTACGTCGCCGGCTTCTCCCTGTTGGCAGCAATGGGCCGTGCAGAGGCCCGCGATCTGGGCATCGAAGGCGGTGCGCTCTACGATCCGCTGGCCAATTACGATCGCGTGTCGGACCGCTGGAGCGACTGGGCCAGCGATCCCGAACCCGAAGCCGCCGGCACACGAACCGTTGACATTCCCGCCGCCGACGCGGAAATCGGCAACGTCTACGGCCCGATGATCGAGCCGGGGCAGAACTGAACGACCACTGTCGGGGGACGGAAACTTGCGGGACGGCGAAGCGTCGGTCGAGGAAATTCTCGATTCCATCAAGAAGGTGATCGCGCGCGACAATCGCGCGGGCGCGCTGGATGCGCGGCGGCGGCGCGAACGCGCCAGCCGTGCGGAGCCGGTTCTTGAGGAAGAGGCCGACGAGGTGTTCGATCTCGCAGAAGCCGATCTGGTCGAAGACGACGATATGACGGACGCCGGGCACGCCGCCGGCCATGAAGATGAACAGGACGAACCTCTGATGAGCGCCACTTCGCGCGAATCCCTGCGTGACAATCTCGCGACCCTCGCGCTGCTGGCAGAGCCGGGCGCGCAGCCGCAGATCGTCCGCTCGGGCGAAACCTCGCTCGAAGGCATGGTGCGCGAGATGCTGCGCCCGATGCTGGCCGACTGGCTCGACAAGAACCTGCCGCCGATGGTGGAGGAGCTGGTCCGCCAGGAGATCGCGCGAATCGTCAAAAAGCAGGACTGATCCGCGCTGGAGGTGTTGGCCCCGCGCCACCCCGACTCGTCACCAGAATTCGCTTGCGAGCCACGGCGACAGGCTTAGTTTCGCGCGCCATGCGCAAGGCTTTTAAACCGCTCGCCCTTCTCGCCGCCTCCGCGGCGTTCGTCACCACCCCCGCAATCGCGCAAGAGACTGCCCAGAGCAGCGCCGTCCAGCCGACGGCCCCGCATCCGATGACCGCGCTCGACCTGGTCACCATGCCGCGTCTCGGGGGGCCGAGCGTCAATGATGACGGCACGCTGGCGCTCTATTCGGTCACCACCACCGATCCCGAATCGCTTGCCCGCAGCACGCAGTACCGGGCCCGCACGATCGCCACCGGGGAAGAGGTCGTCGCGACCATGCCCGAAGGCGCGTCCTCGCCCGTCTTCGTCGGCGATGACGAAGTCTATTTCCTCGCGCCCGGCGGCGAAGGGTCGACCGGCGCGCAGGTGTGGCGCGGGGCGCTGCGCGGCGACGGCACGCTGGCCGATCTGCATCAGGTGACCCAGCTGACCCGCGAGGTCGGCGGATTCGAAGTCTCGCCCAATGGCGAAAGCCTCGCGATCTTCGGCAATGTGCCACGCGGCTGCGCGCAGTTCGACTGCCCCGATGCCGCCACAACCGCGACCGGTTCCGGCAGGCTGTACGACAATGAAGACGGCTTCGTGCGGCACTGGGATACGTGGGAGACACCCGATGTGTTCAGCCGCGTGTTCGTGTTCCCGCTGTCGGGCGGCAAGGCGTGCGGCCCGGGCGTTGCGGTCGACGGGCCAGACGGCGAAGGCGCGCTGGTCGGCGACACGCCGCTGCAGCCCTTCGGCGGGCTTGAAGACATGGCGTGGAGCCCGGACGGCAAGACGCTCTATTTCGTCGCCCGCGAATCGGATGCGGCAGAGCCGACCTCGACCGACACCGATATCTACAGCTTCACCATGGGCGACACCGCCCCCGCCAACCTGACCGACGCGAACGAGGCGACCGACGGCACCCCCGCACCGTCGCCCGACGGCAAGTGGCTCGCCTATCTCGCGATGGAGCGGCCCGCATACGAAGCGGACCGGCTGCGGATCATGCTGCGCGATCTCTCGACCGGAGAAACCCGCGCGCTGACGCAGGATTTCGACCGCAGCTTCGGCTCACTCGCCTGGACCCCCGATTCGCGCTGGATCGTCGCCACAGCGCAGGACGTGCTCGACACGCCCGCCTTCCGGATCGACCCGCGCACCGGCACGGTGACCAAGCTCGACCTGATGCCCGGCAACGAAGCGCATATCGGTAACGTGACCCCGCTGGATGGCCAGCGCCTATTGTTCACCCGCGATTCGATCGCTGCCCCGGCCGAAGTCTACCTGTCGCGCAACTGGGGTGAGGCAGACCGGCTGACCAGCGTCGCGACCGACCGGATCGATGCACTCGCCCCGGTCGAGACCCGCCGGTTCGATTTCGCGGGCGCGAATGGCGACACCGTGTGGGGCCAGATCACCAAGCCTTCCGGCGCGACCGGTACGCTGCCTGCGATTCTCTACGTCCACGGCGGGCCGCAGGGTTCGTTCAACGATGGCTGGTCGAGCCGCTGGAACCCGCGCGTGCTGGCGAGCCAGGGCTATGCGGTGATCTCGGTCGATTTCCACGGGTCGACCGGATATGGACAGGCCTTCACCGATGCGATCAACCGCGACTGGGGCGGCAAGCCGCTGGAGGACCTGCAAAAGGGCCTCGCCGCCGCGCTCGCACTCGATCCGCAGATCGACGGCGACAAGGCCTGCGCAATGGGCGCGTCCTACGGCGGCTACATGATGAACTGGATCGCGGGGAACTGGTCCGACCGGTTCGACTGCCTGGTGCAGCACGACGGCCTGTTCGACATGCGCAGCTTCTATTACGCGACCGAAGAACTGTGGTTTCCCCGCTGGGACTTCGGCGGCAGCTACGCCGTGGCGCGCGACACTTACGAGCGCTGGAACCCGGTGAACTACGTCGACAGCTGGCAGACCCCGATGCTGGTGGTCACCGGAGAGAAGGATTTCCGCGTGCCCTACACCCAGGGCATCGGCGCCTTCACCGCCTTGCAAGAGCGCGGCATCCCCTCGCAGCTGCTGGTCTTCCCGGACGAGAACCACTGGGTGCTCAAGCCTGCCAACTCGCTGCAGTGGCACGACACCGTGTTCGCCTGGCTCGATCGCTGGCTGGGCGAAGACTCCGAATGAACAAGGCCAGGGAACTGCGCAAGGCGCGCGAGGCACTCGCCAAGACCGGTGGAGAGCGCGCCGCGCGGCACATCTTCCTGTGCGCGATGCCGGAAAAGGCGAAGTGCTGCGATCGTGCGCAGGGCAAGGAATCCTGGAACTACCTCAAGAAACGGCTGAAGGAGCTGCGGATCGGCCCGTCGAAGGATGAGGGGCAGGATCTGCTGGTCCGGCGGACCAAGGCGGACTGCCTGCAGATCTGCGACGCGGGGCCGATCGCGCTCGTCCAGCCCGATGGCGTCTGGTACCACTCGTGCAAGCCTGAGGTGCTGGAGGAGATCATCCAGCAGCACCTTATCGGGGGCGAACCGGTGGAGGCGTATCGCCTGTATCCGGAGCGCTGAGGGCTCTCAGCGCCGCCAGTCGTCCTCGCCGCTGTCGTGCCAGCCATCCTCGTCGGCCAGCGGGTTGTGGATCGATTCGTCGTGGCCGGTCCCGTTGGAGAGGAACACCAGCCCCATCAGCGCGCTGGCAAGCAGCATCGTCAGCCCGATGCCCAGCGCGACCGCGATGAAGAAATGCGGGCTGACCTCCGCCTCGCTCCAGAAGATCGCCGCCATTGCCGCTGCGACCACGATGATCGTCACCAGCAGCATGAAGCGCATGATCCGCTTGTAGCGCGCCCAGGCGAAGGCAGCCTGTTCGGGATCGTCGAGCGGGGATTTGGGCGGCATCGGGCCCTCCTGTGGCAGGGTGTCGCGCAGATTCGCCAAAACGCACCCTTCGTGTCATGATCCTCATCCAAAAAAAGGAGAGCTGAGGATGGATATCGAACGGCTTGTCGCGGATCGCGATCCTCATGACATCGTGAGCTGCCAGACGCAAACTCCGATGCGCGACGCGGTCGCGCTGCTCGCGGAGAAGCGGATCGGCGCGCTGCCGGTGATGGACGGCGGCAAGGTTGCAGGCATCTTTTCCGAACGCGACGTGATCTATTGCATGGCTGCGCAAGGCCCGTCCTGCCTCGAAAGGCCAGTGGGCGAGGTCATGACGTCGCCCGCAATCACCGTGACGCGCGATCAGAAGATCGACCAGGCGCTGGCGCTGATGACCAAGCGGCGCATTCGCCACCTCCCGGTGGTCGAGGACGATGCACTGCTCGGCTTCGTCTCGATCGGCGATCTGGTCAAATCGCGCTTCGACGAGGTGGAGCGAGAGGCCGAGGATTTGCGTAGCTACATCCAGACGGCTTGAGGCCAGGCCCCCTCGCGCCCATATCGTAGCTATGACCGATACTCCCGCTCTCACGCAAGCCGCCGCAGCGCGCGTCTCCGCCATTGCCAGCAAGCAGGGCAAGCCCGCGGTTTTGCGGCTCACCGTGGATGGTGGCGGATGCTCGGGCTTCCAGTATCGCTTCGAACTGGCCGATGGGCCCGAGAGCGACGACCTGACCAGTGAGACCGACGGGGTGACTCTGGTGGTCGATCCGGTCAGCCTTGATCTGGTAGCAGGCAGCAAGGTCGATTTCGTCGAATCGCTGGGCGGCGCGGCCTTCCAGGTCGAGAACCCGCAGGCCGCCGCCGGCTGCGGCTGCGGCTCCAGCTTCGGCATCTAATGCATGATCCGCGTTTCGCCTTCGGCCAAACGCTTGCACGGTGCCAGCCCACACCCCCACCCGGCCAACCCGACAGGATAATTCCATGGGCTGGTCGGGTGGGGGTGTGGGCTGGTACCGCCACGTCCATCTGACAAGATGGACAGCCAGAAAAAATGAAAATCGCCACCTTCAACATAAACGGGATCAAGGCCCGTCTGCCCCGCCTGCTCGAATGGCTGGAGGAAACCCAGCCCGACGTCGCGTGCCTGCAGGAAATCAAGTCGCAGGACGACGGCTTCCCTGCCAGCGAGTTCGAGAAGATCGGCTATCAGGCGCTGTGGCACGGGCAGAAGAGCTTCAACGGGGTCGCCGTGCTCGCCAAGCAGGGTCTGACCATGGAAGAGCGTCAGCGCGGCCTGCCCGGTGACGAGAGCGACGATCAGGCGCGTTATCTGGAGGTCGAGGTCGATGGGGTGGTCATCGCCAATCTCTACCTGCCCAACGGCAATCCCCATCCCGGCCCCAAATTCGATTACAAGCTGGCGTGGATGGAGCGGCTGCGCGCGCGTATGGCGGCGCTGTGGGCGCAGGAGAAGCCCACGATCGTGCTCGGCGATTTCAATGTCATCCCGCAGGACAAGGACGTCTGGTCACCGCCCGCGATGGCGGACGACGCGCTGATGCAGCCCGAATCGCGCGATGCCTATGCCCGCCTGCTGGGGGACGGGTGGACCGACGCGATCGACACGCTCAACCCGCGCGGCGGGGTGTGGACCTTCTGGGACTATCAGCGCGGCGCCTGGCAGCGCGATCACGGCTTCCGCATCGACCACTGCCTGCTCTCGCCCGAACTTGCTGACCGCTTGCAGGCGGCGGGCGTCGACAAGCACGCACGCGGCCGCGAGAAGGCCAGCGATCATGCACCCGTGTGGGTCGAGATCGCCTGAGGATGTACCATCACGCGAAAGGGGCGCAGCACCCTCCCGTGCCGCGCCCCCTTAAAATAATCGATCCGGTATCGCTTACCGATAGAAGATGTGCGTCTTGATGGTCGCCCGAGCGACCTTCTTGCGCGCCCAGCTCGGCTTCACATAGGTCGCGTGGAAATAGAGCGAGTCTTCCGCCGCGCTGTTCCACATGCCTTCGTGTGCGATGCGCGCGATCTTGCGCGCACGTTCCCATGCGGCGGCATTGCTGCGGCGGCTGGGGATGACGCCGTTCTTGACGAAGGAGAACTGCGAGCGCTGGGTGACAACCCCGCAATAATCCGAAGGGAAGGCCGAGGATTCGGCGCGGTTGATGATGACCTGCGCCACCGCCAGCTGGCCTTCGATCGGCTCACCGCGCGCTTCGAAATAGACTGCGCCTGCCAGGCATTCGAGCTGGCGCGACAGCGTCGCGGGTGCATCGACCTCGGCGACCAGTTCGCGCAGCGATGCTGCCTGCGGCGTGGCTGCGTCGGCGACCTGCGCCGTCTCGTCCGCCTCGCTTGCGTTCTCTTCCGGCAGCGGCTGAACCACTTCTTCGGAGATGAACACCGGATCGGCCGAAGCCTCCGGCTGCGGCGCGATGGAAATTTCAGTGTCGCCCTGTTGGGCTTGCGCGTCCGCGTAGGTGAACCCTGCGGATGCGATCAGTCCAGCTGCGACAAACGCCGCAAAGCCGAATTTCGTCTTGCTACCCATTGATCCCGTTCAAAGGGCGGTGAACGAACACAGACGCAGGCTGGAACCATCACGCGCCGAAGCGCTTGTTGAAGTTGTGTAAGGTGTGAGGGTTCTTGAAAGGCCTGCCGGCCGTTCCCCGACTGCGTGCTTATCGATGCGACCGTATTGCCGCTTCGACCGCCTGCGCAAATTCGAAGTCGCGGGCCCTTTGCCTGTGCGGCGCGCTAGGTCAAGTTAAGGCCGCATTTGTGCGACGAACCGTTGTGCATTTTCGACCTGTAGCTCTACCACCCACAAATCCTCGTCCTGAGCGTGTCTTCGATCGCAATATTCGTAGATTTCCCCTTCGTTTTCAGGGGTTTTCTCCTGCGTTACTTGCCATTCAAAGCCAAACCCGGCGGACGGGCGTCTTTCGACTAGTTTCACGCTTCCGTCTCGCTCGCGCAGCAAAACAATATAGGTGCCGCTTTCCCGGTCACCTTTGGCAAGGATAACTCCATTGCCGCCCTCTGCCGAAACCTGCCGCAAAAGAGCACTCACCAGCAGGTGAGTCGGCAGCCGCGAATCGCTCATTGCGATTCGTCCGCGTATCCTTCGAGGCCTGAAAGCGGAATGCGCGAGCGCATGAAGGTGCCGGTGCCGCGCCCGATCTCGTCACCCTCTTCATCGACCAGCCGCGATTCGGCGACCAGCACGCGCCGTCGCCCGCTGATCCACACGCCCGACGCAGTCACCCGCCCACCGCGCACCGGCTTGGTGAAATGGGCGTTGAACGCGGTCGTCAGCAGGAATCGGTCGGTGACCAGAGTGTTAGCGGCGTAAAAGGCCGCGTCGTCGAGCATCTTGAAGTAGACGGTGCCATGCGCCGCACCCGCCGCGTGATACACGCTTTCGGTAATATCGAACTCGATCCGCGCGCGGCCTTCACCCTCAATGGTGAGGCCCGATGCGAACAGCGCGTTGATCGGGGCCGAGCGATAGAGCCGCTCGAGCGCGCGATAATGGGCGGCGGGCCCCGGCGTGTCCTCAGGCTGCGTCACGCAGACCCGAATTTGCGATGATCGCGAACAGCTCTTCCTCGCTGCGCGCTTCGAACAACTGGTGCAGCACGCGTTCGTCGCGCGTCACGCGGGATATCGCCGCGAGCGCATGGAGGTGCTGAGCACCCGCATCGCTGGGCGAGAGCAGGCCCACCACCAGCCGCACGGGGATACCGTCGGCAGCGTCGAAATCGACGTCGCGGTCGAGATGGATCAGCATCGCCAGCGGGCTCTCGATCGTCTCCAGCCGGGCGTGCGGGATCGCAACTGCCCGGCCGAAGCCGGTGCTGCCGAGCGCCTCGCGTTCGCGCAGCGCATCCAGCACCATGCCCTCGTCGAGCCCATAGGCGGATGCAAATCCGCGCGCGAGCTCGGCAAGGATGGCACGCTTGTCGCTGCAATGGGCGCAGCGAACCGCCTCGGGAAGCAATCGGAACGGACTCGGCAAGGTACTGTGCTTTCGTGAGCTGACGTCAGGTCTGGCGTGATGCCGCAAGAGGCGCGGCGGGCGCGCCCTTGCTGGTTGGCATCAATGCCGAACCGCGGGCGCGTCAGTGAGGCTCCACCCATCCGATCGAGCCGTCGTGGCGGCGATAGACCATATTATGGCGGCCACTGCCAGCATTTTTGAAGAACAGCGCGTTGGTGTCGCGCAGATCGAGCAGCATGACCGCATCGGCGACCGAAACTTCGGGGATGTCCGTCTTGGTCTCGGCGACTACGGGTGCCGCTTCGTCGACCTCGCTCTCGTCTTCTTCGGCCCGTGCTGCGAAGATCCGGTAGGCCGCTTCCTCCGCCTCGGGCGACAGCGCGCGGTCGGTGTGCTTTTCGCTCAGCCGGCGCTTGTAGCGGCGCAGCTGCTTTTCGAGCTTGGCGGCCGACGCGTCGAGCGCCTGGTGGATGTCATGCGCCTCACCGCGCGATTTCAGCGTCAGGCCCTGCTTGATATGAGCCACGATATCGCACGAGAACGCCCCGCCCGGCACCTTGCCGAAGGTGGCGTGGGCGGAAATCGCGCGGCTGAAATACTTGTCGACGATGGCGGCGAGACGATCGGTCGCGTTTTCCTGCAAGGCGGCGCCGGTGTCGATCTGGTGGCCCGAAATCCTGACATCCATGCTCAGCAATACTCCTTCTTATTGGCCGCCTTCGGGGGGAGGGCGGGGCCTATCTATGCCAGATAGGTCTTGTCATACGGTCAAGAAAGGCCGCGTGGGCTGCGAGTTCCTGTTCGCTTGCGGAATGGGGCCGGGCCGGGCGCCGCGGGCGATCGCCGGAGGGCAGCATCGCGGCCAGTTCGGGCTCGGCGGGAGCGGTATCGCCTTCGCCAATCTCGCCAATCAGGCCCATCGCGATCTGTCGCCCGCCGGTCAGCTCGATATAGACCTGCGCGAGCAGCTCCGCGTCGAGCAGAGCGCCGTGAAACACGCGATGGCTGCGATCTACGCCGTAGCGCGAACACAGCGCATCGAGCGAATGCTTGCCACCCGGGTTCTTGCGCCGTGCCATCTCCAGCGTGTCGATCTTGCGGGTCAGGCAGATCGGCTCGCGCGTGCACAGCTCCAGCTCGGCGTTGAGGAAGGCGAAGTCGAACCCGGCATTATGCGCCACCAGCATGTCGTCACGGACGAAATCGAGCAACTCGTCGACCGCGTCGGCGAAACGCGGCTTGTCCGCGAGGAACTGTGCACTCAGGCCGTGAATCGCCTCGGCTTCGGCGGGCATGTCGCGTTCGGGGTTGTAATAGGCGTGGAAGGTTTCGCCGGTCGGCATCCGGTCGACCAGCTCGACACAGCCGATTTCGACCATCCGGTGCCCCTGCTTGGGGTCGATCCCGGTGGTTTCGGTATCGAAGATGATTTCGCGCATGGCCGGAGTATCGGCCTCCATGGGCCAACTGGCAAGGTCAGGCGGGGGAAGGGCGCTCGCTTTTCAATAGGGCGATCAGTTCGGTGACCTCCGCCTCGGTTTCGGCGAGCGACTGGCCGGTATCGATGATGTGATCGGCGCGCGCGCGCTTGTCCTCGTCCGGGGTCTGCAGCGCGAGGATCTGCTCGAATTTCTCTTCGGTCATGCCCTCGCGCGCCAGCACCCGCTCGCGCTGGACGGGATGCGGGGCGGAGACCACCACCACCCGGTCGACCCCGCCCGCGCCACCCTTTTCGAACAGGAGCGGGATGTCGAACACGATGATCGGCGTGTCGCTGTTCTCCGCGAGGAAGGCCGCGCGACGCTGTGCCACCGCCGGGTGCATGATCGCTTCGAGCCGGGCGAGCTCTTCGCGGTTCCCGAACACCAGCGCGCCCAGCTTGCCGCGATCGACACCCTCGGGCCCGGTCGTGCCGGGAAAGGCCGCCTCGATCGCGCCGAGCACCGGACCGCCCGGCCCCTGCATCGCGCGAACCTGCGCATCGGCATCGAACACGGGCACGCCGTGCGCCTCGAACATCGCGGCGACTGCCGATTTGCCCATCCCGATCGAACCGGTCAGACCGAGGATCAGCGGGCGCGTCATGCGCCCAGCCGCTCGCGCAGTTCGGCATCGTGCTCGCGCGGGGGAGGGGCCCCGTAGAACAGGCGGAACGCCTCCGCTGCCTGCCCGATCAGCATTGCCAGCCCGTCGATCGTCGGATGGCCCGCCGCGCGTGCGGCTTGCAGGAATGCGGTGTCGAGCGGGTCGGTAACGATGTCGTATGCGATCGCGCCGGGCGGTGCGTGGCTCCAGTCGAAGGCGAGCTCGTCCTTGCCGCGCATCCCCAGCGGGCTGGCATTGACCACCAGATCGAGCAGGCCCTGCCGGTCGTCGAACGCGAAATCGGTCGGCGCGGCAAAGTGGTCCAGCAGGACGACATGGTGCTCGGTTGTGCCGGGCAGCTGCGCGATCAGCTCTTCGGCCTGTTCGGTTCGGCGGGCGGCGAGCACGAGGGTGAAGCCTTGCGCGGCCAGCGCATGGGCGATCGCCCGCGCGGCCCCGCCCGCACCGATGATCCGCGCCATGCGAAACAGGTGCGTGTCCCGCAGCCGCTGCGTGAGCGGTTCGAGAAACCCGGCGGCATCGGTGTTGGTCCCGGCAAGCACGCGATCGAACGCGGGGTAGATCGTGTTGACCGCACCGATTGAGGCGGCCGGGTCTTCCATCGAAGCCAGATACGGCTGGACTGCCTGCTTGAGCGGCATGGTCACGTTGCAGCCGCGCCAGTTCGGGTCGGCCTGCCGCTCCGCGAGATAGTCCGCCAGATTGTCCTCGGTCACGCGGGTGGCGCGGTAATCCGCCTCGATCCCCAGCTTCTCCAGCCAGAAGCGGTGGATCGCGGGCGACTTGGACTGGGCGATGGGATCGCCGATCACCTCCGCAAAGGGCATGCTCATGAGGCCAGCACATCCTCGTCGCGCAGCGCGCCGAGCACCTGCAGCAGCGGCATGCCCAGGATGGTGAAATAGTCGCCCTGGATTCGCTCGAACAATTGCACGCCCAGCCCCTCGATCCGGAATACCCCGACGCACTGGGCGACCTCGGGCCATTCGGTGGCGAGGTAGGATTCGATGAAATCCTCGGTCAGATCGCGCACATGCAGCGTGGCGACGTCCTCGCCCAGCCACACGATCCGGCCGTCGCGGGCCAGAGCGGCCGCGCTGTAGAGATGGAGCGGCTTGCCCGAGAAGAACCGCAGGTGCTGGGCCGCCGCATCGCGGTCGCGCGGTTTGTCGAACCGCTCGCCCTCGACCATCACCAGACTGTCACCCCCCAGCACCATCGCGCCGCGATTATCCGCAGACACCGCGCTGGCCTTTGCTGCGGCGAGGGCCTGCGCGATCTCTGCGGGCGGCGCATCGGCCATCTCGGCTTCTAGCGCGCGCTCATCCACATCGGCACCAATCGCAGAGGCGATGGAGACGCCCGCCGCCTCCAGCATGGCGCGGCGCGAGGCGCTGTTCGAGGCGAGGATCAGGGTCAGATCGGCTTCTCCTGCGGCTTGGTGCGCGAGCCATGTTCGCCGGCCAGCTTGATGATCGCGGCGGCGGTTTCTTCGATCGAGCGGCGGGTGACGTCGATCACCGGCCAGTTATTGTCCGCAAACATGCGCCGTGCGAAGCGGATTTCCTCCTCCACCCGCTCATGCTCGGCATAGGCAGTCTGCGATGCTTCGTTGAGCGAGAGCAGGCGGTTGCGGCGGATCTGCACCAGCCGGTCGGGCGCGGTGGTCAGGCCGACGATCAGCGGCCCGCTCAATTCGAACAGCACCGGCGGCGGCGGGCTTTCGATCACCAGCGGGATATTGGCGACCTTGTAGCCGCGGTTGGCGAGATAGATGCTTGTCGGCGTCTTCGATGTGCGCGAAACCCCGGTCAGCAGGATATCGGCCCGGTGCCAGTCTTCGCTGCCCACCCCATCATCATGTGCGATGGTGAAGTGGATCGCATCGACCCGCTTGAAATAGGCATCGTCCATCCGGTGCTGGCGACCGGGGCGGCCATGCGCCTCTTGCCCGAGATGGTTTTCGAGCGCGGTGGTCACCACCCCCAGCGCGTCCACCGCGGGCAGGCCCAGCTGTCGACAGCGATCTTCGAGCAGGTCGCGCGTATCCTCGTTCACCAGGGTATACAGGATCAGGCCGGGCGCCTTTTCCAGTTCCGGCATGATCCGCTCCAGATGCTGGCGCGATCGCACCATCGGCCAGAAATGGCGCACCACGTCCGCCCCTTCGAACTGGGCGAGCGCGGCGTTGGCGACCATCTGAAGGGTCTCACCGGTCGAATCGGAGAAGAGGTGAATATGCGTGCGCGCCAAGGGATGATCCGGCCTGTGGAAAGCTCTCGGGATAAACCACTTCATATCCGCAAGGACAAGTCCGGCACGGTTTTCCTGCCCACCGGCCCCCGGATTCACACCGGGGGTTTGCCAACAGGGATGGCCTTTATCCGCATGCTGGGTACAACCGGGATAAGTTTCGATTGACCGCGCAGTCGTGCGGATTCGGTTGGCTGGGGGTGGCCCGAGTTATGAGTCAGGGGGCTGTGCAGCGGTGGGTTATCCCGCCTGTCCACAGGGCCTACTTCCTTCATCCATCTATTAATAATATTATTATTTAGGATAGTTAGGCGCATGCCCGGTCCTCTTCTCGATTGCCTGCGCGGCGAACGCGCCGAAAGCCCGCCCGTCTGGTTCATGCGCCAGGCAGGGCGATATTTGCCCGAATACCGCGCCTTACGCGCCGATAAGGGCGGGTTCCTCGATCTGGTTTACGATAGCGAGGCGGCGTGCGAGGTGACCTTGCAGCCGGTCCGCCGGTTCGGGTTCGACGGGGCGATCCTGTTTTCCGATATCCTGATCGTGCCGCACGCGATGGGGCAGAATCTCGAATTCCTCGCCGGCGAAGGCCCCAAGCTCAGCCCGCCGCTGGTCGAGGGCGAGCTTGCCACGCTCAGCGCCGATCCCTCCCGTTACGGCCCGGTCTACCGGACCGTGCGGCTGTGCCGCGAACAGCTGGCACCCGATGTCACCATGCTCGGCTTTGCGGGCAGCCCGTGGACCGTGGCGACCTACATGATCGCGGGCGAGGGCAGCCGCGACCAGCAGGCTGCACGGGCGATGGCTTATGCCGATCCGGGCAAGGTCGAGGCGATCATCGGCGCGATCATCGACCAGACCGTCGGCTATTTGCGCGGGCAGATCGATGCGGGCGCGGAAGCGGTGCAGTTGTTCGACAGCTGGGCAGGCAGCCTGGCGCCGGACGAGTTCGACCGCTGGGTAATCGAACCCAACGCGCGGATCGTCGCCGCGATCAAGGATAGCCATCCGGATATTCCGGTGATCGGTTTTCCCAAGGGTGCGGGCGAGAAGCTGCCTCGCTATGCGGAGCGGACCGGGGTCGACGCGGTCGGCCTCGACGAAACGCTAGACCCCGAATGGGCGCATGCGGCGCTTCCCAAGGGCATGCCGGTGCAGGGCAATCTCGACCCGATGCTGTTGCTTGCCGGTGGCGATCGGCTGGACCGCACGATCCGGCATATCCTGTCGGCGCTGGCCGACCGGCCGCACGTGTTCAATCTGGGTCACGGAATCGACCGCCACACGCCGATCGCGCATGTCGAACATGCGCTGAGCGTGTTGCGCGATTGGCAGCGCTAGGCAGAGCCGCTAAGGCAGCGTCATGCAGGAAACGCTCAGCATGCTCTATTTCTGGCTCAAGGCCGGGCACATCATCTTTATGGTGTTCTGGATGGCCGGCCTGTTCATTCTGCCGCGCCAGCTGGTCTACATGCACCCGAGCGCGCCCGGTTCGGCGGAGGAAGCGCTGTGGGCGACGCGCACAGGCCAGCTTCGCAAGATCATCCTGACTCCCAGTCTGATCGTCACCTGGGTGCTGGGCCTTACGCTGTCGGTCACCATCGGCGCGTGGAGCGACGGGTGGTTCCACGCCAAGCTCTTTCTGGTGTTGCTGCTGACAGGCTATCACGGTTTCATGGTCGCGCTGTCGAAGAAGATGGCGCGCGGCGAGCGCCCGATGGAGGAAAAGCGGCTGCGCCTGTGGGGCGAAGTACCCGCACTGCTGCTCGCGCTGATCGTGGTGCTGGTGGTCGTAAAGCCGTTCTGATCGGGAAATTCGTGGGCCAAGGTCGATTGACCTGCGCTGCGGACCGACCTATTTCGTGAAGCGACCCGGCCGGGTCCCTGTCGGCATCCTGCCGAACACCATCCATGCTTTCTCCAAGCCCTTTCGGTGATGGCCGGCCGCATTCTTTCGGACTAAAAATCTATGCATCTCAAAGACTTAAAGAAGAAGGCCCCGGCCGATCTCGTCAGCATGGCGGAGGAACTGGGCGTCGAGGCGGCGGGCACGATGCGCCGCCAGGACCTGATGTTCTGCATCCTGCGCGAACTCGCTGAAGACGAGGATTACGACGAGCAGATCATGGGCATCGGCACGATCGAGGTGATGCAGGACGGCTTCGGCTTCCTCCGTTCGCCCGAGGCGAACTATCTCGCCGGGCCGGACGACATCTACGTGTCGCCCAACCAGATCCGCAAATGGGGCCTGCGCACCGGCGATACGGTGGAAGGCGAGATCCGCGCCCCGCGCGAGGGTGAGCGCTATTTCGCGCTGACCAAGCTGACCAGCGTCAACTACGACGATCCCGAAGCGGTGCGGATGCGCACCAATTTCGACAACCTGACGCCGCTCTATCCCGAACAGAAGCTCAACCTCGACACGCTCGACCCCACGGTCAAGGACAAGAGCGCGCGGGTGATCGACATCATCAGCCCGCAGGGCAAGGGCCAGCGCGCGTTGATCGTCGCGCCGCCGCGTACGGGTAAGACCGTGCTGCTTCAGAACATCGCCAAGGCGATCACCGACAATCACCCTGAGGTGTTCCTGCTGGTCCTGCTGGTCGACGAACGGCCTGAGGAAGTGACCGACATGCAGCGTTCGGTGAAGGGCGAGGTGATTTCCTCGACCTTCGACGAGCCTGCGCAGCGCCACGTGCAGGTCGCCGAAATGGTGATCGAGAAGGCCAAGCGCCTGGTCGAACACAAGAAGGACGTGGTGATCCTGCTGGACTCGATCACGCGTCTGGGCCGTGCCTACAACACCGTGGTGCCCAGCTCGGGCAAGGTGCTGACCGGCGGTGTCGACGCCAACGCGCTGCAGCGCCCCAAGCGCTTCTTCGGTGCGGCGCGTAACATCGAGGAAGGCGGCTCGCTCTCGATCATCGCCACCGCGCTGATCGACACCGGCAGCCGGATGGACGAAGTCATCTTCGAAGAGTTCAAGGGCACGGGTAACAGCGAAATCGTGCTCGACCGCAAGGTCGCGGACAAGCGCATCTTCCCCGCGCTCGACGTCGGCAAGTCCGGCACGCGCAAGGAAGAGCTGCTGGTCGAGAAGGACAAGCTCTCCAAGATGTGGGTGCTGCGTCGCATCCTCATGCAGATGGGCACCATCGATTCGATGGAATTCCTGCTCGACAAGATGAAGGATTCGAAGACCAACGAAGACTTCTTCGACACCATGAACCAGTAGGATCATGCGCCGGGCCGTCGTTACCGGGGCACCGGGGTCGGGCAAATCGACCCTGCTGGCCGAGGTGGCGCGGCGCGGTTTTGCGACGGGGGAGGAGGTCGCACGGGCGATCCTCCAGGCACCCGGTGGTATGGAGATGCGCGCGGAGCGGGCGACCGACTTCGCGCTCGCCATGCTGGAGGCGCAGCGTGCCTCGTGGGATCGCGCGGGGGAGGGCGACGCCCCGATCCTGTTTGACCGCGGCTTTGCCGATATCGTCGGTTTCCTGCGGCTCGAAGGGCTGCCGGTGCCGCCCGCGATCGACGCGGCATGCCGCGACTACCGATACGAGGGCCCGGTCTTCCACGCGCCGCCTTGGCGCGAGATCTACCGCCAAGACGAAGAGCGCATCCAGAGTTGGGAGGAGGCGGTCGAAAGCGATGCGGCGGTGCTCGGCGCATGGCGCGATTACGGGTACAGCCCGATCACCTTGCCATTCGCCGATCCCGCCGCGCGCGCGGGTTTCGTCATCGAGAGGCTATGAAGCGGACGCTTTCTCCAGCTGCGCGGCCATCATTTCCCAGACCTTGTTCACCGCCTTGATCGGGCGGATCATCACTTTGAAATCGGCGATCTGTCCCGCCTCGTCAAAGCGGATGATGTCGACCCCATTCACCTGGATGCCGTCGAGCACGCAGGTGAATTCCAGCATCACGTTCTGGCCGTCGACCAGTTCGCGCACATAGCGAAACTCGCCCTGGCCCAGCGTCGCCGCGGCGGCGCTGAGATAGGAGACGACCAGCGCACGCCCTTCCTGCGGAGTATGGACCACCGGGGAGTGAAACACCGCATCTTGCGCCACCAACCCCGCCAGGCGTTCAGGGTCCGGCGCGGTGGCGAGCGTGTGCCATTCGGCAAGCCCTTGTTCGGTAGGGGTCACCCCAGGTTCTCCGCGAAGAAGGCCATCGTGCGCTTGTCGGCGAGCTGCGCGTTCTCCTCATTGCGGCGCTTGCCGAACTGGGTGGCGAAGCCGTGGTCCATGCCTTCGTAATCGTGCAGCGTCACCTTGGGGTGGTCGTCCAGCCCTTCGTGCATGGCCTTCTGAGTCTCCTTGTCGACGAAGCCATCCTCGGTCGGGATGTGGAGCATCAGCGGGTTGGAGATGGCGTGCTTCTCACGCAGCAGCCCGTCCACGCCCACCGCATAATAACCCACGCTCGCGTCGGCATCAGTCCGCGCAGCAGTCATGTACGCAAGCCGCCCGCCGAGGCAGTAGCCGACCGCGCCGACCTTCTTGCCCGACTTCTGCCGCGCCCATTTGATCGTCGCTTCGATGTCGCGCACGCCTTCGTCCTGGTCGAACTTACCCATCAGATCGAGCGCCTTCTGAAATTCGGGCTCGATATCGGGATCGAGTTCGATCCCTTCGCCGAGCTGCCAGAAAAGGTCGGGCGCGACCGCGAGATAGCCGGCTTCGGCGAGCAGGTCGCACTTGCGGCGGATGCCTGCGTTGACGCCGAAGATTTCCTGAATGACTACGATTGCCGCGCGCGGCTCGCCTTCGGGCTGCGCGACATAGGCCATGAAGTCCTTGTCGCCGTCGAGGGTAGTGATCCGTGTCGTCTCGCTCATCGAAATGCTCCAGTCCTTGGTCGATCCGTGCGCTTGCGCGCTGGCTTTGCGCAGCCCACATAGCCTGCACGAGAGGTAACGGAGAACCCCCGATGAAGGTCCACGTGGAAATCGACTGCACGCCCGAGGAAGCACGCGCCTTCATGGGCCTGCCCGATCTTTCCCGCGCGCAGGCCGCCTATTCGGAAGGCATGGAGAAGGCGATGCGCGGCGTCTCCAACCCCGACCAGTTGCAGGAGCTTGCCCGATCAATGGCTCCGATGGGGCAAGCGGGGCTGAAGATGTTCCAGGCCTTCATGGAAACCAGCGCGGCCAACATGGGCCGCAAGGGCGGCGAGACGAAAACTGGCGACTGACACGCGCGAGACGATTTTTGCGCTGTCCTCGGGCGCACCGCCTTGCGGTGTCGCCATGATCCGCGTGTCCGGACCCCGGGCCGCAGAGGCGCTGACCCGGCTTGCGGGCCCGTTGCCAACGCCGCGCCGCGCGAGCCTGCGGCAGATTGCCGACCCCGATCGGGGCTGGCTCGACGAGGCGCTGGTGCTGTGGTTTCCCGGCCCGAATACCGCCACCGGTGAGGACTGCGCTGAAATCCACTGCCATGGCGGACGTGCGGTCATCCGTGCGATCGAAACAGCGCTTGAGAGAGGCTGTGGCTTGCGCCGTGCAGAGGCGGGGGAGTTTACGCGCCGCGCCTTCCTCAATGGACGGATGGACCTGCTGGAGGCGGAGGCGCTGGGCGATATGCTCTCCGCCGAGACCGAGTTGCAGCGTGCCGTGCTGGCCAGTTCGGCGGGCGGCGCAGCCTCGTCGCGGTTGGCTGAGTGGCGCGAGGAGGTACTCGCGGCGTCCGCAGCGGTCGAGCAGGAGCTCGATTTCTCGGACGACGACCAGGGGGATCTTCCGCCCGCGCCGTGGCGCGGTGCGCTGGAAGAGATCGGCGCCCAGATGGATCAATGGCTCGCCACCCCCTCGGCGGACCGCTTGCGCGATGGCTTGCGGATCGTGCTCGCCGGACCGCCCAATGCGGGCAAGTCGAGTCTGTTCAACGCCATTCTCGATGAAGCGGCAGCGATCGTATCGCCGATCGCCGGTACGACGCGTGATGTGATCGAGCGCCCGATCGCGCTGGGCGGTGTGCCGTTTTTGCTGGTCGATACGGCAGGCCTGCGGGGTGAGGGCGCGGACGAAATCGAGCAGCTCGGCATCATGCGCGCCGAGGGTGAGCTGGGCCGGGCGGACATCATCCTGTGGTTGGGACCGGAGGGTGAGGGACCTGCAGAGGCGCTGGAGGTTGCCAGCATGAGCGATCTTCCGGGCGCTGCGCGAAAGGGGCAGGGTGCGTTTCACGTGTCCTCGACCACGCGCGATGGGCTGGCCGATCTGATCGCGCATTTGGTCACTTTGGGTCGCGAGCGCTTGCCCAAGCCAGGTCAAGTGGCGGTCTCGCGGCGGCAGAAGGAGCGGCTGGCGGACGCGCGTGAGTCGATTCGCCGTGCTGCAGGCGAGGACGACTTGCTGATCGCGGGCGAAGCGCTGCGGCAGGCGCGCCACGCGATGGATGCGATGTTGGGCACGGTGGCGACCGAAGATATGCTCGACGCGCTGTTTGGACGCTTCTGCATCGGCAAATGATGTTCCACGTGGAACATTGCTCCCTCTGGCGATTGCGACACACCGCGCCTATAGGAGCGCGCATGCAGCATTATCCGATTATCGTCATCGGCGGTGGTCACGCCGGCGTGGAAGCGGCGTGCGTCGGCGCGCGCATGGGCGTGCGCGTGGGCCTGGTCACGATGAACGCCAGCAAGATCGGCGCGATGAGCTGCAACCCGGCGATCGGCGGGCTGGGCAAGGGCCATTTGGTCCGCGAGGTCGATGCCTTCGACGGTGTGCTCGGTCGCGCAGCCGATGTCGGCGCGATACACTACCGCATGCTCAACCGGTCGAAGGGGAGCGCTGTGTGGGGGCCGCGCGTACAGGCGGACCGCAAGCTGTTTGGGGCAGCGGTGCGTGCTCAGGTCGCGGCGGAAGAGACGCTCGACGTGATCGCGGGCGAGGCGGCGGCGCTGGTGCTCGAAGGTGGGCGCGTCGCCGGAGTCGAACTGGCGGACGGAACGCGAATCGGATGCGAGGCCGCGATCCTGTGCACCGGCACTTTTCTGGGTGGTATTCTGTTCCGCGGAGAGGAGACGTTCGTCGGCGGGCGCGTGGGCGAGGGTTCGGCCGCACGGCTTGCTGCTCAGCTGCGCGAGGCGGCTCTGCCGATGGCGCGATTGAAGACGGGGACGCCGCCGCGGCTCGACGGGCGAACCATCGACTGGTCGCAGCTTGATGAGCAGCCGTCCGACGACGAGTTGTGGACGATGTCGCCGCTTTCACATGGACGGGCCAATCCGCAGATATTCTGCGCAATCACCCGGACCAATGCGCGCGCGCATGAGATCATCCGCGCGAACCTCTCGCGCTCCCCGCTTTATTCAGGTGCGATCGGCGCGCAGGGTCCGCGTTATTGCCCGTCGATCGAGGACAAGATCGACCGCTTCGGCGATCGCGATGGGCACCAGATCTTTCTCGAGCCCGAGGGGCTGGATACGCCGCTGGTCTATCCCAACGGCATCAGCACCTCTCTGCCGACCGATGTGCAGGAGGACTTTCTGCGCGCGATCGACGGGTTGGAACAGGTCCGGGTGGTCGAACCGGGCTATGCGGTCGAATACGACCACGTCGACCCACGCTCACTCGACCGCTGGTTGCAGCTGCGCAGTTTGCCTGGGCTCTATTGCGCGGGGCAGATCAACGGCACCACCGGCTATGAGGAAGCGGCTGCACAAGGACTGGTCGCCGGTTTGCACGCTGCATCCGTCGTTCTGGAGCGCAATCCGCCGGCGCTCGATCGCGCGAACAGCTACATTGCGGTGATGGTCGACGACCTCACGCTGCATGGGGTGACCGAGCCCTATCGCATGCTCACCGCGCGGGCGGAGTATCGCCTGCGGTTGCGCGCCAACAACGCGAGCACCCGGCTCACCCCGCTGGCCATCGAAGCGGGTTGTGTTCACGAGGAACGCCGCGCATGGTTCGAGGTGCGGGCGGCTGCGCGCGCAGATGTGGAAAGCGCGCTGGCTGCGGACTATGGCCCCGCAGAGATGCGCGCGCTTGGCTTTGGAGCCACGGATGACGCGGGGCGGCAGCCCTTGCGGGATTGGACGCGCTTCCCTGGCATCGATCTTTCCGCACTGCAGTATGCAGGGCTTGTTCCACGTGAAACGGATTCGGCGTTGCTGGAAGAGATTGGCGAGGATCTGCACTACGCGCCCTATATCGCGCGGCAGGACGCCGAATTGCGCGAATTGCGTGCCAATGAGCAGGTCGCGCTCGCACCCGATTTTCCATTCACGGAGGTTCCCGGCCTGTCGAACGAGATGGTCGAGCGCCTTTCGCGTGCACGGCCGGACAGCCTTGCGCAGGCAGGCCGCGTTGCGGGCATTACACCTGCGGCAATGGCGGCGCTGCTGGTCTATGCCCGCAAATATCACGAGAGCCGCGCCGCATGATGATCGAGACCGAGGAAGAGGCGAAGACCTTCGTGGCCGAGCGTTGCTCCGACACTGCGTTCGCCAAGCTGGAGCAATTCGTCGCTGAGCTTCGAATCGAGGCTGAGCACCAGAACCTGATCTCACGCTCGACGATGGACAGCGTCTGGCAACGCCACCTTGCGGATAGCGCCCAGTTGCTCGACCATGTTCCACGTGAAACATCGGGCACATGGCTCGATATTGGCACCGGGGCCGGCTTCCCGGGCATCGTAACCGCGATCATGAGACCGGACCTGCCGCATGTACTTTGTGAACCAAGGGCGAAACGCGTCACGTGGCTCGAGCGGATGGTGATGCTGGCCAAGCTGGGGAACTGCCGTGTCGCTGGCAGCCGAGTCGAGAAGGTGGAGACCTTCGCCGCGGATGTCATCAGCGCGCGGGCCTGCGCGTCGCTGAAGGATCTCATCAGCTTGTCCGCACGCTTTTCCACCGACGCCACGCATTGGGTCTTGCCCAAAGGCAGGTCGGCGGCGCAGGAAAGGGATGAGCTTGATTCTCAGCAGCGCGCAATGTTTCACGTGGAACAATCGCTCACCAGTCGCGACGCTGCGATCCTGGTCGGCAGGGGCCGGCCCAAAGGCGGGAGCACACCATGATCCGCATCGCAATTGCCAACCAGAAGGGCGGCGTAGGCAAGACCACCACCGCGATCAACATCGCAACCGCTATCGCGGCGACGGGCTGGCGAACGCTGCTGATCGACCTCGATCCGCAGGGAAATGCCTCCACCGGGCTTGGGATTCCCAGCCGGGACCGCGAGGATTCGACCTACGACCTCCTGATGGAGGAAGCGACCGTTGCGCAGTGCACGTTGAAAACGCGCATCCCCAACCTCGATATCATCCCCGCAACCCAGGATCTGAGCGGCGCAGAGGTCGAACTGGTAGCGGAGGGCGACCGGGTCGAGCGGCTCAAGAAGGCACTGGCGAATGCC
Source organism: Alteriqipengyuania abyssalis (assembly GCF_019857185.1). GTDB lineage: Bacteria > Pseudomonadota > Alphaproteobacteria > Sphingomonadales > Sphingomonadaceae > Alteriqipengyuania > Alteriqipengyuania abyssalis. The sequence goes on along the minus strand of NZ_JAHWXP010000002.1, from coordinate 290,765 downwards.
GATCATCATTATGATGTCTGCTTCATCGACTGCCCGCCATCGCTCGGCCTGCTGACGCTCAACGCGCTCAGCGCAGCCGATTCGCTGATGGTCCCGCTGCAATGCGAATTCTTCGCGCTCGAAGGACTAAGCCAGCTGCTCCAGACCGTCGAACGCGTGCAGCAGGGGATCAATCCCTCGCTCAATATTATCGGCGTGACACTGACCATGTTCGATCGCCGCAACCGGCTGACCGACGCGGTGGCGGAGGATGTTCGCGAATGTCTCGGCGGGCTGGTCTTCGACACCGTGATCCCGCGCAATGTCCGCCTGTCGGAAGCCCCCAGCCACGGGTTGCCGGCATTGATCTACGACCACTCCTGCGCGGGCAGCCGCGCTTACATGGCGCTTGCCCGTGAACTGCTCGGCCGGATGCCCTTGGAAAGGAAAGCCGCATGAGCAGCAAGCCCGAAGTCACCACTGCCGCCGACGTCACACCTGATCGCGCGAAGCGCAAGCTGGGCCGTGGGCTTGGTGCGCTGCTGGGCGAGACCCACCGCGAAGAAAGCGTTGCGCCGAGCGAAGGCGGCACTGCGCTGGCGAGCGCTGCGGGGCAGGGCGAAGGCGGGACGGGTACCCCGCGTACTGGTCTCGCCTCGATTCCCGTCGCCCGGATCGAGCCGCTGCCTGGCCAGCCGCGCCAGATTTTCGACGACGAAGCGCTCGACGATCTTGCCCGCTCGATCGCGCAACGCGGGGTCATCCAGCCGGTCATCGTCCGTCCGCTGGAACGCAAGGGCCGCTACCAGCTGGTCGCCGGCGAGCGGCGCTGGCGCGCGGCGCAACGCGCCAAACTGCATGAAATTCCGGCGATTATCCGCGATCTCGACCAGCGCGAGGTCATGGCGATTGCGCTGATCGAGAATATCCAGCGCGAAGATCTCAACCCTATCGAGGAAGCGCGGGCCTACCAGCATCTCGCCGACGAAGAGGGCATGAGTCAGGCGGAAATTGCCGAACTGGTCGACAAGTCGCGCAGTCACGTCGCCAACCACCAACGGCTGCTGGCGCTGCCGGAGAAGGTCATCGCCTACGTCGAACGCGGCCAGCTGAGCATGGGACACGCCCGCGCTCTGATCGGCCACGATGCCGCCGAGCTGCTGGCCGAAGAGGCGGTAACCCGTAATCTGTCGGTGCGGGACGTGGAAAAGCGCGTCCGCAGCAAGGGCGCCGCTTCGGGCCGCGCGTCGTCAACCAAGCCCAGCAAGTCTGGCAGCCACGAGAGCGAGGATATCGCCGCGGTCGAACGGCACCTGGAAGAATTCCTCGGCATGTCGCTCAAGATCAAGCCCGATGCCGATCCGAGCTCAGGAGCGATCACGATCAGGTATAAGACGCTCGATCAGCTGGACCTGCTGTGCCAGCGCCTCACCGGCGGGAAGATCTAGCCGAGGCGCGCGGCGCTGAAATGCGCCACACGTCTCAGCGCTGCTTGGTGTAGCGAATGCGCTTGTCGCCCCGCGACTGGGGGTGCTCGACGGGCACGGGGACGTAGTCGGTCACGCGTTCGCGAACCGTTTCGTACTCGGTCGTCTCGTACGTCTCTTCGATGATTTCCTCTCGAATAACAGGCACATAGCGTTCGCCACGCTGGTGTTCGACAACCACGACTACGCCCGCCGCATAGCCTCCGCCGGCATATCCTCCAGCATAGCCGCCCGAGTACCCGCCGCCACTCGCGTAGGCGTAGCCCCCGCCACCATATCCACCACCGTAGCCGGGCGCAGCATAGGCGTCACCATCGTCATACCTGTAACCGTCGTCATACCTGTAACCGTCGCGCCCCCGATCGTAACCATAGTCGTAGCCATATCCGTCCGCCGCGCGCTCTGCCGCTGCGCGCTCGTAGTGATCCAGCCAGGCGCGACAATCACGGCGTTCGTCGTCGCGACCTGCGAGACCGATTGCGGTTCCGATCGCGACTCCGGCCAAGCCACCGATCCCGCCGCCGATCAGCGATCCCGCAAGACGCGAACCATCGTCGACCAAGTCATTGCCCAGCAGGGCGCCGCCGGCTCCACCAATCAGTCCGCCGACGACTCCGCCAGTCTCGCCCCGGCGACGGCGGTCGCGAAGATAGGCGCGACATTCGCGGACCCAGTCGCCCCGATCATAGCTCGGCGGTAGCGGCGGGCTCGTGCGCGCAGGTGCAGGCGCATATGCGGGGCGCGGCGCGTAGTACTGGGCCGACGCGGGCGCGGCGAGCCCGACGAGTGCAGCGGCACCGGAAATGAGAAACACACGCATGGCAGACCAACCCCTTGTTGACGGGAGGCACGCCTCTAGCACGCGCTCCCGGTATACTTAATTTCGGGTTAGCGCTTTTGCTCCGTTGAAGATTGTCGAACGAACCGACCTGTCCCGGGCTGGGGCAGCGACTGCGCCTCAGACCCTGGTAGCGATACGCTTGGCGAGTGCCTCGATACCGCGTGCATCGGCCTCACCGAACCGAGCCCTGCTGGGGCTGTCGAGATCGATAACCGCGATAACCTGCCCATCGCGGAGCACCGGAACAACCAGTTCGGACGCACTCGCCGAATCGCACGCGATATGCCCAGGGAAGGCATGCACGTCCTCCACCAGCTGGGTTTTGCCTGTCGCAGCTGCAGTGCCGCAAACCCCCTGACCGAAAGGGATACGGATGCACGCCGGACGTCCGATGAACGGGCCTAATACCAATTCACCATCGACCACCCGATAGAAGCCCGCCCAGTTGAGATCAGGCACGAAGCTCCAGATCAGCGCCGCCATATTGGCCATATTGGCCACCGTGTCGCTCTCGCCATCGGTGAGGGAATCCCCGGCATTGGCGAGCTCGCGATAGCGCTCTTCATCAGTGGTATCGGCGGGCAGGGCAAAATCGAACATGAAGGCTCCAGAATCAGGGCCGCGATCATTGGCGATTGCCGCCTGCGTGCCCGCGCCCTATTTCGGGTGCATGACCCTTCTTCGCAATATCGGTATCGCCCTGCTCGTCATTCTGGTTGTGGCTGCCATCGCCATCGCGCTGCTATTGCGCGGATCGAAGGCCGAACTCACCGTGGACGAGGTTAGCGGAACCGATCCCACGCTGGTTGAGCCCGACAACGAGTGGTTCCCGACGATCAGGGTCGCCGAGCCGGTCGGCTGGGCGAAGGGCGAGGTGCCGCCTGCGGCCAAGGGGCTGGAAGTGGCGCGCTTCGCCGAAGGGCTGGATCATCCCCGCGTCCTCTATCGTCTGCCCAACGGCGATGTTCTGGTCACCCTCACCAACAGTCCGCCGCGTGATGTCGGCGGGATTCAGGGCCTGGTGATGAAATATCTGATGGGTCAGGCGGGCGCAGGCGTGCCGTCGCCCAACAAGCTCGTCCTGCTGCGCGATAGCAACGACGATGGGCGCGCAGACGTGCAGAAAACCCTGCGCGAAGCCGACCTCGATTCGCCTTCCGGCATCGCCTACCGCGACGGCAAGCTCTACATCGCCAACCACAACGCCCTGCTCGAATTCGATTACGAGCTGGGTTCGGACAAGGTGATCGGAAGTCCGCGCAAGCTGATGGACCTGCCGGGCGGCGGCAATCACTGGATGCGCAACATCATCCTCTCGCCCGATGGGGAGCGAATCTACGTCGCGGTCGGATCGTCGAGCAATATTGGCGAGAACGGGATGGAGGCCGAGGAAGGCCGCGCAGCGATCTGGGAATACGACCTGACCGACGATTCCAAGCGGATCTATGCCACCGGCCTGCGCAACCCCAACGGGCTCGCCTGGAACCCGATGTCGGGCGAGCTGTGGACGACCGTGAACGAGCGCGACATGCTCGGCGGCGATCTGGTGCCCGATTACCTCACCAACGTGCCGATCGGTGCGAATTACGGCTGGCCCTGGGTCTATTACAAGAACGAGTTCGATCGCCGGGTCGATGCGCCGATGCCCAACTTCCTCTCCGAATATGCGCGCTATCCGGAATTTGCGCTCGGCCCGCATGTCGCCGCGCTCGGCCTTGTATTCAGCAGTGAGGGCAACCGGATGGGTGAGCGTTACGGACGCGGTGCATTCATAGCACGCCACGGTTCCTGGAACCGCAAGCCGCCCTCTGGTTACGACGTCGTGTTCGTCCGCTTCGACGAGCGGGGCAATCCGCTGGGCAAGCCAGTCCCCGTGCTGGGGAGCTTCCTCAACGGTGACGGCGAGACGCGCGGGCGTCCGACCTGGGTTGAGTGGGCGCCCGATGGCGGACTGCTGGTGAGCGATGATACCGCCGGGATCATCTGGCACGTCATCGACCCGAAGGCCGATCCGGCGCCTGCGATCAAGCGCAACCAGGGCAAGTCGCTCGACCCGCAGGTCGAGCTCAAAGGTGATCCGCGCGAAGCCTTCACCGATGAGTTCGCCCGCGAATTCAATCCGATGGGGAACTGATCCCCATCGGGCTCAGGCGACAAGCACGCTGCCGTCGAGTTCATACAGCAGTGATGCTCCGGCCGTTGCCGACGCCTTGAGGCCGATCGCTTCGGGCACGATGTGATCGAGGAAGAAGCGCATCGTCACTCGTTTGGCGTGGGTACGCTGTGCATCGTCGCTCTCGGTCAGCGCTGCGTGCTGCTTCGTCAGGCACCAACCCGCCACGGCGACCCCGCACATGGTGGTGAAGGGCACGCTGCCTGCGAGCCGATCGTCGAGCGAGGCGTCTTCGCGCATCCACTTGCCGATTGCCGCACATTCGCCGGCCAGAGCCTGTAGCTGGGCTTCGTCGCCCGCATCGCGGGCGATATCGGCGAACAGGGCCTGCAGAACTTCGCCATTCTCGAGCCCCAGCTTGCGGGTGACAAGGTCGGCCGCCTGGATGCCGTTGGTGCCTTCATAGATCGGCGCAATCCGCGCATCGCGGAAATGCTGCGCGGCGCCGGTTTCCTCGACGAAGCCCATCCCGCCGTGGACCTGGATGCCGAGCGAGGCGACCTCGATCCCGGTATCGGTCGCCCAGGCTTTCAGCATCGGCACCAGCACCTCGGCGCGCGCCTTCGCGGCAGCATCGCCGATATCGCCACGGTCGACCTGCCCCGCGGTATAGTACAGCAGCCCGCGCATCGCCTCGGTCAGACTGCGCATGCGCAGCAGCATGCGGCGCACATCTGGATGGTCCATGATTGCAACCGGCGTGCGGTCCTCGGCCCCGGCACGGGCCGACTGGACCCGCTCCAGCGCATAGGCGAGGGCCTGCTGCGTCGCACGCTCGGCAATCTGCACACCCTGCGAGCCGACATTGATCCGCGCATTGTTCATCATCGTGAACATCGCAGCGAGGCCGCGATTCTCGGCCCCAACCAGCTCCCCGATGCACTCGTCGTTATCTCCGTAGGACATGACGCAAGTGGGCGATGCGTTGATGCCCAGCTTGTGCTCCAGACTGACGCAGCGCAGGTCGTTATGCGCGCCGGGCGTGCCATCGTCCTTCAGGTGGTACTTGGGCACCAGAAACAGCGATATGCCGCGGCTGCCCTCAGGTGCGCCGGGGAGGCGGGCGAGAACCAGGTGGATGATGTTCTCGGCCAGCTCGTGCTCGCCCCAGGTGATGTAGATCTTCTGGCCCTTGATGCGGTACTTGCCCGCATGCTCGCCGTCTTCGATCGGCTGAGCGGTGGTCCGCAGAGCGCCGACGTCGCTGCCAGCCTGCGATTCGGTCAGGTTCATGGTGCCCGACCACTTGCCGCTGATCAGATCGGGGAGGTAGCGAGCCTGCTGTTCCTGCGTTCCGTGCGCCGCCAGCGCCTCAATCGCGCCGACCGACAGCATCGGCAGCAGGTTGAAGGCGAAGTTCGCCGCGCCGAGGTTTTCGAGAACGTTGCAGGCGAGGGTGAAGGGCAGGCCCTGCCCGCCATACTCGGTGCTGCCCGCAATCGCATTCCAGCCCTGCTCGACATAGGCCTGATAGGCCTCCTCGAACCCATCGGGCAGTCGGACGACACCGTTTTCCAGCTGGGCACCTTCCAGATCGCCCTTTCGATTGAGCGGTGCCCACTCGCCAGCGGCGAACTGGCCCACGCCTTCGACGATCGCCTCGACAAGGTCGGGCTCGGCGGCGGCGAAGTGTTCATGCTCGGCCAGTTCGGCGATGCCGGCATTGGCACGAATGGCGAGCAGCTGGTCTTGCGTGGCGGGCTTATAGGGGGTCACTTGGCTCACATCCTCTTGGAATTCCTGCGCCCCGGATATAGCGCGCGGCGATGGACCGCAAATACGTTACGGAACGGCTAGCGCCGGACGCGACCGGAATCGCCCGTACCGCGCAGATTCTGCGCGACGGCGGTCTGGTCGCGGTGCCGACCGAGACGGTCTACGGCCTCGCGGCGCGTGCGGATAGCGAAGAGGCGGTCGCGCAGATCTTCGCAGCCAAGGGCCGGCCGAGTTTCAATCCGCTGATCGTCCATGTGAGCGATGTGCAGCAGGCTGAGGCACTGGTCACAATGGAGCCGCGTGCCCTTGCGCTCGCCGACCGCTTCTGGCCCGGACCGCTGACGCTGGTGCTGCCCCGGCACGAGAATGCTGCCGTGGCGTCATCGATCCACGCAGGCCTGCCCACGCTCGCAGTGCGATGCCCGGCGCACCCGGTGATGCGGGCAGTGCTGGACGAGCTTGCCATTCCGGTGGCCGCACCCTCGGCCAATGCGAGCGAAACCGTCAGCCCGACCACCGCAGAGCATGTTCTCGCGACGCTCAATGGCCGGATCGACGCGGTTCTCGACGCAGGCGCGAGCGAGCGCGGGCTGGAGTCCACTATCGTCGCGTTGCGTCAGGACGGAAACTGGTCGCTGTTGCGTGAGGGGCCGATCGGACGCGAAGTGCTCGAAGATATTCTCGGTAGTGAGGCTTCTGATGGCCGTGGGATCGAAGCACCGGGCCAGATGCGGCGGCATTATGCGCCGGGAAAGCCGTTGCGCCTGAACGCCCGGAAGGCCGAAGCAGGGGAATTTCTGATAGGTTTCGGCGCAGTCGAAGGTGACGTCACGCTGTCGGCAGCCGGTGACGTCAACGAAGCCGCGTCACGCCTTTACGCGTGCCTCCATCTGGGAGCCTCTTCGGACAAGCCGCGAATCGCGATCGCGGCGATTCCCGAAGACGACGTGGGCCGCGCAATCAACGACCGGCTGCGACGTGCTGCTGCGCCTCGCGAGGGCGATCAGCGCTCCGGTTCGTAGGGTACCGTCGGCAGGAGCCGCTGGATTTCCTCGTAGGTTTCGCGCGCTTCCTCGCACGCGCGGCGGTCGCCGTCTTCGCAATCCTTGCGCAGGTCGCGATAGCGCCGCTCAAGCTTGCCGAGCCGTTCCTCGCGCTTGCGCAGCTCGCGCCCGCGCTTCTCGTCCGCCTCGCTTTGGCTGGTGGTGGCGAGGTCGACCGCCTTGCTGCCCGCCTTTACCGGCAGCGTGGCGACATCCCAGGCGGTCTTGGCGAGACACCCCTGCAGGGTGAGGGCGGCAAGCAGGGCGAGCGGAATGATCGGTTTCATACCGCCAGCTTATGCCCTGCGCCGCCCCGGCACAAACGCCTATTCGGCGTCCTCGGCTGCCGCACCGCTTGCCGCGGTACGCTTGCGGCACTTGAGCTCGCCCGAGCCCATCGAACTGACCGAGCAGCTGGCATTGCCCAGCACCTCGACCGTGCCCGAGCCCATGATGCTCGCCTCGACGTCGCCATCCGAGGCGAAGGCGGCATCGCCCGATCCGGCGATCGCAACCTCGGCGCTGTCCACCTTGACGTCACGCATATCCAGATCACCCGACCCGGCAATCGAGAGATCGAGCGTCTTGGCCGCACCCGCTGCCTTGAGCGAGCCCGAACCCGCGACATTCACCTCCAGCGCGTCCGCATCGATCCGGCCGACCTTTGATTCGCCCGATCCGGCGATCGAGATCTCCGCCTCACCGCCCTTGCCGAGCCGATCGACGGTCATCGTGCCCGATCCTGCCATGGACATGCGCGTCGGCGTGGGCATGGTCACGCGAATGGTTGCGACCCCGCTTTGACGCCAGTTGCCCTCGCGCCCGATTCCCAGAGAATCGTCGTCGAGATCGAAGCGCAGACCCTCGGTCACGCTCGAATCGCCTTCGACGTCAATGGTCAGCGTGTCGCCCGAGGTGACGATCACCCGGTCGGGGCCGGCCAATGAAATGCCGGTGGGGGTTGCGCCTTCGTAGTCGAGCTCGGCAAGCGGCACGCCGTCGCTGCTCGAGCTGATGTTGAAATCGGTGTTGCATGCCGAGAGCATGGTGGCTGCTGCGGCAACGGCGAGGCCTGGCCAGAACTTCATGACGATCTCCCTGTCGATGACTGTGTTAGCGATCTAATACAGAATGCGATGGGCACAAAGCAAGAGGGCCGCCCCTTTCGGGACGGCCCTCTGTCGGACTGCGTTGGCAGCCGGTCGATCAGGCTTCTTCGGTATTCTCGTAATATTGCGGCGCGTGTTCGCGCAGCACCGAGAGGATCTTTTCGAGCGCTGCAGGCTCGTCGGTCTTCTCCATCGCGGCCAGTTCGCGGGCGAGGCGGCTGGAGGCGGCTTCGAAGATCTGCCGTTCGGAATAGCTCTGTTCGGGCTGATCGTCGGGGCGGAACAGGTCGCGGGTCACCTCGGCGATCGACACGAGGTCGCCCGAGTTGATCTTCGCTTCGTATTCCTGCGCACGGCGGCTCCACATGGTCCGCTTGACCTTGGGCTTGCCCTTCAGCGTTTCCATCGCTTCCTTCAGCGTCTTGTCGCTGGAAAGCTTGCGCATGCCGATCGATTCGACCTTGTTGACCGGAACGCGCAGGGTCATCCGCTCTTTTTCGAAGCGCAGCACGTAAAGCTCGAGCTGCATTCCGGCGATCTCTTCGCTCTGCAGTTCGACCACACGGCCGACGCCGTGCTTGGGGTATACGACGTAATCGCCGACATCGAAGGCCAGTGCCTTGGCTGCCATGAAATTTCCTTTCATCCGAAGACAGGGTGTGCATCGGACGCAAGAAAAGACCGGCCGCCTGCAAGAGGCGAAGGTCCATTCGCGTCGTGATGCTGGGGGAACCTGCCTTTCAACTTCCATAGGCCGTCGCGACCGTGGATCGCGGCGGGAGTGCCTATATAGCAGCTTCTTGCGAATATTGCGAGTCGATGAAACAAATGCGGCAAGTCATACCTTCTCTGCGCGTGCCTGGACGAATTCGCCACCCAGCAGCAACACGAAGGCGCTGAGGTAGAACCACGTCAGCAGGATCACCACCGCGCCCAGCGAGCCATAGGTGGCGTTGTAGTTCGCGAAATTGGCGACGTAGCTGCCAAACAGCGCAGTCGCCCCAACCCACACCAGAGCGAACAGCGCAGCGCCGGGCAAGACCGCGCTCCACGGCGGATCGGGCCGGTTGGGCGCGAAGCGATAAAGAAATCCTGCGCCGAGCATCCCGGCGATGAACATCAGCGCGAAGCTTGCCACCGGTGCCGCCGCACCGGGCAGCGCCGCAGCGAGCGAAATGGCCGTGCCCGCCAGCGCCAGGGCGAACACTGCACCCAGCGTGACGACGAGTGCAATCGCGTTACTCTTCAGAAAGCCGCGATCCTCCTCGACATTGAAGACCACGTTGAGTCCGCCAATGATCGAACGGGCAGCGTTGCGCGCGCCGAACAGCGCGATGGCAAGCGCCACAGCAAGGCCCAACCCCTTCGCATTATCCTTCGCTTCGGTCACCGATTGCAGCTGGTCGCCGATGAGCGATGCGGCACTGGGTGGCAGTCCGCGACCGAGCGCGTCGATATCGCGCGCGACAGCATCGGGCGTGGCGACGAGGCCGTACAGCAGCACACACACCGCCAGCAGGGGCACCATCGCGAGAAAGGCGTAGTAGGACACGCCGGCCGCAACGAGTCCGGCATTGTCTTCCGACGCGCCGCGCCAGGTCCGCTTCAGCAGGTCGAGCATTCGATTCCCCCGTGTACCCCGAGACGACGCAGCGGGGTGCTGTCGGTTCCAATCGTCGTGAACCAACCGGATCGACACACAGGCCTGCCCGCCATACGCTGACGACATGTTTACCCTCGCTCTGACGCTCTTGCAGCCCGCCGCCGTCAATACGCCGCTGCAGGAATCGGCGAGCGTGGTGGGGGAGCAGGCGTATAGCGCTGAAACGCTTGGCATCCTTGATACTATCGACCCTGCAGACCCCGACACCGCCATCGCGGCTCTGGAAGCGCTGGGGGAAGCAGGCGATGCCTCCGCGGTGGAGGCATTGGGCGAACTGTTCGGCGCGGGCGCGCGGGGTATTCGTCGCGACCCCGCACGGGCGTGTGATTATTTCGAACAGGTCCCCGCAGAGCGAGCCGATGCGCAGCACAATATCGCAACCTGTTACTACGACGGTGTGGGTCGCCCGCGGGATCATGCCAAGGCGCGGGTCCATTACGCGCGCGCGATTGCAGCCGGCTTCACGCAGTCGCAATGCGCGCTGGGAAACATGCTGATCAAGGGCGAGGGGGGCGCGCCGGACGTCGAGCGCGGACTGGCGCTGTGCAGGCAGGCTGCCACTGCAGGAAACGCCCATGCGCAGACCGATCTGGGCGGCTATCTGCTCATGGGCCAATATACCAAGCGCGATCCGGTTGCGGCGCGATACTGGCTCGAAAAGGCGGGCGCGCAAGATCAGGCCAACGCCAGTTATCTGCTGGGGCAGATTTATCAAAAGGGCGATGGCGTCGACCGTGATCTCGCCAAAGCGCAATCATGGTTCGAGCGCGCCCATGCCCATGGCCGCGCGGACGCGGCATTCCGGGTTTTTCAAACGCTCTTCCAGCGCGGCTACGTTAGCGACGGGGAGCGGGCGAGCGTCGACCCTGGATTGCTGCAAGACGCCGTTGAGTGGGCGCAAATCGCAGCAGAAACTGATCCCGATGCTGAGAACCGCACCCTTGCGCGAGAGGCCCCGGACGCAATTAAGCGTGTGCTGGCGGCCGTGAAGGCAGCCGATTGACGAGCGTAAGATGCGCGCGGTCGCAAGCGACCGGCTGCGTCAGTCGCCTTCGCCGGGTTCCGGGTTGAAGAACTTTTCGAACTTGCCCTCTTCGCCCTTGTGCTCGTCGGCGTCCTCGGGCGGATCCTTCTTCTGGGTGATGTTGGGCCATTCGTTCGAGAACTTGGTGTTGAGCTCCAGCCACTTCTCGAGGTTGTCCTCGGTATCGGGCAGAATCGCCTCGGCCGGGCACTCGGGCTCGCACACACCGCAATCGATGCATTCGCTGGGGTTGATCACCAGCATGTTCTCGCCCTCGTAGAAGCAGTCCACCGGGCAGACTTCGACGCAATCGGTGTACTTGCACTTGATGCAGGCGTCGGTGACGACATAGGTCATGGGGCGTTATCCTTGCGCGCCGTTTGAATCTCGCGCTGCTGCTAGTGGGTCGGTGCCCGCGCGGTCAAGCAGGCTGTAACATTCACGCGCTTCTGCTGGTGGTCCGCGACGCTCGGGCAGGGCCTCGATCCGGATGACCAGCACCCTGGATGTACGCGGAATGGTCAGCACGTCGCCGACGGTAATCTCGCGCGAAACCCGCTCTACGCGCACGCCATTTACTCTCAGATGCCCGCTCTCGACCAACCGCCGTGCCGCGCTGCGCGCGCGTACGAAGCGCAACCGGCACAGCGCGAGGTCGAGCCGCATCAGATCCCGCGCATCAGGAAAGTATGTCCTTCAGCGCCGCGAAGGCGTTTTCCGGACGGGGCTCGCGCGGCTTTCCTGGTGCGTTCTGCCCGCCCTGCCGGGGGCCACGGCCCTTGCCCGCCTGCTTCCCTCCAGGCTTGCCGCGCCCCTTGTGCTGGTGCGGTTTGCCGCCGGGGCGGTGCTGCCGGCGGCCATCGTCGCCGCCCTTGCGAGAGGGCAGCCAGCGCCACCGGTCGGGCAGGACGGGGCCGAATGCGCCTTCCGCGAGCGGTTTGCCATCGATCATGCGGAACCCTGCCGCACCCAGCAGCCGCTTGATGCTGTCCGGAGTCAGCCCGGTCGACACCGCGAGCGAGAGGTCGAGCACGAAGGGCGCACCACGGCCCTTCTTGCCGTCGCCCTTTCCGGCTCTGGCCTCGTGCGCCTGCTTGAACAGCTTTTCTGCAATATCGACGCGGACCAGCTGTTCGCCAGCCGGGCGATAGCCTGCGGGAAGCGGTTTGGTTGCGGGGATGACCGATCGCATCGCCTCGTCGATCGGGCGCGGATCGATGCCTGCCTGCTTCATCGCGAGACGCGGAGCGGGCTTGAGCAGCGCGGGTGCAAATATGTCGAGCGCGCCGAAGGTTACGCCGACCCTGCGCAGGAACGGACGCGCTTCCTTGGGCAGGTTCTCGATCCCCGCCTGTTCTCGCGTGGCGATGCCGTACCCATCGAGCAGGTTGAGCAGCAATGCCCGTGCCCACGAGGTCGCATCCTCGCTCTTCGAGGCGAGCTGGAGCTTGCGTAAAGGTTCGAGCGGGGCGAGCCATTCGGTCACCTTGGCCTCGATCGCCGCGAGAAAGGCCTCGCGCGCGCCGTCGGGCAGGCGGTCCAGCTCTCGCGCAGGCTTGAGCCGGGGCTCTGCCGGGTCGACCGGGTGTTCCAGCCGGGCGATCTCCTGCCCGGCCCACATCACCCGGCCATTTTCCAGCGTCACGCCTTCAAGCTTGTTCTCGCGCAGTCGCTCGGCCTGGGTGGCGAGGATGCGGGGAAGCGCCTTTTCGCCTGCGGACAGCAGCATCTTGCGGTCGCCGACCGCCGCCTGCGGATCGATCGCGAAGCGGAACCCCTCCAGCTTGCCGATCGGCTGGTCCTCGACCAGCAATGTGCCGTCGTCCTCCAGCGAAATGGGGAGCAGCGCAGGGTCGTTTCCAAGATGCTTCATTAAAACGGAGGTCCTTCGATTCACGAATCGCTCGGTCAGGCGCATGTGCAATGCGTCCGACAGGCGTGCTTCGACCGCGCGGGCCCGCGCTGCCATTTCGTCGCGCGCGAGCACCCAGTCGGGCCGCTGACAGATATAGGCCCAAGAACGGATCGCGGCTATCCGCCCCTGCAACACGGCAATATCGCCGCGCACGGTATCGAGTTCGGCGATCCGGGCGGCGACGAAGTCCGCGCCGATATAGCCTTCGCGCAGATCCTGCCAGAGCCGGGTGACGAAGCGCGCATGAGTCTCCACGCCCGAGGCGCGGAAATCCGGCAGCGAGCAGACCTCCCAGAACCGCCGGACATTGGCCGACCCGCGAATCATGCGCGCGAAGGGCTGGTCGGCAAGCTTGCGCAGAACCGCCAAGTCGATCGCTTCGGGGGCGGGCGCAAGTTCGCGCTGGTTGGGCCGCGCACATAGGTCTTCGATCAGCACGGAGAGCGAATCGAACCGCGGTTCTGCCTCGCGCCAGTAGAGTTTGGTCAGCGGCTGGAAGCGGTGTTCCTCGATCGCGTAGATCTCTTCTTCGGTGAACTCGGCGTCATGACCGCCGGTGCCCGTCAACGTGCCGAAGCTGCCGTCACGATGGTGGCGCCCGGCGCGCCCGGCGATCTGCGCCATCTCCGCGGGTGTCAGCCGCCGCCGCTTGACCCCGTCGAACTTGGCAAGACTGGCAAAGGCGACATGGGTTACGTCAAGATTGAGACCCATCCCGATCGCATCGGTCGCGACGATGTAGTCGACCTCGCCATTCTGGAACAATTCGACCTGGCGATTGCGCGTCTCCGGACTCAGCGCGCCCATCACCACTGCCGCTCCGCCGCGATGACGGCGGAGCATTTCCGCGATCGCGTAGACCTGATCGGACGAAAACGCGACCACCGCGCTGCGCTTGGGCAGGCGCGAAAGCTTCTTCGACCCTGCGTGCGTGAGCGTGGAGAAGCGCGGCCGCTCTATAAGCTCGGCGTGCGGGATCAGCGATTTGATCACCGGCGCGGCGGTGGATGAGCCCAGCAGCATGGTCTCTTCACGACCGCGTGCATTGAGCAGCCGATCGGTGAAGACATGCCCCCGCTCCCGGTCGGCGGCCAGCTGGACCTCGTCGAGCGCGACGAAGGCACGCCCCCCGCCATCATGCGGCATCGCCTCTGCCGTGCACAGGAAGTAGCGGGCATCGGGCGGTTCGATTCGTTCCTCGCCCGTGATCAGCGCGACTGCCTTCTCCCCTTTGATCGCGACCACCCGGTCGTACACCTCGCGCGCAAGCAGGCGCAGCGGGAAGCCGATCGCCCCGCTCGAATGGCCGCACATGCGCTCGATCGCGAGGTGCGTCTTGCCGGTATTGGTGGGGCCGAGGACGGCCTTGATCGCGGGGGCGGACATATCTGCCAATGTGGCAAGGTCGGCAGGCACCCGCAAGCGAAGGCGGTTCGCCGCGTATCAGCCCCGGGTCGTCGACCAGCCGGGCAAGCACTATCGCGTGATTAAACACGGATTAAGTTTGCCGTGGCACATGATCCGCTCACCCGATATGCGTCACCCGGTCGTGAAACGACAGGTCCGGGGCGGCAGCACCAGACTATCGGAGACGGGATCTGACCAAGGCCGAACAGCAGGTTACAGGGGAGCAATCGCCCGCACCTGCGGATGACGACATTGCCGCGATCAGGGACAGGGCAGCAGCCGAGTCCACCAAGGCCAGCGTGCGCGTGGAGCGTGCGCTGCAGTCCTCGCGCGCGTGGTTCGCATCCCAGGCAGCGCGGATCGAACGAGCCGACCTGGCCCCCGATCTCGCCCAGAACATCGGCAGCCTGCGCTGGTTTCGCGGAGCGGCTACTTTCCTTTCACTATCCGCTGTCGCACTGGCTTTCTGGCCCGATTTCGCACCGCTCGAAGCGGCACCCGCAGTCCGGCTCGATGATCAGGCGCGCGACGAGTTCCGCAGTCAGACCATTCAACCGCTTGCGTTGGGCGGCGATACCGGCACGCGGATGGCGGCGACCGCGCTGGTTCGCCCGCTTGCCGATGCGCCCGAGCGCCCGCAGCTGGAGGCGACTGCGACCTTCGGCCGGGGCGACGATCTTGCCCGCATGCTCGCGCGGCAGGGGGTCGGCAAGGCCGACGCGGTGCGCGCTGCCGAACTGGTCGCGCAGGCGATTTCGCTCGACGAGATCGAGCCGGGCACGCAGATCGACGTCACGCTGGGGCGGCGCACAGCGCCCAAGGCACCGCGTCCGCTCGACGAGATCCGCTTCCGCGCGCGCTTCGACCTTGCGCTGGCCGTCGCGCGTGGCGACGACGGCAATCTTGCGCTGATCCGCGAGCCGATCGAAGTGGACGAGACGCCGCTGCGCGTACGCGGCACCGTGGGCGGCAGCCTCTACCGCTCGGCCCGCGCGGTCGGCGCGCCGGCGAGTGCGATCCAGTCCTACCTCAAGGCGCTGGGCGATTACGAGGATCTCGACCAGGCACTCCAGCCGGGCGACACCTTCGACATGATCGTCTCCTACCGCCGCGCCGCGACCGGTGAACGCCAGGCGGGGCGGCTGCTTTACGCCGGCGTCGAGCGTGACGGGAAAGACAAGATCCAGCTGATGCGCTGGGGCAAGGACGACCAGTTCTTCGAAGCCTCCGGGGTGGGCGAGCAGCGGTCCGGCCTGCTCGCGCCGGTGCCGGGCCCGATCGGCTCTCGCTACGGCATGCGGCGCCACCCGATCCTGCGGTACAAGCGGATGCATGCGGGCGTAGACTATCGCGCGCGCTACGGCACGCCGATCGTCGCCCCGACGGATGGCCGGGTGACCAGCGCGGGCCGGATGGGCGGCTGCGGCAATGCGGTGAAGCTGTCCCACGAGGGCGGCCTTGGAACCAAGTTCTGCCACATGAGCCGTATCGCGGTGTCGGGCGGACAATATGTGAAGCGCGGTCAGATCATCGGCTATGTCGGATCGACCGGCCTCTCAACCGGGCCGCATCTCCATTACGAGATGTACCGTGGCGGCCGCCACATCGATCCGCTGAGCGTACGCTACGTCACCCGCGCACAGCTGAGCGGGGCCGAGCTGCAGCGCTTCCGCTCCACGCTGGAGGCGCTCAAGACGGTCGATGCCGGGGTGGCGCTGGAAGAGATGCACCCGACCAAGCCCATTGCAGAAGAGCCGCTGCGCGAGATCGACCGGATTGCGCTGGTCGCGCACCACCGCCGCGGCGGCTAACGCCCCTTGCGGGGGGCGCGGCCATGCGCCACACCTCGCCGCCATGGCTGCTGCATTTCCCTCGACCCGCCTTCGTCGTACCCGCACCCACGACTGGAGCCGCCGGCTTCACCGTGAGACCACGCTTTCTCCCGCCGACCTGATCTGGCCGCTGTTCGTGATCGAGGGGGAGGGGCAGGAGCAACCCGTCGCCAGCCTGCCCGGTGTCAGCCGCTGGTCGGTCGACCTGCTGGTGGAGCGCGTAGGCGAGGCGATCGACCTCGGCATCCCGTGCGTCGCGCTGTTTCCCAATACGCCCGCGCAGCTTCGCAGCGAAACCGCGGAAGAGGCTTGGAACCCCGATAACCTGCTCTGCCGCGCGGTCCGCGCCATTCGTGAGCGCTATGGCGATGCGATCGGCGTGATCTGCGACGTCGCGCTCGATCCCTATACCAGTCATGGGCAGGACGGGCTGCTGGACGAAAACAACTACGTCGCCAACGACGCCACGATCGATGCGCTGGTGAAACAGTCGCTCAACCAGGCTGCGGCGGGTGCCGATGTGATCGCCCCGTCGGACATGATGGATGGGCGTGTGGGCGCGATCCGGCAGGCGCTGGAAGAAGCCGGGCATACCAATGTCCAGATCATGAGCTACGCCGCCAAGTTCGCGTCGGCCTTCTACGGCCCGTTTCGCGATGCGGTGGGCACGGGCGGCAGGCTGAAGGGCGACAAGCGCACCTACCAGCTCGATCCGGGCAACAGCGACGAGGCGATGCGCGAAATCGCGCTCGACATTGCCGAGGGTGCGGACAGCGTAATGGTCAAGCCCGGGCTCGCTTATCTCGACATCATCCGGATGGCGCGCGACCGCTTCGACGTGCCGATCTTCGCCTATCAGGTGAGCGGCGAATATGCGCTGATCGAGGCGGGTGTCGCGGCCGGCATTGGTGAGCGGGAGGCGTTGGTGATGGAGAAGCTGATCGCGTTCAAACGTGCGGGGTGCGCAGGCATACTGACCTATCATGCGCCGCTCGCCGCTCGCGTCCTCGCCGGCTGAGCATCCGTGGGCGAATTCCGGCACGAGACCGACCGGCTGATCCTGCGCGACTGGCGCGAGGAGGATTGGCCGCGCTTCTGGGAGGGGACCAACACGCCCGCGGTCATGCGCTGGCTGGGCGGGGTGTGCGATGCGGACAAGCGGGCTGGGGCGCAGGATCGCCTGCTGGGCTATCAGCGCGATCACGGCCACACCTTCTGGGTGCTCGAGCGCAAGGCGGATGGTGAGATCCTCGGCTTTTGCGGGCTCAAGCGGTGCAATCAGGCGGGTGGGCCGCTGGGCATGATGGAGGTCGGCTGGCGGCTGCGCGAGGATGCGTGGGGCCAAGGCTATGCCAAGGAGGCGGCCACCGCCTCGCTCGACCTCGCGTTCGAGCGTTTCGGGGCCGATGAGGTCGTCGCGCTGACCGTGGCGCGCAATACCGCGAGCTGGGGGTTGATGAAGCGGCTGGGCATGCGGCGGCGCGAGGATCTGGACTTTCCCAATGCCGATTTCGATCCCGAAGACCCGACGATCATCGTATACTCGATCACCCAGCGCGAATGGCAGGCAGCGCGTGGCTGAGTGGATTCTCGAGACCGAGCGGCTCCGGCTGCGCCGGATCGAGCCGGGCGATGCCGAGCTGCAGTTCCGCCTGCTCAACACGCCGGCGGTCATGCACCATCTGGGTGGGCCGCTTTCTCTGGAAGCGATCGAGCAGAAGCACCGCAAATCGATGGACCTTCACGAGCGCGAAGGTTTCAGCTTCCTGTTCCTGATCGAGCGCGACTCCGACGAGTTCGTGGGGCACTGCGGGCTCAAGCGGGTCGATGCCGAGGGTGCGCGCAACCCGGGAGACTTCGAGATCGGCTGGCTGATCCGCGAGGATCGCTGGCGGCGAGGCTATGCCATCGAAGCTGTCCGCGCGGTGCTGCGCTGGGCCTTCGTCGACCACCATGCACCGCATGTCGTCGCGCTGACATCGCGCGCCAACGAGCCAAGCTGGCGACTGATGGAACGGCTGGGGATGGAGCGGCGCGAAGACCTCGACTTCGACGACCCGCGCTTCCCGCCCGAGGACAACCCGACCATCCTCTATTCGCTCAGCCAAGAGGCGTGGGCCGCGAGCAAGCCGACCGTCGCATGAAGGCATCTGCGCGCCCTCTCTTCGTTGCGACGATCCTGCTCGGCAGCTTTCTGCTGTTCCTCGTCCAGCCGCTGGTCGCGCGGCTTGCGCTGCCGCAGCTGGGCGGTGCGCCGGCGGTGTGGAACAGCGCCATGCTGGTCTATCAGGCGCTGCTGCTGGGCGGTTACGCCTATGCCCACGCGATCTCCCGGCTGACGATCCGGCGGCAGGCGCTGATCCACCTCGCGCTGATGGTGGTGGCGCTGGTGTTCCTGCCCATCGCGCTGGCCGATGTGCCGCGGCCGAGCGGGTACGAGGTGTTCTGGGTCCCGCTGCTGCTGGTCGCCACCATCGGTGCACCGTTTTTCGTCGTCGCGGCGCAGGCCCCGCTGATCCAGCGCTGGTATGCTGCCGAGCCGTCCGCGGGCGACCCCTACTGGCTCTACGCCGCTTCCAACATCGGCAGCTTTGCAGGGCTGCTGAGCTATCCGCTGCTGCTCGAGCCAAATCTGCCGCTGGCGGGCCAGAGCATTGCCTGGGCGGTGGGCTATGGCGTGCTGATCGTGTGCATGGCGCTGCTCGCGTGGACCCGGTGGCGGACACCCGATATCGCTGCGCAGGGCCCGGTGGAGGGAGACGATGCCGAGCCGATCGGCTGGCGGCGGATCGCGCTGTGGCTCGCGCTGTCCGCCGTGCCTTCGGGCCTGATGCTGTCCACCACCACGCATCTGACCACCGACATCGTCGCGATGCCGCTGCTGTGGGTGCTGCCGCTGGGCCTGTACCTGCTCAGCTTCGTATTCGCCTTCAACGCCCGCAGCACGCTGGGCTTCGCGCTCGCCCGCACTGCACCCACCGTGATCCTGCTGGTCGGCGCGATGGCGATGGTCAGCCGCGGAGCGGACGGCATCTCGATCGCGATCGCGGCGGTGCTGATGCTGTTCGTGGTCGCGACCGCGCTCCACCGGCGTCTCTATGCCACGCGCCCGGAGCCTGCCCGGCTGACCCTGTTCTACCTCGTGATGAGTGCAGGGGGCGCGCTGGGCGGGCTGTTCGCGGCGATCGTCGCGCCGCTGCTGTTCGACTGGGTGTGGGAGCATCCGCTGCTGGTGCTCGCCGCCGCCGCGCTCCTCCCGCAGACCCCGCTGGTGCCGTGGATGGACCGGCTGGGGCTGAGCGCACGCCAGCGCAGGGTGGCACGGCTGGCGCTCGTCCTCGGAGCGGCGCTGCTCGGCTGGTGGATGACCCGGGCGATCGACGCGCAGGGGGACATGACGGTCCACCTCCTGCTGCTCGCCATTGCGGCGCTGGGCGTGCTGGTGCTGGGCAACAGATGGGCGTTTCTCGCGATTCTGCTGATCCTGATGCTTGCGCGCGGAGGCTGGACGACGCTGGGCGAGAGCGCGGCGGGGATTCGCGAACGCAGCTATTTCGGCGTCTACACCGTGCGTCAGTTCGACAATCCGCCGACCCGCGTGCTGTCGCACGGGACCACGATCCACGGGCGCCAGTTCCTCGATCCCGACCGGCGCGACCTGCCGACCAGCTATTACGGGCCGACCTCGGGCGTGGGCTTGGCCCTGTCGGCGGCGGACGCGATCTACGGCGACAACGCCGCGATCGGCGTGATCGGCCTCGGCACAGGTACGCTCGCCTGTTACCGCGAGCCGGGCCAGCGCTACACCTTCTACGAGATCGACCCGATGGTGGTCGACTACTCGCGCAATGGCGTGTTCACCTACCTTCGCGACTGCGCGCCCGATGCTCGGATCCACCTGGGCGATGCGCGGCTGGAGCTGGAGGGCGAACCGGCGCAGCAATACGACATCCTCGCGGTCGACGCGTTCAGCTCCGACGCGATCCCGCTGCACCTGCTGACCCGCGAGGCGATGCATGCCTATGGCCGCGCGCTGAAGCCCGACGGGCTGATGCTGATCCACATCTCCAACCGTTATGTAAACCTGCGGCCGGTGATCGCCGCGCATGCTCTGGAGAACGGCTGGATCGCGCTGATGCGCGACGATCCGGGCGATCCGGAGCAGGGCATTTCGGCCAGCTACTGGGTCGCGATTGCCAGCGATGCCGTACCGATGGCCAAGCTGCTGCAATCCAGCCCGCAGACCAACTGGATCGAACTGGGCGACCCGCGCGGCCCCGCGTGGACCGACGACTTCGCCTCGATCCTGCCTTTTCTCGACTGGGGCACCATACTGGGAGACAGATGATGACCGACACGACCAGCAGGCCCGGCGTGCGCCTGATCGAGATCCACGGCAAGGCGCCGCAGATCCACGAGAGCGCCTTCATCGCGCCCGGCTGCACGATCGTGGGCGATGTCACGATCGGGGCGGGCAGCTCGATCTGGTACAACTGCGTGCTGCGCGCCGATGTCAGCAGCATCACGATCGGCGAGAGGACCAACGTGCAGGATGGCAGCGTGCTCCACTGCGACGGGCCTTCGCCCCAGTACCCCGACGGCTGCCCGCTGGTGATCGGCGACGACGTGCTGATCGGCCACATGGCGATGGTCCACGGCTGCATCATCGAGGATCGCGGCTTCGTAGGCCTCGGCGCGATTGCGATGAACAAGGCGGTGATCGCCAGCGATGCGATGCTGGCGGCGGGCGCGATGCTGACCGAGACCAAGGTGATGGGCGCACGCGAGCTGTGGGGTGGGCGACCTGCGCGCAAGATGCGCGATCTCGACGATGCGGCGATTGCCGGCATGAAGCTGGGCGTGGCGCATTACGCCGAAAACGCGAAGCACCACGCGGCGGCGGTCGCCGCAAGCGGGCAGCCCTGACACACCTGACACACAGTCCAGGGGTTGAAATCCGCTCGATCGATTCGGGCGGGGTAATCGCCTGTCTCGATCATGAAGCGATCGGGGTGCGGACAAGAACACGGACGATGGGAAAGAACTGCCTGACCATGCCATGGCAGAGCATCTGTAGGACAGCGCGCAATCGCGCCGGGTGCGATGGCGCGCCCCAAGGCTGACCTGCCCGATGCGCAGGCGCTGCGCGCGCTGGTCCGCTCGGGCGAGTTGCGCGTGCGGGTGACACCCGGCGCGCGCACCGAATCGCTCGCGATCGTCGACGGCGGCGTTCAGGCGAAGGTCCGCGCCAAGCCGCAGGACGGCGCGGCCAATACCGCCGTCGAGGCGCTGGTCGCCAAAGCGCTCGGCATCCCCAAATCGCGCTGCACATTGTTGCGCGGCGCAACTTCGCGCGAGAAGGT
This sequence comes from Alteriqipengyuania abyssalis, assembly GCF_019857185.1. GTDB lineage: Bacteria > Pseudomonadota > Alphaproteobacteria > Sphingomonadales > Sphingomonadaceae > Alteriqipengyuania > Alteriqipengyuania abyssalis. Next base: position 269,213 of record NZ_JAHWXP010000002.1, on the reverse strand, counting down.
GCTGGGCGTTACGCTTTAACGGGCGCGATGCGCGTTGCCGCCAGGCACAGCGTCAGCGCCAGCCCGCCCGCGACCCACAGCGAGGCGGCACCCCATTGCACCGCAACCACCCCGCCGCACAGCGCGCCGACCAGCAGGCTGACCCACAGCAGCGCAAAGGGCAGCGGGTCGGCCTTGCGGTCTCCGGACAGGCGATCGGCGATCAATTGCCCCGTGCGCACCAGCGCGCCGGTCATGTAGGTCAGCCCCACAGGGCTTTCGCGATTGGCGCTAAGTACGGTGTTGAGCGCTCCCATCGCAATCACCAGCAGGCCGAGCGAGATTTCCCGCATCTCCGCCATCCGCGCCAGTGCGGCGCAGACCAGCAGCGTAGCGACCAGCCCGGTCACCACCACCTTGCGTCGTGACGCCACCCGGTCCCCCACCAGCGTGCCCGTCACCACGCCGATCACGAAACCGCCGATCAGCAATGCGGGCACCGCCACGCGGCTCGCCCCCTCGGCCAGATCGCGCGCGAGAAGCGTGGTGTTGCCGGTCATGAAGGAGACGAAATAGCCGTTCAGCTGGAGATAGCCGGTGACGTCGACGAAACCGGCAAGTCCGGCGACGGCATAGGCGAAGAGACGCTGCGGAGGCGTGAAGCGCTGCATGGTGTTGGCGCTACACCCCGCGCGCGCAGGATTGAAGACGCGGCGGTGGTGCCGTCGTGACGTCAGTATTCGCGCCGACCTCTCTATCTCGTCAGCCAGGGTGACGAGGAAGAAGAGGTCAGTCCCGCACCAGCGCGCGCAATGCCTCGATCCGGTCGGCCTCGTGCGGGGGTTTGTCCCAGCGGATGCGGTGTATGCGGGGGAAGCGCATCGCGAGGCCGCTCTTGTGCCGCTTGCTCGCATGGACCGAATCGAACGCGACCTCGAACACCAGGCTCCGGTCGGTCTCGCGCACGGGGCCGAAGCGGTTGACCGTGTTCTGGCGTACGTGGCGGTCGATCTTTTTCAACTCGGCATCGGTGAAGCCCGAATAGGCCTTGCCCACCGGCAACAGGTCCGCGCCGGCATCCGGATCGCCGTCCCAGCAGCCGAAGGTGTAGTCCGAATAGAAGCTGGAGCGTTTGCCCGAGCCGCGCTGGGCATACATCAGCACGCAATCGATCAGCAGCGGATCGCGCTTCCACTTGTACCACAAGCCCGTCTTGCGGCCCGGCACATAGGGCGAATCGCGCCGTTTGAGCATCAGGCCTTCGATCGCATCGTCGCGCGCGCCTTCGCGGATTTGTGCGAGGTGCTCGAAATCGCGCGCTTCGACGATTGCGCTGAGGTCGAAGCGTTCGGGCGGCAGCCGCGCCATCAGCGCTTCGAGAATCGCGCGCCGCTCCTCCCACGGCTTCTCGCGAAGGTTCTCCCCATCGAGCGAGAGGACGTCGTACACGCGCACGAAGGCGGGGCTTTCGGCGAGCATCTTCTTGCTGACGGTCTTGCGCCCCAGCCGCTGTTGCAACGCGTTGAAGCTGGCCGCCCCGCCTGTTTCACCCCCTTGCGTAGTGCCCTGCACCAGCAATTCGCCATCGAGAATCGCGGGGAAGTCGAGCGCGGGCAGCATCTCGGGGAAGGTGTGCGAGATATCGTCGCCGCCGCGCGAAAAAAGCCGCGTCTCTTCTCCGGCATGGACCAGCTGCACGCGAATCCCGTCCCACTTCCACTCGGCGACATAATCGTCGAGGCTGACCACCGTGTCTTCCAGCGGATGCGCGAGCATGAAGGGCTTGAACAGCGGGATACCGGCCATGTCGGGCGGGTCCGCACCCTCGGCGGCCCACGCGAACAGTTCGGGGTAGGGCGGGGCGAGGCCGTGCCAGTATTCCTCGACCTCCTCCACCGGCACGCCGAACGCATCGGCAAAGGCGACTTTGGCGAGCCGCGCGGAAATGCCGATCCGCATCGCGCCGGTGGCCAGCTTGAGCAGCGCGTAGCGGCCCGACACATCGAGCCGGTCGAGCAACGCGGGAAGCTCTGTCAGCACCGACTTGCGCGTCATCCCCTTGAGCAGCTCGACCGTCTCGCTCACGCTCGGCGGGGAGGGTGCCTCCTCCGGCGCTGTCGGTTTCTGGGGCCACAGCAGGCTCGCGGTCTCTGCCGTGTCGCCCACGAAATCGCGGCTAAGTGTCCACAGCACCGGATCGACCCGTTCCTTCAGCAAGGTGCGGATGGTGGAGGATTTGACCGCGGGAAAGTCCAGCCCGTCGCTCAGCGCGGCGAGCGCCCAGCCGCGGTCGGGATCGGGCGTGGCGCGCAGATATTCGCCGATCAGCCGCAGCTTCTCGTTGCGGCTGCGGGTGTAGACCAGCGCGTCGATCAGGGCGGCGAATTGCTCCATGTCTCAATCCGTTCTTGCGCACCGCGCTGGGCGTGCGATGATCGGTGCCGGGCGCATCGCGCGCCCCGCCATTCCACCGGAGAGACTGCCATGAAGACCGCCCTTTTTGCCCTGCCGCTGCTGCTCGCGACCACCGTCGCCCCTGCGATCGCGCAGGACGACCATTCCGGCCACGAAGAGGCCGCTACCGCCTACACGATCGAGACCCCGATCGAGACGCTGATGGCGAACGAAACGACCAAGGCGATCGTCCTCGCCGAGCTTCCCGGCCTCGACGCACATCCCGCCTACGGCCAGTTCAAGGCGCTGAGCCTCAAGGCCGTGCAGCCCTTCTCGCAAGGCGTGATCACCGACGAGAAGCTGACCGCGATCTCCGCGAAGCTGGCCGAAATCAAGTAGGCCCATCCGACGCATGGCCGGTGTCCGCCTGCTGTCGGGCACCGGTCGCACTCCCCTCGCGCGCGCCAATCGCTGCCTTCGAGGGGATCCGCGCAGAGCCGCGCCGATCGTCGGCAACCGGCCCCTGTGGGCGCGGAGATAGCAGGTCGCGTCGGTCAAAGCGGCGAAGGGTCCCATGCGGCGATAACCAAGGATCGGCCGGATAGCTCCCGATCCGGCGGATATCCGGCGCATGGGCGCAGTTGCGCGCCGCAAACCGCAGTGGCAGATTCTGTCGCCACAGGGGGCACGCCATGAGTCGACTCGGTTCACACATCGAAGCGCACGCAACATCGCGGATCGGATGGCTTCGAGCCGCGGTCATGGGTGCCAATGACGGGATCGTGTCGACCGCCAGCCTGATCATCGGTGTCGCATCCGCCAGTGCCAGCGCGAACGGCGTGCTGGTTGCGGGGACTTCCGCGCTTTTCGCCGGTGCAATGTCGATGGCTGCGGGCGAATATGTCTCGGTCAGTTCGCAAGCCGACACCGAAAAGGCCGATCTCGCACGCGAAGCCGCCGAGCTGGCCGATCAACCCGACCAGGAACTCGCCGAACTGACGAGGCTGTACGAGGAGCGCGGAGTGCAGCCCGAAACCGCGTTTGCCGTCGCCCAGCAGATGACAGCGTTCGATGCGCTGGGCGCGCATAGCCGGGACGAACTGGGCATTTCGCACGCGACGAAGGCGCGTCCGCTGCAGGCTGCGGTTACCTCTGCACTGACCTTCACGGCCGGTGCGGCGGCACCGCTGGTGGTGGTGCCCCTTGCATCGCCGCAGATGCTGGTGCCCGCGGTGGGCGTGATTTCGCTCGTCTGCCTCGCCGTGCTGGGTGCGCTGGGTGCGCGGACCGGCGGCGCGCCGATCCTGCCATCGGTGCTGCGGGTGGTCTTCTGGGGTGCGCTCGCGATGGCGGTCACCGCAGGGGTGGGCAAGCTGTTCGGAGTCGCGGTGGGTTAGCAGGCGAGGCTCCGACTCTCCGCCGTCCCCGTCAATCGTCCTCGTCCTCGTACCCGACCAGCGCGAGCGCGCGGGCGGGCCGCTGGTGCAGCTGGCACCAGCGCAGCAATGCCTCCTCACGGCCATGCGTGATCCAGGTTTCCTGCGGGTCGACCTCCCGGATCGTGTCGGTCAGCTCGCCCCAGTCGGCATGGTCGGAGATGATCAGCGGCAGCTCGACATTGCGCTGTCGCGCGCGTTGGCGCACCCGCATCCAGCCTGACGCCATGGCGGTGATCGGATCGGGCAGGCGGCGGCTCCAGCGGTCGTTCAATGCCGAGGGCGGGCACACGACGATGTGGCCGCGCATGTCCTCCTTGTCGTGATCGGAGACGAGCCGCAGCTCGCCTAGATCGACGCCGTGCTCTTCGTACAGGCGGCACATCTTCTCCATCGCGCCGTGAAGATAGATCGGGTCGGTGTGCCCCGCTGCGCGCAGCTCCGCGATCACCCGCTGCGCCTTGCCCAGCGCATAGGCGCCCACCAGCACGCACGAATCGGGATGCGCCGCCAGCCGTTCGGTCAGCTTGGCCATTTCGCCCGCGATCGGCGGGTGGGTGAACACGGGTAGCCCGAAGGTTGCCTCGGTGATGAAGATGTCGCACGGCGTCACTTCGAAGGGCGGACAGGTCGGGTCCGGACGGCGCTTGTAGTCGCCGGTGACCACGATCCGCTCGCCCGCATGTTCGAGCAATATCTGCGCGCTGCCCAGCACGTGGCCTGCGGGAATGTAGGTAACGTCGACGCCGCCCTTCAGCCGGACCGTCTCTCCGTAGCGAACCGGCTCGGCCTGGTGCGGGATCTCGCCCGCGTCGTCCTCCGCCCCGGTGCGGTACCGCAGTTCCATGATCGCGAGCGTTTCGGGTGTTGCATAGGTCGTCCCGTGCCCACCGCGCGCATGGTCCGCATGGCCGTGGGTGACCAGCGCGGTGTCAACCGGTCGTGACGGATCGACCCACGCATCGGCGGGCACCACGTGGATGCCGTGCGGGTGCGGCTGGATCCAGGAGAAGGGAGCGGCGGGCATGTTGGTGAAAGCACCCTGCCATGCCCGCTGTTCCCGGAGGTTAGCTTTCGCTTGGCTTGTCCGCACCCGATTGGGCGTCGCCTTCTGGGGTAGCCTTCTTCTTCGGCGCGGCCTTCTTGCGCTTGCTTGCCTTGGGCGGGGCCGGCGTTAGCTCGAAGTGCGGTTTGCCGTCCTTGAGCGTCACGTTGACCTCGCCGCCGTCGGCCAGCTTGCCGAACAGCAGTTCCTCGGCCAGCGGCTGCTTGATCTTTTCCTGGATCAGGCGGCCCATCGGGCGCGCGCCGTAGAGCCGGTCGTAGCCCTTGTCGCCGAGCCACTTCTTCGCCTCGTCGTCGAACTGGATGTCGACATTCTGTTCGGCCAGCTGGAGTTCGAGCTGGATGATGAACTTGTCCACCACCCGCGCGATGGTGTCCTTGCCAAGATAGCCAAACGGCACGATCGCATCGAGGCGGTTGCGGAATTCGGGGGTGAACATCTGCTTCACCGCCTCCTCGCTTGCATCCTCCTTGCTCACATCGCCGAAGCCGATGCCGCTACGCGCCATGTCGGCCGCGCCGGCATTGGTGGTCATGATCAGCACCACGTTGCGGAAATCCACCGTCTTGCCGTGATGGTCGGTCAGGCGGCCATTATCCATCACCTGCAGCAGGATGTTGAACAGGTCGGGGTGCGCCTTCTCGATCTCGTCGAGCAGCAGGACCGAGTGCGGGTTCTGGTCGACCGCATCGGTCAGCAGCCCGCCCTGGTCGTAGCCGACATAGCCCGGAGGCGCGCCGATCAGGCGCGACACGGAATGCCGCTCCATATATTCGGACATGTCGAACCGCTTGAGCTCGATCCCCATGATCGAGGCGAGCTGGCGCGCGACTTCGGTCTTGCCGACGCCGGTCGGGCCGGAGAACAGGAACGAGCCGATCGGCTTGTCCGGATCGCGCAGCCCTGCGCGGCTCAGCTTCATAGCGGTCGACAGCTTGTGGACCGCCGCGTCCTGCCCGAAGACGACCTGCTTCAGATCGCGTTCGAGGTTTTCGAGCGCGGCCTTGTCGTCCTTGCTCACCGATTTCGGAGGGATGCGCGCCATCGTGGCGATGACCTGCTCGATCTCGCGCGCGGTGATCTTCTTCTTGCGGCGGCTGGGCGGCACCAGCATCTGCATCGCGCCGACCTCGTCGACCACGTCGATCGCCTTGTCGGGCAGCTTGCGGTCGTTGATGTAGCGCGCGCTCAGTTCCACCGCGGTCTTGAGCGCATCGGCGGTGTAGGTCACCTTGTGGTGCTGCTCGAACGCGGACTTGAGGCCCTTGAGGATCTTGACCGTATCCTCGATCGTCGGTTCGTTGACGTCGATCTTCTGGAACCGGCGCAGCAGGGCGCGATCCTTTTCGAAGTGGTTGCGAAATTCCTTGTAGGTGGTCGACCCGATGCAGCGGATCGCGCCGCTGGAAAGCGCGGGCTTGAGCAGGTTGGACGCATCCATCGCCCCGCCGCTGGTCGCGCCGGCACCGATCACCGTATGGATCTCGTCGATGAACAAAATCGCGTGCGGCATCTTTTCGAGTTCGGAGACAACCTGCTTCAACCGTTCCTCGAAATCGCCGCGATAGCGCGTGCCCGCGAGCAGCGCGCCCATGTCGAGCGAGTAGATCACCGCCTCGTTCAGCACCTCGGGCACGTCGCCTTCAATGATCTTGCGCGCGAGGCCCTCGGCAATCGCGGTCTTCCCGACGCCGGGGTCGCCGACATAGAGCGGGTTGTTCTTGGACCGGCGGCACAGGATCTGGATCGTGCGGTCCACTTCGGGCCCGCGCCCGATCAGCGGGTCGATCTTGCCGCCCTGCGCCTTGGCATTGAGGTTGACCGTGAACTGGTCGAGCGCGGTCTCCTTCTTGCTGCCCTTGGCCTCTTCCTTCTCCTCGGCCTCGGCCTCGTCGGCACCGCGCGGCGAACGCGGTTCGATCGCCTGGCCGCCCTTGCCGATGCCGTGGCTGATGAAGCTGACCGCGTCGAGCCGGCTCATATCCTGCTGCTGGAGGAAATAGACCGCGTAGGAATCGCGTTCGGAAAACAGTGCGACCAGCACGTTGGCACCGGTCACGGTATCCTTGCCCGAAGACTGGACGTGCAGGATCGCGCGCTGGACCACGCGCTGGAAACCCGCGGTCGGCTGCGGTTCGCCCGATTCCTCGGCCTTCAGCGACTGGTATTCCTGGTCGAGATAGGTGCGGACCACGTCTGCCAGCTCGGCGAGGTCGACGCCGCATGCGCCCATCACTTCGGCTGCATCCTCGTCGGCGATCAGCGCGAGCAGCAGATGTTCGAGCGTGGCGTATTCGTGGCGTCGCTCCCGCGCGCCATCGAGCGCGGCATGGAGGGTCTTTTCGAGATTCTGGGCGAAGCTAGGCATGGTGCTCCTGCGGGGTATGGCAGCGCGAAGCTGGGCTGCGGAATGTCACCGAAAGTCTGCGCAAGGGGTTTAGCGCAAGGTGAACAGGTTGCCTGAGATATTGGATGCCGCCGGTGCCATGTGAAGGGCGCGGCACGTTCAATCCTCGTTTTTCTTGGCAAACAGCGCCTCTGCCGCGCTGCGTTGTTGCGAGTATCGCGTTCGGTGCTGCTCGACCCGCGCGATTTCCAGCTGGAGCGTGCGAATGCGTTCGTCGAGCTCGAATTGAGACAGGCGCGTCAGATCCTCCGCAGCCAGCTGGCTGGCCGCATCGCTTGCGGGGCGGGGGCCGACGTCTTCTTCCATGACCGTGCCACCTTCCTCCCAGCATCGCTTGCTGTCAATGCACGCTGAAGCTAGGTGGCGGGCTCGCGACAGACCCGTAGCCCGCGACTTTGGGGGGAAATCGATGCCAGCCGTGCCCGACACCATGCAAGCGATCGGCTTTGCCGAGCCCGGCGGACCCGAGGTGCTGCGGTTGGAGCAGGATGTGCCGGTGCCGCAGCCCGGCCCGGGCGAGATCCTGCTGAAGGTCGCCTATGCGGGGGTCAACCGGCCCGACTGCATCCAGCGCGCGGGCAATTATCCCGCACCGCCGGGTGCTTCGCCAATCCTCGGGCTGGAAGCCGCGGGTGAGATCGTCGCGGTGGGCGAGGGCGTCGATCCGGCGCGGCTTGGCGAGCATGTCTGCGCGCTGACGCCGGGCGGCGCCTATGCGCAATATTGCGCGGTGCCCGCCGGCCACACGCTGCCGGTGCCCGACGCGATCACCCTGGCGGAGGCGGCAGCGCTGCCCGAAACCCTGTTCACCGTGTGGCACAATGTCTTCCAGCGCGGGATGGCGCGCGACGGGGAGACACTGCTGGTCCATGGCGGCACCAGCGGGATCGGCACGATGGCGATCATGCTGGGCAAGGCGTTCGGTCTGAAGGTGATCGTGACCGCAGGCAGCGAGGAAAAGTGCGAGGCCGCGCGGCGTGTGGGCGCCGATCATGCGATCGATTACAAGACCACCGATTTCGTCGAGGCGGTCGGCAATATCACTGGCGGCGAGGGGGTCGATCTGGTGCTCGACATGGTCTCCGGCGACTATGTCGCGCGCAATCTCAAGTGCCTCAAGCCCGGCGGGCGGCATGTGACGATCGCGGTGCTCGGCGGAATGAAGGCGGAGATCAACATGGCGCTGGTCATGTCCAAGCGGCTGGTGCTGACCGGATCGACTTTGCGCCCGCGTTCGGACGCGTTCAAGGCCGCGCTGGGCAGCGAGATCGCGCGCGAGGCGTGGTCGCTGGTCGAAGAGGGCGCGGTGCGCCCGGTGATGGACGAGATCTTCCCGCTGGCCGAAGCGGCCGCGGCACACACGCGGATGGAGGCGGGCGATCACATCGGCAAGATCGTGCTCGCGATAGACGAAGAACTCTAGGCACGTCCAAATTCGCCGACTTCATGGCGATATGACGGACAAGGCTGTGGAAATTAGCGGTACTGTAACCGTTCTGTGAGTCGCCTGTAACAATAGCGGTCTACCCCACGCCCAATATGCCGCACGGAATACGAGATATTCTTTGCGGGCTTTTGGACGACGAACCTCCCTTCAGAGGGACAACAGGGGCCGCCCACCGCCATGTTCGACCAGACCACGCCCGACGGCTTGCCCAAAGAATTCGCCGCCTTCGCGGGCGGTGCCGGCAACGTCTCCGCCTTCCCCTCGATTGAGCCTTCGGTGCCCGAGCCACAGGATGGCAAGCGCCGCCGTTTCCGCACGATCTGGATCAGCGACGTGCATCTGGGCACCAAGGGCTGCAATGCGGAGATGCTGATCGATTTCCTCGACAGCACCGATTCCGAAACAATGTATCTGGTAGGCGACATCATCGACGGCTGGCGGCTGAAGAAGAAGTTCTACTGGCCCGCAGCGCATAACGACATCGTCTGGCGGATCCTCAAGCGGGCCAAGCGCGGCACGCGGATCGTCTATATTCCGGGCAATCACGACGAGGTCGTGCGGCCGTTTTGCGGGATGAATTTCGGCGATGTCGAAATCCGCCGCGCCGCGTTCCACACCACTGCCGACGGGCGCCGGTTGATGGTTCTGCATGGCGACGAATTCGATACCGTGATGCTCACCCACAGGTGGCTCGCATTCGTGGGCGATACCGCCTACCATCTGATGATGGCGCTGAATCAATGGGTCAACAAGGCCCGCACAGCGCTGGGGATGCCCTACTGGTCGCTGTCGAAGGCGGCCAAGCACAAGGTGAAGAATGCGGTCGAGTTCATCTCGAAATACGAGGAAATCGTTGCCCGCGCCGCCGGAGAGCGCGGGGTCGACGGGGTCGTGTGCGGCCATATCCACACCGCAGAGCACCGCATGTTCGCGCATCACGGGCGCGAGATCGAATACTGGAACGATGGCGACTGGGTCGAAGGGTGCAACGCGCTGGTCGAACATTTCGACGGGCGGATGGAAATCCTCCACTGGCCGGACGAGATCGCGAAGCGCGAAACCGCCTCTGCCGCGCATGACGGCGCGGCGGACGATGTGCGGGCGGTTGCCTGATGCTGCTGGTCGAACCGGGGGGCTTGGCTGAATTGGCCGAACTGCCGCCCAAGTCGATCGCGATCGTCACCGACGCGTGGTATCCGCAGATGAACGGCGTGGTCCGCACGCTGACCACCACCTGCGACATCCTGCGCGCGCACGGGCATCAGGTGGATATGATCACGCCCGATCAGTATCCCTCGCTCCCCTGCCCGACCTATCCCGAAATCCGCCTTGCGCTGACCCTGCCCGGCACCGTGGGCCGGCGGCTGTCGGACCTGCACCCCGACGCGGTGCACATCGCCACCGAAGGTCCGCTGGGGCTGGCCGCGCGGCGATACTGCATGGCCAAGGCGGTGCCCTTCACCACCGCCTATCACACGCAGTTTCCCGACTATGTCGCGCGGCGCACTTCGCTGCCCTCTGATGCGTTCTGGCCCTATATCCGCTGGTTCCACCGCCCCGCGCAGCGGGTGATGGTGGCGACCGAGAGCATCCGCGAGGAACTGCGCGCGCAGGGCCTCACCCGGCTGCACCACTGGGGACGCGGGGTCGATCTCGAGGCCTTCCATCCCGATGTCGGCCCCTGCGAGGATTACGAGGGGCTGGTCCGCCCGATTCAGCTCTATGTCGGCCGGGTCGCGGTCGAGAAGAATATCGAGGCGTTCCTGCGCACCACGAGGCCGGGCACCAAGGTGGTGGTCGGCGACGGGCCGGCCCGCGCCGATCTGGAGGCCCGCTATCCCGAGGCGGTGTTCCTCGGCAAACGCAGCGGAGACGCGCTCGCCCGCTGCTATGCCAATGCCGACGTGTTCGTGTTCCCCAGCAAGACCGATACCTTCGGGCTGGTCATGATCGAGGCACTGGCCTGCGGCACGCCGGTTGCCGCCTTCCCCGTGCCGGGCCCGCGCGACGTGCTGAGCGAGGAAGCGGGCGCGATGCGCGACGATCTCGACGATGCGATCGCCAATGCGCTGCTGCGCGACCGGCAGACCTGCGCCCAGTATGGCGCGCAGTTCAGCTGGGAAAAGGCGACCCTGCAGTTCGTCGCCGGGCTGGAAGAGTTCGACGGAGAAACCCTCATTCCCTGAGCGACTCTCTGAAATGCCGATCTTCCTTGCCCAAAGGCGGCGCGATCCTTACAATGGCGCTTACGAGGCCGCTCCTGCATGGGGCGGCCCTTTCATTTTCAGGGCTCCGCCAACAGATCGGGGCCGAGCAGTTCAGGATGACCGTCATGGCCGACCAACCCACTCCGCTGATGCCGCACGCGACCGCCACCTGGCTGGTCGACAATACCGGCCTGAGCTTCGAGCAGATCGCCGAATTCTGCGGGCTGCACATCCTCGAAGTGCAGGCGATGGCAGACGATCTGGCGGGCAGCAAATATACCGGGCGCGACCCGGTCTATGCCGGCGAGCTGACCCAGGAAGAGATCGAGAAGGGCCAGGCCGACAATTCCTACAGCCTCAAGATGCAGAAGGCCCCGGCGGAAGTGACCCGGACCAAGGGCCCGCGCTACACCCCCGTGTCCAAGCGGCAGGACAAGCCGGACGGCATCGCCTGGATCCTGCGCAATCACCCCGAGGTGACCGACGCGCAGATTTCCAAGCTGATCGGGACGACCCGCAACACGATCGGCGCGATCCGCGAACGCAGCCACTGGAACATCCAGAATATCCAGCCGAAAGACCCGGTGACTTTGGGCCTGTGCTCGCAGCGCGAGCTCGACGCGGTGGTCAAGGCTGCGGCGAAGAAGGCAGGGCTGGAAAACGCTGTCTCCGACCCCGCGGTCGAAGCCAGCGACAAGGCGCGCCTGATCGAGGAACTGCGCCGCGAGCGCGACGATAACGAGAAGGCCGCCGCCGAAGCCGCGCAGGAAGCCGAAGCCGCCGCATGGCTGCAGGCCAAGCGCGCGAGCGAGGAAGAGCAGCTGAGCGGCATGCCGATCGGCACCGCAAGCGAAGCGCCCGCCGAGCCGGAAACCGAAGCGGCCCCCGCCGAAACTCCGGCCGAGAGCGACGACGCCGAGGAGCAGGCGGAAGAATAATCCGCCTGCGCTCAAGCAAATACTTGCCGAGCCGCGCGCGCGCCTGCATCATGCTTACATGGATGTAAGCAGCAGCAATTATCACCACCCGCGCCCGTGGGACACGCCTATCGAATCGACCACCATGCCCGCGCTGCTGGCGCGGGGGGTGGCGGCGCACCCTGACCGCACGCTGATCGATTTCCTCGGCCGCAAGCTCAGCTATCAGGCAATGCATGCCGAGGCGCGGCGCTTTGCCGCAGGGCTGCAGGCGGCGGGGATCGGGCGCGGCGACCGGGTCGGGCTGTTCCTGCCCAACGTGCCGATCTACCTCTCCGCCTATTACGGCGCGATGATGGCCGGGGCGACCGTGGTCAATTTCTCGCCGCTCTATTCGGTCGACGAACTGTCCCACCAGGTCGAGGATTCGGGCACCCGGCTGCTGGTCACGGTCGACGCGAACGCGCTTTACGGCACCGCGCAGGCGGTGCTCGAAGGCTCTTCGCTGGAAACGCTGGTGGTGGGCGAACTCGCCGGCATGCTGCCGACGCTCAAGGCGCTGGGCCTCAAGCTGTTCAAGCGCAGCGCAATCGCCAAGCCCGCCTATGGGAAGAGCATCGTGCGCTGGGACGGGATGCTGCCGCGCAGCGAGCCGACCCCGCTCGACATCACGCCCGACGAAATCGCGCTGCTGCAATATACCGGCGGCACCACGGGCCGGCCCAAGGGCGCGATGCTGAGCCACGGCAACCTTGCTGCCAATGCCCAGCAGGTGGACGCGATCGACCCGTTCGACCGCAACGATCCCGATATCGTGATGGGCGCGCTGCCGCTGTTCCACGTCTTTGCGAACACCTGCGTACTCAACCGCAGCGTCGTACGCGGGGCGACCATCGCGATGGTGCCGCGGTTCGACGCAGGCGACGTGCTCAAGACGCTCAGCCGCGCAAAAGTGACCGGCTTCCCCGGCGTGCCGACCATGTTCCAGGCGCTGCTCGACCATCCCAAGGCGACGCAGACCGACTTCTCCTCGCTCAAGATCTGCATTTCGGGCGGCGCACCGCTCTCCGATCCGCTGCGCGACAAGTTCGAGGCGCTTTCGGGCGTGCGGCTGGTCGAAGGCTATGGCCTGACCGAGAGTTCGGGCGTGGTGTCGACCAATCCCTACATCGCCACCCGCAAGACGGGGACGATCGGGCAGCCGATTCCGGAGACCAGGCTGCTGCTGCTCGACAAGGAAGACGAGACGAAGCTGGCCCCCGAAGGCGAGCCGGGCGAGCTGGCGATCAACGGCCCGCAGATCATGCAGGGTTACTGGAACCTGCCCGAAGCCGATGCCGAGGTGTTCATCGAGCATCAGGGCCGCAAGTGGCTGCGCACCGGCGATGTCGCGCGGATCGATGCCGACGGCTTCATCGAGATCGTCGACCGGATCAAGGACATGATCGCGGTCGGCGGGTTCAAGGTCTTCCCCAGCCAGGTGGAGGACGTGCTCCAGACCCACCCCGCGATCCGCGACGTGCTGGTGATCGGGGTGCCCGACGATTACCACGGCGAGGTTCCGCGCGCCTACGCCACGCTGCAACCCGATCAGGAAGCCCCCACCGCCGAGGCGCTGCGCGACTGGCTCAACACCCGCGTGGGCAAGCACGAGCGGGTCGACCAGGTGGTGATTCGCAAGGAACTGCCGGTGACGATGGTCGGCAAGCTCGACCGCAAGGCGCTGAGGGCTGAAGTGCTTGGCTGATCACGCGGCCTCGTTGCGAAGATACAGCGCATGAAAAAGGGGGCCGTCACGCGATTCGCGACGGCCCCCTTTTTTGGGGTAAGATCGGCGATCAGTAGTAGTTGGCGCTCGCGCTGTTGCCCTGTTCGTCCGAGCTATCGTCCGAGGAGAAGGGCGAAATGCCCAGATCGGCGGTGGTCGAACCGCTCGCCGAAGAGGTGCTTTCGCTGCTGCTCTCGCTCTGCGCGCTCGACTGGCTCGACGACGCACTGGCGGAACCGGCTTCGCGCGGGGCGAAACGGCCCTGGACCGAGGCACCCTGTTCCACGGTCAGCGCTTCGTAGTGGACATCGCCGTTGATCGTCGCGCTGCGCAGGATCACCAGCTCGCGCGCGTGGATCGAACCATCGACCCGCCCGGCGAGGCGCGCGCTTTCCGCCTTCACTTCGCCGGCGATCTGGCTGGCTTCGCCCTGTACCAGCGAGGCGCAGTCGATATCGCCTTCGACCGTGCCGTCGATATGCAGTTCGGTCGAGGCCGCGATGTTGCCGGTGATGGTGACGTCGGCGCCGAGCACCGAGAAGCTCCCCGAGGAGGACGACGACTTAGACACCGGCGTTGCCCTGGGTGTCGCTGGCCGTGCGGGTGCGCTGGGCGCCGGAGTTTCGGCGGACTTTTTTGAGAACATCGGGGGCTAACTCCAAGAATGTGCGCGGATTGACTGCTGTGCCGTTCACTCGAACCTCGAAATGCAAGTGCGGGCCGGTCGAACGACCGGTGCTACCGATTGCGCCGATAACCGTACCTGCTTCAACCCGCTGCCCGACCCGCGCCTCAAAACGCGACATGTGGGCGTAACGGGTTAAAAGACCTTGCCCGTGACTGATTTCGACCACGTTACCATAGCCGCCCTTTCGGCCCACAAATGTCACGGTTCCCCGCGCGGTGGCGAAGATCGGCGCGCCCATCTTGGCCGGGAAGTCCAGCCCGCGGTGCATCGCGGCGCGCCCGGTGAAGGGATCCCGGCGATAGCCGTAGGAGGAATTGACCGCGGCCGCCTTGGTCGGCGCGAACTGCGGCACACCCTGCAGCGTCGCCTCGAGCGTCGCCATACGCGACAGGCTTGCACCGAGACGTTCGAATCGCGGATCGATCTGATCGTCCTTGCCGAACAGCGCTTCGAGCGGGCCGCCGCGCGCGCTGGTGTCGGCCGAGGCGAGCATCCGGTCCGGATCGAGGCCAAGCTCGCGCAGCGCCCACATCGCGCGGCGCGATCGCTGGTCGGCGTAGCGGGTCAGCCCTTCGACGAAGGCGAGCTGGCGTGATTCGATCCGCGCAAGCGAGGCCGCTTCGGGCACTGCGGCGGAGACTTTCTCGACCAGTTCGTCGGTTTCGTTGGTGCTGTCGGAGACATTGTCGTGCTTGACTGCATCGGGGGGCAGCATTTCGATCATGCCCTCGATGAAGTCCTGCCGCTTCTCCAGATCCTGCGTCACCTCGCCGATATTGGCGCGGTAGGCCTTCAGCCGCTCTTCCGAAGTGGCCACATCCGCCTCGCGCTCCAGCAGAGCGACCCGCTCCACGCTGGAGCGGTATTGCAACACGCTCATCACGCCCATGCTGCCCACGAAGGCGACCGAGGCAGTCAGCGCCAGCGCGGCGGTGCGTTTCTGAAGTTTTGAACTGATCTTGATGAAACGGACCTGGCCTTGCGAGCGCATGAAAAACTCACGCTCCGGAAACCAGTTTTCCATCCGCTCACGCCACGTGAGCCGGTGCTGCTGTTCGTTGCTCAAGTCGACCCCTACCGTTGTCCCGGTCCCGATTCGGGGGTTAACAGTGGGGTCCGACACGGTCGAATCCCGTGCCGAGTCGTTAGGACGAACGGAACCCTACCTACGATGAACTGTTAAATACCGATGGCGTTAACCATGTTTACGCGGGAACCACTTGATCATTCGGGGGTTCCGCTGCGCTTGACCGACCGTCCGCCTCCACCATTCCACGCGTCCACCACCGGACGCAGAAGGCGGCGCGTCGGCCTGCTCGGGGGCAGCTTCAACCCAGCGCATGGCGGCCACCGGCGAATCTCGCTGTTCGCGATCGACGCACTGGGGCTGGACGAAGTGTGGTGGCTGGTCTCGCCCGGCAATCCGCTCAAGCCGAAAGAGGGCATGGCTCCGCTGGCCGCGCGCTATGCCTCTGCAGTGGCGCAGTCGCGCCGCGCGCCGATCCGGGTGACCGCGATCGAGCGCGAGCTGGGCACGCGCTATACGGTCGACACCATCGCAGCGTTGCAGAATCGCTTCTCTGCCCACGAATTCGTGTGGCTGATGGGGTCTGACAATCTGGTTACATTCCACAAGTGGCGGGCCTGGCGCCGGATCGTATGGAGCGTGCCGATTGCGGTGATCGCCAGACCGGGGTATGAGATGGCAACCGTCGCCAGCCCCGCGGCGGCCATGCTGCGGCGTTTCCGGGTGGATCCGGCGCAGTTCAGGAAACGGGGCGAGTGGAGCGCACCTATTCTGGTGACATTGCGTTTTGATCCCGATGCCCGGTCCGCCACCGCGATTCGCGCTGGCGCGCCAGACTGGGCCGCCGATTATCGTGACGCTGCGCTCCGCGATCAGATTACCCATCGCCCCATCACAGATTTCAGTATCGATCCGGAGCCGGGCAGCGCATGACTCGCATATGCTCCCGGCCATTCCCATATCACTGGAATGACAGGAGTATCGACCTCGCCCATGACCAATGTGCAAGCCGCCATCATGCCCGCCACCAAAGCCCCGAGAGTTTCTGCCATGACTGACGACAGGTCCGACGCGCTCCACGCGCTGGTGATGCAGCAGCTCGACGACGATCAGGCGCAGGACATCGTCAGCATCGACCTGGCCGGCAAGTCGAGCATGGCCGATCACATGGTGGTCGCCTCCGGCCGGTCCACCCGGCAGGTTGCCTCGATCGCGCAGAAGCTGGCCGAGAAGATCAAGCAGGACGGCTACGGCTCGGTCCGGCTCGAAGGCCTGCCTGCCGCCGACTGGGTGGTGATCGATGCGGGCGACGTGGTGATCCACCTGTTCCGCCCCGAAGTGCGCAGCTTCTACAATATCGAGCGGATGTGGTCCTTTGGCGAGAACGGCCAGATCGCTGCCGGGGGCAATGCCTGATCCGGGCTGCTGAGCGCGCATGCTTCTCCATATTGTTGCGCGCGGCAAGATCGGGCGTTCGCCCGAGGCCGAGCTGGTCGATCGCTATCTGACGCGGATCGCGTGGGATACGAAACTGACCGAACTGCCCGACACCGGCGGCAAGATCCCGCCGACCAAGGATCCGCACCGCACCGTCGCGCTCGACGAGAAAGGGCGCGATCTCTCCTCCGAACAGCTTGCCGAAATCCTCGGCCAGTGGCGCGATGGCGGGATTCGCGAGACGCGTTTCCTGATCGGCGCCGCCGACGGGCATAGCGAGGCACAGCGCCAGGAGGCGGACCTGCTGCTCGCCTTCGGCAGCGCGACCTGGCCGCACCTGCTGGCGCGCGCGATGCTGGCCGAGCAACTCTACCGCGCGACGAGCATTCTTGCAGGACATCCCTATCATCGGGCAGGGTAGCACGCGTGCTACACCGCCTCGCCCTGCTTGCTGCGCCGATTGCCGCAATCGCGCTGGTCGTCGCTGCGCCGCAGGTGCGTGGCCAGGGCGTCGAGGCTTACGAGAATGCGGACGCGGTGCGCGCCGCAATCGAGCGCGCGCAGCAGGCGTCGCAGCGCGCTGCTGAGCGCGCCCGCTCGCTCGAAGCTGCTGCGGCCGAGGCTGAGCAGGAGGCAGCGAAGGTCGCCCGCCAGTCCGCCGCGCTTGCCGCACGAATTCAGGAAACAGAGGCGCAGATCGCGGTGGCGCAGGGCCGCCTGTCGCTGATCGCGCGCCAGCAGCGCGCGCTCGACGCGCGGCTGGCCGAGCGGCGCGAACCACTGATCCGGCTGACCGGCGCGCTACAGAACGTCTCGCGCAGGCCGCTGGTGCTGTCGGTGTTCCGCCCCGGCTCGATCCGCGACAGCATGTATCTGCGCGCGGTTCTGGAGACCACGATTCCCGAAGTGCGCGGACGCACCGCCGCGCTGCGCGGAGAAATCGATCGTAGCCGCGCGCTGCATGATCGGGCCGAAACCCTGCTCGCCAAGCTGGCCGAGGAAGAGGGGCGCCTCGCGCTGCGCCGCAAGCAGCTGGCCGAGATCGAGACCCGCAAGCGGCTCGCCGCGCGCCGCCGGGGCGGGGAGGCCGACCGGCAGGAAGAGCGCGCGCTCGCCTTCGCCGAACAGGCGCGTGATCTGGACGGGCTGGTGGCGCGGATAGATGCCGCAGGCACGCTGCGGGAGGAACTCGCCGCGCTTCCCGGCCCGGTGATGCGCCCGTCCGATCCGGGCCGCGCACGCACCCGGGCCATACCGATCCCCGCACCCACGCGCGAGCAGGTCCGCTCGCCCGCAGGCCTGCGGCTGCCGGTCGATGGGCGCACCCTGCGCGGTTTCGGATCGGTCGATGGCTCGGGCGTGCGCAGCGACGGCATCCTGCTGCGTGCGGGCGGCGGCGCGCAGGTCGTCACCCCCGCACCGGGCCGAGTAGCCTTCGCCGGACCGTTTCGCGGCTATGGCCGGATCGTTATCGTCGAACATCCGGGCGGCTGGACCAGCCTCGTCACCGGGCTCGCGCGCACCGACGTGACCGTGGGCGAGCAGCTGGGCGAAGGCGCATCGCTGGGTGTCGCCCCGTCGGCGGGCGGGCCGATCGGGTTCGAACTGCGGCTGGGCGGGCGCCCGGCGAACCCTCTCGACCACCTGTCGAACTGAGCTTGGCCCCTCGCGGCCCCGGCCCAAGTGCATCTGGCGTTAATGGCTTGCTCCCTATAAACGGGGGCGAATGTCCGGAAGGCTTGAGACTATGAAACTGCCCGTCGTCGCCCGCTCGCTCGCGCTGGTCACCGCCGTTGCGATGATTCCCATCGCCACTGCTGGAATGGCCCAGGTCGACAGCCGCGTGGCGCCCGAGTTCGCCAAGCTGTTCGCCACCTATCAGCGGATTCAGGCGAGCTATGTCGACGAGGTCGATAACGAGAAGCTGATTCGCGGCGCGATCGACGGGATGCTCGCCAGCCTCGATCCGCATTCGGCCTATCTCGACGGCAGCGATCTGGAGCGGCTCGAAACGCTGATCGACGGCAATTATTCCGGTCTCGGCCTGTCGGTCGTGATGGAAGACGGCGCGGTCAAGGTGATCAGCCCGTTCCGTGGCAGCCCGGCGGAAAAGGCCGGAATCAAGGCGGGCGATTTCATCACTCACCTCGATGGCAAGCTGATCTACGGCGGCGATCTGGACGAGGCGGTGCAGCAGATGCGCGGCCCCGCCGGCACCTCCATCAACCTGACGATCTTCCGCCCCGGCAGCGACGAGCCGATCGAGACGAGCGTGACGCGCGGCGTGATCGAGCTGGAGCCGGTCACCTACGAAGTGAAGGACGGCAAGATCGGGGTCATCACCGTCAACGAGTTCTCGCGAGACGTGGGCGCGGACGTGTTTGCGGCGTGGAACGATATCCAGCGCGAGGCGGGCGGCCGGGTCAATGGCCTGGTGCTCGACCTGCGCTCCAACCCCGGCGGGTCGCTGGACGAGGCGATCGCGCTGTCGGACCTGTTCCTCGACGAGGGGCGGATCGTCTCGCAGCGCGGCCGTGCGCGAGGCGAATCGATGTCGTTCGATGCGGAAACGGTCTATCGCGGGCAGATCGCCAAGGACGTGCCGCTGATCGTGCTGATCGACGCAGGCTCCGCCTCGGCGAGCGAGATCGTCGCGGGCGCGCTGCAGGATCACCGCCGCGCGCTGATCATGGGCGAACGCAGCTTCGGCAAGGGCAGCGTGCAGTCGCTGGTGCCGCTGGGGCCGGACGCCGCGCTCAAGCTGACCACCGCGCGTTACTACACGCCGTCGGGCCATTCGGTGCAGGAAGGCGGGATCAAGCCCGACATCCGCGTGCCGCAGCTGTCCGACCCGGACATGGAACGGCGCCGCAAGTACCAGCTGCGCGAAAGCGACCTGCGCGGTCACCTGATCAACGAGGCCGATCTGAAGGACGACGATCTGGAGAACGATATCCGCCAGGATCCGCGCTTCACCCAGACCGCCGCCGAGCTGGAAGAGCAGGGGATCGAGGATTTCCAGCTCGACTATGCGCTCAAGACGCTGCGCCGGACCACGCCCAGCTCGGTCGCGCTGCGCAAGTAGCACGGGCGATAGAGGCATGATCGATACGCCCGCCGCGCGCACCGCCCGCTGCATCGTCCTGCTCGTCCCCGCGCTGCTGCTCGGCGGGGCCTATGTCAGCCAGTACGTCTTCGGCCTGTACCCGTGCGAGATGTGCTGGTGGCAACGCTACCCGCATTTTGCTGCGTTGGCGCTGGCGCTGCTCGCCTTCATCGCCCCGCCGCAGCGGCTGTGGATCGCTCTTGCGGCGCTGGCGATCATCGCCTCGGGCCTGATCGGCCTGTTCCATGCAGGGGTGGAATATCACTGGTGGCAGGGGATCACCGGCTGCGCGGCAATCCCCTCGGCCAGCGAAGGGGGCAGTGCGCTCGACGCGATCATGAACACGCCGCTGGTGCGCTGCGACGAGGCGGCGTGGCGACTGTTCGGGATCTCGCTGGCGGGCTACAACTTTCTCATATCGAGTGCGGCGGGCATCGCCGCGATTTCGCTGCTGGCGAAGAAGGGCAAGCGCGCATGAAAGACCATATCCACCGGATGATCAGGGTCGATCAGGCAGGCGAGTTCGGCGCAACGCGGATTTACGCCGGGCAGCTGGCGGTGATGGGCGATCGCGGGCCGCATTCGGGCGAGATCGCCGCAATGGCGCGGCAGGAAGACGAACATCACGACGCGTTCAACCGGCTGGTCGCAGAGCGGGGCGTACGCCCGACGGCGCTGCACCCGTTCTGGTCCGTCGCAGGCTATGCGCTGGGCGCGGCGACCGCGCTGATCGGGCCCAAGGCCGCGATGGCCTGCACCGCCGCGGTCGAGACCGAGATCGACCTGCACTATTCCAAACAGCTCGACGAGCTGAAGGATGCCGACGAAGATCCCGAGCTGCAGGGCATGATCGAACAGTTCCGCGAGGAAGAGCGCGAGCATCACGATGCCGCAATCGCCGCTGGGGCAGAGGAAACCCCCGGATATCCGCTGCTCTCTGCCGCGATCCGGCTGGGCTGCCGCGCCGCGATCCGCCTGTCCGAGCGGGTGTGATGCGCGGGAACCGCCCCTCGCGCTCGCTCGCTTCAGTCACAGTTCAGCCATCCGGCGCGCTTATGCAGTGCGCCCACAGACCATCCCATTCCTTGCCGCAGAGGCCTGCCATGAAAATCTTCGCAACCGCCGCCATCGCCAGCCTGATCGCCCTTGGCGCAGGCGTGCCCGCCGCCGCACAGGACGAGGCCGGAGACAAGGTCAGCATGGTCATCGCCTATGGCGACGATGAAGTGGCCTGCCCGGAAGACACGATCTGCGTCGTCGCGCGGATGGACGAGAGCGAACGTTTCCGCATCCCGGAAAACCTGCGCTACAGCAACGATCCGGCGAACACTGCCTGGGCCAAGCGGGTCGAAAGTTTCGAATACGTCGGCAAGTTCGGCGCGATGAGCTGCTCGCCCTCGGGCGCGGCCGGCTTCACCGGCTGCACCCAGAAGATGATCGACGCCGCCTACGAAGCACGCGAAGGTGGCTCCGCCGCGCGCTTCGGCCAGCTGATCGCGGAAGCGCGGGCCGAGCGGCTTTCGACCATCGACGAGGATGCCGCCGCCGAGCAGGAGCGCGTCGAACAGATCGAGCGCGAATATATGGAGCGGATCGAGCGCGAGCGGGAGGCCGAAGTCGCCGCCGAGGCGCTGCCGCAACCCACCGCGAAGCAGCCTGACGGCTCTGGCGACGAGTAAGGCTCTCGAACGGCGTTAACGCGCCGTCTCGGCTTGTTAACCGATTTTGCGTAAGCGGGCGACATGGCCCGCACGAACACCAACGCGCCGCTCAAGATTGCGATCGTCTTCGGCACCAGGCCGGAGGCGATCAAGCTCTTCCCGCTGATCCGCCTGCTGCGCGACGACCCGCGCTTTGCGCCGGTGGTCGTCTCCACCGGGCAGCACCGCGCAATGCTCGATCAGGTGCTCGATATCGCACAGGTCGTGCCCGATCACGATCTCGCGGTGATGCGCGCGGACCAGAGCCTCGACGCGCTGACCGCGCGGCTGCTGACCGGAATCGGCGAAACGCTCGATGCTGAGGCGCCCGACTGGGTGGTGGTGCAGGGCGACACCGCCAGCGCGATGTGCGGCGCGCTTGCCGCGTTCTACCGCAGGATCCCGATCTGCCATGTCGAGGCGGGCCTGCGCAGCGGCGACATCCACCATCCCTGGCCCGAAGAGGTCAATCGCAAGGTCATCGGCACGATGGCCGCGCTTCACTGCGCGCCGACGCAGACCGCCGCCGACGCGCTGCGGCGCGAGAATATCGACCCTGCCAACATTCACGTCACCGGCAACACGGTGATCGACGCGCTCCACTGGGTACTCGGCGCGATCGAGCGTAAGCCCGCTCTCGCGGCGGATCTGCACACGGCGGCACAGCGCTTTGCAGGCAAGCGGATCATAGGCGTCACCACCCACCGGCGGGAGAATTTCGGCGAGGGGATGCGCGCGGTTGCCCGGGCGATCCGCGCGATCGCGGAGCGGGACGACACCGCTGTGCTGTTCCCCGTCCACCTCAACCCCAATGTCCGTGCGACCATGCATGACGAGTTGGCAGGGCTGGGCAATGTCTCGCTGCTCGAACCGCTCGACTATCCCAATTTCGCCGCGCTGATGCAGGCGAGCACGCTGATGCTGACCGACAGTGGCGGCGTGCAGGAAGAGGCGCCTGCTTTGGGCAAGCCGGTGCTGGTGATGCGCGCCACGACCGAGCGGCCCGAAGGGGTGGAGGCGGGCACGGCCAGGCTGGTCGGCACCGATCCCGAAGCGATCCAGCGCGAGGTGTTCCGCCTGCTTGATGACGAGGGCGCTTATGCCGCGATGGCGCAGGCGCATAATCCGTTCGGCGATGGCCACGCGTCGCAGCGGATCGCCGAGCTGATGGCTCAGCACTAAAGGCGCTC
The DNA here is from genome assembly GCF_019857185.1 of Alteriqipengyuania abyssalis. Lineage (GTDB taxonomy): Bacteria > Pseudomonadota > Alphaproteobacteria > Sphingomonadales > Sphingomonadaceae > Alteriqipengyuania > Alteriqipengyuania abyssalis. The sequence goes on along the minus strand of NZ_JAHWXP010000002.1, from coordinate 246,444 downwards.
AGCGTGCGCTAGTCGATCCCGTGATAGGTCTTGAACCAGCTGACGAAGCGCGGGAAGCCTTCGTCGGCGCTGGTTTCGGGCTGGAAGCCGTGGTCACGCGCGATCGCATCGATATCGGCGAAGGTGCGCGGCACGTCGCCCTTCTGCATCGGCAGCAGCTCGATCTGCGCCTTGCGGCCACACGCGGCCTCGATGATCCCGATCACCCGCATCAGCTCTTCGGAGCGGTTGTTGCCGATATTGTAGAGCGCGTGCGGGGCCACGCTGCCGCCCGGCTTGGTCGCTCCGTCGTCGCCCGGCGGCCCGTCCAGGCACGCGACGATGCCGCGCACGATATCGTCCACATAGGTGAAATCGCGGCTCATCTCGCCATTGTTGAACACCGGGATCGGCTCACCTTTCAGGATCTTCTGCGTGAAGATCCATGGCATCATGTCGGGCCGCCCCCACGGGCCGTAGACGGTAAAGAACCTGAGGCCGGTCTGCGGCAGGCGATAGAGATGGGCGTAGCTTTCGCTCATCAACTCGTCCGCCTTCTTGGTCGCGGCGTAGAGCGAGTAGGGGTGATCGACCCGGTCCTCGACCGCGAAAGGCACCTTCTCGTTTCCGCCATAGACCGAGCTTGAGCTGGCATAGACCAGGTGGTCGACACCCCTCTCGCGGCCGAGCTCCAGCATATTGAGATGGCCGGAAATGTTGGAATGCGCATAGGCGCGCGGGTTTTCGAGCGAATAGCGGACCCCCGGCTGCGCGCCGAGATGGACGATCCGGTCGAAGCCATGCCCGTCCAGCGCGCGCGCCAGCGCCTCGTGATCGCCGAAATCGCATTCGATGAAGCGGAACGCCTCGCCCGCCGTCGCTGCCACCCGTGCGAGCCGGTCGCGCTTTAGCGACACGGCGTAATAGGGGTTGAGATTGTCGATCCCGATCACGCGGTCGCCGCGCGCCACCAGTGCCTCGGCCAGCGCTGCACCGATGAAGCCTGCCGCTCCGGTAACCAGAATGTTCACGCAGGTCTCCTCGCTTGCGCATGCCCCTAGCACCGGGGCCGTTACCATAAATTTTACCCGCGCCATGCAAAAGCAGGAGTGGAACACTTGGCCACAAGGGCACGCAGACGCATGACCAACGACACACCCACGGTTGCCGTGGTCGGGCTCGGCTATATCGGCTTGCCCACTGCTGCAATCATCGCGCGCACCGGATGCGCGGTTACCGGCGTCGATGTCTCTCCCGAAGTGGTCGAAACGATCAACCGCGGCGCGATCCATATCGAGGAAGTCGATCTGGACGGGCTGGTGCAGGCGGTGGTCTCACGCGGGACGCTGTGTGCCTCTACCCAGATGCCGCGCGCCGATGTCTATGTCATCGCGGTGCCCACGCCGTTCGAGAAGGATGGCGAGCATACGCCCGATACCGGCTATGTGATGGCCGCTGCCGACGCGATCGCGCCAGTGCTGGAGGCGGGCGCGCTGGTGATCTGCGAGAGCACCTGTCCGGTCGGCACGACCGATGCGGTGCGCGACCGGCTGGCCGCGCTGCGCCCCGATCTCGCGATGCCGGGGCTGGCGGCGGGCACGCCGGATATCGCCATCGCCTATTGCCCGGAGCGGGTGCTGCCGGGCCGCATTCTGGAAGAACTGGTCCATAATGATCGCTCGGTCGGCGGGGTCACGCCGCGCTGCGCGCGCAAGGCGATCGCCTTCTACAAGCGCTTCGTCCGCGGGGAATGCATTGCGACGGACGCCCGCTCGGCAGAGATGACCAAGCTGGTCGAAAACGCGTTTCGCGACGTCAACATCGCCTTTGCCAACGAGCTTTCGATGATCGCGGACAAGCAGGGGCTGGACGTGTGGGAAGTGATCCGCCTCGCCAACCGCCACCCGCGGGTCAACGTTCTCCAGCCCGGGCCGGGCGTGGGCGGCCACTGCATCGCGGTCGATCCGTGGTTCATCGTCCACGGCGCACCCGAAGACGCGCGCGTCATCCGCACCGCACGTGAGGTCAACGATGCCAAGATGCACCATGTGCTCAAGCGCGCGAGTGCGCTGATCGAAGAGAATCCACGTGTGCCGGTCGCGTGCCTCGGGCTGGCGTTCAAGGCGAATATCGACGATTTCCGCGAGAGTCCGGCGCGCTTCATCGCCGCGCGGCTGGCGCGCACATTCGGCTCGCGAATCAATATCGTGGAGCCGTTTGCGCGTGAGCTGCCGATCGAATTCGGGGAAACCGGCGCGAAGCTGGTCGACATCGACACTGCGCTGGAAACCTGCGGCATCCTGATCGTGCTGGTGGACCACGACTTGTTCCGCTCGATCCCGGCCGAAGAGCGCGCCCACGCGCTGGTTTACGATACGCGCGGTATCTGGGCGGCGGATACGCCTGCACCGGGCCGGGCGACGCCGCTACGCCTCGCAAGCTGAAGATATAAAGGGTCGGGAGTGGCTCAGGCCTTGGCCTTGCCGCTTTTGCCCTCATCCTCTTTGCCGTAGGAGTATCCATATTCGTAGCCGTAGGAATAACCGTAGGCGGATTTCTTGGCTTCGAACTTGGTGAGGAGGGCGCCGAAGATGCGGATGTTTGCGGAGTTCAGGCGTCCGATGGCGTTCTTGACGAGGCCTGCGCGGATATTGTGGGATTCGACCACGTAGAGCACGCCTTCGACATGGGTCGCGATCAGCGGAGCATCGGCGAGGCCCATCACCGGGGGCGAGTCGATCACGACGTGGTCGTACATTTCCAGCAGGCGGCGCATCAGCAGATCGAGGCGGTTGCCGGTCAGCAGTTCGGCGGCGTTGGGCGGGATCGGACCGGCCGACATCGCGGTGAACCCCAGGTGGGTCATCGGGAAGGTCATGGTCTCGATCTCGTCGTCGCCGGCGAGGAAGTTGGACAGGCCGCGATCGTGATCGACCCCGCCCAGCTGGTGGACCGAGGGCGAGCGCATGTCGCCATCGACCAGGATCACGCTCTTGCCCGCACGCGCCAGCGTGGTGGCAAGCGCCAGCGAGCTGGTCGACTTGCCTTCCGCAGGCCGGGTCGAGGTGACCGCGAAGGAACGCGGCACGCCGTGTTCGGTGGTGAAGCCCAGATTGGTGAACGCGGCGAGATAGGCATCGACCAGGCTCGACTTGCGATCGAGCAGCGCCTCGTCCGGGCGCCCCTCGGCAACCGTGGGGATGGTGCCCAACAGCGGCAGGCCGAGCTTGCGGCGCACCTCCGTGGGATCGGTGATCGCCTCGTCGATCTGTTCGAGCAGGAAGGCCAGCGCCGCGCCGATACCCGCGCCCACGATCAGCGAGAGCAGGACGTTCATCAGCAGGTTGGGGCTGGAGGGGGCCTGCGGGACATCGGCCGGATCGATGATCGAGACATTGTTGACCCCGACCCCGCCGGCAACGCCGATCTCCTTGAAGCGCTGCAGCAGCCCGTCATACAGCGCGCGGTTGGTATCCACCTCCTGCTGGTAGATATTGTACTGGATCGAGCGGCGACGCAGGTCGAGATAGTCCGCCTTGAGGCGATTGACCCGCGCCTGCAGCGTCTGTTCGCGCTCCAGCGCGGCGCGGTAATCGCCCTGCAGCGAGCCCGAGACGCGCGCTTCCTCGCGTGCGATCGCCCGGTCGAGCTCGTCGATCTGCGATTGCAGCGCGCGCGCCTGCGGATAGCCCGGCTCGAACCGGACCATCAAAAGCTCGTACTGGCCGGCCAGATCGGCGCGCTTCTCGCGCAGGTTGTTGATCGCCGGGTTGGACAGCGATTCGGTGGAGGAGGAGCCGCCGCCCGCCTGGCGTGCGCGCGCCTCGGCCTGGATCCGGTCGGCGGTCGCCTCGGTCAGCGCGGCGTTGAGCGCGGCCAGATCGTCGGCCACGATCGAGCGTTCCTGCGTGCGCCCGTCGGCCCCGGGCTGTGCGGGCAGGTTGATGATCTCCTCGCTCGAGGCGTAGGTCACCAGCTGGCGCTGGGACTCATCGAGGCGTTCCTTGTAGTCGGCCAGCTGCGCCTGCAGCTGCTCGCGCCCGTAGGAGGTCGCCTGGACCTTGCGCTCAAGGTTGGACTGGATGAAGTTTTCCGCCCAGCTGTTCGAGACCCGCGCGGCAAACGCGGGATCGGGCCCGGTAAAGCTGATGTCGACCAGCCGCGAGAGGCGCGCGGGTGCAACGCTGATATTGGCGAGCAGGATCTCGCCCGCGATCCGCTGGCGGTCCTGGCGGCCCTGCGCGGTGTAGCGCCCGTTATCGAGCGCGAAGGCGGGGTCGTCTCCGCCTTCCACGCCGTAGGATGCGAAGAACTCGGGATTGTCGATCAGGCCCAGCTGGCCGGCCACCCGTTCGGCCAGGGTGCGCGCACGCAGCAGGCCGTACTGGGTCTGGTAGAACTCCTGGTCGGAGATGGAGACCTCGCGCTCGACCCCTTCGAAGTTGGTCACCTGGCTGCCTTCGCGCGAGATCTCGATCGTCGCGGTGGCGGTGTATTGCGGGGTCATCAGCAGGGTCGCGACCAGGCCCAGCGCAACGCATGCCGCGATCGAACCCAGGATCAGCCAGCGCCAGCGCTGCGCGATCCGCAGGTAATGCTGCACGATCGAGGGACCATCGCCCTCTCCCGGCTGGCCCGCCTGCACGCCCAGCGGATTGCCGCCACCCTGCGGGGGCTGGTCGGAAGGGCCGGACTCGCTGCCGAACCGGGAGGCCTGGATGTTCATGCTCGGCAAAAACCTTGTTGCAGGCGCACGTTTGCGCGCGCCCGGAAAAACCTACTGCAAAATCGTGACCAGCGGCGATGCCAGCAGCGGCGCCACCGTCAGGAAGTCGCGGAACAGACGTCGCTGGGGGGAGTCGCCCACCACCACGATGTCGTTGGCGTAAATCGCGGGGTCGTCGTACAGCCCGCGCTCGATCGCCTCAAGGCTGTAGAGCCCGGCCATCCGCCGGCCGTTGACCGTGCGCAGGATCACCACCTCGTCCTTGCGCGCAAACTCGCTCGTCCCGCGCGCCGCCGCGATCGCACGCAGCAGCGTCGTCTGGTTGGTCACCGGATACAGGCCCGGGGTCTCGACCTCGCCCGACACGGTCACCACCTGGCTGACCGAGTTGACGATGTTCACCGTCACCTCCGGATCGCGCACGTAACGCGCATCCAGCGCCCGCTCCACATCCATCGCCAGCTCGCCCGCGGTCTTGCCGCCAGCCTCGACCGTGCCCAGAAACGGCAGCGCAATACGCCCGCTCGCATCCACCTGAACATCGCGCGTGAACTCGGGATAGTTGAATACCTCGATCCGGATCGTGTCCAGCGGACCAATCAGCGCAGGACGATCCGCCGCCACCAGATCATCGCGGTTGGGTATAGGCAACCCATCCGCAGCCTCCACCACCGTCATGCGATCCGTCGATACCAACGGCTCCGGAGACCCGCACCCCGACAAAAACAACACACACAATAGCAATATCAATCGATGCATCGCCAATCCCTTGCGGGCTTCTCCCCCATGCGGGCGCTTGGTTAGGCCAAGAAGCCAAAAGAATAAAGCCCTCGCCAAGACTTACCGCATGCAGACCCGCCGGAGTTGCGCGATTGCGGGACGCGGGCGGACAAAAGAGATGCGCGGATGCCACGCCTTTCCTAACGGCTTAAATACACGGTTGGAAAGCTTCGGCGGCCCGGCTAGAGGAGCGCCGCATCGGGCGCTGTGCTGATTGTGCGGGTATTGAAAATGGGACAGAACGCTGTTGACGCGGCACGCTCGTCGCGGGCGGCGGGCGCGGTTGGCCGAAGGCGGCACACGACGCGGAGAAAAATCAAACGTTCGGTGACCATCAGCTTGCTTGCAGTGCTGGTGGCGATCCTGCTGCGCATCGTCATTTTTGGGATGCCCGAGGCGAGCCTGTTGCAGGTCGGCTACGCCTGCCTGGCGGCCTTCGCCTCTTCGCTGATCGGTGTCCTGCTGATCGAGAACGTCAACCGCTATCCAGGTGTGGAGCGCGCTTCCGCAATCGTTCCGTCCTTTGCGCTGGCCTACGGGCTGATCGCGATCGGACTGCTGATGTTCAAGCTCGATTACAGCCGTTTCGTGCTGATCGGCAGCTTCGTGGCGGTGGTGCTGCTCTCGTACCTTGAGCATTTCCGCTATAAGGATGAGCTGGTGCTGCGCATCAGCGTGCTTGCGCAGCCCGACGGGGCAGCGCTCCCGCAGATCCCCTCGATCGAATGGCTGAAACATTCGGACCATGCCGGCTTCGACCATGCCGATGCGATCGCGGTGGACTTCCGGCTCCCGCTGAGCGACCGCCAGAGCGAGATGCTGGCCGACGCCGCACTGGCGGGAATTCCGGTCTACAACCTGCGGCACCTGATCGAATCGGTGACCGGCGAAGTGACGCTGGAGCATATTTCCGAGACTGCCTACGGATCACTGACGCCATCGCCGGTGTACCAGACGATCAAGCATGTGCTCGACCGGCTGATCGCGCTGGTCGTGCTGATTCCGCTGCTGCCGTTTCTGCTGCTGGCGGGCATCGCGATCAAGCTCGACAGCCCGGGACCGATGATCTTCCGCCAGAGCCGGATGGGCTACCGCGCGCGGCCTTTCACCGTCTACAAGTTCCGCACCATGCAGCATTGCACCGCTCCCACACCTGCCGGGCTGGACGATCTGGTGACCAAGGACGCGGACGCGCGGGTCACGCGGATCGGACGTATCTTCCGCCGCACACGGGTCGACGAACTGCCGCAGATCGTGAACATTCTGCTGGGACAGATGAGCTGGATCGGCCCGCGTCCCGAGGCCGAGAAGCTGTCGCGGTGGTACGAGCAGGAGATTCCCTATTACCGCTATCGCCACGTGGTGCGCCCCGGCATCAGCGGCTGGGCACAGACCGTTCAGGGCCACGTCGCCGATGTCGACAGCGTGAGCACCAAGCTCAATCACGATTTCTTCTACATCAAGAATTTCTCCCTCTGGCTCGACCTGCTGATCCTCGCCAAGACGCTGCGCGTGATGATCAGCGGGTTCGGCTCGAAATAGCTATCATCGACCTGTCATACGAAGCGCACAGGCGGGCGGTCGATGCCCTTCGCAAGCGCACCGAGATTGAGGAACACAGACATTGCATAGCCAGCAACTGATCGATCGCCTGACCAACGGCACCGCCACCATCGGAGTGGTCGGCCTCGGCTATGTCGGCCTGCCGCTGGTGCTGCGTTATTGCGAAAAGGGCTACAAGACGATCGGGTTCGATGTCGATGCCCGCAAGGTCGAGAAGCTGGCCAGGGCGGAAAGCTATATCGAGCATATCTCGGGCAAGGATATTGCCGCGGCAAACGACGCCGGGTTCGAGGCGACCACCGACATGGCTCGGATCGACGAGGTCGATGCGATCATTTTGTGCGTGCCCACTCCGCTCAACAAATATCGCGAACCCGACCTGACCTATGTGCTCAACACGACCGAGGCGATCGTGCCGCACATGCGCGCAGGTCAGGTCGTCTCGCTCGAAAGCACCACCTGGCCGGGCACCACCGACGAGGAACTCAAGCCGCGGATCGAGAAATCCGGGCTCAAGGTCGGCGAGGAAGTGTTCCTGGTCTATTCGCCCGAACGCGAGGATCCGGGCAACGAGAAGTTCGAGACCGCGACCATTCCCAAGATCGTCGGCGGGGTGACCGAAACCTGCCACGCAGTCGGCCAGGCGCTGTATGGCGGGGTGATCGACACGGTGGTGCCGGTCAGCTCGACCAAGGTTGCCGAGCTGACCAAGCTGCTCGAAAACATCCACCGCGCGGTCAATATCGGTCTCGTCAACGAGATGAAGATCGTCGCCGACCGGATGGATATCGACATCCATGAGGTGATCCGCGCCGCGGCGACCAAGCCGTTCGGCTTCGTGCCCTATTATCCCGGCCCGGGCCTTGGTGGCCACTGCATCCCGATCGACCCGTTCTACCTCACGTGGAAGGCGCGTGAATTCGGCCTGCACACCCGCTTCATCGAGCTCGCGGGCGAGGTGAATAGCTCGATGCCCGATTTCGTGGTCAACAAGCTGGCGCTGGCGCTCAACGGCAAGCACAAGTCGATCGCGGGCTCGAAGATCCTGGTGCTCGGTATCGCCTACAAGCCCAATGTCGATGACATGCGCGAATCCCCCTCGGTCGAGATCATGGAGAAGCTGCGCTATCTGGGTGCGGATATCCATTATAGCGACCCGCACATCCCGGTCTTCCCCGAAACGCGCGAGCACGATTTCGACCTGTCTTCGGTCGATCTGACGGCGCAATCGCTCGCCGGGTTCGATGCGGTGGTCCTGACCACCGACCACAAGGCCTTCGACTACGACCTGATCCTCGAACACGCCGCCCTCATCCTCGACACGCGCGGCAAGTTCGATCGCAATCACGAAAAGGTGTTCCCGGCATGAGCAACACGCGCATCGCCCAGATCGGCGTCGGCCACTGGGGCAAGAACCTCGCGCGCAATTACGCGCAGCTGGGCGCGCTGGCGGCGGTGGCCGACTATCACGCGCCGACGGCGGAGCGGATCGCGCAGGAGCACGGGACCGAGGCGCGCAGCTTCGAGGATATCCTCGCGGATGACAGCATTCACGGCGTGTCGCTGGCGACACCGGCGGAAACCCATGCCGATGTGGCGATTGCCGCGCTCGAAGCGGGCAAGCATGTCTATGTCGAAAAGCCGCTTGCCCTGCTGCCCGCCGACGGCGAGCGGATGGCGGCCAAGGCCGAAGAGGTGGGCAGGATCCTGATGGTCGGCCACCTGCTGCAATACCACCCGATCTTCCGCCAGGCGAAGGAGCTGGTGGCGGGCGGCGCGATCGGCCAGCTGCGCTATGTCTATTCCAACCGCCTCAGCCTGGGCAAATTCCGCACCGAGGAAAACGTCATGTGGTCCTTCGCGCCACACGATTTCTCGATGCTGCTCGCGATGGTGGGTGAAGCGCCCGATGCCGTGACGGCCGAAGGTGCGGCCTGGATCACGCCGGGCATCGCCGACTGGTGCACCGCGCACCTGCAGTTCCCCGGAGGTGTGCGCGGCCATGTGCAGACCTCGTGGAGCCATCCTTTCAAGGAGGCGAGGCTGGTCGCCGTGGGCGATGAGGGCATGCTGGTGTTCGAAGACAGCGCGCCCGAGTGGGATCGCAAGCTTGCGATCTATCGCCACGGGATCGACCGCTCCGGCCCGGCCCCCGCACCGATCAAGGCCGATCCGGAATATATTGCGGTCGATCAGGGCGAGCCGCTGCGTTCCGAATGCCAGCACTTCATCGATTGCATCGAACAGGGCACGCAGCCGCTTACCGATGTGGCCGAGGGACTGCGCGTTCTCGAAGTCCTCGACCGTGCGGAAGCCGCGCTACAGGCCTCGCTGGGAGAAAACAAGTGACCGACAAGAAGCCCTATTTTGCGCATGAAAGCGCCTATGTCGACGAGCCCAGCACGATCGGCGCTGGTACCAAGATCTGGCATTTCAGCCATGTCCTGCCCAACACCACGATCGGCGAGAACTGCGTGCTCGGACAGAACGTGGTCGCCGGGCCCGACGTGACGATCGGCAATAACTGCAAGATCCAGAACAACGTCTCGCTCTACAAGGGTGTGGAGCTGGCCGACGGGGTGTTCTGCGGCCCGTCCTGCGTCTTCACAAACGTGCTGACCCCGCGCGCCGAGATCGAGCGCAAGTCCGAATTCGCACCCACTCCCGTGGGCCGTGGCGCGACCATCGGGGCCAACGCGACCGTCGTGTGTGGCCACCGGATCGGCGATTATGCGATGATCGCGGCCGGTGCCGTGGTAACCAAGGATGTAGCCGATTTTGCGTTGGTCGCGGGCGTTCCGGCAAAGCGGATCGGCTGGGTCTCGCGCACGGGCGAGCGTCTCGACGAGACGCTGGTATGCCCGCGCACGGGCGAGAAATACGAATATGACGCGAGCAGCGACACACTCCGGCTGACGGAAGAAAGGGCCTAACCCCATGCAATTCATCGATCTCGCCGCGCAGCAGCAGCGTATCCGGCCTGCTCTCGACGCGCGCATCGCCGCCGTGCTCGACCACGGCAAATATATCATGGGCCCCGAAGTGGCCGAGTTCGAAGGCAAGCTCGCCGAATTCTGCGGCGCGAAGCACGCGCTGGGCTGCGCCAACGGCACCGACGCGCTGCAGCTGGCGCTGATGGCGCTGGGCGCGGGGCCTGGCGACGCGGTGTTCTGCCCCACCTTCACCTTTGCTTCCACCGCAGAGATCGTGCCGATGACCGGGGCAACCCCGGTGTTCGTCGATGTCGACGAGCGGACGTACAACCTCGACGTCGAAAGCCTGAAGCGCGCGATCGCCTTCGCCAAGGCGGAGGGGATGAAGCCCGCCGGGGTGATCGCGGTCGACCTGTTCGGCCTGCCCGCCGACTACGACGCGATCGAAGCGGTCGCGCAGGAAAACGGCATGTGGGTCGTGAGCGATTCGGCGCAGGGCTTCGGCGCGGATTACAACGGCCGCCGCACCGGTTCGATCGGCACCATCGCGACCACCAGCTTCTTCCCTGCCAAGCCGCTCGGCTGCTACGGCGATGGTGGTGCGGTGTTCACCGACGACGACGAACTGCGCGCGCTGCTCGATTCCTACCGCGTGCACGGCAAGGGCACGCACAAGTACGATAACGAGCGGATCGGCCTCAACTCGCGGCTCGACACGCTGCAGGCGGCGATCCTGCTGGAAAAGCTGGCGATCTACGAAGACGAGATCGAAGCCCGCCAGGTGGTCGCCAACCGCTATACCGATGCGCTGGGCGACCTGCTGATCACGCCGCACGTGCCCAATGGCTGCCGTTCGGTGTGGGCGCAGTACACAGTGCGCACCCGCGATGGTTCGGGCCGCGATGCGGTGATGGCGACGCTGAAGGAACATGGCGTTCCCTCGGTCGTCTACTACCCGCGCCCGCTGCACCTGCAGACCGCCTATTCCTCCTTCCCCGGCGACCCCGAAGGGCTCGCCACGTCGGAGCGGATGGCCAATGAGGTCTTCAGCCTGCCGATGCACCCCTACATGGACGAAGGCACCCAGGCGAAGGTGATCGAGGCGCTGCGCGCGGCGGTCGTCCCGGCCTAGCGGCGGAGGACCCAGGTGACAGGCGCAAATCGTGGTGCAGGACGAGGCAGGGATTTCCGGTATTCGCGAGATCGGCGCGCGCATGGTCGCGGCGACACCGCAAGATAGCGCGAATTTCTTCGGCTTTTACGATCTCTGCCCGTTCTCGCCCGATGGGCGCGACCTGCTGCTGCTCAATTGCCCTGCCGACTGGGTGACCCTGCCCGAGGGGGAGCCTGCACTGGTGCGCCGCTGGCGGCCCGAGGATGCCACGTTCGAGACGCTCGGCGAAACGCGCGGCTGGAACTGGCAGCATGGCGCACGCCAGCAATGGCTGCGCGACGGATCGATCCTGTACAACGACGTCGACGGGCAGGGGCATGCGGTTGCGCGCCATGTTAGCCCGGATGGCACGCCGATCCGAACGTTCGATATGGCGATCGGCGCGCTGTCCCCCGACGAATCGATTGGCGTTGGGGGCAATTACGCGCGCCTCGCCCGGCTCGACCCGACCTATGGCTATGGCGCCGCCGTCGATCGCCATCTCGACGAGGGGCCGACGCAGGACGGGCTGTGGAGCGTCAGCATGGCCGATGGGGCCGTGTCGCTGCTGCTCTCCTATGCCGAACTTGCCGAGATCGTAGGTTCGCCCCATTCGGATCGCCGGTTCGTCACCCACCCGGTCTTCTCACCCGACGGGACCCGGCTGGCCTTCTTCGTGACCGATGCGGGCGAGGGCGGGACCACCTATGCCCGGCTGCTGGTGCGCGATTGCGACAGCGGCAAGGTTCGCGTGGTCGCGCAGGAAAGAGTCAGCCATCCGGCGTGGATCGGTGAGGACCGGATCTGGTATTGGGGCCGCAATTCCGGGGCGGTGCGCGCGCTTGCCACGAACCGGCTGCTCGCCAACCCGGCGGTGCGTGCGGTCGCCAGGTTTGCCCGTCGCCTGCTGCGCGCGCGGATGAACCAGCTGGTGGCCGAAGGGTTCTACGTGTCTGATCTGAACGACGACACGCGCAAGCGGGTTGCCGAGCATACCCTCACCGAAGACGGCCATTACAGCTGGCGTGGACACGGATCGGTCTTGCTGGGCGATACCTATCCCGACGAAGACGCGTGGCTGACCCTGTTGCTGTTCGACCTCGCCTCTGGCCAGCGGGTGGATCTGGCCCGCATCCGGCACGAGGTCGCGACCCGGGAAGAGCCCATGCGGTGTGACCTCCACCCGCGCTGGGATCGATCCGGCACGCGGGTATGCATCGACTTCGTCACCGACGGATGCCGCCGCACCGGCATTTTCGATGTTGGCCCTGCGCTCTCCCGGCTGGCAACGGCCGGCGTATGAACGAAGAGCCGCCTGTGACCCCCGCGCCCGATTCTGGCGCGACCCCGCCAATTGGGCGGATCGCGGCGCTGCGTGGGCGCGTGTCCGCGCTCGCCCAGCAGGGGCTGGTTCGTTCCACTGGGGTGCTGATCGGTGGCACGGTCGGTGCGAATCTCATCACCGCACTCTCGCTCCCGGTGGTGACGCGCCTCTACACCCCAGTAGAGATGAGCGTGCTGGCGGTTTTCGCCAGCCTACTCCAGACGCTGTATGCGTCGATCTGCCTCCGGTTCGATGTCGCGCTGTCGATGCCTGAGAACGACGAAGACGCGGTCAATCTGCTGGCGCTGGGGGCGTTCTTCGCGGTCGTCCTGTCAGGTGTAATCGCGCTCATCCTGCTCGCACTGCCTGCGTCGGCCTATGATGCGTTCGGCCATCCTGAGCTTGCGGAGCTTATCTGGTTTCTCCCCCCGTCGCTGGCGCTGGCCGGGATCTATAGCCTCATGCAGCTGTGGTATGTGCGGCGAAAGGGCTTCGGCCCGATCGCGCGAAGCCGGATGGTGCAGGCGGGCAGTGGTGCCGCGACCCAGATCGCACTGGGTCTGCTGCGGACCGGACCCTTCGGGCTGCTGCTCGGCTATGCGATCAATTTCAGCGCCGGTTCGATCCTGCTCGGGACACGCTTCCTGCGCAGCGAGTCGGCGCTGCTGCGCAAAGTTTCGGCGCGCAAGATGCGGGTATTGTTCCGGGAATATAGCCGGTTCCCCACCTATTCGGCACCCGAGGCGCTCGCTCATGCTGCGGCGTGGCAGTTGCCGATCGTGCTGATCGCGGCGATGGCGATCGGGCCGGAAGCGGGTTACCTGACCCTCGCGATGTTCGTCGTCCAGGCGCCGATGTCCCTGCTCGGCAATGCATTGTCTCAGGTCTACCTGTCCGAAGCCCCGGCCCGTCACCGTGACGGTGCGCTCGGCCCGTTCACCGTCCAGGTCGTCGGCGGCCTTATGCGGATCGGGGTGGGGCCGCTGATCGCGCTGGCGATCGTATCGCCCTTTGCGTTCGCCTTCGTCTTCGGGTCCGAATGGTCGCGCGCCGGCATGCTGGTGGTATGGCTGACTCCGTGGTTCATCGCGCAGCTGTTGACCGCACCTGTGTCCATGGCGCTGCAGGTCACCAACCGCCAGCGCACCGCCTTCATCGTGCAGTTCGTCGGCCTCGCCCTGCGGCTGGGGCTGGTCGTCGCGGTGGGCACGCTGTCCCCCCGCTTCATCTCGGAGGCCTATGCGATTTCGGGCGCGATCTTCTATTTCGGCTACCTTGCCTTGCTGCTGCACGCGGTCGGTGCCCGCGCGGGCGATATTGCGCGCGAGGTGCGCAAGGCTCTGCTGCCGATCGCGGCCTTCTGTGTGCTTGGTGTAGTCGGTGCGTTCGCGGTGCACTGGCTGGACACCGTGCTGTGAAGCGCCGCGTGTTCCTTGGCGCGACGGCCGCGATGCCGCTGGTGTTTGCCGGTGGAGCGTGGACGAGCCGTGCGCGGAGCGTGCGCTGGCTCGATCTGCTGGACGAGCGGCAGCGCCGCCAGGTGCTCGTCGGCAGGCCGGATTTCGACGTTGCCGCCAGCCTGCGCCAGGCTCTCGAATCCCTGCCCGATGACGCAACGCTCGACGCGCGCGACCTGACCGGAGTGGTCGATCTGGCGAGCGATCCGTTTCCGCAGGCCCAGCGCCGCGCCTTTGCGCTTCGCACCGGCGAGGCGACGTTCCGCTTCGATTTCAATCAGGGCTCGATCGCCTTGCCCTCATACGCGACCTGGCAGGGTGAGCGCACGCGGATCGAGCCTGCCCGCCCGATCGAGCGCGTGCTGACCGACGCCGCGCCCGCGGGAGGACTGGTCACCACCGCCATCGCCCCGGGCCTGTGCAGCGGACGTGCCGGTAGCGACACGATCGAATTGTCGCACCCGGTCGAGGCACAAAGTCTGATGCCGGGGATGCGGGTCGCGATTTTCGGGCTGCGCGAGACGCCATCGCTGGCAACTTCGCTGGCATCCTCGATCGGACCGCAAACCCGGGAGTTCGCCTTCGCCGGGAATGTCGATGCAACCATCGGGGCATCGCAGGTCTATCTGAGGATCGGCGAAGAAGTCGTGCTCGGTACGGTCGCACAGGGTCGTCTGCGCGTCTCCACCGATGGTCGCGGTGCGCTGGGCACGCAGCCCTCCGCGCACCGTGCCGGGGCGGAGATTGTACCGCAGCTGAGCTTCCTCGCCTCCATCACCGGAGTTACAGGCACAGCGGTGACGCTAGACCGGCGGCTACCGCGCACTATTGTACGGGCACCGTTCCGTGCTGGTTCGGTCGGTTCCCGGCTGATGGGCCGGTTTGAGATCGACGGCGCCTACCGGGGCGGCGAGGCGGGGGCGTTTAGCTGCCTTGCCTCGACCCTCTCTCAAGATTTCATGGTCGAAGGAGAGATCGCCCTGTCCCGTGCCTCGCATGGCGGGTTCATGGGCTTTGGCTGTTCGGATGCGAAGATTGCGCTGGCGAGCGTGACCGCGATCGGCCGTCCGCAAGAGCAGTTCGGGGGCAGCATCTGGCTCTATGGCTCGGCGAGCGGCAACCAGGTCTCGGCCGGAAGTCTCAGCGATGGCAATGGCGGCATTTTCATTGACGACAAGTCGTACGGCGTGTCGCGCTACGCGCTCGAAGGGCCGTGCGACGACAACACCGTGAGCATTGGGCAGGTCGTCCGGCACCGGATTGCCGGACAGATCAGCGGGTCGAGCGGCAATGCGGTGACCATCGGCCTCGCCCAGGTGAGCGACACTGCCTTCATCGTCGACAAAGGTGCAACCCAGTCGTCGCGCGTGGTCGGTGCCGAGCGCAACAGGGTCGATATCGCGCAATTGGCCGGGGCCGATCGCATCTTCGGCGATGCCTTGAACGAGACCGAGCTGCGCGGCCCGTTCCGCATCGAGCAATAGCGCGATGGGAGGATTGGTCCTGACTGCAGGCTCTGCTAACCCGAGCCCGTCCAAACCCTTGCCCGACCGAATACAGCCGCGTCACCGCGTGACGCGATATACCGGAACACCATCATGCTAGATCGCGCCCAGCCAACCGCCGCACACCGGTCACCGGCCGCACGCACCAGCCAGGTCGTGCTGGAATCGCTGGATTCGAGCGCGGCAGTCGTGATCTGCTCGCTCATCTTCGCATGGGCCATCCACCAGGCGCACATCACGATTCTTCAGCCGCAGTGGGATTATGTGGGCTTCAGCTACGCTGCCCCCGGTCTTGGCACGATCGCGATCATGATCCTGCTGATTTCGATCGGATCGGTGGCCATGCCGAGCCGGATCGAACGGCCCTCGTCGATGATCCTGTTGTTCCTCCACGTGACGGTGTTCGTGCCCGGTGTCACCATTGCGCTGTGCCTGCGGATCGACAGCCTGCAGGCGTACGCGCCGATGCTGGCCGTATTGACACTGGTTCACGTCATTACCGGTCTGGTGTCGCGCAACGGCCCGGCACCGCCCGAGGGGGAGACATTCGTGCCCGGGCCGGAGGTCACCCTGCTGCTGATCGGAGTGTGGGCGCTGGTCACTTTGCTGATCATCTACATCTTTGGCGAGATCATGCGCTTCGCTAGCCTTACTGAAGTGTACGACCAGCGTTTCGCCGTCGATCGTTCGACCAGCATCATCGGCTATATCCGGTCCTATTACATCAACCTGATCTGCCCCGCGCTGGTCGCGATCGGGCTCCTGCGGCGAAACGTGGTGGTGGTCGGGATCGGATGTTTGGGTTGCCTCATCGCCTATATGGTCGACGCGCAGAAAGCTGCGCTTGCGCTGCCGGTGTTGATGATCGCGATGTACTACGCGCTGCGCTACGCCCAGAACGTGGCGAAGCTGTTCACCGTCCCCATCCTGTTCCTCGCGTTCCTCACACTGGTCTGCATCGTTTTGCGGAGCACGGAGGTTGGCTTTGCGCTTCAATCGGTGTTCTTCACCCGGGGGATCGCGATCCCCGCGCTGACCTTGGTGCAGTATTACGACCTGTTCTCCACCTACGGCTATACCTGGTGGAGCAATATTACCGGGCTATCGCTGATTCTTCCCGCACCGTCGGCCTTCGCCAACGACCCGTCGTGGCCCGCTCTCGGCCAGATCGTGGGGGACCACTATTACGGCGCCGGGACCAACCTGAATGCCAACGCAAACCCCTATTCGGGCGAGGGGCTCGCCGCAGGTGGGCTTGTCGGCCTGCTGGTGATTGGCGTGATCATGGCGGCCTTCCTGCGGGTCTACGACCTGTGCGTTGCCGGATGGGATCGCCTCTTCGTGCTGCTGATCGCGGTGCCGGTGGGCTTCGCGCTGAGCAACGCGCACCTCAGCACCGTGCTGGTATCCTTCGGGCTCGCCGCCTGGCTGCTGATTTTCGCCTTCTACAAACCAGGCAGGGGTGGGTGGCTCTGATGAGGATCTTCATGCTGTGCGATTTCTTCAACGAAGAACTCGAATATCAGGAAAATCATCTCGTCGATTATTACCGTCGGCACGGTCACGAGGTGATCGTGGTCTGCTCGCTCTACGAGAACGTGTTCGACTATTACACGGACAAGAAGGTCGCCGGGCCGCGCCGTGACTACCAGGTCAACGGTGCGCGGATCGTCAAGCTGCCGTATCGCTACAACATCCTCAACCGCATGCGCGCCTACCCGAAGATCGATCGGTTGCTGGAGGAATTCGAGCCCGACCTCATCTTCGTTCACGACATCATGCTCAACCTGCCGGAATGCATCGCCTATGTGAAAAAGCATCCGCAGACCAAGATGATCATGGACTATCACGCGGATTATTCGAACAGCGGCAAGAACTGGGTCTCGCTGAAGATCCTCCACGGGGTGCTGCGCAAGCGCTTCCTCGACAAGGCGCGCCCGCATCTCTCGATGATCTATCCCATCGTCCCCGCCGGGTTCGACTTCCTGAACGAGGTCTATGGCGTCCCGCGCGAAGAGATGAGCCTGCTGCCGCTGGGGACGGACCTGGAATATGGCGCGCAGGTTCACGCTTCGGGGGCGGGCAGGGCAATCCGGCGCGAACTGGGCATCGCGGAGAGCGACTTCGTCATCTTCACCGGTGGCAAGCTGACCCCCTTCAAACGGACCGAAACGCTGGTCGAGGCGGTCAATGCGCTGGATCGTGCCGACGTGCACCTGCTGGTGGCGGGTGCGGCAGGCCCCAACGAAGCGGAGTATTTCGCCGGGCTCGAACAGATGGCTCAAGGCAATCCGCAGATCCATTTCCGCGGCTGGCAGGACAAGCCGGGCGTGTACCGCCATCTCGACGCGGCGGACATCGCGGTGTTCCCCGCCAGCCAGTCGATCCTTTGGCAGCAATCGATCGGGATGGGACTGCCCGTGATCGTGGGCGACCGTTCCGAATTCATGGTCCCGTCCGATGCGAGCTATCTCAACCGCAATGGCAATCTCATCGTGCTCGACCACGAGGAAGAGACCGCGCCCCAGATCGAACGACTGCTGCGCGGCCTGCTCGACGATCGCGCCGCGTTGGCCAAGATGGCCGAAGGCGCGCGCCGGACCGCGGACGAGATGCTTGACTGGAACAAGCTGATCGAAGAGACCCTGCGCCACAATCGGGGGGCGGGGAAGCAATGAGTTTGGCAACGCCAGCAACGGCGGCCGCGCAGGGCGTCGCGGATAGCGGGGGCGCGCCGCCTGCCGCCCGGCGCAAGCTGACCCCTAATAATTTCGACCTGATCCGTCTGTTCGCCGCATCCGAAGTGGCGTTGAAGCACATGCTGCTGCATCTGGAGCTGGGCGAGAAGTGGCTCGACCGGATCAGCATTCTGCCCGGCGTACCGATCTTCTTTTTCGTCAGCGGCCTGCTGATCTTCCAGTCGTACCGCAATAGCGGTACAGTCGCGACCTTCTCGATGAACCGGATCTACCGGCTGTTCCCGGGTCTGATCCTGTGCCTGATCGTCGGCATCGTACTTGCGATCGCGCTCGGCGCGCTGACTATGGACGAGATCGCGTCACCTGGATTTGCCATCTGGGTCTTTGCCCAGTCGACCATCGGCCAGTTCTATAACCCTGAATTCCTGCGCGATTTCGGGGTCGGCGTGCTCAACGGCAGCCTGTGGACCATCTCGGTCGAGATCCAGTTCTATATTGCCACGCCGATCATTGCACTGCTGGTGCTGCGCTGGCCGATCTTCTGGGTGCTGGGGCTGGCGACCTCGATCGGGTTCAATGTTCTGCTCGGAGCCCTGCCGCCCGATGCCAGCACCGCCAAGCTGCTGATGGTCACCTGCCTGCCGTGGATCTACATGTTCATCGGCGGCGCGTGGCTTTCTACCCGGCACGACATTCTCGACCGGCTGATCGCCCTCTCCTGGTGGAAAGTGCTGGCGATTTTCGGGGGAACGATAGGGCTTTCGTGGCTGCTGGGTCTGCCCTTCAGGGGCAATGACATCGGCCCGATCGCCTTCGTGGGGGTGGTCTTCGTGATCGTGAAGGCGGCCTATTCGCGCCCGACCCTGTCGGACAGTCTGCTCAATCGCAATGATCTCTCCTACGGTATCTATATCTACCACATGCTGTTCGTGAACGCGGCAGTCGAGTTGGGCTTTATCGGAACCGGCTGGTCGCTGATCGCGGTAATCCTGGCGACAGTCGGTGCGGCAGCATTCTCGTGGTTCTTCGTCGAGAAGAAGGCATTGGCGATGAAGAAAAAATCGATCCGCCGAGTCGATCCGCGAGAGCCCAAGGCGCACTGGTGATGCGGTGGTGCACCACCGCCGCACGCGCGGACTTTCGGGGGTTGGTAAGCCGCGGCATGTCCGCTATCAGCCCGCCGAACATCCCTTGAGGTTTCCCGAACATGTCCGAGATCTCCGCCCACGCGCGGCCCTACCAGATATGCACAAACTGCATCATGGACACGAGCGATTCGAAGATCGTGTTCGATGAGAATGGTGTGTGCGAATACTGTAACAATTATTACAGTAACATTCTGCCCAACTGGCACACCGACGAGCGTGGCGAGCGCGAGATCATGGCGCAGATCGAGAAGATCAAGCGCGACGGCGAGGGCAAGGATCACGA
This sequence comes from Alteriqipengyuania abyssalis, assembly GCF_019857185.1. Taxonomy (GTDB): domain Bacteria; phylum Pseudomonadota; class Alphaproteobacteria; order Sphingomonadales; family Sphingomonadaceae; genus Alteriqipengyuania; species Alteriqipengyuania abyssalis. Next base: position 226,894 of record NZ_JAHWXP010000002.1, on the reverse strand, counting down.
CTGCCTGATCGGCCTCTCCGGCGGGGTCGATTCCAGCTACGTCGTCCACCACGCGAAGGAAAAGTTCGGCCTGCGCCCGCTGCTTTACCACGTGGATGCCGGCTGGAACTCGCAGCAGGCGGTCAACAATATCGAAAAGCTGGTCGATGGGCTCGACCTCGACCTCTATACCGAGGTCGTCAACTGGCCCGAGATGCGCGACCTCCAGCTGGCCTTCTTCAAGGCGCAGGTGCCGCATCTCGACACCCCGCAGGACCACGCCTTCTTCGCCGGGCTCTACAACTTCGCGGCCAAGAACAAGGTTAAGTACATCCTGACCGGCGCGAACTACTCGACCGAATGCGTGCGCGAGCCGCTTGAGTGGCACTACCACGCGTCGGACCTGCGCCAGCTGAAGGACATCCACAAACGCTTCGGCACGCGTCCGCTCAAGACCTTCCCCCTCGCAGGGATCTTCAAGTTCAAGATCTACTACCGCTACGTCCACGGTGTGCAGGTGGTGAAGCCCTTGAACTATATGCCTTACCACAAGGAACAGGCGATCGAGGAGCTGGTCGGGATCTACGGCTGGCAGCGCTATGCCCACAAGCACTATGAATCGCGCTTCACGCGGTTCTACGAAGGCTACTGGCTGCCGAGCAAGTTCGGTTACGACAAGCGCCGCGCGCACTTCTCCTCGCTTATCCTGACCGAGCAGATGAGCCGCGAGGAGGCGCTCGAAAAGATTGCGATCCCCGCCTACACGCCCGAGCAGATCGCCGAAGACTTCGAATATATCGCGACCAAGCTGGGCCTTACGGTCGAAGAGCTGCAGGCGCTGCACGACGGGCCGAACAAGACCCACTTCGACTACAAGAACAACACTGCGTTGATCGATCTGGGCACCACGGTGATGCGCAAGCTTGGCCTGCAACGTTCGGTGATGCGTTGATCACGATCGTCGACTACGGCCTCGGCAATATCGCCGCCTTCCTGAACATGTACAAGCGCCTGAACATTCCGGCGCGGGCGGTTCAGACGGCGGCGGAGCTGGCAACGGCGGAGCGGATCGTGCTCCCCGGCGTGGGCGCGTTCGACTATGCGATGGACCTGCTCGATGGCTCGGGCATGCGTGAAACGCTCGACGAGATGGTGACGCACAAGAAAGTGCCCGTGGTGGGCATCTGCGTCGGCATGCAGATCCTCCTCGATGGCAGCGACGAGGGCACGCGCGAAGGGCTCGGCTGGGTGCCCGGGCGGACCCGCGCCTTTGCCAAACGCAACGATATGGAAGGCCTGCCGCTGCCGCACATGGGCTGGAACGACGTGACGCCGGGCAGCGGGCGCGTGCTGTTCGATGCGCTGGACGAAGATCCGCGCTTCTACTTCCTCCATTCCTATTACGTCGAGCCGGCGGAGCAGTCCGATGTCGCGGCGACCGCGCATTACGGGTTCGACTTCGCCTGCGCGATCCATCGCGACAATGTGTGGGGCGTGCAGTTCCACCCGGAAAAGAGCCACCATTTCGGCGCCGCCGTGCTGAAGAGCTTTGCGGAGCTGTAAGACCAGATGCTGCGTCCCCGGATCATCCCCTGCCTGCTGGTGCACGAAGGCGGCCTCGTGAAGACGGTCGGCTTCGGCAATCCGAAATATGTCGGCGACCCGATCAATGCGGTGAAGATCTTCAACGAGAAGGAAAGCGACGAGCTGATCGTGGTCGATATCGACGCCAGCGTGACCGGCGCGGAGCCCGATTTCCAGATGATCGCGCATCTCGCCGCCGAATGCCGCATGCCGCTGTGCTATGGCGGCGGGGTGAAGACTGCGGCGCAGGCCAAGCGGATCGTTAGCCTGGGAGTGGAAAAGGTTGCGGTCAGCGCCGCAGCGGCAGAGCGCCCGGCACTGATCGGCGAAATGGCCAACGAGGTCGGCCGCCAGAGCGTGGTCACCGTAATCGACTACAAGAAGCGGCGGCTGCGCGGCGGCTACGAAATGGTCACCCACAACGCTACCCGCAACGCCAAGCGCGATCCCGTGGAATTCGCGATCGAAGCCGAGGCTCAGGGCGCGGGCGAGATCGTTCTCAACTCGGTCGACAATGACGGCAAAATGACCGGTTACGACCTGACGCTGGCCAAGCAGCTGCGCGAGAAGGTCGACGTGCCGATCACCATTCTGGGCGGCGCGGGCTCGCTCGACGATATTGCCGAGGCGATCCGCGAAATGGGCATCATCGGCCTCGCTGCGGGCAGCCTGTTCGTCTTCAAGGGCAAGCTGCGCGCGGTGCTGATCAGCTATCCGCAGCCCGATGCCAAGGAACAACTCATCCGTGACGCCATGGCGGCGCGCGGACAAGCGTAAGCCGAGGGGACACGCGAGACATGTTTACCGACAAGACCCTGCTGATCACGGGTGGGACCGGCTCTTTCGGCAATGCCACGCTGCGCCGGTTTCTCGATTCCGACATCAAGGAAATCCGCATCTTCTCGCGCGACGAGAAGAAGCAGGACGATATGCGCAAGGCCTATGCCAGCGACCGGCTGAAGTTCTATCTCGGCGACGTGCGAGACGAGGCGAGCGTTTCCGCAGCCATGCGCGGGGTCGACTACGTCTTCCACGCCGCTGCGCTGAAGCAGGTGCCGAGCTGCGAATTCTATCCCATGCAGGCGGTCAAGACCAACGTGATGGGCACGGAGAACGTGCTGCGCAGCGCGATCGATGCCGGGGTCGAACGGGTGGTGTGCCTGTCGACCGACAAGGCCGTCTACCCGATCAACGCGATGGGCATTTCCAAGGCGATGATGGAAAAGGTCATGGTCGCCTCTTCGCGCAATCTCGAAGGGTTCGACACGACCATCTGCGGCACCCGCTATGGCAATGTGATGGCCTCACGCGGGTCGGTGATCCCGCTGTTCGTGCGCCAGATCCTCGATGGCAAGCCGATCACCATCACCGACGATCAGATGACCCGCTTCATGATGACGCTCGACGATGCGATCGAGCTGGTCCTCTACGCGTTCGAGCATGGCAATAATGGCGATATCTTCGTCCAGAAGGCACCCGGTGCGACTGTGGGGATCCTCGCCGAGGCGCTGCGCCAGATGCTTGGCAAGCCGGACCACGAGATCCGCATCATCGGCACCCGCCATGGCGAGAAGCTGCACGAATCGCTGCTCAGCCGCGAAGAGCGTGCGGTGGCCGAGGATCTGGGCGAATATTATCGCGTGCCCCCCGACGGGCGCGACCTCAACTACGAAAAGTTCGTCGACGAGGGCGAGAAGCGCCTGAGCACGGGCGAGGAATACAACTCGCACAACACCCACCAGCTCGATGTCGAAGGGATGAAGCAGCTGCTGATGAAGCTGCCCTTCATCGTCCGGCTGGTGAATGGCGAAGACGCCGAGATGGAGCTGCTGGGATGAGCATTGCGCTGGTGACCGGGGCCGAGGGCTTTATCGGCCGCAACCTCACGATCCGGCTGGGCGAGCTCGGCCACGAAGTGATCCCGATCGGCCGCGGCCACGATGCGTCCGATCTCGCCGACGCGGCGAAACGCGCCGATTTCGTGTTCCATCTGGCAGGTGTGAACCGGCCGCAAAACCCGGCGGACTTCGCGACCGGCAATCGCGATTTCACCAGTGAGGTGTGCGAAGCGCTGGCCGCCGCAGGCAACAGGGCGCCGATCGCCTATACCTCCTCAATCCAGGCCGCCGCGGACAATCCCTATGGGGAGAGCAAGCGCGGGGCCGAGCAGGCGCTGGAGCGGCATGGCGAGGCAACCGGTGCGCCGGTGCTGATCTATCGTCTGCCCAACGTGTTCGGCAAATGGGCGCGGCCCAATTACAATTCCGCCGTTGCGACCTTCTGCCACAATATCGCGCACGGGCTGGAGATCACGGTCAACGATCCCGCCGCGCCGCTGCGGCTGGTTTATGTCGACGATGTGGTCTCGGCATTCGTTGCTCTTCTCGACGACGGGGCGACGCGCACCAGCGGTGTTCAGGAGGTGCAGCCGGTTTACGAGACCACGGTGGGCGAGGTTGCAGATACGATCCGCAGCTTCCCCGGCAGCCGCGACACGCTGGTCTCTCCGCGCGTGGGTACCGGGCTCACCCGTGCGCTCTATTCGACCTACCTGAGCTATCTGGAGCCGGACCAGTTCAGCTACGGCCTGCCGATCCATGCAGACCCGCGCGGGGCCTTCGTGGAGATGCTCAAGACGCCCGATGCCGGGCAGTTCTCCTACTTCACCTCCGGCCCCGGCGTGACCCGCGGCGATCACTATCACCACACCAAGGCGGAGAAATTCCTGGTCATCCAGGGCACCGCCCATTTCGGCTTTCGCCATATCGTCACCGGCGAAACCTACGAGGTGGTGACGAAGGGCGGCGAGGCCAGGATCGTCGAGACCATTCCGGGCTGGACGCACAACATCACCAATATCGGCGAGGACGAGCTTATCTGCATGCTCTGGGCGAACGAGATTTTCGATCGCGCCCGGCCCGATACCATCGCCGAGAAGGTTTGAGATTATGGGCAAGATGAAGGTCATGACGGTTGTCGGCACGCGGCCCGAGATCATCCGCCTGTCGCGCGTGCTGATCGCGCTGGACGAGGCGTGCGAGCATATTCTGGTCCACACCGGACAGAACCACGATTATGAGCTGAGCCAGGTCTTCTTCGACGATCTGGGCATCCGCAAGCCCGACCATTTCCTCCACGCAGCCGTCGCCGGAGCGCCGGTCGCGACGATCGGCAACATCATGATCGGGATGGAAAAGCTGCTCAAGGAGGTCCAGCCCGAAGCGCTGCTGGTGCTGGGCGACACGAACAGCTGCCTGTCCGTCCTCCCTGCCAAGCGCGCCAAGATCCCCGTGTTCCACATGGAGGCGGGCAATCGCTGCTTCGACCAGCGCGTGCCGGAGGAAATCAACCGCCGGATCGTGGACCACACCGCCGATATCAACCTGACCTACAGCGATATTGCGCGCGAATACCTGCTCGCCGAAGGCCTGCCGCCCGATCGCGTGATCAAGACCGGCAGCCCGATGTACGAGGTGCTGCACGCCTATATGGACCGGATCGACGCGTCCGACGTGCTCGACCGCCTCGACCTGAAAGAGCACGGCTACTTCGTGGTCAGCGCGCACCGCGAAGAGAATATCGAGAGCGATGCCAACTTCCTGCGGCTGGTCGAGATCCTCAACCGCACGGCTGAAACTTACGACCAGCCCGTGATCGTCTCGACCCATCCGCGCACCCAGAACCGGATCGACCGGGCGGGGGTCGAATTCCACCCCAATGTACGCCTGCTCAAGCCGCTCGGCTTCCACGACTATGTGCGGCTGCAGAAATCGGCGCGCGCCGTGCTGTCGGACAGCGGCACGATCACCGAGGAATCCTCGATCCTCAACTTCCCCGCGCTCAATATCCGCGAGGCGCACGAGCGGCCCGAGGGGATGGAAGAGGGTACGGTGATGATGACCGGACTCAGCGCAGAGCGGGTCGAACAGGGCCTTGCGATCATCGCGTCGCAGGCGCGCGGCGAGGATCGCGATCTGCGGCTGGTCGCCGATTATTCGATGCCCAATGTCTCGGCCAAGGTGGTCCGCATCATCCATTCCTATACCGATTACGTTCGCCGCACGGTCTGGAAGGAATACTGACGCGCGGGTCGATCCGGCCCGCCTGCATGGACTCGCAGAGGGGCGGGGCATATATCGGCGCACGAAACGCCGCGTAGCCGTACGATGATCGTGCTGCGGAACGAGGAAATTCGATGAACGAGATGGTGACGCAGAAAAAGCTGGCGGATGCCCAGATCGAGGCATTCTACCACGACGAGTTCGTCGAGGATCAGGTGCGCGACTTCGGCAACCTCAACGATGCGGATTCGGGCGGCAAGGCGATCGTCGATATTGGCGGCGGCTGCGGCTTCTTCGCGCGCAGTTTGACCGACGTCCACGGCTATCGCACCCGCGTGCTCGACATGGACACTCGCTCGGTCGCGAAATGCCACGAGATCGGGGTCGACGCGGAACTGGGCGATGCGCTCGCCCCCGTGCCGACCGGCGACGAGGACGTGGTCTGTTTCAACCTGATCCTCCACCACCTCGTCGGCAAGAACGAGGCGGAGACGCGGCGCTTGCAGCTCCAGGCGCTCAAGGCGTGGCACGGTAAGGCCCGGCGCGTGTTCGTGAACGAATATATCTACCAGAGCTTCGTCCCGCACCTGAGCGGGCGGTGGATCTTCGAAATCACCTCAAGCAGCCTGCTGTCGGCAGTGGGCAGCGCGATCGGCAAGGTTGTGCCCGCACTGCGCGCCAACACTTTCGGCGTCGGCGTGCGTTTCCGCTCCAACGAGCAATGGCGCGAGCTGTTTGCCGAAGCGGGGTACAAGGTCGTGGGCCATGCCGAAGGCAAGCCAGAGCCGATCTCGCCGCCGCTGCGTGGTCTGCTGATCAAGACGATCCGCCGCGACAGCTACCTGCTAGAGCCGACCGCCGTCGCCTGACACGCGCAGGGGGTAGCGATGCATGATATCCGCCATCCGGCGGCCGAAGGATCGGCTGACGTCTCTGCAGGTGATCCCCGCAAGCTTAAAATCCTGATCCTCAGCCAGTATTTCTGGCCCGAGGGCTTTCGCGTCAACGACCTCTCCAGCGAACTGATCGCGCGCGGCCACGAGGTTACCGTGCTGACCGGCCTGCCGAACTACCCGGACGGTAAGATCTTCGCCGACTTCCGCGAGAACCCCGGGAAATATTCGAGCTTCGAAGGGGCCCCGGTCCACCGCGTGCCGGTGATCCCGCGCGGGAACAGCAGCCTGAAGCTGATGCTCAACTATCTCAGCTTTGCGCTTTCAGGCACGATCTTCGGCCCAGGCAAGCTGCGCGGCCAGCGCTTCGACGCGATCTTCGTCTTCCAGACCTCGCCGATCACTTCAGCGCTGCCCGCGCTGTGGATCGGCTGGCGCAAGCGCGCGCCGGTGCTGATGTGGGTCCTCGACCTGTGGCCCGATACGCTCTCCGCCATCGGGGTGGTCAAATCGCCCGCGCTGCTGGGGCTGGTCGGCAAGCTGGTCAGCTTCATCTACAAGCGCTGCGCGCGTATCCTCGTCCAGTCGCGCGCGTTCTACAACAATGTCGAGCGCTATGCGGGCGGCACGGACACGATCCGTTATTTCCCCGGCTGGCCCGAGCCCGTGTTTCAGAACGCGGTCGACGGGCTCGACCCTCCGCCCGAGCTCTCTCCCTATGCGGACGACTTCAAGGTGATGTTCGCGGGCAATCTGGGCCAGGCGCAGGATATTCCCGCGATCATTGAAGCGGCAGACGTACTGCGTGACGAGCCTGCCTTACGCTGGATCATCGTGGGCGAGGGGCGTGCGGGCGACGATGCGCGCGCCGAGGTCGCCAGGCGCGGACTGGAGGGCAAGGTGATCTTCGCGGGCCGTCACCCGCTCGAACGCATGCCATCCTTCTTCAGCGCCGCCGACGCGCTGCTGGTGACGCTGCGTGACGAGCCGATCTGGTCGATGACGATTCCGGGCAAGGTCCAGTCCTACCTTGCCTCCGGCCGCCCGCTGCTCGGCATGTTCAACGGCGAAGGCGGGCGCGTCATCCGTGAGGCCGAAGCCGGGATGACTGCACCCGCTGGCGACTACCGCACACTGGCAGACAATGTCCGCACAATGATGCGCATGTCGCGTGAAGAGCGCGCCGAGCTTGGCAGGAACGGGCGTGCCTACGCGCAGGCCCATTTCAACCGCGCCGCGCTGATCGCCAGTCTGGAAGAGTGGATCGTGGAACTTGGTGACAAGACGACTGCGGAGCGACAGCATGCCTAACCTCGCGGATCTCACCCCTGCCTTCCTCGACGAGTTGAGCGAAGCGGCACTCCGGTCCGACCGGCGGCGGATGCACTATTGCATCCACGCTGACCACTCCGACCCGGTGCAGATGCTGGTCAACGCGGTTGCGCCCGACAGCTATATCCGCCCGCACCGCCATAGCCTCGATCCGAAAGTGGAGCATCTGAGTGCGCTGCGCGGAACCTTTGCCTGCTTCGTGTTCGACGATGCGGGAGAGGTCATGTCCAGCCAGATTTTCGGCGAGCATGGCGATGCGCCTTTCGGCATCACGCTGCCGCCCGAGGCGTGGCACACGGTGGTCGCGCTGGATGATGGCGCGATCCTGCTCGAAGTGAAGCAGGGCCCGTTCCGGCCCGAACTGGCGAAGGAGCCTGCCGACTGGTCGCCCGAGGAAGGCACGGCGGAAGGTGTTGCGCTGATCGAGCGGCTGCGCGCCGGGCTCTCCGGCGTCAATTAGCGTTCGCGCCGACCCGCGTGATCGTGGGGCTCGTGAAGGACGTGTTCTGTGCCTGGAAGCCGCTCGACTGGCGTGCCGTGAGCGTTAGCGTCTGCTGTGGGCAGTCGCCGGGCACGGTGAAGGCCTTGCGATAGGTCTGCGTGCCCTGTCCTTCGGCCAGGTCCGCCATCGCGAAGGGCTGACCATCCGTGCAGGCGATTTCCCAGCGATAGGCGGAACGATCGCTTCCCTGCGGTGCCTCGAAGCTGCCCGCAAGGCGATAGCGGCCCGGGGCGAGCCGCAATGCCTGACTGGCGACCGCACCCGATGATGATGGGACCTTGCTCACGTCGAGGACGTAATCGTCCCCCGAACGGATGATCGTGGGCAGAATGCCCGTCGGTTCTTCCAGCTTCCAGTCGAAGGATGTCGAATAGGCCCGCGTCTGGCTGAAGGGCCGGATCGTGCCTGGCTTGCGGTTGATCCGGCTGGTGTAGTAATCCCAGGCGTCCTGGCGGAAGCCCCGGTTGTACAGGTTGGTCGCAAGCAGCTGATCGGCGGGATAGGCAATCTTGGTGCCCGCACGCCGCAGTTCTTCGACCAGCAGCGCGATATCCTTGGGGTTGCTGGCGCTCATCGCCGCAACATTGATGAAGTTCTGACCCCATGGCGGGTTGCTGCGAAACAGGCGGATGAGTTCCTTGCGCACCAGTGGCTCGCTTGCCGCACTGGCCAGCGTCGGGAAGAGCACGTCGGTGGCGTTCTCTTCGGTCCGAAGCGCGAGATCGTAGTGCTCCAGCGCGCCGCGGATGTCGCCCCGCATGGCCGCCTGCTCGATCGCCCAGATATGCGCGCGGGTCTCGCGGCGGGACATCCGCAACGCATAGGCGAATGCTTCGTCGGTTTGCGCCGGTTGGTTGTTGAGCTGGCTCGCAAGGCCGATCGCGACCGCAGCGTCGACCGCAGTCGGGTCTTGCTCCAGCGCGCGCGCAGCGACTTCGCGGAAATTGGTCGGACGATTACCCTGGATCGGGTTCGACACCTCGGAGAGGGCAAAGCGGCCCGCAATCACTGGGTTGGACGGATCGACCGCATAGGCGAGGTCGATCGACCGTCGCGCCATCGCCGAACCCAGCGAATAGACCCCGCTGGCCACGCCGCTCAGCACTGCGAGGGCAGCAATGACGTAACGGGTCCGCTTGCCCAGCGGCAGCGAAAAACCGGACGCGGAAGCTCCGCCCGCGGCCGAGGCACTCGCTTTCGCGGTGCGAGCGGGTTTGGCGTCAGGCACTCTTGCCCTCATCCTCTTTGCCGTAGGAGTATCCATATTCGTAGCCGTAGGAATAACCGTAGGCGGATTTCTTGGCTTCGAACTTGGTGAGGAGGGCGCCGAAGATGCGGATGTTTGCGGAGTTCAGGCGTCCGATGGCGTTCTTGACGAGGCCTGCGCGGATATTGTGGGATTCGACCACGTAGAGCACGCCTTCGACATGGGTCGCGATCAGCGGAGCATCGGCGAGGCCCATCACCGGGGGCGAGTCGATCACGACGTGGTCGTACATTTCCAGCAGGCGGCGCATCAGCAGATCGAGGCGGTTGCCGGTCAGCAGTTCGGCGGCGTTGGGCGGGATCGGACCGGCCGACATCGCGGTGAACCCCAGGTGGGTCATCGGGAAGGTCATGGTCTCGATCTCGTCGTCGCCGGCGAGGAAGTTGGACAGGCCGCGATCGTGATCGACCCCGCCCAGCTGGTGGACCGAGGGCGAGCGCATGTCGCCATCGACCAGGATCACGCTCTTGCCCGCACGCGCCAGCGTGGTGGCAAGCGCCAGCGAGCTGGTCGACTTGCCTTCCGCAGGCCGGGTCGAGGTGACCGCGAAGGAACGCGGCACGCCGTGTTCGGTGGTGAAGCCCAGATTGGTGAACGCGGCGAGATAGGCATCGACCAGGCTCGACTTGCGATCGAGCAGCGCCTCGTCCGGGCGCCCCTCGGCAACCGTGGGGATGGTGCCCAACAGCGGCAGGCCGAGCTTGCGGCGCACCTCCGTGGGATCGGTGATCGCCTCGTCGATCTGTTCGAGCAGGAAGGCCAGCGCCGCGCCGATACCCGCGCCCACGATCAGCGAGAGCAGGACGTTCATCAGCAGGTTGGGGCTGGAGGGGGCCTGCGGGACATCGGCCGGATCGATGATCGAGACATTGTTGACCCCGACCCCGCCGGCAACGCCGATCTCCTTGAAGCGCTGCAGCAGCCCGTCATACAGCGCGCGGTTGGTATCCACCTCCTGCTGGTAGATATTGTACTGGATCGAGCGGCGACGCAGGTCGAGATAGTCCGCCTTGAGGCGATTGACCCGCGCCTGCAGCGTCTGTTCGCGCTCCAGCGCGGCGCGGTAATCGCCCTGCAGCGAGCCCGAGACGCGCGCTTCCTCGCGTGCGATCGCCCGGTCGAGCTCGTCGATCTGCGATTGCAGCGCGCGCGCCTGCGGATAGCCCGGCTCGAACCGGACCATCAAAAGCTCGTACTGGCCGGCCAGATCGGCGCGCTTCTCGCGCAGGTTGTTGATCGCCGGGTTGGACAGCGATTCGGTGGAGGAGGAGCCGCCGCCCGCCTGGCGTGCGCGCGCCTCGGCCTGGATCCGGTCGGCGGTCGCCTCGGTCAGCGCGGCGTTGAGCGCGGCCAGATCGTCGGCCACGATCGAGCGTTCCTGCGTGCGCCCGTCGGCCCCGGGCTGTGCGGGCAGGTTGATGATCTCCTCGCTCGAGGCGTAGGTCACCAGCTGGCGCTGGGACTCATCGAGGCGTTCCTTGTAGTCGGCCAGCTGCGCCTGCAGCTGCTCGCGCCCGTAGGAGGTCGCCTGGACCTTGCGCTCAAGGTTGGACTGGATGAAGTTTTCCGCCCAGCTGTTCGAGACCCGCGCGGCAAACGCGGGATCGGGCCCGGTAAAGCTGATGTCGACCAGCCGCGAGAGGCGCGCGGGTGCAACGCTGATATTGGCGAGCAGGATCTCGCCCGCGATCCGCTGGCGGTCCTGGCGGCCCTGCGCGGTGTAGCGCCCGTTATCGAGCGCGAAGGCGGGGTCGTCTCCGCCTTCCACGCCGTAGGATGCGAAGAACTCGGGATTGTCGATCAGGCCCAGCTGGCCGGCCACCCGTTCGGCCAGGGTGCGCGCACGCAGCAGGCCGTACTGGGTCTGGTAGAACTCCTGGTCGGAGATGGAGACCTCGCGCTCGACCCCTTCGAAGTTGGTCACCTGGCTGCCTTCGCGCGAGATCTCGATCGTCGCGGTGGCGGTGTATTGCGGGGTCATCAGCAGGGTCGCGACCAGGCCCAGCGCAACGCATGCCGCGATCGAACCCAGGATCAGCCAGCGCCAGCGCTGCGCGATCCGCAGGTAATGCTGCACGATCGAGGGACCATCGCCCTCTCCCGGCTGGCCCGCCTGCACGCCCAGCGGATTGCCGCCACCCTGCGGGGGCTGGTCGGAAGGGCCGGACTCGCTGCCGAACCGGGAGGCCTGGATGTTCATGCTCGGCAAAAACCTTGTTGCAGGCGCACGTTTGCGCGCGCCCGGAAAAACCTACTGCAAAATCGTGACCAGCGGCGATGCCAGCAGCGGCGCCACCGTCAGGAAGTCGCGGAACAGACGTCGCTGGGGGGAGTCGCCCACCACCACGATGTCGTTGGCGTAAATCGCGGGGTCGTCGTACAGCCCGCGCTCGATCGCCTCAAGGCTGTAGAGCCCGGCCATCCGCCGGCCGTTGACCGTGCGCAGGATCACCACCTCGTCCTTGCGCGCAAACTCGCTCGTCCCGCGCGCCGCCGCGATCGCACGCAGCAGCGTCGTCTGGTTGGTCACCGGATACAGGCCCGGGGTCTCGACCTCGCCCGACACGGTCACCACCTGGCTGACCGAGTTGACGATGTTCACCGTCACCTCCGGATCGCGCACGTAACGCGCATCCAGCGCCCGCTCCACATCCATCGCCAGCTCGCCCGCGGTCTTGCCGCCAGCCTCGACCGTGCCCAGAAACGGCAGCGCAATACGCCCGCTCGCATCCACCTGAACATCGCGCGTGAACTCGGGATAGTTGAATACCTCGATCCGGATCGTGTCCAGCGGACCAATCAGCGCAGGACGATCCGCCGCCACCAGATCATCGCGGTTGGGTATAGGCAACCCATCCGCAGCCTCCACCACCGTCATGCGATCCGTCGATACCAACGGCTCCGGAGACCCGCACCCCGACAAAAACAACACACACAATAGCAATATCAATCGATGCATTATCTGCCTCTGGCGTGAATGGTCGAGTGGAAGGAGTCCGGGCAGACCCGACGCGCCCCCAGACTGGCGGCGCAGATAGGCCGAAACGCTATTCCGGTAAAGTGCTCATTGGGCCGGGTTCGTGTTTCGCCGCCGGGTGCCACCGCCGGACTTGCGCTTGCCTGAACCGGATTTCCCGCTGCCAGCGATGCGCTCTTCGCGCGGGTATCCGCCCGCCAGCCAGACCGCCGCGATCGCGCCCAGCGCCATGATGATCGGCGTGCGCGCGGGGTAATCGACGAAGCTGGCCGCGAACACCAGCAGCAGCATCCAAGATCCCAGCACCGCCAGCCCGCGCCCGGCAATCCATGCGCGCACGCTGGCATAGGCCCACCAGCCGATCCCCACCACCAGCAGCAGTGCGCCCAGTACGCCGCCTTCGAGCACCACCTGCAGGAAATCATTATGCGCAAGGTTGTAATAGCGGAACTGGAGCATCGCGTCGGGTTCGGCGATGCGGAAGACCGGATCGAAAGTGCCGAAGCCGCTGCCCACGGGGGCGAAGGTGGCAGCCATCATCGACACCACCCCAGAGAGATCTTCGCGTGCATCGCCGGAGATCGATTCCGAGCCCAATCTGTCGAAGGACTCTGCCCGTCCGAGCACGACGCTCGCAACCACCAGGGCGATCAGGATCGCCGCGCCCACAAGCAGCGCGGATCGGGGAATCTTCGGCGCATTGCCGCCCGGGATGACGAAGACCGAGGCGCCCGCCACCAGTGCAAGCGCGCCAAGTGCCAGACCGGCGCGCGACCCCGTGGCGAGGATCACCAGCACCATCAGCACGATCGAGAGCCCGCCACCGCCCAGCGCGAAAGCGGGAGAGAAATGGCCCCGGCGAACGCCGCGCGCCGCGACGAAAAATACAGCGACAATCGCCATGGCGAGCATAAGCGCCTGATGGTTGCGGTTGGCGAGCACCCCGCTTGCCTCGCCCGCGCTGTCGTTGATCAGCGGGTGGTCGAGGCTGATGCCGGAAAATTCCGCGAGCCCGACAAGCAGTGAGAGCACAGCCATAACAATCACAGCCTGTACGATGCGCCACTGCGCCTTTTCGGGCAGGTAGGCAGCGAAGGCGACCGCTGCGACCGGTACCACCAGCGACATCAAGGCGTTCATCGTACCTGGAGGCGAAAGGCTGATCGGCCGCCATGGCTGTGTGCCAAGCCCGGCGACATCGGCGGCGTCGAGGAACAGGTCGCGCCCCGGCATGGCGGTCCACAATCCCGGCGGGAGTGGGATCAGCTGTACCGCGACCAGCAGCGCTGCGGCGGCGAGCAGGATCAGCGGCATGCCTAGTTTGAATTGCGTCGGCCGAGCCTTGAGCACGAAGAACACCAGCACGGCCCAGGTGCCCACGCGGGTAACCATCTGGCCCAGCACATCGGCGCGCGATGCGCCGCCCGCCAGCCAAACGATCGCGAGCAAAACCAGCAGGCACACGAAGGCGAGGCTTTCCGGGCTGCCGCTACGTTCGAACGGAAGCCAGGATTTCAGAACATTGCGCTTCATTTTGAAATTGTTTCCGTCCGGGGTATGCGACGCGCGTCTTTAGGGAAGTTTCAATGATCAAGCGAATCATGCTGCTGGTTGCAGCCTTGGGATGTCAGGCATGCGGCCAAGAGACCATCGAGCCTTACAAGGTCGATAGCTTCGCCGGTCGTGAAATTCCAGCGGCGCAAAAGAAGGCTGCCCAGGCGCTCTCGATCGGCAATGCGTCTGCGCTGACCTATTCGGACAGCCCCTATACCCAGGCGGTGCTGTGCGATGTGGCGACCGACACCGTGCTGGGCCCCTATCGCAATTCCGCCCAGCTCGACCAGACGCAGCAGGCGGCGATGGCGCAACTGCTTGAGCTGTTCGACAAGCGCGCGCAGACTCAGGCACGCGAAGCGCAAAAGAACGCGAGCGAACTGGCGCAAGATCGCGAATCGCTGGCCGAGCAATTCATGCCTACCCGCCCGGCCAAGGCGAAGGTCGCGCTTGCCTGTATCCGTGAGATCGAGGGCTTCGGCGACCTTCCGGGGATCTAGCCTCCGGGATCTGACCCAGGGAAGCTAGCCGAGCGCGATGTCCGGCGCGTCTTCCTGCTTCATCCCGACGACGTGGTAGCCCGCGTCGACATGGTGGACCTCGCCGGTGACGCCCGACGACAGATCGCTCAGGAAATAGAGGCCCGAGCCGCCGACATCGTCGATCGTGACATTGCGGCGGAGCGGCGAATTGAGCTCGTTCCACTTGAGGATATAGCGGAAATCGCCGATCCCGCTGGCGGCCAGCGTCTTGATCGGCCCCGCGCTGATCGCGTTCACCCGGATGTTGTCCGGCCCCAGGTCATTGGCGAGATATTGCACGCTGGTTTCCAGCGCGGCCTTGGCGACGCCCATCACGTTGTAATGCGGGATGACCTTTTCTGCGCCGTAATAGGTCAGGGTCAGGATGCTGCCGCCATCGGGCATCATCGCCGCCGCACGCTTGGCCACCGCGACCAGCGAATAGGCAGAGATGTTCATGGTCATGAGGAAATTGTCGAGGCTGGTGTCGACATACTTGCCGCGCAGCTCGCTCTTGTCGGAAAAGCCGATCGCGTGGACCACGAAATCGAGGCTGTCCCAGTGGCTCTTGAGCGTCTCGAACGCGGCGTCCAGATTGTCCATGTCGCTGACATCGCAGGGAAAGACGATCTCCGAGCCGAGCTGTTCGGCCAGCGGGCGGACCCGTTTCTCCAGCGCCTCGCCCTGATAGGTAAAGGCCAGCTGTGCGCCCTGCGCGGCGCAGGCCTTGGCAATGCCCCAGGCGAGCGATTTATCGTTGGCGAGCCCCATGATGAGCCCCCGCTTGCCTTCCATCAGACCGGTCATGGTTTCTCCTTCTCGTATCCCAGCGCCTCTGGCGCGATCCGCGGCTCGTGCGCGCTCATCGTCGCCAGCCGCTCTTCCTCTGGCGTCTCTGCGAGCGCCGCGTTCAATTGCGCCCCGATAACGACGCCGAGCCCGACCAGCCAGAAAAACAGCAGCGTGATGATGATTCCGGCGAGCGAACCATAGGTGAGGTTGTAGCTGAAAAAGCTCCGCAGCACCTGCGGCAGCGCGACCGTCACGCCGACCCACCACAAGGTCACCGCCAGCGCGCCGGGCCATTTGGGATAGCGTTTCTTGCGGTACTGGCCGGGAGTCAGCACGTAGAACAGCGCGTAGAAAGAACCGAACAGGCCGAAACCGGGCACGAAGCGCGCCAGTGCCAGCTTGCCCAGCGCATCGCTGAGGGGCGGGAAATAGGCTGCAATGATTTGCTGCGCGGTCCCGATCATCACCTGCGCGATCAGCGACAGCATCAGCACGATGACCGCCGCGATGATTATCCCGGTGGATGCGAGGCGGTACCGCCAGAAGGCCTGGGTCGCCTCGGTGCCGTAGGACCGGCGCAGCAGGTCGCGGATCGTCTCGATCAGGCTGCCCACGGTCCACAGGCCCAGCAGCCCGCCCGCCCACAGCAGCCAGCCCTGCCGCGCGTCGATCACGTTGCGCGCCACGGGCTCGATCACCTCGGCCACAACCGGCGGCATCGCGAGCAGGAGGGCGTTGATGCTGGCCGCGCGCTCGCTGCTCTCGCCGAAGGCGGCGAAGATTGCCGCACCGGTGATGAAGAAGGGAAAGATCGCGAGCATCGCGAGGTAGGCAAGGTTGCCCGCGTAGAGGAAGCCGTCGTTGAACGTGCCCACCAGCACCCGGCGCGCAACCTCGTAGGAGCGGAAATACTTGTGTTCCGGCGCGCCGCGCGAGGTCCGCAGGGCCTGCGCCTCACGCCGCCGGTCTTCGGGGGTCAGCGAGTGGATCTGCCGGTTTTCAGGATCGGGAAGCGCCTGTCTGAGACGCGGAATGAGGCGGCCCATCGCCACCTCAGGTGCTCAGGTCCGCGCGTGGGTCGCTTGTGTCGGTCCATCCCTCGAGTGCTTGCTGAAGCGGGCCGATATCCTCGGGCAGGACGATCTGGATCGTTACCAGCTGGTCGCCGCGGCCACCGGTTTTGCGCGAGAAGCCCTTGCCCGACAGGCGCATGGTGGTGCCGCCGCTGGTGCCCGGCTTGATCGTCAGCATCACCGGCCCGTCGACCGTGGGCACGCGGACCTTGCCGCCGCGCACCGCCTCGCTCAGCGTGATCGGCAGTTCGAGCCGAACGCGGTCGCCGTCGCGTTCGAAATGGGGGTGCTTGTCGATTTCGACCGTGACCAGCGCGTCACCCGCGCCGCCGGGCCCCTGTTCGCCCTTGCCACGCAGCCGCATCTGGGTGCCGCTCTCGACCCCGGCGGGCAGCTTGAGATCGATCGTCTTGCCGTCGGACAGGGTGATCCGCTGGTCGATCAGCCTTGCGGCATCGACGAAGGGCACGCGCAGGCGATAGGCGATGTCCGCACCCTTGCGCGGGGGTGCGCTGCGCGAGCCGAAGCCGCCGCCTCTGGCGCTCCCGCCGCCCATCGGCCCGGTCCGGCCGCCGCCGAACAGGCCTTCGAACAGATCGCCCAGATCCACGTCTTCGCCGCCGAAGCCGCGAAAATCCTGGTTCGAATAGCCGCCGCGCGGCCCTGCGCCACCGCCGCCGAACCCGCCGCCACCGAAGGGATTGGTCGGATTGCCTTCGAGGTCGATCTCGCCGCGATCGTAGCGGGCGCGCTGTTCCTTGTCGGACAGCAGATCATAGGCCTTGGTGATGTCGGAAAAACGCTCGGCCGCCTTGGGATTGTCCTTGTTGCGGTCGGGATGGAGCTGCTTGGCGAGCGTGCGATAGGCGCTCTTGATCTCCTTTTCAGACGCACTGCGCCCGATGCCGAGGATGTCGTAAGCGTCTGCCATGAGCTGCTAGCTAGAATTCGCACCGGGTCCGCGCAAGGCGCTTGGCGACATAAGCCGGGTTACGCACAGCACAATCAGGCATTTGCAACGCGGGTCTCCTCGACCAGAATGGCACTCGCGTCGGGTCGCAGCGCAAGGCCGCGCAGCCCGCGCGAAAGCGTACAACTGCCCACGGGCAGCGGCTGTTCGTCCAGCGTGACCCCTTCGGACAGCGGCAGAACCAGACACTCGCGCCCGAAACGCCGTTCCGGCAAAGCGGCAGAACCGGTCAGTTTCGCGACCCGGAAAAACGGCCCGTCGATGAGTTCGGCATAGTCGCCGCTCGTCTCACCGGCACGGGTCAGCAGAGCGTCGTCGAACGGCTGACGCCGGGCCACCCGCAGCGCCTCTTCGAGATGCAGGTCGCGCGGGCGCCCGTAATCGTATAGGCGATAGGTCACATCGCTGTTCTGCTGCACCTCCAGCAGGCTGATGCCCGGGCCGATCGCGTGGATCGTGCCGGCCGGGATCGACACGAAATCGCCCGGCTGCACTTCGAGCCGGCGGACCGCGCTCTCGATCGATCCGTCGAGCGCCCCTGCACGCAGTTCGTCCACGCTCATCGTCCGCTCCAGCCCGACCGCGATGGTCGCGCCGGGCTGCGCATCGAGGATGTACCAGCACTCGTTCTTGCCCCGCTGGCCTGCCGGGGCCTGCGCATCGTCGGGGTGGACCTGCACCGACAGCGCGGCATCGGTGAAGATGAACTTGACCAGCAGGCTGTCGAGCTCGGGCGGCGGATCGAACCAGATCTCGCCCAGCGGCTCTTCGCCCGGATTGGCGAAAGGCGCAGGCGGCGTTTGCCGACCCCACACCTTGCGCACCAGATGGACCGGGAGCGTCCTCATGAGAGAGAGGCTCCGTCCAGCTTGCCGACATCCTGCGCCGCATCGGCGCGCATGACGAGAATCTCGTCGCCGTCGACCACCACGATCACGTCGTCCAGCCCGACCACCGATACCCGCGGCCCGTCGCTGTCGACCATCACTCCGCTGCAATCCAGCAGTTCGTGCGGCCCGCGAGAGGCGCCTCCGCGCGCCTCGCGCAGCGCGTCCCAGCTGCCGATATCGGACCATCCCATGGAGACGGGGACCATTGCGGCATGGGCGGTGTTTTCCATCACCGCATAGTCGATCGATTCGCCCCGGATCGTCTCGAACACCTTGGCATCGGGGCGGAACAGCGCCCCGTCCTCGGTGCCTTGCGCCACTGCAGCCTCGCACAGGACCGCCATTTCCGGTCGGTGTCTGCGGAGCTCTTTCAGGAATACGTCGCGGCCAAAGGCAAAGATCCCGCCGTTCCAGCTGTAGTGGCCATCGGCAAGGAAGCGCTGCGCAGTGGCAAGGTCCGGCTTTTCGACGAACGCGTCGAGCCGGAAGCCGTCCGCGAGAGCCTCCCCCCGCTTGAGGTAGCCGTAGCCGGTGTGTGGATGGCTTGCTTCGATCCCGAAGGAGACCAGCCAGCCCTGCTGGGCCAGCTGCGCTGCGGAGCGAGCGGCCTCCCGGAATGCGGGCGCATCGGCAATATAATGGTCGCTCGGGCAGACCAGCAGCACGCTGCCTTCCTGCGCGCGCAGCGCGGCGAGCGCGATCGCGGGCGCGGTGTTGCGGCCCATCGGTTCAGCGATAATCGCAAGCTCATCGCCGCACTGTTCGCGCACCAGCGGCACATGCGCCTCGCCCGCGACCACCAGGGGGGCGGCGAATTGATCGGGATCGGCCACCCGGTCGAGCGCCTGCTGGAACAGCGTCCGCTCGCCCAGCAGCGGCAGGAAGGGTTTGGGCCGGGCAGGGCGAGAGCGTGGCCAGAGGCGTGTGCCTCCGCCGCCGCACAGGATCACGGGCTTGATTAACGCCGACATGGCCGGGTGTTTACCAAGCACTCCTTACCAAATGAATGCGCCAATTGCGGCTCTGCACGGGCGGGGCTAGGGACCGGAGCATGAGCGACACCTCCCATACGCCCGCCACCAGCAGCGCGCTGCCCACCGATGGCCCGCTGGCGTTGTTCGACCAGTGGTACGCCGAAGCGCGCGCGAGCGAGCCGAACGATTCGAACGCAATGGCGCTGGCAACCGCCACGCCAGAGGGTCGCCCGTCGGTACGGATGGTGCTGCTGAAGGACTTCGGCGAGGGCAGATTCACCTTTTACACCAACGCGCAGAGCCGCAAGGGCGAGGAAATTCGCGCCAATGCGCATGCCGCACTGCTGTTCCACTGGAAGAGCCTGCGCCGCCAGATCCGCATCGAAGGCCCGCTCACCCAGGTGAGCGACGCGACCGCCGACGAGTATTTCCACTCGCGCTCGCGCCCGGCGCAGCTTGGCGCGGTCGCGTCAGACCAGTCGCGCCCGCTCGCGGATCGCGAGGCCTTTGTCGCACGCTATCACGAAGCCGAGGCACGCTTTGCGGGCGGCGAGGTGGAGCGGCCCGCGCACTGGACAGGGTTCACCCTGCACGCCGAGCGGATCGAATTCTGGCTCGACCGCGACAGCCGCCTGCACGATCGCCGCGTGTTTCTGCGCGAGGGCGACGGCTGGACGAGCACGCTGCTGTTCCCATGAGGAGCGGGTCGGCCAGCGAGAGGGCAAACCTCGGCCGCGCCGCCGCCATCGCATCGATTTCGACCGCGCTGCTGCTGGTCGCGCTCAAGCTATGGGCGGTGTGGCAGACCAGTTCGGTGTCGCTGCTCGGCAGCCTGGCGGACAGCGCGCTCGATCTGGTGGCGAGCCTTGTCACCCTGCTCGGCGTCATCGTCGCTGCGCGTCCGGCCAGTTCCACCCACCGTTTCGGGCATGGCAAGGCGGAAGCGCTGGCAGCGATCTTTCAGGTGATGCTGATCGCGGTGTCCGCCGCAGGCATCGCCATGCGATCCGGGCAGGCGCTGGTCGAAGGCGAGCGGGTGGTCGCCGCGCAGGAAGGGATCGTGGTCAGCGTGATCGCGATCCTTGCAACCTTCGCGCTGCTTGCCTTTCAGCGTTACGTTCTCGCGCGGACGGGCTCGCTCGCGATCCATGCCGATCATGTGCATTACCAGTCGGACCTGCTGCTCAATCTCGCAGTGATCGCGGCGCTGGTGCTCGATCGCTATCTCGGCGTGGCGTGGGCGGATCCGCTATTCGGCCTCGCGATCGCCGCGTGGCTGCTGTGGGGCGCCTGGCGTGCGGGCTCGGAAGCGGTCGATCATCTGATGGATCGCGAATGGCCGGAGGAAAAGCGCCGCCGCTTCGTCGAGGTCGCAGCGCGCCATCCCGAACTCGCCCGCCTGCACGATTTGCGCACGCGCACGAGCGGCGGAATCGATTTTGTTCAATTTCATGTGGACCTCCCCGGCGACTACACCGTTGAGAAGGCTCACGATATCATCGACCGGGTCGAACAGGAGCTGGGCCTCGAATTTCCAGAGGCCGAGCTGCTGATCCACATCGACCCTGCCGGTCATGTCGATGAGCCCGGAAACACACTCGTCGAGCAAGACGAGTTCGCCAAGCTGGAGAGCAAACCATGACCACGCTGCCTTACTGGCACGTCGACGCCTTCGCCAACCGGCCCTTCGCGGGCAACCAGGCGGCGGTGATGCCGCTCGCCTCGTGGTTGTCGGATACGACGCTGCAGGCGATCGCAGAAGAGAACAATTTCGCGGAAACCGCCTTCGTGGTGCGCGACACCAGCGGCGGGGCCGACTGGGAGCTGCGCTGGTTCACCCCGACCAGCGAGGTCGCGCTGTGCGGCCATGCCACGCTGGCCGCGGGGCACGTGCTGCTGGACCCGGACAACCGCTTCGGAAACGAAAGCGGCGACAGCGATTCGGTGACATTCCGCACCCGCAAGGCGGGCCTGCTCGAAGTGCGGCGGGTCGAATCGGGTTATGAGCTCGCGCTGCCGATCACCAGGGTGGAGGAGGGCGAGTATCCCTCTCTGCTCAATGCACTGCACGTCTCCGCGCCGCTGTTCGAATCGGTCAGCGGGGCGGAACAGACTACCATCGTGCTGCTCGAAAACGAAGCGGAGGTCCGCGCGCTGGAGCCGGACATGCGCGCACTCGCCAAGATCGACCGGATGGTCATCTGCACCGCGCCGGGCGACGAGACCGACATCGTCAGCCGCGTGTTCGTGCCCGCCTGGGGCGTGCCGGAAGACAGCGTCACGGGATCGGCCCATGCGGCGCTGGCTCCGTTCTGGGCGCAGCGGCTGGGCCGCGACACGATGAGCGCGTTTCAGGCCTCCGCGCGTGGCGGGCATCTGCATTGCCGGATGGATGGCGAGCGGGTGTGGCTCGGCGGACCATGCGTCACCGTTGTCGAGGGCAAGTTCCACCTGCCCGAATAGGGCGTGCGGGCGGGGCCGCGCCCCTCACCGCGTTATGGCGTGGGGTAGAGTTCCACCAGATCGTTGATCTGGCGCAGCAGCGCGCGGCGTTCTTCCGCGTCCGAATGGCCCAGCCGCACGATCGTCAGCTTCTGTTTGGGTGAGACCACGATGTACTGGCCCATGTGCCCGATCGCGGCGAAGATGCCTTGCGGATTGTCGATCGGATAAAGCTGGTTCTGCGGATCGGAGGCCTGCGTGTTGAGCCAGATCTGCCCGCCGTAGAACGGCGCGGGCGGACTGGGTTCGACCATGAAGTCGATCCATTGGCGCGGGACCAGCTGGGTCCCCCGATAGCTGCCGTGATTGCGCAGGAATTCGCCGAAGCGCGCCCAGTCGCGCAAGGTACCGTGGATCGCGCTGCCGCCGATCAGCGTGCCCGCTGCGTCGTATTCCGGCACCATCGAAGTCATGCCCAGCGGGCCGAACAGGCGAGTGCGCAGGTAGGTATCGACCGCCTTGCGCCGTTCCTCCGGGTCCTGGCTGTCCCTGGTCAGCACGTCGGCGGCGATATCGGCGAGGATCACGGTGGTGTTGCTCGAATATTCGAACTTCTCGCCCGGCTCGGCCTCCAGCGGCTGTTCCTCGGCGAACTTCGCCATATCGTCGCGCTGGTCGAGGAACAGCATGCGCACTTCGCTCGATTCATAGGGCACCTCGCCGCCCTCTGTATGGTCGAGGCCGGAACGCATCTGGAGGAGGTCGCGCAAAGTGATCTCGGCGCGCGCATCGCCGGGGCGCTGCCATTCGGGCACCGGCGCGGGCGCATCCAGCTCCAGCGCGCCATCGGCGACCAGCATGCCGATCATCACTGCAGTCACCGTCTTGGCCATCGACCAGCTGATGAAGCGGGTGTCTGCATCATAGCCGTCGGCATAGCGCTCGCCGACGATCTCGCCCGCGTGCATGACCAGCGCGGCGCGGGTTTCGCCAAGGCCCTGCTCATCCTCGAACAGGTCGCCGAATTCCATCGCCAGCCGCTCCCGCCCGACGCCGGGATTGTCCCCGATCACCGACAGTTCGGCCTCGGTTGCGCCCGGATCGGTCTCCGCGCCCCCACCGCACGCGGCGAGGCACAGAGCGAGGGGGAGGGTGAGGCAGACGGGGGTTGCAAGCGCACGGGCGCGGGGCGAAGACATGCGCAGCAATTCGCACGAGAGAAGCCCGCTTGGCAACGACAGATACCCATTCCGCTTACACCGCCAGCCGCCAGGGCGCCCGCCGCCGCCTGTGGCCGCGCATCCTGCTGGTCGCGCTGCTGGTGCTGGCGAGCATCGCGGCGATCGCGTTCTTCGCCAATCGCACGGCGATCAACGGCTATGCCGTGACCGGCGCGGCCTACGCGGCGCGGGTCGGCTGCTCGTGCCGCTATATCGGTGGCCGCCCGATCGGCGATTGCGCGAAAGACAAGGTCGCCGGGATGGAACTGGTCCGCCTGTCCGACGATCCGGCGACGAAGAGCGTTACCGCCACGTTCCCGCTGCTCGCCAGCCAGACCGCGACATATCGCGAAGGCTATGGCTGCGTGCTGGAGAAGTGGGAAGACTAGCGCGGGTTGGCGCGTGTCAGGCCGCGGGCCGGGTGCTGTCGATCCAGCCGCCGCCGACTGCCCGGTCGCCCGCATAGATCACCGCCGCCTGCCCCGGAGCGACGCCGTATTCGGGCGTGTCGAAGGTGATCGTGACGGGTGATCCCTCGCCCAGCGAGCCTTCCAGCGTGACCGGCACCGGTTTGGCGAGCGAGCGGACCTTGGCCGTCAGCGGCAGGTCGGGCAGCGGGCCGATCCGGTTGGTGTCGACCAGCTGTGCGCTCGCGGTGGCAAGCATGGCCTTGGGCCCGACGCGCACTTCCGCGGATTTCGCATCGAGCTCGACCACGTAAAGCGGCTCCGGCTGACCGCCGATCTCGAGCCCGCGACGCTGGCCGACGGTGAAGTGGACTACGCCTGCATGCTCGCCCAGCGTTTCGCCGGTGCGCGCGTGGACGATGGCACCGGGCGTCGCGCCTTCTGGCCGCAACTTCTTGACGATGCCGGCATAATTGCCGTCGGGCACGAAGCAGATGTCCTGGCTGTCGGGCTTGGCCGCGTTGCGCAGACCCGCTTCCTCAGCGAGCGCGCGGACCTGCGACTTGGGCATCCCGCCCAGCGGGAAGCGCAGGAAATCGAGCTGCGGCTGGGTCGTCGCGAACAGGAAATAGCTCTGGTCACGCCCGGCATCTTCGGCCCGGTGCAGTTCCGATCCGCCCGCACCCATGACCCGGCGCACATAATGCCCGGTGGCGAGGCAATCGGCATCCAGTTCGCGCGCCATGGTCAAAAGGTCGGTGAACTTGGGGCCCATGTTGCAGCGGATGCAGGGCACCGGCGTGCGTCCAGCGAGGTAATCGTCGGCAAACTGCTCGACCACCGATTCGCGAAACGCGCTCTCATGATCGAAGACGTAATGCGCGATCCCCAGCCGGTCCGCCACGGCGCGCGCGTCGGCGATATCGTCGCCCGCGCAGCAGGCACCCTTGCGGCCCGTCGCGGCGCCATAATCGTAGAGCTGGAGTGTGATTCCGACCACGTCGGCGCCCGTCTTCGCGGCCAGCGCGGCGACGACCGAACTGTCGACCCCGCCCGACATCGCGACCACGATCCGGCACTCGGAGGCCGGGCGCGGCAGATCGAACAGGTTCGCGGCCTGATCGGCGTTCGAGAGGAAGGTGGTGTCGGTCATGGGGATACTCGTAAGCCCCGCATATAGACCCGCGGGCCCAAGAGACAAGAAAAGCGCCGTTTGCGGGCGGCGCTCGCGTTAACGCAGGCCCGCGCCAAGCGACTGACTTATGGCGGCATTTACCCTCTCTTGACCATATTCGGGTTAGGCAGGGGGCATGTTCGAGGGAGCAGACAAGATCGCCGCGGCCAAGCCAGCGGCAGATGAGCACGGACTCAGGCGAGTCGGGTGGTCCGAACTGGCCGCCGCGATCAGCCTTTCGCGCGCCCTGCGTACGCAGGACCCCGGCCTCCTTTCGCAGGCCGGCCCGTCCTTCGACCGAACCGAGGCAAAAGACGAACGCGGCGTTAACCTTGTGTCTTTAGCGCGCCGCAAAGCGAGCCGGGGTAGGGCTTCTTCCAGCGCCAACCCGTCCCCCGAGCGCGATCGAGAGAACCAATGATCGAGAACCAGAAAATCAAACCCGACCAGGTTATCGGCCCGCTGGGCGAGCCGCTGACGCTGGCGGATCTGCCCAGCCCCAAGACCAAGCGCTGGGTCGTTCGCCGCAAGGCGGAGGTCGTCGCCGCAGTCAATGGCGGCCTGCTGACCATCGACGAAGTGCTGGAACGCTATGGCCTGACGCTGGAGGAGTTCGCCTCCTGGCAGCGCGCGGTCGACCGTTCGGGCATGCAGGGCCTGCGCGTCACCCGGATCCAGCACTATCGCGATCTTTACGAACGCCAGCTGAAATACTGATTTCGCCACGTTTCCGGCGGCCCGGCAGGCGACAATTCGTCGCCCGTCGGGAACCTCCTGTCCCTCGCTCCCGTTGCTGACCCGTGACCCGAACGGGGTGGAATAAAAACAGGAGCTGGGACATGTTGAGTTGGATTATCGCGATTATCATCGGCGGTGTGGCAGGCTGGATCGCCTCCATGATCATGGGCCGCGATGCCTCGATGGGCATCTTCTGGAACATCATCGTCGGCCTGATCGGCTCGCTGATCGGTAACTGGGTCGGCAACGCCTTCTTCGGCGTGGGTGGCCCGATCGGCGAATTCAGCCTGACCGGCTTCATCGTCGCCATCGTCGGTGCCGTGATCCTGCTCGCGATCGCCAATCTGGTGCAGCGCGGGCGCGTTCGCTAAGCTCGGTACGTCATAGAGACACCGGAAAAGGCGGTGCGGCCAGCGGGTCGCACCGCCTTTTTTTGCTGTGCGCTGCGCGGCCCCGAACACAGCTCTCGTTCGTCAGGCTTGCTAGGCAGTTGGTAGAGGAGCCGATTGCCGGTTGCGAATAGCGGCCCTAAGGCAAGTCCGGATCGATAAATCGCCCCCGACCTGCGTCGGAGAGGCGAAGCAACCGCCAGTGCGAACGGACCGAACATGAATTATCAGCCGACGGTCGGACACGACGAAGATGAGGGCAGGATGAGCAACCCCTACACGACCACTCCGGACAGTGAATCGAAGGGTGGGCGGACACGCATTGTCATCATCCTGGCGGTCGTCGTGGTCGCGTTGCTTATTGGCGGCTGGTTCTACCTCAGCTCGACCAACGAGGCCCCGGCCCCGGCCGATGCGGGCTCCCAGGCGGCCGACATCACGGTCATGAAGCCGGGCAGGGGCTCGATCGAGGGAACCATCACCGCGACCGGCACCATCGCCGCGCGGCGTTCGCTCCCCGTTGGCGTGGTCGGCGAAGGCGGCCGGGTCGTTTCGGTCAACGTCGAACAGGGCCAGTGGGTCAATGCCGGGCAGGTGCTCGCGTCGATCGACCGCTCCGTCCAGAACCAGCAGGCGCGTGCGCAGGCCGCGCAAATCCAGGTCGCCCGGGCGGACGCCGAGTTGGCCCAGAGCAATCTCGACCGTGCGCTCCAGCTGGTCGAGCGCGGGTTCGTCTCGCAAGCCGATGTCGACCGCCTGACCGCGACGCGCGATGCAGCCCGTGCGCGGGTTGCTGTGGCGCAGGCCCAGCTGGGCGAGCTGCGCGAGCGTAATGCGCGGCTCAACATCATCGCGCCCGCATCGGGCCTTATCCTGGAACGCAATATCGAGCCCGGGCAGACGGTGGGCGGTGGCACGCCGTCGGTCTTCGTGATTGCCCAGGGTGGCCAGATGGAACTGCGCGCTCAGGTTGGCGAGAACGAACTGCAGAAGCTGTCTGTCGGGGTCCCTGCAGAGGTTTCCCCGGTCGGATCGAACGAGAACTATACCGGCCAGATCTGGCAGATCGAGCCGACCGTCGACCCGCAGAGCCGCCAGGGCGTTGCCCGGATCGCGCTGAAGTACGCACCCGGCCTGCGGCCCGGCGGCTTTGCCACCGCAACCATCCGCAGCGGTACCACGGTTGCTCCGCTGCTGCCTGAAAGCGCGGTCCTTGCCGATGACGAGGGCAGCTACGTCTACATCGTCGGCCCGGACAACACCGTCGTTCGCCGCGCGATCGAGACCGGAATGGTTACGTCGCGCGGGGTCGCGATTACCGGCGGGCTCTCGGGTGACGAGCAGGTCGTCCTGCGCGCAGGCGGCTTCCTCAATCCCGGCGAACGGGTCAACCCGGTCGCGCAGAAGGACTGAGCACGATGAACTTCCGCAACATCTCCGCGTGGTCGATCCGCAACCCGGTCATTCCGCTGGTCTTCTTCACCGCGCTGTTGCTGGCCGGTCTGCTCAGCTTCAGCCGGATGGACGTGGTCAACAACCCGGAGATCGAATTCCCCGCGGTCAACGTCAACATTTCGCAGCCCGGCGCCGCGCCGACCGAGATCGAGAACCAGATCACCCAGCTGGTCGAATCCGCCGTGCGTTCGATCAACGGCGTGAAGACGATCAATTCGACCGCGTCGGAAGGCAGTTCCAGCACCTTCATCGAATTCGAGATCGGGACCGATCCGGATGACGCGGTGTCCGAGGTGACCAACGCGATCAATACGATCCGCGGCTCGCTGCCCGACGGGATCCTCGAACCGCGTGTTTCCAAGCAGGAAATTTCCGGCGGTTTCCTGGGGATCTACGCGGTCGAAGCCGACGACATGACGCTTGAGCAGCTCAGCTGGTTCATCGACGATGTCGTGTCGAAGCGCCTGCTCGGCGTCGAAGGGATGGCCGAGGTCAATCGCTTCGCCGGGGTGGATCGCGAGATCGAGGTGATCCTCAATCCGCAGGCCATCCAGTCCTACGGTGTCACCGCCAGCCAGCTCAACCAGGTTCTGCGGCAGAACAACTTGAACGCTGCTGGCGGCGCGGCCGAGGTCGGGGGTACGCGCCAGTCGGTCCGCGTGCTCGGCAACAGCCAGGACGCCTACGCGCTGTCGCAGCAGCAGATCCAGCTGGGCGACGGGCGCACGATCAAGCTCGCCGATGTTGCGACCGTGCGCGACGGCTATTCCGAGCAGACGTCGATCAGCAAGGTGCGCGACAAGGAAGTCGTCAACTTCGCCATGTCGCGTGCCAAGGGCGCGTCCGATGTCTCGACCTTCCACGACGCGCTTGAGGAAATCGAGAAGATCGAGGCGGAAAACCCGGGCGTGCGCTTCATCCAGCTGTTCAACACGGTGAAGTATACCGAGGAACAGTACGAAAGCTCGATGGCGATGATGATCGAGGGCGCGCTGCTCGCGGTCGTGGTGGTGTTCTTCTTCCTGCGCGACTGGCGCGCGACGTTCATTTCCGCCGTTGCCATCCCGCTCTCGGCGATCCCGACCTTCTGGTTCATGGATTTGCTCGGGTTCAACCTGAACTCGTTATCATTGCTGGCACTGGCGCTGGTGGCAGGTGTGCTGGTCGACGATGCGATCGTGGAGATCGAGAACATCGTCAGACATATGCGAATGGGTAAGGACGCGTACCAGGCGTCGATCGATGCGGCGGACGAGATCGGCCTGCCGGTGGTCGCGACCAGTTTCTGCATCGTCGCGGTGTTCCTGCCCGTGGGCCTGATGCCGGGCATTTCCGGCCAGTTCTTCAAGAACTTCGGGATCACCGTGGTGATCGCGGTGCTGATGTCGCTCGCGGTGGCGCGCATGATCACGCCGATGCTGGCGGCCTACTTCCTCAAGTCCAAGGGCCACGCGAGCCATGGCGAGGGTCCGATGATGGACCGCTACATGGGCATCCTCCACTGGTCGCTCGAACGCGGCAAGATGCTTCGCCGTCGCGAGGGAATCGAGCCGCCCAAGAAGCGTTTCGCCTACCTGCCCGCGCTGCTGGTGACGGCGCTGTTGCTGATTGCGGTGACCGCCGTGGCCTTCTTCGGTGTGAACGGCGCGCTGAGCGGGCTGGGTCTTGCCGCGAAAGTGGGTGGCGCGGTCGCCTCTTCACCCGAGTCCGTGGCGGGCACATTCTATAACCGGATCGTCGGGGTGGCGCAGATGGCGCTGGCCGCCGCGATCGCCTTCGCCGCTGGCTGGATCGTGCTCAAGCTGCTCGGCCTGCTGAGCTCGGTGTTCGGCCCGCGTGCGCGCGAAGTGTGGCGCTATCTCGAGGCGCGCTTCTACGACCATCGCGTGTGGATGCTCATGATCGGCTATTTCGCGCTGCTTCTGACCGTGCAGCTGTTCATGAGTGTGCCCGGCCAGTTCCAGCCGAACGTCGACAGCGACAACAGCCAGGTCCAGATCGAAATGGTCCCGGGGACGACGCTGGAAGATACCGAGGCGGTCGCAGACCGGGTCGCGACCCTGCTTTACGAACAGCCCGAGGTGCTGCGTGCGCTGGAGCGCGTGCGGATGGGTAGTGCGACAATCTACATCACCTTGTCGCCTGATCGTGAACGGACCTCGATCCAGTTCGAGCGGCAGCTCGCACCTCTGCTTGCCACCATTCCCGATGCCCGCGTGCGCTTCCAGTCGCAGCAGGGCGGCGGCGGCGGCAGCGGCCGTGACATCACCGTGATGCTCGCCGGATCGAATCCCGAAGTGTTGCAGGAAACCGCATCGCAGCTGGTCGAGCAGATGAAGGGGCTGAAGACCATTGTCGCCCCGCGCATCAACGCCGATCTTTCCCGGCCCGAGCTGATCATCGAGCCCCGGCCCGATCTGGCCGCCGATCTCGGCGTGTCGACGATCGCGTTGAGCCAGACGATCCGGATCGCGACTCTGGGTGAGATCGAGCAGAACGCCGCGAAGTTCTCGCTGTCGGATCGCCAGATCCCGATCCGCGTGAAACTGCCCGAAGCCTCGCGCGAGAGTCTGACCACGATCGAGAACCTGCCGGTGCCGACCCTTCGCGGGGGGACCGTTCCGCTGAGCCGGGTTGCAGATATCCGCTTCGGTTCGGGGCCGACCGCGATCCAGCGCTATAATCAGAGCCGCCGCATCCTGGTCGGTGCCGACCTCGCCGAAGGCGTGGTGACGGGCGAGGCGCGCGCGCAGATCGAGCAGTTGCCGGTGCTGCAGGATTTGCCTGCGGGTGTGACGCGTGATGCCGTGGGCGAGGAAGAAATCCAGAACGAGCTCATGACGAACTTCGCGATCGCGGTTCCGACCGGTGTGTTGCTGGTCTTCGCGGTGCTGGTGCTGCTCTACAAGCGTCTGATGAGTCCGCTGGTCAACATGACCAGCCTTGCGCTCGCCCCCCTGGGCGGCATTTTCCTGGTCTGGCTGGTCGGCCAGCCGCAGTCGATGCCCGTCTATATTGGTGTGCTGCTGTTGTTAGGCATCGTGTCGAAGAACTCGATCCTGCTGATCGACTTCGCGATCGAGGCGATGGCGCATGGTCAGGACAAGATGGATGCCATCATCGATGCAGGGCACAAGCGCGCCCAGCCCATCGTGATGACGACCTTTGCGATGACCGCCGGGATGATCCCCACCGCGCTCTCGGGCGTGCTCGGATCGGGCGACGGGGCATGGCGCGCGCCAATGGGCACCATGGTGATCGGCGGACTGGTCGTCTCCACGCTGCTGACGCTGCTCATCGTGCCGGCCGGTTTCAGCCTTGCCGACGGGTTCGAAAAGCGGGTCGGCCCCGCCTTGCGCAAGATGCTCTCGATCAACGCTCCCTCGAAGGACGGAGCCGCGCTCACCCCCGGTGTCGCGGCCCCATCCTCCGATTAAGCAAGCTGCTTTCGAGGAGCGATCAGTGGCACAAGAAAATCTGTGCGACCCATTCGCTGTAGGTGCGGGCTTCGCGGGTGCAGATATCCGGCACGTCTTGCTGCGCCATCGCGAGAGTCGGCGCGGTCGCAGCGCCGAGTACGAGAGCGCAAGCCAGGCTTTTCTTGATGATTCTCGACATCCGGTGTTTCCTTATACCAGCACGGAGATAGGTTCGTCTCCGCGTCGATGTATAAGCGAATGAGAGACAACCGGCCGATTGTAGGATCGTCTTTGGACCAAACCCGGCAGATCCGCCGCACCGCCACCGGCCTGCTTCTCGCCATGGCGGGCGTGTTCGTGGTTGCGGAGATCAACCTCGATATACATCCGTTCTGGGGCTACCTGCACGCCTTTGCCGAGGCGGCAATGGTCGGGGGGCTGGCCGACTGGTTCGCGGTAACCGCGCTGTTCCGCCATCCGCTGGGCGTGCCGATCCCCCACACCGCGATCATCCCGCGCAAGAAGGACCGGATTGCGGACACCATGGCGCAGTTCCTGCGCGCCAACTTCCTCACCCCCTCGGTGGTCGCGCGGCGGATGCGGCGGATGAACGTGGCGGCGAACGCGGGCGAGTTCCTGGTCAACCGCGAAGGGGGCGAACGTTCGCGCTTCATGGGCGGCGGGGCGGAGCTGGCGGCAGAAGTTCTCGAATCGCTCGACCCCGAACGGCTGGGCCTGCGGGTACGCGCGGGGCTCGCCAGCCAGCTTTCCCGAATTGAGCTCGCCCCGCTGCTCGGCAACCTGCTTGAAAACCTGATCGCCGATGGCCGTCATCGCCCGCTGCTCGACGGGCTGATCCGCTGGGCTGGCCTGACGCTGGAGGACAACGAGGAGGCGGTGCGCGAAATCATCCGCAGCCGCGCCAATTCGGTGCTACGCTGGACCGGGCTCGACAGCCGTATCTCCAGCTCGGTGCTCGACGGGGTGTACCGCCTGCTGGCCGAAGTGCTGGTCGATCCCGACCACCCCATGCGCGGCAAGATCGACGCGGCTCTGATCAAACTCGCGACACAGCTCAAGACGGATCCGGAGATGCAGGCCAAGGTCGAGGCGGTGAAGATGGACCTGCTCGAAAACCCCGCGCTGGCGGACTGGTGGATGGGCGTGTGGGAGCGGATGCGCCGGTCGCTGATCGCCCGCGCGCGCGATCCGAACAGCGGACTGGGCAACGACCTGCGCGAGGCGCTGCGCGAGCTGGGCAAGGCCCTGCAGGACGATCCGCGCCTCCAGCGGCAGATCAACCGCTTCGCCCGGCGGACAGCGGTGGGAATGACTTCACGCTACGGTGCGCAGATCGTCGCGCTGGTCTCCGAAACCGTGAAGCGGTGGGACGCGGGCACCGTGACCGACCGGATCGAGGGCGCGGTGGGCCGCGACCTCCAGTTCATCCGCATCAACGGCACGCTGGTGGGCGGGCTGGTCGGCGTGACGCTGCACGCGATCACGCAGGCGTTCTGAACCGCAGCGTCGCCGGGGCGCGCAAAAAAAGCCCCGCCACGAGGGCGGGGCTCTCCTGTAATCTTAAAGGCGTTTAGCCCTCAGAGCTTCTCGGTCAGCTCCGGCACCGCCTTGAAGAGGTCCGCGACCAAGCCGATGTCCGCGACCTGGAAGATCGGGGCGTCCTCGTCCTTGTTGATCGCGATGATGGTCTTGGAATCCTTCATCCCGGCAAGGTGCTGGATCGCGCCCGAAATGCCGATCGCGAAATAGGCTTCGGGGGCGACGATCTTGCCCGTCTGGCCGACCTGGTAGTCGTTGGGCACATAGCCCGCGTCGACCGCCGCACGGCTCGCGCCGATCGCGGCGCCCAGCTTGTCGGCCAGCGGCGTGATGTATTCCTCGAACGTCTCCGCGTCCTTCAGCGCGCGGCCACCCGACACGACCACGCTCGCGCTGGTCAGTTCGGGGCGCTCGCTCTTGGCGAGTTCGCGGCTGACGAATTCGGAGGTGCCCGCATTGCCGGTGGTCTCGACTGTCTCGACAGTGCCGCTGCCGCCTTCGGCCTCGGCCTTGTCGAACGCGGTGCCGCGCACGGTCAGGACCAGCTTGTCTTCGGTGCTTTCGACCGTGGCGATGGCGTTGCCGGCGTAGATCGGGCGGGTGAAAGTCTTGTCGCCTTCGACGCTCATCACTTCGGAAATCTGCATCACATCGAGCAGTGCGGCGACGCGCGGCGCGATGTTCTTGCCGGTGGTGGTGGCAGGCGCGACAAAGGCGTCGTGATCGGCCATCAGCTTGGCGGCGAGCGGCGCGATGTTTTCCGCCAGCATGTCCTTGTAGGCGGCGTCGTCCGCAAGGTGGACCTTGCCTACGCCCGCGATCTTCGCGGCGGCATCGGCCACGCCCGCGCAGTCTGCGCCTGCAACCAGCAGGTGCACTTCGCCGAGCTTGGACGCGGCGGTTACCGCAGCCAGCGTCGCGTCCTTCACTTCTGTGTTGTCGTGTTCGACCAGAACCAGAGTTTTCATGTTCTTACCTCAATATCTCTAAGCGGGCGCACGCCCTCAATCAGGCCCCAATCAGGCGATCCCGAGCGCCTTGATCTTGGCGACCAGCGCATCGACATCCTCGACCTTCTCGCCCGCCTGGCGAACCGGCGGCTCGGAGACCTTGAGCGTCTTGAGGCGCGGCGCGGTGTCGACGCCGAAATCGGCCGGGCTCTTGGTGTCGAGCGGCTTCTTCTTGGCCTTCATGATGTTCGGCAGCGAGGCGTAGCGCGGCTCGTTCAGGCGAAGGTCGGTGGTGACGATCGCGGGGAGCGTCAGCTTGACCGTTTCGAGGCCGCCATCGATCTCGCGCTTAACGGTGATCGAATCGCCTTCGAGCGTGATCGTGTTGGCGAAAGTGCCCTGCGGGCGGTCGAGCAGCGCGGCGAGCATCTGGCCCGTCTGGTTGCTGTCGTCCGAAATCGACTGCTTGCCCAGCAGCACGAGGCCGGGCTGTTCTTCCTCGACGATCGCCTTGAGGATCTTGGCAACCGCGAGCGGCTCCAGATCTTCATCGCTTTCGACCAAAATCGCGCGGTCGGCACCCATGGCGAGTGCGGTGCGCAGCGTTTCCTGCGCCTTTGCCGGGCCGACCGAGACCGCGACGATCTCTTCGGCGTTGCCCGCTTCCTTGATCCGGATCGCTTCTTCGACCGCGATCTCGTCGAACGGGTTCATGCTCATCTTGACGTTGGCGAGGTCGACCCCGGAGCCGTCCGCCTTGACGCGGGGCTTCACGTTGTAATCGATCACCCGCTTGACGGGCACGAGTATTTTCATCGGTTGTCCTTTCGCGTGGATGGCACGGCGAGGGCTCGCCGGGCCGCGGAATGCTATATCTGTTCCAATGGCTGCGGGCGGTGTTGCGTTCCGGAAACAGCGCCGTCAAGGGCGCGTTCGGTGCGCCGCGAGAGCGTAGCGTCAGGTATGCCGCCCCTGCGCCTCCCCCGCCGATGGCCAAGCGCCTGCGAATCATCTGACAACACGACGGAACCGTCGCACCGCAGGGGGTTTGGACTATCATGGCGGATACCCCCAAGACCGTGTGCGGCATTCTCGATCGCCTGACCGATATCGGCGATCGCAACGACCGGGCGACGATTGGCGACATCGTCGAATCCTTCGGCAGCCGGTCCTATGGCCCGGTTCTGCTGGTGCCCGCGCTGATCGGCATCTCGCCTGTTGGCGGGATTCCCGGCGTGCCGACCTTCCTCGCCATCACGCTGCTGCTGATCGCGGTCCAGCTGGTGTTCGGCAAGCAGCATCTGTGGCTGCCCGGCTTCCTCAAGAACCGCTCGGTCGAAGGCGAAAAGCTCGCCAACGCGTCGGAGGATATGGAGAAGGTCGGCGCGTGGCTGGACAAGATCTTCCACGGGCGGCTGGAGATCTTCACCGGGCCGACCGCGGCGCGCATCGCCGCAGCGGTGATCGCGCTGCTGTGCCTGGCCGTGCCCCCGCTCGAACTGCTGCCCTTTGCAGTCGTCCTGCCGATGGCGGTGATCGCGGCATTCGGCATCGCGCTGACCGTGCGCGACGGGCTGCTGATGCTGATCGCCTTTCTGGGCAGCGGCGCAGCGTTCTACGTCGTTGTCACCAAGGTGCTGATGGGCGGAGGCGGCGGCGCGGCTAGCGGCGGGATGTTCTAGGACCGCACACAGCGATGGAGCGCAATGACAAACGGGGCGCGAAAGTCTCCTTTCGCGCCCCGCTTTGCTGATTGGCCCATCGGTTGATGGGGCCGGGCTTACTTGGCCT
Source organism: Alteriqipengyuania abyssalis (assembly GCF_019857185.1). GTDB lineage: Bacteria > Pseudomonadota > Alphaproteobacteria > Sphingomonadales > Sphingomonadaceae > Alteriqipengyuania > Alteriqipengyuania abyssalis. The sequence continues at coordinate 191,980 of NZ_JAHWXP010000002.1, read as the reverse complement.
TGTTGACTTCGGCCACGATCTTCTTGGCGGCATCGCCCAGATCGTCTGCGGGCACGATTGCGAGGCCCGAATTGGCGAGGATTTCCTTGCCCTTTTCGACGTTCGTGCCTTCGAGGCGAACCACCAGCGGAACCTGGATGTTCACTTCCTTGGCCGCCGCGACGATGCCGTCGGCGATCACGTCGCACTTCATGATCCCGCCGAAGATGTTGACCAGGATGCCTTCGACAGCCGGGTCCTTCAGGATCAGCTTGAACGCCGCGGTCACCTTCTCCTTGTTGGCGCCGCCGCCGACGTCGAGGAAGTTGGCCGGGAACGCGCCGTTGAGCTTGATGATGTCCATCGTCGCCATGGCGAGACCGGCGCCGTTGACCATGCAGCCGATATTGCCGTCGAGCTTGATGTAGGCGAGGTCGTATTCGCTCGCTTCCACCTCGGCTTCGTCTTCCTCGGTGACGTCGCGCAGCTTCTCGACTTCCTTCTGGCGATACATCGCGTTCGAATCGAAGCTCATCTTGGTGTCGAGCACCAGCAGGTTGCCGTCTTCGGTTTCGACCAGCGGATTGATCTCCAGCATCGCGCAGTCATAGGCGAGGAAGGCTTCGTAAAGCTGCTTGGAGAGCTTCTGCGCCTGCTTGTTGAGGTCGCCTTCCAGCTTGAGCGCGAAGGCCACCGCGCGGCCGTGGTGCGGCATGAAGCCCTGCGCCGGGTCGATGGTGATGGTGGTGATCCGCTCGGGCGTTTCGTGCGCGACGGTTTCGATGTCCATCCCGCCTTCGGTCGAGGCAACGATGGCGACTTCGCCGCTTGCCCGGTCGACCAGCAGCGCGAGGTAGTATTCCTTGGCGATATCCACCCCGTCGGTGACGTAGAGGCGGTTCACTTCCTTGCCCGCATCGCCGGTCTGCACGGTGACCAGCGTGTTGCCGAGCATTTCGCGCGCGGCCTCTTCGACCTCTTCGATCGACTTGGCGAGGCGCACGCCGCCCTTGGCGTCGGGGCCCAGTTCCTTGAACTTGCCTTTGCCGCGACCACCGGCATGGATCTGCGCCTTCACGACATAAAGCGGGCCGGGCAGCTGCTTGGCACCCGCGACGGCTTCTTCGACGTTCATTGCAGGGATGCCCTTGGGGATGGCGATTCCGTGCTCGGCAAGCAGTTCCTTGGCCTGATACTCGTGAATGTTCATGGGGCGGTGCGTCCTTCGTGGCTGACAGCGTGATATAGGTATTCGTGGGGCGCCTAAGCATGGATGCGCCCGCTTGAAAAGGGCGAGAACCGGACGCACATGCCAAGTGCCAGTTATGATCGACTATCCCCGCCTTGAAGCCATCCTGCGCGAAGCGGGACGAATCGCCATGAATCGCTGGCCCGGAGCCGGAAACAGCGTGGAGGTGTGGGACAAGGGCACCAATGATCCGGTGTGCGAAGCCGATCTTGAGGTCGACACATTCCTCAAACGCGAACTGGGCGCGCTGCTGCCCAGCGCGGGCTGGCTATCCGAAGAAAGCGCCGAGAATGCGGAGCGGCTGGACGACCGGCTGGTGTGGGTGGTCGACCCGATCGACGGCACCCGCGATTTCATCCGCGGGCGCACCGGCTGGGCGGTATCGGTCGCGCTGGTATCCTCGGGCAGATCGCTGATCGCGGCGCTCGAAGCGCCCGCGCGCGAGGAAAGCTGGCGGGCCACGGCAGGACGCGGTGCGACCCTGAACGGAGAGACGCTGGCGACGTCGCGGTGCGAGCAGCTGGAGGGGGCACGTGTTCCCGCCAATGATCTGGCCAAAGACGATCGCGGTTTCACCAAGGTCGAGCAGCCCAATGGCATCGCCCTGCGCGCCGCAATGGTCGCTGCGGGGCAGGCGGACCTGCTGGCCACGATGCGCTGGGGCTATGAGTGGGATATTGCCGCTGCGACCCTGATTGCGCGCGAGGCGGGCGCTTCGGTGAGCGATATTTTCGGCCAGCCGCTGGGATACAACAAGCGCGATCCGCGCAGTTTCGGGCTGCTGGTATGCGCGCCCACGCTGCGCGAACCGGCGATCGAGCATTTCGGCCCGAGGGCGCGCGAACTGCTCGCCCAGAGCAAGGCGCGATAGCGCGGGCGACAGAAAAGGGCCGACGCATCGCTGCGTCGGCCCTCCTGATATTCGATGCCGTAGCGGCAGAAATCAGCGGCGTGCGGCGGCCACTTCTTCCTGGCTGATCGGGACGATCTTGATTTCGACCCGGCGGTTGAGCGGCTCGTTCACGTTGTCGCCGGTGCGAACGCGCAGGTACTGCGGGTCTTCACCATAGCCGCGGGTCGCGATGCGGGCGCGCGAGACACCCTGCGAGACCAGGTAATTGGCGACCGCCTGGGCGCGCTGTTCGGACAGCTGCTGGTTATAGCTCGGGCTGCCGGTGGTGTCGGTGAAGCCGTACACGTCGATCAGCGAGTTGGGGTAGCGGATCATGCTCTGCGCCACGGTGTCGAGCGTGCGCTGGAAGCTCGGATTGATGTTGGCCGAGTTGGTCGCGAAGGTTACGCCGTCGGGCAGGCGCACCAGGATTGCGTCCTGATCGCCGATCTCCTCGACATCGACGCCGCTGCCGGCGGTCTGCTCGTCAAGCTCGCGAATCTGGTCGTCGAACTGGTCGCCGATCACCGCCCCGGCGGAACCGCCGATGCCGGCGCCGATAATGCGGGCCGCGCCGCCGCCGATGATGTCGCCCAGCAGGTAGCCCAGCGTACCGCCGACTGCCGCGCCGATCGCGGTGCGCGAAACCTTCTGCTCACCGGTGTTGGGGTCGGTAACGCAGGCCGAAGTGCTCACCAGCGCCGCAATGGCCACCGAAGAGAGAATAAGACGGGGGGTTTTCATGAACTTGGTATCCCTTTGTGGTTTTTTATGCGCGCCCCCTCGGGCGCAAGTGGGGGGCTTTGCGTCCCACCCACGCTAGCCGGTTCGACAACGCCGCCCGCTCGCCCGTTGTTCCCGGCGGCCTGCACAAGCTGGTTCACGGCTGGCGCGGCGCAAGATTTGTGCTAGCGCGGCAGACACCGTGACACCTTTCCCCTGGACAGACCTGATCATCATTGCCGGATTGATCGTGCTCAACGGCGTCTTCGCGATGTCGGAGCTGGCGATCGTTTCGGCCAAGCACACCCGCCTGCAGGCCAAAGCGGAGGGCGGCAGCGTAGCCGCGGCAACCGCGCTGGAGCTGGCGGGCGATCCGGGCAAGTTCCTCTCCACCGTGCAGATCGGGATCACCTTGGTCGGGATCATTGCCGGCGCTTACTCGGGCGCGAGCCTGGGCGGCCCGGTGGGCGAACGAATCGGCGATCCGCTGGGGCTGTCGGCCGACCGCGCGGAGCAGGTCGGCTTCATCCTGGTGATCGTGCTGACCACTTATGCCAGCCTGGTGGTCGGCGAACTGGTGCCCAAGCAGCTCGCCCTGCGCTCTGCCGACCGGATCGCGATGGTCATGGCGCGGCCGATGAAATGGCTCGCTACGATCGCCGCTCCGGTGGTGTGGGTGCTCGATTTCTCCTCCGCCACCATCGTCCGCCTGTTCGGTGTGCGTCCGGGTGGGCAGAACAGCGTCACCGCCGAAGAACTGCAGATGCTGTTTGCCGAGGCGACCCGCAGCGGGGTGCTGGAGGCTGACCAGAGCGCCATTCTGAAAGGCGTGGTCAGGCTCGCGGATCGCCCTGTGCGCGAAGTGATGACCCCGCGCACCGAGCTCGACTGGATCGATGCCGATGCCGACCGGGCCGAGATCGAGGCGACGATCGGCGATACACCGCACTCGCTGCTGCCGGTGGCGGAAGGCTCTGCCGACAAGGTCGTCGGCGTGGTGAAGGTGCGCGAAGTGCTTGCCGCGATGCTGACGGGGCAGCCGTTCCAACTGACCGACCTGGCCAAGCGCGTGGAGGTGGTGCCGGACCAGCTCGACGCGATGGACGCGCTGCGCGTGCTTCAGCAGGCGGATGTCGCGATGGCGATGGTGCACGACGAGTACGGGCATCTCGACGGGATCGTTACCCCGATCGACCTGCTGACCGCGATCGTCGGCCAGTTCGAAAGCGACAAGGATCAGGGCGAAATACCCGAAGTGATCGAGCGCGCGGATGGATCGCTGCTGATCTCCGGCAGCCTCGATGCGGAATCGCTCGGCGACCGGCTGGCGCTGGATTACGGCGAAGACCGCGAGTTCGCGACCGCCGCGGGCTTCGCGCTTTCGGTGCTCAAGCATCTGCCCGAAGAGGGCGAGGTGTTCACCCATCAGGGCTGGCGATTCGAGATCGTCGATATGGACGGGCGCAAGATCGACAAGCTGCTGGTGCAGCAGAACGATTCGCCCGGTTCGGCTGCCACGGCCGATCTTGCCCAGTGACGGGCGGGGATGACGGAACGGGCCCGCTTACGGGGCATTCGACCATCATGAGTACATCCCGCGATATCTGGTTGATCACGAACGAAGGCAGCGGATCGGTCCGCGAAGAGCTGCTCGCCGACCTGCACGAGGCGTGCGAGCGGTCGAGCCTGTGCATTGCGCAGCGCACGACCTTCCCCTCCGAAGAGATTCCCTCGCCGGCTGAACTCGACAAGCGGGGTATCGACACCGTTGTCGCTCTGGGCGGTGACGGCACGATCAATGCGGTGGTTGCGGCGCTGGCCGGATGGAGCGGGGCGGTCCTGCCGCTGCCGGGTGGCACGCAGAACCTTCTGCCCAAGCGGGTGCATGGCGAGGCCGGGGTCCACGAGGTGATCGAGGCGTTCGCCCGCGGGAACGCGCGCCGGGTCCGACCGCAGATCATCCGCTCTTCGAAAGGCATCGCGCTGGCCGGGTTGCTGGTCGGCCCCGGGACCAGCTGGAACGAGGTGCGCGAGGCACTGCGCGCGGCCGATGCCGGCGCCATGCTGACGGCGGCGGGTGCCGCGATCCAGAACACTGCCGGCCAGCCGCCCGTGCGGATCCGGCAGCCCGATGCGGGCGCGCCCGAAGGCTACCCGATTGTGGAGCTGATGCCGCATGCCGGGGGGATCGAGATCGCCGCCTATCATGCGCGGACCGGGGCGGATTTCGTCGCCCAGACCTGGGCGCTGTTGCGGCAGGAATTCCGCGAGGGTCCGCACGACACCCTCGGCCCGTTTCAGGAAACCACGCTCGCCAGCACGGGCGCCCAGCCGCTCGACCTGCTGCTGGACGGGGAACCTGCCCATGGCGACGCGACGGAGACATTCATGCTAGACAAAAGCCCCGTCGATCTGATCGCCACACTGGCGCAAGAGGACTGACCTGATGGCCGACACGCTGCTGTTCCACGTCAGCGACATTCACTTCGGGCTTGAAAACAACGAGGCGCTCGACTGGTTCGCTGCCGAGGTCGACCGGCTTCGGCCCAATGCGGTGGCAATCACCGGCGACCTGACAATGCGCGCTCGCCACCACGAATTTCGTGCGGCGGAAGAGTGGATCGGGACCCTGCAGGCCCCCGCCACGCTCGATGTCGGCAATCACGACATGCCCTATTTCAACCTGATCGAGCGGTTTGTGACGCCTTACAAGCGGTTCGGGCGGCTGACCGATATCGTCGAGCGGGAGATCGACCTCCCGGGGATCGCGCTGGTGCCGCTGAAGACCGCTGTGCGCGCGCAGCCCCGCTTCAACTGGTCCAAGGGCTGGGTCACGGGCCGCGCGCTGGAGGATTGCCTCGCGCGGATCGACGCACTGCCCGCTGGCACCCGCGCGCTGGTGACCGTGCATCATCCTTTGCGTGAAGTCGGTACGCAAGGCACCGCGATGACCCGTGGCGGATCGAACGCGCTGGCCGAACTGGCTCAGCGCAACGTGCTCGGCGTGCTGTCCGGCCATGTCCACGACGCGTTCGAGATCATGGAGGACACGCCCCACGGCCCGGTCCGCATGATCGGAGCGGGCACGCTATCGCAGCGCCTGCGCTCCACTCCGCCGAGCTTCAATGAACTGCGCTGGGATGGCGAGACGCTCCAGGTGCATATCCGCAATCTCGAGAACATCGAGGACGAGGCGATGAAGATCGACGATGTCCCCGAAGACGCGCATCCGCCGCGCGAAGAAGGCGAACCGGTCGCGCCCGTCGGCGCGGTGCCGCGCACCGATCCGCCGGTGAGCTGATCCGCGCACGCGGAAAAGCAGTTTCCCAAACAAAAAGGGCGGCGCCTTGCGGCACCGCCCCTCCTGGTGATCCGTTGTTCTTGTAGCTTAGCGCTTCGAGAACTGGAAGCTGCGGCGTGCCTTGGCCCGGCCGTACTTCTTACGCTCGACCACGCGGCTGTCGCGGGTCAGGAAGCCTGCCGCCTTGACCGTGCCGCGCAGTGCTGGCTCGTACTTGGACAGTGCCTGCGCGATGCCGTGCTTCACCGCACCGGCCTGGCCCGACAGGCCGCCGCCGCGAACGGTGGCGATCACGTCGTACTGGCCTTCACGATCGGTGATCGCGAACGGCTGGTTGATGACGAGGCGCAGAGTCGGACGTGCGAAATAGGTTTCCTGCTCCTTGCCGTTGATCGTGATCGTGCCCTTGCCCGGCTTGATCCAGACGCGGGCGACCGCGTCCTTGCGGCGACCGGTGGCGTAGGCGCGGCCATGCTGGTCCAGCTCCTGCTCGCGCAGCGGCGCGGTGCTCTGGGCGACCACTGCGGCGTCGGCAGCAGGCGCATCACCCGCGATGTTCGCGAGATCGGCGAGATCGCGGACGCTCTCGGCCTTTTCGGAGCCCTGCGATTCGTTCTGGTTCTTGTCGTCGGCCATTATGCGAGAGCCTTGTTCTTGCGGTTCATCGAAGCAACGTCGAGCACCTCGGGCTTCTGCCCGTCATGCGGATGCTCGGTGCCGGCATACAGGTGCAGCGCCTTCATCTGCTGGCGACCAAGCGGCCCGCGCGGGATCATCCGCTCGACAGCCTTTTCCACCACGCGCTCGGGGAACTTGCCCTCGAGGATCTTGGCGGGCGTGGTTTCCTTGATGCCGCCGGCATAGCCGGTGTGCTTGTAATACTTCTTGTTGCCCATCTTGCGGCCGGTGAACTTCACCTTGTCCGCATTGAGGATGATCACGTGATCACCGCAATCGACGTGCGGGGTGTAGCTCGGCTTGTGCTTGCCGCGCAGGATGTTCGCAACGATCGAGGCGAGGCGGCCCACAACGAGGCCTTCCGCGTCGATCACGTACCAGTTCTTTTCGACCTCGGCCGGTTTGATCGACCGGGTCATCTTGCTGAGCGCCTTCATGGCTATCGTGTCCCTCGAGAATTAGGGGGGTCTCGCCGGAGGATGAAACGCGCGTTTCGCCGATTCGCCCAGCCGGTCGTGGAGCGCGCTAATGCGTCCGAAGGCCTCCCAAGTCAAGCAATCTCGGGGGTTAGAGAAGAGGTATTATGATACCGTGTGGTAAAGCCGCCAGGTTTCGCCGGCGCTGCGCGAACTCTCGCCAACCGTCGTAATCGTCTCCCGCACGAAGGTTTCGAGCAGCCCGGATGCCGGATCTGCCTCCGCCATTTCGCGCAGTTCCACCCGGCCCTGCCCGCCGTCCGCCAGGGCGACCTCGCGGGTCGCCGTCCTGTCCCGGGGGGCAGGGAAGAGGAGGTCGGGTGGCAGGTGCGAAAGCCAGCCGATCTGCCGCTGCGAGAGGTGGGCGACGAATTCCCGCACGTTCAGATCGACAGCGGGTGCGGACGCATGGCCCGCGACATAGTCAGCCGCAGCCTCGATCACCGTGATAGGGAGCGGGTCGAGCCTGCTGTCGCCCGGCTGGTCCACGATCGTCCCGCTGGCTGAGAGCCGCAGAGGCAGTAGGGTGGCGGTGCGCTGCTCCTCCAGCCGGGCGAGGGCGGCGAGCGCTGGCGGGGCCTCGACCACGCTCGTCACCTGCTCCCCGGTCACTTCAGTACCGCCGCCAGCCGCCGCCTCGAACCGGATCAGCCAGCCGCGATTGACGATGATCGCCTTGCCGTCGAACAGGTCGCGCCTGAGCACGCGCTCCAGCCGGAATTCGCCCTGAGGAAGGGCGCGCGCGGCGAGCAGCGAAGCGGGGTGTAGGGCAAGCGGAGCAAACCCGACCAGACCAAGCCCCGTCAGAAAGCCGCGCCGCTCCATCGCGTCTAATCGCCCAGCGCCGCCAGCCAGGCCGCCGTGGCCTTGCCAACACTATCCGCGCGCCAGCCGAGGATTGCGGGCGCTTCGTATTGGTGCAGCGTTTCCAGACGCGCGACGGCGTCGTCCAGCCGCTCGGCATTGGTCTTGAACAGGATGGCGATCTCCTCGCCCGCGCCGCGCTCACCATCCCATTCGAACAGCGATTCGATCCGGCCGATCACGTTGGCACAGGCAATCAGACGTTCGTCCAGCAGTTGCGAGGCGACCGCGCGGGCGTCCTCTCGAGTGGCGAAGACGGTGTAGATCAGCGCGCTCACGCGGCGAGCCCGTCCATCCTGCTGGTGCGCTGGCCCAGTGCGTGGGCCGAGGCGGCAGTGGCGGCGACCAGCAGGGCACCGGTCACCTGATGGGCGACCGCGACCCAGATCGACACGCCCGTGACGACCGTGACGATCCCCAGCAGAACCTGCGCGCAGACGATCACGAGCAGCGCCTTGCCCGCGATCCCCTCGCGCCGTGAGGCTTGCAGGCCGAGCCAGACGAGCGCCGCGAAGGCGATCCACGCGAACCAGCGATGGAGGAAATGCAGCAGGAAGGGATCATGCGTGAAGGCCCAGAACGCGCCCTGCGCCCAGTTCGCCTCGGGCAGGAAACGGCCCTGCATCAGGGGCCAGGTGTTCGACGCCAGCCCCGCATTCAGCCCCGCGACCCACGCGCCCAGCACGATCTGGATAAACAGAACCACGCCCGCCAGCGCGGCGAACGGTCGCAGCCGCGCCGGCCGTGCGCGTGGATCGCGCTTGAGCGTGCGCAGGTCGAGAGCGGTCCATACCAGACCCGCCAGGGTAATCAGCGCAGTGCCGAGGTGGATCGAAAGCCAGAAATGGCTCACGTCGGTCATCTCGCCGCCGAGGCCGGAGCGGACCATCAGCCAGCCGAACACGCCCTGCAGGCCGCCCAGCGCGAGCAGCGCGACCAGCCGAGGCTTGTAACCACGCGGGATCCATCCGCGCACCCAGGCGAAGATCAGCGGCAGCGCAAACACCATTCCGATCAGTCGCCCGAGCAGGCGGTGGAACCATTCCCAGAAGAAAATCCCTTTGAAGTCGGACAGCGTCATGCCCGCAGGCCCCGCCTCAAGCCGATATTCCGGGGTTGCCTGATACCTCGCGAACTCCGCCTGCCATGCCTGTTCGCTGAGCGGGGGCAGCACGCCTGTAACCGGGTCCCACTGGGTGATCGAAAGGCCGGACTCGGTCAGTCGGGTAATGCCGCCAACCGCCACGATCGTGACCACCAGAACCGCAACGACGATCAGCCACCAGGCCAGCCAGCCGGGACGGGCGGTGTCGATCATGCGCGGAGTGTCGGGGCGGCGGGATAACAGGCTTGCCATGGCGCCTGAATGCGTGCCCGCGCGCCCAGTTGCAAGCACGCAAACCTGCGTCAGGGCTGAATTTTCGCCCCGGTTATCTTGCAAAATAAAACAACGTCACATACTTGGCTGGCAATGGACATCCGCAGTCTCTCGAATCGTGTCCGTCTCGATGCGATGGGTATCGCCCTGTCCGCGCTGTGCGCGGTGCACTGCGTGCTGACCATCGTGGTGATTTCCTCGCTGGGCCTTGCGGGTGGCTGGCTGCTCGCGCCCGAACTTCACTGGTGGGGCCTCGCCGCCGCGACGATCATCGCCGGAGTCGCGATCGGTATCGGCGCGGTGCGGCACAAGCGGCGCATGCCCTTCGTGATCGCGATGACCGGGCTCACCTTCATGGGCGGTGCGCTGGCCGCGCCGCATGGGGTGGAAGAAGCCGCGCTGACGATCATCGGCGTAGCGCTGGTTTCGCTTGGCCACGTGCTCAACCTGCGCAGTTCAAGCGACCACAGGCACGGCATTGTCTTGCGCGAACGGCGCTGAGGCCCCAAGTCGCCCGGCCATGAGCGACACCAGATCCATCCAGCTGAACGGCGAGAGCCGCACCACCACCGCCCCGACCATTGCCGCGCTCGTGCGCGAACTCGGCCTCGCGCCGGAAAAGGTCGCGGTCGAGCATAATGGCGAGATCGCACCGCGATCGCAGCTGGCCGAGATTGCGCTGACCGACGGCGATTCGCTGGAGATCGTGCATTTCGTGGGCGGCGGCGACCATGTGGCGGACGACGATGACACGTGGAGTGTCGCCGGGCGCACCTTCCGCTCCCGCCTGATCGTGGGCACCGGCAAGTACAAGGATTTCGCGCAGAACGCCGCTGCGCTGGAGGCGAGCGGGGCGGAGATCGTCACCGTCGCGGTGCGCCGCGTGAACGTGTCCGACCCCAATCAGCCGATGCTGACCGATTTCATCGACCCGAAGAAGGTCACATACCTGCCCAACACCGCGGGCTGCTTCACTGCCGACGAGGCGGTGCGCACGCTGCGTCTCGCGCGCGAGGCGGGCGGCTGGGATCTGGTCAAGCTGGAGGTGCTGGGCGAGGCGAAGACGCTGTACCCCGACATGCGCGAAACCCTGCGCGCGACCGAGACGCTGGCCAAGGAAGGCTTCCATCCGATGGTCTATTGCGCGGACGATCCGATCGCCGCCAAGCAGCTGGAGGAAGCGGGCGCGGTTGCGATCATGCCGCTGGGCGCACCGATCGGCAGTGGCCTCGGCATCCAGAACCGCGTGACCATCCGCCTGATCGTCGAAGGCGCGAGCGTGCCGGTGCTGGTCGACGCCGGTGTCGGCACCGCGTCGGATGCGGCGGTGGGCATGGAGCTGGGCTGCGACGGCATCCTGATGAACACCGCGATCGCAGAGGCGAAAGACCCGATTCGCATGGCGCGGGCGATGAAACTCGCGGTGCAGGCCGGGCGCGACGCCTATCTCTCCGGACGCATGGCGACGCGCAAATATGCAGACCCCTCAAGCCCGCTCGCAGGGCTTATCTGACGCCGCTGAGGAAAGACCGGATATCAAGCTTAGCGGTTTGTTTACCAAGATCGCGGAAACATGCCTCTCATCGGACAAACGGGCCGCCTCGACTCGGCGGCCACGGAGGGGCACGATGGCGACGAAGAACAACACCACCAGCCTGAGCATCGCCGAGATGCGCGAATTCGCCGGGTTCAGCCCGTGCGAACAGCGCTTCATCCGGCGCAATCTCGATATCGGGCTGGGCCGGTGCGATGCCTTCAAGCTGTGGGCCCGCAATGCGAGCGAGAATGTCGACATTCGTCGCCAGTACGTCGCCTATCAGGATCTCAAGGTGCTGCGCCACACGATGCCCGGCGCGGATGCGGGCGAATCGGTCTCCCCCTTCATGGGGCAGCTCTCCCGGCTTGCCGCCTTCGATCTGGCGCAGGAACGGCTCGACGGTTTCTCGCCCTTCCGCTTCCTCTACGAACGCCTGCTGGGGCCTGAGGTGCGCCCGTGGCTGCCGAGCGCGTTTTGCGCCGGCGCCGCCATGCCGCACCTGCGCCCGGCACGCCGCAAGCTGCTGCTGCAAAGCCTCAGCGAAGCTGCCGCGACCGCGCCTGCATGGTCTTCGCGCCCGCCGACCTTCTTCCCCGAATATGTCGATCTGGCAGACGAGGCCGCCTGAGCCGGACCACTCTTCGCGAGCGGCCCAGCACTGACGGCCTCATTAGCAACCTGGATCAGAACGCGACCTGCGCGCCTGCCAGAATCACATTCGTATCCGCATCTTGGTTCGACCAGGTGCTGCCATCGGGGAAATTGCCCCCCGACAGGAAGTTGAGCGGGACGTAACCGTTCACGCGGATGAACTCGCCGAACAGGTTCACGTTCGGTGCGGGGAACCACGAACCGCCCAGCACGATCTGGTTCTGCCGCCGCCACGGGGAGCCTTCCTCACCCGAAATGAACTTCGAGAATTCGGCCGACAGCGCGAATTCGCGACGTTGCATGGTCAGGCTCTCGGCCCCGAAGCCGAAGCGGCCGCCAACGGTGAAAGCCTCGGGCTTCACTGCGTCATATACGCTCAGCGGGTTGGTCGGATCGGGCACGGCGGTGCCCGCCCATTCCTTGGTCGTCTTCGCATATTCGCCCATCAGCGTCAGCGGACCATAGGTCAGCTTGCCATAGGCGGCGATGCCGGGGTTGTTGTCCTGACACGGGTTGAAGTGCGTGACCGGATAGTCCTGGCAATAGGCGGTCCCGCGCTGGTAGCTGGCACCGGCCATCAGCGCATTGCCCTCTCCGCCCAGGTCGATCGTGTAGCGCGCATCGACCGCGAAGTTGTTGGCGCGCGAAGGTACGCTGGTGCCCAGCACCGGCACGTTTGCCGACCGGAACTGCGCGCCGCCCTGGATGATCATCCCGCGCACATGCAGCCCGCCCGAGACGAAGCCGACCTGCCCGCCATAGGCCAGCCCTGCGAAAGCGTGCCAGTTGGTCGAATTGGTGAACGGGTTGACCGTGTCGTTGAGCCCGAAGGGCGTGTCCATCTTGCCGACCAGGGCATAGACCGGCAGCTGGTCCAGATTGCCGAACATCACCCAGCCGCGGCGCAGCTGGATCTGGTTGCGCGCCAGCGCGGTGATCGTCCCCTGACCGAAGCTCTGCTCCGGATCGTACAGCAGTTCCGCATAACCGGTGACGTTGGGCAGCAGCCGCGCGGTCAGCGCGAGGTTGGCCGAATGCAGCACCACTTCGGAAACATTGTCGCCCAGCTGGTTGGCGCTGGTCGGGTGGCGCATGAGGTAGCCGAACTTGGAGTCGACCGTCGCCCACTGGTAATTGGCGATCGCGGTGATCCCGCCCGACAGCGTCACCCGGTCGGTCAGCTCGCCCGATTGCAGCGCGGCGAGCTGGACCAGCGGCTTGGTGTTCACGTTCTCCGCATGGTCGAGCATCTGGTACGCATAGGCCGCGTTGGTGCCGACGAAGTTCTCCGACCCCGCCACCTGCATCTCGCGCGGGTCGTCGGCTTCGGTGACCACATCGACCGGGCCGGTAGAGCCTGCCGTCGTCGCGACGCGCGCCGTGCCGGGTATCTCGGCTTGCGCAGCCGCCGCAGGCACCTGCGCCTCGGACGCCGCGACGACGACATCGCCTTGCGCGGTTTTCACGCTGCGCATGTCTTCAAGCTGCGCGCGCAGTTGCTCGTTTTCGCTTTGCAGCGCATCGAGCCGGTCTTCGAGCGCTTCGAGACGCTCGAGCACGGCAGAGTCCTGCGCAAGTGCCGGTGTGGCCAGCGTGAAGAGCGAAATACCCCCCAGAAGGATTGCGCATCGGCGCGCACGCCCGCGTGTTGCGGTTGGGCAACTATTTGTGTTCATTATATATCCCTATGTCCAAGCGGCGGCGCCATTCAGATTGCAAATAGCGACCCCAATATCGATGCAATCCCTAAATACCGCCGGTTTGCGCGTTATCTCGCGCCTCTTTTCCTGCCAAGACTGCTATCGCGGGCTGGCCGAAAAAAGTTGCTATCGGGCAACACCGATCGCCGCGGCGGAAGGCTGGCAAGCGTTCGTCCGAGTACGGGTGAATTTCAATGTTGGGAGGGGTTTACCGCCCGGCGGTGGCAGCGGATCGGCCTGGCGCTCTTCCACCATCAGGTGGAAAACCGCTGTCTGGCCGACATCGAGCACTTCATACCACGCGGTGCCGTCGCTGGTATAGTCCGAGCCAGTCGTCCGAACCCCGTCTCATCGGTAATTCGCATCGTCACACCCCGCCTCCAGCGCGCTAAGCAACACGCGAGGCGGACACAGCAAGCTCACGCAAACCGCTATGAGCGCGGGATGCACCGCGAGACTGGCGAGACGGGAAGGCGCACGCGCATCAGCTGCGATAGAGGGCGTTCAGCCGATCGCCGTAGCGTTCCCTGATCTTGTGCCGCCGGATCTTCATGCTCGGCGTCATTTCCTCATTCTCGATCGAGAACGGCTCGTCGGCGAAGGCGAACCCGCGCACCTTTTCAACCACCGACAATTCGGCATTGACCCGGTCGATCGCCTTGCGGATTTCCGCGCGAAACTCGGGCAGCTCGAGCACCTTCTTGCAGTCGAGCGACTTGTTCTGCGAATTGCACCAGTCGAGCGCCCACTCGGTATCGGGGACGATCAGCCCGACCACGTAGGGCCGCCGGTCGCCGACCACCATCGCCTGCCCGATCTCGGGCTGGAGGGTCAGCATCCCCTCCAGCTTCTGCGGCGCGACATTGTCGCCCTTGTCGTTGACGATCATATCCTTCTTGCGGTCGGTGATGACGATCCGGCCCTTGTCGTCGATGTGGCCGATATCGCCGGTGTGCAGCCAGCCGTCCTTCAACGCGCGATCGGTTTCGCCCTGGTTCTGCCAGTAGCCATGCATCACCAGTTCGCCGCGGCACAGGATCTCGCCATCCTCCGCAATCCTGACCTCGACGCCCTTCATCGGCGGGCCGACGGTGTCCATCGACACTCCTGCGGATGGGCGGTTGCAGCTGATGACCGGCCCTGCCTCGGTCTGACCATAGCCCTGCATCATCGGCAGGCCGAGCGCCTGGAAAAAGATCCCGACATCGGGGGTGAGCGGCGCGCCGCCCGAAACCATCGCCTTGATCCGGCCGCCGAATTTCTGGCGGATCTTGGGCCTCAAAAGCTTGCCGACCAGCGCATCCATCGGCTTGTCGCGCAGGCGCTTCTTGCCCTTGGCGGCGGCCCGCTCCTCGATCTCCAGCGCGCGGTCCAGCAGGTAGCTCGCCGCGCCGCCCTGCTTGGCGATCTGCTTCATGATCCGCGTGCGCAGCACCTCGAACAGGCGCGGCACCACGACCATCACGGTCGGGCTGGTTTCCTCGATATTGCTGGCGAGCTTCTCCAGCCCTTCAGCATAGAAGATCTGCGCGCCGACCCCGATCGGCAGGAATTGCCCGCCGGTATGTTCGTAGGCGTGGCTCAGCGGGAGGAAGGAGAGGAAACGCTCCTCGTCCGACAGGTCGAAATCGTCGATCAGGATATCTGCAGCGCCCGCGACATTGCACAGGATCGCGCCGTGGTGCTGAAGCACGCCGCGCGGAGCGCCGCCGGTGCCGCTGGTGTAGATGATGCAGGCGGTGTCCTTGCGCCCGATCTTGGCGATCCGCGCATCGACCGCGGCGCGCGCCGCCTTCGCATCGCCCTCCAGCATCCGCTCCCACCCATGGCAGGCTAGGTTGCCGCCCTGGTATCCGCGCACGCTTTCGATCGGGATGATGTGTTCGGCAATGCCGGTCGCGAAGATCGCCGGGATCAGCGGGCCGGAAAGCTTCTCGTTGGAGACGATCACCGCCCGCGCGCCCGAATTGTCGAGGATGTGGACGTGGTCGCGCTCGGTATTGGTGGTGTAGGCGGGCACCGTGATGCAGCCCGCCGCCATGATCGCGAGGTCGGAAATGCACCATTCGGGCCGGTTCTCGCTGACCAGCATGACCCGGTCGCCGTCTTTGAGGCCGAGGCCTCGCAGGTTCTCCGCCAGCAGGCACACCTGATCGGCGGCCTCGCGCCAGCTGATGGTCTGCCACTCGCCCGCGACCTTGCGCCCGAGGAAGGGCTTGTCGCCGCCCGCGTCGGCGCGTTTCAGGAACAATGAGACGAGGTTGCTCGCCCGTTCGATCTCTTCAAGCTGCGTCAAAGCCGCACCGTCTCCCAGGTTTCGTTATTTTTATAACTATGTGCGGCGATCTAGGCTCCCGGCAGGATTACGGCAAGCGCGGGGGCCGATGCCGTCAGGGCAGTTCCAGCTGCCCTTCGAGCCGCGGATCGCGGGCCGAGACCCAGCGATCGCCCTCTCGCAGCACGATCCCTGCCTTCACCGGGGCCGGACGAATGGTCAGCATATTGTGGCCGAGCGACCGGAAGGCGTCCTGGCTGTCCGCCAGCCAGGTGCCTTCTTCCAGCAGCACGCTGTCGCCGAACGCCATCACGAACGGCAGGCCCAGCGCCTCTTCCGGAGCGAGCCCGAAATCGATCACGCCGATAATGCTGCGCGCGGTCTGCACAGGGATCGTGCTGCCGCCCGCCGCGCCGACCGCCATGAAGGGTCGCCCTTCCGGATCGTACACCACCACCGGCGACATCGAGCTGCGCGGACGCTTGCCGCCCTCCACACGGTTGGCGACAGGCGTGCCATCGACCGTGGGAGAGCGGCTGAAATCGGTCAGTTCATTGTTGAGATAGAACCCGTCGACCATCAGCCCCGATCCGAAGGCGCTTTCGATGGTCGAGGTATAGCTGATCATCGTGCCCGCAGCGTCGACCACCGCGATATGCGAGGTGCCGCGCTCCTCGGGCTCGTCGCCATCGGCCAACGCCAGGTCCGCGCCTTCGGGCGTGCCGGGCTTCACTTCGGCCAGAGTGCTGCCGGGCAGGATCAGCGCGCCGCGCCGGGCGACGTAATCGGGTGCGATCAGTCCGGCGGCGGGGACGGGCACGAAGTCGCTGTCCGCGAGATAGAGCTCGCGATCGGCATACGCGAGCCGCTGGGATTCGAGGAACAGGTGCCAGGTCACCGGATTGCGCGGGCCGAGTGCGGCAAGATCGAACCGCTCCAGCTGGCCGAGCATCTGCATCACCGCGATCCCGCCCGAGGTTGGCGGCCCCATCGCGCAGATGCGATAGGCGCGGTAGCGGGTGCACAGCGGCGCGCGCTCCTTCGCGACATAGCCTTCGATATCGCGCGCGGTCATCGCCCCGCTGCGCGGTGTGTCGTCGGCGACCGTCGTCGCGATCCGCTCGGCAAGATCGCCGTCGTAGAACGCATCGGGCCCGGCCTGCGCGATTTTCTCGAGCGTTCGGGCCAGCGCCGGGTTGGTCAGTGTGGAGCCGATCGCGACCGGTGTGCCTGCCGGATCGTAGTACAGCGCCTTGCCCTGATCGCTGCGCGCGCCGGTATCGGCGCTGTCGGACAGCGACTTGTTGAGCCGCGGATTGACCCGGAAGCCGTCGCGCGCCAGCGCAATCGCGGGTTCGAACAGCTGGGCCCAGGGCAGCTTGCCATGCTCGGCATGGGCCTTGGCGGCGAGCGCGAGGTTGCCCGGCACGCCGACGCTCAGCCCGCTGCGCACCGAATCGCGGAACGGCGGCACCTTGCCGTCCTTGTCGAGGAACCAGTCCGGCGTTGCGCCAGCGGGGGCGGTTTCGCGCCCGTCATAGGTCGTGACCGTGCCATCGGCATCGCCCAGCACCATGAAGCCGCCGCCGCCGATGCCGGAGCTTTGCGGCTCGACCACGGTCAGCGCGAGCATCACCGCGATCGCCGCGTCAGTCGCGGTGCCGCCCCGGCGCAGCATTTCGTAGCCTGCCTCCTGCGCGCGGGGGTCTGCGGCGCTGACTGCGCCCTGGGTCGCCTGCGGAGCGGAGGTTTCGACCGACGCCACGGGTACAGTCGCGCACCCGGCGAGCGAGAGGGCGGCGGCGATCCCGAACAGCGGGGCTTTGAAGGTTCTGGCGAGCATGGCGATCCTCAGGCTTGCGATCCGATGGCGTCCTCAATCGACGCAAAGCCTTCCGCCCGCAACCTTTGCGACAGGCCCTTGGCGATCCGGCGGCCGAGCATCGGCCCATGATAGACCATCGCGGAATAGAGCTGCACCAGGCTCGCGCCCGCGACGATCCGCTCCCACGCGGCGTCGGCGCTGTCGATCCCGCCGGCAGCGATCAGGGGAATCTGGCCACCGGTCGCCTTGCGGAAATCCTTCAGCCGCTGAAGCGCCAGCGGCGCGAGCGGCGCGCCCGAAAGGCCGCCGGTCTCGTCGGCATAGGACGATTTCAGATCGGGCCGGGCGAGCGTGGTGTTGGAGATGATCAGCGCGGCTAGCGGGCTATCGAGCGCGACCTTCGCGATCGCGTCGATCTCGTTCGGCTCCAGATCGGGCGCGAGTTTCAGGAAGATCGGGGTTGCCCGCTCTCCGCGTGCCTCGAACAGGCCGTCTAGCAGGTGCTTGAGCGCATCGCCCGTCTGCAGGTCGCGCAGGCCGGGCGTGTTGGGACTCGAAATGTTGATCGTCAGATAGCTGGCGAGCGGGGCCATCAGTTCGGTCATCAGCGCGTAATCGGCGATGCGATCGTCGCTGTCCTTGTTCGCGCCGATGTTGATCCCGACGATCCCGGGCCTGCCCGCACGCTTGCGAAGCCGCCTGTGCGCGGCCTCGGCCCCGCCATTGTTGAACCCCATGCGGTTGATGACCGCACGATCCTCCGCCAGCCGGAACAGGCGCGGGCGCGGATTGCCCGCCTGCGGCAGCGGGGTGATCGTGCCGACCTCGACGAAGCCGAAGCCGAGCCCCAGCAGCGCGTCGGGCACCTCGGCATCCTTGTCGTAGCCCGGCGCTACGCCGACCGGGCTGGGGAAGGTTACCCCGCCGATGGTCACGCCAAGCGCCGGATCGTGGCGCGGCGGGCGGCCTGTCGGCAGACGCTTGAGCCCTGTGAGCGACAGGCGGTGCGCGCGTTCGGGGTCGAGCGTGAAGAGCAGCGGGCGAGCAAGCGGGAACAGCATCGCGCCATGCCCTATGCCGGCCGTCGCGAGGTGTCGACTGTCGTTTGCACCGCCCTATCATTGGCGCGCTGCCTGGGGCAGGGTGGCCAAAACATGCAATTCTTGGGGAGACGCCGCATGACCATCACCCGCATCCCGGGCCAGACCGCCATCGTCCTGCTCGCGAGCCTGGGCCTCGCCGCCTGCACCACCACGCAGACCGAGACCGGCACCGCGCCGGTCGCGAATGTGGAGGCGCCGGCCGCGCAGGTTCCGGCGGATATCGACACTTTGTTCGATCGGTACGACGCGGCGCAGCTGGAAATGTCACCGCTGACCAAGGCCTATCGCGG
The DNA here is from genome assembly GCF_019857185.1 of Alteriqipengyuania abyssalis. Classification (GTDB taxonomy): domain Bacteria; phylum Pseudomonadota; class Alphaproteobacteria; order Sphingomonadales; family Sphingomonadaceae; genus Alteriqipengyuania; species Alteriqipengyuania abyssalis. The sequence continues at coordinate 173,059 of NZ_JAHWXP010000002.1, read as the reverse complement.
GATTCGCGACGAGGATTACGGCACCTGGGGCGATTTCTCCGATCAGGCGGAAGTGCGCGAACAGGCGCTGTTGCAGGACACTGCAGCGGCCATGCGGGAGGGGTATGATGTCGCCGCGCTCTCGCCGCAGGATGCGCTGTCCTACCGCCTGTTCGACGCGATGGCGAAACGCTCCGCCTCGCTCTTCCCGTACCGCGACTATGGCTACATCTTCGACCAGATGAGTGGCGCGCAGAGCCAGCTCCCCGCCTTCCTGATCAATATCCATGCGGTGCAGAATGCCGATCAGGCGGCCGACTATGTCTCGCGGATCGATGGGCTGGGCGATGTGATCGACACGCTGACCGCCCAATCGCGCGAGCGGGCCGATGCGGGCGTGATGCCGCCCGACTGGGTCTATCCCTATGTCATCTCGGATGTTCGCAACCTGCTCGACGCGGGTGAAAACAGCGCGGTGCTGGAGGATTTCCGGGGGAAGGTCGAAGCGCTCGACCTGTCTGCCGCAGATACTGCCGCGCTCGAAGCAGCAGCAATCAAGGCGTGGAACGCCAGCGCCGTGCCCGCCTACCAGCGCCTGCTCGCCGAAATGAAGCGCCAACAAGCCATCGCGCCGACCGATGACGGAATCTGGCGCTTCCCAGAGGGTGAGGCGTATTACGCCGCGCTGCTCAAGAACTACACCACGACAGACCTGACCGCCGACCAGATCCACCGGATCGGGCTGGAGAATGTCGCGCGGATTCACGACGAGATGCGCGCGATCATGGACCAGGTCGGGTTCGAGGGGAGCTTGCAGGAATTCTTCGAATTCACCCGCACCGACGATCGCTTCTATTACGACACGCGCGAGGCCTATCTGGCCGATGCGCAGGCGCGGCTGGATGCGATGGAGGCGAAGCTGCCGGAGTTCTTCGCAACGCTTCCCAAGGCCCCGCTGCAGGTCAAGCCGGTCGAGGCGTTCCGCGAAAAGAGCGCGGGGAAAGCCTTCTACCAGAGCCCCGCACCCGACGGCTCGCGCCCCGGCACCTATTACGTGAACCTCTATAACCTGAAGGACATGAGCAAGAATGAGCTGGAGGCGCTCGCCTATCATGAAGGGCTGCCCGGCCATCACCTCCAGCGCACGATCCAGACCGAGCTGGGCGACGTGCCGCCCTTTCGCCGCTTCGGCGGGGTGACCGCCTATACCGAAGGCTGGGGCCTCTATTCGGAGGAGCTGGGCAAGGACATGGGCTTCTACACCGATCCCTATGCCGATTTCGGGCGCTTGCAGATGGAGCTGTGGCGCGCGTGCCGGCTGGTGGTCGACACCGGCATCCACTCCAAGCGCTGGAGCCGCGAGCAGGCGATCCAGTACCTCAAGGACAACACGCCCAACCCGGATGGCGACATCCGCAAGGCGATCGAGCGCTATGTCGTCTATCCCGGCCAGGCGACCGCCTACATGATCGGCAAGCTGAAAATCATGGAGCTGCGCGAGCAGGCCCGCGCCGAGCTGGGCGAGGATTTCGACATCCGCGAATTCCACGATGCCGTGCTGCTGCCCGGGCCGGTGCCGCTCGATATTCTGGAGGAGAATGTCGAGGCGTGGGTTGCTGCGCGCAGCGCCGGTGCCGCCGTGGCTTCGGTGCAATAGGCTGAGCCTTTCCGAGCGCGACCAGCGCGAGGCAAGGGCGACAGCCCGTCCGGACCTGCTCCGGAGCGAAGCGGAGGAAATAGCAGGGAGGATGCTCGCCCGGATGGGCGAGCGAAAAGCTAAGAACGACTCGCAAGAGTCGGGTTTTGGTTGAAATCGGACTGATTTAGTCCGAATTGGCTGGCATGCGCCTCAGCAACCTTGCCGACTACGCCATCGTGATCATGGCCGCGACCGCCCGCAAATGCGGCGGCGGGCGCGTGTCCTCGGCCGATCTGGCGCAGGAAACCGGCATTCCCGTGCCGACCGCGCAGAAGATCGTCAGCAAGCTGAGCGCGGCTGGCCTGCTCCGCTCCACCAGAGGCGCGGGCGGCGGGCTCCAGCTCGGTCGGCCTGCGGCGGCGATCAGCATGGCCGACATCGTCGAGGCGATCGAAGGGCCTATCGCGCTCGTCAGTTGCATCGACACCGGCGATTGCGCAGTCGAGCACGAATGCAGCGTCAAGCCGCACTGGCCGGTGGTCAATGCCGCGGTGCGCGGCGCGCTGGCCGGGGTTTCGCTGGCGAAAATTGCGGGCGCAGTACCTGCACAGAAAGAAGTGGCATGAACGAAGCAATCGACCTCAAGCAGCCCGAGCAGGACGCGGAGGCAAAGGCAGCCGCCGCGAAAGCCGCCGACTACGAGTTCGGCTGGCATTCGGATATCGAGACCGACTACGCGCCCAAGGGGCTGAGCGAAGACACCGTCAGGTTCATCTCGGCCAAGAAGAAAGAGCCCGAGTGGATGCTCGAATGGCGGCTCAAGGCCTACCGCAAGTGGCTGACCATGACCGAGCCGGACTGGGCGAAGATCGGCTATCCGGCGATCGATTATCAGGACGCGTATTACTACGCGGCGCCCAAGAAGAAGGAAGAGCTCGAAAGCCTCGACGAGCTCGATCCCGAGATCAAGTCGGTCTACGACAAGCTCGGCATCCCGCTGGCGGAGCAGGAAGTGCTCGCCGGGGTGAAGGGCGCGCGCAAGGTCGCGGTGGATGCGGTGTTCGACAGCGTCAGCGTCGCCACCACCTTCCGTGAGGAATTGCAGAAGGCGGGGGTGATCTTCCTTTCGATCAGTGAGGCGATCCGCGAGCATCCGGAGCTGGTCAAGAAGTGGCTCGGGCGGGTCGTGCCGCAGAACGACAACTACTTCGCGTGCCTCAACAGCGCGGTCTTCAGCGACGGCACCTTCGTCTACATCCCCGAAGGCGTGCGCTGCCCGATGGAGCTCTCCACCTATTTCCGCATCAATGCGGAGAATACGGGCCAGTTCGAACGCACGCTGATCGTTGCCGAAAAGGGCAGCTACGTCAGCTATCTCGAAGGCTGCACCGCGCCGATGCGCGACGAGAACCAGCTCCATGCCGCCGTGGTCGAGCTGGTCGCGATGGACGATGCCGAGATCAAGTATTCGACCGTGCAGAACTGGTATCCCGGCAATTCCGAAGGCGTCGGCGGGATCTACAATTTCGTCACGAAGCGCGGGCTGTGCCAGGGCGCGCGCAGCAAGATCAGCTGGACGCAGGTCGAGACCGGCTCTGCGGTGACGTGGAAGTACCCCAGCTGCGTGCTCAACGGTGAAAACTCCGTAGGCGAGTTCTACTCGGTCGCGGTCACCAACAACCACCAGCAGGCCGATACCGGAACCAAGATGATCCACAACGGCAAGGGCAGCCGCTCGACGATCATCTCCAAGGGGATCAGCGCCGGGCAGAGCAACAACACCTATCGCGGGCTGGTCCGCGTGGCCGCCAATGCGGAAGGGGTGCGCAACCGCACCGAGTGCGATTCGCTGCTGCTGGGCGACAAGTGCGGCGCGCACACCGTGCCCTATATCGAGGTGAAAAACCCCACCGCGCAGATCGAGCACGAGGCGACCACCTCCAAGATCTCCGACGACCAGCTCTTCTACGCGCAGCAGCGCGGGCTGGACGAGGAAGCGGCGATCGCGCTGATCGTTAACGGCTTCGCCAAGGAAGTGCTGAAAGAGCTGCCGATGGAATTCGCGGTCGAGGCGCAGAAGCTGCTGGCGATTTCGCTCGAAGGGAGCGTGGGGTGAGCACATCCCTTACCTCCCTCGTCATCCCGGCCCCCGAGCCGGGATCCCGCTTCTTCCAGCGCGGCGCAAAAGTCATCGGGACCCCGGATCAAGTCCGGGGTGACGGTTATGTTGATGATGATGTGGCACTCTGCTCCGAAGGGGGCGTAGCATGAGCCTTCGACTGATCGGAGTTTTGATCACCGTCTGGATCGTGCTCGGCCCGATCTCGCTACTTTGGCTGATGGGCTACTATACATTTGGGTCCACTCCTCAGCCATTCACTGAAGCAGGGGCTTGGGCAGCCATTATCGGTCTGCCTGCGGCCTCACTTCTAATCTGGATGCGTTCTCGGCGAGCACAATATGACTGACCGCAAAACCCTCAACCTCCGCCCCGCATCCGAGGACTCCACCGCCCCCGCCGTCAAGCGCAAGGGCCGCGGGTGGGAAATCTCGGAGAAGCGCCTCGACGCGCTGCACGATCGTGCGCGCGAGATGCGTCGCCATGCGAGCCCGGCGCACAAGGCGCTGGCCGAGAAGTTCTCCAAGGCCGATTTCGGGCGCTATTCCTTCACCCGCTTCGCGGTGGTCGGCAGCGCGATCGTCGATTTCAACTCGCACAATATGGGCCTCGCGATCCTGATCGACGAGGAGGGTGTCGAGCCCGCCATCGCGACCCGACGTGACAAGAGCCTGGAAGCGGTCGGCATCCGCGTGGTCCACGTGCCCGCAGCCGATATCCTCGCCGATATCGATGCGGTGCTGGCCACGCTGACGCAGGAAATGCGCGCCGCCATCGCCGACCGCAAGGAAGCGCGCCGCCGTCACGAAGAGGCTAATCCGCGCCAGACCAAGCCGCGCTACGACCGCGACGGGAATGGCCCGCCACGCCCAAACAACCGGGGCAGGAGCGACCGGGGGCGGCGCGATGGATAGGCTCGAAATTCTCGCCCACGCAGAGGTGGCCGATGCGAGCCGCGACCTGCTCGCGATGCAGGCGCTCGCGCGGGAGGTGCTGACCTCCGACGCACCCCGGCTCGCGCCGCTCGCCCGCACTCTGCGCCGCGATCTGGACGCTGCGATCAATGGCACGGCCACACCGTGGACCACTACGCGCACCCGTCTGGAAGCGCGCAAGCTTGCCAGGCTGGCGACTTCGCGCGCGCCGCAACCCGCGCCCCTTATGCAGACCCGCGCTGCACGCCCTGCCGTGCATCCGTCCGACGAGCGCAACGAACTGCTCCACGTCGGCGCCGCGCTGAGCGCGCTCGCGCTGTGGCTCGCTTGGGCCGCGCAGCTTTCGGCGCAGAACGTGATTGCGTGGGACGGCGGCACCGGCCCGGCGCAGACGCAGAACCTCGTTTCCCTTTACGCACCCGCGGTGCTGGCGCTGCTCGCCACGCTGATCGCGATCAATCCCCCCAACCGGGTGGCACGCCCTTGAAGATCGCCTGCGCCATCCTCGCCGGGCTGCTGCTGACCGTGCCCATTTCCGCGCAGGAGACGCTGAGCCCTGCGCAGGCCGAAACCCGCTTGCGCGGATGCCTGCAAGCCGGCGCGGGAGGTGCCCCGCGTACGGGTCTGCGCGCTGCGGTGGTTGCGGTGAGAGCGCTGTGCAAACCGCAGATCGACCGTGTTGCCGACAATCGCATCACGGATGCCACGCAAGGCCTGACCGGCGACGAGGCGGAGCAGGCCAGGCAGAGCGCCATCCTCCAGCTCAACGACGAGATCGCCCGTGCGATCGCCAATTTCACCGGATTGAGAACCCTTTAAGCTATGCTCCAGATCGATAACCTCCACGCCGAAATCGCCTCCGAAAATGGGGGGGGCAAGAAGATCCTCGACGGCCTCACGCTCACCGTGAACGCGGGCGAGGTGCACGCTATCATGGGGCCCAACGGCGCGGGCAAGTCGACGCTTGCCTATGTACTCGGCGGGCGACCCGGATACGAAGTGACCGAAGGCTCGGTCATTTTCCGCGGGCAGGACTTGCTCGCGATGGACCCGCACGAGCGGGCGGCGGCGGGACTGTTCCTTGGCTTCCAGTACCCGGTCGAGATTCCCGGCGTCTCCAACATCCAGTTCCTGCGCGAGGCGCTCAACGCGCAGCGCCGTGCGCGCGGCGAAGAGGCGATGACCGGCGGCGACTTCCTCAAGCTGGCCAAGGAAAAGGCCGGGCTGCTCAAGCTCGACATGGAGATGCTCAAGCGCAACGTGAACGTCGGCTTTTCCGGCGGCGAGAAGAAGCGTGCCGAGATGGTCCAGATGGGCATTCTCGATCCCGCCTTCGCGGTGCTGGACGAGACCGACTCCGGCCTCGACATCGATGCGCTGCGCGTGGTCGGCGACGGGATCAACGCGATCATGCGCAACCCGGAAAAGGGCGTGCTGCTGATCACCCACTACCAGCGCCTGCTCGACGTGGTGCAGCCCGATCGGGTCTCGATCCTCAGCAAGGGACGCATCGTCAAGACCGGCGGGCCGGAACTGGCGACCGATCTGGAGCGCGAAGGTTACGACGCGGTGATGGCAGATGCCTGAAGCAGCGCTCCTTCCAACGAACCGCGACGAAGCCTGGCGCTATTCCGATATCGGCGCGCTGCAGGATACCGCGCCCGACACGTTCGAGGCGTGGGAAGATGTCCGCGTGGCCGAGGGTGAGACGTGGTCCGACCTGATCGTGCTCGACGGCGGTGCGGACAAGGATGGGGGCCTGGAGATGCGCCGCCTGCGGATCGTGCTCGAAAAGAACGCTCGCGCCGAACTCGCCGCGCTGGTGGCTGGCGGCCAACTGGGGCGGCTGGAAGTCGTCGTGACGCTGGCCGAAGGCGCGCATTTCGAGCTTGGCGGAATTACGCTGGGCGGTGGCGACACCACCCGCGAGATCGTCACCCGCATGGCCCATGAAAAGCCCGGCGCGACCAGCAACCAGACCGTGCGCAGCGTCCACTGGGGCAAGGGCACGGGCAATTTCCTCGGCCGGATCGACGTCGTGCGCGATGCGCAGAAGACCGACGCGGCGCAGAGCTTCAAGGGCCTGCTGCTGGAAAAGGGCGCGAGCGTGAACAGCGTGCCGCAGCTCGAAATCTATGCCGACGACGTGCAGTGCGCGCATGGCGCGAGCGTGGGCCAGCTGGATGAGTCCGCGCGCTTCTACATGGCCGCGCGCGGCCTGCCGCCCGAGACGATCCGCCGCCTGCTGGTACAGGCCTTCATCGGCGATGCCACGCGCGAACTGGCGGACGAAGCCACGCGCGAGGCGCTGCTGGAAAAGGCTCTCACCAAGCTCGACGAGCGCGGCGCATGACCGAAGCGCTCAAGATTTCCGCCTCCGAGGCGACACCTGGCGACAAGGCTGAATTCCCCGGCATGGTCACCGAGGATGGCAAGCCGTGGCATTACCTCGACAGCGCCGCGACCGCGCAGAAGCCGCAGATCGTGCTCGATTCGATGGCCTGGGCGCTGGGCGAGGGCTACGCCACAGTCCATCGCGGGGTCTATTCCCGCTCGGCCAGGATGACGATGGGCTACGAGGCGGCGCGCCGCCGGGTTGCCGCCTTCATCAGCGCCTCGCAGGACGAGCTTATCTTCACCCGCGGCGCGACCGAGGCGATCAACCTCGTCGCCTATAGCTACCCGAAGAAAGGCCGCGTGCTGCTCAGCCAGCTGGAGCATCATTCCAATATCGTGCCCTGGCAGCTCGCGGGCTGGCAGGTCGACGTCTGCCCGCTGACCGAAGACGGCCGGATCGATCTCGACGCGGCGGAAAAGATGCTCACGCCCGAGCACGAAATGGTCGCCTTCGCGCATGTCTCCAACGTGCTCGGCTCGGTGCTCGACGCGCCTCGCGCGGCGGATCTGGCGCATTCGGTCGGCGCGAAGCTGCTGCTCGACGGATGCCAGGCCGCGCCGCGCCTGCCGGTATATGTCGACGAGATCGGCTGCGACTTCTACGCGATGAGCGCGCACAAGATGTACGGCCCGACCGGCGTCGGCGCGCTGTGGGGCCGCAAGGCGCTGCTCGAGGAGATGCCCCCATGGCAGGGCGGTGGTTCGATGATCGACAAGGTCACCTTTGCCGAAACCACCTACGCCCCGCCGCCGCAGCGTTTCGAGGCGGGCACGCCCGCGATCGCCGAGGCCTATGCCTTTGCCGAAGCCTGCGACTTCATCGATCAGATCGGCCGCGAGACCATCGAAGCGCACGAACGCGCGCTGGTCCGCCAGCTGCGCGAGGAGCTCGGCCGCATCCAGGGCGTGCGCCTGTTCGGGCCCGAAGATGCGCTCGGCATCGTGTCGTTCGAGCTGCCGGGGGTTCACCCGCACGATCTGGGCACCATATTGGATGAAGAGAACGTGGCGATCCGTGCCGGCCACCATTGCTGCCAGCCGCTGATGGACCACCTCGGCGTGCCGGGAACGGCGCGCGCCAGCTTCGGGGTCTACTCCGACGAGAGTGACATCGCCGCGCTGATGCGCGGGATCGACCGCACGCTGAAGATTTTCGCCTGAGGAACGCAGGATGAGCGACGAAGAAAAAGATTACATCGCGGCCCCTTCGCCGACCGAGCAGATGGTCGCGAGCAAGCCACCTCGCGCGCGGGTGGAAGACGCGGTCGATCCGGATGAAGAAACTGCCGGCGAGAAGCTTGCGCGCAAGCGCGACTATCTCGACGGCTTCCTCAAGAAGAAGCCCGAAGCGTCGAGCGAGACGGGTGCGGGCGGGGCCTTGCAGGAAGCGGTGATTGCCGCGCTCAAGGAAATCTACGACCCCGAAATCCCGGTCAATATCTACGATCTGGGCCTGATCTACGGCGTCGAAGTCTCCGAGGACAAGGACGTGGTCGTCACCATGACGCTGACGACGCCGCACTGCCCGGTGGCCGAATCCATGCCCGCCGAGGTCGAGATCCGCACCGGCTCCGTCCCCGGCGTGCGCGATGCCGAGGTCAATCTGGTGTGGGACCCGCCGTGGGGCCCGGACAAGATGACCGACGAAGCGCGGCTCGAACTGGGAATGCTATAAACTGTCGTCCGAAGTGATACTTCGGACGAGTTGGGATTGATCGATATGGCTACGAAAACTCGCGAACGGCCTGCCGCCGTCACACTGACGCCCGCCGCTGAGCAGCGCGTGGCCGACCTGATGGCGAAGGCACCCGACGATGCGATCGGAGTCAAGCTCTCGACGCCCCGACGCGGGTGCTCGGGCCTCGCCTACTCGGTCGACTATGTGAACGAGGAACAGGGTTTCGACGAGAAGATCGAGACCCCTGGCGGCACCTTCTACATCGACGGAGCCTCGGTCCTCTACCTCGTCGGCAGCGTGATGGACTGGGTGGAGGACGATTTCTCCGCCGGGTTCGTGTTCGAGAATCCCAACGCCAAGGGCGCGTGTGGCTGCGGCGAGAGCTTCATGGTATAGGGGGCAGATGAACCCAGCCGCCAAAATCGTTGCTCGAATGGTCGCGCTTGCGGTCGTTCACGGCCTTCGCAGCAGGCAGAGCCGCATCTCGATGGAAGAGCAGGCCCCCTGGCTGTTCCAGAACCGGCAGCCGAAACGGCGTCGCAAGCCACCTGAGGCAGGAACGCCCGTCCCGGCAGTGCCACCGCGCGGACCGTTGCCCATGCAGGGTGGGGCCGAAGCCCCGCTCGATTTCCGAAAAGGCTGACGCGCTAGCGCCGCAGCGCCTTGGCGCAGGCGCCCCGGTCCACATCCAGCGCATCGCTCGCGCGGCGGGCGTCGACATAGGTCGCGGTCGGCTCTGCGCCGGGCGATAGCGGGTAGAGAAACACGTCGAGCACGCATTGCTCGCCTGCGAATTGCAGCTTGCGCGCATCCCCTTCCAGAACATCCAGCCGGGGCTGGCCGAAGATCTGTTCCAGCTGGCTCGCCCGCGATCCGATCACGAAGGACAGCGCGGGGTCGTTCATCACCTTGGGCGCGATGAACGCGCCGGGCACGCTCGGCCTGGGTTCGCTCGGCGGGATCGGCGTGGTCCGGGGCGGCGGGCCGCTGGTGCGCGGTACGCTCGGCTGGCCGGTGCGCGGCGCAGGTGCACCCGGCGCGGCGCAGGCGGCGACCAGCGGCAGCAGCGCGAAGCCGAGTAGGGTCTTGGGAAGATCAGGCATCGCGCATGCGTCCTTGAACGAGATGGGTTGCAGCGGCCGCGCCAATGATCGGCGCGATGAAATTGAGCCCGGGTACGGTCAGCATCCCGGCAATGATCAGCCCCAGCGCGAAACGCGTGCCGCGGCCGATCGGCGGTTCCTCGTCCGAATCCTTGCGATGGCGCAGCCACGCCATGTCGCGCAGTTCGCGCCCCAGCAGCCAGGCATTGACCAGCGCGAACAGGACCACCGTGCCGAAGCCGGTCACCAGCAGCACCAGCGCCAGCGGCAGGATCAGCAGGTTGACCAGGATCACCCGCACCGCGCCCTTCAAGCTGATCCACATGCTCTCCGCAAAGCCGATCCGCCGCGCGCTCTCCAGCGCCTCTGGGTAATAGCGCGCCTCGACCGCCTCGACCACGTCGTCGGCGAAGAACTGGATCGCGGCCAGCGCGGTCACGCGGAACAGCAGCCACCCACCCAGCACCACCGTCAGCAGCGTGCCGATCGTGGCCAGCGCGCTCGCGACATCGGGTGGCAGGTTGGCATCGACCAGCGCGCCGAGTCCGCGGTCGAGCAGCCAGGCGAGCCCGAAATAGACCGCCACCCCCAGCAAGGCGAACAGCAGCACCGTCACCAGCAGCGACTTGATCAGCAGCCACAGCACGCGGGGGTCCGCGAGTTGGGCGAAGGCGCGGGCGAGAGAGGAGGGGAGCGATGTCATCGGGCGGGCCTTTTTCCGTTGGCGATGGCGCCAAGTCAATCGCCGCAGCGCGATCACCGGCTTGGCCTTGGCTCGCTTCATCGCTAGGCCCCCCACCAACATCAACGCATTGCTTGCATTCCCTACAGGAGACCGCCCCTATCATGGCCGACCCCAAATTCGACGTCATCGCCATCGGCAACGCCATCGTCGACGTCATCGCCCCGGTCAGCCACGAATTCCTGAAAGAAGAGGAATTGCCCGCCGGCTCGATGCGGCTGATCGACGCGGAACGTTCGGTCGATCTCTACGGCAAGATGGGCCAGACCAAAGAAATCTCCGGCGGCGCGGCGGCCAACACGCTGGCGGGTGCGACCATGCTGGGCCTTAAGACCGCCTTCATCGGCCAGGTCGCGGACGACCAGCTGGGCGAGATCTACCGCCACGACCTCACCTCCGTGGGCGTCAGCTTCGATACGCCTGCGCGCCCCTACAGCGACAAGGAAAGCGAGCCGCCGACCGGCCGCTGCCTCGTTCTCGTCGACCCGGATGGGGAGCGGACGATGAACACCTCGCTCGGCGCATCGCAGTTCCTGCCCGCCGAAGCGATCGACGACGATCTGATCCGCAGCACGAAGGTGCTGTTCCTCGAAGGCTACCTGTGGGACCCGACTGAACCGCGCGAGGCGATGAAGCGCGCAATCGGCGTGGCGCGCGATGCGGGCGTGAAGATCGCCTTCGCCACCTGCGCGGACTTCTGCGTCCACATGCACGGCGGCGATTTCCGCGCGCTGATCAATGACGGGCTGATCGACATCCTGTTCGTGAACGAGGAAGAGGCGGGCATCCTCGAAGGCTCCGACCCCGACACCGCGTTCGAAAGCCTCGCCAACGACGTGCCGCTGGTGGTGATGACCTGCGGGCCCAAAGGCGCGGTTGCCGCCCGTGGCGATGAGCGCGCGAGCGTGAAGCCCGAGCCGGTCGAGAAGGTGCAGGACCTGACCGGCGCAGGCGACCTCTTCGCCGCCGGCTTCCTCTCGGGCTATTGCCGCGATGCCTCGCTGGAAGAATCGCTGATCCGTGGTGCCGTGGCAGCCGGCGAGGTCATCTCGCACTGGGGCGCCCGGCCCGAGGCGGATTTGCAGGCGCTGGTGGCGAAGCGGCTGGGGTAAGGACTACAGCGAGATCAACTTGGCAATTGGGTCTCAGGCTCTCGCTCTTATCCGATCGATTAGCAGCGCCAGTGCCGTGATCGCGAAGGGTGAGACAAGCATCAGCAAGCCTATCCCGATATTGGCATCGCCCGAGCCATTTCGTGCCGAGACCGCAAACGTTCCCCACGCGCCGAGTGTCGAAACCAGTGCGAAGAGCCACGGAGTGCGGCGTTCAATGCCCGCAATCGTGAATACGAGAAACGGGAACGCTACCCACACGACATTGAACAGCAATGGCCACTTTTCGTCGGCAAGCTCCGAATAGCGCAAGGTCGCGCTGCGAGCGATTGTCAATGCGCCTAGTACAGTCGCAAGACTGAAGGCGATTGCGAATGCAATCGCTGCCAGTCGAGAGGCAAGCTTCGTCATTGCATTGAATTAGAGTGGAAGCACGCCCACGGCAATTAGGGGGGCAGTCTTTTATCCGACGGTTCCCTTCTCCCGCTCTACCTCCCGCCAGCCGATATCGCGGCGGCAGAAGCCGTCGGGGAAGGTGATTGCGTCGACGGCCTTGTAGGCGGCTGCTTGTGCCTGCGTTGCGTTGCTCCCGCGTGCGGTCACGTTGAGCACACGCCCGCCGCTGGAGACCAGCGCGCCGTCCTCACCCCGCGCGGTGCCCGCGTGGAAGACCTTCGCGCCGTCAGACTCGGCATCGCCCAGCTCGATAACGCCGCCCTTCTTGGGCGTATCCGGATAGCCCTCTGCCGCCATCACCACGGTCAGTGCGGTGTCGTCGGAGAAGCGCACCGGATCGGCCTTCGACAGGTCGCCGGTCGCGCAGGCCATCAGCAGCGCAGGCAGATCGCCTTCGAAGCGCATCATCAGCACTTGGCACTCGGGATCGCCGAAGCGGATATTGTACTCGACCAGCTTGGGGCCTTCGTCGGTCAGCATCAGCCCGGCATAGAGCACGCCGCAATAGGGCATCCCCTCTGCGCCCAGCGTGCGCACGGTGGGGACCACGATCTCACGCATCGCGCGGTCGACCAGATCCTCGGTCAGCACCGGGGCGGGGCTGTAGGCGCCCATGCCGCCGGTGTTGGGGCCGGTATCGCCTTCGCCCACCCGCTTGTGATCCTGCGCGGAGCCGAAGGGGAGGATGGTCTCGCCATCGGTCAGCGCGAAGAAGCTTGCCTCCTCGCCGCGCATGAACTCCTCGATCACGACTTCGGAGCCGGCCGAGCCGAACCTCCCGTCGAACATTTCGGACAGCGCGTGCTGCGCGTCCTCGCGCGTCTCGGCGATCACCACGCCCTTGCCCGCCGCAAGCCCGTCCGCCTTGAGCACGAAGGGCGCGTTGAAGTGCTTGAGCGCGCCCCATGCCGCTTCGAGCGAGGTCGCCCGCTCGTACCGCGCGGTGGGGATGTTCGCGCGCGCGCACAGATCCTTGGTGAAGCCCTTGCTGCCTTCGAGCTGGGCGGCGGCCCTGCCGGGGCCGAACACCGCGATGCCCTCGCCGCGCAGATCGTCCGCCAGCCCCGCGACCAGCGGTGCTTCGGGGCCGACCACGACGAGGTCGATGCCCTTCTCGTGGCAAAAGCCGATCACGGCCTTGTGATCGCTGGCGTCGAGCGCGACAATGTCCGCGTGATCGGCGATGCCCGGGTTGCCCGGCGCGGCGTAGAGCATGGTGCACGAGCGCGCGGCGGCCAGCTTCCACGCCAGCGCATGTTCGCGGCCCCCCGATCCGAGCAGAAGGATATTCATGAGCGCTTCCTATTCCGACGATGCTGACCCTTCGCTGCTAGCGAACAGCAGACCGGGCGACAATTCCGAGCCGCTGAGCGTTAGCGATCTCTCGCGCAGCCTCAAGCGCGTGGTGGAAGATCGCTTCGGCTTCGTCCGCATTCGCGGCGAGCTGTCGGGGGTGAAGCGGGCGGCTTCGGGCCACCTCTATTGCAGCCTCAAGGACGACAAGTCGGTGATCGACGGGGTGATGTGGAAGAGCGCGGCTCCGCGCCTCGCTTTCCGGCCCGAGGACGGGGTCGAGGTGATCGCCAGCGGCAAGGTCACCACCTATGCCGGGCGCTCCAAGTACCAGATCGTGATCGAGCGGATGGAACTGGCGGGCGAGGGCGCGCTGCTCGCGCTGCTGGAGAAGACCAAGGCGCGGCTGGAGGCTGAGGGGCTGTTTGCCGATGCGCGCAAGAAGCCGCTGCCCTTTCTGCCGCGCACGATCGGCGTGGTCACCTCGCCCACCGGCGCGGTGATTCGCGACATCCTCCATCGCCTGTCGGACCGTTTTCCGAGCCACGTGATCGTGTGGCCCGTGGTGGTGCAGGGAGAGACCGCGAAGGGGCAGGTGAGCGCCGCCGTGCGCGGGTTCAACGCGCTTGAACGCGGCGGTGCGATTGCGCGGCCCGACCTGCTGATCGTCGCGCGCGGGGGCGGCTCGATTGAGGATTTGTGGGCCTTCAACGAGGAAGAGGTGGTCCGCGCGATCGCCGAATCGGAGATACCCGTGATCTCCGCGGTAGGACACGAGACCGACACCACGCTCGCCGATTTCGCCGCCGACCACCGTGCGCCCACCCCCACCGCCGCCGCCGAACGCGCGGTGCCGGTGCGCGCCGAACTGGCGGCAGGGATCGCCGATCTCGGTGCGCGGCAGATGCGCTGCGCGACGCGGCCCGTGGCTCTGGGGCGAGAGCGGCTGGAGGCCTGTTCGCAGCGACTGCCCAGGCCGGACGCGCTGCTGCAGGCGGCTGCCCAGGCGCTCGACGATGCGACTGAACGCCACCGCCGCGCGCTGGTCGACCGGGTCGCGATCGGCCGCGCCACGCTCGGCGAAGCGGCGGCGCGGCTGAGCCCGGCGACGCTGAATTGGCGGCTCGGCCAGGCGCGCGAGCGGCTGGAGCATGTCCGCCTGATGCCCGCCACGCTGACCACCCGCCACGCCCGCGCGACCGAGCGACTGGCGGCAAATGTCGCGATGCTCCGCTCGCTCGACCCCGATGCGCCGCTGGGGCGCGGCTATGCGATGGTGTTCGACGGGCAGGGCGCGCTGGTCCGCAGTGCCGGGGATGCGCGCGCGGCAGGCACGCTCAGCCTCAAGTTCGCCGACGGGCGGGTTGCGGCAAGCACTGGCGATGCGCCGCCACCACCCGCAACGCCCGCCCCTGCCCCAAAGCCCAGGCGGAAGAGCCCCCCGCCGCCCTCGGGGCAGGGCGACCTGTTCTGAAGAGGGTGTTTCGGCGGCGCAGGATCGCTATATTGCGGCCATGCTTACCACTTCCAGCGATCAGCCTGCCAAGCTTCACTATGGCCCCAACTCCTTCCGCGTGATCCGCAACGGGCGCTTCGTCCCCTGCGCGGTGACTGGCGAGCCGATCCCGCTCGACACCCTGCGCTACTGGAGCGCGGAGCATCAGGAGCCCTACGCGAGCTGCGAGATCGCGACCCGCCGCCTGACCGGCCAGGTGTGAGCTTGCAGTCCACGAAGCTTGCCGCCGCGACCGGTGCTTCGCTCGCGATCCTGCTCGGCAGCTGCTCGGCACCCGGCGATACCGGAGGGCCGCGCGAAGTCGTCCAGCCCGTCGTCGCGCCGAGCCCGAGCCCGGGCCCGACACCCAAGCCTGTCGCCACGCCGACGCCGGCGCCCACGCCTGCCCGCACCACCTTCGCCTTTCGCGGGGAGCTGGAGCAGGGCGGCTGGATACGCGGGCAAGTGCCCAGCAACACGCGCAGCGCGCGGCTGGGCGAGCAGTCGCTGCGGTTCGACGAGGATGGCAATTTCTTCGCCGCGTTCGATCGCGATCAGGGCCCGCAGACGCAGCTGGTCGCGACGCTGGAGGATGGGCGCACCATCTCCAGCCCGCTGACCATCCGCCCACGCGACTGGCAGCTCGAATATATCAACGCACCCTATCGTGCCGGGCGGAGCAGCGCGGAATTCCAGCGGCTGCGCGAGGGCGAACTGGCGCAGATCGTCGCCGCGCGCGCAAAGCAGACCGGGGCGGACGGCTGGCGGCAGGACTTCATCTGGCCGGTCACCGGGCGCATTTCCGGCCGATTCGGTTCGCAGCGGGTCTATCAGGGCAAGCCCGGCCCCTATCACTCCGGCCTCGACATCGCGCCGGGCGCAGGCGTGCCTTACGTCGCGCCTGCCGACGGGGTGGTCACGCTGGTCGCGCAGGACCCCTTCACGCTGGAAGGGCGGCTGCTGATGATCGACCACGGGATGGGGCTGAACAGCGCCTTCCTGCATTCCGCGACCATCGTCGTGCGCGAGGGGCAGCGGGTGAAGCAGGGCCAGTATCTCGGCACGATCGGCGCGACCGGCCGAGCGACCGGCCCCCATCTGCACTGGAGCCTCAAATGGCAGGATTCGCGGCTCGACCCGCTGCTGTTCGTGGGGTCGATGCCCGACTGACGGCGCGAGGGCCGAATCGCCCTTGCCGCCTAAGCCCTGACACACCTGACACACAGTCCAGGGGCTGAAAAACCTCGCCCGCTGTTGGCGTAAATCCCGCGGGTGGACCGACGATGTGAAAGAGCCGCGCCAGGCTAGCGCGGGCGCGCGATGTAGGACAGCAGCGCGTGTCTTGCAGACATACGTAGGGCGCGTTTCGCAGCAACCTGCGAACGCGCCCGACCTGATTCGAATGTGAAAGCCGAACGGCTCAGGCGGCGGGTGCAGCCGCCTTCTTGAGCTCGCGCTTGACCTTGAGCGCACGGGCCGAGAGCTTCTCGTCCTTGGTCTTCAGCAGCCAGTTGTCGAGACCGCCATTGTGCTCGACCGAACGCAGGCCCTGCGTCGAGACGCGGAACTTGAAGCTGCGGTCCAGTTTTTCACTCATCAGAGTGACGTTCTGGAGGTTGGGCAGGAAGACACGCTTGGTCTTGTTGTTCGCGTGGCTGACATTGTGGCCGACCTGGCGACCCTTGCCGGTCAGTTCGCAGATGCGCGACATGGCTTATCTCTTCTCAAAAATGGTGATCGGTCTGTGCCGGAAAGTCGCCGCGCTTAGCGGCCAATTGCCGAATCGTCAACAAGGACTCGCGCTTGCGAGCCGCTCGCTGCGCTTCTAGCGCATTTTTCATCATGACGCGATGGCCCTTGCCCGATCCGATGCAAGCCGCGCTGGCACAGGCGCAACTGGCCGCCGATGCGGGCGAAGTGCCGGTCGGCGCGGTGGTTATGCGCGATGGCGAAGTGATCGCCTCGGCGCACAACGCGCCGCGCACGCTCGCCGA
The DNA here is from genome assembly GCF_019857185.1 of Alteriqipengyuania abyssalis. Lineage (GTDB taxonomy): Bacteria > Pseudomonadota > Alphaproteobacteria > Sphingomonadales > Sphingomonadaceae > Alteriqipengyuania > Alteriqipengyuania abyssalis. The sequence continues at coordinate 156,117 of NZ_JAHWXP010000002.1, read as the reverse complement.
CCCGACCGCCCATGCCGAAGTGCTCGCGCTGCGCGCCGCAGCGAAGGCGCTGGGGCAGGAGCGACTCGAGGGCTGCGACCTGTGGGTGACTCTGGAGCCCTGCGCGATGTGCGCAGGCGCCATAGCCCACGCGCGAATCGGGCGGCTGTATTACGGGGCTGCCGATCCCAAGGGCGGCGCGGTGGCGCACGGCGCGCGCGTGTTCGACCACCCGCAATGCCATCATCGGCCAGAGGTCTATTCGGGCATGGGGGAGGAAGAGGCGGCGAAGATGCTGCGGGAGTTTTTCAGCGAGCGCCGGGGCTAGAGGCCCCGCCAGATCTTCGCCGGAGCATCATCCGCTGCCCCGCGCGCCGAGCGCTTGCATGCCGCCGGAAGCCAGTCGCGGCCATAGCAAAGCCGCAGCTCCTCCAGCCAGCCGCGCTCATTGAGCATCACCGCGATCATCTCGGGCCGCCAGTTGGTGTTGGCCTGCATCCACGCCTCGCGAACATCGCCTGCGGTCAGCCCCTCCTTGCGCGAGAGGCGATCGAGGTCGGGCCAGTCGAGGCTGCGGTGGAGGATGCGGGTGATGCGGAAATAGCGGTCGGGCCGGTCCGCTATGCAGCTGCCGTGCTTGGCCCATTGCCGCATCGCGAGGCTGGTGGAGGGCTGAACGCACATCTGCCGGGCGAGCTGCGCGCCTGTGGGGCGGACGTTCCGCGCGGCGCACCATTGCGGCCAGCTGCGGGCACCTTGCGGCCAGAGTCCGTGGAGGATCAGCCCGAAGCTGCCGTTGCGGCCCGAGCATTGCTGCGCATGGCGTGGCGATTCCTTGCGGGTGCGGCAGAACTCGGGGCTCCAGCTGAGCGAGAGGACGTAGCCGGTAACCGGCATCGCGCGGGTCGGCCCCTCGCGCGCGATACCGGGCACCGCGACGCTGCGCGGCGGTGTGCACTGATAGCTCTGCGCGCTGGCGGTGCCCGTCAGAGCGGCGCCCAGCGCCAGCGCCAGCGCGATTCTCCGCATGGCTCAGGCGGCGGGAGGCGGTGTGTCGTCCGTCGGCCTGTCGTTGAGCCAGCGGATCGCATCGCCGCGGAACAGCATGGCCACCGCCAGCGCCTGCGCAAGCAGGCCGACCAGGCCGTAAATGCGGGACAAGACCAGCGGCCCGCCGAAATAGTCGCCCATCCCGATCAGCGAGAACAGGAAGAAGGCGACGATCACCCACTTGGCGATCACCACCCTGCGCTGCGACACCAGATACCACAGCAGCAGGCCGATCAGCACGCCGACGGCATAGCCGATCCAGATCACGCTCGGCGGCACGGCGACGCCGGTCTGGGCACCTTGCGCTGCGAGCTGGGCCTTGAGCGTGGGATAGCTGCTGATGAAGGCCAGCAGGCCGAGAAACATCGACCCGAGGTAGAAATAGTCGAACAGTTTGATGGATTGCGGCTTCACCGATGTGCTCCCCTGGGTGTCCCGAGGGGGCGAAGGTGCCGCATGGCGCGGGTCTCCGCAAGCCGCGGCTCACGCCAAGGTGGTGAAATCCAGCCCGATATCCGCTGCGGGCGCGCTCTGGGTGAGCCGCCCGACCGATACATAATCGACCCCGGTCGCCGCCTTGGCGCGGATCGTGTCGAGGTTGATCCCGCCCGATGCCTCGGTCGGGACGCGCCCCGCAACCAGCGCGACCGCTTCGCGCAGGGTATCGGGTTCCATATTGTCGAGCAGCAGGCGCGTTGTGCCCGCATCCAGTGCGGGCCCGATCTGGTCGATCCGGTCGACTTCGCAGATGATGTCGGCGACGCCCGCATCGCGCGCGCGGCGCACCGCCTCGCCGACCGATCCGGCCACCGCGACGTGATTGTCCTTGATCATCGCGGCATCCCACAGGCCCATCCGGTGGTTCGCCCCGCCGCCCATCCGCACCGCGTATTTTTCGAGCATGCGCAGCCCGGGCAGGGTCTTGCGCGTGTCGAGCAATGTGCATTCCGGATTGTCCATCGCCTGCACGTAGCTGCGCACCAGCGTGGCAATGCCGGACAGGTGCTGCACCGTGTTGAGCGCGGCCCGCTCCGCGGTCAGCAGCGCGCGGGCATTGCCCTCGATCCGCATCAGGTCGGTGCCAGGCGCGACCTGCGCGCCGTCCTCGACCAGCTGCTCGATCGTGCATGTCGGGTCGAGCGCGCGGAAGAACGCCGCTGCGATCGGCAGTCCCGCCACGCTGATCGGATCGCGGCTGTCCATCACCCCGGTGAACTTTGCATCCGCCGGGATGACGGCTTGCGAGGTCACATCGCGCCCGCCGCCGGGCAGGCCTTCGCCCAGATCCTCCGCCAGCGTTGCGCGCACGAAGGCATCGAGGTCGAAGCCGGCGATCTGGAAAGCCATACACACTCCCGCTCGCCCTGAGCTTGTCGAAGGGCCGCACTTTTATCTGAAAGGCACCGCGCAGGAAGGAAAAGCGATCCTTCGACAAGCTCAGGACGAGCGGTGCTTGTGAGCAGAGAGCCTAGTGCACGAAGCGCGCGACGACGTCGCGGTAGGAGCGCGAGACCTTCACCTCCGCGCCCGAGCTCAGCACCAGGAAGCACTCGCCATTGGTGTGCGGCTTCACCTGGCGCACCTGGTCGAGATTGACGATGGTCGAGCGGTGGACGCGCTGAAACTTGCGCGGGTCCAGCCGGCGTTCGAGATCCTTCATCGTCTCGCGCAGGATCAGCGAGTTGTCACCGGTATAGATGCACATGTAATCGCCCGCGGCCTCGATATGCTCGATCGATTCGACTTCGACGCGGAAGATCTTGCCCTGATCCTTGACGTTGAGCAGCTTCTCGAACCGGTCCGAACCGTCGGCCGCGCCGTCCTGCAGTTCCTCGGCCGCTTCGGGGGCGACTTCGGCGAGCACGTTCATCAGCTTTTCCGCCTCGTCCGCGCCGCGCTTTTCGGTCATCCGCTGGCGCACCCGCTCGATCACGTCGGCCAGCTTGTCCTCATCGACCGGCTTCATCAGGTAATGCAGCGCATTGGCCTGGAACGCGCGGATCGCGTGTTCCTGAAACGCGGTGACGAATACGAACAGGGGCGGTTCGATATCCATCACGCCCTGGACCACGCCGAACCCGTCGAACCCGGGCATCTGAATGTCGAGGAAGACGAGATCGGGGCGCAGCGTCTTGATCTTGCGGATCGCCTCGCGCCCGTTCGAGCAGGTGTCGATGATCTCGACATCCTCGAACTTCTCGAGCCGCAGTTGTAGGCCCTGAATGGCCAGCTTCTCGTCGTCCACGATGATCGTCTTGATGGTCATTTTTCTCACTATCCAATCGGGCTGGGGCCCATGGCGCGGGGGTACGCCGGTGAATCAACGGACCGCCCATCATCCTGTTTCCGGGCCTCCTGGCTGCCATCTGCCGGCTGTACGCCCCGCGCTTGCGGAAGAAGCGAGGGATGGGTGGTCAGCTCGGGTGGCGGCACGAGCGCGGCGGCGGGTTCTTCGCCTTCGCGCTCGAAGGGTATTTCGACCACCACGGTGAAGCCGCCCTGAACCGGGGAGCGGATTTCGAACAGGTGGTTGTCGCCATAGGCCTGGGCGAGCCGGTTGCGGATATTGGCAAGGCCGACCCCGGTCGAATCGGGGCTGTCACTGCGCGGGAGCCCGGTGCCGGTGGCATCCAGCGGGGTCTTGAGACCGGGCCCGGTGTCTGACACCACCAGCCGCAGGCGCGAGCCGGACAATTGCGCGGTGAGCGAGATTTTCGCGCCCTCCTCCAGCGGGGAGACCGCGTATTTGATCGCGTTTTCGACCAGCGGCTGCAGCAGCAGCGAGGGCAGGCACGCCTCGGCAGCTTCGTCCGCGATGTCGAATTCGGTCTGCAAGCGCTCCTCGAACCGCATCCGCTCGATATCGAGGTAGAGTTTCAGCGTCTCGACCTCCTGCGCCACGGTCACCGTGCCGCCCGGCTGCGAGACCAGCGTGTGGCGCAGGAAGCGCGACAGGCGGGTGAGCATCGCATTGGCCGGCTCGGTCTGCTTGAGCAGCACCAGCGTGGAGATCGAGTTGAGCGTGTTGAACAGGAAATGCGGGTTGAGCTGGTAGCGCAGCATCGCCAGCTGCGCGCTGGTCGCCTGCGCCTCCAGCCGTTCAAGCCTGTCGGCCTGTTCTTCCAGCTGGAGGAAATAGTTGATCGCGTAATAGAGCCCGGTCCAGGCACCCAGCAGCGGGCCCTCCACCGCAAGGTAGAGGAAGAACAGCTGGGTCAGCGTGGTTTCGCGATCGAAATAGTACAGCCCCGCAACCCATGCCTCGATCAGGACCAGCGCACTCAGCGCGATGGCGAGGGCGATTGCGGTGAACCCCCAGGTGACCAGCGGCTGCCGACCCATCAGGTTGCGATAGATCACCGACAGCACGAGGCTGAGCGACAGGCCGGTCACGGTGGCCGGGAGCACGATCGCCAGCAGGCCGAGGCCCTGCCCGTTGACGAGGCCCTGCACACAGCGCAGCAGCATCGCGCCGCCCCAGCCCGCGAATTGCAGGTTCCAGAAGGCGCGGTTCTTGTTCGCGAAGAACGGGGCGGGGCGATAGGGCAGCACGGCCATGGCCCCCATTTAGCGCAACCGGTCGCATTCTCACAAACTTTTGCGCAGGCCACGGCGATCGGTTGGTTTCGCGCGCCGGGGAGAGGACCGGCGCAGCCTCTGCAACCGCAGAATATCCGGGCCACCCCTCAGCGTAGAATGCGCTGGCTAGCGCCCGGCGAGATCCTTGCCCGGCAGCTCTTCGCGCCGGAAACCTGTTGCCCAGTCGGCCCCGTCGCCCTGTGCCAGCTGCGCCTCGATCAGCGGGATTTCGGCGAGGATGAATTCGGCCCGTTCGTCCCACCCGTCATGGCTGCGCGCGCGCAAGATCCAGCCGCCGTGGCGCGGGCCCCAGCGTTCGAAGAAATGCGCCCCCGCAACCGGATCGAAGCCTGCATTGGCGAGCAGCCATGGCATCAGCCGGTCCGCCTCGCGCTCGGTCAGGCGTACGGTGCTCTGCTTGCGCCCGCCATTGGCGTCGAACCATTCGCGATGGCGCAGGATGTTGTGCGCGAACTCGTGCCCCAGCACCGCGGCGAGCAGCGGATCGGGATAGTCGATCCCGGCAAATTCGGGACCGATCACCACCCGGTGCCCGTCTGCCACCGCGCGGCCGCCTTCGCCGATCTCGAACCGGCTGCGGCAGGCGGGTTCGCCGGTGATGGTCAGCGTGACCGGCCCGTCTGCGCGCCGAACGGTGAGCGGAAGGGTGCCGGTCTGCGCGAGCAGGCTTTCGGTCTTCGCGCGGATCGTCTCGATCCGCTCCCACGACTTGGCCTTCTTGGTCGGGATATCGGCAATGACGAGGTCGCCCACAGCAAGCACGGTATCGTCCACTTGCAGCCCGGCGCGTGCGGCGGGACCGTCCGGCACCAGCGCCTGCACGCCGATGTCGCCGGTCAGGCCGAGCAGGCTGCGCAGGGTATCGCCCTCGCCATAGGCGCCCATATCGTGCAGCAGCAGCCCGGCAGTGTGCGTTCTGTCCGCGCAGAAGCGCGCATTGCCAGTGACCAGTCGATAGCCGAGCCGTAGGACGCGCTCGTCCTGTCGGCGCAGTTCGGCGATGTCCGGGGGCAGGGCTGCGCGCGGCGCGTCGACCGCAGCCGGAGGAGCCTCGGGCGCCTGTGCCTGCGCGGGCAGCGCGCCGAGCCCCGACGCGAGCGACAGGGTAGCTGCCGCGATGGAAACTGGGCGGATCATGGCTTTGCGGCGCTGTCCTCGATCGCCTTGGCCAGACGCTCGGTACCCTGCGCGCCCTGCAAAATCCGGTTGCCGGTGATCCACGCGGGCGTGCCGGTAAAGCCGAGATCCTGTGCGAGGGCGGCAGTGCGCATCAGCTCCATGGTCACATCCTGCCCCTGCGCATCCTTGCGCGCGCGCTCCATGTCGAGGCCGATCGCCTGGCCGACCTGGTCGACCGTCTGGCTGTCGGCCACCTCCTTCGCGTAGAGCGCATCGTGGAACGCGGCGTACTTGCCCTGCTTGGCAGCGGCGAGCGCCATCCGCGCGGCGACGTCGCTGCCTTCGAAGATCGGCCATTCCTTGATTACCACGCGCAGTTCGGGATCGCGCGCGATCAGCTCTTGCACATGCTGCAGGCTCATCCGGCAATAGCCGCAATTATAGTCCGAGAACTCGAACAAAGTGCGGCTGCCCTTCGGATTGCCAAGCACTGCGCCGGGGAACGGCTCGCGCCACTCATCGCCCGCCTGTGCCAGCCGCCGTTCGGTTTCGCGCGTTTGCAGTTCCTCCGCCATGCGCGGGAGGATTTCGGGATTGTCGAGCAGGTAGGCCTCTGTCCACCGGTCGCCGAGGCCGGTCGCGGCGAACAGCCACGCGCCGAGAAAGCCGCCGAGCAGTGCGAGTGCGAGCACCCCCACAAGGCGCAGGATTTCGTTCTTCATGGGAAAGGCCCTCTAGCTGTCTTCGCGCGCGGCTTCGAGTGCGGCCTGCGCCTGCATCCGCACATCCTGCGCGCGCAGCCAGTCTGCCGATCCTTCGGGGAGGGCGGATTCGGCAAGCTGGGCGCTGCGCAGCGCCTCGATATACTGGCGCTGCATCACCTGCTGTTCCGCGCTGGCGAGATGCGCGCGGGGCATGTCGCCCTTCGCGGCATAGACCATGCCCAGCTGATACCAGGCGAAGGGATTGCGGCGGTCCTTGGCAACCGCGGCGCGCAGCACGCTTTCCGCCTCGTTGTAATGGCTGCGATCCTCGGTCGCGATCAGCGCATGGCCGAACAGCGACGCGATCAGCGGTTCGCTGTTGGTCAGCTCGGTCGCGCGGCGCAGTGCGGGCAGCGCTTCGTCGGGCCGTCCGGATTCGAGCAGCACCTGGCCGCGCAGTTCGAGGAAATAGGGGTTGTCGGGATCGCTGGCGATCAGCGCGTCGGTTTCGGCGAGTGCCTGATCGATCCGTGCATCCTTGTGATAGGCATAGGCACGGGCATAGCGGGCTGGGACATCGGTCCGCGTCACCGGATAGGCTTTGAGCGTGCGGGCGGGCTCGGCGAGATAACCGTAAAGCTTGGCACGCACGCGTTCGAAGCGGGCCTGCAGCTGCGGATCGGGCGGCGTGTTCCACGCAGGGTCCTTCTCGTACACTTCGCGCAGGCGCGCGATGCGATCGCCCGAGAGCGGGTGGGTGCGGTTGAACCCGGCCTCTTCGCTCTGGCTGCGGCTGTAGCGGTATTCCTGGTTGAGCAGCTTCCCGAAGAATTCGAGCGAGCCCTTGCCGGTGATCCCCGCGTCCGAGAGAAACTGCGCCCCGGCCGCATCGGCTGAGGATTCCTGCGCGCGGTTGAAGGCGAGATACTTGCCCATCGCCGCGCGCTGGCCGGCCATCATCGCGCCCATCGCGGCATCGCCCCCGCCTGCGGCGGCCAGGGCCACCCCGATCAGCAGAGAGAGAATGGAGATGGTCTGCGCCGCGCTCGCCCCGTCGGTGTTGATCACGTGGCCGCCGGTGATGTGGCCGAGCTCGTGCGCGATCACCCCCTGAACCTCGTTGGCGCTGTCCGCCGCGTTGATCAGGCCGGAGTGGAGATAGACCACCTGCCCGCCTGCAACGAAGGCGTTGATCGACGGGTCGTTGACCAGCACCACGTCGACATTGCCGGGCCGCAGCCCCGCTGCCTCGACCAGCGGATCGGCAAGGTCGCGCAGCAGAGCCTCGGTCTCCGCATCGCGCAGGATGCTCTGCGCCATCGCGGGCTGGGCGGTCAGCGAGAAAGCGATCAGCAGCGCGACGAATCGGGCCAGAGCGCGCCGCAGCGCAAGGTGCGGCGTGATGCGGGGGAGGTGCGCGATCATGCCGGCATGCTAGCCCCCGGCGGGCTGAATGTCTCCTGAAGCTTGCGCTGCGGGAGGAGCCGGGTCGCGGACTTCGCGAGTGGGCGGGCTGTCGGCATCGCGGGTCGCCGCCATCTCGCGTGCGCGGCGCTCCGAACGGACGCGTTCGCGTGCGGCATCGCGGATCTGCTCGCGCAGGAACCCGGAGACCTCGTCCTTCACCCGCCGGTCGTAATCGAACGGCTTGGCGAGGCCCATGACCAGCGTAATGTGGCCGATGTCCTCCAGCACCACGCGCCGGACGGGTGCGCCCTTCGCGGCGAGCGCATCGTAGAGCTTGCGCACATTGTCGGGGCTCACCTGCTCGTCGTCCGCACCGGTGATCAGCAGCATGGGCGGCGCATCCTTGCGGGCGAAGCGGATCGGCTGGGTCGCGGCGAGCGGCTTCGCCTCGCCGAACGCGTTTTTCATCCCCTCTCCTTCCAGCGGCAGAAAGTCGTACGGGCCGGCCAGCCCGATCACGCCGTCGATCGTGTCGTCGGGCAGGCCCAGGCGGCGGGTCCAGCGGCGGTTCAGCCCCAGCATCACCGCATTATAGGCCCCGGCGGAATGGCCCATCAGATAGATCTGGTCGGGATCGCCGCCATATCTGGCGATGTTCTGCGCGGTCCACTTCACCGCCGCCGCGCTGTCCGCCAGCATCGCCGGATAGCGCCCTTCGGGGACCAGCCGGTAACCGGCATTGACCACCACGAAGCCGCGCGGGGCGAAGTTGCGGCCGATGAAGCCGTAAGCCTCGGGGCTGCCATTCGCCCAGCTGCCGCCGTGGAAGAACACCAGCACGGGCAGCGCAGCATCGCTGCGCGCCGCTTCGCTGCGGGTAATGGTGAGAACCTGATCCTCGTGCCGCCCGTAGGCGATCGGCCCGCGCACCTCGACATCGTTGCGGAAGGTGAAGGCGAGGTCCGCCTTGTCGAGCAGGTGGTGGCGCAGATCGGGCCAGACCCCGTGGTACAGGTTGTATGCGAGGATCGTCAGCGCGAGGACGAAGATCATCTGGACCAGGCAGCAGCCGCCCGGTTCCTTAGGCTTCTTCTCCATTTCGCGGACCCACCGTTTCCACGATGCGCGATGTTTCCCCATGCGGTGCCACCCCTGCTGCTCTCAGGAAATCCCGACCGATGGCATAGCTGTTCCCCAGCCACAGGGGCACCCCAAAGCTCTCTATGACCCGTTTCGCGTCAAGTTCCTTTTCCGACAGCGCCTTTTCGGTGGTGCGGATGAACACCGCCGCGATCCGATCGGGCTCGCGCGCGACCGCTTCGGCGAAGGCGGGCAGGTCGCCCTGGGTGTCGTCGCCGATGAAGGCGAAACGCAGGTGCGAGAAATGGGCGAGGATCTCGCTGATCGCCTGATGCTTGTGCGCGCCGTGGCTCTTCTTGCCGATGGTCGCGCGGTTGAAGCCCCAGTTGCGCAGGAACAGCGCGCCGAGCGGCAATTCGCGCGATTGCTGGAACGCGACGAGGTAGGAAAACAGGTTCCACGGCGAGGACGAGATGTAGAAGAACGGCCGGTGCGTTGTGGGAATGACGGCACCGGTCGGCGGTTCGGACTCGCTCACCGTCAGCCCGCCGCCGATCGCGCCGTAGAAGGAATCCGCGCCCTCCACCAGAATCCGCTCGTGCGGCATCTGCGCGAAGATCCGCTTCCAGTTGCGCACGACATTGTGCCACCCGCCGGTGATCCCGGTCTCGATGATCGTGTCGTCGATATCGGAGATCACGCCGATCTGCGCGTCGGCCCCCGGCACCAGCACATGGCCGGTGACGCTCTGGTGCCCGTCGCGGTTATCCCACCCCAGCCGGACGACCTCCCACGCGGTCTGTGCGGGATAGGGCCAGTCGCCTTCCAAATCGATCTCGAAGCGGAAATAGCCGTCGTCGTCGGAGGTGGTCGTGTAGCTGAAATCCTCCCCGTCGGAACGGGTCAGGCACAGGGTCACGCCGACATTGCGCACTTCCGAGGCGAAGAACTGCGACATCATCACGCGGAACGTGCGCCACCGTCCCGCTTCTTCGAACTCGGGCGGGCGCGAGCGCTGGGTCCGCCCCACGAGCACCAGCCGCTCGCGGTTGCGATACCCGAAGAAGGGTTGCACGCGGACCGGTCGGCGAGTGAAAATCCCCATCCAAGGCGCGCTAGCGGGCCTCTCGCGCGGAGTGAACCCCTCAATGCCGCAAGATGCGGCAGAAACGGGGGTTATCGCGTGGCGTGGGTCAGATGTTTCGCTGCGCGGGCGAGCAGACGCTCGTCATCGGCGACTTCGCCGAGGAAGGCGATCGCCCCGTCGGCATCACGGCGGATCACGCAGACGGAGAACTCCGCGCCCTTCACCGGAATCGCCTCGATCGGCTGGGCGGGCAGGGTGGCCAGCTTGCGGCGCACGCGTGCCTTTGCGCCGCCGGCGGCGGGCTTGCCCGCGGCTTCGCGGCGGAAGGTCCGCTCGCGCGAAACCACGCCTTTCAGGCCGCCCTCCGCCGCGTCGAGGAAAGCGGCGAGGGCGCCATGGGCGATCCGCTCGCGCTGGGCGAAGGCGAGCACTGCGGCATATTCGGCGATGCGCGACTTGTCGTAGTCCGTCCCGAAGACGAGCTTGACCACCGGGGTCATCGGCGCGCGCGGCGCAGCCTCGATTGCATGTTCGTGCAGCAGCGCGGCAAAGGCCTCGGGCTCCGCCTGCGCGGCGAGGGCGACATCATGCGCACGCGACACCGCAGCGTAGAGCGCCACGCGGCTGCGCGCATCGGCCTGCCCGGCGGCTTCGACCAGCGCGCGTGCCTCGGCGAGGCAGGCGTGGAGGCCGGTCGTGTTTGCGGACGTTGGTGGTTGATCGTTTCCGGTCGCGCGCGACATCGGCGGCGAGAGCGGGCCGCCGCCGACATGCGCGTCGAGCCGGGCGAACGTGGGGCTGGGGACGGGGCTGGGCACCGGTCGCGCGGTTTCGCGTGCGCTTTCCTCACCATGGGACTGATCGGCGGAAGAGCCGGGGCCATCCGCCCAGCGCGTGATCGACGGGGTTGCGGTGACCCGCCTCGCGGGAGCGGGCAGTTCGTCGTCATCTTCGCTCTGCGGGCGCGGCCCGCTGTCGAGCGCCTGATCGATCTGGAGCAGCAGCGCGTCGGTGGTCAGCTGGTCGGCGACTTCCTTCCAGTTGATCACGCCGTAGATGAAGTCGATCGTCTCGTCGTCGGACGAGAAGGGCAGCAGGATCCCGCGATAGAGCACGGTCGAGCCGGTATTGTTGACGAACTCCGCCTCGAACCCGATCGGTGCCTCGTTGGCGAGGATTTGCAGATAATGGTCGGTGATGCGGCTCAGCAGCGATCGGCTGGGCACGTCGGCCAGCGTCCGGATCGGGTGATCGCAATGGCATTCGCCAGCCAGCCTGTCGCCCAGGAACACGATCGCAGGGTCTTCCACGCCGCTGGTGAAGTCCAGAAGCACGCTGTTTTCGCTGAAATCGGGCAGCCGGTCGGATTCGATATCCTCGACGCTGGGGAAGGTCCGGTCGCCCAGCAGCCCTGCCCAGTAATTATAGGCGCGCACCTGCATCCGGCGCTCGTCCTGGCCCACAAGGGTAGGCGGGGTCTCGTCGACCGACAGCTCGCCGTCGGTGTCGCTCTCCTCCCACGACGTGTCGTCCGGCAGTTCGTCGAACACGCCAGGATTTCCGCGCAAGCTATCCATCACAAAAACAGACCCTTTTCAAACTTCGGGTCCGTTGTGCAGCACCGTGGTAAATTTAAGGTTATGATTTGCTTCGGGAAGGTGCCGCGCCGACGCGGATGGCCCTAGCGGCTGAGATAACGCATCCGGATCGTCTGATAGACCGGCGCATCCGCCCCCACGGTGAAGGCCGCGGCGGAGAACTGCGGCGGGCCGAAGCGGACCTTGGCATCGCGCGAGAAACCGAACCCCTCCTTGGGGATGAACAGCGTCTTGTCCGCCTTGCCGTTGCCGTTTTCGTCATGCAGCAGCGAGATCGCATATTCGCCCGGCTGAACGTCGTTGAACACGATGGTAACCCGCGCATTGGCCCGCACGACCCGCTTCTGCGACGTTTCATCGTGGCCGCAATCGGGGAAGGTGCCCGATCTGTCTGTCAGGCAGGCGAGCACGGTGCCCTGCGTCGAGCGCAGGTCCACCACGGTCACCACCACATCCTGCCGCACGCCCGGCGCATTGCCGAGCGTGAGCATTGCCGCGGTGGCGAGCGTCAGGGTTGAAAGCTTTTCGAGAGACCTCGATCGGTTTTGCATAAACGATCCCAGAACCGGAAATAGAGCCCGTAATTGCATTGGTAGCGTTCGTGGTGGAGCTGGTGATGGCTCGCGGTGATGATCCATCCGCCCACGGGCGAGCGGACCAGCCATCGCGGAAACATCTCCCACCCCATATGATTCGTCACCCCCATGACGGTCATCACGGTCAGCACCACCCCCAGCATAGCGATGTGAATCGGCACGAGGAAGACGAGCAGGGGTATAACCACCGCACCTGTGAGTGCTTCTATCGGATGAAAGCTCATCGCGGCCCATGCGGTCGGCGGGCGGCTGGCATGATGGACTGCGTGGGCCACGCGGAACACGCGCGGTTCGTGCATCCAGCGATGCGTCCAGTAGAACCAGGTGTCGTGCGCGAAAAGGTAGAGGAACACCGACAGGGGCAGATACCATAGCGGGTAGGCGTTCCAGTCGGCGTAGATGCGGGTCCAGCCCAGGCTGTCCCAGCCCCAGGCGACCACGCCTGCGGGAATGCCGTAAATCGCGGCGGAGACCAGCGACCAGCCGATCTCGCGCCGGATCTGTGCGCCAAGCCCCGCGTGATGGCCGGGTCGCACCCGCGTGGTCAGCGCGGCGAAGGCCCCGCTGATCGCGAGATAGCGCAGCGCCACGATGGCGACCATCGCCATGGTGGAAAGGATCAGGGCCAGCAGCATGATGGCGCGCCTTATGCCGCGCGCGCGAAGATTAGGCGAGGGGCTTGTGCGAAGCCCCGGCATGCGGCCATTTTACGTCGCTGCTCCGCTATTTCTCGCCGCCCCAGGGCGCGCAATCGGGATCGCAGGCGACCGTCGATCGGCGCATAACGGTGCGCGCGAGCCGCTCCACCTCGACCTTGCGCCGCGCCGGTGCCAACGGGTGGCGCGCCGCCGGGCGGATGATCTCCGCATCGTAGCCATCGGCGACGATCAGCCCGCACCGTTCGGGCAGGAAGGCCTCTCCTTCGAGAATTCCCCGGTCGAGATGCGTGCCGATGCCCCAGTAGAACTTGTCGCAATGGTCCAGATAATCGGTCCACTTGGCATCGCCCGTCAGGTCGGCGCGCGACACCTTGATCTCGACGATGATCACGTGGCCCTTCGCATCGATTCCCATCAGGTCCGCGCGGCGCCCTCCGCGCAGCGGCATCTCGGTGGTGCACCAGATATCGTTGCGCGCAAACAGCCGCATGATCCCACGCGCCGCGCCGCTCGCATCGCACGGATGCTGCGCCGCCGGGGATGCCGGGCTGGTGGAAGGGTCGAGCAGGAAGGACGATTCGGCCATGCGGCTCAAGAACAGGAGGTGAACACCGCTGTCAAGCGCGGTGTGGTCAGTGGCGTGTCGCCAGCGCCGCTTCGCGCAGGGTCGCCGCGCGACCGCGCTGGTATTCGCGCCACAGGCAGTTCGCTGCGGGGCGCGGATCGGCGCTCGTGCCGTGCGCGGCGAGCAGCGCGTCGAGCCCGAAGCGCATCGTCGCGACCAGTTCGTCGAGCGCCAGGATAGAGGCTTGCGTGCGGCCGGCGTCGGCTCTGGTGAGGCGGGCGATCAGCATTCGCGCCGAGGCGTCGTGCTCGGGCGCAGGCTGGCCCGCCAGCAGTGCGAGCACCCGGGCGGCATCTTCCACCGCCGTCCATTGCTCGATCAGGGTCGCATTGCCCCGCTCGAACCCGTCGCTGTCGTTACCGGGCGCGCGAGCGGGCGGATGGCCGGGAAAATGATCGGGGGCAAGATCGCTCATGGCCGCACGAAGCTAGCGATCGTCCCTTGCCAATCCGCTAACGCGCGGCAAGATGATGCGCGGTGCGGATTTTCCGTTGGCGCACAGCCGTTCGCTTTGCTAAGCGCGCCATCCGCATCGCGCGATGCACCCGTAGCTCAGCTGGATAGAGCGCTGCCCTCCGAAGGCAGAGGCCACAGGTTCGAATCCTGTCGGGTGCGCCAGTTTCTCAGAGCAGCAGAATTGCGCCACAACGCTTTCCCATCGGCGGAGCAGGCGTGACTTCGTGCCCGGTGGTTTTCCGGGCACGAGCCGCTGGTCCTGGTCCGGTCAGAAGTCGGCGGAGATCGATGCGCGCACCGTGCGCGGGCGGCCCTGCAGCAGCGCGTTCGAGAAGGTGTCGAAGGCAGAGGCCCAGTAGGCTTCGTTGCCGACATTCTCGACCGCGAGCCTGAGCGTGACCGGCACATCGCCCGCCGCGAAGACGTAGCGTGCGCCGAGGTCGAACACCGCCCAGCTATCGATCTCCAGCGTGTTGGCCGCATCGACATATTGCTCGCCGGTGTAGAGCGCGCGGCCCGTCAGCGTGAGGCCCGGCACGAAGGGCAGGTCCCATTCGAGATCCGCATTGGCCGCGAACTCAGGCACGCCCGGCACGGTGTTGCCGCCGTCCAGCTTGGCGTCGGTGTAGGCGAGGCCGGAGATGATCCGCAGCCCGCGCGTGATGTCTCCGTTGAGCGTGAACTCGATGCCCCGGTGCCGCTGGTCGCCCAGATAGCCGAACTCGCCGCTCGGCAGGATGCCTTCGCCCGGCCGCTCGATCTGGTAGGCGGCGAGCGTGGCGAACAGGCCGCCAAAGGCCAGCTTGCCGCCCACTTCGTACTGGATCGAGGTGCGCGGGGCGAGCGTTGTGCCCGGATTGGTGACCAGCGAGGGGTCGAGCGGCGCGCTCGGCCCCTGTTGCAGCGCTTCGATCCGGTTGGCGTAGAGCGAGAGGCCGGGGGCGGGCTTCACCACGAGGCCGACGACCGGGGTGATCGCATCCTCATTATACTCGCTGTCGAGCGCGCCGCCGAAATAGCTGAAGCTGCGCTGGCGGATCGACTGCATGCGCAG
Organism: Alteriqipengyuania abyssalis; assembly: GCF_019857185.1. GTDB lineage: Bacteria > Pseudomonadota > Alphaproteobacteria > Sphingomonadales > Sphingomonadaceae > Alteriqipengyuania > Alteriqipengyuania abyssalis. Next base: position 141,103 of record NZ_JAHWXP010000002.1, on the reverse strand, counting down.
GCCACCGGTCAGCAGCACGCGATCGTCCCACAGGCCGAAGGTGTCGGAGGCGAAGGCGCTCATCAGGCGACGGGTCGCGATCGGATAGGGATCGTCGAGATCGCCGCCGGCAAAGGCGGTCGGTTGGGGCGAGACCTGGACCGGATCGTAGAGATTGGTTGGGAAGGCGGAGAAGAAGTCGTAAGCGGTGCGATCTTCCTGCCACGCGATGTTGCCGCCGAAGTTGATTTCCTGCGTGATGGTGCTGCCCAGCCGCACGCGCACGCCCGCCTCGAGCGCCTGATTGCTCGCCTTGAACGGAATGTAGGAATGGAAGCCGCTGGTCCCGTCGCCGGTGATCGCGTCGGTCACCTGAATGCCGCCGTAAACGCCTTCCTCGTCGCCCTCGCGCGCGCCCGCCTTGGCGTAGAGCGTGGCGTTAGGGGCGACATCGTATTCCACGCTCGCCACGCCGAACAGCTCGGTCAGCTCGCTGTAGCTATAGTCCTGCGCGTAGTTTGCATCCGGCTGGGGCACGGCGGGGATCGCGCCGCTCGCAATCGTCACCTTGGGCCGCAGATTGTCGACCCGGATGTCCTGGTAGGCGAGGTCGAGCGTGGCGCGCAGGTTGCCGCCGTCGTAATCGAACCCGGCGCCGATCACCTGCGTGCGGCGATCCTCGCCATCGACCGCAGTCTCGCCATCGCGAAAAGCGCCGTTCACGCGCACGCCGAACTGGTCCGCATTGCCGAAGCGGCGGGCGACGTCGACGCTGGCACCGAAGCGCGAGCTTTCGCGGAACCCGGCGGTCACGCGGGTGAGGTCTTCGTCCGCCCGCTTGAGGCGCAGGTTCACGCTGCCGCCGAGGCCCGATCCGCCCGGGGCCGCGCCGTTGAGGAAGGCAGTCGCCCCGTTGAGCACTTCGACTCCGCCGAGCAGTTCGGGCGCGACCAGCTGGCGCGGGGTGATGCCGTAGAGGCCGTTGAGGCCGATATCGTCGCCGAAAAGCGGGAAGCCGCGAATGACGAAGAGTTCGGAGGCATTGCCATAGCCGTAGGAGGTGCGGATCGTCGGATCGTTCTGCAGCACCTCGCCGAGCGAGAGCGGCTGCTGGTTGAGGATCAGGCTCTCGTCATATGTGCGTACCGCGAAGGGCAGGTCTTCGGCGGGCTTGTTGCCCAGCACGCCCGCACTGCCGCCATTTTCCACTGCACTCGCGTTCTCGCGCTGGGCAGTGACGACGATCTCGCTCTCATCCTGCGACTGGGTATCCTGCGCAAAGGCGGGAGTCGCGAGGACGGTCGCGATGACGAAGGCTGGCAGGCTGTTACGCACGGTCATGGGAGGGGGCTTTCGTTCTTGCAGGGGAGTTGATGGGGCGGGCGGGCCTGCCCGCGCGCCAGTAGGCAAAGGCGATGGTGACCGGCGCGGAACCGAGCAGCAGCCAGGCGAGCACATCGCGCGCGCCGTCGCCAGTCAGCCCAGCGACCAGCCCGATCAGGCTCAGCACGGCGATGAACATCGGCCAGGCGAAGATCGCGCGGGTGCTGCGGGGGTGGCGGCGTGCGCTCATGCCGGTGCCCTCGTGGTGCCGCCGCTGCGGATCTCCGCGATCCGGCGGTCGATCGCACCGGGTCGTCGCCTGAACCACAGCAGCACGCCGGTCCACAGCACCCAGATCGTCGCCAGCGTCAGCAGCGCCCAGACGATCTTGAGCGGGAGGCCCGCGTAGTCGCCGAAGTGGAGCGGCTTGGACATCATCAGCGCCTGGTTGATCGCGGGCATCCGCGCCACATCGGTCACCGCGGCGGTGCGCGCGTCGACCAGCGCGGGGGTCAGCAGATATTGCGTGAGCGGTCGGTCGCCCTGGAAGAAGATCGCGTAGTGATGCGCGCTGCTCCACCCGCCGCCGGGAAAGCCGATGAATTGCGGATTGCGCCCGGGCAGGGTCTCGCGTGCCGAGGCCATTGCCGCGTCGAGCGATCCGTAGTCTGCCGGATCGAGTGGCGCCGCGCCTTCGTAGGCCTGCGTCATCTGCGCCACCTGCGTGTCGCGCCAGTTATCGGTCAGCGGATCGGCGAAAGCGTTGATCGCGCCGGTCAGCCCGATCACCAGCGCCCAGGCGAGAGTCACGATGCCGAGCATGTTGTGCTGGTCGAGCCGGGCGACGCGCTTCGACTTCTCCAGCCGCAGCGTGGCAAAGCCGAGCTTGCGCATGAAGGGCGCGTAGAGGACCGTGCCCGAGATCAGCGCGATCACGAAGCTGATCCCCATGACGCCGAGGAACAGCATTCCCGGCAGGCCCAGCAGCATGTCCGTATGCAGCTGCAGGATCGTCTCCATCACGCCGCCAGAAGGTGCCGGGCCCAGCGAGTCGCCGGTCGCGCGGTCGAAGAACAGGAGCGTCATCCTGTCGCCGGGTGCATCGGGCGAGGGGCCGGTGGTGACGGTCAGCAACGGGCTGTCCTGGCTGAAGGCCATGAACAGCGGTACTTCGCCCGGCCGCTCCGCCAGAGCCTTGGCGAGCATGGTGTCGAGCGGCAGACCACCTTCCGCCGAGGGCGCGCCGGCGAGCGTGCTGTCGTAATCTTCCCCCAGCGCGGCATCGATCTCGTCATGGAAGATCAGCGGCAGGCCGGTGATGCACAGCATCAGCAGGAACAGCGTGGGGATCAGGCTGCTCCACTTGTGAACCACGTACCAGAATCGGATTGCGCCGCGAGACATGGCCGCCCCGTAAACCGCGAGCCATGTAAGTGCAACGCATTCGCATTATACGTGCGCTGGGTTTTTGCCGGAGCGCTTGACCCTGCGCGCGGGCTTATGCAGCATCGGTTGCAAAGCGCCACGTAATCGCGAAGGCGCATGGGAGAGAGACATGAGCGACGATATTCTGACCGAGGTGAAGGACGGCGTTCTCGTCATCACCATCAACCGCCCCGACGCAAAGAACGCGATGAACAAGGCCGGCGCGGAAGGCATCGCCGCCGCGCTCGACCGGCTCGATGCCGAAGACGATCTGCGCGTTGCGATCCTGACCGGCGCGGGCGGCACCTTCTGTTCGGGCATGGACCTCAAGGGCTTTCTGCGCGGCGAGAGCCCGATCGTCGAAGGGCGCGGCTTCGGCGGTCTGACGCAGAAGAGCCCGGCCAAGCCGATCATCGCCGCAGTCGAAGGCTATGCGCTGGCAGGCGGGCTCGAACTGATGATCTCGTGCGACATGGTGGTTGCCCATAGTGGTGCGAAATTCGGCATTCCCGAGGTCAAGCGCGGCCTTATCGCGGCGGCCGGCGGCCTGATGAAACTGCCCGACCAGATCCCGCCCAAGATCGCGATGGAGCTGGCGCTGACCGGCGATTTCATCGACGCGCCCCGCGCCTACGAGCTCGGGCTGGTCAACCGGGTGACCGATGGCAGCGTCATGGACGGGGCGATGGAACTGGCGAAGGCGATCGCCGCCAACGGCCCGCTCGCGGTGAAAGTCTCCAAGCAGGTGATCGAGGAATCGCGCGGCTGGAGCCTCGAATCGCGGTGGGACGAGCAGGGCAAGCTGATGCCGCAGGTGTTCATGAGCGAGGACGCGCGCGAGGGCGCGGCGGCCTTCGCCGAGAAGCGCGCACCCAACTGGAAGGGCAAGTAATGGCGGGCCCGCTCGCAGGGCTGCGCATCGTCGAATTCGCAGGCATCGGGCCGGGTCCGTTTTGCGGCATGATGCTGGCCGACCACGGCGCCGAGGTGATCCGCATCGACCGTGCGAGCGGCGGGCGGGGTGGTTCGCAGCCGATCTCCAACAAGGATATCCTCGCGCGCGGGCGCAAGTCGATCGCGCTCAACCTGAAGGAAGAGCAGGGCATCGCGCTCGCGCGCAAGCTGTGTGCGAGCGCGGACGGGCTGATCGAAGGCTTTCGTCCCGGGGTGATGGAGCGGCTGGGGCTGGGACCCGACGCGCTCCTCGCCGACAATCCCAAGCTGGTCTACGGGCGGATGACTGGGTGGGGGCAGACCGGGCCTTATGCCCCTTACGCGGGGCACGACATCAATTACATCGCGCTTGCCGGGGCGCTCGCCCATTTCGGGCGCGCGGGGGGCAAGCCCACGCCGCCGATCAACATGGTCGGCGATTTCGGCGGCGGCGGGATGATGCTCGCCTTCGGGATGGTCTCCGCGCTGCTGAATGTAGCGCGTGGCGGTGAGGGACAGGTAATCGATGCCGCGATGACCGATGGCACCGCGGTGCTGATGAGCATGATCCACGGCATGGCCAACCAGGGCGTGTGGCGCGAGGATCTGGGGGCAAACCTGCTCGATACCGGCGCGCATTTCTACGATGTCTACGAGACGGCGGACGGCAAGTTTGTCAGCATCGGCAGCATCGAGCCGCAATTCTATGCCGAGCTGCGCGCGCGGCTGGGCCTCGGCGAAGACCCGGACTTCGATGCGCAGATGAACCCCGCGCAGTGGCCCGCGCTCAAGGACAGGCTCGCCGCGATCTTCAAGAGCAAGACCCGCGCCGAGTGGGACGAGGCTCTGGAACATACCGACGTCTGCTACGCGCCCGTGCTGACCATGAGCGAGGCGCGCGAGCATCCGCACATCGCCGCGCGCGAAACGTTTATCGATGTCGCCGACAGCCCGCAGCCTGCGCCCGCGCCGCGCTATTCAGGCACGGCAACCGCGAGGCCTTCGCCCGCGCCGATGCCGGGCGACGATAGCGACGCGATCCTGCGAGAGCTGGGGATCGGGCAGGCCGATATCGCAGAATTGCGGGAAGCGGGAGCAGTGTCCTGAAGCGGGGCGGCGATCAGCCCCCCGCGCGGCAGGCGTCCATCTGCTCCCTCGCGCTCTCGGCGTTGGCTAGCGGGATCGTGACTCGCTGCGGTCCGTCGAGGGTGTCGCCGTCGATCACCACGTCGATGGACCGTTCGAGGTCGCCGAAGGGCAAAAAGCTTCTTTCCACTGACGTTATCAGCACGCCGTTGCCGCCGTTCGGATCGAACTGCGCAAATTGATCGTAGATCGGCCGGAGCATCCCGTATCCCTTGTCAAACCAGATCTTGATCGTCCCGCGTTCCTGCGGCAGCGCCCAGCCACTCCGCGAGAGGGTCATCCCGAGCAGCCCGTCGGGGCGGTCGAACAGGGTCAATGCGCCCTCCGTCTCGCCCGATTCCTCGGGTCCCAGCGGCAAGATCATCGCGCAGACGTCCCCCTCGCGACCGACCTGCCATTCGCCCAAGGCTTCAGGCTGCCAGGAAGAAGGGATCGTCGCTGGGTTCGCAGCCGCTGCAATCATCAGTGCCTTGCCAATGAACATCGATCGAACTCCCCATCACGATGTGCAGAATGAGTCCGGTCTAGGCCGGGCGAGATGAACGGTTCCTAGCCGGTTTTTACTCGCGCGTAGTGCCACGCATATCCATTGCAGTTCGCAACCGATTTGATAGGCTCGCCCGCAAAACGAAAACCTTTGGAGAGGATCGAGATGCCCGCACTGGACGTACCGCAGCCCGCATTCATGGACGAGGAAGAGATCGCGGTGTTCGCCGACGCGGTCGGCAAATTCTACGAAAAGCACGCACCCGAATCCCGCGTCCTCAAATGGCGCGATGATGGCCAGGTCGACCGCGATTTCTGGCGGGAGGCTGGTCAGGCCGGGCTGCTGGGCGCTTCGGTGCCCGAGGAATATGGCGGCCACGGCGGCGATTTCCGGCACGAAATGGTCGTGATCGACCAGCAGGGCCGGCACAATGTCGAAGGCTTCGCCGCCAGCCTGCACAACACGATCATCCTGCCCTACCTCGTGCGCCACGGGACCGAGGAGCAGAAGAAGAAATACCTGCCGCGCCTCGTCAGCGGCGACCTCGTCAGCGCGATCGCGATGACCGAGCCGGGCGTGGGATCGGACCTGCAATCGATCACCACCACCGCGCTGAAGGACGGCAACGGCTACAAGATCAATGGGGCCAAGACCTATATCTCCAACGGCCAGATCGCCGACTTCATCATCGTCGTCGCCAAGACCGACCCGAACGAGCGGGCCAAGGGCATCTCGCTGATGCTGCTGGAGACCGAGGGGGCCGAGGGTTTCCAGCGGGGCAAGAAGCTCGACAAGATCGGGCTCGATTCGCAGGACACCAGCGAGCTGTTCTTCGACGATGTGTTCGTTCCCGCGGAGAACGTGCTCGGCGGGGAGGAAGGCAAGGGCTTCTACCAGCTGATGGGTGAGCTGCCGCAGGAACGCCTGATTATCGCGATGGGCGCCATGTCGACGATCGAGCGCGCGCTGGAAGAGACCATCGCCTTCACCAAGGAGCGCAAGGCCTTCGGCAAGACGATCTGGGATTTCCAGAACACCCAGTTCACGCTCGCCGAGCTGAAGGCGCGGGCGACCGCCGGCAAGGTCTTCGTCAATCACTGCATCGCGCAGCATCTGGAGGGCAAGCTGGACGTGCCGACCGCGTGCATGGCCAAGCTGTGGCTGACCGAACTGCAGGGCGAAGTGGTCGACAAGTGCCTGCAGCTGCATGGCGGATCGGGCTACATCAACGACTACCCCATCGCGCGCATGTTCCGCGACAGCCGGGTCAGCCGCATCTTCGGCGGATCGAACGAGATCATGAAGATGGTGATCGCGCGCAGCATGTAACCGCGACCTTGCAACCATGTTAACCTATGTTGGTGGGCGTGTCCCAGCTCGGGTTCGCGCCCTCTGGGCGACTTGAGCAGGCGCCCGGACGGTGTTTGATTAACGCTAGTCAGACATTTGCCGAGCACCGATTCGGATCGTCAAGCAGGGGGAAAGCGCACATGGCCGTCATCGCCGTCTACAGCATGAAGGGTGGAGTCGGGAAAACGACCATGGCGGTGGATCTCGCCTGGCGCTTCTCGCAGACCGGCGGCCACGAGACCCTGCTCTACGATCTCGATCCGCAGGGCGGGGCGGGTTTCCTGCTGGGCCATGAAGAGCGCAAGGTGCAAAAGGCAATCTCCGCCTTCCATCACGCCCGCGCCCCGCGCGACCTGATCGAGCCGACGAAATACGACCGCCTCTCGCTGATCGGGGCCGACCAGAGCCTGCGCGATCTCCCCGTGCAGCTGGTCCGCATCGGCGCGAAGAAGCGGCTGGCGCAGATGCTGTCCTTCATGAAGGGCGAGTATCCGCGCATCGTGCTCGACTGCCCACCGATGATCAACGAGGTGAGCGAGCAGATCATGGAAGCCGCCGACCTGATCGTGGTCCCGCTGCCCGCCTCGCCGCTGGCCGCACGTGCGTTCGGCTTCATCCGCAACGAACTGGCGAAGCGCCCCGGCCATCCGCCGGTGCTGCCCGTGCTTTCGATGTACGACCAGCGGCGCAAGCTGCACCGCTGGGTGCGCGAGAATGCGGGTGCCAACTGGCCGATCGTCCCGGCGAGTAGCTACGTCGAGCAGGTCGCGGTGCGGCGCGAGCCGATCGCCGCCTTCGCCAACTGGTCGCCCGCCGCCAAGGGGCTCGAACATCTGCACCATGCGCTCGAGGCGAAGCTGGATCAGATGGGCCTTGGCGGAACGCCTCCGGGCGGTGGCAAGCGTGCGCTTCCCGGCCCGCAAAGCCGCCCGCTGGCCGCGCCACAGGCCGAGGATTCGCGCGTCGTGCCGATCCGCAGCGCGAGCTCTGCCGGACGGCGCGATACGCCCGGCATGATGCAGGCCCCCCGCCGCGCGTCCGAAGGGCTCACCCGCAGCGCCTTCAGCTTCTGAGCCGATCGCATGATGCCGCGCGCACTAGCGGCGCGCGCAACTTGTCATTCATCCCCTTGCGCCTACATTCACAGGCGAAAGGACTCGGTTTTTCATGAGCGAACAGAACACGCCCGACGGGCAGGGGCCTGGCGGTCCGGGTGGCGGCGGGCCGAACCCGTGGATCCGCAGCCTGATGATCTGGGGCGGGGTCTTCCTCGCCCTACTGCTTGCGGTCTCGATGTTCGGCGGTGCCAGCCAGAACACCGGCACTACGATCAGCTATTCCGATTTTCGTGACCGCGTGGCCAGCGGTACGGTCAAGGAGGTGCAGATCTCCGACGACCGGATCACCGGTGTGCTCAAGAACGACGAGACGTTCAACACCGTCCCGGTCGGCAGCGACAGCGGGCTGACCAAGCTGCTCGACGATAACGGCGTCACCTATTCGGGCACGCCGAAGGAGCAGATGAGCATTTTCTGGGTCATCCTGATCCAGTCGCTGCCCTTCCTGCTGATCCTCGGCATCGCGTTCTTCGCGCTGCGGCAGGTGCAGAAGAACGGCGGCGCGGGCGGCGCGATGGGCTTCGGCAAGTCCAAGGCCAAGATGCTGACCGAGAAGCAGGGCCGGGTGACGTTCAAGGATGTCGCCGGGATCGACGAGGCGCGCGAAGAGCTGGAAGAAATCGTCGAGTTCCTCAAGGACCCGCAGCGCTTCTCCAAGCTGGGCGGCACGATCCCCAAGGGCGCGCTGCTGGTCGGCTCGCCGGGGACCGGCAAGACGCTGCTCGCACGCGCGATCGCGGGCGAGGCGGGCGTCCCGTTCTTCACAATTTCGGGCTCCGACTTCGTCGAGATGTTCGTGGGTGTCGGCGCGAGCCGCGTGCGCGACATGTTCGAACAGGCGAAGAAGAACGCGCCGTGCATTCTGTTCATCGACGAAATCGACGCCGTCGGGCGTAGTCGCGGCCACGGCCTCGGCAATTCGAACGACGAGCGCGAGCAGACGCTCAACCAGCTTCTGGTCGAGATGGACGGGTTCGAAGCGAACGAAGGCATCATCATCATCGCGGCGACCAACCGCCCCGACGTGCTCGACCCCGCCTTGCTGCGCCCGGGCCGCTTCGACCGTCAGGTCGTGGTGCCCGTGCCCGACATCGAAGGGCGCGAGAAGATCCTCGACGTGCATATGAAGAAGGTGCCGCTGGCGCCCGACGTAAACCCGCGCACGATCGCGCGCGGCACGCCCGGCTTCTCGGGCGCGGACCTCGCCAACCTCGTCAACGAGGCTGCGCTGCTGGCGGCACGCCGCAACAAGCGGCTGGTCGCGATGCAGGAGTTCGAGGACGCGAAGGACAAGGTCATGATGGGCAGCGAACGCCGCTCCATGGTGATGACCGACGACGAGAAGAAGATGACCGCCTATCACGAGGCGGGCCACGCGCTCGTCTCGCTCAACGAGCCGGCATCGGACCCGATCCACAAGGCGACGATCATCCCGCGCGGCCGCGCGCTGGGCATGGTGATGCGCCTGCCCGAGCGGGACAATTACTCGTACCACCGCGACAAGATGCACGCCGACCTCGCCGTCGCCATGGGCGGCCGTGTGGCGGAGGAAATCATCTTCGGGCACGACAAGGTGTCGAGCGGTGCCTCGTCCGACATCCAGTACGCCACCTCGCTGGCGCGCAACATGGTCACCAAGTGGGGCATGTCCGACAAGCTCGGCCCGCTCCAGTACGAGGAACAGCAGGAAGGCTACCTCGGCATGGGCCAGTCGGCGCGCACGATGGGCTCTGCCGAAACCAACAAGCTGATCGATGCGGAAATCCGCGCGCTGGTCGAAGGGGCGCACAAGCGTGCAACCAAGATCCTGACCGACAAGGAAGACCAGCTGCACCTGCTCGCCCAGTCGATGCTCGAGTTCGAGACGTTGACCGGCGAGGAGATCGACCAGCTGCTCAAGGACGGCAAGCTCGACCGGCCTGACGAGCCCCGCGGCCCGCGCAAGCCGCGCAGCGTCGGCGGATCGGCGGTACCCAAGGCGGGCAAGCGCTTTGGCAGTGAAGGAGGGGCGGCTCCACAAGGCGCGTAACACCCTGTACTTGGCTTAATATTCGGGCCTTCCGCGCGACTGGACCTCCAGTCATGCGGGAGGCCTTTTCATGTCCCGCAGCGGCATTTTGCAAATTTGCTGCTCTCGCCACGCGTCGGCTGGGTTAGAGGTCGCATGGGCGGCGGGAACCCCGCTCGCCCGATGATGGTTAACATTTGCGAATACGCCAGGGAGTACTTGCCATGAACCGCCCGAATACCGCTGTGTTGCTTGCCCTTGCCGCCACCTCGCTGGGCCTCGCCGCCTGTTCCGAGGAAACCCAGGAAAGTGGCAAGGCCTTCGCCGAAGGTGCCGCCGCCGACACCGCCGCCAATGCCGAAGTGGTCGGCGAGAAGCTGGAAGAAGCGACCGTGGTCGCGGCCGACAAGGTTAGCAAAGGGGCTGCCGATCTGCGTGACGACGTGGCCGACAAGCGCGAGAAATCCGAACCCACCGACGGCGAGCTCGACGGGACCGATTGACCTCCTGCCGGCATCGCCCCGGCGCATCGGCGTGTCGGGGCGATGCTAGAACGCGCCCAGCAACAGCAGGGTCTGCAGGAATAGCGAGAGCACGATAAAGATCGCGAACAGCAGCACGAGCAGCCGCCAGATCGCCGACCAGCGTGACAGCGCGTAGCCCTGCTTCAGCTGGCGGTAGATGTGCAGCGGCGCGATCGTCGCGAAGATCGTGAACAGCCACCCCAACCCGACACCCGCCTTCGCCAGCAGCGACAGCGCGATGAACATCAGCGACATGAAGCTGAGCGAATAGGTCACGAACACCGCGTGGTCGTAGGCCTTGAACTCGCGCCGCCACGCGAACAGCAGCCAGACAAACGGCAGCGATAGCGGAATCAGCAGCCACGAGAATTTGTAGCTGTTGGACTGCAGCTTGTAGAGCATCAGGCCGGGGTTCTTGCGCCACTTCTCATTGAGGTGCTCCAGGAATTCGCTGCCGGCGGGATTGCCGATCGTGATATTCAGGTTCGATTTGCCATCCTTGTCACCCTCGATCGCGGATCGGCCGGTCTCGATCGACGCGATGTCCTGATCGACCTTGTCGATGGCACTGCGAATCTTGCTTGCCTCGGCCTCGTCCTTGGTCGCCTCAAGCCGGGTCAGCAGGTCCGCGCGTTTGCCCTTGAGGTCCGCCTGCTCCTTTTCAAGGACGCTGCCGATCTGCTTCATGTCGGGCACGGCGATATCGGTCGGAGTGGTGAAGCCGACCGCCTGAAACACCGCGAACATCAGGAACACGGTGAACAGGAACATCGCCATCGGCGAGACGAAATCGGCCCGCTCGCCCGCGATATAGCGGCGGGTGAGATCGCCGGGACGCCACGCGAGTAGCGGCAGCGTGCGCCACAGCTTGCCGTCGAGATGGAGCACGCCGTGGACCAGATCGTGCCCGACCGCGGACAGCGTGCGGTGCAGGTGCGCCGCCTGACCGCAGGTGTGGCAATGCGGGCCGACCAGCTCGGTCCCGCAATTGAGGCACGCGGTTTCGGCGAAGTGTCCGTCCGCGTCGGTGCTGCTCCCGCCGCTTTCGCGCGAGATCGCGCGCGCGAACAGGCCGCCCTCGCTTGCCGTACCGATTGCCTCGGGAATATCGCTCATGCCCGCCTGCCCCCTGACCGTCCGCCTGTGCCTCTAGCACAAGCGCACTGCCCGTCGAGCCGTCAAGCGCAGCGTTCAGCCCAAAATGGCGAGCCTGACGAGGACGATCCGCGCGCCGATCAGGATCACGGTCAGCAGCACCAGCAGGGGGGCAAGCCGCAGCAGCGTGGTTGCCCGGTCGAGCCGCGCATGATCGCGCAGCCGCCATGCGTTGAGGACTACGATCGCGCTGACCAGCGGGGCGAGCACGAACTGCGCCGGCAGCCCCAGCTGGTGCAGCGCCAGCGCGAGTGCGATAAACGCTGCCGAGCCGCCCAGCGCTTCGCCCGCGAAGATTACCGGCCATTGGGGGTGGCGCATGCCCGTGGCGGGGCAGGTCAGCCGCGCCGCGAGTGCGCCCAGCGGCAGCAGCAGCCAGCCCAGCGTCCACAATTCGCCGAGGAAGGTCAGCAGCGCGGAGGCGCCGCGATCCTGTTCGGCAGCGCCCGTCTGGTCGATCTCCCCGCGCCGCCAGGCGAGGTTCGCCTGCTCGACGAAGAACGCTGCCGACTGCGCGCGCTCGCGCCGCTCCGCGCTTTCCGCATCCGAGGCGTCGGGCGTCTCTTCCCCGATGTCGCCCACCACCGTGGCCAATGCGTGATCCGTGCCTGACAGCGCCCGGTCGATCGCGATATCCTCCCCCGCGCGGTCGCTCGGCTCGCTGACCAGGTCGAGCGCGAGCAGCAGCACCATGCCGGCAAGGAACACCGCCAGCGCGCGGATCAGCGGGTCGGCGAAACGGCCGCCGAGCATCGGCGCTCGCTCGTTTGCGGATGAGGGGGCGTCGGGCATGATCCCGTCATAGCGCACCTCTTCCCCAGCGCCAGCCTGTGCGATCCCAGTTCGCGGGAACGTATCGAGAACGCCGCTCGTTGCAGGGGAAAGGAGACACGTACCGTGGAAGAGATCACCCAGCACCCCAAGGCCGAGCCGACCTCGAATGCCGAGAAGGCTCCCGAAAACTGGACCACCGGCGATGAGCGCATGACCGGCGCGCAGGCCAGCTATCTGAAAACGCTGGCCGAAGAGGCGGGCGAGCCCGAGGCGTTCGATCCGGGCCTGAGCAAGGCCGATGCGTCGCTGCGGATCGATGCGCTGCAGGAAAAGACCGGTCGCGGCGGCGCGGACTAACCCTTCGCGAGCGTGCGCTCGATCAGGGTCCACAGCGCCTTGAACGCGCGCGCGCCCGGGCTGCGCGGGGCGAAGGCGCCGACCGGGGCCTGCCGCGCCGCGCATTGTTCGATTGCGCTCGACGCGGGGATCACCGCCCAGTCCGGCGAGGCCGCGATCGCATCGCGGTGCAGCGTGCGGCGACGGTCGACCATCGAGAACACCGGCATGATCGGCGGGGCCTTCTTGCCCTCCGCGCTCACTTCCTCGCGCACGATCTCGAGCGCGCGGGCGGACAGGGGCGATGGCGGGATCGGCACCACCACAAGATCGGCGGCGCGCACGATCTGGCTGGAGAGTTCGTTGAGCACCGGCGGGCAATCGAGCAGCAGCCGGTCGTAATCCTTGATCAGGTCGGCGGTCAGCTTCGCGATCCGGTTCTTCTTGCCGATCTCGGCCAGCTGCGCGTCGATCGCGCGGATCGATTCGTCCGCGGGCAGCAGGTCGAGCCGGGGATAGCCGGTCTTGCGGATCAGCTTGGCAGGATCGATCTCCTTGCTGATCACGCTGGTTGCGAGCCGTTTCTTCTTCGGATCGACGCCCAGCAGGAAGCCCGCGCCGCCCGCCGCATCCAGATCCCACAGCAGCGTCCGGCGGCTGGAGTGGGTCGCTGCGCACCATGCCAGGTTGGCGGCGAAAGTGGTTTTACCGACCCCGCCCTTCACGCTGTAGATCGCGACGACCGCCATGCCTGCCCGTCTCCTTCTGCGCGCGGGTGAAGAGGCGCGCCGTGTTGCAGCTTCATTACATATAGCAGTTTGCCCCCTGCAAAAGCGGGCTTCTCTCTGGCCCCGAAACGAAAAACGGGGCGGCACCTCCTGAGAGGTCCGCCCCGCTTCAATGTGTTCGGGAGGGCTGCGCGTCAGCCCAGGGCAGATCAGCCTTCGTAGTCGCCGCCGACCGAGGTCGAACGGGCCGGGGTCGCCGCGGTCACGCGCAGCGCTTCGGCCGACTGGCTGAGCGAGCCGATTTCATCGACCTCGTCATCATCGTCCGGCAGGATCTTCTGCAGGTTGGTGACCATGCTTTCCTGCAGGTCCTTGGGCTTCACGGTCTGCTCGGCAATCTCGCGCAGCGCGACGACCGGGTTCTTGTCGCGGTCGCGGTCGAGCGTGATTTCCGCACCGCCCGAGATTTCGCGCGCGCGCTCTGCGGCCAGCAGCACGAGATCGAAGCGGTTGGGAATCTTGTCGACGCAATCTTCAACGGTAACGCGCGCCATAAGCGGAGGCACTCCATGCACTTAAATTTCGGGATCAAAGTGACCTATAGGGGCTTGCGCCGCGATTTTCAACGTGAATCCGGTGCGGGGCCCCGCGCCTGATCCTCGACCCTACTCCTCGCCGAAGTCCGAATAGTCGCGGTACGAGGGCGAGCTGAACTTGGTGTATTCGCTCTGGAAGATCAGCGGCACGTTGCCGGTGGAGCCGTGACGCTGCTTGGCGACGATCAGCAGCGCCTTGTTCACCAGCTTCTGATGCTCTTCCATCCAGTCCTGGTATTTCTGCGCGTCGTCGGGCGATTCGGAGCCGTCGGGCACGTTGGGCATCTGCGCCTTGTGGTAATATTCGGCGCGGTAGATGAACCACACCATGTCGGCGTCCTGCTCGATCGAGCCCGATTCGCGAAGGTCGGCCAGCTGCGGTTTCTTGTCCTCGCGCTGTTCCACCGCACGGCTCAGCTGCGACAGCGCGATCACCGGCAGCTCCAGCTCCTTGGCCATGGTCTTGAGGCCACGGCTGATCTCCGAAATCTCGTTCACGCGGTTGTCGCTGGCGCGGCCCGAGCCTTGCAGCAGCTGCAGGTAGTCGACCACGACGAGGCCGATCTTGTTCTTCCGCTTCAGCCGCCGCGCGCGCATCCGCAGCGCATCGATGGTGAGCGCGGGAGTGTCGTCGATATAGAGCGGCAGGTCCGCGAGACGCTGGCTGGCTTCGGACAGGCGGGTGAACTCGTCGCGCCCGATATCGCCCGAACGCAGCTTTTCCGAACTGATCTCCGCCTGTTCGGCAAGGATACGCGTCGCCAGCTGGTCGGCGCTCATTTCGAGACTGAAGAAGGCGACCGGTGCGCCGCCGCTGTCCGGCCCGCCGTCGCGCATCTGCTTCAAATATTCGTAGGCGGTATTGAACGCGATATTGGTGGCGAGCGAGGTCTTGCCCATGCCCGGACGCCCGGCGAGGATCACGAGGTCGGAATTGTGCAGGCCGGCGGTCTTGTCGTCGATCGTCGAGAGGCCGGTGGTGCGGCCCGACAGGCCGCGATCCGAATTCATCGCCTTCTGCGCCAGCTTCAGCGCGGCGATCGACGCGTCCTTGAAGGTGCTCGCGTCGGAGCCGATGTTGGTCCCCTCCGCGATCTCGTAGAGCGCGGCCTCGGCCTTCTCGATCTGCTTGAGCGGCTCGACCGTCTCGGAGGTGTCGAGCGCGCCGCCCACCAGCGCGCGGCCCACCGTCACCAGTTCGCGCAGCAGCGCGAGGTCGTAGATCTGTTCGGCCAGCTGGCGCGTGGCGAGCAGGCCGTGACCGTCCGCGGTCAGCCGCGCGAGATAGGTCGTCCCGCCGAGCGGTTCGAGATGCTCGTTACCATCGAAATAGGGCTTGAGCGTCACCGGGCTGGCCGTTGCCCCACGCTCCATCATGGTCAGCACGCGTTCCATGATCAGGCGGTGCGCGGGGACGAAGAAATGCTCGGGCCGCAGCGGGTTGGGCAGTTCCTCGTAGACCGAATTGTCGATCAGCACCGCGCCAAGGAAGGCGGCCTCGGCCTCCACGTTGGAGGGCAGCGAGCGGCCTTCCTCGCCAATGGCGGTGGCGGGGGCGTCGCCTGCGGAACTGGCGGGGGCGGAATCGAGGATCAGACTGCTATCGGACATTGCCCCGCTTCTTGTGCGAGGCGGCGGCAGCCCGCAAGCGATCCGACCAGGAGAAATGCCTCGCCCCCCTGTGAATATCGCGCACAAGCGTTAAGCGCCTTGCCCGAGGCCCCGATAGTCTGCGAAGGCAACCCGTAACGACATGGCCGATTATCGCATCTCTAACATCTCGCTCGACGACTCGACGATCCTGTGGCGCAATGCCGATGTCGAGCAGGAGCGACGGGTGGCGATCTTCGATCTGATCGAGGAGAACACCTTCAAGCCGGTCCGTTCTGCACAGCGCGGGGCGCACGGCCCCTATCATCTCGCGCTGTCGGTGCGCGACGACCGGCTCGCGCTCGATGTCACGACCGAGGATGGCGACGAGCTGGAGACGATCCTGCTGGGCCTGGCGCGCTTCCGCCGCTCCATCCGCGACTATTTCGCGATCTGCGACAGCTATTATCAGGCGATTCGCAAGGCGACCCCGGCGGAGATCGAGACGATCGACATGGCCCGCCGCGGCGTCCACAACCGCGCCGCCGAGCTGCTGGTCGAGCGGCTGGAGGGCAAGGTCGAAACCGATTTCGCGACTGCGCGGCGGCTGTTCACGCTGATCTGCGTCCTGCACATTCGTGGCTAGGCGCACAATGGCCCGCAAGACCAAGCGCCCGCTGTGGTTCAAGGCGCTGCTGGTGCTGCTGATCGCGGCGCCGGTGGGCGTTGCCGTGTGGCTCTATCAGGATCTGCGCCACTGGCGGCCCGAGGAAAGCGCGTTTCCCGAACAGGGCGTGGACCTTTCGCGTGGCACTGCGGGCGTCAATTTCGAGGTGCTGAAAGGCAGCGGCGCCGATTTCGTCTATCTCTCCGCCAGCGCGGGCGATGGCGAGCGGTCGGCGGAATTCACCCGCGCGCTGGTCGCCGCGCGCAAGGCGGGGCTGGAGGTCGGTGCGGTCCACCGATTCGATCCGTGTGTCCCGGCAGACGGGCAGTCGGCCAACTTCGTCACCATCGTACCGCGCGATCCCGCGCTGCTGCCGCCTGCGATCGAGCTAAGCGATCCCGGCGCGGACTGCATCGATCCGGTCGATAGCGGGCAGGTGCGCAGCGAGCTGACGATCCTTGCCAACCAGATAGAGGCCCATGCGGGCAAGCCGGCGATCCTCAAGGTGAGCCGCGAGTTCGAGGCCGCGCACGGCGTCGCCGCGCGGATCGAGCGTAACCTGTGGCTGGTGCGCACGCGGTTCGAGCCGGATTATGGCGGGCGGCCCTGGCTGCTGTGGACCGCGAACGAGAATTATGTGGGCCCCGGTAGCGAGGAGCCGATCGAATGGATGGTGGTGCGACCGTGAATGATGACGAACTGATTGCCGCAGCGCGCGAGGCGGCGGCCACGGCCTATGCGCCCTATTCGGACTATCCGGTCGGCGCCGCGCTGCGCTTTGCCGACGGGGCGATCATCACCGGCACCAATATCGAGAACGCGAGCTACGGCCTGTCGCTCTGCGCGGAGACGGTCGCGGTCGCCAAGGCGCTGGCCGAAGGGCGGCGCGGCGGGCTGGAGCGGCTCGCGGTGACCGGGCCGAAGGGCAAGGGCGGCGATGCCCCGATCACCCCGTGCGGGCGCTGCCGCCAGGTGCTCAACGAAATCGCCCAGCTCGGCGGTACGGACCCGGCGATCCTGTGCGTCGGCGCGCATGAGGTGATGGAACTGCGCCTGTCGGACCTGCTGCCGCACGGCTTCGGCCCGGCGCATCTGGATTAGACTTTGCTCTGACAAACTAATCCGCTTGCCCTGAGCCTGTCGAAGGGCTGCCTTTCTTCTTCGGAGCCAGGCATGAAAGAAAGGGCGATCCTTCGACAGGCTCAGGATGGGCGGTTGATCAGAACGGGCGCTACCCCTCGTCGCTCTCGAGCCATTCGAGCAGCGCGCCGAGGCAATCGCGGGCGAGCAGCTTGGAGCGTTCGGGGCTCCATCCCTGCAGTTCGTCGGGATAGTCGGCATTGTCCTTGAACGGCATCTCCAGCGTCATTGCGGTCGCGGCATAGCGCTCCGCCACCTGGTTGGTGCTGATCGTCAGGTTGGCCTTGCCCGGACCGGACTTGGGATAGCCCTTGGCGGTCTGGAAATCGGGGCTGCGGCGTTCGAGAATGCGCTGGTAGCGATAGAACCGCTCGCCATGCTCGTCGCTCCAGCTCGGAATGCCCTCGAACCCG
Organism: Alteriqipengyuania abyssalis; assembly: GCF_019857185.1. Classification (GTDB taxonomy): domain Bacteria; phylum Pseudomonadota; class Alphaproteobacteria; order Sphingomonadales; family Sphingomonadaceae; genus Alteriqipengyuania; species Alteriqipengyuania abyssalis. Next base: position 123,411 of record NZ_JAHWXP010000002.1, on the reverse strand, counting down.
GCGAGGAACACCGCGTCGATCGCCTCGTCGCCGTGGACGTCCATCGCGAAATGCACCCCGGTGTCGTCCATCGCATTGCGGATCGCGAGCACTTCGGGCGAATTTTCGGCGGTGGGTTCGGCCCATTCGCGGTTGAGGTTCACGCCCTTGGCATTGGTCCGCAGATGGCCGCGGCGGCTGCCGTCGGGGTTGCAGTTGGGCACCACGTGGAACCGGCACTTCTCGCGCAGCGCGCGGCCCAGCGTATCCGCCGGATTGCCGAGCACTTCGAGCGCGCCTTCCATCCACCATTCGGCCATGCTCTCGCCCGGGTGCTGGCGGCCGTAGAGCCACACCTGCGTCTCGCCCTCGCCCATTTCGAGGCAGTCGAGCGGCTGCCCGTCGAGCGTTTCGCCCAGCTTGCGGTAGGTCACGCCTTCGGTGCTCGCGCATTCGGCGACCAGATCGTGGTGCCGTTCCATCGAGAACGGCGCGAAATAGGCGAACCACACCAGATCGCAGGTCGGGGTGAAGCGGATCGTCAGCGTGCCGCCTTCCTCGTCCTTGTCGAAGGTGGAGGGTGCGCGGCCCCAGAAGGCGCGGTCTTCGCTGACGCAGGCGTTGTAATCGGGCCAGCCCGCCGGATAGGCGCTGTCGTTCAGGCCGACGATCTTGATCACCAGCTCGCGCCCGCCGGTATTGGCGACGCGGAAGTGGAACCACTGCTTGAACTCGCTCTGGTGGTCGTTCTTCAGACGCAGCATCGCGCTCGCCTGATGCACGGTCATGACCTCGATGCTGCCGCTGTCGAAGCCTGTGTCGATGGTGATATTGCTCAAGGATTGACCTCCACTTCGATGGTTTCACCGCTGTTGCCGGGGAAGCCCCGGAACAGCGCCTCGGCGAGAGCCGCTGCCGCTGCATCGCTTTGTGCAAGACGGGAGCCGACCGGCGCGTCGAGTCGCGCGCGCCCTTCCCACAACACGGTGCCGCTTGTCACGTCGCGAAGACTGACAGAGAGGCGGGTGATCACTCGCTCGTCCGCGCCGCCGCCCAGATTGATGCCGACGCCCAGCCCTACGCCGCTGCCGTAGCTGCCTGCCGATCCGCCCGCGCCGACCGAGACCGGGCTGCGCCGCCCGCCTTCGGTCAGCTGCTCGCGCTCGACACTGACGCTGGCGAGCTGCCGCGCTGAAGGTCGAGCGTTCTCGGCATAGCCGAACGTGCTCAGCTCGCGCGCCACAGCCTGCGTGTAAGGCAGCATCGCGAGGCCCTGCTCTTGCGATCCGGGCGCGGTTTCCACCCTGAGCGTGGTGTCGCCCAGCTGCGCGCGCGAATCGGGCGCGATGAAGCGGGTCACCTCGATCGGGCCGGCAGGGCGCGCGGTGGTGCATGCGGAAAGCGGCAGCGTGGCGATCGCTGCGATAAGGGCGAAAGTCCTGTGGCGGGCGATCATGGCGGTGGGCATCCTCTGGCGATAGTGCTTGAATTCCGGCGCGAAACCGGGTCTGGCATGGCGATAACGCATGGACCGGGCAAAGCGTGCCCTGTCGCGCGCCTCGTCGCGTGGGCCGCGCCGGTGCTCGCGTCCGCGATGCTTGACTTTGAAGCCTTCGTGGCTAGATAGCGCGGCAATGATGCCGGCATCGCAGGCTGTTCTGCGGTGCCGTTTCTTTTGCAGTCGATTTTTTTCGGTCGATGATTTTTCCAGGGTAGTGCCATGAAGATTCGCAACAGCCTCAAGTCGCTCAAGAACCGTCACCGCGATAACCGCGTGATCCGTCGTCGCGGCCGGACCTATGTGATCAACAAGACGAACAAGCGGATGAAGGCGCGCCAGGGCTGATTCGCCCCGGTGGCTGCTATCATCGGATAGAGTTTCGCGAGCGGAGCGTGGGGCCATCGGGCCCCGCGTTCCCTTTGCTGCGTCTATTGGCGACGCCATGAAAAAGCCCTCCAGGCCATGATGGCCGGAGGGCTTTTCCTTTGCCGGTCGTCTGGGAGGCCGACCGGCAGGTGGATCGTTCGATCAGGCTTCTTCGGTCTTGCAGCTGGCGAGGGTTGCCTCGTCCACGTCCTTGCCCGCGACCGAGAAGCTCGCGACCGGGCCGAATTCGCCGGCCAGCTTCTTGCACACCAGTTCGGGGCGCGAGCGGGCCTTGGTGCCGACGCACACGGTGCCCGAGCAGATGAAGGTGCCGCCGCGGATGATCTCGGTCCGCTTTTCGACCGGCTGCTGCAGCGTGGCGCGGTAATAGGCACCGGACTGGGCGTAGGCCGGGGCCGGGGTCACCGTGGCGCCGAAGGTGAGCGCGGTGGTCAGCACGGCAACGCTGCCGATGGCAAGCTGGCGAAGGGGGTTCACGCGGTTGGTCATCTCGATCTCCTGTTTGGCAATAATCGGGCCGCAGAACTGCCCGGACAGTTTAGGTTGCGAATCACTACCTATCGTACTAGGTTGCAGGTTGCAACTAAAAACCGAGTTTCAATTTTGTGACCCCGCACATTTGGGGTAAGCCTGCCATTTGGAGAGGTTGACGATGGGTACAGACGTTCGCGAACCGCTGAAGGAGCTGAGCGCCTGCGGGCTGCCCGCCGCGCTGGAGGTGATGGGCGAACGCTGGAGCTTCATGATCCTGCGCGCCAGCTTCAACGGCGTGCACCACTTCGAGGAATTCCTGAGCGAGCTGGGCATTGCCCGCAATATCCTGTCCAACCGGCTCAGTCGGCTGGTCGAACACGGCATTCTCGACCGGGTGCAGGACGAACAGGATCGCCGCCGGGTGGAATATGCGCTGACCGAGAAGGGCTTCGACCTGCTACCCGCGATGGTCTCGCTGCGTCACTGGGGCCTCAAATACGGTGTCGAAGGCATCGGCATGGACCCGGTGATCGTCGACGAGCGCGACCGCATGCCGATCGGCCCGGTCGCGATGCTGGCGCATGACGGGCGCATTCTGGGCCCGGCGGACCTCAACATGATGGCCCGCAAGGATCTGCCCGAAGCCGGGCGCAACCGCCGCGAAGGTGCCCCTGCTGATGGCGATGCCGAGCAGGACCTGCCGCGCGAAGCGGCGGAGTAACCGACTGCGCGCCCGATCTGACAGGGCGTAAGGCAGGCCAGGCGGATTGGCGCAAGGCGCTGTTCGCGCATCGATCTTGATTGCGCAGGGCACTACCGCGAATTATAAAAGACGTAACGTTACCGGGCCCCTCTGGCGAGCGCGTTTGGCGCGCTCGTGATGTCGGAACGAGATGTTCTCCGCAGCTCAACCCGGTCCGTTTCCCATGTCCTTCTGGCACTCATCTCCCCGCGCACCTTCGGTAGCGCCGTCCCGTAAGGCGAATCGCCTGTGATGCAGGCCATCGTCTATCTCCTCGATGCGGCGATCGTAGTCGCGGCCGTTCTCTCCGCGTGTTTCTGGCTACGCGCGAGCGGCAAGCGCGTGCGCCGGGTCAGCAAGCACGAAACCTTCGACTATGCCGATATCAACCGGCTGGTCGTCGCCCTCAACCGCGCGCAGATCCTCAATGCCAGAGCAGCCAAGGCCACCGCCGCCGCCGCCCTGCTGGGTGGCCTGCGCGTCATGCTGGATTTCCTCCCATGACTATTCTTCTCCTGATTGCGGGCCTCGTCCTGCTGGTGGTGGGCGGCGAGCTGCTGGTGCGCGGCGCGGTCGCGATCGCGGGCAAGCTGGGCGTATCGCCGCTGATGATCGGCCTGACCATCGTCGGCATGGGCACCTCGATGCCCGAACTCGCCGCGAGCGTGCAGGCGGCCCTCGCAGGCTCGCCCGGCATTGCGCTGGGCAATATCGTCGGCTCCAACATCGCCAACAGCATGCTCATCCTCGGCGTGGCGGTGCTGCTTGCCCCGATAGCGGTCGCGCGCGGCACGCTGTGGCGCGATGGCGGTGTCGGCGTGCTGGCGGCGGTCGCGCTGCTGGCACTCGGTCTGACCACCGGGCTGGGCAGGGTGGCCGGGCTGACGCTGATCGTGCTGATGGTCGGCTACCTCGTGCTCGCCTACCGGCAGGAAAAGCGCGCCGCCGCGCACAGCGCCGCGTTCGACAAGGCGGCGGCGCTGGAGAATATCGACCCCGCGCTCGGTACCCAGACGCAGCGCCAGTCCGGCTGGGCCGTGTCGCTCGCCTTCCTGCTGGCGGGGCTGGCCTGCATCGTCGGGGGCGGCACGCTGCTGGTCAATGCGGCGGTCACCATCGCCAGAGAATTCGGCATGTCGGAGACGCTGGTCGGCCTGACCATCGTGGCGGTCGGCACCTCGCTCCCTGAACTGGTGACCTCGGCAGTCGCTGCGCTGCGCAAGCAGTCCGAAGTCGCGCTGGGCAACGTGCTCGGGTCAAACATCTACAACGTGCTGTTCATCGGCGGGGTCACGGGGACGATCGCCCCCACGACGGTGCCCGAATCGATCCTCGGCTTCGATCTGCCGCTGCTGATCGCGATCTCGCTAGCGGTGATGGCGATGGCGTGGACCGGCGCGAGGCTCTCGCGAATCGAAGGTCTGGCGCTGGTGGCCGGTTACGCGCTCTATATCGCCTTCACCGCCGGGCTTATCTAACGCCAGCGCCCGCCGATGCGGCATTTCGGGCTTGCGACGTAGCCCTTTCTCTCAGCAGTACTTGTTGACCGGATTGCCCAGGCACAGGTTCTTCTCGTACCGCTGCCAGTTCGCGATATCGCGCGCCGAGCTGCCGAATGGTGTGGTCGGCGCGCGGTAGGTGCCGGGCGAGGTGTAGCCCGCATTATAGGCCTGCGATCGCCATGCGCTGGCCTGCTGTGCAGCCGCCTCGCGCCGCACCTGCGCCTCTCGGGCGGCGTCTGCCTGGCGATCTTCGTAGTCGACGCGCTTCTTCAGCCGCGCGGCGTCGGGGCAGCTTTCCTGCAATCCGGTCTCGCAAGCCTTGCGATGAAACCGGTAGGCGCGGCGATGATCCCAGTTGGCCTCCAGCGCCTCCGCCCAGACGCGGCAGGCGCTGCCCGATTCGTACCGCTCGCACAGCGTTTCCGCGAGGTCGTAGGTGATCGCGTTGTAGAAGCCCTTCTCGTTCCGGAAGTACGCCAGCGCGCGATAACACGTGTCGGGCAATGCGCCCTGCATGCACATGTCCGCCATCACCAGCGCGCGCTTGCCCGGATCGGTGGTTTCGAAATCGTCCCACGGGCGGCACAGATCGGATATTCCCGCAAAGCAGGAAACGCGCGCGAACATGTGGGAGATGGGGTGCGGGTCTTCCGCGAAAGTCGTGTTCTTGAACCGGCGGTAGCCGATTTCGCAGCGGTCCTGATCCCCGGCGAGGCAGGCCTTCATCCAGGTGGTTGCGACATCGCGGTCGGTGCGTTCGAACAGCTGCGCGGCAAGCTCCACAGCCCGGTCGCATGCGGGCCGGTTCTGCGAACTGCACGCCTCCAGGCTGGACCACCATTGCGCGCGTGCGCCTTGCGTATCGTTGCCCTGCGCTGCCGCGACCCCTCCAGTCGACAGCAGCAGCAGGGCAAGGACGAACGGGACCAGCCGGGACGGCATCAGCTGTTATCGGTCTCGCAATCGTCCAGCGCGGTCCACACCGCGCCCGTACCGGTCCAGGTGAAGGGGCCGTAGCTGTTCCCATCCATTTCGACGGAGAACGAGCTCGCCCCCTTCAATGCGGCGTAGGTGGCATCCGATGCCGCACCCGGACCCCAGCCGGCCCAGGCATATTCCTCGAACCCGCCGACATCGTATCCGCCCGAGCGCGAGGGCGCGCTGCTGCCCGTGTCGAACACCACCGTGACGGGATAGTTCGCGTCGGGATCGGCCTGGCGGAATTTCCGGATGAACGGGCCGTAGAGCGACACGCCCAGATTGCCGTCGCGCAACCGGCGCGAGAATTCGGCCCGGATTTGCTCGCCATCGCCATCCGTGCCGAACACGCTGACCCGGCACACGCCGTTGCCATAGTCGACCGCCATGCCGTTCGCGTCGGGCTTGGGCCCGTCGACGATGGTCAGGCTCTGCAAGGCAAGGGCAGGCGACAGGGCGAGCCCGAGGGCGAAGGCGATACTCATGGATGAAGCTCCCGGCGAAGTGGAGTTCGCAAGGTAGCCGGGGCGCCGCGGGGCTCCAGTTACAAACCCTGTCAGGTTTGCCCGGGCGGCCTATTGGGCTTGCTTCAGCCCCACACCTCGATCTGGTCGCGACGTTCGACGCGGATCGGCAGGTCGATGTCGATAAACGCCGTCAGATCATGTTTGGCGAACAGCGCCCTCGCCTCTGGATGCCGTCCCGCATCGATCAGCCGCTGCCACAGGAAGAAGGTGTAAGGCTGCACACCGCCGGTATAGGCCACGTCGCGGAACGAGGTCTCGACCGTCCCGATCACGCGGCGGTGCGGCCTGTCCGTCACCGGATCGCCGGCCTTGGGCTGATGCTGCGCCACGTAGTCGCGCAGGAAGGTGAGCCGGTCGGTCAGGTCGGGGATCAGTTCGCGGCCGATCTGCGCGAGCAGCGGCGCAAGTGTTTCGGGCACTTCGTCATCGGGGAACTCGGGTGCGGGCGTGGGATAGTCCACGCTGTCGAGATCGGGCGCATGCATCCGCTCGACCCAGCGGAACACGTGCGGTGCCTCGCGCTGCATGATCGCCAGCGGTACCGGATCGCGCCCCAGATGTGCGAACAGCGGGCCGAACATGGCGTAGTCGGCAATACTGGGGCTCGCGCCCAGCAGGAACTGATACACCGCGAAATGCGCGTCCAGCGCGGCGAGCAGCTCGTGATAGCTCTCCTCGATCGCGGGAATCGTTGCCGCATCGACGCCCAGCATCGGCAGGTAGGAATGCATCCGCCCCATCGTCGCCTCGGCGCGGCTTGCATCGCTGCCGGTCGCGAAGGCGTGACGCAGGAAAGCCTCCTGCTCACCCAGATAGCTCCAGCGATAGTGCATCGCGTGGCGGGTGAGGCCGTCGACCGCGTAGAGCTCGAACAGATGCGCCAGCGCCAGCAGGCGTGCGTCGGCGGGGCAGGCGGGGTGGGGCACCGGGCCTTGCGCTGTCCCCTCGCGCTCGAAATGGTCGATGATGTCGACCGTATCCTGGATGATCGTCCCGTCCGCCAGCTCCACCACCGGGATGATCGCGCGGCCGATCGTGGGCATCACCCGGCTGGCGAACTCGGGATCGGTCGGCGGGCGCTCGACATAGGCGATGCGCTGCTTGCGCAGATAGCTGCGCGCGCGGCCGGTGTAGAGGGAATGCGGCAGGCCCCAGAGGGTAACGGGTTTGGTCATGCCCGCCGTGGTCCGGCCTGCGCGCGGCAAGGTCAAGCCTGACCTGCCGCGCGCAAACCGTCGCCCGGGCAAGGGTTCGGGGAGGGGAACCCGGGCGAAGGGGAAAGGATCAGGCGGGGGCGGTCTGTTCCTCCCGCATGTCTGCCGCAGCGGGCAGGCCCGCCTTGAGCAGGAAGAACCCGGCCAGCGCGGCGATCACGGAGCCGGACAGCACCCCGATCTTGACCGCATCCACCTGCGCCGCGCTGTCGAACGCGAGGTTGCCGATGAACAGGCTCATGGTGAAACCGATCGCGGCGAGCAGCGAGACGCCGTGGACCTGTCGCCAGCCGACATTCTCCGGCAGGCGCGCCAGCCCGGTCTTCACCGCGAGGAAGGCGAAGCCGAAGATGCCGATCTGCTTGCCGATCAGCAGGCCCAGCGCGATGCCCAGCGGCAGCGGCGCGAGCAGGTCGGCAAATTCCAGCCCGCCCAGCGAAACGCCCGCATTGGCGAAGCCGAAGATCGGGATCACCAGGAAGGCGACCCACGGGTGCAGGAAATGCTCCATCCTCTCGAGCGGCTGCGATCCGTCGCGCGCACGCATCGGGATGGTCATCGCCGCGGCGACGCCCGCCAGCGTGGCGTGGACGCCCGACTTGAGGATGAACACCCACAGCACGATCGCGAACAGAATGTAGGGAATGCTCGATGCGACCTTGAACCGGTTGAGCACGATCATCGCCGCCAGCGCCAGCGCGCCGCCGCCCAGCATCGCGGTGTCGATCGAGCCGGAATAGAACAGCGCGATGATGGTGATCGCGCCGATATCGTCGATCACCGCGATCGCCAGCAGCAGCGCCTTGAGCGCCACCGGCACCCGCGGGCCGAGCAGCGAGAGGATGCCCAGCGCGAAGGCGATGTCGGTCGCGGCAGGAATCGCCCAGCCGGAGATATTGGCCGGGCTGCCCATGTTGAGGCCGACGAAGATCAGCGCAGGCATCGCCATCCCGCCGATCGCCGCGACCAGCGGGAGCGAGGCCTGGTTCCAGCTCGACAGCTGGCCTTCCACCACCTCGCGCTTCACCTCCAGCCCGACGAGGAAGAAGAACACCGCCATCAGCCCGTCGTTGATCCACAGCAGCAGCGGCTTGTCGATCGCGAAGCTGCCGACCGCCACGCTGACGGGCGTGTCGAGCGCACCGAAATAGCTGCCCGAGAACATGGTGTTCGCCGCCAGCAGCGCGAGCGCCGCGGCGGCGATGAGGACGATGCCGCCCGCGCTTTCCTGCTTCAGGAAGTCGCGCAGGGCGGCTGCTGCCGATACGATCATGAAATGCCTATCCCTTGGCCGTGGTGCGATCGGGCTGCGAAAGCGCGGCGATCCTGTCCTTCAGGCGGAGCCGCAGCCGCTTGAGCCGCTTGACCTCTTCCTGCCGCGCCAGCGCGCGGGTGGTGTCGATCAGACGATCCAGCGCGCGGTGGCGCTGGCGCAGGTTGTCGAGGCGTGGCTGGCTCATGCTTGCTCTCCTTGTGCTGGTAACAACCTAGGGCCGCACTGCAATTGATACCAATTGATTTGCAGAGCTGATCCGATAGGCACTATCTATCGCCGTATGGTTTCGCTCCGCCAGCTCGAATATCTCGTCGCGCTCGACGATCACGGTCATTTCGGTCGTGCTGCCAATGCGCTCAACGTGACGCAGCCGACGCTGAGCCAGCAGGTAAAGCAGCTGGAGGTGCGGCTGGGGTGCGATCTCATCGAGCGCACATCGACCGGGGCGATCCCGACTCCGGTGGGGCGGCAGGTGGTCGAGCGGGCGCGGCAGGTGCTGATCGGGGTCGACGATATCCGCAAGCTCGCCGCGCAGGCCTCGGGCGGGCTGGTCGGCACGATCCGTTTCGGGGTGACGCCCACGCTCGGCCCCTATCTGATGCCGGTGGTGATTGCGCGCCTGCACCGCGCCTATCCCGATGTGCGGATGCACGTGCGCGACGGCATTCCGGACGAGCAGCTGGACGATCTGCGGCGCGGCCATCTCGACCTGATGCTCGCCCCCCTGCCGCTGACCGGCGACGATATCGAGCTCCAGCCGCTGTTTCGCGAGCGGCTGGTACTGGTCGCCCCGCCCGACGATCCGCTGTTCGACCGGGCGAGCGTCACTCGCGCCGATCTCGCCGGGGCGGCGCTGCTGGGGCTGGACAAGCGGCACCACCACCACCGGCAGGTGATGCGCACGGCGGAAGAGCTCGGCGCGCAGGTGCTGGGCGATTACGAGGGCACCAGCCTCGATTCGATCTGCCAGATGGCCGCCAGCGGTCTGGGGCTGGCGCTGCTGCCCGAACTCTACCTGCTGTCCGATGCAAGCGCGAACAACTCGGTCCGCCGGATAGAGGTGGAGGACTGGTCCGCCAGCCGATCGATCGCAGCCGTCTGGCGCCGCGGCTCCCCGCTCGAAGCAATGTTCGCCGAGATCGCCGAACGGATCGCGCACGAGGCGCGGGAGACGTTGGAGGGAGAGGCTGGGTAGCGGGAGGCACGGCGTAGCCGGTGCTCCGCAAGCTATCCCGTTCAATTCGCTTGTCGGCCGATGGGGAATGTGTTCCCTTCCATACATGAAGCGCGGACTTCTTCTCGGCATCATGGCCTGTCTTGTTCCGGCCCAGAGTGGTGCGGCCGGGGAGGAGCCGTCGATTGCGCTGGAGGATGTCGAGCGTGCCGACGCGATGGCGATCGCCGATCGTCTGCTGCCGCCAGAGATACTCTCGACCGTGATCGAGGGCACGGTGCGCCGTGAGTGGCTCCCCGGCAACGTGTTCGTCGCAAACTATCGGACCGCTCCGCGCCCAACCGGACCGGACCTGTGCGAGAGAACGCTCTATTCCGTCCGGATGAGTAGTGGCCCGCCGCCGGCGGGCGCGGACAGTGGCGGTACCGATCTCACGATAGGCTCGATCGAGGCAACCCGGCTGGAAGCAGTTGTCTTTCCCGCCGCTGCGGCCGATGCGGAAAGCTGCCGCCTCACCGAAGGCTATATTGCGCTGGGCCCGGGCATGAGTCCGCGCGAGCCGGAGCTGAGGCTCGCGGCCTATCGCCGTCTGGTCGAGAGGATGCGCGCCGCGAGGGGGCCCGCGCCGCTCCAATTCGAGATCGAGTGCAAGCCGATCGACGATGCTTCATGCACCGACCTGCGGGAAGCGCTGGCCAACCTGCCGCTGGGCGCGCTCTTCAGGATCGATCTGGACACTGCGCGATACGAGATCATCCGCGAAGATGGCCGCGCGAGCTTCAGGCAGAGGTTACCGGTCGACCCGACTCGCGACTACCAAGTGGTGTTCGAATTCGGGGCGTCGGGAAAAGACGGCAAGTCATGGCGCGTGTCATGGCAGGAAGGCACCCCGGAACCCGCGATGCTGCTCGAACGACAGGCGATCATCTATCACTAGAAGGGGCCGGGTTTTTAGCCGCGAAGCTGCGGCCCGGTTATTGCGAAGCCTGTCCTACACGCGCGCATGGCGCTACCCCGGACAGCGCTCTTTCACACCGTCGATCTCCCGCCGGAAATGCGCCTGAAAAGGCCCGCAGGTTTTTGACCCCTGGACTGTGTGTCAGGTGTGTCAGGGCCGACCCTCCGGCCGGCCCCGACAGGTCTTGCTCACTCCGCGATTCGCAGCACATCGCCCTGCCGCGCGGCCTCGATCTCCTCTGCCGAGAAGGGCAGGCGGTTCCAGGCCTTGATCGCGTAGGCCTCGGTCTGGTCCGCGTAGTGCGGGGAGGCGGGGTTGGTCGATTGCGAATAGCTCAAGATCGCGTCGGCCACAGGCCCGTCCTCGTCGAAGCCGACGATCTGGATGTAGCTGGTCCCGTGGAACGGGGTGATCCCGCCCTCGATCGGGTTGGCGTATTGCACGTTGAGGATGCCCGCATCGCCCGGTCCGCCATGGATCGGGATCCGCGTCCCGTTGCGCGGTGCGAACTGGACCTCGCCCCACGGCGCGTCGAGCGCGATGCCCTTCGCCTCGACCTCGCTCGCCGCCTCGACCAGCGCGGCGAGCAGCTTGGTGCCAGCCTCGCCTTGCGTGTTGAGATCACGCGGGGTGTTGACCGGGTCGGCGGGGTCGAACGGGGTGCTCCACAGGTCGGGGCGCTTGCTCACCTTGTCCCAGAAGGTGGTGAACAGGAACGCGCCGCGACTGTCGATCTCGACCCGGCGGTCCCACCCCGCCAGCACCCCGCACGCGGCCTTCGCCGCCGGTTCGGCCTCGCAGATGGAGAGCAGCGGGTCGACCACCATCTCCGCCGCGAGGCTGCGGTTGGAGAAGGCCAGCGCCTGCGCGCGCTCGCGGGTCAACGGGCCGATCGCCAGCACCGCGTCGGTCTCCTGGAAGTTGGCGCGGGTGCGCAGCGTCACAGGCTCGCCCCATGCGCCAAGGATGGGGGAGAGCTGCTTGTTGGGCGCGCTCGCATTGCTCAGCCAGTAGCTGTCATTGCTGTTGGTCACCGAATCGCGGCGCTGCTGGATCGCCTGCTCGCTGGCGGGCAGCAGGCCGGGGACGGGCGTGCCCTTGGTGATGGTCCAGTTGCACTCCGACCGCGCGCCGTCGAGCAGCGTCAGGCGCGAGGCGACGAGGCCGGAGAAGGGCGTGGCGCACTCCGCGACCTTCTCGGCCGAGACGTTCGGCACCGAAGTGACATCGGCGTGCAGCGCATTGCCGTAACGGTCGGCGACGATCGTGTTGACCCACGGAATGCCCAGCGTCTCGGTCACGGCCTTGCGCACGTCGTCGACATTGGTCGCCTGCGCGATCCGCACCCAGGTGCCCAGCGCGCGCTGGTTGGCGCTGTTCGCGTCGCGCATCGAGAAGGCCGTTGTGTCGGTCCACGCGAGGCCGACCTGCGGCATCGCCACCATCGGGCCGTAGATGGTCGAATAGAGCGTGCGCTCCACCGGCGCCGCGCCATCGGGCATCGGCACGCTGACGGTACGCCTGGTCATCTCCATCGGCTTGCCGTCGACCAGGTACCGGGTCGGGTCCGCCGGATCGAGCGACAGCTGGAACAGCGTGAAGTGCCGCGCGGCGGTGACCGTGTGGGTCCACGCGATGTCGCGGTTGAAGCCCAGCGTCGGGATCGGGCCGCCCGCCAGCGTGCTGCCCATCACGTCGAGCGTGCCGGGGATGGTGGCGTGGACCTGCCAGAAGCGGTTGGGCCCCTGCCACGGGAAGTGCGGGTTGCCGATCACGAGGCCGCGCCCGTCTTGCGTCACGTCTCCGCCGAAGGCCCAGCCGTTGGAGCCCACGCCCATGTCCTCGCGCTCGGGCAGGTCCATCGCGGAGGCCTGCGCGGGCACACCCGGAGGCGCTGCGTTGGCAATCGCGGGGAGGAAGGGCATCCCGCTCGCCAGCAGCATCTGCTTCTCGGTCAGGCGCAGCATGTCGTCGTTGGTGATCGGCTTGACCCACGGCTTGCCCCGGCATTCGGCGGGGATGCCATCGGTGCCGGCGTCGCGCAGGAAGCGGTTGTATCCGGCGACATAGCCTGCCGCGAGCAGGTTCGCCTCGCGCCCCTGGGCACCTGCGCCGGCGCGCAGGCGCTCAAGGTCGATCACGGAGCGCATGAAGACGTCGGAACTGAGGTTGTCGACCTCCTGAGAGCCGTGCAGCACCTTTCCCTCGGGCCCGAAATAGAGCGAACGTTCGCCCCGGATGGTCACGAACTCCTCCGCCAGCAGGCAGAAGTTGTCCTGCGCATAGGCATAGGCGACGCCGTAGCCGATCCCCTCCCAGCTATCCGCCGTGACATGCGGAATGCCGTAGTCGGTGCGTACGATGGTCGCGTCGAGATCGTCCTGCGCCTGCGCCGCAACCCCGGTAACAGCCGCTGCGGCCAATGCCGCCCAACCGATCATCCTCATAGTCCACCCTCTCCTGTGTCTTTTGCGGGAGGGCTATGGGGCGGGCCGCAACTTTGCAATCCCATTCCCACGATCGGGCTGGGGGCTAGGCGCGCGGTGCCTGCCGCCGGTAGCTGAGCGCCTCGGCCACATGGACCCGGCCGACCTGTTTGCTGTGCGCAAGGTCGGCAATGGTCCGCGCGACCCGCAGCATCCGTACATAGGATCGCGCGGAGAGCCGCATCGCCTCCGCCGCCTGCATCAGCAGGGTGCGGCCTGCCTCGTCGGGCGTGGCGAAGCGTTCGAGCATGTCGCCGTCCAGCTCGGCATTGGTACGCACGCCGGCCTCTTCGCCGCGCCTGCCCTGCAGCGCGCGAGCCGCCGCGACCCGCGCTGCGACCTCGGCGCTTCCCTCGGCGGGTGGGGGCAGCGCGAGGTCGGCGGCGCTGACCGGCTCCACTTCGACATGCAGGTCGATCCGGTCGAGCATCGGCCCGCTGACCTTGCTCTGGTAATCGGCGGCGCACTTGGGCGCGCGGCTGCAGGCGAGCGAGGGATCGCCCAGATGGCCGCAACGGCACGGGTTCATCGCCGCGATCAGCTGCACCCGCGCGGGGAAGGTGACATGCGCATTGGCGCGCGCGACATCGACCTTGCCCGTCTCGAGCGGCTGCCGCAGGCTGTCGAGAACAGGCCGCTGGAATTCCGGCAGTTCATCGAGGAACAGCACGCCCAGATGCGCGAGGGAGACCTCTCCGGGCCGCACCTTCAGCCCGCCGCCGGTCAGCGCCGCCATGCTCGCCGAATGGTGCGGTGCGCGGAAGGGGCGCGACCGGCTGATCCGGCCGCCCTCCAGCAGGCCTGCGACCGACTGCACCATGCTCACCTCCAGCGCTTCGGCTGGCGTGAGCGGCGGCAGGATCCCGGGCAGGCATGCGGCGAGCAGGCTCTTGCCCGCACCTGGCGGCCCGCTCATCAGCAGGTTGTGGCCGCCTGCCGCCGCGATCTCCAGCGCGCGCTTGGCCGTCTCCTGACCTTTCACCTGCTTCAGGTCCGGTCCCGGCACCATCTCCTCGACCTCGCCTAGCTGCGGTGCGGAGAGTTGCTGCGTGCCCTTCAGATGGCCGAGCAGGCTGACCAGATCGGGCGCGGCGATCACCGGGATGCCGCTCGCCCAGCGGGCCTCCGCGCCCTGCGCAGCGGGGCAGATCAGCCCGCACTCGGCCTCGCTCGCATGCATAGCGGCGAGCAGGACGCCGGGCGAACCGACGATCCGCCCGTCCAGCGCGAGTTCGCCGACCGCGACGAAGTCCACCAGCTGTTCGCGATCGACCACGCCCATCGCGCCGAGCAGCGCGAGCGCGATCGGCAGGTCGTAATGCGATCCGTCCTTGGGCAGGTCGGCGGGCGAGAGGTTCACCGTGATCCGCTTGGGCGGCAGCGCGAGGCCCATCGCAGCGAGCGCGGCCTGCACCCGCTCGCGGCTCTCGCTCACCGCCTTGTCCGGCAGGCCGACGACAGAGAAACGCGGCAGGCCCGAGGCGAGCTGGCACTGAACCTCGACGCTGCGGGCTTCGAGCCCGAGATAGGCGACCGTGCGCACCAGCGCGACCACAAGCAGGCCCTCCCCCAAGAGCGGCCGCCACGCGGCCAGCCCCGCAATGTCTGCCGCGTCGCCGCTGGCTTGTCGAGTTGGCAATCCTGCCCGGCCCCTGAAAGGGTTAGCGGCGTGGCAACCATTTTCGCGAGGGCGATGGTAACGCGGCGGGCGGCAAGAATTTGCCGGTGCGTTGGCAAATCCCCCTCATACCCGCACTGATCGCGTCTCTCGGCCTGCTCCCTTCCCCCTCGCAGGCCGAGAGCTGGGTGATTCAGGTGACGGAAACGGAAGAGTGGATCGAGGAGAGCGATCCGCGCTTCTACGAGGACGATGCGGCGGCCGAATTCCTCTACGCCGAAGATTTCGTCGATGAGCCGCGGCTGGAATATGCCATTGCCGATCGTGCGATTTCGTCCTTCCGGGCTCGCGCGCCCAGCGCGATCGCGGCGTTCGGCCCGTTCCGTGTGGTCGATCCTTCGCGCGCGGTTCTGGTGGGCACCACCAACGCAGCGACACCGGGCCAGTTCGCCGCATTGCTGAACGCGTATCCCGGGCTGCGCACGCTCGACCTGGTGGAGGCACCGGGGACCGAGAACGATCGAGCTAATCTGGAGGTCGGGCGGATGATCCGCGAGGCGGGGCTGACCACGCGGGTGCCCGCAGGTGGATCGGTCCGCTCGGGCGCGGTCGAGCTGTTCCTTGCCGGCGTCCGGCGCGAGGTAGAGGACGGCGCGCGCTTTGCGGTCCATTCCTGGCGCGACAACCGCGGGCGCGAGGCGCGCGACTTTGCCGCCGGGGCGCCAGAGCACCGCTATTACCTCGACTATTACCGCGAAATGGGGATGAGCGACGAGGGCGCGCGCAGTTTCTACGCGATGACTAATTCGGTGCCCAACGCCCGCGCCCGCTGGCTCGATGCGCAGAATATGCGCGGATGGCTCGCGCGCACGATCGGTGCCGCCGCGAACGACAACGTGCCGGAGGTGGCACCACGCATCGCCTATCTTGACGTGACCGCCGCGATCCCTTAGTGGCGCGCGCTTGAAGTTCCGGCCTTTCGGGTCGGAGGCACCTGAGACCGATTCGCGCCTCGCGCGGTTGGTCGATCCAGTTTTTCGAGGGTATCATGAAGCGGACTTTCCAGCCCAGCAATCTCGTTCGTGCGCGTCGCCACGGCTTTTTCGCGCGCAAGGCGACCACCGGCGGCCGCAAGGTTCTCGCCGCACGCCGCAAGCGTGGCCGCAAGAAGCTTTGCGCGTAAGCCGATTCGGCTTCTACGCGAGCGAGGGCTCTTGTGCCTGACGCTCAAGCTTGCGGGCTCCCGATCGGGGGCCCGTTTGCCTTTCCGGGTTCCATGAGCACGCGTGTAACCAGCCAGGATGTGTTGACCGCCCGCGCGGATTTCCTCGCGGCGAATCGCGGCCTGCGCGTGCCCGCGCGCGGTTTCGTGCTGCTGGTGCGCCCCAACGAAGGGCGCGGGATGCGCTACGGCATCACGGTGACCAAGAAGATCGGCAACGCGGTTGTGCGCAACCGGATGAAGCGCCGCTTTCGCGAGCTGCTGTGGGCCCATCTGCCCGAACACGGCCTGCCCGATCACGATCATGTGCTGATCGGCCGCGATGGCGGGGTGGAACGCGATTTCGCCAAGCTTTCCAGCGAATTGGTCTGCGCCCTCGCAAAGGCTGCGCGCGGCGAAGGGCAGCGCGGGCGGCCTCCGCGCAGGAAGCAGTCGAAATGAGGCCGGTCAGACGCGTCATGGTGCTGCTGATCCGCGGCTGGCAGCTTGGCCCCAGCGCGATCCTGCCGCCCTCCTGCCGGTTTCAGCCGAGCTGTTCCCAATATGCGATCGAGGCGATCGAGAAGCATGGGCCAATCAAGGGTGGATGGCTGGGCTTCAAGCGTATAATGCGCTGTCATCCATGGGGTGGCCACGGCCCGGACCCGGTGCCCTAGGGCCAAGGCCCAACCCCGCTCCCTTTCGCGTTACGACTACCAGCAGGACCGCAGTTCTTGGACAACCAGCGCAATCTCATCCTCGCCGTGGTGCTGTGCGGCATCCTGATTCTCGGCTACGAAGCCGCAGTCACCTATTACTATCCGACCCCGCCGGAGACCGAGCAGGTCGACCGGGCGACGACGCCGGAACAGCGCGTTGCACAGGACACAGGTGAAAACCCCGAAATCGCGTCTGCAGCAATTCAGAAAGAGGTCGACCTCGACGAAGCGCTGAGCGCGGGCAACCGCGTCGCGATCGACGCGCCGCGCGTGGAAGGTTCGATCAACCTCGTCGGCGCGAAGATAGACGATATCGAGCTCAAGGATCACCGCGCGACGGTCGACAAGGATAGCGGCCCGGTGCAGCTGTTCGCGCCCGCCGGCACGCCGATCCAGAACTTCGCGCAGTTCGGTTTCGTGGGCGAGGGCACGCAGGTGCCCGGTGCGGACACCGTGTGGCAGGCGAGTGGCGAGGCGCTGACGCCCGATACCCCGATCGATCTCAGGTGGGACAACGCGCAGGGCCAGCGCTTCCGCATCCGCCTGTCGATCGACGACAACTACATGATCACCGCGGAGCAGACCGTTGCCAACACCGGCAACGCGCCCGTCGTCGTCTCCCCCTTCGCGACCATCACCCGCACCAGCCTGACCGCAAGCAAGAGCACCTGGATTTCGCATTCGGGGCCGATCGGTACCTTCGGCGGCACGGTCGACTACGGGCCCGACTACGACGACGTGGTCGAACAGAAGGTGGTCGCTGGCGAGGCCGACCCGGCATGGCTCGGCTTTACGGACATCTACTGGCTGGGCGCGCTGATCCCTGAGGCAGGGAGCGCGCCTGACACCGGTTTCCGCTCGCTCGGCGACAATCTGTTCCGCGCCGACCTGATCTACAATCCGGCGACGCTGCAGCCTGGCCGACAGATCACCCGCACTTCGCGGCTCTTCGCGGGCGCGAAGGAAAGCGGCGTTCTCGACGCGTATCAGGATGCCGGCATCGCGCAGTTCGGCCTGGCGATCGACTGGGGCTGGTTCCGCTGGTTCGAAAAGCCGATCCTGTGGCTGCTGCGCCAGATCTTCTCGGTCGTCGGCAATTTCGGCGTCGCGATCATCCTGCTGACCTGCATCGTGCGCGGTCTGATGTTCCCGATCGCCCAGAAGGGCTTCTCCAGCATGGCGAGCATGAAGGCGATCCAGCCGGAAATGAAGAAGCTGCAGGAGAAGCACAAGGACGACAAGGTCACCCAGCAGCAGGAGATGCAGAAGCTGTTCAAGGAACGCGGCGTCAATCCGGTTGCCGGATGCCTGCCGATGCTGCTGCAGATCCCGGTGTTCTTCGCGCTGTACAAGGTGCTGATCCTCGCGATCGAGATGCGCCACCAGCCCTTCGTCTTCTGGATCAAGGATCTGTCCGCGCCCGATCCGGCGCATATCCTCAACCTGTTCGGCATGCTGCCGTTCGAGGTGCCGGGCATGCTCGCGCTTGGGCCCCTCGCGCTGCTGCTCGGTTGCACCATGTGGCTTACCTTCAAGCTCAATCCGGCGGCGATGGACCCGGTGCAGCAGCAGGTCTTCTCGATCATGCCGTGGGTGATGATGTTCGTGATGTCGCCCTTCGCAGCCGGGCTGCTGCTGTACTGGAACACCTCCAACATCCTGACGCTGGCGCAGCAGAAGTACCTCTATTCCAAGCATCCGCAGCTGCGGGAGGCGGCGGAGAAGGAACGGGCAGAAAAGGCAGCCAAGACCCAGTCGGAAAGCAAGGCGTGAGCGCGCCCGGCCCGGGCCCGCAGACGCCTGAGGAGGTCGCCGCTGCGCGCATGGTGAGCGGGCGGGTCGAATTCCTGCTCTCCGCCCCGCAGCTCAAGTTCCTGCCCGAACCGACCGTGCCGGAAATCGCGCTGGCGGGCCGCTCCAACGTGGGCAAAAGCTCGCTGCTCAACGCGCTGACTATGCGCAAGGGCATCGCGCGCGCCTCGGTCACGCCCGGGCGCACGCAGGAGCTCAATATTTTCGAGGTGGGCCAGCCGACCCAGTTCCGGCTGGTCGACATGCCCGGCTATGGCTTTGCCAAGGCGCCCAAGAGCGTGGTCGAGAAGTGGCAGAACGTGGTCCGCACCTACCTGCGCGGTCGCCCCGTGCTGGCGCGCGCCCTCGTCCTGGTCGACAGCCGTCACGGGCTCAAGGATACCGACCGGGAGATGATGAAGATGCTCGACGAGGCGGCGGTGGGCTATCGCATCGTCCTGACCAAGAGCGACAAGATCAAGGCGAGCGCGCTGGCCGAAACCCACGACAAGGTTGCCGCCGAGGCGAAAAAGCATCCCGCAGCCTACCCCGAAATCCACCTGACGAGCGCCGAAAAGGGACAGGGGATCGCGGCGTTGCGCGCAGCGATTGTGGCCGACGCGCTGACCCCGTAAGCCTCTTGCCTGTCATCGCCGCCATGCTCGACAGCGGCGAGGCGGCGCTCTAGGCGCGAGGTTCATCCCGGTAAGGCCCGACGCGACAGACCCATGAAACTGATTATCGGCAACAAGAACTATTCCAGCTGGAGCCTGCGGGGCTGGCTGGCGTGCAAGCAGGCGGGCCTCTCCTTCGAAGAGCTGCTGGTCCCGCTGTTCGGCGAGGATTGGGACGCGCTCAAGCAGAAGGAAGGCGACCTCACGCCCTCGTCCGGCAAGGTGCCGGTGCTGTGGGATAACGAGGCGGTCGTGTGGGACAGTCTCGCGATCCTCGAATATCTGGCCGACAAGGTCGGGCGCGACCGCTTCTGGCCGAAGGAAGACGCGGCGCGCGCGATGGCCCGCGCGATGGTTGCCGAAATGCACAGCTCGTACCTGTCGCTGCGGCGCGAATGCCCGATGAATATCCGCGCCCGGCACACGGACGTGAAGATTTCCGAAGGCACCCGGCACGATGTCGTGCGCATCCTCGGCCTGTGGGCAGAGGCGCGTGCGCGGTTCGGCAGTGGCGGGCCGTTCCTGTTCGGCACCTTCGGCGCGGCGGATATTTTCTACGCCCCCGTAGTCAGCCGTTTCATCACCTATGGCTTCGGTGTACCGGGCTTCGCCGACAGCTACATGCAGGCGGTCTGGACGCACGACTGGCTCCAGCAATGGATTGCCGCCGCCGAGGACGAACAATGGGTCATCGAACAATACGAAAGCGTGCCACAGGCTTGAGGCGCGGGGTCGGCATGCGCATCGGCGCTGCGCTGGCGGGAATCGCCTTGCTGCTGCCGAGCGCGGGCCATGCCTGGGGCTATTACGCGCACGGCATCACCGGAGAGATCGCGCAGGCCAATATCCGGCCCGAGACGCGCGCAAAGCTCGACAGGCTGTTCGCCGCCGAGCCGCTGATCGGCACGCCCGACTGCCCGCTGGGCAATCTGGTGGAGGCGGCGACCTGGCCCGATTGCATCCGGCGCGAAGGCTGGCGCTGGGGCTATACCTCGGCCTGGCATTACCAGACCGAGCCGGTGACCGAAGACTACGACGTGCGCAAGAACTGCTCGGGCGGCAATTGCGTAAGCGCGCAGATCGAGCGGAACTTCCGCATTCTCGCCGACGAGAGCCTGCCCGCCAATGTGCGCCTGCAGGCGCTCGCCTTCGTGGTCCACTTCACCGGCGACATCCACATGCCGCTGCATTCGGGCGATCTGGACGACCGGGGCGGCAACGACCGCGAAGCGGCTTATGGCATCGCGCCGGGCCTAAACCTTCACTGGATCTGGGACGGCCCGCTGGCCGAACGCGCGATCACCAGCGCGCGGCCCTCTCTGGTCCGCCGCTACACCGCCGCCGAGCGTGCCGAGCTCGCGGGTGGCACGCCTGCCGACTGGGGCCGGGAGAGCTGGGAGACTGCGCGCGACTTTGTCTATCCCAACGCCTTCGGTCGCAGCCCGCTCGACGGCCCGCTGCCGGATGAGACCGTGCTGACGCAGCAGGCGATCGAAGCGGCAATTCCGGTATCGGAGCGCCACGTGACCCAGGCGGGTCTGCGCATTGCGGAGCTGCTCGACCGCGCGATGGAGCCGGGCCCTCTGCCCGAGCCCGCGCGGGACTAGTCCGCTAGGATCATTCGAAGCGCGATCCGTCCTTGCGCCGTTGCTCGTCCGCACCGGCGAACAGATGCATGTCGATATCGGGGTAGTGACAATCGGTGGTAGCGGGCCTGCCGACTGCGACGAAACAGCACGGCTCCTCCGCACGATTCTGCAAGACATGGCCGTTGCCATCGTTCTTGGGAAAGGCTGCGATGTCGCCGGCGCGCATCGGTGTCTCACCCGTATCGTCGACCAGCACTGCCTCGCCCGAAAGCATGATGACGATCTCGTCCTCGCCCTCGTGCCAGTGCCGTTGCGACGACCACGCGCCTGGTTCCAGCACGACATGGCTGACACCGAAATCCTCCAGCCCGACGGCCGTGGCGATTCGGCGATACCAGCGCCCCTTCACGACCTCGCTATAGGGCGCGGGGTATCCAGTGGCGTTGGTCTGAGGGATCGCGTCGAGATCGAGCTTGGGCATCGGCGAAGTCTCCTGCTAGCGCAGCAGACATGACTGATGTTCTCGACCTCGCCAAGCGGCTGATCGCCGCGCCCAGCGTCACCCCGGCAACGGGCGCGGTATTCGATGAGATGCAGGCGATGCTGGAGCCGCTCGGCTTTACCGTCCATCGCTTCACGCGCGGTAGCGGGCCTGCCGGGTCGGACGAGGCCCCGGTCGAGAACCTGTTCGCGATCCGCACCGGAGCGGGGCCGAAGCACTTCGCTTTTGCCGGGCACCTCGATGTGGTCCCGCCGGGCGAGGGCTGGGAAAGCGGTGCATTTGCGCCCGAACAGCGCGGCGACCTGCTCTACGGGCGCGGCGCGGTCGACATGAAGGGCGCGATCGCCTGCATGATCGCCGCAGTCGCCGATGTGCCCGCCGATGCCGGGACGATCAGCTTCGTCATCACCGGTGACGAGGAAGGGCCTGCGCTGCACGGCACCCGCGCGCTGATCGATTTCATGCGCGCGAACGATCATGCGCCCGACCTGTGCCTCGTCGGCGAACCCACCAGCGTCAACCGTCTGGGCGACATGATGAAGATTGGGCGACGCGGTTCGGTCAACATGTGGCTCAGCGCCAAGGGCACCCAGGGCCACGTCGCCTATCCGCACCTCGCCGACAATCCGATCCCGCGGCTCGTCGCGGCGATGGCGGAACTCGAGGCGCTGGTGCTTGACGAAGGGACCGACTGGTTCCAGCCGAGCAATCTCGAGATCACCGATATCGAGGTCGGCAATCCCGCGCATAACGTGATCCCGGGCGAGGCCCGCGCACGCCTCTCGATCCGCTTCAACGACCTGCACTCGGGCGCCTCGCTGAGCGAAAAGGTTACCGCGATCTGCGCCCGCCACCAGGTCGACGTGCGGCCGGTGATCTCGGGCGAGCCCTTCCTGACGCCGCCGGGCCAGTTTTCCGGCATGATCGCCGCTGCGGTGGAGGCGGAGACGGGTGTTGTGCCCGAAGCCTCCACCAGCGGGGGGACGTCGGACGCCCGGTTCCTGCGCAGCGTCTGTCCGGTGATCGAGTTCGGGCTGGTCAACGCGACCATGCACAAGACGGACGAAGCGGTGGCCGTCGCGGATCTTGCCGTTCTTGCGCGGATCTACGCGCGAATTGCACGCGCCGCACTGGAGAGCTGAACGCGCAAGGCTTGCCGTCTCCCTTCGGCAACGGCACTAGGGGCAGCTAGGAATTCTAGGGGGAAGTGAATGTTCAAGGCCTGGTTCGCCATTCCGCTGTGGCAACGGGTGATCGCCGCACTTGTGCTCGGCATCATCACCGGCCGACTGTGGGGCCCCGACGCGGAAAGCATCAAGATCATCGGCGACGTCTTCATCGCCTTTATCAAGATGCTGGTCGTGCCCCTGATCTTCTTCAGCCTGGTCTCGGGCGTTGCGGCGATCGGCGATCTGCGCAAGCTCGGCGCCGTGGGCGGCCGTGCGCTGCTGATCTTCGTGATAACCGGCCAGATCGCAGTATGGCTCGGGCTCTTTCTCGGGACGGTGATCCAGCCGGGCATCGGGGTCGATACAGCCGGGCTCGACCTGGGGCCGACGCCTGCGCCGAACGAGACGACATGGCGTGAGATGATCCTCGGCATCGTGCCACAGAGCCCGGTGCAGGTGATGGCGGACGTCAACGTGCTGCCGCTGATCGTCTTTTCCCTGCTGATCGGCATCGGCATTCTGATGTCGAAGGAAGAGGGATCGCCGGTCCAGAAGATCTTCGATTCGGGCGCGGTGGTGATGCAGAATGTCACCATGGTGGTGATGGAGTTGACCCCGTTCGGCGTCTTCGCACTGATGGCTTGGGTTGCGGGCACGCTGGGCTTCGACGCGCTGATTGCGCTCGGCAAGCTGGTCGGCCTCAACTACCTCGGCTGCCTGCTGATCATCTTCGTGATGTATTCGGCGATGATCAAGCTGATCGCGCGCCTGCCGGTGATCGGTTTCTTCCGCGGGATCGTGGACGCGATGGCAGTGAGCTATTCCACCGCCAGCTCCAACGCGACGCTGCCGGTGACGCTGCGCTGTGCGGAGCGCAATCTCGGCGTCTCCAACTCGGTCGCCAGCTTCGTGATCGCGCTGGGCGCGACGATCAACATGAATGGTACCGCGATGTACCTCGGCCTTGCGACGCTTTTCGGCGCACAGGTCTTCGGCGTGGACCTGAGCTGGGGCCAGTATTTCCTGATCTCGATCCTCGCGACGTTGGGCGCGGTCGGCGCGGCGGGTATTCCCGGTGCGGGGCTGATCATGATGGCGCTGGTGTTCGGCGCGGTCGGCGTGCCGCTGGAAACGATCGCCTTCGTTGCCGGCGTGGACCGGATCATGGACATGATGCGCACCACCACCAATGTCAGCGGCGACGCGGCGGTGGCGGTGACGGTGGCCAATATGACCGGCGAGCTGGACCGCGAGGAACTGATCAGCGCGGATGATGTCTAGCCTCCGGATTCTCGCGACGGGTGCGGCGCTCGTGCTGCTGGGGGCCTGTACCCAAGGCGGCAATGCGGGCTGCGGCGGCACGCTGATCACCGTGCCGCAGGACGGTGCGGGCTTCACCGTGCCGCAGCTGATGGCCCACGCGACGGCGATGGGGATGAACCAGCAGGAAGCCGAGACGCTGATCTATCTCGAAGGCATCAGCCCGCAGGCAACGCTGCAGCCCGGCGATACCATCTGCCTCGACGGGAAGCCCGACCGCTAGCGGCCCTTCGGCTTCTCAAGCACCTTCTTGCGGAAGCTGCACAGGTCGACGAGCTCGCAGTGCCAGCATTCGGGCGTGCGCGCCTTGCATACGTAGCGGCCGTGCAGGATCAGCCAGTGGTGCGCGTGGAGGCGAAACGGGCCCGGCACGCGCTTTTCCAGCTTCGCCTCGACCTGCTCGGGCGTCTTGCCCTTGGCGAGCCCGGTACGGTTGCCGACGCGGAAAATATGCGTGTCGACCGCGAAGGTCTCCTGCCCGAAGGCGCAGTTGAGCACGACATTGGCGGTCTTGCGGCCGACGCCGGGCAGGGTGACGAGTTCCTCGCGCGTCTGCGGCACTTCGCCGCCATGTTCGTCGACCAGCAGCCGCGCCATCGCGATCACGTTCTTCGCCTTGGAGTTGAACAGACCGATCGTCTTGATGTGCTCCTTCAGCCCATCCTCGCCCAGATCGAGCATCTGCTGAGGGGTTTGCACCTGAGCAAACAGCGCGCGGGTCGCCTTATTGACGCCGACATCGGTCGCCTGCGCGCTCAGCGTCACCGCCACCAGCAACTGGTAGGCATTGCCATATTCCAGCTCGGTCTCGGGCGAAGGATTGCCCTCTGCCAGCCGGCGAAAGAACTCGAAGATCTGGTCCTTGGTCATGCCACTAGAGCCCGAGCACGTCTTCCATCGAATAGCGGCCCGACTGCTTGCCGATCAGCCACGCCGCCCCGGTCAGCGCGCCGCGGGCGAACAGCGTGCGATCCTCGGCCACGTGGCTGAGCACGATTCGCTCGTTCTCGCCTGCGAGGATCACGCTGTGCTCGCCCGCGACCGTGCCACCACGCAGGCTCGCGAAGCCAATCGCCCCTTCACTGCGTGCGCCGGTGTGTCCGTCGCGACCGCGCTCTGAATGCCCGGGAAGGTCGATCCCGCGCCCGCTCGCCGCCGCCTCGCCCAGCAGCAGCGCGGTGCCCGACGGCGCGTCTACCTTCGCGCGGTGGTGCATCTCGACGATCTCGACATCCCAGCCCTGCGCCAGCGCCCCTGCCGCTTCGCGCACCAGCCGCGCGAGCATGGTCACGCCGAGCGAGGTATTGCCCGTCTGCAGCACCGCGACCGCGCGCGCAGCATTGTCGATCGCGGTGTGATGCGCTTCCTCCAGCCCGGTCGTGCCGATCAGCAGCGGAACCCCCGCGCCGACGGCGGCGTGCAGATTGCTCTCGAGCGCCTGCGGTGCGGAGAAGTCGATCAGCACCTCGCTGCGATCGGCGAGGCCGGCGACATCCTCGCCCTTGTCGACCGCGCCCGCCAGCGTGTGCTCGCCGCCCTCGATAGCCGCAGCGATTGCCTGCCCCATGCGCCCGTCGCGCCCGATGATTCCGATTGCTGCCATTGCCCTCGCGCCTTGCCGGTGTTTGATGGGTGCATGGCAGACATTCGCAACATCGTCATCCTGACCGGCGCAGGAATTTCCGCAGAAAGCGGGATCGATACGTTCCGCGATGCGGGTGGGCTGTGGGAGAAGCACCGGATAGAGGATGTCGCAACGCCGGAGGCGTTCGCGCGCAACCCGGCGCTGGTGCAGGGGTTCTACGATGCGCGCCGCGCGGCGCTCGACACGGTGGAGCCCAATGCGGCGCATCGGGCGCTCGCCCGGCTCGAGTCCGAATGGCCGCGTGACGACTCGCACAGCTTGCTGATCGTCACCCAGAACGTCGACGACCTGCATGAGCGCGCTGGCGCAAAGAGCGTGCTCCACATGCACGGGCGGCTGCGCAGCGCGCTGTGTACGGCGTGCCGCGCGCGTATGGAGTGGCACGGTCCGCTCGGCGATGCGCCGCCCTGCGAGGCGTGCGGGGCGCCCGCGTTGCGGCCCGACATCGTGTGGTTCGGCGAGATGCCCTACGAGATGGAGCGTATCTACGCCGCACTGGCCAGTGCGGACCTGTTCGTCTCGATCGGGACCAGCGGCGCGGTCTATCCTGCGGCAGGTTTCGTGCAGGAGGCTGCGGCTTACGGCGCACGCACGCTGGAGCTCAATCTCGAACGCAGCGAAGGCTCGCACTGGTTCGACGAATCGCGCCAGGGCAGGGCGGGGGAACTGGTGCCCGCGTGGCTGGACGAGCTGCTAGGCGGCTGAGCCGCAGCCTTTGCACGCAGGGTCCTTGGCGATCTGGAAGCTTCGCATCGCGGGGCTGAGCCCCTCCATCAGGTGCAGCGTGCCCCATTGCGGATCGCCCAGCGCGCTCACTCCGCACAGCAGCACGCGGATCGCCTGCATGGCCGCGAAGCTGCCGACCCAGCCGACCATCGCGCCCAGCACGCCGTCTTCGGCGCAGGTGTCGCAATCCTCGGTATCGAAGGCATCGCCGACGAAGCAGCGGTAGCAGGCGTGCTCGGGCAGGTGCCCCGCAAACGCGCCGACCTGGCCCTGGAAGCGACCCACCGCGGCCGAGAGCAGCGGCACACGCGCCGCAACGCACGCGTCCGACACGGCGAGGCGGGTGGCGAAATTGTCCGTCCCGTCGAGCACAAGATCCGCATCCTCGATCAACGCTGCCGCATTGCCCGCATCGATCCGGTCGTCGCGCACATCGGCGGTCAGGCCATTGTCGAAATTGGCGAGCCAGCGGCGTGCGGCGACCGCCTTGGCATGGCCGATGTCGCGGGTGGTGTAGATCGTCTGGCGCTGGAGGTTGGACAGCTCGACATCGCCCGAATCGACCAGTGTGAAACGGCCCACGCCTGCGCCCGCGAGATATTGCAGCGCCGGGCTGCCGATTCCGCCCAGGCCGATCAGCGCGACATGCATGTCCGCCAGCGCGGCCTGCCCCGCGCCGCCCACTTCGGGCAGCACGATATGGCGCGCAAAACGCTCCAGCCGTTCGGGTGCGATGGTCACGGTTTGTCGGAATCCTCTTCGCGCCGCTCCTGCACGAAGCTGCCGATGCCGAACCACCACAGGAAGGCGATCACGCCGCCCTTTACCGGCTGGAGCATTGCCAGCAGCATCGCCACCGCGACCGGCAGGATGATCGCCAGCGTCAGGATCGGCGACATGTCGTAGGTCCCGATCATTGCGATCACGACCGGCGCGAGCAGATGCCCGACCACGAAGATGCCGATATAGGCGGGGAAGTCATCCGCCTGCTGGACCGACCAGTCCTGCGCGCAATGCGGGCAGGCATCGACCGGCTTGATCCACTTGCGAAACAGCCGCCCCTCGCCGCAGCGCGGGCAGGTGCTGCGCAAGCCCCGCAGCAGCGCGGCGCCGAGCGTGGCGGGCAAGTCGACTCGCTGTGGGCAAGGCGGGGGATCGGCCATGGACACGCTGTTGGCAGCCTGTGGCCGACCTGTCGACAGACCTGTGGATGGGTCTGTCGACAATCGGTGTGCAATCTGTCGATCGGCTATTGGCAGCCTGTGGGAGGTGTGGTCAGCTTTCGAGCTGGCGCAGCAGGCTGCGCACGTCGCCATCCATGTCCGCATCGCGAGTGCGCAGGTCTTCGATCAGCTTGACCGCGTGGATCACCGTCGAGTGGTCGCGCCCGCCGAACTTGCGCCCGATTTCGGGATAGCTGCGCGGGGTCAGCACCTTGGACAGGTACATCGCGACCTGGCGCGGACGGACCACCGCACGAGTGCGGCGCTTGCTGCTCATCTCGCTGCGGTCGATGCGGTAGAACTGGCACACGGTGCGCTGGATCTCGTCGATCGTGATCCGGCGGCGATTGGCCGAAAGGATATCGGTCAGCTGTTCCTCGGCCAGCTGCAGCGAGACCGGCTGGCCGGTCAGCTGGGCATAGGCGATCAGCTTGTTGAGGCCGCCGACCAGCTCGCGCACATTGCGGGTGATCGTGCGGGCGAGAAAGTCGACCACATCGTCGGGCACGCTCAAGGGCGCGAACCGGGTCAGCTTCGATTCGAGGATCGAGCGGCGCAGCTCGAGGTCGGCGGGCTGGATGTCCGCGACCAGACCCATTGAGAGGCGGCTGAGCAGGCGCGGTTCGACCGAATCGAGCGCCTGCGGGGCGCGGTCGGCGGCGAAGACCAGTCGCTTGCCCTCCGACAGCAGGTGATCGATCGTGTAGAGCAGCTCTTCCTGCGCGCTGGCCTTGCCGATGATGAACTGCAGATCGTCCACCAGCAGCAGGTCGAACCCGCGCAGGCGCGTCTTGAACTCGATCATCCGGTTCTGCTTCAGCGCCTGGACGAACTCGACCATGAAGCGCTCTGCCGAACAGTAGAAGATCCGCGCACGCGGGTGCTGGCTGAGGAACTGGTGGCCGATCGCGTGCAGCAGGTGCGTCTTGCCCTGGCCGGTCGCCGCCTTGATGTAGAGCGGCGAGAACTGCGGCTTCTCGTTCGCGGCCATCCGCTGCGCTGCATTGCGCGCGAGCACGTTGGCATCGCCGGTGACGAAGGCGGCGAAGGTCAGCGAGGCGTCGAGGCCGACGCTGCTGAAGCCAGGATCGCCGAAGCCGCCATCGGACACCACGCGCAGTTCGGGCCCGTCGTTGGCCGGGCGACGCGAATCGCCCAGCGAGATATCGGCCATCCGCTTGCGACTGGGGTGCACCTCGATCGCGACGGTCTTGATCTCGGAGCGCATGATCTTCCACGCGAGCGAGAGACGGTCGGCGAAATGCTTGCGGACCCACTCGGCGGCGAATTCCGACGGCAGGTACAGCGCCAGCGTGCCGGTTTCGGAGTCGAACTCGCCCAGCTGGATCGGCTTGATCCACTGGCTGTGCAGCTGATGGCCAAGATCCTTGCGCAGGCCGGTGCTGATATCGTCCCAGTCCGCGGCCAGCGCCACGCGCTCCATGTCCTCGCCTTCGCCTTTGGCCCGCTTGCGCGCGGCACCGTTCGTATCGGGAATACGTGCCATGACTTGCTAATAGACCTCCGCTTCCGGAAGCGCGTGCCGCCTCCGGGGTTCCCTGTTTACATTCGATGGATACAGCGCCCCCTTCACCGGAATCGCGTGTCATCGCGAGCAGTGTTGAGGCCCCCCACCGGCCATCTTCGATTTAGTCCCAGCCGCGGTGTCCCTCCCCGGCGGTGACGATCAATAGACAGGTCTGGGGGCCGATGGGCAAGCGCGAAATGGTAGCGAATTTGAAATAAAGAAATTGACAGTGGTGTGAGCCGCAGCCTTCCGTTTAAGGCGCTGTAAACGCTGTTCTTTCGCCTCGGATAGCCCCTCGAATCGGCGGGATTCCTAGGCCGAATCGCGAAGCCTGTGCGTCGGTTTTAAGACAAAACCAAAAGGGGCCGTCGCACACGGCGACGACCCCGAAAACGCGGTCAGATTGTAATCTGAAAGCAGCTTAGAGAGCGGCAACCCGCTTGGAAAGCCGGCTCATCTTGCGCGAGGCGGTGTTCTTGTGGAGAACGCCGCGGGCAACGCCGCGCGCCAGCTCGGGCTGAGCAGCGCGAAGGGCGGTCTGGGCGGTTTCCTTGTCGCCGCCTTCGATCGCGCTCTCGACCTTCTTGAGGAAGGTGCGGATGCGGCTCATACGCGCACCGTTGATTTCGGCGCGACGCTCGTTGCGACGGATGCGTTTGCGGGCTTGCGGCGTATTGGCCATGGTCGTCCTTGTCTCTGGCCGCGAAGCGCGCAGCCAACTGCTTTTAAAATCAATGCCTGGAAGCGGCGATTGCTCGCCGGAAGGGCGCGCACATAGGGCGCGGTGTCCGGCTCGTCAAGGAAATTGGCCGAAAGCCTACCTCTGGCAGACCGGGCAATACCAGGTGCTGCGACCGCCCTGTTCGATCCGGGCGATGTGGCCGCCATCCTCGCGCCGGCACGATTCGCCGGTGCGGCCATAGACGTCGAACCGGGTGGAGAAATAGCCCAGCTCGCCATCGGGCCGGGCATAATCGCGCAAGGTCGATCCGCCATCGCGAATCGATTGCTCCAGCACCTCGCGAATCGCCGTAACCAGCCGTTCCAGCGCCGCGAGCGAGACGCGGCCACCTGCACGCTTCGGGCTGATCCGTGCGCGCCACAGCGCCTCGCACACGTAGATATTGCCGAGGCCTGCGACGATTCGCTGGTCGAGCAGGAGCAGCTTGATCGCCTGCCTGCGGCCCGCCAGCGCGGCGCGCAGATGGGCGGCGGTAAGATCGGGGCCGAGCGGTTCGGGGCCCATGGTGACGAAGCTGGGCCACGCGTCGAGCGCAGCAGTATCGACCAGATCGACCCAGCCGAATCGCCGTGGATCGTTGAGCGCGAATCGATTCGATTCGGTTTCGATCAGCAGGTGGTCGTGCCGGTCGGGCTGGTCGGGATCGATCCGCCAGCGCCCGCTCATCCCCAGATGGAAGATCAGCGTCTGGTCGCGGTCGGTATGGATCAGGCCGAACTTGGCGCGCCGCCCCAGCGAAGTGACCCGCGCGCCGACCAGCGCCTGCCCCAGTCCTTCGGGAAAGGGCCTGCGCATGTCGGGCCGGGCGGTGCGCGCGGCGGTGATGGTGCGGTTTTCCAGATGAAGGGCGAGCCCGCGCACGGTGGTCTCGACCTCGGGAAGTTCGGGCATTGGTTTTCCGGCGATTGGGAACGTGTCGAGGTAGATATGGCGGTTCGCCGGAGGCGGTGCCAGCCCTCTCCCCCTCCCAACCACCCGACAGGATGATGCCATGGGTGGTTGGGAGGGGGAGAGGGCTGGTGCCGATCAAACCAAGCTAGCGAATAGACGCCACAAACCTTTCCCCCTAAGGCCCAATTCCATGAGCGATACCGTTTCCTTCGGCTACGAAGATGTCAGCCCCGATGAGAAGACTGCGCGCGTTGGCGGCGTCTTTTCCAGCGTCGCCGCCAAGTACGACGTGATGAACGATGCGATGTCGGGCGGGATGCACCGATTGTGGAAGGACCGCTTCGTGCGGCGGGTCAAACCGCAGCCGGGCGAGGCGATTCTCGACATGGCGGGCGGCACGGGCGACATCGCCTTCCGCATGGCCGATTGCGGCGCGGACGTGATCGTGTCCGACATCAACCAGGACATGCTCGACGTGGGCGTCGAGCGGGCGATGGAGCGCGGGATCGATGGCCTCGTCTGGTCGTGCCAGAACGCCGAGGAACTGACTTTCTCCGACCGGCAGTTCGATGCCTACACGATCGTGTTCGGCATTCGTAACGTGACCCATATCGACAAGGCGCTGGCCGAGGCGCACCGGGTGCTGAAGCATGGCGGGCGGTTCTACTGCATGGAGTTCTCCAGCACCGACTGGCCCGGCTTCAAGGAGGTTTACGACCTCTACTCGCACCGGCTGATGCCGCTGATGGGCAAGCTGATCGCCAATGACGAGGAAAGCTATCGCTACCTCGCCGAATCGATCCGCCGCTTCCCGCGCCCGCCCGAGTTCGAGGCGATGATCAAGGCGGCGGGCTTTACGCAGACCCGTGTCGAGACGATCCTCGGCGGGGCCGTGAACATTCATTCCGGCTGGAAAATCTGATCGCGTGACACGCCCGTCTCGCCATATCTGGCGCCTGCTGAAATGGGGGCGGACCGCCGCGCGTCACGGCGCGCTGCGCGGGATCGAGAGCGATCCCAACACGCCCGCCCCGGTCAAGCGGCTGGTCAGGCTCGCCCGGTTCGGCACGCGCCAGCCCGCAACACCCGATTATGCGGGCGCATTCCGCGCGATCGGTCCGGCGGCGATCAAGCTGGGCCAGTCGCTCGCCACACGGCCCGATCTGGTCGGGGACGAGGCGGCGCTCAACCTGCTGTCCTTGCAGGACAACCTGCCGCCGGTCCCGTTCGAGAGCCTGCGGCCGGTGATCGAATCGACCTTTGCCCAGCCGGTCGACGCGCTGTTTGCGGAGATCGACCCCAAGCCGGTCGGCGCGGCGTCGATCGCGCAGGTCCACCGCGCGATCACCACTGACGGGCGGCAGGTCGCGGTCAAGATGCTGCGCCCGGGTATCCGCGAGCAGTTCGCGCGCGACATCGCGACCTATGAATGGGCTGCCGCGCATGTCGAGGCGATGGGCGGCGAGGCCGCGCGCCTGCGCCCCGCGCTGACAATCGCCAACTTCAAGCGCTGGACCAATACCGAGCTCGACCTGCGGCGCGAGGCTGCTGCCGCGAGCGAGCTGGCCGAGGCGATGAAGGGCTTCGCCGGATATCGCATCCCCGCGGTCGACTGGGACCGGACCAATGGCCGCGTGATGACGATCGAGTGGATCGACGGCATCAAGATGAGCGACCGCGAAGGGCTGGTCGCTGCCGGGCACGATCTGGAGCAGCTGGCCGAGCGGCTGGTGCTCGCCTTCCTCACCCAGGCGATAAGCTACGGCTATTTCCATGCCGACATGCACCAGGGGAACCTGTTCGTCGAACCCGACGGCACGATCGCGGCGATCGATTTCGGGATCATGGGCCGGATCGACCGGCGCGCGCGGCAATGGCTGGCGGAGATTCTCTACGGCCTGACCACGGGCAATTACCGCCGTGTCGCGGAAATTCACTTCGAAGCGCAATATGTGCCCAGCCACCACTCGGTCGGCGAGTTCGCCACCGCCTTGCGCGCGGTAGGCGAACCGATGCGCGGCAAGCCGGTAAGCGAGCTGTCGGTCGGTCAGATGCTCGACGGGCTGTTCGCGATCACCCGCGACTTCGACATGCAGACCCAGCCGCACCTGCTGCTGCTGCAAAAGACGATGGTGATGGTCGAAGGGATCGCGACCCAGCTCAATCCCAAGATCAACATGTGGGATGTCTCCGCGCCCTTCGTGCGCAGCTGGATTCGCGACGAGCTGGGCCCCGAGGCCGCGATTGCCGAGCGCCTGCGCGAGGATTTCGACACGCTGCAGCGCATCCCCGGGCTGGTTCGCCGGCTCGAGGAGAAATACCCGCCCAAGGGTGGCGCGCCCGAGCCTGCTCCGCTGCCCGAGATCGAGCTGATGTGGGATCGGCGCGCGCGTGAAAGCAACGGCCCCGGCTGGCTTGGCCAGGCGGCGCTGGTGCTGGGCGGCGCGGGCCTGATGGCGGGCCTGTTCGCTTTGGGAGTGATCGGCTGATGGCGGCGCCGAGCGGCATCAAGGTGCTGCTGGTGATCGGCGGCGGGATCGCGGCCTACAAGTCGTGCGAGCTGATTCGCCTGATCCGCAAGAACGGCGGCAGCGTCACCTGCGTGCTGACCGAGGGCGGATCGCACTTCGTCACTCCGATGACGCTAGCCGCGCTCAGCGAAAATCCCGTCCACACCACGTTGTGGGATCTCAGGAACGAGGTCGAGATGGGCCATATCCAGCTTAGCCGCGAGGCGGATCTGGTGGTGGTGTGCCCTGCGACCGCGAACATGCTCGCCAAGATGGCGGCGGGTATTGCGGACGATCTGGCGACCACGCTGCTGCTCGCGACGGACAAGCCGGTGATGGCGGTGCCCGCGATGAACGTGCGCATGTGGAGCCACGCCGCAGTGCAGGCCAATGTCGC
Source organism: Alteriqipengyuania abyssalis (assembly GCF_019857185.1). Taxonomy (GTDB): domain Bacteria; phylum Pseudomonadota; class Alphaproteobacteria; order Sphingomonadales; family Sphingomonadaceae; genus Alteriqipengyuania; species Alteriqipengyuania abyssalis. The sequence goes on along the minus strand of NZ_JAHWXP010000002.1, from coordinate 89,968 downwards.
GCGGCTGCGAGAGGCGGGCGTGATCGTGCTCGATCCCGACGAAGGGCCGATGGCCTGCGGCGAATACGGCGCAGGGCGTCTGCCCGAACCGCCCGCGATCTGGAATGCGATCGCCAGCTGGGCGGGGCAGGATACCGGCACCGGGACGCGCGAGCGCGAGCGTCAGGGCAGCCTCGGCGGGCTGATCGCATCGCTGATTCCGCGCGGGGGGCGCAAGGCGTCGCCGCAGCCGGACACGCTGCTGGCAGAGAAAGGCGGCGCGGTTGCGGCTGCGCGCGAAGAGGATCGCGGCGCTTTCTACCATTTCGACGGGGCACCGCTGGCGGGCCGCCACGTGCTGGTGACCGCCGGGCCGACGCATGAGCCGATCGATCCGGTGCGCTACATCGCCAACCGCTCCAGCGGGAAACAGGGCTTCGCGATTGCCGCCGCTGCCGCTGCGGCAGGCGCGCGGGTGACGCTGGTCGCGGGCCCGGTGGAGCTGGCGACGCCGCCCGGTGTCACCCGCGTCGACGTGCAGACCGCGCGCGACATGGCGGCTGCGGTGCGCGAAAACCTGCCCGCCGATATCGCGATCATGGCCGCCGCCGTCGCCGACTGGCGCACGCGCGATGTGGCAGAGAGCAAGATGAAGAAGCGCGGCGACGCTCCACCCGCGCTCGAGCTGGCCGAGAACCCCGATATCCTCGCCACGCTGGGCGCTTCGGACGCTCGTCCCGGCCTGCTGATCGGCTTCGCTGCGGAGACCGACGATGTGGTCGAGAACGCGCAGGCCAAGCGCGCGCGCAAGAAGGCCGACTGGATCATCGCCAATGATGTGTCCGGCGGCGTGGGCCAGAGCGTGATGGGCGGGGCGCACAACACCATCCACCTCGTCACCGAAGACGGCGTCGAGGACTGGCCGCAAATGCCCAAGGAAGAGGTCGCCATGCGGCTGGTCGAACGGATCGCGCTGGCGCTGGAGAATGATGATGACTGATACGGTCGGCGTGGCGATTCTGCGCCTCGAGCATGGCGAAGGCCTGCCGCTCCCCGTCTACGCCACCGATGGCGCGGCGGGAATGGACGTGTGCGCGGCGGAGGATGTCGATCTCGCTCCCGGCGCGCGCCATGCCGTCGCCACGGGCTTCGCGGTCGCGATTCCACAGGGGTACGAGATTCAGGTGCGCCCGCGCTCGGGCCTCGCGTTCAAACACGGCATCTCCGTGCCCAATGCGCCCGGCACGATCGATTCGGACTATCGCGGCGAGCTCAAGGTGCTGCTGATCAACCACGGCGACGAGAGCTTTGCGATCCGCCGCGGCGACCGCGTGGCGCAGCTGGTCCTCGCCCCCGTCACCCGTGCGGCCTTTGCCGAGGTCGGCGATCTGGATGAGACGCAGCGCGGGGCAGGCGGCTTCGGCTCGACCGGCGGCCACGCCACGCTGTAGAAACGTGCGCTGTGACAGGACGCTAGAGGCGACCGTTTAGAACGGGATCGAACTCCCGCGCTTCGTCCAGCGTCAAGGCGAGCCAGGATACATACTGGCCAGTATGATCGATCCACAAATAAACCACCCACGCATCGCCCGGCTCGGGCTCCGGCGCACGGCGCCCGACGCACGGCCCGGGTCCGAACTCGATTTCGGCGGGCAAATCCGTTCCCAGAAGGGATCTTACGACCCGCCCATGTGCACTCCACTGGTGCGCGTCCCGACTCGCCGCACTGGCGTAGTGCGTGGTATCGACGCGAACGAGTGCGATGGCCTTGATCGCGCCGGCTTCATACCCCCGGGCGAGTTCCTGTTCGGGCGGCGGGTTGGTCCGGCACGCGTAAGCGTCGACCGACAGGCCAAGGCCGAGGAGAGTCGCGATCGCCACGAAGCTCCATAACCGTACCACGCCTCCCGACCGTTGCCTTACCGCTCTTCCGGCTTGATCGAGATGCGCACTGTCTCGCCCGAATTGCCCGGGAAGCCGGTGAACATCGCTTCGACCAGGTTGGGCACCAGATATTGCAGGTTGTCGCTGGGCGATACGGCCTTGGCCGTGCCTTCGAACAGCCGCTGGCCGGTCCGCCGGTCGTCGATGTCGAGGTCGATCTCGCTGGTATAGACGGTGTAGCTGTCGATCCGGCTGCTGCTGGAGAGCCACGGATCGTAGTAGCCGTAGCCCCAGTAGCCGCGCGGGACGAAGGCCCCGGCGCGGTAACGATACCAGGGATCGTAGAAGGGATCGCGGAAGCCGGTCCCGGTCGAGCGCAAGCGTTCGCGCCCGTTATCGACATCGTAGTCGAACCGCACGATCAGATCGGCATTGGCAGGCGTGCCGGGGACGTAGCCCAGCCGGGCCATTTCACCGCTCACCAGCTGGGCGTACTGGCCGAATTCGATCCCGCCGGCGAGCGCGGGGTCGTCCGCGACCACGGCGAAGGTCTGGCCCTGCGGCGCAGGCAGCTGCGCCTGAAAGCGGGAGACGTCGGCCTGGAAGCCGGTCGCACAAGCGGTCAGCCCGGCGCCGAGAATGCCCAGCGCGCCGACGGCAGCGAGAAAACGTTGTTTGATCATGGCAAGTGCCCCTGGGTGAGGGGAGGCGCTCCGTGGGGATGCCCCCCGCATGACAATACGCTTCACCTGTTAGACAGGTTCCCCTGAACGCCGCTTTAACCTCTTGAAGTCCTTAACTTTCCTCGGCTTATCGCGATTTACGATCAGCCACGGACGAGTCCGAGCGCTTCGTAGGTCGCAGCCAGCGTGGGCGCGGCGCGGTCGCGTGCCCTCGCTGCGCCGCGTGCGAGGATCGCGTCGAGCGCCTCGCGATCTTCGAGCAGTTGGTTGAACCGTGCCGAGATCGGCCGCAGCGTTTCGATCAGCACCTCGCCCAGCGCAGGCTTGAACGCGCCGAAGCCCTGCCCGCCATGTTCGGCCAGCACGTCATCCACGCTCCGGTCGGTCAGCGCGGCGTAGATGGTGACGAGGTTGAGCGCTTCTGCGCGGCCTTCGAGCCCGTCGCGCTCCGAAGGCAGCGATTCGGGATCGGTCTTGGCCTTCTTGACCTTCTTCATCACCTCGTCCGGATCGTCGGACAGGTTGATCCGGCTCATGTCCGACGGATCGGATTTGGACATCTTCTTGCTGCCGTCGCGCAGGCTCATGATCCGCGCCGCATCGGGCGGAGTGATCGGTTCGGGCAGGGTGAACAGCGGGGCGTCTTCAGTGCAGAAGTCGTTGTTGAACTTCTGCGCGATGTCGCGCGCCAGCTCCAGATGCTGCTTCTGATCGTCGCCGACGGGCACGTGGGTCGCCTGGTGGACCAGCACGTCGGCGGCCTGCAACACCGGGTAGGTGAACAGCGCGACCGATGCGCCTTCGCGGTTCTTGCCCGCCTTGTCCTTCCACTGCGTCATCCGGTTCAGCCAGCCCATCCGCGCGGTGCCGTTGAGCAGCCATTGCAGCTCTGCGTGCTGGGGCACCTGCGCCTGGTTGAACAGGATCGAGCGATCGGGATCGATCCCGCAGGCGACCAGCGCGGCGGCCATTTCCAGCGTGGCGCGGCGCAGTTCGGCGGGTTCGTGCGACATCGAGATCGCGTGCAGATCGGCGAGGAAGAACAGACACTCGCTGTCCGCATCCATCTCGTCCTGCATCCGCACCCAGTTGCGGATCGCGCCGAGATAATTGCCGAGGTGAAGGTTGCCGGTGGGCTGGATGCCCGAAACTACGCGCATGATGAGAGATCTTTCGAAAATCGAACGGATAATGGCTTGGTGCCGGGTTGGCCCCCGGCGGTCAGATCAACGCTGACCCAGCCATCGCCAGGCCGCCCGCCCGCGCGTTGCAAAGCGGCGCGGTGCAGTGTTCACTGGCTGAGCAATCCGGTCCATGGCGGCGAGCCTTATCACACGCAGTCTATTCGGCAACATCGTCCGGCCCGTCGCTTGCGGGCACCGGGGTCTTGCGGGTCAGCGTGGTGATGCGCTGGCGGTCGATCGCGCCGATCGCAAAGGCGATCCCGAAATAGACTGCGCCCGCGCAGATCACGAGCGCGGCGAGCGCGCCAGCCCGCGCGAACAGGCCCGCATCGTACCACCCGGTCAGCAGGTCGCGCGTGAACCACAGGGCAGCGCCCATTGCGGCAGCGGCAACCAGCTGGCGCGCGATCCGCCCGACCAGCTTCAACGGGATGCGGTAATAGTCGCGCCGGACCAGCACGGCATAGAGGTAGCCGACATTGATCCAAGCGCCGACCACGCTGGCAAAGGCGACCCCGACCACGCCGAACCGGCCGATCGTCGCGACGTTCATCGCCGCGAACACGACCAGCGAGATAAACGCGGCATAGACCGGCGTGCGCGTGTCCGACCGGGCGTAGAAATTGGGCACCAGCACCTTCACCAGAACGTATGCGGGCAGGCCGAGGACCAGCGCAGCCAGCACATTGCCGGTCAGCGCCGCCTGTTCGAGGCTGAAGCGGCCGCCCTGGAAGATCATCGTGACGAAGGGTTCGGCACAGATGGCGAGGGCGACGGCCGCGGGGATCGTGAGCAGCATGGCGAGCTCGATCGCATCGGACTGGATGCGATCGGTGCCCGCCCGGTTCTTCGCGCCGACGAACTTGGACAATGTGGGCAGGATCGCGGTCGACAGCGCGATGCCGATGATCCCCAGCGGCAGCTGGTTCAGCCGGTCGGCGTAATTCATGTAGCTGATCGAGCCGCTGTCGAGCTGGTTGAGGAAGTAGAGCTGGACCAGCGTGTTGATCTGGTACGCGCCGCCGCCGATCGCTGCGGGAAACGCGATGATCGACAGGCGCTTCACCTCGGGCGTGATACGCGGCCACAGCAGCCTGGGCCGGAAGCCCTCCACCCGGGTCCAGTAATAGAGCCAGGCGAGCTGGATCGCACCGCCCACCGTCACCGCCCAGGCCTGGGTGTAGCCCACCTGACGCGTGGTCCAGCCCCATTGCGAAATGGCATGATCGCCGATCAGCAGGTTCGCGATCAGCACCAGGTTGAGGATGATCGGAAAGCTTGCCCCGGGCGCGAAGCGGCTGACCGAATTGAGCATTCCGGTGAACAGCGTCACCATGCTGACCAGCGCGATGTAGGGGAACATGATCCGCGCGAAGTCGACTTCCATCGCGAAGTCGGCGGGCGAGGAATCGCCATCGCCGAGCAGGCGAATGACCAGCGGCATCGCCAGCATCATGACCGCGCAGACCGCGATCAGCACCGGCAGGAACACGCTCAGTACGTCATTGGAGAAGCTGCGCGCTTCCTCGATCCCGCCCTCTCCATGCAACCGCTTGGAGAACATCGGCACGAAGGCGGCCGAAAACGCCCCTTCCGCGAACATGCGGCGGAAGACGTTGGGGATAATGAACGCCTGAAACCAGGCGTCGGTGACGGCATTGGCACCGAGCACGCGGGAGAAGATCATCTCCCGCGCGAGCCCGGCAAAGCGACTGACCAGCGTCAGCCCGCCGATCGTCCCGACATTCCTGAGCAGGCTCATCCGCCCGCCTCCCTACTGGCCCCCCTGCCGGGCGGTGGTCAGGCGTTGCCGCCCGGTGCCGCGCCGCCCGCAGCGGCGTCTTCCGCCTGCTTTTCCTGAAGGCGCTGCAGGTACAGCCCGCTGAAGTCGATCGGATCGACCATCAGCGGCTGGAAGCCCAGATCGCGGGTCGCATCGGCAACCACACGGCGGGCGAAGGGAAACAGGATGCGCGGCGCTTCTGCGAACAGGAACATGTGCATCTGGTCTTCGGGCATGTTGCGCACGCCGACGAGGCCGGCATAGACCAGCTCGATCACGTAAAGCTGTCCGTTTTCGCAATTGGCGGTCGCGTTGATCTTCAGTTCGACTTCGCTGATCTCGTCGTTCACCGGGTTCGCGCCGATGTTGAACTGCAGGTCGATCTGCGGCGCGTCCTGCCACTGGAAGCTGGCCGGAGAGTTCGGATTCTCGACCGAGAGATCCTTGATATACTGCGTGATGAAGCCCGCGGTCGGGCGGTTGTCCGCGCCATTGCCGCTGGACGGGGTGTTGAGATCGGTCAGAACGTCGCCTTCGTCGGCCATGGAAGAGCACTCTTTCGAAAGGTTGGGATACCCGGGCGGCAGCTTGACCTTGCGCCCGCGTGGTCGGTGACACGCCGCCTAGCAGCCGCTTTCCCGCCCCGCAACGGGCACGAACCGCCGCAGCGGGATACTTAGGCAGCCGTTGTGCATTTGATATCGCGCCCTATGTGTGGGATTGAAGGCCCATTACACGAATACAGGGCTCGGTCGGCTTCGCGGTCGGCCACAAAGGCCCGCAGGATCAGGTACCCCATTCAGTGATCTACGAAATCGTCATTCTCGCCATGATCGCAGTCTTTCTGGGGCTGCGGCTCTATTCGGTTCTCGGCCGCCGGGCCGAGCATGAGGAAGAGCCCGTGCCGCATCGCTTCGATGCGAAGGACAAGGCGGGGCTGGCAGCCGCACCGCAGACCACGCAGGCTCCGCCGCGCGCGGTGACCGAACAGGAAGCCAAGCCCGACGTGCTGCCGGTGGTGGAACGCGGCGTGCAGTCGATCATCGCGGCAGATCGCGGGTTCGACATCACCAGCTTCCTCGAAGGGGCGAAGGGTGCCTATGGCATGATCCTGGAAGCCTACTGGAAGGGCGACAAGGAAACGCTGCGCGAGCTGTGCGACGACTCGGTCTATCAGGGCTTCGCGCAGGCGATCGACGCGCGCGAGGAAGCGGGCGAAACGCTGGATAACCGGCTGATCCGGATCGAGGACGCAACCATCCGCGATGCCGAGCTGGAGCGCAAGGAAGCGCGGATCACGGTGCGCTTCGTGGCCGATATCGCAGCCGTCACCCACGACCGCGATGGCAACATGGTGGCCGGATCGCTCGACGATGCGATCGAGAGCCGCGACATCTGGACGTTTGCCCGCCGCGTCGACTCGCGCACGCCGGACTGGCAGCTGGTCGAAACCGACGAAGGCTGAGGCGAAGGCTGAGACTTGGGGGCCCGGGTCGCACGCTCGGCCCGGCCCGATCCATAAAGCCGGGGGGAGAGCGCGATGTTCAAGTGGATATGGCCGCTCGCGGCGCTGGTCGCTCTCTCGAGCTGCGTCGGCCCGGGTGCCGACAAGCCGCCTTTCCCGCCGATCGACAAGCCCGCGCCGCCCGCTTTCGAGAGCGCGGTGGCTGCCGGAGTCGCGCCGGGGCCTGCGTTCCGCTCGCTCCGCCTCGATGCGGCCGACGCCTCCGCCGCGCTCACCGCATTCCGCTCCAGTTGCAACTGGCCGTCCGAGAAGGCCGACGCGAGCGGCCTGACCCGGCCCGAGGACTGGCTGCCGGTCTGCACCGCCGCGCTGCGGTGGGATGGTGACGCGCTGACCTTCTTCGAAACCTACTTCGAAACCGCCCGGATCAGCGACGGCGCGGCCTTCGCAACCGGCTATTTCGAGCCCGAGATCCTCGGCAGCCGCACACGCCGCGCAGGCTACGACGTACCCGTCTACCGCCTGCCCGAAGATCTGGTGCGCGCATGGCCCGCCGACATGCCCGAAAGCGAGCGCGAGGGGCGCCCGCCGCTCGGCCGTTACGACGATACGGGCGAGTTCGTGCCTTACTATTCCCGCGCAGAGATAGAGGACGGCGCGCTCGCCGGGCGCGGCCTCGAAATCGCGTGGGCGGCCGATCCGGTCGAGATGTTCTTCCTCCAGATCCAGGGTTCGGGTCTGCTGCGCCTGCCCGACGGCAGCCGGATGCGGATCGGTTATGCGGGGCAGAACGGGCGCGGCTATACCGGGATCGGCGGGCTGATGCGCGAGCGCGGGCTGCTGGGCGACGGGCCGGGCCAGTACCCCGGATCGATGCAGGGCATCGTCCACTACATCCGCGACAACCCGGAGGAAGGCCGCGCACTGATGCGCGAGAACGAGAGCTGGATCTTCTTCCGCGAACTCGACACCTCCGGCCCGCTCGGCTCGCTCGGCGTGCCGGTCACGCGGCAGAATAGCGTTGCGGTCGATCCCCGCTTCGTGCCCTATGGCGCGCCCGTGGTGCTGGAGATGGACCGCCCGGTCGCCTCCGGCATGTGGGTGGCGCAGGATACCGGCGGCGCGATCAAGGGACCCAACCGGTTCGACACCTTCTGGGGCAATGGCGGCGACGCACGCGAGATCGCCGGCGGAATGAGCGCGCGCGGCACTGCGCTGGTGCTCCTGCCCAAGGGGACCGTCGCACGCCTGACCGGGCGATGAGACACGCGCCGCGCGGATTGTCGGAGGAGGAAGCTGCTGCGTGGGCCGCGCTGGCGGCGAGTGTGAAGCCCTTGCATGCTGGAGCGAGATCGAACGCAAAGCGCTCGAAGCCCGAAGGCGAAGGGCCTCCTGCTCGTGTGCCGCCGACCTCACCCCCTCCCCGTGGGGGAGGGGCCGGGGGTGGGGGGGCTGCTCCCACAACCCGCAGAACGCCCCCTCCCAACCCTCCCCCGCGCGGGGGAGGGCTTTCCCGCCCTGCCACCCAGTCTGGATTGGACTCCCACTGGGACCGCCGCCTGAAGGCGGGCGAGATCGCGCCCGATGTCAGCCTCGACCTACACGGCCACGGGCTGGAGCGCGCCTATGACCGATTGATGGATGGGATGGCGCAGGCACGCAGCATGGACGCGCGCACCGTGCTGGTGGTCACCGGCAAGCCGCGCGGCGGGGACGCTGCCGACCGGGGCGAACGGCGCGGCGCGATCCGCGCCAAGATCCTCGACTGGCTCGCAGCGAGCGAACATGGCGGCTCGATCGCCGCCGTGCGCTCCGCACACCGCCGTCACGGGGGCGAGGGCGCGCTGTATATTGTTCTGAGGAGAGGTCGCTGATGGCGCTGCTACGCTCGCGCCCGTTCCTATGTCTGATCCTCGCTCTGCCCGGTGTGTGGATGCTTGGGCGCTGGTGGTTCACGCCGGACCTCTACGGCTACGGACACATCATCGGCGATAGCGGGGACTGGGCAGCGTGGCTGCTGATGGTCACCCTCGCGGTGACGCCCCTGCGGCTGGCACTGCGCCGCAACCGGTTCGTGCAGTATCTGATGCGCAAGCGGCGCGATCTCGGCGTGGCGAGCTTCGCCTATGCCGCCGGGCACACGATCATCTATCTGTGGCGCAAGGCCGATCCCGCGATCATCTGGGATGAGGCGTCGACGCCTTACGTCCTTGCCGGATGGGTCGCGCTGGCGTTGTTCATACCGCTGGCGATCACGTCCAACGATGCGTCGATGCGGATGCTCAAGCGCTCATGGAAGACGCTGCACCGGCTGGTCTATCCTGCCGCGGTGCTGGTGTTCGTGCACTGGGCGCTGTCCGCCTTCGATCCGACCACCGCCTATATCAACATCGCGATACTGGCGGCGATCGAGATCGTCAGGGTCTGGCTGCAATGGCGTCAGAAACGCTCAGCCAGCGCCAGCGTCAAAGCGTGACGTACTGGCGGAAGCGCGCGACTTCCGCTTCGTCGACATACTTGCCGATCTCGCGATCGAACACGCCCATGTCGGCGTAGGGGCGGTATTCCTCGAACTCGTGGACCATCTTGTCGGTCATGCCGGGGACGAGGCGGATTTCCTCTTCGCTGGCGGAGTTCAGGTTGATCGGCACGAACACGTTGACCAGCACGGCCTTGGCTTCGTCCTCGCTCAGCGTTTCCTTCAGCTTGGCGTCGAGATCGGTGACGCTGGCATAGGGCTGACCGGCGACGATCGCGGCGGCGAGTTCGGGCGAAACGCCGTCGACAGCGGCGAGTTCGCTCTCGGTCGCGTCATTGGCGTTGAGCACGGTGGAGGCGGCGTCGGGCGACTCGACCGCATCTGCGTCGGGCGTCGCGGTATCGGTCGCGGCTGTTTCATCGGTGGTCGCTTCGGGAGCTTCCGAGCAGGCGGCGAGCGCCAGTGCGGATGCGGCGACGGGGACGAGGAACTTCAATGTGCGCATAATATGCCTTCCTTTTTGCGAAGGGCTCGCATTAACAGGCTTGGCGGCCATGTCGATGGGCGATTTTGCGCTCGCCCACCGACATCGACCATCAGGGCCTATTGGGCACCCTGCCGCTGCTTGATCGAGTCCGCGCTCGCCATTCCGGGCGCGGTCGACTTGCCGCCGATCATGTCGCGGACCTTGTCCTCGATCCGCTGGCCGATCGTCTTGTCGACGTTCTTCCAGTATTCGAAGGCGCGCACGAGCACCTTCTCGCTCACGCCGTCGGCGAGGTGGCCGGAGACGTTGGAGACGAAGCGGTCGCGCTGTGCGTCGTCCATCACGTCGTTCACCAATGCGCGGGCCTGCGACCAGTCGTCGTCATCCTCGCGCAGGGTATAGGCCTGCCGCACCATGTCGCCATCGGAATACCACGTCGCCTCGCCGCCGACCTGCGGCTGCGCGGCGGGGCCGCCGTAGGAATTGGGCGCGTAGACCGGATCGACCGCGTTCTGCGTGCGCATGTGCCCGGCGCGGCTGTAAGAGTTGACCTCCGCATTCTTCGCCGCGTTGACCGGGATCTGCTTGTAGTTGACGCCCAGCCGCGCGCGGTGCGCATCCGAATAGGAGAAGCCGCGCGCCAGCAGCATCTTGTCGGGCGACAGGCCAATGCCGGGCACCATGTTGTTCGGTTCGAACGCGAGCTGTTCGATCTGCGTATCCCAGTCGACCGGGTTTTCGTTGAGCGTCAGCGTGCCGACCTCAATCAGCGGATAATCCGCGTGCGGCCAGGTCTTGGTCAGGTCGAACGGGTTGATGCGGTAGGTCTTGGCATCCTCGAATGGCATGATTTGCCATTTGAGCGTCCAGCTGGGAAAATCGCCGTCGGCAATCGCGTCGAACAGGTCGCGCCGGTGGTAGTCGCTGTCCTCGCCCGCCTTCTTCACCGCCTCGTCCTGCGTCAGGTGGGCGTTGCCGCTCTCGTCGCCGACATTGGTGTGGAAGTGGAACTTGACCCAGAACTTCTCGCCGTCCTCGTTGATCAGCATGTAGGTGTGGCTGGAATAGCCGTTCATCTCACGCCAGTTCTTCGGCACGCCGCGGTCGCCCATCAGATAGGTGACCTGGTGCGCGCTTTCGGGGCTCAGCGTCCAGAAATCCCACATCATGTCGTGATCGCGCAGGCCGTTATCCGCACGGCGCTTCTGCGAACGGATGAAGTGCTGAAACTTCAGCGGATCGCGAATGAAGAAGATCGGCGTGTTGTTGCCGACCATGTCGAAATTGCCATCCTCGGTGTAGAACTTGACCGAGAAGCCACGCGGATCGCGCCATGTATCGGGGCTGCCGCGCTCGCCCGCCACGGTGGAGAAACGCATCGCGACCTCGCACTCGGCACCGGGCTGGAAGATCTTGGCCTTGGTGTATTTCGAGACGTCGGCGGTGGTCTTCCACGTGCCGAACGCGCCCGAGCCCTTGGCGTGCGGCTGGCGCTCGGGAATCCGCTCGCGATTGAAGTTGGCCATCTGCTCGATCAGGTAGTGATCGTTGAGCACGATCGGGCCATCGGGGCTGATGGTCAGCGAATGCTCGTCGCTCTGGACGGGGATACCGGCATCGGTGGTGGTGGGGGGGACGGTCTTGGCCATGGCGCGCAGCTTTCCTTTTGGGGTAACAGGGGGATAGCGCGCGGGGCGCAGTCCTGTTCCGCGATCGCGCAGCCGTGAAAACCGTTCACTGTCTTCGCTTTTCCCGCACAAGCAAAAGGCCCCCGGCATTGCTGCCGAGGGCCTTCTTCGTCTGGGTCTCTATGCGAGGCCGATCAGTGGTACTTGGCGTAGGTGAGGTCGAAGCGGTCGGCGTCCATCACCTTGGTCCACGCGGCGACGAAGTCCTTCACGAACTTCTCCTCGTTGCCGTTCTCGGCATAGACCTCCGCCACGGCGCGCAGCTGCGAGTTGGAGCCGAACACCAAGTCGGTGCGCGTCGCGTGCCACTTTTCCTCGCCCGAGGCGCGGTCGGTGCCGACGAATTCCTCGTCGCCGCTCTCGTCGACCGTTGCCCACTTCGTGCCCATGTCGAGCAGGTTCACGAAGAAGTCGTTGGTCAGCTGGCCCGGCCGATCGGTCAGCACGCCGATATCATAGCCGTGCTTGGCATGCTTGCTCACTGCGCCCAGCGCACGCATCCCGCCGACCAGCACGGTCATCTCGGGGATCGAGAGGCCGAGCAGGCTGGCACGGTCGATCAGCATGTCCTCGGTCTTCACGCTCGCCTTGGTCTTGAGGTAGTTACGGAAGCCGTCGGCGAAGGGCTCAAGCGGTTCGAAGCTTTCTGCATCGGTCTGCTCTTCGGTCGCATCGCCGCGCCCGGTGGTGACCGGAACCGCGATGTCGAACCCGGCATCCTTCGCCGCCTTCTCGACCGCCGCCGAACCGGCAATCACGATCGCATCGGCCATCGAGATGTCGTCGCGCAGCTCGTCCAACTTGGCGAGGACTTTGCCGAGTTCCTCGGGATCGTTGACCGCCCAGCTCTTCATCGGCTCCATCCGGATGTGCGCGCCGTTGGCGCCGCCACGATGGTCGCTCTTTCGGTAGGTGCTGGCGGAGGCCCACGCCGCCTTCACGAGTTCGCGCACGCTGAGGCCGCTGCGCAGCACCTTGTCCTTGAAGATGTCGACCGCGGTGTCGGACGCCACGCGACCCGTGGGCACCGGGTCCTGCCAGATCAGGTCTTCCGACGGCACATCCGGGCCGAGATAGCGGACCCTGGGCCCCATATCGCGGTGGCACAGCTTGAACCACGCGCGGGCGAAGGCATCGTCGAGCGCGGCCTGGTCGTCGCGGAAGCGTTCGGAGATCTTGCGATAATCCGGGTCCATCTTCAGCGCCATGTCGGCGGTGGTCATCATGGTCGGCACCTTCTTCGAAGGATCGCGCGCGTCGGGCGCCATGTCTTCGGGATCGGGATCGACCGGCTGCCACTGCTGCGCACCCGCAGGGCTCTTCACGAGCTCGTACTCATACTTGAACAGCAGGCGGAAGTAGTCGCCGCCCCACTGTGTCGGGTTGGGCGTCCATGCCCCTTCGAGGCCGGAGGTGGTGATGTGGCCCTTTTCGATCTGCTCGGCATCGGTCGCCCAGCCGAAGCCCATCAGCTGCAGCGCCTCGCTCTCGGGCGATCCGCTCAGCTGGTCGGCGGGCACCGCGCCGTGGCACTTGCCGAAGGCGTGGCCGCCTGCGGTGAGCGCGACGGTTTCTTCGTCGTTCATCGCCATCCGGCTGAAAGTCTCGCGCATGTCGCGTGCCGATTGCAGCGGATCGGGATTGCCGCCGGGGCCTTCGGGATTGACGTAGATCAGCCCCATCTGGATCGCGGCGAGCGGGTTTTCGAGCGCCTTGCCCTCGTCGGGAATGATGCGGGTCTCTACGCCTTCGTCGACCCACTCTTCTTCCGAGCCCCAGTAGATGTCGTTCTCGGGCTCGTAGACGTCCTTGCGGCCGCCGCCGAAGCCGAACACGGGCCCGCCCATGCTCTCGATCGCGACATTGCCGGTCAGGATGAACAGGTCTGCCCAGCTGATGTGCTTCCCGTATTTCTGCTTGATCGGCCACAGCAGACGCCGCGCCTTGTCGAGGTTGCCGTTATCTGGCCAGGAATTGAGCGGAGCGAACCGCTGCTGGCCGCTCGACGCGCCGCCGCGTCCGTCGCCGGTGCGGTACGTGCCCGCCGCGTGCCATGCCATGCGGATGAAGAACGGGCCGTAGTGGCCGTAATCCGCTGGCCACCAGGGCTGGCTGTCGGTCATCAGCGCCTTGAGATCAGCCTTCAGCGCTGCGTAGTCGAGCGCGTTGAACGCCTCGCAATAATCGAAATCCTCGCCCATCGGATCGGGCGACCGCCCGCCTTGGGTGAGGATGTGCAGGTCCAGTGCATCGGGCCACCAGTCCTTGTTGGTGCGCCCCAGCAGCGCGCGCACACCGCCATCGCCATGAAACGGGCATCCGCCGCCCATCGAACCAGTCTTCGCGTCCATCATCCACTCCTTCTCGCGATGCGACTCGCGTCGCCGATGAAGACAGACTGCGCTCGATCCTGTGATTGGTCCAATCGATTAATTGGCTTTGACTAATCACCCTGAGCGATGGCGCGACTCGTGCAAGCCCAAATGCAAAGCGCCGCCATCCGGCTTGCGAATGGCGGCGCTCATGCGTTCGGTGTGGTCTGGGCTCAGGTAGCGGGTGCGACGTCCTGCGGCTCGTCGAGCACTTCGGCCTGCGTGGGATCGCCCGCCGCCGGTTCGACCGAGTCCACCGTCGCGCCAGTTGCCAGCACCCGGTCGATCACGCCCGCCTGCTGCACCTTGCGGAGCGCATCGACGAAGGCGGCATCCCACATCTCCTCGAACCCGCTGTTCGAGAATTTCGCCAGTGTGCCCGAGCCCTCTGTCGTCAGCGTTTCGACCACCTTCGCGCTCCCCCGGTCGTAGAACTGCCATTGGACCTTGATATCGATCGTGCCCTTGAAGCCGTTGACCGAGGAGCAGATGTTGATTGCGGTCGGCGCCATCACCGCGCCCAGCAGGATGTCGCCCTTGTCGTCCGATTCTGCAGCAAACAGATCATCCGAGTCGGAGACTACCGCGACTTCGCCGGTGCCCAGCGCGTCCGAAACCAGACGGTCGTAACGCTCGAAATCCTGCGTCTTCTTTTCCTTGGGCAGCTCGATATTGCTCGGAAAGACGCACAGCGTGCCGCCCTTCACGCGTGCTTCGATCGGTGCGGTTTCGGTGTCGAGCACGACCTTGGCGAGTTGCAGCGATTTGCCTTCGGCGTGAGCCGAGGCGGGCACGGCCAATGCCACCAGCGCGCCCGCGAGCGCGCACTGACTGAACTTCATATTCGGATTTTCCCCCTGAACGATCCCGTCCGCGCCGAAGCCGGACGGGATCGAAAATACATCTGCCCGAAAAATTCGACAAGCAAAATGCGTTGCAGGGGAGGGACTTACGCGGCTTGCGCGATCTCGTCCGCCGGTTCGGTGCGGATGAGGTAGTCGAACGCGGTCAGGCCTGCTTTTGCGCCCTGGCCCATCGCGACCACGATCTGCTTGTAGGGTACGGTCGTCGCATCGCCCGCACCGAAGATGCCGGGCAGGTTGGTTGCGCCGCGCTCGTCGGTGACGATCTCGCCGTGCTTCGACAGTTCGAGCCCGGAGTCCTTCAGCCATTCGGTGTTGGGGACGAGGCCGATCTGGACGAACACGCCCGCCAGCTCGATAGTGCGTTCTTCGCCGCTGTCGCGGTCCTTCACGATCAGGCCGTTAACGCGGCTGCCGTCGCCGGTGATCTCAGTCGTCTGGCCGTTGGTGACGATCTCGACATTATCGAGGCTCTTGAGCTTGCTCACAAGCACCGCATCGGCGCGCAGCTGGGTGTCGAATTCGATCAGCGTCACGTGGTCGACGATCTTGGCGAGGTCGATCGCCGCCTCGACGCCCGAGTTGCCGCCGCCGATCACCGCGATCCGCTTGCCCTTGAACAGCGGGCCGTCGCAGTGCGGGCAGTAGGCCACGCCCTTGTTGCGGTATTCCTGCTCGCCCGGGACGCCCAGATTGCGCCAGCGGGCACCGGTGGCGAGGATGATCGCACGCGCGGTCAGCTCGCCGCCATTGGCGAAGCGGACCTTGTGCATGCCGCCCTCCTGCTTGGCGGGGATCAGCTCCTCGGCCTGGACGAGGTCGATCTTGTCGATCTCGTTTTCCCTGACCTGCTCGTCGAGGTCGGCGGAAAGCTTGGGGCCCTCGGTATAGGCGGTGCCGGGCAGGTTCTCGATCCCGAGCGTGTCCTGCAGCTGCCCGCCGAAGCGTTCGGCAGCTATGCCGGTGCGGAAACCCTTGCGCGCGGTGTAGACCGAGGTCGCGACCCCGGCAGGCCCGCCGCCGATCACCAGCACTTCGTACGGCTCGCGCTCGTTGAGCTTGGCCGCAGCCTTCGCGCCCGCGCCGGTATCGAGCCGTTCGAGGATCTGCGGGAGCTCGATCTTGCCGTTATAGAAACTCTCGCCGTTGAGGAAGGTCGCGGGCACGGCCATGATGTCGCGCGCCTCGACCTCGTCCTTGTACGCGCCGCCCTCGATCAGCGTTGCGGTGATGCGGCTGTTCTCCAGCGCCATCAGCGTGAGCGCCTGAACTACATCCGGGCAGTTGTGGCACGAGAGCGAGAAGAACATCTCGAACTCCAGATCGGTCTCGATCCGGCGGATATCCTCCAGCACATCGGCATCGACCTTGGGCGGATGGCCGCCCGCCCACAGCAGCGCGAGCACCAGCGAGGTGAACTCGTGGCCCATCGGCAGGCCGGCAAAGCGGACCCACTTTTCGGCGTCATTGCCACGACGGATGATGAAGCTGGGCTTGCGTTCGTGGTCGCCGCCCAAGTCCACGCTGACGAGGTCGTGCAGCGCGGCGATTTCTTCGAGCAGCTCGCGCGTCTTCGCCGACGTTTCGTCGTCCCCCAGCGATGCGACGAGCTCCACCGGCTCGCGCAGGTTTTGCAGGTACTGCTTCAGCTGATCGGTCATCTGTGCGTCGAGCATGGGAAAGGACTCCATCGAAAAATGCGTTATTGCGAGCCGCGGGAAGCGGCGTGGCAATCCATCATCGAACGGGTCGGCCTGGACCGGTTCGAACATGGATCGCTTTGTCGTTTCACTCCTCGCGATGACGAGGAGGGCGGGGGGAGTGGAGGCCCGGCGTGTGCCGAGCCTCCGGTAGTATCGCTTAGATCTTGCCGACGAGGTCGAGCGAGGGAGCCAGCGTCTCGCTGCCTTCTTCCCACGCGGCCGGGCAGACCTGGCCGGGGTTCTCGCGCACGTACTGCGCCGCCTTGATCTTGCGGGCGAGTTCGTTGGCATTGCGGCCCACGCCTTCGCAGGTCTGTTCCATGATCTGGATCACACCGTCGGGATCGACCACGAAGGTCGCACGGTCGGCGAGGCCCATTTCCTCACGCAGCACGTCGAAGTTCTTCGACAGCGTGTGCAGCTGGTCGCCGAGGAACGGGAACTTCAGCTTGCCGATCTTGTCGGAGGTGTCGTGCCATGCCTTGTGGCTGAAATGCGTGTCGGTGCTGACGGCATAGACTTCCACGCCCATCTTCTGGAGCATGTCGTACTGCTCGCCGAGGTTTTCCAGCTCGGTCGGGCACACGAAGGTGAAATCCGCCGGGTAGAAGAAGAAGATCGCCCACTTGCCCTTCACGTCCTCGTCGGTGACTTCGAAGAAGTCCTTGCCGGCCTGGAATGCGGTGGCTTTGAACGGTTTGATCTGGCTTCCGATGATACCCATGAATGTCTCCTCTGGGGGTTTGAACTCGACGCCTAGATAGGGACTGCTGCAACGCACAAAAGCGATTTGTGGCGATGGCGGCAATCGGAATTATCGATCAAATTTGTGGAACTTTTCGAGGGTCCCGATAATGAGCGGGCCGGACGCATCGTGCCGCGATTTTCCCTCCCCTGCGCGGCCAGCGTTACGCCAGGGCTTTCAACAGGATGCGCGACAACAGCATCTCCCGATCCGGTCCCGAAATCTCTTTCAGCGCCAGCGGCCCGTCGAGCCGCCCCGAAATGATTAGGTCGGCCAGGCCGTGGACCATCGCCCATGATGCGGCGACCTGCGTCATGGCAGACGGGTGGGCCGAAGGATCGCGGCCCAATACCTCGCGCACGCCATCGAGCAGTTTTCCGAAGGCGGCTTTCGCTGCGATGTCGAAATGGGCATCGCCCCTGTCGGGCTTCTCGGACGAGAACATCAGCCTAAAAAGGTCCGGATTGGCCTCGGCAAAATCGAGATAGCCCAGGCCGATCGCAATAAGCTGCTCCTTCGGGGCGCTCCCGGCGTGGGACTGGCGCGCTTCCTGCGCCTCCACCAGCCGCTCGTATCCGGTCGCGGCGAGCGCGGTCAGCAATCCTCTGGCGCTTTTGAAATGATAGGCGGGGGCACCATGGCTGACACCGGCACGCTTCGCCACCGCCCGCAGGGAAAACGCCTCGATCCCGTTCAGGACCAGCTCTCGCTCCGCCGCCTGCAGCAGCTCGACAGCCAGATTTCCATGATGATAGGTCTTGTCCGTCATCTCGCCCAACCAGCAATGTCTCCCGTTTGACCCCCACTAGCGGAGGAACTTGACAGCGTCTAGATAGGTCGCGATAAGGAATCTAGACAGTGACAAGCCAGATTTTTGGAAACGCTGCCAGGACCGGCCCAGCTCGAACCGCCGAACCTGCAGCCAAGGAGGACTTCGACGATGTTGAGATGCCTGGCCTTCCTCGCGATGATCGCGCTCGCGACCGCCCCGCTGGCCGCGTCGCCGCCTGCCCGGGCAGCCGCCGGCGAGACGCTCGTGATCGAGAATGTCACCGTGATCCCGATGACCAAGGAGGGCGGCGTGCTGCCCAACCGCACCGTGGTTATCGAAGGAGGTCGGATCGTCTCCATCGCACATGCCGCAGACGCAGGCGGTCCGAAGGATGCGAACCGGATCGACGGGACGGGCAAATGGCTGGTCCCGGGTTTCAGCGACATGCATGTGCATATCGGAAACGAGCGCATGCTGCGCCTGCTGGCGCGCAGTCCGGTGCCCGAAGATGGTACAGCCAACATGCAGGACGCCTTCACGCCCTACATCGTCAACGGCGTGCTTCAGGTGTTCGACCTGGCCGCCATGCCCGAGACCGTGGGGCAGCGGATCGCGATCGAGAGTGGTCGTATCCTTGGCCCGCACGTGGCCATGGCGACCATGATCGACAGCAACGATCCGGTCCTGCCCTTCGGGATTACGCATAGTGCAGGCTCGCCCGCGCAGGGGCGGCAGGCGGTCAAAGACGCAGCAGCCGACGGGTTCGAGTTCGTGAAGGTGTATGGCCATCTCGATCTGCCGACCTTTACCGCCATCGTGGAGGAGGCACGCGCGCGGAACATCCGGGTCGTCGGCCATATCCCGCAGCGGGGCGAGGGGATCACCGAGGCCTTCTTCAAGCCCGGTTACGACCTGGTCGTCCATGCAGAGGAATTCGCGCAGCAAACCCGCTCGCCCGACGTCGCGGCAATTCCATCCTACGTGGAGATGGCCAGCAAAAACCGCACGGCGCTTGTCACCACGCTCACCGCCAACGATCGGATCGCGCAAATCGCGCGCGACCCGGACTCGCTCGCCTCGCGCGAAGATCTGTATGTGCTGCCGCCGCAGCTCTACGATCTTTCCGTCAATTCCAATCCCTACGCTGCCCAGTCGAGCGAGGGATATATCGCCTACGCGCAGAGCATCGTGGACTTCAACGGCCCGCTGGTCCGCGCCTTCGCACAGGGTGGTATCCCCGTGCTGACGGGAACCGATGCCGGTATTCCCGGAGTTGCACCCGGCTTCTCGCTGCACGACGAGTTCGAGGCGCTGGCGCAGGCGGGGCTGGACAATCGCCTGATCCTGGAAGGCTCCACCCGGCTCGCCGCCGAGTTTCTGGGTGTCGAGGATGACCGTGGGACGATTGCCGTGGGCAAAAGGGCCGATCTGGTCCTGCTCGATGCCGATCCGTTCGAGGATATCGCGAACACGCGGCAGATCGCAGCGGTGATCCGCGACGGGCGCTATCTGGACCGCGAAGAGCTCGACGCCCTTCTGGCCGATCTGGTTGCGCGAAACCGGAGATAGCGACCCTGCGGCAGCGCGCGCCCTATTCCGCAGCCAGATCGTCCCGCCGCATCCAGCGCGCCTCAGCACCGTAGGATGCAAGCTTCGCCGCGATTGCGGGCGCGTGGCCCTCGCGAAAGCCGAGCCGGTGCCAGAAGCCGTGCGCGCCTTCCACCGCGACCAGCTCCGCCTCGCCAAGCCCGCTGGCCCGGGCGGCGTCGAAAGCGTGCGCGACCAGTCGCTCGCCCAGCCGAAGACCGCGCGCACCCGGCGCGATGGCGAGGTCGTGGATATAGAGCACGTCGCTCGCCCCGGCAGGGCCAGACAGAGTGCCGATCGCGGGCGGGTTCGCCCGCTCCCACCCATGGGCGATCAGATACCCGACCATCGCGCCCGCCCGGCGGGCGGTGAAGCAAAAGGACGGTGAGAGGGCCAGCCGCGCGGCGAACACCGCGGCGTCTTCCTGAAGCGACGCGGGATAGGCCTGCGACTGGATCGTGAGCGCTTCGGGAATATCGCCGGGCTCCATCGGCGCGATCTGCATCTGCGCGCCATCGCCGCCGGTCACCGAACGATCCCTACCCGCACTGCGCTCACTGGAGGAGGCACCCCTTCTTTACCCATTTGACTGAACCAGCCTAATCTTGTCGGGGAACTCGTCTTTGAGCTCATCGAGAACCTCGACCCAGGTCGATCTGTCTCGCTCCGGCAAACCGCACAGATCTCTGTTTTCGATCTCGATCTGGATGACGCTATTGCTGAGGCGAGAATGAAACATGTCCATGAAAGCGTCCCATCCCGTGAAGGAACTGTAGCCTAGGTATGCGGTATCAGTGACGCGGCTGAACAACGCGTCTTTTGAAGTCACATGGGCATCGATGCAGATACGATAGTGTTCACCTTCAAACTCGTGAGCCATGCTGGTTGTGGTAGCCCTTCAATCGTAACAGCAGCGAGGGTGAGTTCGCGAACGATCCCTACCCGCACTGCGCCCGATGCAGCAGCGCCTGGTCTGCCAGCACGCAGGCCATCATCGCTTCGACCACGGGCACGCCGCGGATGCCGACGCAGGGGTCGTGGCGGCCTTTGGTGCTAATCTGGGTTGCCTCTCCCTCGCGGGTGATCGTGTCGACCGGGGTCAGGATCGATGATGTAGGCTTAAACGCCACGCGGCAGGTGACCGGCTGGCCGGTGGCGATGCCGCCTGCGATGCCGCCCGCGTGGTTGGCGGTGAACTCGGGCGGGTCGCCGCCTGCCGAAGGCCGCATCGGGTCGGCGTTCTGTTCGCCCGAGAGGCGCGCGGCGTCGAAGCCGTCGCCGATCTCCACGCCCTTGACCGCGTTGATGCTCATCATCGCCGCCGCCAGCTCGCTGTCGAGCTTGGCGTAGAGCGGCGCGCCCCAGCCTGCGGGCACGCCGGTGGCCACGCACTCGACCACCGCGCCGAGCGAGGAGCCTGCCTTGCGCGCGTCATAGACCAGTTTTTCCCAGCGCGTCGCGGCGTCGGCGTCGGGGCACCAGAAGGGGTTTTGCCCGATCTGGTCGGCGTCGAATTTGGCCGGGTCGATCCGGTCGCCACCGATCTCTGCCACGTAAGCGAGGATGCTCACCTGCGGCACGACCAGCCGCGCGACCGCACCCGCCGCCACGCGCATCGCGGTCTCCCGCGCGCTCGAGCGCCCGCCGCCGCGATAGTCGCGGAAGCCGTACTTGGCATCATAGGTGTAGTCGGCGTGGCCGGGGCGATAGGCCTGCGCGACGTTGGAATAGTCCTTCGAGCGCTGATCGACATTCTCGATCATCAGCGAAATCGGCGTGCCGGTCGTGCGCTGTTTTCCGTCTTGGCCCTCAAACACGCCCGAGAGAATGCGCACCGCATCGGGCTCGCGCCGCTGGGTGGTGAACTTACTCTGCCCCGGCTTGCGCCTGTCGAGCCACGGCTGGATGTCGTCCTCGGTTAGCGCGATGCCCGGCGGGCACCCGTCGACCACCGCGCCGATCGCAGGCCCATGGCTTTCCCCCCAGGTGGTGAAGCGGAAGACCCGCCCGAATGTGTTCCAGCTCATGACGCGAAGCGTTGCCTCAACAGCCCGGTGCTGTCCACGCCCCGCACCGGGCAAGGGCATTTTCCTACTCCGCAGGGGCGCGATAGGGTCGCTGCTGCTCTTTGCCATCGTCGGTTCAGCGGGTTCCTCGCAAGTGATCGCTTCACGCGATCAAACTGCGCTCACTGATCGAGTGGATTTCAACCCTTGGACAGTGTGTCAGGTGTGTCAGGTGTGTCAGGCCCGCTGTGCCGATGTGGCAAATCCGCGCGCAGCGCTGGCAATGCGAGTCGGAGTAGGGCAGGAACAAACCATGATTGCAAAGCTCACAGGAACGCTAGACGCGACCGGCCCGGACTGGGCGGTGATCGACGTGGGCGGGGTGGGCTACCTCGTCCACTGCTCGACCCGCACGCTCGACGCGTTGGGATCGGAAGGCGGCGAGGCGCGGCTGTTCACCGACCTGCAGGTGAGCGAGAACGACATGCGCCTGCTCGGGTTCGCCGAAGCGGCGGAGCGCGACTGGTTCCGCCTGCTCACATCGGTGCAGGGCGTGGGCAGCAAGGTCGCGCTGGCGATCCTCTCCGTCCTGTCGGCAGGCGAGGTGCAGGCGGCCTGCGCCAGCGGCGACGCGGCGATGGTCGCGCGGGCGAACGGCGTCGGGCCCAAGCTGGCAGGCCGGATCGTCAACGAGTTGCACGACAAGGCGGGCGCGCTGCCCGTCGCCCCGGGCGGGGTGGCGATGGCCGCTCCCAAAGGCGGGGCGAGCGCGGACGCGGTCTCCGCGCTGGAGAACCTGGGCTTCAAGCCCGCGATCGCCGCCAAGGCCGTGGCCGAAGCAATGGGCGAGCTGGGCGAAGGCGCGAGCGAGGGCGAGCTGATCCGCGTGGCGCTGAAGAAGGCGGCGGGGTGATGGAGATGGGTATGAGAGTGACACTGATGGCGGTTGTAGCTCTGGCGGTCGGCGCGCCTGCGGCGGCGCAGGACGTCTCCTACGGCCCGGTGTTCGAAGACTTCGGCCCCGTGGCGGACGTGCCCGATGCCGACTTCGCCATTCCCGAGAACGCGAGCTTCCACGTGGCGTTCGACGTGTCGCGCGCTGCCGAGGAGGGCAAGCTCAACCGCGGGTTCGAGAGCGCGGCGCGCCTCATCAACATGCACGCGCGCGCCGGGGTTGCGCCGATGCAAAACCGCGCGGCGGTGGTCGTCCACGGCGCTGCGGTGCTCGACCTGCTCACCGACGCCGCTTGGGTAGCGCGCGATCGCGGCGAAGCGAACCCCTCGGGCGCTGCGGTGCGCGCAATGATCGACCAGGGCGTGCGCTTCATCGTCTGCGGCCAGAGCGCGGCCGGGCAGGGCGTGGCGAAGTCCGAACTGATCCCCGGCGTGGAACTCGCCCTCTCCGCCATGACCGCCCACGCGCTGCTCCAGCAGCAGGGCTATACGGTGAACCCGTTTTGAGCCTCACCACCCCTCCCGTCACCCTGAACTTGTTTCAGGGTCCAGCCTGCCGCTCGTCCGGAAGAATCGGCTCGAAGCCCAGGCCGAGCGACAGGTCGCGCCAGTCCGGGTTCTCGCGGGCGATCAGGTTGAGCTTCCAGTCGCGGTGCCAGTTCTTGAGCTGCTTCTCGCGCTTGATCGCCGATTCCATCGTGTCGAACAATTCGAAGTGGGCCAACCGATGCACGGCGTAGCTTTTGGTAAACCCCTCGACCGCGCCCTCGCGGTGCTGCCACAGGCGGGCAACCAGATCGGAGGTGACGCCGATGTAGAGCGTGCCGAAGGGCTTACTCGCGAGGATGTAGACGCAGGGCTGCTTCTCGGTCGGCATAAGGCGGAGATTGCCGCTGGCTGGATGCTGAAACAAGTTCAGCATGACGTTATGGGGGCGGTGTGACCGACCAGCCCCTCCACACGCCCGAACGTCTGCCGGACGATCCCGATGCGGCGCTGCGGCCCAAAAGCCTCACCGAGTTCATTGGGCAGGAGGCTGCGCGCGAGAACCTTGGCGTGTTCATCGCGGCGGCGAAGACCCGCGGCGAGGCGATGGATCATACGCTGTTCTTCGGACCGCCGGGGCTGGGCAAGACAACGCTGGCGCAGATCGTCGCGCGCGAGCTGGGGGCGGGGTTCCGCTCGACCAGCGGGCCGGTGATCGCCAAAGCGGGCGATCTCGCCGCGCTGCTGACCAATCTGGAACCGCACGACGTGCTCTTCATCGACGAGATCCACCGCCTCAATCCGGTGGTTGAGGAAGTGCTCTACCCCGCGATGGAGGACCGCGCGCTCGACCTCATGATCGGCGAGGGGCCTTCGGCGCGATCCGTCCGGATCGACCTGCCGCCCTTCACGCTGATCGGCGCGACCACGCGGCAGGGCCTGCTGACGACACCCTTGCGCGATCGCTTCGGCATTCCGGTGCGCCTCAACTTCTACACGCACGAGGAGCTGGAGCGGGTGGTGACGCGCGGCGCAAACAAGCTGGGCCTCAGCATCCAACCCGATGGCGCGCGCGAGATCGCCCGCCGTTCACGCGGCACACCGCGTGTTGCAGGCCGCCTGCTCCGCCGCGTGCGCGACTTTGCCAGCGTCGACAACGCGCCGAGCATCACCGCGCAGGTCGCCGACAGCGCGTTGACCAAGCTGGAGGTCGATTCGCTCGGCCTCGACGCGATGGACCGCCGCTACCTCACCATGATCGCGGAGACCTATGGCGGCGGCCCGGTGGGGATCGAGACGCTGGCGGCGGGCCTCGCCGAGCCGCGCGACACACTGGAGGATGTGGTCGAGCCCTTCCTGATCCAGCTCGGGCTGGTCGCACGCACCGCGCGGGGGCGTTGTCTCAATCCGGGCGGCTGGAAGCACCTGGGGCTCGATTCGCCTGCCCCGCAGGCGCCGGGGGGCGATTCGGGCGACCTGTTTGCTGGCAAGCCGTGAGTCCCACGTAACCACTTCCCATGT
The DNA here is from genome assembly GCF_019857185.1 of Alteriqipengyuania abyssalis. Classification (GTDB taxonomy): domain Bacteria; phylum Pseudomonadota; class Alphaproteobacteria; order Sphingomonadales; family Sphingomonadaceae; genus Alteriqipengyuania; species Alteriqipengyuania abyssalis. The sequence continues at coordinate 65,327 of NZ_JAHWXP010000002.1, read as the reverse complement.
CGGGGTGCCAGCATGGGACAGGTCGACCGACTGGGTGGCGTCGCCTTGCGAATCCGACCGCAAAAACAACATTTTCTTGGTTAACCGCGTTGCGATGAACGCCAACCATAGCGCCTAATGCATACAGGCGCACTTTCACTCCGCCCGTCGGAACCGCCGACGGCAACGGTTTATAAAGCGCTCCAACTTAAAGAGCCTGGCATTATGTCGATGAAGATCGCCCTCGCAAAACTCTCCGCAGCCGCTGCGGGCACCGCCGTCATTGCCGGCGGCGCGCTCCATGTGGCAGAGGAACAGGTCGGCGCGACCGACTACAAGTCGGTCAAGGACACTCCGGCGCTTCGCTACGTCAAGGAAGACCGCGTGGTCGAACGCGAGGTGCCGCGCACCACGCTGCGCAAGCGGCGGGTCGTGCGGCGCACGGTCGAGTGCGTGCCGGAAAGCCTGGCAGGCGGTTCGGGCGTCGGGGCGGGCGAGAAGATCGTCTATGATGCGCGCGGCAGCTATTCCTATGACGACCGGGATCTTGCCGCTGCGGCGGATGCCTGCGCCCAATACGGCGATGGTGCCTCGCGCACGGTCGTTGCGGTCGCGCCTGCGGCACTGCCGGTCGGCGGCGGTTTCGTCGGTGGCGGCGGTGGCCAGGGTGGCGGTGTGGCGGTCGCCGGTGGCGGCGGCGGTGGCGGTTTCGGCGGTGGCTTCTTCGGCGGCTTCTTCGGCGGCGGCGGCAGCGGCGGCAACATCTCGATCAGTACCACGACCGGCGGGGTCGGGTCTTCGGGCACGAGCGGCGGCATCGACATCGACATCGATGTGGGCGCATCGACCTCTACCTCGACTTCGGGCGGTTCCACCTCGACTTCAACCTCGGGCGGATCGACATCAACGTCTACCGGCGGGCTGACCTCCACCACGAGCAGTTCCTCGACCACTGGCGGCGTTTCCACTTCGACCGGAGGTGTCTCGACATCGACCGGCGGCGTAAGCACTTCGACAGGTGGAGTGAGCACCTCGAGCGGTGTCAGTACCTCGACCGGCGGGGTCAGCACCTCGTCGTCGACCTCCTCGTCCACGTCCGGCAATCCGTCCAGTTCGACCAGCTCGAGCTCGTCGGGTAACGTCTCCAGTTCGTCGTCTGGTGATGTGTCGAGCTCGTCCTCGGGCGATGTTTCCAGTTCGTCCTCGGGTGATGTTTCCAGCTCCTCGTCGACCTCGGGCGACGTTTCGAGTTCGTCCTCCACCTCGGGCGACGTCAGCAGTTCGTCCTCGACCTCGGGTGACGTAAGCAGTTCGTCCTCGACCTCGGGGGACGTCTCCAGCTCCTCCTCGACCTCGGGTGACGTCAGCACCAGTTCGGGCAATTCGAGCAGCGGGCATCCGCCGAGCAGTTCGGGTCACCCACCCAGCTCCTCCGGCTGGAGCAGCACCGGCGGATCGGGTGGCAGCAGCGGGCATCCGGTCCCGGCGCCGCCGGTCGGCCTGCTGTTCGGTGCCGCCGCGCTGGCGGTCATCACCCGCCGCAAGTGGGCTTCCAAGACCAACGACTGAACCGCGCTCCGGCGCCGTGTCGACAAACGAACGGGACGGCGCATTCTTGCGCCGTGACCTGGGCGGGGGCGGCTTGCCAGGAGCAGCCTCCGCCCTTTGATTTTCGCAGCACATACGAAAAGGCCCGGCCAAATTGGCCGGGCCTTTCGTTTGCCGTTGAGCCTGATGCTTACTGGCTCGCGAGCTTGCGGATCACGTACTGGAGGATGCCGCCGTTGCGGTAGTAGTCCAGCTCGTTCTCGGTATCGATCCGGCACTTCGCGGTGAAGCTGAAGGTGCTGCCGTCTTCGCGGATCACGTCCACGGTTACGTCCTGTGCCGGCTTGAGGTCGGCAAGGCCGCGGATCGTGAAGCTGTCGGTGGCCTTAAGGCCCAGCGTCTCGCGGGTCTCGCCATCCTTGAACTGAAGCGGCAGCACGCCCATCCCGACGAGGTTGGAGCGGTGGATACGCTCGTAGCTCTCGACGATCACGGCGCGCACGCCGAGCAGGATGGTGCCCTTGGCGGCCCAGTCGCGGCTTGAGCCGGTGCCGTATTCCTTGCCCCCGATCACGACCAGCGGCGTGCCGTCTTCCTTGTGACGCATCGCTGCGTCGTAGATCGGCATCTGTTCGCCCTTGTAAGTGGTGTAACCACCCTCGACGCCCGGGACCATCTCGTTCTTGATGCGGATATTGGCGAATGTGCCGCGCATCATCACGTCGTGGTTACCGCGGCGCGAGCCGTAGGAATTGAAGTCCGCCTTCGCGACCTGGTGGCTCTTCAGATACTCGCCTGCGGGGCTGTCCTCCTTGATCGAACCGGCCGGGCTGATGTGGTCGGTGGTGACCGAATCGCCGAGGATGGCGAGCGGCTTGGCATCGTTGATGTCCGCCACCGGCTCGGGGTCCATCTTCATCCCGTCGAAGAACGGCGGGCTGGCGACGTAGGTGCTGGTCGGGTTCCACTTGTAGGTGTCGCTCGGCTCCACCGTGATCGCGCGCCAGTGCTCGTCACCTTCGTACACGTTGGCGTAGCGGTCGACGAACATGTCGCGGCTCACATTGGCTGCGCGCAGATCGGCGACTTCCTGGTTGGTCGGCCAGATGTCCGCCAGCATCACCGGCTTGCCATGCTGGTCTTCACCCAGCGGTGTGTCGATAATGTCCTGCGTCACCGTGCCTTTGATTGCGTAGGCGACCACCAGCGGCGGCGAGGCGAGGAAGTTGGCGCGCACATCGGGGCTGACGCGGCCTTCGAAGTTGCGGTTGCCCGAGAGAACGGAGGCCGCAACGATATCGTTCGAATTGATCGCCTTGCTGAGCGCGGGGGCGAGCGGACCGGAGTTGCCGATACAGGTGGTGCAGCCGTAGCCGACCAGATCGAAGCCCATCGCGTCCAGATCATCCTGCAGGCCCGACTTTACCAGGTAGTCGGTGACCACCTGCGATCCGGGGGCGAGCGAAGTCTTGACCCACGGCTTGGGCTTGAGACCCTTTTCGCGCGCCTTCTTGGCGACCAGACCGGCGGCGATCAGCACGTCGGGGTTGGAGGTATTGGTGCAGCTGGTGATCGCCGCGATCACCACGTCGCCGTCGCCCACATCGTGGTGCGTGTTCTCGACGTCGACCCGCAGCGGTTCAGACTTGTTGTAGATTTCCTTGAGGTCGCGATTGAACAGCTCGTCCACCTCGGGAAGCGCGACCTTGTCCTGCGGACGCTTGGGTCCGGCAAGGCTCGGAACGACCTTCGAGAGGTCGAGTTCGATCGTGCTGGAGAACACCGGCTCGACATCGGGATGGACCCACAGGCCCTGTTCCTTGGCATAGGCTTCGGCGAGCGCGATCTCATGCTCTTCGCGGCCCGTCAGGCGCAGGTATTCGAGGGTCTTGTCGTCGATGCCGAAGAAGCCGCAGGTCGCGCCGTATTCGGGCGACATGTTGGACAGCGTGGCGCGGTCCGCGAGGCTGAGCGATTCGAGGCCCGGGCCGTAATATTCGACGAACTTGCCGACGACGCCGTGCGCGCGCAGCATCTGCGTGGCGGTCAGCACGAGGTCGGTCGCGGTGACGCCTTCGGCCAGCTTGCCGGTGAACTTGAAGCCGACCACTTCGGGGATCAGCATCGAGATCGGCTGGCCGAGCATCGCGGCTTCCGCTTCGATCCCGCCCACGCCCCAGCCGAGCACGCCGAGGCCGTTGACCATCGTGGTGTGGCTGTCGGTGCCGACGCAGGTGTCGGGATAGGCGACCATCTGGCCGTCAGGCCCTTCGCTCGCCCAGGTGCAGCGCGCGATATATTCGAGGTTCACCTGGTGGCAGATGCCGGTGCCCGGAGGCACGGCGGAGAAGTTCTCGAAGCTCTTGGAACCCCACTTGAGGAAGTCGTAACGCTCCGCATTGCGGGCGTATTCGAGCTCCATGTTGGCTTCCATCGCCTTGGGATGGCCGAACTCGTCGACCATCACCGAGTGGTCGATGACGAGGTTCACGGGAACCTGCGGATTGATCTTCTGGGTGTCGCCGCCCAGCGACTTGATGGCGTCGCGCATCGCGGCAAGGTCGACCACGCAGGGAACGCCGGTGAAGTCCTGCAGCAGCACGCGCGCGGGGCGATACTGGATTTCGCCGCCCGTCACCGGATTGTTGACCCGGTCCGCGATTTCCTTCGCATTGTCGACCGAGACCGTGTGGCCGCCGTCTTCGAACCGGAGCATGTTCTCCAGCAGCACCTTGAGGCTGAAGGGCAGGCGGGAAACATCGCCCAGCTGCTCCGCCGCCTTGGCGAGCGAGTAATAGGCGTAATCCTTGCCATCGACGGTGAGAGTGCTGCGGGTACCGAGAGTGTCCTTGCCGACCTGGGTCATAGCGTGGGCGGTCCTTTCATGTTGCTTCTGGTGGCGGCCTGTCTTGCGACTAACGGGCGGGACGCCGGTATGTGCCGGGAATATGTGCCGCGCGCTTGGCCCGTACGGGTGCGAAAATCAAGCGTCCCCGCGAAAGAGGGCTGCCGGCTCAGGGTGCCGCGGTCTCCGCTCCGCCCAACGGACGGGCAGGCGCGCGGCCTCTGGTGACCGCGATATAGGTGCCGATCACGATCATCGCCACGCCCGCTAGCGTGCCCGCACTCACTCTTTCGCCGAAGAACAGCCAGCCGAACAGCGCGGCCCAGCAGAAGCCGGAATATTCGACCGGCAACAGGGCCTGCGCCTCTGCCCGGGCGTAGGCCCAGGCAATCGTCATCGCGCCGCCCACGGTGAGCAGTCCTGCGGCCAGCAGGCTCGGCTGGACGGATACGGGCGGGGCGACCAGCAGCCAAGGGGCGGCAAGACCCAGCACCAGCGTCGATACGCCCCCGTGAAACGCGGCGACCTCCAGCGGCCCGGCGCGCTGCGACTGCTGGCGGATGATGATGAAGTTGAGCGCGTAGAGCACCGTCGAGATCAGGATCGCGCCAAGGCCGACCAGCGCCTCCTCATCCAGTCTGCCGCGCCCGAACTGCCCGCCCACGATCACCAGCGCGCCGGCAAAACTGATCAGCGAGGCCAGCACCGCACGGCGGGTGACTGTCTCGCCGAGCAGGATTGCCGCAAGGTACAGCGCGATCAGCGGGGCGATGAAGGAAATCGCGATGGTCTCGGCGATCGGCAGCCTGGTCAGCGCGAAGAAGAAGCTCAGCCCCATGAAGGCAGAGCACACGCCGCGCAGCACGTGCAGGCGTATGGTCCCTGCGTCCGGCCAGCGGGTGCGTCGGGCCAGCCATAACGGCATCGCGATGGCGGTAGACAGACTGGCGCGTATCAGTGCGGCGGAATAGGCCCCGATCGCCAGCGATGCGTCCTTCATGAAGGCATCCATCAGCGAGAGCATCGCGACGCCTGCAAGCGCGACCGCGAATGGGGCAAGGGTGGCGGACCGGGACATTGCTCATGCCCTATCCCAAGCTCTGCCGACCGTCACCGATGTGCCGCAGATCGTGCGTAAATTCAGGTTGGATAAATGCTTGCAGCTTGATGATTGCCCATAAATTCGCGAGGCTTCTGCCCGCAAAGATCCGTCGCTATATAGGGCGACGCGCTCGATAACAGGGTCTATCCTACGACATGAAAACGCTTGCCACTTCGCTTTTTGTCCTTGCCACCGCCACGCTCGCCGGGCCGACCGCGCTGGCCGCGCAAAACGCGCCGACCAACCTGCTGCCGGGCGGTCAGGACGAGGATGACAGGGCTGACGGGGATGCCGATGACGCGGTGACCTCCAGCCCCATGGCCCCTTCCACCGCAACCGGTCCGGTCGAGATGGCGAGCGAGCCGGTGGTCCAGAAGTTCGACCCGGTGGTGCAGCAGTGGAACGTGGCGCAGGCAGAGGCGCTTGTCGCCGCGATCGAGGGGATCGGCACGCACGGCCTGATCCCGGCGGATTACGATCTTCCCGGCCTGCGTGCGGCGATCGCCGCCGGCCCGGGCGCAATGCTGGATGAAGAGGCCAGCCGTCGGTTCGTGTGGCTGGTGGAAGACATGCGCGACGGGCGCACGCCAATGGACCACCGCACCCAGTGGTTCGTGATGGACCCGGATGCGGACCGCTATCGCAGCGGCGCGGTACTCAAGCAGGCGCTTGAGTCGGGCGATATCATGGGCGCGATCGAGGGTGTGGCTCCGCTGCATCCCGACTACGAAGCCCTGCGCAGCGAGCTGGCCAAGGCCAAGCCCGGCAGCAAGCGCTACAAGCTGGTGCAGGCCAACATGGATCGCTGGCGCTGGCTGCCGCGCGATCTGGGCCATCAGTACCTGATCACCAACGTGCCCGAATATCAGCTGCGCCTGACGGTGAACGACAAGATCATGCGCACCTACCGCACGATTGTGGGCAAGCCGGGGCGCACCGCGACCCCGCAGCTGGCCGAGAGCGTCGAGGGCGTGATCCTCAACCCGAACTGGACCGTGCCGCAGTCGATCGTGAAGGGCGAAGGGCTGGGCGAACGTGTGCTCGGCAATCCCTCCTGGGCCGCCTCGAAAGGCTACAAGGCGACGCGCGGCGCAAACGGCTATATCAGCGTGGTGCAGGGCCCCGGACCGGGCAATGCGCTGGGCCGGATGAAGCTCGACATGCCCAACCGGCATGCGATCTTCTTCCACGATACGCCGTCGCGCGGGCTGTTCAGCCAGGCCGACCGTGCGCTCAGCCACGGCTGCATTCGCACCGAACGTGCGACCGAACTGGCACTGACGCTCGCCATCCTGCAGGCGGGCCTGACCGCGGACGAGGGTGTCGAGAAGCTTGCCTCGGGCGAGTACACCCGGGTCGAATTCAACAGCAAGATGCCCGCCTACATCACCTATTTCACGATGGGCACGACGATCGACGGCGAGATGGCGACCTTCAAGGATATCTACGACCGCGACGCGCCGGTGCTCGCCGCGTTCGAGGCTCCGCGCAAGGCGAACCGTAGCCGCGTGACCGACGAGGAAATCATCGAGATCGTCAACGATCCGCGCGATATCGCGTGATAGTCGAGAGGGGCGGTCCGCCGCCCCTCGACACCTTCGAACCGGTGAGCGGGCTGGCCGCTAGTAAACGCCCGGGTTGGTCTGCTCAAACGTCTCCTGCCTCGGCTGACGCAGGATGTGATAGCCGTTTTCGGGCTCGCCCACGATCGGCAGGGGCGGATAGGCCTGCGTGCCGTCTTCCTGCAGGCCCAGCGCCTCGGCGTAGAGCAGCCGCCCGCCCGACAGGTTGAGCAGCGCAATCTTGAACTGCTCTTCGCCCAGCGCGAAGCAGCCGTTGGAGCGGCCCAGCCGGCCCCAGCGCTCGACATGCTCGGGCTCCGCATAGCTGGCCCGGTGCATCACGATATAGCGCTGCAGCGCGTGGTTGTTGGTCGGGTCGAGCCCGCCCAGCCGCACCGAAGTGCCGAACTTGCCGGTGTACCATTCCCACGTAATGTACGCCCCGCGACTGGTCGCATTGGAGCCCTCGACATTGGAGAAGGTGTTGAGCCAGCCGTCATGCTCCGGGTCGGAGCCGGTGCCGTGGCTGACATGGAAGCTCTTCACTTCCTGCCGGTCCAGATTGACGAAGTGGAACCGGCGATGGGCCGAATGGAGCCCGAAATCGGCGATGCCGACGATATCCTTGCGCCAGATCACGTCGCCCGCCTTGTCCAGCTCGCGCTTGGCGATATCGAAAAGCTGGCGGTCGCGCGCATTTCCGGCCATTGGTTGGGCGAACACCCGGTTCGGCAGGGTCACACCAGCGCCCAGCGCGATGCCGGCACCCAGCCCGGTCTTGATCAGATCGCGACGTTGCATATCGGCTATGTGCTATAACCGAGCTTAATGCTTGCTTGAAGCCGTTTCGCGGTTTCGCCCTTGAGGAGGTGCCAGGATGCGACAAGTCGCGCTGTGGGGGATGATTGCTGCAGCAATCTGGGCGGCGATGCCCGTGGGACTGGAGGCGCAGTCGAGCGTATCGGACCCGGCCTTTCTGGAGGATCCGACCGAAATCCTGAGCCAGCGCGATGCGGATCGCCTGCTTTCGCCGGGTGGGATCACGCTGCAATGGATCGGGTGGGACGATCGCGGGCCGGTTTCCATCGCCCCGGACGAGCGCGGGGTGTGGCACGTCTCTGGCCACCAGACTGGTAACGACGGCGGCGAACTGGAGGTCGACGGCACCATTCTGGAGATCGGCGAGGGATACTTCACCTTGCGCGGAACGATTGCGATCACCGACACTCCCGATACCGGGCGCGAATGCCGCGCGAACAAGACCTGGCATTTCGCGATCACGCAGAACCGCCGCTATTACCGGCTACGCGAATTCGAGTGGTGCGATCGCCTGACCGACTACGTCGATATCTATTTCTGAAGTGCGGCGGTGTGAGTGTGTGAGGCCGGCCACTCCCTCAGAACGTCAGTACCCGCGGCTATAGATGCGCAAGCAAGAGTTGATGCACTGGTTTAGGACCGACTGGTCGCCACGCACTCTACCAACTCGGGCGGCTCTGCCATTGCCGGAACGCTCGCGCTTGGTCAGCCGTCAGGAAGCGCGCGTGAACGCTGCATTCTCCCGCGCCATTGCGATCATCGATCGCGCGTGCCGCTCTGCCACCACCCGCGGGTCGATGCCGTAGCCACCGCCCAGCGCGCTCGCGATCGGCAGACCGCGCCCGCGCACGGTTTCGACAACATAGCGATCGCGCCGCTCAAGCCCTTCGTCGGTCAGCGCAAGCCGGCCCAGCTTGTCGTTCTCGTGCGGGTCGACCCCTGCCTGGTAGAGCACGATATCTGGCGCGAAATCATCCAGCACGCGCGGCAGGTGCGTCCCCAGAACATCCAGATAGTCGGCGTCGCTCGTCCCATCGGGCAGCGCGACGTCGAGGCTGGAGCGTGCCTTGCGAACCGGGAAATTCTTCTCCGCATGGAGCGAGAGGGTGAACACATCCTCGCGCCCTGCAGTCAGCGCGGCGGTGCCGTCGCCCTGATGGACATCGCAATCGACGATCAGCACACGGCGCGCGTCACCTTGCGCGATGAGGCGGTTGGCGCACACCGCCAGATCGTTGAACACGCAGAAACCCGCACCGGTATCGTAGAGCGCGTGGTGACTCCCCGCCGCGCTGTTGGCGGCGTAGCCATGCCGCATCGCGAGCTGCGCGGCGAGCCAGGTGCCGCCATTGGTGTGCGCCACCCGCTGCGCGATGTGCGGCGTGACCGGAAACCCGATCCGCCGTTCCTTCTCGTAGGGAACCTGCGCGGTGAACACCTGCTCGACATAGTCGGGGCAGTGGACCGCCTCCAGCCATTCGCGCGGGCAGGGATCGGGCGCATGTTCGGTGATCGGATGGCCGCTCTCGCGCAGGGCGACCATTACCAGCTGATACTTGTCGAACCGGAAGCTGCCGCGCGTCGGCGCAGGCGCCATGTAGTCGACGTGATGAACGACGTGGAGCAAGCTACTCCGCGGCTTCTACCGCCGGGGCGGCATGCGGGTCGAAGGCGACATCCTCGCCCGCCTCGATCCGGGCGGCTTTCTCTTCGACCAGCCGCACGATGTGATCGAGCATGCTCTCGTCTTCGACATGGTGGTCGGTAACGCCGCTCAGATACACCATGTGCTTGCCCTTGCCGCCGCCGGTGATGCCGATGTCGGTCTCGCGCGCTTCGCCCGGGCCGTTGACCACGCAGCCGAGGACCGAGAGGCTCATCGGCGTCTTAATATGCTCGAGCCGCTTCTCCAGCGCCTCGACCGTGCGGATCACGTCGAACCCCTGACGCGAGCAACTGGGGCAGGAGACCACGCGCACGCCGCGGGTGCGTAGGCCCAGCGACTTGAGAATCTCGTAGCCGACGCGCACTTCCTGTTCCGGCTCGGCGGAGAGCGAGACGCGGATCGTGTCGCCGATCCCCGCCCACAGCAGGCTGCCAAGGCCGATCGAGGACTTTACCGTCCCGCCGATCAATCCGCCCGCCTCGGTGATGCCGAGGTGCAGCGGGCAGTCCACCGCTTCGGCCAGCCCGTGATAGGCGGCGACCGCGAGGAACACGTCGGAGGCCTTCACCGCCACCTTGTATTCGTGGAAGTCGTGATCCTGCAGCAGCTTGATATGGTCGAGCGCGCTTTCGATCAGCGCCTCGGGGCAGGGCTCGCCGTATTTTTCCAGCAGGTCCTTCTCGAGGCTGCCGGCGTTCACACCGATGCGGATCGCGCAGCCATTGGCCTTTGCCGCGCGCACGACCTCGGCAACCCGCTCGCTGGAGCCGATATTGCCCGGATTGATCCGAAGGCAGGCCGCGCCCTTGTCGGCTGCTTCGAGCGCGCGCTTGTAGTGGAAGTGGATGTCCGCGACGATCGGGACATTCGCGGCGCGGGTGATCTTGTCGAAGTGGCGGGTGGCCTCTTCGGTGGGGCAGGAGACGCGGATGATATCCGCGCCCGCATCCTCGCACCGGCGAATCTGGTCGAGCGTCGCGCCGACATCTTCGGTCGGCGTGTTGGTCATGGTCTGCACGCTGATCGGCGCGTCGCCGCCAATCGGCACATTGCCGACCATGATCTGCCGCGACTGGCGGCGTTCGATATCTCTCCAGGGGCGAACGGACATGAGGCCTGTATAGGCACTCATGTCCGCCGGGAAAAGCCGAATGGCCCCTTTGATGCGTCAGCGCGTCAGAAACGCGCGCCGAGCGAGACCGCGAGGATATCCGCGTTGCCCGAGCTGTCGGAGCGGATCGTGGTCGCGATTTCCGCCGGAGTGCCTTCGAAAAAGGCGTCCGTGCGGTTGAGCGGCGCGTCGTTCACGAACACGTGCGAATAGCCGAGGTTGGCAGAGAACCGGTCGCTCATCTGGTAGGTCAGGCCAACCGAAGCCCACACACGGTCGGCATCGGGCACGCGGGCGGAGCGGTACGCATCGGTGATCGGCGATTCGTCGAAAGCCGTACCGGCACGCAGCGTCAGCTTGTCGGACACGTCATATTCGCCGCCGAGCGACATCGACCAGCTGTCCTTGTAGTTCTGTTCGGAGATCTGCGGCGGCACCCCGCCTTCGGGGTAGATCGCGATCTCCTTGAAATCGCTCCAGTCGTAATAGCGCCAGGTACCGAAGACGCGCCACGGGGTATCCGTGCCGAGCTGGATGCTGAGGGTCGCGATATCGGGCAGGGTCAGCGGCGCGGTCGCGTCGACCGTCGCGTTATTGCCCGCCAGCGGGCCGAGCAGACCGGAAAGCTCGAAGGTGCCTTCGAGGTTCTGCTTCACCTGCGAGCGATAGTGCGCGCCGATCCGCACGGGGGCGAGATCGACCATGATGCCCGCGTTCCAGCCGATCGAGATGTCGTCACCCTTCACCCGGGCGAAACCGTCGGGCGCGGTGGGGGAAAGATTGGGCACCGCATTGGTCAGCTCGACGTCGATATACTGCACGTCGACGCCCGCGCCGACGGAGACATTGTCGCCGATCTTTACCGCGAGGCTGGGCTGCACATTCAGCGTGAAGACGTCGGCGCGCAGCGTATCGTAGCGGCCGAAGAAGTCGTCATCATACTGCGCGATCAGGCCGAACGGTGCGTTGACCGCAAGGCCGGCCCACACGTTGTCGCTCAGCTGCGCGCTGATCGCGCCCGAGGGAACCAGGAGTGGCTGGGGGAAGGGATTGCCGCCATTGCTGCCGCCGGTCGGAACCGAGACGGGCAGACCCGGCACGCCGCGCGTGCTGCCCTGATCTTCCTGCGAGGCGGTGAGGAACAGGAACTGCGAGGCTGCTTCGACCTGGACGCCGTCCAGCTTGGTCATCGATGCGGGGTTGAAATAGATCGACGCAGGGCCGTCGGCCGCCACAGCCGCGCCGGAGAGAGCGCGACCGGTTTCCTTGGCAGATTGTTCCTGGATGAGAAACGCGCCTGCGAATGCCGGATTGGCGGAGCACAGGATGGCGAGGGCGGGGAGGGCGCGAAGGCCGTAAGTGAGGGGTTTTGTCATGCCGCGCCTGTTGCCCCGTTTGGAATGCGGATCAAGGGAATTGGCGCAGTTATCGATAAAATTGAACGATTTGGCACTGGGGTGTGCCCGCGCGATCCTGCCGGGCGTAGGAATCGGGTCGGATCTGGGGCACAGGATGCAGCATGAGTGAAGCGACAGACACCGAATCCGGCACGCCATTACTGTTTGCACGCGTGCTGGACGGTACGGGCGGCGGCCGCGCGATCGACTGGGCGGGCATTCAGGAGTGGGAGCCTGCACCGGCAGGGGCGGGGCCGGGCGATCAGGTGCTGTGGATGCACCTGTGCCGCAACACGCCCGGCGTCTACGAGTGGTTGCAGGAGCGGATCGGCATTCCCGAGCCGACCGCCGAACTGCTCACCAGCGACGACACCCGGCCGCGCGCTTTTCGCGAAGGGAACACGCTGGTCGCCACGTTGCGGGGGATCAACTTCAACCCCGGGGCAGAGCCCGAGGACATGATCTCGATGCAGGTGTGGAGCGACGGCGTCCGGCTGATCACGCTGCGCCGCCATCCCTTGCAGACTCCCCGCGAAATTCTCGCGCAGATCGATCGCGGGGCGGGCCCCGGCGATGTCGGCGCGATCGTCACCGCGCTGACCGAGTCGATGGTCACCCGGATGAGCCAGTCGATCGTCGACATGAACGAGCATATCGACCTGCTCGAAGACATGAACATGGACGACGATCCGGAGGACATGCTGACCAAGATCGCGACCATCCGCCGCAATTGCCTGGGTCTGAAACGGCATATGGGCCCGCAACACGTCGCGCTGGAGGCGATCAGCCGCGATGCGCCCGAATGGTTCGAGGAGCACGACCGGCGCGAGATCGCCGAGACGATCGACCGCCTGCGCCGCTATCTCGACGATATCGACGTGAGCAAGGAAAGCGCGGTGGTGCTGATGGACGAGCTGCGCACCCGCGCGCTCGCGAGCAATGAACGCGCAACCTACATGCTCACCATCGTTGCGGGCATCTTCCTTCCGCTCGGTTTCCTGACCGGCCTGCTCGGCATCAATGTCGGCGGCATGCCCGGCGTGAACGACGGCCATGCCTTCTGGTGGGTGACCGGCATCTGCCTGGCGATCATCGCGGTGCTGATGGCGATCTTCAAGCGGTTGAAGTGGCTGTGAAGATCGCCGTCCAGCCCTAGGACGCCTGCTTGTGCGCGGGGATGAATTCCTCGCGCACCGCCTTGGCGATCAGTTCGAGCGGGATGATCCCCTGCGCGAGCAGGAAGTCGTTGAATTCCTTCTCGTCGAAGTCTTTGCCCAGTGCCAGCTCGGTCTCCACCCGCAGATCGATCAGCTTGCGGTAGCCGTAGTAATACGCGCCCGCCTGCCCGGGCATGCGGAACTGGTAGCGATCAAGTTCCTGCTTGGTCATGCCGGGCGAGAACAGGGCTTCGTCGCGCAGCACGTATTCGGCTTCGTCGCGGGTCATCAGGCCAAGGTTGAGCGCGGGGTCGAGGAAGGCACGGGCTGCGCGCAGCAGGCGGAACTGCTGGGCGATGAACTGGCCTTCGATCGGCTCGTGCGGCATCATCTCGGCTTCGGCATAGAGCGCCCAGCCTTCCACGTTCACGCTGTTGAAGGCGTAGAGCATGCGGGCGAGCGAAACGCCCTGCTCCACCAGCGCGGCGAACTGCATTTCGTGCCCCGGGCGTGCCTCGTGCGCGCTCAGCGTCCAGGCGGCAGCGGGGAAGTTGAAATCGTCGTAGGCATCGCCTTCGCCGGCGGTGGGATTGCCGACGGTGAGCACGAAGGTGCCCTGTTCGCCGGTGTTGCCGATCAGCCGGGGCGGGCGCATATGCGGGGCGGGCTGGGCGGCGCTCTCCGCCTCGCTTGCGACGCGCATCTGCAACTCGGTGTCCGGCAGGCTGACGATGTCGTTCTCGCGCACCTTGGCTTCGAGCTGGCGGTTGATGCCGCGATAGAAGTCCTCGATCTGATCATTGGGGATGGTCTGCGCCTTCAGGCGCTTCATCACCCCGGCCATGTCGGTCTCGGGCCAGCCGTTCTTCTCCGCGATCTGCGGCGCGAGGGCCTCCATCTGCGCGCGGATTTCATAGAAACCGCGGCGCGCCTGGCTCATCGCTTCGCGCGGGTCCATGTCGATCCCGACATTGCGCAGGTTGAGCGCGTAGAGTTCTTCGGGCAGCCGCGCGGTGTCCCGAGTTTCGGGCAGCACGGTTTCGCGCGTCCATTCGCCGTAATCGGTGAACTGGGTTTCCATCGCGTCGAGCGCTTCTTCCGCCCCGTCGATCTCGTACTTGTCGAACAGCTCGCGGATCCCAGCGACGAAGGTCGGGATCTTGCCGATCGATTCCTCGACCTCGACCCGGTACGGCCCGATCTTCCCGTCGCCCCGGCTGGCTTCGAAATGCGCCTTGGCCTGCTCGGTATAAGGCTCGTAACCGTCTTCGACGCCGGTATATTTGCGCAGCAGATCGACCGCGGAGGCGCGGCGGTTTTCTGCCGTCTGGTCGGACAGGATCGCGCCGATCGAATAGAAAATGCTCTGCGGCAGCTCGTTCCATTCGAGCATGTACTTGTCGCTCAACTCGCTCGACGCGATGCTGCGGTCGAGATTGTCGATCAGGATCGCGAGGTCCTGCTTGACGAAGGGATTGCTCTCGCGCGCCATCGCGGCGGTGAATTCGGCCTTCAGCGCCTTCGCCCCGGCCACGTAACGCTCGTCTGCGTCGAGCGAATAGTCGAAGGTCAGCCCGTCGTACTGGTCGTAGCCGGAGGAGGAGGCACCTTCGGGATAGAACTGCGCTTCGAAGTCGATCAGCTTCTGCGTGTAGGCATTGCTGGTCTCGACCCACTCGGGCTGGGCGGGCGCGCTCTGCGTGGTTTCGGCCTGGGCAAAAGCGGGCGCGGCGGGCAGCAGCGCGACGAGTGCGATGGCGGCGGCGAAGGTCTTCATGGTCAGGTATTCCCCCTGGATTTTCTGCGGGCGAGGCGTGCGCCTGCGGGCCGGGATTGGCAAGGGTGCGCTCGACGAACGACAGGCCGGGGCGGACAGCCGGACGGGTCGCTAAAGCCTGAGTTCGTAGAGAAATTCATCATCGCGGTGATTGCCGACCCAGAAGTCTATGTCTGCAATCTTGGCGAAGCCGTAGCGCTGGTAGAACCGCTGGGCGCCGAAATTCTCGCTCCACACCGATAGCTGGACCGCATCGTGGCCGCGCTCCCGCGCCTCGGCCATCGCCCAGTCCATCAGTGCGGCGCCGATCCCCTGTCCGGTGCAGTCCGGCTGGGTGTAGAGCTGGCCCAGCGCGATCGGGTTCGCCGCGTCCGAATACCCGGCATACCCGCTGGGCGTGCGCAGCTTGACGTAGCCGAGCAGCCGTTCGCCATCATCGGCGAGGCGGTGGATATGCCAATCATCGGCGATTTCGGCGGCAACGGCGTTTTCCGCATAGGCATCTTCGAGGAAGGCGGCGAGATCTTCGGGCCGGTAGAGATGCTCGAAAGCCGCGCAGAAACTCTCCCGCCCGAGTGTGGCGAGTGCGGGTGCATCTTCGGGTGTGGCGGGGCGCAGGATCATGGCGCGGGCCTAGCGCGCACCACCACGCAGGGGAAGCGCTGGACCGGGCGAGGCAAGCGCGGCATTGTCTCGCCCGCATCAGGAGAGATTTTCATGCGCGCCATCATCGCACTCGCACTCGCAAGCTTTCTGACCGCTCCGGCGCTGGCGCAGGAGGACTACGAGCCGGGCGAGCCGCGCTGGTCCTTCGCGATCCACGGCGGCGCGGGCACGATCGAGCGGGCCAATATGACGCCCGAGCAGGAGGCGGAGTATCGCGCCGCGCTGGATGCGGCGCTGGAGGCAGGCTCGGCCATCCTGCGCGATGGCGGCAGCGCGATGGACGCGGTGACCGCCGCGATCACCCTCATGGAAGACGACCCCAAGTTCAACGCAGGGCGCGGTGCGGTGTTCACCTGGGATGGCACGATCGAGCACGACGCCGCGCTGATGGACGGGCGCGACCGCTCCGCTGGCGCGGTCACCGGCATCGGCACGGTGCGCCACCCGATCCTGCTCGCGCAGGAAGTAATGCGCGACGGGCGGCATGTCTTCCTGAGCGGTGCCGGGGCGGAGACCTTCGCCGACGGCACAGATCTGGAGCGGGTGCCCAATGAATGGTTTCGGACCGAGAGCCGGTTGCGCTCTCTCGAACGGCTGAAAGCTGAAAAGCTTTCCGCAATCGATGTCGATTACAAATATGGCACCGTGGGTGCGGTCGCGTTGGACCTTGATGGCAATATGGCGGCGGGCACCTCGACCGGCGGGCTGACCGGCAAGCGCTGGGGCAGGATCGGCGATGCGCCGGTGATCGGCGCGGGCACCTATGCCGACAACCGCAGCTGCGCGGTCTCGGCAACGGGCGCTGGCGAGTACTTCATCCGCGTCGGTGTGGCGCAGGCGATTTGCAGTAGTCTACGTGAAGAAATGATCATCAAAAATATGAATATGCGCCGAGAGCCTTCGCGCAATGGAATAATAATCCCAACAGGACAGGCATTGACTATAGAGGAGGAGCAGAATGCCATCGACCAAGTTCTGGACGAAGTGAAACAACTTGGCGGTGATGGCGGTGTGATCGTTGTCACGCGATTCGGTTCGCCATTGTTCAGCTTTAATACGCCCGGCATGTATCGCGCCCGCTCGACCAGCGAAGGGATGCGCGAGATCGCGATTTTCGGCGAAGGCGAATAGCCGCCTGCCTTTCTTCCCGGTCGGACAGAGGTGACGAGGGTGACACGTGTCACCCGAGTGTCACCCTCGAAGAACCTCGGAAAACCATTATTTTACAAGGACATATTTCCTGCCGAGTGACACTTTGCCGGTTTGCGCAGCTTTTTTCGTTATGAGGCGCGCGGAAGGGATACGCATGGACGACGATGGGAAAGAGCCGTCGCCATTCTAGCCTTTGCATTCGAAGTAGGAAAATGCCCGCCGACGTCTGACGCAACCTGCTCCTCCCTCTTCCAAGGGGGAGGTTGGGAGGGGGTGGTGCCTCCGCCGATGGCAGGGAACCCCCACCCCCGGCCCCTCCCGTCGGGGAGGGGAGCTTATGCCGGCCGCGTCGCCTTGCGCAAAACGTCGCCGAAGCCGTAGGCAATGCAGTCGTGGTCGCGGTAATAGCCGCGCTCTTTGAGCAGGTGGTGCAACCGCGCGAGGCGATAGGGCGGCACGCCTGCGAAGATGTGATGCTCCAGATGGTAGTTCACGTTGCAGGGCGAGAGCAGCAGCGCCTCCCACCAGCGCGGGATCGTGGTGCCCGTGTTGATCCGGGCGTCCATCGCATCGCGGTCCCTCGCGACGCCATGCTCGGAAATCTGCCGCAGCCGCATGGTCAGCGGGTAGACGAAGATCCGCGCCGCCCACCACATCAGGTACGCCCACGGCGCACCCACCGCGAGCAGCGCCATGAACAGCAGCGTGTGGAACAGCACCGAAGGCCCGGTCTCGCTCCATTTGAAGCGCTTGATCTCGCCCACAAGGTCGCGAAAGCCGGTCTGGCCGGTGATGTCGCGGATCAGCTTGCGCTTCAGCGAAGCGCGGGTGACCGGATAGGCCTTCACCATCCACTTGTCCGGATCATCGGGCGTGCCGGCGAACTTGTGATGGTCGAGGTGGTAGCGGCGATAGAGATCGAGCGGAACATGCGCCGCCGCTCCGCTGATCCACTTGCCTACCAGGACATTCAGCCGGGGCGTGCGGAAGAACGCGCCGTGCGCGCAGTCGTGGGTGATGATCCCGAAGGCCTGGATGCGCCCGCCCAGAATGATGATCGCGGCAAGGATCGTCAGCGGGTTGGGCCAGAGGATCGCGACCGCGAAGGCGGCCACGGCGAGGCCCGCCTGAAACAGCACGGTCGCCGCCGCGCGCGCATCCGATTTGGCGCTGAGCGCGGCGACTTCATCGCGTGTGATGTAATCGTTGATCGCGGGGGCGTGTCGCATAAGTCTCTCCGATCACAGATAATACCGGATCGACGAGGATCAGGCAATCAGCGCAGGGGAGGCCCGCCCCGGTCGACCTCGGCGTGCTTGTCCGCCTTGCGCTTGCCGAAGCGCATGTCGCCCTCCAGCTTGGCGCGCAGCGCGGTGTAGAAGGATTCGAGGAAGGCACGCTCGTCGCCCGATCCGGCCTGCCAGCCGATTTTGCGGACGATCGCGGCGTGCACTGCGGCCAGCGTCTCGTCATCGCCATCGCGCAGCACGCGTTCGAGCGATTGCAACTCGTACTCGCCGTAGACCTCCAGCTCTTCCGGGCCGAAGCGGTAGGCCGCCTCGGCCGCAGGCGCGCTCTCCTGCCGCAGCGACAGTGCCTCGGCCAGCTTGCGGCGCGGGGCCTCGACCACCCAGGTGCCCGCGACCACGTCGCCCGCACGCAGCGCGTCGCGGTTGAAGAAGGGGAACAGCATGAACACCGCGAACCACAGCGACCCGACCAGCCATGCGGGGCCCGATCCGGCCTCGCCCGCAGTGCTGAAGAAGGTCAGCGGCAGGAAGATCTCGATCTGGCGCAGCAGGTTGCGCGCGATGATCGCTTCGGCGGTCAGCCGCTCGCCCGACTGGCCCTGCGGCCTTGCAGCGACCCGGATGCCCACCGCCCGCTTGCCCAGCGTGGCGCCGCGCGGGCCCATCTCGAAGAAGATGAAATAGCCGTTGAACGCCAGGAACAGCACGATGAAGAACACGACCACCAGGAACTCACCCGCGCCCGTGCCCAGCGCGTCGAGCTGGCCGAGATTGATCCCGACCAGCAGCAGCGCGAGCGCGATCAGGAACAGGCCGACGAACATGATCACATAGTCGAGGATCAGCGCGATCAGGCGCGAGCCGCGTGTGGCCAGCGTCACCCCCAGCGGCACGCCTTCGGGCGTGACGATCTGCCGCTGCCGCTTGGCATCGAGGGATTTGCGCGCGGCGCTCATGGCGCGCTCGCTCCCTTGCGCTCGCGGCCGACCAGCACGAACAGCGCGGTCCACGCGATCGCCATGAACGCGCCGATGATCGCGCGCGCCTCCGGCCCGGCGAGCTGGCGCGGGAAGGCTTCGAGGATCGCGGCGAAGATCAGCATGAACACGCAGCCCAGCATCACCAGCGCGGCGCGGCGGCCGGCCTCCGCCGTCGCGGAGAGGATGCTGGCATCGCCGGGGAAGGCCATCCGCCGCCCCACATGCACGCCCGCCGCGCCCGCCAGCAGGATCGCGGTCAGCTCGGTGGTGCCATGCACGCTCAGCCAGGCAAGGAAGTCGGGCAGCAGGCCGACCGAGTTGTACAGCCACGCCATCGCGCCCAGCAGCGCCATGTTGTAGATCAGCAGCAGCAGCGTGGGGACGCCGAAGGCGAAGCCCAGCGCGAAGGCGAGGATACACACGCTCGCATTGTTGTAGAACAGCTGCGCGGCGAAGGCGGAGAGGCCGCCCGCGCCATCGGCAATCGCCAGTGTTTCGGCCAGCTGCGCGCGGCTGGCACCGGGAACGCGGGCGTCCGCCATCGAGCCGGGGACCAGCGCGAAATACCATTCGACATTGCGCGCAACCAGCACCCAGCCTGCCGCAACCCCGGCAGCCATCGCCGCAAAGGCGAGCAGGATGTCGAGCCAGATCGCCCGCACCGCGCGGCTCCACCCACCCCGGAAGAACCCGCCGAGCCAGCGCAGCAGGCCGCTGCGCGGGCCATAGACCTGATACCAGGCGCGCTGGACCAGATCCTCCAGGAAGCGCAGCGTCGCCGCGTCGAGCGAGGTTTCGCGCGCGACCGCCAGGCTCGATGCGGCCTGCCGGTAGAGCACGGGCAGGTCCATGATATCCTCGTCCGACAGGCGGAAGGCGAAGCCGCGTTCGAGCCGCCGGACAATCTGTTCGAGCCGCCGCCAGTCGCCCTCCCGCTCCAGCCGGAAACGGTCGGAACGGAGCGCCGCCGCCTCGATATCGGGCTGTTCGGGCAGGGGCTGCGCCGCAAAGGGGTTGCGGATGGTGGGGGCCTTCATCCTGCGATCGCCTCCTGCGTGCGCAACGACAGATAGCGGTCGATCACCGCGAAGCCGAGCTTGTCGTAAGGTGCCTCGATCACGTCCACGCCCATCCGCCGCAGCCGGGTGAGCACCAGCTGGCGCTGGCGCGAAAGCGCGTCCGCGGTGACCGCGCGGGCGACGTCGTCGACGCTGTCGGGCGCGGCATTGGTGAACTGCGCCAACTCTCGATCCTCCAGCGTGACGAACACCACCGCGTGGCGCTGGCTCAGTCGCCCGAGGCTCTCGATCATCAGCTCCGCTGCGGTGGTGTCGCTGAAGTCGGAGAACAGCACCACCAGCGAGCGGCGCTTGAGCCGGGCGGACAGGGTGGCGAGCGCGAGGGTGTAGTTCGCCTCCTCCCCCTGCCGGTAGTCGAGCCCCGCCGCCGCCTGCTGCAACCGCGCGAAGGCGCGCGTCTCGCCGACGAAGGGGCTGGCGAGCACGGGGCGCCGGGCAAAGCCGAACAGCATCGCGCGATCGCCGCCCTTGAGCGCGACATAGGCGGCGGTCAGCCCCGCGCTGATCGCCCGGTCGAGCCGGGGGACGCCGTCGATCGGCTCGCACATCGCCTGCCCGCAGTCGAAGGCGAACACGATCTGGTTGTTGCGCTCGGTCTCGTTCTCGCGCGCATAGAGCGCGGCGTGGCGAGCGCTCGCGTTCCAGTCGATCCGGCGCTTGTCCATTCCCGCCTCGTATTCGGTCAGCGCCTCGAACTGGGTGCCTTCGCCGCGCCGCCGCCGGGCGATCAGGCCCAGCTCCGCATCGCGCAGCAACGCCTGCAATGGGCGCGAGCGGATCGGCGAGAGGTCGGGCCACACGCGGATTTCGCGCTCCAGTGCGATCCGCTGCTGGCGGCTGCCGAGGCCCCAGGGGCCGTCCCAGGCGAGCCACAGCGTGTCGACCGGCGCGGTGCCGCGACGCTGCGGCACCAGCTGCGTCTGCGCGGTCCACACCTCCTGTTTACGTTGCAGAGCCAGATCGGCGCGCCCGCCCGGCGCGAGCCGTGGGTCGAGCGACACAGCGGCGCGCGCCGCTCCCGGACTGCCTGTTATGTCTGCCGACACGCTCAGCGGGGCAGGCTGGCCGATCTCGACATCGCCATCATGCGCGATTGTCCACTCCCCGAGCGTGCCTGCCCGCGCGGCGTCGATCAGCACCAGCACCAGCAGCACCCCCGCCGCGACCGGCACCGCGAGCCACGCTTGCGGCGCGAGCAGCGCGACCGCCAGCGCCAGCGGCGCGGCCAGCGCGACGATCCGCGCGGTGCGGATAGTGGGGAGCAGTGCGGTCACGCCGACATTCCTCCCCGTTTTCGTGAAACGCAAATGGGGAGGTGGGCCGATGCCGTCAGGCATCGGGTCGGAGGGGTGGTGACGTGCCATACCCCTCCACCACGACACCTGCGGTGTCGCGGTCCCCCTCCCCGCCTGGCCTGCGGCAAGGCGGGGAGGATCTGGCGGCGAAGGTTCACCGCGGCGCCTCGGTGCTTTCGATCAGATCGTCGACGATTCCCTCGACCTCGCGCCCCTCGATCTCGGCGGCGGCGGAGAGGATCAGGCGGTGGCGCAGCACGGCCGTGGCGAGCGCCTTGATATCGTCGGGCACCACATAGTCGCGCCCGTCGAGCGCGGCGCGCACGCGCGCGGCATTGCCCAGCAGCACGGCGGCACGCGGGCTAGCGCCCGTGGCGAGGTCGGCATGGCTGCGCGTCGCGCGGACCAGCCGGACCACGTAGTCGACATTCTCCGGCGCGAGCGTGACCGCCTTCACCGCGGCAATGGCCTGCTGCAGCGCGTCACGCCCCGTCACCGGTTCGATCCCGAAGGCCTCGGGCCGGGGCGGGCCCTGCTCTGCGCCGAATCGCGCGACGATCCGCGCCTCTTCCTCCTCGCTGGGATATTCGGCGAGCAGCTTGAACAGGAAGCGGTCGAGCTGCGCCTCGGGCAGGGGGTAGACGCCCTGGCTCTCGATCGGGTTCTGCGTCGCGACGACCATGAAGCGGTCGGGTAGGAGGTGGGTCTCCCCATCCAGCGTCACGCGCCGTTCCTGCATCGCCTCCAGCAGCGCAGCCTGCGTCTTGGGCGGGGTGCGGTTGATCTCGTCCGCCAGCAGCAGCTCGGTAAAGATCGCGCCGCGCGTCAGGGTGAACTGGCTGGTCTGGAAATTGAACAGGTTGGAGCCCAGGATGTCGCCCGGCAGCAGGTCGGGCGTGAACTGGATGCGCCCGTAATCGAGGCCCGTCGCGCGCGCGAAGCACTGCGCGAGGAAGGTCTTCGCGGTCCCCGGCGGGCCTTCCATCAGCACGTGGCCCTGCGCGATCAGGGCGATCAGCAGGTGATCGACCATCGCCTCCTGCCCGATGATCGCCTTGCCGACCTCTGCCTTCACATCGGCGGCCAGCGTGCGGAGCGGTTCGAGTTCCTGGGTCATAGGGTCCTTTCGAGATCGCGGAGCGCGCGGGCGGCGCGCAGCAGGTCTTTGCGGTTGCTGGCCGAGGCGAGCGCCTCCAGCGCAGGGGCGAGCGCGGGTGCGCCGCGCGCCGAGAGTGCACGCTCTATCCCCTCGTCATCGCCCGGTTGCAGGCCGAGCCGATGGGCGATCCGCGCGCGCATCAGCGATGCGTAAGGCTCGCGCAGCAGGCGTATGCGGCCGCTGCGGGCGATCACCTGCGCGCCATTGGCGACCAGCTGGCTCTTGCCCGGGGCGATCGCGGGGGCAGGCCGCAGCGCGGGGCCGAAACGGGTGAAGGCGCGCCACATCGCGATGGCCAGCGCCAGCAGCAGCGTCAGCGTGGCGGCGAGGAAGGGCGGCTCGAACGCGAGGGTCAAAAGATTGCGCGATCCGCCCATGCCGTTCAGGGTCAGGTCGAAGCGGACCGGCCCGTCGGTCCCCTGCCGGGCAATGTCGATCAGACCGAGCGCCAGCAGCGCGCGCTCTCGCTCGGCCATGCCCCAGTTGTTCATGAGATCGGGTTCGGCGACCAGCATCACGCCATAGACCGGCGCGCTGTCGCCGCGTTCGGGATCAAGATAGAGGTCGCCGTCGAGATAGCTGCCATCGTCGGCGAGGTAGGCGGCGAGCATCCGCCCCTTACCATCCTCCACCAGCGGGGCGAGGAAACCGCTCTCGCTGCCCGCGCTGTTCCCGGCGTCATCCGCTCCGATTTCGACCGCCGCCAGCGCGTCCTTGCTCGGCAGGGTTCCGCTCAGGCCGAGGCCGCGCCAGCGCGCGGCGCGGTCCTTCAGCTCGATATGCGGGAAGGAGAGCGTGCGGCCATCGATCGTCATCGCCCAGTTTTCGCCCGCGCCCAGCAGATGAACCCAGCCGGGCTTGCTGTTCCTGTCCCCCTGCGCGGGCATCGCGAACCACTTGGGCGCGATGATCATTGTCGGGCCGATGGTCCGGCGGCGCTCGATGATCTCGGCGAATTCCTCGTCGTCAATATTCGCCGGGGGGGTGAGGACCAACAGGCCGGGATCGTTCAGCGCACCGCGATCGCGCGAACGCTCGACCCACACGCCGTCCTCTTCCAGCAGGCGGGTGAGCCCGGCAAACCCGGCGAGCCCGGTGCCCGCCGCGTGGGCCTGGCCATTATTGCCGCTGCCTTCCAGCCCGCCCCGCCCGATCAGG
Organism: Alteriqipengyuania abyssalis; assembly: GCF_019857185.1. GTDB lineage: Bacteria > Pseudomonadota > Alphaproteobacteria > Sphingomonadales > Sphingomonadaceae > Alteriqipengyuania > Alteriqipengyuania abyssalis. The sequence goes on along the minus strand of NZ_JAHWXP010000002.1, from coordinate 41,625 downwards.
AACAGGAAGGCGACGAAGGCGAGCACCGCGAACAGCACCAGCGCGAAGGTGCCGCGCTTGCCGAATGCGGATGCCTGTGCGCCGGCCATCTCAGCCGCGCTCCAGCGCGAAGTCGGCATAGGCGGCGCGCGCCTCGGTCCAGTCGCGTTCGGTCAGGTCTTCCAGCGCGAAAAGCGCGCGTTCCACGCTGCGCGCGATTGCGGCGAAGGCGCGCCGGCCGGCGTCGGGCAGGGCGTCGAGCCGGGACAATTCGCGCGCGGTGCTGGACGGATGGACCAGATCGGGTCGGCGATTGGCGATCTGCCCGATGCTGCGGGCGAGCAGCAGGCGCACCGCCTCGCCATAGCGGCCCTGCGCGGCGAGCGCGTCGGCATCGCTCAGCAGCGCCTCGGCCTCGGCGCGATCTGGCAGGGCATCCTCGGCCTGGTCGGACGCCTTGCTGCGCCGTTTGAGCACCGGAATATCGAAAATCCGCACGATCAGCAGCACCAGCAGCGCAACGCCGATCGCGATCAGCACCCACATCAGCACCGGCCACGCGGCGACGAACAGTCGCGCCACCGGCCCCAGCAGGTCGACCAGGAATTCGCCGAGCGCGCGCAGCCATTCGGGCGTCTGGGGTGGATCGGGCTGGGCGATGGGCGCGAACTGGATGTCCGAATCGCTGCGCACCGCGCGCCAGGCGTCCACTGCCCCCTCACTGGTCGCTGCCCCTGTCGTCACGCGGGCGGGCTTGGCATGGCCTACACGGGGCCGCAAGCCGTCGCGTTCGCGAATGGTTCGTTTCGCAACGCCAGCGTGGCACTTGCGCATATCGGGCGCTCTGGCTAGATCGCGCGCGCACCCTTCCTGCAGTCTCCCATTCCAGAAACGGCCAGGCACATTTCGATGAAAGACAATCGCAACACCGCATTCGGGTGGATCCTGTTTTCCGGCGTCATCGCGCTTGGCGCGTCGAGCATCAGCTCGATGTACTTCCACGCCGACGATAACGAGCTGCCCGAAGGGGCGGAGCCGGGCTTCTTCATCCAGGCGGACGAGGAAGAAGGCGCCGCCGATGCAGGCCCGCCGTTTGCCAACCTGCTGGCTGCGGGCAGCGCATCTGCGGGCGAAGCGATCTTCGCCAAGTGCACCGCATGCCACACGATCGCCCAGGGCGGCGCGAACGGCATCGGCCCGAACCTGTGGGGCGTTCTGGGCAAGCCGATCGGCAAGCACGCCGCCGGTTTCGCCTACAGCTCGGCGCTGTCGGGCCACGGCGGCGACTGGACTTACGAGAACATGGACGCCTGGCTGACCAGCCCGAAGGCCTTCGCCAACGGCACCAAGATGAGCTTCGCCGGGCTTTCCAAGGCGGAAGATCGCGCCAACGTGATCCTCTATCTGCTCGAAAATGGTGGCGGCCCGCCGCTGCCCGCGCCGGTTGCCGAAGACGCTGCCGAGGGTGAAGAAGACGCCGATTCGCCGGGCGAAGGCCCCGGTGCGGTCGAAGGTGCGGAAACCGGCGAAGCCGAAGCGGCGAGCGCGATGGGTGCCGATCAGCCGGTGCCGGAAGACGCACCCGCGACCAATCCCGAAGGCTGAGGGCCGACGGGGCGGCGCTCGGTCGCCCCGGAGCAATCCCCCGGATGAGGGCCGCTAGTCGCGGCCCTTGAACCCCTGAGCAACGACATACCATTCCGACGAGCCCTTGCGGCTCGCCGGCGGTTTGGCGTGCTTGACCGTCCTGAAGTTCTTCTTGAGCAGCGCGAGCAGCTGCGCGTCGGTGCCGCCGGCGAGCACCTTGGCGAGGAATTGCCCGCCGGGCGCCAGCGTCTGGATCGCGAAGTCCGCCGCGGTTTCGACCAGCCCCATCGTGCGCAGGTGGTCGGTCTGCTTGTGGCCCACGGTGTTGGCCGCCATGTCCGACATCACCAGGTCGGGCGGTCCGCCCAGGTGGCCCATGATCGTCTCGGGCGCTTCGTCCGCCATGAAATCCATTTCCAGGATCGTCACCCCGTCCAGCGGCTCGGTCGGCAGCAGGTCGATCCCCACGATCGTCGCCTGCGGGCGCTTCTTCTGCGCGATCTGCGACCAGCCGCCCGGCGCGATACCGAGGTCGACGATCCGCTCGCTCCCTCGCAGGATACCGAACTTCTCGTCCAGCTCGATCAGCTTGAACGCGGCGCGGCTGCGATAGCCCGCTGCCTTCGCCTCGCGCACGTAGGGGTCGTTCAGCTGCCGCTCCAGCCAGCGGTTGGAGGATGCGGTGCGCCCACGGGCGGTCTTGACGCGCTTTTGCGGGTCGCCCCGGCTACGGCTCATTATGTTCGTGTCCCACGGTCCAGGTCGCCCGACATGAGGCTGCGCAGAATGCCTTCGCGAATGCCGCGATCGGCAACGCCCAGACGTTCGGCTGGCCACAGGTCGAGGATCGATTCGAGAATGGCGCATCCCGCCACGACCAGTTCGGCCCGGTCGGTGCCGATGCACGGCACCTTGGCCCGGTCCGCCAGGCTGAGGCGGGAGAGATTGGCGGAAATGTCGCGCATGGAGCGCGACGGCACGATCAGCCCGTCGACCGCGCGGCGATCGTAATGCGGCAGTTGCAGATGCAGGCTGGCGAGCGTGGTCACCGTGCCGCTGGTGCCCAGCAGGCGAATATCCTCGGCCGACGGAGCATCGCCGATTCGCCTGGCAAAAGGCGCGAAGCTTTCGTCCACCGTCCGGCGCATCGCGGCGTAGAGGTCCAACCGGCCCTGCTCGTCATCGGCCTGGCCCGCGGTCATGCCGCCCATCACCGTGTCGGTCAGCGAGACGACGCCCCATGGTACGCTCTGCCAGTCGAGAATGCGCGGGATCGCGCCTTCGCCCGGGCCGACCAGAATCAGCTCGGTCGATCCGCCGCCGATATCGAAGATCAGCGCGGGGCCGTCCCCCTGTTCGAGCAGGACGTGGCATCCCAGCACCGCCAGCCGCGCCTCTTCCTGCGCGGAGATGATGTCGAGCACGATGCCCGTCTCCTCGCGCACACGATCGATGAACTGCGCGCCGTTCACTGCCCTGCGGCAGGCTTCGGTGGCGACCGATCGGGCGAGGAAGACGTTGCGGCGGCGCAGTTTCTCGGCGCACACATGCAGCGCACCCAGCGCGCGGTCCATTGCCTCGTCGGACAGGCGGCCCGACAGGGCGAGCCCTTCGCCAAGGCGTACCACGCGGCTGAACGCGTCGATCACGGTGAAATCCTGCCCCGATGGCCGCGCGATCAGCAGGCGGCAATTATTGGTCCCCAGGTCGAGCGCGGCATAGGCCTGCCGCCCGCCACGCGGGCCCTTCTGGCCCGGTGCGGACGTGCGCTTGGCAGCGGGATTGCGTCGCCTGCCATCGGACTTGCGGTGGCGTTTGGGAGAATTCGTGGGCTTCGGAGGTTGGTGGTAGCCTTTGTCTGCTACCTCGCCGGACATTTTGCCCTCCGTCGGGTAAGCCCCTTTGCTGTCGTCCGGCGGCGCGAAGTCCGCCATAAGTACTTTTCCAATCCACCCGCAGCGAGATCCCGCGGGCACCTGACGCGGACGCTAAACGCCCGGGCGCATTTGAGCAAGGCTGGCCTGAGCGGATGAGTGCTTGACGCTGCGGTCCCGGCTTTCTAGATGCGCCGCTTCGCGAACGTGTTCCGCCCGCTCTGCGGGCCCGTCGCAATGCTATTGCCCCGTCGTCTAATGGTAAGACTACGGACTCTGACTCCGTCAATTGAGGTTCGAATCCTCACGGGGCATCCAGCTTTTTACCGAAAACGCGCACCGGTCTGGCCGGGTCCGCAGCGACGCCCGGTCTGCGCACATTCCCGCCAGGCACGGTGCTTCACGCCGAATGCGCGCAACGCGAATCGGCTCTGTCGGAACGTCAGGATTTCGGATTATCGGCGATTGATGCCCGCACTAGCGGCGTGCGAGCATCGCTCCGGCCTTTTCGGCTAGCAGGATTGCGACCAGCGAAGCGCCGAACAGCGGCAAGAGGATCGCGAGCACGGCGACTACAGCGATCAACCCGCGTGGCAGGCGACCACCGTGCGGCGGCGCTGCCAGCTTCCCCGTCGGCCTGCGCTTCAGCCACATGAGCACACCGAGCACGGACAAGGCGATCAGTGCCAGCGCAATGATCAGGCCCATGATCTGGTTGGCGGGGCCGAACAGGGCCCCTTCGTGCCACGCGATCCCGACATTGATCGCCCGGTCGATCGGATGCTTGTCCGCAAAGGTGCTGCGCGAGCGTTCTTCGCCGGTCTGCGGATCGTAGGTAACCGTGCGCATCAGCGGCCGGTTCTGTGCTTCGGATTTTACCGTCCAGACTTCGCCGGTCGGCGGGCCGAAGCGTTGCGGGGCATGGGGTGGCAGGACCAGCACGGGGAAGGCCATGCGCTCCGCCTCGGCGCGTGCGACGAAAGCGGACAGCGGGAGGGACTCCGCGGGTGCCTGCGGTCGGGAAGGCGAGGAGTGGGCCATCGCCCCATGGTCGTGAGCCACGGGCTTTTCCGCGCCGATCTTCCACTCCTGCGGCCCTTCGATCAGGCCCAGCTCGCCGCGCGCCCATTTGAACGTACTGCCCCAGGTGCCCGCCCAGGGCAGGCCGCTTGCCAGCATTACCAGCACGAACCCCGCCAGCCAGAAACCGATCACCCGATGGAGGTCCTTCATCAGGGGGCGACCCTTGAGCGACCGGCGCGGCCAGAAAGTCCCGGCGGCGCGAAACGGTCTCGGCCACCACAGGTAGAGCCCGCTCAGGATCATCACGATCGTCCAGCTTGCGGCCAGTTCGACCAGCCGGTCGCCCCAGTCGCCCATCATCAGCGAGCCGTGGAAACGCGAGACCGTGTTGGAAATCCGCTTAGCCGGGTCGAGCGTGCCGAGAACCTGCCCCTGCGGGGAGACATAGATCTCTCTCAATGCGCCATCGGGCAGGGTCATCTGCACCATGGCCGCATCGCCGGGGTGTTCGGGCAGGCGGTAATGGTTGAACGATCCACCCGGGAAGGCCGTCTTCACCGCCTCCAGCTGCCGGTCGGCCGACACCGCGCCCTCCAGCGAGAGGCCGCGATAATCGCGTTCCTCCCACCGGTCGATCTGCGGCTTGAACAGATAGATTGCCCCGCTGACCGACAGCAGCAGGACGAAGGGGAGCACGAACAGTCCGGCATAGAAATGCCAGCGCCAGATCGTGCGATAGGTCGCGGTATCGGCCATCGTCATCCCTCCCTTAGAAGCGCGCGCGCACGCCGCCGAAGACGGCGCGACGCTCGACAGGGTAGAAGATCGCCGAGGTCGGCGTTGCGGCGATTGCCGCGCTGATGTCGCCTACCGCCTTCTTGTCGAAGACGTTGCGCGCATCCACGAACAGATCGATCCCGTCGGTCAGCGTGGCACCGGCGGTAATCCCGACCAGCGCATAGCCATCGACCTGCAGGCTGTTGTCGTAGTCCGCGAAGGGCCCGTCGGGCATCCACTCGACATTGGGCGCGATGTGGAGGGCATCGGTGCCAAGACGCAGTTCTGCACGATAGAGATGTTCGGGCACCACCGGCAGGCGGTTGTCGCCGTATTGCGGATCGTCCTCGAAGTGGAAGTCGCTGTAGGTGTAGATCTGCCGGAGGCGTGCCCATGGGGTGAGATCGATCGACAGCGCCGCTTCGATGCCTTGATGGCGGGTCTTGCCTGCATTGAAGGTCGACGCGGGAATGTCCGGGCCCACATTGAACTGCAACAGCTCGCCTTCGATGTCCGCGCGATAGGCTGCAAGATCCCATTCGAGGATGCCCGCACGCCCACGCGTGCCGATCTCCGCCGTCCACGCGCGCTGCGGGTCGAGGTTCACGAAGCTGGCGACCTGCGCCACCTCGGCAAAGCCCGGGAATTCGACCGAGCGGCTGTAGTTGGCGAACAGCTGGATGTTCTCGTTCGCCTCGAACAGCACGCCGAACTTGGGCGAGAACCCGTCGAAATCGGCGCGCCCGGTGACATCGACCGTCCCCCCGGCAAAGCCGTCGAACAACAGGTGCTGCTCGCGGAAGCCATCGGCATAGATCGCGCCTGCGATCAGTTGCAGCGGCTCGATCGGACGGAAGCGGATTTCGCCATAGATGTTGGACGTCGCAGCGCGCTGCTCCGCGGTGTAGGTCGGTGCGCCGCGTTGCCCGCTGACGTTCACGAAGCGCTTCGCATCGGTGTCGCCATGCCGCGTCTCGCCGCCCAGCGTCAGCTCGAACGGACCCGTGGCATAGTCGAACCGCGCATAGACGCCGCGATCGGTCGATTTGTAATCGAGCACCTGGAAGATCGGGTGGTAGAGCGACTTCGCGTTGACGAACCCGCCGACATCGAGCTGGCCCCCGTCGAACGAGAACCGCGTGCGGTTCTGCAGGCGGATCGAATCGATGTCGCGCCCCTGGTCGCCTGCGAAATTGCCCGTCTCCGGCGCGGTCAGTGCCGTGGCCTGGTCGAGCGCGCCCGGAAGCGCCTGATCGATCGAGTTGACGCTGGCGTAGAAGCGGTTCTCGATATTGTCGGTGATCTGAAGCCCGACATTCCCGTGGAAGCGCAGCGAGGTGCGCTGCGCATGGTCGCGGTCGCCATTGGAGCTGTCGTAGCTGATCGCCGCCCAGGCATCGCCGGGGCCGCTCTGGACGCCGTAGGAGGCAAGGCCGCGAAAAGTCTCGAAGCTGCCCGCATCGCCGCGCAGATAGAGCCCGCCGGCGGTCGCGCCCGTGGGCGTCACGCCATTGATCGCGCCGCCCAGCGTGCCCGAGCCGAAGCGCAGCGCGTTGGCGCCGCGATAGACTTCGAGATACTCGAAGAAGATCGGCTCCAGCTCCTGGAAGTCGCCATTGTCGTCGGCGAGGTTGATCGGCACGCCGTCCTGCAACAGCGTGATGCCGCGCATGTGATATCCGCGCGACAGGCCCGACCCGCGGATCGAGATGCGCACCTCCTGCCCGTAACGCGGCTGGAGGTAGACGCCGGGCGACAGGGCAAGCGCATCGCGCAGCGAGACGAGCGACTTGTCCGCATACTCGTCGTAGGTGACGACATCGGTGCCGCCGGGCGTCTTCGCAGCGCGTTCCTCCGCTTCGTTCGCGGCGCGCTGCCCCGTCACGATGATGGCTCGTTCCGTGCTGTCCGCGTCGGAGCTGTCGGACGCTTTGTCGGCAATCGTGTCTTCGGTGTCGGCAGCGTCGGTATTGGCAAGTGCAGGCGAGGCGGCAGCCAGCATGGCTGCGCCCAGCGCAAGATGGGAAATCTTCACAAAAATTCTCCGATGCGCGGCGCGACGGGGCTGGACTGCCCGGTGCGCGGCGCGCGTGATCTGAATGGATTGTCGGTGTCAGATCGCCGGCGGGGGCCCGCGCAATGGTGGGCGCAGATGCGGTGGCGCACGAAGCGCCAGCGGACGGATCGCTCTGAGACCGAGCAGGACGGCATAGGCCATCTCTGCCGCCAGCAGGGCTTCGCCGGGAGAATGGAGCGCGAGCTTCGCAGCGCTGGCCAGCGCGCAGTGCCCCTTGTCGGTCGCCGTCGGGGCGGTGCCATCGTCGCTGGCGTGGCCCATCGCGGCGTGATCGACGACCGCGTGACCCATCGCGGCATGATCCATCGCCATGCCATCGTGCATCTCGTGCCGCTCGCGCGAAGCCTCGATAGCGCGGGCCAGCGGATGCGTTTCGGGGCAGACCACCACGCCGGGCAAGCCGCCCTGCGTCCGCGCGATCATGTAGCCGGAGGGAGCCAGCGCATTGAGGCCGAAGGCCAGCAGCAGGATGGATATCATCCTCCAGGGCGGCGACCGCCGAATGTGCTGTAACGCTGGCATCGGGGCGGGGCCTTAGGCCGCAATTCGGCCTACGTCACCCGGCAACGTGCGCGCCGGTGCGCTCGGTCCTTGCCGGGCGCGCGATTGCCGCCTATCGCCGCTTCAATGAGCAAAGATGGTGGTGTGCGCGATCTCTATGATCGCCGGTTTTACGGGGCGCAGGAAGAGGCGGGTTTCGCCGAGGGCGCCAGCAGCTTCGATACGCCGCAGACGCGGCACCCGGCCTACAAGCTGGCGTTCAGCGACGAGGAGTTCCTCCTCAAGCCAGAGCTGCGCCCGGTCCGTTTCCAGCTTGAGCTGCTCAAGCCGGAAATGCTGCTGGATCAGGCGGGCGTGGGCAGCACGCTGGTGATGTACGGCTCTGCGCGAATCCCCTCGACCGAAGATGTCGAGGCGATGGAAAAGCGCGCCGAAAGTGAGCCCGAGGATGAAGCCAAGGTCACCCGGAGCCTGATCGGCAAGGCCAAGTATTATCAGGAAGCCTACAACCTTGCACGGATGGTCACCGAAAAGGCGATCATCGAGAATGGCGAGCGGCAGTTCGTGGTCACCACCGGTGGCGGCCCGTCGATCATGGAAGCGGGCAATCGCGGCGCAAGCGACGCGGGTGGCGAGAGCATCGGCCTCAACATCGTGCTGCCGCACGAGCAGGCGCCCAATACCTACGTCACGCCCTACCTCAGCTTCCAGTTTCACTACTTCGCGCTGCGCAAGATGCACTTCCTGCTGCGCGCGAAGGCGGTTGCGGTGTTCCCCGGCGGGTTCGGCACGTTCGACGAGTTCTTCGAACTGCTGACGCTGATCCAGACCGGCAAGATGAAGCCCATGCCGATCCTGCTGTTCGGCGAGGATTTCTGGAGCCGGGTGATCAATTTCGAGGCGCTGGCCGAGGAAGGGACGATCTCCGCGCGCGATCTCGACCTGATAACCTGGTGCGAGACCGCCGACGAGGCGTGGGCGGCGATCGCCAAGTTCTACGACCTGAAGGTGTAGCGGGCGCGGGCGGCTCTCGTCGCGAGGACGCCCGGGCTTCACCCCTAAAGTTTGCGCACCGCCTGATGGCCCATCGGGCCGTGGCCGTCGCCGAAGCCCGGCGCGTTTTCGATCGCTGCGCGGGTGAATTGCCGCGCCAGCCGGATCGCGTGATGCAGCGGTTGCCCGTGGCCGACCAGCGTGGCGATGGCGGCGGACAGAGTGCAGCCCGTGCCATGCGTGTGGCGCGAATCGATCTTCGCATCGTCGAACTGCATCAGGAAGCCTTCGGGCGAACACAGGATGTCGATCACCCGCGCATCATCCGTGTGCCCGCCCTTGGCGAGCACGTGGCAGTCATTCGCCTCGGCCAGCGCGATCGACGCCTCCACGATCTGCCCGGTATCGGTGAGCGATTGGCCGGCGAGGATTTCGAGTTCGGGCAGATTGGGTGTGAGCAGCGTCGCCAGCGGGAACAGCTGCTCACGCATAATCTCTACCGCATCTTCGCGCAGCAGCCGCGCGCCCGACGTGGCGACCATCACCGGGTCGAGGATCAGCGGTACACCCTGCGCCTCGGGCAGGGTCGCGAGGCCCTTGGCGACCTCGGCGATGATCCCCGCATCGTGGAGCATCCCGATCTTGATCGCGTCTGCGCCGAAATCGGTCAGGCAGGAATCGATCTGTTCGACCACGAAATCGCCGCTCAGCGGAGTGATCCCCTGCACACCGCGCGAATTCTGCGCGGTGATCGCGGTGATCGCGGTCATCGCATAGCCGCCGAGCATCGTGATCGTCTTGATGTCGGCCTGGATGCCGGCACCGCCGCCCGAATCGGACCCGGCGATGGAGAGAATGCGGGGAGGGGGCTTGTCGCTCATCCCTTGAACTTGCGCTCGGTGCTGGCTGGGAATCTCTCGAGCAGGTCGCCCGTTCGCGTGGGTCGGTCCATCAGTTCGCCTCCGCAATTGGGGCACAGATCGTCCAGCGCCTCCGCGCACTGCGCGCAGAAGGTGCATTCGAAGCTGCAGATGAAGGCGCCCGGCCGGGGCGCGGGCAGATCCGCACCGCAGCGTTCGCAATCGGGCCGCATGTCGAGCATCAGCCGGCCGCCCTGACCGCGTCGCACACCGCGTCGACCACCTGTTCCACCTCGCACGCATCGTCGCCCTCCGCCATCACGCGGATCAGCGGTTCGGTGCCCGAAGCGCGGATCACCAGCCGGCCCTTGCCCGCCAGCGCCCGCTCCGCATCCTTGATCGCGGCCTTGACCGTTTCCGCGTCGAGCGGGCTCGCCCCGTCGTAGCGCACGTTCTTGAGCAGCTGGGGCACGGGCTCGAACATCCGCAGCTCTTCCGACGCGGGGCGGTTGGAGCGGACCAGGCTGGCGAGCACGCGCATCGCCGCAACCGTACCGTCGCCGGTGGTCGCATGGTCGAGCAGGATCATGTGGCCCGACTGTTCGCCGCCGACATTGAAGCCGCCGCTGCGCATCCGGCCCAGAACATAGCGATCGCCGACCTTGGTCCGCTCCAGCGTCAGACCCTTGCCTTCCAAATAGCGTTCGAGGCCGAGGTTGCTCATCACCGTCGCGACCACGCCGCCACCGCGCAGCTGGCCCTTTTCCGCCATGCGGGTCGCGATCGAGGCCATGATCTGGTCGCCGTCGATCGCCTCGCCCTTCTCGTCGATCACGATCAGCCGATCCGCATCGCCATCCAGCGCAATGCCGATATCGGCGCCGGTCTCCACGACCTTGGCCTTGACCGCGTCGAGAGAGGTCGAGCCGACCCCGTCGTTGATATTGGTGCCGTTGGGATCGACACCGAGCGTGATGACCTCCGCGCCCAGTTCCCAGATCGCGCTGGGGGCGACCTGATAGGCCGCGCCATTGGCGCAATCGACCACCACTTTCAGATCGTCGAACCGGGTCTTGTCGCTGACCGACTGCTTGACCGCGTGAATATAGCGCCCGCGCGAATCCTCGATCCGGCGCGCGCGTCCGATCTCGCTGGCGGGGACCAACTCGGGTTCCTGATCGATCAGCGCCTCGATCGCGGCCTCGTCCTCGTCGGACAGCTTGAAACCGTCGGGGCCGAACAGCTTGATGCCGTTGTCCTGATAGGGATTGTGGCTGGCCGAAATCATCACCCCCAGATCGGCGCGCATCTCGCGCGTCAGCATCGCGATCGCGGGGGTGGGCAGCGGACCGGTCTGGATCACGTTCACGCCCATGCTGGTGAAGCCTGCGACCAGCGCGTTCTCGACCATGTAGCCCGACAGGCGCGTGTCCTTGCCGATCACCACCCGGTGGCGATGGTCGCCCCGCCGGAAATGCGCGCCCGCGGCCTGCGCGACGCGCATCGCCATGGCGGCGGTCATCGCGCCCTTGTTGGTCTCTCCGCGAATTCCGTCGGTGCCGAAGTATTTGCGTGCCATGATCGAGGTCTTCACACCCTTGCTTGTCGTCTGTACCGAGGCGATCCCGTGGAGCGCGCTTGTGGACGCGCAGGCACGGCGATGGAAGGGGGCAATCGCGCTTGTCGGCACCTGAGACAACCCGTCCCGCACGGCTGGTGACGTTGCGCCTGCCGGTCTGGTGGACCTTCGGCGGGCTCGTCGCCGGGCTGATCGCCGGATCGCTGATCGCCGGGCGGCCGGTTGCGGACAGCATTCTGCCGGTCACCGCACCGGCGGGCGCGCTGTGGCTGCGCGCCTTGCAGATGACGATCATCCCGCTGGTCGCCGCACTGCTGGTGCTGGGCATCACCCAGCTCGCGAGTGCCGCGCGCGCCGGGGCGACCGCGCGACGGATGCTGGTGTTCGTCGCGGCGGCGCTGGTCTTCGGCGGGGTCGCCACACTGATCGCGATGCCGCTGCTGCTGGACGCCGTGCCGCCGCCCGCAGGCGCGCAGAGCCTGCTGGCTGCGAATGTCGAGCCGCAGGAGGTGCCGGGCTTAAGCGAATTCATCCTCTCGCTGATCGCGCCCAACATTATCGCCGCCGCGGCCGAGACCGCGATGCTGCCGCTAACGATCTTCTTCGCGCTGTTCGCGGTCGCGATCACCCGCCTGGCGCCCGAGCAGTCCGCAATCCTGCGCAGCTTTTTCGAAGCTGTCGCGAATGCGATGCTGATGGTGATCGGCTGGGTGCTGTGGGTTGCGCCGGTCGGGGTCTTCGCGCTGGCGCTCGGGGTCGCGGTGCGCGCGGGCGGGGACGCGGCGTTCCTGACGCTGATCCACTATATCGCTACCGTCGCGGCGATGGGCGGGATCGTGCTGGTCGCCGCCTTCGTGGTCGGTGCGGTGCGGCACGGGCCGCTGCGCTTCGCACGCGCGCTGCTGCCTGCACAGGCGGTTGCCATCTCCACCCAGAGCTCGCTCGCCAGCCTGCCCGCGATGCTGGCGAGCGCGCGGCGGCTCGACATCAGCGAGAATGTCGCAGATTTCGTCTTGCCGCTGTCGGTCGCGATCTTCCGCGCGACCAGCCCGGCGATGAACCTCGCGGTGGCGATCTACGTCGCGCACCTGTTCGGGATCGAGCTGGGGCTGACCGCCATGCTCGCGGGGCTCGCGGTCGCCTTCGTGATCTCGATCGGGTCGGTCAGCCTGCCCGGCACGATCAGCTTCGTCGTCTCGATCGGGCCGATCGCGCTGGCGATGGGCGTGCCGGTCGAGCCGCTTGCGCTGCTGGTCGCGGTGGAGATGATCCCCGATATCATGCGCACGCTGGCCAACGTCACCGCAGACGTCGCGCTCGCCAGTGCGACCGATCGGCAAAAGGACGAAAATCTTGCAACGGATGCCGCGCCCGCGCGTTCACTTACCGACAGCTGAACCACAAACCCAAAGAATGGGAGACAACTCACATGGCTTTCGAAGTTACCCCGCTGCCCTATCCCGATAACGTGCTGGCCCCGGCGGTCTCCGCCGAGACGCTCAGCTACCACCACGGCAAGCACCACAAGGCCTATATCGACAAGACCAACGCGGCGATCGAAGGCACCGATCACGCGAACAAGTCGCTTGAGGAAATCATCGCCGCCGCGCGTGGCAGCGACCAGGGCCTGTTCAACAATTCGGCGCAGAGCTGGAACCACGGGTTCTACTGGAACTCGATGGCGGGCGAAGAAACCGCCGCCTCGGACGAGCTCAAGAGCATGATCGAAAGCGCCTTCGGCTCGGTCGATGCGCTCAAGGAAAAACTGCAGGAACGCGGTGCCGGTCACTTCGCCAGCGGCTGGGTCTGGCTCGCCGAAAAGGGCGGCAAGCTGACGATCGAGGAAACCCATGACGGCGATACGCTGGCCGACAAGGATGGCGTCAACCCGCTGCTCGTGATCGACCTGTGGGAACACGCCTACTACCTCGACCACCAGAATGCGCGTCCGGCCTATCTCAAGGCGCTGACGACCGAGAAGCTGAACTGGGGCTTCGCGAGCGAGAACCTCGCGCGCGGTGAAACCTGGAAATATTCCAGCTGATCGGACGAGATATCGTCAATGATTGAAAAGGGGTCGGGCCGCGCTGCGGTCCGGCCCCTTTTTTGTGAGGTCGGGTGTCAGCCGTTGGGCGAAGGCGTGAGGGACTCGTCCGCCTCTTCGATCAGCGGGGTCTGGAACAGTGGTTCGCCGAAGATGAAGCCGAGCAGGTTGGGCCGCCCGACGTGGTCGAAGAACGCGGTCAGCATCAGCAGCAGCGGGACCGACAGCAGCGCCCCGATCGCGCCCCAGATCCAGGTGAAATAGGAAAAGGCGAGCAGGATCATGACCGGGTTCATGGTGAACCGGCGGCCGAGGATCGCGGGCGTGATCGCATTCGCCTCGAACACGTGCAGCGTGATGTAGGCGACCGCGGGGATCATGCCGAGGAACACCGAATCCGCCGTGCCCAGGCCGAACAGCACCAGCAGCCCGGTCATCGCCAGCGGGCCCACATAGGGAATGAAGTTGAGCAGCATTGCGAGGCCGCCCCACATGATCGGTGCGGGCAGGCCCATCGCCCATGCGCCCAGCGCGACGACGATGCCGACGCCCAGATTGATCCAGGCCACCGTCAGGATGTAGGCGGCCACCCGGTCCTGCACTTCGCGCAGCACGCGCGCCGCCTTGACGCTGGTGCCGAAGCTGGTTCGCCCGAACAGGATGTTGCGCCGCAGCCGTCCGCGCGCTTCGACCATGAAGAAGGCCATCAGGAAGGTCAGCATCACTTCCAGCAGCAGCACCGGCGCGCTGATCGCGACCTGCTGGAACACCGAAGGCCCGGCCAGCACCACCTCGGTCGCGCCCGATTCACCGACCAGGTCGGTCAGCCGCTCGTTGGCGTTGGCGAGCCAGGCAAACTCCTCCTGCATTTCACGGTACCGCGATCCGATCTGCTCGATCAGTTCGGGCAGCCGGTCGAACAGTGAAAACGCCGGTTGCAGGATCGCGCTGAAGGCGAGCACCACGATTGCGACGAAAATGATCAACGCGAGCACCGAAGCAAGCGTGTTGGGCACGCCCCATGACGACAGGCGATCGGCCAGCGGGGCGAGCAATACGGTCAGGAGGACGGCGGCGGTAACCGGCAGGAACACCACCGAGCCTATCGACAGGACGAAGGGCAGGGCGAGGAACAGGCCCACGCCCAGCAGCAGCACCAGCGTGCTCAGCAGGCGCAGTTCCTGCTCGGCCAGCAGTGTGCGTTTTTTGGAACCGCCGGTGGAACGTGGCGGCTTGTCAGGCCGACGTTCCGCTTCGCCCCCCGGCTCGCTCATCGCGGCGATCCGGCGGTGCGGCGTGCGGTCAGGGCGCGCCCAGACAGGGCGCGGATGCCATCAGCTGCGCCCATTGGTCGGTTCGGCCAGACCATTGCCCGCCGCGACATCGTCCAGCTCTTCCAGGATCGCGCGGTGGGCGGTGTCGTCGTCGATCGAGCGCCGGGGAATATCGCCATCGGCAAGCATCGCATTGAGCGCGGCGCGGGCGCGGCCCACGCGGCTCTTGATCGTGCCGACCGCGCAGCCACAGATATTGGCCGCTTCTTCGTAGGAGAAGCCGCCCGCGCCCACCAGCAGCAGCGCCTCGCGCCTTTCGGGCGGGAGGGTCAGTAGCGCACGGTGCATGTCGGACAGGTGGATCGGCTCCTCCTGCCCAGCGGGTGCGGTCAGAATGCGTTCGGCGACATTCTCGTCATATTCTCCGCGAAAGCGGTTGCGGCGCATATCGGTGAGGTAGGCATTGCGCAGGATCACGAAAGTCCACGCGCGCATGCTGGTGCCCGGCTCGAACCGCTCCTGCGCGGCCCAGGCCTTCATCAGCGTTTCCTGCACGAGGTCGTCGGCCATGTCGGGCCTGCCGCACAGTCCGCGCGCGAAGGCGCGCAGGTGCGGAACCACGCCGGTCAGTTCACGCTTGAACTCGACCGGATCGGCGGCTGGTGCGGGGTGCCCGCTCATGACTTGCCACCGCCCTTGCCGGCGTCCTTTTCAGGATCGTCGAACTGAGCGAGCAAATCCTTGAAGCTGTCGGGGATCGGTTCGTCGACCACGGAGTCGTAAAGGCTTCGCAGGCTGTCCGCCCAGCGAGGCTCTTCCATGCTCGCGCCATCCTTGCCAGCGCCCTTGACGTGCTGGCCCTGCGTATCCGGTGTGTGTTTTTCGTTCATGCCTGTCGGCTTACATGGGGTATCGGTAGCCGAAACCCAAGCCTGCCCTTCCCATAATCGATCCAAGACAACAGGAACGTTGCTGCCCGCGCGTGGTTCCCTTGCTAAATCCAGCATTCACCAGGCCGCCGGACGCGCGGCCCGAACGATATTCTAGCGGAGCAATAGTGGCGTCCGATCCGACACTTCCGACACGGCGATTCAGGCGATGGCTGGTCCATTACCCCCGTGCCGTGCCGGTGGTGATCTTCCTGCTGATCACCGCAATCACCGCGCTGAGCGTCTATGCGATCGAACGCGGCGAGCGCCGGCGCGAGCAGGCGCAGCTCAACGAAACCGCGCAGGTGATCGCGTCCTCGCTGGACCGGCGGGTCAATACCAGCGGATCGTACCTGATCGCGGGCGCGGCGCTGATCACCACGCTCGACCGGGTGCCCGCCGACCTGTTCCGCCGCTTCGCCACCGAATTGCGGCTGGACGCGGATTATCGCGGGGCGGAGGGGATCGGCTGGGCGCCGATCGTGCCGAGCGGGCAGATCGGCAGCTTCGAACGCATGGTTCAGGCCGATACAGGAGAGCCGTTCCGCATCACGCCGCGACCCGAGGCAGGCAGCAACTTCGCCGTCCCGGTGACCTTTCTCGAGCCGATGAGCGAACGCAACGCCCGCGCGATCGGCTTCGACATGTATTCCGAGGCCGTCCGCCGCAGCGCAATGCAGAAGGCGATCGAGACTGGGCGCCCGACCGCGAGCGGACGGATCGTGCTGGTGCAGGAAGGCCAGGGGCGCGACTCGGGCTTCATCATCTACATGCCCGTGTTCGAGCCGGGCACGCGCGACGAGCTGATCCGTGGCTTCGTCTATGGCCCGTTCAATTCGCAGGTGTTCCTCGATTCGGTGCTGACGCGCGAACTGGTCGGCCAGCGGGGCGTGCGGCTGTATGATGGCGAGCCGGTTGCCGCCAATCTGGTCGCGGCGCACGCGCCTGCACGGCGGACCGGGCGGGTGACGCGGATCGAGGTCGATCTGGCCGATCGGCCGATGACGGTGGAGGTCGAATCGGCGCGTGGCGATGCGCTCTCGCTGCTCTCGATGATTACCCTGCTGTTCGGGATCGCGGTCGCCAGCCTTTCGATGCTGGTCGCACGACTGCTGACCCAGCAGGCGCATGAGGACCAGGCGGCGCTCGATTTCTATGCCGAGCAGAACTCGATCCGCAATTCGCTGACCCGCGAGCTTAACCACCGGGTCAAAAACACGCTTGCCAATGTGCTGTCGATCGTCGCGCTGACCCGGCGGCGGGCGCATTCGCTGGAGGATTTCGCCAGCGGGCTCGACGGGCGGATCCGCGCCCTGTCCGCCACGCACGATCTGCTGACCCAGTCCGAATGGGGCACCACGCCGCTGCGTGCGGTGCTGGAAGCGGAGTTGGCACCCTATGCCAATTCCGCCGAATCGATCCTGAAACTCGACGGGCCCGAGGTCGATCTTGCGCCCAATGACGCTCTGTCCTTCGGCCTCGCGATTCACGAGCTGGCGACCAATGCGTCCAAATATGGCTCGCTCTCGGTCGAAGGCGGGCAGCTCGATGTCACCTGGCACCAGCTGCGCGAAAATCTGGTCGAGGTGCTGTGGCAGGAGCGCGGCGGGCCGACGGTGGCGAGCGAGCGCCCGCGCGGCTTCGGCACCGAACTGATCGAGAAGATCGTCGCGCACGAGCTCAAGCACCCGGTCGAACTGGACTTTGCGCCGCAGGGCGTGCGCTGCGTGCTGCGGGTGCCGGTGCGCAAGCCGACCGAGTTCAGGATGCGGGCGCGCAACCGGCCCACCGGCGTGCAGGCGCGCGAAGCAGGGGCTACGAGCAGGGGCTGATCTGGGGAGCTAATGCCCCGGGCCGCCGGGCCGCCTTCAGACGAGACACAAAAAGGGCGCCGCAATCGCGACGCCCTTTTCTTTTGTTCGGTGAGACGTTGCCTCAGGCGGAGGCGTTCTCGTGGCTGGCGTTGAAGAACAGCGCCTGGCTGATCGCCGCGCGCACCGTGGCTTCCTGGAACGGCTTGGTGACCAGATAGGTCGGCTCAGGCCGGTCGCCGGTCAGCAGTCGCTCGGGATAGGCGGTGATGAAGATCACCGGCACGCTGCCGATACTCAGGATATCGTCCACCGCGTCGAGGCCCGAGGAGCCATCGGCGAGCTGGATATCGGCCAGCACCAGACCCGGGGTCTTCTCCGCGACCACCTGCTGCGCCTGAGTGCGCGTGGCGGCGGTGCCGCAGATGTCGTGGCCAAGGCCGCGCACGAGGTCTTCCAGCTGCATCGAGATCAGCGGCTCGTCTTCGATGATGAGCACGCTGGTGGCCGATTCGCGATCGATCTCGGCGATCGCATCCTGGACCATTTTCTCGACGTCCTGCGGCGCGATCTCCATGATCTCCGCCGACTGCTCGATCGTGAAATCTTCCAGCGTGGTCAGCAGCAGCGCCTGCCGGTTGAGCGGCGTGACGGTTTGCAGCCTGTCGGCGCTGATCTGGTCGGGCAGGTCGGCATTGTCCGCCCCCCGGTCCGACACTTCGAGATAGGCGCTCGACCACACCTTGTTGAACGCCCGGTACAGCGGCACGCGGCCGCCTTCGAGCGAGGACTTGAGCTCGTCGTCGGCCAGCGCCGCTTCGAGCGTGGCGCGCACGAAGGCGTCACCGGTCTGCTGCGATCCCGTCAGCGCGCGCGCGTAGCGACGCAGATAGGGCAGGTTTGCAGCGACATTTTCTCCAATGGACATGTAGTATCTTTCCCGTCTGAACCTCTCGCCAACGTCCGGCGTCGAGGCAGGTTCCAAGCCTGCGCAAGTTCGCTTGTAAAGCGCCTGCAAGGTGGTTTCGATGACGTGGTAGTGAAAGGGCCGAAAAAAAATTCGCGGGGCGAGGAACCGGCTTCGGGCCGGGGCATTCTCCCTATGTCACCGCCGAGACCCCCCTCCCGTCCAAGCGGCTGGTGATACGATCCCGAAGGCCTTCGTTCCGCACCATGCGGATCGAAGGCCTTTTTTTGTGCCTGATGGCGGTGCGCGAAAGGCGCAATCCGGACGTGCCGAGAGGCGCGCGGAGGAGCGCTCAGTCGCGCTTGAGGCGGGAGAGGAAGGAGGGCCGCTCGGGCTTGCCGACATGCGCCAGCAGGTCGTCGAAATCGTACGGCTTGCCCAGCACCGGGCCCAGATCCGCGACATGGGCGGGTATTTCGTCGGGCGATCCGGTCGCGAAAATGACCTTGGGTGCATTGGGGCCGAGCGCCCGCAGCACTTCCGCAATCGCCCAGCCATCGCCGCGGTCGGCCAGGTGAACGTCGAGGATTACGGTTTCCACGTCGCCATCGCGCAGCCGCTCGATCGCCTGCGATGTCGTCGCAGCGATCGCGATGTCGCGCGCGCCCGCCTCGATCAGCGCGTCTTCCACCGCGAGGGCAAGGACGGCATCGTCTTCGACAATCAGGACAGGCCCGTAATTGCGGGTCTTTCGGGGGCTGGCGCCGTCCGGCGGCATTCGTAGGTATCCTTCGCGAGGGCCGGGGTCGGCAAGTGGGGATATGCAGCAAACGCCGCGGGTGTCCCTCGCGTTCCGGAGCGCATGCGCGCGCTTACAAATCCTTCTCGTAGATCACGTATTCGCGGTTGATGCTGCTGTCGATCGCGTCGGCGATGGCGACCATTCCCTGATTGTCTTCGAGGATCCAGCCGACCTCGCCGCGGTCCGAGTGGAACACGCTGCTCGCCGAATGCCTGATCTGGCTGATCATCATGAAGGCGAGCTGGCTGGCGAGGCGGGAGTTATGCAGCCGCTTGCGCACACCCATCAGCGGCACCCGCATCCCTGCGTGCATCGGCTTGCGCAGCCAGCGCAGGGTTGCAAGCCAGCCGAACGGGAACAGCTTGCCGCGCGTGCGCGCGAACAGATCGTTGACGTTGGGCAGCGTCATCATGAAGGCGACCGGTTCGCCGTCCAGTTCCGCGATCCGGTTGATTTCCGGATGGATCAGCGGGCGCAGCTTCTTGCCGGTATAGGCGACCTCCGCCTCGGTCAGCGGGACGAAGCCCCAGTTCTGCGACCATGCATCGTTGAGGATTTCGAGAACGATTTCGATCTCGCTCTCGTAATGGTCGAGGTCGATCGGGCGCACCCGGATCCGGCTGTTGCGCTCTCCCGACTTGACGATCCGCTGCACCAGCGGTGGGAATTCCCGGCCGACCGGCAGATCGTAGGTATAAAGGTGCTTGGCAGGCGCATAGCCCGCGCCCGCGATGTAGCCGGCGTAGCGTTCGGGATGGTGGCCCATCATGATCATCGGCGCATGATCCTGCCCGCGCACGAGCAGGCCGGGCTCTTCCCAGATGGACATGGAGATCGGGCCGAGCACCCGGTTCATCCCCTGCGTGCGCAGCCAGTCTTCTGCCGCCACGAGCAGCGCGCTGGCGACCGCTTCATCCTCGGCGTCGAAATAGCCGAACATGCCGGTGCCGGGGCCCATGCCCTGTTCGGCGGGCACCTCCAGCGCCAGCCGGTCGATATGCGCGCTGATCCGGCCTACCGGCTTGCCGTCGCGATAGGCGATGAACAGCTGCGCTTCGGCATGGCCGAAGAACGGGTTCTTGCCCGGATTGATGAGTTCGAGCTGTTCGGCCCGCAGTTGCGGAACCGAGTGCGGCAGCTGCGCGGCGAAGCGGCGGCCCAGGTCGACGAAGGCCGCACGGTCGCGGCTTTTCGTCGCATCGAGCGGCGAGACGGTGATGTCGGTCATAAATCTCTGGGCATTTCAGCCGGCCGGCCTGCTGGTGAGCGCAAGATGGGCCATGATGGTGTGGTGCTGGAAAGCGCTGACGATCGGCTCACGCAAGGTCATGCGATCGAGATCGTGGCTGGGCTTGCGGAACGGCAGATCGGCTTGGGCTTTCGCGGTGTGCGGTCCCGACACGGGCAAATTCCTGTCTTGCGTCCCCTTGGGTGTTTCTACGCTTTTGCGAGAAGGTTGCAACACCAACACAAACGGCCCGAACCCCGCGTTTAGCACGACAGAAGGCAGTTGGGGGCAACCCTCTGAATGCGCGGTGCATTTAGACATTGTTGCAAACCAGTCAACCAAGCGCGCAGGTCATAGCGATGCGCGCTTCGGCGGGCATGCCCCGCTCCGCCTCGGCCGCGAGTTCGCCTGCCAGACGCGGGTTGTCCGCTGCGGCGATGTCGACGAAGCCCATCCGGCGATAGAACGGCGCATTCCACGGGACCTCCGCGAACGTCGTAAGCGTGATCGCGGTGAAGCCCGAATTGCGCGCGTCGATCATGCATCCGCGCAGCAGCGCCGAACCGATCCCGCGGCCCTGCCAGTCGGGATGCACGCTGAATTCGTATGCATGCAGCTCGCGCCCGAAGGGTTCGGTCACCAGAAATCCCACAAGGTGCTCGCCGGCCTGCGCCACAAGGCAATGGCCGCGCGCGATATAGCGCTCCAGCCGGTCGACCGCCACGGGTTCCTGCCAGGAGACCCATGCCAACCCATCGAGGCGCTCGAACATCCTGCCCGCTTCACGTTCGATCGCGGGCATCGCCGCCGCATCGCCGCGCCGCGCAAGGCGGATGTGCCAGTCGTCGGTCTGTGCGCTGTTCACTCTTCGGTGCGAACGAGCACGGTCTCGCCGATCATCAGGAACAGCAGGAACGGTGCCCACGCGGCGAGGAAGGGCGGATAGCCGCCGAAATCGCCCATTGCGAGCGCGGCATTG
Source organism: Alteriqipengyuania abyssalis (assembly GCF_019857185.1). Classification (GTDB taxonomy): domain Bacteria; phylum Pseudomonadota; class Alphaproteobacteria; order Sphingomonadales; family Sphingomonadaceae; genus Alteriqipengyuania; species Alteriqipengyuania abyssalis. Next base: position 20,401 of record NZ_JAHWXP010000002.1, on the reverse strand, counting down.
TCGATCACGAAATAGGCAAAGCCCAGCGCCATGCCGATCAGCGCGCGCATGAACAGCTGCCCCGAACGGGCGAGACCGAAGCCCGCGACGGCGCCCAGAATGGGCATCAGCACCGCGGCGAGGGGGCCTGAAATCTTGTGCCAGTAATTCGCTTCCAGCTCGTCCGTATCGCGGCCCGCCTGCCGATAGGCCTCGATCGAGCTGCCCAGCTGCCAGAACGGCTGGGTGGTCGGGTCGATCTCCTGCAGCTCGATCGTCGCAGGGGTGATGCCGGGGGCGACGGTCAGCTGGGTCGGTTGCGCCAGGCTTGCCGTGCCGACGGTGAACACGCTCGGGTTCTGCATCGCCCAGCCATCGGGCCCGCGAACCGCCATCGGCGCGTCGATCTTCTGGGTGATCTCGGCCGACGGACTGCGCCGGTAATAGGTCACATCACGCAGGGTCGGGGCGGGGCCGCCACCGGAATAGCTGCGGGCGGTGAGGATGTTCTGCCCGTCCTCAAGATAGATGCTGCCCTTGCTCTTGGGCTTGTCGGGCTGCGCGCCGAATTCGGTCGCCTCCCACGCGGTCAGCTGCGCGGTCGCGCGGGTCACCACGCGTTCGTTGAAGGCGAAACTGATCCCCGCCACCAGCAGCGCGGTCACGATCAGCGGGGCGAGCACCTGATGCGCGGACAGGCCCGCCGCCTTCATCGCGATAACCTCGCTGTTCTGGTTGAGCGTGACCAGTGTGATGATCGTCGCCAGCAACACCGAATAGGGCAGAAACCGCTGGATCAGCATCGGTACCCGCAGCGAGGCATAGAGCCACAGGTCCGCCTCGGTATTGCCCGGCACCTCCAGAATCTGGCCGCTGTTGGACAGCAGGTCGAGCATCATCAGCACCAGCACCAGCATCACCAGCACCGCGAAGATCCGCAGGCTGAACATCTTGGCGAGGTACAGCGTCAGCGTGCGCGACGGGAAGAAGTCGAACGTCATATCCCGACCGCTCAGCTAGCCTGTTCGACGCGGAAGGCGTCGGCCCGGCGTTTGGGACGCAGCAGCTTGCCGATCCGTTTGAGGATCTTGGCGAAAGCGCTTTCCAGCGCACCGATCGGCTGGCCGCCGGGGACATGGGCGATCTGCCAGTACCACCACAGGATCAGTCCGGCGAAAATCGCAAACGGGCCCCACAGGCCCAGCGTCGGATCGACCCGGCCAAGCGCGGCGAAATCCTGCATGTACTGATTGACCTTGTGATAGGCGACCACGAGGATCACCGCGACGAACACACCCAGCGCGCTGGTCGACCGCTTGGGCGGAATAGCCAGTGCGACCGCCAGTAACGGCATGAACAGCATCATCGCCAGCTCCACCATCCGGTAGTTGAAGCTTGCCTGGCTGCCGAGGCGCTGGGCCTCGGTGGTCGTATCGCTCCACCCCATGCGCAGCAGTTCGGGCAGGATATACTCGCGCTCCGCCTCGCCCCGGGCGCGGAACTGCTCGATCGCGGGCAGGTCGATCGGCAGGTCGTGTTCGGTAAAGCTGAGCACGCGCGGGGTCTCGCCCGGCGGGTCCTGCACGATCGTGCCGTCGGACAGGCGCAGGATGACCGTGTCGGGATTGTCGCTGGTCGAAAGGAACCGTCCCTCGCGCGCACTGATCGAAAGGGTCTGCCCGTCCTCGGCATTGATCCGCGCGAAAATGCCCTTGAGCTTGCGGCCCGAATCCTCGCTCTCTTCGACCCGCAGCGCCATCCGGTCGGCCAGCGTGGTGAACTCGCCGACCTTGATCGAGGCACCCAGCGCGCCCGAGCGCAGGTCGAAATTGAGTTCTTCGTAGTAATATTTGGAGACCGGCTGGACGTAGAACACGATCGCGGCGTTGATCGCCATCAGCGTCAGGGTGATCGCGAACGGCACCCTCAGCAGCCGTCCGTAGCCAAGGCCGACCGCGCGCATCACGTCCAGCTCGCTCGACAGCGCAAGCTGGCGAAAGGCGAACAGGGTACCCAGCAGCAGGCCGAGTGGGATCGCCAGCACCGCATAATCGGGCAGCAGCGTGCCGAGCATCTGGAACACCACGCCCACCGGGCCACCCTCGGTCGAGACGAAGCGGAACAGCTTGAGCATCTGCTCCAGCATCAACAGCGTCGCGGCGAGCGCGAACACGCCGATCATCGGGACGATGGTCAGACGAAAGATGTATCTGTCGAGACGCGAAGAGAAGGGCAAGCGTGGTCCCGCGGCTAATTGGACGGTCGTGGTCGCGCTGCCCTAGCGGCAATGCGCGCAAACGTCATGTGGCTTGTCGCACGTTGCCCGGTTCAGGCTTTCTCCAGCGTGCACTGGAGCGGGTGCTGGTTCTGCCGGGCGAAGTCCATCACCTGGTTCACCTTGGTCTCGGCGACCTCGTAGGGGAAGATCCCGCACACGCCGACGCCGCGCTGGTGGACCTGCAGCATCACCCGCGTCGCCTCGTCCATATCCATCCGGAAGAACCGCTTGAGTACGATGACCACGAATTCCATCGGGGTGTAATCGTCGTTGAGCATCAGCACCTTGTACTGGCTCGGCTTCTTCGGCTTGGCGCGGGTCTTGGTCGCGATCCCGACATTGGGATCGGCCGGGCGACCGTCATCGCCTTCGTCCTCGCTACCGGCTGCGGTCGGTGCGCGCGAGGGGAGGGGCGCAGCATCGCGCGGGCGAAGGCTGGCGTCAGGCGCGCGGAGTGTGGCGGGATCGTGCATGGCAAAACAATATCGTAACGCCGGGCCGATCTGCAAGGGACCGGCGGTGGCGAGGGGGGAATGCAAAAGGGGCCGGGCGATATCTGCGCCCGACCCCTCGTGACTTGTCGTGATCTGGTCCGTTACCGGACTGGCGGGTCGTTGCCGAAGGCGGGCCCGCTAGAATCGCAAGCTCAGGCGGCGAGCTTGTTCATCTTGTCGACCGCTTCGCTGACACGGCTGGTCAGCGGCGCGAAAGCGTCGTTGGTCAGCTTGATCCACGCTTCGGTGTTCTTCGAACCGGTGGCGACCGCGTGGTCGAACGAGCGGCGCATGATGTCGCCCTGCAGCTTGACCAGTTCGGTCGGTGACTTGGCGGCGGCCATCAGGCGCACGTCTTCGCTCATCTGATCGGCAGCCTTGCGGGTTTCTTCCACGGCGCCGCGGGTCAGGTCCTGCATGCCGGTGAAGAGGATCTTGCCGGCTTCGGCCATCGCTTCGGCGTTGGCGCGCTGGAAGGTGACCATTTCGCCGGTCATTTCGGTGCCCTTTTCATACATGCCCGCGAGGCGGGTTTGCATTTCGGCGGCCATGTCGTTCGCGAAATTGGGGGCGAAATTGGGGGTCTTGGTTTCGGTCTTGGTAGCCATGGTGGTGTCCTTCGTCTTGGGGGAGGCGGCGGTCTTGGGGGCCGCCTTCGATTTGGTGGAGGTGGCCTGCTTGCGCTTGGCGGGGCCGGCCTTCTTCTTCGCGACGGGAGCCTTCACGGCAGGCTTCGCCGGCGCGGTTTTCTTGGCCTGCGCCGCTGTCTTGGCGGTCGCAGGCTTGGTGGTTGCCTTTTTCGCAGGTTCCTTCGCCGTGACGGTCGGGGCGGGCGCTTCAGGCGCCTTGACCGATTCGGTCGCGGGCTTGCGCTCGCTGTCGGACTTCGCGGCAACGGCGGACTCGTAAGCCTTCTGCGCCGCAGCGTCGCCCTTGTCGGTGGTCTGGTCAGCCATTTGAACGGACACCTCTTACTACTTGCTGCACTGCACAAATAGCGATTGTGCAATGCGAATTCAAGCAGTTTTTGTGCAGTGCACAAATCGCAGTTTACCGAGGGAAATGGGCCCTCTACCGGGTTTTTACGTAGCGCCCCGGGGCCGGTTCGATCACCGTGTCGGTCTTGCCGCTGCCAGGCTTGCGCTTGCCGCGCGCGGGGATTTCCCTGTCGTCATGGCTGCGGATCCACTCGATCCAGTCGGGCCACCAGCTGCCCGGATGCTCCGTCGCACCCTTGCGAAACTCTTCGAGGCTGCCCACCCTTTCGTCCTCGTTGATCCAGTACTGGTACTTGCCCGCCGCGGGTGGATTGACGACCCCGGCGATGTGGCCCGATCCTGCCAGCACGAAGCGGGTTGGGCCGGTGAAATGCTCGGTCAGCTTCCAGACGCTGGTCACGGGCGCGATATGGTCGTCCTTGCCTGCCTGGATGTAGGTCGGCACGTCGACCCTGGTCAGGTCGATCGCTTCGCCCAGCGCCTCTAGCCTGCCCGGTTCCACCAGCAGGTTGTCGCGATAGAGATCCTGCAGATAATTGCGGTGCCACTTGGCGGGCAGGTTGGTGACGTCGCCGTTCCAGTGGAGCAGGTCGAACGCGGTGTGATCCTCGCCCAGCAGGTAATTGCGCACGACGTAGTTCCAGATCAGGTCGTTGCCGCGCAGCAGGTTGAAGGTCGCCGCCATGTAGCGCCCGTCGACATAGCCGTCGCGCTCCAGCCCCTTGATCGTGGTCAGCTGCTGGTCGTCGATGAAGTGGAGCAGATCGCCCGCATCGTCGAAATCGACCTGCGCGGTGAAGAAGGTCGCGCTCTTGACCTTGTCGGCCTCACCCTTCGCGGCCATCACCGCGAGCGTCGCGGCCAGCGTGGTCCCCGCGACGCAATAGCCGATCGTGTGGACGGCGGGCTGGCGCAGACGCTTGCGGACATGGTCGATCGCCTCGATCTGGGCGGCGATGTAATCGTCCCACACCACGTCCTTCATCGAAGCGTCGGCTGATTTCCAGCTGACCATGAAGACGGTCAACCCCTGGTCGACCGCCCACTTTACGAAGCTCTTCTTCTCGTTGAGATCGAGGATGTAGAACCGGTTGATCCACGGCGGGAAGATCACCAGCGGCACCGACAGCACCTTTTCCGTGCTCGGGTCGTACTGGATCAGCTGGAACAGCGGCGTCTCGTAGATCACCTTGCCCGGCGTGGTCGCGATATTCTCGCCCACCACGAAAGCCTGCGGATCGGAATGGGTCAGCTGGCCCTTCTGCAGATCCTGCAGCAGGTTCTGCATACCCTTGACCAGACTGTCGCCGCGGGTCTCCATGATCCGGTCGAGCACGATCGGATTGGTCGCGGGGAAGTTCGCGGGGCTGAGCGCTTCGGCCATCGCCTGGGTCGCGAATTTGAGCTGTTCGCGCTTGGCCGGATCGATGTTGTCCAGCTGCTCGACCATCGCTTCCACCCGCTCGCTCAGCAGCAGATAGGTCTGGTGGATCAGCGCATAGACCGGCTGTTCGCGCCACCGCGGATCGGCGAAGCGGCGGTCTTCGCGGGGCAGCTTCGGGCTGGTCGCCCCGGCCTCGCCGCCCTGATCTCCTGGCGGGAGCATCAGCGCCTGCCACAGCTGCGCGCTTTCCGCCCACCAGCGCTGCTGTTCGGCAGGGTCCGCGAAGGGGAGCTGCTGGGTCCAGCTTTCGAACATTGCGAACCACTTGGCGGGCCACTGGGCGGGGTCCCCCGCCATCATATCGCTGGTCGCCTCGATCGCGTGGGTCTGGCAGAATTCGAGCCACATGCTCTGCAGCCGGGTCGCGTTCTCTGCCCATTTCTGAAGGTCGGCGAGCGCGGGCGGTGCGTCATCCGCACCCTTATCCGCATCCCTCTGGCCCGTGGTGGCGAGCGGCGCGAGCATCATCTGCGTCCAGCGCGCCTGCGCATCCAGCATCGCGGAGAACATGTTCCCCTCGGCTGGATCGGATGAATCCTTGGCCATCGCATCGGTCCTTCTGGTCAATTTCCCGCCAACCGCATGCTTGTGCGTGCAAAGAAATTTCTGGGCGTCCTCTCTCAAGCTTCAATTGCACAGAAGCGCGCGGCGTTCCAGAAAGGACGAAACGAACCGAGCGAGCGGGAGCACAGCTTGAGCGACGAGCAGTTTTACCGGATGCGGCGCCTGCCGCCCTACGTGATCGCCGAGGTCAACGCGATGCGCCATGCGGCGCGCGCGGCGGGCCGCGACATCATCGACCTGGGCATGGGCAATCCCGATCACCCCCCGCCGCAGCATGTGATCGACAAACTGTGCGAGGTTGCGGGCAAGGCCAGCGCGCACGGCTACAGCCAGTCGCGCGGCATTCCCGGGCTGCGCAAGGCGCAGGCGAATTACTACGCGCGGCGATTCGGGGTCGAGCTCGACCCCGAGCGCGAGGTGGTGGTGACGATGGGCTCCAAGGAAGGCCTCTCGTCGATGGCGACCGCGATCGTCGCGCCGGGCGACGTGGTGCTGGCGCCGAGCCCGTCCTACCCGATCCACACCTATGGCTTCATCATAGCGGGCGCGACGATCCGCTCTGTGCCGACCACGCCAAACGAGGAATATTGGGACGCGCTGGATCAGGCGATGGCCTACACCTCGCCCCGGCCCAGCGTGCTGGTGGTCAATTACCCCAGTAACCCGACCGCCGAGACGGTCGACCTCGCTTTCTACGAGCGGCTGGTGAAGTGGGCGCGGGAGAACGAGGTTTGGGTCCTGTCCGACCTCGCCTATTCCGAGCTGTATTACGACGGCAAGCCGACCCGCTCGATCCTCGAAGTGCCCGGCGCGAAGGAAGTCGCGGTGGAGTTCACCTCGATGTCGAAGACCTATTCGATGGCCGGGTGGCGGATGGGCTTCGCGGTTGGCAACCCCACGCTGATCGCGGCGCTGACGCGGGTGAAATCCTATCTCGACTACGGCGCTTTCACGCCCATTCAAGCAGCAGCCTGCGCGGCATTGAACGGCCCGCAGGACATCGTCGAGGAAAACCGCCTGCGTTACCAGCGGCGGCGCGACGTGATGGTCGAGAGCTTCACCCGCGCCGGGTGGGAAATCCCCTCGCCGCCCGCGAGCATGTTCGCGTGGGCTCCGCTGCCGCCGGGCTTCGAGCATATGGGCAGCCTCGACTTTTCCAAACAGCTGCTCGAGCAGGCGGGTGTCGCGGTCGCGGCAGGCATCGGCTACGGCGAGGAGGGTGAGGGCTATGTCCGTATTGCGATGGTCGAGAACGAGCAGCGCATCCGGCAGGCCGCGCGCAATATCAAGCGCTTCCTGCAGCGATCGAACGCCTAAGACCGCCGCCCAAGCCTGAACCGGTATACATCCGTTCCGGAGTGTTCCTGTTTTCCAATAAGGTAAACTACGTGCCACGGTGCATGTCCTTGTGGAGGCAGCGGGCGGCGGGGGCGCGTGCACGCAGCGCAGCAATTCATTGCGAGGTGGATGGAAGCGGGCCCGTTGCGGCTGGACCTGTTCCATCGCGACGCTGCGCTCGACGGACGCTGGCTGGCGCTGCATCCGCGCGAGTTTGCGCTGCTCTGGCGGCTCGCCGAGACACCGGACGCCACGGTCAGCCAGCGCGCGCTTCTGCAGGACGTCTGGCGGCTCCCTTTCGAGCCGGGCACCAATCGCGTCGCGGTCCATGTCGCGCGGCTGCGGCGCAAGCTTGAGACTGTCGGCCTTGCGGCGATGATCGCCACCGATGGGGCGGGATACAGGCTGGACAGCGCCGCGCCCTTGCGCAACGAACCATCCCGACGGTTTCAAACGAACGAACAACGGGAGAGCGCAGGCATGGCATCGCAGGTCGAGGAACAGCGGGTCGCGGTGGAGATCGGCGAGGATGGCGTGGCGCATGTCCGCCTCAACCGGGCGGACAAGATGAACGCGCTCGACCCGGCAATGTTCGAGGCGATCATCGCGGCGGGCGAATCGCTGATGGAGCGCAAGGACGTACGCGTGGTGGTGCTGTCGGGCGAGGGGCGCAGCTTCTGCGCCGGGCTCGACACCTCCAGCTTCGCCCGCGCCCCCGACCCCGACGAGCCCAAGCTGACCGACCGCACGCATGGCGATTCGAACAAGTTTCAGCAGGTTGCGACCGTTTGGCGCAAGCTGCCCATGCCGGTAATCGCTGCGGTGCACGGGGTGTGCTTCGGCGGAGGGATGCAGATCGCCAGCGGGGCCGACATCCGCGTGGTCGCGCCCGATGCGCGAATGGCGATCATGGAGATGAAGTGGGGTCTGGTGCCCGACATGGGCGGTTATCAGCTATGGCGCGGGCTGGTGCGCGACGATGTGCTGCGCGAGCTGGTCTATACCAACCGCGAATTCTCGGGCGAGGAAGCGCAGGTGCTGGGCCTTGCGACGCATGTCACCGACGACCCGCTGGGCAAGGCCAAGGAAATCGCCGCAACCATCGCCCAGCGCAACCCGGACGCAGTGCGCGCAGCCAAGCGGCTCCACAATCGAATGCACGACGAGACGGGCGAGGACATGCTGATGGCGGAAAGCGTCGAGCAGGCGGGCGTTATCCGCCAGCCCAACCAGATCGAGGCGGTGATGGCCGGAATGGCCAAGCGCGCGCCCAATTTCACGGACGCCGCCTGAGCCACCCACCTCCACCAAAACTCGGCCCCCTCCCCACGGGGAGGGGGCGTAAATCGGGTGCGTTACGTGGTTGACACGTGTCACCCGAGTGTCACCCTGAGAATTCGTCGTTATCTCAGGGGCTTGGTGCGCGTTGGGTGACGCATTGCGGATTTTTGCTCCGAGCGAGCCTGCTGGGCGGCGTTTGCGAACCGGGAGGACGACGATGGGAAAGAGCCATCGCCACGCTAGCCTGCGCGCACGAAGTAGGAAAATTCCCGTCGCCGGGATGCGTGACCTGCTCCTCCCCCTCCCCATCGGGAGGCGAGTTCGCTAGCCGAACACCGCGGCCGCCTGCTGGCTGATCATCACCAGTCGCCCGTCGGCGTCCCACAGGCGAAGGCGTTCGCTCGAATAGCCGTGGTCGGCATGGTCGCTCGCGGCTTCCGCGATCCACCAGCCGTCGCGCGTCTGCGCCAGCGGATCGAGCAGGTTGATCGCCCAGTTCATCGAGCTGACCGGGCCGGGGCGCTGCATCGCGCGCATCGCGCCCGGTGGCATGGTGTCGCCGATCAGGATCAGGCGGCTGGTCGGGTCGAGGTCGTCGCCGCCCTTCAGCCGAAGCCAGCGGCGGACCACCGGACCGCCTTCGCCGCCCGACGGGGCTGCGCGGCGCAACTCGTAATTGTTCTGGATGAAGGCCGGGCCCTGGCCCTCCATCAGCCGTTCGGCCTCGTCGATCGGGATCGGCGCGGGGGCGATCGGCTCGGCGGGGTGGACCGCATTGGCCTCGCGCGAAGCACCGAACAGCCAGAAGGATGTCAGCGCGGGGCTGTCCTCCACCAGCAGGTCGACCCGCACCTGCGTGACGTTGCGCCCCTGCCGGATGATGCTCGCATGCGGGGTCACCTCGGCGCCGACCGGGGCAACGAACGCCACCTGGGCGGAGCGCAGCGGGGGCAGATCGGGGAAGGCGCGGATCGCGGCGGTGTACGCAATCAGCGCGCTCGCCCCGCCATAAAGCGTGCGCCCCTGCATCCACTCGTGGGCGGGAAGGGTTACGGTCTCGCCGTTGCCGGCGATCGGTTCAAGCATGGCAGCGATCGTCATGGCGGCTTCCTTATACAAGGGGGCGGCGATGTGAAGACACCCGGCTGCGGCCATCGAAAGGGCGGGCGCGACATTAGAGACCGAAAGGCGATTGAACTGCTGCGATCATCCCGCTAGATGGCCCGCTTCGCGCCAAGCCCGTGAGCAGCGGGGCCCGATGGCGGAGTGGTTACGCAGAGGACTGCAAATCCTTGCACGCCGGTTCGATTCCGGCTCGGGCCTCCACGCGACACGAAGGTAGGATAAGGCCGCATTGGCCGACTTGAGGTGCGCCCATGACCAGTGCCGATTCCTCCGTCGCCGCCAGCCTTGCGCAGGCTCGCAGGATCGTCGTCAAGGTCGGCTCCTCGCTCATGATCGATCCCGAAAGCCGCATCGCGCGGACCGCCTGGCTGGCGACGCTGGCGCAGGATATCGCCGCGCTGCGTGCCGGCGGGGCGCAGGTGATCGTGGTCAGCTCGGGCGCGGTGGCGCTCGGCTGGAAACGGTTGGGGATCGAGCGTTCGCCGCAGCTCGACCGGCGGCAGGCGGCCGCTGCAGTTGGCCAGGGCCTGCTGATGAATGCGTGGAGCGCCGCCTTCGCTACGCAAGGGATCACGGTCGGGCAGCTGCTGCTGACCTATGACGACAGCGAATCGCCTCAGCGCTCCGCCAACGCGCGAGCCACGCTGGGCGTGTTGCTGGATGCGGGCGCGGTGCCGGTGGTCAACGAGAATGACAGCGTTGCGACCGAAGAGCTGAAGCTGGGCGATAATGACCGGCTCTCTGCCCGCGTGGCGGAACTGGCCGATGCGGACCTGCTGCTGCTGCTGTCCGACGTGGACGGGCTTTACGACCGCGATCCGGCAGATCCCGCCGCGCGCCACATCGCTCACGTGCCCCGTATCGACGAGGGGATTGCCGCGATGGCCGGCGGAACGCGTCACGAAGGTGTCGGTACGGGCGGCATGGCGACCAAGATTGCCGCAGCCCGCCACGCGACCGGGCAGGGCCGGGCGACGATCATCGCGAGCGGCCGAAGCGATCATCCGGTCAGCGGGCTTCGAGAGGGCGCGCGGGCGACTTTGTTCGATCCGGCAAAGTCCTGATTCCAAACAGAAAAACTACGTCAAAAAAGGCGCTCGGATCGAAACGATCCGAAAAATCCCCCCGTTCGGCAACATTTTTGCTTGCCATTAAGCTTTGATGTTATAAACCGCTCGCCACCGCAGCAATCGTGCTGCGCATGCGAGGAACGACGAATGAAGGCCGTGGCCGCCATCCGTACTGCCGACGAGACTGTGCTGTTTGCGCAGGGTCTCGCGCTGCTCCTCGTTATTTTCCTTGTACTTCTTATTCAGCGGGGGGGAGTGCCCATCGGCTAGGCTTAGCCAGACGGACCTCTCGAACCCCGCTCTCCGAACAGGAAAGCGGGGTTTTTTATTGGGTCCGTCAAGGGATCAACGTGATGACTGAGATAACTTCCAAACGCTCCGACGCGATCACCAAGGGTGCGGCCAAGGCACCTGCACGCGCCATGCTGCGCGGTGCGGGCTTCACCGACGAACAGATGGCGCAGCCCATGGTCGCGGTCGTCAACACCTGGTCGACGGTGACGCCATGCAACATGCACCTGGCCGATCTGGCCGAGCCGATCCGGCAGGGCCTGCGCGAAAACGGTGCCACGCCGGTGGACTTCAACACCATCGTGGTCTCGGACGGGATCACGATGGGCGGCGAGGGCATGCGTGCCTCGCTGATCAGCCGCGAGATCATCGCCGACTCGATCGAACTGGCGGTGAAGGGGCACTCTCTGGACGCGGCGGTCATTCTGGTCGGCTGCGACAAGACCATCCCCGCCGCCGCGATGGCGCTGGCCCGGCTCGATATTCCGGGGCTGGTCTTCTACGGCGGGACGATCATGCCCGGCCGTCTGGATGGTCGCGACCTGTCGATCCAGGACGTGTTCGAGGCGGTCGGTGCGCACGCCAAGGGCGACATGAGCGATGCCGAGCTCGACAAGGTCGAGCGTGCGGCATGCCCCGGCGCGGGTGCGTGCGGCGGGCAGTTCACCGCCAACACCATGGCGATGGCGCTGGCGATGATGGGTATCAGTCCGATGGGTTCGGGCGATCCGCCCGCGACCGACTCTGCCAAGCGGGTCGAGGCGGCGCGCTGCGGGCGGCTGGCGGCCAAGCTGGCCAAGGAAGGCACTTCGGCACGCACCTTCCTGACCCCCGCATCGATCCGCAACGCGGCGACCGCGGTCGTCGCGAGCGGCGGCTCGACCAATGCCGTGCTCCACCTGCCCGCGATCGCGGCGGAGGCGGGCTTTGCCTTCCCGATCGAAACCTTCGACGAATTGTCGCGCAGCGTGCCGGTCATCACCGACCTGAAGCCGGGCGGGCGCTTCCTGGCGCGCGATCTCTACGCGGCGGGCGGCGTTCCGCTGTTCGGGAAACGGCTGGCGGACGCCGGGATGCTGGAAGACACTCCCACGGTGACGGGCGACAGCCTGTTTGTCGAACTGGCCCGCGCCGAAGAGACGCCGGGGCAGCAGGTGGTCAAATCGCCTGCCGACCCGGTCAAGGCGACCGGTGGCCTCAGCATCCTCTACGGCGACATCGCCCCCGAAGGCGCGGTGCTGAAGACTGCCGGCTACGGCGCAGCCTCGTTCGAAGGCCCGGCCAAGGTGTTCGAGGGCGAGGAAGCCTGCTTTGCAGCCGTCAACGCCAACCAGATCCAGGCGGGCGATGTGGTCATCATCCGCTACGAAGGCCCTTCCGGCGGGCCCGGCATGCGCGAGATGCTGGCGGTGACCGCCGCGCTCGCCGGGCAGGGTCTGGCCGGCAAGGTCGCGCTGATTACCGACGGGCGCTTTTCCGGCGCGAGCCACGGTTTCGTGATCGGCCACTGCTCTCCCGAAGCGGCCAAGGGCGGCCCGATCGCGCTGGTCGAGGAAGGCGACATCATCCGCATCGACGCGGAAACCCGCCGAATCGACGCCGATATCGACTGGGATGCCCGCCGCGCGGCGCACACTCCCAGACCGCCAAACTCCATGGGCGGGGTGTTCGACAAATACGCCCGTCTCGTCTCGTCCGCCGCCTACGGCGCAACCACCATTCCACCTGTTACCGAGTGAAGGACTGATACCATGCCCAAGACGATCAAGGTCTACACCGACGAAGATGCCAATCCCGAACTGGTGCGCGGCAAGCCCGTCGCCATCATCGGCTATGGCAGCCAGGGTCGCGCCCACGCGATGAACCTGAAGGACAGCGGCTGCGAAGTCATCGTCGGCCTGCGCGATGGCTCGCCCACCGCCGCGAAAGCGCGCGCCGACGGCCTGACCGTGATGCCGGTTGCCGAAGCGGCCAAGGCCGCCTCGCTGGTCGCGCTGCTGACCCCGGACATGAGCCACGAGACGATCTTCGCCTCCGAAATCGCGCCCAATCTGGAGCCGGGCGACGCAGTGCTGGTCGCTCACGGTTTCACCGTGCTGTACGAACGCATCCAGCCTGCCGCCGGAATCGACGTGATCCTGGTCGCCCCCAAGGGACCGGGAGACCTGGTGCGCCGCGAATACGAGCGGGGCGCCGGCGTGCCCTGCCTGTTCGCGGTGCGCCAGGATGCGACCGGCGAAGCGCGCGAGCGGGCGCTGGCCTATGCCAGCCTGATCGGCGGGACCACTGCCGGTGCGATCGAGACCAGCTTCCGCGAGGAAACCGAGACCGATCTGTTCGGTGAACAGGCGGTGCTGTGCGGCGGCGCGACCGAGCTGGTCGCTGCCGGGTTCGAGACGCTGGTCAACGCCGGCTACCAGCCCGAGATCGCCTATTACGAGTGTCTCCACGAGCTCAAGCTGATCGTCGACCTGCTGTACGAAGGCGGGTTCGAGAAGATGCACGAGTTCGTCTCCGAAACCGCGATCTACGGTGACCTGGTCTCCGGCCCGCGGGTCATCAACGACGAGACGCGCGCGCGGATGAAGGACGTGCTGACCGACATTCAGGACGGCACCTTCGCGCGCAACTGGATCGCGGAGAACGAGGCCGGAAAGAAGAAGTACGACGAGATGCAGGCGGCCGATCTGTCTCACCCGATCGAAGCCACCGGCAAGGAATTGCGCGGCCTGATGTCGTGGCTGCAGTCCGACGAGAAGAAGAAGGAGCAAAAGGCCGCGTAAGCGCGCCTTTGCCCAAGTGAAAGCCATGAACACCATGACCCAGCCCCTGCACAGTCCGCAAAGCCAGCCTGCCACCCGCACGGGTGCGCAGCTGGTAGTCGATACGCTGGCCGCGCTCGGCGTCGATTGCGTGTTCGGCTATCCCGGCGGCGCGATCATGCCGGTGTATGACGCGCTGCCGCAGGGCACCACGCGGCACATCCTGGTCCGGCACGAACAGGCCGCCGCCTTCGCTGCGGATGCCTATGGCCGGATTACGGGCCGCGCGGGCGTGTGCCTGGCGACCTCCGGCCCTGGCGCGACCAACCTGATCACGGGAATCGCCAATGCCTATCTGGACTCGGTCCCGATGGTGGCGATCACCGGGCAGGTGCCGCAGACGCTGATGGGCACCGACGCGTTTCAGGAAACCGACATCTTCGGCATGACCATGCCGATCGTGAAGCATTCGATCATCGTCCGCCGGCCCGAGGATATCCCCTCGGCCATGGCGGAAGCCTTCGCCATTGCAGAAGGGGGGCGCCCCGGCCCGGTGCTGGTCGACCTGCCCAAGGACGTGCAGCAGGCGGTGTGCGAACCCGGGGCGCTGCGGCGGCCCGAAGCCGACATCCTGCCTGCGCCGACATCCGAATCGATTGCCGAGGCGGAGCGCCTGATCGCCCGCGCGAAGAAGCCGCTGTTCTATCTGGGCGGCGGCGTCGCGCGCGCCAATGCCAGCGAAATGGTCCGCCGGATCGTGGAGGAAAGCGGCATCCCTGCGGTCGCCACGCTGCAGGGTCTGGGCGTGCTGCCGCCCGAGCATCCGGCGATGCTGGGCATGCTGGGCATGCACGGCCACCGGCCTGCGAACATGGCGGTGCAGGAATGCGACCTGCTGATCGTGCTGGGCGCGCGGTTCGATGACCGGGCGACCGGCAAGCTGGCCGAATTCGCCCCGCATGCCTCGGTCGTCCACATCGATGTCGACGCCGCCGAGCTGGGCAAGCTGCGCTTCGCCCATGCGGCGGTGTGCGGCAATCTCAAATCGAGCCTCGCCACGATCGACTTCGAGAAGGGCGAGATCGACGCGTGGACCCGCTCCACCGCCGAGACCCGCGAGAAGCATGCTCCGCGCTATGATGCGCCGGGCAACGGGGTCTATGCGCCCGCGATGCTCAAGACCCTGTCGGAGCGGGTCGGCGACGATTTCGTGGTCGCCTGCGATGTCGGCCAGCACCAGATGTGGGTCGCCCAGCACTGCCGCTTCTCGCGCCCGCAGGCGCATCTGACCAGCGGCGGACTGGGAGCGATGGGCTTCGGCCTGCCCGCAGCGATCGGCGCCAAGCTGGCCGAGCCCGACGCCCACGTCTTCGCGGTGTGCGGAGACGGGGGCTTCCAGATGAACATCCAGGAACTGGCGACTTTGCGCCGGTACCAGATCCCGGTGAAGATCCTGCTGCTCGACAATGCGATGCTGGGCCTTGTGCGCCAGTGGCAGGAGCTGTTCTTCGACGGGAATTATTCCGAGGTCGACCTGTCCGACAATCCCGACTTCGTCGAAGTCGCCAACGCCTTCGGCATCGAAGCCTTCGGGATCGAGCGTCGCGAGGAAGTGGACGGGGCGATCGACCGCCTGATCAACGCACGCGGCCCGATCCTCGCCCATGTCCGGATCGACCCGGAAGAAAACGTCTGGCCGCTGGTGCCGCCGGGCAAATCGAATGCAGAAATGATGGAGAAGCGCCATGACGCGTAACACC
This sequence comes from Alteriqipengyuania abyssalis, assembly GCF_019857185.1. Taxonomy (GTDB): domain Bacteria; phylum Pseudomonadota; class Alphaproteobacteria; order Sphingomonadales; family Sphingomonadaceae; genus Alteriqipengyuania; species Alteriqipengyuania abyssalis. The sequence continues at coordinate 5,017 of NZ_JAHWXP010000002.1, read as the reverse complement.
CCGAGCCTTGAGCATATCCGCATCGAATTCGCGTGCGAGGAAGGCGCGCTTCGCCGGACGCTCGGCGTGATCGAGGCGCGCGGCTTCTCCGTCCGCTCCATGCAGATGGGCAGCGACGGGGACCGCGCGGTGATGACCCTCGCGCTCGCGCCGATGGACGCCTCGCGCAGGATCGACACGCTGCTGCGCCAGCTGGACCGGGTTTACGCGGTCGAGAACGCCATCCACCTGAGCAATGACACGCGCGTAGCGGAGGTCGTCCATGTCGCACACGGATGAGGCGCAGCCGCGCCAGATCGCAATTTTCGATACGTCGCTGCGCGATGGGGAACAGGCGCCCGGCTTCTCGATGAACACCGCGCAGAAGCTGAAGCTGGCGCATGCGCTGCGCAAGCTGAAGGTGGATGTGATGGAGGTCGGCTTTGCCGCCGCCTCGCCCGGCGATGCCGAGGCGATCCACGCGATCGCCAGCGAGATCGGCTATCTGCCCGATGCGCCGATGCTGTGCTCGCTCTCGCGCGCGATGGAAGGTGACATCGTCGCCGCCGAACGGGCGCTGGGCCCGGCCAAGCGCAGCCGCCTGCACCTGTTCTTCGGCACCAGCGACCTGCATCTGGCGGCCAAGCACCGGATGGAAAAGCCCGAAGCGCTCGCCACGATCGAGCGTGCGATCAGGATGGCCAAGGGCCGCTTCACCGAGATCGAGTTCTCCGCCGAAGACGCGCTGCGCACCGATCCCGCGTTCCTGAAGGAAGCGCTCGAATGCGCCGCCGCCGCAGGGGCCGACGTGCTCAACGTGCCCGACACGGTCGGCTATACCTCGCCGGAAGAGATTTACGCGCTGTTCGCGGATCTGACCGCCAATGTCGCGCGGCCCGATCATGTCGTGTTCTCGACCCACAACCACAACGACCTGGGCATGGCGGTGGCCAACAGCCTGGCCGCAGTGCGCGGCGGTGCGGGGCAGGTCGAATGCACGATCAACGGGATCGGCGAGCGAGCGGGCAACTGCGCGCTGGAAGAAGTAGTGATGGCGCTCAAGACGCGGCCCGATCACTACCGGGCGACCAGCGGGGTCGAGACGCGCGAGATCTTCGCGGTCAGCCGCCTGCTGGGCGAGGTCACCGGCAATGCTCCGCCGCGCAACAAGGCGATCGTCGGGCGCAACGCCTTCGCCCACGAGGCGGGCATCCACCAGCACGGCGTGCTGGCCGACCGGCGGACCTACGAGATCATGAGCCCGGAAGACATCGGCCTGCCCTCCAACGCGCTGGTGCTGGGCAAGCACTCTGGCAAGCATGCGCTGCGCGCGCGGCTGGAGGCGCTGGGCCAGGGCGAACTGGGCGATAACCGGTTCGAAAAGCTCTACGCCGATTTCAAGCGGCTGGCCGATACCAGGCGCGAAGTGACCGACAACGACCTGTGCGATCTGCTCGCCGAAGACGGTCGCGGCCACGCGTGGGAGCTGGTCCGGGTCGAGATGCGCACCGGAACCAAGGCCAACGACCGGCCCACCGCCAAGGTCACGCTCGACCACCGCACGCGCGGGCGGCTGACCACGATCGGCCACGGCACCGGTCCGTTCGAGGCGCTGACCGATGCCTTCTGCGTTGCCGCCGAGGTGAAGCACGGCACGCTGGAAAGCGTCGATGCGCACCAGCTCAGCCGCGAGATGGAGATCGAGGTCGGCCTGCTGGTCGATGGCGTGGCGATCTCGGGCCGCAGCCAGCACACCGACGTGGTCATCGCCGCCGCCGAAGCCCTGCTGGCGGCGTTCAACAATCACGAGCGGCTGTCGCACGCCGCGAATTTCGCCGACGCGGCGTGAGGGTATCCGCAATGTCTGCCCCCCGATCACTGTTCGACAAGCTGTGGGACACACATGTCGTCGTCCCCGAAAGCGAGGATGCGCCCGCGATCCTCTTCATCGACCTGCACCTGGTGCACGAAGTCACCTCGCCGCAGGCCTTTGCGGTGCTGGAGGAACGCGGGCTGTCCGTCCGCCGCCCCGACCTGACGCAGGCGACGCTCGACCACTCGACGCCGACCCTGCCTGCGGGCGCGGACGGGCGGCTGCCCTACGCGACCGAGGCGGCGGAGAAACAGGTTCACCAGCTTGAGGCGAATTGCGCCAAGTACGGCATCGACCTGCTCGGGCTCGACGATGCGCGGCGCGGGATCGTCCACGTGATCGGCCCGGAAATGGGCCTGACCCAGCCCGGCAAGACGATCGTGTGCGGTGACAGCCACACCTCGACGCATGGAGCCTTCGGCGCGCTCGCCTTCGGGATCGGCACGACCGAGGTCGGCCACGTGCTCGCCACGCAATGCGTGCTCCAGCGCAAGCCCAAGTCGATGCGCATCACCTTTGAAGGCGCACTGTCGCCCGGCGTTGGCGCGAAGGACATGGCGCTCGCCATGATTGCGCAGATCGGTGCCGACGGCGGGCAGGGCTACGCGGTCGAATTCGCCGGCGAAGCGGTCGAGGCGCTGTCGATGGAAGGCCGCATGACCCTGTGCAACATGGCGATCGAAGCTGGCGCGCGCGTCGGCATGATCGCGCCGGACGAAACCACCTTCGCCTATCTCGAAGGGCGCGAGCGCGCTCCTCAGGGCGAGGATTGGGATGCCGCAGTCGCCCGCTGGCGCGAGCTGCCCTCCGATCCCGAGGCTAGCTTCGACACCGAAGTCACGGTCGACGCCGCCGCGATCCGCCCGATGATCACCTACGGCGTCTCCCCCGATGCCGCCGCGCCCGTTACCGGTAACGCGCCTGCTCCCGCCAACGATTCCGAGCGCGAAGCCGCGGAATACATGCGCTTCGCCGCCGACCGGCCCTTTGCCGAGGCGAAGGTCGACCGCGTGTTCATCGGCAGCTGCACCAATTCGCGCCTGTCCGACCTGCGCGAAGCCGCTGAGGTCATGCGCGGGCGCACAGTGGCAGACGGTGTCACCGCGCTGATCGTGCCCGGCTCCGAAGCGATCCGCCAGCAGGCCGAAGCCGAGGGGCTCGACGCCGTGTTCACGCAAGCAGGGGCCGAGTGGCGCCTGCCCGGCTGCTCGATGTGCATCGCGATGAACGGCGACCAGGGCGCGCCGGGGGAGCTGGTCGTCTCGACCTCCAACCGCAACTTCGTCGGTCGGCAGGGCAAGGGCGTGCGCACCGTCCTCGCCGGGCCTGCAACCGCGGCCGCCTGCGCCATCGCGGGCCATATCGCCGACCCATCGCAATATATGAGCACGGAGGCGCGCGATGCAGCCTGATCCGTTCAAGCGGCTGGAGGCGCGCACGCTGGTGGTGCGCCAGAGCAATATCGACACCGACCAGATCATCCCCGCGCGCTTCCTCACCACCACCACGCGTGAGGGGCTGGGGGCGAATGCGTTCTACGACTGGCGGTACACCGCCGACGATCAGCCCAAGAACGCTTCGCCGTTCCCGGTCGCAGGCGCAGGCGATCGACAGGTACTGGTCGCGGGGCCGAACTTCGGCTGCGGCTCCTCACGCGAACACGCGCCGTGGGCGCTGCTCGACTACGGCTTTCGCGCGGTGGTCAGCTCGGACATCGCCGACATCTTCAAGAGCAACTCGCTCAAGAACGGGCTGCTGCCGGTCGAGGTCGACGCTGAAACCCACGCGGCCCTGCTCGAACGACCGGGCGTTGCCATCGCCATCGACCTGGAAGAGTGCACCCTGACCACCGAAGACGGCATCGAAGCCCGCTTCGCGGTCGAACCTTTCGCGCGCCGTTGCCTGCTCGACGGGGTCGATCCGCTGGGCCACATCCTGGCGCACGACGCGCAGATCGCAGAATACGAGGCCGCCGCGTGACCCATAAGATCGTACTCCTCCCCGGCGACGGGATCGGCCCCGAAGTCGCTGCCGCCGCGCGCGCCGCGCTCGAAGCGGTCGCGGCGGAGCATGCGCTCTCGCTCGCCTTCTCCAGCCACGATTTCGGCGGCTGCGCGATCGACGCGCATGGCGATCCCTTTCCCGAAGAGACGAAATCCGCCTGCCTCTCTGCCGATGCGGTGTTCCTCGGCGCGGTCGGCGGACCCAAGTGGGACGGCGGCGGCCCCCGGCCCGAAGCGGGCCTGCTGGCGCTGCGCACCGAGCTGGGCACCTTCGCCAACCTGCGCCCGATTACCTTGTTCGAAGGCCTCGAAGCCCTCTCCCCCCTTAAGCCGGAACGGGTCGCGGGCACCGATCTGCTGATCGTGCGCGAACTGACCGGAGGCATCTATTTCGGCAACCGGCAGGAAGGCGACGAGAACGCGACCGACGAATGCGCCTATTCGCGCGGTGAGGTGGAGCGGATCGCCCGCATCGCCTTCGAAGCGGCGCGCGGCCGTGATGGCCGGGTGACCTCAGTCGACAAGGCCAACGTGCTCGCGACCAGCCGCCTGTGGCGCAAGACCGTGATTGCGCTTCGCGACGCGGAGTTCCCCGATGTCGAACTCGACCACGTGCTGGTCGACGCGATGGCGATGAAGCTGATCGAGCGCCCGTCCGCCTTCGACGTGATCCTGACCGAGAACATGTTCGGCGACATCCTGAGCGACGAGGCTTCGGTGATCGCGGGTTCGATCGGCCTCGCCCCCTCGGCCTCGCTCGGCCTGACCCACGGCGGCCTGTTCGAGCCCATTCATGGCTCCGCGCCCGATATAGCCGGGCAGGGCAAGGCCAACCCGATCGGCGCGATCCTGAGCGCGGCGATGCTGCTGCGCCACGCGCTGGGCGAGGAAGCGGCCGCAGCGACGATCGAACGCGCGGTCTCCAAATGTCTCGCCGATGGCGTGAACACCGGCGATGTCGGCGGCAGCGCGACCACACAGGAGGTCGCGCAGGCCGTATGCGAAAGGATTCGCGCAGCTGCCCCCAGCATCCCCCTTGCAGCCACCGCATAGCGAGGATAAGGGGCGTCCCTCCAAGCGACATGCCGCTTTAGCTCAGTTGGTAGAGCACATCATTCGTAATGATGGGGTCACGTGTTCGAGTCACGTAAGCGGCACCACC
>NZ_JAHWXP010000001.1 GCF_019857185.1 Alteriqipengyuania abyssalis | reverse complement strand
CAAAGCCGCCGCACGCCGGGCCGATGTCGGCAGGCGCAATGAGTTTTGAAGGAGTGCAGGTGTGGCCAACGTAACCGTGATCGGGGCCCAGTGGGGTGACGAGGGCAAGGGCAAGATCGTCGACTGGCTGGCCAGCCGCGCCGACGCCGTGGTCCGCTTCCAGGGTGGCCACAATGCCGGCCATACGCTGGTGGTCGACGGCACGACCTACAAGATCAGCCTGGTCCCTTCGGGTATCGTCACCGGCACGCTCTCGCTGATCGGCAATGGCGTGGTGCTCGACCCGTGGGCATTGAAGTCGGAGATCGAAAAGCTCGAAGGGCAGGGGGTGAAGATCACCGCCGACAACTTCGCCGTGGCCGACAACTGCCCGCTGATCCTGCCGCTCCACCGCGACCTCGATGGCCTGCGGGAGACTGCGGCAGGGCAGGGCAAGATCGGCACCACCGGGCGCGGGATCGGCCCGGCCTACGAAGACAAGGTCGGCCGCCGCGCAATCCGCGTGTGCGACCTCGCGCATCTCGACGAAATCGAGCCGCAGCTCGACCGCCTGTGCGCGCATCATGATGCACTGCGCGCCGGGTTCGACGAGCCGCCGATCGACCGCGAAGCACTGATAGCAGACCTGCGCGAGATCGCGCCCTTCGTGCTCCAGTTCGCGCAGCCGGTGTGGAAGCGGCTGAAGAAGGTCCGCAAGGCGGGCGCACGCGTGCTCTTCGAGGGCGCGCAGGGCGTGCTGCTCGATGTCGACCACGGCACCTATCCCTTCGTGACCAGCTCCAACACGGTCAGCGGTACTGCGGCGAGCGGTTCGGGCCTTGGCCCCAATGCGACCGGCTTCGTGCTCGGGATTACCAAGGCCTACACCACGCGCGTAGGCAGTGGGCCTTTCCCGACCGAGCTGACCGACGAGATCGGGCAGGGGCTGGGCGAGCGCGGGCACGAGTTCGGTGTCGTCACCGGGCGCAAGCGGCGCGTGGGCTGGTTCGATGCGGTGCTGGTGCGCCAGACCTGCTCGATCGCGGGCGTGACCGGCATCGCGCTGACCAAGATCGACGTGCTCGACGGGATGGACAAGGTGAAGATCTGCACCGGCTATCGCCTCGACGGGAAGATCTACGACTACCTGCCGAGCCATGCGGCCAGCCAGGCGCGGTGCGAGCCGATCTATGAAGAAATGGAAGGCTGGCAGGAAAGCACCGCCGGGGCGCGCAGCTGGGCCGACCTGCCCGCCAACGCGATCAAGTATATCAGCCGCATCCAGGAACTGATCGAGTGTCCGGTGGCGCTGGTTTCGACCAGCCCGGAGCGTGAGGACACGATCCTGGTCCGCGATCCGTTCGAAGACTAGGCACGATACCGGGTGGGGCGGGCAACCCGCTCCACTATGGATGCGATTGACTTATTCCCCCTTTGTTCTCATGAGTGCATGCGGAACAAAGAGGGAATAGTGATGCTCCACACCGAGTCGCGCGCCGCCGGAAGCAATACCGATCTCAGCTACGCGCTGGCGGGCGATGCGCCCGCGGACGGGCCTGCGTACGCGCCAAGAGATGGTGGCGGACTGCCGGTCGCGATCTCGCTGTTCGCCGACCGCCCGCATGTGCGCGAGGCGATGCGCGCCGATGCGCAGCTCGCCGGGTTCCGCGTGGCGCAGGCCGAAGGGCTGATCGCGCTGGATGATGAAAAGACGCGCGCGCTGGGCGATCTGGTCGCGGTCGATGCCTCGGGCGCGGATGCGGCGACGCTCGCCATGCTCGCGCGGCTGGATGCGCGGATTGCGCGCTCGGGCGGGCAGCTGATCGTCGCGACCACGATCGGCGCGCTCGAACCGGTGATGGTGGCGATGGGCGAAAGCGATCCGGTGCTGCTGGTCGAGCCGGGGCGGGGGGAGCGGCTGGTCGCCTTTGGCGAGGCGCTGGCGCGGCTGGCCGGGGCGCGGGTGCGCGACCTGTCTGCCGAAGACCGGGTGGCGGTGATGCGGCTGGTCGAGCGGGTGAGCCTGCTGGCGGAGAAGCTCGACGGGCTGATGGCACGCGACGACGTGCCGCGCGATGGCAGCGCCGCCTTCGCCTTCGGCACGGGCGAACAGGGCAGCGGCAACTTGCGCGAGCATCGCCAGGGCGGGCGGGAGGCCGAAGGGCAATCTCCGGTGCCCGGCCTGCCCGATCCGCGCCGCGTCCGCGCGCTGATCCGCAAGCGGCAGGCGCGCGCGCGATTCTTCGAGGCGGAGCTGTTCGCGGACCCTGCGTGGGACATCCTGCTGGATCTGACCGCCGCACGGGCGGAGGGGCGGCGCGTCTCGGTCACCTCGCTGTGCATCGCCAGCGGCGTTCCGCCGACCACCGCGCTGCGCTGGATCGCGCAGATGACTAGGCAGGGCCTGCTCCGCCGCGAGGAAGATCTGGTCGACCGGCGGCGCGCATTCATCGCGCTCAGCGACAGCGCGGTGGAGGCGATGGCCCGCTATTTCGACGCTACAGGCGCGTGCGACTGCGCCGGAATCTAGTCTCGCGTGAGAATGACGGCAAAGCCCTCCACAGGCCGATCGGGGGCGGTATGCAGCGGATGGCGTGCGGCATCGGCGCGGGCGCGGGCCAAGATCGCGGGGGGCACATGCGCGTCGTGATAGATCGCATCCGCCTCGCCCAGCCAGCGCGCCTGCCGCAGGGTGAGGTCTTCGGGATCGCCGCTGGCGAGCGCGATCCTCTCCAGCCGCGCGGGCGCATCGGCGGCGGGATTGGCCAGCCAGTCCGCGACCCGCTCGGCAGAGCCTTCGTCCAGCGGGTCGAGCGTGCCGCCGGGGCGCAATGCCGCGTCCACCGCGCGGCGGCGTGCGTCGCCATCGGGCAGCTTCGCGCGCAGAGTATCGCGCCCGCTCGCCAGCGCCCGCGCGAGTTCGCCCAGCCGCTGCGGCAGGATCGCTTCGAGCCGCAGGCGGATATGCTTGGCAAGACCGGCGGAGGCCCCGCCCGTGCCGATCGCGATCAACAGCGGATCGCGGTCGAGAATGCTCGGCGTGGTGAAATCGCACAGGTCGGGCTTGTCCGCGACATTGACCAGCAGGCCCTTCGCCTTGAGCCGCTGGCGCGCCGCCGCAGCCTCTCCCGCATCCTCCAGTGCGACGAATGCCAGCGCGGCATGATGCGCCTCCGCCTCGCCCACGGGCACCGCGCCCGCGCGTTCGACCAGCCGGCGCTTTGCCTCCGCCATCGGTCCGCTGCCGACCACCACGATGCGGCTGCCCGCAACCTGGTGGAACAGCGGCAGCGAAGCGATCAGTCCAGCCATTCCGGCACGCGCTCCGCATCCATGATCGCACCCGCATCGATCCGGTCGGCGACCACCGCATAGTCGCTGCCGCTGACCAGCACTTCGGGCACGAAGCCGCGCGAGTTGTACGACGATGCCATGGTCGCGCCGTAGGCCCCGGCGGTGCGGAACACCGCCAGATCGCCCGCGACCAGCGCGGGACAGTCGCGGTTGGTGGCGAAGGTATCGCCGGTCTCGCAGATCGGGCCGACGATGTTGGCGGTCATCCGCTCCTCGGTCTGGGCGACCGGCTCGAAATCGTGCCACGCGCCATACAGCGCAGGGCGCGCCAGATCGTTCATCGCCGCATCGACGATCACGAAGGGATTGTTGAGCCCGCGCTTCACGCGCACCACGCGGGTCAGCAGCACGCCGGCATTGCCCGCGATCACGCGTCCCGGCTCGAACACCAGCTGCACGCCCCAGTCGCGGGTCACGCGCGCGACCATCGCGCCGTAATCGGCGGGGCTGGGGAAGCTCTCGCCCGTGCGGTAGGGCACGCCCAGTCCGCCGCCCAGATCGACCCGGGTGATCGTGTGGCCCGCCTCGCGCAGCTGGCCGAGCAGCGTGCCGATCTTCCCGAAGGCGGTTTCCAGCGGCGCGAGATCGGCCAGCTGGCTGCCGATATGGATCGCGAGGCCTTCAAGCGCGAGGCCGGGCAGCGCGCCCAGTTCGGCAAAAGCCTCGCCCGCGTGGTGCAGCGGTACGCCGAACTTGTTGTCCGCCTTGCCGGTGCTGATCTTCTCGTGCGTGCCCGCGTCGACATCGGGGTTGATCCGCAGCGCGCAGCGCGCCTTCTCGCCCCGCGCGGCGGCCAGCTCGGCCAGTTCGCGGCCTTCCTCGCGCGATTCAATGTTGAACTGCGCGATACCGGTGTCGAGGCCAAGCTCCAGCTCGGCGCGGGTCTTGCCCACGCCCGAAAACACGATCTTGTCCGGCGTCATCCCGGCGGCGAGCGCGCGGCGCAGTTCGCCGCCCGAAACCACGTCCGCGCCGAAGCCTTCACGCTGCAACACGCGCAGCACCGCAAGGTTGGGGTTGGCCTTGACCGCGAACAGGATCAGCGGGTTGTCAAGTTCGCCCAACCCTTCGCGAAACACGCGCGCATGGCGTCCCAGCGTGGCGCGCGAATAGACGTAGACGGGGGTCCCAACCTCCTGCGCGATCGTGGGCAGGGGCACATCCTCGGCGTGGAGGATGCCGTCGGTCAGCTTGAAATGGTCCATCGTACTTGGTTCGGCCTAACTCGGGTTCGCCCTATTCGGGGGGCAGGTCGAAAGGATCGTCCTCGCGCTCTTCGGAGCGGGTGCGCAGCTCGGTATCGCGGATCGGCTGCGCGATCACATCGGGTTCGAGCAGCTCTTCCGCAGTCAGCTGCTGGTCGCTGCCATAGGGCGCAGGCGGCAGGGTTTCGCCCGGCGGCGGCTGCAAGGCGGCCCGCTGGCCGCAGGCGGACAGCGCGAGCGGGAGAACGGCGGTGAGCACGAGGGCGAGGCGGATGCGCATGGTCGTTCGCTTTAACTATCGAGGCCGAGCGCGCGGCGCGCCTCGGTCACCTGCTGGCGTACCCGATCGGGCGCGGTTCCGCCATAGCTGCGGCGCGAGGCGACCGATCCTTCGAGCGTGAGGTTGGCGAGCGCTTCCGGCGTCACCCGCGGATCGATCGCGGCAAGATCCTCCTGCGTCAGATCGCCCAGCGCGCAGCCCTTTGCATCGGCCCGCGCGACCGCAGCGCCGGTGATGTGATGCGCCTCGCGGAAGGGGACGCCTGCCTCGCGCACCAGCCAGTCGGCCAGGTCGGTTGCGGTCGCGTGTCCGCTACCCGCCAGCGCGAGCATACGGTCGGTGTTGAACTCAGCGCCCGCGATCATGCCTTCCATGCTCGCCAGCGAGAGGACCAGCAGGCCGTGCGCATCGAACACCGGCGGTTTGTCGTCCTGCATGTCCTTCGCATAGGCCAGCGGCAGGCCCTTCATCGTGATCGAAAGCGCGGTCGCCGCGCCGATGATCCGGCCGGCGTGCCCGCGGACAAGCTCGGCGGCGTCGGGGTTCTTCTTCTGCGGCATGATCGAGCTGCCGGTCGAGAGCGAATCGGGCAGGCGGATGAAGCCGAAGGGCTGGCTTGCCCAGATGATGATCTCTTCGGCGAGGCGCGACAGGTGAATGCTCGCGATGCTGGCCGCGTGCAGATAGTCCATCGCGAAATCGCGGTCGGACACCGTGTCGAGGCTGTTGGCGGTCGGCCGCGCAAAGCCCAGAGCCTTCGCCGTCGCCTCGCGGTCGAGGTCGAACCCGGTGCCCGCCAGCGCGGCGGCCCCCAGCGGGCATTCGTCGAGCCGCTCCTTCGCGGCCGCAAAGCGCATCCGGTCGCGCCGCAGCATCTCGTAATAGGCCATCAGGTGATGCCCCAGAGTGACCGGTTGTGCGGCCTGCAGATGGGTGAAGCCGGGCATGATGTCGGCTGCGTGCTGCTCCGCGCGCATGACCAGCGCTGCCTGCACCGCGGCAAGCCCGGCGTCGGTCTCCTCGATCGCCTCGCGGGTCCACAGCTTGAAATCGGTCGCGACCTGATCGTTGCGGCTGCGCGCGGTGTGCAGGCGGCCCGCGACTGGGCCGACCAGTTCGGTAAGTCGCGATTCCACGGTCATGTGGATGTCTTCCAGATCCCAGTTCTCGGGCACGCCCTCCCGCTCGTACTCGGCGGCGATGGTCTGGAGGCCGTTGTCGATGGTGTTCGCATCTTCCTGCGACAGGATGCCCTGCGCGGCCAGCATGCTCACATGCGCGCGGCTGCCCGCGATATCCTGCCGCCAGAGCGCCTTGTCGAAGGGAATCGAGGCATTGATTTCGCGCATGATGGCACTAGGCCCGTCGGCGAAGCGGCCGCCCCACATCGCGTTGCCGCGCCCTGCGCTGGAGGTATCCGTGTCCCGTTCTGCCATTTTGCCTGCGCTCGCCATCGTCCTGATCCTGAGCGGGTGCGATAGGGAGGCCGACCCGGCCCCGCAAGAGAGTGCGGCGCAGACCGAGGCTGGCAAAGAGGCGAAGCCCGGCGAGATCGACCGGAGCCATGCGGGCGACCTGATGCCCGCCGCCAACATGGTCGACCCCGAAGGCGCGGTGCTCAATCTGGGCGCTCTGCAGGGGCGCCCGGTGCTGATGAACCTGTGGGCCACCTGGTGCGCGCCGTGCGTCAAGGAAATGCCGATGCTCGACCAGCTGGCGGCGGATTACGAGGACGAGCTCAACGTGGTCACGATCAGCCAGGACATGGGCGATCCGGCCAAGATCACCGAATTCTTCGAGAAAAACGACATCGACAGCCTGCCGCCGTGGATCGACCCGCAGCTCGCGCTGGGTGAGGCGATCGGTGCGGCGACGCTGCCGACCACCGTGATGTACGATCGCAGCGGGCAGGAGGTGTGGCGGGTTACCGGCGAGCTGGACTGGTCGAGCGAGCCGGCGCGCGAGGCGGTTCAGCAGGTCGTCGATACGCCCTGAACGCACGGGGCGCTAGCGCGCGATCGCTTCGTAATCGGGCACGGAAAGGCCCAGCGGGGCTAGCGGATTGCCGACCAGCCCCGCAACCAGCCGCGCCTGAATTCCCGGCCCCGGCGACACGCGGCCCAGCGGGGTCAGCAGGAAATCGCGCAGCAGCGCGTGCCACGCCTTGTCCGACTGGTAGAGCGGCGTCGCCGCCCAGGTGAGCGCCTGATAGAGCTTCACATGCCGGCTGCGCAGCCGCGCTGCATGGGCAAGGCGTTCCTGCAGATCGCCGTGCGAGGCGATGCCCCGGGCGAGCGCAAAGGCATCGAGCAGCGCCATGTTCGCACCTTGCCCCAGCTGCGGGCTGGCCGAGTGCCAGGCATCGCCGATGTGGATCAGCCGCTCGCCCACAGGTTCGGGCACGCGGCGATGGGCATAGCGGGCGAAGGTCAGCTGTTCGGGGGCGGCGATGTGTTGCAGCAGGCCCTCGCATGCGGGCCACAGCGCGCAGACCTGCGTCTTCCACGCATCGAGGCCCGCATCGCGCCAGCCCTCGTACTCACTCGCCTTGAGTGACCAGAAGAACGAGAGTTCGCGCATCGTGCCATCGACCCGCACGCCGGTGGGCAACACGCCCGCCATCTGCTCCGCGTGGGTGTAGCGCTGTTCGAGCAGGCCTGCATCGAACGGAGCATCGGCGGGCCAGTCCAGCGTCGTCCACAGCGCCCCGAAGGCGAGCCATTCGCCGCATGGCGGGGCGAGGGGGGAGGAGGTGCCCAGCGCATCGACCACCAGATCGAACGCGCGGGTGGTGCGCCCGTCGTCGCAGGTCAGCGTCCGGCCGCCTGCCTCGATTCGAGTGGTGGCAACGGGGAAGCCGGTCTCGATGGTGATCCCCTCCGCCTGCGCGGCGCGAAAAAGCAGGGCGAACAGGCTGCCGCGGTGGATTCCGATCCCGCAGGCTCCCGCCACGCCGAGATCGGCATAGCGCGCATCCAGCGCGACATCGCCCTGATGGTTGAGCCCGTGAAGCGCGCGGATCGGCGCGCCGTGGGCGAGGATATCGGGCGCAAGGCCCAGCGCATCCAGCACCGCGAGCCCGCTCGGCTGGATCATCAGACCCGATCCGATCGGGCGCGGTCGATCGAACCGCTCGAACAGCGTCACCCGGTGCCCCTGCCGGTGCAGCAGCAGCGCGGCGGCAAGGCCCGCCGGTCCGCACCCGGCAATCGCGATGTCGAAATGGCTCATCGCCGCCCGATTGCCGCCTCGGCGCGGTATGGGCAAGGGATGGTCGGAAAAGGAATGGTGGGCGATGACAGGCTCGAACTGCCGACATCTTCGGTGTAAACGAAGCGCTCTACCAACTGAGCTAATCGCCCGATCACATTCGGGAGGGCCGCTATCTAGCGGCCCAAACTTGAAAATCAATTGCCAGAAATTCGATTGAAAGCATGTGCAGGCAGGTTAGGGCGGCGTCCATGACGCTTCCACGCATCCTCGTTCTCGCCACAGGCGGCACCATCGCAGGCCAGGCCGGCGACGCCATGCGCGCCGATTACCGCCCCGGCCAGATCGGGATCGAGGACTATCTGAAACAGGCCAGCGGCCTGGGCGTCGCGGCCGATTTCACCGGGCGGCAGATCGCCAATATCGGATCGGAAGACATCGACGCCTCGATCTGGTCGCGCCTCCATGCGGAGATCGACCTCGCGATGCGCGACGACGGCGTCGACGGGATCATCGTCACCCACGGGACCGATACGGCGGAGGAAACCGCCTTCCTGCTCGACCTCACGCTGCCCAGCACCAAGCCGGTGGTGCTGGTCGGCGCGATGCGGCCTGCCGATGCGGTCGGATATGACGGGATGCGCAATTTCGCCAATGCGGTGCGGGTCGCGGGCGATCCGGATGCCGCGGGGCGCGGAGTGCTGGTGGTGATGGGCGACCGGGTCCATTCGGCGCGCGACGTACGCAAGGCGCAGACCCGCGCGACCGAGGCGTTTCGCGGCTTCCCGCGCGAATCGGTTGCGATCGTCACCCCCTCGCGGCTCGACTGGTTCGGGGCGCCATGGCGCGTGGGGGATGCCGCATCGCTGCGCTTCCTGCCGCTGCCCGACGTGCCGATCCTGGCGGTCTATGCCGGGATGACTGCCGCCGCAGCCGCGCGCCAGCTGTCGGACGATCCGCCGGGAATCGTCGTGTCCGGGCTGGGCGAGGGCAACATGCCCGATCCTGTGCGGCAGATTCTGGTGCAGCACGCGCGGCGCGGATGCCTGGTGGTGCGTGCTAGCCGGACCGACGAAGGGCTGGTCGATCGCGAGCCGCAGGACGATGCGAACGGCTTCGTCGCCTCGCGCGCGCTCGCCCCACCCAAGGCGCGGCTGCTTACCGCGCTGCTGATCGCCAACGGGATTACCGAGCCAGCAGAGGCGCAGCGCCACTTCGACGGGCGCTGAGCTTGGCCGTCACCCCTGCCTGCGCAGGGGTGACGAGGGTTTTGGATTACCCGTGCGGGGTAACGAGATACTTCTCGCCGGTGCGCATCTGGCGGTATTGCAGCACTGCGTCCTTCTCCAGCATGCCTTCGAGCGTCACTTCCTTCGTGTACTCGCTCTTGAAGGTGGTGGTCAGGTTCTCCAGCACGCGCTTGCGCATACGGGCCACGGTTTCCTTGCCTGCGCTCTGCATGAAGGGGAACAGCAGCCAGCCCGAGAGCGTCCAGCCAAAGCCGTAGGACGGGGTCAGCACGGTCGGGCTGAGGTCGAGCCGCCCGTAGATGTACATCTTCTTCTGCTGGTTCGACCCGTAGCGGCTGTATTCGGGCATCTTGCCGACCGCGACCTGCTCCATCGCCTTGAAGGCATTGTCGACCGCTTTGCCCCCGCCGATCGGATCGAAGCCGATGAAGGCGTCGGTCTCGTCGATCGCATTGCGCAGCTGTTTCATGAAATCGTCGTCGGACGAGTTGACGATATGCTTGGCACCCAGGCCCTTCAGCACATCGACCTGTTCCTGCCGGCGCACGATGTTCACCAGCTCCATCTCGTCTTCCTGACAGATGCGCACGAGCATCTGGCCTAGGTTGGACGCGGCGGCGGTGTGCACGATCGCCTTGAAACCCTCCATCTTCGCGGTCTCGACGAAGCCGAGCGCGGTCATCGGGTTGACGAAGGCGGAGGCGCCATCCTTCGACGAAATGTCGCCCAGCGGCAGGCACATATTGGCATCGGCGATGGCGTATTCGGCGTAGGCGGTGCCGGGCACGCAGGAGACGCGCTTGCCCATCAGGGCCTTTGCCGCATCGGAATCGCCGGTTGCGATCACTTCGCCCGCGCCTTCATTGCCGACCGGCATGCGCTGGCCGTGGCGGCCCTTGGAGCCCGAGTTGAACGGCTCGGGCATCTTGGCGACGATCTTGCCCTCGGAATAATCCGCATTGTCGAGGTCTGCCTGGCCAAACAGCAGGGCAAGATCGCTCGGGTTGATCGGCGCGGCTTCCATTTTCACCAGCACCTGATTGCCCTTGGGCTCGGGAGTTTCGCTGGTCGCGACTTCGACGGTCAGCGTGCCGTCGCTTTCCAGCGTGGTGAAGATCTGTTTGCCGGTGGTGGTCATTCCTCGTCCCTTTCGTTGCGATTAGAAACTTATGCCGTCGCGACCTAGGCGGCCCTTACGCGAGTTACAACTGCCGAACACCCACCCCAAACCCCTCCCTCAAGGGAGGGGCAGCGAGACATCGAGCATAGCGAGATAGTCGCAGCGGGGTGGGTTTACGGCGCTTCAGGATAAATCGCCTCGACGAAATAGAGCCCGTGCGATGGCGCGTTGAGGCCCAGTTCCTGCCGGTCTTTCGCTTCCAGAACCTGCGCGATGCGGCCTTCGTTCCAGCGCCCCATGCCGACCAGCGCGAGGCAGCCGACCATCGAGCGCACCTGATGATGGAGGAAGCTGCGCGCGGCGACGTGGATGCGGATCTCCTCGCCCGCACGTTCCACATCCAGCCGGTCGAGCGTCTTGACCGGGCTTGCCGCCTGACAGTGGACGGAGCGGAAGGTGGTGAAGTCGTGATGGCCGACAAGGCTCTGCGCCGCGCGGTGCATCGCCTCCGCGTCGCACTCGGGCGAGACCAGCCAGGCGCGGTTCTTCTCGAGCGTCAGCGGGGCGCGGCGGTTGATGATGCGATAGAGGTAGCGGCGACCGATGCAGCTGAAGCGTGCGTGCCAATCTTCCGGCACGACCTCGCAATGCGTCACTGCAATGGGGGCAGGGCGCAGATGCGCGTTGATCGCCTCGCCCATGCGAAATGGCGTCAGCTTGCTCTCGACATCGAAATGGCTGCGCATGGCGATCGCGTGGACGCCGGTATCGGTGCGCCCTGCGCTGTGCAGAGTGACCTGCTGCCCGGTGACCGCCTGCGCGGCCTCCTCCACCGCCTGCTGCACGCTGGGCCCGTCCTTCTGGCGCTGGAGGCCGAAGAAGGGCGTGCCGTCGAATTCGAGAGTCAGGGCATAGCGGGTCGGGGCCATGGCGCCCCTGCTAGGGACAGATCGCCGCGAGGCAACCCGTCACATAACCTGAAGACCCTCGGGCAGCGGTTCACGCACGCATTTCGCGCCTTCCCGAAAGGCGACCGCGCGCTCCGCCTCGCCGGCCTTCGTGGTGTAGGCGGCAATGTCGAGCGTGCCCAGATCGACGTCATAGCGTGACCGCGTGCCGTTCGCGCTGGTCCAGTCCATCCGGATGACGCCGTTCTCGATTTTGAGCGCGCAATTATCCTGCCCCGCCTGGCAAAGATCGAAGGCCTGGTTGTTGAAATCGGAATAGCGCTTCGGCTGGCCATCGATCAGGATGAAGCGCTCGGTCACGGTCAGGCCGGTCTTGCCGTCGAAATCGGGCATGGCGCAGGTGATCAGCCCGTCGGAAAGATCGGCAGGGGCCGCAGAGGAGACTCTTGGCAAGCTGTCGCCAGCCGCCTCGCCGGGTTCCGCTGCGCCGCACGCCGCCAGCGCCGTGCCCGCTGCGATCATGCCCGCACCGATCGTGATCGCCACCGCCCGTCTCATACTCGTCTCCCCAGTGAATGGTGGGGCGACGTTTCCCGGTCGCGGGGCGAAGTCAATCGCGGGCTGGGGAACTAACGGGCATTGTCATGAACCCAGCTGCGCGCCCTTGCCGATCGCACGCCCGCGCTGGAAATCCGCCGTATCCATCGCCGGCTTGCCCGCCCGCTGCACGCGGGTGAGCCGCAGCGCGCCACTGCCGCACGCCACCGTCAGCGCATCGTCGAGCACGGTGCCGGGCGCGCCCGAACCCTCCGCGATCTCTGCCGCGAGAACCTTCACGCGTTCCATCCCCTCGGCACCCTCATGTTCGAAGAAAGCACCCGGCCACGGGGCGAAGGCGCGCACCTGCCGTTCCACCTGAACCGCGTCCTGCGTCCAGTCGAGCCGGGCCTCGGCCTTGTCGATCTTGGGCGCATGGGTCGCTTCCGTATCGTCCTGCGCGACCGGGATATGCTTGGAGAGTTCGCGCAAGGTGCCGACCATCAATTGCGCGCCCTTCTCGGCCAGTTCGTCGGTCAGGTCGCCTGCGGTCTTGCGGTCGATCGGGGTGCGCACGGTCGCCAGCATCGGCCCTGTATCGAGCCCGGCCTCCATCTGCATAATGGTGACCCCGGTGCCGATATCGCCTGCAAGGATCGCACGCTGGATCGGTGCAGCACCGCGCCAGCGCGGCAGGATGCTGGCATGCACGTTGAGGCAGCCGTGCGTCGGCGCATCGAGCACCGCCTGCGGCAGGATCAGCCCATAGGCGGCCACCACGCCGACATCGACATCGAGCGCGGCGAACGCGTCCTTCTCCTCCTGCGGTTTCAGCGAAGCAGGGTGGCGCACCTCGATCCCGAGGCGCTCTGCCGCCTGATGCACTGGTGTCGGCTGAAGCTTCTTGCCCCGGCCCGCCTTACGCGGCGGCTGGGTGTAGACACAGACCACCTCATGCGCGGCGTGAACCAGCGCTTCCAGCGTCGGCACCGCGAAATCGGGCGTTCCCATGAAGACGATGCGCATAAGCTGTGCGGCGACCTTTGCTGTGGAGGGGTGCTCGCCCTATCTGTCACCTCATGGCATCGCAAGAGATCGAGACACTGGCATCCGCGCTCGCCCGCCTGCCCGGGCTGGGGCCGCGCTCGGCGCGGCGCGCGGTGCTGCATCTGGTCAAGAAGCGCGAAACCGCGCTGCCCGCGCTGCTCGACGCGCTGCTCAGCGTTCAGGACACGCTGGAGGAATGCCGGATCTGCGGCAATGTCGACACGCAAGACCCCTGCGGCATCTGCTCCGATCCCCGGCGTGATGCCAAGTCGATTTGCGTGGTCGAGGATGTGGCGGACCTGTGGGCGCTCGACCGCGCGAAGCTGTTCTCGGGCACGTTCCACGTGCTCGGCGGGCGGCTCTCCGCGCTCGACGGCGTGCGGCCCGAAGATCTCGCGATCCCCGGCCTGCTCGCGCGGGTCGAAGCGGGGGTGGACGAGGTGGTGCTGGCGATGAACGCTACGCTCGAAGGGCAGACCACCGCCCATTACCTCGCCGAGCGGCTGGAGGATTTTCCCGTGCGCATCACGCAACTCGCGCATGGCTTGCCGGTCGGCGGCGAGCTGGACTATCTGGACGAGGGAACCTTGGCGCAGGCATTGCGGGCGCGGAGGCCGCTCGGCTAACCGCTTGATAGCTGGGCGAAGCGCGCTTATCTGAGCCCCCATGGCTATCCGCGAAATCCTTGAAGTGCCGGACCCCCGGCTGAAAACCGTCTCCCAGCCCGTCGAAGCGGGCGAGTTCGACGACGATTTGCGCACCCTCGTCGACGACATGTTCGAGACGATGTACGCCGCCAACGGCATCGGCCTCGCCGCGATCCAGGTCGGCGTGCCCAAGCGCATCCTCGTGATCGACCTGCAGCCCGAAGACCCGGATGCAGAGCCGATCGAGTGCGACCATGACGGGCACAAGCACACCCACCCGGCGACCAAGAAAGAGCCGCGGGTGTTCATCAACCCCGAAATCCTCGACCCGAACGAGGAGCTGGCCACATATCAGGAAGGCTGCCTCTCGGTCCCCGACATCTATGCCGACGTTGATCGCCCGGCGACCTGCACGGTCCGCTGGAAGGATCTCGACGGGAACGAGCATACCGAGGCGATGGAGGGCCTGCTCGCCACCTGCATTCAGCATGAGATGGACCACCTCGAAGGCATCCTGTTCATCGACCACCTCAGCCGCCTCAAGCGCCAGATGGCGCTCAAGAAGCTCAAGAAGCTGCGCGTCGCGGCTTAATACCACCTCAGGGTAAAAGTCGCCCCGGACTTGATCCGGGGCAAAGCTACCTTCTGGCGGTTTGTTTTCAAGAGCCCGTCCCCTGGATCAGGTCCGGGGCGACGGGTTCTCTTTGTTGGGCTTACGCCGCCGCAACCATGCCCTGAAGCGCCTTCACGCAGTCTTCCATGCACTCGCGGCACATCTTCTCGCAGCGCTTGCAGTGCGGATTGTCGTGCTTCGCGCATTCCTCGGCGCAGACCTTGCACGCGAGGATGCAGGCTTCGAGCAGCGACTTGATCACCGCCGTGTTGCCGTGCGTCCGCCGCGCCGCGACCGTGCTGACCGCCTGACAGATATCCGAACAGTCCGAGCATTTGCGGATGCATTCGGACATGTCGCCTTGCTCTGCATTGCACGCATCGGCGCACGAATTGCAGATCGCCGCGCAATACATCGCGTGCTTCACCGCCTCGGCCAGCTGCTCGTTGTAATCGGCCCCGACGGACGGGTGCTCGCTGATCATTTCCTTGATCGACATCGGTTTTTCTCCTTCTCATGAGAGGTAGCGGAACGGGCGGGGGATAGTTCCCGCGGCGGCTTGGCGCGCGGCGTCGTTCCAGCTATGTTCCGGTTATGGAATATGCGATTCTGGGTGTCGTGGCGCTGCTCATCGGGCTGGGCGTCGGGTGGTATCTCGGTGGCCGGCCGGCAGCTGAGCTGAAGACGCGGCTGGCCGAGAGCGAGCGGGAGGCGAAGGAGACCGACGCCAAGTACCTGCGCGCCTATGCCGAACTTGAGGCGGCGCGCGAGAAGGGCGCCCGGGTCGATGCGCTGGAGGCGGAGCTCAAGGACACCCGTGCGCGGCACGAAACCGTGCTGGAAGAGGCGCGGCGGGCCAATGGCGCGCTCTCCTCGGAACTGGCGACTCTGAAAGAGAAGACCGCCAATTTCGACGAGCAGAAGCGCCTGCTGGTCGAGGCGCGCGAGGAATTGCTCAAGGAATTCCAGAACACCGGATCCGCCGTGCTGACCAAGGCGCAGGAAGCATTTCTGGAGCGCGCGAACGAGCGGTTCGGCCATTCCGAGAAATCCTCCGAGGAGAAGATTCGTGCGCTGCTCGCGCCGGTGGGCGACCGGCTCAAGAAGTACGAGGATCAGGTCGCCGCGCTGGAGGAAAAGCGCACCAACGCCTTCTCCTCGCTCGCCGCGCAGATCGAGCAGATGCGGCTCGGGCAGGAGGAAGTCCGGCGCGAGGCGCAGCGGCTGGGCAATTCGCTCACCAACGCGCCCAAGGCGCGCGGCCGCTGGGGCGAGCGGGCGCTGCAGAACGTGCTGGAGCAGTGCGGGTTGTCAGAGCACACCGACTTCAACCTCGAACAATCACTGGAGACGGCGGAGGGCCGGCTGCGGCCCGACGCGATCGTGAACGTGCCCGGCTCGAAGAAGCTGGTCATCGACGCCAAGGTCTCATTGAATGCCTACCAAGCCGCGTTCGAGGCGGAGGATGAGGGGGAGCGCAAGCGGCATCTGGACCTGCACGCCAAGTCCATGCGCGGCCATGTGCAAACGCTGGGCTCGAAAAGCTACCAGAGCCAGTTCGACGACGCGCCCGACTATGTCGTGATGTTCGTGCCGGGCGAGCATTTCGTTGCAGCCGCGCTCGACGCCGATCCCGAACTGTGGGATTTTGCATTCCGTAACAAAGTCTTGCTGGCCACACCTACCAATCTGGTTGCGATCGCGCGGACGGTCGCGCAGGTCTGGCGGCAGGACACGATCGCCAAGGAAGCGATGGAGATCGGCAAGGCGGGCGGTGAACTCTACGACCGTCTCGCCATCGCGGCCGAACACATGAAGCGCGTCGGCGGCGGGCTCGAAAGCGCGGTCAAGAACTACAACAAGTTCGTCGGGAGTTTCGAGCGCAATGTCCTCTCCGCAGGGCGCCGCCTGTCCGAAAAGGGCATCGAGATCGGCAAGCGCGAGATCGAGGAAATCCCCCAGATCGCTGAAACACCGACCTACACTTCGGAAGATGTCGCGGCGATCGAGGACCGCACCGAGGCCGAACGCGACGCGGCGGAGTAGGGCAGAAGAAGCCTGATCCCGGGTCAGGCCCGGGATGACGATTTGGGGTAGAAATCGGCGAGGGGCGCAAGGCCGTAGCTCAAGCGACCCATCTCTCATTCACGTCACCCCGGACTTGATCCGGGGTAGTGCTGCTTTTAGCGCGGTACCTGAAGAAGCCCGATCCCGGGCAGGCGCGGGACGACTTGGGGATGTGGCTGCGGAGGTTCTATGCGGGCGTTGGCGATGAATATCTTGACCGGACTGCTTGCCGTGGGCCTCGCCGCAGCGCCTGCCATCGCGCAGACTGCGGGCTCGGAGGAGGGCCCCGGCCCGCTCGCGCCGCGTGACGAATGCACCGGGCTGCCCGGCTATGCCGAGTTTCTCCAGCGGCTGGAGCGCGCGATTACCTTGCGCGATGCCGATGCGCTGATCGCTCTGACCGACCCGGACGTGACGCTCGATTTCGGTGGTGGCTCGGGGGTGGAGGAGCTGCGCAAGCGGCTCGATGCCGGGGCCTATAACAGCTGGCGCGACCTTGCCGGCGCGGTGCAGCTGGGCTGCGGTATCGGCGAGGATGGCGCGCAGGACACGGATTACATTGCCTTCCCGTGGTATTTCACCAAGACCTTCGGCGGAGAGGTGTTCGAAACCGTGATCGTCACCGGGGTCGACGTGCCGCTGCGCTTCGCCCCTGCCGAGGACGCGCGCGTGATCGAGCGGATCAGCTGGGACTGGGCGCTGGTCCGGTACGACGACCAGTATGTCGACGGGCCCGAGGAGACAGACCAGCAGACCGGCTATCAGGCCGTGATCACGCAGGATGGTGCCGCGGGCTATATTGCCGACCATGCGCTGCGCAGCATCGTCGACTACCGGATCGCGGTGAACCGGATCGACGGGAAGTGGACGATCACCGCCTTCGTCGCGGGCGACTGACCGGGCTCGGGGATCAACCTCCAGTGTCACCCTGAACCCCGATCCGGGGTGGTGCTGCTTCAAGCGCTGCCGGGGGTCGAAGCGGGATCCCGGGGCGAGCCCGGGATGACGAGGGTGGCAGGGGGCTGCGCGGATTTCCTACATCTCACGCATCGGCTACACCGCAATCGTTCTTTGCAATCGTTGGCTTCCCCGCCGCGCCTAAAACGCGCATCTGTCACCCCGACGCAATTCGCGCGCCGCAGGGCATTGTTTCTCTTGGAGAACGTCGCCGCCCCTGCCGGGTGACACCCGGGTGACACGTGTCACCCTGTCATCCTTCGAGGCTGGCGAGTACCTCGTAGGCCAGCACCGCTGCTGCCACCGCCGCATTCAGGCTGTCCGCCCGCCCGCGCATCGGCATGGTTACGCGCAGGTCGCACGCCGTCTCGTAGGCTTCGGGCAGGCCCTGTGATTCGTTGCCGACCATCACAAAGCACGGGCCCGCATAAGGCGCGCCGCGATAGGGCACCGCCTCGCGCAAGCTGGCCGCGACCAGCTGGCCCGATCCTTGACGCAGCCACGGCAGGAATTCCTCCCACCGCGCGCGCGCCAGATTTTGCGTGAAGATCGCGCCCATGCTGGCGCGCACCGCCTCCACGCCGAAGGGATCGGCGCAATCGTCGATCAGGATCAGTCCGCCTGCGCCCACCGCATCGGCGGTACGCAGCATCGTGCCGAGGTTGCCGGGATCGCGCAGCGCCTGCGCGACCAGCCAGATCGACGCGGCGTTTCGGTCGATCCGGTCGAGCGAGGTATCCCACTCGGCAAACGCGCCCGCGACCGCCTGCGGATTGTCCTTGCCGGTGATCTTGGAAAGGATGTCGGGCGTGGTCTCGATCACGTCGCCGCCCGCCGCCTCCACCGCGTGTTCGAGCGCGTCGATCAGCGGATGGGGATCACGCTTGCTGGCCATCACCAGCACTTCCGGCACACGGCCCGATTCGCGCGCATCGGTCAGCAGGCGCAGCCCTTCGGCGAGGAAGCGCCGTTCGCGCTGGCGGTGCTTCTTCTCCCGCAGCGAACGCAGCGCCTTGATCGTGGGGTTGGAATAGCTGGTGATCTCGCGACGGGGCATGACGGATGTGGGGGAAGGCAGGCGCGCGCGCCTACTCTTCGCCGAAACCGGTTTCGACCAGCTGGGCGATCTCGGCCATCGCCGCCTCGGCATCTTCGCCCGCGACGATCAGCTCGATCTCGTCGCCGCGCGCCGCGCCCAGCATCATCAGGTCGAGGATGGAGCGCCCGTCGACCGCGCGCCCGTCCTTGGCGACCTGGATCTCGGTCACCTCGGGCCAGCGGGTGGTCACCTCGACCAGCTTGGCGCTGGCCCGCGCGTGCAGGCCGCGCTGGTTGACGATGGTGATGGTCTTGCGCAGCTCGCTCATTTGCCCGCCGCCTTGATCTCGTCGCTCGGCCGGGCGAGGAATTCCGAAGCGATGGTGATGTAGTTGCGGCCCGCATCGCGTGCCGCGCGCACCGCCTCTGCCACCGGCATCGCCTCGCGCGCCCGCGCCAGCCGGATCAGCATCGGCAGGTTGATCCCCGCGATGACCTCGACGCGCCCTTCCTCGAGTAGCGAGATCGCGAGGTTGGAGGGCGTTCCGCCGAACAGGTCGGTCAGGATGATCACGCCTTCACCGCGATCGACCTCGCCGATCTGGTCGCGAATCTGGGCGCGGCATTCCTCGGCATCGTCCTGTGGACCGATGCAGACCGAGGAGATCGCGTCCTGCGGGCCGACGACATGCTCCATCGCTGCCACGAATTCGCGCGCGAGCTGTCCATGCGTCACCAGGATAAGGCCAATCATGGTGCCCGTGTCTATAAGCACACACGCCCAAGGCAAGGCCCAACGAGAACGCCGGGGTGCCTCATGCGGTCTGCATTTCCACAGTATCGGTCGCCCGGCTTGCCAGATTGCGGTGGCTGATCGTGGGCGAATAGCCCGCATCGCGCAGCGCAGCGGCCATCCGCTCCGCCGTATAGACCGACCGGTGACGTCCCCCGGTGCAGCCGAATGCGATGTGGACATAGCTTTTGCCCTGCGCGCCGTAGCGCGGCAGCAGGTCCATCAGCAGCTCGCGGATGCGGGTGAAGTTGTCCTCGAATCCGTCGGTCTGGTGGAGGAAGTTCGCGACATCCTCGTCCAGCCCGGTCTGCTCGCGCAGATCCTCGACCCAGTGCGGATTGTCGAGGAAGCGCATGTCGAACACCAGATCGGCCAGCGGCGGCATCCCCCGGGCGAAGCCGAAGCTGGACACGGTCACCGCGATTTGCGGCGCGCCGTCGGTGCCGAAGTTCTGGCGGACGAACTGTTGCAGCTCGTTGGTCGCCAGCTGGCTGGTGTCGATCAACATGTCGGCCCAGCGGCGCAGGGGTTCGAGCAGGTCGCGCTCGGCGAGAATGCCGTCGAGTGCGGTGCGGCCATTGGCCAGCGGATGGCGCCGACGCGTCTCGTTGTAGCGGCGCTCGAGCTCGGAACTGCGGCAATCGATGAACAGGGTGGAAAGGGCCAGATCCTCGCGTTCCTGCAGGCTCTTGACGATTGAGATGACGGTTTGCGGCTCGAATCCGCGGGTGCGTGTGTCGAACCCGATCGCCAGCGGCACGCGGTCTTCCCCGGCGAGCACTTCGCGCACCAGCGGGCGCAGCAGGCGGACGGGGAAGTTGTCGACCGCTTCCCAGCCGAGATCCTCCAGCACGCGCAGGGTCGTCGTCTTGCCCGCGCCGGACATTCCGGTGACCAGCATCAGTTTCTGCGGTTCGCTCATGCGCGCTACTGTGTCCGTTGCGGGGCGCCACCTGGCGCGGGCCTTCCGCCTAACGCGTATTATAGCGCGGGATAAGGCCTAATGCGCGCACCTAGCCAGTCGGCAAGTCATCCGCCGGTGCGACGGGGAGCGTCAGGACCAGGCACGCGCCCGGTTCACCATCGGGCCGGTCGGTTGCGCGCATCGTTCCCTCGTGCGCTTCGGCAATGGTCCGCGCGATCGCGAGGCCCAGGCCGCTGTGGTGGCCGAAATCTTCTTTTTCGGGCCGATCCGAATGAAATCGCTCGAAAATCTTGTCGCGCGCCTCGGGCGGGATGCCGGGGCCAGAATCCATCACCATCAGCGACAACGTGCCGTCCTGCCGCGCAATCACGATCCGGATCGTGCCGCCTGCGGGCGAGAAGGAGACCGCGTTGTCGACCAGATTGTCGACCACCCGTTCCAGCCGCTCGGGCACGCCGAGCACGCGGGCGCTGCCGCGAGGATGTTCGAACGCGATCTCGCACCCCTGGTCGAGCCCGCGATTGCGCCGCCGTTCGATGATATTGCCGACCAGCACGGTCAGATCGACTATGGAGAAGGTCGCGCGCGACATTTCGGCATCGATCCGGCTGGCGTCGGAAATCTCGGTGACCAGCCGATCGATCCGGCGCACGTCGTGGATCGCGATGTCGAGCAGCTGGGCGCGCAGGGCAGGGTCTTCCACCGTGCCGAGCGATTCGGTCGCGCTGCGCAAGCTGGCGAGCGGGTTCTTGATCTCGTGCGCGACGTCGGCGGCGAAATGCTCGACCGCGTCGATCCGGTGGCGCAGCGCGTCGGTCATATCGGCGACCGCGCGGGCGAGCATGCCGATCTCGTCGCGCCGGTCGGGCAGGCGCGGCACCTGCACCTCGCGCTCGCGCCCCAGCCGCACGCGCTGGGCCGCCTTGGAGAGGGTTTGCAGCGGCGTCACGATCGTCCGCGCGAGGAACAGGGAGAGCAAAATCGATGCCGCCAGCGTCACGAACACGCCCGTGCCCAGGGTGGAGCGTGCCCGGCGGACCGATTCGGTAATGTCGACCGCGTTGCGGGTGGTCAGCAGCGTGGTGCCCTGCAGCCCCACCGGGGCCGCTGCGGTGATCACGGGTGTACGGTCCGCCGCCTGACGCAGCTCGATCTGCGAGATGCCGAGTTCGCGGGCGCGCTGCAGCTCGGGCCAGGAATCGGCATTGTTCGATTCGGGCTCGTTATAGCGGGGCACCGGCTGCGCGCTGACCATCGTGTCCACGATCTGGTCGAGGAAGCGGGCGAAGCGCAGTTCGAACGGGTCGTCGGTGGGATCGTCGAGGGTGAAGGTCGGCTCGCCCAGTTCGAAACTGTCGGCGATCAGCTTGCCCTCGGGATCGAACAGGCGCAGCCGCATGTCCTGTTCCTTGCCGATCTGCAGCAGCAGAGCGTCCTGCCGGGCGCGGGTCGCCCCAGCCAGCGCTTCGGCGGTAATCTGCGCCTCGATCCGGGCGAGCTTGTAGCGCTCGTCGAGCAGCTGGGCGCGGTAGGAATCGAGATAGACGATCCCGCCGCCCAGCAGCAGCAGGGGGAGGATGTTGACCGCGAGGATGCGCGCGGTGAGCGACAGGCGCGAGAACACGCCGCCGCCTTCCAGCGGGCGCGGGATGCGGCGCACGCGGACCCGGTCAGCCATGGGCACCAGCGTTGGGCAAATCAGCCATCGCTGAAGCTGTAACCGGCCCCGTACAGCGTCTCGATCGCGCCGAAGCTCGAATCGACCTGGCGGAATTTCCTCCGCATCCGCTTGATATGGCTGTCCACCGTCCGGTCGTCGACGAAGACGTCGTCCGGGTATGCGGCATCCATCAGCTGGTTGCGGCTCTTGATGACGCCGGGACGGTGGGCGAGCGCTTCGAGCAGGAGGAACTCGGTCACGGTGAGCGAGACCGGCTTGCCGTCCCAGGTCACCTGATGGCGTGCGGGGTCCATCGTCAGCCGCCCGCGGGTGAAGCTGGCGCGCGCCTCGCTCAGCCGGCTGTCGGCGCTGCCTTCCGGCGCGGCGTCTTCCAGCCCGCTGCGGCGCAGGATCGCGCGGATGCGGGCAACCAGCAGGCGCAGCGAGAAGGGTTTGGAGATGTAATCATCCGCGCCCATCTGGAAACCGGCTTCCTCGTCCCGCTCGTCATCCTTGCTGGTCAGGAAAATGACGGGGAGGGCGGATCGTTCGCGCAGCTTGGCGAGCAGTTCCATCCCGTCCATGCGCGGCATCTTGATGTCGAACACGGCAAGGTCGGGGGGATTGTCGGTCAGCGCGCGCAGCGCAGTCTCGCCATCGGAATAGACGCGCGTCTCGAACCCTTCGGCCTGCAACGCGATCGAGACCGTGGTCAGGATATTGCGATCATCGTCGACCAGCGCGACGACCCGACGCCCTCCGGCCGCGGTGGCGGGGGCGGATGCGCCGCTGTGGGTTTCGCGGGGATGTGTCTGCGGGTCCATGCCGGGCACCAGTTTCCTCTTCTTGCGCCGGAAATAGCGTGTGTGCGCTCTATCCACAACGCACCGGCAGGCGATGGTGCACCGATTGATGATGCGCGGACGCCCGGTTTGACGAGTCGGGCAAGCGGGATTATGCGCATTCTCGTCCAGACCCTGCATTCGTATGCATCGACTGCAGTCGTCCGGTTTGACGGCCCGGTTTGACGGCGATCCGCCAGCCGCGCGATCATTGTATCATTCAGGAGAACGGCCGCCGTGCCCGCAGCTTTGTCCCACACCCTTGCCGACCAGGGTATCACGACCAGTGCCACCATCCACGCCAACCTCGATTCCGCGCAGCTGACCGAGCATGCGCTGACCAATGGCGAGGGACGCAAGGCCAAGCACGGGCCGCTGGTGGTCGAGACCGGCAAGCACACCGGACGCAGCGCGAAGGACAAGTTCATCGTCCGCGACGGTGAGACCGAGAGCACCGTGTGGTGGGACAACAATGCGTCGATGACGCCCGATCACTTCGCCGCGCTGAAGGAAGATTTCTTCGCCGCGCTGGGCGACAAGGACGCGCTATATGTCGCTGACCTGTTCGGCGGTTCGCAGCCCGAGTATCGGGTGAATGTGCGGGTGATCAACGAACTCGCCTGGCACAACCAGTTCATCCGCACGCTGCTGGTCCGCCCGACCGCCGAGGAACTGGCCGACTTCGTACCCGAATACACCATCATCGACCTGCCCAGCTTCAAGGCCGACCCCGCACGCCACGGCTGCCGCAGCGAAACCGTGATCGCGGTCAACCTTTCGGAAAAGCTGATCCTGATCGGCGGCACGAAATATGCGGGCGAGATGAAGAAGAGCGTGTTCGGCGTGCTCAACTACCTGCTCCCGCCCAAGGGCGTGATGCCGATGCACTGTTCGGCCAATATCGGCCCCGACGGCAAGACCGCGGTGTTCTTCGGCCTGTCCGGCACCGGCAAGACGACGCTGTCCGCCGATGCCAGCCGCACGCTGATCGGCGATGACGAGCATGGCTGGTCGGACGATGCGGTCTTCAACTTCGAAGGCGGCTGCTACGCCAAGATGATCCGCCTCAACCCTGAGGCGGAGCCCGAGATTTTCGCCACCACGCAGATGGAGGGCACCGTCCTCGAAAACGTGGTGATGGACGAGAACGGCGAGATCGACCTCGACGACAACTCGCTCGCCGAGAACACGCGCGGCGCTTATCCGCTGAGCTCGATCCCCAATACCAGCGAGAAGAACCTCGGCCCGGTGCCGAGCAACGTGATCATGCTGACCGCCGACGCGTTCGGCGTGCTGCCTCCGATCGCGCGGCTGACACCCGATCAGGCAATGTACCACTTCCTGTCGGGCTACACCGCCAAGGTCGCGGGCACCGAAATCGGCGTGACCGAGCCGGAAGCGACCTTCTCCACCTGCTTCGGCGCGCCCTTCATGCCGCGCCACCCGAGCGTGTACGGCAACCTGCTCAAGGAACGGATCGCCAAGGGCGAGGTCCAGTGCTGGCTGCTCAACACCGGCTGGACCGGCGGCAAGTACGGCGTCGGCTCGCGGATGCCGATCAAAGCGACCCGCGCGCTGCTCAATGCCGCGCTCGAGGGCAAGCTGGATGACGTCGAGTATCGCAAGGACGCCAATTTCGGCTTCGATGTTCCGGTGAGCGTGCCTGCGCTGGCCGAAAAAGGCATCGACCAGACGATCCTCGACCCGCGTTCGACCTGGGCCGACAAGGACGAATACGACGCGACCGCGGAAAAGCTGGTCCAGCTGTTCGTCAACAATTTCCAGCCCTTCGCCGCGCATGTCGACCAGGGCGTGCGCGACGCGGCGCCGCAGCCCGCCCGCCAGGTCGCCTGACCGCAGGCACACGACTTTCCCGGTTGGAGAGGAGGGGCCCCGCACGGTGAAAGCCGGAGCGGGGCCCTGATTTTTCCAACTGCATAGGCGTGAAAACCGATGAAATTACTGGAAGTTAGTTTGGGTTCTTAAGACTGCCGACCGGCGTAGTCCGTTACATCTCCCACGCAAATCGCGAGACCGACGATGTGGCGAAAGGCCTGCGCACAATGACCCGTTACCGCCTCCGCTTTGCTGCGGATGATACTCACGCGGAGGAAACCCGCGAGTACGAGAAGGGCGACGGGGCATTCGTGTTCTGGCTCGCGGAGACGATCGACGGGCGCGAGATCGACATCTCCGCCGATGCCGAGCCGCTGTGCCGGGTAAAGCGATCCCGCGCCGACAAGGGTTTCTGGATCATCAGCAGGCCATCGCACACTTCGCGGCCCTAAATTCGACATCTAGCCGCGCTAGCACACTGTTCGCATTGCTGAACGAAGGAGCCGTTGATGAGCCTGTTCGATTCCATTCTCAAAAGCACCGGCGGCGCGCCGGATGATGTGGTGAACCTGGCCGACAAGCTCGGCATCGATCCGGCGATGGCGGAAAAGGCGATCGCGGCGCTCAGTCAGGCGCACACCAAGCCCGGTGATACGGTCGATCTGGCAGCCGCCAAGACCGGGATGGATACCGGCATCCTCAGCCAGATCGTCCAGCAAATCGGCGGTGAAGGCTCGCTGGGCGAATATGCCCGCCAGTTGCAGGAGCATCCGCAAGCGGCGAGCATTCTCCAGATGCTCGACAGGGACGGCGATGGCGACGTGATCGACGATATCACCGGGATGGCAGGCAAGTTTTTCGGCAAAAGGTGACCGGCACGGCGCAAAGGCCTGCATGCTTCAGCCGCGGGTCAGGTTCACTGGCGCCATTTCCGGCGCGATGATGAAACGCATTTCCACTCTCGCGCTTCCTCTGGCCGCGGCCTTTCTCGCGCCGCTGCCCGTGCATGCACAGCAGGCAGGCGAGACCCAGGCCGAACCCGGACCCGCACCCTCGGCAACGATCTACGATGCCGAGATCGTCGCACGCTATCCGCACGATCCGGCCGCCTTTACCCAAGGCCTGCTGTGGCACGACGGGCAGCTTTACGAGAGCACCGGGCTGGAAGGCCAATCGCAGATCCGCAAGGTCGATCTGGCAACGGGCGACGTGCTCGCCGCGCAGGCGATCCCGGCGGATCAGTTCGGTGAAGGCATGGCACTGTGGGGTGACGAGCTGGTCAGCCTCACCTGGATGGACCGGGTGATCCACCGCTGGTCGCTCGACACGCTGGAGCCGGTGCGCAGCGATCCATTTCCGTTCGAAGGCTGGGGCCTGACCGCGGTGGACAGCATGCTGGTCGCATCCGACGGCAGTGCGACGCTGCGCTTTCTCGACCCCGAAACCTACGCGGTCGAGCGTGAGGTGGAGGTGACGCTGGATGGCAGACCGATCGCCCGCTTGAACGAGCTTGAGGCGGCCGACGGGCTGATCTGGGCCAACCAGTGGTACAGTCAGGTGATCGTCGGGATCGACCCGGCGGATGGCACGATCCGCCGGATCGTCGACCTGAGCCCGCTGGTGGCGGAGGTCGATGCGGCGCAGAACGGCGCGGTCCGGAACGGCGCGGTGCTCAACGGGATCGCGCATGATCCGGCGAGCGGTCGCTGGTTCGTCACCGGCAAGCTGTGGCCGACCATGTTCGAGGTGCGGCTGGTCCCGCGCGAGGCCGAGCCGGACGCCAGCGCCACCGGCGGCTAGGCCGCGGCGCCGATCGCCTCCGCGCGGCGCAGCTGGTCTACATGCGCCCAGATGCGGCTGACAACGACCGACCCTTCGCCGACCCCGCTGGCCACCCGCTTGACCGATCCTGCGCGGACATCGCCGACCGCGAAGATGCCGGGCTTGGAAGTCTCGTAGGGCGAGTCGCGGCCGACCTTTTCCCCCGTCAGCACGAAACCCCGCTCGTCCAGATCAATATGTTCGGCGAGCCAGTCGGTATTGGGGGCTGCGCCGATCATGATGAACAGCGCGCGCGATTCGATCCGCCGCTGCCCGTCGGGGGTGTCGAGCGTGATCGCGTCGAGATGATCCGCCCCGTGCAGCTGCGAAACCGTGGTCTCGTAATGCAGCTGCACCCGGGTATCGGCCTCCAGCCTGCGCGATAGGTAGTCCGACATCGACGCCGCGAGCGAGGTGCCGCGCACCACCACGTGCACGCACTTGGCCGCGCGCGAGAGGTACATCGCCGCCTGCCCGGCGGAATTGCCTCCGCCGACCACCACGACTTCGGTATTGCGGCAGAAGCGCGCCTCCATCTCTGTCGCGGCGTAGAATACGCCAGCGCCCTCCAGCTCTTCCAGCCGATTGATCGGGAGGCGGCGATATTGCACGCCGGTGGCGACCAGCACCGCGCGGGCGCACAGCCGCTCGCCATGGTCGAGCGTGGCGCAGAAGGTGCCGTCTGGCATCTCCTCCAGCGCCTCGACCCGGCGCGGCATGGCGAAGCGGGTGCCGAATTTCAGTGCCTGAATCTGCCCGCGATAGATCAGGTCCGATCCGCTGATCCCGGTGGGGAAGCCCATGTAGTTCTCGATCCGGCTGCTGGTCCCGGCCTGCCCGCCGATTGCGGTATCCTCCACCACCAGCGCGCTCATCCCTTCGGCCCCGGCATACACAGCCGCTGCGACACCCGACGGCCCCGCACCGACGATCAACAGGTCGACCGTTTCACCCTCCCCGATCGCCAGATCGAGGTTGAGCGCCTGCGCGAGGGCACGCGGGCTCGGGTCGTCGAGCGGGCGATCCTTGCCGAGGATCACAGCCGGCTCGTGATCGACCAGGCTGCACAACCGGCTGGCTTCGGTGTCACTGCTGTCGAGGTCGTAGCTCTGGAAGGGAATGCGGTTGCGGCTGAGGAAGCGCTCGCATTGCTGGATGCGCGGATCGCGGTCCGCGCCGATCAGCTTGATCCCGCTGTTGCTCTGCTCGAACTGGCGCCGCCTGCGGGCGGAGAACACGGTGATGATATGGTCGGAGAGCTCGGGCACCCGCGCCATCAGCTCCAGCATGGCATCGCGCGGAGCCTCGATCGTGCGCGTCGGCTTCGCGGCGCGCATCCCCAGCATGTTGGTGCCGCCGTTGAGGAAGGCGATTTCGCCCATGAACTGCGTCGGCCCGAGCGTGGAGGGCAGCATCCGCTCCCCGCTATACGGATCGACGACTTCGATCTCGCCCTCGATCACATAGACGAAGCGGTCCATCGGCGAGCCAAGCTCGGCGACCATTTCGCCCGCCGCATAGCTGCATTCGCGCCCGATCTCGCAGATCGCCGCGACATGCTCATCCGCCAGCGGAACCCGGCGCATGGTTTCGAGATCGTCTCCGAAAGTTTCCATCGCGCCCGGTTCCTGTCATGCGCCGCTATCCGGCGGTGGATATATAGCGTGTGACGGTCTTTTCCACGACGTCCAGCGGGGAATTGCCGCCGAGGATTACCGCCGTGTTGAAGCCCTTGAAATCATAGGCGTCACCCATTTCGCGCTTCGCGCGCTCGCGCTGGCGCACGATCTGCGAATGACCGATCTTGTAGCCGCAGGCCTGGCCCGGCCAGCTGCAATAGCGGTCGACCTCGCTCGCCACTTCCTCCGCCTTGCTTCCATTGCGCTCGACGAAGAACTGGCGGCCCTGTTCGCGGGTCCAGCGCTTGTGGTGCAGCCCGGTGTCGACCACCAGGCGGCAGGCGCGGAAGGCGAGGGATTGCAGGTAGCCGAGACGACCGACCTGGAAATCGTCGTAGGCGCCGAGCTCGTCGGCCAACTGCTCCGCATACAAAGCCCAGCCTTCGGAGAAGGCGTTGAACGCCAGGATGGAGCGGATCAGCGGCAGGCGGTTGGAGAAGGTGCCTTCCCACGCATGACCGGGAATGGACTCGTGATAGGTGAGGTCGGCGAGGTCGTATTTGCGATGGAGGTCCGTGGTGCGCAGATTGATCCACATGCGTGCGGGGATCGATCCGTCCTTGCTACCCGCGCCGCCATAGGCACCGGGTGCGCCGGGTTCTTCGGCGAGCGGCAGGCGGCGCACCTCGACATTGGGCTCGACCAGCTCGTTGAAGGCGCGCGGCATCTGCGCGGTGATCCAGTCGATCCGATCATGGATGAAGTCCATGATCTGCTTGCGGCCCGGATCGCCCTCGGCAAACTGGTAGCGCTTGTCGCTGCTGAGAGCCTGCATCCGCTCGCCCACCGTGCCGCTGTCATAGCCGATGTCGCGCAGGATCGGGTCCATCCGCGCGTGCAGCGCTTCGAGCTCCTGCAGCCCCTGTTCGTGAATTTCGTCGGGCGAGAGCGTCGTCGTGGTGCTGGCCTTGAGCGCCCAAGCGTACCAGTCCGGCCCGCCGGGCTGCGCCCACATGCCCGCGTTGGACTTGGCCCGCGCGCGCTCGGTCTTCAGTTCGGCGAGCTGGCGCTGGAGCGCGGGGACGATTCTTTGCTCGGTCACACGTCGGGCGGTCGTCATCGCGGAGGCGCGGATCGCCTCGGGCGCTTTTTCGAGCGGACCGACATAGTCCGAAGGCGCCGACTCGATGCTCGCTTCCATCGCGGCGATCGCCTTGTCGAGCAGGAAGTCGGGCGGGATCACGCCGAGGCTGCGCGCCTTTTCCAGCCGCTCCAGCTCACCGTTAAGCGCGGTATCCACGCTGGCGAGCCGGTCGAGATAATATCCGGTGTCGGCTTCGTCTGCGAGCGGCTGCGAGGAATCCATGAAGCGCGGCATGTCGAGGTATGTCCCGACATTCTGGATCACGACGTAAGGCGCGTTGCGCCAGCTGCCGACTGCGACATCGCCATAGGGCTGGTCGAACCCTTCGGCGGCGGTCGAAAAAGCGCTGCGCACGACTTCGAAACTGGTCTGCTGGTCGGGCGTAAGGCCGCTTTCGTCGAGGCCTTCCATCTGGCCGACGACCCAGCGCAGATAGGCGCCATATTCGCGCTGCCCGGCGATCGACTGATCTTCCAGCATCCCGCGCCATTCGGCGTAATCGCCGGTATCCACGCCCAGGCTGGTCGCCCGCTCCGGCTCATATTTCAGCATGCCGTAGGAAACGTCGTCGAGCCATTCGTCGGGTGCGAGGGTCATGGATCGCAGTGAAGGGCCGGTGCGGCTGGCGGCGCAGCCACCCAGCGTCAGGGCGGTGGTGGCGGTGAGCCCGGCGAGGGTCTGGCGGCGGGTGAGGGTGAAGTTTGTCATGGCGGCGGACGATGGAACCGTGCCGCTTCCCCGTCAATCGCTGTGGCGCTAGGGAAGGGGGATGCTCAACCTCGTACTCTCGCTGCTGGTCCTCGCCGCATTCGCCCTGATTGCTGGCGCGTTCATCCTGTTCCGCCGCGGCTTTCGCAAGCAGGCGGGGCTGATGGTGGTCGCCGCGCTGGTTGCGCTGCTCAACGTGGCGATCTGGACCATCCCCGATTCCCAGGGCCGGGCGCCGGTGGACACCGCGACGGCCGAGGGAATCGGAGGGTAGGCGGCGCGTCTATCAGTCGGGCAGCTGCCAGCGCACCGCGCCGTTATAGCTGCCCGCAACCGCGCGGCCCTGGCCGTTCTTGGCCGGATCGAACCGTGCCCGGCGGGTGACCAGCTGGCAGGTCGCCTCGTCCAGCGCGGCGACGCCGGAAGATTGCGTGACCGAGCAGCCTTCCACCCGGCCACTCGCGCCGACATTCAGCCTAAAGCCGACCGTGCCCGCGTAATCGCGCGAGATCCAGCTGCTGCGATAATCGCTCTGCGTTACCCAGCTGCCCGCATTGTTCGCGGGCCGCGCCGGCATCGGGTCGAAGCTGGGCGCGGGGCTGGGCGGGGGCGGCGGCGCGAGCGTGGGGGTAACGCTGGGCAGCGGCAAAGGCTGCGGCGGCGCAGGCGGCAGGATGATGCCGCTGGTGTCGACGCGCGGCGGATTGGTCGAGACATCCAAGGGCGGCTTGGGTGCGACCACATCGCGTGCCGAAGGCGGGGTTTCGACCTGCGGCTGGTCGACCGGCTCGGGCGGCGGCGGGGGTGGCGGCAGCTCGATCTGGCCGCCTTCGAGCGGCGGCTGAACGATCTTCTCGAACTCGCCCGATGCGAGGCCGTAGATCAGCAGCGCGCCGATCCCGGCGTGCACTCCGGCCACACCCAGAATGGCGGGGAGCCGGTTCTGCGTCTGGTTGGCATAGGTGTAAGCCATGGACATCTCTCCTGTTTTTTCCGGGCAGCTTCGGGCCGCCTTCAAAGAGATGATACACTATGACTATTAACGGGCGCTAGATGGTATAACGTTTCAAATCAGGATCGAATTGCGACACGACCTGCCGCCCCGCGGGGGCCGCGCGCAGGGGGAGGCGATTGGCGATTAACCGTGTCGGGCCGGCCCTCAGGCCTGCGCGATCAGCGGATCGGGCAGGAGGGATCGAGCCGGAAGTCGAGGTAGTTGTTCACCGCACCCATCATCTCGTCGTGCTCCTTCTCGAAGAAATGGTTCGCACGCGGGATTTCCTCGTGGTGGATGGTGATGTGCTTCTGCGTCCGCAGCTTCTCGACCAGCTTGGTGACCGCAGGCGGGGGCACCACCGTATCGGCCGCGCCGTGGACGAAGATGCCGCTGGCGGGGCACGGCGCGAGGAAGCTGAAGTCGTACATGCTCGCCGGCGCACCGACCGAGATAAAGCCGCGAATTTCCGGGCGGCGCATCAGCAGCTGCATGCCGATCAGCGCGCCGAAGGATACGCCAGCCACCCAAGTGACCTGCGCTTCCTCGTGGATCGACTGGATCCAGTCGAGCGCGCTGGCCGCGTCGGACAATTCGCCGATGCCGTTGTCGAAGCTGCCCTGGCTGCGGCCCACGCCGCGGAAATTGAAACGCAAAGTCGCGAAGCCGCGATCGACGAAGGTCTTGTAGAGGGCCTGCGTATTGCGCTCGTTCATCGTGCCGCCGCCCTGCGGGTGCGGGTGGAGGATCAGCGCGACCGGCGCACGCGGGCGCGGCGGGGGCGAGAAACGGCCTTCGAGGCGGCCTTCGGGGCCGGGGAAGATGACGGTGGGCATGGGTGCTGTGATCCGGAAATAGCTGGGCTGGCGCACGCGTCTGCCTATTGGGCGGTGGCGCGCGCCGGGTGCGCGGCTATATAGGCTTTATGCCGCATTTCGCAATTACTTCGCGCATCTGATGGCGCGCCCCCGCATCTATCTCGACCACGCCGCCACCTCGCCGCTCCGCCCCGAGGCAAAGGCCGCGATGGAGGAGGGGTTTGCGCTCTGGGCCAATCCTTCGTCTCCCCACGCCGAGGGGCGCCGTGCCAAGCAGGCGCTGGAGGATGCCCGCGCACGGGTGAAGGCAGCGCTGGCTTGGGAAGGCGAGGTAATCTTTACCAGCGGAGCGAGCGAGAGTGCATTGCTCGCTTTCGATCATGCCGCTGTGATCAATGAAGCCGTCAGCGCGGTCGAGCATGATGCCATTTACGGCTTTGTCGGAGGCCGTGACGTTCCCTCGATCCCCGTAAGCGATGAGGGCGAGCTCGATCTGGAGGTCCTCACCAAGCTCATTGAGCCGTCGTCCATCGTTGAAGGAAAAGAAAATCGTTCTCTCGTGGCTGTTCAGCACGTCAATTCGGAAACCGGGACGATCCAGAACATCGAGGCGATAGCCGAAGTGGTTCGCGACCACGGAGGGCTGCTGCTTGTCGATTGCGCACAGAGCGCCGGGAAAATGCCGCTGCCCGATTGCGATATGGCCATCGTCTCGGCCCACAAGTTCGGTGGACCGATCGGCGTTGGCGCGCTGCTGGTGCGCGACTTCGCGATGCTCAAGCCGAGCGGTGGTCACGAACGCGGATATCGGCGGGGGACCGAGAACCTGCCCGATATTCTCGGCATGGCAGCTGCGCTAGAGGCAGGAGATATCGAGAATTGGGCTACGACAGTCGAGCAGCAATTCGACTTCAAGAACGAGCTGTTCCGACAGGGTGAAGTTCTGCGGATGGGCATGCACTGCTCTCACATCATCGCCGTCGCCCACCCAACCATGTCCGCCCAAGCCCAGCTGATCCGCCTCGACTCGATGGGCTTTGCCGTCTCCGCAGGCAGCGCGTGTTCCTCGGGCACGCTCAAGAAAAGCCGCGTGCTCGATGCGTTCGGTGTGCCCGATGATGTCGCCGCGCGCACGATCCGGGTCAGCATGGGGTGGAGCTCGACGCCGGAGGAACTGGATGCGTTTGCGGAGGCCTGGCGCAGCCTCACCTAAAACCCCACCGTCACCCCGGACTTGATCCGGGGTCCCGCTTTCTTTTCCGTCGCAACCGAAGAAAGCCTTGCCCCGGATCAAGTCCGGGGCGACGTAGCGGGAAGGATAAGAGCAACAGCATGATCTACCTCGACTACCAGGCCACCACCCCGCTCGCGCCTGAAGCGCGCGACGCGATGCTCGCGTGGCTCGGCGGGCCCGATTCCGACACCTTCGGTAATCCGCACAGCCCGCACCGCATGGGTCGGATGGCAGCCGCAGCGGTCCAGGTGGCGCGCGAGCAGGTGGCTAAGCTCTTTCCCCCCGGTGGTCAGGTGATCTTTACCGGCAGCGCCACAGAAGCGCTCAACCTCGCGATCCGGGGCAATGCGGCGGTCCGCTCGGGCGAGCACATCGCCTTCAGCGCGATCGAGCACGCGGCGGTGATCGATACGGTCAAGGCGATTGGCAACTGGACCGAACTGCCGGTCGGCGCGGATGGCGTGATCGCACCCGACGTCGACATGCCCAGATATGTCGGCCTGCTCGCGATGATGCAGGTCAATAACGAGATCGGCACGATCCAGCCCATCGCCGAGATGGCGAAACGAGCCAAGGAAACCGGCGCGCTGCTGCTGGTCGACGGCGTGCAGGCGGCGGGAAAGATCGCGCTACCGCAACAGGCCGACATGATCGCCGTCAGCGCGCACAAGCTGCACGGGCCCAAGGGGATCGGTGCGCTGTGGGTGCGCGATGGCCTGTCGCTGATCCCGCATGTCGAGGGTGGCGGGCAGGAGCAGGGCCTGCGCTCGGGCACGCTCTCGCCTGCTTTGTGCGCGGGGTTCGGCGCGGCCGCGGCGCTCGCGGTGGAGCGGCAGCAAGAGGACGCGGCGCACATCGAAAGCCTATGGCAGATCGCCCGCGACGCCTTCTCCGGCTGGACGCTCAACGGCAGTGCGGAGCAGCGGTGGCACGGCAATCTCAACATCCGGAAGGACGGCCTCGACGTCGCCCGGCTGATGAGCGAATGCCGCGAAGTCATGTTCTCCGCCGGGTCGGCCTGCGCCAGCGGGTCGGGCCGGACGAGCCACGTGCTGCGCGCCATCGGGCTGAGCGATGCGCAGGCGAAATCCTCGATCCGGCTGGGCTGGGGACGCTATACCACGCGCGAGGATATGCAGCGCGCTTGCTCGATCATCCTCGAAGCGGCATCCTCGCAAAGATGAAAGTCACCTTCATCAAGTCGAACGGCGAACGGGTCGAGGCCGAGGCGCAGGCGGGCGACGTGCTGCTGCGCGTCGCGCAGGCGGCAGGCATGCCGCTGGAGGGCACCTGCGAGGGGCAGATGGCCTGTTCCACCTGCCACGTGCTGGTCGCGAAGGAATGGTTCGCCCAGCTGCCCGAAGCGAGCGAGGACGAGGAAGACATGCTCGACCTCGCCTATGGCGTGCGCCCGACGAGCCGCCTCTCGTGCCAGATCACGCTGACCGATGCGTTCGACGGGCTGGAAGTCACCATCCCGGCCGATGCGCACGATATGAGCGGGCGTTAGTCCTTGCTGGCGGTGCTTTCCTCGCGCCGCCGCAACCAGCGGAATAGCCGCCACAGGCCGTAACCGATCAGGCCGAGCGGCGCGAAGATCGTCAGCAGCAGGATCAGCCCCCCGATCACATTGCCCGCGACCGGCCCGATCGAGCTTACCGCCCTGCGGATCGGCTCGACGAAGCTGCCCGGGCCTGCGCCCTGGCTCTGGTAGGTCACGGTGATCCGCGAATAGGCCACCCGGCCGCGCATTTCCTGCAGCCAGCTGCGCGCCTGGTCGATCTCTTCATTGACCTGCGCGACGCCGCGTTCGGCCTCGACCAGTTCCTGCACGCTGCCTTTGCGGGTGCGCAGCACTTCCATCAGCCTGTCGCGCAGCACTTCGCGGCTGCGCAGGCGCGCTTCGGTGTCGACGATCTGTTTCGACAGATCCTCTCCCTCGATGGTGGAGGAGACCTGCTCGCCGCCTTCGGCCTCGACCGCACCGGCCAGCTTGCGCCCGAAATCGCGCGCCTTGTCCGCCGCGACGGAAAGTTCGAGCTCACCATAGCCGTAATCATCGTCGGCCCCGCTCTGGCTCATCGAGCGGACCTGACAGGTCAGCGGGCCGAGATTGGCGCACATGTCGGCATGGCGTTCCTGCAGGGGTGCGATCGCGTCGCGCTCCACCCGGAATCCGTAGGAATAGACATAGGCGATCTTGGGAGCGGCGGCGGGGATGTCCGGCGTGGAGATCGCCTCGCCCGCAGCGCTTTCCGCCAACGGTGCCTCCATCGCGTCCGCTTCGGCGACATCCATCGTGGTGACGGCTTCGGTCGTCTCTGAGGCGGAATTGTCGGAACACGCGGCCAGCGCGAGGGCGGCGGCGGACACGAGAAGCAGCGAAGAACGAAAGGCCATCAGTTCTCTCCCCATTCCAATGTGGCCATCACATTGTGGCCACAATCGTGCCTCATTCTCGCCATATTGGCAAGCGCGTAGCAAAAAGCCCGGCCGCATCTCTGCGACCGGGCCCGGGTTTTATCAGCTTCTCAGAAGCTTAGGCGTTTTCGGGCACCTTCTCCAGCACGCGGCTGATCAGGCGGTCCGAGAAGGCGGGGATGTCGTCCGGATTGCGGCTGGTGATGAGGTTGCCGTCCTCGGCGACTTCCTGATCGACCACGTTCGCGCCCGCATTCTTCATGTCGGTGCGGATCGAGTGGTAGCTGGTCAGCGTCTTGCCTTCGACCAGGCCCGCTTCGATCAGCATCCACGGCGCGTGGCAGATCGCTGCAATCGGCTTGCCCGCAGCGTTGAACTCGCGGACGATGGCGACCGCGCGGTCGTTCACGCGCAGCAGGTCGGGGTTGATCTGGCCGCCGGGAAGAAGGAGGGCGTCGTAGCCTTCGCAGTTGGCAACGTCGTCCACGGTCTTGTCGACTGTGATCGTCTTGCCCCAGTCGTCCTTGTCCCAGGCCTTGATTTCACCGGATTCCAGGCTGACCAGTTCGGTTTCGATGCCGGCATCTTCGAGGTTCTTCTTGGGGTCGAAGAGTTCCGACTGTTCGAAGCCGTTGGTGGCGAGAATCATAACGCGTTTGGCCATGATGAAGTCCTTTCGTATCAATTGTGCTTTCACGGGCTAAACGGGCGGGGAAAGCTTTGCGTTCCGCGCTTCTGGCCAGGGCGAGCCGGTGGTAGGGCGAGCCGATGGCTTCCAAAGATCAGGGCCCCGCGGAGCCCGATTCCCCCGCTGCAATCGTCGATGCGCCGTTCGAGACCGCGCTGTCCGAGCGCTATCTCGTCTATGCGCTGTCGACGATCACCGCACGCTCGCTGCCCGATCTGCGCGACGGGCTGAAGCCGGTCCACCGCCGCCTGCTGTGGGCGATGCGCCAGCTGCGCCTCTCGCCTGACAGCGCTTACAAGAAGTCCGCCCGCGTGGTCGGCGAGGTGCTGGGCAAGTACCACCCGCATGGCGACACGGCCGTGTACGACGCGATGGTTCGTCTCGCGCAGCCATTCGCGCTGCGATATCCGCTGGTCGAGGGGCAGGGAAACTTCGGCAATATCGACGGCGATAACGCCGCCGCCGCCCGCTACACCGAAGCGCGCCTGACCAAGACCGCGATCAGCCTGATGGCGGGGCTGGACGAGGGCACGGTCGATTTCGTGCCGACCTACAATAACGAGGAAGAAGAGCCGGTCATCTTCCCCGGCCTGTTCCCGAACCTGCTCGCCAACGGGGCCAGCGGGATCGCGGTGGGCATGGCGACCAACATCCCGTCGCACAATGTCGACGAGGTGATCGAGGCGACGCTGGAAGTCATCGAGAACCCGGCGGTCGAGCATGCCGAGCTGATGCAGCTGGTGCAGGGGCCTGACTTGGCGACGGGCGGGCTTATCGTGGACAGCCCGGAAACCATCAGCGCGGCCTACGAGACCGGGCGCGGGAGCTTCCGCATCCGCGCGCGCTTCCATGCCGCCGAGGCCGAGAACGCTGCCGACCGCGATGCGGGGATCGAGCGGCTGGGCGGCGGACAGTGGCAGCTGATCATCAGCGAAATCCCGTATCAGGTGCCCAAGGGCAAGCTGATCGAGCAGATCGCGCAGGTCATCGCCGACAAGAAGGTGCCGATCCTCGAGGACGTGCGCGACGAAAGCGACGAGCAGATCCGCATCGTGCTCGTCCCGCGCAGCCGCAATGTCGATCCGGAGCTGCTGAAAGAATCGCTCTACCGCCTGACCGATCTGGAAACGCGCTTCGGCCTGAACATGAACGTGCTCGATGCGACGCGCACGCCGATGGTGATGGGCCTCAAGGAGCTGCTGCAGAACTGGATCGCGAGCCAGATCGACATTCTCCAGCGCCGCACCCGCCACCGGCTGGCCAAGATCGCGGACCGGCTGGAACTGCTCGAAGGCTATATCATCGCCTTCCTCAACCTCGACCGGGTGATCGAGATCATCCGCACCGAGGACGAGCCAAAGCCCGTGATGATGGCCGAATTCGGCCTGACCGACCGGCAGACCGAAGCGATCCTCAACATGCGGCTGCGCAGTTTGCGCAAGCTCGAGGAAATGCAGCTGCGGCAGGAGAAGGACGACCTGCTTAAGGAGCAGGACGAGCTTCAGAAGCTGCTCGACAGCCCGGCGCGCCAGCGCACGCGGCTGAAGCGCGATCTCAATGCCTTGCGCAAGGAATACGGCAAGGATACCGCGCTGGG
The DNA here is from genome assembly GCF_019857185.1 of Alteriqipengyuania abyssalis. Classification (GTDB taxonomy): domain Bacteria; phylum Pseudomonadota; class Alphaproteobacteria; order Sphingomonadales; family Sphingomonadaceae; genus Alteriqipengyuania; species Alteriqipengyuania abyssalis. The sequence continues at coordinate 966,648 of NZ_JAHWXP010000001.1, read as the reverse complement.
CGCGCGCCGCACCACCATCGACGAGGCGGAGCCGACGGTTGAATTCAGCATGGACGCGATGATCGAGAAGGAACCGACCACGGTGATCCTCTCCGCGCGCGGCTGGATCCGTGCGGCGAAGGGGCATGCAGACCTGTCGCAGGAATGGAAGTTCAAAGAAGGTGACGAACTCGCCTTCGCCTTCCATGCGCAGACCACCGACAAGCTGCTGATCGCGACCGACGACGGGCGCTTCTACACGCTGGGCGCGGACAAGCTGCCCGGCGCGCGCGGTTTCGGCGAGCCGGTGCGCACGATGGTCGACATCGACAATGGCGCGCACATCGTCTCTGCTTGGGCACACAAGCCCGGTGAGCGGCTGCTGCTGGCGAGCACGCTGGGCAAGGGCTTCGTCATCAAGTCGGACGATCTGCTCGCCGAGACGCGCAAGGGCCGCGCGGTGATGACGCTGAAGGGCGACGCCAAGCTCGCCCGGGTGGCGCATATCGGCGAGGGGCACGATCACGTCGCGGTCGTGGGCGACAACCGCAAGCTGGTGGTGTTCAACCTGGAGGAAATGCCCGAGATGAGCCGCGGGCAGGGCGTCCAGCTGCAACGCTACCGCGATGGCGGGATGGCCGACGTCACCACCTTCCGGCTGGAGGAAGGCCTCAGCTGGCAGATGGGCGGGACGGGCGAGCGCACCCGCACCGAAATGGAGATGTGGCAATGGAAGGTCGCGCGCGGCGGCGCAGGCCGCATGCCGCCGCAGGGCTTCCCGCGGGATAACCGCTTCTAAGCCAAGCGGGCGCGCGAATGGTGCGCCTGCCAAAGTCCGGGTTCTCCCCAAACCAAAGGCGGGCCGCGCGCCTTTCGGCACACGACCCGCCTCTTGCGACCCTCGAGATGGTGGCCCCGAGGGAAACTTGTGGCTGACGCTTACTCGGCGTCGGCTTCCATCGCTTCGCCGCCTTCGACGCTCCCGCCGTTGAGCGCGGCCATCAGCTGATCCTTGGTCGCCAGCACGATCAACGCGCCGGTTTCGTTGGTGGCGAACTGGTCGCGCATCAGGCTGACGGGGCCGTCTTCCAGCGTCACGATGGCATTGTCGCCGTCGATCGAGGTGACGGTGCCGATTTCGACGCCATCGGCGGTCAGCACGGTGGCGTTTTCGATCAGCGCGGCGTCACGCGCGGCGATCATCTGCTTTTCCTGCTCGGCCATCATCGCGTTGAGCTGGTCCTTGGTGACCGACACGATCGGGCCTTCGGGGCCTTCGCCGAACGCGTTGGCGGGGACGGGAGCGGTGTAGGTGCCGGTGTTCACGACCACGACGCCATCCTGCATCGCTTCGATGGTGCCGACCGTGTTGCCTTCGGGGCCGTAGACGGTCGCGCCGACTTCGGGGCCCACCTGGGCGTTGGCGGCGGTGGCCAGCGTGAGCGCGGCGGCGGCTGCGAATGCGGTCTTGAACTTCATAATCTTACTCTCCTTGTGGCGCGGGTCGATCGCCGAAACGACGGCCCGCGGGGTGGGGACTTGCCCCACTGAAACGGCTGATCCCGGCAGATGCTCCCGCCAGATGGCGACAAAAGGCCCCAAAAGGGCCACTTCCGAGGTGGGTCGGTATGTAAATGCGGCTAAATGATGTCAACCGGGGCGGGGCTGATAGACACCGACGCGCCGTCTTGCTGCGTCGGGAATAGTATTAGATAGTTGCGCCTGAAGGCAAGCTTAAGAGCTTGTTCGGCTTTGCAAAAGCTCGTCCAGCAGCGCGAGCACCCGGGCGCGGTCGGGAAATTCCTCGGCGACCCATCGCGCCTCGACCGCGCGCAGGGTTTTGGACACGTCGGCTCCGCTCAGCCCGCGCGCGACGATCTCGCCGCCCTTGAGCGGCAGTTGCGGAATTTCCCACCCGGCGATCACGCGGGGATCGCTGCCGCCAAGCAGCAGGCGGCCCGCCGCGCAGGCGCTGCCATGCGTATAGGCAAGCGCCTTGGGGGCCTCCGCATCGCTCGCCTCACGCGCCGCGAGGCACACCAGCAGATCGCGGTGCTTACGCGAGAGGCGCAGCCGCGCGGCGACCGTTTCGGCAATGCTCCCGTCCGCCGGCAACAGGGCGGAGAGCCGCACGATCAGGTCGGGCGAAGCCTCACAGGCGGCTTCGGTCGCGACCAGCTGTTCGAGCGCGGCGATCTGGTCTTCACCCGCTTCGGGCAGGATCACCGGCAGCACGCCATGCTCGTGCATCCGGGCGATCGTCGGCGCGGGATCGGGCAGGGCGAGGATCGCGGTCAGCTCCATCGCGACGCGTTCGCGGCTGAGGCCCTTAAGCATCGGCGCGAGTTCGGCGCAGGCTTCCTCTGCCTCTGCGTCCAGCGCCGCGCCGAAGCGCGCCTGGAAGCGGTAATAACGCAGGATCCGCAGGTGATCCTCACGGATCCGCTGGCGCGCATCGCCGATGAAGCGCACCCGCCGCGCCTCCAGATCTTGCAGCCCGCCGAAATAATCGAACAGTTCCAGCGTCGCCGGATCGGCATAGAGCGCGTTGATTGTGAAGTCGCGCCGCGCGGCATCCTCGCGCCAGTCGCTCGCGAAGGCCACCGTGGCGCGGCGGCCATCGGTCGAGACATCCTCGCGCAAAGTGGTCACCTCGACCGGGCCGCCATCGGTCAGCACGGTGATCGTGCCGTGATCGATGCCGGTGGGCACGGTGCGAATGCCCGCCGCCTTGCAGGCTTCCACCACCTGTTCGGGGCGCAGCGGAGTTGCGGCGTCGATATCCTTGACCGGCGCGCCCAGCAACGTGTCGCGCACCGCGCCGCCGACCCAGCGGATATTGCCGGGCCCGATCGCCTCGACCAGCGCGGCGAGATCGGCCCGCTGCGTCCATTGTGCCTGTGGCAGGTGCTCAGCCACCGAAGCTCTCCGTAATATCCAGCCGGCGCGAGAGGTTGAAGATGATCGCCGCGGTCACGCCCCAGATCCGGTAGCCTTCCCAGTGCATCTCGTAATAGCGGCGCTCCGCCCCTTTCCACATTGTGCTGTTCTCGGTGTAGTTGGACCGGTCGAACAGCACCGACAGAGGCACTTCGAACCAGCTTTCCACCTCGCCCGGATTGGGCACCAGCGGCAGGTCGGGCGGGATCACGCCGAGCACCGGAGTCACGTCGAACCCGGTCCCGGTATGATAGCGGTCGGTCGCGCCGATCACGCGAACCAGCGACGGGTCGAGCGCGAGTTCCTCGTGCGCCTCGCGCAGCGCGGCCTCGACCGCGTCCTCGCCCGCGTCCAGCTTGCCGCCGGGGAAGGCGACCTGGCCGGGGTGGCTGCGCATGTCGAGCGGGCGCTGGGTCAGGATCGCGCCCGGTTCTGCGCGATCGGTGACCGGGATGAGCACTGCGGCGGGTCGCGGATCGCGTCCGGCGAATTGCTTGTCTGTCAGCAGATCCGGCAGTTCGACCCCGTGACCCTCATCGAAGATCGTCCGCAGGCGATCGACCAGTTTTCCGTCGGGGGCGTTCACGGCTTCAGGCGAAACGTCTCGCCCATGCTCGAAACGCTCCAGTCGTCGCCCTTTGCCAGGGCATGTTCGGCGAGCTGCTGGTAGGTGCTGCGGTTGAGCCGCGCCTCCAGCCCGCGCCGCACGCCTATGTAGAGCGCGGGCGTCTCCGCATCGCCGCGCGCGATGATCGGATGATCCGGCCCCGCGATCACCAGCTCGTCCGTATTGAGCCGGAAGGCCAGCGCCGGTGTGCCGTTTTCGTCGCGAGCAACCATGTCGGTGGCGAGGAAGGGTGCATCCTCGACCTCGATCGAGAGCTTCTCAAATGGGGTGACGAGAAAATGCGCGCCGTTTTGGTCGCGGATCAGCAGGCCAGAGAAGGCGCGGACCATCCCCTGCCGGCTGATCGGCGAACCCTCGTGAAACCACGTGCCGTCGGCGGCGATCCGCATGTTTGAATCGCCCTCCTGCTTCGGCGCCCATCCTTCGACCGGCGGCAGCTTGCGCGCCTCCACCTGCTCCGCGATTTGCGAAAGGGTCAGCGAGGCGAGATGGGGAGGGGGCTCGTAGGGCATTCTTGCCAGATGGCGCAGCACCCCGAGCTGTGCAATATTCGATGCGCGATTGTCGGGGAATTGCGATGGACAGGAGAGGGGCGTTGGGCGTTTTGGCCAGATTGGCGGCGATGCTCGGGCTTGCGCGCCATTCGGTCGCGGGCGCGGCTGCTGGCGGGCCGCAGGACGAGATGCTCGAACGTATGCGCGCGGCATTTCCGTATCCGATCGCCACGGTGCCGGGGCAAAGGGCTCTTGCGGAGTGGCAGAAGCTGTCGCGACGGGGCGGCGGCTGGCCGATCATTATAAGCGGCGACGAAGCGCTGGAGCGCGTTCTGGAGCAGTATAGCATAGACGATCGGTCGGTCTTTCCCATGCCGACCAACCCGGACCTGCCGCCTTTCCCTGCGCCACGAACGCCACAGGAAATCCTGACGGCTGCGGAGCGGATCGAGGTCGGCGCGGAATTGCAGCGCCTGTTCGATCACGAATATGGCGAGGATCCGTTCGAACTGGAAAAGGGCGAGTGGCCTCAGCCGCACGAGATCGGATCGATGGGGCTGTCGGTCGACAAGGATATCCTGACGGGCGCGTATCTGGACAAGGTTCATCTCTGCGTTCTGCCAACCGAAGATTCGGCCGACGCGGCTGCCTATCTGCGCTGGGGTAACTGGAATGCCTGCCCGCCGCCGGAAGTGCATGTTGCCGTCCACCGCAAATGGCATGCGGAATACGGGGCGCAGGTCGTCGGAATGAGCGGCGATGTCATCGGAATGCGGGTGACCCGCAGGCCCGCCAGTCGCGGAGAGGCTCTGGCCCTGGCGCAGGAGCAATATCTGTATTGCAGCGATATTGTGCTTCAGGGCACCGAAACGCTCGAACCGCTGGCTGCGGGTTTGATGGAGAGCGACTGGTGGTACTTCTGGTGGGATTGAGCGACTAGCTCCGCCACGGCCCCAGCATTCCGCGCTTCGGCAGCACGGCGGGGTTGGCGCAGCGCACCAGCAGGCGGTGGCGTTCGACCGGGCCGGGGGTGTCCCATTCGCCGGTCGGTGCGGCGGTGAAATCCCACTTGTCGTAATATTCGGGGTCGCCGATCAGCACCTGCGGCAAGGCCGGATTCTCGGCTGTCGCAGGCCCCTCGACCGCGCCCAGCGCGGCGGCCATCAGCGCGCGACCATAGCCTTCGTTCTGGCGGCTGGGCGCGACCGCCACCGGGCCGACCATCAGCAGCGGATATTGCCGTCCGTCGGGATCGGTCAGCGAGACCGGCCACAGCTCAATCGTCCCGGCGAGAAACTCCTCGTCGTCGAGCGCGGCGAAGCTGAGCCCTTCCAGATGCTGCAACCCCTCGCGGATGCGATAGGCGGTGCGCGTGGTCCGGTCGTCGCCGAACACCGCGTCGAGCAGTTCTTCGTGCAGGGCGGCCGGAACCGCGTCGATGGGTACGATCATGGGCATGGGCGCGCCGGTTAGTACCAAGCGCGCCCGCTGTCGATCCTGTCGAGTGCCAGCTTAGCCCGCCGGCGTCAGCTTGCGCAGGCGCGCGTTCTCGCCATCCTCGAAGATGTAGAGCGCACCATCGGGACCCTCGACGATCTCCCGCAGGCGTGCCCCCAGATCGTAGCGCGCCGCTTCGGTCGCCTTGGTGCCATCCATCCGCACGCGCACGATGTTCTGTTCCTTCAGGTTCGCAATCAGCGCATCGCCCTGCCAGTCGGCGAACATGTCGCCCGAATAGAACAGGAAATCGCCCGGCGCGATAACGGGGGTCCAGTAGATCGCGGGCTTGGTGAAGCCGTCGTCCGCGCTGTGGTTGGGGATCGGCGAGCCGTTGTAGTTGTCCCCGTTGGAGCGCACGGGCCATCCGTAGTTGTTGCCGCGCTCCACCAGATTGAGCTCGTCGCCACCTGCGGGGCCATGTTCCAGATCCCACAAACGCCCGGCGCTGTCGAATTGCAGGCCGAGCAGGTTTCGATGGCCCCAGCTCCAGATCTGGTCGCTGGGCGAACCCTTGTCCGCCAGCGGATTGCCCGCCGCCGCCGTGCCATCGAGATTGAGGCGCACGACCGTCCCCAGCGTGTTGGAGGTATCCTGCGCCGGGTCCTGCTTCTGCCGTTCGCCGCTGGAGACGAACAGGTATTTGCCGTCGGGGCTGAAGGCGATGCGGTGCGAATAGTGTCCGCGGCCGGTCACCTTGGGGGTCTGGCGCCAGATCACGTTGAGATCCTGCACCGCGCAATCGGCGCGCGTTTCGCACACCAGCTGACCGCGACCGACCACCGCGCCGCGCGTGTCGCCATCGCCCGCCTCGGCCCAGCTGAGGTAGATCGTGCGGGTGCCCAGCCTATCCGCGCTTTCGCTGTCGAGGAAGGCGACATCGCCAAGCCCGCCCTGGCCGCCGTAATCGACCGTCGGTGCGCCCGCGATTTCCCACCGCTCGCCGGACTCGGTATCGTAGCCCTCCAGCGTTCCTGCCTTCTCGGTAATCACCATGATGCCGGTGCCAGGCACGAAAGCGGCGGCCCATGGCTCGTCGAAGCGGCCCAGATCACGCACCGCGAAGGGGCCGACGGTCTCGCTCGGCTGGCTGGCTTCGGGGCTGGAGGAGGCGGACGCAGCCGCATTCTCCCCGGTATTGGCATTGCCGCAGCTTGAGATGGCAAGGCCTGCACTGGTAGCAAGCGCGGCGCTCAGAAATTTGTTCTTGGTCATGTTCGCAGAAAACCCTCTTCCCGATTTTGTGGCGTCATGCCCGCCCGGTGCGCTCGTCGTCGGGGTGGACGAGGCTGGGCGGGGTCCGCTCGCGGGCCCGGTGGTGGCCTCTGCGGTCGCTTTGTGCAAGCCGCGCCCGGCAGGGCTCGACGATTCCAAAAAGCTTGGCGCACCCAAGCGTTCCGCGCTGGACGAGCAGGTCAGGCGGCGCTGCGCATGGGGTGTGGCGGTGATCGAGCCTGCGGAGATCGACCGGCTCAACATCTTCGGCGCGACCATGCTGGCGATGACGCTGGCGGTGGAGCGGGTGGCGCAGGCGATGGGCCGTGCGCCCGATATGGTGCTGGTCGACGGCAACCTGACCCCGTCGGGCCGGTGCGAGGGCTGGTGCTGGCCCGCGCGCGCGATCGTGGGCGGGGATGCGAAGGAGCCTGCGATTTCCGCCGCCAGCATCGTCGCCAAGGAATGGCGCGACCGCCTCATGATCGCCGCCGCGCGCGAGCATCCGCATTACGGGTGGGAGCGGAACAAGGGATATGGGACCGCAGAGCATCTCAGTGCATTGAGGGAGCATGGACCATGCGCGCTGCACCGCCGCAGCTTCGCACCGGTCTCCCAGCAGGAGATGTTTGCATGAGCGGTTTCACCTTCGACGATATTCCGGACCAGACCGGGCGCACCGCGCTGGTCACCGGCGCGAATACGGGCATCGGGTTCCATATCGCGGAAATGCTGGCGAAGAACGGCGCGAAGGTGCTGCTGGGCTGCCGCAACCGCGACAGGGCGGAGAGTGCGCGGCAGGACCTGCTGAAGCTGGCACCGGGTGCTGAGATCGAGATCGTCGAGCTCGATCTGGCGGACATGGCATCGGTCCGCGCCGCTGCCGACAGCATCGAAAGTCTCGACCTGCTGATCAACAATGCCGGGATCATGTGGGTGCCCCATGCCATCGGCACAGGCGGGGCGGAGATGCACTTCGCGGTCAACCATCTGGGCCACTTTGCGCTCACCAGCCTGCTGCTGCCCGCGCTCGCCAAGGGCAAGAACCCGCGCGTGGTGGTGCAGTCGAGCATCGCGCACCGCCCGGCCTCGATCGATTTCGAGAACCTTGCCGGGGAGCGGGGCTACGCGCTCCAGAAATTCTACGGCCAGAGCAAGCTTGCCAACCTGATGTTCGCGATCGAGCTGGATCGGCGGCTGCGCGCCGCGGGCTCGCCCATCGCCAGCATTGCCTGCCACCCCGGCGTCGCGAAGACCGAGCTGACCCGGCAGGTCGGCTGGGCGAAGCTGGTGATGCCGGTCGCCGCGCCGCTGCTCAACACCGCCAAGCAGGGCGCGCTGCCCGCGCTTCAGGCGGCGACCGACCCGGCCGCGCAGGGCGGCGAATACTACGGCCCCTACGGCTTCATGGAGGCGAGAGGCGCGACCTCGGGCAGGGCCGTGGCGACCGCGACCGCGCGCGACCCGCTGCTGGCGACGCGACTGTGGGAAATCTCCAAGGACATGACCGGGGTCGACCCGCAGCTCCAGCCCGCAACCTGAGCAGATTTTGCCCAGAAAACCGCCACGCCTCGCGCGTTTTCCCTATGCGGGCGTGAGCGGCATGCTATCAGACGGCCGCATATGACCGGTTCACTGATCCTCATCGCCATCGGCCTCGTCGCGCTTGCCGGGGGAGGCGAACTGCTGGTCCGCGGCGCGGTGGGCATCGCCAACAAACTGGGCGTCTCCACCTTGTTCACCGGACTGGTGATCGTCGGCGCGGCGACCTCGATGCCCGAAATGGTCGCCAGCGTGCAGGCCGTGCTGAGCGGTTCGCCGGAGATCGCGTGGGGCAATATCGTCGGCTCCAACATCGCCAATTCGCTGCTGATCCTGGGCGGTGCCGCACTGGTCGCGCCGATCGTCCTCGCGGGCGTGGGGCGGCGCGATTCCGTGGTCGCGCTGCTGCTGACGCTGATCGTGTGGGGGATCGCCTGGCTCAGGATCGGATCGCCCTTCATCGGTGTCGGCCTGCTGGCCGCGCTGGTGATCTATATCGTGTGGCGCTACCGCCATCCTCCCGCCCAGGCAGAGGCCGAGGCGGAGGAGACCGCTGCCCCCTCCAACTTCGCGCTCTCGCTGCTGTTCTTTGCACTGGGCGTTGCTGCACTGGTGCTCGGCGGACGCTGGCTGGTGACCGGCGCGATCGATATTGCGAGCGACCTTGGCGTCAGCCAGGCGGTGATCGGGCTGACGATCGTCGCGGTCGGCACTTCGCTGCCAGAGTTGGCCGCCTCCGCCGTCGCCGCGTTTCGCGGGCATGCGGAGCTGGCGCTGGGCAATGTGCTGGGCTCCAACATCTTCAACCTGCTGCTGATCGGCGGTGTGACGATGAGCGTATCTGGCACCTCTCTCCCGCCCGAGCTGCTTCAGTACGGCTGGCCCATATGCGCCGCCTCGGCGCTGCTGCTGGTGCTCATGTGTCGCTTCATGAACCGTATCGGTCGCCTGTTCGGCCTCCTGATGCTGGGCGGATTCGCAGCCAATACCGCGCTCGCTTTCAGCTGATTTTCCAGAGGGTTGGAACGGATTTACCCGACCCTAACCATAAGCATTTACCAAGAATGACTTGACGGGGACTCGCCGAGGACTCATCGAGTCCCCCTGTGGATAACTCGACCGGGCCATTCAGGGTGCCCGGCCGACAGGTTTTTGGGGGATGCACGCACCATGGTCGTTGAAACGAAAGCCCGGCCGCGCGCCAAATCCGTCGCACCGCGCGCCAGGCAGGTCGCGCCTGCGCCGAAGCTCGATCTGCCGCTGGGCCAGATCCTCGACGGGGACTGCGTGGAGGCGATGCGCCGCCTGCCGGACAACAGCGTCGACCTGGTCTTCGCCGATCCGCCGTATAACCTGCAACTCGGCGGCGATCTCAACCGGCCCGACGGCAGCCATGTCGATGCCGTGACGGATCACTGGGACCAGTTCGACAGCTTCAAGGTTTACGACGACTTTTCAAAGGCCTGGCTTACGGAGTGCCGACGCGTTCTGAAGCCCGATGGCGCGCTGTGGGTGATCGGCAGCTATCACAATATCTACCGCCTCGGTGCGACGCTGCAGGATCTGGGCTTCTGGATCCTCAACGACATCGTGTGGCGCAAGACCAACCCGATGCCCAACTTCCGCGGCACGCGCTTCACCAATGCGCACGAGACGCTGATCTGGGCCAGCCAGGGCGAAAAGGCGCGCTACCAGTTCAACTACCGCGCGATGAAAACGCTCAACGACGAACTCCAGATGCGCAGCGACTGGACCTTCCCGATCTGCTCGGGCGGGGAGCGGCTGAAGGACGACGCGGGCCACAAGGCGCACCCGACGCAAAAGCCCGAGGCGCTGCTGTACCGCGTGCTGCTGGCGACGACCGAGCGCGGCGACGTGGTGCTCGACCCCTTCTTCGGCACCGGCACCACCGGCGCGATCGCCAAGCGTCTCGGCCGCGAGTGGATCGGCTGCGAGCGTGAGGAGAGCTACCGCACAGTCGCACGCGCGCGGATCGAGAAGGAACTCCCGCTCGACGAAAGCGCGCTGACCACGATGCAAAGCCGCCAGAGCGCCCCGCGCGTCGCCTTCGGCACGCTGGTGGAGGCGGGCTTCGTCAAGCCGGGCACGCAGGTGTTCGACAAGCAGCGCCGCTGGACCGCCACCGTGCGCGCCGATGGGTCGCTGGCACACGAAAAGATGACCGGCTCGATCCACCAGGTCGGCAAGGACCTGCAAGGCGCCCCCAGCTGCAACGGCTGGACCTTCTGGCACTATGAGGACGAGGGCGCGGTGAAGGTGCTCGACGCGGCGCGGCAGCTGTACCTGCTGGCGGTGGAGGATTGATGTACGCAGCTTAGTGATTAAGTGCGACCTCCTCGTTCAGATTCTATGCTTTCAAGCAGTGGGTCAAGAATTCGTCTATACTGTCCCAAATTGCTCGCAGGTGATCCGGTGAGGGCGTGAAATTCGGAGAGTGAACGTAGCGATGCAAAGTGTCCACAGAGATAATTTCCTCTGCATGCTGAGCCTTTTTTAACTCGGATAGGTACTTTGCATCAATCACGCTGCTCGAATTTAAATCTTCTGCTACCTTGAGCATCTTCTTAGATAGTTTGTCGTTAGCGTGCACCGTCGTTGGCTTGGTTACATCGATATAGTTCTCGACCGACAATTCGAGTAGCACCCTGAATAAGGCTGATATGGCATTGGGGTGGTCTTCTAATATGAGGTTGAACTGTAATTCTTCCCAAATTGCTCTGTGGCGCTGCAAGCGGCCCGGCCAAGCAATTCCATAGTCAATCTGCGGAATTAGAGTCTCTCGTTTTCGCGGCCGAGAAGCGGGTGAGGGCCGGGGCGGTTTAGGCGATGGTGAGGGGCGAGGAGTAAAACTTGGACGATCAATCGCATCTGAGGCGGTCGGGAGGATGCCTTCCTTCTCCAAACTGTCCAGATAATTTGCTTTCCCCTCGACATCCCAAATATCACCGAGAACGACTTTCTTGCTGGCTAGATCTTTAGCCACTCGTTCCATCGCTTTAAGGGCAGCATCTGCATTACGGACATAACTGAAGCGCCCCTTACTCACGCTAATGCCGATGCGATTCCTGAACACCTCAGCTGATAAAAGGCGGTTCAAGTTTGAGCGCGGGATTTTTCGCCTTGGAAGCTTGTTCGCTTCCTTGAGCCTTTTTTCGATCTCGTCGGCGACATTGATTCCGCTGCCGCGTCCGGACCGGGTGACGAAATTTGATTTCATCCGGTCGTCCCACATACTCTGGCCAACGCCATTTTGGCTGCCGGTATGCCGACGAAACAGAATTTCATCGATGCGATCACGATCACGCTCGATCTGGCACTCAATCTTTTCTGGAATAGCGCCGGGCCAGTCATCTTTGAGTTTTTTAAAGAACTGCTGAAGTTCAACCGTTGGAGCTCGGCGCGGATTGGAAATCAACTTAAGGCAGGTGGTGCGCCTGTTGCCGTCGTATACAATATATGTGTCGTCGCTGGGGGAAACTAGCGGAGGGTCGAATACGCCGCGGCTTTGCAGGATGTCCTTGGCCAGATTTCGCATGTGCGTTTCGCGGTTGGAGAATAACCAAGATATCGCTGCTGTTTCGTTTTCTAGCTCGCCATGCCGGTCATTTGCTCTATTGATTACGAGCTTCGAGAGTTCGATTTTTCTGAACGACATTTTCACCCACCTCATGCATCCAGAACCCGGTGTAGTCTATCCAAACGCAAGTCAGCAAGAAATCTGGAGTCGTGCACTAGATTGAATGCGAAGCAGTGAGACTGTCCTACTTAATGTGCTCGCTCTAGAATGGACGCCATGCGCAGGGCCCCACTCTTTCCCGTCGGTTTTTGCGCTCATCCCGCCCCTCGCTTTTTAGCCCTTAGACTGTGTGTCAGGTGTGTCAGATCCCCTACAAAGCGGCTAGGTAAGCGCGCATGAGCGAGACAGTCTACATTCGCCCGATCGGCTTCGCGCCCGGCCCGCAGAGCGAGGAAGGGGACGCGATCCGCCTCGCCGGGGGGCTCGTCTATGCCAGCCGTTTTGCAGTGATCTACCGCCGCGATGGCCAAGTGGTCGAACGCTGGCGCGCTTCTCCCGAAACCATCGCGCAGGTGCTCGGCGAATTGCCCGACAGCGTCGCCGCCGAGGCCGAGGCGCAGTGGGGCAACCTGCGCATGGCGCATCCGGCGCTGGAGCTGGGTGCGCGAACCGTGCGCCTCGACCAGCCGCAGGTGATGGGCATCCTCAACGTCACGCCCGACAGCTTCTCCGACGGGGGCAAGCATGTGGACGATCCGGCGGGCACGCGCGAGGCGATCGGCGCGATGGTCGAGGCGGGGGCCTCCATCATCGACATCGGCGGCGAGAGCACGCGGCCCGGGGCGGAGGCCGTGTGGGAGGAAGAGGAAATCCGCCGCGTCGTCCCCGCAGTCGAAGCCGCCGCCAGCATGGGCGCGGCGGTCAGCATCGATACGCGCCGCGCGGGCACGATGGAGGCCGCGCTGCAGGCCGGCGCAGGGATCGTCAACGATGTCTCAGCGCTGCGCTACGACCCGCGCTCTGCGGAGCTGGTGGCAAAGACCGGCTGCCCGGTGGTGCTGATGCACGCGCCGGGATCGGGCAATGATCTGCATGAGGGTGGGAGCTACGAGAGCGTGGTGTTCGACGTGTTCGACGCGCTTCGCGAACGGCGTGATGCGGCGGTCGCGGCGGGGATCGCGCGGGAGAAAATCCTGCTCGATCCGGGCCTCGGCTTCGGCAAGTCGCTGACCGACAATCTCGCGCTGATCAATGCGCTGCCGCTGTTGCACGCGCTCGGCCAGCCGATCCTGTTCGGCGCGAGCCGTAAGCGGATGATCGGCGCGCTGAGCAAGGAGGCGGCGGCGGATGCGCGGCTCGGCGGGAGCATCGCACTGGCTCTCGCGGCGATGGATGCGGGCGCGCAGCTGCTCCGGGTGCACGACGTGCCGGAGACGGTTCAGGCGCGCGATGTGTGGCGGGGCCTGCGCGATGCGGCGCTGACCGATTTCAGCGATCTGCCCAGTTAGGCGGCGTTACAGCGTGTACCCGCCGTCGCTGGTCAGCACGGTGCCGGTGACGTTGGCGGAGGCGTCGGACAGGAGGTAGCCGATGTCGCGCGCCAGCTCGTCCGCCGTGGCGAAGCGGCCGCGCGGGGTGGTCTTGCCCATCTGCGCAATCACCGCCTCGCGCCCGTGCTCGGCAAACTGGGCTTCGTTGTCGGGCGAGTTCCAGATCGCGGTGTCGACGCCGCCGGGCGCGATCGCGTTGACGCGGATGCCGTGGCCTGCGTTCTCCGCCGCCGCGATCCGCGCCATGTGCGCGACCGCGGCCTTGGAAACGCCATAGGCACCGATGCCGGGCACCGGCTTGAGCCCGGTGATCGACGCGGTGACGACGGCGCTACCACGACCCGTCTTGCGCATCGCGCGCAGGGCAGTGGAGAGAGTGAGGAAGGCACCATCGAGGTTGATCGCCATCACCCGCCGCCACTCGGCAAAGTCGAGATCGGCGATCCGGCCCCCGGTGCCGATCCCGGCGTTGACCACCGCATGGTCGAGCCGGTCGATCTTGGGTTCGAGGCTCTGCCAGAAACCCTCGTCGGCAACGTCGGCCTGGTGGCACTCGACCTCGCACGACAGCCCGAGCTTGCCCAGGCCATCGCCGTCGCGGTCGATCAGGACCAGCTTGCCGATCCCATTGCGGTCGAGCCAGCGGGCGCACGCGGCACCAATGCCGGAAGCGGCCCCGGTGACGAGTGCGGTGCGGTTGGTGAAATCGTATCCCTCGGTCATGCCGAGGGGCTTAGCGGGTTACGCCGCGTTGTCGATGCCTCGGCAACCGGCGCATCCTCGTCACGCCGCTTGGTTTTCCTCGATGTAGGCGTCCGGATCCTTCTCCTCGCGCTCCACATTGGTGACGTGGTCTGCTTCGAAGGCGAGATACTTGATCCCCAGCGCGATCCGCTTTTCCAGCGGCACCCGGCGGCGGAAATCGGTCAGGCCCTGGCGTTCCTCTTCGGAAAGATGCGCGCTGTTCTGGTAGTTCGCCTTGTCGACGCACTTCCACCAGGCGTCCGATCCGACCTCTTCGTTCAGCGCCGCATCGGCGGCGTTGGCGATCTTGTTGTGATCGTCGATCGCGTCTTCGGTCGTCTCGTCCGCACTGTCGGAATCGAGCGCGCCTTTGCCGAGCTGGAGGAGGGTGGGGTAGAAGTACTTCTCTTCCGCCATCGCGTGCGCTTCGAGATGGTCGCGCAGGCGGTTGAAGATTTTCCCGGCCGATTCGAGATCGTCGCGCGCCTCGTCCAGTGCGGCGAACCAGCGGCGCTGGCGGTCGTGGTCGGCGAGAATGCAGTCGACGATATCCATGTGGGCTATTCCTGTTTCCGGCGTAAGATTACGCTCGGAGAACGGGAAATGTCGTGCCGGGTTCCGCCGGCACGGAGCCCGTCAGGCGGCGTTGTCGATCCCCAGGTCGCTCAACTTGCGGTAGAGTGTCGAGCGCCCGATGCCGAGCCTGCGGGCAACCTCGGTCATCCGCCCGCGGTAATGCCCGATGGCGAGGCGGATCACATCGGCCTCGATCTCTTCGAGCGGGCGCAGGTTGCCATCGTCGGTATAGAGCATCACGCCGACCGCTTCCTGCACGTGGTGGCCGCTCCCGGCCTGTTCGCCGATCAGTTCGGAAAGCTGGGGGAAATCGCTGCTGGTCAGCATCTCCGCATCGCAGAACACGGCGGCGCGGAACAGGACCGCCTGCAGCTGGCGGACATTCCCCGGCCAGTCGTAGGCGCACAGCAGGTTGAGCGCGCTGTCGGCGAGGCTGAGATGGCGCAGGCCGGGCTGTTCGCCGATCCGGGCGAGGAAGTGGCGGGCCAGCGCGGCGATGTCTCCCGGCCGCTCGCGCAGCGGTGGCAGGCTGATCCGGGTGGCCGAAATCGCGGCGAGCAGATCCTGGTCGAACTGGCCCTTCGCGGCGAGTTCGGACAGCGGGCGATTGCTCGCCGAAAGCAGGCGGGTGTCGATGCGGAAGCCGTGCGTCGCGCCGATCGGGCGGACGATCCCTTCGTTCAGCGTGGTCGCGAGGCGAGCCTGCTGATCGGCAGACAGGCGGTCGATCTCGTCGAGCACCAGCGTGCCCGTGTCGCAATGCTGCAGCGCGCCCATCTGGCTCTCGAAAGCGCCGGCGAAGGCGCCTTTCTCGTGCCCGAACAGCGCCGATTCGATCGAATTGACCGGCACCCCGGCAACATTGACGAGACGGAAGGGGGCCTTCGCGCGCGGGCTGGTCGCCTGGATCGCGCGCAGCAGCATCTCCTTGCCGGTGCCGCTCTCGCCCTCGATCAGCACGTGGCCGTGCGATCGCGCCGCCTTGGCGGCGCGGGCCAGCGCGATGCGGAAGATCGGGTCGGTCCCGATCATCGCGTCGAAATCGAGCACCGCTGGCATCTTCTCGGTCAGCGGCTGAAGCTCGTTATGGCTCGCCTCGACCCGGGTGGCGCTGCGCAGCGCGCGCATCAGCCGTTCCGGCGCGACCGGCTTGATCAGATAGTCGGTCGCCCCGGCGCGCATCGCCTCGACCGCGAGCAGCGGGCTGGCACTGGTGGTCAGCATCAGAATCGGCAGCGCGGGGCGGCGCTTCTTCAGCTCGGCAATCAGGTCGCACGCGGCATCGCCGGGCACCCACTGGTCGAGGATGATGGCAGATAATTGCATGCCCTGCCGCGTGCCCAGCGTGGCAATCGCGGTTTCGGCATCGTTGACAACCACCGTCCGCCAGCCGTCGCGGGCGGCGAGCGCGGTGACGAGGCGGCTCTGCGCCGGCTCGTCATCGATCAGCATTAGCAAGCGTTCTTCGTGATCGGCCATTTTTCCCCGCCATGCCTGTGCAAGGGAATATGTCCCGTTGCGGTGCAGGGCGCTGGTCTACCTGACGGCGGTAAAGAGCAGATTAAGGCTAGTTTCCCTCGCTCATGCGATAGTGCACAGCAGCAAGAGCTTGAGAATGGCGGGGGGCGAGGATAGACCCTGCCGCGACTAGCGCCTTAACCGGAGAATTTACGCGCCATGGCCGCACAAAACGAAGCCGTTACCAAGGATATCGAAAAGGCTCGCAACACGTACGAACGCTTCATGGGAAGCCTGAAGTTCGCGATCCCGATCATTTGCCTGATCGTGTTCATCGTCGTGCTGCTGATCACGCCCTGACCGCATGAAGATCGCGGTCCTCAAGGAGCAGGCGGCGGGTGAGACGAGGGTCGCATTGACCCCGGAAACCGCCAAGAAGTTCATCGCACTCGGCGCCGAAGTCTCGGTCGAGACAGGCGCGGGAGAGACCGCGGCGATTGCCGATTCGGCTTTTCGCGATGCGGGTGCAAGCGTTGGCCCGGCGGCCGAGGTGGTCAAGGACGCGGGCATCGTGCTCGGCGTTCGGGCGCCCGATCCCGCCGCGCTTTCCGGCGCAAAGCCCGGCGCGAAGGTTGCCGCGCTGTTCGATCCGTTCCGCGATGGCGCGCGGGTCGAGGCCTATGCCAGCGCCGGATACGAAGCGCTGAGCATGGAGTTCATGCCGCGCATCACCCGTGCGCAGAGCATGGACGTACTCTCCAGCCAGTCCAACCTTTCGGGCTACAAGGCGGTGATCGCCGCCGCCGACCAGTATGGCCGCGCGTTCCCGATGATGATGACCGCGGCGGGCACCGTGCAGGCTGCGCGGGTCTTCATCATGGGCGTCGGTGTTGCCGGGCTTCAGGCGATTGCCACGGCCAAGCGCCTCGGCGCGCAGGTCTCCGCGACCGATGTCCGCTCCGCCACGCGCGAGCAGATCGAATCGCTCGGCGCAAAAGCGATCTTCGTCGAGGAAGGCGGGATCGAGGGCGAGGGCAGCGGCGGCTATGCCAGCGAGATGAGCGACGAATACAAGGCCGCGCAGGCCAAGCTCGTCTCCGAACATATCGCCAAGCAGGACATCGTCATCACCACCGCGCTGATCCCGGGACGCCCGGCACCGCGGCTGGTCTCCGACGAACAGATCGCCAGCATGAAACCGGGCAGCGTCATCTTCGATCTTGCCGTCCCGCAAGGGGGCAATGTCGAAGGCGCGGTGGCGGACGAGCTGGTTACCCGCCATGGTGTCACCATCATGGGCTATGCCAACACGCCTGCGCAGCTGGCACCGGATTCGAGCGCTCTGTTCGCGCGCAACCTGTACAACTTCCTCTCCGCCTTCTGGGACGGCGAGGCAGGGGGGCCGGTGCTGGACGAGGAAATCGGCGATGCCGTGCGGCTGACCCAGGGCGGCCAAGTGGTGAACGCGCGGCTGAAGGACGCGGGCTGAGCGATACTGGTGCGCAGGCCGGGGGGCTTAAGAGGGGGGTAAGGTTGCGATGGGGATTCTGAACCAGACCCAGACCACGCCGCAGGGCTTCGTGGACAACCACGGCCATGCCCTGGTGGAGGGGGAAGAGGTCTATTTCGCCTTCCGCACGATCCGCGACTGGATCGCCTTCACCGACTGGCGGATGATCTATGTCGATGTGCAGGGTATCCTGGGCAACAAGAAGGAATACCTGACCGTTCCCTATCGCTCGATCACCGCGTTCTCGATCACCAGCGCGGGCACGATCGACATCGACGCGGAAATCGCGGTGTTCCTCTCCGGCCATCCACCGATCGAGTTCAAGGTCGGCAAGTTCACCAATACCGAGGCGCTGCAAAAGCTGCTCGCCAAGCGGATGAACCTGGTCGAATAGCGCGCGTGCGCGATTTGCCGCAGCGTGCCAATCGGCTAGGGATCGCAGCATGAACATGCGCTCTCTCCTCGCCGCTCCGGCCATCCTCGCCCTTGCGGCCTGCGCGCCGAGCCTGGCGGATGACGTCGATCTCGAAAACGTCGCGCCGGACGACATCGCCTGGATCGACGAGAGCCCGGTCTATCCCAACGCCACCATCGCGCAGAACATCGCCTCTGCTCAGGTTTTCTCGAAACTCGCCGAACTGGTCGAGCGGACCGATCTGGGGGCGACGCTGGACGGGGCAGGGCCGCTGACGATCTTCGCGCCGAGCGATGCGGCGCTGACCGACCTGCCGCCGCACACCGACGAAGCGCTGCGGCGCACGCTGGCCTACCACGTGATCGAAGGCCGGATCGACGCAGGCGAACTCGCCGCGCGGATCGTGGAAGGCGGCGGGTCGTACCAGGCGCAGACGCTGTCCGGAGACACGCTGACCTTCCGCGTCGATGGCGACGGGATCGTGATCGGCGATGGCGCGGGCGGCACTGCGCGCGTGACGATGACCGACCTCAATCAGGCCAATGGCATGATGCACGTGATCGACAAGGTGCTGCTGCCCGCGCAGTGATTCGGCAAATCACGCCGGAAATCCCGTCAGCCTAGCCCTTTGTCCATCGACAGCGCCCGCGCGCCTTGCAATAAGCCTCTTCCATTCGGTTTTGGCCCTCGGGGGGAGGCAAGCTTCTAAGATGGACTTCATTTCCGTCCTGTCGATTTTCGTGCTGGCGTGTTTCGTCGGCTATTACGTGGTCTGGTCGGTCACGCCCGCGCTGCACACGCCGCTGATGGCGGTGACCAACGCGATTTCTTCCGTGATCATCGTCGGCGCGCTGATCGCCAGCGCCGAAGCGGGTAGCGCGACCGCCAAGTGGCTCGGTCTCGCTGCGGTGGTGCTTGCCAGCATCAACATCTTCGGCGGCTTCGCCGTGACCGAGCGGATGCTCGCCATGTACAAGAAGAAGGACAGCAAATGAGCCTTCCTCGCGACGTTGAACCGCTCGCCGTGCCGCCCGGTACCGATTACGGCATGAGCCACGCGGTCGAGACCGCTGCTACCCATGGCCCGACCAACCCCTGGGTTGCGCTTGCCTATCTGGTGGCGGGGGTGTTCTTCATCCTCGCGCTGCGCGGGCTTTCGAGCCCGGCGACCAGCCGCGCGGGCAACCGCAACGGCATGATCGGGATGCTGATCGCGGTGGTCACCGTGATCGTCACCCACGACATAGCCAATATCGTCGAAATCCTGATCGCGATCGCGATCGGCGGGCTGATCGGCTTCACCATCGCGCGCAAGATCGCGATGACGCAGATGCCCGAACTGGTCGCGGGCTTTCACAGCCTCGTCGGCATGGCGGCGGTCCTCGTCGGGCTGGCTGCGTGGATGAACCCCGGCGCGTTTGGCATTCTGGATGCCGAGGGCCAGATCCTGACCGTCAGCCGGATCGAGCTGGGGCTGGGGATCGCCATTGGTGCAATCACCTTCTCCGGTTCCGTCATCGCCTTCCTGAAACTCTCCGGGCGGATGGGCGGCAAGCCGATCATGCTGCCCGGTCGGCACGTCATCAATCTGGGCACGCTCGCCGCGATCATCGCGCTGATTGCGGCGTATGCGATGTCCGCCACGGCGGGTCCGGGCGAGGGCTGGATGATTATCGCGGTCGCGGTGCTGGCATTTGCCATCGGCTTCCTGCTGATCATCCCGATCGGCGGGGCGGACATGCCGGTCGTCGTGTCGATGCTGAACAGCTATTCCGGCTGGGCCGCGGCGGCGATGGGCTTCACGCTGGGCAACACCGCGATGATCATCACCGGCGCGCTGGTCGGTAGCTCTGGCGCGATCCTCAGCTACATCATGTGCCGCGCGATGAACCGCAGCTTCATCTCGGTGATCGCGGGCGGCTTCGGCGCCGACGACAGCGCGGCCGGCGGCGGCGAGGCGCGCGAACAGCGCCCCTACAAGCAGGGCAGCGCCGACGATGCCGCTTTCATGCTGGAGCAGGCGGAGAAGGTGATCATCATCCCCGGCTACGGCATGGCGGTCGCCCAGGCGCAGCATGCGCTGCGCGAGATGGGCGATGTGCTGAAAGCCAAGGGTGTGGACGTGAAATACGCGATCCACCCCGTCGCAGGGCGTATGCCGGGGCACATGAACGTGCTGCTGGCCGAAGCCAACGTGCCCTATGACGAGGTGTTCGAGCTGGAGGATATCAACTCCGAGTTCGCGCAGGCCGACATCGCCTTCATCATCGGCGCCAACGACGTCGTGAACCCAGCGGCGAAGACCGACAAGAGCTCGCCGATCTACGGGATGCCGGTGTTCGATGTGGGCAATGCGAAGCAGGTCTTCTTCATCAAGCGCTCCATGGGCGGGGTCGGCTATGCCGGCGTCGACAACGACGTGTTCTACCTGAACCAGACGACCATGCTGCTGTCCGATGCGAAGAAGATGGTCGAAGAGATCGTCAAGGCACTCGACTGATGCGTTTTCTGCTGGGGCTGGTCCTCCTGGTGGTGCTGGGCGTGGGTGCCTGGCTCTATTGGGGCGGCGGCATGCAGGTGGTCACCGAACACAGCGTGCGGGTTGCGCTGGTCGAGGCGGGCGTGCCCGAAAGCCAGGCCGAATGCATGGCTCCGCGCATGGCCGAGAAGCTTACGCCCCAGCAGCTGCGCAGGCTTGAACGGGTCGCTCCGCAAGAAGGCGAGGCGAAACTGCCGCGCAACGCGGGCGACGCGCTCGATCGCATTCGCCGGGTCGACGATCCCGAGGCGGTCGAAGTGACCATCCGCGCAGCCGCCGCGTGCACTTTCGGCGGGATTTTCGACAAGCTTTAGAGTCCCTTGTCTTCGCCTCAATGCGTGGCACTATGCAACGCATAAGAGGGAGAGAGACATGATCCGCACGCTTATGGCCGCCACCGCGCTGGCCACGCTGGCTTCGCCTGCCTTCGCCGAGACCATTCCGGTCGCACCGGGGGAGGGCGCGCAGGAGCGGTTGCAGGAGGCGCTGATCCTGGCCGAGCCGGGTGACGAGATCTTCCTCCAGGCCGGGCGCTTCGTGCTGACCGACGGCCTCAGCCTCGATGTCGACGGCGTGACGCTGCGCGGTGCAGGAATGCACGCCAGCGTGCTGGACTTCACCGCGCAGGAAGGTTCGGGCGAGGGACTGCTGGTCACCAGCGATGGCGTGACGCTGGTCGATTTCGGGGTCGAGAACCCCAAGGGCGACGGAATCAAGTCCAAGGGGGCGGACGACATCGTCTATTCCCGCGTCCGCGTGACCTGGACCAATGGCCCGGCGAGCACCAACGGCGCCTACGGCCTTTATCCCGTCGAAAGCACGGGCGTGCTGATCGACGGGTGCGAGGTCTCCGGCGCGTCGGACGCGGGTATCTATGTCGGCCAGTCGAGCCGGATCACCGTGCGCAATTCGCTGGCGAGCTACAACGTCGCCGGGATCGAGATCGAGAACAGCCGCAAGGCGATCGTCGAGCGTAACTACGTGACCGGCAATACAGGCGGCATCCTGGTGTTCGACCTGCCCGGCCTGCCGGTGAAGAACGGCGGCGAGGTGCTGGTGCGCAATAATCTGGTCGCGAACAACACCACCGCCAATTTCGCGCCCGAGGGGAATATCGTCGCCAGCGTGCGGCGCGGCACGGGCATCATGGTGATGGCAAACGATACCGTGTGGGTGGGGCAGAACATGCTCTACGACAACCCGACCGCGCCGATCATGGTCATCGCCTATCCGCTGGCCTTCGATGACCCGGAATACAATCCGTATCCGCGTGAGATCAGTGTGGACTGGAACATCGTCGACGAAGGCGGCACCGATCCGCAGTTCGAAGGCGCGGAGCAACTGCTCGCCGCGTTTGGTGGCGCGTTGCCGCCGGTGATGTGGGACGGGCTGGAAGATCCCGAGATGACCACGCTGATGGTCCATCCCGACCTTGCCGGGTGGTCGGTCAATCTTCCCAGGCAGGGCGCGGGCATCGAAGCTGCGCGGCCCGGCAAGCTCGATGTGGGGGCGATCGGCCAGCCGATCAGCATCGAAGGCTGGGGCGCACCCGAGGCGCTGGAAGCACGCCTGCCGTGAGGACGCCCGCTCTCCTGCTGGCCTGCGCCGCGCTGGCGCTGGGTGTCGGCATAGGTGCCAATGCCACCGCACCGGCGATCGACCGCGACGGCGCGATCACCGGTACGGCCTTGCCAAGAACGCTGAGCGAATACGGCTTCTTCCGCGATGCCCCCGCGCAGTCCCCGGCTGAGGGCGTGACGCCCTACCGCCTCAACATGCCGCTGTTCTCGGACGGGGCGGAGAAGCTGCGCTTCGTCTACGTGCCCGACGGGGGCGAGGTTGGCGTTGGCGACCAGACGCTGCTGGATTTCCCGGTCGGAAGCGCGCTGATCAAGACCTTCGCTTTCGGCGAGGGCGCGGATCGCCGCCTGATCGAGACGCGGGTGCTGCTCCACCGGGCCGACGGATGGCTCGCGCTGCCCTATGTGTGGAACGAGGCGCAGACCGAGGCGACGCTCGCGCTGGCGGGCACGCGCGTGCCCGTCACCACGCCCTATGGCGAGCAGATCAATTATCGCGTGCCCAACAAGAACCAGTGCAAGGAATGCCACGGGCTGCAGGGCGCGGTGACGCCCATCGGGCCGAAGGCGCGAAACCTTTCCGCGGAGTGGTTGCAGGCCTTCCTCGGCTCCGTGCCCGAAGGTGCGGATACCATGCCGCGCTGGGAGGATCGCGCCAGTGCCGACGCCACAGGTGCCGCGCGCGCCTATCTCGACGTCAACTGCGCGCATTGCCATCGCCCGGCGGCAACCGCATCGAATTCGGGGCTCGACCTGCGGTGGGAGACCGACGATCCCTACTCGATCGGTGCTGCCAAGCGCCCGGTCGCCGCAGGGCGCGGATCGGGTGGGCTGGAATTCGACATCGTGCCCGGCGATCCCGAAGCCTCGATCCTCGTCTATCGCATGGCGAGCGCCGAGCCGGGCGTCGCGATGCCCGAGCTGGGCAAGGCGACCGTGCACGAGGAAGGCCTCGCGCTGGTCGAGCGGTGGATTGCAGGGATGCCCACGCCATGAAGTGGGTATGGCGAATCCTGCTGCTGCTGGTCGTCCTTCTGGTCGCGGCGTTCTTCATCTTCCGCACGCCCGACACCGACCCGGCGCAGATGCGCGCCAAGTATGGCGGCGCACCGTCGCAATTCGTCGAAATCGACGATGGCGTGACCGTCCACCTGCGTGACGAGGGGCCCAAGGACGCGCCGGCGATCATCCTGCTCCACGGCTCCAATGCGGATCTGCACACCTGGCAGCCATGGGTCGATGCGCTGAAGGGCCGCTACCGCGTGATCCGCTTCGACCAGGTGGGCCACGGGCTGACCGGGCCGGACCCGGACAGCGATTATTCGATTCCCAATTTCGTGTCGGATATCGACGAGGTGGCGAACAGGCTGGGGCTGGATCGCTTCGTGATCGGCGGCAATTCGATGGGCGGCGGGCATGCGGTCGCCTACGCGCTCGCCCATCCCGACCGGGTCGAGGGGCTGATCCTGGTCGATGCTGCCGGCGCGCCGATCCGCAAGGAAGGCAGGGGCAATATCGGCTTCGCCATCGCCCGCACGCCGGTGGTCAACCGGATCATGAACCACATCACCCCGCGCGCCATGATCGAACAATCGCTCCGCGAGACGGTCAGCAATCAGGCCATCGTCACCGACGCGATGGTCGATCGCTATTGGGAATTGCTGCGCTATCCCGGCAACCGCGATGCGACGCGGATCCGTTTCTCCGGCGAATGGAACAGCTTTTCGCAAGACGAGGTGGCGACGATCGATGCGCCCGCGCTGGTCATCTGGGGCGAGGAGGACGGATTGATCCCGGTCGAGGCGGGGCTGTGGTACGATCGCTTTCTGCCTAAGAGCACGCTGGTGGTCTATGAGGGGATCGGCCACCTGCCGCAGGAGGAAGAGGCGCAGCGCAGCGCCGATTATGTCGCGCAATGGCTGTCGCGGCAGCCCTTCGCTGCCCCCGCAAGCCCGTCGCCTGCGCAATGACGGGCATACCTTTGGGGGCGCTCTGGACCTTTTGCACGCTTCCTCGGTAAGGCTGCGCATCCCCCGCAGCTGGATTCGAGGACGTGGTTTTGCGCAAGGTTGGCCTGATTGGCGGTATGAGCTGGGTCTCTACCGGCATGTATTACGAGTGGATCAATCAGGGCGTCGCCAAGCATTGCGGACCGATGGTGTCCGCCCCGCTGCTGATTGAAAGCCTTGATTTCGCAGAGCTTTACGGTCTGACCAAGGATGACGAGTGGGATCGTGCGGCGGAAATCCTCGTCAATTCGGCCAAGCGGCTGGAGGCGGCGGGGGCCGAGGCGCTGGCGATCGCGGCAAATTCGATGCACCGCCTGTACGATCAGGTTGCCGACGCGGTCGACGTGCCGGTGCTGCACATTGCCGATGCGGTGGGCGCGAAGATGAAGACGGCAGGCGCGGTCAACGCCGCGCTGATCGGTACGCGCAACGTGATGACCGAGAGCTTCTATCGCCGCAAGCTGGTCAGCCACGGGATCGACCTGCTGCCGCCCGACATGAGCAATGTCGATCGCACCAACGAGATCATTTACGAAGAGCTGATGCGCGGCAAGGCGAGCCGTCATTCGGAACGCTTCTTCCGCACCATGATCACCAATCTGGAACAGGCCGGGGCGAAGGCGATCGTGCTCGCCTGTACCGAGCTCGACATGGTCATCGATGTCGATGCCAATGTCCTGCCGATCTTCGATTCCGCGCGCATCCACAGCGAAGCGGTGGTCGATTGGATACTGGAGCGGTAAGGGGCACCCACAGCTTCCAGTTTTAGCAAAGGTGATCGTCGGGTGGAGAACAGCGCGGTAATCGAGCGGCCAGTGGATCGCTCCCACCTCGCGGCCGATCCGGCGCGTTCCCGCGGGCGTGAGTTTCCCGGCACGACCGATGAAAGCCGGGGCCCGCGCAGCGCGTTCCAGCGCGACCGCGACCGGATCATCCATTCGATCGCGTTCCGCCGGCTGCGCAGCAAGACGCAGGTCTTCGTCGCGCCCGAGGGTGATCATTACCGCACCCGGCTGACCCACAGCCTCGAAGTCGCGCAGATCGGCCGCGTGATCGCCCGATCGCTGGGGCTGGACGAGGATCTGACCGAGGCGCTGTGCCTTGCGCACGACATCGGCCATCCGCCCTTCGGCCATGCGGGCGAGGATGCGCTGGACGCCGCACTGGCGGATGCGGGCGGGTTCGACCACAACGCGCAGACGCTGCGCACGCTGATGCGTCTGGAAAGCCCCTATTGCACGCATGAGGGGCTGAACCTGAGCTGGGAAGTGCTCGAAGGGCTGGCCAAGCATAACGGCCCGGTCGAGAACCCGCACTGGGCGCTCGCCGCGCTGGACGATGCCTTCCCGCTCGATCTGCATCAGTGGCCCAGCCTGGAGGCGCAGGTCGCCGCGGTCGCGGACGATATTGCCTACGACAACCACGATATCGACGACGGGCTGCGCGCAGGCTTCCTCGAACTCGACGATCTGCTGACGCTGGACTTCATTGCCGATCAGTGGCGCGAGGTCGAACGCCGCTTCCCCCATGCCCCGCGCGACCGGCAATTGCGCGAGCTGGTGCGCGGGCAGATCGGGTGGATGGTCAACGATGTGCTCGCCCACACCCGCGCCTCGACCGAAGGGTTGGACGATCCTTCGCAGATCGCACGGGCGGGGCGGCAGCTGGCAGGGTTTTCGCCCGCGCTCCACGCGGCGGAACGCAGGCTCAAGGCGTTCATGTATGCCAAGCTCTATTACCATCCCGAACAGACCGCGACGGCGGACAAGGCCCATGCCGTTATTGAACAGCTCTGGCATGCCTATTGCGAAGATCCGGCGAGGATGGGATCGGAGTGGGCGGACGGCTTGCCTGCGCAAGAACCGCACCGCAGCAGGCATATCGCGGATTATATCGCGGGCATGTCCGATCGATTCGCGCTAGAACGCATTCGGGAGATCACCGGAAACGCGCCGGACGATCTGAGCAATGTGTAAAGGGGGCACATGAGCAGCCGATTTCGCGTCGCTATGGGGGGAGTGAGCGAGGTCGTGGGGCTGCGCCTGATCCATCAGGCGTTGCATCAGCCGCAGATCCGCCTCGTCGCGCTGACGCTGGGCGAGATCGAGATGCCCCGGGGCAGCCGGATGGAAGTGTTCATCGCCGATGCCGACCGCTGGTCGCGCGTGATGAAGGCGATGCGGCCCAAGGTGTTCATCGTCGGCCTGGGCCCCGCGCTCAATCTCGCCGGGCGCGACGACAGTCCGCTGCGCGCGATCGAGGACGAGGAGGCGGTGGTCGAAATCGCCAAGACCGCACGCTTTGCAGGGGTCGAGCGGCTGATCGCGATCAGCGCCGAAGGGGCGGACCGCTGGTCGCGCGACCGGCATCTGAGCGCCAAGGGCAAGGCTGAGGCCGAGCTGGCGCGGCTCGGGTTCAAGCGGCTCGACATCATCCGCCCCGGCCCGCTGGTCGAAAAGAGCGCACCCGATGGGAGCAAGCTGGCCCGAATAGGCGCGCTGCGCGGTCGCGGCACCGACGTACAGACCGTGGCGGAAGCGATCATGACGCTGAGCCTGCGGCGCACTCCGGGCAAGTTCACCCACGAGGAGGACGGGATAGAGCGCGCTGCGGCGATGCTCTCGCGCGCGCCGACGGGCAGACAGGTGCCGGACGCGGGCACGGAGACGACTGGTCAGGATACCACCGACGCGGACCACCCGCGCGCGGAGCAGGAATAGACGCGATGTGGCAGGCCCTGTTCGATATCACCAACGCGATCGCGCTGATCGGCTGGGTGCTGCTGATCCTGCTGCCCCGGCGCGAGAGCGTGATCTACACCATCCTGTACGGCGCGATCGGCCTGCTATGCGCGACCTATCTGGTGATGCTGGTCGCGCTGGTGGGCAATCTGGTCGATCCGATGCCCGCCGCCGGAGCCGCGGCGGACCCGGGGTTCGACTATTCGGTCGAAGGGCTGATGGCGATGTTTCGTTCTCAGGGCGCGATCGTGGTCGGCTGGACGCACTACCTCGCGCTCGACCTGCTCGCCGGGCTGTGGATCGCCCGCGATGCGGACAGGCTGGGGGCGGGGCGCTTGCTGCAGGTGCCCTACCTCCTCGCGACCTTCATGGCCGGGCCGGCGGGCGTGTTCGCCTGGCTGGTGACGCGCCAGTTCATCGGCGGCGACAAGGCGGCGCGCTGATGGCGCTGGTCGATCAGGATAGCGCGCAGGTCCGTTTCCCGCCGCCGCTGGTGGTGCTGGGATGCCTGCTCGCCGGGCTGGCGCTCGACCGGGTGCTGGGGCTCGCCGCGGTCGATATCGCGGTTCTGCGCCCCGTGGGCGTGGTGATCGGCGCGCTGGGCGTGGCGATCCTCGGCTCGGGACTGATCGGCTTCTTCAGGGCGGGCAATGATCCCGAACCTTGGAAGAAGGATACGCATCTGGTCACCTCGGGCCTCTACCGGTTCAGCCGCAATCCGATGTATCTGGGCATGGTGATGGTCCAGCTGGGTATCGCGCTGTTCTGCCAGAGCATCGGCGGCGTGCTGTCGGTTCCGCTCGCCATTGCGCTGGTCGATCGGTTCGTGATCGCGCGCGAAGAACCCCATCTGCGGGCGACCTTCGGGCGGGATTACGAGAATTATTCCAAACGCGTGCGGCGCTGGCTGTGAGCGCGAAACGCGAAAGCCCCGCCGCACAGCGCAACCGCGAACCTATCGCGGACGTGCTGGCCGATGTTCTGCCCGAACGGGGCATCGTGCTCGAAATGGCGAGCGGCACGGGCGAGCATGTCGTCCATTTTGCGAAGCGTTTTGCGCATCTCGACTGGTATCCGAGCGATCCCGATGCCGAGGCGCGTGCATCGATCGCCGAACATGTCGCGCAGGCCGGGCTTGCGAATGTGATGCCACCGCTCGCTCTCGATGCGTCGGCGAGCGAATGGCCGCTGGACGCTGCCGACGCGATATTGTGCATCAACATGGTCCATATCAGCCCGTGGCAGGCGACCGAGGGGCTGTTTGCGGGCGCCGCGCGGCTGCTGCCGCCGATGGATGGCCCGCTGATTCTCTACGGCCCTTATCTGGAGCGTGAGGTCGAGACAGCGCCGTCCAATCTCGCCTTCGATGAAAGCCTGAAGGCGCGCGATCCCCGCTGGGGCCTGCGCGATCTTGCCGAAGTCGATGCACTGGCGAAGCACCACGGGTTGACGCGCACGTTGCGCGTGGCGATGCCCGCGAACAATCTTATCGTGGTTTACCGCAAGGCCTGACGATCAGCACTGCCGACCGTCAGGATGCCGAGCCTCAGGACGTCTGCGTGAGAGCGGGCTGCTCGTAGTTCTCAGGCGTCAGATCCAGCCGTTCGATCCGCTGCACGGGCTCGCGCACGCGCAATCTGGTGCCGGTGGTCTGGGCGAAGCGCTGGGTGATCGTGTAGCGCTCGATGATGTAGAAGCCCGGAATCTCGCCATCGCGGGCCACGGGGGCATAGCGGCGGCTGTTCACATGCCGTTTGACCTGATCGAGCCAGCCGGTTTCGCCTTGCGAGCGCAGGACTTCGAAATCCTCGACCACGCCGTCCGCATTGACCCAGAAGGCGACGTCCGCCCATGTCGGGTGATTGCGCGACAGCGACGTCAGACGCGCATTCCCGCTATTGGGCCGTGCGGACTCGCGGTCGAGATCCGCATCCGTGTAGAGCGGGGCGGAATAGAGCAGCATCGGCCGTTTTACGCCGCCACGTTCGGCAAAGCGGCGGATCAGATCTTCGGTCGAAGCATCCTTGCCGTCCCTACGATCGACCCGCGCCAGCATGACGTCCGCGATCAGGCCGAGATCCTCGGCACCCTCTAGAGGTTTCTGGCGAATTTCCTGCAATTGCTGGACGAAACGGCGGCGATAGACATCGTTTCTGGTGGTTACGAAACGGCTGTCGTCGAGCAGTGCCTGCCGCAGCCGGGCATAGGTCGCCACGCGCGGCTGACCTGCTGCCAGCGCTTCTTTTTCGACCCGCTCGTAGATGACCCTCGCATCGTCCGGATGGCCGAGCTTGGCGCGGCTGTCGCCGACATCGAGATCGGCGAGCAGGACGCGCGGATCGTTGTCGTCGAAGCCTGCCTCCAGCGCGTCGCGCGCGTCGAGCGTGGCGAGCTTGAAGCTGTTCGCTTCGCCCAGATGCTCGGAGACGCGGGAATAGGCGCGGTACAGGCCCGAAACCTCTTCGGGCAGTCGCTCGTCATAGCGGCTGTTGCGACCGATCGCCTTCTTGAGGATGGAGCTGGCGTCGCGATATTCGCCTGCGACGAACAGATTTTCCGCGTAGGCCAGCGAGGCCGCGATATCTTCTTCCGGAGGGCACCCACGTTCGAGACAGGCGGCGAGATCGCGCGAGGTATTCTCAAGAGACCTCGCGGTGACGACGATGTTAGACTGGTCGTCCGATTGTTGCTGCGCCGATGCGCCAGAGCCGAGGGCCAGCAAGGATACGCTGAGCGGAAGCAGAATACTGCGGGTCATGATAGATTTACCTCACCGTAGCTTCAGGGAGGTTATTTTGTACCATACTTCGCTGCAAACGCCTAATATCTTTGCGCGAAGAAGATAATGGGGCGCGCAACCAGGCCGCGCGCCCCGCTATGAAGATCAGTCGATGGCGTCTTCGCCGGCCTGCCCTACGGACTGGATGTCTTCGCCGGCACCCTTTACGGTGTTGCAGGCGGTCGCGGTGAGGCCGAGGGCGGCGATTCCGGCGGCGATGGCAAGCTTGCGGATCATGGATCAAGTCCTTTCAAGAAAAAGGCGCTCCATGCGCCTGTGCCGATGTCAACGCTGTTGCTGGGCGAGCGGTTCCTCGGGCGCAGGAACGTCCAGCCGGGCGCGCCGCGCCTTGCGCGCAAGATGGCCCTCACGCACCAGGATGATGGTCCCGGCAAGGATGATCAATGGCGCACCGATCCAGGTATTGGGCACCGGCAGCTCGTCGAACACCTGCCAGCCATACAGCGTGGCCCACAGCAGCGCGGTGTAATCCATCACGATCACCGTCGCCGCCGAACCGAAGCGCAGCGATGTGGTCAGCAGCAGCTGAGCCGCCGCCCCGCTCAGCCCCACGCCGCCCAGCAGCAGCCAGGTCTCGCTCGAATGCGGCTTCGCGACGAAGGGCAGGGCAAGGGCGAGCAGCGGCACGGTCAGCAGGCAGAACCAGAAGACGATGCTGGTCGGGCTTTCGGTCTTGTTCAGATCCTGAATCTGGATCGACGTCAGCGCGACCATGAACGCCCCGCCGAGCCCGACCGCGATTCCCAGCGGGTCGACCGGATTGCCGCCCGGCTGCGCGACGATCAGGATACCGGCAAAACCGATCGCGATCGCGCTCCAGCGATAGCGGCCGATCCGCTCCTTCATCAGCAGCATGGAGAGGATCACCGCCCAGATCGGCGCGGTGAAGTTGATCGTGGTCGCCTCCGCCAGCGGCAGCATGATGACCGCGCCATAGACGAGCGCCATGCCGACGATGCCGTAGGCGCTTCGGATTGCGTGGCTTTTGAAGCGGACCGGTTTGAGCGTGGCGAACCCGACCGTGGCGGCGGCAAAGGCGATCATGGCCAGCAGCGTGACCGCCTGACGCCAGAAGATGATTTCGAGCAGGTGGACGCCATCCTCGCCGACCAGCTTCACCAGCATGGAAAGCGTGGTGAGCGAGAACGCGGCGAGCAGGCGCAGCCCGATCGCGGTCAGTGGGCGGGACTGGGCGACCGATGCATCCATGCGCTGCTGGTAGTGATTGCTGGTGCCGGTTCAAGCGATGATTGGATCATTGCGCTTGGCGCGGTCAGGCCCCACCTGCGCGCGATGACGTGGTGGCACGATCTTCTGTTCATCAGCGACGCAGGGCGGGTCGCTCTGCTTGGCGCGGGGTTCATCGCGCTCGCGCTGGTCGCGCTGGTCGGCGAAAGAGTGCGCACGAAACGCGCGCGGATCGATCGGGTCGGCTGGGTGCCGTGGACCACGATCTTCCTCGCCGCAGCGGTGATCGGAGGCGGCCTGCTGGCAACCGCGATTCCGCCGCTGCTGCAAGGGTAGCTCACGCCGCTGACGCCGCGATCCTTGAATGGATGCAAGCATCTCCGGAATCGCGAGCCGGAGGCGAGGGCCAGCGCGACCGCGCGCCCGCAGATGCCCCGAACCCCGCGAAGAGCGGGGAGAGGGAATAGCATTGAGGATGCACCCGCAGATGCGGGTGCGTAACCCACGAAAACTACAGACATGCCTCCAGATACGCCTGGTCGAAGCCGAACTGGCGGGCTTTCTCCAGCGTATAGGGGCGCAGGCCCGAACTGCGGAATTCGCCCTTGATCTTCCCGTCTTCGCCTTCTTCCAGATATTCGAACTTGAACAGTTCCTGGGTGACGATGACCTCGCCCTCCATCCCGATGACCTCGGTGATGTTGGTCGTGCGGCGGCTGCCGTCGCGCAGGCGTTTGACCTGAACGATCAGGTCGACGGACTCCGCGATCTGGCGGCTGATCGCTTCTTTGGGGATCTTGATGTCGCCCATCAGGATCATGTTTTCCATACGCCCCAGCGCCTCGCGCGGAGAGTTGGCGTGGAGCGTGCACATCGAACCGTCGTGGCCCGTGTTCATCGCGGCGAGCAGGTCGAAGGCTTCCGCGCCACGAATTTCGCCCAGGATGATCCGGTCGGGTCGCATACGCAGCGCGTTCTTGACCAGGTCGCCGATGGTGATCGCGCCTTGCCCCTCCAGGTTTGGCGGGCGGGTTTCGAGCGGCAGCCAGTGCGGCTGCTGCAGGCGAAGTTCGGCGGCGTCTTCGATGGTCAGTACACGCTCGCCCGGGTCGATCATCTTCGACAGGGCGTTGAGCATGGTCGTCTTACCCGAGCCCGTACCGCCGGAGATCACCACGTTCATCCGGCAGGCGCCTGCAACCTTGAGCGCGGTCGCCATCTTGTCGTCCATCGAGCCCCAGTTCTTGAGCATGTCGATGGTGATCGGCTTTTCGGAGAATTTACGAATCGAGATCGCCGTGCCGCGCAGCGACAGCGGCGGCACGATCACGTTGACGCGGCTGCCATCCTTGAGGCGCGCGTCGGCCAGCGGGGTGGTCTGGTCGACCCGGCGGCCGACCTGGTTCACGATCCGTTGCGCGATCTGGAACAGGTGCTGTTCGTCGCGGAACTGGATCGGCGCGATCTGCAGCTTGCCCTTCTTTTCGATGTAGGTCTGGTCCGGGCCGTTGACCATGATGTCGCTGACGTCGGGATCGGTCAGAAGCTCTTCGAGCGGGCCGAAGCCCAGCAGCTCGTCGATCAGCACCTTTTCCAGCGCGAACTGCTCACGCCGGTTGAGCGTGATCTTGAGCTCGGCCAGCACCTCCATGATGATCGGCCGGAATTCCTCGGCCAGCTCGTCCTTGGTCAGGGTGGAGGCGGCTTCGGGGTCGATCCTCTCGAGCAGGCGCGGCAGCACCTGTTCCTTGATCTTGTGGACGCTCGCCTCGAACCCGGTGACCTCTTCGCGCACGTGGACCGCGTTGGAACGCTCGTCCAGGCGGCTCATCGCGCTGGCGTGGCGGTTGGCGGAAGGAGACGGGGCGGGAGAGGGAACTGCGGGCGCATCCTGTCGGGAAGATGCATCGCCGTCATTGGGAACCGGCGGAAACTGCTCGCCGCCTTCGGGGCCGCTTTCCTGCGACGGATTGCCACCCCTCATCGGCTTGGCATTTCCGAAAGCCGGACGGCTGCCGGAACCCATGCCTCCGGGGCCGTTCCTGCGTCCGAAAGCGCTCATTTCATTCCCCCATGCCCGTCCGGGCGGATAATGGCTGCGGGTGCGGCACAAATGGCCAACACCGCGTTCTCGAAATTGGTGAATAGAATGGAAAGCTTAGGAATTTCCTAAATGCCCGATCGCCCGAACCGCCCGCACGCCCGGGCGTGCAGCGGATTGCGCGAGGTCGGGTGCTAAAACGTCCTTAACCAAGCTGGGTTACAGCCCTTGGCATGGACATGCAGTTGCGCGGCGGCGCATATACCGGGCCCCGGGCCCATCCGATCCTGCGCGAACCGGCGTTGGTGCTGATCGCGCTGGTCGCGATCGTGATGCCGATCGTCTCGGCGCTCGCATACCCCACCTATATCCACCACATGCCGACCCTGCCGTGGGAGTTCAGCCGCCTGATCGAGCTGCCTTTCGTGGTCAGCGAAGTCGCGGTGGTGCTGTGGGCCGGGCGTCAGGGCTTCGATCTGACGGCGGCCTGGCGCAACCTGCCGCGCGATATCCGCATCGCGGCTGGCGTGCTGCTGTTCGCGATCGCCACCTCTGCGTTGCTGATTTCGAACAACTTCCCCTATTCGCTGACCCACAGCCTGATCGTGGTGATCCACCTGATCTTCGCGCTGGCGGTCTATCACCTTGTCACCCGTCGCAGCATGCCCGGGCCCGATCGTATCATCCCGCTGATCGCGGCGGGTGCCACGGTTCTGATGGTCTACACCGCCTGGTGGCTGCTCACCGCGCCGCCGCCCGAGACGCAGCTTTATGGCAGGATCGAGTGGCACGCCGCGCTGCCGGGCTTCATCAGCGTGCGCCATTTCGGCGCGTGGTATGCGGGCCTTTCCGCAGTCTTTGCGCTGCGCATCCTGTTTGCCGAGCGGGACGGACGGATCGGGTGGGATCACCTGTTCTACTGCCTGACGGCCGCCGCGCTGGTCTGGTCGGGGACGCGCGCGGGCGTGCTCGCACTCATGGTGGTGGTCGGCATCGCGATGCTCTCGCTGCGCCGCATCCCGCCGGCCCGCACTATTGGTCACGCCGCGATCCTCACGGGATTCGCGCTGTGCCTTGCATGGATCGCGATCCCGCCCGACGACAGCTTCCGTCTATGGAACCTGAACGACGGGCGAATTACCGAGAGCATTGATGCCGGCCGTTTCCTGGCGTGGAAGCTCGGGATCGAGAGGTGGGCCGATTCGCCGCTGTTCGGCTGGGGCACCGGTTCTTTCCTGTGGGAGGTTGATCCCGGCTTTCCCCACACGCAGCCGCACAATGTGATGGTCCAGTTTCTGATCTCATGGGGGATCGTCGGTGCCATCCCGGCCTTCTGGCTGCTGGGGCGGGCGATCCGCGCTGCACATACAAGCGCGCTTGCCCACCGCGAGATGCTGCCGTTTCTCGGCATGGCCTATGCGCTGCTGCTGCAATCGCTGCTGGAAGGGATGCTGCACTATCCGCGTTTCATCGGGGCGATCATCGTGCTGCTCGCCCTGGTAATCGCACGCGCGCACCGGCCCGGCGTCGCCACGACGCACTGACTGCCGCCCCCGCGCGACCCGGCAACCGCCGCGCGCATTGCAAGGCCCGCCAGACACGCTAGAGGGCACCGCAAGCAGAAGCGGGAAGGGCAACTGATCTATGTGCGGCATTATCGGGATCGTCAGCGGTGAATCGGTGGTCGACCGGCTGGTCGATGGCCTCCGGCGCATGGAATATCGCGGCTATGATTCCTCCGGCGTGTGCACGCTGGACGATACCGGCGATGGCACCCGGATGATCCGCCGCCGCGCGCAGGGCAAGCTGGGCAATCTGGTCGAGGTGCTGGCACAGGAGCCTGCACCCGGCACTATCGGTATCGCCCACACACGCTGGGCGACCCACGGCGCGCCGACCGCGGCCAATGCCCACCCGCACGCGGGCAAGGCCGCTGCGCTGGTCCATAACGGCATCATCGAGAATTTCCGCTCGCTGCGCGACGAATTGCAGGCCGATGGCTATTCGGTCGAGAGCGAGACCGACAGCGAAGTCGTCGCCCTGCTGGTCAGCCGCGAGGTGGAGCGCGGGGCCTCGCCCGAAGACGCGATGCGCACCGTGCTGCCGCGCCTGCGCGGCGCGTTTGCGCTGGCGATCCTGTTCCCCGACCACCCCGACCGGATCATCGGCGCGCGGCTCGGCTCGCCGCTGGTGCTCGGCTATGGCGAGGGCGAGATGTTCGTCGGCTCGGATGCGCTGGCACTTGCTCCGCTGACCCAGCGGATCACCTATCTGGAAGAGGGCGACTGGACCGTCGTCACCCGCGAAGGCGCGCAGATCTTCGACAGCGAGGGCAATGAAGTCACCCGCGACATCGTCGCCTCGGGTGCGAGCGCGGCGGCGGTGGAGAAGGGCAATCACCGCCACTTCATGCAGAAGGAGATCTTCGAGCAGCCGACCGTGGTTGCCCAGACGCTCTCCAGCTATGTCCGCCAGGCGGACCAGACCGTGGCACTGCCGCAGATGGATTTCGACCTGTCGAGCATCGAACGCATGACCATCGTCGCCTGCGGTACCTCGTTCTACGCCGGGATGGTGGGCCGTTACTGGATCGAACAGTTCGCGCGGGTGCCGGTCGACATCGATGTCGCCAGCGAGTTCCGCTATCGCGAGCCGCCGCTGGAGAAGGGCGGCCTTGCGCTGTTCATCTCGCAGAGCGGGGAAACCGCCGACACGCTGGCCGCGCTGCGCTATTGCAAGGCGCACGGGCAGACCATCGCCGCGATCGTCAACGTGCCCACCAGCACCATGGCGCGCGAGGCGGACCTGCTGCTGCCGATCCACGCGGGGCCGGAAATCGGCGTCGCCTCGACCAAGGCGTTCACCTGCCAGCTGGCCGTGCTCGCCGCGCTTGCGGCCAAGCTTGCGGTGGTCAAGGGCACGATGGACCGGGCGGAGGAGCAGGAGGTGGTGCGCCACCTGCTGGAAGCGCCCGCCGGCCTCAACGCCGCGCTCGACCATGACGACGATATCGCAGCCATGGCGCACCTGATCGCCCCGGCGCGCGACGTGCTGTATCTGGGCCGCGGCGCGGATTATCCGATGGCGCTGGAAGGCGCGCTGAAGCTGAAGGAAATCAGCTATATCCACGCCGAAGGCTATGCCAGCGGAGAGATGAAGCACGGCCCCATCGCGCTGATCGACGAAGATGTGCCGGTGGTGGTGATCGCTCCCAGCGGGCCGCTGTTCGAAAAGACCGTGTCCAACATGCAGGAAGTGCGCGCCCGCGGCGGCAAGGTCGTCCTGATCTCCGACGCGGAAGGGCTGGAAGAGGCGGGCGAGGGGTGTCTCGCGACGATCGAGATGCCCAAGGTCCACCCGCTGATCGCGCCGCTGATCTATGCCGTGCCGGTCCAGCTGCTGGCCTATCATGTGGCGCTGGTGAAGGGCACCGATGTCGACCAGCCGCGCAACCTCGCAAAATCCGTGACGGTCGAGTAGTTTATACGCTCACCGCAAAGCCTTGTGAAAAGCTGGAATAAAGATCTTTCGTTTTAACAGAGATCTTTCGTTTCTAAGGTTCTTTCCTTTTCACTGAGGAACAGTGGCCTTTCCATTCTCCAAACAGACGGGGCGTAGTGGCGGATTTCCGCTGTTGCGCCCCTTCTGTCGTTTTTCGATCATACGCATACCTCTCAGAAGGAGAGATTATTGTTCCGCGGTTTTCGACCGCACTCCACCGTTTCGCGATCGAAAAAGAAAGCTTTCTAGCAGCACCAACGAAAACGCCGCAGATTTCAAATGGAAAATGTCTTTCCAAAAATCTCGAACAAAGTCGGTAACAGAGATCTTTCCAAATTCAGCCAGGTTGGAAGAGGCGGCGGAATATAATTCTTTCCCTTTTTTCAGGCGCAATTGCGATGGATGCCAAGGTCGGTCCTCATTCAGGCCGAGCGGCGAGAGCAATCCGCTCCGGACCGGGCCTCCAGAACCTCCTCCACGACTTCGATCGAACCGACGCCTGCGCGCCGCATGATCTCCCACGGACGCGCCGCCGGGTCCGCGGCTGCCGCGAGCAGTATGCGACGCCATCGAAATATGGCGGTCGTCTCGACTGAGGCCTCGATCAGACGGATCGAGCGCGGTAGCTTCGCGCGCCTCTTGCGCAACCAACCGGGACGCGAGACTCGCCTCTCCAGCTCTGCGAAGGTCAAGCGCCGCGCTGGTCGTTCGGTCAGGACGATGTCCACGGCATGACGGACGCGAACCGTCAGCTCGCGATCGAGCGACACCCAGTCCACCCTCGGCTTCCCCGGTCGGCTGCTTCCAGCACACTTCTTCGATCCTTTGCGGGTCACGGGCGCTGCCGCCTCGGGTCTGCCAGATGCCTTAGTAGTCCAGTCGAAATCCAGACCGAGACCCTCGGCCAACCGCACGAGGGTCTTTGGGTCGAGCCCGATCTGCTTCGCCAGACCCCGCAGACTTGCGTCAGGTCGCACGTTCGTCCGCAGGAACTCATCGAACAGCGGACCGCCGCGTCGGAACCGCGGCGGGCCGAGTTGCCCGGACTGGGAGATGCCGCGCGTGTAGACGTATCCACAGTCGCAACTGAAGACGCCGACGATCGCGCCCTTGTTGCGATAGGCTTCTACGGCGCGAATGACGGGTTCGCCGCCATGGTCTGCAAGAGGATTGCGGCAGCGCCATGGCCCCGGGCCGAACTCCGCACGAGGGTCACGGGACCGTGCGACACGAGGCTTCCCGTTCCGTTCTTCGATGAAGATGGCGAAAAGCGTGTGCAAGAGCGGATGCACGGCCTTGCGCGGCCGCCTGCTCATCGCCTCGGGCCAGCCCCCTTGCCCGACCGACCGGACGCGAGCTGGAAGGAAGCGCAGGATCGGCTCATACATATTCCCGATAGCCTCGCTTAGCGCCAGCTGATCGACTTTCCGTGCGGAGCGCATCAGTCCCAGCTGCTCCAGACCCGCACGGTAGTCGGGCACTGGTCGGACCGGGTCGGCGCGCAGAAGTCGTGCCTGCTCCCTCGCAATACGAAAGAGGATCGGCCTGCCCTCGGCGGCATTGGCTCGTTCGCCCAGAATCGGGCGGAACTGCTCCAACGCCGGAAGGACGAAGTCGTGCCGACTGCCCAGCGGCAGGGGACCGGCATACTCATGCAGCCCCGTGCCATGTTGGTGGCATACCAATGAGCCAGGAAGCTGGTGCGAGCGAAGCAACGTGAATTCGTCCAATGTCTCGATCTGTTCCTTCGCGCATACAGGACAGACACGCGGCCGTTCCACTGGACGGATCGACCAGGCGCTGAGACCGAGCCTGTGGCGAACACTTGCCGCATCCCCGACGAGCAGACCCTGCAGAGCGAGTTCATATTCTTCCTTGGTCGTGAAGGCGCCGTAGTAGGGTAGAAGCGAATGGTCCTGTGCGAGGATCCTTCCATCAAAGCCCTCGATGCCGATAAAGCGCGAGAGGTCGTCCAGCGCACAAGGCATGTCGAAGGACGCGATGGCCGATCGGCGTCCATACAGAGCACGCATATGGACAGTCGCGGACGTGACCCCCGAGTGACGACGGTGACGGGCAAGGAGCGCGTAGAGCAGCTCGTCATCGAGAACCTGAGGGAAGTAGCCGATCATTCGTTCAGTATCTCATCGGGCGTCTTCACGATGCCGGCCCTCTTCAACGCCGCCACGGGGTCGGCCTGTCCCTCGGCGAGAGCCACGAGACCGTCCGCTGGCGGTTTGCCGGAAGGGTTCTTCTTCCTGCTCGATCGTCTCGTGGACGGCTGCTTGGCAGCGAGCTGATCGCGCACGAAATCGGTGATGCCAAAGAAGTCGTCCGCTTCGTGCGAACGCAGAGCCTTGGCGATTGCGCGGTCCACGTCCTGTTCGGAATGCCCTCGCGCAATCAGATTGGCTCGTATAGCCGCATAGGGAGCCTTGCGCGCATCCTGCTCGGCCTCGCTGGTGAGACGTCTGAGTTCACGCAGGTGCTTCAGCTCATCCAGACCCATCTTCGTCGCATCGGACAGGACGCGATCCACATGCTGCTGGAGCGGAACGAGATCGGGGATCTCGCGCAGGACCTCCTCGCGTCCATCACGCAGCGCACGTATCATCGGTTCGATGCATCCGAACTCGTCGGCCGCAACCTTGCGCAGCAGTTCAGGAGTGATCGTCTCCGGTTCACCCCTGATCTCACCGAGTTCGATTGCCCTCAGCTGGGCGAGGACGAAGAGCTTGATCGCGACGTCGAGGATGCCCTGCGACTCATCGTAGACCGTTGTTGAGATGTCCTGGGTGAGAGGGGTCTCGATCGCGGTCCATTGATAGCGCCAGACCTCCTCTAGCCAATCCGCCCATTCGTCATCCTCGCGCATGCGATGCCAGTTCGGCTGGCCGAGACCGGCAGCGCGTCGAGCCTGGCGAAAGGCCTTCCCGAGCAAGGGACGGGCCTCGTTCGTCCCGATGAGCATCACAGGGACACCCAAGGTGTTCTGGATGGTGACGAGAAAGTTCAGCAGGGGCTTCGATCCTTCCTTCACGGTAAGGAGATGCTGGATCTCGTCCACGACCAGCAGGCCGACGGCGTGGAGGGTCATCAGATGCGACAGCTGGAGCATGAGATACTCGACGGGAAGACGCGGATTGCCGAGATCCTTGACGTAGGTGGTCCCGAGAATCTCGTCCAGCGCCGTGACCGCGTTCAGACAGAACTGACGCCGTCCACTGCTGGTCGGGCAATCCACTCGCAGATGCACGACCTGGACGACATGGTAGGCGGTCTGCGGCAGGACCTTCTGCGGAATGGCCGCGAGTGCGTTCGAGGTCGACACGGTCTTTCCCTGCCCGGGGTCACCCACCAAAGCGAAACTCACTGGCACGCCGCCTATCGGGACCACCGGTTCGGCCTCTTCGCCTGACCTATATTCCTCACGAGGTCCAAAACGCTCTATGGCTCTCGCGCTCGCGAGGAATGCCGCCTTGTGGAGTCCCTTGGAAGGATCACGCGACTTGTAGCCCTGCCGGATTATCATGTTGATCCGCTCGACAAGCTGCACCTGCCGCGCGATCGGAACCATGAGATCGAAGATTCGCAACACGCAGTAGCGCCTCTGGCCATGCGGAAGACCGCGTTCCGATGGGTCGAACTCGGGTCGCTTGTCGAGTATGCCGACACGTTCCTCCAGTTCGGGCGGCAGGCCGAGGGCCCGCGTGAAGGGATTGTGCCAGCATTCAGGAAGCCATCCGGGCGGAACGGCATCCGCACCCGCGGTAGAATCGTCCGTATTCTTAGTCCCGGTCATCGTTCTGCTCCCTTCTCGGTATCGCGCTTCAGGATGTCGCGCATGCTCGGCGTCGAGTATCGGTCTGGCTTCTTCACGGCTCCGATGTCGACGACCGTTGCCGAACCGCTCTCCTCATCGCCATTCTCGGGCTCGCCGATGATCGCCGCACGATATTCTGCCGCGTCCTGTGCGCGGTCGCTTTCGAGTTCCTTCCCCTTGGCATCGCGCAGCCCCTTCACCTGGGAGGCCAGTGAGGCCTGGGGACCCGCTTCGCGCATCTTCGTGCGCGCAGCGTCGACGATGGCGTCCATGTCGCCTTCCGCCGAGGCCCGGGCCATGGTCTGCTCGTCGCGCCGATCGGCGGAGATCTCGCGGTCGCACGCGATCTGGAGTGCGACTTCCCAGCCGTTCATGCCGGCACGCCTGCTCGCAGGGCTAAGTCGCGCAACGATGAACCCCTTCGGCTCAGACGGGTCATGGACGTAGATCTCGTCGCAGGAACGCTTGTCGTAGCTGATCGTGAGCGTGCGGGCGCCACCTTTCACGAACCAGCCTTCGCGAATTCCCTTTTCGCAGGTGTAGAAGTTCCCGTGATGATAGATGCCTTCCCGCCTCGTCCTCGCCTCGGCGCGAGGGAGCAGCTTGAACCGCAGCACGTCCTCGGGCACCGAACGCGGTCTCCCGCCGACATTGGCGATGCCCCAGTTCCACATCTCGCGCGGCACGGCGGGAACGCCATCGGCCGTCATCTCAGGCAGCTTGGGGTAGCTGACGATCTCGTGATAGTTGTTGTGGTAGAGAACCAGGCCGATCATTATCCGGGTGATGTCGTCGACATCGAGAACGGCATCAAGTCGGTAGTCCCTGGCACCACGTTCCCGGAAATCGCTCTGGACATAACCATCGACGTAGGGACCGAACGGCTTCTGCAGGATGCGGAATCGCGATTCCACGATGCCCTTCCAGTCAGCCCTGTAGGCGGCGGCGTTCTCGATCGTGACATACTGCGCCAGACCATCGATTTTAGCGGATTCAATCTCACCGCGGTCACCCTCGAGGATGGCGCACATATGGGAACTGGGCCATTCGCTGCGCTCGATCTCGATCCC
This sequence comes from Alteriqipengyuania abyssalis, assembly GCF_019857185.1. GTDB lineage: Bacteria > Pseudomonadota > Alphaproteobacteria > Sphingomonadales > Sphingomonadaceae > Alteriqipengyuania > Alteriqipengyuania abyssalis. The sequence continues at coordinate 925,270 of NZ_JAHWXP010000001.1, read as the reverse complement.
GTAACGCGAACAGAAGGCGACCTTGTCCGACATCGCGTTGGCCAGGGCCATCATCGCCGCCTGCCACGAGGGCGGATCGAAACTGATCGAGAAACCGACGATCATCCTGCTGAAGACATCGATCACCACGTAGAGCGTGGGACGACCGATCAGGCGCCGCCGGTCCCTGCGGGAGCGGACATACACGTCGAGGACGGTGGCATCGATCTGGTAGCGCGCTCCGGGGCCCCACGCTTCACGGGTCGAATCGGAGAGCAGGGGACGCGACGTGAGGGCCCAAAGGCGTTCGCCCATCCGACGGCGCTCGCTCGCCAGTCTGCCGCGTTCCTTCCGCACATGGTAGCAGAACTGCTCGTAGCGCGGCAGGCCGCGCTTCTCGTATTCGGCAGTAGGCACTCGGGTGGTTCGACCGGCACGCACTTCCTCGGCGACCTCGCTGAAGAACATCCGCATGCACAGGTGATAGGCTCCCAAGAGATCGAGCCCCTCGTTGCGCTCGTATGCATCAGCGGCGATGAGGAAGAGCCGCTTGATGTCCTTCGTGATGTTGCAGCCGGACTTGGTCCCGTGCTTGACGGGACGCCCCATCTTCGGTCCGTCCGCCTTTCCCGGCCTTGGCTGTCCGGCATTGCCGATTGCGTCCCAGCCCGGCAGCAGCGCGTTGGCGACCATGCCGCCGTGAAACGCCCGCAAGAGGTGCTTCCGGATGGTGATCTTCGTGGTGTCATGCAGTTCCGCGGCGGAATTGATCAGTTTCGCGCGAAGCATCTTCACGAAGACGTCCGGTTTGCGATCGATGATGGGCTTGATCATCTCCCAGTCCGCATCGCGCTTGGCGCGGTGGTTCTCGGGTATGTCGGTGTCCGATGGATAGATGGGCGCGAAGCCCTCGACGATGCGCCAGCGACCGGCATCCATGAGTTCGAGCGCCTCGTCCCGGTGACATACGACCGGATAGGATCCCGGATCTGCAGCGTCGACATAGACGAACTCGCCGGTTCCATGATCCGACCAGATTATCTTCAGGCGTCCCTGCACAACAGGTTCGGGAGGGTGCCGTCCATCTTCATCGACCAGATCCATGCCGCCGAGGATCTCGATGAGGTCATGCTGCAAGAACATCGCTTGCCTCCCTCCTATCGAGCTGTTCGACGGGGCCGAAGACATCCAGTCGTCCATCGCCGATGAAGATCAGCGACCGGATGGCGAGGAGGTGCTTGGCGAGGGCTAGCGCGTCCCCGGCTTCCCAGCCGCAACGTTCCTCCACGCGCCTGAGGACGTCGAGAAGACGCTCGCGGGGGGCGGCGGCGAAAATCTCAAGCATGAGATCCTGAGCGCGCCCGTCCCAGCCCTCGACGCCTTCCAGCAGGTCGAGCGAAGCCCACTCAGCCGTCTGCTGGAGGTGGAGGCGTTCATCGTGGCTCACCGCATCGTCGACGACAAGGTGCCACTCATGCCCCCGTTCCAGCCAATAGGACCTCTCGATATCGAGCTTCTCGCAAACCCGCCTTTTGGCCAGTTCATCACCGCTCTTCACGGCGATGGCGATCCGACGCGGACCGGGAAGATCGATGACAAAATCGGTCGACATGACCGCCACGACACCCTTTACGCAGGGGTGCCTGGTTCCGTGCAACTCCGCGATACGCAGGGTGTCGGCGCGCGGCAGCGGGAACTGCTCCCTGATGTCGACGACCAAGTCGGATGCGTCGAACTTGAGGAAGATGTCCTCCTCGATATCCGACAGCAGCTGGACGATGCGCCGGACCTTCTGACTGTAGCGCCGGTGAACACGCCCGTTCGACGAGAAGTCGTGGATGCGGATCCATGGTTGATAGTCGGGACCGATCCCTTCGCCGCGCCCCTCCTTCTGGAGCTTGGCGATCCGGGTCTCCGTCAATTCATATCGTCTCTTCGCCATACGTGACGACTCCTTCGTCCGGACCAGACCGCGAGGCCGGGCCCGCTCCCGCCATTCGCGGTCGCAGGGGGAATTGAAGAGCCGACATCCGATGATAGCCAAGAGGACTCTTGACGGCGATTCGGGGTTGTGCGATTCATCGAGATGACGGCTCGATGGTTCGTTCGGTTCCTACCGGAGCGCTATCCGAGCATTATGGTCTTCCTTCTTTTAGTTGGGTTGGTGGCCACGTCATTCCAGGGGCCGTCCGTGGCTGCGGACGGTCCCTTTTCATTGAACTTCCATTTCCTGCCCACATGAAGGACGTCATCGTCCTCCTCCATGCGCTTGAGCACGGGCGATACACTCGTCCGGGGGATGTCGACCCCGAAAGCGTCGGACATCCGCGCAGTCATCTCGCGGACGCTGATGGGCCCACCTTCCGCCCTGAGGACGGAGCCCAGCATTTCCCGGATCGTCCCACGCTGAGGCTGAGCCACGTCCAGATAATCCGAGCCAGACGCGAAAAGCCGAAGCAATGCCGTGTGGGTTTCCAATGCCGCTTCGAGCCGTTCAACGCGAGCGCGGGCAGCGGCCAGATCGCTTTCGATGCGATCCGCGGCTGCACGCACGGCATCTTCGCGCAGGTTCAGCGATCTGTTTCCATCCTGAGGCGAATCGGGTTCGTTCATCAACCCAGTGTTCGTCAAGTCGACAGCGAGAGTCAACACTGCGAATACATAGTATACTGTTCGGATACATCCACTGCTCGGGGCAGCACTCGCGCTAACCCGAATGGAAGCCGGAAATGCTGCGCCTATTATGTATACATCGTATGCGCGGCCGTTGTGAGGGCTGCGCAGCGTCCAGGCCATCTCCTCTTGAGTGGGTGGCGACACGCGGCGGACGATGTCATTCGCGGTCATCGTCGGCCTCGTCGCAGAAGGCGAGCTTCATGAAGTGCTCGGTAAGGGCTCGCGTCCCGTCCTTCGAGACCATCTCATTCCACGCGTCCCAGCGATCAATGCGCTCGAGGAGCCACAGGTAGAAACGGTCACGGGCATATCGGTCACCATCCGGCCACGACATCGACCACAGCGTGCTGCGGATCGGGATCTCCTGAGTGATGCGGAGACCGATCAGCTTCACGACAGGCATGCCGTCGATGGTATCCGTCGCGAAGCGGTGAGCCATGCGGGCGGCCACACGCTCGCGCCGCTCCACCTCCTGTGCGGCACTCAATCGCTCGGATCGATCGGCCACGGTCCGGTTGGCTACGATCCATTCCAGTCCGACCGCTTCTCCGGCGTTTTCGTGCGTCCGGGTAGCGATGAGCATCAGGAGGACCGCCCGGCCCTCCGCCGTGGGTCTGCCATCGGTCTCGCTCACCAGACCGGCCGCGAGCAGATAGACGCGGAAGAACTGGTCGAGGTGGCCGTCACCCAGGAAGATGTCCCGGATACGCTCCCCCGGCGCCACGAAACGACCATCGGCGATGGCGAGATAGCTCGCCATGAACTCCATGATCCCATGCATCCAGCCGGAGTGGATGGAGGGCAGGCCCAGGCGGTCGATCCAGAAGGCCTCGCGCACCGATCCCCATTCCCGGCCTTCATCGTCGACCAGCGGAGGCTGTCCGGGGATGTCGGAAGTCGAAACCATCCAGTATCCCCACGGCAGATCGGGATGCCGATCGTCGCCGTAGCGCTCCGTCCGGGTTCCAAAAGGATAGGACGAGCCGACCATCATTCCCCTCCGTGCTCGGAGGGAAACGGAAGACCCAGCGGCTCATCGATAATCGTTTTCTCTCCCGGCTCGGCGCCGGCCAACGATTTCAGCCTGCGAGCCAGTTCGAGGCAGTTCGCGTAGACGTAGGCCTGATCGCGATAGACATCACCCTTGCGACCCTCGCCGTATCGACCGTTGGGAACGAGGTCACCCGGATGGTCGGTGTCGAAACCCAGCCACCACAGGTCCTCATGGAATTCGTCATCGGTGGTCTGCACCGTGCGATAGTCCTGGACCGTCCTGACCAACGTCGTGTGGCACACGGTGTAGCGCTCCTTGCGCGGCTCACCCCATGCTACGCGAGCGAACCGGTTTACCTCGCAGACCTTGCCATAGGTGACGCCGCCATGGACCACGTTGGAGACGCCGAGAGGAACCGCATCCGCCTCGAACCCGAAAAGCGGATGCTGCGGACCGACCCCCACATAGCCGGAGATCGTCCCGTTCTTCTGGCGGAGCATGATACAGCCGAACCCCGTTGCCTCGTCGACCCATGCCACCTTATCGGCCTCATTGTTCCAGGGACCATCGCCCGATGGCCGGCGATCGGGATTGTGATACACCTGCAGTGCGGTGATGCTGGTGCCGGCCACCGCGTAAGGAACCGGTGCGGAGTTTACCAAGCCGTCCGGTAGCGTCGCTTTGGCCACCTGCTTGCCGGCAGCCTTTCGCTGGTTTGGCTTCCTAGCCATGTTCGGTTCTCCTGAGCTGAGTTCTAGGGGCATTGTTTAGTCCGCACTATCGAGGCGATAGCGGCTGTATGCGTCTCGGCGCGTCAGCCTTGGGCCGAGGGCTCGGGCGTTCTTTCCTCTCGCGTAGACCTCGCTGGCCAACCACGCCTGTTCCTCGAGAAGGCGGAAATCCATGACCTCCCGCCACCAGACCTGCGTCTTCGGATCCCAGCGGTAGCCACGCATCCGCAGAGCATCCTTGGTTGAGAAGGCCGAGCCGACCGCTTCGATAACGAAGCTGTCGCACGAAGAGCTGCCATCGAGCTCGTAGAGCAGCGGCCGTCCATCGGTCCGCTCATGGCGCAGGAGCTGGATGAGCGCATCGACATCCCCCTGCGCTCGGTGCGCATCATAGAACCATCCTGCCTGCGCGCAGAGCCAGCCGAGCGACCTGCCTTCAAAGCCAGCGGCGGCCCAGTCGATCTCCACGCAGGAGCAAGCCCACTGCTTGATCGGCAGGTCAGTAAGGCGCTTCTCCACCATGGGACGATCGAACGCGGCGTTGTGGGCGATGACGACATCGGCGGACGATATGATATCGGTCGCGATCCGGTCGTCTATTCGCCGTCCAATGAGGTCCTGATCCGTGATGCCGGTGATCCGGATCACATCTTCGGGCAGCGGAACGCCGGGATCCTCGCGCCAGCACCAAGCCCGGCCGATCTCGGTGATGTTCCCGCCGGGATCATACCTGAAACGTCGCACTGCCAGTTCGATGACCCTGTCGCTTTCGGGATCGAGCCCGGTGGTCTCCACATCCAGAACGGCCGCGACACGTTGGGGATCGTCCGGATCCCCGAAGCCTGTTTCACCTACATGAAGATCGACACGGCGGAGCTGCCGGATGTCGGACTGCGCCGGTTCAGCCACGTCCGCTCTCCAAGGATGCCGAATGGTCGAATAGCAATCGATCGATCACTGATGGATCCGCATCGAGGCCGAGACCCAGGCCGTGAAGGAGGATCGCTTTCGAGCAGGCGCTGCGCTCCATGCAGGCTTCGATCGGCGCGCGGCCTTCGAAGAGCTCGAGCGGCGAGACCATCCAGCCGACGGGATCCTCTGCCAAGCCATCCCGCTGCATTCGGGCGCCGGTCTCTGCAGCCACGCATGCGATCCGGACGAGCGCGACGCGGTGAACAGCCAACATGCCTCCACTCCTGTCCTCGAGAGGATCGAGCGCCCAGTCCACCGGGGCCTGCTCGAAATAAGGGTCGATTTCGAATTCGGCGGTATCGCTCATCGCACCGCTCCCCACATTCCGCGCCGGACCTACCAGCGCCTCGTGACCCAGCACATAGCATGAACAGAAAATACTTCAATAGGTAATGAATTATTGAATTAACTTGTCGGTAGGGATCGCTGACGCTATCTGCAGGAGAATGGAAAAGATGGACGCCATCGCGAAACTCAGTGCCTTGGCCCAGCCAACCCGGCTGGAGATATTCCTGGCCATAGCGCGAGCGGCGAACGGCATCACGTCCAGCGAGGTTGCTGAACAGACCGACACGATGCCCAACAACACCTCTGTGCACCTGTCGGTGCTGCGGAACGCGGGGCTGGTCTCTTCGACGAAAGAAGGGCGCTTAGTCACCTACAGAGCAGAGCGAGGAGCCGTGCAGAGGCTGGCGACCTTCCTGTCCGAAGCAGCCAAGTAGCTTCCTGTGGACGTTCTTAGGCCGCTAGCGACCATTCCGGTTTTGCGCGGGAATTCCTGAAAGACCGGACATTGCGTGCACGCACCAGACGTAGCGCGGCGGCCTTTCTCGGAACCACATACCCCGGGGGGGTGTAGGTTTTGAAGAGGAGGCGCAAATGGCAACCGAAAACTCGACCTCATCCGAACAGGCCCACCAGAGCAAATGGCCGACGTTCGCGGCTATGATCGCGACGTCGATCGTCACGATGTTCGTGCTTAAATACTCGAACGTCTACGAGACCGGGCACATTTGGTTCAGCCAGACACGCATGTGGATGGCGCTTATGATGGGCATGGCGATGATCGTCATCATGCTGGGCTTCATGTGGGGAATGTATCGCACCTTTGTGACCAAGGTGCTGGTAATGGTCGGCGCGGTGATCGGCTTTGCGCTGTTCCTTTTCCTCGCGCGCAGCCAGGCGACGGTGGATGACCGGGCGTTCATGAAGGCGATGATCCCGCACCATTCCATCGCGGTGCTGACCAGTCGGCGCGCGCAGATCTCGGATCCGCGCGTGCGTGAACTGGCCGATGCCATCATCGAGGCGCAGGTAAAGGAAATCGCGCAGATGGAGCTGTTGCTCGAAGACATCGAGGCGAACGGGGAGATGGGCGACGGGACGCCCCTGCCGCCACGCACCGCCGCTCTCACTCCCGAGCTGCAAGCCGAAGCGGAGGCCGCCGTCGGTCGCGAAGTGACGCCAGAAATGCGCGAGGAACTCGACTCCTCGCTCTGATCACATGGCGATCAAGCCGAGCGCCTTGGCCCCCATCCACAGGCCCATGCCGATCATGAAAAGGTTCTCGGTCAGCGAGACGAAGCCCAGCGGCACGTTGCTGTTGCCGCCCACGCAGGCGCATTTGAGCTCGCGCTTGTCGATGTAGACCGCCTTGAACACGCTGACGGCGCCCACCGTGCCGATGAACAGCGAGACCGGGACCGAGATAATCGGTATAGCATGGGCGACCATCAGGATCCCGGCGAGCGCCTCGCCGAACGGATAGACGAAGCCGTATGGCACCCAGCGCCGTGCCAGAAGATCGTAGTTCAGGAACATCGGTGAGAAACTGCGCAGGTCCTGCAATTTCTGGATCGCGAGCAGCGCCATCGACAGGCTGACGAACCATTCGACCGCCTGCACGGTGAAGATGGTGTCAAAGACATACCAACTGATCGCCAGACCGAGCAGGAAGGCCACGCCGAAGATCGCGATGACCGGCTGGTAGCTGGTCTCGTCTTCTTTCGGCTGGCTGCGCGACTTCCCGAAATACTCGCGCAGGTCATCGTAGCCACCGATCCGCTTTCCATCGATGAAGGCCTGCGGCGTGGTTTCGACGCCGTGCTTTTGCTTGAAGGCATCGGTCTCCTCGCGCGTGGTCAGGTGATGATCTTCGACCCCGAATCCTTCGCGCTTCAGCAGGTCCACGGTCTTGAGACCGTAGGGGCACAGATGGTCGGGCATGACCATCCGGTAGACGGTGGCTTTCTTCGTGCTCATCAGTGGCTCGCGGGGTAGCTGGCCCAGACGCTGCGGCCCTCGGGTCCAAAAGCGATGACCTGAAACGCCTGGCGATGATTGCCGTGCTCCATTCCCGGCGAGCCCATCGGCATCCCGGCGACGGCGAGACCCTTCACGCCTGCGGGACGTTCGGCGAGCAGCCGCTCGACATCGGCGACAGGCACATGGCCTTCGATCACATAGCCTTCGACGATCGCGGTGTGGCACGATTGCAGATCGCCCGGCACACCGTTCTCGGCCTTCACCGACAGCATGTCGGGATGATCGACCGATTGCACATCGTGCTCGTCGCTCGCTTCAACATGCTGTGCCCATGCCAGGCAGCAGCCGCAATTCGCGTCGCGATACATGGTGAAGCTGGCCGCTTGGGCAGCGCAGGCGGTGAGCGTGATTCCCAAAAAGAACGAGCCGGTCAAGGTGCGGCGAGCAATGGTGGGACGGAGTAGGGGAATCATCGCAGTCTCCTCAATGAAATAAGGGTGTTGATCCTGGGTCGCATCGAGACCGTCGATGCGGCATCTATCGCTTCGCCTTCTCAAAAAGCGTCACCAGTTCCTCGAACTTCTCGCGCTGTTCCTCCTCATCGCCGCTCGCGATGGCTTCGGCCACGCAGCAGGCGGCGTGATCCTTCAGAACCTGCGACTCTACCTTGCCGAGCGCCGACCGGATCGCCTGGATCTGGTGCAGGATGTCGATGCAGTAGCGATCGTTCTCGATCATCTGCGCCACGCCGCGCACCTGCCCTTCGATACGGTTGAGCCGGTTGATTTTCGCGGTCTTCGCGTCTGCCATGGTCCGAAGTCCATTTGAAATACCCTGTGGGGGTATATATAGCTTGGCGCAGAAGTTCAATCGGAAGCTCGCCCCATGGTCTCATTCTCCCGCCGAAATCTGATCCGCAGCACTGCCGCGCTCGCCGCCGCTAGCGCGCTCCCCATGCCGGGCTGGGCGCGAGGACAATCGCTTACGCATGCGAACAACGGCTTCGGCGAGCTTTCGGGCGACGACATCAGGCTGGCGATCGGCAACCATCACTTCATGACGGGCGCGCGCTCGGGTCATGCGGTGGCGGTAAACGGCACTGTGCCTGGTCCGCTGGTGCGGCTGCGCGAGGGGCAAAACGTGCGGCTGCACGTGACCAACAATCTCGACGAAGACAGCTCGATCCACTGGCATGGCCTGCTGCTGCCGTTCCAGTTCGACGGTGTGCCCGGCGTCAGCTTCCCCGGCATCAAGCCGGGTGAAACATTCACCTACGAGTTCCCGGTGCGACAGAACGGCACCTACTGGTGGCATTCGCACTCCGGCTTGCAGGAGCAGGCGGGGCATTACGGCCCGATTGTTATCGAGAGCGCCGATCCGGACCCGCGCTACGACCGCGATTACGTCGTGCTGCTGTCCGAGTTCACCCCGATGCATCCACACGAAATCATGCGTAAGCTGAAGGTCGGCGAGCACTACTTCCAGCGCGATATGCTGACCGCGACCGAGGGCGACATGTCGGGCGAGATGCGGCGCATGTGGGGTGAGATGCGGATGAACCCGCGCGACATTTCCGACGTGACGGGCAGCACCTATACCTTCCTCATCAATGGTCACGGTCCGCAGGACGATCTGCAACTCGCGTTCCAGCCGGGCGAGCGCGTGCGCCTACGGGTCATCAACGGTTCGGCGATGACGTTCTTCAACCTTCGCATCCCCGGCGTGGCGATGACGGTGATCCAGGCCGACGGACAGGATGTGGACCCGGTCGAGGTCGATGAATTCCAGATCGGTGTTGCGGAGACCTACGACGTGATCGTCACGCCGCCCGATGGCAGCCACGCCATCGTCGCCGAGGCGATGGATCGGAGCGGCATGGGTGTTGCCAGCCTCACGAGCCACAAGGGCCACCGCGCCACCCCGCCGCCGCTCCGCGAAATCCCGACGCTGACGATGGTCGATATGGGCATGATGGACCATTCCGGCATGGGCGGGATGGAAGGCATGGGTGGCATGGACCACTCGATGCGGGACAAGTCGCTCGTGCCCGGCGACGTCGAAGTCGGCCCCGGCGTCGATATGATCGCGCCGATGCCGATGGACCGGATGGATTTCCCCGGCCTCGGCCTCGACAAAGTGGGCCACCGCGTGCTGCGCTACACCGACCTCAAGGCCAAACGGATGAACCCGCACCGGACGGTCGAGCGCAAGATGGAGATCCACCTCACCGGCAACATGGAACGGTATATGTGGAGCTTCGACGGCAAGAAGTTCACTTCCGTCACCGACGATCCGATCCGTTTCGGCTATGACGAACGCGTGCGCGTCAAGCTGGTCAACCAGACCATGATGGCGCACCCGATCCACCTGCACGGCCACTTCTTCGAGCTGGTCAACGGCGCGGACCATATGCACCAGCCCCTGAAGCACACGGTCATCGTCCAGCCGGGCGGCACCGCGACTTTCGACCTGACCGCGAACGAGCCGGGCGACTGGGCCTTCCACTGCCACCTGCTCTACCACATGCATGCGGGCATGATGCAGGTAGTGACGGTGCGACCGTTCCCCGAAGGAGAAGGCGCATGATCCGCGCCGCACTACTGGCCGGGTCGATGCTCGCCACTGCTCCGCTCGCCGCGCAGCATCACTCGGCGCACGGCGGGAAGCCTGCCGCGCAGCCCGCGCCGGAACAGGAAATGGATCACTGCGCCATAGGGCACCTGCCACCCGAAGAGTGCGCGCCGAGGGAAGAACCGCAACCCGCGCCCAAACCAGAAATTGACCATTGTGCGATGGGCCACCTTCCGCCGGAAAAGTGTCCTCCCAAGGCAGGGCCCGAGTCCGTCACGGAAATGGACGACGGCATGGCAGGCATGGATCATTCGTCGCACGGAAGCATGACCGACAAGTCCGCTCCGGGTGCAGCGGCGGAAGAGGCCGTTCCGGCACGCGCCCTGGAAGGCCCGCGCCACGCAGCCGACGCCATCTGGGGTCGTGAAGCGATGGAGCTGTCGCGCGAGCAATTGGCGCGCGAGAACGGCGGCATGACCACCGGCATGGTCCTGATCGAACGGCTCGAAGCGCGCATCGCGACCGATGGAGGCGAACACGGCTATCTGTGGGACGTGCAGGGGTGGTATGGCGGCGACATCGACCGTTTCGTCCTCAAGACCGAAGGCGAAGGCGGGTTCGGCGGCGAACTGGAAGACGCCGAGATTCAGGCACTCTACAGCCGCGCGATCGGACCTTATTTCGACTTGCAGGCGGGGGTGCGCTTCGATCCCGAGCCCGACAGCCTTACGCATCTCGTGCTCGGCGTGCAGGGTCTTGCGCCCTACATGTTCCATGTCGACGGCGCGCTGTTCCTGTCGGACCGGGGCGACCTGACCGCGCGGATCGAGGCCGAATACGACCAGAAGATAACCCAGCGGCTCATCCTCCAGCCGCGCATCGAAGCGGAATTCGCGGCGCAGGACATCCCCGAGCGCGGCATCGGCGCAGGCATCACCAAGGTCGAGCCGGGGTTGCGGCTGCGCTACGAAATCGTGCCGGAGTTCGCGCCTTACGTAGGCATCGAATACGAAGCCAAAGCCGGCGAGACCGCCGACATCGCCCGCGCGAACGGCAACGACCCTGATGGGCTAAAGGCCGTTATTGGACTGCGTGTTTGGTTCTAGTTCGAATTGGGCGCGCGGCTGATTTCTGGCGATGGCGCAAAGGCCACGGATGGCTACAATTAGGGCGCTTTGCTGACCGGCAGCTAACACTGGAAGCGGGCTGGCGGCTGGGCCAGCAGATGCCTGTCCGCTCTTGGGTCCCTGAGTGCTGGTGGCAGATCCTGCAAGCCTGACATTACGCAATTCCAATCGGCCAAATTCTAGCTCTCGCCGCTTGCCTTTCGGTTCTGCGAGGAATGAACCGCCGTTAGGGACCGAGACTTCCGCCACAATCTTCAGACCCGTCTCCAAGGTGCCCGGCTTGGGCTATCAGCCCCTCATCGCAGTCCGCTGCCAGGCAAGCTTCCAGCGTTGCATGCTCAATGCCGAACCGGGAGGAGACGCGCTGTCGCACGGTTCGCTTCAGTTCTTCGAACCGCTCGAGTGACGGGCGGGATGGCACGATGTGGACCTCGAGGGCGCGGCGGTGCTCTCCCAGGTTCCAGACATGCAGATGGTGGATGCTTTCGACACCATCGATCGCCTCGAGTTCGTCCATGATTTCTTGCAGTTCGACGTCATCGGGCACCGCACCCATAAGCAGGCGAACCGTGCGCGGCATCAGCGACACCCCCTGCCAGATCACATAGGCGGCGATGATGACGGTGATGACCAGATCGGCCACGTAGAGATCGTATAGCAGGATCAGGACCCCTGCGACGATCACACCGACAGAGGCCATGGCATCGGACACATTGTGCAGGAACGCCGCCTTCATGTTGATGCTGTCCTTGGCGCCGCGGTGGGTGATGAAAGCGGTCACCAGATCGATCACCAATGCCACGCCTGCAACGGCGATCACCGTCCATCCTTCGATCGGTTGCGGATCGGCGAAGCGGTTGATCGCTTCCACGAGCAGATAGAAGCCGATAATGAGCAGCGTCGTCAGGTTGATGAGCGCGGCGACGACCTCGCCCTGCGCATAACCGAACGTCATCCGTCTGTCGGCGGGACGCCTGCCGATCCTTCGGGCGAACCACGCGAGGCCGAGCGAGGCGGCGTCACTGAAGTTGTGAAGGGCGTCGGCAATGAGAGCCAGCGAACCCGAGACGATCCCGCCGACGATCTGGGCGAGCGTGAGCAGGACGTTGATCGCGACCGCGAAGATCAGCTGGCGATCGCTCAGGTTCTCCTCGCCGTGGTTGTGGCCACCATGCCCACCATGTGTGTGATGATTGCTCATGTCCGGAACTGATCCCCCTTCCGATGCTCGCTCCCCTCCTCGTCATGAATGTCCATGTGGGCATCGCGCAGGATCTGGATGCCGCCATAAAGGGCAATGCATGCCACAGCGACGCCTACCACCAGGTCGGGCCAATTCGCGCCGGTGAGCATCACGACGATCCCCGCGATGATGATCCCGCCATTGGCGATAAAATCATTGAAGCTGAAGGTCGTCGCTGCGCGCATGCTGACGTCCTTGTCCTCCGTCCGCTGGAGCATCCGCAGGCAGATCAGATTCACCACGGCTGCGACTGCCGCCATCGCGAGCATCATCAACCCACCTGGCTCCGAGCCTTCCAGGAACCGACGCACGGCATCGGCAATGACACCTGCCGCGAATACCAAGAGCATGACCCCGGAGAACCGCGCCGCACCACGCTGCCAGATGCGCGAGCGGGCCAGCGCGAGCAGGCTGAGCGCATAGACTATCGCGTCGGACGAGTTGTCGAGCCCGTTCGCCAAGAGCGCGTTCGAATCCGCGAAGTAGCCGACGACGAAGAACCCGATCGCGATCGCGACGTTCAGCCAGAGCACGATCCACAGCGTCCGGCGCTTCCCGGCCGAACCGAGATCGATATCATGGTCACCGCTCATGCCGTGTCCTCCCCGGATCGGGCCCAGTTCTCGGCAACCTGGTGCTGGGAGGGCTCGAAGAACTTCATTTCGGCGCGGATGAGAGGATCGGAGAGCCTGGTGCCCCATTCCTCCCATTTCGCATCGCCGACGATGGCGATCCTGCCGAAGCTGTCCTGATGATGCCCGTCGAACTTGAGGTCGCGCCATAGCCCGGGCAGATCCCAGCCTGCGAAATCGGACGCGAGTTCGATTACCATCGGCAGCTTGCCGGGCTTTCGCCCGACAAGCTGTTCGAACCGAGGCACGAAGTCATCGTAGTCCGAGCTTTCGAGTTGGCCACTCGCGCGTATCCGCAGCAGTCCGTTCTCTTCGTCTATCTTCAACATCGTATTCTCCTTTCCCGGACCGTCATGCGATGTCCGTCAGTTCGCGCTGTTCGTCGCTGGTCACGTTCCGGCGCAGACGATCCCACCACTTCTCGCGCCAGCTGCGCTCATCGTCCGATCGATGGAGCACGAGCCGCGCGATCGCGGGCAGGACGAAGAGCGTGAGCGCGGTCGCGGTAATCAATCCGCCGATCACGACAGTGGCGAGCGGACGCTGGACTTCCGCGCCCGTGCCGGTCGCAAGGGCCATCGGCACGAAGCCGAGCGAGGCCACCAAGGCTGTCATCAGCACCGGTCGCAGCCTCGCCAGTGCGCCATCGGAGATCGCCTCATCGAGAGGCATTCCCTTGTCGAGGCGCTGGCGTATCGCGGTCATCATCACGAGGCCATTCAATACCGCGACCCCCGATAGGGCGATGAAGCCCACGGCGGCGGACACCGAGAACGGCATCCCCCGTAAGGCAAGCGCGAAAACCCCGCCTGCCAACGCCATCGGGATCGCACTGAAGACCGCGAGTGCCGGAACCCACCCGCCGAGCGCCATGAACAGGAGCAGCAGCACCAGTGCGAAGCAGACCGGAACGACGAGTGCGAGCCGCGCCTGCGCAGCCTGGAGGTTCTGGTATTGTCCGCCCCATTCGATGAAGGAGGCAGCCGGCAATTCGACGCGTTCGGAGACACCTGCGCGGGCCTCCTCGACAAACGACCCGAGATCGCGCTCGCGCACGTTCGCCGACACGATCACCAGTCGGCGACCCTGCTCCCGGCGAACCTCGGCGAGACCATCGACCACCTGGAAATCCGCCAGTGTGCGAAGCGGGACCGTGACCCCGCTTTCGAGGACTATGGGCAGAGCGCCGAGCTGATCGAAATCGTCCCGGGTCGCATCCTCGAGCCGCACGACGACATCGAACCGGCGGTCACCCTCGAATACTAGTCCCGCCGGACGACCACCCAGCGCGATGGCCACTGATTGTGCGACCTCCTCCACGGTCAGACCGTATCGGGCGATCGTCGGGCGATCGAAGGCGATGTCCAGCGTAGGAAAGCCAGTGACCTGCTGGACCTTGACGTCGGCAGCACCCTCGACGCCGCGCAGCACCTCGGCCACTTCTCCGGCTGACCGGGTCAGCGCGGTAAGGTCGTCTCCGTAGAGCTTGACCGCCACGTCGCCGCGAACACCCGCGATCAGCTCGTTGAAGCGCAGTTCGATGGGTTGGCTGAATTCGTAGAGGTTGCCCACCAGACCGCTGAGCGACTCCTCCATCTGTGCGACGAGTTCATCCTTCGACAGGTCGGGATCGGGCCACTCTTCGCGCGGCTTCAAGATTACATAGGCGTCGGACGCGTTCGGCGGCATCGGATCGCTCGCGACCTCGGCCGTGCCGGTGCGCGAGAAAACCAGCTCGACTTGCGGGAAGGTCTCGAGCCTGTCCTCCACCTGTCTCTGCATGGCGAGTGATCGTTCGAGCGAGGTCGACGGTATCCGCAGCGACTGAACCGCGATGTCGCGTTCATCCAGCTGCGGTGTGAACTCGCTGCCGAGGAAGGTGAACACGAAAGCCGCTACGGCGAAGAGCCCGGCGCCCGCACCGATCACCGGCCAGGGACGTGCGATGGCGCGGCGCACCGCCGGGCCATAGCGTTCCTTCGCCATCCGAACGGGCTTGACCTCCTTCTCGGTCAGCTTGCGATTGAGGAGCACCGCGATCATCGCCGGCACGAAGGTCAGGGACAGCACGAAGGCGGAGGCGAGTGCCAGCATGACCGTGATGGCCATGGGCGAGAACGTCTTGCCCTCGACCCCCGTGAAGGTGAGAAGCGGCGCGTAGACCAAGAGGATGATCGCCTGACCGTAGATGGTCGGCTTGATCATCTCCTGTGCAGCCAGCCGTGTCTCCGTCAGCCGTTCGCCGAGGCTGAGCAATCTGCCTTCGCGGTGCTGTCTGGCGGCGAGCCGCGCGACGCTGTTCTCGACGATGATAACGGCGCCATCGACGATAAGCCCGAAGTCCAGTGCCCCGAGGCTCATCAGGTTGCCCGAGACACCAAGCCTGTTCATTCCCACGGCGGCCATCAGCATGGATATCGGAATGACCAATGCGGCGATGATCGCAGCACGGATATTGCCGAGCATCAGGAACAAGACTGCGATCACCAGAAGCGCGCCCTCGACGAGGTTCTTCTCGACCGTCGCGATGGTCGCATCGACGAGCGACGAGCGGTTGTAGACGATCTCGGCGACCACTCCGGCAGGAAGCGAGGCGCGGACTTCTTCCAGTCGCTCGGCCGAGGCGGCAGCCACGGTGCGGCTGTTCTCGCCGCTGCGCATGAGGACCGTGCCCACGACCGCCTCCTCTCCATTGAGCGAGGCAGCACCTGTTCTGAGGTCGCCGCCGATGCGCACCGAGGCGACATCCCCGATCCGGATCGGAACACCCTCGCGGGTCGCGACCACCGCCTGTTCGATGTCCTGGGTGCCCCCAAGCCGCGCATCGACGCGGACGAGCAGAGCCTCTCCGGCACGATCGACAAAGTTGGCGCCTTCGGCGAGGTTCGCCGCTTCCAGAGCATCGATCAGGGTGTCGAACGACAGGCCGTAGCCGGTGAGACGAGCAGGATCGGGCTGGACCAGAAACTGCTTCTCATAGCCGCCGATCGAATCCACCCCGGCAACACCGTCGATGGAGCGCATGAGCGGAGCAACGACCCAGTCCTGCACCGTGCGAAGATAGGCTGCCTTGGCGACCTCGGTGTCGAGGCGATCACCGCGTTCGGTGATGAAGCTCCCGTCCGACTGCCAGCCTGTTCGACCCCCCTTGGGCGCATCGCGACCTCCCGGATACTCGTATTCGATCGTATACATGAGCACCTCGCCCAGGCCGGTCGAGATCGGTCCCATCGTGGGCTCCGCTCCTTCCGGTAGCGACGCACCAATCGGGGCCAGCCGTTCGTTCACTTGTTGCCGTGCGAAGTAGATGTCGGTGCCTTCTTCGAAGATCGCTGTGACCTGGCTGAAGCCGTTACGCGAGATCGAGCGGGTCATCTCCAGCCCCTCGATCCCGGCAAGCCCGGTCTCGATGGGGAAGGTCACCTGCGTCTCCACTTGTGAGGGAGAGAGGGCAGGCGCGCTTGTGTTGATCTGCACCTGCGTGTTGGTGATGTCCGGCACCGCATCGATTGGAAGGCGCAGAAGGTTCATGGCGCCGTAGATCGCTGCGAAAACGGTGAGGACGATGACCGCCCAGCGGAACCGCACGGCGATGTCGAGGATGGCCCCGATCAAACCGTGGCGATGGCTGGCCGTATCGGTGTGGGTATCCACAGCGGGCTCGTTCTGAGTCTCAGTGACCATGGGTCGCGCCCTCCTTCCCGAGTTCGGCCTTGAGCAGGAAGGCATTGGCGACAGCTATCTGCCATCCCTCCTGAAGGCCCGAAAGGATCGTCACTTGACCAGCGGATCGTGTCCCGAGCTCCACGTCGCGAGCCTGGAAGCCGGTCTTCGTCCGGACGAAAATCACGTCGCGTCCTTCGACCACCTGGATAGCGTCTTCCGGCACCGCGATGCGGTCGCGGTCGATCTCGCCCGAAGGCCTGATGCGCGCCTGAAGAAAGGCGCCGGGCTGAAGCCCCGGCACGCCGCGCGACAATGACAGGACCGCGGTCGCACTGCGGCTCTCCGGATCGAGCGAAGGCGTGACCGAACGAACCCGGGCCCCGATTTCCCGACCGTCGCCGACCACCAGGACGGCCTCGTCACCAGGTTGGATGCGAGAGGCTTCGGCCGAAGGCAGTGCCACCTCGATCTGGAGTCCGTTGGGATCGACCACGCGGTAGAGTTCCTCGCCGGCATCGACGAAGGCGCCGAGCACAATCGGTGCCGCGGTGATCCTGCCAGCCAGGGGAGAGGTGACCGCCAACGAACGCCCGTCGCCGCTGACGCCAGCAGCCGCTACCGCGGCCTGCGCCCGCTGAAGTTCCGAACGTGCCACGCTGAGATTGGCCCGAGCGGCTTCCAGATCCTGGCGTGCCGTGACATTCTCCTCGAACAGACGCCGTTCGCGTTCGTAGGCAGCCGACAGTTCGCTCACCCGAGCGCGCGCTGCGCTCACCTGGGAGGCAAGAGCAGCGGCATCCGCGCTTTCGATGCGGGCGACGGTCTCGCCGCGCGCCACATAATCACCTAGTGTCTTGCCGACGGAGCGGACGACCCCCGAGGCGCGGGCGTCGATACGAGCTGAGGCTGTGGGGCTCGCCGCGACAGTCGCCGGAAAGACGAGTTCGACAGCGGCTCCAGACCGGACGGAGGCCAGCTGTATCCCGGCCTCGCTAATCTGCTCTTCGCTAAGCGTGATCACCCCTTCAGGTGTCTCGGTCGCAGCTTCCTCCTTCCCATGGTCATCCTCACGTGCATGGTCGTCGACCTCGGAGGTTGGCCAGAATATCAGCGCCATAGCGCCAACCGCGATGACGATACCGACGAGGATCGCCAGCTTTCTGCGTGTCATTGATATATCCTTCATTGTGCGGCCAGCCCGATCAGTTCGGCTGCGGCCAGGCCCCTCTGCTCGCGGGCGGCGATGAGCGCCTCGCGGATCGTGTCGCGTGCCTCTGCGGCTGCGAGAACTTCGATCAGGGGAAAACGTCCGTTGCGATATCCGATGCGAACGAGGCGCAGCGCCTCCTCCGCCTGCGGGAGCGATGTCTGCGAAAGGGTCTCGACGCGCGCTTCGGCACCAAGATACCTTGCCCGGGCCGTGGCGACCGCCTGCTCGTAATCCGCGCGAGCTACAGCTTCACGGGCATTCGCTGCCCGCAACCGAGCCTCGGCAGCGGCGATGTTGCCCTGGTTCCGGTCGCGAAAAGGAAGGGGGATCGATACGCCGACGAGGAAGGCATTGTCGCCGCTTTCCCCGAAGCGCCGCACTCCCGCAGAGACCGTCGGATCGGGAATCCGCAGGCTCCGCTGCCGCTCGATCTCCGCCGCAGCAGCAGTGCTCTCGGCTCGCGCGACCCTATAGGTGAGGCTTTCCTGCGCCTCGGACATAAGCGATGTGGGCGGAAGGATATCCGGGAATTGCGCCGGAACGAGCGGCGCTTCACCGCCGGCCCATAGAGCCGCGAGCGCTGTTCGAGCCGACAGGCTCTCCGCCTCTGCCTCGACCAGATGCGCGCGCGCTTCGGCAAGGGCCGCATCCGCCCTCAATGCGCGCAGAGGCGGCTCACGGCCGACCTCCACAAGGACACCAGCAATGCGAGCCAGTTCCTCGTTACGCGCCACGACATCTTCGGCAAGTTCGACCCGCGCAGCAGCTGCAGCAGCTGCGAGATATCGCTCTCGCACCAGCTGTCCCAGTTCGACCGTGGTAAGGTCGGCCCTGAGAGATGCCAGTTCGGCCTGGGCTTCGGCCGCACCGATCCGCGCGGATCGCTTGCCGCCGAGTTCGAGACGCTGGCCGACGGAGAGCGTATATTCGGTAGACTGGAGACCCGAGAATGCGCCGCTGCCGGCGACGTTCTCGACGTCGAACGAGATTTCGGGGTTCGGGCTCAGACGAGCCTGATCGACAAGCGCGACCGCCGCGTCTGTTTCCGCGCGGGGTCCCATGAGGCGAGGGTTGGTGGTGGCGGTATCGGCCTCAGCGGCGACCCCGCTGAGCTCAAGGGCGTCGTCGAGCGTGACGACACGCGGGTCCTGCGCGCTGGCAGGTCCCGTGGACAGGGCGAGTATCAGCCCCCAGACGGGGGCTGCTCGCCACGATATGGCGAACATGGATGGGTGTTCCTCTGCTGACGTTCAGTTTCGCGTCGGAAAACAAGTCCGACGCGCGGCGAACGTCAGGCGCGAGGAGGGGGCGTTGCCAGTTCGGTCAGATTGGACGCAAAAGAGGACTGGTCGCCAGCGCGCAGGGCACTCATGCCCGAGCCAAAGCCAAAGGCGTCAGATGACCGCCCGACGGCTTGCGAAGCATGATGGCAATGGCCATGCGCACAGGCACCGTGCTTCTCAGGCCCCCTGTCATCATTGCCGGGTTCATCGTGCTGCTCGAGCTGGGATGCTACCGGGGGCTCTCCCGCACATTCGGCCGCTTCCGCCACCGGAGCCCACAGGACACCGAATGCGGTGCACAGCGTGATCAGCTGCAGCAAGAGGGAGCGGGCGAAGAGCCGGGTCATCGCGCGTCCGGTAGCAGCGGAGGCTCGGCTGCGAAAGAACTATCTCGCGAGACGGAATGTGATTTCATAACAATACCATCGATTTACGCATCGGTGTTCTTCGGCGTGCGATCATCACCACACGGCGATTGACCAAGCACACGACTGATCTCCGGTTCTATTTCCATCCGAGCGAATGCGCTTACATTCGAACGACCACTGTTTCCTATTGGAAGTCTCCCGGTGATGTTGCCTATGGGGGCAAGGGAAAGTCGGAATATCTGACCGTGAACTTCGCGCCAATCACGCGTTCTCCACGCAAGCTCCAGCATACGCCAATGCGAGACGCAGTGCGGTCCCAAGCGGTCCTGAGCAACTACGTGGGCCCGTTCGAGATGGTGCCAGGCTTCCTCGAAATTCTGCTCGTCCGAAGCCTTCGCTGCGCGTCGGTATTCTTCTGCGAGAAATGCATCCCTGCTGGGAATGGTATTGCTATCCATGGGACAGCTCCCGGCGTGCCTGGCCGAACACCTCCGCACTGCCCCACAGGGCTAGTCCGGCCATGATCGAGGCGACGAGCAGGTCGGGCCACGCGTCGCCCGTTCCAAACACGCCGAGGGCGGCGCCAAGAACCGCAACGTTTCCGATCGCGTCGTTGCGAGAGCAGATCCATACCGATCGCATGTTCGAATCGCCTTCGCGGAACCGGAAGAGCATGAGCGCGACGATCACGTTCGTCGCCAAAGCCAGCGTGCCGACCACTCCCATTGTCTGGGGCTCCGGGTCCGAACCAGCGACGAGGCCGTAGATCGCGTAGCCGATTACCCACACGCCGAAAGCGAGCATGGTCGCGGCCTTCACTAGAGCGGCCTTGGCGCGCCATGCGAGCGCCATCCCTGCAACGCCAAGACTGATCGCGTAGTTCGCGGCATCCCCGAAGAAATCAAGCGCATCGGCCTGGAGCGAACGGGAATCAGCAGCTACACCAGCCATCATCTCCACCACGAACATGACTGCATTAGCGATGAGTGCGATCCACAGGACGCGGCGCCAGCGCGGATCGTTGTGCGCGGCGGTGTCAGGCTCCGGTGTCTGGCAGCAGGACTTCGCCATGCCACTCTCCTTGCAACGTTCGAGTCGCAAGAACATATGCACCTTGTAGCAACTACAAGGTCAAGCGATGCGTATCGGAGAACTTGCAAAAGCCACCGGCACAAAGGCGGAGACGATCCGCTATTATGAACGAGAAGGCATCTTGCCTGCTGCGGATCGAACTGACAGCAATTACCGCGACTATTCGGACAATCACTTGGCAGCGCTTACATTCGTTCGCCGCGCGCGCCAGCTCGGCTTCAGCATGGCGCAGGTGCGCGAACTGCTCGACTTATCGGATCGCGCCGACAAGCCATGTCAAGAAGTCGATGAACTTGTTCGTGAGCAGCTGGAGGAGGTGGAACAGAGGATCGTAGACCTCTCGTCACTCCGGGACGAGCTGCGGCTTCTGCTGCGATCCTGCCAAGCGAACCGTATCGATGAGTGCCGTATCGTTGGGAGCCTCGCGCGTCCCCTCAGGCGCGTCGCTCGATAACAATAAAGCGCTATTGCTTGGCAGGGATGAGAAGGTTCGCTGCACGCTTGCCAGAGCATGGGTTCAGAGTGACTTCGACTGGGCCTTCCGTAATAGATCGATCTGATCGATAAGCACCCGGGGGTTGTAACCTTCCGCTAAATAGGTCTCGCAGCTCTTGCGAGCGAGCTTTACCTCTCGATCGTCGCGCGTGCGTTTCGATTGTAGGCGCGTCTTGGATCGCTGGTGAACTGCGCCGCGAACGGTGTCGCCATGCTCCTCAAGCTTTGCCGACAAGGCAGTTCGACGAGACAGATACGCATCCAGGCGCTGCACCCTTGCGGTAACACGCTTCAACGTGCCTCTCTTCGCCCGCGAAATGAATGGCTGGTCGGCGTGGATCGCCGACGCGATCACCTCCTGGGGAGGTAGGGCGCGGTCATCCAGCCGCACCCGCAGGCGCGCGAAGAATTCTTCGGTTCCAGCCTCTTTCATCTTGATTCGCATAATCGCATAACGCATAACGCATATGCAATATGCGATTTGTCGATCTCTTCTCGGGTGCGGGCCTTTTCAGCTGCGGCTTCGTGCAGCAGGGCTTCAGTCCGATCCTGGCTGTTGACCTGTCCGGCGATGCAATCGCCAGCTATCAGCGGAACGTCGCTCCTGTCGGTCGCTGTGGCTCGGTATCGGACCTCGAGCGACTGCCCGAATGCGAAGTGCTAATCGCAGGTCCGCCCTGTCAGGGCTTCTCAACGCTCGGTCGCCGCGACCCCCTCGACGAGCGGAATGCGCTCGCGTTCGAGGTCGTGCGGCTGGCCGCCACCAATCCGCCAGACGTCGTTGTCATCGAGAACGTCCCCCCGTTCCTACGATCCGCTGCTTGGTTGCAGATCCGCAATGGTCTGATCGCCCTGGGTTACGATGTGGTGCCTTGGGAACTCGATGCGTCGGACTATGGCACGCCTCAATACCGGCGGCGATCTTTCACGATCGCTAGCCGTGTAGGCACGCCAGAAATTCCGAAGCCCGCCAGCGCGATGGTTCCCGCCCGAACAGTTCTGTCGCGCCCGGTGGATCCGGATGATGCCTTGCATCGATGGCCGGCGCCAACGCCGCTAGCCGAAGGGCGTATGAGACTCATCCCCACCGGCGGAGACAAACGCGACCTGATGCGAGCCGCGCCCGATCTGTGCCCGCCTTCCTGGAGGCAGGTGGGTTGCCAGGCTACGGACGTCTGGGGCCGGATCGATCCGGACAAGCCCGCCAATACCCTGCGATGCGCATTCCAGAACCCGTCCAAGGGGCGCTACATCCATCCCACAGCGAACAGAGTGATCTCCCTGCGGGAAGGCGCGCGTCTGCAGGGCGTGCCGGACGCTTGGCACTTCGTGGGGCGCAACTACCCCGTCGCACGCCAGATCGGGAACGGTGTTCCCGTTCCCCTGGCAAAGGCAGTCGCGGGTTCCATCCGTCAGCTATTGGTAAACAATGTCGATGCCGCCGCATGATTTCCCGATGGCACGCAGGCACTGCTAAGGTGCCTACCTATGCAACTACCCTCCATTAAACCGCAACTTGAACGCCTTTAATCGACGAGATGCCAAGTCAGGGCGAAACGGGCATAACAGAAGGATGAACAGTCCCGATACGATTCGCCAGCCGGACCGACCCGCCGAGTTCCCACTCAAGATCCAAGGCGGCATGCTCGAGGCGCTCGGGATCAATATGTATGCCACGATTGGCAAATGCCTGGTGGAGTTCGTCGCCAATGCTCATGACGCAGAAGCGAACCGCGTCGACATCTCAATTCCCTTCGATGCGATTGAGGAAGCGCGATGGAAGGCGCGCGAGACCGCCAAGGCTCAAGTCGAAGCGGGCGACCGCGACCCATTCACGATACTGCTCACGCCACTGCCCGAAGAGCTGAAGATCACGATAAGCGACGATGGGCACGGCATGTCTCCGGAGCAGATCGAGGAGAGGTTCCTCCCGGTCAACCGGAAGCGTCGTGAGGACGCGCAAGGCGAAGAGACCGTGCTTACCTCGGAGACAGGCAAGCGACATGTCATGGGCCGCAAGGGCCTCGGCAAGCTTGCCGGCTTCGGCGCGGCGACGAAGGTCGTGATCGAAACCAAGAGAGAAGGGCAGGACTTCGCTACCGTCTTCACGCTCGACGACGCGGTGATACGCGAAGCTGAAGATATCGGGGAAGTCCGTATCCCGGCCGAATACATCGAAGGACGTCCGACCCGGCAGAAGGGAACGACAGTCACGCTATACGGCCTCAAGTCCGATGCTGTGCGCTACGCCTTCGAGACCATCGCGAAGCAGATACGCAGTGCGTTC
The DNA here is from genome assembly GCF_019857185.1 of Alteriqipengyuania abyssalis. Classification (GTDB taxonomy): domain Bacteria; phylum Pseudomonadota; class Alphaproteobacteria; order Sphingomonadales; family Sphingomonadaceae; genus Alteriqipengyuania; species Alteriqipengyuania abyssalis. The sequence continues at coordinate 901,679 of NZ_JAHWXP010000001.1, read as the reverse complement.
TTCGGCATCCGCCCCGAAGAAATGGCGATTCACATCAACGATACGCTGATAGAACAACCCAATCCCGACTACGTCTTCGTCTACCCGCAAGGTGCATCGGAAGAAGACTTGGCGGATGATGAGGTCCAGATCGGCGAACTGGCCACCATGCCCGTCCGCTACATGGTGGGCTTTCGCAAACAGAACCTACCCACCAGTCAACGGGGCGCGCGGATCTACTGCAACAAGCGCCTCGCCGCAGGTCCCTCGCTCTTCGGACTGCCGACAGGCATGCACAACTTCCACAGTCAGAGCTACATGGAATGCGTCGTCCAAGCCGACGAACTCGACCGGCATGGCATAGACCTCATCAACACCAATCGCAGCCAACTAAGGGAAGACAACGAGATCGTCGCGGCGCTGCTGGAGTTCGTCGAAGAGAGGATGCGTCGCGCGCTCGCTGCACATGCCAAGTGGAAGGAAGAGGTGGTCGACGAGGAAATCACCAAGGCGCCGAAAGCCCGTTTCGCCATGCAGATGACCAGCACACTGGAAGGGCCCGCGAAGGCCTCGGCTCGGCGGTTGTTGCGTCGTCTCGCCATCGAGCACGGCGCCGACTCACGCGAGTTTGAGGAGCTCGCACCGCTGATCGTCCAGACCATGAACACCGGCGAGGTGCTGATCCGTCTTAGCCATCTCGAAACCAACGTGGAGACGATCCGACAGGTAGCGCTCAACCTCATCGAATTGGCCGACATCGAGAAGAGCGACGCGCTCAAGATCTACCGCGGGCGCCGAGACGCCATCAACGCGCTGCTCGCCCTAGTTCGTAAGGGAGAGCACGAATTCTGGAAGAAGAAGGGCATCGAGAAGGAACTACACCAACTCCTGAAGGAAGAGCCGTGGCTGATCAGGCCAGAATTCAATCGCTACCTGACCAGCGACGAGCGCTTGACCAACGTGTCGACCATGCTCGCCGAGCATCTCGGTGTCGACACGCAAGCGGCGCTCGATGATCCCAAGCGTCCGGACCTCGTCTTCCTGATGAGCGATACTGGCCAGCCCCACCGCATCATCGTGGTGGAACTCAAGTCGACCAGCCTTCCTCTGAAGCACGAGCATCTCGTCCAGTTGAAAGGCTACATGGCTAAGGTCGAGACCTACTGCCGGACCGAACTCAACCGACGGGTTACCGTCCACGGCTATCTGATCGGTTCGATGCCGGACGAGAAAACCGTCAACGATGACGAACGTCTGCTGCTGAGCGAGATCGAGAAGCAGGGGCTCAATTCCGAATGGTCCGTCATGGGGACCCGTTCGATGCTCGAATACGCACAGGTCGCAAACGGACATGCGATTGCCGCAATGGAGAAGGATCTCGCCGATCTCGATCAGGACGCCGAGGACGAAGAGACCCAGGAGGCGGCTGCCTGAACGTCTGCAAGTCATCGCAGATTCGATGAGCGAAGCTCTATGACCATCTCCCGTTCAAGAAAATGGCGCGAGCAGGGTGAGAGATTGGCGAGACTGGCGCGGGACGCACCCAGCGTATACTTTCCCGAACCTTACCCGGGAGAAGCTCTCTACAGCATAATCGCAAGACTTCGACAGCACACAGGGATGACACACTCTACATTTTCGTGGAGCGTATTCGGCGAGGAGATACGCGTTTTCGCGATCAATCTGCCGTTCCGTATCCAAGCGGTGGCGCGGCGGATCCCCGACCGGATGGCACTGGACAGCAAAACCATCGCCGTGCGTCATACCGGCTTTCCCTACTATACCGCCTATATGGACAATGCCCTTAAGAAGCGTGTCTTAACCGAGATGATCGGAACTGACGGCAATGCCGTCCGGACAGCAGGCGCCCGCGCGCGACCGGTTACCAATACGGATTTCCTGCGCTTCTGCGCCGAGTGCAATATGGAAGCGGTAAGGAAATACGGTGAGGCTTACTGGCGGCAGGTCCATCAGCTACCTATCGTCACGATCTGCCCCGATCATGGTCTGGACCTGCAGAAAAGCAGCTTGCCGAACGGGTTCATTAAGTCGTTCGCAACGACCGGCGAGGATACGTGCCCGCCGAGAGCTCCTACGGTGATACCTCGGAATGCTCCCGTTGATCGCACCTTGCTTTTCCAATTGGCTTTGGACGCCCGCGAACTCCAGCAGGGGATATACCCGAAAGTGGCACCAAAGAATTATCGAGCGGCACAGTTCAAAACCATGCTAGGGAAGGCCGGCATCCTGACACCTCGCGGTTATATCCGCTACGACCGGTTTCACGAAGATGTTGATCGAGTTCTAAATGGACTGCTTCCGGTGTTTCCGGAACTTCGACAAGGATCAGTCGCCGGTCCCTGGATATTGCGATTCCGTGAAGGCAAGGCGGGACATCATCCGGACCGCACGTTGCTATTGGCGCACGCTCTCGAGCGATTGGCCGCGTGAGCCTCATGCAGACCCAGTTGGCGCCCGAAGGATTTCGTCCCATAATACTGGAACGCGATTGAGATATTTTGGAAAGATTTATGTTCCTGGCCCTTGGGCGGAAAAGGGATAAGGGAGGTGGAAAGGAAAAGGTCATCGGCGCGGCTCGCAAGGGCGCAGCGAGTGACCGAAAGGAAAGAACTCTATTATCGCTGCACACCTTGCGGCGGGGAGTGTTTTACAGCCCACTAACCTTTTGCGCTTATGCGACGAATTGTGAAGAAGCTCGTCGCCCAGAACACTCCGGAATTGCCGGCGCAGCTTCCGCTCAGGGTATTGCTCGGCCTGCGCGACATCGCGGGGCTGGACCGGGCGTTTTTGCGCAGTCTTCAATATGATCATCTCGCCGGGCTCAGCCTGTTGCGCGTGGTCGGCCATATGGTGGGCGCGCTGGTCGGCCTTGCCTGCCTGTTGCCCTATGCGCCGATCTCGCTGATCGCGGCATGGATCATCGTGTTGACCGGCGGGGTGATCTATTTCTCCCGGCTGGAACATGCGATGGTCGTCGCGGACCTGCGCAAGGTCACCGATGGGGATGCCAACCGGCACCTCGTAGGCTCGGCATGGCTCGGCCTGACCTGGATGCTGCTGCCGATCATGCTGTTTCTCTACGCCGGCGAGGCGGGGATGCTGCGCGGTTTTGCGCTGGTGGCGGTAATTGTGGTCGGGGTGGGCACTGCGCTGGCGGTCGTGCCGTTGCGCGCGATCGTGTTCATCGCCCCTGCCTGCATCGCGTCGACCGTGTGCTTCGCCCTGCGCGGCGACATGGTTATGGCCTGTATTTCGGCGGTGTATTTCCTCGCCAATCTCGTCTCGATCGCGCGTCGGGCGGAAAGCTTTTTGCGCGCCGGTGTCGCCGAAACCGCGATGCGGCAGAAATCGGAAACCGTCTCCCTGCTGCTGCGCGAGTTCGAGGAGAACGAGGCCGACTGGCTGTGGCAGATCGACAGGACGCGCCTGATCCGCTCGGTCTCCCCCCGCTTCGCCTTCGCGCTGGGCTCCCGGCCCGACGAGATCGAAGGCAAGCCTTTCTTCGAGGTCCTGTCGGGCGATGGCTGGGACATGTGCAATTTCGCGCCGAGCCTGCGGGTGCTGGCGGACCGGATCAAGGCCCGCGAAAGCTTTTCCAACCTGATCGTTCAGGTCTGGGTTGGCGGGCAGCAGCGCTGGTGGGAGCTCTCCGGCACTCCGATGCTTGACGAGCGCGGGCAAGAAGTTGGCTTTCGGGGCGTGGGATCGGACGTGACCGAACAGCGCAAATCTTCCGAAAAGATCGCCTATCTCGCCCGCTACGACACGCTGACCGGCCTGCCCAACCGCCTGATGCTGAACGAATCGCTGGGCGAGGCGATGGACGAAGCGCGCCAGTGGCGGCGTCGCTGCGCGTTCATCATGCTCGATCTGGACCGGTTCAAAGCGGTCAATGACTCGCTCGGCCACCAGATCGGCGACCGGCTGCTGGAACAGGTCTCCCACCGGTTGAGCGAGCTGACGGGCGAGAACGAGATCTGCGGTCGGCTGGGCGGGGACGAGTTCGCCATCGTGATGCGCGATGCCCCCGATTCCTGCGCGGTCGACACGCTTGCCCGCAAGGTGATCGAGCGCCTGTCGCAGCCCTACGAGGTCGACCAGCACACGCTGTTCGTTGGGGCGAGCGCGGGCTCCGCGCTGGCACCGCGCGATGGCAAGACGGTCGAGGAACTGATGCGCAACGCCGACCTAGCGCTGTACCGCGCAAAAGACGGCGGGCGCGGGGTGCACTTCGCCTACGAACCTTCGCTCCACGCCGATGCGGAGGAGCGCCGCCAGCTCGAATTCTCGCTGCGCAAGGCGCTGGAAAAGGACGAACTGCTGCTCAATTTCCAGCCGGTGGTCGATGCCAACAGTGAACAAGTCGTCAGCTTCGAGGCGCTGGTCCGCTGGCAGAGCGAAGATCACGGCTTTGTCAGTCCGGGCAAGTTCATCCCGGTGGCGGAGGATACCCGCCTGATCGTGCCGATCGGCACCTGGGTAATGCAGCAGGCCTGCCTTGAGGCGACGGCCTGGCCCCGAGGGGTCAAGGTCAACGTCAACGTCTCGCCCGAACAGCTGATGGAGCCCGACTTCGCCGATACGGTGGTCGATGCCCTCACGCGCAGCGGGCTCGACCCGCAGCGGCTCGAAATCGAGGTGACGGAGAGCATTTTCCTGGGCGATGCGGAGATCGCGCGGCAGGCGCTGGCCAAGGTGATGGCGCTGGGCTGCCAGGTGGCGCTCGACGATTTCGGGACCGGCTATTCCTCGCTCGGCTATTTGCGCAAGCTCAAGTTCTCGACCATCAAGGTCGATCGCAGCTTCGTGCAGGGGGCCGCGCAGGGCAGCAGCGAGAGCCTCGCGATCGTGCGCGCCGTGGTCGCCATGGCGAAGAGCCTGGAGATGAAGACCACTGCCGAAGGGGTCGAGACGGAAGACGAGGCAAGTCTGGTCCGCCGGATGGGCTGCGACCGGATTCAGGGCTTCTATTTCGGCCGCCCGATGAGCAGCGCCGATGCCCGCTCCCTGTTCAGCGACGACTTCAGCCAGCTGCGGGCGTAGTTTGGTTTAGGGTTCGCAATGGCGAACCCGGACGCCTCCCGCCCCGCCTCCCCACCCGGCCACCAAGGGTACCACCACGATATGGTGGCCGGGTGGGGAGGCGGGGCGGGAGGTCAGCGCCTACAAAATCAGGCCGCTTCGGCTAGGCTCCGGGCGAGCGATTCGAACAGACGGCGACCGTCGGTGCCGCCGTGGGCGGCTTCGATCGCGCGTTCGGGGTGCGGCATCATGCCCAGCACCGTGCCGCTTTCGTTGACGATGCCCGCAATGTCACGGCGCGATCCGTTGGTTGCGTGGGCATAGCGGAACACCACGCGGCCATCGCCTTCCAGCGCATCCAGCGTCGCCTCGTCGGCGAAGTAGTTGCCGTCGTGGTGCGCCACGGGGATGGTGATCGTCTCGCCCGCTTCATAGCCTGCGGTGAAGAGGGTCTGCGTGTTTTCGACCTTGAGCTGCGCGTCGCGGCACACGAAGCGCTGGCCGGCGTTGCGCATCAGCGCGCCCGGCAGCAGGCCCGCTTCGGCGAGCACCTGGAAGCCGTTGCACACGCCCAGCACGGGCACGCCGCGCGCGGCGGCCGCCTTCACTTCGCGCATGATCGGGCTGTTCGCCGCCATCGCGCCCGAACGCAGGTAGTCGCCGTAGGAGAAACCGCCGGGCAGGGCGATGAAATCGACGCGGTCGGGCAGCGCGGTGTCGCGATGCCAGACCTGCGTCGGCTGCTTGCCGAACACCTCGGCAATCGCGACCATCATGTCGCGGTCGCAGTTGGAGCCGGGGAAGGTGACGACGGCGGTGTTCATTACCCCGCGTCCTCGATCCGGTAATTCTCGATCACGGTGTTGGCGAGCAGCTTCTCGCACATCTCGGCGACCTTTTCGTCCGAGACGCCATCGGCCAGCTCCAGCTCGACCAGCCGGCCGATCCGCACATCTTCGACCCCGTCGAAGCCGAGCCCGTCGAGCGCATGGTGCACGGCACGCCCCTGCGGGTCGAGCACGCCGGGCTTGAGGGTTACGAACACGCGCTTTTTCATCTTGGAGCCTCGGATCCTGACAATCTCTTACGGGCCTCGCCGCCTAGCGCCCCGCGCGCGCCCGCGCAACGCAGCGCTTAGGCGATACTCACTTCTTCTTCGGCGTGCTGCCGCGCACGCGGCCGCGGTGGGCGGAAAGGTCGAACACCTCGCCCGGGGTGTTGCCGTCGTTCTGCAGCACGCCGAGGCGCCGGGCGACTTCCTGATAGGCTTCTTCCTCACCACCGAGGTCGCGGCGGAAACGATCCTTGTCGAGCTTTTCGCCCGAGTTCATGTCCCACAACCGGCACCCGTCGGGGCTGATCTCGTCGGCGAGGATCACGCGCGAATAGTCGCCGTCCCACAGCCGCCCGAATTCGAGCTTGAAGTCGACCAGCCGGATGTCGACCGCGGCGAACATCCCGGCGATGAAATCGTTGATGCGGATCGCCATCGCGGACATGTCCTGCATCTCTTCCTGGCTCGCCCAGTTGAAGCAGGCGATGTGTTCTTCGGCGACCAGCGGATCGCCCAGCGCATCGTCCTTGTAGTAATATTCGATCAGCGAGTGGGGCAGGGGCTCGCCTTCTTCCAGCCCCAGCCGCTTGCACAGCGAGCCGGCTGCAACGTTGCGCACGACCACTTCGAGCGGAATGATCTCGACCTGCCGGATCAGCTGTTCGCGCATGTTGAGGCGGCGGATGAAGTGCGTCGGGATGCCGATATTGGCCAGCCGCGTGAACACGTGTTCGCTGATGCGGTTGTTGATCACGCCCTTGCCGTTGATCGTGCCCTTTTTCTCGGCATTGAAGGCGGTCGCATCATCCTTGAAATACTGGATCAGCGTGCCCGGCTCAGGCCCCTCGTAAAGGATCTTGGCCTTGCCTTCGTAGATCTGGCGACGACGGGACATGGGGCTTACCTTGCGCGTTTCAAAAAGGACTGCGCCCCGGCATCGCGAACCGCACCATTCGCGGTGCAGCCCTGCCGGGGCGGATGAGAACCGGCCCTACAGTCAAACGCGATCCGCTTCAATCCGCGTGGCCTCAATCGCTGGATGGGCCAGCCTGCTCGCTCTTTTCCATCGCGGGCGAGTGGGACGCCTTGAGGCCGTCGATCAGCTTGCCCAGCGTGGCGCGCTGGACGAGGACGGAGAAGAGTACCGCCGCAAAGGTCGCCGCCAGCAGCAGGTCGCGCGTGCTCCCTTCGGGCAGCGACAGGGCGAGCGCGACCGAGATGCCGCCGCGCAGACCGCCCCACCATAGCACCCGGCCCGAACCGGGGGTGGAAAGCCGCGCGGCAGGGATCGCCTTGATCGCGCCGCCCACCGCAATCGCTCGCGCGGCGAGGGTGATGGCGATCGCGGCGAGGCCGAAAACCAGCTCCCGCAAGCCGGGGACCAGTGCGATCACCTCCAGCCCGATCAGCAGGAACAGGACCGAGTTCAGCACCTCGTCGACCAGCTCCCAGAACTTGTTGACGTAGTCGAGCGTCAGGTCGCTCATCGCCAGATTGGCACCCTGGTTGCCGATCAGCAGCCCGGCGACCGCCATGGCAAGCGGGCCGGAGACATGGAGCTGGCTGCACAGCGCATAGCCGCCCATCACCACCGCGAGCGTAATCAGCACCTCCAGCGTGTATTCGTCCATCGATCGCAAGGCGCGAAAGCCCAGCCAGCCGATGACGAGCCCGATCGCGACACCGCCGCCCGCCTCGATCACGAACAGCCGCGCGCCTTCGCTGAGGCTGAAATCCGCGCCCGTCACCGCCGCGCCCAGCAGGATGGTGAAGACCACGATGCCCACGCCATCGTTGAACAGGCTTTCGCCCGCGACCGCGCTCTGGAGCGAGGCGGGCACATTCTCTTCGCGCAGCACACCGAGGACCGAGACGGGATCGGTGGGGGAGATCAGCGCGCCGAACACGAAGTACCAGATCGGCGCGATCTGCACGCCGAGCAGCATCCCCACGCCCCACGCCGCCGCGCCGACCACGACCGTCGAAATGATTACGCCGACGGTAGAGAGCAGCAGCACCGGCAGCCAGTCCGCCTTCAGCCGGTCCAGATCGACATGCAGCGCACCCGCGAACAGCAGGAAGCTGAGCATCCCCTGCAGCAGCGTCTGGGTGAAATTGAGCCGTTCGAGCAGGCGTGAAACGCTGTCGTCCAGCGTGATGCTGGGCACCAGCGCGTTGAGCACGGTGAGCACCACCGCAGCGAGAGCGCCCATGATCGTGAGCCCGATGACATGCGGCAGGCGGATGTAGTGATGGTTGATATAGCCAAACACCGCCGCCGCCACGACCAGCAGCGCGGCAATGTCGAACGGCGAAAGCGCGGCTGCGGCGGTATCGTGCATGCTGCTTGCGTAGCGGGATGCAGTGTCGGCGGGAAGAGGCGGGGGCTGTGATGTTAGCCGCCATCCTCCCCGAACAGCATCGCCTTCATCCGGTCGAGATAGACGATCCACGCCTCGCGCCCGGCATCGGTCATGCAGGCTGTGGTGACGGGTTTCTTGCCCTCGAAGCGCTTCTCGATGCTGACGTAGCCCGCATCCTCCAGCTTGCGCAGGTGGACCGAAAGGTTGCCGTCGCTCACCCCTGTGCGGGCGCGCAGCTCCCCGAAATCGGCGCATTCGGCGCTGGAGAGATAGGCCATCGTGGCCAGCCTGACGCGCCCGTGGATGGTGTCGTCGATCGCCCGGTAATCAAGCGGGACGTCAGCCACCGGCGCGCTCCCGCCGCAGAAGTTCGAGGCCGGGAACGATCGACACCAACAGCGCGCCCATTGCCATTGTCAGATATTGCGCGGGCGACCCGGCAAGCAGCGTGGTCATGACCAGGAATGCGAAGGACAGCACCGCGTATTTCCGCAGTGTGGTGTCACGTGCCGCGGCCGAACTCGCCGCCATGGCGATCGCATAGACCCCGAAAACGACCGGCGGAAGCAGTGTGAACAGGAAGAACCCCCGTGGGGTCTGCGCCATCATTGCGTAGGCCAGAATGCTCAGGGCGAGAGCGCCGATCACGTAACCGCCTACGCGCCAGACCTCCATCTCGACCCGGTTGGCGGTCGTCGGCTTTGCTTCGCCCGACCGCGTGAACCTTGAAAGGATGACCGCGATCATCATCGCGGCGAACCAGACCACCGCGAGGGCCATCGACGGCAAGGGCACTAGGCGCTCGATGATCGCCGCATGGAGCAGGCTGGCAAGCGCGATCGCGCAGCCGAAGAGCACGAACTCACGCCCGCCGAGCAGGGGGCGATTGCGCCCTTCCTCGGCCAGTTCGCGCATCATCCGCAGGTCGTCCTGCGCGGTGCGCTGGGGGGAGGGAGGCGCGCTCATTCGCCGTCTCGCGGATAGAGGACGGGTTCGGTGACCTGGGCGCTGCCCTCCAGCGTAAAGCTCTGCTCGGCAAAGGTCGGCATCCCGCGAAGCTGGGCCCCGCCGATCATCGACCAGCCGTCGGCCGGGCCCATCGGCCCCATGCTGAACGTGCCGTCGCCATCAATGTCGTGCCATACCATCAGGGCATACCGGCCGTCGGGCACGTCGCCGAAGGTGGCGGTGATCGTGCCGTCCTTCGGGTTCTCTATCACCTGCTCCGCGATCGCCCCGGCCCGCATGAACTGGCTCTCGCTTTGCAGGCTGACGTACAGATCGCCTGCGTCGGGTCGCACGTCCGTCAGCGTGACGGTGACCTCGCCCGCAAGCGCGGGGGTGGCGAACGCGGCGGTTGCGAGAATGGCGGCGGGGGCCATTGCGGTGAGGATGGACTTGCGAATCATGGCAGTCTCCTTTGCTTCTATATGTACTTTAAAACATAAAGTACTTGTTTGTGCAAGGGGGGTGGGGCCGCATCGCGTCGTGCCATCGGCCGCTTTCCTACTTGGGTGCGGGGCCGCTAGGCCGAGAAAATGAAAACCCGAGCCGACCTCTCCCTGCAGTCCAGCAACTGCGGGGAAGGGACGGCCCGGGTTTCCAGCCCTGGACAGTGTGTCAGGGGCGCGGCGGGAAGCGCTTATTCGACCCGAGCCGCGCCCCCGAAAGCGGCATCAGCCGTGCAGCTTCGCCGCGGTCTGCGCCACGCGCTTGCCGAGGTAGCGGGCGCCGTCCAGCTCGGTCTTGCTCGGATGGCGGCTGCCGTCGCCATCGGCAATCGTGGTCGCGCCATAGGGCGCGCCGCCCTTGACTTCGTCGACCCCCATCTGGCCCTGGAAGCCGTAGTCGAGGCCGACGACCGTGCATCCCATGTGCAGCAGGTTGGTCAGGATCGACATCAGCGTGGTCTCCTGCCCGCCATGCTGGCTGGCGGTGGAGGTGAACGCTGCGCCGACCTTGCCGATCAGCGCGCCCTTCATCCACAGCCCGCCGGTCTGGTCCCAGAAAGACGCCATCTGGCTGGTCATCCGGCCATAGCGGGTGGGCGAGCCGACCACGATGCCGTCGTACTCGGCCAGCGCGTCGGGCCCCTCGATCTCCTCGTGCCCCGGCATCCCTGTGAAGCCGGCGTTCTTCGCGACCTCTGCGGGCGCGGTTTCGGGGACGTGGCGGATGACCGCTTCGGCGCCGCCTTCGCGCACGCCTTCGGCAACCGCTTCGGCCATCGCCGAGGTGTGGCCGTAGGAGGAATAGTAGAGGACGAGGATCTTGGTCATGGGCTTCCCTTTGCTGGATTGTCCGGTGTCTGACCGATCAATGCGCGGGGGGCGCAGGTGTTTCGCAAAGCTTGCGGCCCGATTTTCCTACTCGCTCACGACCCGTTAGGCCGATGGCGCTCTTTCCTAGCGTCGATCATCCACGCGGAGGCAGCGCGTTTGCACTCGCGCCTGAGGCGGTCCGTACCGGGTAGATCTGTTGAAGAGAGGGGGCGTGGTGCCCAGGGGCGGAGTCGAACCACCGACACGACGATTTTCAGTCGTCTGCTCTACCACTGAGCTACCCGGGCAATCGCCGCGACGGCGGACCAGAACGGCCCGGCGAGCGAATGAGTGCGCGCCTATGGCGAAGGCGCGAAGGCTTGGCAAGCCCTGTTTGGTGTTCAATCCTGTTCGCGGGCAATCTCTTCCGGATCTGCGGGCCTTCCGGGCAGCGCATAGCCGTCGTTGAACCAGCGGTTGAGGTCCTTGTCGCGGCACCGCGCGGAGCAGAATGGCTTGTATTCGGGCGTCTGCACGGAGGACTTGCAGATCGGGCAGGGTCGTTTGGTCTCGCTCATGATGCGAGGATTTGGGCGTGCCCCGCCTCCAGTGCAAGCGCGGGGTCGCGCTCGAGCTCGACCTTGCGGCCGCTGCGGCGGGCCAGTTCGGCGAGCCACTCCTGCGACAGCCGGTCCGCCACCGCCGGATGCGCGCGCAGCAGCAGGCGCGGGCCGATGCCATCGGCCAGCTCGCCCCGGCGCAGCAGCATTCGCGCGGCGGCGGATGCGCGGTTGAGGTGCAGGCGGTGCAGCAGCGAAGGCCGCTCCAGCCGGGCGACCAGCTGGACGAAGCCGAATCCGTTCATCGCGGTCCGCTCGTGCGGCCAGCCCGACAGCGCCTGTTCCAGCGCCTCGTCGACCGCCCGCCGCTGCGCTTTCTCGGCAAGCGTGGGGAAATCGATCCCGATCGACCCCGCCAGATCGAATCGGTGCAGCGTGTCGGCCAGCGCGGGGACCGCCGCCAGCGCAAGGTCGCGCGGGGGCAGGTCGCCGTCGATGTCGATCACGGTCATCGCAGGGGCGGGGCTGACGATAAGCGATCCGCCCGCGAGCGCGACCTCGCCCTCCCATGCGTCGGCCCAGACGTCTTCCCACAGTCCGGGCGGGAAACGGCGCTGTGTGCCTTCAGGTTGGGTTGAGCGCGCCTTGGTGTCGCCTTGGTGCGTTGGTGTGCGCTGGTACACGCCTTGAGCGCGCTTCAACCGCCCTCGCTCCGCGATCGGGGCACGGGTGAGCATGACGGGGATTTTGCTCCCCTCGCTTGCGTCTTTCGGCAGGCCCGAGACGTTGATCTCGGCGCCGTCGCCGGTGCGGGCCAGGCCGCGGCTGGCGCCCTTGATGCGACGGGTTAGAGTGGCGGTCGCGGGGCCCAGCGCGATGTCTTCGGGCCAGTGGAGCCGGGCGGCAAGCACGCGGTCGTCTTCGATCAGCAGCCAGCGGGTCTCGCCGATCCCGCGCTCGACCCACCACTCAGCCAATGGCGATTCCGGCGGCTTTCAGCAGCGCGCGGGTCTCGAACAGCGGCAGCCCGACCACGCCCGAATGGGTGCCGGAAAGGAAGTCGATCAGCCCCGCCGCGCGGCCCTGGATCGCGTAGCCGCCCGCCTTGCCGATCCCTTCGCCGCTGGCGGCGTAGCCGGCGATTTCCTCGTCGGAGAGGCTCTTGAAGCGGACCTGCGAACTCGCGCAGCGAACCCGCTGCCTGCCTTGCGCATCGATCACCGATATCGCCGAGTGCACCCGGTGGCGGCGGCCCGAAAGCAGCCGCAGGAAACGCGCGACATCGGCCTCCGATTCGGCCTGGGGCAGGATCCGGCGGCCGACCGCCACGGTGGTATCGCCGGCAAGGACGACCTCGCCCTCAGCCCGGGACACGGCAAGCGCCTTCTCCGCCGCCATACGCTCGGCATAGGGGCGGGGAAGTTCGCTCTTGCGCGGATTTTCGTCGATATCGGGCGAACGAATGTCGTCCGGCACGACACCGATCTGCGCCAGCAGATCGCGTCTGCGGGGGCTCGAACTGGCAAGGATCAGGCGCGGCGTCACGATCCGCTCCGGGTGTTGTGGATCAGGACGGGTTGTTCTGCGGACCGGGCCCGCCGCGACCCGGCATGAAGCGGTAGGTGATCCGCCCCTTGGTCAGATCATAGGGGGTCAGTTCGACCAGCACTTCGTCGCCGGTCAGCACGCGGATGCGGTTCTTGCGCATCTTGCCGGCGGTGTGTCCGAGAATCTCGTGGCCGTTCTCAAGCTCGACCCGGAACATCGCGTTGGGCAGCAGCTCGACAACCCGACCGCGCATTTCGAGGAGCTCTTCTTTCGCCATGGATTTGGTCTTGTCCTTATGCAGTTCGTCGAATTCTGCGGCGATTTAGCGACGATGGCTCGAAAATGGAAGTGTGTGTCAGCAACGCGAAAGGATCGGGCGACAATTCGTTACGCGCCGAGGTTTGCTTCCGACCGCCCTGGCTGCGAGGGCTTTGGCGGGGGCGAACGAAAATCTATGAGGAAACTTGCCCCGATGAAGCTGTCCCGCCTGCGCGCCTGCAATATCTCCGTCCTGGCGCTGGCCAGCGCGATCTGCGCGCCCGCCGCGGCCCAAGACAGATCGCAGGACACGCCGCCCCCGGCGAGCGAGGAACCGCTGCCCTCGGCGGAAAACGAGATCGTCGTGACCGCGCAGCGCATTCGCGGGTCGGTCGACACGGACGTGCCCCCGGTGGTCGAGCTGACCGAGGCGGATATCGCCGCCTATGGCGCGGACTCGCTGACCGATCTGGTCGCGCAGTTATCGCCGCAGACGGGTTCGGGCCGCGGACGTGGCGGCGGGCAGCCGGTCATCCTGGTCAACGGCCAGCGGATCGCCAGCTTCCGCGAACTGCGCAACTATCCGCCCGAAGCGATCCAGAAGGTCGAGGTGTTCCCCGAAGAGGTCGCGCTGCAATACGGCTATTCAGCCGATCAGCGGGTCATCAACTTCATTCTGAAGGATAATTTCAAGAGCCGCGAGATCGAGCTCGAATACGGCGATTCGTTCGAAGGAGGTGCGCCGGGGGGCGAAATCGAAGTCTCCCAGGTGGCCATTTCCGGACCACGCCGGTTCAACATTTCCGGCCAGTTCGAAACCCAGTCGCTGCTGACCGAGGCGGAGCGCGACATCACGCAGACTCCGGGCACCGTGCCCACAGTCCCGGGCGATCCCGATCCCGCACCTTTTCGCAGCCTGCGGCCCGATACCGAAAGCTACAAGCTGGAAGGATCGTTCAACACCGCGATCGGCGAAGGTGCGACGGCAAAGGCCCTATCGCTCAACCTCACGGCGGAGCAGAACAATTCTCGCTCCCTCTCCGGACTGGACATTGTCACCCTGACTGCGCCGGGTGGCGCCAGCGCGGTCCGCTCGGTCGATGCCGATCCGCTGATCCGCGACGCGCGCACAACCTCGCTTTCGGCCGCAGCAGGCTATCGTCAGCCACTCGGCGATTTCGAGCTGAACGTGACGCTGGATGCCGCCCACGGTCTCAGCGAAACCGATATCGACCGGCGGCGCGACCTGTCGGTGCTGCAGGATCTGGTCGATGCCGGATCGTTGATGATCGACGGGGTGTTGCCGCCCGTCGCGACCGACGGTTTCGACCGCGCGTCGAGCAAGACCTATACGCTCGATTCACTGGCCACCATTCGCGGGGTGCCGCTCACTCTGCCCGCAGGGGATGTGAACCTGACGGTCGATGGCGGCTACAAATGGAACCGGATCGAGAGCGAGGATACCCGAACGGCGCTCGGCGTAACGCAGCTTACGCGCGGGCGGATCAACGGCGGGGTCAATCTCGCGGTGCCGCTGACCAGCCGGCGCGAAGGCTTCCTCGATGCGCTGGGCGACTTCACGCTCAACGCCAGCGCGGGGCTCGACTACCTGTCCGACTTCGGCACCCTGACTGACCTGACGGTGGGGCTAACCTGGAACCTGACCGATCGGCTGACCCTCGCCGCGACCGTGATAAATCGCGACGCGGCCCCCAGCCTGACCGAGCTGGGCGCGCCGGTGGTCCAGACATTCAACGTGCCGCTGTTCGATTTCGCCACCGGTCAGAACGTGCTCGCCACGCTGACCACCGGGGGCAATCCGCTGCTCCCCGCCTCGAACCAGAACGACCTGAAGCTGAGCGCGAATTACGAGCTCGACCTGTTCGAGCGGGCGAACATCCTTTTCGAATACAACCGCAACAGCTCGACCAACACGACCGAAAGCTTCCCGCTGCTGACCGCCGAGATCGAGGCCGCGTTCCCCGATCGCGTGACGCGTGACGGAACGGGGCGCCTGATCGCGCTGGACCAGCGACCGATCACCTATGCCGAGCGCAAGGGGGAGCGGATTCGTTACGGCTTCAACGTGTTCGGCCGCGTCGGCAAGGCGCGCGAGGAGCAGTCGGGCGGTGGCGCTCCCGGTGGCGCTCCCGGTGGCGGCGGCGAAGGGCGCGGCGGGCCTCCGATTGTGGGCGCGGGCGGCGGACAGATGCGGATGGACCCGCAACAGTTCCAGCAGATGCGCGACCAGTTCTGCGCCAGCGAGCCGGGCACCGTGCCCGACCTCTCCAAGCTGCCGCCCTTCATCCGAGACCGGCTGACCAATGAGGACGGGACCGTCAATCAGGAACGGCTGGCACAGGTCCGCGAGCGGTTCTGCAGCGCCGATGGCCAGCCCGGCGCGGGTGGACCCGGTGGCCCCGGCATGTTCGATCCCGAACAGGCCGCCGCGATCCGCAACGCGCTATGTAGCGGCGAGAGCGACCAGCCGATCGATCTCTCCGCACTGCCCGAAGGCCTGCGCGCGCGGCTGACCAACGAGGATGGCACGATCAATCAGGAGCGGCTGGCACGGCTGCGGCAGGCGGTGTGCCAGGCAGAAGGCGCGCAGCAGCAGGGCGAAGGCTCGCAGGGCCAGCGTCGCGGCGGCGGCGGGCGTCGTGGCGGGGGCGGCCCCTTCGGCGGTGGCGACGGTCAGGGCCGCTGGTTCCTCTCCGCCTATCACACGGTCGAATTGGAGAACGAGGCGCTGATCGCGCCCGGCATCCCGGTGATTGACTATTTCGACCTCGGCCAGGCGCGCCATTCGGTCGAGCTGGAGGGCGGGGTGTTCTACAAGGGCATGGGGACCCGCCTGAGCGGCCGCTACACCAGCGGCTACACGATTGCGGGCAGCGACCCGACCGGGGCGAGCGACCTGACCTTCGGCGATCTGGTCAAGTTCGATCTGCGCTTCTTCATGGATCTTGAACAGCAGAAATGGCTGACCGGCGAGAACCCGGGCTTCTTCAAGGGCACGCGGGTCTCCTTCCGGATCGATAACCTGTTCGACACGCGCCAGAATGTGACCGATGGCAATGGCCAGACCCCGATCCGCTACCAGCCCGCGCTGATCGACCCGCTGGGGCGGACCTTCGAGATCGAATTCCGCAAGCTTTTCTGAGCCTGCGGTGGCGTGGCGCGTGCGTGCCGCCTATCTAGGCGCGCATGGCCCGCCCGCCCTCCCGTACACCGGCCGACACCAAAGCCAATCGACCGCATGACCCGCGCGGCAAGGAGCGTTTCAACGAGGAACGCGCCGCCTACACGGTCGCCAGCGCGCAGCCTGATCTGGAAGCCGGGGTCAGCGCGATCCGCGAGACGGTGCGCACGCTCCCGCCGCGCCCCGGCGTGTACCGCATGCTCGATGCGCGCGGCGACGTGCTCTACGTGGGCAAGGCGCGCAGCCTGAAGGCGCGGGTGGCGAATTACACGCAGGTCGCCGCGCTCACCAACCGGCTCCAGCGGATGGTCAGCCAGACGCGCAGCATGGAGATCGTCACCACCAATTCGGAGGCTGGCGCGCTGCTGCTCGAAGCGCAGTTCATCAAGCGCTACCGCCCGCCGTTCAACGTGCTGCTGCGCGATGACAAGAGCTTCCCCTTTATCCTCCTGCGCGCGGACCACGCCTTCCCGCGCATCCACAAGCATCGCGGCGCGCGCCGCGCCAAGGGCAATTACTACGGGCCGTTCGCGAGCGCGGGCAGCGTCAACAAGACGCTTAATGCGCTGCAGAAGCTGTTCCTGCTAAGATCTTGCACGGACAGCTTTTTCAACAATCGCGACCGGCCCTGCCTGCTCTACCAGATCAAGCGCTGCTCGGCGCCGTGCGTGGGCCGGATCGACGAGGCCGGGTACGAAGAGCTGGTTCAGCAGGCGAAGGATTTCCTCGGCGGGAAGTCGTCTTCGGTGCAGCAGGATCTGGAAAAGCAGATGGCCGAGGCGGCGGAGAAGCTCGACTTCGAAACCGCCGCGATTCTACGCGACCGGCTGCGTGCTGCGACCTTTATTCAGGGCGCACAGGCGGTGAACGCGACGGGGGTAGGCGATGCCGATGTGTTCGCTCTTGCCGCCAAGGGCGGGCAGATCGCGGTGCAGGCCTTCTTCATCCGCGGCGGGCAGAACTGGGGCCACCGCGCCTTCTTCCCCACGCACACGCAGGATGTCGACAAGGACGAGGTGCTCGCCCGCGTCATCATGCAATTCTACGAGGAAGTGCCGCCCCCGCGCACCGTGCTGGTTGACCGCGAGTTGCCCGAGGCGGAGCTGCTGGCGCAGGCGCTGTGCGAGATGGCCGAGCACAAGGTCGAAATTTCGGTGCCCCAGCGCGGCGACCGGCGGCGGCTGATGGAGCAGGCGCAGCGCAACGCGGTCGACGCGCTCGACCGGCGGCTGGCCGAGAGGGGCACGCAAGCGAAGCTCAACCGCGATCTGGCCGAATTCCTCGAACTGGAAGAGCCCCCACAGCGGATCGAGATTTATGACAACTCGCATATCCAGGGCGCGAAGGCCGTCGGCGCGATGGTCGTCGCGGGGCCGGAGGGGTTCGAGAAGGGCCAGTATCGCAAGTTCAATATCAAGACCGCGCAGACCAACGACGATTTCGGGATGATGCGTGAGGTCATGCAGCGCCGTTTTCGCAATCTCGCAGAGAATCCCGATGGCGAGGAGGGCAAGCGCAACAGCCACGAGACCGTGTGGCCCGATCTCGTCCTGCTCGACGGCGGCAAGGGGCAGATGTCGACCGTGCGCGATACGCTCGCCGAGATGGGGATCGATAACGTGCCGCTGATCGCGATCGCCAAGGGGCCGGACCACGGGCGCGAGGGGCGCGAGGTGTTCCATTTCCCCGACGGGCGCGAGAAGACGCTGCCGGTCAACTCGCCGCTACTGTTCCACCTCCAGAACCTGCGCGACGAGGTCCACCGCTACGTGATCGGCGCGCACCGCGCCAAGCGCAGCCGCGCGATCACCGCCTCACCGCTCGACGAGATTCCCGGCATCGGCCCGGCGCGAAAGCGCGCGCTGCTGCTGCATTTCGGCACCGCGGGGAAGGTGCGCGCTGCGGCGCTCGACGACCTCAAGCGTGCGCCCGGGATCAGCGATGCGGTCGCCCAGCAGATCTACGATTTCTACCACGCGGCCTGAGGGAAAAGGCGCGTGAGGACTCAGTCCTTCACGCGCTTCAGGTCGAGGTCGTGGAAGTCGTAGGAGAAGTCTGTCAGGTCAGAAATTGCCTTCATTTTCATCCCCGTTACCTTGCCATTCTCGACCGTGAAATCGACGAAGGCGTCCGCCTTGAGCGACTTGTCGGGCCAGAAGGCGGCGAAGCGATCGGCATCGTAATGGGTCAGGTCGCCGTCGAGAATTTCGCTGCGGCCCATATCGATGAACAGGCGATCCGGGCCATCCATGCGGATGGTGGCATCGCCGTACCACGGGTCGTGATAGGTGCCGACATAGGCGGATAGCGGCAGGCTGGGCGGAGCCGCGTCTTCGGGGGCGCTCGCTGCGGTATCGGCGATCAGCTGCGTGCCTTCGGCTTCCGCTTCGGCAAAGGCTCCGCCCCAGTCCGCAATGAAATCGAATTCCGGGCGGCCGAGCAGCGCAGCGGCGATGTGGTAATTGAAGGTCGACGGCGCGCCGCGATAATCATTGGTGGCGCTGAACAGGACCAGCTTTTCTTCCGGGATGATCATGAAATTGCTGACCACGCCGGGCGCGCCGCCGCCATGGCTGACCAGCAGTCGGCCCGCGAAATCCTGCGTTCCCCAGCCCAGCGCATAGGCCGAGAGGTGGGAGAGGCCGGCCGCGCGCAGCCTGCCATTGACGCCGGTGGGCGTGACGCCCTGCCACACCTCGCGCACCTGCTCTTTGTTGAGAAGCCGCTTTCCGTCCTCAGTCACGCCGCCGTCGAGCCAGAAGTTTCCCCATTTCATCATGCCTGCCGTGTCGCACCAGATGCCACCTGCGGCATTCCAGGTTTCCGAAAACGCGAGCCGCTCGTCGATCGGGACGCCCGCATCCGCGCCCGCCGCACGCTCATGCCCGGTGACGAAGCGCGCGCCCGCCGGGATGCGCGTTTTCTCGGCGACGCAGCGCTCCATGCCGACGGGCTTCAGAATCTCGTCGGTGATGAAATCGGCCCAGCTTTTGCCGGAAACCCGCTCCACGATCTCGCCCGCGACGACATATAGCAGATTGTCGTATGCATATTCGGATCGGAACCCGGCGCTGGGGCGCAGCAGCGGCAGCGCCTTGATGACGTCCTCGGGTTCGGCATTGCCATCGGGCCAGATCAGCAGATCGCCCGCACCCAGCGGCAGGCCGGACCGATGGGTGAGCGCATCGCGCACGGTGAAATGCTCGCTCACCCAAGGGTCGGACATCGCGAATTCGGGGATGTAGGTGCGAATGGGCTCGTCCCATTCGACAGAGCCGCGCTCCACCAGAATGGCCAGCGCGGTGGTCGTGAACGCCTTGGAAATGCTGGCGATCGGGAACAGCATGTCCTGCGTAACCGGGCGGTTGGTTCCTTCCTCGGCCAGTCCGCGCGCGCCCTGCCAGATCGTCTTGCCGTCCTTCGAGACGGCGGCGACCATGCCGGTCGAATCATAGGCCTGCGTCGTCCGCGCGAGCGCGTCGTCGAAGTCGATCGGTTTGGGGGCCGGGGCGACCGGCGCGGACACTTCGGCAACCGGGGCCGACTGCGGCGGCGCTTCGTCCACGGCGAGATGTGCGCAGGCGGACAGGGCGCAGGGCAGAAAAAGCAGCGCCCCGGTCTTGGCAAAATTCATAGGTTTCGGGCTCCCGATTGCGGGGCCCTTATGCAGCGATTCCGGTATGGATCAAACGCCGTGTGGGCAGGGCGCGATTACGCCTCGCCCGCACGCAGCCGCCGTTCCTGATAGGCGAAGCGTGCCGCCTCGCCGATATCGCCTTGGAAGGAGACGTTCACCGCGCCGCCGATGACCGATCCGACCAGCGGGACCGCCGCACCCACGCGGCGACGGAACAGCGCAATCGCGAGCGCGCGGGAGACACGCTCCACCGCCTGTTCGATGACCGGGTCGATCTCTTCGGGTGGCACCTCGGACAGGCTGCCGTCGGCGCCGATGCCGGCTTCGAGCGCTGCGAGCCGCTCGGCCCGCTGTTTCTTGTCGTTGATGCTCGCCAGTTCGAGGATCTGCAGGCGGAACAGTCGCTCGCGCGCGCCCTTGCCGTCGTAGCCATAGGCACGGCCCGTATCGCGAATGCAGCGCAGGGCCAGCGCGATGGTCGCCGGGATGTCGAGGCCCATGGTCAGGATGCCGCCGATACCCGAGGCTGCGCCGGTCGTGCCGCTGATCGCGCGCACCGCGATGGCGACCCGCTCTGCGGCGTCATGACAGGCCTTGAGGTCCGTAAGGTCGTGGTCGAACTTGACCAGTTGCGGGGTGCCGATCGCCTGGTCAATTCCCTTGAGCACACCGCGCACGAGCCCGTTGGGGACGAACCCGGCGACTGCCCCGCCGACGGGGCTGGTGATCTTTTCAAACCCGCGCCCGATCAGGGAGGGCTTGGCGTTGCGGAAGGCCTGCTGCTGTTTTTCGAAGTCCATGGCTGCGCAAACGGAGGGTGCGCCCGCTTCGTTCCGCACCTGACAAAAGCTTAGTCGGAGCCCTTCTTGCGCCGGGCCTCACGGATCATCCCTTCCTGCGCGACGCTGGCGACCAGAACGCCGTCGCGGGTGAAGATCCGCCCGCGATTATAGCCGCGCCCGCTGCCGGACCACGGGCTGTCGGTTTCGTATAGCAGCCATTCGTCGGCACGCGCATGGGCGTGGAACCAGATCGCATGATCGAGGCTGGCGCTGATCAGCTCACCCCGCATCCACGAGAGGCCATGCGGCAGCACCGCGGTGCCCAGCAGCGTGTAGTCGCTGGCATAGGCGATCACCGCGCGATGGATGGCCGGATCGTCGGGCAGGGGGGCGACCAGTCTGAACCAGCTGAAACTATGCGGTTCGCGTGGTTCGGGGTTGAGCCAGTGCTGGCGTCCGCTGGAGCGCATTTCGATCGGGCGCGGGCGCGTCATAAGGGCGCGCTGCGCATCGGACATTTTTTCCCCGAAAGCCTCCAGTGTCTTCGCGCGCACTTCATCGTCCGAGGGGAGGTCTTCGGGGCCGGGCACGTCGGGCATCGGGGCCGCCTGATGCGACAGGCCTTCTTCCGGGCGCTGGAAACTGGCGGTCAGGTTGAGGATCGGCGTGCCGCCCTGGCTTGCCACGACACGCCGGTTGGAGAAGCTGCGGCCATCGAAATCGCGCTCCGTCGCGTAGTCGATCGGCGGCCCTTCCTCGCCCCCGCGCAGGAAATAGGCGTGCAGCGAATGCGCCTGCTTGCCATCCGCAATGGTCGCCTGCGCCGCCTGAAGCGCCTGCGCGATGACCTGTCCGCCGAACACCCGCCCTACGCCGCCCGGCTGCGCCTGCCCGACAAATCTGTCGTCGGAGGAACGCTCGAGGCTCAGCAGCTCGACCAGTCCGTTGGCCAGCTCCTGTGCGGTTTCTTCTTTGGGCGATGCGGGAGAAGCAGAATCCATACGTCAAGCATTGCGCATGTCGTCCGGCAAAATCAACGAAGCCGGATGTAATCGCGTGCGCTATTCTGATCTTTTGCCGCGAAAACTGGTGGATCAGGCAGATCGCATTCGCCGGAAACTCTCCCGCGCGCTCTCTCCAGCCATCCCACCCGGCTAGCCGCCGCGCTGCCAGAAGTAAGCCGCGATCCGTGCCACCACGGGGTTGCGGACGAACAGCAGGTCGATCACCGGGGCATCCTCGTGCGCACCCATCGGCCCCTTGTAGCCGCCATCGCCGAGGCCCCAGTCGATCCGCGCGAAACCGCGATCCGCCGCGTCCTCGAAATCATGGTAGAGGAGCACGCGCCCGGGGCTGAACTTGTTGAACTGCTGATCGAAATTATTGGCGATGCAATAGCGCGTATCGCCCGCCTCCAATCCGAAGGTGAAGGCGGCAGGGGTCTCTCCGACCCACAGAATGTGGCCGCGGATCATCGCGGCGATGACGGGGTCTTGTGCCGCGCGCTCCCAATAGCGGCGCAGCTTCGCATCGTGGAACTTGGTGTCGCCGCCGCGATCGAGCTGCCCGACCCAGGATGCCGCTTCGATGGCGGCGATCGCGTCGCGGGTCGCGGCGGTCCAGTCGAGCCCGGTAAACGTCTCGATCCGGACCGGGCCTGTCTTTTCCAGCTGGCGCACCCGCCAGCGGTCTTTCTGTTTGCCCTTGGTCGATGGCCAGGCGCCCGATCCGCGCAGGGCCACCAGATCGAGGCAGAACAGAGAGCTTATCTGCCGCTCCTGACAGTGCCATCCGGCTTGTGACGCGGCTTCCCGCAGCAGCAGGAGCGAGGGATCGTCGGCGATGGCCGGGCCGAGGCGCCATGCCGGACCGAGCTCACGCGCGACGGCATAGTCTGCAAGACCACTCGCGAGCTCTTCGACGCTGGCGGTCGGGTCGATCGGTGCGCCGCGGAATGGCCAATAGGCACCGGCGATCTGCGGGATTTTGAGCGGCCCGACGGATTTTGCGACCAGTGGAAGCGCGAGCAGCGGGCGACCGTGGAGATCGCGCGCGATGGCGGTGCGAAGGCCGGGATCGTTGCTCGCCTCGAACCAGCGTGCGCGCAGGAACGCGCGGCGCGGATCGTCCGCTTCGGCCAGCGCATTCACCTCGTTCCGCAGATCGGGCGAAGCGATCGAACTCAGCGCATTCATGCCGGCGCTGCGGGTGGTTTCGGCGGGCCGAACGCCTTGCGATAGGCGCGAAAGCCGACGCACTTGGCGCGGTTGGAGCCGGGCCAGCGCTTGGGCGGAGCAGGGTTCATGCCCGCCTTGCGCAGGATCGCGTTGAAGCACCGCGCGCCGGCCTCGTCATAGCTCCAGTCCGATCGCCAGGTGATGCTGAGCGAGATCGAACTCTCCGGCCCGTTGCGGACATAATGCGGTGCCATCACCGGCACGAACAGCGCCTCGCCCGGAGCGATCGCAAAATCCGTGCCGCCATCGGCCAGCTCGTCGCGCCAGGTCAGCTCGCGCGGGCCGCCGAGGTGATAGCTCTCATGCATCCAGTCCGGCGCGTAGCGGCCGTCGCCCGCAGGGAACTGGGTCATCACCTTGCTGCCCGTGATCTGCAGCAGGATGTTGTGCTCCGGATCGAAATGATAAGGCGTGACTGCATCGGGGCTGGAGATGAACACGAAACCTTGCGGGTGCAGCATCGCGCCGGTCTTCGCCTCGATTGCGGGGCGAAGCTCTTCCAGCAAATCGTGCAGCAGCGCGCGGTAGCCTTCGTCCTGCTCGATATTCTTGACCGCCGCCCAGCTGTTCGCCTCGGCGATCTTGTGGATCGTCTCGGTGATCGAGAGCCCGGTGTGGCCCGGCTTTCCGTCGATCCCGATCGGCAGGTCGCCGCGGTTATATTCGATCGAGGACTCGGGCAGACGCCCCGCCAGATCGGCCAGCGCGTCGAGGCCCAGCAGCGGGTGGTCGCGCAGGTTGTGCGACAGGACCAGCGGGGTCTCGGGATAGGCTTTGGCAAAAGCTTCGCGCGAGGATTGCGGAAAGACCGCATCGGCGGTGGGAGTATCGGGCGTAAGGTCGGTCACGGCGTTCATTCAGCACTGCTCCGATGAAAACGGCGGCTCTCGAACGCGATCAGGCTTTTCCCGAGCGTTCGACGGGCCTGGCCGCCGATGGCGAGATTGAGCGCGACCATGCTGCGCTGGCCGCGCCAGAAATGGTCGATCATGGGGTGGTCGGGCGCGGCGCAGCTGTCGCACCAGGCAATGTCCTCGCGCGCCAGCAGATCGAGGTTCTCCTTCTGCAGCAGCACGCCGGGCGAATAGCGGGCGAAGCTCTCGTCGTAGACGGTCTTGAAGCTGAACGCGCCGGGAGGGGCGAGGAAGGTCGCGAGCATCGCGATCGGGCGACCATCGAGATGCAGCGCGAGCCCCTCAAAGCGACCCTGCGCCGCCGCACCCGACAGGCTTTGGCGGAAGAAGTGCGCGTGGGCGGGGGAATCGGCCAGTGCGCTGCCCGCACGGCTTTTCCAGCTCGCGGCTTCGAGCGCGAGGTAAGCGTCGGCCCAGCGTGATACCTGTACGGGATCGGTGGTGCGGACGACCTCGAGCGTGCCGTGCTCCGCCAACCGGCGTTCCTGCCGGCGCAGTTCCTTGCGCTTCTTGGTCGACAGTGACTGGGTGAAATACTCCTCCGGGCTCAGATCCGAGGCGAGCAGGGCGCGCGCCTCTCGCTCGACCACCGCATGACCGCGATGGGTCTGCGTGGCGAGAGTAGTGAGGGCGTGCACCGGGGCGCAGTCTTCGGGCATTCCGGGCAGGTGGAGAAAGGCGGCCATGCCCGGCTGGCGGTCTGCCCAGCCGAGCAGTGAGGACCAGAACAGCGTCTCGAACCCATGCGCGACCAGCGGCACGCCGCAGAAGGCATTGGCGTGCAGCCAGAGCGAGAGGTGGGGCAGGGGACGACCGTAATAGTGGCCCGCGCGACCCAGCGGCGCGAGGCCGACCAGCCGCCCGTCTACCCGCAACTGCGCGAGGAGCACGCGCCCCTCTGGATCGAAGGACTCAACCGAGGGGGTGAGAAACCAGCGTTCGAAGAAGGGGTTGGGTTCGCTCGCCGCTGCGGCAAGGGCATCCCACTCATCATCGGCAGGCACGCAGTCGCGCCAGCGCGCCACCGCGAAGTGCGGCGCGACCTCGCCGGCCCGGTCGTAACCCGGAGCAACAATGTCCACCGCCGTCATCGCGCTTATCGTCGCCTTTCGCACCAGATCGGAGCCTTACCCTGCCGTTAAGCCTAGGGCGGAAAGGCTGAGAATTGCTTAAGTCCGGCGCACAAAAGCGAAGGCCGCGGCTCCTGCTGAAGGAACCGCGGCCTTGTGAAAACCAGGCTGCCTGTTGCTTAGTTCAGCGAAATCAGGGCCGGAGCGGCGTCCCCGTCGGAGGGGATGTAGGCTGGGTTATACTTCTGCAACCAGGCATAGGCTTCGTCGATCCACTGCATGTGGACATCGTCATAGGGCAGGTTGTGGGTGCCCTTTTCCTGCACGATGTAGCGGAAATCCTGACCTTCGACCTTGCCCGCACGGCGCAGTGCCGAGACGAGGGTTTCAGCCTGTTCCATGGGGATACGGGCGTCACGCTTGGCGGTGACGATCAGGATCGGCGCCCACTCCCCTTCGGCGTTGCGCGCGGGCGAGATACCCTCCGCATCGTCGGAGGTTGCCTGGAAGCCTTCGCTGAACCGGCCGAGGTTCTTGCGATCCCATGCGTTCATCAGCGGCATGTCGTACACGCCTGCGCCCGCGATGGCGCACTGCCACACGTCGGCATCGCGCTGGGCGCCACGCGCCGCTGCAAAGCCGCCGTAGGACCAGCCCATGATGCAGGCACGGTCCGCATCGATGAGGCCCTGCTGGCTGAAATAGGCGACCGCATCGTTGAGGTCGTCCTGCATCCGCTTGCCGTAGCCGCCCGGCTCCCGGCCCAGCTTCTCGAACTCCTTGCCGTAGCCGCCCGAGCCGCGATAGTTCGGCTGGATCACGACGTAGCCCTGCTCGGCCAGAGCCTGGTGCCACGCGGCGAAGCCGAAATTGACCGTGTCCTTGACCCCGAATGGCCCACCATGCGGCAGCACTACGACGGGCAGGTTCTTCTGCCCCTCACGATGACGCGGAGTGGTGATGATCGCCTCGATCCTGGTGCCGTCGCTGGCGGTGTAGGTTTCCGCCCGCATCGGGTTGATCGGCGCATCCTTGAGCGCCGAGAATTGCCAGTCCAGCAGGTCGAGCTGTCCAGTCCTAGTGTCGAAGATGTAATATCCGCCGATCCGCTGAAGGCCGCCACCGAAGACGACGACCTTGCCGAGGTCGGTCGAGTAGTCGACGATCTGCGCCTCGTCTTTGCCGAACACGCCCTCAAGCGCGGTCTTGACCGCCTTAAGCGTCTCGTCGGTGTAGACGGCGCGCTCCTGCCCGTCTTCGAAGGTGTAGTAACCGAGCACGCGGTTGCCATCGTCGCTTTGAATCACTCCGCTGACGTCACGCTCTGGAACCTCGAAAACCGGTTCGCCAAGATTCATGGTCTCCATGTTCATCCGGTATACCTTCGTGAACCCGGATTCGCGGCTCGTCACAAAGGCTTCGTCGGTCCCGGGAATGAACACCTGCGGCGCCGGCAGCGATTCGGTGAAGGTTGCATCAGCCTGATTGTAGACCGTGCTGAAGTTATCGCTCTCGCCGGAGCGATAGAGGATCCGCTGACGGCCGGTGTCGCGATCATAATTGTAGCCCGCGCGCACCACGCCCATGCCGTCGGCCTGCCAGTTGGTGACGACCGGGTTGGTCCGCTGGACATACTTGTATTTGCCCGTGTCGACATCGACCTCGACCACTTCGGGCAGGAAATAGCGTTCGGTGCTGCCAGCCGTGCTGTCACGCTGGAGAAGGAACGTGCCGTTCTTGTGGTCGATGTGCAGTATGTTTCCCGCATCGAACCCGGCGTCGCGCCATGCGAGCTGGATAAGTTCGCCGTCCTTCACGTCGTAAGCGATCAGGCGGCGGAAGTCGGCGAGGTTCCCGGCCATGTCTTCGCGGCTGATCACGGTCATCACGATATGCTCGTTGCCGACCCAGCGGAATCCGCGAAGCGTGCGCTCACCCGAATCACGGGCTTCCTCAGCCGCCAGGATCAGCTTCGGCCCCGCAGCGATGTCGTTCAGGTTGAGCGTCACCAGCACCTGCTTGCCGCCGCTGTTGGCGAGATAGGCGAGGCGGGTGCCATCGGGCGAGATCCGCACCGTGCGCATATTGGCCTGCTTGACGAACTCGCCCGCCGGGATCCGGCCCTCGGCAGTCGCGGGCACCTGCGGCGGGGTGTCTGCGGTCTGCGCCTGCGCCTGAGACGCGAGCGCAGCGGGCATTGCGCCGGTTGAGAACGCGGCCACGGCGATGAGGGCGGCTCCGCGCAGAAGACTGGTCTTGATCATGAGTTTATTGCGTCCCTTCCAAACTCGGATGTGTTTTGTGGAGGAAGGGCATGTCCGTTCAGCCGGTCTTGGCAAAAACGTACCGCGATCAACGGCATGATGGCGCAAGGCGATCCAGACGGCCCCCCGACCGTGATGTCAGGTTTAAGAGTTATGGCTTCAATCGCAAGCAAAAACCCCCGCCCGGGCCGTCCCTGCGATGGCAGAGGATCGGTCCGGGCGGGGCACGTATTTTGCTGTTAAAGCGGTGAGTTAGCTGACCACACCCTGCGCCAGCGCGGCGAGCAGCAGCAGCGCGACGATGTTGGTGATCTTGATCATCGGGTTCACCGCCGGGCCCGCCGTATCCTTGTACGGATCGCCCACGGTATCGCCGGTCACCGCAGCCTTGTGCGCTTCGGAGCCCTTGCCACCGTGGTTGCCGTCCTCGATGTACTTCTTCGCATTGTCCCACGCGCCGCCACCGGCGGTCATGGACAGCGCGACGAACAGCCCGCCGACGATCACGCCCAGCAGCAGCGCGCCGAGCGCGGCGAAGCCGTTGGCCTGGCCCGCGATCAGCGTGATGACGAAGTAGACCACCACCGGTGCCAGCACCGGCAGCAGCGACGGAACGATCATTTCCTTGATCGCTGCGCGGGTCACCAGGTCCACCGTGCGCGCGTAATCGGGCTTCTCGGAGTAATCCATGATGCCCGGCTTTTCGGCGAACTGCTCGCGCACGTCCTTGACCACGTCGCCCGCTGCGCGGCCCACCGCGGTCATGCCCATCGCACCGAACAGGTAGGGCAACAGCGCGCCCAGCAGCAGGCCGACGATCACGAACGGGTTTTTCAGGCTGAAGTCCACCGTCACGCCCGGGAAGAACTCCGTCAGGTCGGTGGTGTAGGCGGCAAACAGCACCAGCGCGGCAAGGCCTGCCGATCCGATCGCATAGCCCTTGGTCACGGCCTTGGTGGTGTTGCCCACCGCGTCCAGCGCATCGGTCTTCTCGCGAACGGAATCGTCCAGCCCGGCCATTTCGGCGATGCCGCCAGCGTTGTCGGTTACCGGGCCATAGGCGTCGAGCGCCACGACCATGCCCGCCAGCGCCAGCATCGCGGTCGCCGCGTAGGCGATCCCGATCAGGCCTGCGAGCATGTAGGCAACGATGATGCCCGCCACGATCACCAGCGTGGGCAGCGCGGTCGCTTCGAGCGAAATGGCGAGGCCCTGGATCACGTTGGTGCCGTGGCCCGTTTCGGACGCCTTGGCGATCGAGCGGACCGGGCGGTATTCGGTGCCGGTGTAATATTCGGTGATCCAGATGATCAGCCCGGTGATGACCAGGCCGAGCATCGCGCACCAGAACAGATCCATCCCGGTAAACCCGCCGACGACTTCGGCAGCACCCTCGGTCACCAGAGTGTCACCCAGCGCGACCGTGGCGGTTTCGCTGACGACGCTGGCGCCGATCAGGGCATTCATGTCGCCCAGTGCCCAGGTCATCACGCCGAAGATCGCAGGGATCGAGAGCACGGCCGTGACGATGAAGCCCTTGTACATCGCGCCCATGATGTTCTGCTTGCGGCCCAGCTTCACGAAGTAGGTGCCGATGATCGAGGTGACGATGCACGCTCCGCCGATCAGCAGCGGCAGCGCCATCATCGGTAGCAGCAGGTCGCCGAGGCTGGTCAAGAGCAGCGCGGTCAGCACCATGGTCGCACCCACGGTGACGACGTAGGTCTCGAACAGGTCGGCCGCCATCCCGGCGCAGTCGCCGACATTGTCGCCCACATTGTCCGCGATCACGGCGGGGTTGCGGGGGTCATCCTCGGGAATGCCCGCCTCGACCTTGCCGACGAGGTCTGCGCCGACGTCCGCCGCCTTGGTGAAGATGCCGCCGCCCAGACGCGCGAAGATCGAGATCAGCGAGGCACCGAAGGCGAGACCGACCAGCCCGTCGACCACTTCGCGGCTGTTTGCCTCAAGCCCCAGCGGACCGGCCAGAACGTAGAAGAACACCGCAATGGCGAGCAGCGCGAGGCCTGCCACCAGCATCCCGGTGATCGCGCCCGCGCGGAAGGCAAGGGTGAGGCCCTGCTGCAACCCGCTTTGCGCGGCGGCTGCGGTGCGCACGTTGGAGCGGACCGAGATGTTCATCCCGATATAGCCCGCCACACCGGAAAGCACCGCGCCGATCACGAAGCCGGTCGCTGCGATCCAGTTGAGGAGAAGAAAGACGAGGATGCCCACGACCACGCCGACAATGGCGATGGTGGTGTATTGCCGGTTCAGATAGGCGCGCGCGCCTTCCTGAATGGCACCTGCGATTTCCTGCATCTTCTCGTTGCCGGCTCCGGCCCCGAGAACCTGTCTGCTTGTGATGATTCCGTACACGACGGCCAGCAGGCCGAGCACGATAGCGACGAGAACGAGTTCCACGCCTTATTTCTCCCCCAAGTTTTTTCCGAATAGCATCCGGTTGCTCACCCTTATCGATGGGTAATTTAACAAGACTATGGCTATAGGGGCGTTTCGCGCGGCGCAAGCCCTCGCATCGTTTCTGCACATTTCCTGCGCTTTCTGCGCAATTTAGTGTCGGTAGCCGAGGCCTTCTGGATCGCCCAGAGCTTCCTCATCGAGTGTGAGCGGAGTGGCGCCCGCCTCGTGAACAATTCCAATCAGGCTCGC
This sequence comes from Alteriqipengyuania abyssalis, assembly GCF_019857185.1. Taxonomy (GTDB): domain Bacteria; phylum Pseudomonadota; class Alphaproteobacteria; order Sphingomonadales; family Sphingomonadaceae; genus Alteriqipengyuania; species Alteriqipengyuania abyssalis. The sequence goes on along the minus strand of NZ_JAHWXP010000001.1, from coordinate 871,834 downwards.
ATCTGTTGGCAGAGCGGTATCGGTGGGGGCAGTGAAAAGCAGAGCGTAATCATCGCCCCAGCGCAATGCGTCGTCGCGGCGGCTCTCCGGGGCGGCGATCGGCACCGCAGTGCTGTCGATGGAGAGTGTGACCTTGCTCGCCTGTGCCATCCGCCACGCATCGAGCAGCAGACCGTCCGAGACGTCCATCATTGCGGTCACATGGGGCGAGAGAGCGCATCCCTTGGCCAAGAGCGGGGTGGGGCGGGTGAACGGCGTCCGGTCCGCCCGACCGGTGCCGGTCAGCGCCTCGAACCCCATCATCGCGCCACCAACGCTGCCGCAAAGGTATATGCCGTCCCCCGGCCTCGCACCGGCACGCGAGGGTACCGGGGTGTGCGTTGCGCGACCGATGGCGGTAAGGCTGAATGTGCGGCGGTCGCTTCCGGAGACGGTGTCGCCGCCCAGCAATGGGACGTCAAAGGATTCAAGCGCCGCTTTCAAACCGTCCAGAAAGGCGGAATCGTCAGAGCCGAGCGCATAGCCGAGCATCACGCCAACCGGCTCGGCACCCTTCGCCGCGAGGTCCGACAGATTCACCGCGACCAGCTTCCACGCGACATCCGTGAGCGATTGCTGCGGCGGCCAGTGAACGCCCTCGACCATCGCATCCTTGGTCAGGACCAGGGTTTCACCACCGATCTCGAGCACTGCGGCATCGTCTGTCAGTCCGCGCGCGGCAGGGTGGACCGCCAACTCGCGGAGACTGTCGATGAAAGCGATTTCGCCCGAACTCATCCTCCGCCGATAGGCGAAGGTGAGGCTTCAAGCCAAGGACCGATCAGAGCTTGCGCAATTCATCCGCTGCGGAGCCGGCAATTTTCCGCTCGTCGGACGCACGAGCCCGCTGGAGCCAGTATCGCGCGGCTTCGGGCTGCTTCTCGATATTCAGACCCCGCGCAAGTGCGGTGCCCAAAATGAGCATGGCACGCTCGTCTCCCGCGATCGCCGCTTCCTGGAACCAGCCAAGCGCAGCCGCGGGATCTGCCGTGACGCCGCGACCATTGGCGTACATCCAGCCGATCTCGCGCATCGCGCGCCCGTCACCCTGCTGGGCGAGCGTGATCAGACCCTCGTAAGCGGCGGAGTAGTCACGCTTGACCAGCAGCGTAAGGGCGTCCGACAGGGCGCTGTCCTGGGCCCCTCTGGGCTGCGTCGTGTCGCCGGGCCGGATCGGTTGCACCAGATTGCGCTGCGGCGCTTCGGTCGCGTTTGCCGAATAGGTTACGCTCTGCTGGCTCTGGGCCGAGGCAGATGTGGCGAGCAGTGATGCAGCCAGCGTCGACGCGACAGATAATTTCAACATGACGAACCTCCAATGCGATGGAATTTCAAGAGGATCGCCCGAAATCACCAAACAGTCAAGTCGAGGGCCTTACCGCCTTCGCCACCGCATCGAGCACGCCATTGGCGAACTTCGCCTCGCGGTCGTCGAAGAAGGCCTTGGCCACGTCGACATATTCGCTGATCACCGCGCCGGTCGGAATGTCCGCGCGGGCGATCAATTCGTAGGTGCCGCAGCGCAGCACCTGCAGCATCGTCTTGTCGAGCCGCTTGAGGCTCCAGCCTTGCGCCAGCTTCTCGCTCAGCTGGAGGTCGATTTCCTCGCGTCGGGCGTCCACACCGCGCACGATATCGTCAAAGAAGGGCACTTCGGCGTCGGCGTAGGTGTCGCCTTCGATCTCGCGGCCCAGCCGGTGCTGGTGAAATTCGTCGAGCAGCTTGGGCAGCTTCGTGCCCTCCATGTCCTGCTGGTAGAGCGCCTGGACGGCAGCGAGGCGCGCGGCGGAGCGCGCGGTCGATCGGGTGTTGTTTCCGGACATTATTTCAATCGCAATCTGATGGACTGGGCATGGGCCGGCAGGCCTTCGGCCTCGGCAAGGGCGATGGCGGCGGGGCCGACTGCGCCAAGCGCATCGGCATTCGCCTCGATAAAGCTGGTGCGCTTCATGAAGTCGAGCACCGAGAGGCCGCTGGCGAAGCGTGCGCGGCGACCGGTCGGAAGCACATGGTTTGGCCCGGCGACATAATCGCCGACCGCCTCAGGCACCATCCGCCCCAGGAACACGCTGCCCGCGTGGCGCAGCTTTGCGAACAGCGCCTCGGGATCGTCGACCGCCAGCTCGACATGCTCGGCGGCGATCCGGTTGGCGAGCGGCATGGCATCGTCGAGCGTGGACACGACGATGATCGCGCCATGCGCATCCCACGCAGCGCGCGCGGTCTTGCCGGTGGCGAGCATTGCGGCCTGCACATCGACCTGGTCTTCCACCTGCGCGGCGAAATCGGCGCTGTCGGTGATGAGGATGCTCTGCGAGCTGGGATCATGCTCGGCCTGGCTGAGCAGGTCGGCGGCGATCCAGGCGGGATCGTTCTGACCGTCCGCGATCACCAGAATCTCGCTCGGGCCGGCGATCATGTCGATCCCGACTGTGCCGAAGACCTGCCGCTTGGCTTCCGCGACCCAGGCATTGCCGGGCCCGGTGACCACGTCGACCGGCGCGATCCGATCGGTGCCATAGGCGAGCGCGGCAATCGCCTGAGCCCCGCCGACGCGCCAGATATCGTCCAGCCCGGCAATATGCGCGGCGGCAAGCACCAACGGATTGGCTTCGCCCTTGGGCGTGGGCGTGACCGCCACCAGCCGCTCGACCCCCGCAACCCGCGCGGGGATCGCATTCATCAGCAGCGAGGAAGGATAGGCCGCGCGCCCGCCGGGGACGTAGATCCCTGCCGCATCGACCGGGGTCCAGCGATGGCCCAGCCGCATGCCGACATCGTCGGTATAATCGCGCGGGTTGGGCTTTTGCGCTTCGTGATAAGCACGGATCCGATCGGCTGCGAGGGTGAGGGCATCGCGAAGCCCGGCATCCAGATCCTGGTAAGCCTGCTCGCATTTCCACGCGGGGATGCGCCAGTCCTCTTCGGACGAGAGCGTGTGCCCGTCGAGCCGGATGGTCAGATCGGACAGCGCGCGGTCGCCATGCGCGCGCACCTTGGCGATGATTTCCGCGACATCGCGGCTGACGTCATCCGCGCTCTCGCGACGGGCATTGACCACCCGGTCGAACCGGTCTGCAAAGTCGGGGGCGCTGGCGTTGAGGATTTCCATCAGGCTGTTGCCTTCTCATTGGCGCGCGCTTCCGCTTCCCGGCGGAATGTCTCGACCAGCTCGGCAACGCGGGCGTCGGTCTTCAGCGCGGCGCGATTGACGATCAGCCGCGCGGTAATGTCGAGAATGCGCTGCGTCTCCACGAGGCCATTCTGCTTGAGCGTGCGCCCGGTGGAGACGAGATCGACGATCCGCCCCGCAAGGCCCAGCGACGGAGCAAGCTCCATCGCGCCGTTCAGCTTGACGCATTCGGCCTGCACGCCCGCGCGTTCGTAGAACCGCCGGGTGATGTTGGGATATTTGGTCGCGACGCGCACGTGGCTCGCCCCATCGGTATCCTCGCCATCGACCGCTTGCGCCACCGCGAGGTGGCAATGGCCGATGTCGAGATCGACCGGCGCGTAGAGGTCCGAATAGTCGAACTCCTCGATCACGTCCGATCCGACGATCCCGATCTGCGCCGCGCCATGCGCGACGAAGGTTGCCACGTCGAACGCGCGCACGCGGATCAGGCGCAGGTCTTCGCGTGTCGTTGCGAAGCATAGTGCACGGTTGGCCTTGTCGTGAAAGCCCGCCTCGGGCACCACGCCCGCGCGTTCCATCACGGGCAGGGCATCGTCGAGCAGTCGGCCCTTGGGCACGGCGAAAGTGAGGTCGCTCTGCGGCATGGAGCGCCAGATAGGGCGAGCGAGACGAAAGGGCAATTGCGCGCGAGATATGTCAGGCGACGAAGCGAAATACGAGAAGGTCGATCCACAGGCGAAAGGGTTCGAGGCGGTGAAGCGCGCGTTTGCCAACCAGGTTGCCTATTGCCGCGACAACGGCGCGCCGGTGACCGCGGAAATCTGCGAGGCGCTGCTGGGCCTGCTCGATACGGAGCGGGGCGGGGCGGTGATGCGCCGGGTGCGCAAATGGGCAGGCGCGCCGCTGGCCGATGCGCTGCCGCTGAGAATCGCGGGTGGATTGCATGCGCTGCATCTGGGCGACCAGGATGCTGCGCTGTCGGCGATCTATCTGCGCCAGCGGGTCAGCAATCCGCGGGACGTGGTCGCCGACGCGATCGAGCGGCACGAGGCGTTCCTGATGCCGTGGCTCGACGGCCCGCCGCAGACCAACGAGGCGGGCCGCAGCTGGGCCTATGCCGCGGCGATGCTGTGGCTCGCCGACAAGGGTCTTCCGGCGCAATTCGCGCTCAACGAGATCGGGTCGAGCGCCGGGATCAACCTGATGATGCGCCGCTATTTCTTCGATTTGGGCGGGATGACTGCCGGGCCAGGCGGCGCGCAGATGCGGCTGGTGCCCGAATGGCGCGGCCCTCCGCCTCCAGACACGGCGTACGACATCGTCGGGGCGCGCGGGTGCGACATTGCACCGGTCGACCTGACCGATCCGGCGCAGGCGCTGCGGCTCAAGGCCTATATCTGGCCCGAATTTACCGAGCGATTCGCGCGGATGGATGCGGCCATCGCGGCGGCCAATACTATGCCGCCCGAGATCGCGCGGGAGAGCGCGGATGTCTTCGTGGAGAAGGTGCTGGCCGAGCCTGCGGAGCCCGGCGTGACCCGCGTGATCATGCACTCGATCGTGTGGCAATACGTGCCCGAGTATCAGCGCGAGAAGGTGACCGAAGCGATCGAGGCAGCCGGCGCAAAGGCCACGCAAGACGCCCCGCTTGCGTGGATTTCGCTGGAGGCCGACCGCGACACGCACCGCCACGAACTGTCGGTGCGCTACTGGCCCGATAACGAAGGGGGCGGTGAGGAATGGCAGCGCCTCGGCGTTGCGCATCCTCACGGTGCCTGGGTCGAGTGGGAGGCGGTCTAGGCCGTCCGCCCCAGAAACGCATCCATCGCCGCGTTGACCTTGGCCGGCGATTCCCATGGGACGAAGTGGCCGCAACCGGTCACTTTCTCGATCGTGAGGTCGTCGATGATCTCGTCCATGCCGACCATGTTGCCCGGCGGCAGCGCGAGATCGTCCATCGCCCAGATCACCAGCGTGGGGATCGACAGATTGGGCAGTTGCGGCGGCTGGTAGTCCGCTGGCACCTCGAACGGTGCATCCATCGGCGGCACGATCATCGGGCTCGCGCGGTACCAGTTCAGCATGCCGAAGGCTGCGTCGCGGTCCTGCCAGTCCTTCAGCAGCGCCTCACGCTCCTCGGCCTCCATCGCATCGGGCCGGTCCCACCGCACCTCTTTCATCAGAATGCCGACGAGCCCGTGCTCGCGCACCAGATCGTCGTTCGCGGTGTCGCGGAAGCCTCGGATGTACTGGCTGCTCTCGCGCTGGTTCGGATCGGTGAACAACAGCTTCTGGAAGATCGCGGGGTGCGGTGCATTGGCGATGACGCAACGCGTGACGCGGCCATTCATCTGCCCGCCCAGCGCAACCCCCCAGGCGATCGCGCCGCCCCAGTCGTGGCCGACGATCGTGAATGTCTCGACGTCCAGCGCATCGGCCAGCTGGAAAATATCGCCGATCAGCTTGTCGGGCCGATAGGCATCCACTTCCTGCGGCTTGGACGATCCGCGGTAGCCGCGCTGGTCGGGGGCGATGCACCGGAACCGATCGGAAAAATGGGGGATCTGATGGCGCCAAGTCCGATGGCTTTCGGGAAAGCCGTGAAGGAAGATCAGCGCGGGCGCATCCTTGGGCCCTTCATCGAGCACATCCAACTCGATCCCGTTGGCCAGTTTTACCCGTGTCTGTTCCATCGTCATCCCTCACCCTCGATCTTGTCCATGTAGCCGTTGGCGACCATCGCCGCGACCTGATCGAACAGCGCGTCTGGCGTCCGGCGCTGTTCGCCCCAGCTGCTCTCGCCGCCGCGCGCAACGATGATCTCGCGCTCGCCGCTTGCCACGCCGTCGAGGATGCGGCGCGCTGCTTCGTCGGCGGGCATGCCGTTGTCGATCACGCTGTCGCTGCGCCCGCGTGGTGAGCCATCGGCGCTCAGCGCGTTGCGGCTGACATTTGTTGCGACCGATCCGGGGCACGCGACATGCACTGATACGCCCGATTGGGAGAGTTCGGCGCGGAGCGCGTCGGCATAGCCGACCAGGCCATGCTTGGCGGCGCAGTAGGCGGTCCGCAGCGGAATCCCGATCTTGCCCGCGACCGACGAGACGAACACCAGATGCCCGCTCCCGCGCACGGCAAAATGCGGTAGCAGTGCCTGCGTGGCGGCGATCTGCGCGGTTAGATCGATATCGATGATGTTGCGATAGACCTGCATCGCGGTCTGCGTCGCGCGGCTGCGCTGCGATATGCCCGCATTGGCGACGAACAGGTCGACCCCGCCGCGCCATTTGATCGCCTTCTCGGTAGCGGCGTGCATCGCATCCTCGTCACGCACGTCGAAAGGCAGCACCAGCGTCTCGGTCTCGCAATCCTGCGCCACCTCGGCCAGCCGCGCTTCGTCGCGGCCCGACAGGATCACGTGCATCCCTTCGCCCGACAAGGCCCGCGCCAGCGCCGCGCCGATACCGGAGGATGCACCGGTGATCCAGCCGACCTTGCCGGCGAAAACTTCGCTCATGATTTTTCCTTCAGGGATAGGTGACCGTTTTGGGCTTGTCGGGCAGGGGAATCCATTCCTGATCGTCGCCGGGCACTTTGGGGAAGCGGCCTTCGCGCCAGTCTTCCTTGGCCTGGTTGATCCGCTCGCGGTCCGAGCTGACGAAGTTCCAGAACACGTGCCGCTTGGTCGCGAAGCTCTCTCCGCCCAGCAGCATCACCCGCGCGCCTTTCTCCGACCTGAGGAGCGGCGCATCGCCGGGTTTGAGCACGACCAGCGTGTAGAGCGGCAGCTCTTCGCCATCGATGGTTGCTGCGCCATCGACCACCATCAGCGCGCGCTCGTCCGCCGGGGTTTCGATCGGGATCTGGCCTCCGGGGGCAAGCACGATCTCGGCATAGATCGTGTCGGCATAGGTCGTGGTGGAGGCGCGTTCGCCCCATAGGTCGCCCATGATGATAATCGCGCGCGCGCCCGCATCCTCGATCACCGGCAGGTCCTCGACCGCCTCGAATGCGGGGTCGATCTCCTCGCGACCATCGGGCAGGGCGAGCCAGGTCTGCATCCCGAACATGCGCGGGCCGCCGCCCCGCTCGCTTTCGGGCGAACGTTCCGAATGAACGATCCCGCTGCCTGCGGTCATCAGGTTAACCGTGCCGGGGCGGATGGTGGAAAAGGTGCCGATGCTGTCGCGATGGTCGATCGCGCCCTCGAACAGCCAGGTCACCGTGGCGAGGTTGATATGCGGATGCGGGCGCACGTCCATCCCGCCGCCCGGCGGCAGATGCGCCGGGCCGAACTCGTCGACGAAGATGAACGGGCCGACCATGCGGCGCTGCTTCGATGGCAGCGCGCGCCGCACCTCGAAATCGCCGAGGTCGTGATTGGTCGGGGTGATGGTCGCTTCGATGGGGCCGCCGATCATGCTGCGTCGAGCTCCGGATAGTGGCGGAAGATGCCGTCCTCATTGAACGCCAGCCGGCGCTCGGATGCGAGATAGTCCTTGATGCCATCCAGCTCCGCCACCGCGTCGCGGCAGGCGATCAGTTTCGCATAATCGCCCTCGATCGCCTTCATGCGCTGCGGGAAGGCATAGCGCAGCCCCTCGACCAACTGGAACAGCGAGGTGTCGACATGGCTCCACCTGTCGCCGAGAACGAAGGGGCCGTCATTCGCCGACAGCGCGTCCTCGAAATAGCGGAAGAATTTGGGGATGCGCTGCTCGCGGAAATTCTCCGCCGCGCGCGCTGCGGCATCCTTCTGGTCCTCGTAATAGAGGTCGCCCGCGATCGGGTGATGGACATTATGCGCCTCGGCAACGATGTCGCTGATGGTCAGCTGCAGCATGATGAGCTGGAGATCGCCGGCCTGATCGCCAGCGCCGAAACCGTGCTTTTCCCCCGCCCAAGCGAGAATATGCGCCACCTGCGCGATGCAGAAATCGCCGTCGACGAGATAGGGCGGGGCGTAGGGGCGAATGCCGCTCCGCCGGTCCAGATCATCGACCAGCGCCTCCACCCCATCGCTCCGCGCGCGATCGCGATAGCCTACGCCCGCAGCCTCAAGCGCCAGCCGTACGAATTCGCCGCGACCCTGAATGCCCGGCCAGTACCACAGATCATATGCCATCGCGCTCAGCCCGGATGGCTCGGCGCGGTGGCCTTGATCGCCAGCGCGTGGACCCGGTCGCCGGGAATATCGCCCAGCGCGGCGTTGATCATCCGCTGGCGTTCGAGACGTGATTTGTCGACGAAAGCCGGTGCCTCGATCACAATCGTGAAATGCGATTCCCCGGTGCCGTCATCGCCCGCGTGACCGCGGTGCTTGGCGCTGTCGTTGAGAATCTCCAGCTGGGTGGGCGAGAACGCCTCGCGCAGCAGCTGTTCCATCTCTTCAGCTACGGAGTGTGCCATTTTGTCGTTCGATCCCTTTGCAATTTTGCTCTGCGCTGCCCATCCTAAAGCGCTATGCGACAGACCCGGTTCCATGGCCGCCACGAGGCGCAAGGCAGGCTTTGTGCCCACCCGACATGCGAGGAGCCGGGTGAGTTTCGTGCGCCCGGCGCCTATGGCAACAGTTTCGATGGGCCGGGCCAGTGGCGCTGGTTCTGCCTCGATCACATACGCGAGTTCAACGCCGGGTACGACTGGTTCGAAGGGATGAGCGCGGAAGAAATTCTGCGCGCGCAATCCCCGTCCGCCGGCTGGCAGACCGAGACGCCTGCATTTCGCGCAAGCGGTCCGGTCGACGGGATGCCGCGCTGGGGCGAGTTCGACGACCCGCTCGACGCGATCTCCGCCCGTGCAGGCGGGATCAAGAGCCGCGCCCGGCGCGAGGCCGAAATGGCGATGGATGGGCGCTTCTCGAAGGAGGAGGCGAAGGCGCTGGAAGTCCTCGGCCTCGGTATCGAGGCCGATCGCAAGCGGTTGCGCCAGCGCTATTCCGAACTCGTCCGCCGCTACCATCCCGACCGCAACGGCGGCGACCGGACCCACGAAACGCGGCTTAGGCGGGTGGTGGAAGCCTACCAGATGCTGAGAAAAAGCGCAGCGATCGCCTAGCCCTGTGGGCCGCGTTCGGCGATCAGCTCTTCGTCGATCGTGTCCGCTATTCGGTACGCGACGCGTTGTTTGACGCGCTCTGCATAGGCGACGAAGGTGTCGCGTCGGGGCAGTGTGTCGAAATCGACGCCCCAGATGACCTGCGCGCCGACATAGATATCCGCTGCGGTGAACCGCCCGCCGCACACGTAGTCGCGGCCTGCCAGCATTGTTTCCAGCGCATCGACCGCAAGCTCGAAACTGCCGAACCCGAGCATCCGCTGGGCCTGCGGATCATCGCTCGACCATCCCATCCGTTGGGAAATGCTTGCCTGCTCAAACGGTCCGGCGACGAAAAACAGGTAGCGGAAATAGTCCGCTTTCTCGTGGGCTTCGGGCAGCAGCCCGGCATCCGGGTGCATCTCGGCCAGATAGTGGCAGATTGCGGCGCATTCGGTGACCACGTGGTCGTGGCAAGCGTGGTGGTGAACCAGCGTGGGCACCTTGGCCATCGGATTGGCTTTCAGGAACGCCGCAGGCTTGCTCTCACGCGGGCCGTATTCGACAATCACCTGATCGTAGCGCGCATCCACCTCGTGCAGTGCCCAGCGGGCAATCCGCCCCCGGCTCATCGGATTGGTGTAGAGCGTGTATTCGGCCACTCTCGATCTCCATCGTGCGATGCCTCGAGGGTGGCTTGCACCTTCGTGTTCAGGCTTCCTTGTGCATGATGACCTCGAATCCTCCAATCACCATGCGTTTTCCGTCGAAGGGCATATCGCTCCCGTCCGGTGCGCCGAACATGGTCTCCATCCGCTCGTCCGCCATCATCTTGTCGTGCGCGGCGTCGGCGGTCGCCTTGTCGGGCCAGGTCATCCAGCTGAATACGACCTTCTCACCTTCCTTGAGATCGACCGCACGGCGAAAATCGGTGTGTTCGCCGTCTTTGACGTCGGCCTCCCACGCCTCGACGTGGCCGGTGCAGCCGTAGTCGCGCGCGATTGGCCAGAACTTCTCTGCAACCTCGAGATAGGCGTCCTTGTTACCGGCTGGCACGGGGACGATGAATCCGTTGACGTACATGATCACTCTCCTTGGGATGCAGGCGGCCCATTGCGGTCGAAGGCGGCAAGCTGGTCGGACATTGCTCGTTGAAATGCGGGGCGGGCTTCCCCGCGCGCGACATAGGCTTGCGTTGCCCGATGGTCGGCCAGCAGTTGGCTGCCGCCGATGGCTCGCAGCACGGTGACCATAGCGATATCGGCAATGGTGAAGGTGTCGCCCAGCCAGTCCTGTCCGCCGAGCCGCTTTTCGAGCGGGGCGAGGCGTTTGGCGATGAATTCCTCCAGGCTCGGGCGGCGAAGCTTGGCCCATTCCTCGCCTCGCGCGAACGCGGTGACGTTGGTCCACTCGAACATCCACGGTTCGACGGAGTTGAACGCACCCATGAGCCACGAGATCGCAGCCGCCCGCTGCTGCGGGTCGCGCGGGAGGAGGGCCTCGCTCTTCTCGCCGAGATGGAGCAGCGTCGCCCCGCTTTCGAACAGCACGATGTCGCCATCGCGCATGATCGGGACCTGGCCCCAGGGTTGCACATCGAGCAGCCAGCCCGGCTTGTCGGTCACGTCCGCAAGCCGTTCGCGGTATGGAATGCCCGCCTCCTCGCACGCCCACCGCGGGCGCAGATCGCGCACGAAACCGCGCGCAAACGGTGGCACCCACTGATAGCCGGCGATTTCAATCGGGGCGTCGGGCCTCATCATCGACATGGCCGCAGCGCCTCAGGCGTCGACAGCGGCTTCGGCGGGCGGGCCGCCGGTCGCCATCGCCGGGTTCATCCACATCGGCTCCCAAACATGCCCATCTGGGTCTTCGAAGCTGCGACCATACATCATGTCGCCGAATTCCTGCTTCGGGTTGATGTCGGCCTTGCCGCCGTGCTTGCCTGCGGCTTCGGTAATCTCGTCGACCGCCTCACGGCTTTCCATGCTGACGCACAGCGCGACCTGCGCGGCGGAATGAGCGTCGACGATGGGCTTGGTGGTAAAGCTCTTCCACTTGTCGTGGCTCAGCAGCATGACCTTGATGGTGTCGCTCCATTCCATCCCGCTGGCCGTTTCGTCGGAGAACATGTGGTTCTGGGTAAAGCCGATCGCGGAGTAGAACGCGGTCGAAACGGCCAGATCGGCTACCGGCAGGTTCACGAAAATCATTTTGGTCATTGCAGCGTCCTCTCCATGCCGCGACTCGATGTTGAATCTTATGCGCACAGCGGTTACTTAAGGCAACAATGAAGTTACAAAAAGAAACTAAAATGCATGGACGCTGGTATGACGACGCCTGCGGGACCGCGTTTGCGCTCGAACTGGTGGGCGAACGCTGGTCTCTGCTGATCATCCGCGAATTGATGCTGGGGCCGCGTCGGTTTTCCGATCTGCGTGCGAGCCTGCCGGGCGTCAGCGCGAAGGTGCTGACCGAGCGGCTGGCCACGCTGGCCGAGGCAGGGGTGCTGACGCGTTACAAGCTGCCGCCGCCTGCCGCATCGCAGGTCTACGAGCTGACCGATTGGGGTTATTCCGCAGAGACGATCATTCAGGAACTCGGCCGGTGGGCCGCGACCTCACCCTTGCACGATCCCACGCTGCCGCTGTCCGCCGTGTCCTTCATGATCTCGCTGAGGACGATGATCGATCGCAAGAGAGCGGGGCAGTGGGCCGCGACCTTCGGTTTCAGGATCGGCGAAGAGAGCTTCGTCGCACGGCTCGCCGACGGCGAACTCCCGATAGAGCGCGGCGCGCCCGACGGCGCCGACAGCGTGTTTATCGCCGACAAGGCGCCGCAGCTAGCAGGCGTGTTCTACGGCAAGCAGCCGGCAGACGCGGTCGGCGCCACGATCCAGGGGGATGCAAAGGCGGCCGAGCGCTTCGTCGACCTGTTCCACCTGCCCCGCTGAACGCGCTACTGCCGCATCGCCCAGCGCAGGGTTCGGCCCAATGCGCGGGTGGTTGCACGCGCGGGCAGGGCGGTCAGGCCGGGGCGGTGCAGCCCCAGCATCGAACGGGCGAAGGGCGGCAGAAGCATGACCGCCTCCGCCGCAATCGCCTGCTGCAACGCCGCCGGGAAGCCCTGCGGGCGGATCGCGAGGACGAACTGCGCGATCTCGCGCGCTTCCTTCGAAGTGGTCAGTTCCTGCCGGAACTCGCGCATGATCGCCTCTGCCTCGGCCACACTGGTCGGCACCGGATCGGCGTGGAGCGCGCGGCCGATCACCGCCATCTGCGCGTAATATTCGTCCTGCTCGGCACGCGGCATGTCGGGCCGGGCGTGGCGCAGGTATCCTTGCAGGAAGCTGGAGGCTTCCGCGATATGCACCCAGGCCAGCGTGCGCGGGTCGCCTGCCGAATAGGGCGTGCCATCGGGCAGCGTACCGGTGATCTTGCGGTGGATCTGGTTGACCCGGGCAATCGCCTCGTGCGCGCGGTCGCGATGGCCGAAGGTCGTCACGGAGATGAACTGCGCGGTGCGGTGGAAGCGCCCCTGCGCATCCTCGCGAAAGTTCGAATAGTCGAGCACGCCCTGCAAGGCCGCGGGGTGGAGCATCTGCAGGAACAGCCCGCGAATGCCGCCGATCATCATCCCCATCACGTCCGCGTGGACCATCCGGATCGGCGAATCCTTCGCGAACAGCGCATCGTCCGATGGCGGATCGCGGGTTTCGGGCACCTTGCCCTGGTTGAACGCCGCGCGCACCTGCTGGACAATCGCGTTGCGAAGCGGGTCGAGCGGATCGGGGCGAGGGCCGGGCATTGCATGCAGGACTATACAGCGGTGCCGGGGTTTGGAAATCCATCGCGCAAAGCCCGCTTGCTAGGCCCGCGCAACACCTCTAGGTCCGCGGGTGATGAGCGACGACAAGACCTTCAATCCGACCGAAAGCACCATCCTCGCCGCGACCGACACGACGGTCGACGTGCGCGAGACCTTCGGGATCGACATTGACTGGCAGGTGCCTGCCTTCAGCAAGGCGGACGACCGCGTGCCCGATCTGGACGAGACCTATGTCTTCGATCCGGACACGACAATGGCGATCCTCGCGGGCTTCGCGTTCAACCGCCGCGTGATGGTGCAGGGCTATCACGGCACCGGTAAATCGACCCATATCGAACAGGTCGCCGCGCGGCTGAACTGGCCCTGCGTGCGGATCAATCTCGATGCGCATATCAGCCGCATCGACCTGGTCGGACGCGACGCGATCGTGCTGCGCGACGGCCTTCAGGTAACCGAATTCCGTGAAGGCCTGCTGCCTTGGGCGCTGCAGCACCCGGTCGCGCTGGTGTTCGACGAATATGACGCGGGCCGCCCCGACGTGATGTTCGTGATCCAGCGTGTGCTGGAGGCGGAAGGCAAGCTGACCCTGCTCGACCAGAACCGCGTGATCCGCCCGAACCCCGGTTTCCGCCTGTTCGCGACCGCGAATACGGTCGGCCTCGGCGACACGAGCGGGCTGTATCACGGCACGCAGCAGATCAACCAGGGCCAGATGGACCGCTGGAACGTGGTTGTCGGGCTGAACTACCTGCCCGCCGAGACCGAGCAGACGATCGTCTCCGCCAAGGTGCCGGAGATGGAGAAGAAAACCATCGCCGACATGGTCAAGGTGGCCGATCTCAGCCGTCAGGGCTTCATGAACGGCGATATCTCCACCGTGATGAGCCCGCGCACGGTCATCACTTGGGCGCAGAACACCGCGATCTTCAAGGATATCGGCTTCGCCTTCCGGGTCAGCTTCCTCAACAAGTGCGACGAGGCTGAGCGGATGCTGGTGGCCGAATACTACCAGCGCGTGTTCGGCACGGACCTGCCCGAAAGCGTCGTCGCGCAATAGCCGCGCGGCGCTGCCGGGCCGGGGCCGTCAGCCTCAGTCCGCGTCGGCCTCGTCCAGATAGCGGGCCTTGATCGCCTTCCACTTCGGCTCGTCGCGGTCGTTGCGGATCATGATCGCCTCGACCTCGTCGAATTCCTCCAGCCCCAGCGCGTCGGCCACGCTGATCGGGAAATAGATGCTCTCGTCGGTGTCGCAACGCACGCCGTAGGCGCCCTGGTTTTCGTTGCTGGTGGTAATGATGCAGGCCGATTTGGCTGCCATTATCGGATTTCCTTTTTGGTAGATTTATAGCTTCGTAACCGGCGGAAATTAGCCCAGCGTGGCAGAGCGGGCAAGCAGCACGCATTCGCACCCGCACGCATCGTCTGGTGTGGTTCATGTGGTTCTTGTATTCAGGCGCACATGGCATCACCGCGAGGGACATGGCGCGACGACGAGGAGGATGAGGCCGGGCCTGTCGGGCACACCGGCTATTACTCCCTGTCCGAAAGCATGATCGACGATCCGTGGGAGGAAGACGACCCGGATTTCGTCGACGAGCGCCCGCGCGGAACTGGCATGTGGCCCGCGCTGTGGGATCGCGGGATCGATATCCTCACCGCACACAGCACGCGGTTCTGGGCGATCCGGGGTGCGGCGGCGTTCCTGTTCCTGCTGATCCTGATCGTCATCTGGCTCGCGATCACGGCCCCGCTGTCCAAGTCTCTCGAACCGATCGCCCCGCCGCAGATCACGCTGCTGGCGGCCGACGGCACCCCGATCGCGCGCAATGGCGCTGTGTATGACGAGCCTGTCGAGGTCGACCGCCTGCCCGACCATGTGGTGAATGCCTTTCTCGCGACCGAGGACCGCCGGTTCTACGACCACTGGGGCGTCGATCCGCGCGGGCTTGCACGCGCGACGATCAACAACTGGACGGGCGGGCCGACGCAAGGGGGCAGCACGATCACGCAGCAGCTCGCCAAGTTCACCTTTCTGACGCCCGAACAGTCGCTCTCGCGCAAGGCGCGCGAGATGCTGATCGCGTTCTGGCTGGAGACCTGGCTGACCAAGGACGAGATCCTCGAGCGTTATCTCTCCAACGCCTATTTCGGCGACAATACCTACGGCCTGCGCGCGGCGAGCCTGCACTATTTCTACCGCCAGCCGGAAAAGCTGAAGCCCAATCAGGCGGCGATGCTGGCCGGTCTGCTGAAGGCACCGTCAGCCTACGCGCCCTCGCAGCATTACCAGCGCGCGGTCGAGCGGATGGGCGCGGTCAAGGCGAGCCTGGTCTCCGCCGGTTACATCACGCAGGAAGAGGCCGACGCGATGCGCCCGCCGCCGCTCGACATGCGGCTGACCAACGACCTGCCGACCGGTACCTACTTCGCCGACTGGGCGCTGCCCGAGGCGCGCGACCGTGCATCGCCGGGCTATGCGCAGCAGTCGCTGACCACCACGCTCGACGCGCGGCTCCAGAACATCGCGCGCGACGTGATCGCCGGAGCGGGCCTGGGCAATGCGCAGGCCGCGCTGGTCGCGATGCGTCCGAATGGAGAAGTGGTCGCGATGATCGGCGGGACCGACTATTCGCAAAGCGCCTTCAACCGCGCGACCATGGCCACGCGTCAGCCGGGCTCCACCTTCAAGACCTTCGTCTATCTCGCCGCGCTGCAGGAGGGCTACAAGCCCGGTGACCCGATCGGCAACCGCCCCTTCACGCAAGGGAGCTATCGCCCGGAAAACTACGATGATCGCTATTCCGACTTTCTGACGCTGGAGCAGGCCTTTGCCAAATCGAGCAATGTCGCCACCGTGCGCCTGTTCAACGAGGTCGGCAGCGACCGGGTGATCGGCCTTGCCCGCGACCTCGGCATCAACAGCCCGATCGCACGCGGCGACCCGAGCGTGGCGCTGGGCACCGCGGGCATGTCGCTGATGGAGCTGACCGCCGCCTATGCGGGAATAGCGGGCAATTCCTACCCTGTTCGCCCGACCGCATTCGTGCGTGAACCGGTCGGTCTGTGGGACCGGATCTTTAACGCGCCGCGTAGCATGTCCGCCTCCACCCACCGCGAGATCGAGCAATTGCTGCGCACCGCAATCAACAGCGGAACGGGCCGCGCGGCGCAGCTGCCGGGGCCCAACTTCGGCAAGACCGGCACGACACAGAACAACCGCGATGCGCTGTTCGTGGGCTATGCGGGCGATCTGGTGGTGGGCGTGTGGATCGGTAACGACGACAACACGCCGCTCAAGGGAATCAGCGGTGGCGGGCTGCCGGCGCGCATCTGGAAGGCGTTCATGCGCCGGGCGCAGGGCAGCGGCGATGCCGCACCCGCGCGTCGGCGCAGCCCCAACGCCCCGGTCCAGCCGCTCGACGTGCCCGATGCGAGTGACATTCCGGCATCGATCGCGGAAGACGGCGCGGAGATCACCACCGACGAAAGCGGGATCACCATTCGCGAGGCACCGCCGATCGACGCGCCGAGCGATGCGCCGCGGCCTGCGCCGGAGATTGCGCCCTTACGTGAAGAGGAACCGGCACCGGCGAACTGATCGCCCTGTCGGCGTGCGTCAGGTGGCTTCGGGTTCGCTCCGGGCGATCATCACGTTCATCACCGCGCTTGCCCGCGGGCGGTCGCGCTCTTCTTGCCATGCCTCGACAGTCACGTTCGCGCTGCGACGACCCAGTTTGGTGATCCGCGCCTTGGCGAACAGCGGTTCCTTCTTGGCCGCAGCGAGGAACTGAACGGTGATGTTGATCGGCTTGAGCTGCGCCTGCTCGCCGCGCTCGTGCAGCGCCAGCCGCAGCAGCGCGTAGGCCGCGGTTTCCATCAGCCCGCTGGTCGCGCCGCCGTGGAAATGGCCGGGGCGCCCTTCGATTGCGTCGATGCCGGAAACGCACAGCACCGGTACGCCGTCCTCGAAGCCGGAGACTTCGATGCCGAGCGAGCGGGCATAGTGCGACAGAAGGTCGATCTCGGGTTCGCCGGTCTCAGTCATTCTTCGCCCCCGCCGGATTGAAATCGCCGATGGTCATGTAGACCGCCGCCATCGTCGCCACCGGATCGTCAGGATCGCCGTCATGCGCGATCCCGCGCACGAAGGCGGCAGAGCGCGTTGTGCGGTAGCATTCGCACCGCGCAATCACATCCGCGCGCTCGCCTGCCGGGCGCTGGTAGTCGACCCGCATGTCGAGCGTGGCGATCGGCACGAAGCGCCGTGCACGGGTCCAGATCGCAATGCCGCCACCCATGTCGAGCATCGAGAAGATCGGGCCTGAGGCGATCACGCGACGCACATCGTCGCCCATCAGCTCCTCGCGCCAGGGCAGCCTGATTTCGGTCCAGTCCTCTCCGTGACCGAGATAGGTCAGCCCCAGCCAGCCCGGATGCCCGCCCGCAAACAGGAATGGCGCAGCTTTCTCCGGGTCGAAGACGTTCGCCGGATCGCGGTGTGGGGCCTCTTTCTCCATGCCCGTTCATCTGTCGGGAGATGGCGGCGATGACAATATTTTAATTCGCTTGGGACGGGGCTTCGCGGGATCAATGGCGCTGCGCGGAAGGGGAGCCGCGCGCCATTCAAGGGAGCAACATCGATGAACTTGCCCAAGCTTTCGCTCGACAGCCTGCCGGGCCTGATCGACGCGCCTGGTCTGATCGGGAGCCTGTCCGATCTGGCCAGCGCGACGACCGACGACCGGGTCGTGATCCTGATGGTCTACCTCTACGAAACCTTCCCGCCCGAAGTGCCCACCGGCTTATTCTGAGGCGAGTCGCCGACCATGCATGTCGATGCTGCGCTGCGAGAATTTGCGGGCGATAGCCGCGCGCAGGCCGCGGCGCAGGATCGCGTGCTGGCCGCGCGGGCCGAGTGGCAGGGGCGGCCACAGGTCGCGCGAGTTCTGGCCGATTGCCGGACCCTGCGAAACACCGGTGATTTCGCGCGCTGCGGCGCATTGCTACCCCTTATCGATGAAGACGGCGCGCAGGAGTTCGTTGCACGGTTCATCGCCGCCATGCTGGCTGCGTGGCGTGACCAGCCACTGGCGCAATTGCCCTTTCGGCACAGCTACGCCGGCGGGCAGGGCATCGTCCACATTCACCGCGGCGGGCCGGTGACGCTGGCGCTTGTGCTGGTCGAGCCGGATACAGCCAGAGCGCCGCGCACTATCGCCTTTTCGGATTGCGATCGCCGGGAAGTGGTGCTGACGGGGCAGGCGGCGGCGGTACGTTACACACGGCGCGACGGTGCGCCGCCAGTGGCCCAAGAAGTTCGCCTTGCCCCCGGCACGGTTCTCACCGCCGATGCCGATAATTCCCGAGCCATTGCCGCTCTGGATGCGCCCCTGGTGCTGCTGCGGGTCGCACGCGAGCCCGCCCATCCGCGTCCGACCCTAGAGGTGGAGCTGGAAACCGGGCGGATCGTCCACCGGGCCTCCCCGAGCCCTGCAGACGGGCGCGCGGAACTGGCTGCTGCATTGCTCGGTGCGATGGGCCGAACCGACGCTGCACCCGCTCTCGCGGGCTATGCCTGCGGGGAGGGGGGCTGTGGACAAGCGGGGGAGGGGGCCCGGTGGCAGGCACTGCGTCACGCGCTGGCGCTCGACACGGCCAGTGGATTCGCGAGTTTGTGCGCGATTGCGGAGCGCGACAGTGATCCGCTGGCACGCGAGGCAACTGCACTTCGCCACAGGCTATGCACAACTTATCCACAGCTTGCCAAGGTCCGGGAAAGCCAATGCCTCGCGAGCTGACGCCATCGTCTTGCACCCCGCTCACACTTGCAGAATGCATCGCGCAGCTGGACGAGCACGGCTTCGAACCAGCGGACGAGCGTTCGTTACAGCACGCGGCATCGCTGCTCGCCGGGCTGGCAGCCAATCGCGGCTTCCTCGGCGATCTGATGATCGATCTCCTGGCCGGTGCCGAGGATCAGGCAAGCGGTTACGGCCCGCAGGCGATCATGCTGGCGGGGCCGCGCAAGGGTTATTTCCTGCGCGCCAATATCTGGCCCGCGCGGGGAGATCCGGCCTTTCAGGCGAGCGGCGCGGCAAGCTTCGTCTACGGACTGCCGCATGATCACAATTTCGACTTCCTGACGGTCGGCTATTTCGGCCCGGGCTATGTCAGCGACTACTGGGAATACGATTATGCCAGCGTCTCGGGAGAGGTCGGAGAGCATGTCGATCTGCGGTTCGTCGAGCGATCGCGGCTGAGGGAGGGGCGCGTGCTGCACTATCGCGCGCATCGCGACGTCCATTGCCAGCATCCGCCCGAGAGCCTGTCCGTTTCGCTCAACATCTGCGCCGCCAACCCCGCGCAAGGCTGGTTTGATCAGTACCGTTTCGACACCGAAGCCGGCCGGATCGCGGGTGTGCTCAATGCGAGCGCGAACGAAGTCTTGCTAAGGCTGGGTGTGGCGCTGGGCGGGGAGGATGCGAGACATTGTGCGGAGCATTTCGCCACACATCACCCCAGTGCTGCGATGCGACGGGTGGCGAGCGGAATGATCCGGTCAGAGTAACGGCGAACCCGTCGCCGCATCGATCGCCGCTTGCAAAATGATCGTCGCGGCCTCGGCATCGATCCGCTCGGCCCGCTTGCGGCGACTGACATCGAGCCCGATCATCGCGTCCTCGGCGCTTTTGGTCGACCAGCGCTCGTCCCACAGCAGCACCGGCAGGCCGAAGGCTTCGGCAAGGTTGCGCGCATAGGCGCGGCTCGCCTGCGCGCGCGGGCCTTCGCTGCCGTCCATGTTGCGCGGCAGGCCGATCACGATCCCGCGAATGCTACGCGCCTCGATGAGCTTGCGCAGCTCGTCGCGATCGCGACCGAACTTGCCACGCGACAATGTCTTGAGTGCGGAGGCAAAGCGCCAGCCCGCATCGCACACCGCGATGCCGATGGTCTTGGTGCCCAGGTCCAGCCCGATCAGCGCGCCCCCGTCGGGCAGCGTCTCGGCCAGACCTGCGGCACTCTCACCTACGAGTTCGCGGCTGTCCATTCGCGCACGCGCGTCACCACGTCGTCCTGCAGGTTCCGCCAGAACAGCGGGATGTCGTAGACGTGGTAGTTCCTGCCGGGCAGCACGGCGGAGCCCATTTCGGGCGGGTCGCCGATCCGCAGGATGCCCTGCTCGTCGCACCGCGCGCCGACCGCACCGGCGACCAGTTCGCCGGAGGTAAGATCCTCACTCGGCACCAGCGTGCCCTTGTTGTCGTCCGCCGGGGCGGCGCTGTTCGCGAAACCGGTGATCGGGTTGACGCACAGGATCGCCCCGTTGCCGCGCGGCTCCCCATCGAAGCCGGGGCTCGCCCGGTAGCGGCTGAGGAGCTGGGTCGGGTCGCCATCATCGGCGAAGCTCACCCAGCTGAGGATGCAGCCTGCCTCGTTGGCGCGCTCGCACGCGGGCAGCGGCAGCACGGGCAGGTCGTGATCGATAGAGATCGGCCAGCCGACCGCGTAGACCGCGGCGATGCGGTTCTCCACCGGGCGGCCCTTGATCCGCTCGCGCAGCAGCCGCAGCAGGTGGAGCGATCCCTGGCTGTGCCCGGCGAGGATGATCGGGCGATCCTTGTCCACGCTTTCGAGGAAATAGTCGAACGACTGTTCCACATCGCGGTAAGCCGCGTCGATCGCCTGCTCCGCCTCGGGCTTGTCGGTGATGAAGGCACCGACGGTCGCCTGGCGATACTTGGGGGCCCAGATCTCCGCGGCGCGGTTGAACGGACTGGCGAGCCCGCGCAGGAACAGGGTGGCGCGGTCTTCCGCCTCCTTGTTGCCCAGCTTCGCGTTCCACTGGATGTCGCGGTCGAGGTTGGTCGGGATGTAGCTCGTCGGGTGGACGAAGAAGACCGCAAAGGGCGGCGCGCCCTGTTCGTCGTCGGCGGTGACGCGGCGCGATCCGGCCTCGCTCGCTTGCTCCACCAGCGTGCGCTCGTCCTCGCTGCGGGGCAGGGGGTTCTGCGTCTCGGCGATCGCGGGCTGGTAGCGCGCGGGATCATTGGTGCCGATGCCGGGGCGCGAATACCACATGTCCGGGTCGGCATAGGCGTTCTCGGCCAGCGCTTCCTGCTCGACGAACTTGGTGTTGGGGACGAAGGCGATCTCGGTCGCCTTGTCGGACCAGTAATTGAGCGCGAACAGCCCGATGATGACGAGCACGATCATTGTCGCGATGAAGTAGAGAAATGCGCGTACCATCCGTGTTTTCCCCCTATGCGTCCGCGCGGCTTGCGGCGGCCGCAGCGGCTGCGGCGTATTCGCTGTCCTGCGCGGCCTGGTTCGCTTCCGACCGGCGCACGAGCGCGACCTTGAGCATGGCGAGCAGCGGGTCGGCCAGCAGCAGGCCGATAATGCCGAACAGCAGCCCCATGATCAGCTGCGCACCCAGCACCAGCGCGGGCGGCAGGTCGACCGTCTTGCGGGCGATCATGGGGATGACGACGTAGCCATCGAAGGTCTGGACCACGAAATAGATCGCCACAGCGGCCAGCCCGGTCTCCATGCTGACCGAGAAGCCCACGGTCGCCATCAGCAGGCCCGAGACGACCGCGCCGATATTGGGAATGAACGCCAGCAGTCCGGTCAGGATGCCCAGCAGCGCTGCCATCGGCACGTCGAACAGCTCCAGCGCGATCCAGGTGAAGAACCCTTCGAACACCATGCCGACGATCCGCCCCGCCATCAGGCGGCGCAGCGTCAGCGCCATTTCGGCGAGCGTCTTGCGCAGTTCGCTGCGCTCGCCACGCGGGGCCATCCACTCGACGCCGCGTTCGTAAAGGTTGGGTTCCAGCGCGACATAGATGCCGATGATCAGGATGATCGCGGTGGTACCGATGATGCCTGCAATTCCGCCGATCGCGCGGGTCACGGTGCCGACGCCGCTGACCACCTGGTTGGCCATCGACTGCGCGTCGGACAGCGAAATCTGGAAGCCGCTTTCCTGCGCCATCGCGATCACGTCGTTCAGCTGTTTCTCGACGATGGCGGGGAGGGTGGCAGCCTGTTCGGCGATCTGCGAGCCTGCGAAATAGCCGAGCCAGACGAGGAACGCGATCGCGAGCAGCAGGACCATGACGATCCGCAAGGTCCGCGGGATCGGCAAATAGCGGCCGATGAGGCGCGCGCCGCCGTCGATCATCGAGGCGAACACCAGCGCGGCGAAGATCACCAGCAGCGATTGCGAGATATAGACCGCCAGCGCGGCCAGGCCGATCACCCCGACCCACACCATCGCCTTGTGCATCTCCAGCCTCAGTTGAGGATTGGAGATGTAGGCCGGGCTGGCATCGTCCCAGCCCTCGTATTCGCTATCGGTATCGGGGCCGCGGGTGCTGTCCGGCGTTGCGGACTCGCGCGAAGGATCGTCAGGCTGTGCCATTGGGGATCCGGTCAGGCGCCCTTGCTATTGTCTTCGACGGCCTTCGCGGCGTCATCGGACTTGGTCGGGCGCAGCGTGGTGAACGCCCGGTCGCCGCGCATCGCGCCGAACCAGGTGAACGGGTTCCAGCTGGCCGTTCCGTCCAGCGAATAGGTTATGAACTCCGCGCGACCGCCGATATTGGCGAGCGGGACGGGGCCACCCAGGCCCTGATTGGCGATCGAGGCGCGGCTGTCGGCCGAGGCATCGCGGTTGTCGCCCATCACGAACACCGCATCGTCGGGCACCTGGATTTCGGGATAATTATCCAGCGGCTGGTCGGGCAGCGCATCGATGATCAGGTAGCTCGCGCCGTTGGGCATGGTCTCGCGTTCGACCGGGACGCGGCACTTGCGGGTGCCGTCGGGGCCGGTGACGGTGGTGAAACCGGGGCCCTGACAGGGCGAATTGAGATCGATCGGCAGCAGCATCGCGGGCTCGACCTTCTGCGGCACGGGCTTGCCGTTGAGGATGATCTGCCCGTTCTTCACCGCGATCCGGTCACCCGGCAGTGCGACCACGCGCTTGATATAGTCTTCGCTGCGCTGCGGATGGGTCGGGATGACGATGTCGCCATATTCCGGCGTCCCGCCGAAAATGCGCCAGTTGCCGCGCGGCAGCATGTGGAAGGTCACCGAAGACCAGTTGTAGCCGTAGGGGTAGCGGCTGACGATCAGCTGGTCGCCCACCAGCAGATTGGGCATCATGCTGGTCGAAGGGATGAAGAACGGTTTCGCGACGAAGCTGTGAAACGCCAGCACCGCGAGCAGCATCAGCGCCAGTCCGCGGAATTCGGCGAACCAGTTGACCTTCTCGTCCTCGCCGGATTTGGGTGCGGTGTCTTTTTTGCTCATGCTGGTCAGGTTGCTCATTCGGGAAGTGCCTCGATCATCACCAGAGCCTGTGCCCATGGATGATCGTCCGTGAGGGTCAGGTGAACGCGTGCCACATGGCCCGCCGGGGTTATTTTCGCAAGCGCCTCCGCAGCGCCATGTGCCAGTTCGAGAGTGGGCGCGCCCGAGGGTGCGTTAACCACGCCGATGTCCTTCATGAACACGCCCTGGCGAAATCCGGTGCCCACCGCCTTGGAGAATGCCTCCTTGGCGGCGAACCGCTTGGCGTAGGTTCCCGCGATGGTGAACGGGCGCCGCCGCGCCTTGGCGCGTTCCTTCTCGGTGAAGACGCGGTTCTCGAACCGCTCGCCATAGCGGTCGAGCGAGTTCTGGATCCGCTCGATATTGCACAGGTCCGATCCGAAACCGATGATCATGATGCGCGCACCAGCAGGACGACGAGCAGGATCAGAGCGATATAATGCAGGATGACCTGCGTCTTGACGAGATCGTGCGAGGTGTCGCCCTTCGCCAGACGCAAGGTCATGGTGTAGCCTGCGACTTGCAGCAGGGGCCAGACGACGGCGAAAACGGTCAGCGCGCCCGAGTTGAGCGAGACGCCCAGCAGGAATATGCTGAGCAGGAAGGGGATGGCCCCTGCGATCGGCCAGAAGCGCTGGGCCCGGGTGATCTCTGCAGGCGCACTCACCGCGCTTCGTCCATCAGTTCGCGCATCCGGCGGATTGCGGGTTCCAGCCCGGTGAAGATCGCCTCGCCGATCAGGTAGTGGCCGATATTGAGCTCGGCGATCTGCGGTATCGCGGCGATCGGCTGGACATTGTCGAAGGTCAGGCCGTGGCCCGCGTGGGGTTCGATCCCGTTCTTCACCGCCAGAGCCGCCATGTCCGCAATCCGCTTCAGTTCGATCGAGCGCTGCTCACCAGTTGCATGCGCATATTCGCCGGTGTGGAACTCTACTACCGGCGCGCTGAGGCGCATCGCCGCTTCGAGCTGTGCAGGATGGGCTTCGATGAACAGCGAGACGCGGATGCCCGCGTCGGTCAGTTGCGACACGATCGGCGCGAGCTGGTTGTGCAGGCCCGCCGCGTCCAGTCCGCCTTCGGTCGTGCGCTCCTCGCGCTTCTCGGGCACGATGCAGGCGGCGTGCGGCTGGTGGCGCAGTGCGATCGCGAGCATTTCCTCGGTCGCCGCCATTTCGAGGTTGAGCGGCAGGTCGGTCGCATCCTGAATGCGCTTCAGATCGTCGTCGCGAATATGACGGCGGTCTTCGCGCAGGTGCGCGGTAATTCCGTCGCCGCCCACAGCCGCAACGATCTGCGCCGCGCGCACGGGATCGGGATGGTCGCCGCCACGCGCGTTGCGGATGGTCGCGACGTGATCGATATTGACGCCCAGGCGGAGTTTTTGGGGGCGGGTGCTCATCATCGCGCTCTAGCGGGGTGTCGCCGGGCCCGCAATTGCGTTGCAGGCAAGCGCGGCGAGTGCATCGTGCAGCGCGCCGGAGCCGGTCCATATCTCGCCGAAATCGAGCTCGCCGTCTGTCGTTGTCAGTGCCAGCGCCATGTCGCGCTGGGGCAGGATGATGTTGCGCACCTGATATTTGCCGATCGCGCCGCGCCGCTCGACGATGCGGACCGGCGCATCGCAGCCTTCGAGCGGGGCGTCGAACACCCACTGGCCGAGCGCCATATATCCCAGCTGCGGATCGCCCTGCCACATCGCGGCGCGGGCCTCCGCGCCGATCAACTTGCCCGCCATCAGCGCGCGGTCGAAGCGCAGCATGTCTGCCAGCGGGCCGACCAGCGCGGCAGAGGTGCCGTAGCGCGCGATGCGGGTGGTGTAGACTGGGTCACGCCCGGCAAAGTCGCGCGCGCTGCCTGCGCGAAGCAGTGCGGTATCGCGCCAGCCAGAGGGCGTGGCGATCCGCTTCTCCAGCAGCGCCTCGGTCGGTTGGCCGGTCACGTTTTCGAGGATCGCGCCCAGCACGATGTAGTCGCAGTTGTTGTAGCGCCATTGATCGCTCGGCGCGGTGCGATCGGCCAGACACCAGTCGAGCCCGGTCGGCCCGTCGGAGTAGAACGACGGGAAGCCGGTCGCATCCGGTGGGCTGTCGTCGGGATTGGCGAGGCCGGATCGGTGCTGGAACAGCTGGCGGATGGTGGGGGAGGGTTTCTCCGAGGCAACCTCGGGCAGATAGCGATCCGCCGGAGCATCGAGATTGAGCGTCCCGGCTTCGACCTGCTGCATCGCCAGTACCGCCAGCACCTGCTTGGTCACCGATGCCCACGGCCACCGCTCCGGATTATCCGCTTCGTCCCGCGCAGCGCGCCCGATCGAGACCGAGGAAAGGTCGCCCGGCCTCCGGCTCACCACTGCCTCGCCTGTAAAGCCGCTGTTGTAGAGAGCCTGCGCAAAAGGGTCCGACGCGGCGGGTGCGCCGGGCGTCGGCGGCGTGTCGCGCAGATCGGGGGCCGCGCAGCCCGCGGCGGCCAGCAGGGCGAGCGCGCCAAGGGCTGCGCGCAGGATCAAGCCTTGCGGCTCCCCGGCTTGGTGATCGGCACGGCCTTCAGGCTTTCGGGCACCTCCCCCTTGGCATAGGTCGGGAAGGAGAGCTGGATCAGCGGGAAGAACGGCACGCCCATGTCCGCTTCGCCGGACGAGCGATCGACCAGCGCGGCCTCGGCGATCACCTCGCCGCCCTCGCGCTTGACCGCTTCGATCGCCTCAACGCTCGATTTGCCGGTGGTTACCACGTCTTCCACCATCAGTGCCCGCGCGCCTTTTTCCATGGCAAAGCCGCGGCGCAGTTCGAAAGTGCCTTCGGGCCGTTCGAGGAACATGGCGTTCTTGCCCAGCGCGCGGCCCATTTCGTGCCCGATGATAAGGCCGCCCATCGCCGGGCTGACGACCACGTCGATCTGGCTGCGGATATCGCGCGGGATCTTCTGAGAGAGCGCAAAGGCCAGTCGGCTGGCGCGCTCAGGGTCCATCAACACCCGCGCGCATTGCAGATAATGGGCCGAGTGGCGGCCCGAACTCAGAAGGAAATGTCCTTCGAGCAGGGCGTCGCAACCCCGCAGTTCACCGATGATCTCTTCATCCGTCATGACCGTTCGTGCCTTCGTTATCTGTGTAGTGATGGGGCTGGTGTTGCACCAAACGCATTGGACGCCCCGTGAATTCCGGTCTAGAGGCGCTTGAGAGTCGCGGCAAGCGCCCCTATAGGGCGAGCCCGAAATCACGCCCAAGCATGCTAAAATGGGTTACAGGGCCCGTGTTTCTGCAAGGTTCGAAGGAAGTCAGACCGACAATGTCAATTGCCGCCGCCTATCGCGATATCCGCCGTTTCCTGATTGCAGTTCTTGCTGTTGCCGGCCTTGGCCTTGCCGCTCAGGCTGCCATTGCCGCCGCGCCCGACACGGGTGCGCCGGCTGCTGCGACGCAGACCGAGGCCGCCGCTGCCGATACCGCCACGGGCGCGGATCAGGCTGCCGGCGAAGGCGATGCCGCCGCCGATAGCGAAGGTGGTTACGAACATCTCGGCCCTGAATGGATCAAGGGCCAGCCGACCGCGTTCGAAGACAACGCGCTCAAGTCGATGAGTTTCCAAGACCAGTACACCGACGATGGCCAGTTCGCGCTGGGGATGAACAACTACATCCTCGCGCCGGTGATCGTGTTCATCAGCGCCTTCGTGTTCTTCCTGCTGCTGGTGGTGGTGGTCCGCTATCGCCGCCGTGAGGGCCGCGAGCCGTCGCGCACCACGCACAACACGCTGATCGAAGTGATCTGGACGCTGGTTCCGGTGCTGATCCTGGTGGTCATCGCGGTTCCTTCGATCACGCTGCTCGCGCGCCAGTACAAGACGGCGCCGGCCGATGCGATCACCATCAAGGCGACCGGCTATCAGTGGTACTGGGGTTACACCTATCCCGACCAAGGCGGGTTCGAGGTGATTTCGAACATGCTGCCCAAGGAAGAAGCGCTCTCGCGCGGCGAACCGGCGCAGCTTGCTGTGGATAACCGCATGGTCGTGCCGGTCGGTGTGCCGCTGCGCATCCAGACCTTCGGCGCGGACGTGATCCACTCGTTCTCGGTCCCGAGCCTGTGGTTCAAGGTCGACGCGGTTCCCGGTCGCCTGAACGAGCGTGTGCTGACCATTCAGGAGCCGGGCATCTATTACGGCCAGTGTTCCGAACTGTGCGGCGCGCGCCACGGCTACATGCCGATCGCGATCGAAGCGGTCCCGATGGACAAGTGGCGCCAGTGGGTGCTTTCCAAGGGCGGTACTTTCGAGGAAGGTGTTGAAGGTGGCGAACGGGCGGACATCCAGGCTCCGGCGAGCGCGACCGAAGGGGCTCCCGCTGCGGGTGGTGCGCCGACTGCTGCCGACGATGGCGGCGAAGCGCCGTCCGTGCCGCTCGATGCGAGCGACGCGGCCGACACGGCGGCCTGACCGGCGGGCGTAAGTCCGGCGAACGAATTTTCGACTTTTAGACGTCACGTAGAACCGAAGAGAACCAGAGCGACATGGCTACCACTGCTGACACCTTCCAGGCCCATACGGACGAGCATCATCACGATGCCGACCACAAGCCGGGCTTCTTCGCCCGGTGGTTCATGTCGACGAACCACAAGGATATCGGCACGCTCTACCTGATCTTCGCGATCTGTGCGGGTGTGATCGGCGGCGCGATTTCGGGGATCATGCGGGCCGAACTGGCCGCGCCGGGCATCCAGGTGCTCAACGTGGTTGCGCCTTGGCTCGGTGCCGATCCCGCGCAGCTCGACCAGACGCTCCACCTGTGGAACGTCTTCATCACCGCGCACGGCCTGATCATGGTGTTCTTCATGGTCATGCCCGCGATGATCGGGGGCTTCGGCAACTGGTTCGTGCCGCTGATGATCGGCGCGCCGGACATGGCCTTCCCGCGCATGAACAACGTGTCGTTCTGGCTGACCGTGGCGGGCTTCTTCTCGCTGCTGTTCTCGATGTTCGTCCCCGGCGGCGTCGGGCCGGGCGCGGGTACTGGCTGGACGGTCTATGCGCCGCTTTCGACGAGCGGTTCGGTCGGCCCGGCGGTCGACTTCGCGATCTTCTCTCTCCACCTTGCGGGCGCAGGCTCGATCTTGGGTGCGACCAACTTCATCACCACCATCTTCAACATGCGTGCGCCGGGCATGACCCTGCACAAGATGCCGCTGTTCGTGTGGTCGGTGCTGGTCACCGCCTTCCTGCTGCTGCTCTCGCTGCCGGTTCTGGCCGCGGCGATCACCATGCTGATTACCGACCGTAACTTCGGCACCACCTTCTTCGATCCGTCGGGCGGTGGCGATCCGGTCCTCTACCAGCACCTGTTCTGGTTCTTCGGCCACCCCGAAGTGTACATCATGATCCTGCCGGGCTTCGGCATGATCAGCCAGATCGTGGCGACCTTCAGCCGCAAGCCGGTGTTCGGCTACCTCGGCATGGCCTACGCCATGGTCGCGATCGGTGTGGTCGGCTTCATCGTGTGGGCGCACCACATGTATACCGTCGGCCTCGACGTGAACACGAAGATGTACTTCACTGCCGCAACCATGGTCATCGCGGTGCCCACCGGCGTGAAGATTTTCAGCTGGATCGCCACGATGTGGGGCGGTTCGATCGAGTTCAAATCGCCGATGGTCTGGGCGATGGGCTTCATCTTCCTGTTCACCGTGGGCGGCGTGACCGGCGTCGTGCTCGCCAATGGCGGCATCGACGACAACCTGCACGACACCTACTACGTCGTCGCGCACTTCCACTACGTGCTCTCGATGGGTGCGGTCTTCTCGATCTTCGCGGGCTTCTACTACTGGTTCCCGAAGATGAGCGGCCGCTGGCACTCCGAACTGCTGGCCCACATCCACTTCTGGGTGTTCTTCGTCGGCGTGAACCTGGTGTTCTTCCCGATGCACTTCCTTGGTGTGAACGGGATGCCGCGCCGCATTCCCGACTACCCGGGGCAGTTCGAGTTCTGGAATCACATCTCGACGCTCGGCTACGGCATCGTCGCGATCTCGGTCCTGATTTTCTTCGCCAACCTCGTCTACGCCTTCGTGGCGGGCAAGAAGGCCGAAGCGAACTACTGGGGTCCGGGTGCGACCACGCTGGAATGGACCCTGTCCAGCCCGCCGCCGTTCCACCAGTTCGAAACGCTGCCGGTGATCGAGGACCACCACGATTACCACAACCACCTGCCGGGCGAAGGCAAGCCGGCGCACGCGTAACGACGCATCTCCCCTCCCGTTCGCGGGAGGGGGCCATGGGGTGGGCCGCACCCCGCTTGTGCTTGATCGGGCGGGGCAGGCCTTTGTCCCGCTACCCCTCCGCCAGCAGGAGGGGAGGAATGACATGACGACCACGACGACCCTTATCACGCCGACCGCAGCGACGCCGATGTCGAGCCATTGGCGCGACTTCCTCGCGCTGACCAAGCCGGGCGTCGTTCGGCTCGTGGTCTTTACCGGTCTGTGCGGGCTGCTGGCCGCGCCGGGCCATATCAATCCGGTGCTCGGTTTCACCGCGATCCTGTGCATCGCACTCGCCGCCGGCGGCGCTGCCGCGTTCAACCAGTGGTACGAATCCGAGCTCGACGCGCGGATGAAGCGCACCGCCAAGCGCCCGATTCCCGCTGGCCGGGTGAGCAGGAACGACGCGCGCGACTTCGCCAGCGTGCTGTGCGGCGCATCCGTGCTGGTGAT
This sequence comes from Alteriqipengyuania abyssalis, assembly GCF_019857185.1. Taxonomy (GTDB): domain Bacteria; phylum Pseudomonadota; class Alphaproteobacteria; order Sphingomonadales; family Sphingomonadaceae; genus Alteriqipengyuania; species Alteriqipengyuania abyssalis. Next base: position 841,749 of record NZ_JAHWXP010000001.1, on the reverse strand, counting down.
GGGGCTGGCGATCGGCTGGCTCGCCGCCGCGATCCTCGCCGTCTCGATCTTCTATTACGTCGTCGTCTACACGATGTGGCTCAAGCCGCGCACGCCGCAGAACATCGTCATCGGTGGCGGCGCGGGTGCATTCCCGCCGCTGATCGGCTGGGTGGCGGTGACCGGCGACGTCACGCTGACGCCGGTGCTGCTGTTCGCGATCATCTTTTTCTGGACCCCGCCGCACTTCTGGGCGCTCGCGATGTTCGTGAAGAGCGATTACGCGCAGGCTGGCGTGCCGATGATGCCAGTGGTCCACGGCGAGGTGGCGACGCGCCGCCAGATCCTGGCCTATGCGCTGTTCATGGTCCCGCTCGCCGCGGCGCCGTGGTATCTGGGCACGGCAGGCGTGGTCTATGGCGCTGCCTCGCTCGCGCTGACGGGGTTCTTCGCTGCGCTGGCGGTTCCCGTGGGCCTGCGCCGCTCCGTCGAAGGCGACACGATGAAGCCCGAAAAGCGGCTGTTCGCCTATTCGATCCTTTACCTGTTCGCGCTGTTCGGTGTGCTGGTGATCGACCGCGTGCTGCAGAACGCCGGTATTATTGCAGGAGGTCTCGCATGAGCGACGACGCCCGCCCGCCCCGTATGAGCCCTGAAGAAGAAGCGCGCTTCAAGGAAGCCCGCAAGGGCCGCAATCTCGCGATCGGCGCGGTGCTGCTGTTCTTCGCGGTGCTGTTTTACGCGATCACGATCGTACGGATGGGCGACTGATGTCGAGCGCGTCCGCATCCAGTCTCGACCGTCGCAACCTGCGAATTGCGGCCCTCGCTTTTCTGGCGGCGGCCTGCATGGTCGGCCTCGGCTTTGCGTCGGTGCCGCTGTACCGGATGTTCTGCCAGGTGACGGGCTTCGGCGGGACCACCCAGGTGGCGAACGAGAGCGATGCGGCGATCGCCGAACGGCTCGCGTCGAGCGCGGGCACGCCGCCGATCTCGGTTCGCTTCGATGCGAATACCGCGAGCGGGATGCCGTGGACATTCAAGCCGGTGCACACCAGCGATTCGGTGCAGATTGGTGTGCGCGACCTCGCCTTTTTTACCGCGAAGAACAATTCCTCCGTGCCGATCACCGGGACCGCGACCTTCAACGTCGAGCCCGAGCAGGCGGCACCCTATTTCAACAAGATCCAGTGTTTCTGCTTTACCGAGCAGACCCTGCAGCCGGGCGAGGAGGTGCGGATGCCCGTACTCTTCTACGTCGATCCGGCCGCGCTAGACGATCCCAACATGGAAGGGGTCGAACAGATTACCCTGAGCTACACCTTCCACCGCAAACCGCCTGAAGACAGCTGACCCTCTGGACCGCGGCAAGCCGCCCGGTTAAGGGCGGTGCCGCTGAATAGGAAAGACGAAAAATGGCCGGCGCCAAGAACCACGATTATCACATTCTCGCTCCCGACATCTGGCCGTTTGTCGGTGCCTTTGCGGCGCTGACGTTCACCACGGGCATGGTTTTCTTCATGCACACGATGACCGGATGGGAAGCGATCCTTGGCGCAGGCATCGCGCTGCTGATCGCCACCTTCTGGGGCTGGTTCTCGAAGATCGTTAAGGAAGCGCAGGCCGGCGACCACACTCCGGTGGTCCAGCTGCACATGCGCTACGGCATGATCCTGTTCATCCTTTCCGAAGTGATGTTCTTCGTCGGCTGGTTCTGGGCCTTCTTCGATTTCGCGCTGTTCCCGGCACCGCTGCAGATGGTTGCCGAAGGCACCTGGCAGAACCTGATCGGGCAGGATGGCGCGGCTGCTCTGATCCAGTTCCCGGCCGATGGCATTCACGTTATCGACCCGTTCGACCTGCCGCTGATCAACACCCTGATCCTGCTGTGTTCGGGCACCACGGTCACCTGGGCGCACCACTCGCTGATCAATGGCGATCGTGACGGGCTCAAGCTGGGCCTGTGGGCGACGATCGGCCTGGGCGTGCTGTTCACCGCGATCCAGGCGTATGAATACATGCACGCGCCGTTCGGCTTCGGCGGTGTGAACTATACCAGCGCCTTCTACATGGCGACTGGCTTCCACGGCTTCCACGTGATCGTCGGCACGATCTTCCTGATCGTCTGCCTGCGTCGCGCCTATCTCGGCCACTTCACCCCGCGCCAGCACTTCGGTTTTGAAGCGGCGGCGTGGTACTGGCACTTCGTCGACGTGGTGTGGCTGTTCCTGTTCATCTCCGTCTACGTCTGGGGTGGCTGGGGCGCCGAAGTCCACTGATGACCGATAATGGCCGCAAGGCCTCCGGCGATCATGCCGGGACGAAAGGGCAGCCCGCCTTGCGCGAGGCTGCCCTTTTCGGCCTGTGCGCCCCGTGCACAGCGGGGCGATCGGTCCGCGCGGTGCTGGCATGCAGCGATGCGCTGATCGGGTCCGGATATCGCCTGAATGCGCAGAAGGCTGGACGATGAACTATCTGCAACGCCTGCCGCTGATCCCCACGATCATCGTGGCGCTCGCCATTGCGGTCATGATCGCGCTCGGCTTCTGGCAGCTGGGGCGGGCCGACGAAAAGGCAGAGCTTCTCGCACGCTATGCGGCGGCGGGCGATAATCAGGAACTGGTCGCGTGGCCGGGCGACGACAAGGACGCGCTCAAGCAGCGGCTCTATCGTCGCAGCAAGGTCGTGTGCGCGCGGGTGACCGAACTCTCTGCCGTCGCCGGCACCAACGCCAGAGGATCGCATGGCTGGGCGCAGATCGCCCAGTGCGAGCTGAAGGGCGGGGGCGAGGCGCGGATTGCGCTTGGCTGGACCCGGGTGCCCGACGGGCCACTGTGGAATGGCGGTGAGGTGACGGGCATCGTCGCGCCGGGGCCGCGTCTGGTCGCCGACCCGCCGCGCGCTGGCCTGCTGCCGTTGCAGAAGCCCGATCCGTCGGAATTGCCCAACAATCACATGGCCTATGCCTGGCAGTGGTTCCTGTTCGCGATGACCGCGCTGGTGATCTACGGGCTTGCGGTGAGGAAGCGCCTGCCGGGGCAGGATGCACGCAGCGGCGATAACGCGGGGGAATAGAAATGCGGTACGTTTCGACCCGCGGTCAGGCGCCCGTGCTCGATTTCGAAGGTGTCACGCTCACCGGGCTGGCGAGCGATGGCGGACTCTATCTGCCGCAGGAGTGGCCGCAGTTTTCGCGTGAGGAGATCGCCGCGCTGCGCGGGCTCCCCTATTCCGAACTCGCGGTGCGGATCATGGCGCCGTTCGTTGGTGAAAGCCTGACCGAAGCGGAGCTGCGCGACCTGTGCCAGCGCGCCTACGGCAATTTCTCGCACGCTGCGACGACCCCGCTGGTCCAGCTCGACGAACAGCACTGGCTGCTGGAGCTGTTCCACGGCCCGACGTTGGCGTTCAAGGATGTCGCGCTGCAACTGCTCGGGCTGTTTTTCGAAACGTTTCTGGACAAGCGCGAACGTCCGCTGACGATCATCGGCGCGACCAGCGGAGATACAGGATCGGCTGCGATCCATGCGGTTGCGGGGCGCGAGAACGCCCAGATCTTCATGCTCCACCCGGAAGGGAGGGTGAGCGAGATCCAGCGCCGCCAGATGACCACGGTGAGCGCAGCCAACGTCCACAACATCGCGATTGCCGGCAGCTTCGACGATGCGCAGGCGATGGTGAAGCGCATGTTCGCGGACGAGGTGCTGACCGCCACGCTCGACATTGGCGCGGTCAATTCGATCAACTGGGCGCGGCTGATGGCGCAGGTGGTGTATTACTTCTACGCCGCGCTGCAGCTCGGCGCGCCCGATCGCAAGGTCAGCTTCAGCGTGCCGACCGGCAATTTCGGCGACGTCTTCGCGGGCTACGTCGCCGCGCATATGGGTCTGCCGGTCGAGCGGCTGATCGTCGCGACCAACAAGAACGACATTCTCGCCCGCGCGATCCGCGACGGCGACTATTCGGTCGGTGAGAGCCACGCGACCATCACCCCGTCGATGGACATCCAGGTCAGCTCCAATTTCGAACGCCTGCTGTTCGAGGCGAACGGGCGCGATGCGGCGGCGCTTGCGGCGCAGATGGATGAGTTCGCGTCGAGCAAGACGCTCCCGCTCGAATCCGTGCAGCGCGAGGCAATCGCGGCGATGTTCTCGGCAGAGCGCGCCACGCCCGAAGAGACGCTGGCGGCGATGCGCTGGGCGCATGAGAGCTGCGGCGAGGTGATCGACCCGCATACGGCGGTCGGCCTGCACGCCGCGCGCGCGCTCGCAACCGACGCCGCAGTGCCCGTCGTCACGCTCGCCACCGCGCATCCGGCGAAGTTCCCCGACGCCGTGAAGCAGGCGATCGGCATCGAGGCTGCGCTGCCCGCGCGGGTCGGCGACCTGTTCGCGCTGGAAGAGCGCTTCGAAACGCTGCCCGCCGACTACGACGCGGTGCGCGATTATATCTCCGCCAAGGCCACGCGCTGATGGCGCAGCTGCGCCTCGACCCGCAGCTGATGATCGGCGAGCCCTGGGCCGATTACGCGCTGCTCGACAGCGGACATGGCCGCAAGCTGGAGCGATTCGGAGAGTTCCGCTTCGTCCGCCCCGAACCGCAGGCTATGTGGAGTCCGCGCGACGCCGACTGGCAGGCGGATGGCGAATTCCTTCCCGGCGCGGACGAGGATGGCGGCGGGCGTTGGAATCTCTCGCCCGAAGTGCCCGACAGCTGGCCGCTCGCGTGGGACGATGTCCGCTTCCGCGCACAATGCACCCCCTTCCGCCATCTCGGCTTCTTCCCCGATATGGCCCCGGTATGGGAATGGATGCGCGGCGAGCTGGCGGGCAAGCCGGACGCGCAAACGCTCAACATGTTCGGCTATACCGGGGTCGGCACGCTCGCACTCAGCCAGTGCGGCCCGGTCACCCATGTCGATGCGTCCAAGAAATCGGTCGCGCAGGCGCGCGACAATGCGGCGCTCGCCGGAATGGAAGACCGCCCGGTCCGCTGGCTGGTCGACGATGCGGCGAAGTTCGCAGCGCGCGAGGTCCGGCGCGAGAACCGCTATGACGGGATCATCCTCGACCCGCCCAAGTTCGGGCGTGGGCCGAAGAACGAAACCTGGCGGATCGAGGAAGGTCTCGCCCCGCTGATCGCCGATTGCTGCCAGCTTCTCGACGAGAAGAGCCGGTTCCTGTTCCTCACCGTGTATGCCGTGCGGATGAGCAGCCTCGCGCTCGCCGCGCTGCTCGACGAGGCGTTCGCGGGCCTGCCCGGCACGATCGAGCATGGCGATCTGGGCGTGCGCGAGGAAACCGTCGATGGCGGACAGGCGGGCCGCGTTCTGCCAACTGCCATCTTCGCAAGATGGCGCAACAGCGTCTAGGGAGCCCCGATGAAAGACACTCTCACCCTGCGCGTCGCCGATCTCGAAACCGATGTGCTCACCGGCATCTATTCCGAAGAGACGGGCAAGCCGCAGCCGCTGCGCATCACGATCGAGGCGCGGATGAAGCCGCTCGACCGGTATGATCCGGACACGCCGCTGGCCGAGAGCAAGAACTATATGGACCTGCGCCATGCCGCGACAGAGGCGGTGCCCGAGGGTGTCCATTTCAAGCTGATCGAGAGCTTCGCCGACCATATTTGCGAAACGCTGTTCCTGCAGGACGAGCGGATCGAGGCGCTGACCGTGCATATCATCAAGCTGGCGATTGGGATCGGCAGCGAGAAGATCGGGATCACGCTCCATCGCGAACGGCCCTGACGTGAGCGACAACGCACCCGCGATCATCCGGGTGGAGCGCTTGCCCGGGCCGGCGCTCGACGCTGCGGCTGCCTTCCACGCGCATTGGGCGCAGCAGGTGAGCAACGCCGCCAAAGACTACGAATTCGTCATTGTGGTGCTGGACCCCGCTCCCTTCGACCATGCCGACTGGCGGCGCGCTGCTGCCCGCGATCTGGCCCGCGCACACCCCGACAATTGCATCAATATCGTCGCCGGACTGGAAGGCGCCGCACTCGCCCGAATGGTCGAATTCCTCGGCCGCGCGCCTGCCATCACCGGGCAATACCTGCCGCTGGCGGACAGTGCCCCTTGCGAGAGCGGCAGCGATGGCCGACTTGGGGATGATGACACGGACGGTTGATCGCCTCGACACGCAAGCTCGGCCTGCGGCTGCGCCGCTGGTCGACACGTATGAGAGGCGAGTCACCTATCTGCGCCTGTCGGTCACCGATCGCTGCGATCTGCGCTGCACCTATTGCATGCCCGAGCGGATGCAGTTCCTTCCCAAGGTCGAGGTTCTCTCACTCGAAGAACTTTACGTCCTGGCGCGCAGCTTCATGGCGCGCGGTGTGCGCACGATCCGGCTGACCGGGGGCGAACCGCTGGTGCGGCGCGACGTTATCGATCTGGTGCGCGCCATCGGCCGCCATGTCGGGTCTGAATTGGACGAGGTCACGCTGACCACCAATGGCACGCAGCTAGCGCAGCATGCCGAGGCGCTGGCGAGGGCAGGGGTGCGGCGGATCAACGTCTCGCTCGATACGCGCGATCCGCACACCTTCCGCACGCTGTCGCGCCGCGATGCCTTGCCGCAGGTGCTCGAAGGGATTGCCGCGGCGAAGGATGCGGGGCTGCGGGTCAAGCTCAACACCGTGGCGATGCGCGGTGTGAACGATCGCGAGATTCCCGATCTGGTCGCCTGGGCGCATGCGCAGGGCCACGCGATCAGCCTGATCGAGACCATGCCGCTGGGCGAGGTGGACGAGGCCCGCGAGGATCGCTTCGTCTCGCTGGCCGATGTCCGCCGCGATCTGGAGTCGCGCTGGACGCTGACGCCCAGCGATGCGCGCACTCCCGGCCCGTCGCGCTATTTCGATATCGTCGAGACCGGCGGGCGGATCGGTTTCATCACTCCGATGAGCGAGAATTTCTGTTCCGGCTGCAACCGGCTGCGGGTGACCGCCACCGGCCAGCTATATCCCTGCCTTGGCGGCGGAGAGCTGGTCGATCTGCGCGCTGCGTTGCGATCCGATGCTCCGCAAGCGCAGGTCGCCGACGCGCTCGACCGGGCGATGGCGATCAAGCCGGAGAAGCACGATTTCCGCATCGGTGCAGGGTTCGCGCCGACTCAGCCGCGCCATATGTCCGTGACGGGAGGTTGAGATGAGTGTGACCGTCCTCTTCCTCGGCCCGTTGCGCGATCTGGCGGGTGTGCCGCAGGCCGAATATCCTGCCCCGCTCGATTGGGACGGTTTGCTCGCCGCAGTGCCGCCCGCCGTTGCCGAGCAGTTGCGCGAGCCGCGCGTGCATGTCGCCTGCGCTGGCAAGGTTCTGTCGGACAAGGCCGATCTCGCTGCGCAGAACGGCGAAGAGGTGGCGCTGCTGCCGCCGGTCAGTGGCGGCTGATGGCGCGCCTCACGCTCGAAACCCCTGCCGATGTGCGGCTGCTCGATTCGGGAATGTCGGTGGGCGAGGCGCTGGCTGCGTTCAACGCGGTACATCCCGACGCTGGCGGGATCGCGACCTTCCTCGGCAAGGTGCGGCCCGACGATGACGTGCGCGTGCTCGAACTTTCGCATTACGAGCCACTGACCCTGCCCGGAATGCGCGATCTGGCGGGCGAGGCGCTGAAGCGCTGGCCGCTCGACGGGGTGCTGGTGTGGCACCGAATCGGGGTGATGCATCCTGGCGAGGGGATCGTTCTGGTCGCCGCGGCTGCGCGCCATCGCCGCGATGCCTTCCACGCGGTCGATTTCCTGATGGATTATCTCAAGAGCGCGGCGTGGCTGTGGAAGCGCGAGAAACGCGCAGATGGCTGGCACTGGGTCGAACCGCGCGCGCAGGACTTTGCCGACCGCAATCGCTGGGAGTGATTTTTCCGCGCGCGATTTGATCGAGATCAAGGCGCGGCGCGGCCGATCGGCGCACATCCTTCCTCAAGACAACGAGGAGTGATGAAATGTCCGAACGTCTCAACAGCGCCGCCGTCGCCGAAAAGGCGATCGTCCATGTCGAACTGCCCCGCGCACGCGGTGCTGCGCACGCTCTTTTCGAACGCAGCGAGCCCACGTTGGCCGAAGCGATCGCCACCTATCGGGCTCCCGATGCGGTCGAGACCGCCAATATCCGCCAAGATGTGGATCGCACGTTCGAAATGCCGAGCGTGCTCTACGGAGCGACCGTGGCGCTCTATCTGGGCTTCATCGCGATCCTGGGTGTCGGCCTGTCGACCCCCGAACTCGCAATCCCGATGGCGATCTTCGCGATCTTCATCGTCGGCCTGTTCGGCGCACCGGCGCTGTGGCTGGGCCTCGGGCGCAAGCCGGAGGCGAAGGCGAAGAGCTTCGGCGAACTGATGCGCGGCGGAATTCAGACGCACACTGGCTTTCTCAAGGGCCGCGACGCAGTGGCCCAGATGATGGTGTTGCCGGTGCTGATCGTTCTCTGGGGGTGCACCGTGCTGGTTATTGCCGGGGTCGTCTCGGCCTGACCGGCTCGCCCCGGAGTTGGGGGAGGCGCGCGGGGTCGACTGGTTCGATCCCGCGCGTTTTTGCGTGGGCGGTCAGTTGGCGGGCGCGAGTTCGTTCAGGATCGCGTCTTCCTCGGCGATCAGCCTGGCGACTTCCGCGTGCGCTTTGGCAACCGCCTCGACCGGTTCGCCATCGACCGATCGGATCGCCAGCATGCTATCGAGATCGGCGAAGGGAATCGCCGTGCGCGCACGGATCGATTCGAGGTTCGCATAGGCGACCTGCGCACGGCCCCACGCCTTGGACCCCACGCTGCCACTGCCCCGAACCGCCGCGCGGGTGGCGGGCACGGCTTTTTCGAAATCGGCATGCGCGGCGCGCGCCTGCTCTTCCAGCTGGACGACCCGCTCGGCGAGATCGGCGGACAGGACGGGGGGCGGTGGAGGCGGCGGCGCGACCGGGTCCGTGGGCTCGAACTGGCCGGTCACCGGTGCCGGCCCGTCGGGCGCGCAATCGCCGGTCGGGCGGGGAAACTGGCCGCTCTCGTATTCGGCCTCGCGCACTCCCAGAGAGGGATAGGCGCTGTCGGGCGTGGTGGCGCAGGCGGCGAGGGTGGCCATGGCGGGGAGGGTGGCGATCGCGATCGCGAGGCGGGCAGCGGACATGCGCGCACCCTTAGCACGCGAGCCGCGCCGTGGTAGAGGCGAAGGTGGGCAAAGGCGCTTTTCTGGGCCACCCGGCGTTGACTTCGGCCAAATCATACCGTAAGCGCGCCCTTCTTTGGGGGGCTCACCACGGTGTGGCCCGTCGACCACGCTGTTCCGTTAGGGGCAGCGTCACAGCTAAACGATTGAAAGTTGAACCGATGTTCGCAGTGGTGCGCACAGGCGGCAAGCAATACCGGGTTGCCGCCGGAGACAAAATCGCGGTCGAGAAGCTCGCAGGCGAAGCCGGCGACACGATCACCCTGGGCGATGTGTTGCTTGCAGGTGAGGGCGACAGCCTGTCCGACGCAGGCAAGGTATCCGTTTCGGCGGAAATTATCGCTCAGGCGAAGAGCGAAAAGGTGGTGGTGTTCAAGAAGCGCCGTCGTCACAATTACCGTCGCAAGAACGGCCATCGCCAGCAGATGACCCTGCTGCGCATCCTCGAAGTGGGTGAAGGCACCAAGAAGGCTGCCGCCAAGCCCGCCGCGAAGAAGGCCGATGCTGCCGACGACAAGGCGACCGAAAAGGCCCCGGCCAAGAAGGCCGCGCCGAAGAAGGCTGCTGCGACCAAGAAGCCGGCTGCCAAGAAGGCCCCCGCCAAGAAGGCGGACACCAAGGATTCGGGCGACGCGTAAGCGCGGCCCAGACGGATAAGGACTAAGCGCAATGGCACATAAGAAAGCAGGCGGCTCTTCGCGGAACGGTCGCGATTCGGCAGGCCGCCGTCTTGGCGTGAAGAAGTTCGGCAGCGAAGGCGTCGTTGCGGGCAACATTATCGTGCGCCAGCGTGGGACCAAGTTCTACGCGGGCACCAACGTCGGCATGGGCAAGGACCACACCCTCTTTGCGCTTACCGACGGTATTGTGCGCTTCCACGACGGGAAGCTCGGCCGCAAATACGTATCGGTCGATCTTATGGCGCAAGCTGCCGAATAATCGGGCAACTCGATAACAGGGGTTGTCCACCGGGACGGCCCCGCCGGAGGTAAAATCCGGCCATCAAGGGAGAGGGGGCCAGCCCCGTCTCCCTTTTTTCGTCTCCCTTATCACCGTGGCCGCCCGCCGAGGAAGGGCGCGTCGCGCGAGGGGAGAAACGACGATGTTTCACAGAAGCGAGAGGTTGCTGCTGCGGCCCGCGTGGCCCGAGGACTGGCAGGCTGTCTACGCGGCGATTGCGGACGAGGGTATCGTGCGCAACCTCGCCACCGCGCCGTGGCCCTATTCGGCTGCCGACGCGCGCGCGTGGTGCGCGCTCCCCTTCACGCCCGAGGCGCCCCGTTTCATCATCACGCTGGCCGATTCCGGCGAGGTGATCGGCTGCATCGGCATCGGCCCGCTGCCCCCCGAAGACGGTGGCGGCGATGGGACGATGGAGCTGGGTTACTGGATCGCGCGCCCGCACTGGGGCCGCGGCTATGCCGGCGAGGCGGCGCGCGCGTTGGTCGAGATAGCGCACGCCTGCGGCCACCCGCGCATCGTCGCGAGCCATTTTCTGGACAATCCGGCATCGGGCCGCGTGCTGCGCAAGGCTGGCTTCCTGCCCACCGGCAAGGGCGGGCGGCACTTCAGCCTCGCCCGCGGCTATGAAGCGCAGACCAATGGCTATGCGCTCGACCTGGCAGAGGAGGTGGAGCGATCGCTCCCGGCGGCGGCCTAGCTCAGGCCGCCGCTTCGGGGACTCTTTACGCGGGCAACAGCGCGTCCGCGTAATCGCCCTCGTACTTGCCGATCAGGGCGCGGTCGTCGTGATCCCACGGGTGGAAGCCGGGTTTGAAATAGCCCAGCCACGCCGGGAAGCAGCGGCGCAGAACGCCGGGCGTGCCGAACAGATACTTCGCCAGCCCCCAATGGGCGCGCGCACCGGTGATCCCGTCCTGCGCGAGCAGCTCGATCGCGTCCTTCCAGCGGTTGTTGAGGAAGCGTCTGGTGACCTCCAGCATGATGATGCTCCGTCGCGCCCAGCGCTGGAACCCGGTCCAGCCTTGCGTCGCATGCTTCCAGGTGTCGTAGGCGACGCCCTTGTGCTCGATCTCCTCGACCGCGTGCCATTCCCACATCTTACGGACCTCGGGGTCTGAATCCTTGAAATGCTGCGGGTTGGCGAGGAATTCGTGCGCCATCATCGCGGTGTAGTGCTCCAGCGCCATGGTGATCCCCAGCTTGGCGATCGCAGGCTGATCCGCCGCCATGTCGAGCAGTTCCTTCGTGCGCCGGTCGATCATCTCCATGTCGTAGCCCGCATCTGCGGCGAGGCGGTTGAACGCGATGTGCTCGCGCGTGTGGTTGATCTCCTGCTTCACGAAAGCGCGGATCTCCGCCGCAAGCTTGGGATCGGTCCCTTCGCGAAAGGCCTTTACCGATTCGATAAAGAAGGCTTCCCCGCGCGGGAATGTGCCCGACAGCGCGTTGTGCCACGCAGTGCCGAAGGGCTCGCCAGCCCACCAGCGGGAGGGCGTGGTGCCCCTGTTGAAGCGCTCGTCGCGAATGGTGATCGCGGGGTTGGCGGCAAGGGTTTGGTCGTGGGCGGTCATGCTGACTACTCCATATTTCCGTAACGTCGGTCGTTCGGTGCATTATAACTTACACCAATGTCAGTAGCATTAACAATAATGTCAGTAGGAGGTTCCTTGCCGCATCCGCCCCCGCGCACTACCACGCTTCGATGGCTACACGCAGACGTCTGAGTCCCGAAGAATCCCGCGCCGGAGCGCTCGAAGCCGCGCGCAACCTGCTGATCGAGGCGGGCCCGCAGGCGGTGACGCTGAAGGCGGTGGGCGCGCGGGTCGGGCGTACGCACGCGAACCTGCTGCACCACTTCGGCTCTGCCGCCGGGTTGCAGCACGCGCTGGGTGTCTATCTGGCTGAGTCCGTGTGCGACCGGATTGCAGCGACAATCCGCGCCAGCCGATCGGGCGGGGCGAGCCCGCGGATGATCGTGGATCAGGCGTTTGACGCCTTCGATGGAGAGGGCGGGGGCGCGCTGGTCAGTTGGCTGCTCGCCACGGGCCAGGAAGACGCGCTCGAACCTTTCGCCAAGGCGATTCACCAGATGATCGAGACGGTGCACAAGGAAGAGCTGGGCGCGGATCAGCCGGCGGATCGCGATGCGCTGGAATCCACGCTGACGGTGGTGCTGCTGGCGCTGGGCCAGTCGCTGATCGGCGGGCCACTGTCATCCGCGCTCAAACTGCCGAGTCACACCGCGCGCGACATTGCCGAGCGGTTCGTGGATGATTCGCTGGAGCAGATTGAGCAGCGGGGCGCTTAGGGGCGTCTGGGCGCTCGGGCTCGCGGCTTGTCCGTTTGATCGAAGAAGGCACTGGCGTGGGTCGGGCCCGGGGCGACGAGATCTGAGGTGGCGCGTCGGCATCGTCCGGCGGACATCTTGCGATCTGTCGTCGCTCGAACCGTCATCCTGAACTTGTTTCAGGGTCCAGTCTGCCGCTTGAACTGTCGGCGCGGTCGGTAGTCTGGATGCTGAAACGAGTTCAGCATGACGTTTGGTGCCGCTACTCCGCAGCTTCCAGCCGCATCCACCCAGGCGCCAGATCGGCGGTTATATCCGCCACCCGCAAATGATCGACCGCCAGACCGAGATCGGGATACTCCGCCTTGCGCCGCTTCTCCTCCGACCGCTCGAGCGGGACCACCACCAGCCGCCGGTTGACCTTCTGCCGCCAGTTCATCCGCGCGGTGTTTTCCTGGCCGATATAGCAGCCCTTGGAAAAGCTGACGCCGTGTAGCTCGACCGCATTGGTTTCCAGCCACAGGATGTCGCCCAGTTCGCCTTGGCCTTCGGGCACGCCGAGCGAGAGGCGGTGGGCCAGCCATGCCGCATCGGCAGGCTCGCTGTCGTCGGCGGGCGCGATCCAGCGATGGCCGAGCGCGGGGAGGCGAGGATCGGGCGGATGCGCGTCGATCGGCTCGGTACTCCAGTGTACGGCCAGGCTTTCGTCGCGCGCGATCTCGATCTTGCGGCGCAAACGATAGAGCGACAGGCGTTTGGCAAGGTCGTCCGCCATATGCGCCTCGCAATCGAGCAGGATCGTCGCCCCATGCTCGCCCGCGCGGCCCGGCCACACGATCATGTCGAACATGGTCTTGCCCTGCGCGCTCAGCAGCGCGGCATAGGCGGGCAGTTCCCCGGTGACGTCGTTGGTCAGCAGGCCTTGCAGGAAGCCTGCGACATCCTCTCCGGCTGCGGTCGGGCTGAGGCGGATTACGGCGCGGTTCTGAAGGCGGGTAGCTGTCATGCCTGCCGAGATAGGGCTCCGCGTGCGATCATGCCACCCGGCGCTGTCCTACAGGCATGGCGGCGCGTACAATGGTTGCGCGATGCGCTGCATGACCAACTCCTTCCGCCTGTTTCTCGTGGCCGCGAGCGGGGCAGGGTTTTTGATCCCTGGACTGTGTGTCAGGTGTGTCAGGGCTCCCCTGCGCGGGCCTGTTGGGCTAGGGGGCGGGGCATGACCGAAATGCTCACGATCCGCCGCCCCGACGACTGGCACGTTCACCTGCGCGATGGCGCGATGCTGGAAAGCGTGGTTGCGGCCACCGCGCGCCAGTTCGCCCGCGCGATCGTGATGCCCAACCTAACGCCGCCGGTGACGAGCGCCTCGCTGGCGCGCGCCTATCGCGACCGGATCCTGGCGGCCGTGCCTGAAGGCATGGACTTCACGCCGCTGATGACCGCCTACCTGACCGACGATACCGATCCGGCGGACCTGATCGGGGGCTATCGGGATGGCGTGTTCACTGCGGCCAAGCTCTACCCCGCCAATGCCACCACCAATTCCGCGCATGGCGTGACCGATATCGGCAAGCTGCGCCCGGTGTTCGAAGCGATGGCAGAGGCGGGCATGGTCCTGTGCGTCCATGGTGAGGTGACCGATGCCGAGATCGACATTTTCGACCGCGAGGCGGTGTTTATCGAGCGCATCCTTGCGCCGCTGCACCGCGACCTGCCGCAGCTGAAGATCGCGTTCGAGCATATCACCAGCCGCCATGCGGTGGAGTTCGTGGAAAGCGCGGGCGAGAATGTCGGCGCGACGATCACCCCGCACCACCTCCACATTAACCGCAACGCGATGCTGGTCGGTGGGATGCGGCCGCATGCATACTGCCTGCCGGTTGCCAAGCGGGAAGAACACCGGCTTGCGCTGCGGGCGTTCGCTACGGGCGGCTCGTCCAGGGTCTTCCTCGGCACCGACAGCGCGCCGCACGAACAGCACGCCAAAGAAAGCGCGTGCGGCTGTGCGGGGATCTACAACGCGCCGCACGCGCTGGAGGCCTACCTGCAGGTGTTCGAGGAAGAGGGCGCGCTCGATCGCTTCGAAGCCTTCGCCTCGCTCAATGGGCCGCGCTTCTACGGCCTGCCGGTGAACGAGAGCACGGTGACGCTGGTGAAGCGCGAGCAGACGGTGCCGGAGAGCATTCCGGCAGCGGCCACGCAGGTCGTGCCGTTCATGGCCGGACAGACGATCGGGTGGAGCCTTGCCGGGGGCTAGGCCGCCGGGACCGGCTTGCGCGCCGCGCGGCGCTTGACCAGCAGGTCCCACACGAAGATCGCCGCGGCGAGCCAGATGCAGCCGAAGCAGAACAGCTCTGCCGGATGCAGCTCCTCGCCGAACACGGTCAGGCCGAGGATGAACACGATGCTGGGCGCGAGGAACTGGACGAAGCCGAGCACCGAGTAGTCCATCCGCCGCGCGGCGATCGCGAACATCAGCAGCGGCACGGCGGTCAGCAGCCCGCCGAGCATGATCGAGAGGGAGAGCGCGATGCTGTTATCGAAGGAAGAGCCCTGCGGGCTCGCCCAGTACCACGCGGCAACCCCGAGTGCGGGGATCAGCAGGATCGCGCTCTCGATGGTGAGGCCGGGCAGCGCGCCGACAGGCACCTGCTTGCGCAGCAGGCCGTAGGTCGCGAAGCTGAAGGCGAGGGTCAGGCTGATCCACAGGGTCGACAGCGCGCCCGCGGCGAGGATCGCGATCCCGACCGCAGCCAGCGCCACCGCAACCCACTGCGCGCGGCTCAGCGTCTCCTTGAGGATCAGCGTGCCGAGCAGGATGTTGACCAGCGGATTGATGTAATAGCCAAGGCTGGCCGCATAGACCTCACCCTGTTGGATCGCCCAGACGTAGACCAGCCAGTTGATTGCAATGAGGAGTGCACTGGCCCCCAGCACCAGCACCGCGCGCACGTCCTTCAGAGCCTCGCGAATCGCGGGAAACTGGCCGCGGAAGGCGACGATGAGGAGGCAAACCGGCAGTGTCCAGACGATCCGCCAGCCGACGAACTCGAACGCGGGCACCTGCTTCACCAGCAGCAGGTACAGGGGCATGAACCCCCATACGACATAGGCGCCCAGCGCCTGCGGAAGGCCGGAAGGCCGGGGTGCTTCGTTCTCGCTCACGAGTGCGCCGTAGTCCTGTACGAAAGCCTGAACAAGCGTTGCTGATCGTTCAGCTTAGCGCCGCTATTTATGAACGCATGCCGATTCGGAAGGGCAAACAGCGTGCCTGCCGATCGACCCGGAATTACGAGCTTTGGCGCTTCCACGGGAGGGCCAGGGCGCGGCGTCCCACCAGCGTCGCGGAAAACGCCCCGGCACGAAAGTGTCGGGGCGTTTTCAACATGACAGCCCGCTCAGTCCGTCTTGAACCCGACACCCATGCTCGCGCGCGGCTGGCCGATCTCGCTGCTGGCGACCGGGTAGGCGCAGTAATCCGCAGCGTAATAGGCCGCCGGGCGATGGTTGCCCGACAGGCCGAGCCCGCCGAAGGGTTGCTTCGAGGAGGCGCCGTTGGTCGGCTGGTTCCAGTTGACGATGCCGGCGCGGATATTGGCCCAGAAGTGGTTGTAGTCTTCCGGAGCACCACCGATCAGCGAGGCCGACAGGCCGAAGCGCGTGTTGTTCGCCTCGGCAATGGCGGCGTCCAGATCGGGCACCTTGATGACCTGCAAGAGCGGGCCGAATAGCTCGACATCGGGGCGCTCTTCCATCGCGGTGGTGTCGATCAGCGCAGGCGTGACGAAGGGCTTGTCTTCCTGCGGCCGCTTGAGGTGGCGGATTGCCTTGCCGCCGTTGGAAAGCAGATAGAGGAAGCTCTCCGCCAGCTGGTCGGCTGCCTGGTTGTCGATTACGCAGCCCATGAAGGGGGCGGGGTCGGCGAAAGGCTCGTCGATGATGATCTTCGGGATCAGGTCTTTCACGGCCTGAACCGTCTCGTCGTACATGTCTTCGGTCACGATCAGGCGCCGCGCGGCGGTGCAGCGCTGGCCTGCGGTGGTGAAGGCGGAGCGGGCGATCAGCAGCGCCGCATCCTCCACCTTGGGTGTCTTCATGACGACGATCGGGTTGTTGCCGCCCATCTCAAGCGCCAGGATCTTGCCGGGGTTGGTGGCGCATTTGCGGTTGATCGCGATCCCTGCTTGCGCGCTGCCGGTGAACAGCACGCCGTCCACTTCGGGATGCGCAACCAGTGCCTTGCCTTCGTCCGGCCCGCCGATCAGCGCCTGGACGACATGCTTGTCGATCCCGGCGCGGTGGAAACACTCGACCAGCAAGGCACCCACGGCCGGGGTCTTCTCGCTCGGCTTGAAGACCACCGTGTTGCCCGCGATCAGCGCGGGCACGATGTGGCCGTTGGGCAGGTGCGCGGGGAAATTGTAGGGGCCGAGCACGGCCATGATACCGTGCGGCTTGTGACGCACGGCGGAGCTGCCGCCCAGTGCGCTGTCGAGCTTCTTCTGCCCGGTGCGTTCGAGATAGGAATTGATCGAAATCTCGACCTTGCCGATGACGGCTTCGACTTCGGTCTTGGCTTCCCACAGCGGCTTGCCGGTTTCGCGCGCGATCAGCTCTGCGAATTCGTCGGTTGCGGCGAGCACTTCGTTGGCGAAGCGGCGGACCAGTTCCATCCGGTTGGCGACCGGGCGCGAGGCCCAGCCGGGAAACGCCTCGCGCGCGCGGGCCACCGCCTCGTCGACATCTCCGATGGACGAGCGAAAGAGTTCCCGCCCGGTGGCGGGTTCGAAAGACACAATCTCGGAAAGTGGCACTCCGGGCAGTTCCTCAGTTCCTCGTCTCGGCAGTTATGCTGCCGCATTCTGGCCTAGCGGCGCGCATTAGCGTGCCTTTTCGCTTTCGTCACCTGTTCCGCGCGAGGCGGGAACCGGCGGAGTTCCGTGCGCCTGCCCCATCCTGCGGACCGCAGCGACCTTGTCCAGCAACGGCTGCCAGTCGTCGTCGCGGTCGATTGCGGACCAGATCGCTTCCACCTCGTCGTACAGCATGCTCTGCGGCGCGCCGTCGTTCCAGTAGTCGTGATCTGAACCGATCGCCTCATAACCGGCGAACAGTGCCTGAAGTTCCGCGCTGTCAGCCCGTCCGCCCCGGTGGGAGAAGAAGAATGCGTCGGGCGATTGCCCGGTTTCGCGCATGTGCCGCTCGCACGCTGTTATGAGTGCAGCGTCGCGGGGCTCGTCCAGCGAGTCGACTCCCAGCCGCCACAGCCACCGCCTCCGAAGGTGGGCGGGATAGAGCGTACCGAAGCGCTCAAGCGCGGCAATAAGGCCTTCCGAGGGGGCAACGAGCCGCAAGGCGGTGGCAAGCTGTGCACAATTCCAGCCGAGCGCCTCTGGCTGGCGTCCGAAGGCATAAAGCCCGGCGTGATCGAAATAGGCGGCGGTGAAGCCGGGTTCCCATCCGGGCAGCCAGCGCCACGGGCCATAATCGAAACTCTCGCCCGAGATGTTCATGTTGTCCGTGTTGAGCACGCCGTGGACGAAGCCTGCGACCATCCAGCTGGCGGCGAGATCGGCCATCCGGTCGACCACCTGGTGCAGCAGCCGCACCGCCGGCTCGTCCCGGTCGGGCGCATCTTCGGGCGGGGGCGGGCCGGGGAACTGGGTCAGGCAATAATCGACCAGCTGGCGCATGTGCTCAGGCTCGTCGTGGGCGAGCAGGCGCTGGAAGGTGCCGATGCGGATGTGGCCGTGGCTGAGCCGGGTGAGCACCGCTGAGCGGGTGGGCGAGGGTTCGTCGCCGCGAACCAGCTGTTCGCCCGTCTCCACGATCGAGAATGTCTTGGAGGTATCGACGCCAAGTGCCTGAAGCATCTCGGTTGCAAGCAGTTCGCGCACCGCACCCTTCAGCGTCAGCCGCCCGTCGCCCGCGCGGCTCCATGGCGTCTGGCCCGAACCCTTGGTACCCAGATCCATCAGGCGGCCACGCTGGTCGCGCAGCTGGGCGAACAGGAAACCGCGCCCGTCGCCCAGTTCCGGATTATACACCCGGAACTGGTGCCCGTGGTATCTCAGCGCGAGCGGCTGCGGCAGATTGCCGGGGAGAGTTTCGAACCGGCCGAAATGGGCGAGCCATTCGTCGTCCGACAGGTCGGCGAGGCCGATATCGTCCGCCGCCCGGTCGTTACGCCAGCGCAGCGTCGTGCGCGGGAAGGCGGCGGCCTCCACCGGATCGGCGATCCAGTCGGCCAGATCGAGGATCGGCGGGGAGCCGGTGTCGCGGTGCTGTTGCGGAATTTCGACCATCGCGGCAATAGTGGGGCCGCGCGGGCTCCCGCGCAACCGACCCGTCCAGATCACGTTTGAAAGATGCCCATGGATCAGCGCTTTACCGATGGCTTTTGGCGCAGTTCCGACGGCCTCAAGCTCTATTACCGCGACTATCCGGGGGGCGAAGACGGGCGTCCGCCGATTATCTGCATGCACGGGCTCACCCGCAATTCGCGCGATTTCGCCGATCTGGCAGAGCGGCTTTCGCCCGAATGGCGCGTGATCGTGCCCGAAATGCGCGGGCGCGGGCAGAGCGACTATGCCGAGGACGCGGCGACCTATACCCCGCTCAACTATGTCGAGGATGTCGAGGCGCTGCTTGCCGAGCTGGGCATCGACCGCTTCGTCGCGATCGGCACTTCGCTGGGCGGGTTGATGACGATGCTGCTCGCCAGTCGCGCTCCCGATCGGCTCGCGGGCGCGGTGCTCAACGATGTCGGCCCCGAGATCGACGAGGCCGGGCTCGAGAAGATCCGCAGCTATGTCGGCCAGGGGCGCAGCTTCCCGACTTGGATGCACGCCGCGCGCGCCCTTCAGGAAACGCACGAGGACGCGCACCCGACCTACCAGCTGGACGACTGGCTGCTGGCGGCCAAGCGCGTCATGGTGCTGGGGCAGAACGGGCGGATCAGCTTCGACTACGACATGGCGCTGGGCGATGCCTTCCGCGAGACGCCGGACAGCGGGGGGGCACCGCCTGCCAACCTCTGGCTGGCGTTCGAGTCGCTCGGCAACACACCGCTGCTGCTGGTGCGCGGTGCGCTGTCCAATCTGTTGTCCGAGGAAACCGTGCGCCAGATGAAAGTCCGCAACCCGGGGATGGAGGTCGTCCTCGTGCCCGATACCGGACACGCGCCGATGCTCGACGAGCCGGAGGCGGTCGCCGCGATCGACGCGCTGCTGGCGAAGGTCCGCACCCGGGTAACCGTTTGATGGCGGGCGCCGCGCGCGAAGGGGCACCGCGCGTCCTCCATCTCCACTCCACCTTCGCGGCGGGGGGCAAGGAGCTGCGCAGCGTGCAGCTGATCAACGCCTTCGGCGAATCGCTGCGCCATGCGATCGTCTCTGCCGATCCGGGCCAGTACGGTGCCGCAGAGCATATCGAGCAGGGGGTGGAGGTCCGCTACCCGCGTGATTTCCCCTCGCTACAGGGCAAGCCCCTGCCGCGGCGGCTCCAAAAGCTCGCCCGCGCGATGCAGCCCTACGATCTGGTGCTGACCTACAACTGGGGCGCGATGGACGCGGTGATGGCGCACACGCTGTTCACCGATGCGATGGGCCTGCCGCCGCTTATCCATCACGAGGATGGCTTCAACGAGGACGAGCAGGAGCGGTTGAAAACCAGCCGCAACTGGTATCGGCGGATCGCGCTGGGCAAGACCAGCGGGCTGGTCGTCCCGTCAGAGGTGCTGGAGGGGATTGCGCTGCATGCCTGGCAGCAGCCGATCGGCCGCGTGAAGCACATCCCGAACGGGATCAACACTGCGAAGTTCTCCGCCAGCCCGCCGCCCGACGCGCTGCGCGGGGTGATCAAGCATGAGGGCGAGCAGTGGATCGGCGCGCTGGCAGGCCTGCGCCCGGTCAAAAATCTCACCGCGCTGGTGCGCGCTGTCGCCCACTTGGCGGAGGACTGGCAACTGGTGATTGTGGGCGAGGGGCCGCAGCGTGACGCGATCCGCGATGCCGCGGAGGCGGCGGGGATCGCCCACCGCGTCCACCTGCCCGGCTTCGTCGCCAACCCGGCGAGTTATATCGGCCTGTTCGACATCTTCGCGCTGTCTTCCCGGTCCGAACAGTTCCCGCTCTCGGTGGTCGAGGCGATGGCCGCCGCGCTGCCCGTGGCCGCGCCCGCCGTGGGGGATATCGCCGCGATGGTGGCGCAGGAAAATGCGCCCTTCATCGTGCGCCCGAACGACGAGACCGCGCTGGGCGAGGCGTTGCAGGTGCTGGCCACCGACCCGGATTTGCGGGCGCAGATCGGGGAAGCCAACCGGGTGAAGGCGCGCAAGCACTTCGACGCGGCGGACATGGTTGCGGCCTACCGCCGGCTTTACGACAGCGCACTGGGCGGCGGAGTGATCCGCTGACCGGCAGCCGGGCGTGCTTTCAGCGCCCATTCACCCGCGCTGCTGTTCAACCGGTGGCTATTGAATTGACGGCGTCATGGTTTAAAGAACCGCCCCGTTCCCGGCAGTTTTAAGGAAAGTCCCCCAGGCGTGGCCCTGTTACCCAATCGCGACAGCGCAAAGGCGGCCGACCGCAAGGCCAAAACCCAGGCCGCACAGGACGAAGCGCTGCTGCGCGAGGTGGACGATGCCGTCCGCACCGACCAGTACCGCCATGTCTGGACCCGTTACGGGATCTACATCATCGGTGTGGTGGTGCTGGGGCTGATCGCGTTCGCCGCCGTGCTGTTCTTCAGCGGGCAGAGCGAAGGCAACCGCGAATCCGAATCCGAAACGCTGGTGACCGCGCTCGACCAGGTCGAGGCGGGCAATCTGGATCAGGCCGACGAGGCGCTGGCACCCCTGGCCGAAGATGGCCGGGGCGGCGGCAAGACGCAGGCCCAGATGCTGCGCGCGGGCATCGCGCTGGAGCAGGGCCGGGCGAAGGAAGCCGCAGAACTGTTCAGCCAGGTCGCCGCCGACAAAGACGTGCCTCAACCGGTCCGCGATCTCGCGGAACTGCGCGCGGTCGTTGCCGGCTATGACTCGATGAAGCCTGCCGAGGTGATCCGCCGCCTGACGCCGCTCGCCCAGCCTGACCAGCCTTATTACGGCAGCGCGGGCGAGATCCTGGCGATGGCCTATCTCGAAGGTGGCGACAAGGAACGCGCCGGCAAGCTGTTCGGCGAAATTGCCATGGACGACGACGTGCCCGACACGATCCGCGGCCGCGCGCGCCAGATGGCGAGCTCGCTGGGTGTGGATGCGGTCGGCGATGTCGACGAACTGATCGAAAGTCTGCGCGGGTCCGCCGGCGCAGGCGGTGCGCCGCCGATGGGCGCGCAGCCGGAATAACCGGCGCACACATAACACTTGGCCCCCGCGACGGGGCGACATTTCGGAGGATGACCTTGCGATCCATTGGTGCCACCCCGCTTCTTCTCGCGGCGCTGCTCGTCACCGGCTGTTCGGGCGGTCTGTTCGGCGGCGGAGACAAGAAGGTTACCCCGACCGTGGGCAACCGCGAGCCGGTTCTCTCCCGCATCGAAAGCGGTGCCAAGGTCGACCCCACCATCTCCGGCGTTTCGGTTGTGCTGCCTCCCGCACGCGTCAACGAAACCTGGGCGATGGCCAGCGGTACGCCGAGCAAGAGTTATGGCAACCTCGCGCTGGGTGCGAGCCCGACCCGCGCGTGGAGCGCGCAGATTCCGGGATCGAGCAACAAGCGTCGTCTCGGCGCCGCCCCGATCGTTGCCGACGGTACGCTCTACGTCACCGATACTGCCGGCACGGTCCATGCGTTCGATGCGGATACCGGTGCACGCAAGTGGGAGTACCGGCCGGAGATCGACTCGGGCCTGCGCGGCACGGCCTTCGGTGGCGGCATCGCGGTGGCGGGCAATCGTCTGTTCGCGACCAGCGGCACCGGCCAGGTCGTCGCGCTGAATGCGGCCGATGGCAGCGTAATCTGGAGCGCCAGCCCCGCCGGGCCGCTGCGCGATTCCCCCACGCTCGCCTTCAATCTCGTGTTGGTGATGACGCAGGACAACCGGATCATTGCGCTCAGCCAGGATGATGGCTCGATCGAATGGGAAAACTCCGGCTCGTCGACGCAGGCGGGCGTGTTCGGTGTGGCATCGCCCGCAGCCGGGCAGGGCACGATCGTTGCGGGCTACAGCTCGGGCGAACTGGTCGCCTATCGTTACGAAAACGGGCGCGAGCTGTGGGCCGATGCGCTGGCGCGCACCTCGATCTCGACCGAGGTCGGCAGCCTGACCGATATTGATGCCGATCCGATCATCGATGGCGGCCGCGTCTATGCGCTGGGCCAGGGGGGCCGCATGGCCGCCTACGAACTGGTCACCGGCCAGCGCGTGTGGGAACTCAACCTCGCCGGGATTTCGACCCCGGCGCTGGCAGGTGAGTGGCTGTTCACGCTGACCAGCGATGCGCGCCTGCTGGCGATTGCCCGGGGCAGCGGCAAGATCCGCTGGATCACCCAGCTCGCCCGCTATCGCAATGAGGAAGACCGCAAGGGCCCGATCTTCTGGACCGGTCCGGTGCTCGCCAACAACATGCTCTACGTCGGCAATTCTAACGGTGAGCTGTGGCAGCTGAGCGTGGGCGAAGGAGCGGCGAACCTGATGACCGAGCTCAAGGCCGGGATCAGCCTCCCGCCGATCGTCGCCAACAACACGCTCTACGTACTCGACGACAGCGGCACCATCACCGCGTTCCGCTAAGGGCGGTGGCGCGGCGGCCTTCGAGCCGCCGCGTTACCGACCATTTAACCCTTTTGGGCCTAAGGCGGCGTCATGCGCGAAGACGCCTCCAGCTCGCAACCGCCCCGCAGCGATGTTTCCGCTGGCGTAGGTCTCGTCGGCCTCGCCGGGCTTCTCGGCTGGATCGCGTTCTGCCGCGCCTTCCCTGACATCTCGACCGCGCTCGACCTGCCCGGGCCCCATGCACGGCTGGCCGGTCCCTATGCGGCGCTATGCGGCCTGCTCGCCAGTGGTGTGCCGATGGTGCTGTGGTCGATCCTGGTCGACAAGGTCCATCGCCGCCCTTCGACCGGGCTCGTGCTGGGCAAGCGAGGCCCGGCCCACAGTACGCGGGCAATCTCCTTCACCAAGCTTACCGGCCTGTGGGCGACCTGGGCGGTGATTGCCGTGCTCTACGGGCTCTGCCGCTGGTATTGGGATGGGAATTACCTGTTCGCGATGGAGGTGCTGGCCTACGCCGCGGTTCCCGCGCTGATCCTCTCGGTGCCCTATATCTTCTGGATCGACCGGCGGATGGAGGAGCCCCGCGACGGCACCTGGCATTTCGGGGCCTTCCTGCTCGCGCGCGAGGAGTGGGACCGCGAAAAGGTCATCGGCCACTGGCGCGCGTGGATCATCAAGGGCTTCTTCGGCGCGTTCATGATCTCAATCCTGCCCGGCGGTTTCGCCGAGGTGGTGAACGCCGATCCTGCCGCGCTGGCGACCCGGCCCGGTGCGCTGGCGCTGGCGGTCATCTCGTTGCTGTTCGTGATCGACGTGCAGATCGGGACGGTCGGCTACGTGATGACGATGCGCCCGCTCGATACGCATATCCGCAGCGGGAACCCGTTTCTCGCCGGCTGGATCGCGGCGCTGCTGTGCTACCCCCCGTTCGTCTACGGGATCACGGGCGCGGGCGGCCTGCTATCCTACGAAAACAACGCTCCCGGCTGGCAGCACTGGCTGGCGGGCGAGCCGTGGCTGATGGCGCTGTGGGGCGGCTGGCTGGTGGTGCTGACCGGCATGTATGCCTGGGCGACGGTGGTCTTCGGCCTGCGGTTCTCCAACCTGACCTATCGCGGGGTGATCACCCACGGGCCTTACCGCTTCACCCGCCACCCGGCCTATCTCTCCAAGAACCTGTTCTGGTGGAGTGCGGCGCTGCCCTTCCTCGTCACCAACGGAGGCCTGCTGGAGGCGGTGCGCAATGTCGTGGGCCTCGCGCTCGTCTCGGGCATCTACTACTGGCGCGCGCGCACCGAAGAGGCGCACCTGCTGCGCGAAGATGCCAAGTATCGCGAATATCACGCGTGGATGAGCCGCAACGGCCCGCTCACGGTCGCGATCGGGGCGCTCGGCCATGCGATCTCGCGCGGGCGAAGCCAGCAGCCGCTCCACCCCGCGGAATGAACGCCGCAGCCTAGAAGCTGTACTTGTAGATCCGGGTGATATCGCCGCCCCATTCGCCGTGATAGCGATCGAGCATCCGCTGCGCGGGCGATTTGCCGCTTTCGACGATTTCGTCAAGCGTCTGAAGAAAACCGGTCTCGTTATCGCCGCCCGTATTCAACCGCGCACGTGCGGTAAGGCCCGACCGGGCGATTTCGAGCACGTCCTTGCCCAGATCCTGCAGCGTGCGGCCGCCGGGGACGCTCGCGGCGAGCCCTTCCTTCGGCACGGCGTTGCGCAGCGCCTCGCGTTCTTCCATCGACCAGTCCTTTACCAGATCCCACGCCGCATCGAGCGCGCCTTGGTCGTATAGCAGGCCGACCCACAGCGCGGGCAGCGCGCAGATCCGGCTCCACGGCCCGCCATCGGCACCGCGCATTTCGAGGAAGCTCTTGAGCCGGACTTCGGGGAAAGCGGTCGAGAGGTGGTCCCACCAGTCGCTCTCGGTCGGCTTTTCGCCGGGCAGGATCGACAGCTTGCCATCGAGAAAATCGCGGAAGCTGAGACCCGCCGCGTCGAGATATTTCCCGTCTCGGAAGACGAAGTACATCGGCACGTCGAGCATGTAGTCGACATAGCGTTCGTAGCCGAAATCCTCGTCGAACACGAAGGGCAGCATGCCGGTGCGATGCGGATCGGTGTCGGACCAGATGTGGCTGCGGTAGCTCAGGTATCCGTTGGGCTTGCCCTCGGTGAACGGCGAATTGGCGAACAGCGCCGTCGCGAGCGGTTGCAGCGCGAGGCCGACGCGGAATTTCTGCGCCATGTCGGCTTCGGAGGAATAGTCCAGATTGACCTGGATGGTGCAGGTCCGCAGCATCATGTCGAGCCCGAGATTGCCGACCGTCGGCATGTGCCGCGCCATGATGTCGTAGCGGCCCTTGGGCATCATCGGCAGGTCTTCGCGGGTCTTGTCGGGCCACATGCCAAGGCCGAGGAAACCGACTCCGCAGCGTTCGCCGATTTCCTTCACCTGGCTGAGGTGGCGACCCGCCTCGTTGCAGGTCTCGTGCAGGTTTTCGAGCGGTGCGCCCGAGAGTTCGAGCTGGCCCGCGGGTTCAAGGCTGACCGTGCCGTCATCGCCGCTCATCGCGATAACCTTGCCGCCTTCTTCGACCGGCTTCCAGCCGAAATCCTGCAAACTCAGCAGGATATCGCGGATGCCGCCGGGCTCGTCATAGCTCGGCGCGTGGAAGTCGTTGCGCTTGTAGACCAGCTTTTCATGCTCGGTCCCGATCCGCCAGGCGGATTTGGGCTTTTCACCCGCTTGCATCGGAGCGACCAGCTGGTCGCGGTTCTCGATGACGGGATCGTCTTCGTTCGATGCGTTGCGTGTGCTCATCGGGTGGCGTTAGAAAACTGGTTCTCGCGAGGGAAGGAAATTATTCTTCCCCTCCTGACACAGGAGACCAGTCGCCCGCCTGCGCCATCCAGATCGAGATCGCGGCAATGGTCGCGGTTTCGCCGCGCAGGATGCGCGGGCCGAGCGTGACCGGGGTCGCCTGAGGCAGGGCGCGGATCGCCGCGCGTTCGGCATCGTCGAAGCCGCCTTCGGGGCCGGTGAGAATCGCGGAAGGGGCACCGTGGCGGGCGAAGGCGCTGGCCGCATCCTCGCCCCCTTCCTCATCGGCGAAGAACAGCGCACGCTCTGCGGGCCAGTCGGCCAGAAGCGCGTCCAGCTTCACCGGCCCGGCCACCTGCGGCAGTGCGGTGCGCGCGCATTGCTCCGCCGCCTCGGTGACGATGGTCGCCGCACGTTCGGGGTTGAGCTTGTCGGCGACGCAGCGGCGGGTGACGACCGGGCGGATCGCGGCGACGCCCAGCTCGGTCGCCTTTTCCAGCACCAGGTCGAAACGGTCTTTCTTGAGCAAGGCGGGGCACAGCCACAGGTCGGGCACCGCCTCGCGCTCGCGCAAGCGCTCGACCACGGTCACCTCGACTCGCCGCTTGTCCACCTGCCCGACTCGGGCGGCCCATTCGCCGGTCACATCGTCGCACAGGATCACCGTGTCGCCTTCGGACACGCGCATGACCTTGCCCAGATAATGCGCGCGATTGCCGTCGAGAGCGAACGTGCGGCCCTCGCCAAGCTCGTCCTCGACGAACAGGCGCGGGGCGCTTTTCGGGGGCCAGGCGGGGGTGGCGGGCATGGCTGGGCAGGTGCCACGCGGCGCGCTAGGGAGCAAGTCCATGAGCACCAGCGACTCCGCCGAAACGATCGTCCCCGACAGCGAGCACAGGGGGCTGATCGAGCGGCTCCCGCAGCTCCCTCGCGATCTTGCCCAGCTGGCCCGCTTCGACCGGCCGATCGGCTGGTGGCTGCTGTTCTGGCCCTGCGTCTTCGGCGTGTGGCTGAGCGGCACCGGCTGGCAGTTCGGCCTCCTGCTGTGGTTTCTCGCCGGTTCGATCGCGATGCGCGGCGCGGGCTGCGTCTATAACGACATCACCGATGCCGAGCTGGACCGGCAGGTGGCGCGCACCGCCAGTCGCCCGATCGCCAGCGGCCGGGTGAGCAAGCGGACCGCGTGGATATGGCTCGCAGCGCTCAGCTTCGTCGGCCTGATCGTGCTGCTGCAGCTTCCGCTGCAGGCGCAGATCATCGCCTTGGCGAGCCTGCTGCTGGTCGCCGCCTATCCCTTCATGAAGCGGATTACGTGGTGGCCGCAGGCGTGGCTGGGGCTGACCTTCAACTGGGGCCTGCTGGTCGGCTGGGCGACTCTGGCCGACGCCAACTGGAGTGTCGCGATCGCGGTCTATCTGGGCTGCGTCGCGTGGACGATCGGCTACGACACGATCTACGCCGTGCAGGACAAGGAAGACGACGCGCTGGTCGGCATCCGGTCGAGCGCATTGCGCATGGGGGGCAAGGTGAAGCAGGGCGTGGCGACATGTTACGCACTGGCAGTCGCGCTGTGGGCGCTCGGCTTCTGGCTGTTGCGGGCGGACCCGGTCGCGTGGCTCACGCTGCTGCCGGTTGCATGGCACCTCGGCTGGCAGGTTGTGACGCTGGACGAGAAAGACCCGGGCAACCCGCTGCACCGTTTCCGCGCGAACCGCTGGGCAGGGTTCCTGTTCGCGGCGGCGTGCTTCGTGGTCGGCAACGCGGGGGCCTGAGTTCGGCACTTTTGCCGCGAACGATCCCGGTTTTCGCCGGGATGACGCCCGCGCAGCTGTTTACTTTTCGTTCCACGGACCCGAAACTGGACTGCGATGGCCGCGCCGACCCCCGAACCGCCTGCTCTGCCCGCGCTCCACGCCAGCCATGCCGGGCTGTGGCTGGCCGCGCCCGATGGCACCACGCAAGAGATCGGCAAGGGGCAGGCGATCAATGCCTGCGCCGATACGCCGGTGCTGCTGCTCAACGCGCCGCTGGTGGCCGCGCGGCTGGGCTATCCCGATCTCTCCGGGCTCGACCTGCTGGAGCTGTACGCCTTCCTCCACCCCGCGCGGTTCTGCGTCCCCACGCCCAAAGGGCTGGCTGCCACGCTGGGGATCGACCCGCCTGAGGACGAGGGCGCAACGCCTGCCTTCCTCCAGCGCGCGCTCGCCGCGATGCTGGCGGTGTGCGGGCGCGATGACTGGGCGGAGCGACACGGCGCATGGAGCACGCTGCAATCGCTCGCCCGTGCGCGCTGGCCGTGGGCGCAGGTGCTCGCCTCGTTCGTGGAGCGACCCGAATGGGCCGAGCGCTGGCTGTTCGCGACCCTGCCCGAATGGGAGGATGCGCCGGAGCGTCCGCAACCCGCGCAGGTCTCGATCGGCGAGGAAGAGGTGCAGGCTCAGCTTGCCCGGCTGACCGGCGAAGGCGCGGAGAAGCGCGAGGGGCAGCGCGCCTATTCAGGCGATGTCGCCCGCATCTTCGCCCCCCGTGAGGGGCGGGGCAAGCCGCATCTGCTGCTGGCACAGGCGGGCACCGGGATCGGCAAGACTCTGGGCTATCTCTCGCCTGCAAGCGTGTGGGCGGAGCGGTCGCAGGGCACGCTCTGGGTCAGCACCTATACCAAGAACCTCCAGCGCCAGCTGCGGCGCGAGAGCCGCCGCGCGTGGCCCGAAAAGCGCGCCGATGGCAGCGCGCCGGTCGTGGTGCGCAAGGGGCGGGAGAATTACCTGTGCCTGCTCAACCTCGAAGACGCGATGCAGGGCGGGTTTGCCGGGCGCGGCGCGGTGCTGGCGCAGCTGGTCGCACGCTGGGCGCAGTATTCGCGCGATGGCGACATGATCGGCGGCGATCTGCCCGGCTGGCTGGGCACGCTGTTCCCCCGGCGCGGGATCACCGCGCTGACCGACCAGCGGGGCGAGTGCGTCTATGCCGGGTGCCCGCATTACCGAAAGTGCTTCATCGAACGCGCCGCGCGGACGAGTGCTCAGGCGGACCTCGTGATCGCCAACCACGCGCTGGTGATGATCAATGCCGCGCGCGGGCGCCATCATGGCCAGCCGCCGACGCGGATGATCTTCGACGAAGGCCATCACGTGTTCGATGCCGCCGACAGCACCTTCGCCGCCGCGCTGAGCGGGCAGGAAGCGATCGAGCTGCGCAGGTGGATCATCGGCCCGGAACGCAACACGCGCGGGCGCAGACGCGGGCTTGCCGCGCGGCTGGCCGACATCGCATCCTACGACGATGCTGGCGGCGAGGCGGTGGAAGACGCGATCGAGGCGGCGCAGGCGTTGCCCGCCGACGGCTGGCTGGGGCGGATCGGCGAGGGGGCACCCTCGGGCCCGCTCGAAGAACTGCTCGCGCAGGTCCGCGCAACCGTGTTCGCCCGCGACGAGAGCGGCGGCTCCGAAGCGGGCTACGGGATCGAGACCGAAATCGCCGATCCTCCCGGGCCGCTGGTCGATGCCGCGCAAGAGGCGCAGGGCGCGCTGGCCGATATCCGCAAACCGCTGCTCAAACTCGGCCAGCGGCTGGAGGCGGTGCTGGAAGACGCGCCCGACTGGCTCGACGGGCAGGGGCGGGCACGGATCGAAGGCGCGCGGCACTCGCTCGCCTGGCGGGTCGATCTGATTGCCGCGTGGGAGGCCTTGCTCGGCAGGATCGGAGGGCCGACCGACCCCGATTTCGTCGACTGGCTGGCGGTCGACCGGTTCGAGGCGCGCGAATACGACATCGGCCTGCATCGCCGCTGGCTCGATCCGATGAAACCCTTCGCCAAGATCGTGCTCGAGCCAGCGCATGGCGTGATGCTGACCAGCGCGACTCTGGCCGACCGCGGCCCCGAGGGTGAGCCCGACTGGGCCCGCGCGATCGCATCGAGCGGGGCGGAGCATATCGGCCTGACCCCGCAGCTGGCCAGCCAGCCAAGCCCGTTCGATTACGCGAGCAAGGCAGAGGTGCTGATCGTCACCGACATCAAGCGCGGCGATATTGCCGGCCTTGCCGGAGGCTATGCCCGCCTGATCGAGGCGGCGGGCGGCGGAACCCTGGGCCTGTTTACCGCGATCAAGCGGTTGCGCGCGGTCCATGCGCGGATTGCGGACCGGCTCGCGCGCGGCAACCTGCCGCTTTACGCGCAGCACGTCGACCCGATCGACACCGGCACGCTTACCGATATTTTCGGCGACGATCCGCGCGCCAGCCTGCTCGGCACGGATGCCCTGCGCGACGGGATCGACGTGCCGGGCGACAGCTTGCGCAGCGTGGTGCTGGAAGCCGTGCCCTGGCCGCGCCCGACCATTCTGCACCGCGCCCGCCGCGCCGCCTTTGCGGACGAGGCGGGCGGCGGCAGTGCCTATGACGACCGGATCATCCGCGCGCGGCTGGCGCAGGCCTTCGGGCGGCTGATTCGCTCGCGTGAAGACAGCGGGCACTTCGTTGTGCTCTCGCCCGCGTTCCCCAGCCGTCTGCTCAGCGCCTTCCCCACTGGCACGCCGATTCACCGCGTCACGCTGGACGAAGCCGTATCGCGCCTTGCAGCGGGGCCACCGGCAAGGCAGGGAGGAACCCTGCCCGCGCGTGAAGACACGACGACGGGCTGAGGATGCAGCGCTCATGAGGCGGATCACGTGAAATATCTCGGCCTGTTCAGGCATGCGAAGTCCGACTGGGACGACAGCAGCACGCGCGATTTCGACCGCAGCGTGAACGAGCGTGGGCGCGAAGGTGCGCGAATCATGGGCCGCCATATCCGGCGGCAGGAGCCCGCGTGGGATATGATTCTCGCCAGCCCGGCGGAACGCGTCCGCCTGACGCTGGAAGAGGCCGCGATCGGTGTAAAGCCGACCTTCGACCAGCGGCTTTATCTCGCCGGGCCGGAGACTCACCTCGAAGTGATCAAGCACAAGGCGGGCGATGCCGACGCGGTGCTGATCGCGGCGCATAATCCCGGTTTGCAGGATCTGGTGCTGGCGCTGGTCTCGCAAGAGAACGAGACGCCCGATTTCCGCGAGGCGATGGTCAAGTTCCCAACCGCGTCCTTCGCCGTGCTCGAACTGCCGATCGACGACTGGAGCGAGCTGGGCGCGCAGAACGCCAAGCTGGTCCATTTCAAGCGACCGCGTGATCTCGACCCGTCGCTGGGCCCGCTCGACTAACGACATCGCGGCCGCTTGATCGCCATGGCGGGCGATTTATCAATGGGTCTCATGACCTCTCAAGCTCTCGTTCGCAGGCCGCGATGGGCCGCCGCAGCGATGCTCGCCGCGCTGGTCGCTCCATGCGGCCTGAATGCCCAACCGGCCCAGACTTCTCAATCGCAGCCGTGGCTGGAAGCCGCGCCGCTCAAGCGCATTGTCGATTCATCGGGAAAGACAGAGCCTGCGGCCAGAGGCGTGTGGAAATCGCGCGGCTATGGCTGGATTCTCGCGATCGATGAGACCGGCGTCACGCGGTATCAGGATGGCGTCCAGTGCTACACCCCGCCCGGCGAGAACGGCGGTCAGAGTACGATGGACTCGATCGAATATCGCTTCTTCCGGATGCTGCCCGGAAATCGCGCCGCGATCTTTCAGCTGCTGGAGGGCGATACCAATGTCGTGTTCGACCGGCTCGACCGCCTGCCGGCACGGTGCACCGATGCGCCCGATACATCGCCGCAGGCCATCGCCGACGAGTTTCTCAACGCCTTCGCGCAGCACTACGCCTTCTTCGATCGTCGCCCGCCCGGCCATGAAGAGCGCGCCGCGCGGCTTCGCGCTCTGATCTCCGACGACATGAGCGAGGCCGGGCTGTGGGATGCTCTGGCGGCCTATATGGAGGGTCTCTCCGACAGCCATACCAAGCTGATCGGTACGATCGATGGCGAGCGGCGGCGGGTGCAGGACGGGCAGGGCTCGACTCTGCCGATGATCCGCGCGAGCCAGGGCGGCGAGGGCGCATGGCTGGGCGGACTGATCGATCAGGCCAAGGCAAAACTTGGCGACAGCGCGCATCATGAGGGGCAGGACCGTATCCTGTGGGGCCTGATCGATGGCCCGGACGGAGTGCGGATCGGCTATCTGCAGGTGTTCGTCATGGGCGGCTTTACCCCCGGCGAGGATTTCTCCAGCGATGCATGGGCTGCGGCGGAAATGGCCGAGCTGAATCGCGTCCTGGACGAGGCGCTGGGCGCTTTTCAGGATGCCGACGCGGTCATCATCGACCTGTCGAACAATCGAGGCGGGTGGGACCGCGTGGCGAAGGCTCTCCCGAGCCGTTTTACCGACAGCGCGTTCACCGGCTTTACGACGCAGGCTCGCGGATCGGGCCTTGCGCCGTTTCCCAACCGCATCGCGCCCGCCGATGGCCTGCGCTTCACCGGGCCGGTCTATCTGATGACGAGCGATGTGACGGTCAGCG
The DNA here is from genome assembly GCF_019857185.1 of Alteriqipengyuania abyssalis. Taxonomy (GTDB): domain Bacteria; phylum Pseudomonadota; class Alphaproteobacteria; order Sphingomonadales; family Sphingomonadaceae; genus Alteriqipengyuania; species Alteriqipengyuania abyssalis. The sequence continues at coordinate 809,367 of NZ_JAHWXP010000001.1, read as the reverse complement.
GCGGCGAGCTCGCCACGCTTGCCTTCCGCCAGCTGCCCAATGTCACCCAGGTGGGCGGGACGACGCGCGGTGCGTTCTCCACCCCGCTGGCCAAGCCACTGCCCAATGGCTGGCTGTTGGAGCTGTCGAACGAGACCTTTGCGGATGAGGCCGGGAATGTGTTCGAAGAAAGCGGGATCGCGCCGGACGTTGCGCTCGACATTTATCCGGCGGACGACCCGGTTGCAGGTCACTGGCGCGCGGTCGAACAGGTCGCGGCGATGGCGCGGCGGCGCACCCCGGCAGACTAGCCGAGCACCGTCCTCGGCCCGGGGCCTTCTTCCGCAAGCCTGTCTTGCGGGTTGTAGAGCGCGCAGCGCTTCAGGCTCAGACAGCCGCAGCCGATGCAGCCGTCAAGGTTTTGCCGTGCGCGCTCCAGCTCTGCGATTCGCGCATCGAGCTGGTCGCGGATCGCGCGGCTAATCGCGCTCCAGTCGCGCGCATTGGGCGTGCGCCCGTGGGGCAGGCGGGCGAACTGCGCCTCGATCTCACCCAGCGACAGGCCCAGCCGCTGCGCGATCAGGATGAAGCTGAGCCGGCGAATGTCGGACCGCAGGAAGCGCCGCTGGTTGCCGCCGGTGCGGTGCGGTTCGATCAGTCCCTTGCTCTCGTAATAGCGGATGGCCGACACGCTGAGCCCGGTGCGACGGGCCAGTTCGCCGATAGGCAGGAGATCGTTCCCTTTCATCGATCACGACGATAGGCATATTGATGCTTGACCTCAAGTGAGGTTGAGGTTGCATTGATGCGTGCATCGCAATCGCGGGGCCGATCCGGCCTCGCTCAATCAAGGAGAACAGCGATGCCCAGAGGTTATCTCGAACACGCCAATATTTCCGTCACGGATCTTGAACGCAGCACCGCGCTGCTGGTCGATCTGCTCGGCTGGCACAAACGGTGGGAGGGGCCATCGCTCAACAATGGCCACACGATCCATGTCGGGGGCGAGGTCGATTATGTGGCGCTTTACACCGGTGAGCACGTGACCGGCAATTTCGCCAAGGGCCATCCGCTCAACCACATCGCCTTCGTGGTCGACGACCTCGACGCGGCGGAGGAAGTGGTCAAGCGCCACGGGCTCGAACCCTTCAACCATGCCGATTACGAACCCGGCCGCCGGTTCTACTTCTTCGACTGGGACGGGATCGAGTTCGAAGTGGTCAATTACGACTGATGCGAAGGGCCGGGGCGCCGCCGCTCCGGCCATTCGCGCTTGCAACATGGGGGAGCCTGCGCAACAGGCTGCTGCCATGAGCATGCAAGATCTGATCGAAGCCGCCCGCGTGTCCAAGGCCTGGCCGTTCCAGGAGGCGCAGCGTCTGCTCAAACGCTATCCCGATGGAACGAAGCCCGGCGGCGAGCCGGTGCTGTTCGAGACCGGCTACGGTCCCTCGGGCCTGCCGCATATCGGCACGTTTCAGGAAGTGCTGCGGACCACGCTGGTGCGCCGCGCGTTCGAGGCGCTGATCGGCGCGAAGCCGAAAGACGGCAAGACGCGCCTCGTTGCGTTCAGCGACGATATGGATGGCCTGCGCAAGGTGCCCGACAACGTGCCCAATGCGCAGCTGCTGCAGGACAATCTGCACAAGCCGCTGAGCCGCATTCCCAACCCCTTCGGCACCGATCACGACAGCTTTGCCGCGCACAATAACGCGAAGCTGCGCGAATTCCTCGACCGGTTCGGGTTCGATTACGAATTCATCGCCAGCCACACCCAGTACGATACCGGCGTGTTCGACGAAGCGCTCAAGAAGGTGCTGGCGCACAACCAGGCGATCCTCGACATTATGCTGCCGACCCTGCGGGCGGAGCGTGCGGCGACCTATTCGCCGATCATGCCGATCAGCCCGGTGACGGGCCGCGTGCTGCAGGTTCCGGTCGAGGTAATCGATGCCGAAGCGGGCACGATCCGCTTCACCGACGAGGATGGCACGGTCGTTGAACAGTCCGCGCTGGGCGGGCAGGCCAAGCTGCAATGGAAGGTCGACTTCGCCATGCGCTGGGTGGCGCTGGGCGTCGATTATGAAATGTACGGCAAGGACCTGACCGATACCGGCATCCAGTCGGGCAAGATCGCCAAGGTGCTGGGCGGTCGCAAGCCCGAAGGCCTGATCTACGAGCTGTTCCTCGACGAGAAGGGCGAGAAGATTTCGAAGTCGAAGGGCAACGGCCTGACGATCGAGGAATGGCTGACCTATGGCAGCGAGGAATCGCTCGGCTTCTACATCTTCCCCAATCCCAAGAGCGCAAAGCAGCTGCATGTCGGCGTGATCCCGCGCGCGGTGGACGATTACTGGCAGTTTCGCGAGCGTCTGCCCGAGCAGGCACTCGACAAGCAGCTCGGCAATCCGGTGTGGCACCTGGCTCGCGCCAATGGCGGGTATGAGGCGGAGGAAGCACCGGGTGCGGGCGACAGCCTGCCGGTGACCTATGGCCTGCTGCTCAACCTGGTCGGCGTGATGGGGGCAACCGCAACGCGCGAACAGGTGTGGTCCTACCTCGGCAACTATATCGAGGATCCCGATCCGGCGAAGCATCCGGAGCTGGACGGGCTGGTGACCACCGCGCTCGCCTATAACCGCGACTTTGTCGCCCCGACGCTCAACCGCCGGGCGCCCACGCCCAACGAAGCCTCCGCACTGGCCGCGCTCGACGGCGAATTGTCGCAGGTGCCTGCGGATACGAGCGCGGAAGACCTGCAGACGATCGTTTACGAAACCGGCAAGCGCGAGGAGTTCGGGTTCGACAATCTGCGCGACTGGTTCAGGGCGCTGTACGAGACTCTGCTGGGCTCCGAACAGGGGCCGCGTATGGGCAGCTTCATCGCGCTTTACGGGGTCGAGAATACCCGCAAGCTGATTGCGGAGGCGCTGGCTGCGGCCAACACCGCAGGCTAGGCCGGCTCAACCCCACTTGCGGGTGCGATACCACCGGGTGATGACGTATTTCGCGCTCGAGGCGACCGGCGTGCCGGCGTGCAGCGTATCCTCGTTCGGGGTGCCGTCCGGGTTAGCATTGTTCCAGATCAGCAGGACGCCGGCCTTGGGCTCGATCTGAATACCGCAATTGGGAAAGGCGGTCGCGCCGCTGCCCTTCAGCGTGTTGAGAAACATCATCGCGGTCCAGCTGCGTTGGCCGCCATTCTTGCTCTCCTGCTTCCAGTACTCCTCGCCCGGATAGAAGTAGTCGTGGTGATTCTTGAACTGCTGGCCCGGCAGATAGCGCTGGCCCTGCATCGTCTCGCCGAACTTGCCGGGCAGGCCCAGGCAATCGTCGATCCGGCGGCTGATCATCTTCACCATCGGGTCCTCGCGGTCGAAATTGCCCGAATACGACGTGCGATAGCCGTCCTTGTAGGTGCCTTCGTAGAGCGAGCTGGGCCGGGCGACCTGATCGATCATTCCCGCCAGCTTGCGGCACTCGTTGCTGGTCAGAAACTCGCCCACGGCATAGATTTCCGCCTTGTCAGTGGGAACGCGATAGGCCTTGGGATCGGCATCGAGCCGCTTGCGGACGGTTTCGCCTACTTTGGCGAGCGCGTCCTGATCGGGCACCTTGGCGGGTTTCGTGGTCGAGTCTGTCATGCAAGTTTTCTAGCAAGTGCGCCGCCTGCCCGCTAGACAGCGGGAACACATGTGAGGGGAAGCAAGCATGAAGACTGCAAACCAGACCCGCTACAGCATCGGCGCGATGATCTTTCACTGGCTGATCGCCATTCTGGTGATCGTGAACTGGCGGATCGCGGAAAGCGCGGAGCATCTCTCGGACGCCGAGAAAGGCGCTGTTTTCGCCAATCACAAGGCGCTGGGGATGCTGATCCTCGCGCTTACGCTGGGCCGTATCGCCTGGCGCCTGACGCACCCGTTGCCGAGCCTGCCGAACAACTACGCACCGTGGGAACGGATGCTCGCGCGGACGACTCACGTTGTGTTCTACGTCCTGCTGATCGGTCTGCCGCTGGGCGGCTGGCTCGCGACTTCGATGTTCGATCGCCCGATCGACTTCTTCGGCATGTTCACCATCCCGGTACTGCCGGTGGGCGAGAACAAGGATCTGGGCGGCACCATCTTCGACGTTCACAAGACCGCGGGCACGATCATGATCTACCTGATCGGTCTGCACATCCTCGGCGCGCTGAAGCACACCTTCATCGACAAGGATCTGGGCATCTTCCGGATGCTGCCTTTCGGCGGAAAGGCGCGCCAGTAAGCGAAACGCCCCGCCGATCGCACTGATCGGCGGGGCGTCCGTTTTTGGGTGAGCGATGGCTTACCAGAAGAAGTCGTGAATCACGTCGACCACTTCGCCGGTGTACGTGTTCACCAGCAGCACGTCGTCGTAATAGCGGACCCAGCGATAGGGGCCGTAGGTCTGCGGCAGGCGATAGCTCCACGGATCGTTGATCCAGTAACGGTTGCCGAAGAACAGGCTGCCTAGCGTGAAGCCGATCCCGATGCGCCGATAGCTGTAGTTGCGGTAGGGCGCGTAATAGCGGCCGAGGTTGTAGTGCCGCCGGTTCTGCGCGCGATAGCGGTGCCAGTTGTACCGGTTGTCGTTCCGCCAGCTGCGGTTCCACCGGCGATAGTCGCGGCGCGCCTCGCGGCGAGCATCCCGGCGGACATCGCGTCGATAGTCGCGACGCGCCTCGCGGCGGACATCGCGCCGATAGTCGCGCCGTGCTTCCCGACGGGCATCCCTGCGGGCTTCGCGCCGATCTTCGCGGCGTGCCTCCCTGCGTGCATCGCGGCGATCTTCCCACCGGTCCTGCCGCACGTCCCGACGCGCCTCGCGGCGCTGCTCGCGGGCGTAGTTCTCGCGCGACTGCATCCGGGCGTCCCACGCCCGCTGCTCGGCCGCAGAGCGCTGGCGCGTCTGCTGGCTATCCTGCCGTGCTTCGCGGCGCTGTTGCTGACGCGCCTCGCGACGCTGCTCGCGGATCTGCGACCGATCACCCCTGTTGCCGCGTGCTTCACGACGCTCGGCGCGACGTTCTTCGCGTGAGGGCTGCCCGGCGAACTGGGTGTCGGCCTGAAGATAGGTCGAAACCCGGTTGGCCGGTGCGGGAGCAACGGCGGCGTTGGCCGGCAGGCCAGTCGCGGCGAGAGCGAGGCCGAGCGCAGTCAGCCCGCCATATCGAAAAAGATCTGTTGGATTATACATGGTGCTAGCGGTTCCCTTCATGGCGATGGACCATTCGCGCCGCACCCACCAGGCGGCCTCTTTGTCCGTATGTATTACATGCCTGATACGGCCTGACACGTTTCTGAACCGGAGTTAGGGTTTCCTGTTCATATTTCCAGTCGCAATGATGAATGACGCTATTTACACGGGACATTGACATGCGCGGCTGCGCCATGTGTTGATCGCGGCAATGTTCGACAGTCTCGACAAGGTCCGCGCCGATGCGCAGGCGCGGCTGGAGCGCGCGGCACGCGATCGCCGCTCGCCGATGCACACGCCGGTGATCGCAACCGGCGATGCCGATGCCCGGGTGATGGTGCTGCGCGCCTTCGATCCGTGGACCCTGCGCTTCCACACCGATGCCCGCGCGCCCAAGGTCGGCGTGATCGAGGCCGATCCGCGAGTCGGCGTGCTGTTCTACGACAAGGCGGAGAAGGTGCAGATCCGCGTGCAGGGGCAGGCGCGGATCGAGCGTGACAGCGCGGTCGCGCAGGCGGCGTGGGAGGCGGGCAACAACTTCGCGCGCCGCTGTTACCTCGGCGATGGGCCGGGCACGGTTGCGCAGACCGCATCCTCCGGCCTGCCGCCGCAGTTCGAAGGCCCCGAGCCGAGCGACGAGGAGCTGATCCCTGCGCGCGAGCACTTCGCAGTGCTGCTGGTCGAGCTGACCCGGCTCGACTGGTTCCATCTCGCGCATGATGGCCACTGCCGTGCACAGTTCGATCTCGCGCAAGGCACCGCGCGATGGGTGACGCCCTAGACCGCGCGCGCTGCTTACCATAGGGGAGGCAGCATGAAGCGCCCCCACTTGCCTGCCAGAAATCTGTTGCCGGGCATGGGCGAGGAGCTGATCAGCGCGAGCGACTGGAGCCGCCGCGCCGCAACCCTGGTGGGGGCGGTGCTGATCGGCCTGGTCGCGATCGGCTTCGCGATTGCGGGCGACCACGCGTCCGAGCTGTTCAACCGCACCACTGCCGCGCATCCGTGGGTCTATCTCGTCTCCGCACCGCTGGTGTTCGTCGCGATCATCGCGATCACCAACCGGGTGGCGCCCGATGCGCGCGGATCGGGCATTCCGCAGGTGATCGCCGCCAGCCGCATGCCGGGCAGTGCGGCGATGGCCGGACTGGTCGCGATCCGCACCGCGCTGTTCAAGGCGGTGCTGACCGTCGCCGCGCTGCTCGGCGGAGCATCGGTCGGCCGCGAGGGCCCTACGGTGCAGCTGGGCGCGGCCATCATGGTGCAGGTCCACCGGCTGTTCCGCGTCAAGGCCAGTGCGGGCGTTTACATCGCCGGCGGCGCGGCCGGCGTGGCGGCGGCGTTCAACACGCCTCTGGCGGGAATCGCCTTCGCGATCGAGGAATTGTCGGTCGCCTACGAGCAGCGGGTCGCGGTGCTGGTGATGGGCGCGGTGATGATCGCCGGTCTGACCGCGCAGGGCATCTCCGGCGACTATGTCTATTTCGGCCAGCTGGGTGGCAGCCTGCCGATCCTGACCGTGCTGATCGTCGCGCCGATCGCAGGGCTCGCGGGCGGCGCAGCGGGCGGCCTGTTCTCGCGCGCAGTGCTGGCGCTGCGCGGGCCGGGCGGGCGCTTTGCCGGGCGGCTCAAGGCGCGCCCGCTGACGACCGCGCTGGTCTGCGGCGTGGTGGTCGGCGTGCTCGGCTATCTGACCGCGGGCGCGACCTCGGGCACCGGCTACGTATCTACCCGCGACCTGCTGAGCGGGGCGGATGCGGAGTACTGGTTCGGCCCGGCCAAGTTCGTCGCCGCGCTGGCGACCAGCGCCAGCGGCATTCCCGGCGGCATCTTCGCCCCCTCGCTCGCGGTCGGCGCAGGCTTCGGCGAGCTGCTGACCCCGTTCTTCCCGCCAGAGCAGGCGGGGCTGATCGTGCTGATCGGGATGGGCGGCTACTTCACCGGCGTGGTTCGCGCGCCGCTGACCTCGGTCATCATCCTGAGCGAGGCGACCAGCTCCAGCCACGCGATCCTGCCGCTGTTCGCGACCGCGCTGATTGGCGACTGGGCCGGATCGATGGTGTGCAAGGAACGACTCTACCACGCGCTTTCCCGCGACTTCCTGCCGGGCAAGGGCGACAGCGAGGGCGACGACGCGCCGGCCACGATCGCCGCCAAGCCTGACAAGGGCAGCTGAGTCCGCCGCTAGACATCGTCCCCCGGAGTGATGTGCGAGACGATCGAGCGGATCGTCATGAACACGATCGTCACGCTGGCCGAGGCGAGCGCCACCATCCCCACGGTCAGCGCGAACAGCGCGGTGTAGAGGTAGTTGTACCAGCCCTTCGGCAGGTTCTCGAACTCGCCGATCGGCAGGGTGAAGGCCAGCAGCACGAGGAAGCTGATCATCAGTGTCGCGGTGGAGAGCACCGCAATGCGGGTCACCTGCTTGTAGGTCTTGCGGTCGAAGTCGGTCTCTATCCGGCGGATCATGCCGATCAGCGTCAGCATCAGCGCGAGCGTGGTGGCAGAGGCGGTGGCGATTGCCGAGCCGAGGTAGAGCCCCGCGCGGCTGAGCGCCTCCAGCAGGTCGCGCGCCTCGGCCGCGCCATAGACGGTGCCGATCGCCTGACGTGCGCCGAGACCGATGAGGCAGAAGACGAGGAAACTGAGGACGGGCCAGAGAAGGGTATGTTTGTATGCCATGCCCCCGCAGCGGTTGAGCGCAGGCAAAGCTCCGAAACCGACAATTGTGGGTCCATCGCCCGCCGGCCTGACACACCTGACACACAGTCCAGGGGCAAGAAAAACTCCTTCGGACGTGCCCCGTCTTCGAGACAGGGGCAGAGCATCCTTGCGGCAAGAGCATTGCGCCGGTCTAGTGCGCGCGGGGCGAGTAGGAAAACCGGATCAGCGCCGCTCGAAGCGGTCGAACCCCTCGGCTGGTATATCGCGCTGGTCGATCCGGTCGATTGAAGCGCGCGGCGGGCCATCGTGCATCGCGTCGATCATCCGGCCGAGGGCAGTCTCCTCGCCTTCGAGATGCGCTTCCACCGTGCCATCGGGAAGGTTGCGGACCCAGCCGGTGAGGCCGAGCGAGCGCGCGGTTTCCACCGTCCAGTCGCGGTAGAACACGCCCTGCACGCGGCCATGCAGGATGAGGTGACGGGCGGTGGGCATTCTAGCGCTCATTCCCGTTCAGCAGCAGCTGTGACAACGCCTCGCCCATTCGGATGGCAGTCTCTTCCACCGGGTGCCCGGGCGAGATCAGCGCGAGCGCGGAGGCGACCCGGTCGGGCTGGCCGAGCGACAGGTTGAGGATCACGAAGACGATCGCCGGATCGTCGATCGGAATAATGCCCGCATCGATTCCCTGCCGGATCAGCGGACAGGCCGCCTCGTACAAAGGCTTCAGCAGCCGTTCGGAGACGATCTCGCTGCGCGGCGGCGGCTCCACGCTGGCCCGCGCAACGAAGCCGCGCAGGTCCGGCTGGCGGTCGTAATAGCCCGCGGTCATGCCGATCGCGAGCCGCAGCCTCTCGCGCAATGGCGTCTTCGCGTCGTTCGCCATCGCGGTCAGCGCGGCGATAGTCGGCGCAAAGGTCTCTGTCAGCAGATCGACGCAGGCGAGCCACAGCCCCTCCTTGTTGCCGAAATGGACCGCGACGAGGTTGGGCGCCGCCCCCGCGCGGCTGGCGATCATCCGCACGCTCGCCGCCTCGAACCCGTTATCGGCGAAGCACCGCGTCGCCGCACGCAGCAGCGCATCGCGCCCCGCGGGGGCATCCGCCGTCCGCCGTCCGCGGCGCGGGGCCGATCCGTCTTGACCTTCGCTCATCTTGTTTCATATATGTACGGTCGTACATATAATGCCGGGTCAGGTTTTTCGGGCGAAAGGATCATTCTCATGTGTCATGGTATCACCCGCCGCGCTGCGCTTTTCAATCTGTCTGCAGCATCGCTCATCGCATTGCCCGGCTGTGCGTCGATCCAGCCGGACCCGAACTCGCGCGAGGACCAGCTGACCGGCGCGCTCGACGGGACGGTGATCGACGCGTTCTTCTATGCCTTCGGGCCCTATGAGTTTGCGCGTTCGATGCAGGCGCTGTCGGGCCAGATCGACGTCGGCGATACGCTGGTGTCCGAAGAGGCGCTGGCCGATGCGGCCAAGCGGGCGGGTGATACCAGCGTGCTCATCAACCGGCACATCCACGTGCGCGATCTGGCCGACGAGCGCATCCGCTCGGTCACCGCGCCAAACAACGACACGCTCTACACCTCGGCGGTTCTGGAGCTTTCCAGGACTGCGGTGCGCCTGACGCTGCCCAACTCGGGCGACCGCTATCTGTCGGTCGCGCTGATGGACATGTTCACCGACCAGACGATGGTCGGCCATGCCGAGAAGGGCGGGAAGGGCGGGACCTATCTGATCGTCGGGCCCGACAGCCCGGTGAAGGATGGCCCCGACGTCATCCGCATGCTGTCGAACGATGTCTGGCTGCTCGCGCGCACCTTCGTGGCCGGGGTCGACGATCTCGAGGCCGCACGCGCGGTCCAGAGCGGGATCGTGGTGGAGCCTGTCGATACGAAGTCGAAGCCGCTGCTCTTCACCACGCTCGCGCCGTCTGAAATGGAACCGCACAGCTTCCTCGCGCTGACCAACGAAGTGCTCGGCCGTTCGCCGAGCCACCCGCAGGTCGCGCGCGCCGCGAAGTTCGCGGACAAGGGCATCGTGCCGGGCCAGCTGAACGTGTGGGACGGCCTCTCGCTGCGCTCGCGCGCCGCGTGGGATGCGTGGCTGCCCCGTTCGCTGGACATGCTGCGCAAGGGGCTCTCACGCTCGCAGGACAAGCCGGGCTGGAACGCGCCGCCGCTGATCCTGGGCGATTACGGCAACAACGATCTGGTCCGCGCCGCCATCGCGCTGATCGGCTTCGGTGCGCTCAAGACGAAGGACGCGCGCTATTTCCGGACCGAGACCGACGCGGCGGGCGACGCGTTGAGCGGCACGTCCTCCTACCAGATGGTGATCCCGCCCGAAGGCGTACCGGTGAAGGCGTTCTGGTCGCTCAGCGTGTACCAGCCCGATGCCGACGGGCGGCTGTTCTTCTTCAAGGTACCGATCGACCGGCATTCGATCAATTCGGGCTCGTCCGATCTGGTGAAACGCCCCGACGGATCGATCGTCCTCCACCTCTCGCGCGAGCGCCCGGAGGAGGAGGACGTGGTCTGGGTGCCGACACCCGAAGGGTCGTTCGAGGCGATCTTCCGCACCTACCGGCCCGAAGAGCCGGTGATCGACGACAGCTGGAGCGTGCCGCCGCTGGCAAAGCAGGGCTAGCGGTCGGCCGCGCGCGGACCCGGTGTCCCCCCGGCTGGGTCCGCGCGCGCTATCTTGCCCCGGCTTAATGCACCATCGCGGTTGTTGATGCGGGCGCGAAGGACATCGGCTTCGCCGTGCCGGCCTGGGTGCGGAAATGGCCAGCTTCTTCGGCCAGCGCCGTCACTTCGGATGCGAGCTGGCGCGAGGCGGCGGAGGTTTCCTCCACCATCGCCGCGTTCTGCTGGGTCGAGGTGTCCATATCGTTGACCGCGGTGACGATCTCCGAAATGGCCGAAGCCTGCGCCTGATTGTCCGCCGCCATAGTATCGAGCAACTGGTTCACATTGCCGACGCTGGTCGAAATCTGTTCCAGTGCCGCATCGACGCGCTGGACGCGGCCCACCGCGTTGCCGACCTCTTCCTGCGTGGTGGTCAGCTGTTCGCGCGCGGACCCGGCCTCTTCCTCGGCACGCATGGCGAGCGCGGAGACGAGATCGGCGACCACTGCGAAGCCGCGGCCCGCTTCGCCCGCACGGCCCGCTTCGACGGCGGCGTTCATGGCCAGAACGCGGGTCTGGAAAGCGATCTTGTCGAGACCTTCGATGACGGTGTCGATCCCCTCGGCACTTTCCTGCACCCGGCCCATCGCCTGCATCGCTTCCTCGGCCAGCGCGCGGCCGTCGTGGACGATGCCGTTGGCTTCGTTGGCGCTGTGGGCGGTATCCTTGGCCGCGGCGGCCCCGCGCGAGATCCGGTCGTTCATCTGGGCGAGCGCGGCGGAGGTTTCTTCCAGGCTGGCGGCATTCGCCTCCGTACGCCGTGCCAGCGATTCGGAGCTCTGCGCAATTTCGCTGGAGCTCAGGCGGATCGAATCGGTCCCCTTGGTGACGCGTTCGATCAGTTCACGCAGCGATTTGACCGCTTCGTTATAGTTCGTCTTCAGGCTGGCATAGGCCGGCGGATAGGTCGCGGTCACCTCGGCGGTCAGATCGCCCGCCGCGAGTGCGGAGAGACCTTCGGCCAGCGTATCGGTGACCATCTTCTGTTCGCGGGCGATCGCCGCCGCCGCCGCCCGGTCCTTCTCGAGCACGGCATTCAGGAAGGCGTCGATCGCGCGGGCCATGTCGCCGATCTCGTCCTTCTGGTCGAGATGCGGCAGTTGCCCGTCGCCCGATTTCGCGAGATCGTGGACCACGCTCGACAGATTGGTGATCGGGTGGACGACCTTGCGGGTGACGATGAAGATCGAGATCGCGATCGCCGCGACCGCCAGAATGGCGAGGACCAGTGCAATGGTCAGCGCTACGTTGGTTTCGCTCAGGGCCTGCCCGGTGACATCGCTGGCGATCTCGATCTGCATCGTGGTCAGCGCTGCGATCGTCTCGGACACCGGATCGATGGTCTGGTAGAGTTCGTTTTCGACAAAGTTCCTGAGCGCGTCCGGGTTGCGGGCTTTCAGCAGCGCTTCCAGCCGCTCGACAGCCGCGTCGGCGACCGCCATCTGCGCTTCGGCCCTTTTCGAGAGCACTTCCTCTTCACCGTCGATGCTGGTCGCGCGATAGGATGCCCAGGCCTTCTTGATTGCGGCCTCCCCCTCGCGCACGTTCTGCTCGGCCTCGGCGTAGCCGATATTGCCGTTGAGCGCCTTGTGCGCATTGTCGACGATCAGCACCGCGTAGGTATCGGCGACCGTCTTGAGATCGGCGAGCGGCTCCACCCGGTCGACCAGAATAGTCTCAAAGGCCGCCTCGTTATCTTGCGCGGTGTTATAGAAGGCCCCCGCGAGCGCCAACAGGGCGGCGCTCAAGATCGCGAGGCAGGCAAAGAGCTTTAGCTTCAGGGTCATCCGGGAGGGTCTTCTCTGCAATGGAAATGGGAATACCGGTCCATTGTAGATGAAGGGTGCTATTTCTGGCGGCAGACCACCATTTTCTTGGTCGGCAAACAGGGTGGTTGCGCCTGCCGCGTGTGTGCAACTGCCTGTTCCCAAAGGGTTAACCTTCCCTTGGCGACAGCCTGCGTGCCGCCTAACCGCCAAGAATCCCGGCGGCCTGAGCGATCACCCACAGCCCGATGACGAGGAACAGCAGCGCGGCGATGATCCGCACGGCCTTGAGCGAGACGCGCTCGATAATCGCGTTGCCGAACCACACTGCGGGCACGTTCGCCAGCATCATGCCAGCCGTGGTGCCGATGGTGACCAGCAGCACATTGCCGAACTGCGCGCCGAGCGCGATGGTGGCGATCTGCGTCTTGTCGCCGATCTCGACGAGGAAGAAGGCGATTGCCGTGGTCAGGAACGCGCCGAAGCGGCCGACCCTGGGCTGGTCGTCGTCTTCGAATGTGTCCGGCACCAGCGTCCACGCCGCCATGGCGACGAAGCCGATGCCCACCGCATAGCGGAACCACTCCCCGTCGAGCAGGCCTGCGATCGCGTGCCCGAGGAAGGCGGCGATGCCATGATTGGCGAGCGTCGCGACAAGGATGCCGAGGATGATCGGCACTGGCGCGCGGAACCGCGCGGCGAGCACGATGGCAAGCAGCATGGTCTTGTCGCCGATCTCGGCCAGCGCGACCACGGCGGTAGAGGTGAGGATGGCGTCCACTTTGACTATCTCCGGGCCGGGCGAACAAGACAGCAACGGCACATGACCTCCCGCCCGGCCAGGCGAAAGTCAGGTGCCATTGGTCTTGCCCGTGCGGATCACTCCGCGCCCCTGCGCCACGACCTCTCGGCCGAGTATGTTGACGCGAGGGAACCGCTGCGCGTGGGCGACGGCGGGCTACTCCCCAGATGACGGGCGCTGGTTAGCGGAGGGGAGGGACGGGGGCAAGGTCTCACCATCTCGTCGGCCCGGACTTGATCCGGGCCAAGGCTTCTCTTCAGCCACGCGCTCCGGCATGACACAGGCATGGAAAAGGGCGGCTGGGTATACATCATGGCCAACCGCTATCGCGGCGGGGTGTATGTCGGTGTGACCGCAGACCTGATCGCGCGGGTACACCAGCACCGCAATGGCGAGGGCTCGGATCACGTCGCGCAAAACGGCAAGACCCTGTTGGTCTACGCCGAACGCCACGAGGACATCGAAGCCGCCATCGCCCGCGAGAAACTGGTCAAGAAATGGCGTCGCGAATGGAAATTCGCGCTGATCGAGGCGGAGAACCCCGAGTGGCAAGACCTGTGGGGCGTATGGTTCGGCGGGGATAAGGCACACCCCTAGCAACATCGTCGGGCCGTGCTCGACACGGCCCAAGGCTCGCCATTTCCCCGCCAAGCCAGAAGAAGCCTTGGCCCGTGTCAAGCACGGGCCGACGGGGATGGATAGGCGCTACACCCCCACCAACGTTATCCCTGCCCCCGAGCCGGGATCAGGCTTCTTTGGACGTCACTCTCCTGCAAGCTAGTCGTTCAGTTTCACAGAAACGCAAGCGTTGAACCGACCAGATTCGCCGTCTTGACGATACCAAACGTCAGTCACGTCATAATACTCGAAATAGCCACCAGCGTCCCTCGAGATTGTTTCACCAATCCGAGGCATCGCGGGGAAATCGCCTGCAAAGAGCAGTGTATCGCCATGTTCTCCCGCGAAAACCTCGACTTTCATCACCTTGTCAGCTTCTTATACGCCAACCGCGTAGGCCGATCCGCCGCATCGCCAAGACGCCGCCGCTTGTCCTCTTCGTAAGCCTCGAAGTTGCCCTCGAACCACTCCACGTGGCTGTTGCCCTCGAACGCCAAAATGTGCGTCGCGAGGCGATCCAGAAAGAAGCGGTCGTGCGAGATGACCACGGCGCAGCCGGCGAAGTTCTCGATCGCGTCTTCCAGCGCGCGCAGGGTTTCCACGTCGAGGTCGTTGGTCGGCTCGTCCAGCAGCAGCACGTTGCCGCCTTCCTTGAGCATCTTGGCCATGTGCACGCGGTTGCGTTCACCGCCGGAGAGCTTCCCGACGTTCTTCTGCTGGTCCTGCCCCTTGAAGTTGAACGCGCCCACGTAAGCACGCGTGCTCATGTCGTGGCCGTTGACCTTCATGTAATCGAGCCCGTCGGAGATTTCCTCCCACACGTTGTTCTTCGGGTTCAGGTCGTCGCGGCTTTGGTCCACGTAACCAAGGTGCACGGTGTCGCCGATCTTGATCGTGCCGCTGTCGGGCTGTTCCTGACCGGTGATGATCTTGAACAAAGTTGACTTGCCCGCGCCGTTGGGCCCGATGATGCCGACGATGCCGCCCGGGGGCAGGGTGAAGCTCAGGTCTTCGAACAGCAGCTTGTCGCCGAACGACTTCGAGATGTTGTGCGCCTCGATCACCTGGCTGCCGAGACGTTCGGGCACCTGGATCACGATCTGCGCCTTACCCGGCTTGCGGTCGCTCTGCGCGTCCTGCAGCTGCTCGAACTTGCGCAGGCGCGCCTTGGACTTGGTCTGGCGGCCCTTGGGGGTCTGCCGGATCCACTCGAGTTCTTCGGACAGCGCGCGCTGGCGACCCGAATCCTCGCGCTCTTCCTGAGCAAGGCGCTTGGCCTTCTTGTCGAGGTAGGTCGAGTAGTTGCCTTCGTAGGGGTAGTAGGATCCGCGGTCGAGCTCGAGGATCCAGCCCACGACGTTATCGAGGAAGTAGCGATCGTGGGTGATCATCAGCACCGCACCGGCATATTCGGCGAGGTGGTTTTCGAGCCAGTTGACCGACTCTGCGTCGAGGTGGTTGGTCGGTTCGTCCAGCAGCAGGATGCCCGGCTTCTGGATCAGCAGGCGGGTCAGCGCGACGCGGCGCTTCTCACCGCCCGACAGGTTCTCGACAGACGCATCGGAGGGCGGGCAGCGCAGCGCTTCCATTGCGATTTCGAGCTGGTTGTCGAGCGTCCAGCCATCGACCGCGTCGATCTTGTCCTGCAGCTGCGCCATTTCTTCGCTCAGCGCGTCGAAATCGGCGTCTTCCTCGCCCATCTCGATCCCGATCTGGTTGAAGCGTTCGACCATGTCGGCGGTCTCGCGCGCGCCGTCCTTGACGTTTTCGAGCACGGTCTTGTTGGGGTCGAGCTCCGGCTCCTGCGGCAGGTAGCCGACGGTGATGTTCTCGCCCGGCCATGCTTCGCCCGAAAATTCGGTGTCGATCCCGGCCATGATCTTCATGAGGGTCGACTTGCCCGCGCCGTTGGGCCCGACGATGCCGATCTTCGCGCCCTGGTAGAACTGCAGGTTGATGTTGTTCAGCACCGGCTTGGGGGCGCCGGTGAAGGTCTTGGTCATGTTCTTCATGACGTAGGCGTATTGCGCGGCCATCGTGGGTCCTTCGGATCAATCTGTCGGGTTCGGGAATTGGGCGGTGAGATAGGCGCGAAGCGGCGAGGGGGCAAGCGTCCGCCCGCCCGCGCACCCACACGACAGGATGTTCTATGCACGTTGCAGTTATCGGGGCCGGAATGGCCGGGCTTACATGCGCCTCTCGCCTGGTCGAGGCGGGCCACAATGTCGCGGTGTTCGACAAGGGGCGCGGGCCCGGCGGGCGCATGGCGACTCGCCGGGTCGAGCATAACGGGGCGACCTTCCGCTTCGATCACGGCGCGCAATATTTCACCGCGCGCGAAATGGCGTTCCAGACGCAGGTGCGCGCGTGGGAGACCGACGGCATCGTCGCCCCGTGGCCCGCCGCGAAGGACGGCGCATGGGTCGGCACGCCGGGGATGAACGCGCCGATCCGGGCGATGGCGGAGGCTCTGGAAGTGCGCTTCGGCACGCGGATCGCGGGGCTGGTGCCCGAACGCGGTGGCTGGCGACTGGAGGGCGAGGGCGCGCCCGACGACCGGTTCGACGCGGTGGTGATCGCGGTCCCCGCCGAACAGGCGGCACCGCTGCTAGCCGTCCACGCACCCGATTTCGCCGAGGATGCGCGCGATGTGAAAAGCGAACCGTGCTGGACCGCAATGGTCGCGTTTGAGAGCGGGGTCGATGCGCCCGACACTCTGGCCGATGAAGGCGCGATCGGCTGGGCGGCACGCAACTCGGCCAAGCCGGGGCGCGATGCGGATCGGGAATGCTGGGTGATCCAGGCCAATCCCCGCTGGTCGCGCGCCCAGCTGGAGCGGGAGGCGGAGAATGTCGGCGAGGAACTGCTCGCCCATTTCGCCCGCGCGGTCGGCGATCTGCCGCCGGTCCTGTTCAGCAGCGCGCACCTCTGGCGCTACGCCAAGTGCGAGAAGAACGATGCGGGCGCGCTGTGGGACGCTGGGCTGCGCATCGGCGTGTGCGGAGACTGGCTGTCGGGCCCGCGGGTCGAGAACGCGTTTCTCTCCGGTCTGGCGCTTGCCCGGCGCATCGCAGGCTAGTTGGGGAACGGCTTGCGCGCTGCCGCCGTTCGGGTGGCATGAACAGGATCTTCAGCCCGCTTTGCCTCGCCCTTTCCCTCACCGCGCTGGCAGGCTGCGGCCTGCAGGGAACCGACACCGACAAGGACGAACAGGCGCCGGTCGAGCGCAAGGCTGAGACGCCTGCCGCGACCGGCGGCTACGACGATCCGCGCACGGCTGCCGAGCCGGAAGCGAGCGTGAGCGATGGCAAGCTTTCGCTCACACTGCCCGACGGCGTGACGCAGGAGATGCTCGGCGACCGCACTCCGGAGATGATCGCGGTGCAGGTGATGCTGGACCACACGGCCCACGCGCCCGGTGTGATCGACGGCTTCGGCGGCAGCAATACCGACAGCGCGATCCGCTATTTCCGCGAGGCGCACGGGATGTCTGCCGATGGCGGTGTCGATGGCAAGCTACTCCAGGCGTTGTTTGAAGAGACGAGCGGCGATGTCTTCCGCACCTACACCGTGACCGAGAAGGACGCGAAGGGGCCGTTCGAGAAACTGCCCGAAGACTTCGCCGACATGGCTAAGATGGATGCGCTGGGCTACGAAACCCCGCTGGAGATGCTGGCCGAGCGGTTCCACATGGACGCGGAGTTCCTGCAGGCGCTCAACCCCGATGCCGATTTCGGCAAGGCGGGCACCAAGCTGGTGATCGTGAGCCACGGCAACGAGAAGGTGCCTGCGGATATTGCCAAGCTCGAAGTGCGCAAGGACGAGGGCAGGCTGGTCGCGTTCGACGACGCGGGCGAGATCGTCGGAAGCTTCCCCGCCAGCATCGGCAGCGTCGAATTCCCGAGCCCGAGCGGGTCGATGGCGGTCAACACCGTCGCGCCCGAACCCAACTACACCTTCGATGGCGACAAGCAGGAGTGGGGGCCGGACGGTACCTTCATCCTCCCCCCGGGCCCGAACAACCCGGTCGGCGGGACATGGATCGACCTGACCAAGGATGGCTACGGCATCCACGGCACGCCGGACCCGGACTTCATCGCCAAGGGCAAAAGCCATGGCTGCGTGCGGCTGACCAACTGGAATGCCGCCGCGCTCGCCAAGGCGATCGAGAAGGGCACCAAGGTGGTCTTCGAATGACCGGCAGGTGCGCCGCATGAAACGGCCCGATCCGATCCCGCCCGGCCCGGGGCAGGAAAGCGTGTGGGACTATCCGCGCCCCGCGATTGCCGAACCGACCGACGTGCATATTGTGATCGAGCATCGCGGTGTCCGGATCGCTGAGACGCGGGCGGCGATCCGCGTGCTCGAAACCAGTCATCCGCCGCAATATTACATTCCCCCGCAAGACATCGCCAATGGCGTGCTGGAGCCCGCGCCGGGCCGCTCGCTATGCGAGTGGAAGGGGCAGGCGCGCTACTGGGATATCATCGCCGGGGGCGACCGGCTGGCGAAGGTCGGCTGGAGCTATGCCGACCCCACGCCCGGTTTTCGCATCCTGACCGATCACGTCGCGTTCTACCCCGCACCCTTCGACCGGATCACGGTGGATGGGGAGGTCGTGACCCCGCAGCCGGGCGAATTCTATGGCGGGTGGATCACGTCGCGGGTGGTCGGCCCGTTCAAGGGCGTTCCCGGCAGCCGCTTCTGGTGACCGGCCTTCGTGCCTAGCGCACGATTACGACCACGGTGCTCATCAACCGGCGCGCGGCGGTCCAGATCGAATTGCGACCCGCGCGGCCGATCATGTCCTCGACCAGCTCGTCGAAGACCCCGCGTTCGTTGCGCGCGGCGGCGGTGCACAGGTCGACCAGCAGCATCTCGTCATAGCTCAGCGCCATCTGGCACGGTCGGTTGAGCGCGATCGGTTCGGGCCATGCCCGGCCTGCCTCGTCCATGAAGACATGAAACGGGCGCACCGCGTCCGGCGTACCGATCTGCGCGGCGAGCGTGCGGCAGCTATATTTGCCCTCGCACCGGGCGAGGTGGACGTAGCGCATCGCGCACACCAGCCGGGCATGGATCGCCGCGATGTCGTCGAGATTGGGGGTGGCGAGCAGCGTGTGCAAAGTCATCGGTTGAGCCCTGTCTATCATTGCGAGTGCTTCGCAATAGCGTTTAAAGCCTGCTTGCGGGGCGCGTCAAGCGGGCTTCCCCAAAAACACCTCCGACTGTCGACAGGCTTGGCAGATCGCGGCGAGTGGCTTAGCGCTGCGGGCCATGAAAACATCGCTCGTCGCGCTCGCTGCGCTTTCGCTCGCCGCCCCGTTCTCGGCTTCTCCCGCTCTTGCGCAGGAGGCGCCCGACCGGCTCTCCGCAGTGGCCGATGAGGCGCTGGCAAGCGACACCGCCGCATGGGACTTCGTCGAAGGGATCACCACCGAGGTCGGCCCCCGTCAGGCGGGCACCGAGGCGGAACAGCGCGGGCGCGACTGGGCGGTGACATGGCTGCGCGCCAATGGCTTCCGCAATGTCGCTGACGAACCCTATCAGATGCAGACCTGGGTGCCCGGCAGCAACGCGACCGCACGCGTCACCGCGCCCTATGCGCAGGACCTGATGATCGTGCCGCTGGGCAACAGCGCCAGCACGGGCGAAGCGGGAATCGAGGCCGAAGTGGTCTACTTCCCCAGCTACGCCGATCTCGCCGCCGCGCCCGAAGGTTCGCTGACCGGCAAGATCGCCTTCATCAGCCACGACATGCGCCCGACTCAGGACGGCTCGGGCTACGGCTTTGCCGGCCCGGTTCGCTGGACCGGCGCAGGGCTGGCCGCGAGCAAGGGCGCCGTCGCCACCGTGATCCGCTCCATCGGCACCGAGACCGAGCGGACGCCGCATACCGGCGGCACCAGCTTCCCCGACGGTGTGAAGCCGACCCCGGCAGGCGCGCTGTCCAACCCGGACGCCGACAATCTGGAGCGGATGTTCGCGCGCGCGGATGGCAAGCCGATCACCATGAAGCTGGTGCTGACGCCGCGCGTCATTGGAGAGACGACCAGCGGCAACGTGGTCGGCGAGATCGTCGGTCGCGATCCCTCGCTGCCGCCCGTGCTGCTCGCCTGTCACCTCGACAGCTGGTGGAACGGCACCGGCGCGTTCGACGATGGCGCCGGCTGCGGGATCGTGGCGGCCGCCGCGCTCAACGTCGCCAAGGCGGGCCAGCCGCTGCGGACCATCCGCGTGCTGTTCGCCGGGGCAGAGGAAGTCGGCCTGTTCGGCAGCACCGCCTATTCCGAGGCGCATATCGACGAACCGATCGCGGTCGGTATCGAAAGCGATTTCGGGGCGGACCGAATCTGGCGGATCGACAGCAACTTCACCGCCTCCAACCCCGATCTCTACGGCAAGCTGGCACGTGCCGTCGCCCGCTTTGGCGTGGCGCCCTCGCGCGAAATCGCCACCGGCGGTGCGGACATCAACATCGTGCGCGACCAGGGCGGCGCGCTGATCGATCTGCAGCAGGATGGCAGCCGCTATTTCGACCTGCACCACACCAACAACGACACGCTGGACAAGATCGACCCGGCGCAGCTGCGCCAGAACGTCGCAGTCTATACGCAGGTGGCGGGCATCCTCGCCAACACCCGCGAACCGTTCAAGCCGGCGGAGTAAGAAGTGGAGGGGGCGGGCCACAGGGCTCGTCCCCGATCCGCCTGCGATCGAGGCTGGTCCGCGTTCTGCGCGGGCGGCGATTCGTCACCGTGCAATCCGGCATCACGAGCAACCGCCCTCAGGCAATCGAGTCTGGATTGGATAGGCAATTGACAGCTTAACCGCCTCTGTAACTTGACTTGTCAAATCCCTGAAAAGTAAGGTTTGCCCGACGAAGTTATGAGGAGTGCCCCTTGGCCACCAGAATTCCCAACACCGAAGAAGGTCGGCAGGCCTATTTCAAGCGCCGGCGCGACCGCAAGATGCTGGGCAAGGCAATGGTCATCGGTCTGCTGCTGCTGGTTGTGGTGCTGCTCGTGGTCGCCGTTACCCAGGGGGGCTGACCAGACGCCGGGCATCCGCCCTCTTTCGGGCGATGGCGAAAATGGTCGGGGAGACAGGATTCGAACCTGCGACCCTCTGCTCCCAAAGCAGATGCGCTACCAGGCTGCGCTACTCCCCGACACGGGATATCTTATGGCGGTCGCTTCCGGTGGGCCCGGCAGGACTCGAACCCGCGACCTAGCCGTTATGAGCGGCCAGCTCTAACCAACTGAGCTACAGGCCCCCGGATCGCGATGCCATCGCAAGGCCGGGCGCTAGCCGCGATTGCGCGAGCCTGCAAGCGGGCAGTGGCTCTCAATCGTGGTCGGCGGCTGCCCAGATGTCGGCAACCGTGCTCGGCGCGACCTTGTGCGCCGCCATGTGCGCGTAAACCCCGCTCAGCCAGTCGTACAGCCGGTCCACATCCGCATCGCTATGCGTGTAGGGCGTGTTCCCGGGCGCGAGCGAGGGGCTGTGGAACGACAGCACCAGCACCGGAAGCCCCGCATCGAGTGCGGCATCGACCGCTTTCTTCGCAGCGCCCAGCGGCGTGCCCTCCGGCGTCAATCGTACCCGTTCGAGCAGGCCGGTGCGCGAAGCGATCCCGGCACCGCGCGGGATGCGGGTAAGCTTGGGGAACAGCGCCGCGCCCGATCGTCTCAGCGCGCCGCGATAGACGCTGGTGACCGGCAGTTCGAGCAGCTCAGGCTCGCGCGAAACCCAGTATGGGTGGTTGGGGAAATCCTCGTAATTGGGGCCGTCCTGCTCCGAATAGTCGAACAGCGCGCGCACCGATGTGTCCACGCGAATGCCCGTGTCGTGCAGGATCGCCTTGGTCGAAGGGCCCAGCCCATAGCGGCCCGCACGGTAGGAGATCGGCGCGGTGCCGAAGCCTTCCTCGATTGCATCGCGCAGGCGGGTGAATTTCTCGCGCTCCAACTCTGCCGGAAGATTGCCCGCGAAGCTGTTGAAAGTATTCACTTCTTCATCGAAGGGCGGATTGACCCAGGGGTGCAGCTGCACGCCGACCTCGGCCTTGCCGCGCCGCACCGCATCGCCGATGATCTCGCGCGCGCGGGCCGACTGCACGATCGGCCAGTCGACCAGATAGAGCGGCGAGACGCCCAGCTCTTCACAGAAGGACTGGAACCGGGGGATCTGCTCGACGTGGTCGAGATCGTGCTGGTCGCGGGTGAAGGGCTTGTCCCAGTCGAAGCCTTCTTCGGTATCGACGGTCAGCAGCGAAACGGGCGCGAAGCCGGGCGCGAACTGCGCCGCCTGGTCCGCCGTCGGCAATCTCAGCATAGGTTTTGGCCCCCGTCAGGTCGGGCGCCACGCCCGCAGTTCAAACCGCGTGTTCGGGCACTCCGCCACGCTGAGTAGCGGCGGGTTCGCTTGCGGTCAAAGCGGGCAGCGTGAGTATCAACTGCCGGTTCTCGCGCCGTAGGTTGCCGCCGATCGCATGTGCTTCGGCCCGTGCGAGGCGGAGCGCGAAGCCGGGGCCGAACGGCCCGGCGCTGATCGCGACCGACAGCGGCTTGCCGCGCGCGGCGAAGATATCGTCGCTGCCATTCAGCGATGCGGGCAGGTCGGCGATGAGTTGCGCCGTCGCCGCGTGGGTTTCCAGCGTCAGCGCGAGCTTCTCGCTCGGCGCGGCAGCCGAGCCTAGCGTGGCGAGGATGCGCCAGCTGAGCAGCTCTGCGTCCGCGCGGGCCAGATCGACCTTGCACACCCCGCCCAGCGTGGCGACGAAGCTCGCACTGCGGGGCTGCAGCATCGGGATCAGTTGCGCGACATGCTGGCGGAAGATCGCGGCAATATCCGCATCGCCGCCGGCCGGGCGCAACTGGCCACTCTCCAGACGGCTGAGGCGTTCCAGATCGTCGAACCCGGCGAGCATGCGCGCGCTGTCGCCCGCAATCCCTGCGGCAAGTGCGCGATAATCGTGCGGGACGGGGCCGACCACCTGCTGCTGGATGACCTCGGCAAAGCCCTGGATCGCGTTCACCGGCGTGCGCAGCTCGTGCAGCAGCTGGCGCAGGCGATCGCTGTGGTTGCCAGGCTCCTCCGCCTCCAGCGCACGGCGCATCCCGCCCGCAAAGCCGAGGAAGCGCCCATCGGGGCTGGAAAAGCGCGGGTGGGCATCGAGAATCCAGTCGCCTTCGATTGCCGGGCCACCTTCGAGCTTTACCTGCACGGCGCGCAGCGGCTGCTGCAGCGCGACCGCCTCGGCGAATTCCTCGGGCAGGATCGAGGGGAGCGCCAGATACATCACGCGCGAGGCGGCGAAGCTGTCGGCCCAGTCGATCGTCCCGGTGGTGTCGGTCGCGAAGCCGAAGCCGGTCAGCTCTTCCGGCCGGATGCTCGCTTCGGTGAAGGGCAGGGTGGGGGCGGTGCGGTCGGGCTCTGCCGGAGCGGCAGCGTGGCGATCATCGTTGTTGCTCGGTTCGCGCCCGGCGTTCTTCTCTTCCTTGGCGCGCTGAAAGGCTTCGATCCGGTGGCGCAGCGCGGCGATTTCACCCTGCGCGTCAGGTTGCGCCTGCGGTTGCGGCTGAGGTTGGGGCTCCGGCGCGGGCTCGCGATCGGCAGGAGGAGGCGATTCGGGCCGGGCGGCAGCCTGCGCGCCGGCGATACCCGCCGCGAGCGCGCCGATCGCCGCAGCCATTTCGCTGTCGCTGTCGCTGGCGGTTGTGGCGGCGGCCGCATGCGCGGCCTCGGCCTCGGCGGTCTCGTCGACCTCGGTGAATTCGCCATCGACGATGTCGTCGTCCTCCGGTTCGGGCTCCGGTTCTTCAGCCACCGGCGCTTCGTCAGTCGGCGCGTCTTCCACCAGCGGCTCTTCTGCGTCCGGCAGCGGCAGCGCGCGGTCGCGCACGCCGAGCCTTTCGAGCAGGTCCTCCACCTTTCCGGGCAGATCGCGGCGCAGACGCATGAATCCGCGCGCGCGCACCGGTAGCTCGGGAATCAGCTCGAGCCACTGCTCTTCCGTGAGCCGTGCGGTGGACAAGGTGGCGCAGGCGACGTCGGGCTCGCCTTCCGCGAAATGTGCGACCAGCTCCGGATCGCTGAGCCGTCGGCCCTGTTCGCGGATGATCTCCGCCCGCTCGCGCACGGAGATGGTTTCGGCGAGCGATTCGAGCCGCAGGCGCGCAGCGGCAAGCAGGCTCGGATCGCGCCCTTCGCGCGGACGGCCGAGCAGGTCCAGCAACTGGCGATATTGCGTGCGCGCACCCGCGCTGGCGCTCGCCTTCTGGCGCAGAACAGTGGCTAGGCGATCGTCGAACTGCATGATCGGGAAGAGGCGCGGGCTCCGGAGAAATACGATATTGTCCGCCGGCCCGGGCGGCGCGACGTGTATGGTGCATAACCCTTTAACACGGCGCAGGAATGACAGTCAGTCCCCACGTTGCAAAGCGGGACATTCGCTGTCATGAACAATAATGTTAGCCGCCCGAATTATTAACAAAGGTGATCCTTCCAGGATTGGTTCGGACAGCGGTAGGGATGATGGATTGTTGCGGAAGGGGGGCCTGTGGCCAATCTTGATGAGATCGACCGGCAGCTGCTGCAGGAATTGCAGGCCGAAGGGCGGATAACGAACGTCGAACTGGCGCGCCGCGTCGGGCTGACCGCGCCGCCGTGCCTGCGCCGTGTGCGTGCGCTGGAAGATATGGGTGTGATCCGCGGCTACCACGCCGATCTGGAACCCTCGAAGCTGGGCTTTGCGATCGTGGTGTTCGCAATGGTCAGCCTGAAGAGCCAGGCGGAGGATTCGCTGCGCGAGTTCGAGGCGGCGATGCAGGATCTGCCCGAAGTGCGCGAGGTCCACATGCTCAACGGCGAGATCGATTTCGTTCTCAAGATCGTGAGCCGGGATCTGCAGAGCTTCCAGGAATTCCTGACCAGCAAGCTGACCCCTGCGCCCAACGTGGCGAGCGTGAAGACCTCTCTGACGATCCGCACCAGCAAATATACCCCGGGCGTTCCGCTCAGGTAAGCGGGGGCGGGAGTGACTTCTTCCGAACCGCTTTCCGGCCATTGCCTGTGCGGCGAGGTGACCATCGTGCTGGCCGGGCCATCGCACGAGGTGGAAATCTGCCAGTGCGACATGTGCCGCCGCTGGGGCGGTGCATTCTATGCCGCACAAAGGGGCTCCGCGGCGACGGTAACGGGTGAGGAGTTCGTCACCGAATACCGCTCCAGCGAGTGGGCCAGCCGCGCCTTTTGCAAGCAGTGCGGCAGCGGGCTGTGGTACCGTTTCCTGCCGACGGGCAACCGGAGCTTTTCCGCAGGATTGTTCGACGGTGCGGTGCACCACGCAATCGAGAAAGAGATTTTCATCGACGAGCGCGCCGACTGGTGCCGGATCGAGGGCGATCACCCGCGCCAGACGGGCGCGGAGGTGATTGCGGAGGCCAAGGCGGCAGGCTTCACCTTCGAATAGACGGGCGTTGGCGGGGTTGCCCGTTCTCTCGTCATTTCCCTCCAACTGCAAGAATGGGCGAGACAGTGCGTCATTCAAATGATACATTGTATCAATGAGCAGGGACGCATCGCATTCGACCTCCGGCTTCTTCGACCAGAAGGTCGCCGATAGTTACGACGAGCGGAACAACCGGCTCGCCCCGATTTCCGAGGGCCTGCACTTCCTGATGCGGCTGACGCTTGCATCGCTGCCCGAAAGTGCCCGCGTGCTATGCGTCGGAGTAGGGACGGGGGCGGATATTTTCGCTCTCGCCAGCGCGCGTGCGGACCTGACCTTCGTGGGTGTCGACCCTTCGGCGGAAATGCTTGAGATTGCCCGGCATCGCCTGAACGAGGCAGGCATCGGCGAGCGGTGCGAACTGGTGCACGGCTATGTCGACGATGTGGCTGAGCGCGATTTTGCTGCGGTGGTCAGCCTGTTCGTCGCCCATTTCGTGCAGCGCGCGGATCGCCCCGCGTTCTACCGCGCAATTTACGATCGGCTCGCGCCGGGCGGACGCTTTCTCAGCGCAGAGATCAGCAGCGACCTCGACGCGCCGCAATTTCCCGGGATGGTCGAGGACTGGAAGCAGGTTCAGGCGCTGATGGGCGCGAACGAGGAATCGCTCGCCTCGCTGGGCGAGACCTTGCGCAACGTGCTGGGCGTGATGGGCCCGGCGGAAACCGAGGCGCTATGGCGCGAGGCAGGCTTTGCGGTGCCGGTGCCGTTCTTCCAGGCGTTCATGATTCGCGGATGGCATGCCGACAAGCCGTCCGCCTGAAGTCAGCCGCCCGTCACCGCGAAGTTCTGCCGTAGCTTCATCAGGCTGGCGGGTTGCCAGAACAGCTTCTTCGTGCCGGGGAAACTGGCGAAAACCGGGTAATCCTTGCCACTGACATTGAGCCTGACCAGGACGGGCAGGTCACCCGACTGGTTCAGGAAATCGCGCAACGCGCTCCAGTTGCCAACGATCTGGACGAAACACCCGCTCTTCTCCCCTGCGGTGAACTTGCGCGTGGTGGCGCTGTCCAATGTCAGGCTTCCCGCTCTAGAAGCGAGGGTCACTGCGAAAGTGTCTTCTGCCAGATTTTCGCAGCTATCGCCGATCCCGGCATCGAGGATCGCAACCTTGAGGTTGGCCTTGCTGTCCAAGCCGAAAAGGACGTCCTGCCGGAAACCGCCGGTGCTGAGATGGCGGCCGAATGCGTGGTTGACGCGCATCTGGCTGAAAATCTCGCCGGTCTTGCCCTCGGCGGTCGGCTTGCCCCAGTCCTTCGCCAGATCGTAGCTGCGATCCTCTAGTATATCCCCTTCGGAGGCCATCTTGTTTTCCCCTTCGGCCAGCGCGGCTCCGGCTTCGCCGGGTCGGGTCTCGCTTTGGGAAGCGAACGCCGCGGTTCCGGCGCACAGGGAAATTGCGGCAATGGTGCAGATCAATTTACGCATGGGCTGGTCCTCCTGCGGGCGAGGATCAGCCGCCCCGCACGCCTATTTCCGCGATCGTCTTGTCGGTGAAGACAGCGGATAGGGTCGCGCGGGGCGAAGCGTAAGTTACAAGTGCCGTTAGCTTTCGCTCTCGCGCTGCGCGAGCCACTCTTCCAGCCACTTGATCGAATAGTCGCCGTTGAGGATGTCGGCCTCTTTCAGCAGCGCCTGGTGCAGCGGGATGTTGGTCTTCGGGCCCTCGATGACCATTTCCTCCAGCGCGCGCTTCAGCCGCATGATGCAGCCCTCGCGCGTGCGGCCATAGACGATCAGCTTGGCGATCATCGAATCGTAGTAGGGCGGGATCGAATAGCCGGCGTAGAGCCCGCTATCGACGCGCACATGCATGCCGCCGGCCGAGTGGTAATAGCTGACCTTGCCGGGCGAGGGGGCGAAGGTGAACGGGTCTTCGGCGTTGATCCGGCATTCGATGGCGTGGCCCTTGAACGCGATCTCGTCCTGCGCGACCGACAGCGGCCGGCCTTCGGCGACGCGGATCTGTTCGCGCACCAGATCGACCCCGGTGATCGCTTCGGTCACGGGATGTTCGACCTGCAGGCGGGTGTTCATCTCGATGAAGAAGAACTCGCCGTTTTCCCACAAGAATTCGATCGTGCCTGCACCGCGATAGCCCATCTGCGCCATCGCATCCGCGCATACCTTGCCCATCCGGTCACGCTCGGCAGAGGTGAGCACGGGGGAAGGCGCTTCCTCCAGCACCTTCTGGTGGCGCCGCTGGAGCGAACAGTCGCGCTCGCCCAGATGGATCGCATTGCCGTTGCCGTCGCCGAACACCTGGAATTCGATGTGGCGCGGATTGCCGAGATATTTCTCGAGATAGACGGTGTCGTCACCGAAGGCGGATTTTGCTTCGGACTTGGCCTGGCTCATCAGGCTTTCGAGCTGGCTTTCCTCGGGCACGACCTTCATGCCGCGACCGCCGCCGCCGCTCGCCGCCTTGACTAGCACGGGATAGCCGATTTCGGCAGCGATCCGCTTTGCTTCCTCGACGCTTTCGACCGCACCCGGGCTGCCCGGGACCAGCGGCAGGCCCAGGTCGCCGGCGGTTTTCTTGGCGGTGACCTTGTCGCCCATCGTGCGGATATGTTCCGGCTTGGGGCCGATCCACTTGATGTCGTGCGCCTCGACGATCTCGGCGAACTTGGCGTTTTCGGACAGGAAGCCATAGCCGGGATGGATCGCGTCCGCCTGGCTGATCTCGGCTGCCGAGATGATGTTGGCAATGTTGAGATAGCTGTCGGTCGCGCTCGGCGGGCCGATGCACACCGCATGGTCCGCGAGCCGCACGTGCATCGCGTCGGCATCGGCGGTGGAGTGCACCGCGACCGTTTCGATCCCCATTTCGTGCGCCGCGCGATGGATGCGCAAGGCGATTTCGCCGCGATTGGCGATCAGGATGCGGGTAATGCCCATTGGTAGCGTCCTCAGTCGATGACGACGAGCGGCTGGTCGAACTCGACCGGCTGGGCGTTGTCGACCAGGATCGCCTTCACCGTGCCGCTGCGCGGGGCGGTGATCGGGTTCATCACCTTCATCGCCTCGACGATCAGGATGGTCTGGCCTTCCTTGACCTGCGCCCCGACCGAAATGAAGTCCGCCGCGCCGGGTTCGGGCGCGAGGTAGACCGTGCCGACCATGGGCGAGGGGACTGCGTTGGAAAGATCCGACCCGCTATCGGCTGCGGCGGGCGCGGCCTGCGGCTGCGCAACCGGAGCCGCGGTGGGTGCGGCCTGTGGGGCCGGAGCGGCGGTGTAGGATGCGGCGTGCAGCTCGCGCGCGACGCGCAGCTTGCGATCGCCATCCTCCACCTCGATCTCGGACAGGCCGGTATCGGAAAGGAGTTCTGCCAGCTCGCGAAGGAGCTCGATGTCGACGTTCATTTTCGATTTGCGACCGGAATTGCGGCTATGTTCTGCCATGGACAACCTTGATCGGTGAATGGGGGAAGAGGGGCGTATGCGCTGCTGCCCGCGTTCATGCAAGGTTTAGAGGGCGGCAACCGCGTCGATTGCGTCGAGATAGGACTGCAGCCCCTTTCCCTTGAAGCAGGCGACGGCAGCCTCGCCGATATAGGATTTGTGGCGGAATTCCTCGCGCGTGTGCGGGTCCGACAGGTGCACCTCGATCACCGGCGGGGTGACCGCCTTCGCCGCATCGAGCAGCGCGATGGAGGTGTGGGTATAGGCCGCCGCGTTGATGATGATCGCGCGCGCCTTCGCCTTGTGCGCCTGGTGTATCCAGTCGACCAGCACGCCTTCGTGGTTGCTCTGGCGAAAATCGACAGAAAGGCCGTGCTCGCGCGCCTTGGCGACGCACGCCGCGTCGATCTCGGCCAGCGTGGTGGTGCCGTAGATCTCCGGCTCGCGCGTGCCGAGCAGGTTGAGATTGGGGCCGTTGAAGATGAAGATAGTGGTGCTCATCCGCTGCGCGTAGCGTCTGGCGAGACGTCAAGGAAGCGCGGCGCGACGCCTGTCCCTAGGCGAATTCGAGCGAGCCCCGTTTGAACGCATGTTCCGGGACGCATCGGCGCGGCACCCACCCCTATCGCGTTGCCGCGCAATAGGAGCGCACATCATGAAATTACTCGACGGCAAAGCGGCAATCATCACCGGAGCTAGTGCTGGCATAGGCAGAGCCGCTGCCGGCCTGTTCGCAGAGCATGGGGCCTCGCTCGTCCTCGTCGCAAGGCGGGCGGACCGTCTCGAAGAGGTCGCAGCCGAAATTGAACGGGATGGCGGCCAGGTGAGGGTCGTGGTCGGCGATGTTACGCAGGAGAATACGCATCGGGATGCCGTCGCCACCGCGCTCGATACCTTCGGCAGACTGGATGTCGCGTTCAACAATGCTGGCCTGGTGGGCGAAATGGGCCCGCTGGCCGACACGAGCATCGAGACGTGGACGCAGGTTGTCGACGCGAACCTGACAGCCGCTTTTCTGGGAGCGCGGAGCCAGATTCCGGCGATGCTTGCCGGGGGCGGCGGAGCGCTGGTGTTCACCGGCAGCTTCGTCGGGACTAGTGTGGGGCTGCCTGGAATGGGACCCTATGCCGCTGCGAAGGCGGGGCTGATGGGGCTCGTCCGGGCGATCACGGCGGATTATGCCGCGCAGGGGATTCGCGCCAATGCGCTGCTGCCCGGCGGGACCGCCACCGAAATGGCCGGCGATGCGGATCAGCGCGAGTGGGCCGCCAGCCTGCACGCCATGAAGCGAATCGCAGACCCTTGCGAAATTGCGCAGGCGGCGCTGTTCCTCGCCAGCGACATGGCCAGTTTCGTGACGGGTTCGGCTCTATGGGCGGATGGCGGCAACGCAGCGGTCAAGCTTTAGCCAGTTGTATCGGAGCGGTGGTGAAAAGGGCCTGCCGCCGCTCCAGACCGCTGATCACGCCGCGTCGAGCTCGGATAGCGGGGAGCTAAGCTCGTAAGGGGGTCAGGCTTTCGAATTCTGATCCGCTAGCAGGGCGACGAGCTTTCGCACGCTGTTGCCGAGTTCCTCGATTCCCTCGGGAGTTCGTCCGCTGGCGATGGTCTCGGGCACGTGCAGGGCCTGCTCGCGCAAGGCTCTGCCCTTTTCGGTAAGCCCTACGACCACGCGCCGTTCGTCATCCGGATCGCGCGACCGTGTGATGTGGCCGGCCGCTTCCATCCGCTTGAGCAGGGGCGTCAATGTCCCGCTGTCGAGATAGAGGCGCGCACCAAGGCTGCCGACGGTCTGGGGCTCCTCTTCCCATAGCACCAGCATGACAAGATACTGGGGATAAGTGAGTCCGAGCGGTCGGAGAACTGGCCCGTACCGCCGGTTCAGCAGGTTGGTGGCAGCATACAGGGGAAAGCAGATCTGCCGATCGAGCAGCAGGGGATCATCCCGTTCGCGTGATGTTGCCACCGGATCGCTCACTGCGCGAAGACGGTCAGAGTGACGTCGACATTGCCGCGGATCGCGTTGGAGTAGGGGCACACGGCGTGGGCAGCTTTCACGATTTCCTCGGCCTTGGACTGTTCGACACCGGCAATCTCGGCATCGAGCGCCACGACCAGCTTAAAGCCGTCTTCGCCGTTCGGCACCAGCCCAACTTCGCAAGAAACCTCGATATCCTCGTCGCGCACCTTGTGGGCCTGTGCACGGGTTACGTGGATCACGGCATTCTCGAAGCAGGCGGCATAACCTGCCGCGAACAGCTGCTCCGGATTGGTTGCGCGGCCCTTGCCGCCCAGTTCCTTGGGCAGGGCGAGCGCCATATCGAGGATGCCGTCCTCGCTTTTGATCGTGCCGCTGCGCCCACCGTAGGCATTGACGCGTGTCTTGTAGAGAGTGCTCATCATCAGATCCTTTGGTTTGATGAAGAGATGGGTAGTGGGAAATTATATTGCGAACAATATTAATTGTGAGGTGTGACGCGAAAAGCGCGGCGACATCCCTACCGCTCCACGCCCTTGACCTTACCCCACTGGCGCGCGGCGGTGTAGCCGAGGTAGCCGGTGCCGAAGAGCGCGTAGAGTTCTTCGGGAAGGCCGCGCAGATAGGCGGTGATGCCGTTGCCGATGTTTACCGCCATGCGCGGATCGAAGGCGGAGAGGATGCCCATCGGCAGCGCGAACAGGATCATCGCGTACATCACGTAGAGGAAGCTGGGGCGCGCGCGGCTGGTCCACGGGTCCGCCGACTGCGCCTCGGCCACGATTGCGGACATGCGCGCCTCTATCGCCTTGAGTTCCTGTGATCCTTCCAGCGCGAGCAGTTCGAGCTTGGCCTTGGCGCGCGCTTCCTTGTCCGGGATGATCTTGTCGATGATCGAGGCGACGGGTCCGATCAGGCTTTCGATGAGGGGCATGGGACGACTCCGGATTGTTGGAGCTGCATCACGTAACCAGATCGGTTCGAGTAGGAAAATGGTTTGCGGGCCGGAGAGCCGCAGCTACGCCCGCCACAAACGCATTCAAGCAAAGGAGAGATGCACATGGCCGGGATCTGGTTCGACGATATGGAAGTGGGGCAGGTGATCGATCACCCGATCCGCCGCACGGTGACCGAAACGGACAACGTCATGTTCACCTGCATGACGCACAATCCGGCGCAGCTGCACCTCGACGAGGAATACATGAAGGGCACCGAGTTCGGCACCCGGATCGTCAACTCGTGCTTCACGCTCTCGGTGATGGTCGGCATTTCGGTCAACGACACGACGCTGGGTACGGCTGTGGCGAATTTGGGGTGGGACGAGGTCCGCTTCCCCAAGCCGCTGTTCCACGGCGACACGATCCGGATCGAGACCGAGATCGTCTCCCTGCGCGAAAGCAAGTCGCGCCCCAATGCCGGGATCGTGACGTTCGAGCACCGCGCGTTCAACCAGCATGGCGATCTGGTTGCCAGCTGCAAGCGTAGCGGGCTTCAGATGAAGCGCCCGGCGGATAGCTGACCGGCGCGTTTTCTTGGCGAAAGCACTATTTGTGACAACGCGTCATTTTCCGAATCTTGGGTGAAAGCATCGGAAGACCGCCGATTTCGTCTCCGGCGGCGTGACGGAAAGATGACAATGTTTCAGTTTTGTTGCACTTCCGGGTCAGGAAGTTCATAAAAGTCTCCAGAAAACAGGAGAGCGAAACATGATTGTCCAAAGTCTGATCGTGGGTGCCATGATGGTTCAGGGAGCGCCTGCCGCCGAGCCGCTCGCGCCGACGCCGATCGCGCTGATCGAATCGCAGGAAGACCCTGCTGCGCTTCTCAACCTGGGTGTGAAGCTGGCCGAGCAGGGCGAGACCGAAGCTGCCCGCCGCGCGTTCGAAAAGGTCCGCAGCATGCGGATCGACTATACGCTGGAAACCACCGACGGACGCTACGTCTATCCGGCGGATCTGGCGCGTGACGGGCTCCGTATGCTCGACCGGGGCGAGTTCGCCCAGCAGCGCGACAAGGTCGCCACCCGCTAACAACGGACCAAAAATCTTGCGTGCGCGCGGCCGTCCCAGGGATGGCCCGCGCATGTGCTTTTCGTCGCCGCAATTCGTGCCTTCCCGACCCGGGCGGGCGCGATTTGCGGCGACAAGCCGTTGCGAAATCGGGATTACGGGCTGGAACCGTTCAGCTATATGTCACTGCGCTGTCATGTATGATGCGCAAGGCGGTTGGACGGAGGGCTCGATGATTCTCGGGACAACGGGTCGGTTGGCGATTCTCGCCTCCCTTACCCTGCTTTCGGCCCCGGCGCGGGCCGATGTAATGGAAATCGGAGAGAATGGCGCGCGTTGGATCGCGGGCCAGCAGGCAGGCATGCCCGCGGGCGACCTGTCGATGACGCCGGCCCAGCTCGCCGCGCTCGATGGCGAAGCGGTGCTGGAAGACGTGCCTGCGCATGTCACGTCCGACCCCCGAGTAACCGCACGCGCGGTTCCCGATACCTACAAGGCCAAGGTGGCAGAGCTTGCCGCGCGGTTCGATCTCAGCCCCAGCCTGATCGAGGCGCTGGTGTGGCAGGAAAGCCGCTGGCGCGCCGATGCCCGCTCCCCGGTGGGCGCGCGCGGCCTGGCCCAGCTGATGCCCGGCACCGCGCGCGATCTGGGCGTGAACCCGGACGATCCCTTCGCCAATCTGGAGGGCGGGGCGCGCTACCTGCGCGAACAGCTCGACCGGTTCGACGGCGACCTGGAGAAGGCGCTGGCCGCCTACAACGCGGGGCCCGGACGGGTGATCCGCGCCAATGGCGTGCCGCGCATCCGCGAGACGCAAGCTTACGTGGCGGCGATCATGGGTCGCCTCTCTAATCATTCACGGAACGACTAAAGGTATGAAGATGAACCCGCTTTCCCGATTTGCGACGCTTCTGGCGCTGGTTTCTCCCAGCGCGGCACTCGCGCAGGTCCAGGCGAACGACCCGCAGGGCGCGGGGCCGATCGTCAACGCGCTGGCGTGGCTGCAGGGCACGCTGCTCGGCTCGGTCGCCACGGCGGTCGCGGTGATGGCGGTGGCTGCGGTCGGTTTCATGATGCTGACCGGCCGGATGAACTGGCGCTTCGGCGCGACCGTGATCATCGGCGTGTTCATTCTGTTCGGTGCCGCCTCGATCGTCGCGGGCATCCAGGCGGCGGCGGGCTAGGCCGGGGGAAGGGGACAGACGAATGGATCAGCTCGTTCGCCATCCGGTCCACCGTGCGCTGACCCGTCCGCAGATGTTTGCGGGCGTGACGCTGAACTATTTCATCATCAATATCGGCGTCACCACCGAGGTGTTTCTGATCACCGGCAGCTGGCTGGCGCTGCCGGTCGCCGCCGCGATGCACGGCATCGGCTATTTCGCCTGCCTTCGCGAACCGCGCATCTTCGACCTGTGGATCACCAAGGTCAGCAAGTGCCCGCGGGTCAAGAATTACAAGCGGTGGGGCTGCAACAGCTACGCCGCCTGAACTCGACCTAGGAGGGTCGACGCATGAGCAAATGGATCGGAGCTGCTGCCTGGAGCGCAAAGGAAGCCCGCGTCGGCGACCGGCTGCCTTTTGCGCGTCTGGTGGACGAGCACACGTTGATGCTGCGCGACGGCGCGCTGCTGACCGCGATTCAGGTGCCCGGCCTGCTGTTCGAGACCGAGGATACCGAAGCGCTCAACGCCCATGCCGCCACGCGCGAGGTGATGCTGCGCAGCACGCTCGACAGCCGCTTCGTGATGTATCACCACGTGATCCGTCGCCGGGTGGAGGTGGAGCTGGACGCCGAATTCGAAGACCCGCTCGCGCGCCATATAGATGCGCGGTGGAAGGAGCGGCTCGGCTCGGGATCGCTGTTCATCAACGACCAGTTCGTCACGCTGATCCGTCGCCCCGCACGCGGCAAGGCGGGCTGGGTCGAGAAGGCGGGCAAGGCGCTCAGCAACCGCAAGAAGCAGGCGGTCGAGGTCGATCCCAAGGACTTGCGCTCCCTGCGCGCGGCTGCGACCGGCCTGGTCGCCTCGTTGCAACCCTACGGGGCGGCGCTGCTGGGCGATTACACCGGCCCCAAGGGCTACACCAATTCCGAAATTCTCGAGCTGCTCTCCGCGCTTTATAATGGCGAGATGCAGCCGGTCCGCCGTCCGGCCGAAGACCGCGACATCGGCCACATGCTGCCCTATCGCCGGGCGAGCTTCGGGATCGACGCGATGGAGCTGCGCGGCTCGGGTGATCCCGATTTCGCCGCGATGCTGAGCCTCAAGGATTATCCCGACGCGACCAGCCCGGGCCTGCTCGATGGGCTGCTGCGGCTGCCCTACGAAATGGTCGTTTCGGAAAGCTATGCCCCGTCCGAACGGACCACCGCGCGCGAGCGGATGGATCTGGCGATCCGCCGCCTGCGCTCCGTCGACGAGGAAGCGCAGGCCGAGCGTGCGGACATGCTCGCCGCGCGCGATGCGCTGGGCAATGGCGCGGTCGGCTTCGGCGATCATCACCTGAGCGTGCTGGTGCGTGAGAAGACGCTCCCCAGGCTCGACGATGCAACCGCCGCCTGCGCCGCCGCGCTGGCCGATACGGGTGCTATAGTGGTCCGCGAGGATACCAACCTAGAGCCTGCATTCTGGGCGCAGTTCCCCGGCAACGAGCAGTATATCGTGCGCCGCGCGATGATCTCTTCGGCCAATATGGCGAGCTTCGGCTCGCTGCACGGCTTCGCGCTGGGGCAGGCCGAGGGCAACCACTGGGGCGAGGCGGTGACGCTGCTGGAAACGACCAGCGCGACGCCGTTCTTCTTCAACTTCCACAATGGCGACCTGGGCAACTTCTCGGTCATCGGCCCGTCGGGTTCGGGCAAGACCGTGGTGATGAACTTCCTCGCCGCGCAGGCGCAGAAGTTCAATCCGCGCACCATTTTGTTCGACAAGGATCGCGGCGCGGAGCTGTTCGTGCGCGGGATCGGCGGGCGCTACGACCGGATCTATGCGGGCGAGCCTTCGGGTTTCAATCCGCTCGCGCTGCCCGACACGCCTGCAAACCGCGCCTTCCTGCGCGACTGGCTGGGCGTGATGCTGAAGGCCGAAGGGCCCGAGGAACTCCAGACGATCAGCCATGCGGTCGATGCGGCGTACGAGAACGATGCGAGCCTGCGCCGGTTGCGCAATTTCCGCGAGCTGCTCAGCGGCACGCGCCGTCCCGAGCCGGGCGATCTGGCGGATCGCCTGTCGGCATGGATCCATGGCGGCGAGCACGCCTGGCTGTTCGACAACGAGACCGACGAGCTGGACCTCGATCGCAAGACGCTCGGCTTCGACATGACCGCGCTGCTCGAAAATCCGCGCCTGCGCACACCGACGATGATGTACCTGTTCCACCGGATCGAAGAGCGGCTCGATGGCGAGCCGACGATGATCCTGATCGACGAGGGTTGGAAGGCGCTTGATGACGAGGTCTTCGCCGCTCGCATTCGCGACTGGCTCAAGACGCTGCGTAAACGCAACGCGCTGGTTGGTTTCGCCACGCAGAGCGCGCGCGATGCGCTGGAAAGCCGCATCTCGACCGCGCTGGTCGAACAGACCGCGACCATGGTGTTCATGCCCAACAGCCGCGCGCGGCCAGAGGATTACTGCGACGGGTTCGGGCTCACCAGCCACGAGCTGGCGCTGATCCGCACGCTGCCCGCGCACAGCCGCTGCTTCCTCGTGCGCCAGCCCGATGCGAGCGTCGTGGTGCGGCTCGACCTGTCGAATGCGCCCGAAGTCCTCACGATCCTGTCGGGTCGCGAAAGCAGCGTGCGCCGGCTCGACCTGCTGCGCGAAGCGGTGGGCGACAATCCCGCCGACTGGTTCCCCGCGCTCACCGGCCATGCCTGGCCGGGCGAGCGCAGCGAGGGCGCTGTGGATGACGACAGCGTTGTCCTGCCGTTCAAGCAGGCTGCCGAATGACCCCGACCGGCGCCTGCGATCTGGCGATGTCCGAAGCCGCGGGCGGCGTTGCCGCCGCGCTGGAGGCGGTCAATTGCGTTGCCGCCGATGTGACGGGCACCACCTTCGGGCGGTTGTTCGCGCCGGGCGGCGTGATGGTCACCGTGCTGACCATCATGCTGACGCTATATGTCGCATTCTTCGCGATCCAGCTGGTGACCGGGCGCAGCACGCTGGGTGTCAGCACGCTGACCCCGCGGATGCTGCGGATCGGTCTGGTGCTGACCTTCGTGACCAGCTGGATCGCCTATCAGGCGGTTTTCTGGAACATCTTCGTCGAAGGGCCGGACTGGCTGGCGAGCGTGCTGACCGGAGACAGCGGCTCCGCAACGCAGACCTTCGCGACCAAGATCGACGTCGTCTTCGCCGCGGTACAGCAGGCGAGCGAGGGGCAGACCGATATCGAGACCTTCTCGCCCGCAGGGATGCTGTGGATGGGTGCGCTGCTGTTCATGCTCGGCACCGTGGGCCTGCTGGTGACCGCGCGGATTGCGCTGGCATTGCTGGTCGCGCTCGGTCCGATCTTCCTGGTGATGGCGCTGTTCGATGGCACGCGCGGGCTGTTCGTCGGCTGGCTCAAGGGGCTGACGATGATGGGGCTGACCCCGCTGTTTGCGGTGCTCGGCGGGTCGATCATGCTCGAGATGTCGGTACCGATTCTGGCTTCGCTGGTCGCCGTACCCGGCGATATTCCGGCGCGCGCGGCGATGGCCTTCTTCATGATCGGCGCGGTGCACGTCGCGCTGATGGTGATGGTGCTGAAGGTGATGGGTACGCTGGTCGGCGGGTGGACCGTATTCGGCCTCGCCAATTCCGACGGCGATCGCGGTCGGTCGACTGCCAGCGCGCCCGCCCCCGCAGCTCCAGCGCCCAGCGTCTACAACAGCGCCAGCGCCTCTCAGCCCGCCCCATCGAGCGCGGCGCGCCGTACGGCGGTTGTCGCCGCCACCCCGACCATGGCGGCAAACGATCTTGGCAATCGTGGCGGCGCGGATGGCTCTGGCGGCGCCCGCGTGACCAAGGTTTACGCCACCTCTTCAGCGGATGGACATGCTGGCGTGGCCAGCAAGGCAGCCTCGCGCACCAGCGGCCTGGGCACGCGGTTCAAGACTGCATCCGGCGCTTCGGGCGCAGGACGCCAGACGGAGAAAATGAAATGATCGCCGCGCGTTACACAGCGCTCGCCTTTCTCGCAGTAATGGTCGCGAGCCCGGCTCTGGCCGACGACCCCCGGCTGGTCGAACGCCTGTACGATCCCGACGAGGTCGTGGTGATCCAGGGCAAGACCAAGGTTCAGGCGACGATCCAGTTCGGCGAGGATGAATCGATCGAGAATGTCGCGATCGGCGATTCCAACGCCTGGCAGGTGACGCCCAACCAGCGCGCCAACCTGCTGTTCGTCAAACCGCTCGAGCCAAGCGCGCAGACCAATATGACGGTGGTCACCAACCGCCACACCTATCTGTTCGATCTGGTCGCAAGTCCGCGCGCCAAACCGCTGTATGTGCTGCGTTTCACCTATCCGGAGCCGCCGGAGGAAGAGGCCGAGGCACAGCTGGCGGCGGGGCCTGTGCAGGAGGCCAATCCGGTCGAGCTGGCGGCAGCGAACGATCCGCTCGCGGTGGTCGACCCCGCGCTGCTCAACTTCAAGTGGGAGCCCGTTGGCCAGCGCGAGCTGTATCCCGATGAGGTCTACGACGATGGCCGATCGACCTACCTCAGGTGGGAGCAGGAGCGGCCCGTGCCCGCGATTCTGATCGAGAATTACGAGGGCGATGAAGGCCCGGTAAACTCCACCGTGCGCGGAGACACGGTGATCGTCGATGGCGTGCCGAGGCAGATCATCCTGCGCTCGGGCCGCGAAAAGGCTGTATTGGTGAACAATGGTCCGGTCCGGGCAACCGCTGCAAGCGGGCCGGTCGGGGGTGGCCGCTAGGGCCGCCGAGGAAGGGAAGCGAACTATGCGCCTCGCAATGAAGATGCCGCCCAAGAAACGCCCCACCGATGGCGATTTTGCCAACGGGGCCCACGATACGGACCCGCGCGAGAACCAGAGCGCGGAGGTGATCGATCTCGCCAGCCGCAGCGTACTGCCCAGCGTCGCGAACAAGAAGAGTTCGGACACGATGGGCATGGTCGCGGGGATCGCGATCGTCGCCGCTCTCGGCCTGGTCACGCTGTGGAGCATGAACAGCGCCCGGCTGGACGACGCGGACGCTACTCCCGCGGGCGACGTGGCCGCCGATACTGGCGCAGCCCCCGCCGCGATCGCGGTGGACCCGGCCCCGGTCACGACCGGCGTTGCACCGCAGCAGCAGGTCGTGCGCGCGGACCCTGCACCCGCACCGATCCTCTCGAACAATCCCAACCTTGCCCCGGGCACAGCGTCCAACCCCAACAACAGCCCCACGATCGTGTTCGACGCGTCGGGCAGGGCGGTCGCCAGCGTGCCAACCAGCGCTCTGCCCGAAGCCGCTGCCGCCCCCGGCAGCAATGGCGCGACCGGCACTGCGGCGGGCGATTTCGCCAGCCGGGTGGGCGGCGTGGGCGGCAGCACTGCGCGCGCGCAGGCGATGGCCAATCCGGGCACCACGGTGACGCAGGGCACACTGATCCCCGCGATCCTCGAAACCGCGATCGATACCGACGTGCCCGGCTATGTGCGCGCGGTGGTGAGCCAGGATGTGAAGAGCTTCGATGGCAAGAACGTGCTGATCCCGCGCTCCAGCCGCCTCGTCGGCCAGTACCAGTCCGGCCTGCAGGCGGGGCAGAAGCGCGCCTACGTGATCTGGAC
The DNA here is from genome assembly GCF_019857185.1 of Alteriqipengyuania abyssalis. GTDB lineage: Bacteria > Pseudomonadota > Alphaproteobacteria > Sphingomonadales > Sphingomonadaceae > Alteriqipengyuania > Alteriqipengyuania abyssalis. The sequence continues at coordinate 769,926 of NZ_JAHWXP010000001.1, read as the reverse complement.
GCGCCTGATCCGCCCCGATGGGGCGAGCGTGAACCTGCAATCGCCGGGGATCGGCTTTGATGGCACCACCGGCCTGCCGGGCGATGTCGACAGCCGCTTCTTCCAGCGCTTCGGGTCCGCGATGCTGCTGTCCGTGGTCGGCGGCCTGTCGGCGATCGGTTCGGGCGGTGCCTCGGTCATCGTCGGTGGCGGCGGGCAGGCGGCGGCGGCCGCTGCGGTGTCGCAGGACAGCCAGCTCGGCCCCGTGGTGCGGGTGCGCCAGGGTGAGCCGATCCGCGTGTTCACCGCGCGCGACCTCGATTTCTCCGGCGTCTGAGCGCTGGGCGAACGACCGATCATGAGTGCCGATATCCAGCCTCTGACCCCTGCGAGCTGTGCTGCCGACCGGCAGGTGCCGGGCGCCACGGGGGGAGGGAGCGTCTATCTCGACGCCTATCTCTCGCCGTTCCGCCAGTGGCTCGACCGGGACACGGTGACCGAGATCATCGTCAATCGCCCCGGCGAGGTGTGGATCGAGGACGCCGCCACGCCGGGCGGGATGCAGCGGATCGAGACCGACGCGATTACCGATATGCTGGTCCAGCGGCTGGCCGAACAGGTCGCGCGGGTCAGCCACCAAGGGATCAACCGCGAACATCCGCTGCTCGGCGCGACGCTGCCCGATGGCGCGCGCGTCCAGTTCTGCGGACCGCCGGCAGCCCGCAAGCACTGGGTGATGGCGATCCGCCGCCACCGGCGTCTGGACCTGCCACTGGACGCCTACGACACCGGCCCGCTCAAGCAGCAGGAGAAGGCCGCGATGCCCGATCCGCAGGCAGAGCCGATCGCGTTTCTGCGTGAGGCGATCCTGCAGCGCCAGACGATCCTGATCTCGGGCGGGACCAGCACCGGCAAGACCACCTTCCTGAATGCAATGCTGGGCGAAATCCCGAAGGACCAGCGCGTCGTGCTGGTGGAGGATACGCCCGAGCTCAAACTGCCGGGTGAGAACGGCGTCGGGCTGGTCGCGGTGAAGGGCGACCTGGGCGAGGCCAAGGTGACCGCCAACGAACTGCTCCAGGCCGCGCTGCGCCTGCGGCCCGACCGGATTGTGCTGGGCGAACTCCGCGGCGAGGAAAGCGTCAGCTTCCTGCGGGCGATCAACACCGGCCATCCGGGCAGCTTCTCGACCGTGCATGCCAATTCGCTCCACGGCGCGCTGGAACAGCTATCGCTGATGGTCATGCAGACCGGCATCGGCCTGTCGCGCAGGGACATCATCGCCTACGCCGCCAGCGTGATCGACGTGATCGTGCAACTGGGCCGCGGCGCGGATGGCAAGCGCGGCATCGCCCAGATCGCGCGCAGCGCCGATCTGTTGAAATCGGACGCCTGGTAGGCTGACGAAGCCATCGCGCGGGCTGGTCAGTCGCGTTGCCAGCCGATAGATGCGCGCCCGAAACCCCCATGCGCCTCACCCCGCCGCGCGGGCGCCGGTGAGACGCCCAGTATCGAAGCGAGTGCCGAAGCCCGATGGACACCCCGCTAAGCGCCAGCCCCGACCGCGATACCAGTGCGCGTTTCTTCAACCGCGAACTGAGCTGGCTGGCCTTCAACGACAGGGTTCTGTCGGAGGCGCGCAATCCCGATTACCCGCTGCTCGAACGGCTGCGCTTCCTGTCCATCTCGGGCAGCAATCTCGACGAATTCATGATGATTCGCGTGGCCGGGCTGGTCGGGCAGGTTCAGCGCGGGATCGACAAGCCTTCGGTCGACGGGCTGACGCCTGCGCAGCAGCTGTCGGAGATTCGCGCGCGGCTCGCCGCGCTCAACGAACGCCAGCAGAAGACGCTGCGCGACCTTCGCGAAATGCTCGCCGAGGCGGGCATCCACATGGCCGACGATCGCCGGATCGACCGCGAGGCGCACGAATGGCTGCGGCGGCATTTCCTCGACGAGATCATGCCGGTGATCACTCCGCAGGCGCTCGACCCGGCGCACCCGTTCCCGTTCATCGCCAACGAAGGGCTGGGCGTGCTGTTCACCGTGCGCCGCGAGGAGATCAAGGCGAACCAGGAGGAAGAGCTGGTCGAGATGGTGCTGATCCCCTCGGCCCTGCCGCGCTTCCTGCGCGTGCCCGGCGAAGAGGCGATCTATATCGGGATCGAGAACCTCATCACCCGCTTTGCCGAGCACCTGTTCCCCGGCTTCGAGATGTGCGGCAGCGGCGTCTTCCGCGTGCTGCGCGACAGCGATATCGAGATCGAGGAAGAGGCGGAGGATCTAGTCCGCACCTTCCGCAGTGCGATCCAGCGGCGGCGGCGGGGGCAGGTGATCCAGCTGGAACTGGAGACCGAGTTCGATCCCACAGCCGAGGCACTGCTGCGGGACCGGCTGGCAACGCCGGGCGCGACTTTCGTGAAGATCGACGGCATGCTGGGCATTTCCGGCCTGTCGGACATCGTGAAAGAAGATCGGCCCGATCTGAAGTTCGATGCCTATTCCCCCCGCTACCCGGAGCGGATTCGCGAGCATGACGGCGATTGCTTCGCCGCGATCCGCGAGAAGGACATCATCATCCACCACCCCTACGAAAGCTTCGACGTGGTGGTCGATTTCGTGCGGCAGGCGGCGAACGACCGCAATGTGGTCGCGATCAAGCAGTCGCTCTACCGCGCGGGCAACCAGTCCGAGGTGATCGAGGCGTTGGTGGAGGCGGCGGAGAACGGCAAGTCGGTGACCGCGGTGGTCGAGCTGAAGGCGCGTTTCGACGAGGAACAGAACCTCTACTGGGCGAACAAGCTCGAACGCGCCGGCGTGCAGGTGATCTACGGCTTCGTCGACTGGAAGACCCACGCAAAGGTCGCGATGGTGGTCCGCCGCGAGGAAGAGGGCTTTCGCACCTACTGCCATTTCGGGACCGGCAATTATCATCCGGTCACCGCCAAGTTCTACACCGATCTCAGCTATTTCACCGCCGATCCGCGGCTGGGGCGCGATGCGGCCAAGCTGTTCAATTTCGTGACCGGCTATGTCGAACCGCGCGGTACCGAACTGCTCGCGATCAGCCCGATCGACCTGCGCGAAACCCTCTATGAGCGGATCGATGCCGAAGTGGAGGCCGCGCGGCAGGGCAGGCCGAGCGGGATCTGGCTCAAGATGAACCAGCTGACCGATCATGACATGATCGAGCGGCTTTATGCCGCGAGCGAGGCGGGCGTGGAGATCCAGCTGGTGGTGCGCGGGATCTGCAATCTTCGCCCGGGCGTGCCCGGCCTGTCGGAGAATATTCGCGTAAAATCGATTATCGGGCGTTTTCTTGAACACAGCCGGATATATGCGTTCGCAAATGGCGCAGCGATTCCGGGTGCGGAGACCAAAGTGTATATTTCGAGTGCGGACATGATGGAACGCAACCTCGACCGGCGGGTGGAACAGCTGGTCCCGATCGAGAACAGCACGGTGCACGATCAGGTGCTGCAACAGGTGCTGCTGGCCAATCTGCTGGATAACGAGCGCAGCTGGTTCCTCCAGCCCGACGGGACATACGAGCGCGCCGATCCGGGCGAGAAGCCGTTCAATTGTCACCGCTATTTCATGACCAATCCCTCACTTTCCGGGCGCGGTGGCGCGCTGGAGGCGGGCGGTGTGCCGACGCTGGCACTGCGACGAGGAGCTGTCTGATGGCACGCAAGGACAAGCGCGGCCGGTCGACCATTTCCGGTTCGGAACCGCTCGGCGCGATTATCGATATCGGGTCCAACACGGTCCGTCTGGTAATCTATGGCGGCCCGCCGCGCGCGCCGAGCATCCTGTTCAACGAGAAGGTCACCGCCCGGCTGGGCCGCGATCTGGATGCGAACGGGATGCTCGCCGATGAATCGATCGAGCTGGCCCTCGCGGGGCTGGAGCGTTTCGCGCTGCTGCTGGCCGACCTGGAGGTCAAGCGGGTCGATACCGTGGCGACTGCCGCGGTGCGCGATGCCAAGAACGGCAAGGAATTCCTCGCGCAGGTCAAGTCGCTCGGTCTCGAACCGCGGCTGCTGAGCGGCCTGGACGAGGCGACCTATAGCGCGCAGGGCGTGCTCGGCGCATTTCCGATCGCGCGCGGGATCGTTGCCGATATCGGCGGTGGCAGCCTCGAACTGGTGCCGGTGGAAGACGGCACGGTGGGCGAGGGATGCAGCCTGCCTGCGGGCACCCTGCGGCTGCCCAATCTGGGCGGCGGCGACCGCAGCAAGCTGCGCGACAAGCTGCGCAAGATGATCGGCAAGAAGGCCCCCGAGATGGCAGGCGAGGGCGATCTGTATCTGGTCGGCGGCACCTGGCGCGCGCTCGCTGCGTTTGCCCGCGACCGCTCCGATTTCCCGCTGACCGATCCGCATGGTTTCATGATGAGCCGGGAGGACGCCGGCGATCTGGTAAAAACGCTCGCCAAGACGGATATCGAGACGATCAGGGCGAACCCGCGGATTGCCTCTTCGCGCGTGGAGAGCCTGCCCGACGCCGGACAGCTGCTGCACGTGCTGCTGAAGCATTACGAACCCCAGCGGGTTGTGATTTCAGCGTGGGGTTTGCGCGAAGGGCTGATGATGGGCCGCATCGACCCCTACCAGCTGTCGCAGGACCCGCTGCTGGCAGGCGTGGTCGATTTCGCCGAAAGCCGCGGCGCCTCGGCCCTGCAGGCAACCCGCGTGGCCGGGTGGACCGTGGACACCGTCAGTTCGCTGCGCACGGGCGCGGAACGGCTGCGGCTGGCGGCGATCATGCTTGGGATGGCGGCAATGCAGACCGAGCCGAACCTGCGGGTCACGCAAGGCGTGGACTGGGCGCTGCACAAGCGCTGGCTGTCGATCTCGCCCGAAGGGCGCGCGATGCTGGCCGCCGCGATCTGCGCCAATTCCAACCAGTTGGAGCTTCCCGAAATGCTCCCGAAGCTGGCCTCGAAAGATGCGCTGGACGAGGCGGTCACCTGGGGGCTGGGGCTGCGGCTTGCCCGGCGGCTGGGGGCAGGTTCGGCACGCTCGCTCGACGCCACGCGGCTGACGCGCGAAGACGATGCGCTGGTGCTGACCCTCGCGAAGAGCCACGCCGCGCTCTACGGCCCGCCGACCGAGCGCGACCTCGCGCAACTGGCCGCCCATCTCGGGCTCGAGCCGAAGATGCGGGTGAAGGGTGAGAAGAAGCTGCCCGAAAAGGGCGAAGCGACGGTGCTGCTGGACCAGCAGATCAAGCGCTAGCGGTCACCGCTCGCGAAGGGCGAGAAGTTGGTGTCGGTATCGAAGATCTCGACACCCTCCTCGCGCTTCAGCCAATTTACCGCGAGATAGGTGAACGGGGTCAGGATCGCTTCCCATGCGGTCTTGATCAGCCATTGCGAGATGACGACCTGCCACAGCAGTTCGGGTGGCCATCCGGCGAGGCCGTAGAACGCGAGCGGATAGAAAATCAGGCTGTCGAGCCCCTGGCCCACCACCGTAGAGCCGATGGTCCGCGTCCACAGCGCCTTGCCCTTCGTCCAGACCTTCATCTTGGCAAGAACATAGGAATTGGCGAATTCGCCCGCCCAGAATGCGATCATGGAGGCGGCGACGATCCGCCATGTGTTGCCGAAGACCTTCTCGTAAGCCTCCTGCCCGTCCCACCCGTCGGCGGCGGGCAGTGAAACCACCGCCCATGCCATGAAGGCCATGAACAGCAGCGCGGCAAAGCCGGTCCAGATCACGCGGCGCGCGCGGGCATAGCCATAAACCTCGGTCAGCACGTCGCCGATGATGTAGCTGACGGGGAAGAACAGCACCCCGGCGCCGAAGCTCCATTCCATCCCGCCGGGCAGGATCACGTAGCTGGGCTTGGACGCGCCGATCAGGTTGGACAGCAGCAGGATCGTGACGAAAGCCGCCATGATCCGATCGTAATGCTTGAAGCGCGGGGGCGCGCCCTGGTCCGCTGATTTCACCGGTTCGTCCGACATCGTTACACCCCCCGAAGCCAATCCTTGCATAAGCCGGTTTTGCACCGCCGCAAAGATGGCTATGCGCATCGCACACGCGCCCTTAGCTCAGTTGGATAGAGCACGGGACTTCTAATCCTGAGGCCGCAGGTTCGAATCCTGCAGGGCGCGCCACAGCAATCCGGGGGGAACGAACGATGAGTCACAAGTGGACCAGGGGCCTGTCATGGCTCGCGCTGGTGCTGGCGCTGGGCGGTACGATTGCCGCATTTACCGGGATGACGCTGGCGCGGTTCGATACCATCGGCAAGCTGGAAGGCTTCAAGTACCTCACCGTCTCGGCCCCCGTGATGGTCGGCGCGCTGGTTATTGCGATCATCGCGCTGCTGCTCAACTGGCGTACGGGATGGCCCGCGCGCCGGGCGGCGCTGATCGGCTTCCTGTTCGCGGTGGGGTTCGTCGGCTCGCTGGCGGTTCGTGTGGCCATGGGGACCGACGCACCGATGATCCACGACGCCACCACCGACCTAGCCGATGTCCCGCAGTTCGAGACGATTACCCTGCCGGACGACAATATGCGCGGGCTAAGCGAACCCTCGGAATGGGTCAGCCTGCACGAGATCGGCTATCCCGACCTGCGCAGCGTGGTTCTCGACCGGCCGGTCGATCAGACCATCCGCGATGCGGAGAAGCTGGCGAAAGAACGCGGCTGGACGATCCGTGCGGTCGATCCCGAAGAAGGCCGGCTGGAGGCGACTGCCTATGCCTCATACATCCGGTTCGAGGATGAGGTGGTGCTCCGCGTGCGCCCCGACGGTGCCGGGCGCAGCCTGGTCGACATGCGCTCGGTGAGCCGGGTCGGGATCGGCGATCTGGGCGTGAACGCGCAGCGGATCCGCGACTTTCTCGAAGATCTCGCCGCGGTGAGGTGAGGGGCTAGCCCACTGCACTTTCGCCTGGCTCGCGGCCCAGCGGGACGCGCTCCTTGAAGGTGTGGGTGATGTAGGGGAAGGGGATCTCGATCCCGGCCTCGTCCAGCCCGCGCTTGATCGCGCGCACGACCTTGTCCTTCGATTCCCACCCGTCGCGCGGGGTCGAGCCTGCGTGCCAGCGCACCAGGAAATCGACCGAGCTGGAGTTGAAGGTGGTCGCGAAGATGTCGACGCCCTTGTCTTTCTCGATCCCCTCGACCGCTTCCACCGCCTTGCGGATCACCTCGGCCGCGTGGTCCAGATCGGTGTCGTAGGAGACCCCGGCAACCACTTCGTGGCGGCGCACCTGCTCGTCGGTCAGGATTTCGACCGGGTTCTTGAAGATCATCGAGTTGGGCACGATCGTCAGCTCGCCCGACAGCTTGCGCACATGGGTTTCGCGCAGCGTGATGTGCTCGACCTTGCCCTTGATCCCCTCGCATTCGATCACATCGCCGATGCGCATCTTCTCGCGCAGCATGATGAGCACGCCGGCGAGGAAGTTCTCGAAGATGTCCTGAAAGGCAAAGCCGATCGCGACCGCGCCGATCCCGAGACCGGCGATCAGGCTGGCGGGCGTCATCCCCGGCATGACCACGATCAGCGCGATCATCAGGCCGATGATCCAAATGCCCAGCTTCACGACGGTATCGATCAGATTCTGCAAGGAGGGGCGCATATCGGTCTTGCCGATGGCGCGGCTTACGCCCCGAACCGCGATGCGCGCGACGATCCAGGTGATCAGGATGATCACGAGGGCGATCGCCATATTGGGCAGGGCGCGGACGAACCCCTCCGCCATGTCGACCAGCTGGTCCTGCAAGGTGGCCAGCGTGTTGACGGTCTGATCGTAGGTTTCGCCGGAAGGCGTGTTCGTTGGTATGCTCATGGAATTCCCCGTTTTGCGGCACTAACGGCGGCAAAACGGGGAGAGTTCCGAAAATCAGGGCAGGTCGGGTTCTTCCGCCGCCTTGGCCTTGGCCTTGGCATGTTCCTCGCGAGCGAGCTCATGCAGCCATGCCGCGTGCTGCGGGGCTTTCTTGGTCTCGCTCCACTCGTCCAGCATCGGCATCGCGACCCGCTTGAGCTCGGCATATTGCTCGTCCGTGCCGATGTCGGCAGCCAGCTCGACCCGGTGGCCATTGGGATCGAAGAAGTAGATCGACTTGAAGATGCCGTGGTGCGTGGGGCCGAGCACGTCGATGCCGAGGCCTTCGATGTGGCTCTTCGCTGCGATCAGCGCGGCCTCATCCGCGACTTTGAAGGCGAGGTGCTGGACCCAGATCGGCGTATTCTCGTCACGGCCCATATCCTTCTGGTTAGGCAGTTCGAAGAAGGCGAGAATGTTGCCGTTCCCCGCGTCGAGGAAGACGTGCATGTACGGATCGTACTCGCCCGTGGAGGGCACGTGGTCCTCCGAAAAGGCGCTGGTATATTCCATACCGAGCACCTTTTCGTACCACTCGACCGTCTCTTTCGCGTCCTTGCAGCGATAGGCGGCGTGGTGGACGCCGCCCAGGTTTACCGGATGGGCGGCTTTAGTCATTCCGCCGGTTCCGAGACGGTCTTGGCGTCTTCGACGTTCAGCACGCCGCGGCGTACCTGGTCGCGCTCCATGCTTTCGAACAGCGCCTTGAAATTGCCTTCGCCGAAGCCCTCGTCACCCTTGCGCTGGATGAATTCGAAGAACACCGGCCCGACTTGCGCTTCGGCGAAAATCTGCAGCAGCAGGCGCGGCTGGCCGCCTTCGGTCGTTCCGTCGAGCAGAATGCCGCGTGCCTTCAGCTCGTCGACCGGCTGGCCGTGATCGGGCAGGCGTTCGGGTAGCATTTCGTAATAGGTTTCGGGCGGCGCGGTCATGAAGGGCACGCCGAACTGCTTGAGCCTGTCCCACGCGGCGATCAGGTCGTCGCAGATCAGGGCGATGTGCTGGATCCCTTCACCGTTGAATTCGCGCAGGAACTCCTCGATCTGGCCGCCGCCACCCTTGGCTTCCTCGTTCAGCGGAATGCGGATCTTGCCGTCGGGCGCGGTCAGCGCCTTGGAGGTCAGGCCGGTATATTCGCCCTTGATGTCGAAGAAGCGGATTTCCTGGAAGTTGAACAGCTTCTCGTACCAGTCGGCCCAATAGGCCATGCGCCCGCCGTAGACATTGTGCGTCAGGTGGTCGATCCGCTGGAAGCCGGCGCCTTCGGGATATTTCTCCACCCCGTCGAGATATTCGAAGTCGATGTCGTAGATCGAAAGCGCTTCGTCGTCCTTATCGGCGTAGCGATCGATGATGTAGATCAGCGCGCCGCCGATGCCCTTGATCGCGGGGATCGAGAGTTCCATCGGCCCGGTCTGGGTGTCGACCGGTTCGGCACCGGCGTCCATCAGCTTCGCCCAGGCTTCGGCTGCGTCTTTCACGCGGAAGCCCATGCCGCACGCGCTCGGCCCGTGTTCGCGGGCGAAGTACCACGCCGCGCTCAGCGGTTCGTAGTTGGTGATCAGATTGATATTGCCCTGCCGCCACAACTGCACATCCTTGGAGCGGTGGTTGGCGACATGGGTGAAGCCCATCGCTTGGAACACCGGCTCAAGCGTGCCTTTTTCCGGCGCGCAGAACTCGACGAACTCGAAGCCGTTGAGGCCCACGGGATTCTCGAAAAGGTCGGCCATATCGGCATCCTCCGTAGCAGTGACTGTGTCTTGGCGGGCGGCAGCAGCGTATCCGGGGGAGGGCGCGCGCCGTTTCCCGGTCGAGCTAGGTCTGACAGGCCTGCCTGTCAATCGCTGCAACGGACGCGGGGCGTGCCCGGTTCCTGCGCCGCGACGCGACGAGCGCCCGCAGATTTCCCTTGCGTCAAAGGGGCTTGCCTCCGCCCGGCGCATGTGATTCAAGGGCTGGCATGAACCTCGCCAAGAAAACCATTGCCAAGCAGAACCGTGCGGCCCGGCGTGAGCGCCTGACCCAGGGGCTCGCGCTCGCGGCGCTGCTGCTGATGGGCGGGATGGCGATCGCCGGGCCGAGCGGGGTTTTCGCGTGGAGCGATGCCTCCAAGGCGCTGGCCGAGCGTGAGGCGCGGATTGCCAAGCTGCAGGATCAGCGGGCGGATCTGCGCCAGCGGGTCGACGCGCTCGACCCCGACAATGCCGATCCGGACATGGTCGTGGAAATGATGCGCCGCAATCTCAACGTGGTTCATCCCGACGAAGTGATCCTGCCCAAGCCGGACGCTCCGGCACGCTGATTGCCGGGCCTCGATCCGGGCACGCTCCACGAGACCCAAGATTTTTCGCAACCATTGCAAGCCGCGCGACGTTACGTCATGGGGCTACGCCACGCCCCTGAGGAACACGTGCCGGGCCGCCGTGCGGCTTGCGTGAAGGAGTTACCATTGGCCAAGAAACCCGCTGCGAAGAAGTCCCCCGCCAAAGCCGAAAATCTGGCCGCCGTGGATGATCCGGACTTCGTACTTCATTCGCTGCAAGAGGAGTTCGACAAGAACAAGCTCTACGACGCGAGCGAAGAGCAGATGCTCCATTTCTACGAGCAGATGCTCCTGATCCGCCGGTTCGAAGAGCGCGCGGGCCAATTGTATGGTCTCGGCCTGATCGGCGGGTTCTGCCACTTGTATATCGGGCAGGAAGCGGTCGCGATCGGGCTCCAGTCGGCGCTCGATAACGACAAGGACTCGGTCATCACCGGCTATCGCGACCATGGCCACATGCTCGCCTACGGGATCGACCCCAAGGTCATCATGTCCGAGCTGACCGGTCGCCAGGCCGGGATTTCCAAGGGCAAGGGTGGCTCGATGCACATGTTCAGCACCGAGCATAAGTTCTACGGCGGGCACGGCATCGTCGGCGCGCAGGTGCCGCTGGGTGCAGGCCTCGCCTTTGCGCACAAGTACAACGAGGACGGGGGCATTTGCCTCGCCTATTTCGGTGACGGCGCAGCGAACCAGGGCCAGGTCTACGAAGCGTTCAACATGGCCGCCCTATGGAACCTGCCGATCTGCTTCGTGGTGGAGGACAACCAGTACGCCATGGGCACCGCGACCAAGCGCTCCAGCGCGGAAACGCGGTTTTACCGCCGCGGTACGAGCTTCCGCATCCCCGGCATGGAAGTCGACGGGATGAATGTGCTCGAAGTACGGCAGGCGGCCGAGGTCGCGTTCAAGCATATTCGCGAGGGCAACGGCCCGGTGCTGATGGAATGCAACACCTATCGCTATCGCGGACACTCGATGTCCGACCCGGCGAAATACCGCACCCGTGAAGAGGTGCAGGACCAGAAAGAACACCACGACCCGATCGAGCGGATCAAGAAGACGCTGATCGAGAAGGGCAAGAGCGAGGACGAGTTGAAGGAGATCGACAAGGGAATCCGCTCTCAGGTTTCCGAAGCTGCGGACTTTGCCGAGAATTCGCCCGAGCCTGAGGCTGCCGAACTCTACACCGACGTTCTGGTGGAGGAGTACTGAGCGATGGCGACCGAACTGAAGATGCCCGCGCTCTCTCCGACGATGGAAGAGGGCACGCTCGCCAAGTGGCTCAAGTCCGAAGGCGACAAGATCGAAATCGGCGACATCATCGCCGAGATCGAGACCGACAAGGCGACGATGGAATTCGAGGCCGTCGACGAAGGCACGCTGGCAAAGATCCTCGTCGAGGAAGGCACCGAAGGCGTTTCCGTCGGCACGGTCATCGCGATGATGGCCGATGAGGGCGAGGATGTCGGCGATGTCGAAGCGCCCGCCGCGAAGTCCGATAACTCGTCCGACGAGAAGGAAGACGTCGAGGGCGAAGGCAAGGATGTCGGGCGCGAACCGTCCGAAGCCGAAGTGACGCAGACGGCGGAAAAGCCCACCCGCTCCCCGGCCAGCGATCCCGCGATCCCGGAGGGCACAAACATGGTTTCGACCAGCGTGCGCGAGGCATTGCGCGATGCGATGGCCGAGGAAATGCGCCGCGACGAGCGCGTGTTCGTGATGGGTGAGGAAGTCGCCCAGTATCAGGGCGCGTACAAGGTGACGCAGGGCCTGCTCGACGAATTCGGCGAGAAGCGCGTGGTCGACACGCCGATCACCGAATACGGCTTTGCCGGGCTCGGCACGGGCGCGGCGATGGGCGGCCTGCGCCCGATCGTCGAATTCATGACCTTCAACTTCGCGATGCAGGCGATCGACCACATCGTGAACTCGGCGGCGAAGACCAATTACATGTCGGGTGGCCAGATGCGCTGCCCGGTGGTGTTCCGCGGGCCGAATGGCGCGGCCAGCCGCGTCGGGGCCCAGCACAGTCAGAACTACGGGCCCTGGTACGCCAGCGTTCCCGGTCTGATCGTGATCGCGCCCTATGACGCGGCCGATGCCAAGGGCCTGATGAAGGCTGCGATCCGTAGTGAAGACCCGGTCGTCTTCCTCGAAAACGAGCTGGTCTATGGTCGCAGCTTCGACGTGCCCGAGCTGGACGATTACGTGTTGCCGATCGGCAAGGCGCGGATCGTGCGCGAGGGCAGCGATGTGACCATCGTGAGCTACTCCATCGCAGTCGGGCTGGCGCTCGACGCGGCGGAGAAGCTGGCGGAAGACGGGATCGATGCCGAAGTGATCGACCTGCGCACGTTGCGTCCGTTGGACAAGCAAACCGTGCTCGAAAGCCTCAAGAAGACCAACCGCATGGTGGTCGCCGAAGAGGGCTGGCCGACCTGCTCCATCGCCAGCGAGATCGTGGCGATCTGCATGGAGGAAGGCTTCGACTATCTCGATGCACCGGTGACGCGGGTCAACAACGAGGACGTGCCGCTGCCCTACGCCGCCAATCTGGAGGCGATGGCGCTGATCGATACTGACCGGATCGTGAAGGCGGTGAAGAAGGTCTGCTACGTAGAGGAGGAGGGGCGCCGATAGCGCGCCCCACCACGCCGCCCATCAGCGGACCGCTACAGCCACTTTTCGTCAGTGACAGTGGTAGCCGTCGAATGCGGTCGTGTGGCAGACACCGGCAGCGGCGTTATCCCGATACGGATTGGGCGGCGTCGGTACGGGCGCGCAGACCGGATCGGGCGCGCCATCATCTGCGACACCGGGCAGAAGGTTTCGGTCGTCACGGATCGGAAAAGCGGCTTCGTGCCTGATCACGCGGTTGCCGAGGAACATGTCGCCGAACAGCCCCTGATATTCGTAGAACACCTCGACATACATCACCGCATCGCCGACCGGCGCACGGATTTGGCGGCCAGTCGGGCCCATCCCGACAAAACTGGGATCCAGGATCTCGCTGGTAAGCTCCGGCCCGTAGCGTGACGCGTAGGCAGCCGAACCCGTGCAGCGCTGCCAGCGGATCAGCTGCTTGTCGAGAATGCCAACCGTCTCCAGGCTGGAGAGAACAACCCGGCCATGCGCGGTCAGGTCGATGTTTTCGCCCTGCTTCGCTGCGCCCGCGAAGATCGAGTTAACGTCCGACCGGTAGATGGTCTTGGTCGTGCTGTTCGACGAGGTCTGGCCCATCCGGGCCGCGTTATCGGCGATGGTCAGCGAAATCTGGCTGACGTTCATGCTGGTCACGGCGTAGTTGGCAAGCTCGATCCCGAACATCCCGAGACCGAGAAAGACCGGCAGGCTGATCGCGAACTCGATCAGCGCGAGGCCGCGATTGTCGCGGCGCAGGCGTTTGAGGCGGCGGGCAAACTGGCGCAGCCGCGCGGGGACAGGGGCGAGGGAGGTCAGCATGGCTTGGTCTCGGGCACCGCCTTGCCATTCTGCTGGGCGTAGGGCTGGTTCTTCAGCACCGTGCTCATCTCGATGCTGGCTTCCTGAGGCAGGCCGAGCAGACCGTAGAGCGGAAACAGCTTATCGTAGGTCGCGGTGACGGTGTACATCGTGATATCGCGCGCGCCGCCGAAACCCGCACTGCCGACATCGGAATCCCAGATTCCATTACCGTTTTCGTCTTCGAAGGTTTCGCCTGCGTCGCATTCGCCGTTGGCGTTCGCGTCATTGATCGCCTCGGGCCGCTCGACGTCGGTGAAGTCGTAGTAGCTCTTGCGATCGAAGGAGAGTTCCGCGCTGCGCAACACATGCTGCACGCGGGTTTCAACCATCCCGTCGATGGTCGCTTCCGCCGTGGGGCCGCTTTCCAGTGTGGAATCGCGCGCGGCCTCCTGCATCGCGCCATTCATCACCGCGCGCAGGTAAACAGTTTGGCCGAGATCGAACACGCCCATCAGCAGGATCATGAAGGACGGCGCAATGATCGCGAACTCGACGATGGTCGAGCCACGCGTGTCGCGGCGCAGACGGTTGAGGGCGCGCGCCAGCATCAGTCGACCAGCCTCAGATCGGCGATCTCTTCGGCGATCTTGCCGAACGCGTTGTTGAGCGCGCCCGAATTGTTCGCCGTGAAGCTGCTGTTGGGGCTGGCGCATTCGGTCATGTCGCTGGTCAGCGCGGTGTTGAACGCGACCACCCAAAGGCGGATACCTTTGGCCTTGATCGCCTTGCACAGCTCCTTGTAGCGGCGGGTAAGCCGGGTGCGCTGTTCCCCCGTGATGGCGCTGCTGCTGTTCGAGGTCTGCATGCCGGTGATGCGGCCATCGTGCCGTTCGACCCCGTACGCCTGATAATAGGTGTCGCCCGGGTCCAGCTGACCATCGGTCATGAACACGATATGCCGACCCACGAAGCTGTTGTTGGTCGGCGCAGCGTTCACGTTGGAAGAGAATATGCCCTGCGGCGAGCTTACCCGGGCGCCCCACAGCAGTCCGATATCGTGATAGGTACCGCCGTCGGGCGCAAGATTGTTGGTGTAGGTCCGAAACGCCGAGAGAGAGCCGTATTCGGCGTACAGCTTTGCCTGATAGGGGCAACTGGTCTGTGACGATGTCCCCGAATTGGCAGTGGTCGTATTGTTGTTGCGATAGTAGACTATTTCGGGCCAGTAAGGGCGCCACTTGGTCGCGTTATTGGTCGGTGCGCTGTCGATATCGAGATCGTAAAGGCCGCTCGGGCTGAAGGTCTTCGTGCCCGAATTGAAGGAAACCGAGCCCGAAGCGACCGTGTCGCGTTCCTCGATGCAACCCGCCCAGGTCGAGTTGCCGATCCCCGTGCTCGTCGGGTCCGGAGTGGACGCGAAGGTTTTGTAAGTCGCGGTGCTGAAATTGTACTGCTTGTAACTTGTGCTTCCGGTATGCTGATCGTCCCAGATGCAACCATTATAGTCACTGTCGAATCGACCATAAACGCGGTAGCCATCCCAGGTGCCGTAATAGCTGGAACAGTCCGAGGTGTATCTCGAATCTCTACTGCGGAAATGTTCTACAAGTGTGCTTTCAGCTTTGCGTGACTGATAGTTATGGCTGTCCACGATGTAATTCTGAGGCAGAAGGCGCCCGACGTTGACGGTGCCGGTGTAGGGGACGAACGAGTATCTGATCCGGCCTCCGCTACCTGCCGATGCGGTGCTAAGCGTGTTGTAGAAGCTATCCATCGCATCCTTGAGCGCACCCATCCGGGACGTGGTGGACAGGCCGGAATAGCTGCGCCCCTGCTGGGTTCCGTAGCGAGAGAAATACCCGCTGCACTGGCTGTCGTTTGAGTCGCTCGGGCACGCCATCGAGCCGGTTGTGTCGAGCACGAAGGTCACGTCCGCGTTACCGACATCGTAGCGTGCCGCACAGTCGACCGCGAGGTTGAGCTCGCTGAACGTGAAGAACTGCATGATGACCGTGGGCAGGCGGACAGAGGCGGTCCCCTCGACCGTGGTCGTGCCTGAGGGATTGGTCGCCGCGAAGCTGACATCCTGCGAACCGAGATAGTCGCTCGCGTAGTTGACCTCGAAATATTCGGAGGCGACGTTTGCGGCGGCGGTCGACCAGGTGCTGTTGCCCATTTCCTTGCGGCCGGCGAGCACGCCTGCGTCGCACGCCTGCTGCAGACGCGATTCCACCATGTAGGCGCGGCTCATGTCGACACCGCTGCCGATCAGCGCGACCAGCGGCACCAGCGCAGCCGCGACGATGGCGACGGTATTGCCCGCGATATTACGGCGCAGGCGCGTCAGAAAATTCATGCCTGCCCTTTCCCAGTCATTCTCGTGGTCCCGTCTTTGTGGCTTGCGTGTCGGACGATGGTTAACCGCCATCATCCTTCCGCTTAACCTACCAGTGGTTGTCGGGCTTTGACCGATCAGGGTTGAAGCGAGGTTAAGAGCCGCGCATGGGCGTGCCATGGCGAGCGCAAGAACCGAGGGAGAATCAGGTCCGGCAACAGACCCTTCGCTTACGCTGGCGCTGGCCTACGCCCCGCGCGATGCGCGGCCGGTATTCGACGATCTCTTCGCGCTCGACCGGCGGCTGGCGGATGCCGTGCGGCAGGCGAGCGAGCCGATCATCGGGCAATTGAAGCTCGCCTGGTGGCGCGACCGCTTCGCGCAGGATCGCAGCGACTGGCCCAAGGGGGAGCCGCTGCTGGCCCGCCTTGCGGCTTGGGATGCGGATGTCTCGCAGCTTGCATCGCTGGTCGACGGGTGGGAGGCGCTGCTGGCCGAAGGTCCGCTGGCCGAGGAGGCGATCACCGCGTTCGGCGAAGGCCATGCCGATGCGTGGGCGCTCGCCGCAGCGGCGCTGGGCCACCCCGGGCCTCCGCCCCCCGATCATGCCGCGCTGCTATGGTCCTACGCCGATCTGGCGCAGCATTGCTCCACGTCAGAGGATGTGGAGCGGGTGCAGGCTGCGGCGCGGGGGCAGCGGCTGCTCGACCAGACGCCGTCCAGGCTGCCGCGTGCCTTGCGGCCCTTCGCGGTACTCGGCACGCAAGGCTTGCGCAGCCTGCGTTCGGGCAGGCCGATGATGTCGGCAGGCGGAGATTTTCTCGCGGCGGTACGGACGGGTATGCTAGGCCGCTGAAGGGCTTCAAGAGGGGGAGGGGCTGATGGATCGCGTGGTGCTGGGTGCAGTGCTGGGGCTGATCCTGGCGGGCGTCGGGATTTTCTGGTGGCAGGGCCGCGCGCAGGTGGAAGAGGCCGCTCCGCCGCCGCCCGACATTGCCACGACCCCGGCAGAGGACGCGCTGCCCCAGGCCGATCCGGCGGACCTGACCGGCCCGGCTCCTCCCGAAGCGACCGAGCTGACGCGCGAACAGCGGCGCTTCTTCCGCTATGATCGCAATCGCGACCTCAAGATCACGCGCAACGAAATGCTCTCGACCCGCAGCGATGCGTTCCGCAAGCTGGACAAGGACGGCAACAACCTGCTCGATTTCGAGGAATGGGCGGTGGCGACGGTCGACAAGTTCGAGGGTGCCGATGCGGATGGCAACCGCGTGCTGACGCAGGCCGAATTCGCGACCACCGCGCCCAAGCCGAAGAAGAAACCGCGCTGTAGCTGCTAGGCAGGCACGCGCTCGCGCGCGGCAAGCCACTCGCCCAGATCCGCCTTGGCGCGGCTGGTATAGGCTTCCTTGCGCTGCTTCTTCTTCACTTCGTGGAGCGGCGGGAAGAGCCCGAAATTGACGTTCATCGGCTGGAAGGTCTCGGCCTCGGCATCGCCGGTCACATGGCTGAGCAGCGCACCCAGCGCCGTCGTGCGCGGGGGAGCGGACCAGTCCTCGCCGCGATGCTCCGCCGCGACCATCAGGCCGGCGAGCAGACCGATGGCCGAGCTTTCGACATAGCCCTCGCATCCGGTGATCTGCCCGGCGAAGCGGATATGGCCCGCGTTCTTCAGTCGCAATTGCCGGTCCAGCACCAGCGGCGAGTTGATGAAGGTGTTGCGGTGCAGACCACCCAGCCGCGCGAATTCGGCGTTCTCCAAGCCGGGAATTGTACGGAACAGCTCGACTTGCGCGCCGTATTTCAGCTTGGTCTGGAAGCCGACCATGTTCCACAGCGTGCCCAGCTTGTTGTCCTGCCGAAGCTGTACGACGGCATAGGGCCAGCGTCCCTGCGGGTGTTCCTCGGTGGTGTCGTAAGGGTTGTCGAGCCCGACGCCTTTCATCGGGCCGTAGCGCAGCGTCTCGATCCCGCGCTCCGCCATCACCTCGATCGGCATGCAGCCGTCGAAATAGGGGGTGTCGGCCTCCCATTCCTTGAACTCGGTCTTCTCGCCATCGACCAGCGCCTGCACGAAAGTTTCGTACTGTTCCTTCGTCATCGGGCAGTTGATGTAGTCGCCATCCTCGTTGCTGGCCTCGGTCCGCTTGTTCCAGCGGCTCTGAATCCAGCACTTGCTCATGTCGATCGAGTCGCGGTGGACGATCGGGGCGATGGCATCGAAGAAGGCGAGCCGGTCCTCGCCGGTCGCCTGCACGATGCTCTGGGCCAGGGTCTGCGCGGTCAGCGGTCCGGTGGCGACGATGGTGAGGCCTGCGTCGGGTAGCGTGTCGACCCGCTCTCGCACCACGGTGACGTTGGGATGCTCGGCCAGCCTGCGTCCGACTTCTGCCGAAAAGACGTCGCGGTCGACCGCCATCGCGCTGCCAGCGGGCACGCGTGCCTTTTCGCCAGCGGACATCACGATCGAATCCAGCCGCCGCATTTCGTCGTGCAGCAGGCCGACCGCGTTCTTGTCGCTGTCGTCGGAGCGGAAGGAGTTGGAACAGACCAGTTCGGCCAGGCCATCTGTCTGATGCGCGGGGGTCATCTCGCCGCTGCCGCGCATTTCCGACAGGCGAACCTTGAGCCCTGCCTGTGCCAGTTGCCACGCCGCCTCGCTGCCCGCGAGACCGCCGCCGATGATGTGTACGTCGTGTGTCATTACCAGCGCACGTAGGCGCAGTGCGGCAAAAGTTCAAAGCATGTGGCGAGGACGCTGCACCCGCGTTAGAGACGGGCCATGCCGCGCCGTGCCCTCGTCCAGTATCGCCCCTGGCTTGCCCTCAGCCTGCTCGCAGCAATTGCCTTGCCCTTGCTCGAACAGACCCCGCTGGGCGGGGTCTGGCTGATGGCGATCAAGACCTCCGCGGTCGGCTTCCTCGCGCTTTATGCGGCGCAGCGCACCAAGGGGCTGCGGGCGGGTCTGTTCGTTCTCGCGCTCGCTTTGAGTGCGCTGGGCGATCTCGCGATCGAGCTGTCGTTCATTGCGGGGGGCGTGGCCTTCTTCGCCAGCCACGTCGTCGCGATACTGTTCTACCGCCGCTACCTGCGGCCCGAGCCGAGCGTCGGGCGGACCTGGGGCACCGCACTGCTGTTCGTGGCCGTGCCGCTCGTCGCCTGGTGGCTCAGCGGCGACGTTCTGATCGGGATCTATGGTCTCGCGCTGGGTGGAATGGCGATGGTCGCGTGGCTCAGCCTGTTCCCCGAATGGAGAGTGGGGCTGGGGGCGCTGCTGTTCGTGGTGTCCGACTGGCTGATCTTCAGCCGCCTCGGCCCATACAACCTCGCGCCTTTGCCCGATCTGCTGATCTGGCCGACATATTACGTCGGCCAGTTCCTGATCGCGACCGGCGTGGTGCAGACGCTGCGCCGGTTCCGGCGGTAAACCAGTCGCCATTAAAGCGACCGCTCGCCCCGATAAGTTCGAGGGCGAGCGGGCTTTGTCAGGGAGCGGGACTAGGCCCTAGACATCCGTGGGTGTCGGATCGTCCCGGTCCAGCGTCGTGTGCGGCGAGGTGGTCTGGTCTTCGCGCGCCATGCGCTCATCCATGATCGCCTCTTCTGCCGAGTTCTCGGGATCGGCATCCTCGTCGATGCGCGCGGCGCCGACGATATGCTCGCCCTTGGCGACATCGAATACCTTCACGCCCGAAGAGCTGCGGCCGTAGATCGACCAGCCCTTGTGGTTCTCGAACCCGTCGGGAATGAGATGCCTGAAATCGATCGGCAGGCGGATCAGCTTGGCCTGATCGGTCACCAGCATCAGCTGCATGCCGTGGCGCACCGGGAAGCTCGCGACCACCGGGCCGTTGCGCTTGGTATCGCTCGGCTCGCCGATATTGGTGATGCCCTGGCCGCCGCGCCCGATGGTGCGGTATTCGTAGGCCGAAGAAATCTTGCCGTAGCCATTGGCGGTGAGGGTGAGGATGAACTCCTCGTTCTCCTCCATCGCCGCTGCAATATCCGGGTCGAGCGTGTGGGCGGTGTCGTTGTTCTTCCACACTGCGCCGCGCAGATATGCCTCGCGCGTTTCCATGTCGTGGCTGAGCGGGTGGAGCACGGCGAGGCTGACGACCTTGTCGCCTTCCTTCAGCTTCATGCCGCGCACGCCGATGCCGGTACGGCTCTTGGTTTCACGCGCGTCGGTCGCGGCGAAGCGGATCGCCTTGCCCGCGTCGGAGGCGAGGAAAATCTCCTGATCCTCGTTCAGCAGGCGCACCCCGATCAGCCGGTCGCCGCTATCCTCGACGAAGCCCATCGCATACTTCCCGTTGGACGGGATGTTGGTGAAGGAATCCATCGAGTTGCGGCGGACCATGCCCTGTTCGGTCGCGAAGACGATGTTGAGCTTGCTCCACTCGGCCTCGTCCTGCGGCAGGGGCAGCACGTTGGTCACGCGCTCGTCTTCGCCCAGCGGCAGCAGGTTGACCATCGGGCGACCCTTGGTGGTCGGGCTGCCTTCGGGCAGTTTCCACACCTTGAGGCGATAGACGCGGCCGGTATTGGTGAAGAACAGCACCGGATTGTGGGTGCTGGTGACGAACATCTCGACCACCGCATCCTCGTCCTTGGTGGCCATCGAGCTGCGGCCCTTGCCGCCGCGCGCCTGTGCGCGGAAGGCGTGGAGCGGAGTACGCTTGATGTAACCGCCGTGGGTGACGGTGACGACCATGTCTTCCTGTTCGATCAGGTCTTCGTCGTCGACGCCGTCCCATGCGGGCGCGATTTCGGACATGCGCGGGGTCGCGTACTGGTCGCGGATCGCCTGCAGTTCCTCGCGCATCACCTGGTAGAGCTTGCGACGATCGGCGAGGATCGAGAGGTAATATTCGATCTTGGTCGCGAGTTCCTTCAGCTCGTCGCCGATCTCGTCGCGGCCAAGCGCGGTCAGGCGGTGCAGGCGCAGGTCGAGGATCGCCTTCACCTGCCGTTCGGACAGGCGATAGGTTCCGCCGTGTTCGTCCGAAGTCGGCTCGATCGCTTCGACCAGCGCGATATATTGCGCGATATCGCCGATCGGCCATTCCTTGCGCAGCAGCTTGCCGCGCGCCTCGGCGGGATTGGAGGCGCCGCGGATGATCGCGACAACCTCGTCGAGGTTCGACACCGCGACCACCAGGCCGAGCAAGATATGCGCCCGGTCGCGCGCCTTGTTCAGTTCGAACTTCGTGCGCCGCGTGATGACCTGTTCGCGGAAGCCGATGAACGCCTGGATGATGTCGCGCAGCGCGAGCACCTCGGGCCGCCCGCCACGGATCGCCAGCATATTCGCGGGGAAGCTCGCCTGCGCGGGGGAATAGCGCCACAGCTGGTTGAGCACGACTTCGGGCGAGGCATCGCGCTTGAGATCCACGACCACGCGCACGCCTTCGCGGCTGGATTCGTCGCGGATGTCGGAGATGCCTTCGATCCGCTTGTCCTTCGCGGCCTCGGCGATCCTCTCGACCAGCATGTTCTTGCCGACCTGATAGGGGATCGAGGTGAGCACGATCGACTGGCGATCATTACGCCCGGTTTCGACCTCATGCCGCGCCCGCATCATGATCGAACCGCGCCCGGTCAGGTAAGCCGAGCGTGCGCCCGACTGGCCGAGAATTAGCGGTGCGGTCGGGAAATCGGGGCCGGGGATGTACTCGATCAGCTCTTCGGAGGTGATCGCGGGGTTGGCGATGAAGGCGAGGCAGCCGTCGATCACTTCGCCCAGATTGTGCGGCGGGATGTTGGTCGCCATGCCGACCGCAATGCCGCCTGCGCCATTGACCAGCAGGTTGGGGAAGCCCGCCGGCAGAACCGTCGGTTCTTCGCGCGAGCCATCGTAGTTCTCCGCGAAATCGACGGTATCCTTGTCGAGATCGTCGAGCAGCGCATTGGCGACCTTTTCCAGCCGCGCCTCGGTGTAACGCATCGAGGCGGGCGGATCGGGGTCCATGCTGCCGAAGTTGCCCTGGCCGTCGATCAGCGGAACGCGCATCGACCAGCTTTGCGTCATGCGCGCGAGGGCGTCGTAGATCGCGCTGTCGCCGTGCGGGTGGTAGTTACCCATCACGTCGCCGACGATCTTGGCGCTCTTGCGATAGGGCCGCCCGGCGACGAAGCCGCCTTCCTGGCTGGCGAAGAGAATGCGGCGATGGACCGGCTTCAGACCGTCGCGCACATCGGGCAGCGCGCGGCTGACGATCACGCTCATCGCGTAATCGAGATAGCTGGTCTTCATCTCATCGACGATGTCGATGCGATCATATTCGCCCATGGGGCTGGGCGGGGTGAGGGTGTCGGTTTCGTCGCTCAAGGAATGTCCGGTCCGTCTGTTATTCGGATGCGTCTGACGCGCAGTCGGGGAAGGCTAGGGGAAAGCGCCCGGCGGTGCCAGCAATGGCAGCCAGACATGGGGATTGAGGGCCGGTTTTTCCACATTTTCTGCGGAGTTGGACGTCGAATTGCCTGAAGCACCCATTCAACCTCGGTTCAACCGGTTTCAGCCACTCTCTGGACGTTGGCGTGGCACTATCGCATAGGCCGCGCGTTATTCCGATAAGCAGATGACACACGCTGCGCGACACTGCGCGGCTGAACAGGAGAGACGATACATATGGCCAGGTTTGCCTTTTTCCCCGCCAAGAGTTCCAGGTTCGCAATCGCTGCGGCGATGATGGCGGTCGGCACGCTCGGCGCGACCGCGATCGCCACGCCGGCCTACGCGCAGAAGCAGGCCAAGTTTTCCAAGGAATTCCTCGCGGCGTTCCAGCCAATCGATGAGGCGATCAAGGGCGAAAACCCGGATTACGCCGCGCTGCGTGCGCAGGCCGAAGCTGCCAAGGACACGGTGAAAACCGATGACGAACGCTTTTTCTACGGCAGCACGATGTACACCATTGGCGGTAAGCTCAACGATGTCGCGCTGCAGCTCGAAGGCATGAACATGATGCTCGACAGCGGCAAGGTGCCCGAGGCCAATGTGCCGCAGTACACCTACGTCGCCGGCCAGCTTGCCTTCAACTCGCAGGACTGGGCATCCGCTCGCGCACGCTTCGAGAAGGCGATCGAGCTTGGTTACGAGGTTGAGCAGGCACGTGCGCTGATCGCGCGAACCTACAGCGAGGAGGGCGATTTCACCGCCGCGCTGCAAACGGTGAATGACCAGATCAACGAACAGATTGCCGCCGGCGGCGCACCGGATGAAACCCTGCTCAAGCGGGGGCTGACCACGGCTTACAACAATGACATGTTCGAAGACGCGACCAATTACAGCCTCATGCTCGTGAAATACTACCCGAGCGCGACGACGTGGGCCGATGCGGTCGCGATCCAGCGTAATTTCGGCCAGTGGTCTGATGCCGAAATGCTCGACCTGCTGCGTCTTGCGCGCGCCGCGAATGCAATGCGTGAGGCGCGCGATTACACCGACTACATCGATGCGGCCAACTTCCGTCGTCTTCCGGCAGAGGTTGCGGCTGTCACCGCCGAGGGCATCTCTTCCGGCAAGCTCAAATCGAGCGACACCTTCGTCGCAGAAGCGCAGCGCGAATCGCAGTCGCGTACCGCCGGTCTCAAGGCCGACCTCGGAGCGCTTGAAAGCGACGCAAAGGCATCCGGCGCATCGGCCAGCCTCGCGGTTGCTGCGGGTGATGCCTACCTGAACTTCGACAATGGTGCGAAGGCGGCCGAGCTTTACGAGCTCGCGCTGACGCGGCCCGATGTTGATCGCAGTCTGGCTCTGACCCGCCTCGGCATCGCGCAGGTCAAGGCAGGCGATTATGCCGCAGCGCAGGAGACTCTGGAGAAGGTTCAGGGCCAGCGTGCGTCCATCGCCAAGCTGTGGGCGGCTTACGCCAAGCAGCAGGCGGGCTGATTGAAGCCGCTTTTAAGCTGAGAAAAGAACGGCGAGGGAGGGAGACCTTCCGCGCCGTTTTCCTTTCTCATGCGTGTGCGGATCAGCGCAGGCGCTTTACGTACATCCCGCTATTGTCGCGCCGTTCCACCTTGAACTCGTCGATCGCCTCGAACAGGTCGGAAAGCCGCTTGTATCCGTAATTGCGCACGTCGAAGCTGGAGCGGTTGCCGGCGATCTTGCCGACTTCGCCCATTGGCGCATAACCGTTTTCGTCCCGCTTCGCCGCTTTCCACGCGGTGCCGAGCAGCTCGACCAGTTCGTCGTCGATCTGGCCCTTGCCCTTCGCGGCGCGCGCCTTAGGCGTTTCCTGCTCATCGGAGGCGCCCTTGATCAGCGCATCGATGTCGATGAAGCGGGTGCACGCGCTCTTAAAGGCCGCGGGCGTCTTGTTCGTGCTGCCGAAGCCGTAGACGACCAGCCCGTCCTGCCGCAGCCGCGTGACAAGCGGGGTAAAGTCACTGTCCGAGCTCATGATCCCGAAACCGTCGACCTTGCCCTGATACAGCAGATCGATCGCATCGATGGTCATCGCCATGTCGGTCGCGTTCTTGCCCGCCGTCAGGTCGAACTGCTGCTGCGGACGGATGCCGTATTTGTGAGTGATCTTGTCCCAGTTGGCGAGGTTGTTCTTCGCGAAATTGCCGTAGGCGCGCTTGATGTTGACCTGGCCGAGCTCGGCCATGACGGTCAGCACCGGGTCGATGCCCTTGGGGGTGGTGTTGTCCGCATCGATCAGCAGGGCGATATTCTTGAGGGTCTCTTCGGTCATGCCCGCCACATGGGCGAGCGGAGCCCCACTGGCAAGGCGCGGCATTGCCTCTGCCGGGCGAGGCTCCTAGATGGCGGGCATGAACGACCTCTCCTCCGCCCCCGAACCGCACGACAACCGCGCACCACGCCCGCGCAAGCCCGACTGGATCAGGGTCAAGGCGCCGGTGAGCAAGGGCTATCACGAGACGCGCCGTCTGATGCGCGACCTCAGCCTGAACACGGTGTGCGAGGAAGCGGCCTGCCCCAATATCGGCGAGTGCTGGGAGAAGAAGCACGCGACCGTCATGATCCTCGGCGATGTCTGCACGCGCGCCTGCGCATTCTGCAACGTCAAGACCGGGATGCCGCGGCTGGTCGACCCGATGGAGCCTGAGAATGTCGCGGTGGCGGCAGGCAAGATGGGTCTGGAACACATCGTCATCACCAGCGTCGACCGCGACGACCTGCCCGATGGCGGGGCGGGGCAGTTCGTGAAGGTGATCCAGGCGCTGCGGCGCGAGACTCCGAACACCACGATCGAAATCCTCACGCCCGACTTCCGCGGCAAGATGCGCCCCGCGATCGAGGCGATCTGCGAAGCCGGGCCGGACGTGTTCAATCACAACCTCGAAACGGTCCCGCGCCTGTATCCGACGATCCGCCCCGGCGCGCGCTATTACGCCTCGCTGCGCCTGCTCGAAGAGGTGAAGTCGCACGATCCGCTGATCTTCACCAAGTCGGGCATCATGCTGGGCCTGGGTGAGCAGCGCCTCGAAGTGCATCAGGTGATGGACGACATGCGCAGTGCCGACGTCGATTTCATCACCATGGGGCAGTACCTGCAGCCGACGCCCAAGCACGCGAAGGTGGAGGATTTCGTCACTCCCAAGGCGTTCGACGCGTTCGGTTCGATCGCGCGCGCCAAGGGCTTCCTGCAGGTCGCGGCGAGCCCGCTGACCCGCTCCAGCTATCACGCGGGCGACGATTTCGCGCAGATGAAGGCGGCGCGCGAAGAGCGTCTTCAGCGCGACGCGGGGCGCAAGGCCGGAAACGCCGGAGCCCGCTGATGCCTGGCATCCACCAGCAGCGCGTGCTGCCGTTCACGCCCGAACAGATGTTCGATCTGGTCGCCGACGTGAAGCGTTACCCCGAGTTCCTGCCATGGGTGATCGCGACCCGGATCCAGTCCGACAGCGAGACTGAGATGGTTGCGGACATGGTCGTCGGCTTCAAGGCGATCCGCGAGAAGTTCACCTCGCGGGTGGAGAAGCACCGCCCCCAGAGTATCAGCGTCCACTATATCGACGGGCCGCTGAGCGACCTTCAGAACGACTGGCGCTTCAACGCCGTCGACGGCGGTTGCGAGATCGATTTCTGCGTCGATTTCACGTTCAAGAACAAGATTTTCGAGCGGCTGGCCGGGGCCTATTTCGACCGTGCCTTTCGCCGGATGATGGCCGCGTTCGAGGATCGCGCCCACGAACTCTACGGCAATAGCAGCTCCAGCGCACACAGCGTCGCCTGACGGCGGATTTCGCCGCGGCCCAGGTCGCCGAAGGATTTTAGTTCGCCCTCAGGCTCGCCATCGTGTCCGCGCACGGCCCGCGCGAATACGACCGTGCCGACCGGCTTGGTCGCACTTCCGCCGCCGGGGCCGGCCACTCCGCTGATCGCAACCGCGACATCCGCATTGCTGTTGGCAAGCGCGCCCTGCGCCATCGCCCACACGCAGGCGATCGACACCGCACCGAAGGTCTCGATGATGTCCTGCGGAACTCCCAGCATCTCCATCTTCGATTCGTTGGAATAGGTGACGAAGCCGCGATCGAGCACGGAGGAGGAGCCCGGAATCTCGGTGATCGCCGCGCTCACCAGCCCGCCGGTGCAGCTTTCGGCCAGCACGAGTGTGCGGTTCGCGTCGCGGTTCGCCTCGACCACCTTGGTGGCCAGTTCGACGACATTGGTGGGGAGCAGGATGTCGGTCATGCGCTAGAAATCCTCCCTGATCAGCGTGGCGACCGCTTGCGCGGCAATGCCTTCGCCGCGGCCGGTGAAGCCCAGCCTTTCAGTAGTGGTCGCTTTTACGCTGATCGCATCGGCCTGAACACCGGCGATTTCCGCGATTGTTTCACGCATCGCGTCCTTGTGCGGGCCGATCTTGGGGGCTTCGCAGATGATCGTGAGGTCGAGATTGCCGATCCGGTAGCCTGCCTCACTCGCCAGGCTGACCGCGTGGGCCAGAAACTGGCTGGATCGCGCGCCTTTCCAGCGTTCGTCGCTGGGCGGGAAGTGGGTGCCTATGTCGCCATTGCCGATCGCGCCGAGCACCGCGTCGACCAGCGCGTGAAGCGCGACGTCGGCATCGCTATGGCCTGCAAGGCCCTGATCGTGATCGATTTTCAGCCCGCCGAGCCATAGCTCCTCGCCATCGGCGAGGCGGTGAACGTCGAAGCCGGTGCCGGTGCGCACGGGTGGTGCCTGCATCGCGAAATCCTCTGCGAAGGTGAGTTTGGCAAGGCGCTGCGAGCCTTCGACGATGGCGACTTCGCCGCCCGAATGGCGCAGCACCTGCGCGTCATCCGTGGGCTGCGTTTCGCTGTCCCAGGCGCGGTGCGCCGCGAGAATCTCGGCAAAGCGGAACCCTTGCGGGGTCTGCACGCGGGCGAGGGTGGAGCGGTCTTCCTGACCCGTCATCACGCCGTTTTGCGTGCGCGCGATGGTGTCCACCAGAGGCAGTGCGGGGATCGCGCCAGCATGGTGCTCAAGCGCACTCAACACGCGTTCAACGACAGCTAGCGGGACACAGGGGCGCGCAGCGTCGTGGATCAGCACCGCTTCCGGCGGATCGAGCGCGAGTGCTTCCAGCCCGGAGGCGACCGAGGCCCGGCGGGTCGCGCCGCCCTCGACGAACATGATATTCTCCAACCCGGCGGTCGCCTCGCGGGCAAGGTCTTTCGCATCGGGGGCGATCGCGATCACGATGCGGTCTGCGCCTGCTTCGAGAAGATGCTCCACTGAGTGGCGCAGCACCGGCTTGCCGCGCCAGCGGACATATTGCTTGGGGATCGCCTGCCCGGCACGTGTGCCGGAGCCTGCGGCTACGATAATCGCGGCGAAGCGGGGGGCTGGTGCGGGGGATGGCATGGAGCCGAGAGGGCTACGCGCTTGCGGGAAGCGCGGCAATCCACTATTTGGCGCGTTTCCCCATGATGCAAGTACCAACCCCTCCCTCGGCCCCGAAGCCGATCGCCATCGGCGACGTGCGCGTCGAGACGCCCGTGGTCCTCGCGCCGATGACCGGTGTGACGGACATGCCCTTCCGCACGCTGGTGCGCCGCTACGGCTCCGGCCTCAACGTGACCGAGATGATCGCCAGCGAGGCGGCGATCCGCGAGACGCGCCAGAGCGTGCAGAAGGCCGCGTGGGACCGGATCGAGGAACCGGTCAGCATGCAGCTGGTCGGGTGCGATCCCGCGAGCATGGCCGAGGCTGCGAAACTGCAGGAAGGCAACGGCGCGGCGATCATCGACATCAATTTCGGCTGCCCGGTGCGCAAGGTCGTCGGCCAGCTGGCGGGCAGCGCGCTGATGCGCGAAGTGCCACTGGCGACGAAGCTGATGGAAGCGACGGTCAAGGCGGTCGATGTGCCGGTGACGGTCAAGATGCGCATGGGCTGGGACCACGACAGCCTCAACGCGCCCGAACTCGCGCGCATTGCCGAGGATCTGGGCGTGAAGATGATCACCGTCCACGGCCGTACCCGCAACCAGATGTATAAAGGTAGCGCCGACTGGTCCTTCATCCGCAAGGTGAAGGATGCGGTCAGCATTCCCGTGATCGTCAACGGCGACATCTGCGGTGTCGACGATGCCGCGAAGGCGCTCGAGCAATCGGGCGCGGACGGGCTGATGATCGGGCGCGGCGCCTATGGTCGCCCGTGGCTGCTCGGCCAGGTGATGCACTGGTGGCAGACGGGCGAGAAGCGCGCCGATCCGCCGCTCAACGAGCAATATGCCGTGGTGGTGGAGCATTTCCGCCGGATGCTGGACCACTACACGCCCGAAGTGGGCGTGAAGATCGCCCGCAAGCACCTGGGCTGGTATGTGAAGGGCCTCTACGGCTCGTCCGAGTTCCGCAAGGCGGTCAACTTCATCGACGATCCGGCACAGGTGTTGGGCGAGATCGAGCGCTTCTACGAACCCTTCCTGGTTCGCAACGCTGCCTGAGCGGATTGTCCCGCAGACATGCGGGCTACGAAGCGTTGCCAAAATGCGACGCGAAGTGGGACGTATCGGCGTTTGTAACTTGTATTCTGGCAACAGCGATGTTGTAAACTGGCAACGATGAGCGCTTCGGACGGCACAACTCCACGCGGATCGCGCCTCGCACGGCGCATGGTTGTGGCATCGCGCCGGGCCAACCTCTTCCGCTGGCTCGAGATCGGCGCCGGGGTTGCGCTGGCGATCATGATCGTTGCGACCTGGACCGCCTTCTCCACGACACCGGACGAAACCGAACTGTTGCCCACGCGGCAGATTTCCTTCCTGCTTGTCGGCACGTTGGTGCCCGCGATGGCTCTGGTGGTGCTGTTTGGTCGGCGGCTTGCCCTGCGCCGCGCAGCGGGTAGCACGGCGCGGTTGCATGTGCGCCTTGTGTTCGTGTTTTCGATCATCGCGGCAGTGCCCACCCTGCTGGTCGCGGTGTTCGCGGCAGTTCTGTTCCAGTCGGGGGTCGATTTCTGGTTTTCCGGCCCCTCGCGAGGATTGTTCGAAAGCACCGCCGATCTGGCCGAGGGGTTTTTCGAGCAGAACCAGTACGAAGTTGCTCAGGAAACGCGCGCGATGGCGGGCGACATGCTGGTCCTGCTGCAGAAGCGCTCGGGTCCTGATCTCGCCGATCGTGCCTTCCTGGAGGATTACACCTATCAGATGCAGGCGCGCGAGATCACCGAAAGTGCGATCCTGCAGGCATTTCCCGACGGCAAGATGACCACTGCGGTCGCGATCGGCCTGGTCGAGGGCAATGAGCCGGCGACCAAGGGTGCTGCCGCTCTTCCGCAGCTCAAGGAGGGCAAGCCCGAGGTTGTGTTCGCCAACAAGGAGCGGATCGAGGCGGTGACCCCGATCGACACCGCAGCGGGCATCTATCTCTATAATGCTCGCAACATCGAAGCGCTGTCTTTCAACAACTACCAGCTCGCGAGCCAGATTATCGAGCAGTATTCGGCGCTGACCACGCGTGCGCGGGCGCTCCAGCTGCGCTTCAACCTCGCGCTGTTCTTCGTCTCGCTCGCGCTGGTCATCTTTGCGGTGTGGTTCGCGCTGCGCTTTGCCGACCGGCAGGTCGAGCCGCTGACCAATCTGGTGCTCGCCGCGCGCAAGGTCGGCGCGGGCAACTTCTCGCTGCGCGTCGAAGGGCGCACCGGAGCGGACGAGATCGGCCTGCTCAACCGTGCGTTCAACCGGATGACCGCGCAGCTGGAGGCGCAGACGGACGATCTGGTGCGCGCCAATCACGAGCTCGACGAACGGCGCGCCTTCATCGAGGCGGTGCTGGAATCGATGACCGCCGGGATCGTCTCGATCGACGAGGATGGGACGATCCAGCTGATGAACACCTCGGCCAGGGCGCTGCTGTTCGACGATCCCTCGCAGGATGGGCGGGGGAGGGCGTTCGCCGAAATCTCCCCGCAGATCGCGGGAGTCATGGAGCAGGGCGGGGATCGCGGCATCGTGACCCTGAACAGGGGCGCCGACCTGCTGACGCTGGCAGTGCGGATCGCGCCTGCAACCGGCGGCAAGGTGATCACCTTCGAGGATATTACCCGCCAGCTGCTCGACCAGCGGCGCGCCGCATGGTCCGATGTGGCGCGGCGCATCGCGCACGAAATCAAGAACCCGCTGACCCCGATCCAGCTCGCGACCGAGCGCCTCAAGCGCCGCTACCGCACCAAGGTGGGCGATGACGCCGCGCTGTTCGACGAGCTGACCAGCACGATCGTGCGGCAGGTCGGTGCGCTGCGCAAAATGGTCGACGAGTTCTCCTCCTTCGCGCGGCTGCCCAAGCCGGTGTTCCGCGACGAGAATGCTCTCGACCTGGTGCGTCAGGCGGTCTTCCTGCAGGAGGTTGCGCATCAGGACATCGCCTTCACCTTCGACACGCCCGAAGGCGAAGTGCCGCTGAGCTGCGACCGCCACCAGTTCGGCCAGGCGATGACCAATGTGCTCAAGAACGCGGTCGAGGCGGTCGAGGCGCGCGCCGCCGAAGAGGGCGAGGGCTTTGCCGGGAAGATCGCGGTGTCGATCGCACCGGGCGATGACGTGGTCGATATCTGCGTGACCGATAATGGCGTGGGGCTGCCTGCCGATCGCGACCGGATCGCAGAACCTTACGTCACCACGCGCGAGAAAGGCACCGGCCTCGGCCTCGCGATCGTGACCAAGATTGTGGAGGAGCACGGGGGCGAGATGAGTTTCGCACCGGCCCCCGATGGCGGCACGCAGGTGATCCTGCGCTTCGCCCGCACCCCCGAAGAACCCGCGTCCGAAGAGACGCCGGCATGATGCCGAACACCCTTGGAAGGAGGCGCTGATGGCGCTCGATATTCTGGTCGTCGACGACGAACGCGACATTCGCGATCTGGTCTCCGGCGTGCTCAGCGACGAGGGCTACGAATGTCGCGTCGCGGGCGACAGCGGGACCGCGCTGCGATTGGTCGACGAACGGCGCCCCAGTCTCGTGCTGCTCGACGTGTGGCTCCACGGCAGCCCGATGGACGGGCTCGAGGTGCTCGACGCGATCAAGGCGCGCGAGCCGGAACTGCCGGTGATCATCTTCTCGGGCCACGGCAATATCGACACGGCCGTTTCCGCGGTCAGCCGCGGGGCGATGGATTTCATCGAGAAGCCGTTCGAGACCGAGCGGCTGCTGCTGCTGGTCGAGCGCGCGACCGAGACCGAGCGGCTGCGGCGCGAGAACACCCGGCTGCGGCAGGATAATGGCGGTGCGGGCGAGGAATTCACCGGCAACTCCGCCGCCGTGAACCAGGTCCGCGCGACGCTCAAGCGGGTTGCCAGCACGGGCAGCCGTGTGCTCATCAGCGGCCCTGCGGGGTCGGGCAAGGAAGTCGCCGCGCGGCTGCTGCACAGCTGGAGCCCGCGCAGCGAAGGCGGTTTCGTGATCGTCAATTCGGCGCGGATCACGCCCGAGCGGTTCGAACAGGAGCTGTTCGGCGAAGAGGCGGAGGGCAAGCTGGTCCGGCCCGGGCTGCTGGAGATGGCCGATGGCGGCACGCTCTATCTCGACGAAGTGGCGGATATGCCGCTCTCCACCCAGGCCCGCATCCTGCGCGTGCTGACCGAACAGAGCTTTGTCCGCGTGGGTGGCAACCGGCAGATCGGGGTCGACATGCGGGTGGTCAGCTCCACCTCGCGCGATCTGCAGAAGGAAATCGAGGAAAAGCGTTTTCGCGAGGATCTGTTCTACCGGCTCAACGTGGTGCCGGTGGAGATCCCCTCGCTGGCCGACCGGCGGGACGATATTCCCGCGCTGGCGACCCATTTCTTCGCCCGCTATGCCGCCGAACAGGGCCTTCCGCCGCCCGAGGTGAGCGAAGAGGCGCTGGCGACACTGCAGGCCTACGACTGGCCGGGCAACGTGCGCGAGCTGCGCAATGTGGTGGAGCGCACCGTGATCCTCTCTCCGCGCGACCAGATGAGCGTGATCGAGCCGGACATGCTGCCGGGCGAGATCACCGAGGGCGGAGTGAAGGGCGGCATCGGCCTGTCCAGCCTGATGGGTGTCCCTCTGCGTGAAGCGCGCGAGGAGTTCGAACGTGAATACCTCACCGTGCAGATCCGGCGCTTTTCGGGCAATATTTCCAAGACGGCGAGTTTTATCGGAATGGAACGCTCGGCCTTGCACCGAAAGCTGAAGATTCTCGGCATGACCGATCGCAAGGACGACGGCTGAACGCGCATCTTCCCGGCCTTGCAGGAGTTAACGAACTCCGCTTACCGGAACGCAAGGCCGCGGCGCGCATTTTTCGGTTGAGTAGCGGTTGTCGCCTTCCCCCGTGCGCGACATCCGCAGATATATGAGCGCCCGCTAGCCGTGCCCAATGCGCGGATGGCCAAGAACAATAGGAACAGGGTCATGCCCGAAGGAAAAACGCTCTCCATTCGCACCAAGCCCAAGGCCGCCGACGACGAAGTCGCCAGCGTAGCCGAGTCCAGCGCGGCTGCGCCCGCACCGGCGCGGAAGACCACGCGGCCTGCGCCCGCCCGTGCGCGAGGAGCCCGCGCTTCGGACGACAAGCAGCCGGGCCTGCAGGATTCCTTCCTCAACCTGCTGCGGCGTGAAAAGGCGCCGGTCACGGTGTTTCTGGTGAAGGGCGTAAAGCTGCAGGGCATCATCACCTGGTTCGACAATTTCAGCCTGCTGCTGCGCCGCGACGGCCACTCGCAGCTGGTCTACAAGCACGCGATCAGCACGATCATGCCGGCTTCCGCGATGGATGCGGAACAGTTTTCCAGCCAGGACGGCAGCCGCAAGCAGCGCCAGCTTCAGGACGTGTTCCTGAGCCGGGTGAGCGAGGCAGAGGTTCAGGTGACGATGTTCCTCGTCAACGGGGTCATGCTCCAGGGCCGGATCGCCGCCTACGACCTGTTCTGCACGCTGCTGGAGCGCGACGGTTACGTCCAGCTCGCCTACAAGCACGCGGTATCGACCATCCAGCCCGCCGAACCCGTCGACCTGAGCGACTGGGAAGAGGACGAGCCGGATCACGACGACGACGACGATTGACAGGAACGACCTAGATTTTCGAAGATGACCTGCAAGGCGAGGTGACGCGCGGTGCGCGCGCGCTCGTCATCTGCCCCGACATTCGCGGCCAGATCCACGACCTGCCGGCCGAGGAGCGCCTCGCCGAGGCGGTCGGCCTCGCGCACGCGATCGGGATCGAGGTGGCGGAAAGCTATATCCAGCCGATCCGCGACGTGCGGCCCGCCACACTGTTCGGGGCGGGGCAGGTCGAACAGATCGGCACCCAGGCCGAACTGGCCGAGGCAGAGCTGATCATTGTCGACGGCGCGCTCACCGCGATCCAGCAGCGCACGCTGGAGGAGAAGCTGGCACGCAAGGTGATCGACCGGACCGGGCTGATCCTCGAAATCTTCGGCGAACGCGCGGCGACCGCCGAAGGGCGGTTGCAGGTGGAGCTTGCTCATCTCGACTATCAGGCGAGCCGTCTGGTGCGCAGCTGGACCCACCTCGAACGCCAGCGCGGCGGCTACGGCTTCCTCGGCGGGCCGGGCGAAACGCAGATCGAGGCAGACCGGCGGATGATCCGCACGCGCATGGCGCGGCTGCGGCGCGACCTCGAACAGGTCAAGAAGACCCGCGCGCTCCACCGCGAGCGGCGCACCCGCGCGCCCTGGCCGGTGATCGCGCTGGTCGGCTATACGAACGCGGGCAAGTCGACCATCTTCAACCGCCTGACCGGCGCGGACGTGATGGCCGAAGACCTGCTGTTCGCCACGCTCGACCCCACGATGCGCGCGATCAGCCTGCCTGCGGTCGAGAAGGCGATTCTGTCCGACACGGTGGGCTTCATTTCCGACCTGCCGACGCAGCTGGTCGCCGCGTTCCGTGCGACGCTGGAAGAGGTCACCAATGCCGACCTGATCCTGCACGTGCGCGACATCGCCAACCCGGCAAGCGCAGCGCAGAAGACGCAGGTGCTGGAGGTGCTGCGCGGGCTCGGCGTGGTCTCCGGGGGCGAGGAGGGGGAGGAACCCGTCAGTTCGATCCCCATGCTCGAAGTGTGGAACAAGTGGGATCTGCTGGCCGACGATGTCCGCGAAGACCTCGCCGCGCGCGCCGCGGAGGATGATAGCGTGGTGCCGCTGTCCGCCGAAACCGGGTTCAATATGGACGCGCTAGAGACGCGGATCGGCGACGCGCTGACCCGCGAGGCGAGCGTGTGCGAATTCGTGCTGCCGACATCGGCCGGGCGCGAGATCGCGTGGCTGCACGCGCATGGCGACGTGCTGGAGGAAGAAGAGCTTCCTGCCGGGGAGGGCGGTGCACCGCGCCACCGGCTGCTGGTCCGCCTCGGCCCCAAGGAACGCGGCCAGTTCGAGAGTTTCGGGGTGAGTTGAGCGTATCGGCAATGTCATGCTGAACTCGTTTCAGCATCCAGATCTCAATCCGAATGAGTCGGACACGAGGAAGGCTGGACCCTGAAACGAGTTCAGGGTGACGGCCTATCTTTCCTTCTCCGCGCGCTTGACCGCCTGCCACAGCGCCTCCTGCGCATCGAGGTCGAGCGTGGCGAATTCCCCATCCCCCAGCGCCTCCATTCCGCGATAGCGCCGTTCGAACTTGTCGTTCGCGGCGCGCAGTGCAGCCTCGGGCTGGATTCCGTATGCGCGGACGAGATTGACTGCGGCGAACAGCAGATCGCCCGCTTCCTCCTCGCGCGTTGCATCGTCCGCTTCGGCCAGTTCGCGCGTTTCCTCGGCGATCTTGGCCGCCGCGCCGGAGGGATCGGGCCAGTCGAACCCGTCGCGTGCCGCGCGCTTCTGCAGTTTTTCCGCGCGGAGCAGTGCGGGGAGGGCGCGGGCGACGCCGTCCATCGCGCTTTGCTGGCCTTTCGCCTCGCGCTCCTGCGCCTTCAGCGCTTCCCAGCGGGTCTCGTCCATCGTGCCATCGCTGCCGCCGAAAATGTGCGGATGGCGCGCCTCCATCTTGTCCGAAATCGCCTGCGCCACGTCCTCGAACCCGAACAGGCCGCGTTCCTCGGCCATGCGCGCATGGAACACGACCTGCAGCAGAAGGTCGCCCAGTTCCTCGCGCAGTTCCGCCATGGCGTCACGCTCGATCGCGTCGGCGACCTCGTAGGCTTCCTCGATCGTGTACGGCGCGATGCTGGCGAAATCCTGCGCCAGATCCCATTCGCAGCCATGGTCCGGATCACGCAGCCGCGCCATGATGGCGAGCAGGCGATCGATCTGGGGTGTCGGTGTGTGCGTCATGACGCACGAGTAGGGCCAAGAGCACGCCGCGTCAGCAGCGGATTTGAGCAGCGGATCGGCGAACGCACTAGATGGATAATATATATTATGTAAAATAAGGGATGGGCCGAGAGCGGCAGGATCGAGCTATCGGGCCGCCCTGCCGGGTTCTTACCCCGGCTCGCGCGCTTCAGCGCACCATCGTTATCAGCAGCATCAACCCGCAGATGATCACGGCCCACATCAGCGCGTGGCGCAGCGACGTCTTCCAGTTGAGCCCGCGCGCTGCGAACGCGCTGACCGCGAGGATCAGCCAGCCGACCAGCGCGATGATCTGGACGACTTCGAACTGGTTCACGCGGCGACCACCATTCCGTCGTAACCGACCTGAACGCCCGCCGGAACTTCGCCCGATAAAGTCTTGTAATCCATGCTTTTATCAAGGTGCGTCAGGACGATCTTGCCGACCTTGCAGCGTTTGCCGAGTTCCAGCGCCATGGCGAGATTCGCATGGGTCGGGTGTTCTTCCCGGCGGAGGCAATCGCACACGAGCAGGTCCACGCCCTTGAACAGCGTGACCATCTCGCTGGTTATTTCACTGAAATCAGTGGCATAGCCGATGGACTTGTCATCGCATCCGAAGCGATAGCCTGTGCTTTTCGCCGGGCCGTGCGGCATCACG
This sequence comes from Alteriqipengyuania abyssalis, assembly GCF_019857185.1. Lineage (GTDB taxonomy): Bacteria > Pseudomonadota > Alphaproteobacteria > Sphingomonadales > Sphingomonadaceae > Alteriqipengyuania > Alteriqipengyuania abyssalis. The sequence continues at coordinate 733,604 of NZ_JAHWXP010000001.1, read as the reverse complement.
CACCAGTTGACGGTGAAGCCCGCAAAAAGCCGCAGCCGGTCGAGCACCTCCAGCTTCACGATCGTCGGATAGCCGTGTTCGCCTGCGAAAACGTAGGAAAAGCGCGCCTTCAGCCGCCGCACCGTCTCCTCGACGCCATAGCCCGGGATCGGGCCGCTGCGGCCGTATCGCAGCGCGCGCAGATCGTCGATTCCGTGGCAATGGTCGGCATGGTCGTGCGTCCAGAACACGCCGTCGACATTGGTGATCTTGTTGCGCAGGAACTGGTCGCGCAGATCCGGCGGGGTGTCGACCAGCAAGCGTGCGCCGGCGTCGTTCTCCACCACGATCGACACCCGCGTGCGGCGGTTGCGCGGTTCGGACGGATCGCACGCACCCCAGTCGCCATTGATGCGCGGAACGCCGGTCGACGTACCCGAGCCGAGCAGCGTGACCTTCACGCCGTTGCCTTGCCCTGCTGGCGCGTCTTCGCGAACAGCGCGTGGAAGTTGTGCGTGGTCTGCTCGGCCAAGGCCTCTACGCTGGTCTCGCGCAGATCCGCCACGAATTGCGCGGTATTGGCGACGAAGGCCGGTTCGCAGGTCTTCCCGCGATGCGGCACGGGCGCGAGGAACGGGCTGTCGGTTTCGACCAGCAGCCGGTCCGCCGGGATGATCTTGGCGACCTCCTGCAGATCCTTCGCGTTCTTGAAGGTGACGATGCCGGAAAGCGAGATCGAGAGGCCCAGATCTAGGACTTTGCGCCCGAAGCTTTCCGAGGCGGTGAAGCAATGGATCAGCGCGGGGTAGGCCCCCTTCCCCATCTCTTCCTCGAGGATTGCGGCGGTGTCATCCTCGGCATCGCGGGTGTGGATGATCAGCGGCAGCCCGGTCTCGCGCGCAACGTCGATATGCATGCGAAACAGCGCCTGCTGCGTCGCCCGGTCGGACTTGTCGTAGAAGTAATCGAGCCCGGTCTCGCCGATCCCGACCACTTTGGGGTGCTGCGTCGCTTCGAACAGCGTCTCGCGCGCGAGATCGGCATGGCCATCGGCATTATGCGGATGGATGCCGACGCTCGCCCAGACATCCGGCTCGCGTGCGGCGGTGGCGACGACCTGGTCCCACTCGTCCTGCTTGGTGGAGATGTTCAGGAAGCCCCGAACCCCGGCCTCGCGAGCACGGGAGAGCACTGCGTCCTGATCGTCGACCAGGCCTTCGTATTCGAGATGGCAGTGGCTATCGATCAGCATCAGCCTGCGTCCTCAGCCTCTGGCAGTTCGAGGCGCGGGAACAGTGGGCTCGGCGGTGCGACGCGGTATCCGGTGCGCACCAGCGCGCCATACCAGCCCTCATCGGCCAGATCCTCGAAAGTTCGCGCGTCTTCGGCAATGCCCAGCATGGTCAGCAGGTGGTCCGCTTTCTCCGGAATCACAGGCTGGATCGCGATGGCGAGGTCTCGCAGCGCGATAAACAGCGTCTGCAGCACGGTGCGCATCCGCTCCGGGTCGGTCTTCTTGAGCGCCCACGGCGCCTGCTCGTCGACATACTGGTTGCAGGCGTAGACCGCCTTCATCCACGCCTCGATCCCGGTCGAGAAGGCGAGCTTTTCGAACTGCTTGGGCAGGCCTTCGCGGCAGGCATCCTGCACCGTGGTCAGCAGCGCCTTGTCATCGCCTGCGGGCGAATAGGCACCGAGCTCGCCGTCGAGGTTCTTGGCGATCATCGAAAGCGTGCGCTGCGCGAGGTTGCCGAAGCTGTTGGCCAGCTCCGCATTGGCGCGAGTTACGATCGCTTCGGGCGAATAGCTACCGTCCTGCCCGAAGGCGATTTCGCGCATCAGGAAGTACCGCAGCGCATCCACCCCGAACTGTTCGGCCAGCACATTGGGATCGGTCACATTGCCGAGCGACTTCGATTCCTTCTGCCCGCGGTTGAGCAGGAAGCCGTGGCCATAGACCTGCCTGGGCAGCTCGACCCCGGCACTCATCAGAAAGGCGGGCCAGTAGACCGTGTGGAAGCGGATGATGTCCTTGCCGATCAGGTGCAGGTCGGCGGGCCAGTATTTCCAGTCCGCGCCCTCTTCCGGGTAGCCGAGGCCGCTGATGTAGTTGGTCAGCGCGTCGACCCACACGTACATCACGTGGTCTTCGGCACCGGGCACCTGCACGCCCCAGTCGAAGCTGGTGCGGCTGACCGAAAGATCGCGCAGGCCGCCTTCGACGAAGCGCATCACCTCGTTGCGGCGGCTGTCGGGCTGGATGAAATCCGGCTGCGAGGCATAGAGGTCGAGCAGCTTGTCCTGGTATTTCGACAGGCGGAAGAACCAGCTTTCCTCAACGGTCCATTCGACCGGGGTGCCCTGCGGAGAAAGTTTCTCTCCCCCTTCTCCTTCGACCAGCTCCTTCTCGTCGTAGAAGGCTTCGTCGCGGACCGAATACCAGCCTTCGTAGCGATCGAGATAGAGGTCGCCGTTGGCCTCCATCTTGCGCCACAGCGCCTGGCTGGCGGTGTGGTGGCCAGCTTCGGTGGTGCGGATGAAGCGGTCGTAGGAAATGTTCAGCCGGTCGAACAGGTCGCGGAAATAGCCGCTCATCTCGTCGGCGAGCTCGCGCGGGGTCTTGCCCTGCTCCTCCGCCTTGCGGGCCATCTTCAGCCCATGCTCGTCCGTGCCGGTCTGAAACCGCACGTCGCGGCCCTTCAGGCGCTGGAATCGCGCGATTACGTCGGCAGCGACCGTCTCGTAGGCGTGGCCGATATGCGGCTTGCCGTTGGGGTAATGGATCGCGGTGGTAATGTAGTAGGGTTCAGCCATCGGAAGCGGCTCTATTCGGCGCAGCCGAAGCGAGCAAGGTGCCGATTTCCATCGCGAGGAAACCGGGGTCGAAATTATAGCTTCGCGCCTGGCCCGAGATCGTCACCAAACGCGCATGCGCATCGACCAGAGCGGGAATGTCGATCGAGTCGGGCGATTCCAGCTTTTGCGCGAGCACGGTGCGCGCGAGGTCGAGCGTGGCGGAAAGCCGCGCCCGGTCGGGCCGCGCGCCGATTTCTTCGCCCAGTTTGCCGCGCAGCACGAAAGCCGGGTCTCCCTCGCTCGCGATCTGGCGCATCAGCGCCTCTGCAGGGGCGAGGTCCTGTGCGATGAACGACAGCGCGGCCCCCGGCGCTCCGCCGCTGGCGCGCGCCGCCAGCGTGATCTCGGCGGGGTCGGCATGGTCGCCGGCGGCGCGCAGGGCATCCTCGACCGCGCCCATGGACAGCGGATTGAACCGCAGAATCCGGGCGCGCGAGCGGATCGTGGGCAGCAGCAGGCCAGGGCGATGGGTCACCAGCAGGAAGAACGTGCCCGCCGGCGGTTCCTCCAGGCTCTTGAGCAGCGCGTTGGCGGCGCTCCGCTCCAGATCGTCTGCCGGTTCGATAATGATCGCGCGAAAAGCGCCGAGCGTCGGCCGCGTGGTCAGCCGAGCCTGCATCGCGCGTATCTGGTCGATCGAGATGTTGCGCTTGGTTTCGAAAGCCTCGCCCTTCTCCGCCTTCTTCGCTTCCTTGTCGTCCTTGGGCAGGTGGGTCAGCAGCTGGATGTCGGGGTCGTTATCCGCCACCGGCGCATCGCGCCCGATGGCGACCAGCTCGCGCGCGGCCGCGAAGGCGAAGTCGTGCTTTCCCAGCCCCTTCTTGCCCGCGAGAATCCACGCGTGGTGCATGCGCGGACTGGCCAGCGCGGCGCGCCATTCGCGCCATTGGGGGGCGTGATGATCGGTCACGCTTCGCCGACGAGCAGCGGAGCAAGCTCCCTCATCACCGCTTCGTGAACCGCGTCGGCACTGCCCGAAGCATCGATCTGGATGATGGTGTCGTCATCCTGCGCCAGCCCGGCGAACCCGCGCGCGACATCCGCGTGATAGCGCGCATCGCGCCCGCCGATGGCGTCCACCTCGTCCCCGTCGCGCTTGCGCAGCCGTTCGGCGACGTCGTCGCCCGGCGCTTCGAGCAGGAAGGTGCGACACGGCAGCAAGCCGCCGCTGCCGATCTGGTGGAGCGTGCGCACTTCTTCATCGCCGAGGCCCCCGGCGAGGCCCTGATAGGCGCGGCTCGACAATACGAAGCGGTCGCACACGACCCAGCGGCCTGCCATCAGCGCGGGCTTGATCGCCTTGGCCACATGGTCCGACCGGGCGGCGGCGAACAGCATCGCTTCGGCCTGCACGCGCCAGCCGGTGCCCGGCGGTTCGAGCAGCAGCTTGCGGATCATCTCCGCCCCGGTGGTGCCGCCCGGCTCACGGGTCAGCAGCGCGTCGATCCCGCGGTTCGCGAGTGCTTCGACCAGCCGCTTCGCCTGAGTCGACTTGCCGACGCCCTCGCCGCCCTCGAACGCGATGAAGCGCGCCTTGATGTCGTGATGCGTCACCGGAAAAGCCCGGCAAACCCGTTGCCGATCCGCTGGAACAGCCCCGCCTCGGGCACGTCGCGCGCGGCGTAGAGCGGCAGGGTGGAAGGCTCCATCCCCGGCACAGCGATCTCCAGCGTGGCGACCGCTTCGCCTTTGGCGATCGGAGCCCGCAGCGGCCCGTCGTAGCGCACGGTGAGTTCAGGTCGCGCGCCATCGCCGCGCGGGGTCGCGACGCGGATATCCTGCGCCGCGACCAGCGGCAGCTGGTCGACCGCGCCGTTCTGAACCTGTGCGGTGGCGGCAGGCTTGCCTTTCCTCACCAGCAACGTGCTGTCGAATGCGTCGAAACCCCATTCGATGAAATCGCGTGCGGCCCGGTTGCGCACCTGGCCGCGATCGGCCCCCGCAACCACCATCACCAGCCGCCGCCCGTCGCGCTCCGCCGTGCCGAGGAAGCCGTAGCCGGCCTGATCGGTATAGCCGGTCTTCAGCCCGTCCGCGCCGTCCACCCGGCCGGTGATCGGATCGTGATTGTCCTGCGCGATGCCGTAGGCCTTCAGGCCGGTGCGGCCGTAGTAATAGTCGAAAAAGTCGGGATGGCCGCGGATGATCCGCGTCGCCAGCCGCCCCAGATCGCGCGCGCTGGTGAAGGTGTGTCCTTCGTCCGGCCAGCCATTGGGCGTGCCGAAATAGCTGTCGTGCATGCCGATCGAACGGGCGGTGGCGTTCATCCGCGCGGTCCATTTGTCCACGCTGCCCGCTGCGCCTTCGGCCAGCACGACCGCTGCGTCATTGGCAGAGACCGTGGTGATCCCGATCAGCAGCTCGTTCACCGAAGGCCGTGCACGGCGCGGGAGGAACAGGGTCGATCCCTTGCGATGCCATTCGTCGAAGCTGGCGTCGCGATAGGGCATGCGCTGGTCGCGTCGCAGCTTGCCATCGGCGAGCATGTCGAACGCCACCAGCGTCGTCATCACCTTGGTGATCGAAGCGGGGACGAAGCGGCGGTCGATATCGCGCGCATAGAGCGTCTGTCCGCTCGACAGATCGATCATGTAGGCGATCGGCGCCTGTTCGGGGGTCGGGGGCGAAGGCTGGGCGCTGAGCCCGGTTGGCAACGCGAGCGACAGGGCGGCGAGAAAACCCACCACCCGGGCCCGGTTCACCAGAGATGAAGACAATGCGGTTGCTCCTGCTACGGCGAGTTTGCGCCGTCGGGGGACTGGCGCAGCCGCTATTCGCTCGTGTCTATGAAGGCGTCCCTATAGCCGACCCGGCGCGCGCTGGCGAGGGCGGCATCGGCTTCTCCACGGGTCGCGAACGGCCCCGTGCGCACGCGGTAGAAGCGGCCCGACTGGACCACGAATCCGCCCAGCTTGTCGGCCGCTTCGATCGCATTGTTCTTGCTGGAGAATGATGCGACCTGGATGACGTAACGTCCACGCCTGGCGGTCGATTGCGTCGTCCGCGCAGGTACTGAGCGCGTGACGGGCGGCGAAGGTGCAGCCCGCGCCGGTGGCGGCGCGGCGCGCGGCGCAGGGGCCGGGCGCGGCGTTTCCATCCGAGCGACCTCGACCGGTGCCGGACGCCCTGCCCCGGTCGGCGTCTCCCCGATCGGGGCGAGCGCGTAGCGGGTCGGCGCCGCCGGAGCGGGCGCAGGAGCAGGCGGCAGCGTCTCATATTCCTCGAATGCGTCGGCGACCGCACTGGAGGGGCCCGGGTCGACCTCGGCGAAGGTCGTGTCGAATTCCCGCTCCACCGTGCGGTAATCGGTGTCGGCAGCGCCGCTGGTTCTTGCCGAGGTGCTGCGCGCGTCGGCTCGCGCAAGGCTGACCGATCCGGTGGCAGGCAATTGCTTGCGCAGCACCGCCAGCAGCGTGTCGGGCGTATCGAGCCGCGATCCGGCAGGCTGGCCGGAGCGCAGGGCCGCGCGTTCGTATTCCGGCGGATTGACCCGGCGAACCCGAATCGGAGCGCCGTCGCCCGCGCCCAGTTCCTGCGCGGCACCGGGCGACAGGCCGAGAATCCGGCTCGACGTCATCGGCCCGCGCCGTTCCGCACGCGCCAGGATGGTGCGCCCGGTGTCGAGCGAGGTCAGCTCGACATAGCTCGGCAGCGGCAGGGTCTTGTGCGAAATGGTGATGCCCGGCCCGGCTGCGTCATCGATCGTCGCATAGCCGACCGCATCGTAGCTGAGCACGTCTGCCGGGGTGTAGGTCTGGCCGTCGACCACATAAGGCTCGCCCAGCACCTGCGGGTAATCCGCCTGCGGGCCGTTGATCGCACCGACAGGAGTCGGCGCGGCGCGATCGACCGCGTAGTAATCCGCGTTGGGCGCCAGATCGCCGCCCCCTCCCCCGCCCGAACAGGCGGAAAGGCCGGCAATCAGACCAAACGCAATTCCCAAAATCCGGAGGTTACCGGGCAATCTCATCGGCTAGCAGCCCCACACTCATGGCGTAGTAATTGGAGCAGTTATATTCGAGGATAACGCGATAATTTGAGGTTAACAGCCACGCAGGAGTTCCCGGCCCGTCGGGCTGGAACAGGCTGGCGAGCGTGCCCGGTGGCAGGCTGCGATGCGGCGCAACGCCCAGCGCGCGCCATTCCTCCACCGTCTTCCACTGGCTGTGGCGTTCGTGCACGCGCGGGCATACCGGGGCGACCAGTTCGGTGCGGTAGGCATCGACATCGAAGCCCGAGGGCACGCTTGCGCCCACCCCCCACGGAATTCCGGGCCGCCAACCCGCATCCTGGAAATAGCGCGCGATCGAGGCCATCGTGTCGGCCTGGTTGGTGAAGATGTTCGCCATCCCGTCACCATCGCCATCGGTGGCGAGGCGCAGATAGACGCTCGGCAGGAATTGCGGATTGCCGAAGGCACCCGCCCAGCTGCCGACCAGCCGCTCGCGCGAATAGCCCTTGTCCGCCACCTTCAGCAGCGCGATAAATTCGCTCTCGAACAGCTCGCGCCGCCGCCCTTCCCACGCCAGCGTGGCGAGCGAGCGGGCGAGGTCGAAATTGCCGCGATAGCCGCCGTAATTGGTCTCGTGCCCCCAGATCGCGATGATGATCTCGGGCGGCACGCCGTATTGCTGGCGGATGCGATCGTGGAGATAGGTTGTCTCGTTGTAGACCGAGCGCCCGCCGCCGATCCGCGCATTGTCGACGTGACGGTCCAGATAGGGCCGCAGCGGCGGATAACCGGGCGACGAGGACGAGCCGGGCTGCGATTGGTCGAGCTCGATCACGCGCGGGTTGGGCGTGAGGTCCGAGGTCATCCGCCGGATTGTATCCTCGCTCACCCCCTGGGCACGCGCCTTGGCGATGACCAACTGCATGTAGGCATCGAACGGCATGTCCTGCGCGGCGGCAGGGGTTGCGGCAAGCGCGGCGAAACACGCGGCGAGAGGGAGGAGGGAGCGGCGCAAACTCATGCCGGTATCTGTGTCACACCGTGCATGACTCGCCAATGACTTAGATGGTGTGGAATTACCCGGCGTGCCGGAGAGTGACAAACGCGCGATGAAGCGTTAGCCGACATTCCCAGTGCGGACAGGTGGCCGAGTGGTTTAAGGCAGCGGTCTTGAAAACCGCCGTGGGTTTACGCTCACCGTGGGTTCGAATCCCACCCTGTCCGCCATTTCCCCCTCCGCCTCGCCGATCCGCTGTGGCGTTTTCTTGCATAACAAATGTTTAGAGCGGCACCGCACGCGCCCGTCCGGCATATGGGCTAGGTTCAATGCAAGGTTCTACCAAGGGGAAACCAAATGCTTCGCTGGGCTATCATCTTCCTGATTATCGCACTGGTCGCCGCCGTACTCGGCTTCGGGGGAATCGCGGGCGTATCGTCCAACATCGCCTGGATCCTGTTCGTCATTTTCCTGGTGCTGGCGGTGATCGCGTTCCTGCGTCGGAACGTCTGACCCTGCTTTAATGCAAGACCGGCGGCGCGATCAGTCAGGCTGATCGTGCCGTTTGTCTTTCCGGACCAGCGATTGCGCATCGCGCTCGCTCTCCGGGTAGTCTTCGGGCTTCGCGGAGCCTTGGTTCATCAGCGCGCGATGTTCGCGCGTGATTTCGCTGTCGTTCTTGCCATCGGGCTTGTCGCCGCGCGGCGGCGTGCTGCTCTTTTCCTGTTCGCTCATGCCCTACCAACGGGCGAGAGGCCCGCAGGTTTCAGATGTGCAGCGCGCGTCCGTAGCTGGCCAGCACGCTCTCGTGCATCGACTCAGAGATCGTCGGGTGCGGGAATACCGTCTGCATCAGTTCGGCCTCCGTGGTCTCCAGCGTCTTGCCGACGACGAAGCCCTGGATCATCTCGGTCACTTCGGCGCCGACCATGTGCGCACCCAGCAGTTCGCCGGTCTTGGCGTCGAACACGGTCTTGGTGAAGCCTTCCGCCTCGCCCAGCGCGATCGCCTTGCCGTTGCCGATGAAGGGGAAGGTGCCCGCCTTCACGTCGTAGCCGGCTTCCTTCGCCTTTTCCTCGGTCAGGCCGACCGATGCGATCTGCGGGTGGCAGTAGGTGCAGCCCGGGATGTTGCGACGGTCGAGCGGGTGCGGATGGACATCCTTGTTGCCCAGCTCCTGCGCGATCGCCTCGGCCGCGGTCACGCCCTCATGGCTCGCCTTGTGCGCCAGCCACGGGCCGGGCGTGCAGTCGCCGATCGCCCACAGGCCCTTGCTCTTGGTGCGGCCATAGGGGTCGATCTGGATGAAGCCCTTCTCCATCTCGGCCAGCTTTTCCAGGCCGATATTCTCGGTATTGGGCACGATCCCGATGGCGGTGATGCAGTGCGAGAATTCGCTCTCCGAAACCTTGCCGTCCTTGTCCTTGATCTTGGCCTTCACGCCCTTGCCGTCCGCCTTGATGTCTTCGACACCCGCGCCGGTCATGATCGTGATGCCCTGCTTGGTCAGGCTCTTGTGGAGGAAGGCGGAGACGTCCTTGTCCTCCACCGGCACGATCCGGTCGAGCATTTCGACCACGGTCACATCCACGCCCATGTCGTTGTAGAAGCTGGCGAATTCGATGCCGATCGCGCCCGATCCGATGACCAGCAGTTTCTTCGGCATTTCCTTGGGCGTCATCGCGTGGCGATAGGTCCAGATCCGCTCTCCATCCGCCTTGGCGAAGGGCAGGTCGCGCGCGCGGGCACCGGTGGCGACGATGACGTGCTTCGCCTCCAGCTTTTCCTCACCCTTCTCGCCCTTCACGGTCAGGCTGGTGGGGCCGGTCAGCTTGCCCTCGCCCATATGCACCGCGATCTTGTTCTTCTTCATCAGCCCGGTGACGCCCTTGTTGAGCTGGGCTGCGACGCCGCGGCTGCGCTTCACCACCGCGTCCAGATCGGCCTCGATCTCGCCTGCGATCTTCAGCCCGTAATCCTTGGCGTTCTGCGCGTAGTGCAGGATTTCCGCCGAGCGCAGCAGCGCCTTGGTCGGGATGCAGCCCCAGTTGAGGCAGATACCGCCCAGCAGCTCGCGCTCCACGATGGCGACCTTCAGCCCCAGCTGCGCGCCCCGGATCGCCGCGACATAGCCGCCCGGCCCGCTGCCCAGCACGATAAGGTCGTATTTCTCAGCCATCGAATCCTCTTTTCAGTTCACTGCCCTGACACACCTGACACACAGTCCAGGGACCGAAAAATCAGGGGCCGCACGGGCGGCCACGATCGGGCGCTTAAGGGAGAAGGTCATGGCGGTCACGCTCCCACCATGGCCAGTTGCACAGGTGTAGGACAGGCCTTCACCCATCATTGTTCGACGCATGGCCTGCGGCAGGCTGCGCGGCTGCGCCCTGCATCCGCACCGGGCGCGGTTTGCCGTCGTCGTCCGCCAGCACGAACACGAAGGTGCCCTTGCACACCAGCTTGGTCTCCTCGCCATGGCGCGCGCGGGCGATGCCCTCTGCGGCGATGGTGATCGAGGTGTTTCCCTCTTTCAAAATCTCGCAATAGACATTGAGCTCGTCGCCCAGCGCCATCGCGCCGGGAAAGGCGAAGTCGGTGGCCGAGACCACCACGGCCTTGCCCTGCCCTTCGCGACTGGCGAGCGAGCCTGCGCCGAGCGCCATCTGGCTCATCAGCCACCCGCCGAACACGCCCCCATAGGGGTTCATGTCGGTCGGCATCGCGGTGACGCGGATCTGGGGTTGGGGGTTGGTCAAAGGGCTTCCCCCCCCTCTCCTTCCCACGCGCTGACGCGCGCGGGCCCCTTCCTCTCCCGCAAGGGGAGAGGAGATATTGGGGCGATCGATCATAGCCCCTCTCCCCTTGCGGGAGAGGGGTTGGGGAGAGGGGGTTCCAGCGCCGCAAGAATCGTTACCAGAACACCGTCCTCATTCTCCAAAACCTCGTTGTTCCAAAAGCGCATGATACGGAATCCCTGTGCACCAAGCCACTCGTCGCGGGCTGCATCGCGCGCGCTGTCTGCATGTTGCGACCCATCGACCTCGACGATCAGGCGCGCTTCGAGACACGCAAAATCGGCAATGTAGGGCCCGATGGGCTGTTGGCGTCTGAACTTCCAGCCACTCAGTCGCGTGGCCCGAAGGCGGCTCCAGAGTTGACGTTCCGCATCGGTGGGGGCGTGCCGCATTTCCTTCGCGTGAGAGAGCGTATGCGTCATGCCCCCTCCCCTTCCCACGCGCTGACGCGCGCGGGCCTCTTCCTCTCCCGCGAGGGGGAAGGAGAGTTTAGGCGCTTCCACCATCACCCCGCGGTGACGTTCACATATTTCGCTTCGACCCAGCCCTGCGCGCAGGGGCCGGTGTAGTTGCGCGGTGTGTCGAGCGTTTCGTCGACCTGGCAATCCTTGCCCTCGTCGCCCTTGTCGTAGACCACGCCGAACCAGTCGCCATCTTCCGAGCAGATGTGCACGCCCTGCCCGGGATCGAGCCGGTCGCGTTCCTTGACCTGCGTGCTGGGGGCGTCGCGGACGGAGAGGTAGGTCTCGCCGCCGGACTCCAGATCGTAGACCTCGCCATAGCTGGCGCAGGAATCCATGTTCGGGCCCTTCAACCCCACGCGGATCGGCTTGGGAATCGGGCCGTCATAGGGCGCAGGCTCGCTCTGGGCAGGCACCGCGACATCGGCAGGGGCCTGCGTGGTGACCTGCGGCGCGGGCTCTTCCGCGGTTCCGTCGGCAGGCGCCCGCTCGCACGCGGCGAGCGAGAGACCCAGCGTGGCAATCGTGGCGAGTGCAATCCTCACAGCATCATTCCCATCGGTTGTTCGCACATCTGCTTGAACGCTTCCATCAGCTGCGCGCCTTCCGCGCCGTCGATCGCGCGGTGATCGAAGCTGCCGCTGGCGGTCATGATGGTGGCGGGCGCAATCTGGCCGTCGATCACCCACGGGCGCTGCTCGCCCGCGCCGACCGCCATGATCATGCCCTGCGGCGGGTTGATGACCGCGTCGAACTGCTTGATCCCGAACATGCCGAGGTTGGAAATGCTGGCGGTGCCGCCCTGATATTCGTGCGGCTGCAGCTTGCCCTCGCGCGCCTTGCCCGCGAGTTCCTTCATCTCGGTCGCAATTTCGGCGAGGCTCTTGCGATCCGCGCCGCGAATGATCGGCGTGATCAGCCCCTTGGGCGAAGCAACCGCGACGCTGATGTCCGCTCGCTGGTAGCGGTGGAGCGTGTCGCCCTGGAAGCTGACATGCGCCTGCGGGGTGCGCATCAGCGCCTTGGCCAGCGCCTTGATCAGCAGATCGTTGACGGAGAGCTTCACGCCCTCGGCCTCGAGCATCTTGTTGAGATCGGCACGCGCGGCGAGCAGCGCGTCGAGGTTGATGTCCACGCTGAGGTAGTAGTGCGGCACTTCCTGCTTGGCAGCGGTAAGCCGCTTGGCGACGACCTTGCGCACGCCGGAGACCTTCTCCTCCTCGAACGGCGCATCGCCATCCATCGAGACATTGGCAGACCCTGCAACCGCGCCGGGCTTCGCTTCGTTCGCCGGACGACCGCCCTCGGCACCTTCGACGTCCGCCTTCACGATCCGGCCGTGCGGGCCGCTGCCCTTGACGTCGCTGAGGTCGAGACCCTTCTGATCGGCGATGCGGCGCGCAAGCGGCGAAGCGAAGATACGCTCCCCGTCATTCTTTGGCGCAGGCGGGGCCTTCTGCGGCTCGGCGCTCTCGCGCGGCTGTGCCTTGGCCGGTTCGGCCGGGGCCTCGCTCTTCTTCTTGTCAGAGTCGTCGGCCTCGGTTTCTTCGGCCTTCTTCGCTTCGGGCTTGTCGCCCGGCGCAGCCTTCGCCGCGTCTTCCACGCTTTCGCCATCGGCGGCGAGCATGGCGATCACGGTGCCGACGGCCACGCCCTCGGTCCCCTCGTCGATTTCGATCGAGGCGATGGTGCCTTCGTCGACCGCTTCGAACTCCATCGTCGCCTTGTCGGTCTCGATCTCGGCGAGCAGGTCGCCGGCGGCCACGCTGTCACCCACCTTGACCAGCCAGCGGGCAAGCGTGCCCTCCTCCATGGTCGGCGAAAGCGCGGGCATCTTGATCGGAGTGGGCATAAATGGCGTGTCCTGCGGTTGCGTCAGCTTTGCGTCTGGCGGGAGATTGGCCCCCGCCGTAGCGGCACGGTGTGCGTCTTGCGCCGCTTTGGCCAATTTGATTGGCGGGGGCAAGCACCTTGCCCTACCACACGATCTGTGCCCAATGCTGGCCTCAGGGAGATATCCGAATGGGCAAATATCTGGTCATTATCGACGAAACCGAAGAGGCGCGAAAAGCGCTGCGTTTCGCGATGCACTGGGCGCAGTCGAGCGGGGGATCGGTGCAGATCCTCGCGATCGTCCAGCCGCAGAATTTCAACGCCTTCGGCGGCGTGCAGGCGACCATCGAGGAAGAAGCGCGCGACCGCGCCGAAGCGATCGCGACCAGCGCGGCGGGCAATGTCTTTTCCGAAAGCGGCAAGATGCCCGCGATCGCGGTGAAGGTGGGCGAAGCGAGCCGGATCGTGCGCGACTATCTGGCCGACCACCCCGACGTGCTCGCGCTGGTGCTGGGCGCAGGCACCGATGGCGCGCCGGGGCCGCTGGTGACGCACTTCTCCGCCCATTCGGGTTCCCTGCCCTGCCCGCTGGTGATCCTGCCCGGCGCGATGCCGATGGAGGATATCGAGCGGATCGCGAGCGCGTAAGGGAGCGGTCAACGCCATCGCTGCCTAGCTCGCGGTGCCGCGCACCGGATAATCGTTCTCCAGCACGAACTGGATCGCGCTGAGCATTTCGTCGAGCGGCGGGCGCGCGAAGGGCGCGCTCTGCACTTCCTCGAAATAGAGCGTGCCGTCGGGCTTGATCAGGAACAGGCCGGGTTCGGAAAACCGCTCCGGCTCGTCGCTATCTTCGCGCTTTTCGGAGATGAACAGGCCCCACTCGCGCGCCTGGTCTTCCGGCAGGCCCAGCGCCAGAGGCAGGTCGTGGGTATCCCATTCCTCGTGGGTGACCATAGCCCGCTCGCGGCTGTCCATCGAGATTGCGAAGGGCGTGACGCCCAGCGCGGTGAATTTGTCGAGCTTGCCGCCCAGCTCTTCCAGATAGCGCTTGCAGATCGGGCAGTGCTTGCCGCGATAGAACACAAGCATGGTGAAGTTTTTGGGGCTCTGCTTGGAGAGCTGGAAGCGCGCGCCGATGGTCAGTTCAAGATCGAGATCGGGCACGCTCTGGCCGGGGGTAAGCATGGGCAAGGTACTCCTTTGCCCATGCGAACGGTGCGAGCGGTGGCGCGTTCCGCCTGCCGCTACTTCTTGCCGCGCCCCTGGTGGCGAATATTGCCCGGCCTGCCGCGCTTGCCGACCTGGTGCTTGCCCGCCTTGTCCTTCCGGGCGGTGTCCTTGTGCGGGCCGCCCTTCTTCGGGCCATCCTTGCGCGGCCCCTTTGGCCCGCTGCGCAGCGGACGCCCTTCGCGCGCTTTGGACGCATCGCCGCCCGGCACTTCGAAGCGCAGCGCGCCGGTCAGCGCATTGGCCTCGACCAGCTTCATCTTGAGCCGCTGTCCGGTCTCGTACCGCGTGCCGCTGTCCGCGCCGATCAGCGCCTTGGCCGCTTCGTCGAAGTGGAAATACTCGTCGCCGATGGTGGAGATCGGGACCAGCCCATCGCCGCCCAGCCCCACGATGGTGGCGAAGAAGCCGAAGTTCTGCACGCCGGTGATCCGTGTCTCGAAGGTCTCGCCCACGCGGCCTGCAAGCCACGCGGCGACATAGCGGTCGATCGTATCGCGCTCCGCCTCCATCGCCCGGCGCTCGGTCCGGCTGATCGCCTCGCTGATCTTGCCCATATCTCTGCGGTCGACATCGCTCAGCCCGCTGCTCTCGGGCAGTTTGCTCTTAGGTTTGGGCTGTTCCAGCTTGAACGCATCGACCAGCGCGCGGTGCACCAGCAGGTCGGCATAGCGGCGGATCGGCGAGGTGAAGTGCGCGTAGCTGCCCAGCGAGAGGCCGAAGTGCCCCTGATTGTCCGGCCCGTAATAGGCCTGCGTCTGCGTGCGCAGCACCGCCTCCATCAGCAGCGCCTTCTCCTGCTCGTCGCTGACATCCTTCAGGAAGCGGTTGAACAGCGTGGGCGTGATGACCTGACCCATGGCCAGCTTCATATCCAGCGTGCCGAGATATTCCTTCAGCGCGAGCAGCTTCTCGCGGCTCGGCTGTTCGTGGACGCGGTAGACCACGGGCGAGTTCTTGTTCTCGAGCGCCTTCGCCGCCGCGACATTGGCCGCGATCATGAACTCCTCGACCACGCGGTGCGCATCGAGCCGTTCGCGGATCGCGATTTCCTTGATCCCGCCTTCTTCGTCGAGGATCACACGCCGTTCGGGCAGGTCGAGGTCGAGCGGGTCGCGTGCCTCGCGTGCCTTCCACAGCGCTCCCCAGGCTTTCCACAGGTTGTCCAGCTTTTCGTCCCCGGCCGACTCGTCGATCCGCCGCTGCGCTTCCTCATAGGCGATCACCTCCGCAATGCGCACGATCGCACGGGTGAAACGCCAGTCGAGCAGCTTGCCCTTGGCCGAAATCCGCAGGTGACAGACCATCGCCGCGCGGTCCTCGTCCGCGCGCAGCGAGCAGACGTCGGCGGAGAGCACTTCGGGCAGCATCGGCACGACGCGGTCGGGGAAATAGACCGAGTTGCCGCGCTTGCGCGCTTCCTTGTCGAGCGCGCTGCCGGGGCGGACATAGTGCGAGACATCGGCGATCGCGATGATCGCGCGAAAGCCGCCTTCGTTATCCTGCGCTGTGTCGGGTTCGGCCCAGATCGCATCGTCGTGGTCGCGCGCATCCGCCGGGTCGATCGCGATGATCGGCACGTGGCGCAGGTCTTCGCGCGTATCGGCGGACACCGGCAGCTTCGCCGCCAGCTGCGCCTCGTCGAGCACTTCCTGCGGGAAGACATGCGGGATACCCTGCTTGGCGATCGCGATCATGGAAAAGCTGTTGGGGGCGAGCGGATCGCCCAGAACTTCGGTCACCCGCACGCCCGCCCGCGGGCCGCGCCCGGTCGGCTCGGCGGCGACGAGCTGGCCTTCCTCGGCCGTGCCGACATCGGAGATGGGCGAGGAATTGCGCACCTTCTTGTCCACCGGCGCGAGCCAGAACTTGCCGCGTCCGTCCTTCTCGACCACGCCGATCAGGCCCTCGGTCTGCTGGGCGAGCTTCTTCATCGGATGCGCGCGCCAGCCGCGCGGCGTCTCTTCCGTCCGCGCAAGCACCCGGTCGCCGACCTTAAGCGCGGGCATGCCCTTCGAGCCTCTTCCGCGCGATTTCTCGATGATGGTCAGGCGTGGCGGCTTGGCGCCGTCGTCGGGCTCCCACTTCTCGGGCACCGCGATCGGGTCGCCATCGTCCAGCTCGACCACGCGCAGCACGGTAACCTTTGGCAGGCCGCCCATCCGGTGGAAGGCGGTCTTCTTGCCGTCGATCAGGCCTTCCTCGGCCATATCCTTCAGCAACTTCTTGAGCGCGATCTTCTCCTGCCCCTTGAGGCCGAAGGCGCGCGCGATTTCTCGCTTGCCGACCGTGCTGTCAGACGTTTCGATGAATTCGAGGACCTGCTTCTGGGTGGGCAGTCCTTTGGGGAGGTTCTTTGCGCGTTTGGCCATATCATGGCTCTAAACGCATGGGAGGGGCGGTACTATCCCGCACACGCACCCTGCCCCCGGATCAATCGCCGATGCGATAGAGGTCAGTTGGCGTTCTTGCTCGGAATAAGCCCGCACACGATCACCACCAGATAGCCAGCATAGGCCACCAGACCGAGGCCGGAACTGCTTTCTCTCACCAATTGCGCATCTCCGGTCGTCATCGCGGCGCGCAAGGCGTCCACCCCAGCCAAATTCGCATAAGAGGCGACAACCGTCGTCAACACCGGGATGATCGCGATCAGCACGGGCAGGCCCGCATCGCGCAGGCGGCGCACGAAGGAGGCGATCAGCAGGAACAGGCCGATCAGAGAGATTGCCACCCCGATCCACGCCTGCGTTTCCGCGCTGCCAGCCATGTAGCGCATCATGTCTGCCTGAATCTGCTCCTGCTCGATGCCAACTGCACCGGCCTGCATCGCGCTGCCCATCGATCCGACGAGAAAGACGATGCCGGAGATCATGCTGAGGCCGAAGACCACGACGGCAATCAGCAGCACCCACCACCAGAACAGCGAGCGGCTGTCGCGGCCTGCAAAGTTGGTCAGGTTCGCAAACCCGTGCCTGAGTGCCTCGCCCATGAAATCCCCCTCGCTCTGATCAGTATGCCCGCGCGACGTAGACCCGCTCGACCGCAGGCTCGCCGGTGAAGATGCAGGTGCCGTCTGCGGGCGTCGCGTCGCGCGGCACGTTGCGCACGGTCAGCTTCTGATCCTTCAGCTTCTCGACCACCTGCTCCAGCGCATCGCCGGTCGGCTTGGCCCAC
This sequence comes from Alteriqipengyuania abyssalis, assembly GCF_019857185.1. GTDB lineage: Bacteria > Pseudomonadota > Alphaproteobacteria > Sphingomonadales > Sphingomonadaceae > Alteriqipengyuania > Alteriqipengyuania abyssalis. Next base: position 716,321 of record NZ_JAHWXP010000001.1, on the reverse strand, counting down.
TGTACTTCGACCCAGCCGGGATACTTGCCGTTATTGGCGAAGAACTCGACAACGCCGTCCCAGCTGTCGATCCCGGTCGCGATATTCGCGTCGCGGCGTTCGGCAGCCTCGGTAAACAGCGACTGCTGGATGTCGCCGAGCAGGCCCGGAATCGTCTCACCCGCACTCTCACGGGTCGGGGCCTGCGAGTTGAGCTTGCCCGTTTCCATATCCCACAGATTGTCGCGGCGGATCAGCGTGACGACGCCGTTCTCCATGTCGCGCCCGCCGACCTCGACGATCACCGGCGCGCCCTTGCGCACCCAGTCCCACCGCTTCTGCGCGGGCTTGCCGGGCTTGGTGTCGAGCAGCACGCGGACGGGTTCGCCCAGCGCCTGCTGCCCGGCGAGCGTGGCGCGCAGGCCTTCGCAATATTCGATCAGCGCGGCATCGTCGTCGTTGCCGCGCAGCATCGGCAGGATCACGACCTGCCACGGGGCGAGCTTGGGCGGCACGCGCAGCCCGTCATCGTCGCCGTGGGTCATGATGATGCCGCCGATCAGCCGGGTGGAGACGCCCCAGCTGGTGGTGTGTGCGAACTGCTCGCCGCCTTCCTGCGCCTGATACTTGATGCCCGATGCCTTGGCGAAATTTGTGCCGAGGTAGTGGCTGGTGCCCGCCTGCAGCGCCTTGCCGTCCTGCATCATCGCCTCGATCGACCAGGTCTCGACCGCGCCGGGAAAACGCTCGTGCTCGGGCTTTTCGCCCGCGATCACCGGCAGCGCGAGGTCTTCCTCGGCCATCGCGCGGTAGACTTCGAGCATGGTCAGCGTGTGGTCCTTCGCCTCTTCGGGCGTGGCATGCGCGGTGTGCCCTTCCTGCCAGAGGAATTCGCTGGTGCGCAGGAACATGCGTGTGCGCATTTCCCAGCGGACGACGTTGGCCCACTGGTTGAGCTTCAATGGCAGATCGCGCCAGCTCTGCACCCAGCGCGCCATCGCGTCGCCGATGATCGTTTCCGACGTGGGCCGCACCACCAGCGGCTCTTCCAGCTTGGCCTCGGGATCGGGGATCAGCCCGCCCTTCCCGTCCGCGATCAGGCGGTGGTGGGTGACGACCGCCATTTCCTTGGCGAAACCTTCGACATGGTCCGCCTCACGCTCGAAATTGGAGAGCGGGATGAACAGCGGGAAATAGGCGTTGTCGTGCCCGGTCGCCTTGATCCGGTCGTCGAGCAGGCGCTGGATGCGTTCCCAGATGCCATAGCCCCACGGCTTGATGACCATGCACCCGCGCACGCCCGATTCCTCGGCCATCTGCCCTTCGGCAATGGCGGCCTGATACCAGGCGGCGAAATCGTCTTCGCGTTTGACGGAAAGGGCGTGACGGATTGCGGGCACGGTGATGGCGTCCTGTTGACTGCGTGATCGGTAGGGCAGGCTCGATAGGCGAGGCATCGGTCCGCGCCAAGCCTTCGACCGGCGTTATTCGGCAGCCGGGCAGTGGAGGAAGCCGGTCATGACTTCCTTGAAGGTGGCCTGCGGGTCGAAACCCTCCGGGGCGCTCCCCTCGTTGCCCATGAATGCGCCGAGCCCGTGGCGCGACATGTAGCGCGGCTGATAGGTCGGCGGGCCGAGTGCGGCGATCGCACTGCACAGCGCGCCCAGTTCCTCCGCATCGTCGGCAATGTGGCCGACCGTTTCGGACAGCTTCGCCTGTTGCGCCTCTTCGAGATCGCCGAACGCGCTCATCTGCGCGACCATCACCGCCTGATGCGCTGTCCGGTCGGACACGCGGCGCATGTCGTAGCGGCCATAGACCCCGCCCAGCGCAAACAGCCTGGCCGCATCGTCCCACTCCTCGCGCGCGATACAGGCGGCCGCGCCGCGGTAGAGGTCGACCGGATTATAGGCGGGCCTTGCCTGATCGATCGGGATGCAGCCGATATCGTTCGGGCTCTCGAGGTCGCCCTCCATCTGGTAGTTGCGGATCACCGGCCCGTCGTTCTGCGCGCCGACTGGCCCGGCAGGCATTGCCACGATGAGCAGCGCGCCCATCGCCATCGATATTCCTCGCATCAACGATCCCTTCCCGTGCTGAGCGGGCAGGTGTCGCGCTACTTGCCCAGCTCGTCGAGCTTTTTCTGCATCGCGGCCATCTGGTCGCGCATCGAGGCGAGTTCCTGCGCGGTCTCGTCCGACGGGCTTTCGGCGCGCGGTGCTTTCTTGCCTGCGCCGGCCTGCCCGGTGAAGGCGTCGGTCGCGGCGCGCATCATCGCCAGGTTGGTCTCGGCCATCTTGGCGAAGGGATTGCCCGCCATGCCGCTCTGCCAAGCCTCGGCGATCTTCGCCTGGTTGGCGCGGAAATTGGCCATGCTCGCTTCGAGATAGCTGGGCATCATCGACTGCATCGAATTGCCGTACATCGAGATCAGATCGCGCAGGAAGCTGACCGGCAGGATGTGTTCGCCATTGGCCTCTTCCTCGACGATGATCTGGGTCAGGATGGAATGGGTGATGTCATCCCCGCTCTTCGCGTCGACGACCGTGAATTCCAGGCCCTCGCGGGTCATCTTCGCCAGGTCTTCGAGCGTGATGTAGCTTGAGGAATGGGTGTTGTAGAGTCGCCGGTTGGCGTATTTCTTGATGACGATCGTGTCGCCCTCGGTGTATTTCTTGTTAGGCATGAAGAGTGCCGGGCTCCAGTACTGAATGCTGCGCAGCATCAGGCCTTAGCATTTGCAGCATCGCTTGGGCAATGCGCCTTGACGCTACGTTCGAACCGGTGGCCGAGCGTGGTCAGCAATTCATACTGCGACAGGCCGGAATGCTGCGCAGCATCGGGCAGGTGGTACGGCACGTCGAGCCAGTCACCCACGCCCAGATCGGGCGCCTCCGCAAGGTCCACCACCACCATGTCCATAGAGACCTTGCCCAGCAGGCGCAGCGTGCGGCCCTGGTGGCGCAGGAAACCCTTCGCGCCCCAGCTGCGCAGGAAACCGTCGGCATAGCCGAGCGAGACGGTGCCGACGCGCATCGGCCCGCTGGCGGTGAATTCCCGGTTGTAGCCGACCGCATCACCCGCTTCGAGACGGCGGACATGGATGATCGCGGCCTGCGGGAAGGCGACCTGGCGGATGTGACCGGCAAGATCGGGCGTCGGCACCCCGCCATAGAGCGCAAGGCCCGGACGGGTGAGGTCGCAGGAATAATCGCGCCCCAGCGCAATCCCCGCGCTGTTGGCAAGGCTCGTTTCGCGGTGCGGCAACAGCGCCTGCGCGGCGCGGAACGCGGCCAGCTGGTGGCCATTGGCCGCCGAGTGCTCTTCCGCCGAGGACAGGTGCGACATCAGCACCTCGACATCGAGCCGGGCGAGCAGCGGGTCGCTCAGCTCGGTGGGGGCGAGGCCCAGCCGGTTGATCCCGGTATCGACCATCAGGTTGCACGTGGCCCCTCCGGCATCGAGCCACACCTTCGCCTGATGGAGCGAGTTGATCACCGGGCGCACCCCGGTCGCGATTGCATAGCGTGCTTCCTCGCCGGTCATCACGCCGTGCAGCACCGCGACCTGCTGCGGTGCGACATGGTCCAGCACGGGGGCGACCTCGCTCCAGTGCGCGACGAAGAAATCGCGCGCGCCTGCCTCGACCAGCGCAGGCACGCAATTGTGCGTACCCAGACCGTAGCAATCCGCCTTGACCGCCGCGCCCGCCCGCGCAGTGCCCGACAGCTTGTCGAGCGCGCGCCAGTTATGCGCCAGTGCGGTGGTGTCGATCGCGAGGCGGAGCGTCCGGGGCGGCGGAGTTTGCGGGTGCGTGTTCACGCATCCCCGAAATCACGTGGCGGCCCGCTCGGCAAGCCCCACCATGCGACAAGCAGGCCGAAAGCGACCACGATCCACGTATACCATAGGCCTGCGTAGATATCCCCGCTGCGCGCGACGATGATCCCCGCGATCAGCGGCAGGAACCCGCCGAGGTAGCCCGCGCCGATGTGATAGGGGATCGACATCGAGGAATAGCGGATCTGCGGCGGAAACATCTCGGTCAGCAGTGCCGCCACCGATCCGTAGGTCAGCGCGGAGAGCATCCCCATCACCAGCAGCAGGCCGACAATGCCGAGGATATTCGCTATCGGCGGCACCTGCGTGCTGAAATCGAAGCCCTTGGCGGTCAAGGCTTCGCGCACGCCGTCGCGCAGCGCTGGCCCTTGCGCGAACAGGGCCGGGTCGAGCGGCTGCGCCTCTCCGCCCACGGACAGCCCCAGCGCCCCGCCCTCACGCAACTCGTAGCGCACGCCGCTGGAAGTCAGCGCGTCGAGCAGCTTGCCGCAATCGGTCTGTTCGCGACCGAACAGTTCGGCGAAGGGGTCGGGTGTGCAGTTCTGGCCGGTCACCACCACCGGCGTCCGCTCGGCTGCGGCGGAGAGGCCCGGATTGGCGAGATGGCCCATCCCCCAGAAGACCGGGAACAGCAGGGCGAGCGACAGCCCGGCACCCAGAATGATCGGCAGCTTGCGCCCGATTTTGTCAGACCAGCGGCCGATGACGAGATAGAAGCTCATCGAAATCAGCCCGCCTGCGAGCAGCATCCATTCGACCACGCTCTCGTCCACCCGCATCGGCCCGCGCAGGAAGGACAGGCTGCTGAAGAAGGCGGTGTACCAGATCGTGGTCAGCACCCCGGTGATGCCGAAGAGCGCGACGAAGATGCGCTTCTTGTTACCCGGATAGGTAAAGCTCTCGATGAAGGGATTGCCGCTGGTCTCGCCTGCCTCCTTCATCGCCTTGAACACCGGGCTTTCGGACAGTTTGAGGCGCATCCAAAGCGAGATGGCGAGCAGGATGATCGACAGCAGGAAGGGCACGCGCCAGCCCCAGGCGGCGAAGTCCTCTGCCGGGATCAGCCAGCGACAGGTCAGCACCACGATGATCGACAGCACGAAGCCGCCGACCACGCTCGCCTGAATGAAGCTGGTGTAGAATCCGCGCTTTTCGGGCGGAGCGTGTTCCGCGACATAGATCGCTGCACCGCCATATTCGCCGCCCAGCGCGAGGCCCTGCAGGATGCGGAAGCCGATCACGATGATCGGTGCGGCAATCCCGATGGTCGCCGCGTCGGGGATCAGGCCGACCCCGGCGGTGGCGATGCCCATAAGGGTCACGGTGACGAGGAAGGTATATTTGCGCCCCAGCTTGTCGCCCAGAAAGCCGAACAGGATCGCGCCCAGCGGACGAAAGCCGAAGCCGACCGCGAAGCCCGCCCACACCAGCAGGATCTGCAGGGTCTCGTTACCGCTGGGGAAGAATGCCGCGCCGATCAGCCCGGCGAGCGTGCCGTAGATGAAGAAATCGTACCATTCGAAGATCGTCCCAGCCGAACTGGCGGCGATGACGAGCCGGATTTCCTTGTCGGTCGGCTCACGGTTGGCCGATGCTGCGGCGGACGCGCTCATATTCCGATTTTCCCCTCCGTTTTATGGAGTTGGTCTAACGCGGCTGCGCGGCCTTGCAAAGCGCGTCTGTCGCCGCTCGCCAGGGGAGCAGGATCGCGCCGTGCCGTCCGGGGAAGGCGCGTGCGGGTTCCAGCACGGCGAAGCCCGGCCAGTCTGGGAGCTGTGCGTTCTCATCCGCCAGCCATGCCTCGATTTCCTTGAGGCTGGCGAGCATGTCTTCCGCCGTGCGGCCCTGCGCCGCTTGCGCGAACACCGCCGCCGCCGCCTGCCCGATCGCGCAGGCCGATACGGCCAAGCCCAGCGCCTCCACCCGATCTTCGGCGTCGAGCGCCAGGTCGAGCGTCAGCGTGCCGCCGCAGGTGCGCGAGCGTACTTCTGCGCTGGCATCGGGCGCGGACAGGCGCGGATAACCGGCCAGCGAGACCGCGAGCGAGAGGATTTCGGGCGTGTAGAGCTTGGTCACTGGCTGGCGGTATCGGCGGTCACGGGGCCGCTATCCTCCGACCGAGCCCGGCGCACTTCGGCGCGGCGATCGTGGATATAGCCGACCAGCGCTTCGCTGCCCGCGTTGATCGAGGGGTAGGTGCGCGCGGTAACGATCCAGTTCGGGCGGCCCTCTTCGCCCCAGACCGTATCGTAGCCGAGCACCAGCAGCGCAAAGCCGATCACCACAATGATCGCGCCCTTCACCGCGCCGAAACCGAAGCCGAGCACCCGGTCGAGCGGGCCGAGCAGCGAATCGCGCGCTCTGGTGCCGACCATCGATGCGATCAGCTTGACCGCGCCGAAGGGGATCAGCAGCAGCAGCGCGAAGGCGACGATCGCGGCGGTGGTCGCCGAGCCGACCTGCGGTTCGAGCAGCGCCTGCACCTGCGTGTGGAACTGCCGGATCGCAAGCAGCGCGAGAATCCACGCGGCGAGCGAGAGCATTTCCTGAACGAAGCCGCGCATGAAGCCGCCCGCAGCGGCCACCGCGACGATCAGCAGCACGATGATGTCGAACCCGGTCATAGAATTTCAGCCTAGCACGCCATTGCTATCGCATCACGCGATCCACCAGTTGCGATAGCTGCCTTATTCCGTCGAATTGAATGCCGCGTGAAGCCTTTTCTTCCATGAAAGGGCCCTGCGCGCTCGAAAAACCGAGCTTGGCCGCCTCGCGCAGCCGCAACCCGCCATGGGCGACGGGGCGGATTTCGCCGGCGAGCGAGACTTCACCGAACCAGACCGAGCGATCCTTCAGGGGCCGGTCGGCAAGCGCGGAGACCAGTGCTGCGGCCACCGCCAGATCCGCCGCAGGGTCCGCCAGCCGGTATCCGCCCGCGACGTTGAGATAGACCTCCGCCGCGCTAAAGTTGAGGCCGCAGCGCGATTCGAGCACCGCCAGCAGCATCGCAAGGCGGCCATTGTCCCACCCCACCACCGCGCGGCGCGGGGTCGCGCCCGATTGCAGCCGCACGATCAGCGCCTGAATCTCGACCAGCACGGGCCGCGTGCCCTCCATCGCGGGGAACACCGCGCTGCCCGCGAGCGGCGCGTCGCGGCCGGAGAGGAACAGCATGGAGGGATTCTCGACCTCCTCCAGCCCCTCGGTCGCCATCGCGAACACGCCGATCTCGTCGACCGCGCCGAAGCGGTTCTTGAGTGCGCGCAGGATGCGGTACTGGTGGCTGCGTTCGCCCTCGAAGCTCATCACCACGTCGACCATGTGTTCGAGCACGCGGGGGCCAGCGATATTGCCGTCCTTGGTCACGTGGCCGACCAGCACCAGCGCGGTGCCGCGTTCCTTGGCGTAGCGGATCAGTTCGAACGCGCAGCCGCGCACCTGGCTGACCGTGCCCGGCGCACCCTCGATCGTGTCCGAATACATGGTCTGAATAGAATCTACGACCAGCAGGTCGGGCGCCTCGTCATGTCCGCCCAGCGTTGTCAGAATATCGCGCACATTGGTGCTCGAGGCGAGCCGGACCGGCGCGTCGGCCAGCCCCAATCGCTCCGCCCGCAGGCGCACCTGCGCCGACGCCTCTTCCCCGCTGACATAGACGACATCGCCGCCCTTGCGCGCGATCGCGCCCGCGGTTTGCAGCAGCAGGGTCGACTTGCCGATCCCCGGATCGCCGCCGATCAGGATCGCGGCCCCGGGCACCAGCCCGCCACCCAGCGCGCGGTCGAATTCCTTGAGGCCGGTGGTCGCCCGCTCGGGCGGCTTCACCGCATCGCTCAGCGAGACGAATTCGAGCCTGCGCCCCCCGCCAGATAGGTCGTGCTTCAGACTGAAAACGGTCGCGGGGGCATCCTCCACCAGCGTGTTCCATTCCGCGCAGTCCGGGCATTGTCCCTGCCAGCGCGGCGAGACACCGCCACATGCCTGACAGACATAGCGTTTCTTCGGCTTGGCCATGCCACCTCCTTAAGGCGGGGAGTTAGGTGGAACATTAATGGAACGCAAGTTGCTATTCAGCCCCCTCCCCCTCTAGAATATCGACCATGCGGCAAAAGGAATTGAGGATCGGTCTTGTCTGCTACGGCGGGGTCAGCCTCGCCGTTTACATGCATGGCGTGACCAAGGAGGTGTGGAACCTGGCGCGCGCCAGCCGCGACTTCCATACACCCGGCCATTCCAGCCACGGGGTCGCGGGCGAATATCGCCGCCTGCTCGACCTGCTGGCCGACCGCCACGATCTGCGCCTGCGCGTGCTGCCCGACATTTTCAGCGGCGCGAGCGCGGGCGGGATCAATGCGGTGTTTCTGGCGCAGGCGATCTTCTCCGGCCGGTCGCTGGAGCCGCTGACCAACCTGTGGCTCGACAATGCGGATATCGACCGGCTGACCGCCGAGGACGCGCGGCCGGGCTGGCGCTTTGCCAAGGTGTGGGCGCAGCCGCTCGCCACCTTCGTGCTCAGGCGGCCGGGCAATCTGGTGTCCGAAAGCGTCGCGCCGGAGACACGCTCCGAAGTGCGCGAGAAAGTCTCCAAGCTGGTGCGCGGGCGCTGGTTCCAGCCGCCGTTCTCCGGCGAGACGATGTCGCGCATGCTGCTCGAAGCGCTGGAGGCGATGGATGGCTCGCCCGCCGACGGGCCGCTGCTGCCGCCGGGCCACCCGGTCGACCTCTATGTGCCGACCACGGACTTCCACGGCTACCTCGCCCGGCTGCGGCTCAACAGTCCGCCGGTGGTGCTGGAGAGCGAGCATCGCATGCCGATCTCCTTCACCGGGCGCACGCCGGAGCTTGCCGGGGGCTGGCTTGCCGACCCGCTCGAACTGACCTTCGCCGCGCGCGCGACCGCAAGTTTTCCGGGCGCGTTCCCGCCGCTGCAGGTGGGCGAGATCGATACGATCGCGGCGGAGAAGAACCTGTCGTGGCATTCTCGCGACCGGTTCCTGCGGCAGGTGATGCCGGTGCATTGCGACGACGGGACGGCGGAAGGCGTCTCGCTGATCGACGGGTCGGTGCTGGTCAATCGCCCGTTCGAAGGCGCGATCGACGCGCTGCGCGGGCGACCTGCGGTGCGCGAGGTGGAGCGGCGCTTCGCCTATGTCGATCCGCGGCCCGAGCGATACATGCGCGACAGGGAGAAGATGCGCGCGCCGGTCGGCTTCTTCGAGAATATCTTCGGCTCGCTCTCCACCCTCCCCCGCGAACAGCCGATCCGCGACAACCTGGAGGTGATCGGCGAGCAGTCGCGCCATGCCGCGCGGCTGCAGGCGATGATCGCCGAACTGCGCCCGCAGGTGGAGGGCGCGGTCGAAAAGCTGTTCGACCGCACGGTGTTCTTCGACCGGCCCACGCCCAAGCGGCTGTCCAACTGGCGCAGGAAAGCGCAGCAGGCGGCGGCGGAACAGGCCGGTTATACCTTCGCAGGCTATGCCGAGCTGAAATATGTCGGGATCGTCGAGCGGATTGCGGAGCTTGCTCGCAAGGCCGCGCCCAGGGATGCCGAGCCCGATCCGCAGGTGCTCGCCGTGGTGCTGCGCGCCTGTCTGCGTGAGCGGGGGCTGGAAACGCTTGGCGGGGCGACCGGCGGGGCGAGCCCGGGGGCGATCGACTTCTTCCGGACATACGATCTGGCGTTCCGCATCCGCCGCCTGCGCCTGCTCGCCCGCCGCACCGCGCGCGACTGGGAGGCGGACCCTGAGATCCCCAACGAGGCGCTCGATAGCGCGCGCGAGGCGATCTACACGATCCTGTCCGCCTATTTTGAGCGGGACGGCCTCAACCCCATGGGGCCGGAGTTCCGCGATCTGGCGCGCAATGCGGTATCGGACCCGGGCGCGCTGCTCGATCATATTGCGCAGCGGCGCGGGCTGAAGGATCTGGATACGCAGGCCGAAGAGGCGCTGTCGCTCGCGCTGAGCGACATGCCCCGCAGCCTGCGGCGGCGGATGATGTATGCCTATCTCGGCTTCCCGTTCTACGATGTCGCCACGCTGCCGATCCTCGGCACGCAGGGGATGAACGAATTCGAGCCGGTCAAGGTCGACCGGATCAGCCCCGAAGACGCGCAGGCGATCCGCGAAGGCGGTGCAGCGGAGACGCTGCGGGGCATCGAATTCTACGATTTCGGCGCCTTCTTCAGCCGCGCCTATCGCGAAAACGACTATCTGTGGGGCCGCCTGCACGGCTGCGAGCGAATGATCGACATCGTGCTGTCGACCAGTGACGAGACGATTCCCTTCGAGGAACGCCACGCGATCCTGCGCAGCGCCTTCCTCGCGATCATCGAGGAAGAGCGCGAGGCGAAACGCTGCGCGGACGGAACGCTCAAGACATTGCGCGACGAGATCGAGGCGCGGTTGGGATAATGCGGTGCGTCAGGCCCCGAACGCATCCTTGATCCGGTCGAAGAAGCCGCGGCTTTCGGGGCATTCCTCGCCCGTCTCGGTCTCGCTGAATTCTTCGAGGATTTCGCGCTGGCGCTTGGTCAGCTTGGTCGGCGTTTCCACCGTGATTTCCGCGACCAGATCGCCCCGACCGCGCCCCTGCAGCACGGGCATGCCCGCACCGCGACGGCGCAGCTGCTTGCCCGACTGGATGCCGGCGGGAATCTCGATCGTGTTGGTCGACCCGTCGAGGTCGGGAATCTCGACCTTGCCGCCCAGCGCGGCGGTGGTGAAGCTGATCGGCACGCGCGCGATCAGGTTCGATCCGTCGCGCGCGAACACGCTGTGCGCGCGGATGTGGATGAAGATGTAGAGATCGCCCGGAGGCGCGCCGCGCGGGCCTGCCTCTCCCTTGCCGGACAGGCGGATGCGGGTGCCGGTATCGACGCCCGGCGGAATATCGACCGAGAGCGACTGCGGCGCATCGACGCGCCCGTCCCCGCGACAATTGCGACACGGGGTCTCGATCACCTCGCCGCGACCGTGGCAATTGGGGCATGGCCGCTCGACCACGAACAGGCCCTGCTGCGCACGCACCTTGCCGTAGCCCGCGCACATGTTGCACGCCCGCGTGCCGGTGCCCGGCTCCGCGCCGGTGCCGGTGCACACCTCGCATTGCTGCGAGACTTCGATTTCGATGGTGGTCGACTTGCCGTGGAAGGCTTCTTCCAGCGTGATTTCGAGGTCGTAGCGCAGGTCCGCCCCGCGCCGTGCGCCCTGGCGCATTCCGCCAAAGGCGCTGCCGAAGATGGTTTCGAAGATATCGCCGATATCGCCGAAGTCGGCCTGATGGCCGCCACGGCCGCCACCCCCGCCCTGCTGGAAGGCGGCGTGGCCATACTGGTCGTAGGCGGCGCGTTTCTGAGGGTCTTTCAACACCTCGTAAGCAGCGCCGATCGCCTTGAAGCGCGCCTCAGCCTCGGCATCGCCGGGGTTGCGATCGGGGTGATACTGCATCGCCATCTTGCGATAGGCAGCCTTGATCGCCGCCGCATCCGCATCGCGCGAGACGCCAAGCAATTCGTAAAGATCGGGTTCGGAAGCCATTATTCAGAGCACCGGTGCAACAAACATAGGCGGGCCCGCGCAGGCCGGGTGGTCTGCGCGGAGCCCGTTTCTCATGACCGTCCGGCTCAGGACCGGTCGGCGTTGTCGCTGTCGCCAGCGCTGTCGTCTACTTCGGAGAACTCGGCGTCGACGACGTCTTCGTCCTGCGAGGACGATGCGCCCGCATCGCCGGCCTGCCCGGCATCTGCGCCGCCGCTGGCCTGTTCCTTCTCGTAGATCTGCTGGCCCATCTTCATGGCCACTTCGGTCAGCGCCTGAGCCTTGGCATTGATCGCGTCGACATCATCGCCTTCGAGCGCGGTCTTGGTCTCGGCAATCGCTGCCTCGACATCGGACTTGAGCGAAGCGTCGATCTTGTCGCCGTTTTCCTGAACCTGCTTCTCGGTCGCGTGGACCAAGTTATCGGCCTGGTTGCGCGCCTCGGCAGCTTCGCGCCGCTTCTTGTCCTCTTCGGCGAAGCGTTCGGCGTCCTTGACCATCGATTCGATGTCGTTGTCCGACAGACCGCCCGAGGCCTGGATGCGGATCTGCTGTTCCTTGCCCGTGCCCTTGTCCTTGGCGGACACGTTCACGATGCCGTTGGCGTCGATGTCGAAGGTGACTTCCACCTGCGGCACGCCGCGGGGGGCCGGCGGGATGCCGACCAGATCGAACTGGCCGAGCAGCTTGTTGTCCGCCGCCATCTCGCGCTCGCCCTGGAACACGCGGATCGTCACCGCCTGCTGGTTGTCCTCGGCGGTCGAATAGACCTGCGTCTTCTTGGTCGGGATCGTCGTGTTGCGGTCGATCATCTTGGTCATGATCCCGCCCAGCGTCTCGATACCCAGCGACAGCGGGGTGACGTCGAGCAGCAGCACGTCCTTGACGTCGCCCTGAAGGACGCCGGCCTGGATCGCCGCGCCCATGGCGACGACTTCGTCGGGGTTCACGCCGGTGTGCGGCTTCTTGCCGAAGAACTCTTCCACGACTTCGCGGACCTTGGGCATGCGGGTCATCCCGCCGACCAGGATCACTTCGTCGACTTCACCGGTCTTAAGGCCGGCATCTTCGAGCGCCTTCTTGCACGGGTCGAGCGTGCGCTTGACGAGGTCGCCGACGAGCTGTTCCAGCTTGGAGCGGGTCAGCGTTTCGACGAGGTGCAGCGGCGTGGAACTGCCGCCTTCCATGCGTGCGGTGATGAACGGCAGGTTTACTTCGGTCTGCTGCGCGCTCGAAAGCTCGATCTTCGCCTTTTCGGCGGCTTCCTTGAGGCGCTGCAGGGCCAGCTTGTCCTGCTTCAAATCCATGTTTTCCTTGGATTTGAACTGCTCGGCCAGATATTCGACGATCGCGCTGTCGAAGTCTTCACCGCCGAGGAAGGTGTCGCCGTTGGTCGACTTCACCTCGAACACGCCGTCGCCGACTTCGAGGATCGAGATGTCGAACGTACCGCCGCCAAGGTCGTAGACCGCGATGGTCTTGTTCTCGTCCTTGTCGAGGCCGTAGGCGAGCGCGGCCGCGGTCGGCTCGTTGATGATGCGCAGGACTTCGAGACCTGCGATCTGGCCAGCGTCCTTGGTCGCCTGACGCTGCGCGTCGTTGAAGTAGGCAGGCACGGTGATGACCGCCTGCGTCACGTTCTCGCCGAGATAGCTCTCGGCGGTTTCCTTCATCTTCTGCAGGATGAAGGCGGAAATCTGACTGGGCGAATACTTGTCGCCGCCCGCTTCGACCCATGCATCGCCATTGTTGCCCTTGACGATGTTGTAGGGGACCAGTTCCATGTCCTTCTTGGTCATGGGGTCTTCGAACCGGCGGCCGATCAGGCGCTTCACCGCGAAGACGGTGTTGTCCGGGTTGGTGACGGCCTGGCGCTTGGCCGGCTGGCCGATCAGGCGCTCGCCATCCTTGGTGAAGGCCACGATCGAGGGCGTGGTGCGTGCACCTTCCGCGTTCTCGATGACCTTGGGCTTGCCCCCATCCATGACCGCGACACACGAGTTCGTCGTACCGAGGTCGATACCAATTACTTTTGCCATGATACCCCGCATCCGTTTGGCTATGTTGGACACTGCCCTTCGCGACACCCCCGTCAGTGGGCGATGCCGCTCGGCAGCTCTGGTTGAGCCGCGGATATAGGTGCGCTTGTTCTTGGCACAAGAGATGCCAGCGCCTAGTCGTCAGGCGGGACACAAACCTGGGAGGAGCCTGACATGAAATCGATTTACCTCGCCTGCGCACTTGGCCTTGGTGCCGTGACACTGGCCGGATGCGATCAGAAACCCGCCGAGGAAGAGGTTGCAGCGGCACCGCTGACCGCGAGCGAAGGCAAGCTGTTCCTGCCGGCGGTCTCAGGCAATCCGGGGGCGGTCTATTTCAAGCTGGAGAACCCGGGCGACCGGGCGATTTCGGTCCGCAAGGCCGACGTGGAAGGCGCGGGAAGCGCGGAATTGCACGACTATATGGAATATGACGATACCGAGATGGGATCGATCGGCGTGGTCACCGTGCAGCCGGGCGAAACCGTCTCCTTCGAACCGGGCGGCAAGCACGTGATGGCGTTCGACCTCTCGCCCGATCTCAAGCCCGAAAGCGTCACCTCGGTTACCCTGACCATGGCCGGGGGCAAGACGATGTCGTTCGATGTCGACGTGCTGCCCGCCGACGCGGAACGCTGAAGCGCGATCAATCGACGAGCGTCATGGATCACCCGATAGATGCCGAGACGCATGAAACCCGCGTCGCTCCCTGCCCTGCGGGTGGGGAGCGGCGGCTGACGCCGGGCGAGGTGGCGCTGGCGCAATCGGTGTTCGGCACCGCGATCGATTATCGCAAGGTCACCATCCGGCGGCGCAAATGGGCGTTCTTCCAGCCGAAGAACACCACCATGGCCCCGCGCGGCCACCTGCATTTCCACCCGGATGCGGCAGGATATTGCGACGATTTCTCCGCCGGGAATCACCATTCGCAGGGCCATTTCATCCACGAGATGACGCATGTGTGGCAGACCCAGACCAAGGGCGAGTGGTACCTGCCGCTCCATCGCCATCCATGGTGCCGCTACGACTACAGCATCAAACCGGGCTGGGGCCTCGAAAAATACGGGATCGAGCAGCAGGCGGAGATCGTGAAGCACGCCTTCTGGCTGAGGAACGGCGTGCGCGTGGCAGGCATCGCCAGCCGCGAGACCTATGATCTGCTGGTGCGCTTTCCGGGGGCAAAGCCATGACCGATTACGAGTTCATCTTCGCGCTCTATGCGCTGCTCCTCGGCCTCTCGCTGGTCGAGATTCTCTCCGGCCTCGGGCGCACGCTGGAACTGCGTTTCGCCAGTGATGCGGGTGGCGAGCGGTTTTCGATCGGCTGGCTGACGCCGCTGCTCGCCGTGTTCGTCATCCTCGACCTGCTGTCGTTCTGGATGTTCTCCTGGACGGTGCGCGATGTGATGGCGGTCAATCCCGCCACGCTGCTCGCCGTGGTCGGCTTCGCGAGCGCCTATTACCTCGCGGCAAGGCTTGTGTTTCCCGGCGACCCGGAGCGTTTCCGCGATCTCGACACGCATTATTTCCGCGTATGCCGCACGGTGATCGCGATGCTGATCTCGCTGGTTTTCGTGCAGTGGGCCTTTCTGCTCAGCCTGCCACAGCTGCGAGAGCATCTGCTGACCGCGACGAGCATCGGGATTACCGTGTTGTTCGTCGGATTGATGGGTGCCCTGCTGTTCGTTCGGAACCGCCGGATTCACGCGGTGCTGCTGGTCGCGCTGATCGTCCGCTATCTGGTGATCTATCTGCGATGACGTAGCGTCACGGCTTGAGCGGCCCCGCGCCGCTTGTTAGTCGATGTGCCGTCCGGGCGGCCCAACCCGCGCCCGGCGAATGGTCCCAACAATGGAGCTGAGCAATTACGGCATGTCGCGGGAACGCGGCTACCTTTCGCATTACGAAATCGACACGATCACCCTCCCCTCACAGTTCGATCCGATCGTGCAGGCCGCAGGCAATCTTTCCGCCCTGCTGACCACCGGCCGCGTGCGCCACTGGCTGGACGCGCTGCCCGATCCGCAGATCGGCGAATGGGCCAAAGACGCGCCCGAGGAAGAAGTCCGCACCGCGATGGTGCACTATTCCTTCCTGGTGCAGGCCTATGTGTGGGGCGAGGATGAGCCGCCCGCGCACCTGCCCGCCAATCTCTCCCGCCCCATGGTCGCGCTGGCCGACCGGCTCGGCCAGGCACCGCTGCTGCCCTATTCTGGCTACGTGCTCGACAACTGGTACCGGCTCGACAAGTCGGGCCCGATCACGCTCGACAATATCGCGATGCACCAGAACTTCCTTGGCGGTGCGGACGAGAACTGGTTCGTGCTGGTCCATGTCGCGATCGAGGCAGAGGCGGGCGTGCTGCTCGACAATGCGGCGAAGCTGGTCACCGTGTGCCGCGATGGCGATGAAGAGACCGCGCTCACCCTGCTGCGCGAGATGGATGAAGCGTGGGAGCGGATCTACGCCCACTTCGCGCGGATGCCCGAGCGGTGCGATCCCTACATCTATTTCCACCGCGTGCGCCCCTACATCCACGGCTGGGCGAACAACCCGGCGCTGGACGGCGGGCTGGTGTACGAAGGGATCGAGAAGTTCGGCGGCGAGCCGCAGGCCTTTCGCGGGCAGACCGGATCGCAGTCCTCCATCGTCCCGGCGATGGATGCGCTGTTCCAGGTCGGCCACAGCGACGACCCGCTCAAGAGTTTCCTCGACGAGCTGCACGCCTATCGCCCGGTCGAACATCGCCGCTTCATCGAAGACCTCGCCGCACAATCGACGCTGCGCAGCTTTGTGGCCGACAGCGGCAATACGGCGCTGAAGGACGCGTTCAACGCCTGCCTCGAACAGGCGGCGCGGTTCCGCACGCGGCATCTCGAATATGCGGCGAGCTACATCAACAAGCAGGCGGGCAGCATCGCGGGCAATGACCCCGATGTCGGCACCGGTGGCACGCCGTTCATGAAGTATCTGAAGAAGCACCGCGACGAGAACCGCGCGCAGGTGGTCGACTGATACGAAAAGGGCCGCCCTTTGCGGGGCGGCCCTTCATTCATTGGATTGCGCGATTTAGCGACGCGGATCGGCCGGATAGCCGCGCGTGCCGAAGCAATCCTCGTCCAGATATCCGTCGCGGTCGTAACCGTCGCAGTTGTCGTTCTTGTCGACGAAATAGCCCGCCAGCGCGCCCGCAGCGGCACCGGCCAGCGCGTAACGGGTGATGTCGCCGCCGGTCACTGCGGCAATGCCTGCGCCCAGAGCTGCGCCACCCAGGCCGCCTTCGGCCGAGTAGTTTTCCGCACACGCGCTGAGCGAGAGGGCGGAAATCATCGCCACGGGGATGAGGGCGAAACGGGTCTTGCTTTTGTTGGCAATCATCGGGGGTCTCTCCTTGCACCTTGTGCTGGGAGAAAGCCCCGATAACGCCGTTTTGTTCCGCAGCTTTACGCTCAGTCCGGCTTCTTCGCGACACCGACCAGCGCAGGGCGCAGCAGACGATCGCGGATCAGATAGCCCGCCTGCATCTCCTGAACGACGGTGCCCGGCTCGGCCTCGTCGCTGGGAATCTCCATCATCGCCTGATGCACGTTGGGGTCGAGCGGCAGGCCCATCGCGGCAACCCGCGTCACGCCATGCTGGCCGAACACGCGGTCGAGCTCGCGCTGGGTCGCCTCGATCCCGGCGACCAGCCCCTTGAACTTGCCGTCTTCGCGCAGCTCTTCGGGGATGGAATCGATCGCGCGCGACAGGTTGTCCGAAACCGACAGGATGTCGCGGGCAAAGCCGGTCGCCGAATAGGCGCGTGTGTCGGCGATGTCCTTTTCCATCCGGCGGCGCACGTTCTGCGTCTCGGCGCGTGCATAGAGCACTTCCTGCCGCGCGGTCTCCAGCTCTTCGTTGAGCTTCGCGACCGTCTCGGCAAGCTTGGCTACGCCCTGCTCGCTCTCGTCGTCGCCATCGTCGCCCTGGTCGCGCAGGTGTTCGGGAACGCCTGCCAGTTCACGTTCGGCTTCTGCGTCTAGCGTGCTGTCGTCGCGGACAGGCTCGTCCTTGGGATCATGTTCGTCTTGCATAGTCTTTACGCGAATTCTGCCCTGCTAGCCGGTCAATCGGCCCAGTGATTGTGCGGTGAAATCCACCATGGGAACGATGCGCGCGTAGTTCAAGCGCGTGGGGCCGATAACCCCCAGCACCCCCACGATGTTCCCCTCCCGATCGCGGAAGGGGGAGGCGATAACAGACGACCCGCTGAGCGCGAAGAGGCGATTTTCGCTGCCTATGTAGATCCGCGTAGCCTGCGCCGCGCGCGCGCGCTCCAGCACCTCGGCCACCGCCTGCTTGTTCTCCAGTTCGTCGAGCAGTTGGCGCACTCGCTCGACATCGCCGACCGCTTCGTCGTCGAGCAGCTTGGCCTGCCCGCGCACGATCAGCACCGGGTTGCGGTCCGGCGCCTCGCTCCACATCGCGATCCCGCGCCGCACCAGATTACTGCTCGCCGCATCCAGCGCGCTGCGCCCGCCGTCGATCTCGTGCTCGATTTCCTTGAGCGCTTCGCCGAGGCTGCGATTGGCGAGGCGGGCGGAGAGATAGTTGGACGCCCGGTCGAGCGTGGCGCTGTCGACCCCGTCGAGTTCGATCAGCCGGTTCTCGATCTGCCCGTTCGCATCGACCAGCACCGCGAGCGCGCGCGCGGCGTCCAGCGGCACGAAGCTCATCTGCGCCAGCCGCCGCTCCGTTGTGGGCACGAACACCATGCCCGCTGCGCCCGACAGGTCGGACAGCATCGCACTGGCCGCCTCCAGCCGTTGCTCGAGCGGGCCGGGATCGCCCAGCTTGGCCTCGATCACGCGCCGCTCGTCCTCGCTCGGCTGGGTGATCTGCATCATCCCGTCGACGAACAGCCGCAGTCCACTCTCGGTTGGCTTGCGCCCGGCGGAGACATGCGGCGCGGCCAGCAGGCCCAGCTTTTCGAGATCCGCCAGCACCGAGCGGATGGAAGCGGGCGAGAGGTCGACCGCCCCACCCTCGGCCAGCGTCTTCGATCCGACCGGCTGCCCCGTCGCCAGATACTGCTCCACCACCACGCGAAAGATGTCGCGCGTGCGGGCGGTCAGTTCTGTCAGCGGCGGGGTGCTCATGCTCGGTGGTTCAGCCTTGCTCGCAGATCATCTGTTCTGGTCGTAAATCTGGCGGTTCTCGGCGGTGCCGACAAGGTCGTCCACGGGCAGTTCCTGCCAGGCCTGGTAGAGCGCGTCGCGGTTTTCGACGAGGCCGGGCTGGCGGCAGCCCATGTACCAGTTCAGCGTAACCGGCTGTTTGCCCGCTTCGTGCCAGGTGATTTTTACCGACGGGGAGTCGGTCGCCACGGGGCCGTCGCAATTCTCGTACCCGTACTCGACAGAACTTTCCGGGCGGAACGGCGCGAGCCGCCGGGCGAAGGCCTCGACCTCCTCCGGGCTGGCGGTGAAGGATGCTGCGCCCTTCTGCTGCACGAAACGCTCGCCGTGATAGGTCCCGGTGCCATCCTGCGACACGGAAAGCGTGAAGGACGGGCAGAAGCCGAAGCACGGGGTCACGGCGTAGTCGATTTTCTCGACCGGAGCCGTGCTGCCGGGGCCTGTTGCGGGCGTGACGCAGCCTGCGATGGCGAGGGGCAGCGCGCAAATCGATAAAGTGCGGATCATCCGGGATGCCTTTCGTAACGGGGGGCGCTGGTGATGCAGCATGTCCACTGGCCACCCGATGAATAGGCCGCTAGGGCGCTCGCGACCATACAGACCAGAGGATTTCCCCCATGCGACCTTCAGGCCGCGCGCCCGACCAAATGCGCGCCATCTCCATCGAAACCGGTTTCACCAAGCACGCAGAGGGCAGCTGCCTGATCAGCTTCGGCGATACCCGCGTGCTGTGCACCGCCAGCGTCGAGAATTCCGTGCCGCCGTGGATGCGCGGCAAGGGTGCAGGCTGGGTCACCGGCGAATACTCGATGCTCCCGCGGGCGACGCACACCCGTGGCAGCCGTGAGGCGGCGCGCGGCAAGCAGTCGGGCCGGACACAGGAAATCCAGCGCCTGATCGGCCGCTCCCTGCGCGCGGTGGTCGACATGAAGAAGCTCGGTGAGCGCCAGATCACGCTCGATTGCGATGTCATCCAGGCCGATGGCGGCACGCGCACGGCGGCGATTTCCGGCGCTTGGGTCGCGCTGCGGCTCGCGGTCGACGGGCTCAAGAAGTCGGGTGCGATCGTGGAAGACCCGATCATGGGCAAGATCGCTGCCGTTTCCTGCGGCATCCACAAGGGCACCCCGGTGCTCGACCTCGATTACGACGAAGACAGCTCGGCCGATGCCGATGCCAACTTCGTGCTGATCGAAGGCGGCAAGATCGCCGAAGTGCAGGCCACTGCCGAAGGCGCGGCCTATGACGAGGAAGCGCTGCTGCGCCTGCTGCGCCTCGCGCAGATGGGCTGCGGCGAGATCTTCAAGGCACAGGACGCGGCGGTGAAATGACTCGCCGTATCGGCTCGGGCAAGCTCGTCATCGCGACGCATAATGCGGGCAAGCTGAAAGAGATTTCAGCCTTGCTCGCTCCTTATGGGGTCGAGTGCATCTCCGCCGGTGCGCTCGGCCTGCCCGAGCCCGAGGAGACGGGCACCACCTTCGTCGAGAACGCGCTGATCAAGGCGCGCGCTGCGGCGCAGGGGTCGGGCATCGTGTCGCTGGCCGACGACAGCGGGTTGTCGGTCGCCGCGCTCGATGGCAGGCCGGGCGTCTACACCGCCGACTGGGCGGAGCGGCAGTGGTTCGAGGGTGAACCGGGGCGCGACTGGTACATGGCGATGGGCAAGGTCGAGGGCCTGCTCGCGCAGCAGGGGCCGGACGTGGATCGCAGCGCGGCTTTTCACTGCACGCTGGCGCTCGCGTGGCCAGATGGCGAATACGCGGTCTACGAAGGGATCGCGCCCGGATCGCTCACGTGGCCGCCGCGCGGGCAACTGGGCTTCGGCTACGATCCGGTGTTTGTCCCGAAAGGCCGCGAGCAGACCTTTGCCGAGATCGACTCTGCCGAAAAGCACACGATCAGCCACCGCGCAGACGCCTTCGCCAAGCTGGTCGCCGAGCAGTTCGGCTAACTCGCTGGCCATCGCGGCCCGCGCCTCCTAGATTCGCTCCATGCCTGCCGCAGACGATCTTGCGCTTTATATCCACTGGCCCTTCTGCCTGAAGAAGTGCCCCTATTGCGACTTCAACAGCCATGTTCGCGATGATGTGGATGCCGACGCGTGGCAGGCGGCGCTGCTGGCGGACATGCGACACGAGCACGCCCTGACGGGAGGCCGCCGCGTCGGCTCGATCTTCTTCGGCGGCGGAACGCCCTCGCTGATGCCACCCGCGCTGGCGGGCGCGCTGATCGAGCAGGCACAGCGCCTCTGGGGTCTCGCGCCCAATGCCGAGATCACGCTCGAAGCCAATCCGACATCTTACGAAGCGGGCAAGTTTGCGGCTTTCCGCTCAGCGGGTGTCAACCGCGTGTCGCTGGGCGTGCAGTCGCTGCATGACGAGGCGCTGGCGTTTCTCGGGCGCGAGCACAGCGCGACCGAGGCGATGGCGGCGGTGGAGAGCGCGCAGGGCCTGTTCGGGCGCGTCACCTTCGACCTGATCTACGCCCGCCCCGGCCAAAATGCCGGGGCGTGGGAAGCGGAACTGGCGCGCGCCCTCGCCTTCGGGACCGAGCACCTGTCGCTCTACCAGCTAACCATCGAGCCGGGCACGGGCTTTGCCGGTGCCGTGGCGCGCGGGCGTCTGCACCCGATGGACCCGGACGAGGCCGCCGACCTGTTCGTCCAGACGCAGGAGCAGACGCGCGCGGCGGGCCTCCCGGCTTACGAGATCAGCAACCACGCGCGGCCCGGTGCTGAGAGCCATCACAACCTCACCTACTGGCGCTACCGCGACTATGCCGGCGTCGGCCCGGGCGCGCATGGACGGCGTGGTGGGATGGCGACGATCCGGCACAAGAAGCCCGAGGCGTTCCTGCGCCGCGTTGGCGAGATCGGGCACGGCATGGCCGAAGAGCGTGCGCTGGGTCGCGAGGAGCAGTTGAGCGAGGCGCTGCTGATGGGCCTGCGGCTCGCGGAAGGACTGGATCTGGCGGCGCTCGCCGCGCGGTTCGACACGACGGCGGATGCGCTTGTCGATGCCGGGCGCGCTGCGTTCTACGCCGATCTCGGGTTCGTCGAGCGCGAGGGCGACCGGCTGACGATTACGCCGCAGGGCATGCCGCTGCTCGATGCGCTGCTGGCCGAGCTGGTCCCCGCGCACCTCGTCGCGGCATGAGCGGTCTGCTCGCCCGCTGGGAGAGCCATCTTGCGAGCGAGCGCCGCCTGTCGCCGCACACCGTGCGCGCCTACGTGCGCGCCGCAGAGCGGTTGCTGGAGGAGACGGATGCGACCGACTGGCAGGGTGTTGCGAAGCTTGAGGCCCCAGCCCTGCGCGCCCAGCTCGCCCGCCGCCGCGCCGATGGCCTGTCCAACCGTTCCGCCGCGCGCGAGCTCTCTGCCCTTCGTGCCTTCCTTGCCTTCGCCCGCGCCGAGGCAGGCTTCGACGACGCGCAGGCACCGCGTCTTCGCGGGCCTAGGATCAAGCGCACCCTGCCCCGCCCGGTGACACCCGACGAAGCGGTCCATCTCGCCGAGAGGATCGGCGAGGAGCGGCGCGAGGAATGGACGGGCCTGCGCGATCGCGCGGTGCTGCTGCTGCTCTACGGCGCGGGGATGCGGTTGGGCGAAGCTCTCTCGCTGACTGGCGAACACGCGAAGATCGGCGAGACGATCCGCGTCATCGGCAAGGGCGGCAAGACGCGCGTGGTCCCGATCCTGCCCGCGATCCGCAGCGCGATCGCCGCCTATGTTGCCGCGTGCCCGCATGATCTCGCACCCGATAAACCGCTGTTCCGGGGCCAGCGCGGTGGCCCGCTCTCTCCCGGCCTTGTGCAGAAGGCGATGGCGCAGGTGCGCGGCGAAATCGGCCTGCCCGCGAACGCCACGCCGCACGCGCTGCGCCATTCCTTCGCCACGCATCTGCTCGGCGCAGGCGCGGACCTCAGGAGCCTGCAGGAACTGCTTGGCCATGCGAGCCTGGGCTCGACGCAGATATATACCGAGGTGGATGCGGCAAGCCTGCTCGACACCTATCGCAACGCGCACCCCAGAGAGAAGACGGCGCCCGAACGAGGCGACTAGCGCTCAGCGCGCGGCTTCCACGTGTAGAGCCGCCATCCGTAACCTACGACCGCGAGCAGCAGCGAGCCGATCACGATCCACCCGACCAGATCCTGTATCTGCGAGAAGGTTCCGACCAGCCAGCGCGTGCCGTAGATCAGGATCGCGTTCCAGATCGCCGCGCCCGCCGTGGTGAAGACCAGGAATTTCCAGAGCTTCATGTGAGCGAGACCCGCCGGGAGCGAGATCATCGTGCGCATTACCGGGAAGAACCGCAAGAAGAACACCGCCCATTCGCCGCGCTGCTGGAAGAAGCGCGATGTGCGCTCGATGTCTTCCCACTCCAGCGTCAGCCACCGGCCCCAGCGCTCGATAAATGGCCCCAGCTTTTCGTAGCCGACCCGGTCGCCGAACCAGAACCAGCCGTAATTGCCTGCCACGGTCCCGATGGTCGCGAAGATCAGCAGCGGCCAGAAGCTCATCCTGCCATTCTCGATCGCGAGCGCGCCTGCGCCCATGATCGCTTCCGACGGCAGCGGCGGGAAGATGTTTTCGAGGGCCATGAGAACGGCGATGCCGAAATAGCCGAGCCGCTCGACGATGGAGACTATGATCTCGTCCATGGGGCACCAATGCACGGGACGGCGGAAAGTTACGGTGCGGCTTGGGAGATTTTTTCCGAGCGCACTCAAACGGTTCACCGATGAATTAGCACGTTTCATCGTCCATTCATCTCGTTTCATCGATAGGATTGCACGGTTTATCGCAGGGCGAACCAGCCAATCGGGGCTCCGCCGCTGTGAACCTGTCGAGGAGAATGAGGGATGGCCGGGTTTATCGAAGACAATCGTTTCGTGGTGCTGGGTTCGGTCGCGATCGTGATGGTCGGGCTGATGGGCAGCGGATTCCTGCTCGGCGATGGCTTGCGCCGCGCGAAGGAGGCCGACCGCGAAGTGACCGTGAAGGGCGTGTCCGAACGCGACGTAACCGCCGATATCGCCACTTGGTCGATCCGCTTCTCTGACACCGGCAATGATCTGGCGAGCGTCCAGGGATCGGTCGACCGGCAGGCGCAGGCGGTGCGCACATTCTTCACCGAAGCGGGCTTCAAGCAGAGCGATTTCACCGACAGCGACATCTCCCTGATGCGCGATCAGCAGCGCGATGCCTATGGCAATCCGCTCCCCGAAAGCCTCACGGTCTCACGCACGATCCAGCTGCGCACCAATGACGTCATGAAGGCGCGGGCGGCCTATGCGAAGCAGGCCGACCTGCTGCGTGCGGGGGTCGAGATGGGCGGCGGTTCGGTCAATTACACCTTCACCGGCCTGAACGAGTTGAAGCCCGACATGATTGCCGAGGCGAACCGCAGCGCGCGCGAAAGTGCGCAGCAATTCGCCAACGACAGCGGCGCGTCCGTGGGCAAGATCAAGACCGCCAGCCAGGGCTATTTCTCGATCAGCGCGCGCGACGGGGTCGACTGCGAATATTGCGACTCGAGCGGGGCCAACACGCCGTTCCAGAAGGTGCGGGTGGTGACGACGGTGGCGTATGAGTTGAACTGAGGATGGCGTTGCGGGGGCTGTTGGTTAGCCCCCTCCCCCTGATCGTCATCCCGGGCTTGGCCTGGGATAGTGCTTCTTCTTGCCACAGCCCCCAAAAGAAAGCCCTGCCCCGGATCAAGTCCGGGGCGACGATTAAAAGGCGGCGAGCGGGATTAGCCCTTTGTCATATCCGCGTGTCGCCGTTCAGTCGCGTCCCACAGCGCGCCTGCGGTATCCGTCCCGTTGAAGCGGTCGATCGCGACGATGCCGGTGGGCGAAGTGACGTTGATCTCGGTCAGCCACTCGCCGCCGATCACGTCGATCCCGACGAACACCAGCCCACGCCGCTTCAGCTCCGGCCCCATCGCCGCGCAGATCTCTTCCTCGCGCGCGGTCAGCGTTGCCGCCTCGGCCGAGCCACCCTGCGCGAGGTTGGAGCGGAACTCGCCCTCGCCCGGCTTGCGGTTGATCGCGCCCGCGACCTCGCCGTCGACCAGCACGATCCGCTTGTCGCCCTCGCTCACCGTGGGGAGGAACGCCTGCACCATGTGCGCCTCGGGCCATTGCTTGTCGAAGACTTCGGACAGTGCCGAGAGGTTGGTGCCGTGCTCGTCGATCTTGAAGATCGCCTTGCCGCCATTGCCGTGCAGCGGTTTCACCACAACCGCGCCGTGCTTCTTCTGGAACGCCTGAATATCCGCCAGCCTGCGCGCGATCAGCGTCGGTGGCATGAAGCGCGCGTAATCGAGCACGAACATCTTTTCCGGCGCGTTCACCACCTCGCGCGGGTCGTTGACCACCAGCGTGGTGCCCTTCAACCGGTCGAGCAGGAAGGCGGCGGTGATGTAGCCGAGGTCGAACGGCGGATCCTGCCGCAGCCAGACGACGTCGATGTCCTTCGCGAGGTCGATCACGCGCCGCTCGCCCAGCCATTCGAAGTGATCGCCTTCCACGCGCTGCACACGCACCGGGCGCGCGAAGGCGGTGATCTTCCCGGCGGGCGAGCCGTCGCTTTCCCACGCGAGGCTCTTCACGTCGTAGTGCCACACCTCATGCCCGCGCTCCTGCGCCGAGAGCATCAGCGCGAAGCTGGAATCGCCCGCGATCTTGACGCTTTCGATCGGGTCCATCTGGAAGGCGGTTTTCAAAGTCATATTCATTGTCCCGCTCGCCCTGAGCTTGTCGAAGGGCCGTTCTTCTTTTCCGTGCCGCGCTGGAAATACATGCGATCCTTCGACAGGCTCAGGATGAGCGGTGTTGGATGGATCTCACGGCATCCAGGCGTTGGCGATGTGGCGAGGGTGAGCGCCCGGTGCAAGCAGGATCACGTCGATCCGGATATCCTCGCCACTGGTGGCATACTCGTGCGCCACCGCGCCCACCGCTGCCGCGACCCGCGCCAGACGCCGCTCGTCGATCGCAAGGTCGAGGTCGGGCACGCTGCGCCGCCACTTGACCTCGACGAAGGCGATCAGGTTTTCGCGGCGCGCAACAAGGTCGATTTCACCGAGCTTCGTCTTGCGGCGGCGGGCGAGTATCTCCCACCCCTCGCTTTCGAGCCAGCGGGCAGCCTCTTCCTCTCCGCCGCGACCGGCCTTTTCGGCGCGTTCGCGCTTGGCGGTCATCCGCGCAGTTCCATCGCCCGGGCATAGAGCGCCTTGCGGTCCGCACCGGTCGCCTTGGCCACTTTGGCTGCGGCCTGCGACGCCTTCTCGGTCTTCAGAGCCTCGCGCAACAATGCATCGACATCCTCCGGGCTCGCCTCGATCTCGTGCGGCGGTTCGACCAGCAGCACGATCTCACCCCTGGGCGGCTTGGCTTCGTAATGCGCGATCAGGGCCGCGGGCGTATCCACACGGCATTCTTCGTGCAGCTTGGTCAGCTCGCGCGCCACGCCCACCCGGCGGCCGGGCAGCGCGGTGTCGATTGCGGCAAGCGATTTCGCCAGCCGTCCCGCGCTTTCGTAGAACAGCAGCGTCGCATCGATCCCGCCGAGTTCGGCCAGTATGTCGCCGCGCGCCTTGTCCTTCACCGGCAGGAAGCCTGCGAACAGGAAGCGGTCGCTGGGCAGGCCCGCCAGAGTGATCGCGGCGATCGCGGCGCACGGGCCGGGGATGGTCTGCACCTCCACCCCCGCCTCGCGCGCGGCGTTGACCAGGCGGTATCCGGGGTCGGAGATCAGCGGCGTGCCCGCGTCACTGACCAGCGCCACGGCGCGGGTCTGCATGCTCTCGATCAGGCGCGCCCGGTCGCGCTCCTCGGCATGGTCGTTATATCGCCACAGCGGTTTGGACAGGCCGAGGTGCTTCATCAGCTTGCCGGTGACGCGCGTATCCTCGCACGCAACACCGTCGCACCGCGAAAGCACGTCGACTGCCCGCAAGGTTATGTCGCTCAGATTGCCAATCGGGGTCGCGACGATATACAGGCCCGGCGCAAGCGCGGCGTTCGGATGGGCGTCGCTGGTATCGTTCACGAATCCAGCCATGGACCAACGCAGGGGATATTCGCAAGCATGATGGGCTCCACCAAGACCGGCTTGATCCACTGCCGCCGCCTGATCCTTACCCTCGGCATGGGCCTGCTGCTCGCCGGGTGCCAGATCATTCCGCAGGTCGATCCGCCCTATTCCCCACCGCCGCCCTCGCAGCCGAGCGGGCAGACCGGCTCGAACGACGACCGGCGGACCCCGCCGCCGATCGATCGCAGCAGCCCCACCCCTCTGCCGCAGGAACCGGGCGACAGCACACGCCACCGGGTCGCGCTGCTGGTTCCGACCACGGGGGACAACGGGCGCGTCGGCCAGTCGATCGCCAATGCAACCACGATGGCCCTGCTCGACACCAATGCCGACAGCCTGCGTATCACCACCTACGACACCGCCGACAATGCCCGTGAGGCAGCGCGCCGCGCGGTGGCGGACGGCAACCAGCTGATCCTTGGCCCGCTGCTGGGCAGCAACGTCGCCGACGTTCTGGCCGAGGCGCGGCCGCGCAATATTCCGCTGATCGCCTTCTCCAACGATGTCAGCGTGGCCTCGCCCGATGTCTACCTGATGGGCCTGTCTCCCTCGCAGTCGGTGGCGCGGACGGTCCGCTTCGCGCAGGGACAGGGCGCGCGAACCTATGGCGCGCTGGTGCCCGAGGGCGAATATGGCCGCCAGGCCGAGCTCGCCCTGCTCGAAGCGCTGCGCGGCGTCGGCGGCAGCCTGGTCGCGACCGAACGCTATTCGCGCAACGACGGCTCCGCCGCGAGTGCCGCGCGGCGCCTGCGCGCACGCGGCGGGTTCGACACGGTGATGATCGCCGACAGCCCCCGGCTCGCGATCATCGCTGCGGCCGAGCTGCGCGACGAGACCGGGGCCGGCCCCCGGCTGCTCGGCACCGAGTTGTGGAGCGGTGAGAGCGCCATTCCCGCCGCAGGCGTGATGCAGGGCGCGCTGTTCTCCGCCCTGTCCGATGCGCGCTATCGCCGCTTTTCGGAAAGCTACCGCAGCCGCTTCGGCGACTCCCCCTATCGGATCGCGACGCTGGGCTATGACGGCGTGCTGCTCGCGCTGCGGGTGGCGGGCAATGGCTGGCAGCCGGGTCGCCCCTTCCCCACCGGTCAGCTGACCGATGCGGGCGGCTTCCTCGGCCTCGACGGTGCGTTCCGCTTCAGCACCGACGGGACCGCCCAGCGCGCGCTCGAAGTGCGCGAGGTGCGTGACGGGCAGGTCGTGGTGGTCTCCCCCGCTCCCGAGAGCTTCTAGCACGCGGAAATTGCGGACATCGCGTTCCACCCGGCTTGTTATAGTCGGGTGGGGCGCGCACATTCACGACCATGTCCGATGATCTGTTCGAAGGTACGCCGACCTCCAG
Source organism: Alteriqipengyuania abyssalis (assembly GCF_019857185.1). Taxonomy (GTDB): domain Bacteria; phylum Pseudomonadota; class Alphaproteobacteria; order Sphingomonadales; family Sphingomonadaceae; genus Alteriqipengyuania; species Alteriqipengyuania abyssalis. The sequence continues at coordinate 688,300 of NZ_JAHWXP010000001.1, read as the reverse complement.
CGGCGATTACGATTCCTCCTCGATCGAGGTGCTCGAAGGGCTGGAGCCCGTGCGCCGCCGGCCCGGCATGTATATCGGCGGGACGGATGATCGCGCGTTGCACCACCTCGCCGCCGAGGTTCTCGACAACTCGATGGACGAGGCGGTGGCGGGCCACGCGACCCGGATCGAGGTCAAGCTGGAAGAAGGCAACCGGCTGACCATCGCCGATAACGGGCGCGGCATGCCGATCGACGAGCATCCCAAGTTCCCCGGCAAGTCCACGCTGGAGGTGATCCTTTCCACCCTCCACTCGGGCGGCAAGTTCTCAGGGAAAGCCTATGCGACCTCGGGCGGCCTGCACGGCGTCGGCGTCAGCGTGGTCAACGCGCTGTCCGAACACACCCGGGTCGAGGTTGCGCGCGACAAGACGCTCTATGCGCAGGAATTCTCCAAGGGGCAGACGCTGGGCCCGATCGAGACGGTCGGCGCGGCGCCCAACCGGCGCGGCACCACGGTCAGCTTCACGCCCGACCCGGAGATTTTCGGCCCGCGCCAGTTCAGTGCCAAGCGGCTGTTCAAGCTCGCGCGCTCCAAGGCCTACCTCTTCGCCGGGGTCGAGATCCGGTGGAAATGCGCCCCCAGCCTCGCGACCGACGATGTGCCCGAGGAGGAAACCTTCAAGTTCCCCGGCGGGCTTGCCGATCATCTGACGCAGCGCGTCGCCGGGCGCGAATGCGTCACTGCGCAGCCCTTCGCCGGCAGCCAGGATTTCCCGAGCGTCGATGGCGTGTCCAACGGGCGCGTCGAATGGGCGATCGCCTGGCCGCTGTTCTCGGACGCGGCGACCAGCTGGTACTGCAACACCGTTCCCACGCCCGACGGCGGGACGCACGAGCAGGGGCTGCGCAATGCGCTCACCAAGGGGCTGCGCGCATTCGGCGAACTGGTCGGCCAGAAGAAGGCGAAGGACATTTCCGCCGACGACGTGATGGCGGGCGCCGAGGTGCTGCTGAGCGTCTTCATCCGCGATCCCCAGTTCCAGAGTCAGACCAAGGACCGGCTGACCAGCCCGGAAGCGACCAAGCTGGTCGAGAACGCGGTGCGCGACCATTTCGACCACTTCCTCGCCGACAATATGGAGCGCGGGAAGGCGCTGCTGGGCGAGGTGATGGAGCGGATGGACGAACGCCTGCGCCGCCGGGCGGAGCGCGAGGTCAAACGCAAGACCGCCACCAATGCGAAGAAGCTGCGCCTGCCGGGCAAGCTGACCGACTGTTCGGGCGAAGGCGACAAGGAAACCGAGCTGTTCATCGTCGAGGGCGATTCCGCGGGCGGCAGTGCCAAGCAGGCGCGCGACCGCAAGACGCAGGCGATCCTGCCGATACGCGGCAAGATCCTCAACGTCGCGAGCGCGTCCGCCGACAAGATCCGCGCCAACAGCGAAATCGCGGACCTCATCCTCGCGCTCGGCTGCGGGGTGCGCAAGGATTGCGACGCGGATCAGCTGCGCTACGACCGCGTGGTCATCATGACCGATGCCGATGTCGACGGCGCGCATATCGCGACGCTGCTGATGACGTTCTTCTTCCAGGAAATGCCGGACATCGTCCGCAAGGGGCACCTGTTTCTTGCCCAGCCGCCGCTCTACCGCCTGACCGCGGGCAAGGAGAGCCGCTATGCCCGTGACGAGGAACACCGGCGCGAGCTGGAAGAGACCGTCTTCAAGGGCAAGAAGATCGAGATCAGCCGGTTCAAGGGCCTCGGCGAAATGAACCCCGCGCAGCTGCGCGAGACCACCATGCACCCGGACAGCCGCAGCCTGATCCGCATCACCCTGCCCCCCGAGTTCGAGGACCGCGCGGCGGTGAAGGAACTGGTCGGCCAGCTGATGGGCCGCAATCCGGAGCACCGCTTCCAGTTCATCCAGAACAAGGCGGGCGATCTGGATCGCGAGCTGATCGATGCGTGAGGGGGATTACCCCTCATCCAGGCGCCGCTAGTCACTTGCGTGACAAGCTCTGCCATCCTTCTCCCAACGGGAGAAGGATACGCAGGCTTGGCGCGAAGCGCCTAGCCGGAGTTGGATGAGGGGCCTACCTGCCGCTCCAGTTTCGCAAGTACGCCATCAGTATTTTCCAGCACCTCGTTGTTCCAGAACCGCACAACACGATAACCTTCGCCTTCCAGCCATTGGGTGCGCGACCGGTCGACCTCTTCGGAATGCTGGCCGCCGTCGAGTTCGATGACGAGCTGAAACTCGTGGCAATAGAAGTCGACGATGTAATGGCCGAGCGGGACTTGCCTGCGGAATTTGAGATTGCGGAACTGACGATTGCGGAGGCGCGACCAAAGCAGCGCTTCGGCATCGGTCGATGCCTTGCGTAGCGCGCGGGCGCGCTTGACTGGTTTCATCGACTCCCACCCCTCATCCAACTGCGACTAGGCAGCAAAGCCGCCAAGTCTTCATATCCTTCTCCCTCGGGAGAAGGATAGCTGAGCTTGTCGCGACAGCGACTAGCGATGCTTGGATGAGGGGGGCTTGCCGACAAAAAAATCCCTTGCCCCCTGTAAGAAATCCGCTCCGTGGCCGACTAAAGGGTCATGACCGGGCAACAGGCCACACTCTACCACCAGGCGGGCGAGCAGTTCGCGCCAGCTATTGCGCGGCTCGCCCGGGCGATGGAGCGCGATGCGGACAAGGCGCGCGATCTGGAGCAGGATATCCATCTGGAGCTGTGGCGCAGTTTCGAACGCTTCGATGGCAAGTGCGCGCTCAAGACCTGGGTGTTTCGCGTCGCCCACAATGTTGCGGCGGACCATGTCGGGCGCGATGCGCGCAAGCCTGCCACCGTCGATATCGATGAACTCGACAGCCTGACCGCGACCGGTGAAGGCGAGGTGGCGCGGGCCGAGACCCACGCGCTCCAGCGCCTCCACGCTATCATCCGCACCCTCCCCCTGCTCGACGCGCAGGTGATCCTGCTGTGGCTCGAAGGCCATTCGGGCGCGGAGATCGCGGAGGTGACGGGACTGTCCAGCGGCGCGGTCGCCACCCGCCTCTCGCGGTTGAGGGAAAAGCTCGCCGCGCAATTCGAACTTCCGGAGATCGACCATGACCGATGATCTCAAGCAGATCTGGCAGGCCGAGGGCGCTGCCGAAACCTTCACCAAGCCGGAGAATCTCATGGACCGCAGCAGTACATTCGAACGCAAGATCCGTCGGCGCAATATCCTGGAATATGCGGCGGGCGTGCTCGTCCTGCTCGCCAGCGTGCCGACATGCCTGATGTTCGCAGGGATGGGCGAATGGTTGCTGGCCGGATCGATGGGGCTGATGGTCCCGGCGACGCTGTTCGTCCTGTGGAACCTGCACCGCCGCGCATCGAATCTCGCGCGTCGTCCGGAAGAGGACTGCCGGAGCCATCTGAGCGCGCAGTACCGGCGGCAGGCCGACGCGCTGCGCAAGGTTCCGCTGTGGTACGTCGCGCCGTTCGTGCCCAGTGTTCTGGGTGTCTACGGCACGGTCGCGATCAAGGCGATGGGCGTACGCCCGGCAGCCGAGATCGTCGAGCGGATCGGCCTGCCTTTCGGCGCTACCCTCGCCTTCTTCGGCTTCGTCATCTGGCTCAACCTGCGTACCGCGAAGGCGCTGCAGCGGCAGGCCGAGGAGCTGGAGGCGGCGTGACCCGCCATGCCGCCCTATCCCCAGGCCTATTCGCTCCGCGTGGTATGGATGTGCAGGCTGCCTTCGAGCGTGCGGTGGACCGGGCACTTGTCCGCGATCTCGATCAGCCGGTCGCGCTGCTCGGCGGTCAGACCGTCGCCCAGCAGCGTGATCTCGCGGTGGAGCGCCTGGACCTTCGCGTCGTCTTCCTCGCAATGGTCGCAGTCCCGCCCGTGGTCACGCTCGTGCGTCACCGCCACCCGCGCGCCTTCGAAGGGCAGGCCCTTGCGATCCGCGTACATCTTCATCGTCATAGCGGTGCAGGTGCCCAGCGCTGCGTTCAGCAGGTCGTAGGGCGTGGGTCCGGTATCGTCGCCGCCGTGGCCGCGCGGCTCGTCCGCGACGAAGCGGTGCGAGGGGGTGTGCACCTCGGTGCCGAACTTGCCGTGGCCGGTGCACACGACCACGCCGTTCTCCGGATGCGGCCAGTCCGCCTTCATCGGCAGGTAGCGCGCACCCCATGCGGCGATGATATCCGCAATGAAATGCGCATCGTCCGCTCTGGTCAGCAGGTGATCCGCCTCGCCAAGGCTGATGAAGCTCTTCGGGTGACGCGCCGCTTCGTAGAGCGCAGAGGCGTTCTCGATCCCCACGATCTGGTCGGTCGGCGAATGGGCGATCAGGATCGGCAGGCGCAGGCGACCGACCACCTCGGGCAGGTCGATCGCGCGCGTCTTGTCGAGGAATTCGCGGCTGAGGTGGAAGGCGCGCCCGCCGATGGTCACCTTACCCTGCCCGTCCCGCTCGATCGCGGCGAGATCGCCGTTGATATTGCCGAGCACGTGGGGAACGTCGGACGGCGCGCCGATCGTGGCGACGCCCGCGATCCGATCGTGCCCGATCATGTCCGCCGCGGCGAGCACCGCCGCCCCGCCCAGGCTGTGCCCGATCATCAGGATCGGCCCGCCGAACCGGGTGCACAAATGATCGGCGGAGGCGACCAGATCCTCGATATCGCTGGCAAAGCCCGCGCGGCCGAAATCGCCGCCGCTGCCGCCCAGCCCGGTAAAGTCGAACCGCAACGTCGCGATTCCCTGCCGGGCGAGCGCGCGCGTCACCTCGACCGCCGCCTTGCTCTGCTTGGTGCAGGTAAAGCAATGCGCAAACACCGCCGCCCCGCGCACCAGCCCGGTCGGCATTTCGAGCGCCCCGGCGAGGTCGTAGCCGCGCGTGGTCGCGATGGTGATCTGTTCGGTGGGCATATCGGGAATCCTGAGAAATCTGAGCGACGGCGTGTAGCCATTTCGTCAAGTCACGCAAATCGTTAGGCAACCGCAAGGGGAGAACCAGCATGCAAATCCAGACACTTCGCGCAATGATGATCGGCACCGCGCTGGCCGCCGCCAGCCTCGCCGCGACTGCCAGCCCGGCCTATGCCCAGGCAGGCACCGAGGCGGGCGAGGAGGCCGCGCTGCAGGCCCGCCTCGAAGCGCGCGCGGACGATGTGATCGCGGTCATCAAAGGCGAGAAGCCGGCCGACGAGGTGTTCGCCCCGGCGTTCCTCGCGCAGGTTTCGCCCGAACAGTTCGCGCAGATCAGCCAGCAGATGACCTCGCAGTTCGGTGCGGCGATGGGCGTCGAAACGGTCGAGCCGGTCAATGCCAGCACGGCCAAAATCACGCTGCGTTTCGAAAAGGCGCTGGCGAGCGGGCCGCTGGGCCTGCAGGCGCAGGCGCCCTTCCTGATCGAGACGCTGCTGCTGCAGGACTTCCAGCAGCTGGATGACGGGCCGGACAAGATCGACGCGGACATCGCCGCGCTTTCGGGCAGTACGGCGGCGTGGTTCGGGCCGCTCGATGGTGAGGCGATCTACAGCTACGGCGATCCGGCAAGGCCCTACGCGCTGGGCTCCGCGTTCAAGCTATACGTCCTCGCCGCGCTCTCGCGAGCGGTGGGCGAGGGACGGCTCGCGTGGGACGATGTCGTGCCACTCGACGCCAAGAGCTTTCCAAGCGGCATCATGCAGACCTGGCCCAGCGGCACTCCGGTGACGCTCCAGACCGCGGCGATCCTGATGATCTCGATCAGCGACAACACCGCGACCGATCTGGTGATGCGCACGGTCGGGCGCGATGCGGTCGAGGCGGAGATGCGCGCCAGCGGCCACGCGGGCGGCGGCAAGACGCTACCCTTCCTCACCACGCGCGAGATGTTCTCGATCAAGGCGGGCGACATGGGCGAAGCCTATGCTGCTGCGAACGAGGCGCAGCGGCGCGCGATGCTCGAAACGCTCGACAGCGACGAACTGACCCGCAAGCGAGTAATGGAGGTGTTCACCTCGGGCACGCCGGTGCTGATCGAGGATATCGAATGGTTCGCCAGCATGCGTGACGAGGTGGGCCTGATGCGCCTGATCGCCGATCTGCCCGAAGATACCGCGCGCCGGATCATGAGCGTCAACACCGCGCTGAGCGAGGCGGAGCGCGAGGGGTGGAGTTATGTCGGCTACAAGGGCGGGTCCGAGGCCGGGGTGCGCAACCTCTCGTGGCTGCTGCGCGATGGCGACGGGCGCTGGTACATGCTGGCAATCAGCCAGATGGACCCCGCGAGCGAGATCGACACCACCGCGCTGCTGATGATCGCCAAGCGCATCCTCACGCTCAAGGAATAGGCGCGGCCCCTTGCAGCGCGCCGCGCAGGCCCCTAGCAAGTTTCGAAACAGGACTTGCTAGGGCTCGGTAGATGGAACGTTTCGAAGGCACGAAAGACTATATTGCGACCGACGATCTGAAGGTGGCAGTCAACGCGGCGGTGACGCTGCGCCGCCCTCTTCTGGTCAAGGGCGAGCCGGGCACCGGCAAGACCGTGCTGGCGCACGAGATCGCCAAGGCGGTGGATGCTCCGCTGATCGAGTGGAACGTGAAGTCGACCACCAAGGCGCATCAGGGCCTGTACGAATACGACGCGGTCGCCCGCCTGCGCGACGGCCAGCTGGGCGACGAGCGCGTTCACGACATCTCGAACTACATCAAGAAGGGCAAGCTGTGGGAGGCGTTCGAGGCGCCCGAGCTGCCCGTTCTGCTGATCGACGAGATCGACAAGGCCGACATCGAGTTCCCCAACGACCTGTTGCAGGAACTCGACCGGATGAGCTTCGACGTTTACGAAACGCAGCAGCGGATCGAGGCGAAGGAACGCCCGATCGTGGTCATCACCTCGAACAACGAGAAGGAACTGCCCGACGCCTTCCTGCGCCGCTGCTTCTTTCACTACATCTCGTTCCCCGACCGCGACACGATGCGCGAGATCATCGAGGTGCACTTCCCCGGCATCCAGAAGAACCTCGTCACCAAGGCGATGGAAATCTTCTACGACATCCGCGAAGTGCCCGGCCTGAAGAAGAAGCCCAGCACCAGCGAACTGCTCGACTGGCTCAAGCTGCTGCTGAACGAGGACATGCCGGTCGAGGTGCTGCAGGATGCGAACCCCAACAAGGCGATCCCGCCGCTGCACGGCGCGCTGCTGAAGAACGAACAGGACGTCATGCTGTTCGAACGGCTCGCCTTCATGAGCCGGCGGCAGAGCTAAGGCTGCTTCGGGCAGCATATTCCAGCTAGGTCGAGCGTGAATTGTCCCATATGCTTCCCCGCTAGGGGGAGCATATGTCACGCCTGTCACTTCTGATTTTGATCACGCTCGGTTGCGCGACGCCGGTCGCAGCCGAGCCGCAGCCGCTCGATGTCGATCCGCAAGCGGACTGGGTTCACGAACCGACCGGGCTGAATTTTCCCGCGCGGATCAGGGACCTCGGTCGCGATCGGATCGTCAGCTATCTGGCGGACGAGAACAATATCGGCGCGACCTATTTTACCGCCGACGACAGCGAGATCCTCTCGGTTTTCGCTTATCGGGCCGGCAGCTACGATGTCTCCATGATGGCAGATGCAGCCATCAGCGCGATTTCGACCAATGACCGGTTGGGCACCATCGATACCGGAGGCGCGCTTTTTTCGACTTTTGGTGATGAGGCGATTGGCAAGGATAGCGGCGTCCTGGCGAGCTTTCCGGTGGATGGCCCTTATCGATCGACCGCACTGGCCCTGTTCCGCTCCGGTAACTGGCTGATCAAGCTGCGGCTGTCGTCGAAACAGGTCGATGCACAGACGCTCGACAAGCGACTGGCGCTGCTCGCATCCGGACTGCCGCTGACGCCCCCGCCCTACTCCGCACCGCCCGCATACCGTCTTGCAGATTGCGGAAACGTGCCCGCGCGCGGGCAGGTCGGCCGGCGAGAGCTGTCGACGACCGACTGGATTACTGCGACCACGGTAATTTCGATTTCCTACGACGAGAGTGTTCAGGACCAGATCGCGGAGAAAACGGGTCAGCGCGACACCCCGCGCCTGTGCCGCGACGCTCGTTCGAAGCCGGGGCGCATGTTCTACCGCGAGGCGGAGAGCGGCGAACCTGCGGCGATCGTGTTCGGCGATTCCGGGACGGTAGCCAGTGTCGGAACCGCCGATATCTCGCTGGACAAGAAGACGCCGCCTCCGGTGATCCTCGCGATCGGCAACGGCATGAAAACCGAATTTTTCCAAGGTTTCGAGAGCATTCCCGGGTTCGATCAGATGATGCAGGTGCTCGAGGAGAGCCGCGTCATGGCGAGCGTCGAGCGTACCGCGGAAGGGTCCGCCATCACGCTTCCCCCGCCTGATTAGGTGTTTGGCAGGCGGGCCTCGCCCCCCTCCTTACTGCACCGGGAAGCAGTCCGTGCCCGAACGCTTGAGCGAGCTGCATGCGGCAAAGGCGCCGGGGCCGGTCACGCGCAGGCGGTAATATTGCCGCCGGTCGACCACCGCGGGGATGATCGCCTTCTCGTACTCGCCGAGTTCGGGATAGCGCGCGCTGATGCGCGACCAGTAGGCTTCCGCCTCGCCGGGGCTGCTCTTGGCTGCCAGCTGGATCGTCTGTCCGCGAGCGCGCGGGCGGGTCTGGTCGAGCAGATCGACCGGCTGCGAAGCCGGGCGTGCGGCCTCGGCCAGCGCGGGGCGACGCGGTTCTGACTGGGTCTGTTCAGCTCGCGCCAAGCGCGGTTCGCTCTCCCGTAGCGGCGTCATGTCCTTGAGCGGCGGCTCTGGCCGCTGGACCAGATGGCCCCGCGCACCCGGCAGCGGATTGGGCATGTTGAGCGCGACCCGCCTTGCCGTCTCGTCCGAGCCGACGCGCTGATCGGTCACGACCACGGTGGTGGTCTCCGGCCGGGTCAGCGCAAAAAGCGCGCGCGCGAAATCGGCGGGCAGGCGGATGCAGCCATGCGATGCCGGATAGCCGGGAAGCTTGCCCGCGTGGATCGCGATCCCGCCCCAGGTCAGCCGCTGCATGTGCGGCATCGGCGCGTTGGAATAGATGTTGGAGCGATGGAAGGTCCGCTTCTGCAGGATCGGGAACATGCCCGATGGCGTGGTGTGCCCGCGCTTGCCGGTCGAGACGGGCGAGCTGTTCCACAGCGCACCATCCTTGAACACGTACATCGTCTGCGATGGCTTGCTGATGACGATCAGCACGCCCGACTTGAGCACCGCACTCACCGCCGGAGGCAATGTCGCTCCATCGACCTTCGTTGCAGTGGCAGCGGGCACCGGCTTGGGCGGCCGCGGCGGCACTTTCTGGACCACCGGGTTGGAGACATATTCGATATTCTCCGCCGCATTGGCCGAAGTCTGAATCTCCAGCACACGCCCTGCCGACGTGACGAGCAGCAGCGCCGCACATAATGCGGTCGCCACGCTGATTATGGTAAAGCCCGCTTTAACCATATTTTCATTGATGGGGCGGCGGCCGATTCGGTTCAATGCGATTTGCGCAGCCGAGCGCGATTGAGCGCGGAACTGTTGCCCCATTCCCTCCATCATCCTAGGCATGCAGGCTGCTGAAGGAGCGGTTGCCAGTGTTTTTGAATTTCGTCGACGAGCTGCGCGCAGCGGGCATTTCCGCCAGCCTCAAGGAGCATCTCACGCTGCTCGAGGCGCTCGACAAGGATGTGATCGAGCAGACGCCCGAGGCGTTCTACTACCTCGCGCGCGCGACCTTCGTGAAGGATGAAGGCCTGCTCGACCGGTTCGACCAGGTGTTCGCCAAGGTCTTCAAGGGCATCATGTCCGACTATGGGCAGAACCCGGTCGAGATTCCCGAGGACTGGCTGAAGGCGGTGGCCGAGAAATTCCTCACCGAGGAGGAAATGGCGCAGATCGAGAAGATGGGTTCGTGGGACGAGCTCATGGATACGCTCAAGAAGCGGCTCGAAGAACAGAAGGAGCGGCACGAGGGCGGCAACAAGTGGATCGGCACGGGCGGCACCTCGCCCTTCGGCCACTCCGGCTATCACCCCGAAGGCGTCCGCATCGGCGGTGAATCGAAGAACAAGCGCGCCGTCAAAGTCTGGGAAAAGCGCGAGTTCAAGAACCTCGACAACACCAAGGAACTGGGCACCCGCAACATCAAGATGGCGCTGCGCCGTCTGCGCCGTTTCGCGCGCGAAGGCGCGGCGGACGAGCTGGATATCGACCAGACGATCCGCGGCACCGCCAAGCAGGGCTGGCTCGACATCCACATGCGGCCCGAGCGCAGGAATGCGGTGAAGCTGCTGCTGTTTCTCGATGTCGGCGGGTCGATGGACCCGTTCATCAAGGTGACCGAAGAGCTGTTCAGCGCGGCCACATCCGAGTTCAAGAACCTCGAATTCTTCTACTTCCACAACTGCCTCTACGAAGGCGTGTGGAAGGACAACCGCCGCCGCTGGCAGGAGCGGACCAAGACCTGGGACATCCTCCACAAGTTCGGCCACGACTACAAGATCGTGTTCGTCGGCGATGCCGCGATGAGCCCCTACGAGATTTCGCATCCCGGCGGCTCGGTCGAGCACATGAACGAGGAAGCGGGCGCCACATGGATGCAGCGGATGACCAACACCTATCCCGCGACCGTGTGGCTCAACCCGATCCCCGAGCGGCAGTGGAGCTATTCGCAGTCGACCAGCATGATGAAGAAGCTGGTCAACGACCGCATGTACCCGCTGACGCTCGACGGGCTGGACGACGCGATGCGCGAGCTCAGCCGCAAGCACGGGGCCTGATGCGATGGTGCAGGCGAGCGAGGCGTTTCTTTACCTGGCCGTCCTCACTTCGATCATCCTCGGGCTGGCGATCCAGCAGGTGCTGCTGGGCTATCGCGACCTGATCCTGACCCGCACCAGGACGCAGCTGTATGGCCCGGTGCTGGTCTGGTCGGTGATTGTGCTGCTGATCGTCGCGCAGAACTGGTGGGAAAGCTTCGGTCTTGCCGGACGCAACGACTGGAATTTCCTCAGCTTCGGCATGATCCTGCTTCAGGCGACGATAATCTATATGATCGCAGCGGTCACTTTCCCGCGCAGCGAGGCCGCAGAATCGATCGACCTTCGCGAACACTATTTTCGGGAGAAGCGTGCGATCTACGGCCTGGCGGTCGCCTATGTCGTCTCCAGTCCGGTGCGTGCGCTGATCGTCGACGGAACCATCCTGCCACCGATCGACCTTGGCTTTCATGCCCTATTCCTGATCGTTTTCGCAGTGCTTGGCTGGGCCGACCGACCAATCCTCCACCGGGTACTCGTGCCCGTCGTCCTGCTCGGATTCGTCGGCTACATCGCTCTGATGACGCCAGTGCTGACAGGTGGTTGAGGCGGGCGGCGCGAGCCGCTTCCAGCAGATCCGGCAGCGGCTGGAAGCCTTCGATCCCGGCGCCAAGGGTCTGCGGGGCTGGCGGCTGTGGCTGTACGAATTCCTGCTGTTCGGCTTCAAGCAGGGGTGGGCCTGCCTGTTTGGCGGGTTGCTGCTGGCGCTGCTGCTGGCGACGCACCTGTTCTATCCCGACGACGCGCCGCTGGCCCGCTATGACTTCCTGACCCTCGCGGCGCTAGGCATCCAAATCGGCATGCTTGCCTTCCGGCTGGAGACCTGGGATGAGGCGAAGGTGATCCTGATCTTCCACGTGGTCGGCACGGTGATGGAGGTGTTCAAGACCTACGCCGGATCATGGGTCTATCCCGAGGCGTCACTGCTCAGAATCGCGGGCGTGCCGCTGTTCTCCGGCTTCATGTATGCGAGCGTCGGGAGCTATATCGCGCGCGTATGGCGGATCTTCGATTTCCGCTATACGCACTACCCGCCCGTCTGGACCACATGGCTGCTGGCGGGCGCGATCTACGCCAATTTCTTCCTCCACCATTTCTGGATCGACCTGCGCTGGCTGCTGTTCGCGGCGACCGCGCTGATCTTCTGGCGCACGCGCATCTATTTCCGCAATTTCCGCGAACACCGCTGGATGCCGTTGCTGCTGGGCTTCGGGCTGGTCGCGCTGTTCATCTGGCTGGCGGAGAACATCGCGACCTTCGCCAATGCGTGGAACTATCCCGGGCAGGAGGCCGGGTGGCAGCCGGTCGGGCCGGAGAAGCTGGGCAGCTGGTTTCTGCTTATGCTGATCAGCTTCGTGCTGGTCGCGCTGGTACAGCCGGTCCGCCGTCCGGATAAATCCGTGAGGCGAAATGCAAAATCGATAGCGGAGCAGCCGGCACGCGCCTAAAGCAGCGCGCAATGGACGCCCAATTGCTGGTCATCTGCCTGCTGACCTTCGTCATTCATCTGATTGGCACGCTGGCCTACGCAGCCCGCATCGCGGGGGTGCGCACGCGGCGCATCGCGATGAGCTTTGCGCTGTTCAACGTGCTGGTGCTGGTCTCGCGCACCGCCAACGGCTTCCTCGGGCCGTTCCTTGCCAAGCGGGTGGAGAACCGGTTGCAATTCGGCGGGGGCGACGATCTCGCATGGGATTTCCGGCTCGTGCTGCTCTCTGCAAGTCTGGCCGTGCTGGTAGGCATCGTGCTGGTGCCGACCGCGCAGCGGCTGTTCGCGGTCGCGATCGGGCATTTCCAGCGCCATCGTTCGACCGGGCGGATGCTGCTGCGCAGCGCCTCGCCCACCGGCCTGCGGATCATTCGCGAATCGATTGCCGCGCCCTCGCGAGCGACCTTCACCGGACTCGGCAAGCCACGCGGGGTCAGCTGGACCGTGCTCGTGGCCAATGCGCTGGCGCAGGCGCTGCTGGTGGTGGGGGTGCTCGCCTCGATCTACGCCGGCTATCTCAACCCGGAATTCCGGGTCACCGCCTCGCAGCTCTCCGCCGTGATCAACGGGGTCGCGACGATCCTGCTGTTCGCGCTGATCGACCCGCAGATTTCGGTGATGACCGACGATGTGGTCGACGGGAAGACCAGCGAAGCCGAATTCCGCCGCACGATCGTGTGGATCAGCTTCAGCAGGCTGGCGGGCACACTGCTGGCGCAGGCGGTGTTCATCCCCGGCGCGCTGGCAGTGGCGTGGATCGCCGGGGCGTTCTGACCCGGGGACGACGCGACCGATCAATAGGCGTCGACGGTTGCGAACAGCGCTTGGATCTGTTCACGTTCCACCTCTTCCAGTTCCGGGCGCCAGACATCGAAGACCAGCGCCAGTCCATCCTTGGTCGCGTTGTTCCATGCTTGATGTTCGACCGTATCGTCGAACATGATCAGCTTGCCCACTTCCCAGCTTTTCTGGAGCGGGCCGACACGCAGCGCACTCTCACCCGGCACGACCAGCGGCAGATGACAGGTGAAACGTATGTTCATCATCCCGTGTTTCGGCGGGGTGCGCTGACCTGCGGCAAGCAGCGAGAACGTCAACGTCGGTGCGCGTGACACAATCCGGCAAAGCGGCGCATTGTCGGTAAGACTGGCTGTCGTCACCGGACACAGCGCAGCACGTTCGTCGACGAATGTGCCGTTGCTGGTCAGTTCGAAATTGGTCCAGTCACCATTTGCGCGCGTGGCGCGCACATCGCCCTCAGCATGGTCGGCGTTCGTCTCGACCTTCGGATCAAATCCGCCGGCGCCCATCAGCAGGCTCTCGCCCTCCCTGCGGATTTCATCGGCCTGCGCCTCGACCGCTTCGGTCCATGCGAAGGTCTCGCGCTCCGCAAAATGCTTCAGCGGTAGACCATCGTAGAAGAAGGTCTGCGGATTTTGCGGATAGCGCACAGGCACGGGAGCACGACTTGCCTTGCCCTGCATGATCGCGATCGAACTCGCGAATCGAGGGTGCCAGTCCTTTCTCGGGAAGCCCCGCTCTGCAAGTCCCCTGTCGAGATATTCCGCGAAGCGCTGATCGAGCCAGCCAATCGTGCTGCTCACGTGTTCCGCCTGCGGCCCCATCGTTCGGCCGAGCCGGTGCAGATGCTGCAGGCCGATATTGTAATAACTCGCCGCGGCCCGATGGTCGCCCTCGAGAAGAAAATTGTCGGCCATCGCGATCATCGCGTCGACATCGCTGCCATTGGCGATAAGCCGCCGCCTTGCCTCATCCACGGACATGGCGGGTTGCGGGTTGGGTGTGCTGTTCATCAGTAAAGTAGGACCCGTTCGATCTGGTCGCGCCATTCGGTCTCGTCGTTCGCTGCCATCCGGTCGAGGTCTACCGGAGAGGCGGAGGTGTCATCGACCCATTCGCGCAGGGCCGGGCCACCGTTGATCACGTCGATCGCCAGCCGGTCCAGCTCGTATTCGTAGGGAAAATCGCGCCAGATCTCGTAATCCGGATAGAGCGCGCGGATCGCCTTGAAGGCGAGCGCCTGCAACCGCCACGGGCGGAAATGCGTGTGGTCGTAGAATGGCCCTTCTGCGTGGATCATCAGCCCGTTGCACAGCTGGCCCGCGTGCTTGTGGAAGGTCGGTTCGAACCAGCATTCGCGAAGCGCGCAGCCTTTCAGCCAGCTTGGCGCGATCCGGCGCATTTCGGCGTGGACCGCCTTGGCGTCGATATCCGGCGCGCCGAACAGCACCTCGAGCGGGCGGGTCGTGCCCCGGCCCTCGCTCAGCGTGGCGCCCTCGATCATCACCGTGCCCGCATAGGCGCGGGCCATGTTGACGTTGGCGGCGTTGGGCGAAGGGTTGATCCAGACGCGGTTTTCGGGCCAGCCATGGCCGGTTCCGTCAGGCTCCCAACCCTCCATCGCGATCACCCGATATTCGACGTCGAGCCCGAAATGCTTGATGAACCAGTGGCCCATCTCGCCCATCGTCAGGCCGTGGCGCATCGGCATCGGCCCTGCCCCGACGAAGCTTTCCTGCCCCGGCATCAGCATCGTGCCTTCCACCGGGCGACCGGCGGGATTGGGGCGATCGAGCACCCACACGCTCTTGCCCGTCTTCGCAGCCTCTTCCAGCAGGTAGAGCAGCGTGGTGACGAAGGTGTAGATGCGGCAGCCCAGGTCCTGCAGGTCGAACAGGAAGACATCCGCGCTCGACATCATCTGGCCGGTGGGGCGGCGCACCTCGCCATAGAGGCTGAACACGGGGATACCGTAGGTGGGATCGGTCTCGTCCGCCGTCTCCACCATATTGTCCTGCTTGTCGCCCTTCAGCCCGTGCTGCGGGCCGAACGCGGAGGTGACGTTCACCCCCGCGGCGACCAGCGCGTCGAGACTGTGCTCCAGATCCCTCGTGACCGATGCCGGGTGGGCAACAAGCGCGACCCGCTTGCCTTCGAGTGGTTTGCGCAAGTCCGGCTCTGAAAGAAGCCGGTCGATCCCGAATTTCATGCGTGCTGAAGTGCCTCTTTGGGTTTGGCCGGTGCGCTGCTGCCGAAACGGATGGCAAAGCTCATCGGATCATGGAAGTCCGGCTCGTCCCGGCGGTGGGCCATCGACCATAGCGAATGGTGCCCGCCTTCTTCCTCGATCACCGCGCATAGCGAAGCGGAGCTGACCCCGTCCAGCACGCGTGCGGGCAGCCGCACGGTTACCGTGATGACCTGAGGGCCACGCTGGAAATCGATCTGCGGCGGCACCTCGGGCACATAATCGCCAACGCGCTTGCGATAGGAGGCGAACTGGAACGCGGCCCAGTCGCCAGCGGGTGCGAAGTTGAATTCGCGGTAGCGCCCGTTCTGGTCGTAGACGAAGAATTCCAGGCAGGTCCGCCGCCACAGATCTTCCTCGCTGCGATGTGCGAAGCCGCGCGGCACCACGACCTTGGCCGCCTGGTTGATGCGATAGCGCAGAAGCAGCTCGCCGCCCATCAGGCGCATCATGGTGACCGAGATTGCGCTCACGTCGAGCGGCGGCGTGGTTGGATGCGGTTTCAACCTGTACGTTTGCATTTTCGACCCCCCATGCTAGCGGGCCCGGTCATTCCCCCCGGAGGAACCAGTGCCCAGCTATCGATCCGAACTTCTGAACGTGCTCGACCAGCGGCACTATACGCATCAAATCACCGATGCGGAAAGACTTGATTTGCTTGCTTCCGAGCAGATTGTCCCAGGATATGTCGGTTTCGATCCGACCGCATCGAGCCTGCATGTCGGATCGCTGGTCCAGATCATGCTGCTGCGCCGGTTGCAGCAGACCGGGCACAAGCCGATCGTCGTGATGGGTGGCGGCACCGGCAAGATCGGTGACCCCTCGGGCCGCGACGAGAGCCGCCAGCTGATGACCGAAGAGGTTATCGCGGCCAATATTGCGAGCATTCGCAAGGTCTTCGAACGCATCCTGACCTTCGGTGACGGGCCCACCGACGCGGTGATGGTCAACAACGACGAATGGCTCAGCGGCCTGGGCTATCTCGATCTGCTGCGCGATGTCGGCCCGCACTTCACGGTCAACCGCATGCTGACCTTCGATTCGGTCAAGATGCGGCTCGACCGCGAGCAGCCGCTGACCTTCCTCGAATTCAATTACATGATCCTGCAGGCCTACGATTTCCGCGAACTGGCGCAGCGCTATGGCTGTCGTTTGCAGATGGGCGGCAGCGATCAGTGGGGCAATATCGTCAACGGGATCGAGCTGACCCGGCGTACCGGCGGTGGCGAACTCTTCGGCTTCACCACCCCCCTGCTGACGACCGCGGATGGCAAGAAGATGGGCAAGACCGCCAGCGGCGCGGTCTGGCTCAATGAAGACATGCTGCCCGCCTACGATTTCTGGCAGTTCTGGCGCAATACCGACGACCGCGACGTGGGTCGCTTCCTGCGCCTGTTCACCGATATTCCGCTCGACGAGATCGAGCGGCTCGAACGGCTCGAGGGGGCGGAGATCAACGACGCCAAGGTCGCGCTCGCCAATGCGGTGACCGCGCTGGTGCGTGGCGAGGATGCGGCGGCCGCGGCGGAGGCGACTGCGCGCGAAACCTTCGCCGGGGGCGCGGGCGGCGACCTGCCCACGCTTTCGGTGGGCGATGGCATGGCCCTGCCCGCAGCACTCAGCGCGCTGGGCTTCACCGCCTCCAACAAGGAAGCCAAGCGCAAGATCGCGGAAGGCGCGGTGCGGCTCGACGACGAGGTGTTGAGCGACCCTGCCATGGTTCTGAACGTCGCGGAAGGCGAACAGCGCCGTCTGTCGCTGGGGCGCAAGAAGCACGCGATCCTGCTGCGCTAGGCTCTGCGTAAGTCTTTCGGAACGCATCCTTTTGTCCCGAATTAGGACAAGGGGGCTTAACCCAAAATCAGCCTTTGGGTCGGATAAGTCGGGGCCTTGGACATCCCCGTCAGAGCCGAGAGAGGAACAGGCAAGTGGCATCGCATCTGAGTGTACCTGACCAGCGGGCGGCGATCCGCCATCCGGTCGATTACGATGTGATCGCGGACTATTTCGGTCGCGGCGACGTGCCGTTCCACATCAGCAACGTGTCCGCCACCGGCTTCATGATCGACAATGCCAGCGACGGCGCGCGCGGCGACCGCGTGATCGTGAGCTTCCCGGTGATTGGCCGGATCGAGGCCTATCTGATCTGGACCAAGGAAAATCGCGCCGGGTTCCAGTTCGAACGGCTGATCCGGGTGGACGATTTCCTGCTGATGATCGACGAGCTGCAGCCCAACCCGCGCCTGCGCCGCCCCCGCTAGCCTCGCCCGCGGTCAAGCCAGACTTGGCCACCCCATCCCAGAATTTGCTTTTGTAGCACCCGCGCGCCTGCCATGGCGATCGGGTGACGGCTACCGAAAAACCAGACTCCACCCCGCTGCGGATCCATAATTTCCGCGCCTACCTGCTCGCCCGATTCTCGATGATCGTGGGCCAGTACGCGATGATGCTGATCATCGGGTGGCAGACCTACACCATTGCGCGCGGCAACGGGCTCAACGCGTTCGAGGCATCGGGCCAGCTAGCGCTGATCGGGCTGCTGCAGTTCCTGCCGCTGTTCGTGCTATCGCCCTTCTCCGGGCTTGCAGCCGATCGCTTCAACCGCAAGACCGTCTCGCGCCTCACGATCGGCCTGCAATTCCTGGGCGCGGCTTTTCTCGCGTGGACGACCTATACCGGCCATATCGACCTGACCGCGCTGTTCTCTGTCGCGGTGCTGCTGGGCGTGGTCCGCGCGTTCAACGGCCCTGCCCTGTCCGCGCTGGCGCCCAATCTCGTGCCCAAGGCGATCCTGCCCAATGCAATCGCGCTGTCTTCGATCGCATGGCAGACCGGGATGATCGTCGGCCCGGCGGTGGGCGGCTATGCCTATGACGCGGCGCCTGCCCTGCCCTATGCCATCGCCAGCGGCCTGTTCCTGATCGCGATCATCTCCATCAGCACCATCGGCAAGGTGCCGCGCTCGCCGATCAATGGCGCGCAGCATCCGATCGGGCAGATCGTCGATGGCTGGCGCTACGTGATCCAGAACAAAATGGTGCTCGGCGCGATCACGCTCGATCTGATGGCGGTGTTCCTCGCCGGCGCGACCGCGCTGTTCCCGCCCTTTGCCTACGACATCCTGAAAGTGGGCGAAACCGGCCTCGCCCAGCTCGCCGCCGCCCCCGCGATCGGCGCGGCGGTGACCGCGCTGTGGTTCAGCTTCCGCCCGCTGAAGAACAATGTCGGGCCCAAGATGCTGTGGGCGGTGGCTGCCTTCGGCGTTGCGACCATCGTCTTCGGCTTCTCGCGCTATATGCCGCTCAGCCTTGCGATGCTGGTGATCGTGGGCGCGGCGGACATGTTCAGCGTCTATATCCGCCAGTCGCTGATCCAGCTGCACACGCCTGACGAGAAGCGCGGACGCGTTTCCTCCGCCAGCCTGCTGACGATCAGCGCATCCAATGAAGGCGGCGACGCGTTCTCCGGCTTCCTCGCCAGCGTCATCGGCCCGGCGGGCGCGGTGATCTTCGGCGGGGTCGGCGCGATCGTCACCGTGGCGATGTGGAGCCGAATTTTCCCCGTTCTGCGGCACACCCGGACCTTCGACCCGCCTGCGTCGTTGGAAGAGGAAACCCCTGAACAGACCTTGCAGGAGAAGATCCCATGAAAGCCGACTCGATCCTCGAAACCATCGGCAACACGCCGCATATCCGCCTCTCGCGCCTGTTCCCCGAGCATGACGTGTGGGTGAAGAGCGAACGCGCGAACCCCGGCGGCTCGATCAAGGACCGCATCGCGCTCGCCATGGTCGAGGATGCGGAGAAGGCCGACAAGCTCAAGCCCGGCGGCACGATCATCGAGCCGACCAGCGGCAACACCGGCATCGGCCTCGCGATGGTTGCCGCGGTCAAGGGCTACAAGCTGGTGCTGGTCATGCCCGAGAGCATGAGTCTCGAACGCCGCCGCCTGATGCTCGCCTACGGCGCGAGTTTCGACCTGACGCCCAAGGAAGGCGGCATGAAGGGCGCCATTGCCCGCGCGCAGGAGCTGGTCGAGCAGACCGAAGGCGCGTGGATGCCGAGCCAGTTCGATAACGAGAGCAACTGGCAGGTCCACGTGCGCACCACCGCCAAGGAAATCCTCTGCGACTTCACCGACCGTCCGGTCGATGCGCTGATCACAGGGGTCGGCACCGGCGGCCACCTGACCGGCTGCGCCGAGGAACTGAAGCGCCACTGGCCCGAGATGAAGGCCTGGGCGGTCGAGCCCGCAGGCTCCCCCGTGATCAACGGCGGCGAGCCCGGTCCGCACCCGATCCAGGGCATCGGCGCGGGCTTCGTGCCTGAAAACCTGCACACGCAGTCGATCGACGGCGCGATTCAGGTCGATCCCGAAGATGCCAAGGAAATGGCCCGCCGCGCCGCGCGCGAGGAAGGCATGCTGGTCGGCATCTCCAGCGGCGCAACGCTCGCCGCGATAGCGAAGAAGCTGCCCGACCTTGCGGAAGGCTCGCGCGTCCTCGGCTTCAACTACGATACCGGCGAGCGCTATCTGTCGGTGCCGGACTTCCTGCCGGAGGCGTGACCCTTTTACTCCCCTCCCTTGAGGGAGGGGCTGGGGTGGGTGTTCGGCCTATGCGGAGCGCGCAGAGGCCCCCACCCCGACCCTCCCCCTCAAGGGGAAGGAAATAGCGTTCAGGCAGCCCTCCCGATCACGAGCCGCAATGGCCCGTCGAAGAACGGCTGCCTACGCAGATGCCCGTACTTTTGGTCCCCCTTCCCACTTTCCAGATCGGCAGACAGAGCCGCTTCGAAGCGTTGCACAGCTTCGCCGGGCACAAGGCTCCAGCTGGAACAGGCTAGCCGCGCGTTTCCGTCCAGAAATGCCTCGGGCCGCCCGTGATATGCTTCGTTGAACCCGTCCCGGCACTCGAGCGGGACGGGTACCTGCTCTACCGTCACCTTGCCGCCCAGCGCGGCAGCAATGCGCTCCAGAGACGGAAAACGGCTCGCTTCGATCTCCCTGACCTCGGGGATATAGTGGGCCAGCCAGTAATCCATCATCGCGGCCGGATCGCACACCAGCAGCACCAAGGGGCCGCGCGTCACCCGCCGCATTTCGGCAAGCCCCGCCTCTAGGTCCAACCACTGGTGGACCGTCACCGAGGCCATCGATGCATCGAAGCTTTTGTCCTCGAACGGCAGGTCTTCGGCGACCGCATCGATCGCCTGCGTGAGATGCGCAGGCCGCTGTGCCCGCATCGATGCCGAAGGTTCGACCGCCGTCACCTCGCAGTGCGTCGGCTCGTAGGAACCGGCACCCGCGCCCACGTTCAGCACGGTTTTCGCATCGCCCAGCGCGCGGTGGATTTGCGCCTCGATGACTGGATCGGGCCGACGGTAACGGCTGTAGGTGCCGCCGATCGCGCCGTAATCGACATCGCCCGCGCTGCCATCGCTTCGCCGCTCCGGGTTCATTGCCGATCCTCCACCCGAGATTTTCCTACTCGCCCCGCCGCTGCTAGCTTCGCACCGGCTCCTTGAACCTTTGAATATAACAGAAGACGCGGGATGTCCTATGGTGAGGGTACCCCGCGTCTGTACTTCATCAACTAGGTCCCAGCGTGACGCTGCGACTCGGGCGATCAGGAGGCGGTGGCGAAGGCCTCTTCGCCCAGCGCCATCATTGATTCGCTGCCGCTTTCGATCTTGCGACGCAGCGCACCGGCATCGGGCACGAAGCGGTCCGCGAAGTAGCGGGCGGTGGCGATCTTGGCTTCGTAGAACGCCTTGTCGTCGCTGCCGTCGGCCAGCGCAGCCTTTGCGACGCGCGCCATCTTGACCCACATCAGCATCAGGCAGGCGATGCCCATGATGTGCATGTAGTGGTGCGCGCCAGCGCCCAGATTGTTGGGGTTCTGCATCGCGTTCTGCATGAACCACATGGTCGCAGCCTTCTGTTCGCCGACGGCCTTCTCAAGCGCCTCGGCCAGTTCGGCCATGCCTTCTTCGTCCTTGGCCGCCGCGACTTCGTCGTCGACCAGCTTGAAGAACGCCTGCACCGCGCGGCCGCCGTGCATCGCCAGCTTGCGCCCGGCGAGGTCCATTGCCTGAATGCCGTTGGTGCCTTCGTAGATCATCGCAATGCGGGCATCGCGCACGAACTGCTCCATGCCCCACTCCGCGATGTAGCCGTGGCCGCCATAGACCTGCTGCATGTTGTTGGCGACGTCATAGCCCTTGTCGGTGCCGTAGCCCTTGATGACCGGGGTCATCAGGCCGACGAGATCGTCCGCCAGCTGGCGCTCGTCCTCATCCTGCAGCGCGTGGCTCAGATCCTGCTGCAGCGCGGTCCACAGCGCGAAGGCGCGCATGCCTTCATTGAACGCCTTGGCGTCCATCAGCATCCGGCGCACGTCGGGGTGGACGAAAATCGGATCGGCCTTCTCCTCCGGCTCGGCAGGGCCGGTCAGCGCGCGGCCCTGACGGCGGTCGAGCGCGTAGGTGACCGCGTTCTGGTAGGAGACTTCGGCCTGGCTTAGGCCCTGAATGCCCACGCCGAGGCGCGCGGCATTCATCATGATGAACATCGCGGCGAGGCCCTTGTTCTCCTCGCCGACCATCCAGCCCTTTGCCTCGTCATAGTTCATGACGCAGGTCGAGTTGCCGTGGATGCCCATCTTGTGCTCGATCGAGCCGCACATCACACCGTTGCGATCGCCGATCGAGCCATCGTCGTTGACGAGGAACTTGGGCACCACGAACAGCGAGATGCCCTTGGAGGAATCGGGCGCGCCCGGGGTCTTGGCCAGCACGAGGTGGATGATGTTCTCCGACATGTCATGCTCGCCTGCGGAGATGAAAATCTTGGTGCCGGTGATCGAATAGCTGCCATCGGCCTGCGGCTCGGCCTTGGTGCGGATGAGGCCCAGATCGGTGCCGCAATGCGGCTCGGTCAGGTTCATCGTGCCGGTCCATTCGCAGCTGACCATCTTGGGCAGGTACTTTTCCTTCTGTTCCTGGCTGCCCTTGGCGATCAGCGCCGAGATCGCGCCGTTGGTGAGGCCGGGATACATGCCGAAAGCCTGGTTGGACGAGCTGATCATCTCTTCCATCGCGAAGGCGACGACATGCGGCAGGCCCTGCCCGCCGAATTCCTCGGGCATGGAAAGCGTGCCCCATCCCGCTTCGCGGAACTGGTCGAACGCTTCCTTGAAGCCGGTCGGCGTGGTCACCGAACCATCATCGTGGCGGGTGCAGCCTTCCTGATCGCCGACCTGGTTGAGCGGCTGCAGCACCTCGGCGGTGAACTTGCCCGCCTCGTCGATGATCGAGGTGACCATGTCGGTGGTGGCGTTCTCGAAGCCGGGCAGGTTGCCGTAGCTTTCGAGGTCGAGCATCTCGTTGATGATGAAGCGAAAATCGCGAGTGGGGGCAGTATAGCTGGGCATTCAAAGGTCCTCTGAAGCGGGGATTTGGGGGTCAGTCCTGATCGATTTGCTCGATATGGGCGATAAACTCGGAAAGCTCGCTGATCGATGAGTCGATATCGTCACGCTGCTGTTTCAGCTTGGCGACGTGGGCGCGGCAACGTTCGATGGTGACCCTTCGCTGCTCCACCCGGCCGTCGCCCAGATCGTAGAGATCGATCATTTCCTTGATCTCGCCAAGGCTGAAACCGACGTTCTTGGCCCGCATGATCCAGGCGAGCCGGGCGCGGTCGCGCTTGGAATAGATCCGCGTCAGCCCGTTTCGGGTCGGCGCTATAAGGCCTTCGTCTTCGTAGAAGCGCAGCGCGCGCGCGGTGCAGTCGAACTCGGCGGTAAGGTCGGAGATCGAATAGCTCTCACGCTCCTGCGCATCGGGCCGGTCGAGATGGGCTCCGGCCCCGGTATAGGGCCTCTTGGCAGCAGCTTGGGTCATGCGGAACGGTATATATGCCCTTTACGTAAAGGTCAATCCGCGACCCGCTCGAGTCGGCCATCGGTCAGCCTGCGGTAAAAGCAGCTGCGCGCGCCGGTGTGGCAGGCAGGGCCCGCGGGCTCGGCATGGATGATCAGTGCATCCTGATCGCAATCGACCAGAATCTCGCGCACCCGCAACACATTCCCGCTGGTCTCTCCCTTGCACCACAGAGTGCCCCGCGAACGCGAATGGAAGTGTGCGAGCCCAGTCTCCAGTGTCGCGTCGAGCGCCTCGCGATCGAGATGCGCGACCATCAGGACTTCCCGGCTCGCGGCGTCCACCACCACGCCGGTCAGCAGCCCGTCGGCACCGAATTTGGGCAGGAACTGCGTGCCCGATTCGCGCTCCGCATCATGTGAGTGAGCCATGCTATCCTTTCGTTTCCCGTCGCCACGCCCGTTAGACCGATTGTTGCCAATCCACCACACCGGGGCGCGAATCCTTTCATTTTTGCAACGGCACCGTTGGCAAGAGCCCGTCGCTTTGGGAAGAATGCGTTCTGTGGCCGGGAACGGTCGCCCTTCAGGCCGAGGCGCCGCGCAGATGCGCCGGGTTCAGGGGGATGCATTTTCCGGATGGGGGTTTTTCCGGAGGTGCGAAGACGATGGTTTTGGTCTGCCGATCGGCCTTTCGGGGGAATGGCCGGGCAGACTTGGAAATTCGTCACGCGGCGCCCGGGATCGCTTCGGTCCCGGGCGTTTCGTCTTCCACCACCCTGGCAAAGCACGCAATTCTCACACTTTTTGCGCCCGCCTCCAGCAAGGCCGCGGTGCACGCAGTGCTGGTCGCACCGCTGGTGAGCACGTCGTCGATCAGGATAACATGACGACCCTCAATGTCTTCGCGGCGGCCCGCCCTCACGCAGATCGCCCCGCGCAGAGCCTCGGCACGACTTACCCTGCCCAGCCCGCCCAGCTTGGGCGTCGCGCGAATCCGCTGCAACGCGTCGACCCGCACCGCGTGGCCACTGTGCTTCGCGATCGTACGGGCGAGCAGCGCGGACTGGTTGTAGCCGCGCTGCCACAGCCTGGTGCGATGCAGCGGCACGGGTATCAGCAGCGAATCGCCCGGGATATCGGCAAGCCGGCTCGCCATCAGCCGGCCCATCAGCGCAGCAAGCCCGATCCTGCCGCCGTGCTTGAATCTCAACACCAGCTGCCGGGCAGGCTCGTTATAGAGTGCCGCCGCGGCGATCCCCGCGTGTCGGGGTGGATGCGCGAGGCAGTGGCGGCAGACGCTATCCGACGCACCTTGCGAGAGTGGCGTCTGGCACAGACTGCACGCGGGCTCTCCCGGAAAGTCGAAGCCCTCCCAGCAGGCGGCACATAAGCCCGGCCCCGCCGCGATTCCCTCACCGCAGAGCGGGCAGCGTGGCGGATAGACGAAATCGACCAGCGGCCTGAAGGCGGAGGGCAGAATATTGCTGGCCATCGCGGGCTATGCTGCTCCCCTGCCCCCATGTAGGCAAGCGCGATGACCGAAGGCCCCATCGAACACAGCGTCCCCCGCATCTTCTCGCCCGCCCGAAGACGGGCCCGCTACCACCGCGCTCTCGCCCGGCAGGGCGATCAGGATGCCGCGCGGTTCGTATTCGACGACATGATCGAGGATGTGCTCGAGCG
Organism: Alteriqipengyuania abyssalis; assembly: GCF_019857185.1. Classification (GTDB taxonomy): domain Bacteria; phylum Pseudomonadota; class Alphaproteobacteria; order Sphingomonadales; family Sphingomonadaceae; genus Alteriqipengyuania; species Alteriqipengyuania abyssalis. The sequence continues at coordinate 663,377 of NZ_JAHWXP010000001.1, read as the reverse complement.
GTTCGACTTCACCCGCGCCGAACCCGGTTCGACGCTCGTGATCGGCGACGTTACCGGGCAACTCGTCCCGGAACTGCGCTCGCGGGGCTTCGAGGTCGAGAGCGCGGGGCCGGACGGGCTCGATGAAGAGCAGCCCTTCCCCCGCACCTATCGTTACGTTCTCAATCTGGGCCTGCTCGACACGCTCAATGACCTGCCCGGCGCGCTGGTCCATGCTCGCCATGCGCTGGAGCCGGGCGGGATGATGATCGCCCAGTGCCTTGGCGCGGGCACCCTCCCGGCGCTGCGGCAGGTGGTGCAGGTCGCGGATGGTGCGCGGACCTATGCGCGCATTCACCCGCAGATCGATCGCCCCGCCGCCAGCGGGCTGATGAGCCGCGCCGGGTTTGCCAAGCAGGTGGTCGACAGCCGGGTGCTCCGCGCCCGATACGGCGAGTTGGGCCGTCTGATCGCGGACCTGCGCGATCAGGGCCTGGCCGGCATCCTCGCCGATGCGCCCCCGGCCTTCACTCGCCCCGCGTGGGCGCGCGCGCAGGCGGGGTTCGAGCCGCTGAGGGAAGAGGACGGGAAGGTCACCGAGACCTTCGAAATCCTCTCCCTGACAGGCTGGAGCTAGGCTTTCCGCAACGCCGCCTGCGCCGCCGCCAACCGCGCGATCGGCACGCGGAAGGGTGAGGCGCTGACATAGTCCAGCCCGACCTGTTCGCAGAAGCCGATGCTGGCGGGATCGCCGCCATGCTCGCCGCAAATGCCGAGCTTGAGCTTGGGATCGGTCTTGCGCCCGCGCTCCGCCGCCAGTTCGACCAGCTGGCCCACGCCATCCACATCGAGGCTGACGAAGGGATCACGCGCGAAGATGCCGCGATCGACGTAAGAGCCCAGGAACCGGCCAGCATCGTCGCGACTGAGGCCGAGCGTCGTCTGCGTCAGATCGTTGGTGCCGAAGCTGAAGAAGCGAGCCTCTTCCGCGATCTCGCCCGCCATCAGCGCGGCGCGCGGCAGTTCGATCATCGTGCCGACCAGATACTCGACCCGCGTGCCCTTCTCCGTGAAGACCTCTTCGGCCACCCGGTCGACCAGCGCGCGCAGGATCTCCAGCTCGCGCTTGGTGGCGACCAGCGGGATCATCACCTCGGGCAGCGGCGCCTCGCCGCTCTTTTCCTTCACCGCGCACACCGCTTCGAAGATCGCGCGCGCCTGCATCTCGTAGATTTCGGGATAGGTGATCCCGAGGCGGCAGCCGCGATGGCCGAGCATCGGGTTGAACTCGTGCAGTTCCGCAACCCGGCGCTTCAGGCGTTCTTCGTCCATGCCGGTCGCTTCGACCAGATCGGCGAAGTCGCCATCATCGGCGGGCAGGAACTCGTGCAGCGGCGGATCGAGCAGGCGGATCGTGCAGGGCAGGCCTGCCATCACCTCGAAGATCGCCTCGAAATCGCTGCGCTGTTCGGGGAGCAGGCGGGCGAGCGCCTTGCGGCGGCCCTCTTCATGCTCGGCGAGGATCATCTCGCGCACCGCCATGATCCGGTCGGCATCAAAGAACATGTGCTCGGTCCGGCACAGGCCGATACCTTCCGCGCCGAAGCTGCGTGCGGTCTTGCAATCCTCGGGCGTTTCGGCGTTGGTCCGCACGCCCATCCTGCGTGCTTCGTCGGCCCATTCCATGACCTTGGCGAAGTCGCCCGCCAGCTCGGGCTCGATCGTGGGTACCTGCCCGCGCATCACCTGCCCATTGCCGCCATCGAGCGTGATCACATCGCCTTCCGCCAGTTCCGCCTGGCCGATCCGCACGGTGCGCGCCTTGCGGTCGATCGAGACGCCGCTCGCGCCCGAGACGCAGGGGCGGCCCATGCCGCGGGCAACCACGGCCGCATGGCTCGTCATCCCGCCGCGCGCGGTCAGGATGCCCTTGGCCGCGTGCATGCCGTGGATGTCCTCCGGCGAAGTCTCAACCCGCACCAGGATCACCGCATCGCCGCGATTGGCCCATTGCTCTGCCGTATCCGCATCCAGCGCGATCTTGCCGCTCGCCGCGCCGGGCGAGGCCGGGAGGCCGGTCGCGAGAATGTCGCGCGGGGCATCGGGGTCGAGCGTGGGGTGGAGCAGCTGGTCGAGCGCCATCGGGTCGATCCGCAGCACCGCCGTCTTGCGGTCGATCAGGCCTTCGCCTTCCATCTCCACCGCCATCTTCAGCGCGGCCTTGGCGGTGCGCTTGCCGTTGCGGGTCTGGAGGAGGAACAGCTGGCCCTGCTGCACCGTGAACTCGATGTCCTGCATGTCCTTGTAGTGTTTTTCGAGCAGGTCGAACACGCGGGCGAGCTCTGCGTAGGCATCGGGCATGGCTTCTTCCATGCTCGGCTTGTCGGCGCCGGCTTCCTCGCGCCGCGCCTTGGTGAGGTATTGCGGGGTGCGGATGCCCGCCACCACATCCTCACCCTGCGCGTTCACCAGCCATTCGCCGTAATAGTACTTCTCGCCGGTCGAGGGATCGCGGGTGAAGGCGACGCCGGTGGCGCTGTCGTCACCCATGTTGCCGAACACCATCGCCTGCACGTTCACCGCCGTGCCCAGATCGTGCGGGATGTCGTTGAGGCGGCGGTAGATCTTCGCCCGCTCGCTGTCCCAGCTTTCGAACACCGCGCGGATTGCGCCCCACAGCTGCGTGTCGACATCCTGCGGGAACGGCTCGTCCTGCTCCCGCTCGACGATCTTGAGATATTCGCCGACCAGCGCTTCCCAATGCTGCGCTTCCATGTCGGTATCCGAGTAGAAGCCATTGTCCTCGCGCATGATCTCCAGCGCTTCCTCGAACAGGCCGTGATCGATGCCGAGCACGACGTCCGAGTACATCTGGATGAACCGGCGGTAGCTGTCCCACGCGAAGCGCGCGTCGCCGCTGGTCTTGGCGAGGCCCTTCACCGTCTCGTCATTGAGGCCGAGGTTGAGAACCGTGTCCATCATCCCGGGCATCGAGATCGCCGCGCCCGAGCGGACCGAGACGAGCAGCGGGTCCGCCGCGTCGCCCAGCGTCTTGCCGACCGTCTGCTCGACATGGCCAACGCCCTTGGCAACCGCGTCGCGCAGTTCCGGCGCGAAGTCGCCGCCACGATCGAGGTAGCGCAGGCATTCCTCGGTTGTGATCGTAAAGCCCGGAGGCACGGGCAGACCGATGCTGGCCATTTCGGCAAGGTTCGCGCCCTTGCCGCCGGTGATGGTCTTGTCCTTCTGGCGCGCGTCCGAGTGGTCTGCGTTGCCGCCGAAGTGGTAGACTGTCTGCGTCATTTCGATCGTACCCCGGTATTCCCTGACACACCTGACACACTGTCCAGGCGCAAATTTCTATCCCTCGATTTTCCCGAAGTCCGCCACCTGGTGGACGGCATTGCGGAACCGCGCCAGCAGGCCGAGGCGTGCGGTGCGCTTCGCTTCGTCGTCATCATTGACGGTGACGTTTTCGAAGAAATCATCGATCGGCTTCCTCAGGCTGGCGAGCGCAGACATGGCATCGGCAAAACGCTCCTCCTCGACTGCCCGTTCCGCCTGCGGCCCTGCCGCGTCGAGCGCGTCGATCAGCGCCTTCTCGGCCGGTTCGGGCGTGTAGGACAGCGATTTACCATCGAGGTGGTGTTTGCGCTCGTCCATCTGCGCCGCGACGATATCCTTCATGTCGGGATCGTCGACCAGCGCCAGCGGGTCTTCCTCGCCGGTATGGGGCATGGCGTCACCATTCCCATCATCGTCATCCCGGCCCCCAAGCCGGGATCGGGCTTCTTCTTGCGCACCGGAAGACGAGCCTTGCCCCGGATCAAGTCCGGGGCGACGATTTAAGGGGGTGTCGAAGCCCTCTTTCTTGAGGATATTCGCCGCGCGCTTGTACCCCGCGAGAAGGTTCCGACCGTCCTCGGTCTCCATAAAGCTCTGGAGCGCGTGGACGCGGGCGAGCAGGCGGACGAGATCGTCTTCGCCACCAAGCGCGAACACCGCATCGATCAGGTCGTGACGGACGCCGGCTTCGCGCTGCTGGACCTTGAGGCGGTCGGCGAAGAAGTCGAGTAAATCCCCCTGACCCGCTTGCCCTGAGCCTGTCGAAGGGCCGTCCTTATCTTCAGAAGAAAAGTACAGTGCTTCGACAAGCTCAGCATGAGCGGTGGAGAGGTTCAGACGGATGCCATTGGAGTCCAGCAAGCGAATGACCGCCAAAGCGGCCCTGCGAAGGGCAAAGGGATCTTTCGAACCGGTCGGCTTCTCATCAATCGCGAAGAATGATGCCAGCGTATCCAGCTTGTCCGCCAGACTCACCGCCACCGTCACCGGTGCAGTCGGCACCTCGTCGCCCTGCCCGACCGGCTTGTAGTGATCGCGGATCGCGTCGGCGACGGCGTCGGGCAGGCCCTCGGCGCGGGCGTAGTAGCCGCCCATCAGGCCCTGCAGCTCGGGAAATTCGCCGACCATCTCGGTCACGAGATCGGCCTTGCACAGCCGCGCGGCCTGTTCCGCCATATCGGCGAGCGAAGCCCCTTCCCTTGAGGGAAGGGGTTGGGGATGGGTGTTCGACGCCTGCGAGGTGGGAACCCCCACCCCCGGCCCCTCCCCACCGGGGAGGGGAGAATCTGTGACGATCCCCTCTTCCACCAGCCAGCGGGCCAGCTTGGCGACCCGTTCGACCTTGTCGGCCACGGTGCCCAGCTTCTCGTGGAAGGTGATCCGCTTCAAACCCTCGGCATGCTGCGCGAGGGTTTTCTTCTGGTCGACCTCCCAGAAGAAGCGCGCGTCGGACAGCCGCGCGGCGAGCACCTTGCGGTTACCGTCGACAATGGCCTCGCCGCCGTCCGCCGCCTCGATATTGGCGGTGCAGATGAAGGCGTTGGCGAGCGTGCCTTGCGCATCCTCGCACACGAAATACTTCTGGTTGACCCGCGCGGTGAGCTGGATCGTCTCGGGCGGGACTTCGAGGAAATCTTCCTCGAACCGGCCGAGCAGCGGGATCGGCCATTCGGTGAGCCCGGCATTCTCGACCACCAGCCCCTCGTCCTCGACCAGGCTAAGCCCGGCCTCCGACGCGACCCTGGCCGCACCTTCGCGGATCAGCGCGGCGCGTTCCTGATGGTCGACGATCACGTGTGCGGCGCGCAGCTTCACTGCATAATCGTCCGCATCGCCGATGGTGATGTCGCCCGAGTGGTGGAAGCGGTGGCCCAGCGTGACCGCGCCGCTCGTGACGCCATGCACCTCGCACTCGACCACCTCGTCGCCCAGCAGCGCGACGATGCCGGAGAGCGGGCGCACCCAGCGCATGCTTTCGGTCGAGATCGACGCCGCGCCCCAGCGCATCGACTTGGGCCAGGCGAAATCGCGGATGATCGCCGGGATCGCCTCGGCCAGCACATCGCGCACCGCCCTGCCCGGGGTATCGATCACCGCGAAATAGGTCTCGCGGCCCTTCACCTCCCGCACCTCGAGCTTGTCGCGCGTCACTTTGTTCTTGCGGCAGAATCCGTCGACCGCCTGATCGGGCGCGCCCACCGGCGGACCCTTGGCTTCCTCGCTGACGGCCTGCGTCTCGGTCGGCAGGCCGCGCGCGATCAGCGCGAGGCGGCGCGGGGTCGACCACACGGTGACCGCGCCCATCGCGACGCCCGCTGCGTCCATCTCGCGCCGGAACAGCTTTTCGAGTTCGGCGCGCGCGCCCGCCTGCATCCGCGCGGGGATTTCTTCGGAGCGCAGTTCGAGGAGGAAGTCTTTCACAGGGACCACTCCGGATATTTCTCGGCCCACCTGGGGGCCATCAGCTCGGCGTATTTCTCACAGGAGCCACGCGCCAGATCGCGCACCCGGCCCATGTAGCTCGCGCGTTCCTGTACGGAGATCACGCCACGTGCCTGCAGCAGATTGAAGATGTGGCTCGCTTCGATCGCTTGTTCATAGGCAGCGATGGGGACGTTGTTGGCGAGCGCGTTCTCGCACTCCTTCTCCGCCTTGGCGAAGAGATCGAACAGCGCATCGGTCTCCGCGACCTCGAAGTTCCACTTCGACATCTGCTTCTCGTTTTCGAGAAACACGTCGCCGTAGGATACGCCGCGATCGTTGAACTGGAGGTCGTACACGTTGTCGACGCCCTGGATGTACATCGCGAGCCGTTCGAGCCCGTAGGTCAGCTCGCCCGCGACCGGCTTGCAGTCGAACCCGCCCATCTGCTGGAAATAGGTGAACTGCGTCACCTCCATCCCGTCGCACCAGACTTCCCAGCCCAGCCCCCAGGCACCTAGCGTGGGCGATTCCCAGTCATCCTCGACGAAGCGGATATCGTGCTTGAGCGGATCGATCCCGATCACCCGAAGCGATTCAAGATAGAGGTCCTGGATGTCGCTCGGGCTCGGCTTCAGGATCACCTGATACTGGTAATAATGCTGCAGCCGGTTCGGGTTCTCGCCATAGCGGCCGTCGGTCGGCCTGCGGCACGGCTGCACGAAGGCGGCATTCCAGGGCTCCGGCCCCAGCGCACGCAGCGTCGTCGCGGTGTGGAACGTGCCTGCCCCCATACGCATGTCGTAGGGTTGCAGGATGACACAGCCTTGCGCGCTCCAGAAATCGTGGAGCGCAAGGATCATGTCTTGGAAACTGGACTGCGGGGACCGGCTCATGGTGCGAGCGGCCATGGCGAAGCCGCGCGACAGCGTCAACGGCGTGAACGGTGAAAGATTCGCAAGAGCGTGCGCGGCACGCGCATCGCTAGCGCCATGGTTAGCCTAGAGTTTGCAGGAAAAAATTTCCCAGTAAATACAGAGATATAGGCCCATTTCCCTGTCCAACGTGTCAGGAATATCGGTCTTAATGTCAGGTCATGTTGACAGCGTCAGCGAATCGATCCATATAGTCAGCACAACCTGACATACCGGAAGGTTGGCATGACCATTGGACCCAATATCCAAAAAGGAATGAACTGATGAAAACCCGTATCCTGACCGCCGTCCTGTTCGCCGCTGCCCTCGTCCCCGTGAACGCATCGGCGCACACCCGCTCGATCGAAATCGACACCGGCAAGTTCGATCTTTCGACCGAGGCCGGGCGCGACATGCTCGACGCGCGGATCGACAGCGCGGTGCGCAATGTCTGCCGCAGCGGCCAGCGCGGTGTTGCCGCACGCCTCGAAATGCAGGCCTGCGCGGCGGATGTCCGCAGCGCGGTGCAGTCGCAGGTCGATCTCGCCATGATCGAGGCACGCGGCGCACACCTTGCCGGGCTGACCGTCGATCCGGAAGCGTGAGCCCCACCGGGCGGAGCCGACGCCCCAAGGTCTGCTCCGCCCCTTTCGGCGCATAGCCTTCAGCCCTTCGCATCCCAGACGCATCAACGAAAGATACCGAGATGACCAACACGCTGAGCCCAACCCGACAGCCGCTGTGGAAGCGCATCGCCGCGGGCGCCTTCATCGTTCTCGCCGGCTATGGTGCAGGCAATATCGCGGCGAAGATCGTCATGTTCGCCGGGAGCGCCGCATGACCCGCGACAAGCGCACACGCCTGTATCTCACCGCCGCGTCGATGGGTTTTGTCGCGACCATCCTGATGGTGGTTTCGCAGATTCTCGACTGGCCCGACTTCGTGGCAGGGCTGAGTGTCGGCGTATTGCTGGTCAGCCTGGTGATGCTTTTGCGGCGGCGGTTTCGCGACGAATATATCGAGCAGCTGTGGAACAGCGGCACCGGCTTCGCCGTCGTGGCGGTGGTTGCCACCTTCGCCTTCGCCCCCTTCCTCGAAGGGTTTCTCGACGGGGTGACCAGATCGGCCCGTGACCAGATGATCAGCCCCGAATTCGTCGGCCCGATCGCCCTCACCGCGTTCTTCGTAGGCTTCCACCTCAAGTGGCTGAGGAGCAGTTTGTGATCCCTGCATTTTCATTTGGGAGATTGCCGCATGGCTTATGACCCCACCGCACCGAGCCAAGAAGAGCAGTCTCACGCCTATGTTCTGCCGTGGATCGGTCTGGCCGCTAATGGCGTACTGTTAGCCGATTACACGATTGGCTTTGGCCAAGGTGTCGACACCGCATCGCTGGCGATCACCGGCGCGATGATTTTCGTGACTGTGTTTGCCCATCGCTACGACGACTACTTCAACGGACTGCGCAACGTCGCGCTGCGATGGGGGATGGCGGTTATCGCGCTCTATCTGTTTGCGGGCGCGGTGATGGGCTTCCTCAACGGTGGCAACATCCTCGGTTACTGGGCCGCAGCGGGCGATCTGCCGGATCTGGCGCGTGGAAACCCGGGCTTCATGGCCGATGGCTACCTGCTCGCCATCCTGTCCGGCCTCGCATACCACCTAGGCTTCGCAGTTAGGCGCATTCGCGGGACAGGCAGCGCATGAAAAACCGCCTGAAAGTCCTGCGCGCAGAACGCGACTGGAGCCAGGCGGAGCTGGCCGGGAGGCTGGATGTGTCGCGTCAGGCGGTCAACGCGATCGAGACGGGAAAGCACGACCCCTCGCTGGGCCTCGCCTTCAAGATCTCGCGCGTGTTCGACATGCCGATCGAAACCATTTTCCTCGAAGAGGAGGACTGACAATGGACCACGAACCGGACGATATCCGCAATCCGGGTGAAGCGCGCAACCGCGCCCGCCAGCGGCGCAAGTGGGCCTTCCTGCTCTTCGCTGGGCTGGTCGGTGCGGTGATCGGCGCGCTCCTTTCCGGGTTGGAGAACGGGGAAGGCAACTTCCTCGTCGGCCAGATCGAAACGCTGACCATGCCCGCATGGGCGGCCATCGCGATGGCGGCGGCGTTCTTCTTCGCCTTCGCGGTGCTGCCGGTCTGGGGGTTCACCCAGATCGACGATTACCAGATGCGCCAGAACCTGATCGGCTATGCCGGCGGCTGCATCGCTGCCGTCGCGGGCTATCCGATCTGGGCGGTGCTCGCGATGGGCGGGCTGGTGCCCCACCCCACCGCATTTGGAATTTTCGTCATTGCCTTTGCCGCTACGATGCTGACATTCCTTGCCGTCAAATTGCGCGGCTAGGCGGATGCATCGCAGCTTCCCTCGGACTTCCGCCTTTTTCTTTCAGGAGCACACAACATGCTTGCCAGAATGACCCGCAACACCCTGATCGGCCTTGCCGCCGCGTTCTCCCTCACCACCGGCGCGATGGCGCAAGATGCACCCGCCCTGTGGCGCGTGGCGGACGAGGATACGACGATCTACCTGTTCGGCACGGTCCATGCCCTGCCTTCCGACGTCGACTGGTACAGCGGTCCGGTGAAGACCGCGCTGGACGAGAGCAGCACGCTGGTCACCGAAATCGACATGAGCCCCGAAGCGCTGGCCGAGATCGGCCCGATGATTCAACAGATCGCCATCCTGCCGCAGGGAACGACCTTGCGCGGCATGATGAGCGAGGAGCAGCGCGAGACTTATGAGACAGCAATGGCCTCCATCGGAGTGCCGCCGGAAGCGTTCGACAATCTCGAGCCCTGGTTCGCGGCCCTGCAACTGAGCAATGTGGCCTTCGCCAAGGCGGGCTTCCAACCGCAGAACGGCACCGAAACCGTGCTCGAAGCGACGGTGGGCGATACCAAGGGCCGCGATGCGCTGGAAACACCGCGCTACCAGTTCTCGATCTTCGACGAACTGCCGATGGACGCGCAGCTCGATTATCTGGTCGAAACTGCGGCAGAGATCGACACGCTCGGCCCGATGCTCGACGAGATGATCGCCGAATGGGCCGAAGGCGATGTCGAGGCGCTTGGCCACCTGCTCAACGACGCGCTCGAATCCGACCCCGTTCTTGCCGAGCGGCTGCTCTATGCCCGTAACGCCAACTGGGCGGTGTGGATCGACGACCGGCTCGATACGCCGGGCACGATCTTCATTGCGGTCGGCGCCGGGCATCTTGCCGGGACCAACAAGCTGCAGGATCTGCTGGCAGAGCGCGGCATCCAGGCGGTGCGGGTGCAGTGACCATGCGCGCCGCGATCCTCGCGCTGCTGGCGCTGCTGGTCGCGGCTTGCGGCCAGCCTGACAAACAGCCCCCGGTTGCCCCGGACGAACCGAACCCGCTGCTGTGGGAGATCGCCCGGGCCGACGGAACCAGTGCGGGCTGGCTGATCGGCACCATCCATGCCCTCCCCGATGGCGTCGAATGGCGCACGCCTGCCCTCGACAATGCGGTTGCGCAGGCGGGCGTGCTCGCGGTGGAAATCGCCGAACTGGACGATGGGCGGGCGGTGGCGAGCGCGTTCAAGCCGCTCGCCTATTCGCCCGGCCAACCGCCGCTGCTCTCCCGCGTGCCGCCTGACCAGCGCGAAAGCCTGACCGCTCTGGTCGCCGACACGCCCTATGGCCTCGACGATTTCCGCGGGATCGAAAGCTGGGGCGCGGCCCTGATCCTCGCCCAGTCGATCGACAGCGGAGCGGACGCCGCGAACGGGATCGACCGCGCGCTGATCCGCGATTTCAACGGTCGCCGGGTGGTCGAGCTCGAAGGCGCGGCGCGCCAGTTCGCGGTGTTCGACGGGCTCTCAGAACGGGCCCAGCGCGCGATGCTGGGCGCGATCGTGGAAGAGGCCGAAGCCGACAGCGACCAGCGCCAGCGCCCGATCCGACTCTACCTTCAGGGCGATGAGGCCGGGCTGGCCGCGCTCACCCGCGAAGGCCTGCTGGCGGACGACGAAATTCGCGAAGCGCTGCTGGAGCGGCGCAATGCCGCGTGGATGCCGCGCATTATCCGCTTGCTGGAGAGCGACAGCCACCCGCTGATCGCGGTGGGGGCGGCGCACATGGTCGGCAAGGGCGGGCTGGTCGCGCTGATCGAGGCCAAGGGCTACACCGTGCGCCGGGTACGCTAAGGCGGGTTGCTTTCCCGCGACTTTGCCCGTAACAGCGCGCGCTTCGGCGCCATGTGCATCCCTGGAGGCGTGGCGAGACCGAGCAAATATCAGCATTTCGAAAGGTAGTATACGATGAGCGACGCCATCACCCTGCCGGCCGAGACGCGCGACCGGGCTGGCAAGGGAGCCTCCCGGGCACTGCGTCGCGAAGGCCGTGTCCCCGCCGTGATCTATGGCGGCAAGGAAGAACCCACCCCGATCCACGTCGAAGAGCGCGAACTGGTTCGCCAGCTCGACACCGGTCACTTCATGAACTCGATCATCGAGCTTGAAGTCGGCGGCAAGAAAGTGCGCACCCTGCCCAAGGATGTTGCGCTGCACCCCGTCACCGACCGTCCCGAGCACGTGGATTTCCTGCGCCTGACCAAGGGCGCGAAGGTGGATGTGAGCGTCCCCGTCGTGTTCGTCGACGAAGAGCTTTCGCCCGGCCTCAAGAAGGGTGGCGTGCTCAACGTCGTCCGTCACGAGCTGGAACTGGTTTGCGAAGCGGACAAGATCCCCGGCGAGATCACGATCAGCGTCAAGGGCAAGGAAGTCGGCGACTCGATCCACATCAGCGAAGTCGACCTGCCCAAGGGCAGCGAATCCGCGATCACCGATCGCGACTTCACCATCGCCACCTTCGTCGCTCCGTCGGCGCTCAAGAAGGCCGAAGGCGAAGGCACCGATGAGGTCACCGAGACCGAAGTCATCGAACAGCACGCCGAGACCGTTGAAGGCGAAGACGACCAGGTCGTCGACGGCGAATAAGCCGAGCTTCACGAACAATGCGAACGCCGGGCATCCTTCAGGGGATGTCCGGCGTTTTGCTGTGTGACGTCCGAAAGGCGAAATCCGGCGTTCATTTTGCGCCTGCAATGATGCCGACGAAACATCGGGGGAGTGGTGCGATGCGCGTTTTCGGGAAGGCAATCTGTCTAGCGGCAATCTCTGCGATGTCTCTCGGAAACACGCAATTTGGGCCAGACGACCTGCGGGCGGCGATGCTGGAGACGAGCATAGACAGGGCGCAACTGGTGATCACAGACCAGCTGAAAGCGATCTACGCTGCCAAGGCGGAAATTCATCACGATTACCGCTTCGGCCGCGATCATTATCTCCACAACGTGCGGCAGATCGGCTTTGTTCGCCGCTGCACGCTGCTGATCCGCACGGGGAAGTCGTTGTTGCCCGGGACGCAGGGCAGGACCGACCCGAATTCTGAATATGACCTGGGTGGTGGCATCCGGTTTGAACAAGACGGCACACAGGTGAAACTGGCATCACCCACCACGTTCCGCAGCTATTCGAGTGTCCTGATCTTCCCGAACGAGACCGAAGCGGTGAAATTCAGCGCGGCGATGAACCCGCTGGCCAGCGACTGCCGCGAACTGGCGACGCTGGGCTAGATCGCCAGCATCGCATGATCGATCAGTCTTTCGAAACGAAGATCACCAGGAGCGAGAGAGCGGCCACCACAGAGCCGAACAGCATGAAGCCGACCTTGGCCAGGCGGCTGGCCTTGCGGATATCGTGAACGCCGAAAAGTCGCTCCAACCGGACCCCGCCGATGAACGCCAGCACCGCCATCGGCAGCATGACGAACAGCATGAGCGCCCAAAAGGGTAGCCGAAAAATGCCCAGGCCGGTGAGGCGTTCGAACACGAAGATCGCCGCCAGGCAGGCCATCCCGCTGACGAACCCGCCCATTCGGGCGATCGCCCACTCCTGATCCTGATAGCGGGATATCGACCTCCCGCGCTCGTCGCGCCAACCCATCGGTAATGTCTCCACCCCCGCGTCCTGACGCGTATCGTGTGCCGGGCGCAAGTTAAGTTTGCGCATCCCCGCCCTCTCCCGCTAGGCGGGCGCGATGCAGATCTGGACCGGCCTCGGCAATCCTGGACCGCGCTATGCGCTCCACCGGCACAATATCGGCTTCATGGCGTGCGACGTCATCGCCGAAACGCACGATTTCGGCCCCGTGCAGAAGAAGTTTCAGGGCTGGGTTCAGGAAGGCCGGATCGGCAGCCAGAAGGTCCTGCTGCTCAAGCCTGCGACCTTCATGAACGAAAGCGGCCGCGCGATCGCCGAGGCGCTGCGGTTCTACAAGCTGGAGCCCGAGGCGCTGACCGTGTTTCACGACGAGCTCGACCTCGCACCCTTCAAGGTCAAGGTGCGCATGGGCGGCGGGCTGGCCGGGCACAACGGGTTGCGCAGCATCAACCAGCACCTCGGCCCCGACTTCCGCCGGGTGCGGATCGGCATCGGCCACCCCGGGCACAAGGACCGGGTGACCGGCCATGTGCTGGGCAACTACGCCAAGGCGGAAATGGACGATCTTGCCACCATGCTCGGCGCGATGGCGAGCGAGGCGCATTGGCTCGCCGAGGGCGACGATGCGCGCTTCATGAACGACGTCGCGCTCCGGATGCAGGACTGAGCCGCGCGATGCCGGGCCGGGCCACCCTGCTGGCGCTGCTGACCGGGCAAACGCTGACCTTCACCGCGATCGGGCTGGGCCTGTGGATGCTCTCTGGCCGCCCCGCCCGGTCCTTCGTCACCTTCGGACAGGACGAATTCCTTATTGGAGCGCTGCTTGCGGGTGTCCTCATCCTGCTGGCGGCAGCTACATTCTACGGCCTGCCGAAAGTCGCCGAATACCTGATCCGCGCGCAGGCGGAAAACTTCGCCTTCCTCGAAAAGCCCATGCCCTTCCCCGCCATCGTTTGGATTTCGCTGGGCGCAGGGATTGGAGAGGAAGCGCTGTTTCGCGCAGGCGTGCAGACGCTGGCGGCCGACTATGTCGGCGCCCCGCTGGCCATCGCGCTGGGCGCTGCGCTGTTCGCGGTCGTGCATTTCGCCAAGCCGGCGGTGGCGGCAATCATCCTCGTCATCGGGGTGCTCTTCGGCTGCGTGTACTGGATCACCGGTTCCTTGCTGGCGGTGATGATCGGCCACGCGCTCTACGATGTGTTCGCCTTGTGGTATGTGCAGAAGGAGATGCACCGGCTCGGCGTGTTCGGGCAGGATGAGAAGCCCATATCATCGACGGAGTAAGCCCATGACCGCCCTCACCCGCCGCACCCTGCTTGCCGGAGCCGCCGCGACCGGCGTGCTCGCCGCCACCGCCACCAACGCGCAGGGCGAAATGGTCGTCTCGAAGCCCGATCTTGCGGGCAAGAGCGTGCTGATCACCGGCTGTTCTTCGGGCTTCGGCCGCCTCGGGGCGGAGCACTATGCGAAGCTGGGCGCGAAGGTGTTCGCGACGATGCGCAACCTCCCCCGGCCCGAGGCGGACGAACTGCGCGCGCTGGCCGCCGAGAAGAACCTCGACATCACCGTGATCGAAATCGACGTCCTGTCCGACGAGCAGGTTGCCGCCGGCGTTGCCGAGGCGGAGCGGCTCAATGGCGGCGGGATCGACGTGCTGGTCAACAATGCCGGGATCGGCATTTCCGGACCCGTAGAGGTGCAGGACATGGAGGCGACCGAGCTGATCTTCGGCACCAATGTGCTGGGCGCGCACCGGATGGCGCGGGCCGTGCTGCCCGGGATGCGCAAGAAGGGCGGCGGGCTGATCGTGCCCATCTCCAGTCAGCTGGGCCGCGTGATCGTGCCTTTCGCAGGGCATTATTCGGCAACCAAGTTTGCGCTCGAGGCGATGAGCGAACAGCTCGCCTACGAACTGGTGCCGCATAATATCGAGGTCTCGATCATCGAGCCCGGTGGCTATCCCACCGAAGTCTGGGTCAACCGCAATATCTATACTGCCGCACTCAAGAGGCGCGCAGAGGACCGCCATACCGATGGCTACCCCCAGGTGGTCGCCAGCATGGGGACCGAGGACGGATCTGGCCGCAGCGCCAATCCGCTCGACATACCCGCAGCGATCGCGCGCATCATTGCAATGCCGGCAGGCACGCGCCCCTTGCGCACCGCAGTGCATCCCGGTGCGAAGCCGCAAACCCGGATCAATGCGGTTTCCGCCGAGACGCAGCTCAACTGGCTGGGCGGATCGGGCTACGGTCCGCTCATCAAGGCGGTGCACAACGTCGACTGACCGGGTCCGCCAGCTGCTCCCCCTCGCCAGATTGCCGAACATCGCACTAGGCACGGGCGGGCGTGAGCGTTACGGGCGGGCCCATCTCAATCACACAATCGCGGGCCTGCCGCCCGCCTGTCCGGACCAGGGAATATCATGGGTTTCAAATGCGGTATCGTCGGCCTGCCCAATGTCGGCAAGTCGACGCTGTTCAACGCTCTGACGCAGACGCAGGCCGCGCAGGCCGCGAACTATCCGTTCTGCACGATCGAGCCCAATGTGGGCCAGGTCGCGGTGCCCGACGACCGGTTGGACAAGATCGCCGCGATCGGCGGCAGCGCCAAGATCATCCACACGCAGCTGGCCTTTGTCGACATCGCCGGCCTCGTGAAGGGCGCGAGCAAGGGCGAAGGCCTTGGCAACCAGTTCCTCGCCAATATTCGCGAGGTCGACGCGATCGTCCACGTGCTGCGCTGCTTCGAGGATGACGATATCCAGCACGTGAACAACAAGGTCGATCCGATCGCCGACGCCGAAGTGGTCGAGACCGAGCTGATGCTGGCCGATCTCGAAAGCGTCGAGAAGCGGGTCGAGAACGCGAAGCGCCGTGCGACCAGCGGCGACAAGGAAGCCAAGGCGCTCGCCAGCGTGCTCGGCCAGGCGCTCGATTTCCTCAAGGACGGGAAGCCTGCCCGTTTGGTCGAACCGGGTGACGACGAGGAAGCGCGCCTGTTCGAACAGGCGCAGCTGCTCACTGCCAAGCCGGTGCTCTACGTATGCAACGTGGCCGAGGAAGATGCAGCGCAGGGCAATGCGCTGTCGAAGCTGGTGGCCGAGAAGGCCGAGGCGGAGGGCGCGCAGAGCGTCGTCGTCTCTGCCGCCATCGAATCCGAGCTGGTCGAGATGGAACCCGAAGACCGCGCCGAATATCTTGGCGAGCTGGGCCTTCAAGAAAGCGGTTTGGCAAAAATCATCCGCGCCGGATACAAGCTGCTCGGCCTGCAGACCTTCTTCACCGTGGGCCCGAAGGAAGCGCGCGCGTGGACCTTCCCCGCAGGCGCCAAGGCACCGCAGGCGGCAGGCGAAATCCACACCGATTTCGAACGCGGCTTCATCCGCGCCGAAACGATCGCCTACGAGGATTACGTGACGCTGGGCGGCGAATCCGGGGCCAAGGAAGCGGGCAAGCTGCGGCAGGAGGGCAAGGAATACCTCGTGCAGGACGGCGACATCATGATGTTCAAATTTAACGTCTGACGCTTTTCGGCACGATAGTGCGTCCCCGCCGTTGGGTCGAAAACAACGGCAAAAACAGGGGCTCACGCAAGATGGTCGATAAATCCGAGAAGTTCAGCTGGCTCGTGCGGGTGGGCTATTTCAGCCGCGCGGTGCTTTATACCGTGGTCGGGCTGATCGCGCTCACCAGCGCGGGACGCATTGCCGAAGGGACGGCGGGCATCTTCAAGGCGATCGAGGATTTCCCGGCGGGCATCGCGATCCTGTGGATCATGGTCTTCGGCCTGTTCGGCTATGCGCTGTTCCGCTTCTGCTCGCCGCTGTTCGATATCGAGAACGAAGGGTCGGACGCGAAGGGCTGGGGCAAGCGGATCGGCCATGCGGGTAGTGCGATCGGCCACCTCGCGCTGGCATGGTCCGCCTTCAAGTTCGCGACCAACAGGAATTCCGGCGGCGGCGGCGCGCAAGAGGCTGCTGCGGGCGTGCTCGGCGTGGAATTCGGCGGCATCGTGATCGGCCTGCTGGGCCTCACCTTCTTCATCGCGGCCTTCAATCAGGCGAAGAAGGGGATCACCGGCAGCTTCATGAACCGGATCAGCCCGCAGGCGCCCGATTTCACCCGGATGATCGGCGGCGCGGGCTACCTCGCGCGGGCGGTGGTGTTCGTGGTGATCGGCTGGTCGCTGGTGGGTGCCGGGTTCATGTCCAAGGGCAGCGATCAGGTGAAGACCATCGGCGATGCGATGGCCAGCCTTGCCGATGACGGCATCTGGTTCACCATCACCGCGATCGGGCTGCTGCTCTTCGGTCTCTTCAGCTTTATCCTCGCGCGTTACCGGATCATTCCGGATCTGGGTTCGGATGGCAAGGTGCCCGAATTCCGCGCGGGATAAATCGGCCCCTGGCCCCAAATCCCCCCTTAGCATTGTAATACGCGTGCCCTAGCGAACCCGGCATGACCTTCATCGCCAGATTCGCCGGGGCAGCGCTGTATGCGGCGCTCGCCCTCCTCGCCGTCGCCGCGCCCGCTGCGGCCCAGCCTGCCGAGCCGGACCGCCAGCCGGTCACGATCCTGATATCGATCGACGGTTTCCGGACGGACTATCTGGATCGCGGGATCACTCCCAACCTCTCCGCGCTGGCGGCACGCGGGGCGAGCGCGCCGATGAAGCCGTCCTTCCCGACCAAGACCTTCCCCAACCACTATACGCTGGTGACCGGCCTCAGGCCCGACCACCACGGGATCGTCTCAAACAACATGATCGACCCGCGCCGCCCCGCCGTGCGCTTCAGCCTGGGGGATGCCAGGCAGGCGCTCGACCCGTTCTGGTGGGACGAGGCCGAGCCGCTGTGGGTCACCGCCGAACGGGCCGGTATCCGCACCGCGACCATGTTCTGGCCCGGCAGCGAGGCCGCGATCCGCACGATCCGCCCCTCCGACTGGAACCGGTTCGACGAGAACATAGACGAGCGTCAGCGGGTCGAGACGGTACTCGACTGGATGCGCCGGCCGGCGGAGATACGCCCGCGTTTCGTGGCGATGTATTTCGACAGGATCGATACGGACGGGCACCATTTCGGCCCCGACAGCGCCGAACTCAACGCCGCCGTCGCGGAGGTCGACAGCCAGATCGGCTATCTGATCGACGGTCTGGCAGCGCTGGGCCAGCAGGCGGACATCATCGTCGTCTCCGATCACGGAATGCGCGCGGTGGACGCGGCACGGACGATCGACCTCGACGCGCTGCTCGCTCCGGAAAGCTACCTGCTGGTCGACAGCGGACCCTTCGCCGCAATCGAGCCTGCAGCGGCAACCGACCGCACGGTCTATGACGCGCTGCTCACCCCGCACGATCACATGCAGTGCTGGCAGAAGGACGATATCCCCGCGCGTCTTGAGTATGGGACCAATCCGCGTGTGGCCGAGATCCTATGCCTTGCCGAGCCGGGCTGGACCATCAGGCGCGGTGCGCCGCCCGAAGAAATGTACGGCGGCACACATGGTTGGGACAACGAGGATCCGCAGATGCAGGCGCTGTTCATCGCCGCCGGCCCGCGTATCTCCACGACCACGCCGGTCCGCAATCTCGACAATGTGGACGTCTACGCGCTGCTCGCCGCGCTGGTCGGCGTGGCTCCCCAGCCCAATGACGGCGACGAGGATGCGCTCATCCTGATCGCCGCGCCGGAACCGGGAACTGATAGACCGCTTGAATAATACCCCCCTGGGGTATACCTCAGGGGGCATGACAAAGACCGCAAAACTCTATCGCATGGTGATGGACAAGCACGTGTGCCCTTACGGCACCAAGTCCAAATGGCTGCTCGAGAAAGAGGGCTACCGGGTCGAGGATCATCACCTCACCACGCGAGAGGAGACCGACGCCTTCAAGGACAAGCACGGGGTCAAGACGACCCCGCAGACCTTTATCGATGGCGAGCGGGTCGGCGGGTACGAGGCGCTGCGCAAGTTCCTCGGCAAGAAGGTCAAGAACGCGGACGAGACCAGCTATCGCCCCGTGCTCGCGGTGTTTGCGGTCGCCGCGGCCTTTGCGATTACGCTCAGCCTCGGCTTGCTCGATGGCTTCAGCATGCGCACGGTCGAATGGTTCGTCGCGCTGTCGATGGGCATGCTCGCCATGCTCAAGCTGCAGGATGTCGAGCAATTCTCGACCATGTTCGTCGGCTACGACCTGCTGGGCCGCCGATGGGTGCCCTACGCCTACGCCTATCCCTATCTGGAGGCGACGGCTGCGGTGCTGATGGCCGCGCACCTGCTGCCCTGGCTCTCCATTCCCATTGCCCTGTTCATCGGCACGGTCGGCGCGGTCAGCGTGTTCTACGCGGTCTATGTGCAAAAGCGCGAGATCAAGTGTGCCTGCGTCGGCGGCGGCAGCAACGTGCCCCTGGGCTTCGTTTCGCTGACCGAGAACCTCGCGATGATTGCCATGGGAATCTGGATGCTGCTAGGCGCGCTCGTCTGACCAGCGAAGGGCGTTATCCATGCAGTATTTCGAGGATCTGGAAGTCGGCACCAAGGCGTCTTTCGGCCATTACCAAGTCACCCGAGAAGAGGTGATCGAATTCGCCTCCAAGTACGATCCCCAGCCCTTCCATCTTGATGACGAGGCAGCCGCGCAGACCTATTTCGGGCGGCTATCGGCCAGCGGATGGCATACCTGCGCGATGACCATGCGGATGATGGTCGAACACTTCTCGTCGCAGGAAGCGGCTTCGCTCGGGTCACCGGGGATCGACGAACTGCGCTGGATCAAGCCGGTCTATCCCGGAGACACGCTGCGGGTGGAATCGGAGCTGATTGAGAAGCGGCAGTCGAAGTCGAAGCCGGACATGGGCTTTACCAAGACCCGTCAGACGACCTTTAACCAGCACGACGAACCGGTGATGACGATGATCGGCAACGGGATCATCCGCGTGCGCGATCCCGAAGCCTCGGCGGGTTAGATCACCCGCCGCAGGCGATGCGGCCCTCGCTCATCGCCACTTCGCGGTCGTATCCATCGGCCATCGCAAGAGTCGCAGGAGCGGCCCACGAGGCCTCGCTCTCGCCTTCCTTCTTCGCCTGATCGATGGTGATGTTCAGCGAATATTCGCGCCCGTCGTATTGCTCGCGCGTGCCGAACGGGCCTTCCCCGGTGCCCGCATCGGCGGCGAGCCGCTGGATGCTGCCTTCGTATTTCACGAAGCCCACACCATTGGCCAGGATCGCAAAGGGGTCTTCCTCGCCACCGGGATAGAAAGAGCACCCTGCCCCCTCCATCGCGCTGTTCTCGACGATATCGTCATAGGTTATCGGCTGCAGAGCGAGTTCGACCGGCGGCGGGGTCTGCTTGGCCAGCACTGCTGCGACAGCCTCCGCGTCCGCGCGATCCTGCGCTTCGCTGCTGACGGGCTCTTGACCGCAGCCTGTCAGCCCCGCTCCTGCAATAGCCAGCGCCAGCAACCCGACCGCGTGCAACCCAACTCGCATCAATGTCTCCCGAACAATTTTTCTACTTCTTCCATCGACAGCTTCACCCATGTCGGGCGGCCGTGATTGCACTGACCTGAGCGGGGGGTTCTTTCCATCTCGCGCAAAAGAGCGTTCATCTCTTCAACGCGGAGCGTGCGCCCCGCCCTGACCGACCCATGACAAGCCATTGTTGCCAAAACGTATTCGATCTTCTCGTTGAGCAACAGGGATCCGCCCTCCCCGTCCACGCCATTGGTCGCCAGATCGTCGGCAATATCGCGCAGCAGCGCGTGCGGGTCCGCCTTGGGCAGTGCATGGGGCAGGCTGCGGACCAGCATCGCGGCGGGCCCGAAGCGTTCGATCGCGAGGCCCATCCGGTCGAGATCTGCAGCGATTGCTTCAAGGCGGTCGCATTCGGCCTCCGACAATTCGACCACTTCGGGCATCAGCAGCGCCTGGCTGCGCGCGGTCGCGCTGCCCGCGTCGGCGCTGCGCAGCCGTTCGAGCGTGAGGCGCTCGTGCGCGGCATGCT
This sequence comes from Alteriqipengyuania abyssalis, assembly GCF_019857185.1. GTDB lineage: Bacteria > Pseudomonadota > Alphaproteobacteria > Sphingomonadales > Sphingomonadaceae > Alteriqipengyuania > Alteriqipengyuania abyssalis. The sequence goes on along the minus strand of NZ_JAHWXP010000001.1, from coordinate 642,729 downwards.
GGTCGACCAGCACCAGCCCGTCGGCAGCCTCGGCAACAATGTAAGTGTTGGCGATCTGCCCGCGCGCGATCCCGAGTGGGTAGTCGCGGGCCTCCTGCGGCAGCGGCGCGGCTTCCTCGGCCCGACCGGACGGAAGCGCGTCGGCAGCTTGCTGCGCGCCCCAGTCCATTCGCGGTTCCTGAAGCGCGGTCGCCGAAGCGCTGCCCCCGGCGAAGCGGTCGAAGATGGATGCGGCGGGTGGCGCGGGCGCAACCGGCTCGGCCTGCCACTTCGCCATCGCCGAGGCATCGGGTGCCTGCGCGCTGCGCTTGTCACCGGTGGAAAGCGCGGCGCGCAATCCGCCCACGATCATCCCGCGTACGCCCTGCGGATCGCGGAAGCGCACCTCGCTCTTGGCCGGGTGCACGTTCACGTCGACATCCTCGGGCGGCAGATCGAGGAACAGCGCCAGCACCGCGTGGCGATCGCGCGCGAGCATTTCGGCGTAGGCGCCGCGCACTGCGCCGACCAGCAGGCGGTCTTTCACCGGACGCCCGTTAACGAACAGGTACTGATGGTCCGCCACGCCGCGGTTGTAGGTCGGCAGGCCCGCAATTCCCGTCAGCGTCATTTCGCCCCGCGCCAGGTCGATCGGGACGCAATTGTCTTTCAGATCGCGCGAGACCAGGCGGACCACACGTTCCGGCAAGGCCTCACCGCGTTGCAGCTGCAGGCTGCGACGGCCATTATTGGAAAAGGTGAAGCCGATATCGGGCCGCGCCATCGCGAGCCGCCGGACGATATCCTGACAGGCCGCAAATTCGCTGCGCGGGGTGCGCAGGAACTTGCGCCGCGCGGGCACCTCGCGGAAAAAATCCTCGATCCGGGCACGGGTGCCGGGCGGTACGGCGGACGGCTTGTCCTCCACCACCCGGCCATGATCCACCACCCGGCGCCATCCGCTGTCGGCGTCGTGCGGGCGGCTTTCGAGCGTGAAGCGCGCCACGCTGGCGATGCTGGGCAGCGCCTCGCCGCGGAAGCCGAGCGTTGCGACCTGTTCGAGCGCGTGCCCCTCCCCGACCAGATCCTCGGGCAGCTTCGATGTCGCGTGCCGTTCCAGCGCCAGCGCCATCTCCTCGGGCGACATGCCGCAGCCATCATCGACGACTTCGATCGCGCCGATACCGCCGTCCTCGAGGTTCACCGTGATCCGAGTCGCGCCCGAATCGATGGCGTTCTCAACCAGTTCCTTGAGTGCAGCCGCCGGGCGTTCGATCACTTCGCCCGCAGCGATGCGGTTTATAAGGGCTTCGGGAAGGCGTCTGATTGTGGGCATTTGACGCAGAGTAGCCGGGACGGTGGAAAAATTCGACGGCCTGCGGGTAATTACGCCCAATTTCTGGTTAAAGGCATCGCGTTTTTCGCTAGGGGACGCTAGTGGCCGTGCTTCGGCAGCCCGGCTCTACGGGCCCGCTCTACGGGATCGTCCCTTCAACATCAGACAAGGCCGATCGCACAATCGGCACGGAAGCATACTACCTATGGGTTTCTTCTCGAATCTTCTGAAGTTCGGCACTCAGAACATGGCGATCGACCTCGGCACCGCGAACACGCTGGTTTACGTGCCCGATCAGGGGATCATCCTCAACGAACCTTCCGTGGTCGCGATCGAGACCCTCAACGGGATTAAGCGCGTCAAGGCCGTTGGTGACGATGCGAAGATGATGATGGGCAAGACGCCCGACTCGATCGAAGCGATCCGCCCGCTGCGCGACGGCGTCATCGCCGACATCGAAATCGCGGAAGAAATGATCAAGCACTTCATCCGCAAGGTGCACGGCAAGAAGAGCCTGTTCCGCTACCCCGAAATCACCATCTGCGTCCCCTCGGGCTCGACCTCGGTCGAACGGCGCGCAATCCGCGACGCGGCCAGCAATGCCGGCGCGAGTGCGGTATACCTGATTCTCGAGCCGATGGCGGCCGCGATCGGCGCGGACATGCCGGTGACCGAGCCCGTCGGCTCGATGGTGGTCGACATCGGCGGCGGCACGACCGAAGTCGCGGTCCTCTCGCTGCGCGGCCTCGCCTACACCACCTCGGTCCGCACCGGCGGCGACAAGATGGACGAAGCGATCGTCTCCTACGTGCGCCGACACCACAACCTGCTGATCGGCGAATCGACCGCGGAGCGCATCAAGAAGGACTACGGCGTGGCCGTGGCCCCGGCGGACGGCATTGGCGAGCAGATCACGATCAAGGGTAGGGATTTGGTCAATGGTGTTCCGAAAGAGATCACCATCAACCAGTCGCATATCGCCGAAGCCTTGAGCGAGCCTATCGGTGCGATCGTCGAAGGTGTGCGAATCGCGCTGGAAAACACCGCGCCCGAGCTTGCCGCCGACATCGTGGACCAGGGTATCGTGCTGACCGGGGGCGGCGCGCTGATCACCGGGCTGGACGAGCATCTGCGCGAAGAGACGGGCCTGCCCGTGAGCATCGCGGAAGATCCGCTGTCCTGCGTCGCGATCGGCACCGGCCGCGCGATGGAAGACCCTGTGTACCGCGGCGTGTTGATGACTGCGTAAAGCAACCGGGACGTTACCGGACGGAGGAATTATGGCCCTGTCGGGCTCGAAGCAGCGGGTTTCGGGGCATTCCAAGAAGGCGCAGTACGGTGTCTTCACCGGTTACGTGGTTGCCTTGTTGGGCATTGTCCTCGGCATTGTCCTGATCGTCATCTCGATCATCCAGCCGGCCTCTTTCAGCGGTCTGCGCGGATTGTTTGGCGATGCGACCCAGCCTGTCTCGACGGTAAATGCCGGCGCCCGCAGTGGCGGGCGCGGGTTTATCGAGTCCGTGCAGGGCTATCTCGAGGCCGGACAGCAAAATGCCGAGCTGAAGAAAGAGGTCGAGATCGCGCGCATTCGCCTCGCCGAAGCGCGCGCGATCGAAGAGGAGAACGCGCGGCTCAAGGCGCTGCTCGGCCTCAACGAAACCGACGTGAAGCCAGTGGCAGTCGCGCGCCTGGTCGGCTCCAGCAGCTCCAGCACGCGCCGCTTTGCGTATCTCGGCGCGGGCCGCAACGACGGCGTGCGGCCCGGAATGCCTGTGCGCAGCGAACGCGGCATCGTGGGCCGTGTGCTGGAGGCGGCAGGCAACAGCTCGCGTGTCATGCTGATCACCGATACAGAAAGCGTGCTGCCCGTGCGGCGCGCAGGCGACAACACGGTCGCCTTTGCCGAAGGGCGTGGCGACGGACTGATCAACATCCGGCTCATCAATCTGGGGATCAATCCGCTCAAGCGCGGCGACGTGTTCGTCACCAGCGGCGCGGGCGGGCTCTACCGCCCGGGCATCGCGGTTGCGATTGTCACCAGGCTGACCGACGATGGCGCGGTCGCACGGATTATCAGTAACCCTGCCGCAACCGATTTCGTCGCGGTGGAGCCGACTTGGCAGCCCGAGGCGCTGCGCGGTGCACGCACTCCGATCGAGGAAGCGATCGGATCGAACCGGACCGTGGACGCGGGTAGCGGCGATAATCCCGATGCGCCCGCTACGGAGAGCGGTGGCGTGGTCACGCCATGATCGAACGCCGCGCCTACAGCCAGCGCAGCGAACGGAACGGGCGCCAGATCAACCGGGACCACTCCCCCTTCCTGCTGGTCTTCGTCCCCTGGGCGACGATCATGCTCGCGTCCTATCTGCAAAGCGTACCGATCGCTGTCGGTGGGCCGCTGCTGCCGCCGATCGGCTTCCTGTTCCTGCTCGCCTGGCGGCTGCTGCGACCGGGTGTTCTGCCGATCTGGGCGGGGATCATTTTCGGCATGTGGGACGATCTGTTCAGTGGCCAGCCATTCGGATCGGGTATCCTGTTCTTCTCGGCGACCATGATGGCGATCGAGATCATCGATATCCGCTTTCCGTGGCGTGGCTTTGCGCAGGACTGGCTGATCGCGGCGATCATCACCATCATCTATATCGTCGGGACGATGTTGATCTCCGGCAGCACCCTCGGGCTTCCGCTGTTGGCGGTCGTGGCCCCGCAGCTGCTGCTGTCGCTCATCGCCTACCCGTTCATCGCGTTTATCGTTTCACGCCTAGACAAGCTTCGCCTCATGCGTTTTCGGACCGCCGCCTGATGCCCTTCGGCCTTACCAAGCAAGTGCTCAACGAGAGCACGCTGACCAACAGTTTCGACCGCCGCAGCTTCGTGCTTGGCGTGGGCGGCCTGTCGGTCGGCATCCTGCTCGCCGCGCGGATGGGCTATCTGGCGATCGCAGAGAACGACAAGTACCGGGTCGAGAGCGAGAGCAACCGTGTCAATCTGACGCTGATCCCGCCGCGGCGGGGTTGGATCCTCGACCGCAACGGCGCGCCGCTCGCCTCCAACGAGGCGGACTTCCGCGTCGATATCATCCCCGAGCGGCTGCAGGAGCCCGAGCGTGAGCTGGCGACGCTGGGCCGGCTGCTGAAGCTGGACGATGCGAAGATGCGCGATCTGCGCGCCAAGCTGGACGAATCCGCCGGCTACGCCCCGATCGAGGTCGCCAGCGGGCTCGACTATGATGCCTTCGCCGCGGTCAGCATCCGCCTGCCGGAGCTGCCAGGCGTCGTGCCTCAGCGCGGATTCTCCCGCTATTACCCTACCGGAACCTCGGTCGGCCACCTGATCGGCTATGTCGGTGCGGCGAGCCGCGAGGAGTTCGAGGAAGATCGCAATCCGCTGCTGATCACGCCGGGTTACAAGATCGGCAAGGACGGGCTCGAAAAGCAGTTCGAGAAGACCCTGCGCGGCAAGCCTGGCGCGCGCCGGGTGGAAGTGACTGCATCGGGCCGGATCGTGCGCGATCTGAGCACCCGGCCCGACGTGCAGGGCGATCCGATCCAGCTGAGCATCGATGGTCCCTTGCAGGACTACGCCGCCCGCCGTCTGGGCCTTGAAAGCGGGTCCGTGGTGGTGATGGACTGCGAGTCCGGCGACCTGCTGTGCATGGCCTCCATGCCCAGTTTCGACCCCAACAGCTTTTCCGACGGTATCGGCAGCGTCGAATATGCGATGCTGAGCGAGAACGACCGGGTGCCGCTGCGCAACAAGGTGCTCAAGGGCCTCTACCCGCCCGGCTCCACGGTCAAGCCGATGCACGCGATGGCCTTCATGCACGAAGGAATCGACCCGAACGAATCGATCATCTGCGGCGGCGGGCGGCGGATCGGCAACCGCTTCTTCAACTGCTGGAGCAACCACGGCCGGGTCGACATGGCCAAGGGCATCTACCAGTCCTGCGACAGCTATTTCTATCACTTCGCCCAGAAGGTCGGGTTCGACAAGGTCGCCGCCTATGCACGCCAGTTCGGCCTCGGGCAGGAATTCGACCTTCCGGTGGCGAGCCAGTTCTACGGCACCGTGCCCGACCCGGCGTGGAAGCTGAAGAAGTACGACCAGCAATGGCAACCCTACGACACGGTCAACGCTTCGATCGGTCAGGGCTATTACCTCGCCAACCCGCTGCAGCTGGCGGTGATGGCGACCCGCATCGCGACCGGACGGCATGTCGAGCCGTCGCTGCTCAAGAGCAACCGGACCAAGCCCTTTGCCTCGCTCGACTTCAAGGCGGACCAGATCGCCTATATCCGCAAGGCGATGAGCGACGTGGTCAACGGCCCCGGCACCGCCGGGCGCGCGCGACTGCCGATCGACGACGTGCTGATCGCGGGCAAGACCGGCACCGCGCAGGTCGTCTCGCTGAGCGTGTCGAACGGCAAGACCGGCCCTTGGAAGTACCGGGACCACGGCCTGTTCATCTTCTTCGCCCCGTTCGACAATCCGCGCTACGCAGGCGCGGTGGTGATCGAACATGGCGGCGGTTCGGGCGCAGCCTATCCGATCGCGCGCGACGTGATGACCTTCCTGTTCGACCCGCAAAAGGGCATGGACGCGCTGCGCGGCTTTGAAGAGCAGTGGGGCGGCACCGCGCAGCAGCGGCTCCAGCGACGCTACGCCGAATATGCCCGCGCCGCAGGCGAGACCGTACCCGCCAGCCCCCCGCTCGATCGCGAGATCCAGGCGAAGGTCGAAGCCGAGGCCCGGCTCGACGCGCAGCGCAGCGAAGCCTTCGCGCGCGACAATCCGCGTCGCCCCCGCCGGCCCGATGCCGACGTTGCGGCCGATAGCCCTGCCAATGCTGGCGCGCAGCCAGAGGGGAACGCACAATGAGCTCGATCATCCCTTCCCCCATCGCGCGTCAGCCATGGGCGATGCTGACCCCGCTGATCCTGCTCACCTTCTTTGGCGCGGCAGTGCTCTACTCGGCGGCCGGGGGGAAATTCTCGCCCTTTGCCGACACGCATCTGCTGCGCTTCGCGATCACGATGGTGATGGCCCTGATCATCGCCAGCATGCCGCGCGATTTCGTCAAGCTGATGGCCTATCCGGGCTATATCATAGTGCTGTTGCTGCTGGTTGCGGTGGAGGCAGCCGGATCGCTGGGCGGGGGCAGTCAGCGCTGGCTCGAGGTCGGACCGATCCGGATCCAGCCATCGGAGCTGATGAAACCCGCAGTCGCCCTCGCCCTTGCGCGCTTCTACGACACGCTGCCGACCGGGATGATCGGCTCGTGGCGGGCGCTGCTGCCCGCGGGCGTGATCATCGCGCTGCCCGTACTGCTGGTGTTGATGCAGCCGGACCTCGGCACGGCGCTCGCGATCCTGTTCTCGGGCGCGGTGGTGATGTTCTTGGCAGGCCTGCCGATGAGCTGGTTCCTGAGCGCTGGCGCGCTCGGCGCAGTGGCGGTGCCGCTGGCTTACAGCTTCGCGCTCAAGCCCTATCAGCAGCGCCGCGTGACCACCTTCCTCGATCCCGAAAGCGATCCGCTGGGCAGTGGCTACCACATCACCCAGTCGAAGATCGCGATCGGTTCGGGCGGCTTTTCCGGCAAGGGCTTCAACGAAGGTTCGCAAAGCCACCTGCAATATCTGCCAGAGCCGCACACCGACTTCGTCTTCGCGACGATGGCGGAGGAATGGGGCTTTCTCGGCGGGTTGTTCGTGATCGTGTGCTTCGGCCTGATCCTCGCCTGGGGGCTGTCCGTCGCGCGCAATGCGCAGAACCGGTTCGACCGTCTGCTGGCCGCTGGGATGGTCGCCACGATGTTCTTCTACATCGCGATCAACCTGATGATGGTGATGGGCATGGCACCGGTGGTGGGCATTCCCCTCCCCTTCATGAGCCATGGCGGATCGTCGATGCTGACCAACATGATGTGCCTTGGCGTGCTGATGATGGTCTATCGCTGGAACACGCAGCGGCATGGTGGCGGCCTGCTTTCGAGCTGATCGGACCGATTGTTTGGGCCGATCTGCAATTGGGGGCTTGCACGTTTCGCCACAGGCCCTATGTGACCGCCTCCCGCCGACGAATCGCAAGCGTGATCGACGGCGCGGCCTTCACCAAGCAGGCCGGTGTGGACGCATAGCTCAGTTGGTAGAGCAGCTGACTCTTAATCAGCGGGTCCTAGGTTCGAACCCTAGTGCGTCCACCATTTTTCCTCGCAGTCCTGGGTGATGCAAACGCGTTTCGCGCGTCTTCGCACCCCGCCTGGCGGCTAGTGCGACACAGCCCGTAGCGCAGTAAAATGTGCGGCGGGACTTTTCTTATCACATTGAGATGTGATAGCGCTTCGCGTCATGAGCGAATCGACCATTACCCGAGTCCGCGAAGCCATCGCCTCCGGCAGCATGACCCGCGCCGCCCTCGCCCGTGCGGCAGGGCTCCATGCCAACACCCTGCGCGATTGCGGGGACGACGATTGGAACCCCACCGCCGAGACGTTGCGCAAGCTCGACGCGTTTCTCGACGCGCAGGATGAGACGCCCGTGCTCGTCGGGATCGAAGAGATCATCGAGGAAGCGCGCAACGGGCGCATGTTCGTGCTGGTCGACGACGAGGATCGCGAGAACGAGGGCGATCTCGTCATCCCTGCGCAGATGGCGACGCCCGATGCGGTCAATTTCATGGCCACGCACGGGCGCGGCCTGATCTGCCTGACCTTGCAACGCCAGCGGGTCGAGGCGCTCGGCCTCGAACTGATGAGCCGCAGCAACGGCAGCCGCCACGAAACCGCGTTCACCGTCAGCATCGAGGCACGCGAAGGCGTCACCACCGGGATCAGCGCCGCCGACCGCGCGCGGACCATTGCGGTGGCGATCGACCCGACCCGCGGCGCGCAGGACATCGTCACGCCCGGCCATGTCTTCCCGCTGATCGCGCGCGATGGCGGCGTGCTTGTCCGCGCCGGCCATACCGAAGCCGCGGTCGACATCTCGCGCCTCGCCGGGCTCAACCCCTCGGGCGTGATCTGCGAGATCATGAACGAAGACGGGACGATGGCCCGGCTCGACAACCTGATCGAGTTCGCGCGTCGTCACCGGCTCAAGATCGGGACCATCCGCGATCTGATCGAATACCGCATGAAGCACGATCATCTGGTCGAACGTGCTGGCGAAAGCACCTTCACCAGCGCGCATGGTGGCGAATGGCGGGCGATCAACTATCGCAGCACTGTCGATGGCAGCGTTTCCGTGGTGCTCCAGAAGGGGCAGGTCCATTCCGACCGCTCCACTCTTGTCCGCATGCATCGCATCTCTCTGTTCGACGATGTGCTCGGCCGGTCGGGAGACAAACGCGACACGTTGCAGCGCGCAATGCGCACGATCGGCGACGAAGGCAGCGGCCTGATCGTTTGCCTGATGCCGGGCCAGCCCGACAAGCTGCAGGCGGAAGTCGCCGGTCAGCCTGCGAGCGGGGATCTGCGCGAATACGGCATCGGTGCGCAAATCCTTGCCGATCTCGGCGTATCCGAAATGACCCTGCTGACCAATTCCCACCGCAATGTGATCGGCCTCGAAGGCTATGGCATCACCGTGGTGGGCGAACGCCCTATTCCGGAGTAATCTCATGGCCCGTTTCCTGATCGTCGAAGCGCGTTTCTATGCCGAGCTGAACGACAAGCTGATCGAAGGCGCGCGCGCCGCGCTGGAAGATGCCGGACACCAGGCCGACGTGCTGACCGTGCCCGGTGCGCTCGAAATCCCCGGCGCCATCGCGCTCGCGGCGGAGAGCGGCCAGTACGATGGCTTCGTCGCCATCGGCGTGGTCATCCGGGGTGAGACCTATCACTTCGAAATCGTCGCGGGCGAGAGCGCGCGCGCGATCATGGCGCTGACGATGGACGGTATCGCCATCGGCAACGGGATCATCACGGTCGAGAACGAGATCCAGGCGCAGGTTCGCGCGGATCCGGCGCAGAAGAACAAGGGCGGCGAAGCGGCCAAGGCCGCCATCGCGCTGCTCGACATCGCGCAAAGGTTCGCGCACTGAAGCTAACCTTTGCGTATTCGAGTGCCGTAGGCCGCCCCTCGCGAATTGGGGTGGCCATGAACGGACCACTCGAATGGATCGCCGCCATCGGCACGATGATCGCCGCAGGACTGATTGCCGCCGACCTCGGTCGCAAGGCGACCGGCTGGGGCTTCGTCCTGTTCTGCGCGGTCGCGGTGACGTGGGTTGCCTCAGGCCTGATCGAGAATGCCATCCCCATCGCGGCGATGAACGCGATTCTGCTGCTGATCAACGCATGGGGCGTGTGGCAGTACCTGCTCAGCCCGAAGAGCCGAAAGAAGATCGAGAAACTCGAACGGCTTGAGCAAGAGGCTGAAAAGGAAGTGGAGGCGGAGGAGAGCCACGCACCCTCCTCCGCCTGATCGCTGTTACCAGACCTTCACGCGCTTTTCGGGCGGCAGGTACAGCTTGTCGCCTTCCTTCACGTCGAACGCCTTGTACCAGGCATCCATGTTGCGCACGGTCAGCGCGCGGTATTGGCCCGGCGCGTGCCCGTCGGTCGCGATCCGCTGGCGCAGCGCGGCTTCGCGCATCTTGGTCGCCCAGGTCTGCGCATAGGCGATGAAGAAGCGCTGGTCGCCGGTGAACCCGTCGATCACGGGCGCTTCCTTGCCTCCGAGCGAGGCGTGATAGGCATCATAGGCCGCCTGAAGTCCTGCGATGTCGGCGATGTTCTCGCCGAGTGTCAGCTCGCCCTTCACATTGAGGCCGGGGAACGGTTCGTATGTATCGTACTGGTCGGCCAGAGCCTTGCCCGCCTCCTCGAACTTCTTGCGGTCGGCATCGGTCCACCAGTCGCGCATCGCGCCGGTGGAATCGAATTCCGCGCCGTTATTGTCGAAGCTGTGGCTGATCTCGTGGCCGATGACCGCACCGATCGCGCCGTAGTTATAGGCCGGGTCCGCCTTGGGATCGAAGAACGGCGGCTGCAGGATCGCGGCGGGGAAGTTCAGCGCGTTCTGCACCGGCAGGTTCACCGCGTTGACCAGCTGCGCGTTCATCCACCACTCACCCTTGTCGAGCGGCTTGCCCACCTTGGCCAGCTGCTGACGATAACGCAGCTTTTCCGCCGCCTGCACGTCCGCATAGGCATCGCCTTCCTTGATGGTCAGGCTGTCGTAGTCGGTCCACTCGTCGGGATAGCCGACGCCGACTTCCATGGTCTCGACCTTCTTCTTGGCCTCGGCCTTGGTCTCGGGCGCCATCCAGTCGACCGCTTCGATGCGGTTGGCGAAGGCATCCTTGATATTGTCGACCATGCCCTTGATCTCGGCCTTGGCCGAGGCGGGGAAGTATTTCTCGACGTAGAGCTTGCCCAGCGCATCGCCCATGTAGGTGTTGACCGCGGCCAGCGCGCGCTTGTCGCGCGGGCGCTGCTGTTCGGTGCCCGACAGGGTCTTGCCGTAGAAATCGAAGCTCATCTGGTCGAGCTTGGTCGGCAACACGGCGGTGTTGGCGTTGATCTGGTGGAACACCAGCCAGTCCTTCCACGCCTCCAGCGGCTCGCTCTCGACCAGCTTGGAAAGGCCGGTGATTGCACTGGGGTGATAGGCGTCGAAGGTCTTGAAGCCATCGAGCTGCGCCGCCTTGAAGAAGGCGTCCCAGTCCATCCCCGGGGCCTTTGCCTCGAAGTCCTTCTTCGACCACAGCGAGCTCGCGGTGGCCCAGTCGTCGCTATCCTCGCGGCTGACATGCGCCTTGGCGATCTTCATTTCCAGATCGTAGATGCGCTTCGCCTTGGCGTCGGCATCGTCGATATCCGCCGCTTTCAGCAGGTTGGCGATGTAGGTCTGATAGTCGCCGCGCAGGCCCGCCATCTTGGCGTCGGAGGAGAGGTAATATTCACGCTCGGGCAGGCCGAGGCCGCCCTGCAGGATGTAGGGGACGACTTCGCCGCCCTTGAGCGCCTGCGTCACGAAAATGCCGAACAGGTTCTCGGTCTCGAAATCGGTCGCGTTGAGCGGGTCGACATCGGCGCGGACCTGGCTGCCGAGCACCTTGGCCAGCTGCTGCTTGTCCGAAATGCCCTCGAAGCGGTTCAGGTCGGCCTGGATCGGCTTCATGCCCGCAGCGTCGATCGCCTTGGTGTCGAGGAAGGCCTGGTAGAATTTCTTGACCTTGGCCGCGTCGGTGCCGGGTTCGGGATCGGAACTCACGATCTCCTTGATCAGCGCGGCGATGTTCTTCTCGGTCTGCTGGTCGGCGATGAAGAACCCGCCCACGCTCGACCGGTCTGCCGGGATTTCCGTCTCATCGTACCACTTGCCATCGGCATAGCGGAAGAAGTCGTCGCCCGGATTGGCCGAGGTATCCATCCAGTCGGGCCGGATGCCCAGCTCGGTGCCGGGGGTGGAGGCGACTTGCTCGCTCGCGTCGGGGCTGTTGCAGGCGACAGGGCCAAGCGTGGCGACAGCGGTGCCGAGCATGAGTGCGGCGATGAGACGTGTTTTCATAGGGGAATCCTCGCGGCCCGGCAGAGCGTCGGGTCTTCTGCGAGGGCCGATCTAGGCCCCTGATTCGGCTGCCGCAATCGCGGCTCGTCGAAAGAATGGCGGGTTTGGTCGAAAAACCGCCCCCGCCCTTCCCTTATCAGCGCGCGAGGCGACCGAAACAGGCGTGGCCCGCGTAATGCGCGCTGTCGCCCAGTTCTTCCTCGATCCGGATCAGCTGGTTGTACTTGGCGAGCCGGTCCGACCGGGCGAGGCTGCCGGTCTTGATCTGCCCGCAGTTCGTCGCGACGGCGAGGTCGGCGATGGTCGAATCCTCGGTCTCGCCCGAACGGTGGCTCATCACGGCGGTGTAGCCTGCGCGGTGCGCGATATCGACCGCATCGAGCGTCTCGGACAGCGTGCCGATCTGGTTGACCTTGACCAGCAGCGAGTTGGCGAGGCCGCGCGAAATCCCGTCGCGAAGGCGCGCCGGGTTGGTCACGAACAGATCGTCGCCGACCAGCTGGACCGTGTCGCCGATCTTATCGGTCAGCGCCTTCCAGCCTTCGAAATCGTCTTCGGCCATGCCGTCTTCGATCGAGCGGATCGGGTAGTCGTTGCAAAGCGCGGCGAGGTAGTCCGCCATCTCGACGCCCGAGAGCGTCGCGTCTTCGCCTGCCAGCACATACTTGCCGTCCTTGAAGAACTCGGTCGATGCGCAGTCGAGTGCCAGCACGATGTCGCTGCCCGGTGCGAACCCGGCCTTCTCGATCGACTGCATGATCAGGTCGAGCGCATCGCGCGTGCTGCCGATATTGGGGGCGAAGCCGCCCTCGTCGCCCACCGAGGTGGACAGGCCCTTGGCGCTCAGTTCCTTCTTGAGCGTGTGGAACACTTCCGCGCCCCACCGCACCGCTTCGGCGAGCGTGGGCGCGCCGACCGGCATGATCATGAATTCCTGGATGTCGATCGGGTTGTCGGCGTGTTCGCCGCCATTGATGATGTTCATCATCGGCACCGGCAGGACATGCGCGGACACACCGCCGACATAGCTGTAGAGCAGCAGGCCGCGCGCATTGGCACCGGCCTTCGCCACCGCCAGGCTGGTGCCCAGCAGCGCGTTGGCGCCAAGGCGGCTCTTGTTCTCGGTCCCGTCGAGCGCGATCAGCATCGTGTCGATGTCGCGCTGGTCCTCCGCGTCCACGCCCAGCAGCGCATCGGCGATGTCGTTGTTGACCGCGTCGATCGCCTTGGTGACGCCCTTGCCCAGATAGCGATCCTTGTCGCCATCGCGCAGTTCCACCGCTTCGTGCGCACCGGTCGATGCGCCAGAGGGCACCGCGGCGCGGCCGAAGCTGCCGTCTTCCAGCAGGCAATCCACTTCGACGGTCGGATTCCCCCGGCTGTCGAGAATTTCGCGCGCGTGCAGGTCGATAATGGCAGTCATTGGGCCTCCGGTCTCAGTCATGCTATCCAGGCCGGAGAATACGGGCCGACCTTGGTTTCGGCGCGGCTTATGCGGTGGAACGAACCCATGCAAGCTGCGTTGCAACATACGAGGACGGAGCCGCGTTCGGCCTGTCGAATACGAATTGCAATAAGAGGGAAACACCCATGGCTACTGACGACAAGATCAACGATACCAGTGCGGTTCCGCTGACCACCGATGCCGCGGGTGCCCCCGCCGGTTCGGCCGCTGCCGAAGGAACGCTCGGCGGCAAGGAAGAAGCCAAGTCGCGCTTCAACTCCGCGCTCGACGAAGCCAAGGCCGGTGCCCAGGCGCTGCGCGGCGAAGCGAGCCAGCGCGCGCAGGTCTACAAGGAACAGGCCGCCGCCAAGGGCAGCGAATACAAGGATCAGGCGCTGGCCAAGGGCGGCGAACTGGCCGTCGAAGGCAAGCACAAGGCGAGCGAAGCGCTCACCTCGCTGAGCAGGCTGGTCGCCGAGAACGCGGCCAAGATCGACGACAATTTCGGCCCCAAATACGGCGACCACGCCCGCAACGCCGCCCGCGGCCTGCAGGATGCGGCGAGCCATATCGACACCAAGTCCTACGACGAACTGGGTGACGAAGCGCGCCAGTTCGTGCGCAAGAACCCTGGCCTGTCCGTCGGCCTCGCGGCCTTCGGCGGCTACGTCCTCGCCCGCATGTTCCGCCGCTGAGCGGAGCCGGCGAGGAGGGGCTGTGCCGGATCGAAACGATCACCACCACCAGCCTGCCGCGTCTCGCGATGCGGCAGGCTCCCTTAACCCGAACCTGAACCCCGAAAGCCCGCATCCCGAGACGACCCGCGCTCACGAAGAGCCGCTGGGTTCGCTGTTCGACGATGCCTATGCCTTGTACGAGGACGGCAAGACCTATCTGGAGGCCGAAGTCGCCTTCCAGAAGTCGCGGGCGAGCTATGCCTCGCGCGAGACCGGTTCGGGCATCGTCTTCGCGCTGGGTGCGCTGGCCTTCCTGCACCTTGCCCTCATCGGGCTGGTCGTGGGGCTGATCATCGCGCTTGCGCCGATTATCGGGCCATTCGTCGCGGTCGCTGCGGTGGTCGGCACCCTTCTGGTGCTGATGATCATCGTCGGGCTGGTCGCACGCTCGCGCTTCAAGCGGGTCAGCCAGGCCTTCAAGGGGGACCGCGCATGAAGCCGCACAAGGCCCGGATGGAAGAAGACCGCGCGCTGCGCGATGCGGCGCGCGCGCTGGTGATGGACGATATCGACCATCTGAAGGGCGATGTGGAGGAAAAGGGCATTGTCGCCCGGATCGCCAGCTCCGCCCTGCTCGGCGCGACCGACATCTTCGAAGAGGGCAAGGAGCTGGCCGAGAAGCACAAACCGGCGTCCTACGGCATCGGCGCGGTGATCGCGGCGGTGGTGGGCTGGTGGGCGCTCGGCGGTGGCCGGTCCGACAAATCGGACGATGAGGACTATGCGTGGGACGAAATCGACTGACAGCCGGGCCCGACCCGGAACTCTCGCGCCATCCCAGCGCTTTACAATCAAAGCACACTTTCAAGGCTGGAGACCAAGCATGAGCACCCAGGAACAGCGCGACGAACTGCGCCGCAAGATCGAACAGAGCGAACGCCGCAACGAAGAGCGCAGCCTTGCCGACATGGCGCGCGATGCGACGGACACCGCGACCGAATTCGTCAAGGAACACCCGATCCTGACCGTCAGCGCGGTCGCTCTGATCGGCCTCGCACTCGGCTCGCGCACCTCGAAGGGTCGCGAATTGACCGGTCGCGCGGTCGGCTTTGCCGATCACCTGGCCGATCTGGGCATGGCCTATGCCAGCGGCATGGCCAGCAAGCTCGGCGATGCGACCCGCCACGGTGGTGACCGCTTGGTCGACCTTGGCGACGATGTCGCCTTCGGCAGCCGTGCAGCCCGTCGTAACGCGGCCTATTATGCCGATCGCCAGAAGGACGCCGCGCGTCACGCCGGTCGTCGTGCAGCACGCAAGGCCGGTCGCGGCTATCGCGATCTCAGGTCCGCGCTTCCCTTCTAATCACTTCATGCAAGTTTGGAGGCGCTAACCCCGCCCCGCTTGTTGTTTTTGGGCCCGCGCGCGTTAAGGCGTGCGGGCCCTTTTCATATCCATTTCAAACTCAGCGGAAGGCCCCCCGATGTCGCAAAATTCGGACAACAACGTTCAGGAAACCACCTCCCCCCAGCTCCTCCACCTCGTGATGGGCGGCCGGGTGAAAGACCCGCGCTCGGTCGAATTTCAGGATCCGGAAAGCATCCACGTTGTGGGCGTATTCAGCACCTACGAACAGGCCGAGGAAGCCTGGCGTGCCAATGCGCAGCGCACGGTCGACGATGCGGAAATGAAATACGTGATCGTCCACATCCACAAGCTGCTCGAACCCGCAGCCTGAGCGCTATCGCCCTCGCATGAGCTATCGCATCCGCCTTTTCCGCGAGGATGACGCGGATGCGCTGGCTGCCATCGCGGTGCGCGCGATCGAGCTGATCGGTCCGCGCGCCTATTCGCGCGATCAGGTTGCGGCGTGGGCCGCGCGCCATGGCGACGACCGCTATTTTATCGAGCGGGTGCGCGATGGGCAGACGATCTTTATCGCGGCGGACGAAGGCGACCACCCCTGCGCCTACACGCTTCTTGAAGTGCCGGAGGCGGATGGCTGTCACGTCGACCATCTCTACTGCGATCCCGACCACACCCGGCGCGGGCTGGCCGAACAATTGCTGGCCCGCGCCGAACGGTTCGCCCGGGATGCGCGCACACCGCGGCTCTATACCGAGGCAAGCGAACTGGCCCGCCCCGCATTCGAACGGGCAGGCTATCGCGTCGAGCACAGACGCGACTTCAGGATGGAACACGCGGGCCGCAGCGTGCCGATCCACAATTATGCGATGGAGAAGCCCCTGGCCTGACGCCGCAGTTCCAGCGGGTCAGGCCGGCAGGCTCAGATGAATTCGATCTTGTCGACGAGGTAGAACTTGTCGCCCGAGGGCACCGTCACCTCGACCTCTTCACCCACCTTCTTGCCGATCAGCGCGCGCGCCAAGGGCGAGTTGTAGGAGATGCGGGCTGACTTTGCGTCCGCCTCGGTCTGGCCGACGATCTGGTATTTGATCGGCTTGTCGTCCTCGTCCAGCAGGGTCACGGTTGCGCCGAACACCACCTTGTCGCCCGACAGGGTCGAGGGATCGATGATCTGCGCGCGGGTCACCCGGTCTTCGATCTCGGCGATTTGCGCCTCGACCTGGCCCTGCCGCTCCTTCGCAGCGTGATATTCGGCGTTTTCCGAAAGATCGCCATGTGCACGCGCTTCTTCAATCGCGTCGACGATCTTCGGACGTTCCGCGCGCAGGGCTTTCAGATCGGCCGTAAGCCGCTCGTAGCCTTCTGCCAGCATCGGAACTTTTTCCATGGGTACCCCCGATCTATCCTAAATGGTCTGCACGCCCGCCACGTCTTTTCCGAAAGTCCCGCCCGCGCCGCGCCCGGATCGGGGCGGTAGAGGCAGGGAGCGGTTTTCGGGGAGAAGAGCGGACGTCAGGTCCCGGAATAATAGGATTGCAGAGAGCGAACTTCAAGCGGTTGAGACGTAAGCGCGGTAATCGCCTCCACAGCTGCGCGACCGGCAGATGCAGTGGTGAAATACGGCACCTTGTGTTCCAGCGCGCTCGCGCGGATCGACTGGCTGTCGCGCAGGCTCTGCCAGCCTTCGGTGGTGTTCAGGATCAGGTCGATTTCGTGGTCGATGATCCGGTCGACGATATGCGGGCGGCCTTGCGCGACCTTGTTGACCAGCGTGACCGGGAGGCCCTGATCGGCGAGGTACGCGTGGGTGCCACCGGTCGCGACGATTTCGAACCCGTCTTCCACCAGGCCGCGCACCGCATCGACGATGCCCGGCTTGTCGCCATCCTTCACCGACACGAACGCCCTGCCGCTGCGAGGCAGCATCATCCCTGCGCCCAGCTGCGCCTTGGCGAAGGCGAGTGCGAAATCGCGGTCCAGCCCCATCACCTCGCCGGTGGACTTCATTTCGGGTGAGAGAACCGGGTCCACGCCGGGGAAGCGGCCCCAGGGGAACACCGCTTCCTTGACCGCGACATAGTCCAGCTCGCGGTTGATCGGCGGCAGGTCGGCCAGCTTTTCACCCGCCATGATCCGCGCGGCATATTTGGCGATCGGCTGCCCGATGGTCTTGGCGACGAAGGGCACCGTGCGGCTTGCGCGCGGGTTGACCTCGATGAGATAGATTTCGCCTTCCTTGACCGCGAACTGCGCGTTCATCAGGCCCACCACCTTGAGCTCGCGCGCCAGCGCTTCGGACTGGCGCTCGATCTCCTCGACCACCTCCGCGCTCAGCGAATAGGGCGGCAGGGTGCAGGCACTGTCGCCCGAGTGCACGCCCGCTTCCTCGACATGCTGCATCACGCCCGCGACGACGATGTCGGTCCCGTCGCACAACACGTCGACATCGCATTCGATCGCATCGCGCAGATACTGGTCGACCAGCACCGGGCTTTCGCCCGACACCTTCACCGCGCTGGCGATGTAGTCGTCCAGCTGGGCCTCGGAATCGACCACCTGCATCGCGCTGCCGCCGAGCACGTAGGACGGGCGCAGCAGCACGGGATAGCCGATCTTGCGCGCAGCGGCGGCGGCTTCATCGCGGCTCTTGGCGATGCCGTTGTCGGGCTGCATCAGCTTCAGCTTGTTGACCAGCTTCGCGAAACGCTCGCGGTCCTCGGCCAGGTCGATCGCGTCGGGGCTGGTGCCGAGGATCGGAATCCCCTCGTCCTCCAGCGCCTGCGCCAGCTTGAGCGGGGTCTGCCCGCCGAACTGGACGATCACCCCGACCAGTTCCCCCTTCACCATCTCGCGCGCGAGGATCTCGAGCACGTCTTCCGCAGTCAGCGGTTCGAAATAGAGACGGTCGGAGGTGTCGTAGTCGGTCGAGACGGTTTCCGGGTTGCAGTTGACCATGATCGTCTCGAACCCGGCTTCGCTCAGCGCGAAACAGGCGTGGACGCAGCAGTAGTCGAACTCGATGCCCTGCCCGATCCGGTTCGGACCACCGCCCAGAATGACGATCTTCCTGCGATCCGACGGATCGGATTCATCCGCCGGGGCGCCGAAGGCCGGGGCCTCGTAGGTCGAATACATGTAGGGCGTGACGGCTTCGAACTCGGCGGCGCAGCTGTCGATCCGCTTGTAGACCGGCAGCACGCCCAGCTTGTGGCGAAGCTTGCGCACTTCCTCGGCGCTGGTCGCACCTGCCATCGCCTGCATCGCATCGTGCAGCAGACCCGAACGGGCAGCCTGAGCACCCGGTGCCGCGCCGACCGACTGGACCGCAAGCCGTGCGAGCTGGGCATCGGAAAAGCCCATCGCCTTCAGCTTGCGCAGCTCAGCCGCATCGCGCGGCAGGCCGTTTTCGGCGACCTGCTTCTCCGCCTCAACGATGGCTTCGATCTGGCGCAGGAACCACGGATCATAGGTGGTCGTCTCGCGGATCGTTTCGAACGGCAGACCGGCGCGGAACGCCTGCCCGATGCCGAGCAGGCGCGAGGGCGTGCGGCGGCTGATCGCGGCGAGGATCTGGTCGTGCGAGGCGTCTTCCAGCTCCTCGACCGGGTCGAGCCCGTCGAGCCCGGTTTCCAGACCGCGCAACGCCTTCTGCAGGCTTTCGGGGAAGGAACGGCCGATCGCCATGACCTCGCCGACCGACTTCATCGCGGTGGAGAGCACCGGTTCGGCGCCCTTGAACTTCTCGAACGCAAAGCGGGGGATCTTGGTGACGACATAGTCGATCGTCGGCTCGAAGCTCGCGGGTGTCGCGCCGGTGATCTCGTTGGTGATCTCGTCCAGCGTGTAGCCGACTGCCAGCTTCGCCGCGACGCGCGCGATGGGGAAGCCGGTCGCCTTCGATGCCAGCGCGGACGAGCGCGAGACGCGCGGGTTCATTTCGATCACGATGAGGCGGCCGTTCTCGGGATTGACCGCGAACTGCACGTTCGAGCCGCCCGTCTCCACCCCGATCTCGCGCAGCACCGCGATGCTGGCGGAGCGCATGATCTGGTATTCCTTGTCGGTCAGCGTCAGCGCGGGCGCGACGGTGATCGAATCGCCCGTATGGACGCCCATCGGATCGACGTTCTCGATCGAGCAGATGATGATGCAGTTGTCCTTGCGATCGCGGACAACCTCCATCTCGTATTCTTTCCACCCGAGCAGCGATTCCTCGATCAGCACCTCGGTGGTCGGGCTCGCGTCGAGCCCCTCGCGCACGATCCGCTCGAATTCCGTCTTGTTGTAGGCAATCCCGCCACCGGTCCCGCCCAGGGTGAAGCTCGGACGGATGATCGACGGCAAGCCGGTCCGCTCGAGCACCTCGAACGCCTGCTCGACCGTGTTGGCGACGCCGCTGACCGCGCTTTCCAGGCCGATCTTGTCCATCGCCTCGCGGAAGCGCTGGCGGTTCTCCGCCTTGTCGATCGCGTCGGCATCCGCGCCGATCATCTGCACCCCGTGCCGCTCCAGCGCGCCGCTTTCGAACAGTTTGAGCGCACAGTTCAGCGCGGTCTGCCCGCCCATCGTCGGCAGCAGCGCGTCGGGCTTTTCCTTGGCGATGATCTTCTCGACCACCTCGGGCGTGATCGGCTCGATATAGGTCGCGTCGGCGAACTCGGGATCGGTCATGATCGTCGCCGGGTTCGAATTGACGAGGATGACGCGATAGCCCTCCTCCTTCAGCGCCTTGATCGCCTGCGTGCCCGAATAATCGAACTCGCACGCCTGCCCGATGATGATGGGGCCTGCGCCGATGACGAGGATGGAGGAAATGTCGGTACGTTTGGGCATCAGGACTCCGAGGGGGTTTGAGGCGCGGCGATGCGCAGGCCGGTATAGCGATTGACGTAGGCGAGATAGTCGACCGTGCCGACCTCATAGCCATGAACGAAGGAACAATTGCGACGAATCTGGACCAGCTGCGTATCGCGCTTGATCGCGATGTAGCTCAGAACGTGGTGATCATGCGGCTTGCGGCGGCGGGTGATGATGTCGAGCTCGCGCACATCACCGTCATAGGCGCGCGCGCGGTCTTCCTCGATATGCCCCTCGCGCTTGCGCTGGCTTTTTTCCGCTTCGTAGGTCGCTTCGAGGTCGAAGGCGGCGTCGCTGTAGCCTTGAGTGGCGGCGACCACGCGGCAATCCATCCGCCCGCCGACGGGGTATTTGCTCTCTTCGCGAAAGAGCACCGGCCGCCAGAAGGTGACCACCGGCACCCCGCCCGGCCCTGCCTCGATCTCAACCGAGCCATCGGCGGCGAAGACCACGCCGGGCGCGAGTTCGACCGCGGGCCATTCCTGCGCGGGCGCGGGGGCTTGGGCGAGCGCGGGGCCGGCGAGGCTTGCGAGCGCCGCAGGTATCGCCCACAAAAGCCCCTTCCCTTGAGGGAAGGGGTTGGGGATGGGTGTACGGCGATGGTGGAGAAGCGATTGACCGGCGTGGCGCGCGAATTGCGCAACCGTCCTACCGATGCCGAACAGCGCCTGTGGACGCACCTTCGCAGCAGCCAGCTCCGCGGCGCGAAGTTCGTCCGCCAGCACCAGATCGGAGATTTCGTCGTGGACTTCGCCTGCCGATCGCTTCGCATCGCAATCGAATGCGACGGCGGCCAGCACTCCGCACATACCGACGCCGCGCGTACCGCGCATATCGAGGCGCACGGTTACCGCATCATCCGCTTCTGGAACCACGACGTCCTCGAGAACACCGACGGCGTTCTCGCGACTATCGCGCGCGAGATCGAAATCGCACGCAACGCCTGACCTCCCCATCCCTTGAGGGAAGGGGCCGGGGGATGGGTGTACCACGTTCGAGGCGAAGCACCCGGCCATCAACGCCGAACCCCCACCCCCAACCCCTCCCCACGGGGAGGGGAGAAGTGAAAGTCAAAGAAAATGTCGGCCTTGTTCGGCATCAGAAGTGTGCTTCGCCAAGCTTCTTCAGTTGGTTGAAGGCAGATTCTGTGAGGCGAAGCGACTGAGACAACTTGTTCTGAAACTCCCGCTCACTCGAACCATACGTGTCGATTTGCACGTATTTCTCTCCACCTACCTCGACAGCTCGAATGATGCCGGAGCACTCCGTGTGACCCACACGAGAATTCTGGGGCTCAGTTTTGAAGTTCTTGACTACTGCCATTTCTATTCCCCCAGCATCCCCACGAACTTTTCGAACAGGTAGAAACTGTCCTGCGGGCCGGGGCTCGCCTCGGGGTGATATTGCACCCCGAACGCGCGCTTACCCTTGATCGCGATGCCGCAATTGGTGCCGTCGAACAGCGAGACGTGCGTCTGCTCGACATTCGCGGGCAGCGTGTCGCCGTCGACTGCGAAGCCGTGGTTCATGCTGGTGATCTCGACCAGACCGGTCGCCTCGCCCCAGCCCTCGCCCACGCGCTGGACGGGGTGGTTGGCACCGCGGTGGCCCTGGAACATCTTGGCAGTCTTTGCCCCCGCCGCGAGGCCGAGCAGCTGGTGGCCGAGACAAATGCCGAAGATCGGCACATCACGCTCCAGCAGGCCGGCGATCACCGGCACCGCATAGGCGCCGGTCGCGGCAGGGTCGCCCGGGCCGTTGGAGAGGAACACGCCGTCGGGCTCGTGCGCCAGCACATCTTCCAGCGAGGTTTCGGCGGGCACCACCGTTACCCGCGCGCCCGCGCGGACCAGCTGACGGAAGATATTGTCCTTCGCGCCGTAGTCGATCGCGACCACGTGCGGCTTCTCCGCGGCGCTCTCGCCATAGCCCTTGCCCAGCTCCCACGCGCCTCCGCGCCAGCCTTCGTGCGCCTTGCGCGACACACGCCGGGCGAGATCCATGCCTTCCAGCCCCGGCCACTCGCGCGCTTTCTGCAAGAGCGCGTCGAGGTCGAACACGCCGTCGGCGCTGTGCGCGATCACCGCATTGGGTGCGCCGTTCAGGCGGATGAGCCGGGTCAGCGCGCGGGTGTCGACGCCAGCGAGGCCGATCTTGCCCTCGTCCTTCAGCCAGGTGTCGAGATCCAGCGTGGAGCGGAAATTGCTCGGCCCCGTGGGAATTTCGCGCATGATGCAGCCAAGCGCGCTCTCCACCTTGCTCTCGATGTCTTCCGGATTCGCGCCGACATTGCCGATGTGCGGGAAGGTGAAGGTGACGATCTGCCCGGCATAGCTCGGGTCGGTCATCACTTCCTGATAGCCGGTCATCGAGGTGTTGAAACACACCTCCCCAACGGCGCTTCCCTCGGCTCCGCAGCCGATACCCCACAGGGCCGTACCATCGGCAAGAAGCAACAGGCCCGTCGCGCCTTCAGGCTGCGCAGGAGTGATCTCGGCTGAAGCCATGGGCTTGTCCGTTCCTTTAAGTGTGTCCGGCGATGTGTGCTAAGCCATCCGGCTAGGCGTGCACTCCGCGCCCGTCAAGCGCGCGAAGCGTCTCCCACCCACAGGAACATTTGTTATAGGCGCTCGTCTGAAGAGATAAGAGATAAAGGCAAACCGGAAACCATGATTCGCGATACCATCAAGCAGGAAACGATCGCCGCAATGAAGGGCGGCAACAAGGAGCGGACGGCCGCGCTCCGCCTCATCCAGGCCAAGATCAAGGATCGCGATATCGAGCAGCGCACCGCCAAGGGCGAGGTGGGCGACGACGAGCTGGTGACCGACGTGCTGATGAAGATGGCCAAGCAGCGCAAGGAGTCGATCGCAATGTACCGCGATGGCGGGCGCGACGAGCTTGCCGCGCAGGAAGAGGCCGAACTGGCCGTGATCGAGGAATTCCTCCCCAAGCAGATGGACGAGGCCGAGACTCGCGCCGCGATCGACCAGGTGAAGACCGATCTGGGTGCAGCCGATATCAAGTCGATGGGCAAGGTCATGGCCGAGCTGAAGGCGCGCCACGGCGCGACGCTGGACATGACGCGCACCTCGGGCTGGGTGAAAGAGGCGTTGCAGTGATTTCACGCTTCGCCTGTTGTGCCGCACTGCTGGCACTGGCCGCCTGTTCGGGCGGATCGGAAGAGGCGGAGCCCGCCCCTGCCCCCTCGCCCACGGCGACCAGCGATGCTCCGTCCGAACCGCGCAATCTGGTCGCGTCCGATTTTGGCGAGCTTAAGGTCGGGGCGAAGATCGAAGGCCCGCTCGGCCCCGAGATCGAGGCTTCGATCATCGCGGGCGGGCGCTCGATCGGCGATATCGTCAGCTACGTTGCGTGCCCCGAAGAATACGACACCTGCGACCCCGAGGATATGCCCGAGGGGACGGTCTATACCTATGTCCATATCGTGACCCCTGGCACGGACGCGCCCAATGATCCGCCCTTCACCCGGCCCGTGGGGCTGGACGAGGTCGCGGCGGCCACCGTGTTCGGCACCGTGCGCGAGGCTTACGGCTTCACCGGCGCGATCGGCTACGACCGCAAGCAGGCGGCCAAGGCGCTCGGACCCGATGGGGTGATCCGGGTCGAGGATGATAACGGCACGCTGGTGTGGCGCGCGGTGGGCGGCAACAACTGGGGCACGGGCGAGCCGATCACGTTTTTCTGGCAGAGCACCCTGCCGCCCGAAGGCCCGGCGGAAGCCTACACGCTGCGCGCGGATGAAAAGATCGCGCTGGCAACCGGCCCCTTCCCGCCCAAGATTGAAAAGCAGGACGACACCGCCCCCTGATCCGGCAGGCCGTTCGTATCTCGACTTCGGCGGGTGCGAACGGCTAGAACGCATCCAATGGCGCTCTCTCCACAATGGCTCGATCAGCTGCGCACGCGGGTGACGCTTTCCAGCGTCATCATGCGGACGACCAAGCTGCAGCGCGCAGGGCGCGAGTGGAAGGCGTGCTGCCCGTTTCATGACGAGAAGACGCCCAGCTTCACGGTCAACGACCAGAAGGGCTTCTACCACTGCTTCGGCTGCGGCGCGCATGGCGATGTGATCCGCTGGATGACCGACCAGCGCGGCCTCACCTTCATGGATGCGGTCAAGGAACTGGCGGTGACCGCGGGGATGGAGATGCCCGCGCCCGACCCGCGCGAAGCCCAAAAGGCCAAACGCCGTGCCGGGCTGCACGACGCGATGGGCGCTGCGCAGGAATTCTTCGTGCGCGAACTGGCGGGACCACGGGGCAGCGCAGCGCGCGATTATCTGGGCAAGCGCGGCTTCTCCCAGGCGACGATGCGCGAGTTTGGCTTCGGCTATGCGCCGGACGAGCGGCAGGCTCTGCCCACCGCGCTCGGCACGCTACCGCCGCAACTTCTGGTCGAAGGCGGGCTTCGGATCGCGATCGACGGCAAGGACCCGTACGACCGTTTCCGCGACCGGCTGATGCTGCCGATCCACGATGTGCGCGGGCGGGTGATCGCGTTCGGCGGGCGCATCCTGACGGCGAAGGACGGCGCGCCCAAATATCTCAACTCGCCCGAGACGCCTTTGTTCGACAAGGGGCGCACGCTCTACAACATCCATCGCGCCAGCCCGGCCGCGCGCAAGAGCGACCGGATCGTGGTCGTCGAAGGCTATATGGATGTCATCGCGCTCGCCAATGCAGGGATCGCGGAAGGCGTCGCCCCGCTCGGCACGGCGCTAACCGAGAATCACATCGAGGAGCTATGGCGCCACGTGTCATGCCCGATCCTGTGCTTCGATGGCGATGCCGCAGGCCAGCGCGCGGTGCGCCGCGCGATCGAGCGGGCACTACCGCTTTTGAAGCCGGGGCACTCGCTCAAGATCGCATGGCTGCCCGCCGGGCTCGACCCGGACGACCTCATAAAGAAAAAAGGTGTTGCAGCTTTCGAACAGGTGCTGGGCAGCGCGCAGTCGCTGCTGGAGGCATTGTGGACGCTCGAAATGCAGGCTGCGCCGCTCGATACGCCGGAGGCGAAGGCGGGGCTGAAGGCCCGTCTGATGACCCATATCGAGGCCATCGAAGAGCCCGATGTCCGCTCGCTCTACCGCCGCGACCTGCTCGACAAATTCTCCGCCTTCGCCTTCCCGCGCCGCGAAAAAGCGCCGTTTCAGCCGCGCAAGCAATGGCGCCGCGATGAGCCGGAGCCGCTTTCGCCCGAGCTTGCCAAGCGGCTCGCCAACCTCTCGCAAGGCGGCCAGCGGCAGCGCCTGCTGGCCGATGTGGTGGGCCAGCTCGCCCGGTTTCCCGACCTGGTCGAGAGCCACCGCGAGGCGCTTGCCGAGCTGGGCGAGATCGACCCTGCGACATTTTCTTTGTTCGATCCTGTGCTCGAACGCGCAGAAACGCTTGAAGCCGACGGTAAAAAGGCCATATTCCACGAGCGCTGGGGCTCCCGGTCCGCTGAACAATCCGTATCTGGCTTGCCTAGAGAAGCCCACGATGCAGCGACCGCGCGCGAGGACCTGGCCGAAGCCATCGAGTTGCTGGTCGAAGGGCCGGCGCTTGAAAAGGCGCTGGCTGCCGCGACGGAGCGTTTCGAACACGATCCCGAAGGCGCGTTCGCCGAACAGCAGCGTCTGCTCAAGCGGAAGCTGGCGTTCGACGCTCGCTTGGGCCAGATGGCGACGAGACGGATCGCGCGAGCGACACCGATACGAGATTCAAAAGCCGCTGCTGTTCCTGGCGATAATGGGGAACACAGCGGCACGGAAACGGATTTTCAATAGCCCATGGCATCCGAAGCGAAGACCAAAGACACCGAAGATGCTCCTCTGATCGACCTTAACGAGGCGTCGATCAAGAAGCTCATCGCAAAGGCGAAAAAGCGCGGCTACGTCACCTATGACGAGCTTAACGAAGCGCTGCCGCAAGGCGAAATGAGCTCCGACCAGATCGAGGACATCCAGGCCGCGATTTCGGAAATGGGCGTCCAGATCGTCGAGTCGGACGACGAGGTCGAGGCGGAGAAGGACGAGGTCGAGGAGATCGCGGCCGATTCGGACACCAAGAAGGCCGACAAGCCCGCTGCCGCCGCCGCCAAGAAGACCGTCGATGCACGCACCGATGACCCGGTGCGCATGTACCTGCGCGAAATGGGCGCGGTCGAACTGCTCAGCCGCGAGGGCGAAATCGCCATCGCCAAGCGGATCGAGGCCGGGCGCGACACGATGATTATCGGGCTGTGCGAGAGCCCGATCACCTTCCACGCGATCATCCAGTGGTCCGACGCGCTCAACGAAGGCGAGATGCAGCTGCGCGAGATCCTCGATCTCGACGCGATGCTGTCCAAGGAACCTCCCGTCGACAAGATGGAGGAGGAAAACGAGGACGACAGCGGCGAAATCTCCGAGGAAACCGCCGGCCCGACCATCCGCGAGGATGACGACGACGACGATGACGAGACCGCCGAAGGCGACGAAGACGGCGACGGCGAGAGCAAGCGCCGCGACGACGACGACGAAGAAGACAACACGATGTCGCTGGCCCAGATGGAGGCCGCGCTCAAGCCCGACGCGCTGGAGCGCTTCGCGCGCATCACCGACCTGTTCAAGAAGTTCGAGAAACTTCAGGCGGAACGCGTCGACGTGCTCGGCCGCGGGGATGCCTTCCCGGCCGCCAAGGAAAAGAAGTACGAGGACCTGCGCGAACAGCTGACCGCGGAAGTGGAAAGCGTGCAGTTCCACGCGACCAAGATCGAATTCCTGGTCGACAACCTCTACGCCTTCAACCGCCGCCTGACCGCGCTGGGCGGCCAGATGCTGCGGCTTGCCGAACGCCACAAGATCAAGCGGATCGACTTCCTCGACGCCTATCTCGGCAACGAGTTGGACGACGAATGGCTGACCAGCCGCACCAAGGACAAGAAGTGGGCCGCCTTCGCGGAGAAGGAAGCCGAGTCGATCGAACGCATCCGCACCGAGATCTCCGACATCGCCAGCCAGACCGGCATGGCGCTGGAAGAATTCCGCCGGATCGTGAACATGGTCCAGAAGGGCGAGCGTGAGGCACGCATCGCCAAGAAGGAAATGGTCGAGGCGAACCTGCGCCTCGTGATTTCCATCGCCAAGAAATACACCAACCGCGGGCTGCAGTTCCTCGACCTGATCCAGGAAGGGAACATCGGCCTGATGAAGGCGGTCGACAAGTTCGAGTATCGCCGCGGTTACAAGTTCAGCACCTACGCGACGTGGTGGATCCGGCAGGCGATCACCCGCTCGATCGCCGATCAGGCGCGCACCATCCGTATTCCGGTGCACATGATCGAGACGATCAACAAGCTGGTCCGCACGAGCCGCCAGTTCCTCCACGAGCAGGGTCGCGAGCCGACGCCGGAAGAAATGGCCGAGCGTCTTTCGATGCCGCTCGAAAAGGTGCGCAAGGTGATGAAGATCGCCAAGGAGCCGATCAGCCTCGAAACGCCGATCGGCGACGAGGAAGATTCGCATCTGGGCGATTTCATTGAGGACAAGAACGCGATCATCCCCGTCGATGCCG
The DNA here is from genome assembly GCF_019857185.1 of Alteriqipengyuania abyssalis. Taxonomy (GTDB): domain Bacteria; phylum Pseudomonadota; class Alphaproteobacteria; order Sphingomonadales; family Sphingomonadaceae; genus Alteriqipengyuania; species Alteriqipengyuania abyssalis. Next base: position 614,994 of record NZ_JAHWXP010000001.1, on the reverse strand, counting down.
CAATCCAGAGCAACCTCAAGGAAACCGTCACCCGCGTGCTCGCCAGCCTGACCCCGCGCGAAGAACGCGTGCTGCGCATGCGCTTCGGCATCGGGATGAACACCGATCACACGCTCGAAGAAGTCGGCCAGCAGTTCTCGGTCACCCGCGAACGTATCCGCCAGATCGAGGCCAAGGCGCTGCGCAAGCTCAAGCACCCGAGCCGCTCGCGCAAGATGCGCAGCTTCTTGGATCAGTAGGTTTCTGGCGGGTCAAGAGACCCGCCAATGTTGACATAGCGGACACAATCCCCCTTTTTTCAATTGAAGAAAGGGGGATTCTTTATGCGTTTTGCGAATATCACGGCCTTGGCGTTTTCAGGACTTGCAGCTCTTGCTCTCGCGGGGTGCTCGGGAGCCGATGCCGAAAAAGCCGATGGAGATGCTTCGGCGGCCGACGAGGCGGCAGCGGGCAGCGCCGACGAAAGCGGTGGTCAGAGCGATCTCTATGTCGAAGGTCCGAAGAGGGCCGGCGATCTGGAGATAAACGCGATCAATCTCGCCTATCTCTACCACCGAATGTCGGGCGAACCTGCATCTCTCGACCGGATGATGACCAAGCCGCTGAATCTGACGTTCGAGAACGAATTCGAGCGCAGGCGATTCCTCGAAGAGCATTTCGACGAGTTCAAGAAACTGGTTGATGAAAGCGTGTCTGCGCAGACCTACACGGTCGAACTTCGCGGCAGGCTCGAAGACTACGATTTCGATCGCAAGGGCTTCCCCATCGATGGATTGTATGATCGCACGATGGTCAGCTTCAGCGCCAGTGACAGCGGTTCTGAGGGGCTTAATTTCGCGCTTGCGCTCGAAGGCACCGGGCAGCTGGACTTCCTGCCGATGTCCCCGGAGGCTGCCGAAGCGCTTGGCTCGGGGGATCGCTCGGTCGATCTGGAAATCGCTTTTACCCCGATCATGGCAGGCTGGGAGAAGGTCCGCAGTGATCAGCGTCGCACCGTGGTCGGCAAGGCTTACCAAGTCACGGTTAAGTCGAGCGACGGACAGACGATCGACACAATCCGGTCGGACCAGAAGCCATCGACCCGACCGCTACGCCTCTATGCGCAAAACCCCATGGTCCGCGCCAATCTTGCCAACCCTTGGACTGCGGAGAATGCCCCCGAGGCCGTGCTGGATCGCTATGCCTGGATCATCGACGAAAGGTGGAAGATGCCTGGCCATAAGGACGGCGACGCATTCGAGGAGGCGATGAGCAACAACGGCAGCGCGGCGGGCGGCTGCGTTGCGCAATTTGGCTTCAGCCAGTGTGAGCGACTGGCCACCAGGCGCGCCAATTTCGTCAATCAGTGCACCAACAGCGTTCCGACCGAGCGCAAACAGGAATGCTATGCAATTCGGAGCCTGCCCTATACCGAACTCGAGGCGAACGCGCTTTAACGCGTGGCGGCGCGCCCCGGCACTCCGACCTTTAGCCTTACGGAGTACGGCGCGCGGCGTCGACACGCTGGGGAAATCCCTGCCCATTAGGTGTGGCGCTCGCCCGCGCCTCGTCTTATGTGCCCCCCATGCGTATCGCGATAGCTTCAGACCATGCCGCGCTCGATATGAAGGCGGCGCTTCACGAATGGCTCGTCGAGAAGGGGCACGAGGTCGCCGACCTTGGCCCGCACACTCCCGACAGCGTCGATTATCCAGACTACGGCTATAAGCTCGCCAGCGTGGTTGCAGATGGCACCGCGATGCGCGGTATTGCGCTGTGCGGCAGCGGTCTCGGCATCTCGATGGCGGTGAACCGCAATCCGCAGGTGCGCTGCGCGCTCGTATCCGAGCAGCTTTCCGCCAGGCTCGCGCGCGAGCATAACGACGCGAACGTGATCGCGATGGGCGCGCGGCTGATCGGGATCGAACAGGCCAAGGCCTGCGTCCAGACCTTCCTCGAAACCGCGTTCGCGGGCGACCGGCACCAGCGCCGTGTCGACAAGCTCTCCAACCCCACCGCTACCGAAGGCGCCTGACACCATGGCCACACAGACCGCCCCCACCAGCGATTCGCGCACCCCCGAAGATCGCTTCTGGCACGACACGCTCGCCGATGCGGATCCCGAGATCCACGCGGCGATTCGCAGCGAGCTGAACCGTCAGCGCGACAAGATCGAACTGATCGCGAGCGAGAACATCGCCAGCACTGCGGTGCTGGAGGCGGCGGGCAGCGTGTTCACCAACAAGTATGCCGAGGGCTATCCTGGCAAGCGCTATTATGGCGGATGCGAATATGCCGACGTCGTCGAAACGCTGGCGATCGACCGCGCGAAGCAGCTGTTCGGCTGCGAATTCGCCAACGTGCAGCCCAACTCCGGCAGCCAGATGAACCAAGCGGTGTTCCTCGCGATGCTGCAACCGGGCGACACCTTCATGGGGCTCGACCTCAATTCGGGCGGGCACCTGACCCACGGATCGCCGGTGAACATGAGCGGCAAGTGGTTCAACCCGGTGCCCTACGGCGTGCGCGAGGCCGACGAGCTGATCGACATGGACGCGGTTGCGGCGACCGCGCGCGAGCACATGCCCAAGCTGATCATCTGCGGCGGCACCGCCTATTCGCGCGTGTGGGATTTCGAGGCCTTCCGAAAGATCGCCGATGAAGTGGGCGCGATCCTGCTGTGCGACATGAGCCACATCTCGGGTCTCGTCGCAGGCGGCGCCCACCCCTCCCCCTTCCCGCATTGCGACATCGTCACCACCACGACGCACAAAAGCCTGCGCGGTCCGCGCTCGGGCGTGATCCTGTGGAATGACGAGAAGTATTCGAAGCCGCTCAACATGGCGGTCTTCCCCGGGATGCAGGGTGGCCCGCTGATGCACATCGTCGCCGCCAAGGCGGTCGCCTTCCGCGAAGCGCTGCGGCCCGAGTTCAAGGAATACGCAAGCCGCGTGGTCGACAACGCACGCGCGCTCGCCGCCAGCCTCGAAGCGCACGGGTTGCGGATCGTCTCCGGCGGGACGGACAATCACTCGATGCTGGTCGACCTGACTGCCAAGGACGTAACCGGCAAGGACGCCGAGAAGGGGCTCGATCGGGCTTTTCTCACCTGCAACAAGAACGGCATTCCGTTCGACAAGCGCAGCCCCTTCATCACCAGCGGTCTGCGGCTTGGAAGCCCGGCGGGCACGACCCGCGGCTTCGGCACCGACGAGTTCACCAAGATCGGCGAACTGATCGCGCGGGTGGTCGAAGGCCTCGCGAAGAACGGGCCGGAGGGCGATGCCCAGATCGAACAGGCCGTGCGCGCCGAAGTCGGCGAATTGTGCGCCGCCTTCCCCGTCTATCCCGGGAGATAAGCAATGGACGAAAAAGAGCCCGGCAACGGCCAGGACTGGGTCGAGGACGCCAAGGCTGAACTCAGCGGCATGATGAAACAGGGGATGGATCATCCCTCCACCAAGCCCGTCCTGACCGGCGCGGCGGTCGGCGTGGTCGGCGCGGCGCTTCTGCCCGTCATCACCTGGCCGGTCGGCCTCGTGGCAGGGGCCGGCTACATGCTCTATCGCCGGATCAAGCGCTGAGCGAGAAACCCGTCATCGTTCTCGTCCGCCCGCAACTGGGCGAGAATATAGGCAAGGCGGCGCGCGCGATGGCCAATTTCGGCCTTGGCGAGATGCGGCTCGTCACCCCGCGCGATGGCTGGCCCAACCCTTCGGCGGGGCCTGCTGCGGCGGGTGCGGACTTCATCCTCGACAAAGCGCAGGTGTTTGAAAGCACCGCCGATGCGGTGGCCGACTGCGCGCATGTCTTCGCCACCACAGTCCGCAAGCGCGGCGTGACCAAGCCCGTGGTCACGCCCGAGCAGGCCGCCGACGCGATCCACGCCGAACCGGGCCGCAGCGCGTTCCTGTTCGGGCCCGAACGCTCGGGGCTGGAGACCGAGGACGTCGCGCTCGCCCGCACGATCCTGACCGTGCCGATCGACCCGGAATTCGGATCGCTCAACCTCGCGCAGGCGGTGATCCTTTGCGCCTATGAGTGGTCCAAGCGGAAAGGACTGGCGCAGCCGCCCAAGGAAGATCTGCTGCCACCTGCCCCGCAGGACGAACTCGAAGGGCTGATCGCGCATCTCGAGCGCATGCTTGAGCCCAAGGGCTATTTCCTGCCCGAGTCGCGGGCAGATGCGACCCGGCGCACGCTGCGCGGCGTGCTGACCAAGCCAGGCTGGAATTACCTCGAGGTGCGTACCCTGCGCGGTGTACTGTCTTCGCTGGAAAGGGAGCCTGGGCGCGGTGCCCCCGGGTCTGCGAAGAGAAGCTAAGTACCTTTAAGGCCCGAAGGTATCATTGCCAAACGCGATTTAGACAATTGCGAAAAATACTGGTAGGAACTTCCTGATCTTACGCAAAAGGCTAGATCAGGAGAATATCATGACTCCCATCGCTAAAGCAGTGGCACTCGCAATGCTTGTCGCACCCGTATAGCCCTATCCGCTCAGGACGCGCCCGACGATGCGTCCAATGGCTCCGAAGTCGAAGCCAAGAAAGACAAGAAGGTCTGCCGCAGGATCAAGGTGACGGGCACGCGCATGCCCCAACGTGTCTGCATGCTGCAATCGCAATGGGACGCTGCGGCGACGCGGAACGTGGACGCCGAAACCATGACCAAGGGCGATAATACGGATATGGGCGCATGGAGCCCGTTGTCCGGAAGGACCTCGAGCGTGATGGGAATGGGCAGCAAACGCCCCGACTAGAAAGGCATCGCCAATCTGGCTTTTTCGCGGGCGGACGCCACAGCCTCGAACTGTTGCAATCGTCCGTTGCCGGACGGCACCTCTCGGCGAGCGGAGGTTCGGCTTTTCGTTAGACAAACGCTTGCCTGTGACATAGCACATGCAGCGGCTAACAACCGAAAACCTCCGTTATCAGAGAGTTCTATTTTATGTCCTTGATTGCACGGTCCGTCGCTCTGGCGGTCTTGATCGCTCCTGTGTCGCTGATGGCACAATCCGAACGCGATCAGAGCGATAGCAGCACGACCCAGTCGGAAGCGCAGGCCAAGCCGGCCAAGGAAAAGAAGGTTTGCCGCAAGGTCGCGAAGACCGGTTCGCGCATGGGCCGACGCGTCTGCATGACCGAGGCGCAGTGGGCTGCACTCGAATCCGGCGAAGTCGGTGCCGAGATCCAAATCAAATCCGGCGGTGCGATGACCGGCGGCCCCGGCGGCAACTGACGCGAACGCGCAGCTAGCTGCTCCGCAACCGCTCCCATTCGACCATTTCGTAAGCGATCGACGCTTCGACCAGGGCATCCCAGATGTCGCCCAGTGCGGCCTCGGGGATGCCTTCTCTACGCGCATCTTCGCGCACGTTGTCGATCACCTGAGCCTTGCGCGCCTCGTCGCGCACATGGCCACGCTCCGGCTTGATCCGTGCGGCCGCTCTCATGTAGCCAAATCTCACCGCGATCAGCCGCATCAGCTCGCGGTCGAGCGTATCTACGCCGAGGCGCACTTCGGCCATGGTTTCGCAATCTTCGGGGGGCTTTACGGTTTCGCTCATCGCGATTGCCTCTGCCCTGACCCGGCCATCCTGTCGAGACCTTGACCCGCGCACGAATATTGCTATGTGCGCGCTTCGCTTCGCGAGCTTTCCTTAAAAGCCTCACGAGATTGGCCCCGCACCCCGGTGAAGCGGTGGCCGCGACGTGGATTTCCTCCCGTCGGTGCGATGCCGGGTTGAACGGCTGCGAATGGCGCAGTCCAGCAAATTGAAGGAATGGATTATGTCGAAGCGCAAGAGCGCTAAGTACAAGCTCGATCGCCGGATGGGCGAGAACATCTGGGGTCGCCCGAATTCGCCGGTCAACAAGCGTTCCTACGGCCCCGGCCAGCACGGCCAGCGTCGCAAGGGCAAGATGTCCGACTTCGGCCTGCAGCTGCGCGCGAAGCAGAAGCTGAAGGGCTATTACGGCGACGTCACCGAAAAGCAGTTCAAGCGCACCTACCAGGAAGCGGCCCGTCTGAAGGGCGATACCGGTCAGAACCTGATCGGCCTGCTCGAACAGCGTCTCGACATGGTCGTGTACCGCGCCAAGTTCGCGCCGACGATCTTCGCCGCGCGCCAGCTGGTCAACCACGGCCACATCACCGTCAATGGCGGCAAGTGCAACATCCCGAGCCGCCGCGTCGTCGTCGGTGACGTGATCGGCCTGGGTGCCAAGGCAAAGGACATGGCGCTGGTCATCGAAGCGCAGAGCCTGCCCGAGCGTGACATCCCCGACTACGTCTCGCCGGAAGGCACCGACAAGGTGACCTTCACCCGCGTGCCGAAGCTGGACGAGGTGCCCTACCCCGTCACGATGGAACCGAACCTGATCGTCGAATTCTATTCGCGCTGATCGGTTCGCCAATCGGACAACAAGAGGCGGCCTTTCGGGGCCGCCTTTTTTGTGCGTTGGCTCTGCCGATAACGGGCGATGGATCGCGGCGTTTCGGGCGCGAACGATTTCATAAGGGTTTGCGATTATCGCGGGCGTATGGTTCCGCCCGATCCCGATCAGCCGCGCGACGAGGGCCAACGCCTCCACGCGTTGGCTGAGCTTGCGGTGCTCGACACCCCGGTCGAGACGGAATTCGACGATCTGACCGCGCTGGCCGCGTCTTCGCTGGGCGTGGAGAGTGCCGCGATCAGCCTGATCGATCACGACCGGCAATGGTTCAAATCGCGGGTCAATCTTCCGTTTGTCGAGACGCCGCGCGACATCGCGTTCTGCCATTACACGGTCGAGCAGCGCGACCTGCTGGTGGTTCAGGATGCGACACGCGATCCGCGCTTTTGCAACAACCCGCTGGTCACTGCCGATGGCGGTATCCGCTTTTATGCAGGGGCCCCGCTGATCCTGGAGGACGCGTCGTGCGTCGGCAGCCTGTGCATCATCGATTCCACACCGCGCGCCGAGTTCGACCAAAAGAGTGCCGACCTGCTGAAGGGGCTCGCACGCCTCGTTTCATGCATGCTGATCGCACGTCGGAATCGGCTGCGGGGGGACATCGCGACCAAGGTCATCAATGCGACGAGCGATGCGGTCGTGGCCGCAGATCGGGAGGGCAAGATCGTCCTCCTGAACGGCGGGGCGGAGGATCTCTTCGGCCGCCCGGCGTCCGAGATGCTGGGCAAAAGCATCGAAGTCCTGATGCCCGAGCGCTATCGTGACGGACATCAGAGCAGACTTGAACAGGTCAAAGCCCTGGGCCCGACGGGCGAACTGAGAAAATTTGCGGAATTGCCCGTCCAGACGGCGGATGGTGGGGAATTGCTTACCGACGTGTCGCTCGCCCGCTGGGGAGATCTCGGCGGTGTCGGCGGATTCGCAGCCATTTTCAGGGACATCCGCGACAGGAAGGCCTTGGAGACCGACCGCAACCACGCACGCAACCAGCTCGATGCGATCGTCGCGAATCTGCCCTCGTTACTCTTCGTGAAGGATCTTTCGACCAGGAAATACGTCCTGGTCAATGAAAAGGCCTGCGACCTTATGGGCTTGCCGGAAAGTGAAATCATCGGTCGATCCGATCGTGAACTGTTCGGCTCCACCGGCGAACAATTCGAGCAGCGCGACCTGAAGGCGGCGCAGATCAACCGGCCGTTCCGCTACGAGAGTACCTTTATCGGCAAGGATGGCCGATCGTTCGACATCCGGACGACGCGCATCGTGATGGACGGCCCCGATCGTCCCGGGCAATACGTTCTCGGCGTTGGCGAAGACATGACGGATTTTCGCCGCACCGAAGCCGAAAAGAAGCGCCTCGCGCGGTACGACGATCTGACCGGGCTGCTCAATCGCACAAGCCTCTCGGAGCTGCTTGCGGATTATGTCGGCGAAGGCACGCCCTTCGCGATGCTGTGCGTCAACCTCGACCGTTTCAAGGCAGTGAACGAACAGTTCGGTCAGTCGGCAGGCGATGCGGTGCTGCAGGAGATCGGCACGCGGCTGCAGATCCTTTGCGGCGCGCAGGGGACGATCGCGCGGGTTGGTGGGGACGAGTTCGTCGTCCTCCTGAAGGGCGACCGGCTGGAGATGCGGACCGTGCAGCTGGCCCAGAAGATCGTCAGCATCGCGGCCGCCCCTATCGTGGCCAGCGGGACCTTCTGCCATATCGGCGCATCGGTCGGCGCGGCATTCTTCCCCGACGATGCCGGCTTCCCACAAGCCTTGCGCGACAGGGTCGAACTGGCTCTGCACCGTGCCAAGAAGGAAGGCGGCGGACGCGTGTGCCTGTTCGACGCGACGCTCGACGCACAGGTCCGCGAACGCCGGATGCTGGAAAGCGATCTGCGCACGGCGATCAATCGGGGCGATATCGTGCTGCACTATCAGCCGGTGATGTCCGCGCGGACCGGAATGGTCAGCAGCGTGGAAGCACTGGCCCGGTGGGAACACGAAACCCGCGGCCCGATCAGTCCCGAAGTGTTCATCGCGCTGGCGGAAGACAGCGGTCTCATCGACGAATTGGGCCGCAAACTCATCTTCCGGGCATGTAGCGATATGCTCGCAATGCCCGAAACAATGCGGGTGGCCGTCAATCTTTCACCCCAGCAGTTCAAATCGGGCGAATTGGTCTCCACCGTGCGAGAGGCCCTGAAGCGCACGGGTCTGGCGCCCAATCGGCTCCAGCTTGAAGTCACCGAACGGCTGGTGATCGAGAACACGCAGGAAACCTTCGCCCAGCTGGAGGAGTTGCGCAGCCTCGGCATCCAGATCCTGATGGACGACTTCGGCGTCGGCCATTCCTCGCTCAGCTATTTCCAGATGTTCCCGTTCGACAAGGTCAAGATCGACAAGTCGTTCATCGCCGACATCGAAACCTCGAAGACCGCACGGGCGATCGTCGAAGCGGTGATCGGCCTCGGGCGGCAGCTATCGATGGGGATCGTCGCCGAGGGCGTCGAGTGCCAAGAACAGAACGCCGTGCTGAGCGAGCTGGGCTGTACCCATCTGCAGGGCTATTTCTTCAGCAGGCCGATGCCGCTGGAAGAGATCGCGCAGTTCGTCGCCAAGAATGCGCACGCCGTCCCCCTGCCCCTCGCGCCGCCGCGAAGAGCCCGCGGGTTCAGCGGCGAAATGCGTAGCGTAAGCTCCACCACAGGATAGCGATGTTGATCGCGCTGAGCACGATCGCCCAGAACCAGTAAGACAGGCCGAGCGCGGCGGAGATCGCCCCCGTGTCCGATATCTGCGGCATACCGCCCAGCATTCCGCCCTGGGTGAACAGATAGCCCGACTGCGCCCACACGCTGATGACTGCCTGCACACCCAGCAGCTGGATTGCGAAGCGCTGCTGGTCCGCATTGGCGTTGCGGGCGATGGCGAGGATCGCAACCCCGGCGATCGGCAGGACCAGCCAGCCCGTCACGCTGCGGACCCAGATCGCGGTCGTCAGCAACAGCGCCGCTCCCAGCACCGCAAGCGCGATGCGCGTGCCCTTCATCGTGCGAGACGAAGCGATCAGCGCCGCGCCCGCCAGCGCCGGTCCGATCGGTCCACCCGCCGCGATGATCGCATCCTGCAGCGCGGTGCGATCGGGCGAGACCAGCGACATCGCGACGCCCGATCCGTCCGGATAGATCACCAGCGAATCGAATCGCTCACCCATCAGGATCGCGGACAGGCCATGGCCCATCTCGTGGAACCAGGTGGACAGGATGGTGAAGGGATACAGCAGCAGCGCGCCGAAGGGCGCATGCCAGATCATCAGCGATCCCAGACCGAGAATAACGAGCAGCGTGATCCGCTGCTGCCGGTCCTGTTCTGCGAGGTAACTCATCCTGTCCGCAGATAGGTATCGCGAAAGCCGCGCGCAAAGGCGGCGAAGCGATCCTGCGCGATGGCATCGCGCATCGCCTGCATCAGCTGCTGGTAGAAGCCGATATTATGCTCGGTCAGCAGCATGGCGCCCAGCATCTCGCCCGACTTGATCAGGTGATGCAGATAGGCGCGGCTGTATGTGGCACAGGTCGGGCAGGCGCATCTGCTGTCGAGCGGATCGGTATCCTCCGCGAAGCGCGCATTGCGAAGGTTCATCGGGCCATCCCAGGTGAAGGCCTGCCCGTTGCGACCGGAGCGGGTCGGCAGCACGCAGTCGAACATATCGACCCCGCGCTCCACCGCGCCGACCAGATCGTCCGGCTTGCCGACCCCCATCAGGTAGCGCGGGGCGTTGTCGGGCAACTGGCCGGGCGCGAAGTCGAGCGTGGCGAACATCGCCTCTTGCCCTTCGCCCACGGCAAGCCCGCCGATCGCGTAGCCATCGAACCCGATTTCGCTCAGCGCCTCGGCAGAGCGGCGGCGCAGGGTCTCGTCCAGCGCACCCTGCTGGATGCCGAACAGCGCCGCGCGGGCGGCGTGCTCACCGCCTGCATCGAAGGCATCGCGGCTGCGCTTCGCCCAGCGCATCGACATCTCCATGCTCGCTTCGATCTCGGCCAGCGGGCGGTCGGCGCGCGGGCATTCGTCGAACGCCATCACGATGTCGCTGCCCAGCAGGCGCTGGATCTCCATGCTGCGTTCGGGCGTGAGCATGTGTTTCGAGCCGTCGAGATGGCTGCGGAACTCGACGCCTTCCTCGGTCAGCTTGTTGAGGTCGGACAGGCTCATCACCTGATAGCCGCCGCTATCGGTCAGGATCGGGCGGTCCCAGTTCATGAATTTGTGCAGCCCGCCGAGCCTCGCGACCCGCTCCGCCCCGGGGCGCAGCATCAGGTGGTAGGTGTTGCCGAGGATGATGTCCGCGCCCGCTGCGCGCACGCTTTCGGGCTTCATCCCCTTGACCGTGGCGGCCGTGCCCACGGGCATGAAGGCGGGCGTGCGGATCTCTCCGCGCATCATCTGGATCGTGCCGGTGCGGGCCGCACCGCTGCGGGCGGAAATATCGAACTGGAAACGGGTGCTCATCGCGATCATCCGCTAATGCAGCGCGGCGACGCTGTCGATCCGCCAGCGCATTGCCTTTATGCTCGCATTCACCTTTCGCTCAGTGCTTGCACTGCAACGCAGGCCGACCGACCAGCATGGAACCCTCGCCCCCTATGATCCGCCAGCTTGCCCCCCTCACCTGCCTGCTCGCCGCGAGCACCACTGCCGCGGCACAAACCCCTGCGAGGCCGTGCATCTCGCCTTCGGAGAACGAGGCGCTGGTCGCCTATGTCATGCCCGAGCTTGTCGGCGCGCTCGAACAGCGGTGCGCGGGCGCCCTGCCCGCCCAGCCCTTCCTCGGTACACGCTCGGGCGCGCTCAAGACCAGGCTCGGTCCGCAGGCGGAGCGGGCGTGGCCGCGCGCGCGCAAGGTCGCGCAGCGGCTGGCAGGTTCGCGCCTGCCGGTCGATGGTCCGTTCGAAGGCGTCGCCAAGGCGGCGCTGGCGCCCGCCGCCGCGACCATCATCGCGCGCGGCTTCGATGGGGAACGATGCCGGATTGCCGACCGCCTGCTGGCAGAACTCGCCCCGCTGCCGCCCGAAAACCTCGCCCGCGTAATGGCGCTGTTCCTCGAGGTGGGCAGCGCCGAGCGCGACGAGGTGCCGTTCCGCGTGTGCCCGGCGAACTAGGCGTGTTCAGAAACCATAGACCAGTGTGAAGCGGGTAAGCGTATCGGTGCTGCTCTGGTCGGCACGGACATTGCTGTTGTATTCCAGCTGATAGGAAAGGCGCGAGCGCAGCCGGTCGCTGACCTTGAAATCGATCCCGCTGAGCAGATTGAACGTCGTGTTCGCGCTGTCCACGATCAGCAGCGCCTCGGCCCCGGTTTCGGCCACGGCATTGGCGTCCTGCGTGAAGGTGATACGGTCGGAAAGCTTCCAGTCGAAGTCCATCCCGAACAGCCCGGCAATCCGGTCGACGCTGGTGCCGTCGGTGCGTTGCGTCACGCGATAGGCCGGGCCAGCCTTGATCGAGAGGGTCGCGGAATCGCTATCGAGCAACGTGTAACCGATCCCTCCTGAAACCGCGTAGCGATGGTCGAAGCCCTGGAACTTGTCATGCTCGTACTGAGCAAGACCATAGGCGAACAGGTTCTCCCCCATCTGGAAGCGCGGTTCGTAGGCGACCAGATAGCGCTCCCGGCTCGTCACCCCGTTGGAGCGCTGGTAGTCTGCGCTTGCACGCAGCGCGTGGGTCCAGTCGATCCCCTCGCGCTTGAGGTTGAGCGCGACCGAGAGGCCTGCATCCTCGCTGTTGCCGGTCGACAAAAAGGCACCGACCTGTCCTTCGCCGGACCATAGGTCGAGCATTCCGGCCTGGCGGATCTCTTCCTGCTTGTGCTGTTCGGCAAGCCGCTTGGCCTCTTCCTGATCGGCGCGCCAAGCGACCGCCAGTGCCTCGATCTCCTCGGCATGGTCGGGCTGGGTCTGCTTGGCCAGGTCGAACACGGTTTCCACCTTCGCCTTGTCGCCGGTGGCGATGGCGGCGTCGATCATCGCCTGCACATCGGGCGGGACTTCGGCGAGAGCGGGCGTTGCAAACAGGCCGCATAGCGCTGCGGCAGCGATCGTTCTGGTCGGCATGGCAAGCCGCTTAACGCGTCAGTTGCGCAACCGCCACCCGGTACGGAAGATGTATGCGATGATCGCTGTACAGGCCACGAGGAAGGCCAGGGTCAGCGCCAGCGATACCCAGATACTGACATCGGCAGAGCCGTAGAATGTCCAGCGTAGCCCGCTGACGAGGTAGACGATCGGATTGGCCAGCGCGACCGTGTTCCACGGCGCGGGCAGGTCCGCGATCGAATAGAAGGTGCCACCCAGGAAGGTCAGCGGGGTCAGGATCAGCATCGGGATGATGCCCAGCTTTTCGAAACTGTCCGCCCAGATGCCCAGGATGAAGCCGAACAGGCTGAAACTGGCCGCGACCAGCAGGATGAACACGAAGGCGAATACCGGATGCGCGATGTCGTAAGGCACGAATATCCGCGCGGTCAGGAGGATGATCGCCGCCAGTATCAGGCTCTTGGTGGCCGCAGCGCCGACGAAGCCGGCCAGCGTTTCCGCCACGCCCACGGGCGCGCTCAGCAGTTCGTAGATCGTACCGGTGAAGCGCGGCATGTAGATGCCGAAGCTGGAATTGCTGGTCGTCTCGCCCAGCAGCGTCAGCATCAGCAGGCCGGGAATGATGAACGCGCCGTAATCGACGGAGCCCACGTCAGGCATCCGGTTGCCGATCGCGCTGCCGAAGACGAGGATATAGAGCGAGGTGGTGAGCACGGGTGCAAGCACCGACTGAAACGCCGTGCGCAGGAAGCGCCACAGCTCGCGCCGGTAGATCGACCAGGCGGAACGCGCGTTGAAGCTCATGCCGCCTGCTCCTCTTCATCGCCCAGCAGGGAGACGAAGATGTCCTCCAGGCTGCTTTCGCGCACATCGATGCCGACATAGTCGATCCCGCTCGCGATCAGCGCCTTGGTCAGCTCGGCAACTTCCTCGCGGCCCTTGCCCGTGCCGTCGCCGCCGCGATAGCAAAGGGAACGTCCGCCCTCCTTCAGCTCGACCGGGAAGGCGGCGATTGCGGGCGGAAGTGTGTCGAGCGGCTGTGCCAGCATTACATGCGCCTCGGTCCGCCCGAGCCGGGCCATCATCGCGTCCTTCTGGTCCACCATCAGGATCTTGCCGCCGCGGATGATGCCGACCCGGTCGGCCATTTCCTCGGCTTCCTCGATATAATGCGTGGTCAGGATCACGGTGACACCGCGCGCGCGCATCGCGTCGATCTGGTGCCACATGTCCTTGCGCAGTTCGACATCGACGCCCGCGGTCGGCTCGTCGAGGAACAGCAGGTCTGGCTCGTGCGCCATTGCCTTGGCGATCAGCACGCGCCGCTTCATCCCGCCGGACAGCTCCATGATCCGGTTGTTGCGCTTGTCCCACAGGCTCAGTGAGCGCAGGATTTCCTCGATCCGCGCGGGATCGGGCGCGAGGCCGAACAGGCCGCGCGAATATTCGACCGCATGCAGGACCGGCTCGAACATGTCGGTCGACAGTTCCTGCGGCACCAGCCCGATGCGCGCGCGGGCCTGCCGCCAGTCGCTTTTGGTATCCTGACCGAACGCGCGGATCGTACCCGATGTCGGTCGCACCAATCCGCACACCGCGCCGATCAGCGTGGTCTTGCCCGCGCCGTTGGGCCCGAGCAGCGCGAAAATCTCGCCGCGGTTGATGGTGAGATCGACATTGTCGAGCGCCTTGAACCCTCCGGGAAACACTTTTGTGAGGCCGGCAAGCTCTAGGATCGGTTCAGGCATGCGCGACTATTTGGCGCAAGGCGCAGGTATTACAAGAGAGCCCGGCGACGAATTGGTCGCCTATTCGTCGATCCCTGCCTGTTCGGCACGCTCGCGCAATTGCGCCAGTCCGCGTAACACCTTGGCGCGATTGGTAGATGCCTTCATCCAGCGCGGCAGCTTGGCCATCATGGTGAGGCCGGGCTGCGGGCCACGCTCGCGCACCTTTGCGCCAAGCCAGTCCTCCAGCGCATCGAGATGGACGAGATTGTTCACCCACAGCGTTTCGCCGCCGACCTGTGTCTCGAGGTACCGGCGGAGCAGGCGGTAGGGTCGACTGGCTGCCGGGTCGGAGCCGGGCGATGCAGGATAATCCTCCGTCTCGTCGCAATGGTCGCAGCGGATGCTCACGAACAGCTTGCCTTCTTTGTGACGCGCGGTCGGGCGGTCGCGCCTGTCGAGGGGGTTGCCGCAATGGCTGCAGCGAGGGTTGGAAGAGGTCGGATAGGCCCACTTGTCGCTGTAGGGCTTCAAGCTCGGAATAGTGGCATATCCACAGTGGGCGCAGGACACGCTGCTGCCCGTGCTTTTCGCCGCATGGTCGCATTCGGGGCAATGGACCCAGGTCACGCTACCGAAGCTCCAGACCCTTCCACCCGGATCGGTGGCGCGGTGATGGATGGGGAGCTCTCTTTCCGCCATGGTCACGGCAATAGCAGCGAGGAATCCCCGTAGGAATAGAAGCGGTATTCGTGCGCGATCGCGTACGCGTAGGCCTCCATCATCCGCTCGCGCCCCATCAGCGCGCTGACCAGCATCATCAGCGTCGACTTGGGCAGGTGGAAATTGGTCATCAGCCCGTCCACCGCGCGAAACTTGTAGCCCGGCGTGATGAAGATGTCGGTGTCGCCGGCGAATGGCTGGATCGTGTGGTTCTGGTCTGCCGCGCTTTCGAGCAGGCGCAGGCTGGTTGTCCCGACCGCAATCACCCGGCGGCCCTCGGCGCGCGCGGCGTTGAGGCGTGCGGCTGCCTCTGCGGTGATCTCGCCCCACTCCGCGTGCATCTTATGGTGCGCGGTGTCATCCGCCTTCACCGGCAGGAAGGTGCCCGCGCCCACATGCAGCGTCAGCGTTTCGCGCACGATCCCCGCCGCATCGAGCCGCTCGACCAGTTCGGGCGTGAAATGGAGCGCCGCGGTCGGTGCGGCCACCGCTCCGGCCTTGTCCGCGAACAGGGTCTGATAGTCCTGCGCGTCACGCTCGTCCGCCGCGCGGCGCTGCGCGATGTAGGGCGGCAGGGGCATCGCGCCTGCCCGGGCGAGCAGTTCCTCGACCGGCTCATCACCCGCGAAGGCCAGCGTCCAGCTGCCATCCTCGGCCCGCGCTTCCG
Source organism: Alteriqipengyuania abyssalis (assembly GCF_019857185.1). GTDB lineage: Bacteria > Pseudomonadota > Alphaproteobacteria > Sphingomonadales > Sphingomonadaceae > Alteriqipengyuania > Alteriqipengyuania abyssalis. The sequence continues at coordinate 599,354 of NZ_JAHWXP010000001.1, read as the reverse complement.
CGGTCACCGAGACGCCATCGGGAAACCGGATCGTGTCGCCCTCACGCAGCCGCTTGGCGTTGCGCACGAAGGCCTGCCAGCGGCGCGCGTCGATCCGCTTGTGCAGCGTTGCGCCGATCGCCGCGCCAGATGCGCCCTCGCGGATGCGCTCGCCTTCAAGCTGGGCGGGAATCACGCGGGTATCGTTGAACACCAGCACGTCGCCTGCGCGCAGCAGGTCCGGCAGGTCGCGCACCTGCCGGTCGGCAAACGGCGCAGCGCCGTCCACCACCAGCATCTTCGCCGCGTCGCGCGGGGCGACGGGGCGAAGAGCAATCCTCTCCGGCGGGAGGTCGAAATCGAACAGATCGACTTTCATGAAAGTCGACCCCGATCATCCTGAGCTTGTCGAAGGGCGCGCATGGGGGCTGCCGCTAGCGCGTCGAAGCGATCGGGTCACTCCCCGATCGGGGCGTTCAGCTCGTCGACGCTCATCGTGCGCGCGTCGGTGTTCGCGGGCGCGGCCAGTTGCGCAGGGCTCGGCGCGGGGCGGTTGTCCGCTGCGATCGAAGCCTGCACGATCCGGGTCGGATTGCTGGGCGGCTCGCCGCGCACGATCGCGTCGACCGCACCCATCCCGGCGATGACCCGGCCGAAATTGGTGTATTTCTTGTCGAGGCTGAAACGCGGATAGAAGACGATGAAGAACTGGCTGTTGGCGCTGTTCTCGTCTTGCGCGCGGGCCATCGACACCGTGCCGCGCACGTGCGGCATCGGGTTGAATTCTGCCTTGAGGTCGGGAAGCTCGGACCCGCCCTGCCCCGTGCCCGTCGGATCGCCGGTCTGCGCCATGAACCCGTCGATCACGCGGTGGAAGATCACCCCGTCGTAAAAGCCTTCACGCGCCAGTGTCTTGACCCGCTCGACATGGTGCGGCGCCCAGTCGGGCATCAGGCGGATCGCGACCCGCTGGCCGTTCGACAGGTCGAGCAGCAGGATATTCTCCCGGTCTTCCTGCAGATTGTAGTCGATCGTCGCATAGTCGGACATCTGCCGCTGGGCCGGCGGCGCATCGGCGTCGATATCCTGCGCGGCGAGCGGAGTGGCGGCCATCGCGGAGAGGGCAACGGCTGAGAGAAGGATCTTGAACATGTGTCTCACAAACGAATTGTGGAGGAATGGCGCGGCGATACTAAGCGCGCGCTGTCGGTGCAATGAACGAATGCTGCGGCCCGGCGGCTCTCAGTAGTCACCCTTCAGGCCGATCTTCTCGACCCGAGCGACCACATCGTCACGCACGGTCGGGCTGACGAAGTTGGAAATGTCACCGCCATACAGCGCGATTTCCTTGACCAGCTTGGACGCGATCGGCTGCAGAGAGACGTCGGCCATCAGGAACACGGTCTCGATCTCGTCGTCGAGCTGCTGGTTCATGCCTGCCATCTGATATTCGTATTCGAAGTCCGCGACTGCGCGCAGGCCGCGCACGATCATGCTGGCCCCCTGCGCTTCGGCAAACTTCATCAGCAGCGCGTTGAACCCAATCACCTCGACATTATCGAGGTTCATGTTCGCGACCTCGCGCTTGACCATCGCCAGGCGCTCCTCGGTGTCGAACATCGGGTTTTTCGAGGGGTTGGTGGTGACCCCGATGATCAGCCGGTCGACCAGCCGCGCGGCGCGGCGGATGATGTCCGCGTGCCCCCGCGTAATCGGGTCGAAGGTGCCGGGGTAGATGCCTATACGCTCACTCAACGATCCCGCTCCACAATATATCGCGCAAGGTCGCAGAGCACGCCTGCATCCTCACCGTAATGGGCCAAATGTCCGCAGGCCTGTTCGACCAGAGCCTTCGCCTGCGCGCGCGCGCCCTCGGCACCCATCAGGGTGACGAAGGTCTGCTTGCCCTGTTCGTCGTCTTTGCGCAGCGCCTTGCCCGCCTTGTCCTCGTCACCCTCGTGATCGAGCAGATCGTCGGCGATCTGGAAGGCGAGGCCGATGTCGCGCGCATAGGCGATCAGGTGCCCGCGCGCATCGTGCGGCACACGCGCAAGGATCGCGCCCATCTCCACGCTCGCGGTCAGCAGCGCGCCGGTCTTCAGCTGTTGCAGGCGGGTGATCGTGGGCAGATCGTAGGTCGCGCTGTCGGCGGCCATGTCCATCGCCTGCCCGCCGGCCATACCGCTCATCCCGCTCGCCTGCGCTAGGCAGCGGACCAGTTCGGCCTGGATGAAGGGATCGCTGCTCACCGAACTGTCGGTCAGAATATCGAACGCGAGCGCATGCAGCGCATCGCCTGCCAGCACCGCCGTCGCTTCGTCGAATGCCTTGTGCACGGTCGGTTTGCCGCGGCGCATGTCGTCATCATCCATGCACGGCAGATCGTCGTGGATCAGCGAATAGACGTGGATCGCTTCGACCGCCGTACCCGCCAGCACCGCCGCTTCGCGCGACACGCCGAGCATCGTCGAGGTCGCCACCAGCAGCAGCGGGCGCACCCGCTTGCCCCCGCCGATCGCTGCGTGACGCATCGCCTCCACCAGCGGGGCACGGGTATCGCCGGGCACCGGGAGCAAGGCGTCGAATGCATCGTCCACATCCGTGCGGATCGTGGCGAGTGCCATCTTGAGCCGGGCGCCGTGGGTATCCTCGAAATCCATTTCGGAAGCCTGCGTCATTCGGAGCCGTCGAACGGCTTCGTCCCGCTCGGCTGGCCCTTCGCATCGAGCACGATCGCCTCGATCCGGGCCTGCGCCGCGTCGAGCCGCGCCTGACACGCCGCGCGCAGCTTCTCGCCGCGTTCGTACAGCGCGATCGACTGGTCGAGCGGCACCTCCCCGTCTTCCAGCTGGCGCACGACCTGCTGGAGCGCCCTGAGAGCTTCCTCGAAGCTCATGTCGGAAATGTTCTGTGGATCCTCTGCCATCGCGGGCGAGCATTGACGCCCCGCCGAAGCCGGGTCAAGCAAGCGCACGCGGGGTTTGGGGAAGAAAGCACATGTTCATCGGTCATTTCGCGCCCGCATTCGTGGCCGCGGCGCTGACGCCGAAGCGCCCCCGGCTGGCGCTGTATTTCATCGCGGCGCAGGCGGTCGACTGGGCGTTCTTCGCTTTCCTGCTGCTGGGGATCGAGGACATGCGGGTCTCCCCCGGGATCACCGCGATGAACCCGATGGACCTCTACCACATGCCCTATACGCACAGCCTGCTGGGCAGCGCGGGGTTCGCGGTAGGCTTTGCAGTGCTTGCATGGCTGGTCACGCGCGACCGGTTGGCGAGCGTGCTGGCGGGCTGTGTGGTACTATCCCACTGGCTGCTCGATCTGCTCGTCCATCGCCCAGACCTGACACTGGCAGGCCATCCGCCCAAGCTGGGCCTCGGCCTGTGGAACTATCCGTCGGTGGAAATGCCGCTGGAACTGGCGCTGACCTTCGGCGCGCTGGCATTTTTCCTCTCCCGCACGCGCGGCCCCGCGGGGCCTGCGATCGTGCTCGGCGTGCTGCTGCTGGGATTGCAGGCGGTCAACTGGTTCGGGCCGGAGCCGGAGGCGGTGACGCCCGCGATCTCGATCACCGCGTTTGTCGCCTACGCGCTCGCCACGCTTGGCGCATGGTGGCTGGGCCACACGCGGCGTGCGAAACGATAGCGTAGGACTGGCGCTGGCACGCGGAGCGGTTTAAGCGCGCCCGCATGGCTACCAACGCATCCCAGATCACCCCCGAAGTCGTCGAACAGCACGGGCTGAGCCCCGAGGAATACGAGCGCGTCCTTAACGCGCTGGGCCGGGAGCCCAACCTCCTCGAACTCGGCATCTTCTCGGTGATGTGGAGCGAGCATTGCTCGTACAAGTCCTCGCGCCTGCACCTCAAGAAGCTGCCGACCGAGGCCGAGTGGGTGATCTGCGGCCCGGGTGAGAATGCGGGCGTGATCGACATCGGCGACGGTCAGGCCGCGATCTTCAAGATGGAGTCGCACAACCACCCGTCGTATATCGAACCCTATCAGGGCGCGGCGACCGGCGTTGGGGGCATCCTTCGCGATGTCTTCACCATGGGTGCGCGGCCAGTGGCAAACGCCAACGCGCTGCGCTTCGGGCGGCCCGACCATCCGAAGATGAAGCATTTGGTGCAAGGCGTGGTCGCGGGGATCGGCGGCTACGGCAATTGCGTGGGCGTGCCGACCGTCGCCGGCGAGACCAATTTCGACCCGGCCTATGACGGCAATATCCTCGTCAACGCGATGACCGTCGGCGTCGCGGACGCGGACAAGATCTTCTATTCCGCCGCCACCGGCGTGGGCAATCCGATCGTCTATGTTGGCTCCAAGACCGGGCGCGACGGGATTCACGGCGCGACTATGGCGAGCGCGGATTTCGAGGAAGACGCCGAGGCCAAGCGCCCCACCGTGCAGGTCGGCGACCCCTTCACGGAAAAGCTGCTGATCGAGGCGTGCCTCGAACTGATGGCGACCGACGCAATCGTCGCGATTCAGGATATGGGCGCGGCGGGGCTGACCTCCTCCAGCGTCGAGATGGCGTCCAATGGAGGCGTCGGCATCCGCCTCAAGATGGACGACGTGCCCCAGCGCGAAGAGGGGATGACCCCTTACGAAATGATGCTGAGCGAGAGCCAGGAGCGGATGCTTATGGTCCTCAAGCCCGGCCGCGAGCCACAAGCCCGCGCCATCTTCGAGAAGTGGGAACTGGACTTCGCGGTCATCGGCGAAGTGACCGATACGGGCCGCATGGTCCTCGATTTCGAAGGCGAGACCGTGTGCGACATTCCGCTCGGCCCGTTAGCCGACGATGCGCCGCTCTACGACCGGCCCTACCTCAGCCGCGAGGAATACACGCAGTGGGCGAAGATCACGCCCATGAAGAACGTGCCAGACAGCGCTGATGTCGGGGCCGACCTGCTCAAACTGATGGGCAGCCCCGCCCTCGCCTCGCGCCGGTGGATCTTCGAACAATACGACCGTCAGGTGGGTGCCGACACGCTGCAGACCGGCGGCGATGCGGGCGTGGTGCGCGTGCACGGGACGAAGAAGGCGCTCGCGATCAGCACCGATTGCACCCCGCGCTATGTCCATGCCGACCCCTACGAAGGCGGCAAACAGGCGGTGGCTGAGGCTTACCGCAACCTGTGCGCGGTGGGCGCGAAGCCGCTCGCGATCACCAACTGCCTCAACTTCGCCAACCCCCAGCGGCCCGAGATCATGGCCCAGATCGTCCATGCGCTCGATGGCATGGGCGAGGCGTGCCGCACGCTCGACTTCCCGGTCGTGAGCGGCAACGTGTCGCTCTACAATGAAAGCAAGGCGACCGGCGGCGGCTCGGCGATCCTCCCCACCCCGGCCATCGGCGGGGTCGGGCTGGTCGCGGATTACGACACCCTCACCAGCATCGGTTTCAAGGGCGAAGGCGATGCGATCTACCTGATCGCGCCCGAGTTCTGGGCCAAGCCCGATCCGGTCCGCTCGCACCTTGGCAAGTCGCTGTGGCTCAAGGAGATTCACGGCCGCGACGAAGGCCGCGCGCCGCCGGTCGACCTGCTCGCAGAGCGCGGTGCGGGTGAGATCGTGCTGCGGCTGATCGAGGAAGGCCTGCTGAGCGCGGTGCACGACTGCTCGGACGGCGGGCTCGCCGTGACGCTGGCCGAAATGGCTCTGGCGGGCAATATCGGCGCGGAGGTCACCGCAAACGATGCCTATACGCCTGCGCAGTGGTGGTTCGGCGAGGACCAGAGCCGCTACGTCGTCACCGTCAGCCCGGACAAGGTCGAAGCGTTCAACGCGATCGTCGCCGAGGGCCCCGAGAGCGAAGCCGCCGCGCTGGTCGGCTTCCGGCGTCTGGGCACGGTCGGCGGCGACAGCCTGCTGGGCGTGGAGGTGGACGAGCTGCGCGCCGCGAACGAGGCGTTCTTCCAGGAGTGGATGGAGGGCTGATCGTGCCCGCAGGCTACTCCGAAACGCCTCTGGCCAAGAAGCTCAACCTGCGCGACGATCAGCGGGTGTGGTTTCACGCCATGCCCGAGAATGTGCAGGACGAGATCGGCGAATATGCGCTGGACCTGATCTTCGTCGCCGATCCTGCGGAGGGAATCGACGCGGCGCACATCTTCGTGACCACGCGCGAAGAGCTGAGCAGCCTGCTCGCCACGTTGCGCAAGCAGATCGCAGCCGACGGCCATATCTGGGTGAGCTGGCCGAAGCAGGCATCCAAGGTGCCAACCGATGTCTCCGAAGACACGATCCGCGAGGTCGCGCTGCCGATCGGGCTGGTCGATACGAAAGTGTGCGCGGTGGACGAGACATGGTCGGGGCTCAAACTGGTGATCCGCAAGGATTTGCGGTGATGCGCAGGCCGGATCGGCTTCCCGCTCGATCTGCCCGCTGCTAGATACAGGCCCGGGTCGCCTCGATTTGGAGGGGATTCGATCTATGAAACACTGGGCAATGCTCGCCGGGCTGGCGGGCAGCATGGCGCTTTGCGCGCCCGCGCTGGCGCAGGACGAGGTGCTGTCGGTCACCAACCGCACCGGCTACACCATTTCCGAAATCTACATCTCGCCCACCGGCACCGACGACTGGGAAGAAGACCTGCTCGGCTTCGATGTGCTGGAGGACGACGATGTCCTCAACATCGACTTCTCCCGCTCCGCCGACACCTGCTGGTGGGACATTCTGGTCGTCTACGAGGTCGATGGCGAGCAGGTCGCCTGGCCGGAAATCAACTTCTGCGAGATGGAGGGCCAGGTCGCGCTGTATCATAACGGCTCCACCGGAGAGACCACGGCGCGGATGCGTTGAGCCTTTCGACACGCAGGAGCGGCGCGGATAAGGAGGGGCGATGAGCGAGCGTCACCACCCCTTCCCCGCACTGCCCCACCTCACCGACGAAGAGCGGATCGCGCGCGCCCGCGCCGCGTACGATCGCCTGAAGACCCGCCACTCCTGCCGCAGCTTTGCCGACACGCCCGTACCGCGCGAAGTGATCGAGGCGGCGATCCTCGCGGCGGGCACCGCGCCCAATGGCGCTAACCACCAGCCATGGCATTTCACCGTCGTCGGCTCGCCCGAGAAAAAGCGCGCGATTCGTGAGGCGGCGGAGGCGGAGGAGCGCGCGTTCTATGCCGGCAAGGCGGGCGAGCAATGGCTCGATGCTCTCGCCCCGCTGGGCACGGATGCGGACAAGCCCTTCCTCGAAACCGCGCCGTGGCTGATCGTGTGCTTCGCGCAGCGCAAGGGCGGGATCGCGGAGGATGGGCAGACGCAGAACTACTATGTCACCGAAAGCGTCGGGATCGCGTGCGGCCTGTTGCTGGCGACGCTGCACGAGGCGGGGCTGGCAACGCTGACCCACACGCCTTCGCCGATGGGTTTCCTGCGCGAGATATGCGGGCGGCCCGAGTGGGAGAAACCGATGATGATCGTAGTCGCGGGGCATGCGGCAGCGGATGCCACCGTGCCCGAACACGCGCTCGACAAGAAGCCGCTCAGCCGGATCGCCAGCTGGCTCTAGCGGGTCACGCCGCGGCGGGCGCGCCCTTCGGCTCGCTGCCGAGCAGGTCGTAAGGGTCGATCCCCTCTTCCTTCCACATCCGGTGGCATTCGCGATACCAGTGCGGTTCGGGGATGTTGAGCTTCGCCCGCGCCTCGTCCAGCGGCATGGCCAGCAATTCGCGGATCGACATGCCCACCAGCGCGGGGCACGCCGTGCCGGTGCGCTGTGCCTGACGCACCGCCTTGTACACCGGCGCCTTGCTACGCCCGGTCATCTTCTTGATGTTCCACGCCCCGGCATAGCCGATCAGCAGGTGGCCATGGCTCGGCTGCTGGCCATAGGTAAACAGCAGCACGCATTGTTCGCCAAGCGCATCCCGGCCATAGTCGGTCAGCACATGCATCAGGTCGTGCGTGTCGCGGCTGCGGAAGCCGAACCACTGGACCAGATCGTCATATTTCGGCCGGCCGAGCTTGTCCGCCTCGGCCACCAGCCCGGCAGCGGACAGCCCTTCGCGCTCCATGAAGTCGCAATAGGCGTGCGCGACGGTGCCCTGCGGTAGTTTGCGCAAGGTTTCGTGATCGTCGAGGATCGGCGGCAGATACGGCTCTTCGGCGCGCAGCCGCTCGCCCTGCTCGCTGAGCGTGAGTTCACGCACGCGCGGCATGAAGCTCTTGTGCGGCAATGCCTCGAAAATGCGGAAGACGTGGCTGGTGTCTTCCTTGTCCTTCAGCAGTTCGCGGAAGTGATGGATCGCTGTCAGCGGGCGGTATTTGGGGACCGGACGCGCCGGATCGCGCAGCGGCGTACCGTCGCGCGCACATTCGACTGCGGAGGCTGCGGGATCAACAGAGCTGGCTTCAGTCATGCGATGTTCCTTACTGACACCAGTGTAAATAAACGCTCTCCGCGATCTGTTCAAGGCTTTTTGTACAAGCGCCTCAGCGGCGGACCCAGCTCTTTCGGTCGATCCCCAGCAGCAGCAGCAGCGCGGTCATATCCTGGCAATCGATCCACCCGTTCGCCGCAGCGCGGGTCGCGGGCTTGGCACGGTAGGCGACGCCGTAATCCGCCGCGCGCAGCATCGGCGTGTCGTTCGCCCCGTCGCCGAGCGCGAGCGTGCGTGCCCCGTCGCCCAGTTCGGCGGCTTCCTCGCGCAAGGTCCGCTCCTTCGTGGCGCTGTCGCAGATCGGCTTCTGGACCTTGCCCGACAGCTTGCCACCCTCGATCAGCAGGCGATTGCCGACCACCCGATCAAACCCGAGCCGCTCCGCAATCGGGTCGGCAAAGCGGTGGAACCCGCCGGTCACCAGCACGCAGCGCGCGCCGTGGGCGGAGAGCGTGGCGATCACCGTGCCCGCGCCGCGCGTGGGCGAAATCCGCTGAGCCAGGCACTGCTCGATCGCGGTTTCCTCCAGCCCTTCGAGCAGGGCGACGCGTTCATCCAGCGCGCCTGCGAAATCGAGTTCGCCGCGCATCGCGCGCTCGGTTATCGCGGCGACCTGATCCTTCACGCCCAGAAAATCGGCCAGCTCGTCGATGCATTCCTGCCCGATCATGGTCGAATCCATGTCGCTCACCAGCAGGCGGGGAATCGCGATCGTATCGTCGGCGAACAGCGCGGCGATGGGGGCGAGATGCTCCTCCACGAGCGCGGCGACGACATCGCGGGTGCCCTCGGGAATGGAGATTTCCAGCACCTCGCCGCAATGTTCCAGCATCATCGCTTCGGCAAAGGGCTGTCCGGCGGCGGATAATGCGGCCTCCAGCGATTGCAGGCTTGCCTCGGAGGGCACGGGCTCTGCTAGGACACGGGCGATGAGCACGAACGAGATCTCCGGAAAAGCGGTGCAAGGGCCTCTGATGCTCATCGCAGGGCCGACCGCCAGCGGCAAGAGCGCGCTGGCGCTCGACCTGGCGGAGCGGCTGAAGAACGAAGGCCGCAAGGGCGTGATCGTCAATGCGGACAGCGCGCAGGTCTATGCCGACCTGCAGGTGCTGAGCGCGCGACCCTCGGCAGACGAGATCGCGCAGGCAGAGCATCGCCTTTATGGTGCGTGGGACGGGGCGCAGGCCTGCTCCGCCGCGCAATGGGCCGAGGCTGCGAAGCGCGAGATTGCCGATATCCACGCCCACGGCGATGTGCCGATCCTGGTCGGCGGCACAGGCCTCTATATCCGCACGCTGATGGAGGGGATCGCGCCCGTCCCCGCCATCCCTGCCGATGTCCGCGACGCAGTGCGCGCCCTGCCTACGCGCGATGCCTTTGCTGAGCTCGCGACGGCAGACCCGGCGAGCCACGCGCGGCTCGACCCGGGCGACACACAGCGCATCGCCCGCGCGCTGGAGGTGGTCCGCGCGACCGGGCTGACGCTGGGCGAGTGGCAACAGCGCAAGGAAGGCGGGATCGCGGACCGGGTCGCGCTGTCGCCGGTCATCCTGCTGCCGGAGCGCGAGTGGCTCTACGCCCGCTGCGATGCGCGGTTTTCGGCGATGCTGGAACAGGGCGCGGTGGCGGAGGTGGAGGCGCTGATGGCGCGCGATCTGGACCCCGATCTGCCGGTGATGCGCGCCATCGGCGTGCGCGAGATTGCGGGCTGGCTGCGCAGAGAATGCTCGCGCGACGAGATGATCGAGACAGGCCAGCGGTCCACCCGCAACTATGCCAAGCGGCAATATACCTGGCTGCGGCACCAGCCTCCGCAAGACTGGCCGCGCGAGGAGAGCGCCGAGGATGCGCTCGCCGCGCTGGGATAACGGCCCTTCCCTACACGGCCCGGTTGCGGCAGGCTGCGCCCCATGGATCTACTTCACACAGAAGAGACCGGAGAGAGGATGCAGACGAGGCTTCGCCCACAAAATGCGAAAGGTGACACTGCGCGCGCCGCCGTGCCACCCATGCGATTGATCGCAAGGCGAAATCCCCTCGAAGCCGGTTTTGCAGCCACCCCCGCTCTCTGTGCCACCCGGACCAAGGAGAGCGCATGACCCCGCCCGAAGCGATCATCGAACCCGACCTGGCGATCATCGACCCGCACCACCACTTGTGGGATCTGCGCGCGTTGCTCGGCGCGTTCCCCGAACCGCTTCATCCGTTTCTCGAAACGGTTGGCCTCTCCGCGCACTACACATTCGACCAGTTCATGGCCGACACCGCCAGCGGCCACCGGATCATCGGCACGGTGTTCATGGAATGCGGCGCGTTCTACGATGTGTCGCGCAGCGAGGCGATGAAGGTCGTGGGCGAGGTCGAGTTCGTCCGAGGAGTCGCCGCACAGGGCGCTAGCGGGCTATACGGGGACACCCGGCCATGCGCCGGGATCGTCGGCCATGCGGACTTGCGCCTTGGTGCGGAGGCGGGCGACGTACTCGATGCGCTGGCTCAGGCTGGCGGCCCCCGCTTCAAGGGCATCCGTCACGCAGGCGCATGGGATGCCGACCCCAGCGTGCTCGGCCCTGCATTCCACCATCCCGAAGGGCTCTACCGCGATGCCGCCTTCCGCGAAGGCTTTGCCGAACTGGGCAAGCGCGGGATGACCTTCGATGCCTGGGTGCTCGAGCCCCAGCTGGGCGACGTGATCGATCTGGCAAAGGCCTTCCCCGACCAGACCATCGTGCTCGATCATTGCGGCACACCGCTGGGCAGCGCGTGCTACGCGGGCAAGCTGGACGAGAACTTCGAGCGCTGGCGTAGCTCGATCCGCGAGCTTGCCAAGTGCCAGAACGTGGTCGTGAAGCTTGGCGGTCTCGCAATGCAGTTCTGCGGGATGCCCGCCGAGGGGCCGACCGACAGCGTGTCATCCGAAGAACTGGCGCAGATGTGGCGGCCCTATGTCGATACCTGCATCGAGGCGTTCGGCCCGGGTCGCGCGATGTTCGAAAGCAACTACCCGGTGGACAAGTGGGCGGGCAGCTACGCCACCGTGTGGAACGCGTTGAAACGGCTCGCTTCAGGTGCCTCGGATGAGGAGAAGCGCGCGCTGTTCGCGGGCAACGCGGCGCGGGTCTATGACATCGAGCATCTGCTCGAGTTGACGTAACGGCAATCTCGACACCGCCGGAATCGGCGCATAGACCCACACGCAAACACCCAGTCCGGAGAGACCTTCAATGCCCCTTCCCGCCCCGTTCGATCGCCTTCGCCTGCCCATCATCGGTTCGCCGATGTTCATCGTATCCGGGCCGGAACTGGTCATCGCCCAGTGCAAGGCGGGGGTCGTCGGCAGCTTCCCGGCGCTGAACGCGCGGCCTTCGGGCGTGCTCGATGAATGGCTCCACCAGATCACCGAAGAGCTGGCCGCGCACAACCGCGACAATCCGGATCGCCCCGCCGCTCCCTTCGCGGTCAACCAGATCGTCCACCGCTCCAATGCCCGCCTCGAAGAGGATATGCAGGTGTGCGAGAAGTGGCAGGTGCCGCTGGTCATCACCTCGCTCGGCGCGCGTGAAGAGGTGTTCCAGGCAGTGGACAACTGGGGCGGGATCACGCTGCACGATGTCATCAACAACCGCTTTGCCCACAAGGCGATCGAAAAGGGTGCGACCGGGCTGATCCCGGTCGCAGCCGGTGCGGGCGGCCATGCGGGCACGCAGTCGCCCTTCGCCTTGATGCACGAGATTCGCGAGTGGTTCGACGGGCTGATCGCGCTGTCGGGCTCGATCGCGACGGGCCGCTCGGTCCTCGCCGCGCAGGCGATGGGGGCCGATTTCGGCTACATCGGCAGCGCGTTCATCGCGACCGAAGAAGCCAACGCCGATCAGGGCTACAAGCAGGGGATCGTGGACAGCAGCGCTGAAGGCATCGTCTACACGAACCTGTTCACCGGCGTGCACGGCAACTACCTGCGCAGCTCGATCGAGGCGGCCGGGCTCGACCCGGACGACCTGCCCGAAAGCGATCCGTCGAAGATGAACTTCGGCAGCGGTGGCAACTCCAAGGCCAAGGCGTGGAAGGATATCTGGGGCTCGGGCCAGGGTATCGGCGCGGTCAAGTCCGTCGGGAGTGTGGCCGACATGGTCGACCGGCTGGAGCGTGAGTACAAGGAAGCCAAGGCCGCGCTCGACGAGGCTTCCGCCCCCTACTAGCGGCTCAGCCGGGCCACACGCGGATCGTGCGTCCGTCTGCCGCGGCCTCGATCCGCAGCGGGTGCCCATCGGGCGTGGACAGATGCCCGGTTTCGGACTGCGGCCCGGCATAGACCAGGTGGCGAAACAGCAGCCGGGCGAGCGTATCGACTTGCTGGGTTCCGCCGACGAGCTGGGGTTCGATGCGGAACTCCTGCCCGGTGAAGAAGGCGAGCCCACTGCTCTGCACCGCCCCGTCGAGCGTGGGGTGGAAGCTGGCGAGCAGCGTCACGGGCAGCTCACCGCGCGCAGTCCATGCCTGCAGGTTGCGGGCCAGCAGCGCGGGGCCGAGCGCGAGGCCTGCCGGCGTCCACACGATGCCAGCTGCGCCCAGCGCATCGGCCAGCGCGGCGGCAAGCGCGAACCACTCGCGCAGGATCGCAAGATTGCCCCGCCCCGCCTCGATATGCGGACCGAGCCGCAGCGACACGGCGGCGATGCTGGCGGGCGCGAAGTCCTCCGGTAGCTCGCGCGCGGACAGCGGGTGCGGCACGGGCAGCGGCACGCCGGGAGCGAGACCGGCAAGGTCGAAGCCAAGCCCGGCGCGCTGCAACGCGATGGCCCCGCCGGCGGTGCCGCCAAGCTCAGGCCCGGCAAGGTCGAGCCATGGCGCGTCCCGGGCGATCTGCGCGATCGCGTCGGCAGTCGGCCGCGCCTCACGCGGGACCAGGATCAGCAGATCGTCGGCCGGGTCGGGTCGCGCCGGATCGTCAGAGTGAGCGGACATGCAGATCCCCTAGCCCGGCGTCTCACCGCCGGAAACGCCCGGGTACATCCCTTGCGGATAACAGCGCGTTACGTCGAGTGCCGCGGCGCAGGATTGCTCCGGAGTCGAACAGGTTGAGAAAGGTCAGAACACGCCCATCCGCAACCCTTCGGCCATCGCCTCGCCCAGCGCCTCGCATTCTGCCAGGCGATCGTCGGGCACGGTCTTCTGCGCCAGAATCTCCTCGGGCGTCTGCGCCTGCATGTTCACGATGATGCGATCCGCCACCCGCTTCAGCCGCCAGCCCTGCGCAATCCGGTCGATCTGCGCCTGCGCGCCCTCCCCGTCGGACCCGGCGGAGATGATCGTCGCGAAGGCGCGGCCTTCGATTCGGCCAAGCACCGGGTAATAGCAGCGATCAAACATCTCCTTCATCACCCCGCTCATCGTCGCGAGGTTCTCCGGGCAGACGAACATGTACCCGCCCGCCGCCAGCAGGTCTTCGGGCATCACCTCGTGCGCGGCGAGCAAGCGCGCCGCATTGCCTGCCCCGTTGGCGGCGGCACGCGCCATCGCCTCGCTCGCGCCGGTACGGCTGTGCCATGTGATCAGAAGAGTGGGATCGGCCATCGTGTCTACCCTCCGCCCGCCCTGTCGAAAGTCAACGGGGCCGCGCTTTGTTCTACCCGCAAGGCGCGCTAGGAAGCCCCATGGCCACCACTGCTCCAAATTCCAACGCCACCCTCGTCTGCGGTGTCGAGCGCTCGCTCGGCGGGCGCAGCTGGCGCTGGCGCGGAGGACCGAACCAGTATGACGGCCCGGCCGCCGGCCTTGGCGACGACATCCTGACCCAGCTGCTGCTCGCACGCGGCGTCGCGCGCGACGATCTGGAACGCCAGCGCGAGCCGAAGCTTGCCGCCTTCCTCCCCGACCCCTCGATCTTTCAGGACATGGAGGTGGCGGCAGAGCGTCTCGCGCAGGCAATCCTGACGCGCGAGAAAGTAACCATCTACGGCGATTACGACGTCGATGGCGCAACTTCGGCTGCGCTGCTGATCCGCCTGTTCGGCATGCTTGGGCACGAAGCGGACTACTACATCCCCGACCGGCTGCTGGAAGGCTACGGCCCCAGCGGAGAGGCGCTGGTCAAGCTGGGCGAACAGGGATCGAGCCTGGTGGTCACGGTCGATTGCGGCGCGATGGCGCACGAGGCGCTGGCCGCCGCGCGCAATGCGGGCGTGGAGGTGATCGTGATCGACCACCACAAATGCTCGCCCGAGCGCCCGCCTGCCCTCGCCCTCGTCAATCCCAATCGGCTCGACGAGGCGGATGAGGCGGCGGCCCACGGCCACCTTGCCGCGGTCGGCGTTGCCTTCCTGGTCGCGATCGCGCTGGTGAGGAAGCTGCGGACGCACGGCTATTTCAAGGACCGCAAGGAGCCGGATCTGCGCGGTCTGCTCGATCTGGTGGCGCTGGGCACGGTTGCCGATGTCGCCGCGCTCCACGGCCTCAACCGCGCGTTCGTGTCGCAGGGTCTCAAGGTGATGGCCAAGCGCGCCAATATTGGAATGAGCGCGCTGATCGATGCAAGTCGCCTTACCAGGGCACCCATCTCGTCCGATCTTGGCTTCGCGCTCGGCCCGCGAATCAATGCTGGCGGGCGCGTGGGCGAATCGACGCTCGGCGTACGCCTGCTGACGACCGAAGACCCGGAAGAAGCCGCCCAGATCGCCGCCCAGCTATCGCAGCTGAACGAGGAACGGCGCGCGATCGAGGCGGAAGTGCAGGAAGCGGGTGAGGCGCAGCTGGCCGGGCAAGGCAACCGGGCGGTGCGAATCGTCCATGGCGATGGCTGGCACCCGGGCGTGATCGGGATCGTCGCAGGGCGAATCAAGGAAAAGACCGGGCGCCCCTCACTGGTAATCGCGCGCGACAGTCAGACCGGGGTCGGCAAGGGATCGGGGCGCTCGATTCCCGGCGTCGATCTTGGCGCGGCGATCATGGCCGCGCGCGAGGAAGGCCTGCTGGAGGCAGGCGGCGGACACGCGATGGCCGCCGGGCTGACCGTGCATGAGGACAAGATCGAGGCGTTTGCAGACTGGCTCGAATCGCGGCTCGAACGACAGGTCGCTGCCGCGAGCGCGGAGGCATCGCTCGGGTTCGACCTCTCGCTCGGCCCGCGTGGGCTGACGGTCGAACTGGTCGAGACGCTGGAGCGCGGCGGTCCCTACGGCATGGGCTGGCCCGGCCCGCGAATCGCAATCGGCCCTGTGCATCTGGTGAAGGTCGACCGGGTCGGCAGCGATCATGTGCGGCTGGTTGCGGGATCGCGCGATGGCGGCTCGATCAAGGCGATCGCTTTTCGCGCAGCAGACAGCGACTGGGGCCAGGCTTTGCTTGCCGCGCATCCGGGCACGCGGATGTGGCTCGCCGGTCGCGCAAAGGTCGATACCTGGGCCAATACGCCGCGTGCGGAATTGCACCTCGAGGACGCAGCTTTCATCGAACCGTAAAATACCTGCACAATTGCGAATGACGGGGCTTGACCGCTTCAAACGACGCCCCTAGATGCGCGGCTCGCTTCGGCGGTCCCCGGCTTTTTCGCCGCTCCGCCAGAAGCAGTTCCGGATGTGGCCCCTTCGTCTAGCGGTTAGGACGCGGCCCTTTCACGGCTGAAACACGGGTTCGATTCCCGTAGGGGTCACCATCCGGATGCTGGCATGATCGCCGGCGATTTTGCTCCCGATGACAGACAGACTTCAACTCCCCTTCTGGGGCCAGGCGAGGCTGCGTGCTGGGCATCTGCGGCCGTGCTCTTGCATGGCGCGAACCGAATTTTCCCCAAGCCAACTCCGCGTCCGTGCCCGCGCTCTGGCGCAGGCCGACAAATCACCCTAGGCAGGCCGCCATGCACAAGCCGCTCACATTCCCCTGGGCCGGTGTAATCATCGCCACCTGCAGCGTCTTCCTGCTGATGCTGGCCGGGATCGGCGTTGGCTATGCACTGGCGGTCTGGCTTGTCTGGACGCTGACCCTGTGGATCACCCAGCCCGACGAACAGCGAGCAGAGCCCGATCCGCGACCGGAGGGGATTTCGCGCGCCCGGCTCGCGGAGATGATCGAGAACGCCTATTCCCCGCTGCTGCTGGTCGACCGCAAGCGCGTGGTGATTGCCAATGGCTCCGCCCGCAAGCTGCTCGGCCATCATGTCGTCGGGCAGGATATCCGGGTCGCGCTGCGTCACCCGCGCGCGATCGCGCTGCTCGATTCCGAAGATCACGGCGAAGCGATCGTCACCGGGCTGGTCCGCCGCAAGGACGTGTGGCGGGTCAGCCGTTATGCAATCGACGACCGCTCGAGCGTGGTCGAGCTGGTATCCAAGACTGCCGAATCCGATATCAGTCGCGCGCATACCGATTTCGTCGCCAATGCCAGCCACGAACTGCGCACCCCGCTGTCCTCGATCATCGGCTATGTCGAAACCCTGAGCGAAAACCCGGAGGACATCGACCAAGCGACCGCGCGCAAGTTCCTCGACACCATCCACCGCGAGGCGCAGCGGCTGCAGAATCTCGTCAGCGACCTCATGTCTCTCTCGCGGGTGGAAGCGGAAAAGCACGATCGCCCAGAGCAGCCCGTGCCGCTCAACGCGCTGGTCGAACGTGCCGCACGCGAGGGTGCCGGGCCCAACCGAATCGAGCGACTGGCTTTCGAGGCGAGCGAGGAGTTCGAAGTTCTTGGCGATCCGCAGCAGCTGGAGCAGTTGGTCCGCAATCTGGTAGACAACGCGCTCAAATACGGGCGCGAGGGCACTCCGGTCACCGTCCGGTTGAGCGAATCGGCGCTGGGCGAAGCCAAGCTTGAGGTGGAAGATCGCGGCGACGGAATCGAAGCGGAGCACCTGCCGCATCTGACGCGGCGCTTCTATCGCACCGATCCAGGCCGCAGCCGCCAGTCCGGCGGCACTGGACTGGGCCTCGCAATCGTCAAGCATATCGTCGAGCGCCATCACGGGCGGCTCGACATCGATAGCGAAGTGGGTCGCGGCACCATCGTCACCGTGCGCCTGCCGCGGCTGGGCAAGAGCCGTCCGGCACCCGATGCGGTGCTGGAACGGTTTGCCCGAACGGCACAGCCGGACTCAATTTCAGACGAACCGGACAGACTGTCATAACCCTGCCACATAGTTTCAACAACGCGAGCCGGGGCCCGCTAGACACGCGGCATTTCACTCGCTTCTGATTCTCAAACAAGGGGATGATCGCGCTGGCGGCGGCATCTCCGAACACCACTCAAGGGGCCGCCAACCGCATGTCACCCGTCTTTCTCTTCCTGCTTGCGATCGGCCTCGGGCTGGCCGGCTGGCTCGCGGGGCGCGCGAAGGCCCGTGCCTTCAGCCGCGACAAGGATGCGCCGCGGATCGTATCGCGACCCGGCTATCACGCGTGGTACGTGGCGATCTGGGTAGCGGTGCCGCTCGCCCTGTTCGCCGTGTTCTGGAGCATCCTCTCGCCCATTCTGGTCGACCAGTGGGTGCCCGCAACGCCTGCGGGCCAGAGCCTGCCCACCTTCGGTTTCCAGCGTCAGTCGATGCTCGCCGAAGCGCGCGCGGTCGCCTACGGTCAAGCGGCGGGCGTGTTCAATCCCGACGCTGCCGCCCTGGTCGAACCGTTTCGCGAGGCTTCGCGCTTCTACACGCTGGTCGGCTTCGGCTTCGCACTGGCGCTGGCGGTCATTTTGGGACTGTGGGCGTTCACCCGGGTGCGGCCCGCCTTCACCGCCCGGGTGAAGGTGGAACGCGCCGTGATGGGCGTGCTGCTGCTTGCCTCGCTGGTCGCGATCCTGACCACCTTCGGCATCCTCGCCAGCCTGGTGTTCGAGACGATCCGTTTCTTCGGCATGGTCTCCCCCGTCGATTTCCTGTTCGGGCTGAGCTGGAACCCGGATCCCATGTCCAATCCGGCGGCACCGCAGGGCGACCGCTATGGGGCGATCCCCCTGTTCTGGGGCACGATCTTCATCGGCGCGATTATCGCCATGATCGTGGCCATCCCGCTGGGCATGATGAGCGCGATCTACCTGACCCAATATGCCAGCTCTCGCTGGCGCAAGATCATCAAGCCCGCTCTCGAAATTCTCGCGGGCGTGCCGACCGTCGTCTACGGCTATTTCGCCGCGCTCACGGTCGCCCCGGCGATCCGCGATGCTGCGCAGGCGGTGGGTATTCAAAACGCGTCCTCCGAAAGCGCGCTCGCCGCAGGGCTGGTGATGGGGGTGATGATCATCCCCTTCGTATCCTCGATGGCAGATGACAGTATCGCGGCCGTACCCGGATCGATGCGCGATGGCAGCTTGGCCATGGGCGCGACCAAATCCGAAACGATCAAGAAGGTCCTCATCCCCGCCGCGCTGCCGGGCATTGTCGGCGGCGTCATGCTGGCCGTCAGCCGCGCGATCGGTGAAACCATGATCGTGGTGATGGCCGCTTCCACCGCCGCCAATCTTACCGCCAATCCGCTGGAAGCGATGACCACCGTGACGGTGCAGATCGTCGCCCTGCTGACCGGCGAAGGCAGTTTCGACCATCCGGCAACGCTCAGCGCCTTTGCGCTCGGCTTCGTGCTGTTCATGGTCACCCTGCTGCTCAACTTCATCGCCCTGCGCGTCGTGAAGCGCTTCCGGGAGGCGTACGAATAATGACCAGTCCCGCAGATACCGAAGCGCGCCGGCCGACCCGCAGCGCGGCGTTCGAAAAGCGCCTGAAGCAGCGCTACGCGCAGGAACGGCGGTTCAAGCTGTTCGGCCTGTTTGCGATCATCGTGTCGATCGCGATCCTGTTCGTGCTGCTCGGCAACATGACCATCAACGGTGTCGGCGGCTTCCAGCGTGCCGAGCTGCAGGTGCAGATCGACTTTGCTAAATCGGGCCTCGCCGGAGACGCCGCCTCACTCAGCCAGCCCGGTGCGGTGCAGACGCTCGAAATGCAGGGCCTGCCCGAGATCGTCTCCTTTGCCGCCGAACAGCGCATGGGCGCAGCGGGTGCCGAACAGCTCAGCCAGGACGCCTGGCGCGAGGTTGCCGAGGATCTGCGCGCCGACCCTGCCATGCTGCGCGGGCAGGAGACCTTCTGGCTGCCGGCGAGCGGCGATCTGGCAAGCGGAATGGACGGCGAAGGCTCGCCCGAAATGCAGGCGCTGGCCGCCCAGCTTGAACGCGAGGGCTATCTGGAAAAGCGTTTCGACTGGGGCTTCCTGACCCGCTCCGACGCGACCGACCCGCAACAGGTCGGCGTGTGGGGCGCGCTCAAGGGATCGATCCTGACCATGATCGTGACCCTCGCGCTCGCTTTCCCGATCGGCGTGCTCTCTGCGCTCTATCTGGAAGAATACGCGCCCAAGAACCGCTGGACCGACATTATCGAGGTGTCGATCAACAACCTCGCGGCGGTCCCGTCGATCATCTTCGGGCTGCTCGGTCTTGCGGTGTTCCTGTGGATCTTCCCCAATATGCGATCCGCCCCGCTGGTCGGGGGGATGACGCTGGCGCTGATGACGATGCCGGTGATCGTCATTTCGGGACGCAACGCGATCAAGGCGGTGCCGCCCTCGATCCGCGACGGTGCGCTGGCGGTCGGCGCAAGCCCTGTGCAGGTGGTGTTCCATCACGTGCTGCCGCTCGCCCTGCCCGGCATTCTCACCGGCACCATCATCGGCATGGCGCGTGCGCTGGGCGAGACCGCCCCGCTGCTGCTGATCGGGATGCGCGCCTTCGTCGCCACCCCGCCCGATGGCTTCACCTCGCCCGCCACGGTGCTGCCGGTGCAAATCTTCCTGTGGTCGGATGAAATCGACCGCGGCTTCATCGAAAGGACCAGCGCGGCGATTATCGTGCTACTGCTGTTCCTGCTGGTGATGAATGCCCTCGCCATCTATCTGCGCAACAAGTTCGAGAAAACCTGGTGACCGTAATCCACGACATGGACGACAAGGCCGAGCCCAAGATGCGCGCAAGCGACGTCTCGGTCTTCTATGGTGACAAGAAGGCGATCGACGATGTGTCGATCGACATCCCGACGAAGTTCGTCACCGCCTTTATCGGGCCGTCGGGTTGCGGAAAGTCGACCTTCCTGCGCACACTTAACCGCATGAACGACACGATCCCTTCGGCCCGCGTCGAGGGTCAGATCGAGCTCGACGGCGAAGACATCTATTCCAGCGGCATGGATGTTGTTCAGCTGCGTGCCCGGGTCGGGATGGTGTTCCAGAAGCCCAACCCCTTCCCCAAGTCGATTTACGAAAACATCGCCTACGGCCCCAAGATTCACGGTCTGGCGGAAAGCAAGGGCGAGCTGGACGAGATCGTCGAACGCTCGCTGCAGCGCGCCGGTCTGTGGAACGAGGTCAAGGATCGCCTGGGCGAGTCGGGTACCGCGCTCTCCGGTGGCCAGCAGCAGCGCCTATGCATCGCGCGGGCGATCGCGGTCGACCCCGAAGTCATCCTGATGGACGAACCGGCTTCTGCGCTGGACCCGATCGCGACCGCCAAGATCGAGGAGCTGATCGACGATCTGGCCGGCCGCTACGCGATCGTCATCGTGACCCACTCGATGCAGCAGGCGGCGCGCGTTTCGCAGCGGACCGCCTTTTTCCACCTCGGCAAGATGGTAGAATATGGTCCGACGGACCAGATCTTTACCAATCCGCTCGAAGAACGAACCAAAGACTATATCACCGGACGCTACGGATGATCTCGGAACACACAGTCAAAGCCTTCGATGAGGACATCACCCGGCTGCGCGGGCTCATCACGGAGATGGGCGGCCTGGCTGAAACCGCTCTGGAAGGCGCGCTCGACGCGCTGATCCGCGGGGACGAGGTCTTGGCCGAGAGGATCGTCGCGGACGACCGCAAGCTGGATGCGCTGGAAAGCGAGGTCGACCGGCTCGCGGTGAAGATCATCGCCCTGCGCGCTCCGATGGCGGACGATTTGCGCGAAGTGATCGCCGCCCTGAAGATCGCCGGCGTGGTCGAACGGATCGGCGATTATGCCAAGAACATCGCCAAGCGCGTCGGGCGGATCGAAGGGCGCACGCGGTTCGAACCGCTCACCCTGCTGCCCGCGATGGCCGACGTCGCGGCGGAGATGGTGCACGATGTGCTGACCGCCTATGCCGCGCGCGATGCCGCGCTGGCCCGCGAAGTGATCGCGCAGGACAAGAAGGTGGACGCCTTCTACAATTCCATTTTCCGCAATCTTGTCAGCCACATGGTTGAAAATCCTGCGACCATTTCGAGCGCGGCGCAGCTGCTGTTCGTGGCCCGCAATATAGAGCGTATCGGCGACCACGCGACCAACGTGGCCGAGATGGTCTATTTCGCCGCGACCGGCGATTATCCGCTCGACGAAGAAGAGAATTGACCCACGGCTGGTCCGCCGTAACAGGCAAATCAGCCGCATATTAGCGAGACACCCAGTGCCTTCTGCCAAGCTGATCCTTGTCGAAGACGACCCGGCCCTGGCCGAGCTGCTCGAATTCCGGTTCGCCAACGAGGGCTATCAGGTCCGCGTAACCGCCGATGGCGACGAAGCCCTGCTGATGGCGAGCGAGGACGTGCCCGACCTGATCATCCTCGACTGGATGATCGAGGGGACCAGCGGGATCGAGGTCTGTCGCCGCCTGCGCCGCGACAAAGGGACCGCACACGTCCCGATCATCATGCTGACCGCGCGCGAGGCGGAGGATGACCGGGTCCGAGGGCTGGAAACCGGCGCGGACGACTACCTGACCAAGCCGTTCAGCCCCCGCGAACTGCTCGCCCGGGTTGCTGCGGTGATGCGTCGCATCCGCCCTGCCCTCGCAGGTGAAACGATCGAGGTCGGAGATATCAAGCTCGATCCCGTTGCGCACAAGGTCGAGCGGCGCGGGCGCAACCTGCAATTGGGGCCGACCGAGTATCGCCTGCTCAAGTTCTTCATGGAGAGCCCGGGTCGTGTGTTCAGCCGAGGGCAGCTCCTCGACGGCGTATGGGGCACGGGCAGCGATATCGAGTTGCGCACGGTCGATGTGCATATCCGGCGGCTCCGCAAGGCGCTGGAGCTCGAAGGCGCGAGCGACCCGATCCGCACGGTCCGCTCCGCCGGATACGCGCTTGAGGCGGTTTGACCGACGGTTAAGCTGGCAGCTATCTTGCCGAGCCCAAGAGAACGCGTCGAATTGCTTCGACGGTGATCGTGGCTGCACGTAATGCAGAGCCGAACGATACGCTCTGCGCGGGGGTGACAGATGAAGAAGCTTCTTCTTGGCATGTTGATTTTGGCGAGTATCGGCTTGTCCTCTCCGGCCGCGAGCCAGGCCTCCCTCCCGATGGAAGCCGCTAACGGTACGGAAATCCGTTTCACGCCGGATTTTAGCGATGGGAACCACGAATTCGTGGCCCCGGAGATCAAGGTCAAGATGGTGACCCATAAGGTCACCGGCCGTTTGACCGTCCGTCGATATGCGGAGGAACCTACGGCCTATTTTCTGGTCGTGGAAGCGACATACCGGGCTTCTTCCTGGGCCGATTTCAACGAGATGGACTACGGCTACATCCCGCGCCAGCGACTGACAACGCTGGACCGATCCAGTACGAATTGCAGCGGGGCGATGTGCGACCGGAACGAATTGGTGGGCGTCAAGCTCACCCGCGATCAGGTGTACGGGGGCGCCAGGGATAAGAAATGGTTCAGTTTTTACTCGCGCGACGGCAGGCAGATCGTAATCGAAATCCCACTCGCACATTTGATCGCGCTGGACGAGATCGCACAAGAGATTGAGAAGCGTTAGATATCCACCCGATAGGTAATGAGTGCTAGCACGACGGCGGGATCGGGTAGCGATTCAGCGACACACCCCGCCTAACCCACGCGCCGCCTGATCGAGGTGAAAGTGGTCGCGGTGCGCCTCGTTGTAATCGGGTGAGAGGACGGTGCCGAAGGCTCGGCACGCACCATCGCGGACCTCGCGCAGAAAGCGGGCCTTGTCGCCCTCCCCCTGCCAGTCATTGACCACCTCGATCCGCGTCCCATCCGCCAGCACGAAGCCCGCGATGTCGATCGCGTTGGCGGTGGCATGTTCGCTCCACGGGCCTTCTTCGCGCCCGTACATCCGCCGACAGCTGAAGCTGCCGAAATGCTCGATCCGCGCAACCTCTTGGCCGAAGACGTCTCGTGCGGCGGGCTGCACGGCGTCATGCCGCCAGATTTCCAGCGCGGCGGCGGTCGCGCAGGTCGTGTCGGGCCGGTCACCCGCGTAGGGAAAGTCATCGAGCCGTGTGCGGTTGGCGCGAAGGCATGGCGCCTCGCCCAGCGACTCCAGCGCGGTAAAGGCAACTTCGCTGCGCTCCAGCACCGCGCGACATTGCGCCGGGTCGTCCCGCAGCGCCGCGATCTTCGAGCGGGTGGCCCAACCCGGCTCGTCGCGCAGGTCGAGCGGGGCCCACGGATTGCTTCCCGGGTTCTCCGCAAGCCATACCCGCCCGCCGACGAACAGCGCCAGCAGGATCAGGATCGCGAGCACGCGCCGGTCGGTGCCGAGGCTGGCGAGCGGCCTCAGCACGCGAATGACGCCACGCAGCCATCGGGAATGTCGCTTGCCCTCGCTCATCATCAATGAAAGT
This sequence comes from Alteriqipengyuania abyssalis, assembly GCF_019857185.1. Classification (GTDB taxonomy): domain Bacteria; phylum Pseudomonadota; class Alphaproteobacteria; order Sphingomonadales; family Sphingomonadaceae; genus Alteriqipengyuania; species Alteriqipengyuania abyssalis. The sequence continues at coordinate 575,387 of NZ_JAHWXP010000001.1, read as the reverse complement.
CGCGTGACTTGGGAATGATCCGGACATTGCGTGGATGACCCCCGGTGTTCGGCAGCTCGTCGATCAGATCGCGGGGGCGGGTCGCTTGGCCGCCAGCGGGATCCTCCGCCCCGTCGCGCAGGTCATCGCGCGGATTGATCTTACCTGACGGCAGCGGTGAATTGACATGGTCCGCGCGCGCCAGCTCATAGCGCAGCGCATCGTCGGACAGGCGTGCAAGCATGTGTGTCGCATCGGTCATGTGGTGGGCGATGACGTGGATCACCTCGTCATCGTACTCCACCCGCCCGCGCACCTCCATCAGCCGCGCGCCCATCACCACCTTGCGCTGCTTTTCCTTGAGATCGGGCCACACGACCAGGTTCACCACCCCCGTCTCGTCCTCCAGCGTGATGAAGCACACGCCCTTGGCACTGCCCGGCCGCTGCCGGATCAGCACGACGCCCGCGACCTGCACCATGCTGCGGAACTTGCGCTCGCGCAGGTCGCACGCGCGCACGAAGCCACGCGCGGCCAGGTCTGCGCGCAGAAACGTCATCGGATGCGCCTTCAGGCTGAGCCGGGTGGTCTGGTAATCCGCGACCACTTCTTCGGAGAGCGGCATGACGGGCAGCGCGGTGCGGGCTTTCTCCGCCCCCTCCTCACGCTCTGCCGCTGCACGGAACAGCGGCAGGTCTGGCGCGGCGATCAGGCTGCGCGCGTCCCACAGAGCCTGCCGGCGCGGCAGGTCGAGCGACTGGAAGGCATCGGCGCTGGCGAGCCGCTCGACATGCGAGGGAGCAAGTCCCGCACGGTCGCGCAGCTCGGCGACATCGCGGTAAGAGCCGCGCTCCACCCGCTCCGCGACCAGCTTGGCCGCGACATGCTCAGGGAAACCGTCGATCTGGCGCAGGCCGAGGCGCAGGGCCATGGGCCTCATGTCCTCGCCCGAGGGGGGAGAAATTTCCTCCAGCGTACAATCCCAGTCCGACCCATTCACATCCGCCGGCAGCACCGCGACCCCATGTTCGGCCGCGTCTCGCACGATCTGTGCGGGCGCGTAAAAGCCCATCGGCTGCGAATTGAGCAGCGCGCAGGCGAAGGCCGCCGGATAGTGGCACTTGAGCCAGCTGGAGACGTAGACGAGGTGCGCGAAGCTAGCCGCATGGCTCTCCGGGAAGCCATATTCCCCGAAACCCTTGATCTGGTCGAAGCAGCGCTGGGAGAAATCGGGGTCGTAGCCACGCTCTATCATGCGTCCGACCATCATTTCCTCATGCGCATGCACCATTCCCCGGCTGCGGAAGGTGGCCATCGCCCGGCGCAGGCGGTTGGCCTCTGCCGGAGAGAACCTGGCCGCATCGATGGCGATCTTCATCGCCTGCTCCTGAAAGATCGGCACCCCGAAAGTGCGCCCAAGGATCGAGGACAGCTCGTCTGGCGGACCATGCTCGGGCGCGGGCGCAGGAAGCTGGAAATCGGTCTTTCCCGCGCGCGCCAATCGCCGCTGCTTGAGATAGGGGTGGACCATATCGCCCTGGATCGGGCCGGGGCGCACGATCGCGACCTGCACCACCAGATCGTAGAATTGGCGCGGTTGCAGGCGCGGCAGCATGTTCATCTGTGCCCTGCTCTCGACCTGGAATACGCCGAGCGAATCGCCCTTGCACAGCATGTCGTACACCGCCGGATCCTCCTGCGGGATGGTGGCGAGGGTCAGCGGACGGTCGTAATGGTCCTCCAGCAGATCGAGGCCTTTGCGGATGCAGGTCAGCATCCCGAGCGCGAGTACATCGACCTTGAAGATGCCAAGATCGTCGATGTCGTCCTTGTCCCATTCGATGAAACTGCGGTCAGGCATCGCGCCATTGCCGATCGGCACGGTCTCGGTCAGCAATCCGTCGGTGAGGATGAACCCGCCGACATGCTGGGAAAGATGTCGCGGCATTCCAATCATTTGGCTGGTGAGTGTGAGAACGCGCCTCAAATGCGGATCGGTGATATCCATGCCCGTTTCGGCCACGTGATCCTCGCCGATCTCGCGCCCCCAGCCACCCCATACGGTGCGTGCGAGCGAGGCGGTGACGTCTTCCGACAGGCCCATGGCCTTGCCCACCTCGCGGATCGCCATGCGCGGGCGATAGTGAATGACGGTGGCGCACAGTCCGGCGCGATCCCGCCCATACTCCCTGTAAATATGCTGGATGACTTCCTCTCGCCGCTCATGCTCGAAATCGACATCGATGTCGGGCGGCTCACTGCGCTCTTCGGAGAGAAACCGGTCGAACAGCAACTGGTGCTCGGCAGGATCGACGCTGGTGATACCGAGGCAGAAGCACACGGCGGAATTGGCGGCGCTGCCGCGCCCCTGGCACAGGATCGGGGGCGTCTGGCTGCGCGCGAAATCGACGATTTCCTTGATGGTGAGGAAATAGGGGGCGAGATCGAGCTTGCCGATCAGCCCCAGCTCATACTCAAGCGTGGTTTTAACTTTGGAAGGTATCACATTGGAATAGCGCCATTTTGCACCCTCCCACGTCTGCTGTTCCAAATGTTGCTGCGGGGTCATGCCGTCGGGATAGGCGCGCCTCGGATACTCGTATTGCAGCTCGTCTAGACTGAAGGTGCAGGCATCCGCGATATCGCGTGACGCCATGATGGCATGGGGCCAGCGTGCGAACAGGCGGATCATCTCGTCCGGCGATTTCAGGTGCCGCTCGGCATTGGCGTGGAGCAGGTGGCCGGCGGCCTCCACAGTCGTCTTGTGGCGGATTGCCGTCATGACGTCATTGAGCGGCCGCCGCTCGGGCACGTGGTAATGCACGTCGTTGGTGGCGAGCAGCGACAGGCCGTGCTCGCGCGCCATGGCGTCGAGCCGGTCGATCCACGCGATATCGTCGCCGCGATAGAGATACGCCGCCGCAATATGGCGTAGGGTGGGCAGTTGCGCGGTGAGGTGTGGGATGAGCCTGGGGAAAGCGGCGGGGATCATCATGACGTTCTCGTCACCCCGGCCCCCGAGCCGGGGTCCCGCTTCTTCTGCACCGGTGTGGGAAGAAAAGCGGGATCCCGGATCAAGTCCGGGATGACGGAACGGGATAACGTTGCTCGGCACCGCAATCGTGAATCGCGCATCGAGATCGTCAGGTGGCAGCAGAATTAGCTGAACATCCTCAGCATGGTCGGCGAGCATCGCAAGGGTAATCTCGCACACGCCCTTCTCCTGCCATCTGCCATCGGGCGTACTCATCCGCCCGGCGCTGATGAGGCGGCACAGGCGCCCGTAAGCTGCGCGATCCTTCGGGTAGGCGAGAAAGGCGAGGCCTTCGACCGTCTCGATCCGTGTGCCGACAACAGGCCTGAGCTTGAGCGTCTTCGCCTCGGTATGCACGCGCACCACGCCCGCCATGGTGTTGGCATCGGCGATCCCCAGCGCGTCGTAGCCCAGCATTCGCGCGGTGGTCACGAGGTCGACCGCGTCCGAACTGCCGCGCAGGAAGCTGAAGCACGAGACGAGGCCTAGCTCGACGAAAGGCGCGCGCGGTGGCGGATCGACGCCATCGGGGTCGATCTCTATCCGGCGCTTGTCGGGGGTGAGTGGTGCTTCGGGCATCTAAATCCTCCCCGTGTCCTGCATGGGGAGGCGGACCGCGTACAACGCGGTGGAGGGGCGCGGCGCGACACCAGGGCCCCTCCACCACCCTGCGGGTGGTCCCCCTCCCCACCGCTTCGCGGTAGGGAGTATTCGCATCATTGAGCCAACTCTGCCAACCGCTCGCGCACCGCGGCGAGGTCGGCATCGAACAGCGCCGCCTGCTTCTCGCGCGCGTCGCCGTCGAGGCGCAGCAGGTAGGACGGATGCGCGGTGACCCACAGCTCGCTGCCGTCTTCCAGCGACATGGCCTGCCCGCGCACCTTGGAAATGCTCACCGTCTTGCCCAGCATCCCGCGCGCCGCGCTGGCGCCCATCGCCAGCACCAGTTTGGGCTGCACCAGCTCGCGCTCGCCCTCGATCCACCAGCGGCAGGTGTCGATCTCCTTGGCGGTCGGGCTCTGGTGCAGCCGCCGCTTGCCGCGCTGGACGAACTTGAAGTGCTTGACCGCGTTGGTGACGTAGGCGCGGCTCCGATCGATCCCCGCGCGCTCCAGATGCACGTCGAGCAGTTGCCCGGCGGGGCCGACGAAGGGCCGGCCTTCCTGGTCCTCCTGATCGCCCGGCTGCTCGCCGACGATCATCAGGGCCGCATCGCCCGGCCCCTCGCCCATCACCGCGCGGTTGTCGAGGCAGCCGATCGGGCACTTGCGACACTGCTCGATCGCTTCGCCGATCGCCTCCAGGCTCCCGGGCCGTTCCTCGAAACTCAGTTCGCCTGCCGCCACCATCTCGCTTTCCCGCTTCTGCGCGCCCGCGACCAGCTCGGGAATGAGCGCGGCCTCGGGCAGGTTCTTCCAGTACTTGCGGGGCATTTCGGAGAGCATCGCCCCGACCTTCAAACGCGCGGGATTGAAGATCGACGCATAATAGGTGCGCCACAGGTCCTCGACCGGGTCGCCCTGCGGCGCGTCGGCCTTCTGCGCGGGCGGGCCTTCGTGCATGGTCTCGCCGTCCCAGTGCAGCGTGCCCTGCGGGGTCAGGATCGACCAGCGCATGCTCGCGAAGCGGCGCATGAAGAAGCCCGCATTGGCGCGAAGGATGTGATGCTCGGGCTCGAACCACGCGATGTAGTGTTCCGCCCCACCTTCTTCCTCCACCTGCCGGAAGCGGACGAAGGCGTGCATCTTGTGGCTGTCGCGGCGGACGTTCTTGTCCAGCTCCTCCACGCGGCGGACGTCGGGATCGGCCTTGTCCTCCATGATCCTCAGGTTTCGCTGCAGCCGCCACAGCAGGCGGTAGAGCAGCGCGAACCGCTGCGGGTCGCGATGCAGCGCGGCGTTCTGCGCGACGCTCAGGTAGCGCTTGCTGGCGCGGACGGGCGGCGCATCGGCGGGCGGCTCGGGCAGGCGCATGCCGCCATTCGAAAATAGATCGCCGTTGCCGCTCGGCTCGATCCAGGCGACCTTGTCGGGCGGAATATCGCACTGGATCAGCGCGCGCGCGCGTTCGCGCCAGAAGGCGAAGTCGTCGCTGCGCGGCAGTTGCACGGTGTAATGTGCGTGCGGGCGGACGTGCTGGAGTGCGGTCATGACGCGTACTCCAGATCGTCGCCCCTGCGAAGGCAGGGGGCCAGATGACAGAAGTTACTCGTGTCACAGCCCTTAGCTGGATCCCCGCCTTCGCGGGGATGACGATGGAGGGAAGAGGGCCTCATGCCGCAAACAGCTCCAGCTGTTCCTGCTTCGGCGCGAGCAGGCTGCGCAGGTCGGCGCGGTCGGTCAGCAGCGTCGGCCGCCAGTCGATGGTGCAGATGAAGGGCCGCACCTTGGTCAGCGACACGGTCAGCCGGGCCACGTCGTCGAGCCTGAGCGTACGGTGGCGACGCGAGGCGAGGATGCGCTGCACCGCCTTCACCCCCAGCCCCGGCACGCGCAGCAGGTCTTCCCGGCTCGCGCGGTTGACGTCGACCGGGAAGCGCTCGCGGAATTTCAGTGCCCAGGCGAGCTTGGGATCGATATCGAGCGGCAGGTTACCGTCGGCCTCGGTCGCCTGCATGATCTCCTGCGGGCGGTAATCGTAGAACCGCATCAGCCAGTCCGACTGGTAGAGCCGATGTTCGCGGATCAGCGGCGGGCGCTTGAGCGGCAGTACCGCCGAGGCATCGGGGATCGGCGAGAAGGCGCTGTAATAGACGCGGCGCAGGTCGAAGCTGTCGTAGAGGCGGCTCGCGCGGCCCACGATATCCGCATCGCTCGCCGCATCGGCGCCGACGATCATCTGGGTCGACTGGCCTGCGGGCGCGAAGCGCGGCGCGTGCTTGAAGCGCTTCTTCGCATCCTTCGCCTCGACGATGTCGCTGCTGGTCTTGCCCAGCGCGCCCTCGATCTGGCGCGCGTCCTTGTCCGGCGCGAGGCGCGTCAGCCCGGCATCGGTCGGCAATTCGACATTGATCGAGACGCGATCGGCGTAAAACCCAGCGCGGTGGATGATCTCCGGGTCCGCCTCGGGAATCGTCTTGAGGTGGATATAGCCGCGAAAATCGTACTCTTCTCGCAGGATGCGCGCGGCCTCCACGATCTGCTCCATCGTGTGGTCGGAGCTCTTGACGATGCCCGAGGAGAGGAACAGCCCCTCGATATAATTGCGGCGGTAGAAGCTGAGCGTCAGATCCGCGACCTCCTGCGGCGTGAAGCGCGCGCGCTGCACGTTCGAGCTCTTGCGGTTGATGCAGTAGTGGCAATCAAAGATGCAGTGATTGGTCAGCAGGATTTTCAGCAGCGATATGCAGCGACCGTCGGGCGCATAGGCGTGGCAGATTCCCATCCCCTCGGTGCTGCCGATCCCGCCCTTGGTGCTGTTGCGCTTGGCCGTGCCGGACGAGGCGCAGGAGGCATCGTATTTCGCCGCATCGGCGAGAATCTTCAGCCTGTCGAGGATCGGTGCGCGACTCATTCGTTCCTTATATGTTCTTTTCGTCGTCATACCAGCCCTAGCCCTTGGGGCACTTGAATTTTCTCTCCTTGGTGATACGAAATTCACGCGGACCGGGCCCCTCTGGCGCGCCTTCTGGCGCGTGATGTCGGACCGCATCGAGTAATCCAGGGCAAGAGCCCTGTTGAAACGATGCGCGTTCGATGGCCCTGTTTCTACCTCTCCATCGACGCGCAAAGGGATGGAGAGAGACATGATTTCACGCAGAAACATGCTTGGGGCGACCGGCGCGATCGGCGCCTCTGCCCTCCTGGGCGGCGGCGCGGCATTTGCCGCGCAGCAGACGCCCGGAATGCGCGCGGCACCGGCGGGCGAGGACCTTACGCCGCGCCAGGCGCTGGACCTGCTGGTCGAGGGCAACGCCGCTTTCCTTCGCGGTGAGCAGACCAGCGTGCTGACCAGCGCCCAGCGCAGGCTGGAGCTCGCGCGCGGGCAGCAGCCCTTCGCGGCCTACGTGACCTGTTCGGACAGCCGCGTGCCGCCCGAACTGCTGTTCGGCCGCGGCCTCGGCGAATTGTTCATCATCCGCAACGCGGGCAACACGGTCGACACGGTCGCGCTCGGCTCGATCGAATATGCGGTCGCCGTGCTCAAGACACCGCTGGTGGTGGTGATGGGCCACGAAAGCTGCGGCGCGGTGAAGGCGGCGACCGAGGTCGTCACCGACAATGCGACCTTCCCCGGCTCGATCGGGCCGATGGTCGAACCGATCATCCCTGCCGTTCTGCAGGCGCGCGGCGACGCGGGCAACCTGCTCGACAACTCGATCCGCGCCAATGTTCGCCGCGTGGTCAGGCAGCTGCGCGAACAGACCGATCCGCTGCTGCTCGAACCCCAGCAGGTGGGCAAGCTTTGGGTCGTGGGCGCCTATTACAGCCTGGAAACGGGCGCGGTCGATTTCTTCGACCTGCCCGGCTGAGCGGACGAATCCACCGCGTTATACACAGGACGGGCCGGCCCGGAGAGGACCGGCCCGCTATCCTCTTGCCTTTGCTCGCCTTTATGCGCATGATTCGTGTGGAGGAGAGGCAGAATGGACGACCTTTCGATCACGTCTGGTATCGCGAATCGTATCTGGCGCGTGGCCCTGTGGGGTTCCTTTCTCGCCATCCTGATTGCACCGCTGGTCGCGATGCAATTCACCGGCGAGGTGCACTGGACTCCATTCGATTTTGCTGTGGCGGCGGTGCTGCTGGGCGCGACTGCGCTGGCGATCGAGTTCGCAATCCGCGTCATCGGGCGCCCCGTCTGGTGCGTGGCCGCCGTGCTCGGCATCCTCGCCGGGCTGCTGCTGGTGTGGGCCGAACTGGCGGTGGGCGTGTTCGGGACGCCTTTCTCGGGCAGCTGACCTTTCCGGGTAGCCGACAGGGCCGCGATCGCATCAGGCATACAGGCCCTGCAGGAACCATTCGGGCACGCCGCCGCGCCCGTCGCCTGCAATACCATAGCGATAGATCCAATAGCGTCGCCCGGTATCATCCTCGATCCGGTAATAGTCGCGCAGCCGCGCGCTGCCGCGTTCGCGCCACCATTCGGGTGCGATCCGTTCCGGCCCCTCGACCCGCGATATTTCATGCACTTCCCCGCGCCAGCGAAACCTCTGCGGAAAACCGTCGGGCGTGGCGTAGAGAACCGCGATCGGCTCCGCCCTGTCGAGCAGTTTGAGCGGGCGCGCGTGGAAGCGAAAAGCTCCCTGCTCGGGCGGTTCGGGCGATAGTGGCGGCTGCCAGGCTTGCGAGCGTTCGGGCACATGGCTTCCCTTCAGCACCGGGCGGCGCACCGCCTTGGGGCCGAGGCGCATAGTCAGCCGGTCGACGAAGGCGGATAGCGAGGTGCCATGCCGTTCGGCGGCGGCTTCGATATCGACCTGGTTCGCGGGGAGCGCCTCCGCCCAGCTGGCACGCAGGCGGACCAGCTCGATCCCGAAGCCCGCGTCGACATCGCCCAGCTTCTCGCCGAACAGCCGCACGATATGGCCTGCATCGCGCGTGGCGGCGGCGAGTTCGAGCGTTCTGACGACCACCTCTCCGTCGACGCGCCACAGCCCGAGGTCGAGGCGACGCGCGCCCTGCCCTGTGCCTTCCAGTTCGCGAACCATGTCCGCCGCCAGATCCCCCAGCACGGTGTCGAGCAGCGCGCGGTGGCGGATCGGCTCCATCAGCCGGCGCTGCACCAGCGGCATCTGCTGCGGCACCACCGGCAGCAATGGTTCGGGCATCCGACCGAGCAGCTGGTCCATTCGGACCAGCGGGTTGGCGGCAGGCGACTTGCGGTTGCGGAAACGGCGATGGAGTGCGTCGCGGCCCACCGTGCCCAGTTCGCCGAGCTGCTTGAGCCCGAGCCGCCGCAGCACGGTGAGCACGTCGTCGTCGAGCCGCAGCGCGGCAACCGGCAGATCGGACAGGCGCGCTTCCATATCGTCTTCGGAGGCGAGGATCGCGCGATCCGGCCCGTAATGCGCAAGCGCCCATGCCGCGCCGGCAGTAGGCGCGATCGCAGCGCGCATGACGAAGCCGCGCGCGGCGAAGGCATGATGGACATCCGCCAGCAGCTTCGCCTCGCCGCCGAACAGGTGCGCCACGGCGGTCACATCGACCAGCAGGCCATCGGGCGGGTCGAGCGCGGACCACGGGCCCCAGCGCATGGCCCACGCGGCCAGCTTTTCCAGCTCGGCAAGATCGCCCGCCGGATTGTCCGGCACGGCGACGATGGAGGGGCACAGCGTACGCGCATCGGCGAGCATGGTGCCGATCCGCGCGCCTGCGTTTCGCGCCGCGCTGTTCGTCGCCTGGATGCGCGAGCCGTGCGCGGTCTCGGTGATCAGGACCAGCGGCTGCGCATCGGCGCCTTCACCGCGCGCGCAGCCTTTGGCGAGACGCCAGCGGTCGATCGCGAAGGCCGCGAGCCAGATCGAGAGGATACGGCGGGGTGCCATGTTCAGCCACTAACCCTCTCCCCTGTGGGGGAGAGGATGGCGACGCTTGCTCCGAAGGAGCTAGCAGCGCCTGGAGAGGGGGCTGCGACATTCGAAACCGCAGTCTGCCCCTCTCCAGTTCGCTCCGCCACCAACGCCCCCGCATCCTCGCTCAATCGCCACAGGCCCGGCGGGTGCTTGCGCGCGCGGAACAGTTCGGCCTGCCACGCAGGCACGCCCGGAGCCTGACGGTTCCATTGCGGCCTTGCCGAGGGTGCGGCCTGCACCGCCCAGCGCTGCCGCGCGGAGGAGAGGTCGCGCGTTCCGTCGAGCCGCACCAGCATCAGCGGGACGCCATGCCGCTCCGCCGCCAGCGTCAGTCGGCGCGAGGCGGTGAAGTCGAGCGCGCGGGGGCTGCCCACGATCTCGCCGATCACGAAGGCAATGTCGCGGCAACGCACCGCCTCTTCCAGCGCAAACAGCGCATCCTCGTCCTTCTCGGCGAGCACGTGGATCAGGCGGTGGCGGATTTCCTGCGGCAGGCCTGCCCGGAACGGGCGCCCACCCCGCTTCACCGCGGCGCGGGTCTGCACCCACACCACTGCGCGGCGATCCTCCGCCTCATCCCCCTCTTCGCGCACCCGGTGCCGCCACGCGTCGAGCGCCAGAGCAAGTGCCACGCCCGCCCCGCTGCCCTCTCGTCCGGAGGCGAAGATCTCGCTTTGCGCGACGGCATCCAGCCCGGGCTGCCAGCGCTGTGAGGTGGCATCGGATGCAAGCTGGGCGGCGGTGGGAAGGCTGTCTTGGATCATGGCGGAACGACTCATTTGTTCCTTTTATGTTCCATTTTATTCCGGACGGCAAGCATCCAACGAAAGCCCTCCCCGTCCGGACCAAGAAACCATCTCCCCTCCTCGCCGTTGGAGAAACAAAGGAGATCACAATGAGATACAATGAAGGCAAGGCCGACGAACTGCGCGAGAAATTCTGGAAGGCGCTGGCAGACAGCCCTTACCTGTTCCTCCAGCTCGACACCGATCCGAAGAGCGCGGTGCCGATGTCGCCGCAGCTCGACAAGGATGCCAACAGCTCGATCTGGTTCTTCACCCATACCAAGAGCGACTTCGCCAAGCTGGGCGCGGCGACCGCCACGTTCGAGGGCGAGGATCACAAGATGTTCGCGCGCTTCCACGGCACGCTGACCAAGGAGACGAGCCAGGAACGCTTCGACCAGTTCTGGAATAATTTCGTCGAAGCCTGGTACGATGGCGGCAAGGACGATCCCGACATCCTGTTCCTGCGAATGGATCTGGGCGATGCGGAAATCTGGAACGGCGACATGGGCTTGCTCGACGTCGCCAAGATGGCACTCGGCATGAACGTCCACGAGGACGCCAAGGACAAGCACGTCAAGGAAACGTCGCTCTAAGTGAGCATCGCCATCCAAAAAAAAGGGGCGCATCCGAGAGGATTGCGCCCCTTTTTCATGCATCAGCCAGCCGGCGGCTCGATCGGCACCATCGTTTGCTCACCAGCCACATCATCGACCACTTCCACGATCCCGCGCCCCAGATGGCTCCGCGAGCGGCTGTAGGCGAAGTAGATCACGATCCCGAGCAGTCCCCAGCCGGGCAGGAACAGCATCGCCTCGTATGGCAGGTTGAGGAACAGGAACACGCAGCCCGCAATCGTCAGCGGTGCAATCAGCCACGCCGCCGGCACCCGGAACGCCCGCCTACGCGAAGGATCACGCCGGCGCAGTACCAGCAGCGCAACCGCCACCATCGTGAAGGCGTAGAGTGTGCCAGCGTTGGAGATATCGGCGAGCTTGCCGACCGGGAAGAACGCTGCACCTAGGGCCACCGCGCCGCCGGTGAGCATGGTCACGATGTGCGGCGTCTTGAACTTCGGGTGCACCCGGCTGAGGCTTTCGGGCAGCAACCCATCGCGCGCCATCACGAAGAAGATGCGCGTCTGGCCGTAGATCAGAACCAGGATGACCGATGGCAGCGCAAGGAACGCAGCGATGCCCAGCAGGTTGCCAATGCTCGACCAGCCGATCTGGCGCAACACATGAGCCAGCGCCTCGTTCGAGCAGACCAGCGGCAACTGGTCGGCGGCATAGGTCGCGCACTGGCGGGCCAGTTCCTCCGACCCGGTGGGGAACGGCACGCCGTTTGGCCCCATGATCGGCTGCCCGCCGATGGTGCCGATCGCGCCAGCCGCGACGAGGATGTAGAACAGGGTGCAGAACAGCAGCGATCCGACCAGCCCGATGGGCACGTTGCGCTGCGGGTTCTTGGTCTCCTCCGCCGCAGTAGAGACCGCATCGAAGCCCACATAGGCAAAGAAGATCGTCGCCGCCGCGCCGACCGCACCCAGCCCAGAACCGAAGCCGCCGAACACGCCGGCAGGCAGGAACGGGTTGAAATGGCTCGCGTCGAAATCCGGGCTGGTGAAGGTAAGCGCAATGAACGCTGTCAGCGCGGTGACCTTGACGAGGACCAGCACCGCATTGACCTTGGCGCTCTCGCTCGTTCCAACGATCAGCAGGCCGGTCACCAGCAGCGCGATGATCAGCGCGGGCAGGTTGATCAGCCCGCCCGGTGCGCCGCCCAGCACCAGCGGCCCGGCGGCAAGCCAGGCCGGCAGCTGGACGCCGAGAATCTCGTTGAGGAAAGTCCCGCTGAAATAGCCCGACCAGCCGACCGACACGGCAGCGGCGGCGATCGCGTATTCCATGATCAGCGCCCAGCCCACGGTCCACGCGAGCAGCTCGCCCACGCTGGCGTAGCTATAGGTATAGGCAGAACCCGCGACGGGAATCATCGAGGCGATCTCTGCATAACAGAGCGCCGCGATGATGCAGACCGCGCCAGCAATGGCGAAGGCGAGCATCAGGCCCGGTCCAGCCTTCTGCGCGCCTGCCGCCGTCAGAACGAAAATCCCCGTGCCGATCACGCAGCCGATGCCGAAAAGCATCAACTGGAACCAACCGAGAGTGCGATGGAGAGACTTCTTCTCCGCCGTCGCCAAAATGGCGTCGAGCGGCTTTACGCGGCCGAAAATCATGGGCGCAGATCCACGGTCCGGAAGCGAGCCCTCCCCGCCCTGCCGACCGCGTCTGCGCCAATATTACAACTCGAAGACCTCGGGAAGCCGGATTCTTGCCTCAGCTCAGCAGGCTGGGGAACAATCCGGTGACGAGGATGATCGCCACCGCCAGCGGGCACAGCCACGCGAGCAGGAAGCGCCACAATGCGAACGCCGGAGCGGAGAGCTGGGTGGTCGTCTCCAGCAGCCGTCGGTCCGCCTTCCAGCCGATAAAGATCGAGGTCAGCAGTGCGCCCAGCGGCAGCATGATCTTGCCGGTGAACCCGTCGACCGTGTCGAGGATGTCGGTATCTGCAAAGATCGGCCAGAACGACAGCGGGCGCACGTCCGACCACACGTTATAGCCCAGCAGGCAGGCGATCCCGATCAGGAAGGCGCCGCCGCCGAATACCAGCGCGGAAGTCGTCCGGCTCCAGCCCAGTTCGCCGATGCCGTAGGCGGTCGGCACTTCGAGCAGCGAGATCGAGCTGGTGATTGCCGCGACCAGCACCAGGATGAAGAACAGCAGCCCGATCAGCGAGCCCGCCGGCATCGCCTCGAACGCGAAGGGCAGGGTCTGGAACACCAGCGTCGGCCCTGCTGCGGGGTCGAGGCCGACGGCGAACACGATGGGGAAGATCATGAGCCCGGCGATCAGCGCCACCGCAGTGTCGGCGATCGCGATGGTGACCGCGGTCGATCCCAGCGGCGTGCCCTCGCGGATATAGGAGCCATAGGTGATGATCCCCGCCACGCCGAGCGAGAGCGAGAACAGCGCCTGACCCAGCGCCGAGTTCATCACTTCGGGGGTCAACCGCGACCAGTCGGGCGTAAACAGGAAGGCTGCCGCCTCGCTGACATCGCCGACGACAGCGCCGTAGATGGTGATCCCGATCAGCAGCACAAAGAAGGCGGGCATCAGCCATGTCGCCGCCTTCTCGATCCCGCCCGATACGCCGCGCGCGACAATGAACAGGGTGCCGCCCATGAAGGCAAAGTGCATCCCCAGCAGCAGGCTGGGGCTGGCGAACAGGTTGGTCAGGCGGTTGGCGATCTCGTCCTGGCTCTGCCCTTCCAGCGCGCCGCGGAAGGGATCGCCCGCAGCAACGGCCGACCCGAAATCGGCGGCGAAGACACCCGCGTAATAGAGCACCCAGCCCGCGACGACCGAATAGAAGGAGACGATCAGGAAGGCGGCCAGCGCACCGATTGCGCCGAAGGAGACCCAGCCCTTGGAGACGTTCGATTCCTCCGCGACGCGGCGTATGGAGCCGATTGCGTCGGTCTGCCCTGCCCGGCCGATGAAGATCTCCGCCAGCAACAGCGGCAGGCCCAGCAGGAACACGCAGCCGATATAGAAGATCACGAAGGCCCCGCCCCCGCTCTCGCCAGCCAGTGTCGGGAAGCGCCAGAGATTGCCCAGCCCCACTGCCGCGCCGATCGCGGCGAGGACGAATGCCGAGCGCGAGGACCAGCCCTCACCCGTGGTTGTCTCCGTGGTTGTCGATGTGGCGACCATTAAAATTCTCTCCCTGCCGCGCGCCCTGGCGCGGTTTATCCTTTGTGTTGATGCTGCTTCTGCAATGTTTCTGTCGCTTCGTCGAGGGCTGCGCTTTGCGTTTGTTCCGTCGAGGGGCTAGCACGCCCACCATGTCGACAACCTTCCAGATCGATACGGCGACCAGCCGCGCGACCCCCACCCCGCAGCCGATGAAGCGGCTGACGGTCCCCAAGATCCAGAACCGCAAGGCGGATGGCGAAACCAAGGAGCCGCTGGTGATGCTGACCGCATACACCGCACGGCAGGCGCAGCTGCTCGACGAGCATTGCGACCTGCTGCTGGTGGGCGATTCGCTCGGCCAGGTAATCTATGGCCTGCCTTCCACGCTTCAGGTCACGCTCGACATGATGTGTGCGCATGGTGCTGCCGTGGTTCGCGGCAGCTATCACTCGGTGGTCGTGGTCGACATGCCCTTCGGCGCGTATGAAGGCAGCCCGCAGCAGGCCTTCGAAAGCGCGAGCCGGATCATGGCCGAAACCGGCTGCGCGGCGGTGAAGCTCGAAGGCGGCGAGGCGATGGCGGAGACGATAAGCTTCCTTTCGCAGCGTGGCATCCCGGTGATGGCGCATATCGGCCTTACCCCGCAGGCGGTGAATGCACTTGGCGGCTACGGCGCGCGTGGGCGCAGCCAGGAAGAGCACGCCAAGATCATTTCGGACGGCAAGGCGGTACAGGCCGCTGGCGCCTTCGCAGTCGTCGTCGAAGGCGTGGTCGAACCGATCGCCGTCTCGCTGACCCAGTCGCTCGACATTCCGGTGATCGGAATCGGGGCGTCGGCCCAGTGCGATGGGCAGGTGCTGGTGGTGGACGACATGCTCGGCATGTTCGAGCGCGTGCCCCGCTTCGTGAAGAAATACGGCAATCTGGCGGAAGAGATCACCGACAAGGTGCAGCAATACGCGAGCGAAGTGCGCGCGCGCAGCTTCCCGACCGAAGACCAGACCTACCAGCCCAAGAGCTAGTCTCCCCCTCAACCCACCGGATCGCCCCGGGAATCGCACGGACACCAATTTCGTGAACACACTTCTGCGACATTACTGGGGCTCGCTGCTCTTCACTCTCGTGTGCTTCATCGCGGCCGGGTTCTACGCCTGGAACGCGGGCGGCAGTGTCGGCAGCGTGGCCCACGTGCTGTGGATCGTGCTGGTTCTGTCGATCCTCGAAATCTCGCTCAGCTTCGATAACGCAGTGGTCAACGCGACCGTGCTGCGCGAGATGGACGAGAAGTGGCAGCGCCGCTTCCTGACATGGGGCATCCTGATCGCGGTGTTCGGGATGCGGATCGTCTTCCCGCTCGCCATTGTGGCCGTAGCGGCCAACCTCGATCCGCTGTCGGCAATAGACCTCTCGCTCAACGATCCGGAGCGCTACGAGGCGATCGTATCGTCGGCGCATGTCGGTATCGCAGGCTTCGGCGGTGCCTTCCTGACCATGGTCGGGCTGAATTTCTTCTTCGACGGCGACAAGGATGTCGACTGGATCCGCGGGCTGGAGCTGGCGCTACGCCGCTTCTCCGAAATCCGCGCGGCGGAGATCGGCATCCTGCTGCTGATGCTCTACGGCATTTCCACGATGCTGCCCGAAGGTGAGGCGATGGTGTTCCTGACCGCCGGCATTCTGGGCCTGGTCACCTATATCGCGGTCGATGCAATCGGCACGGTGCTGGACAAGGTGGAACGCCGCAAGATGGCCGAGGGCGCGGTGCGATCGGGTCTGGGCGGCTTCCTCTATCTGGAAGTGCTCGACGCGAGCTTTTCATTCGACGGGGTGATCGGGGCCTTCGCGCTGTCCAACAACATGCTGATCATCGCGCTGGGGCTGAGCATCGGGGCGCTGTTCGTGCGGTCGATGACGGTCCACCTCGTGCGCGCGGGCACGCTGACCAAGTACCGCTTCCTCGAGCATGGCGCGTTCTGGGCGATCATCGCGCTGGGCCTGATCATGCTGCTGTCGGCGAAATTCCATATTTCGGAAAGCATCACCGGCCTGATCGGCGCGGTGCTGATCGGCATCTCTCTGCTGTGGTCGATGCGCTACAACCGCAAGCACGGGGCCGAGCGCGAGACTGCCTAGTTCTGCAGATCGTACTGCTTGAGCAGATCGTACAGCGTCGGCCGCGACACGCCGAGCAGCTTCGCGCTGCCCGAGATATTGCCCTCGGTCCGCGCCAGCGCCTTGCGGATCACCTGCCGGTCGACCTGCTCGCGCGCGCCCTTGAGGTTGAGGGGCGCAGCATCGTTCATGTCCGGTGATGTAAGGTCGAGGTCTTCGGCGCTGACCAGCTTGCCGTCGGCCATGATCACCGCACGTTTCACGCGGTTCTCCAGCTCGCGGACATTGCCCGGCCACCTGTGCGCATCGAGCGCGGCGAGCGCATCGGGCGCAAACCCCTTCACCACCGGGTTCATCTCCTGCGCGAAGCGGTTGAGGAAGGCCTTGGCCAGCAGCGCGGCATCGCCTGCGCGTTCGCTGAGCGAGGGGATGCGCACGACGATCTCCGCCATGCGGTAGTAGAGATCCTCGCGGAACGTCTCTTCGCCGATCATCGCGTCGAGATCGCGGTGGGTGGCGCACACGATCCGCGTGTCGACCGCAATCGCCTTGCGGCCGCCGATCCGCTCGATCGTGCGTTCCTGCAGAAATCGGAGCAGTTTGACCTGAAGGGCCAGCGGAATGTCGCCCACCTCGTCGAGGAACAGCGTGCCACCATGCGCGGCTTCGATCTTGCCCTCGGTGGTCTTGACCGCCCCGGTAAACGCGCCCTTCTCGTGCCCGAACAGCTCGCTTTCGAGCAGGTTTTCGGGGATTGCGGCGCAGTTGATCGCAACGAAGGCCCCGTCTCGGCGCGGGCTTGCATCATGCAGGCCGCGTGCCAGCAGTTCCTTGCCCGTCCCGCTTGCGCCCAAAAGCATCATCGAAGCGTCGGTGTTCGCCACCCGCTCGATCGTGCGGGCGACCTTCACCATCTCGGGCGCACCGGTGATCAGCGTGCCGAGGACGGTCTTGGTCTTGCCCACCTTCTCCGCCAGGCGGCGGTTCTCCGCCTCGATCCGGTGGAGGTTGAGCGCACGCGATATGATCAGTTCGAGCGCCGCGATGTCGACCGGCTTGTGGTAGAAATCGTAGGCTCCCGCCGCGATCGCATCGAGCACGCTTTCATGCGCGCCGTGCCCACTGGCGATAATCACCTTGGTCGCGGGCGCCTGTTCCATAATTGCGTGGAGCACGGCGAAGCCCTCGCTCGTGCCGTCCGGATCGGGCGGCAGGCCGAGGTCGAGCGTGACCACCGGCGGTGCCTCGGCGCGCAGGATCGCCAGGGCATCCTCGCGCGTACCGGCCACGAACACCTGATAGCCTTCGAAGGCCCATTTGAGCTGCGTCTGCAGGCCTTCGTCGTCTTCGACGATCAGCAGCTTGGGTTTGGGATCGCTCATCAGGCTGCCTCGCGGGAGAGTTTCTTGTCGACCGGTGCGCTTGCGACCCCGGCCAGTTCGATGGTGAAGCGCGTGCCAAGGCCGACCCGTGACTGGACCAGCAGCCGCCCGCCCATCGCGCGGATCAGTTCGCGCGCTTCCAGAGCGCCTATCCCGAAGCCATCGGCTTTGGAACTGACGAAGGGCGCATACAGCTTTTCGCGCAGGAAAGCCGGGTCCATCCCTTCGCCGACATCGACGATATCGATGCTGGTGCCGATATGATCCCCGTGGATCGCCACGCAGACCGGCGCGTTCGCGGGGCTTGCGTCGAAGGCGTTCTGGATAAGGTGGACCAGCGCCTGCTCCAGCCCCTCGCGATCGGCCGTTGCGGCACCATCGCCGGTGATCGAGATACGGGCCTGCAACGAACCCTCGAAGCGGGTCGCAACGTCGCCTACCAGGCGGGCCAGTTCGACCTGCTCGACCTCGGGCGCGCGCTGGTTGCCATACCGGCCAAGACGCTGGATCAGACCGTTGAGCTTGGCGGTGCTGGTGCCCAGCGTCTTGAGCATATCCTCCCGAAACGCGGGATTATCCGCGTGGCGCTGCGCATTGTGCGACAGCAGCGACAGCTGGCTGGCGAGGTTCTTGATATCGTGGAGGACGAAGGCCATCCGCCGATTGAACTCGTCGAACCGCGCCGCTTCCATCAACGCGTGCTGCCCCGCCTGTTCGGCAAGATAGCTGGCGAGCTGTCGCCCGACGACCTTGAGCAGGTCGAAATCCTCCCAGTCGAGCTGGCGATCGATCAGTGGTCGGGCGAGCAGCACCGCGCCCTGCAACCGGTCGAAATGGCGCAGGGGCACGATCGCCCAGCTCGCGCTGTCCACGTCCAGCCAGGCTGGCAGCGGATCGACGTCGCCTGCCTCAGACTTTCCCGAGCGCCATTGTTCGAGGTCGATCACGTAGTCGTTTTGCGAAAGGAAGCCGGCCATCTGATCCGGCAGGCTCACCACCTCATCGGCTAGCGTGGGCCAGCGCCAGGCCTCGGCCAGGACAAGCGTGCCTTCGGGATCGGGCAGGAACAGCGCGGCAGACGGGCTCTCGGTAATGTCCGCCATAGCCTTGGGCACGCGCAAATGCAGTGCATCGCCTGCCTCTCCGCCCCGCCCGATCGTGTCGGCAAGCCGCAACCACTCGGCCCGGTAATCGTAGCGGTGGCTGAACAGGTGCTTCTGTGTGGTGACCTTCAGCCACGCGCGAAACCGTTCGGACGGCAGCCACAGCGCCATCACGGTCAGCAGCGCGACCAGGAAGCCGACCTGCGCAAGCCGCGCGCCATCCGCTTCCATCAGGTTCAGCACCCGCGCGAGACCCGCCATCGCCAGCAGATAGCCGCCGATCAGCAGCAGCGAGAGCGAACGGAACGCCACCTTGCGCGATGCTCGAAAGCGCAGGGCACTCACATCGGCGCCCAGCGCCATCGCCAGCGGCACGAATGCGATTGCGACCACGATCCCGCGCAGCGCCGCGATCTGGTCAGGAAATTCGCCCGACAGCCAGGTCGCGGCGTAGTAGTTCAGTTCGAACAGCCACAGCGCAGACAGCGAGATCGCGACCCACCGCGTGCTCGCCCGGTCGCGATGCGAGGCACCGACATAGAGATTGTGCAGCAGCACCAGCGCGCCGATCGCGACGAGCATGTGGAACAGCGAGGATACGCGCAGCGCCGACGCGGCAAACTCCGGCCCTGCATCGATCAGTGCGTTTGCTGCCAGCACCGCACCCTGCAACAGCTCCACGAACACCAGACTGACGATCACGAAGCGCACCTTGCGCGCACTCTCCTGATCCACCCCCCCGGCGAACAGCGCATGGACCAGCGCCAGCCAGCTGAGGTTGCGCAGCACCTCGGCCCCAGCAGTGACCAGCGCCGCCGGGCCGAGCGCGGCGAGCACGCCCGCCCACACGCCGGTCAGGCACAGCGCGACCAGCCCCGCAATCCGCTCACGCCGCCAAGGCAGAGGCCTGCGGCCTAGCCAGATCGCGGCCAGCGCGCAGGCCGCGGCACATACGGTATGGCTGGCCAGCGCGATCACATGCCACAATCCCGCGTCGGCCATCAGCGCGCGCCTTCGGGATAGAGGATCACCCGCAGCGTCTGGAGCAGGATCAGCAGGTCGAGAAAGGGGGTGTAGTTCTTGGCATAGTAGAGATCATACTCCAGCTTGTGCCGTGCATCCTCGATACTCGCGCCGTAGGGGTAGTTGATCTGCGCCCACCCGGTGATCCCCGGCTTCACCATATGGCGTTCGGCATAGAAGGGCAGCTGGTCTTCGAGGTCGTTGACGAAACAGGGCACTTCGGGACGCGGGCCGACGAAGCTCATCTCACCCTTCAGCACGCTCCAGGTCTGGGGCAGCTCGTCGATCCGGACCTTGCGGATGAAACGGCCCAGACGGGTTACTCGCGGATCGCCGACAGTCGCCCATTGTGCGCCGTCCTTCTCCGCATCGGTGCGCATGCTGCGCAGCTTCAGCAGGACGAAGGGCCGCCCGTGGAGACCGACCCTCTGCTGCCGGAAGAAGGCCGGGCCCTTGCTGTCCAGCTTCACAAGGATGGCGAACAGGGCGATCACCGGCAGGGTGATGGTCAGCACGATGAGGCTGGCGATGATGTCCACGGTTCGCTTGGTGATGCTCGACCAGCGCCGCCCGGCGGAAAACCCGTCCGAAAAGATCAGCCAGCTGGGGTTGAGCGTGTCGAGATCGACCCGCCCCGTCTCGCGTTCGAGGAAGCTGGAGACCTCGTGCACCGGGACGCCTTTCGTGCGCACCCGAACCAGATCCGCCAGCGGCAGTGCATTACGCCGCTCTTCGAGCGCCAGCACCACTTCGGTCGCGCGGACACGTTCAACGAAGGCACCCAGATCGCCCAGTTCGTCGCGCCCTATGGCCTGTTCCAAGACACGATGGGGTTCGTTCATCGCGATGAAGGCCACGATCTTGAAACCGCTGTCGCCACACTCTTCGAGCGCCTTGAGCCGGGAGGCGCGGGTGCCGGCACCCATCACCACGACACGCCGTTTGAGGTTCTCGCGGTTGACCGCATGGCTCAGGGCAACGCGGGTTAGGCCCATCATGATCAGGGCCAGGCCGAGGGCATAGAGCAGCGTAGAACGCCAGAATCCGACGGTCGGCAGTACGAAGTCGAGCACCGCCAGCGCCACCCCGGCGAGCGACAGCGCCACCAGCGAACGGGCGAAGGCATAGCGCGGGCTGCGCAGCGCTTCGGGGCTGTAAAGGCCCAGTGCGACCAGCGACATCGAGCAGATAATGGTGAAGCCGATGATCGGCGGCAGCCGCTGGGTCCACGGGCCGACCTCGATCCCGATCTGCATGGCACGCAGGTGCCACGCCAGATCGCCTGCGAGCAGAAGAAGAATGAAATCGCAGAAGCCGTAGAGCAACACGGCCTGTGGGATGTAGTGCTTGAACAGCCTGATCATCGCGCCCTGTCGAAACCCTTCTCCGCGTCGTTCTGCGGAGGTTCGGCTTAGGAGCGAGTGATGAAATGTCGGTAAATTTTACACCCTGCCGAAAACCTTCGGCAGGGCGCCGCAATTACTCGGACGGGGCGACCCGGTCTGCCGCATTCTCGATCGCATCACCGGCTTGGTTGGCAGCGTCGCCCACCTGGTTAGCCGCGTTTTCGACCGCGTTGTCCTTCGCAACTTCGGCATTGGTCATGTTGGAGAACAGATAGATTGCCGCGATGACGGCAATGAGGGCCACGATCAGGAGCACGATGGTCGTCCCGCCGCTCTTTCTGCGCTCCCCATCGCTGACGATGGTGTGCGTGGTATGGGTGTGGCCGTCCTGATCAGTGTGTTCGGTAATACGTTCTTCAGTCATGGCGAGTGCGCCCCTTACGGTTTTTCTGACTTGCACAAAGCGCAAGACGCCTTGCGGTTCCGTGCAAGGTCACGCGACCGCCGTCTGGATTGGTCCGCGCAGCGAACGCGCGGGGCATTCGATCCGGCGACAGGTGCGGCAGCCAGGGCCGATCGGCGTCGCATCATCTTCCTTCAGAGAGACACCGCGACCGATCGCCGTGGCATCGGCAAACTTCGCCTCCAGGCCCAGCAGCAGAACGTCGGTGCGCGGTTCGTCCGCGTAGGGTGGCGCGGCGATATGCGCGACCAGCCAGTGTTCCGGCCCTAACGCACCGCTTTCCATCATGATTGCCTGGGAGTGCCATTCGGGACGCCGCTCCAGCCCCAGACGCGGGCAGCCGGGCCGGCGGTCGAGCAGGCTGGTCCCGCTTGCGCCCAGCAGCCGTTCGAACAATTGCACCGATCCGTCGATCCGCCCGACGAAAAAGGGTAGACCGCGCTGGCCGACCCGCTGGAGGGTGGTGAACCGGCGGGCGACTTCGCCCACATCGGTGGCGAAGCGGCGGGCAAGCACCTGCGGCTCGTAAGCGGTCGCCTCGCACGCGCGCAGGAACCGGCCATAGGGCATCACCAGTGCACGCGCGTAATAGGCGCGCAGGTAGCGGGCGAAGGCATCGCGCCCCTCGCGGTGATCGAACGACGCGCCATCGGCGATGTCCGCGATCAACTCGCGCTGCTCGAGTTCGGCAACCTGCTTGGCCATCTCGATATTGCGCGCCGCGGGGGAGAGCATTTCGGACAGCTGGACCTGCCGCGCATGCAGGTCGAGCCGCCGGTTCGCCTCGGGCAAAACGGCGCGCGGGAGGTACCGGATCGCAAGGTCATGCCGCTCTCGCAGGTGATCGGTCAGCGCCGCACCGATATCCGCGCGGGCAAGGCGCAGCTCGTCGGCCAGATTCTCCGCCGCCTCGTCCAGATCGGCGAAGTGGTTGCGCCAGCGCTCGATCGCGCGCCACACCTCTTCCTCGAACGGGCGGGTCTGCGCGGCGGCCTTGCCCCGCTCGTCGAACAGGCGGGCGAAGGCGGCGGCAGCCTGCGGCGCGGCGGCGAGGAATTCGGTCACTTCGGCGCGGTCGATCCCCAGATCGGCGAAGCGATCGTCGCCCAGACGCCGCGCGAGCCCGTCGACCCCGCCGATCGCACTGCTTTCCTGCAGGGAGCGCGGATCGTAATCGAACTGGTCGACCAGTTCGAGAACCACGCGTGCAGTGACCGGGCGCTGGTTTCGCTCGATCAGGTTGAGATAGCTGGGCGAGATCGACAGGCGCTGCGCCATGCTCGCCTGCGTCAGCCCTTCGCGACGGCGCAGGCGTCGCAGCGCGGCACCGGCATAGAGGGATGGTTCGCTCATGAGCCGCTCCTACTCGAACTTTGTAAAGATAATTACAGATACACAATTAATGACTAGCAAAAACGGCGGTTGAGACAAGATAGTCTGTAACAAACCCTGTCTGGAAAGCCGACTGAGGGGTATCTGCTGCGTCACGAACACAGCTTTTTACGGAGCCCCCCATGACGAAGTCGAACTACGCAAGCGAAACCGAGCACCTGAAGACCCGCATCGGCCA
This sequence comes from Alteriqipengyuania abyssalis, assembly GCF_019857185.1. GTDB lineage: Bacteria > Pseudomonadota > Alphaproteobacteria > Sphingomonadales > Sphingomonadaceae > Alteriqipengyuania > Alteriqipengyuania abyssalis. Next base: position 552,315 of record NZ_JAHWXP010000001.1, on the reverse strand, counting down.
GGGCGGAGACGCTTGGGCCGCGATCGATGCCGAGAGCGCGGCGCGCATGCGCCTGCAGAACCGCTTCCGCACCGGGCTCGACATCGCGAAATACACCGCGAAGATCATGCGCGAAGACATGGATGCCTACGACGCCGATCCGGCGAACTACACCCAGTCGCTGGGCGCGTGGCACGGCTTCATCGGCCAGCAGCAGATGATCGCGATCAAGAAGCACTTCGGCAGCACCAAGCGCCGCTACCTCTACCTGTCCGGCTGGATGGTCGCCGCGCTGCGCAGCGAATTCGGCCCCCTGCCCGACCAGTCGATGCACGAGAAGACCGCCGTTCCCGAGCTGATCGAGGAGATCTATACCTTCCTCAAGCAGGCAGACGCCCGCGAGCTGGGCGGCATGTTCCGCGACCTCGACGCAGCGCGTGAAAGCGGCAACGAGACCGAAGCCAAGCGGCTGGAGAACGCGATCGACAACTACGAAACTCACGTTGTTCCGATCATCGCCGACATCGACGCAGGTTTCGGCAACGCCGAGGCGACCTACTTGCTCGCCAAGCAGATGATCGAAGCCGGTGCTTGCGCCTTGCAGATCGAAAACCAGGTGTCGGACGAAAAGCAGTGCGGCCACCAGGACGGCAAGGTCACCGTGCCGCACGAGGACTTCCTCCAGAAGATCCGCGCGATCCGATACGCCTTCCTCGAACTGGGCGTCGAAGACGGGATCATCGTTGCGCGCACCGACAGTCTGGGCGCGGGCCTGACCAAGCAGATCGCCTACTCGACCGAGCCGGGCGATCTGGGCGACCAGTACAACAGCTTCCTCGATTGCGACGAAGTCGACCCGTCCGACATCAAGAACGGCCAGGTCTTCATCAGCCGCGACGGCAAGCTGCTGGCGCCCAAGCGTCTGCCTAGCAACCTGTACCAGTTCCGCCCCGGCACGGGAGTGGACCGGGTCGTGCTCGACTGCATCACCTCGCTTCAGCACGGCGCCGACCTGCTGTGGATCGAAACCGAGAAGCCGCATGTCGAGCAGATCGCCGAAATGGTCGACAAGATTCGCGAGACGGTGCCCAATGCGAAGCTGGTCTACAACAACTCGCCCAGCTTCAACTGGACGCTCAACTTCCGCCAGCAAGTGTTTGATGCGTGGGAGAAGGACGGCAAGGATGTCAGCGCCTATGATCGCGCCAAGCTGATGAGCGTGGACTACGACGGCACCGATCTGGCGATCGAGGCGGATGCGAAGATCCAGAGCTTCCAGGCCGATGGCGCGAAGCGTGCCGGCATCTTCCACCACCTGATCACGCTGCCGACCTATCACACGGCCGCGCTGAGCACGGACAACCTCGCCAAGCGCTACTTCGGCGAAGAGGCGATGCTTGGCTACGTCAAGAACGTCCAACGCGAGGAAATCCGCCAGCAGATCGCCTGCGTGAAGCACCAGAACATGGCCGGCTCCGACATCGGCGACGACCACAAGGAATACTTCGCCGGCGAAGCCGCCCTCAAGGCTGGCGGCAAGGACAACACCATGAATCAGTTCGCCGCCTAGGCTGCCAAGCCTTGTCACCGGGTCGCTGGGGAGGCATTGCAGCCCCAGCGACACCCGAATTGCCGATGGAGCGGATGCACTTATGACCGACGAAACCCCCAAAGAACCCGGCCGCGCTCGCGCTTTGCTTTCCACCGCCGACTTCCGCCTGCTGCGCGCCGCTCTGGCGAGCCATGCGCGGACCACGGAAGACCGCGAGGAACTGGCCAAGATCAACGCGCTGCACCACCGGCTTGGGACCTACGTTCCCGACGCCGAATAGGCAGCCGCACTGGCACTATCCGGGCGCGCGAGGTCACCATGGCCTCGCGCGCCCGCTTGCATTCGAGCGATGACCGGCTAGACCCCGCGCACTTTACTAGCTGCAGATCGAGAATAGCGTGGCCATTCCCCGTTTCGCCCCCGGCGTGCTGAAATTCCAGCGAGATGTCTTCCCCGCGCGGAAGGACTTCTTCGAGAAACTGAGCCAGGGCCAGTCGCCCGAGGCGCTGTTCATCACCTGCTCGGATTCGCGAATCGAGACCGGGATGATGACGCAAACCGATCCGGGTGAGCTGTTCATCTGCCGCAACGCGGGCAATATCGTGCCCCCGCATACCAACCAGACCGGCGGGATGACCGCCAGCATCGAGTTCGCCAGCGCGGTGCTCGAAGTGCCGCACATCATCGTGTGCGGGCATACCGAATGCGGCGCGATGAAGAGCGCGATGCAGCTGCACGACGATTCCAGCTCGCTCGACACCCTGCCCCATGTCCGCGAATGGCTGGGCTACAGCCGCGCCGCGGTCGACATTGCCGATGCGCTGGGCAACGGGAAGAGCGACAAGGACCGGATGCGGCTGCTGCTGGAGCAGAACGTCGTCCTGCAGCTGCAGCACCTTCGCACCCACCCGACCGTCGCCCTGCGACTCGCCCAGGGCGAGCTGGAGCTGCATGGCTGGGTCTACGACATCGCGACCGGCATGGTCGACGTCTATGACGAGGCGCAGAACCGCTTCGTCCCGATCGACGAGCGCTACAGCCTGTAGCGCTCAGCCGCCCTTGGCGGGCATAAGGTCGATCGCGGCGGCGGCCAGCGCCTCCGCCCCGGTTTCGATCACCTTCTCGGCATCGGGCGCCCAAAACGGGCTGTGGAGCGACGGCAGCGTCGCCTCCCCGTTCTGCGCCGCCTGCCATTCGTCCTCGGGCACCCCGCCGATCCAGAAGATCAGCGACTCGACGCCATCGGGGTCGGCCCGGCGGTACTGGCTGAAATCCTCGCCACCCATCACGCTGGGCACCTGCATCACCCGGTCTTCGCCGAAGCGGGTGCGGAAGCCCGTCATCACGGTTTCGGTGAATTCGGGATCGTTAAAGGTGGAGGGCGTGTAGGGATCGGCCACGGTCACCACCGGCAGCTGATCTTCCGCAATGCCCGCCGCAATCGCTTCACCGCGCGCGATCCGCGCAATCCCGTCGAGCAGCAACTTGCGCGCCTCGTCGGTATAGCTGCGCACGGTCAGCTGCAGCTTCGCTTCGTCCGAGATGATGTTGTGCTTCGACCCGGCGCGGAAGCTGCCCACCGTAACCACGCCCGGCTCCAGCGGAGACAGCTCGCGGCTGACCAGCGTTTGCAGCTTCATCACGATGGAACTCGCCAGCACCACCGGGTCCCTGGTCGATTGCGGATAGGCGCCGTGCCCGCCGACACCCTTCACCGTGATGTCGACGCTATCGACATTGGCCAGCGCATAGCCCGGCGAATAGCCGATCGTCCCGGCGGGGAACTGCGCGGCATCGTGGAAAGCGATTGCGTAGTCGGGCTTGGGAAAGCGGGTGAACAGCCCGTCTTCCAGCATTGCCAGCGCGCCCTCGCCCACCTCTTCGGCGGGTTGCAGGATCATCACCAGCGTGCCGCTCCATTCATCCTTATGATCGACCAGCTGCTGCGCCGCGCCGATCCACGCGGTCATGTGCGTGTCGTGCCCGCAGGCGTGCATCACACCGGTTTCCACGCCGGTCGCGGGCGTCGCCTTGACGGTGGAGGCAAACGGCAGCCCGGTCTGTTCGACCACCGGCAGCCCGTCCATGTCCGCGCGGATCAGCACGGTCGGCCCCTCGCCGTTCTCCATCACCGCGACCACGCCGGTCTTGCCGACGCCCTCGGTCACCTCGAAGCCCAGCTCGCGCATCCGCGCGGCCAGCTTCGCCGCAGTCTCGTCTTCCTCGAAGCTGAGCTCGGGATTGGCGTGGAGATGGCGGTACAGCTCCATCAACTCGGGCATGTCTTCCCGCACGCCCGCACGCAGGCCATCATCCTGCGCGAAGGCGGCGGTGGAGCACAGCAGCGCGCCCGCCGCCATCAGTGCCGCGCGCGTCATCCGAACCTGCCTGTGCATACCTGTACTCCCCTTTGCCCCGATTTGCCTGACACACCTGACACACAGTCCAGGCGTTCAATTCCATTCGATATCTAGCCGCGCCTTGATCGATCCAGTCGATGAAAGGCTGGCTGCACGCAATGTCATAACCGATCCATCGCAGATTTGCAGGGGGTAGGAAATGCTAGAGGCGATAGGTCAGCACCAGCAGGACCGAGAGCGTCGTCACCATCAGCAGCACCAGCGGTACGCCGGTGCGGATGTAATCGGAGAACTCGTAGGAGCCCTCGCCCATGATCAGCATGTTGGTCTGATAGGCGATCGGGGTCGCGTAACACAGGTTGCAGCCGAACAGCACCGCCAGCACCAGCGGTTCCGGCGGCAGGCCCAGCTCGGTCGCGATGCTGAAGGCGATCGGGGTGCCCACCGTGGCGGCCGTCGCGTTGGAGGCGAAATTGGTCAGCACGGTCACGAACAGCATGATCGCGCCCAGCACCAGTGCCGGGGGCAGCGAGGAGAGGCCAAGCGACAGCGCCATGCCCAGCCATGCGGCCGCCCCGCTCGCCTCGACGATCGAGCCGACCGCGATGCTCGCCGCGACCAGCACGATCACCTTGGCCGACAGCGCGCGCCCGACCCGGTCGAACTTCACGCAGCCGGTCAGGAACATCAGGATCGCACCCGCCAGCGCGGAAATCGCGATCGGGAACAGTCCGATGGAGGCGGTGAACACCGCCCCGCCCATGATCACCGCCGAGAGTACCGCCTTGGACCGGCGCGGCAGTTCGCGCATCCCTTCCAGCATCAAAAGGCTGTCGCCCCGGGCGAATTCTTCCAGATCGGCGCGCAGGCCGGTCACCATCAGCACGTCGCCCTCGGCAAAGCGCATGTCGCCGGCGGAATAATCGTTGAACTCGTCGGTCACACCGGTCCAGCGTTCGGGACGGTGCACGCCGAGCACCGCGACACCATACAGGTCGGCGACCCCCGAACTGGGCAGCGTGCGACCGATCAGGCGCGAATCCGCGGTCACCGCCAGTTCGACGACGATCACATCCTCGTTCTGCGCGCTGGCCTTGCGCTTGATCTTGGACAGCACCCAGTCGGGCGCTGCCTCGCCGCGCAGCGTGCGCATGGCCTCTTCCACCGCTTCCTGCGGGCCGGAGATCAACAGGCGCTGCTGCGGTTGCAGTCTTCCGATCGGCGGATCGTGCACGGTCACGGTATCGGGCAGGCGCGGCAGGATGTCCGAGAGCAGCTCTCCGGTCAGCGGGCCGTCTTCGCTCACCCTCAGTCGCGCCTGGAAATGGCGGCGCGGACGCGTGTCTTCCTGCGTGTTGTCCTTCAGCAGGCGGGGCATGACCAGCCAGAGGTAGGGGAGCGCAATCGCGGCGGCGACCAGCACGATCGGCGTGTAATGGAACACGCTCATCTCCGGCATACCCAGATCGCTCGCGATCGATACGACCAGAATGTTGGTCGAGGTGCCGATAGTGGTCGCCATCCCGCCGATCAGCACCGCCGCGTTGAGCGGGATCAGCGTCTTGGAGGCCGGCATCGCGCCGCGCGCGGCGAGGCTGACGAAGATCGGCAACAGCAGGACCAGCACCGGCGTATCATTGACCGCCATCGACAGGGCCATCGCCGCGACCAGCGAGACCAGCAGACCGATCTGCACGTTCCACTTGAACAGCCGCTCAAGCAGATGCGCGGCAGGCTCCAGCGCGCCGGTCACCACCAGCCCCCGGCCCATGATCATCAGCGCGCAGATCGTGATCAGCGCGTAATGGCCGAAGCCGGAGAAGGCGAGCGAGAGGCCGTCGGTCGGGCGCGTGTCGGGCAGCGGGAAGAAGTAAAGGAACACCGCGATCACCGCGATGGTCATCAGCGAAACGATCTCGGTCGACGGCCTGCTGCGCGCAAAGCCGATGAACATCGCGATCGTAACCACCATTGCGGCAATCGCGTGAAAGGAAGGGGCTTCGAGCATTGCTGGACCCAGCGATAGCGGGGCGAGGCCCTGCTAGGCAATCGGTGACGCGCATATCGGGTGCGATCGTGCACCGATGATTGCGAGCGACAAAGGTGTGGTGCCCCTGGCCCGACTCGAACGGGCACTCCGTAAGGAACTCGATTTTGAGTCGAGCGCGTCTACCAATTCCACCACAGGGGCACTGGGTCTGGCTGACCCATAAGGCGAGGCCGCAGCCTAACGCAAGGCGTTCGCGACCACCTTGTGCATCTTGGAATGCAGCCCGTCATTGCCCGCCAGCACCTGTTCGTGATGGACCGGCTGGCTGCGCCCGCGATAATCGGTGACGAAGCCGCCTGCCTCGCGCACAAGCAGGCAGCCTGCGGCAGTATCCCACGGTTGCAGGTCGCTTTCCCAAAACCCGTCGAAGCGCCCTGCGGCAACCCATGCGAGGTCGAGCGAGGCGGCACCGAAACGGCGAATGCCGGCGACTTCGGGGCCGAGCGCACCGTAGATCCGGGTCCATTCGGCAATATTGCCGTGGCCCTGGAACGGCATGCCGGTGGCGATCAGCGCCTCGTTCAGGCGCGCGCGCGAGGAGACCCGCAGGCGCCCGTCGTGCAGCCATGCGCCGCGCGTCTTTTCCGCCCAGAATGTCTCGTCGGTGATCGGCTGATAGATCACTGCCGCGGTCACATCGCCCCAGCCCGATCCATCCAGCTTGCGCTCCTGCACCGCGATCGAGATCGCGAAATGCGGAATGCCGTGGAGGAAGTTGCTGGTGCCATCCAGCGGGTCGATCACCCAGCGCGGCTGGCCATCCTCGCCTTTGATCTCGCCCGCTTCCTCCAGCAGGAAGCCCCAGCCCGGGCGCGCCTGCAGCAGGTCGTCGTACAGCGAGCGTTCGGCCCGCATGTCCGCCTTGCTGACGAAATCGGCCGGGCCCTTGCGGCTGACCTGGAGGTGCTCGATCTCGCCGAAGTCGCGCCGCAGGCGGTTGCCCGCGCGGCGCGCGGCGCGTTCCATAACGCGGATCAGGCCGGTGATTGCTGCCATGTCTTGGTCCGGCCCGTCCTAGCGCGTTGCCGGTTCGGCAGGATCTGCGGCCGACGCGTCGGCCGGCGGAGCGCCAGCTTCACGCGCGCCGCACACGATTGCCGCGACCAGATAGACATTGGTCGGATCGCTGGCATCGACCTGCGGATTCTCGGCCAGCGCCTTGCCGGTCGCCTGGCTGATGGTTTCCAGCGTGTTGGAATAGAGGCACCCGATCAGGGCGTCCTTTTCCGCTTCCGGAATCTCGTCCACCTTCACCGCGTTTGCGAACAGGCTGAAGATCAGCCCGGCACGCTGCATGGTCTGTTCCTGCTCAGCGGTCGTAGCAGGCGCTTCGGGCGCGGTCTGCGCCGCGACGGGAGCGGCAACGAGGCCAAGGCTCGCGGCGATGAGAATGCTCTTCCTGAACGGCATGGTCAGCCAGCCTTTCCGACATAAGTCTGTTCATACACGTCGACGATGATCCGCGTGCCGCTTTCGATATGCGGCGGAACCATGATGCGCACGCCATTGTCGAGGATCGCGGGCTTGTAGCTGGACGAGGCGGTCTGCCCCTTCACCACCGCGTCGGCCTCGACGATTTCGGCCTCGACCTGTTCGGGCAGCGCGACCGAGATCGGCTTTTCTTCCCACAGCTCAAGCGTCACCGTCATCCCGTCCTGAAGGAACGGGCGCGCATCGCCGAGCAGGTCGCTCGGCAGGTTGATCTGTTCGTAGGTATCGGTGTCCATGAACACCAGCTGGTCGCCATCCTCGTACAGGAACTGGTAGTCCTTGGTGTCGAGGCGGACCTTCTCGACCGTGTCGGCACTGCGGAAGCGCACGTTGGTCTTGCGGCCATCCTGCAGGTTCTTCATCTCGACCTGCATGTAGGCACCGCCCTTGCCGGGCTGGGTGTGCTGGATCTTGGCGACCTTCCAGATGCCGCCTTCATATTCGATGATATTGCCGGGACGAATGTCGACGCCGCTGATCTTCATGGGGATACCTTGGGTTTAGCGAAACGGGGGCTGCCGATCGGGGCCGAAACCAGCGCCGCAGCTGCAAAGCGCGCGCCTTAGCCGAGCGCTCATGGTCAGGCAAGGCAAGCAACGCTATATGGCCGCACATGGACAGGACTTCTTGCTTCACCCGCGCGCTTCGCGCCGCCTCCTCGCTCGCCCTTCCCGCGCTCGCGCTCGCTGCCACGCCGCTGATGGCGCAGGCAGGGCCGATCGATACCTTGCCACTGGGCAAATACGAATGCACGCTTCCCGGCGATGCCGGCGGCGCTGCGTGGCACCGCATTCCGGGCCGCGATTTCACGATTCTCAACGCCTCCAGCTACGAGGCGGGCGGGGAACGCGGGGTCTACCTGCTGCGCGGCGCGCAGGTCACCTTCACCCGCGGTCCGCTCAAGGGAATGATGCTCGAACGCTCGAGCCAGCGGATTTTGCGCGAACGCGACGAGAAGGGCGAACTGGGCCCGATGCGCTGCGTGCTGACCTCCCCGCTCCGCTGATCGCGGCCCGGCTCAGCGCTCCACGCGCGAGAGGTAGGGATACGGGTTGATCGCGTTGGTCGGCTCCCACCATTCCGAATCGTCGGTGGTGCGCATGATCGCGAAGTGCAGGTGCGGCGCATCGGGCGCGGCATTGCCGGTCGTGCCCACCGTGCCGAGCCGCTGGCCCCGGCGAACCTTCTGCCCCTCCTTCAGCCCCGGCGCATATTGATCGAGGTGCGCGTAGTAAAAGATCGTCTCGCGGTCGGGCGAGCGCACGTAGAGTGAATTGCCGCCGGTTTCGGAGCGATAGATCCGCTCGATCGTGCCCGGCGCAGCAGCGATCACCGTGGTGCCCTTGGGCGCCATGATGTCGATCGCCTCGTGCAGCCGCTCTCCGCCATCACGCTCTGCCAGGAAGCTGTCGGACAGCTCGTCCGGCCTCACGTTGAGCACGGGGATGACCATCTGCGACAATTGTCGCATCTGCGGACGGGTTGCAGTGGCGCGATCATTGGAAGCGACGTTGCGAGCGCGCTCGGCAGTAGAGGCCTGGGATGCTGTTTGCTTGTCGCCGTCGGCAGCCACGGTTTCCTGCGTCAGCGCACGGGCCGCCTCGCTCGCCGAAGCGCCCGGGCGCGTCTTGTCCCTTTGACTGTCCGCACCGGACATTTCGATCAGACTGCCGCCCGCCACGATCCACACCATCGAGGTGATCGTGGCGGTGACGAGGATGGTGACGATGCGATCGACGGTGCCCATGGCCTTGCGTTTAGCAGATTTAAGCCCGTCGATCATCCGGCTACCCCTCTATCGCCTTTACGAAGGCTTTAACGGCGGCAACCTCGTCACCGTTCCACACCGCGCCCGATACCGCCAGGAAATCCGCCCCCGCGGCGATCAGCGGCGCGCAGTTCTCCGGCGTGATCCCGCCGATCGCAACGCTGGGAAGCTCGAATATCTGGGACCACCATTCGAGAATTTCGGGCTCGGGCCGCTCGGCATCGCCTTTGTCCTTGGTGGTGCTGGGATAGAATGCACCGAAGGCGACGTAATCCGCCCCCGCCTCGCCCGCTTCCATCGCCAGATGGCGACTGGCGTGGCAGGTGACGCCGATCTGCGCCTGCATCCCCAGCGCATCGCGCGCCTCTGCCACCGTGCCGTCGTCCTGCCCGAGGTGGACGCCATCGGCCTTGAGGCGCTTGGCTAGCGCAATGTCGTCGTTGACGATGAAGGCGACCTCGCGCTCGGCACAGATCTCGCGCAGGGGTGCCGCCAGCGCCGCCGCCTCGTGCTGGCCGGCCGACCCTTCGAAGCCCTTCACCCGGAACTGGAACGCGGTGACGTGATCGGGCGCCGCGTCGATCGCGCGGGCAAGCCGCTCGGGAAAATCGCCGCCGACATCGAGCGGGGAGATCAGGTAAAGCTGGGTCGGAATGTGCGGAATCGCGGGATTGCTGGTGCTCATGACCGCCGCACCTAGCGCTCGCGAGGCCGCCAGTCGATCTTTTGCAGCGGATCTTGCCGCAGAGCCATTCAGCTATTCGCAAGCGGGCTGCGCGCTAGAGCCGGGAAGATGATGAAAAAGCCCCTCCTGCTCGCCACGCTCCTGCCCGGAGCGATCCTGTCCCTCGCCGCCTGCGCGGTGGTCCCCAACGCCGGACCGGTGGTCGATTCGCCGCGCGAGGTGGCGCAGCAGGGCAGCGTGGTGCCGCTGTTGCAGCCGGTTCAGCTGGGCCGCATGGTTGTGGTGACGCCGATGCGCGTGACCGAAGACAGCCGCTGCCCCGTCGGCGTCCAGTGCATTCAGGCCGGCCGGGTGGTGGTGGAAACGCGGATCGACGGGCCCGGCTGGCGTCAGACGCAGCCGCTGACGCTGGGTGAGCCGCACACCGTGCGCGGCGTCACCGTAACGCTGGTTTCGGTGACGCCCGAGCAGCGGGCCGATTCGCAGGTCAAATCGACCGAGTACCGCTTCGCATTCGAGGGCGGCTAGTGCGGTAGCTTAAGGGGCACCTGTCTTCGGCACGAAGCCTCGACGGTGCCCCTCCACCACTTCGTGGTCCCCCTCCCCGTTTCGGGGAGGATTGTCAGCCCGCCACGCTCGCGGCGTAGATCTCGTCGATCGCGGTTTCGAGCGCGTCGTTGAACTTTTCGTCGTCCATCTGCGCGCGCAGCTCTTCCAGCAGCGCACGGCTGAAGCTGGCAATCAGGCCGCGGTTCTTGGCCAGTTCGCGGCAGGCTTCGTCCCGCTCGTAACCGCCCGATAGCGCGACCAGGCGCAGCACCTTGGGGTGCTCGACCAGCGGCAGGTACAGGTTCGGCTCGCTCGGGATGGTCAGCTTGAGCATGACCTGATGCCCCTCGGGCACCCGCTCCAGCTGATCGAGGAACGCGGCGAGAAGGTGCGCTTCGGCAGTGCCGCGCGTTTCCGACTTCAGGCTGACTTCGGGTTCGAGGATAGGAACCAGGCCGTGGTCCAGAATCTGAAGGCCGAAATCCATCTGCTGGCGCACCGCATCGGCGATGCCCTGCTGGTTCGCCTCGTGCACGACGGACCGCATCTTGGTGCCGAACACACCCAGTTCCTTCGCCCGCGCGCACTGCTGCGCCAGCTCGGGCATGTCCTTCATCAGCTGCACGCCGTTTTCGGTATCGTGCATCCCCTTGTCGACCTTCAGGAAGGGCACGATGCCCTTGCCCGCAAGCCGTTCGGGGATCGGCATGCCGTCCGGGTTGCAGCCTTCCATGGTCTTTTCGAACAAAATCGCGCCGACCACCTTGTCACCTGTGAAGGCGGGGCTTTCCACGATGCGGCAGCGCATTTCGTGGATCTTGGCGAACATCTCGTCTTCGCCCGAATATTCGTCTTCGCCGACGCCGTACCCGGCAAGCGCCTTGGGCGTGGAGCCGCCCGACTGATCCAGCGCCGCGATAAATCCATCGCCTTGCGCGATCTTCGCCTTCATCTGTTCGAAATTCATGGGAGAGCTCGCCTTTCTCACATTCGTATGCGTTGCAAGGCGCTTAGCCAGCCGGAACCGAGCTCGCAAGCCGTGCGCTGTGTCGATACCCGCCCGACAGAACCGCACTCGGAAGGACTGCCATGCTCGACCAGACACAGGAACGGCTTTGCGCCGAAAACACCGCCGACTTCAGCGACCTGAAGGCGATGATCGTCAACTGCACGCTGAAACGCGGCGACGAGCGGAGCCATACGGACACACTGCTCGACCAGGTTGCGACAATCTTCGACAAGGTCGGCGTCTCCGTCGACCGGATGCGTGCGATCAACCATGCTATTGCACCGGGCGTCTATCCCGACATGACCGAACACGGCGCGGACCATGATGAGTGGCCGCAGATATGGCCGCGGGTGAAGGCGGCGGATATCCTGGTGATCGGCACCCCGATCTGGCTGGGCGAGAAAAGCTCCGTCGCGCAAGGCCTGATCGAGAAGCTCTATGCCCATTCGGGGCAGACCAACGACAAGGGCCAGTACGTGTTCTACGGCAAGGTCGGCGGATGCATCGTCACCGGCAACGAGGACGGGATCAAGCACGTCTCCTCAGGGGTGCTCTATGCGATGAGCCATGTCGGCTACGCCATCCCGCCGCAGGCTGACGCAGGATGGATCGGCGAGGCAGGGCCCGGCCCAAGCTACGGCGATGAGCTGGACGATGGCAGCCGTGCCGGGTTCGACAACGATTTCACCCGCCGCAACACGACCTTCGCGACGTGGAACATGCTCCATATGGCGCGAATGCTGAAGGACGCAGGCGGGCTGCCCGCTTACGGTAATTCCCAGGAGCTGTGGAGCGAGGGGCTAAGGTTCGACAGCCCGAACCCCGAACATCGCGGCTGACTCTCAGCGGCTTCCGCGCACCTTGCGGATGATCCCGTCGAAGCGCAGCACGGGATTGCCGTCCGCTTTCACGATGCCCGCAACGAAGACCGTCTTGCCGCCTGCGCGCACGACTTCGCCGGTTGCCTCGATCAGCTGGCCTTCGCGTGCCGGGTCGAGGAAATCGCCGGTCAGCGTCAGCGTCACACCGTGGCTGCCTTCCATCGCGTCGCGCGCGATCGTGAACAGCGCCGAGTCGGCGAAGGTCATCAGGCAGCCGCCATGCATGAAGCCCGCACCATTCATGTGACGCGCCTCGGCGCGAAACGCGGTCAGCATGGTGCCGTCGTCCTGCCGCCGCTCGTAGAACGGCCCGGCGCGCTGCTCGAACGCGTCGGACTGCCACACCTGCCAGCCCGCGAACTCACCTTCGTGCACATCGACGAGGCCGTTGCCGCTCTCGCCCACTCCCTGATTTTCGCTCATTGGGAAGCCTTCAGTGCCGCGACGCCCGGCAGCGTCTTGCCTTCCATCCATTCGAGGAACGCGCCCCCGGCGGTCGAAACATAGGAGAAATCGTCGGCCACGCCCGCGACGTTGAGCGCGGCGACCGTGTCGCCCCCGCCCGCGACGGAGACCAGCGATCCTTCCTTGGTCAGCGCGGCGGCGGTGCGCGCCAGGCTAACGGTCGCCTGGTCGAACGGCTCGGTCTCGAACGCGCCCAGCGGGCCGTTCCACACCAGCGTCTTGCAGGTCTTGAGCACGTCGGCGAGCGCCTCGGTCGCCAGCGGGCCGATGTCGAGGATCATCTCGTCCGCCGCGACCTCGTGCACGTTGCTGGTGCGCACGGACGGCGGGTTGGCGGCGAATTCGGTGGCGACGACCACATCGTAAGGCAGGTGCACGGTGCAGCCCGCGTGGTCCGCCTCGTCCATGATGGCGTTGGCCTTGTCGACCAGATCGTGCTCGCACAGCGACTTGCCGACATCGGCTCCGCGCGCGGCGAGGAAGGTGTTGGCCATTCCCCCGCCGATGATCAGGTGCTGGACCTTGCCGACGAGGTTTTCGAGCACGTCGAGCTTGGTCGAAACCTTCGCTCCGCCCACCACCGCGGCGACCGGCGTTTCCGGGTTGCCGAGTGCCGCGTCGAGCGCCTTGAGTTCCGCCTCCATCGCACGGCCAGCAAAAGCAGGCAGCAGGTGGGCAAGGCCCTCGGTGCTCGCATGCGCGCGGTGCGCGGCGGAGAACGCGTCGCTTACGTAGAAATCGCCGTGCGCGGCGATCGACTTGGCAAACTCGGGATCATTGGCTTCCTCACCCGGCCAGAAGCGGGTGTTTTCGAGCAGGCCGATATCGCCGTTGCGCAGGATGCCGAGCGATTGTTCGACCGTCGGGCCTGCCACCTCGGAAATGAACATCAGTTCCTTGCCCAGCACATCGGCCACATCGCCCTGGACGTAGCTGGTGCTCATGGTCGAATTGCGCTGCCCCTTGGGCCGTCCGAAATGAGCGAGCAGCAGCACCTTCGCGCCGCGATCGCACAGCTCGAGGATGGTCGGCTTGACCGCCTCCACCCGCGTCACATCGGTCGCCGAGCCATCCTTCATCGGCAGGTTGAGATCGACGCGCACCAGCGCGACCTTGCCGGACAGGTCTTCGGGCAGATCGTCGAGGGTCTTGAAATCGGGCATCAGCCACTCCTGCTCCCCTCCCGCCTGCGGGAGGGGTTGGTGGTGGGAATGGGCTCGGGCGAGACCACCCCGTTGCGACTGGCGAGCATGCTCGCAAGTCTTGCTCCCCTCCCGCGAGCGGGAGGGGAAAGGTCGTCAGATCAGCTTCGCCATCACGCCGGCGGTGTCGATCATCCGGTTGGAGAAGCCCCACTCGTTGTCGTACCAGCTGACCACGCGGGCGAGCTTGCCTTCGAGCACGGCGGTCTCGAGGCTGTCGACCGTCGAGCTGGCGGGCTGGTGGTTGAAGTCGCTGCTGACGAGCGGCTGTGCGGTGAAGTCGAGCACGCCCTTCATCGGGCCCTCGGCTGCCGCCTTGAGCGCGTCGTTCAGCTCTTCCGCACTCGTATCGCGGCCCGGCGTAAAGACCAGGTCGATCAGCGAGACGTTGGGCGTCGGCACGCGGACCGACGACCCGTCGAGCTTGCCGTTGAGTTCGGGCAGCACCAGGCCGACCGCGCGCGCCGCGCCGGTGGTGGTCGGGATCATGTTCTGCGCACCGCCGCGGGCACGGCGCATGTCGGAGTGCATCTGGTCGAGCATGCGCTGGTCGTTGGTGTAGGAGTGGATCGTGGTCATGAAGCCACGTTCGATCCCCACCAGGTCGTTCAGCACCTTCGCGACGGGCGCGAGGCAGTTGGTGGTGCAGCTGGCGTTGGAAACGATATGGTCGTCGCTCGTCAGCACATCGTGGTTCACGCCGAAGACCACGGTCTTCAGGTCGCCCTTGGCGGGGGCGGAGATCAGCACGCGCTTGGCACCGGCGTCAAGGTGCGGCTTGGCGGCGTCGACCGACTGGAAGAAGCCGGTGCATTCGAGCACGATGTCCACGCCCATCTCGCCGTGCGGCAGCTTGCCCGGCTCACGCTCGCTGGTGACGGCGATCTTCTTGCCGTTCACGACCAGCGCATTGCCGTCGACATCGACCGAGCCGGGGAAGCGACCATGGGTCGAATCGTACTGGAACAGCAGCGCGTTCGCGCTCGCGTCGGCCAGATCGTTGATCGCCACCAGTTCGAGGTCGTGATCGGTCCGCTCCAGAATCGCGCGCGCGACAAGCCGCCCGATGCGCCCGAAACCGTTGATTGCAACCTTGGTCGCCATGATGTCGTGTACTCCTGATCTACTCTTCGAGCTTGGCGACGACCTTGCGGATAATCGCCTCGCTGGTGAAACCGAACTTCTCGAATGCATCCTCCGCCGGAGCCGAGGTGCCGAAGCTGTCGATGCCGATCCGCAACCCGTTCGCCATCGTGTAGCGTTCCCACCCAAAGGTGGTACCCGCCTCGATGCTGACCCGCAGGATCTCTTCGGGGCCGACATTGGGCAGGATGTTGTCGCGATAGGCCGGGCTCTGTTCGTCGAACAGTTCGGAACAGGGCATGGAAACAACGTCCGCGCCGATGCCGCGCTTTTCGAGATCCGCCGCGCATTCAAGCGCGAGGCCGACTTCCGAGCCCGTCGCGATAAGGATCACCCGGCGATCCGCCTCGGCATCCTTCACGCGATAGGCACCGCGCGCCGAGCGGTTCTCTTCCGCTGCCTCGGTCCGGAACTGCGCCAGCCCCTGGCGCGACAGCGCGAGCACACTCGGGCGCTTCTTCTGCTGGAGCGCGATCTCCCAGCACTCCGCCGTCTCGACCGCGTCGCCCGGGCGCATCACCAGCAGGTTGGGAATCACCCGCAGCGATTGCAGATGCTCGACCGGCTGGTGGGTCGGTCCGTCTTCGCCCAGCCCGATCGAATCATGCGTCATCACATAGATCACCCGCGCCTGCTGCAGCGCAGACAGGCGGATCGCGGGACGGCAGTAATCGCTGAACACCAGGAAGGTGCCGCCATAGGGGATCACGCCGCCGTGCAGCGCCATGCCGTTCATCGCGGCGGACATGCCGAATTCGCGAATCCCGTAATAGACGTAGCGACCCGAGCGGTCATCGGCCGAGAAGATGTTCTGATCGGCGGTCTTGGTGTTGTTCGATCCGGTCAAGTCGGCGGAGCCGCCGACGGTCTCCGGCAGCTTGGAATTGATCACCGCGAGCGCGTTCTCGCTCGCCTTGCGCGTCGCGACCTTGGCCGGTTCGCGGATCAGGCCGCTGATGAATTCCTTCAGGTCGAAGCCGCCGGGCAGATCGCCCGCCATCCGGCGTTCGAATTCCGCCTTGCGCTCGCTGTTGTCGAGCCGGGTGCCCCAGTCGCTGCGCATCTCGTGGCCGCGCGATCCGGCGGAGCGCCATTCCTCGCGCACCTGATCTGGGATCTGGAACGGCTCGGACTGCCAGTTGAGCTCTTCGCGCGCCGCAGCAACTTCTTCCGCGCCCAGCGGCGCGCCGTGCGTCGCCGCCGTGCCCTGCTTGTTGGGCGCGCCGCGACCGATCATCGTGCGGCAGGCGATCAGTGCGGGCCGATTGGCTTCCAGCGCTTCGTCGATCGCGCGGGCGATGTCCGCATAGTCGTGCCCGTCGCACGAATTGACGAACCATCCGGTCGCCTCGAACCGGGCGCGCACGTTCTCGCTCGTCGAAAGATCGGTGCTGCCGTCGATGGTGATCTGGTTGTCGTCCCAGAACACGACCAGGCGGCTCAGGTTGAGGTGCCCGGCAAGGCCGATCGCCTCGTGGTTGATGCCTTCCATCAGGCAGCCATCGCCTGCGATCACCCAGGTGCGGTGGTCGACCAGTTCGTCCCCGAATTCGGCATTCAGATGCCGCTCGGCCATCGCCATGCCGACGGCCATCGCGAGGCCTTGGCCCAGCGGGCCGGTGGTGCATTCGACGCCCGGCAGCAGGAAGTTTTCGGGGTGGCCCGCAGTCGGGCTGCCCAGCTGGCGGAAATTCTCGATCTCCTCCATCGTCGGATGCGCGTAGCCCGACAGGTGGAGCAGCGAATAGATCAGCATCGATCCGTGGCCCGCGCTCAGCACAAAACGGTCGCGATCCGCCCAGTGCGGCGCGGCCGAATCATATTTGAGGTAGTTGGACCACAACACGGTCGCCACGTCGGCCATGCCCATCGGCATGCCGGGGTGACCGCTCTGGGCTTTCTGCACCGCGTCCATGGAAAGGGCCCGGATGGCGTTGGCCATCGGGATCATGCGGGCGGGGTCGAGACTCATGCGGGGTTTACTCCTGCGCGGCGCGTCCGGGCCGCGATTCGTTTGCCGGGATGCCTTCGCCGCGCGGGGCGCGAAGGTCAAGGCGGGCGGCGGCGGAGATGCCCGCCCCCTGCCCGCTTGCGCTTGTGCCTTGGGGCGCGCCTGCCGTTGCCGCGATGCGCAAACTGTCCAAAAATACGAGCGCGCTCTTGGGGATATGGCCGCAGGCGATTACAGCTTTGCGGATGAGGGACCGACGGCTCGAACAGACGATCCAGCGGATCGAGCGGGCGCTGGCGCGGATCGGCGCGGCAGCCGATGCCGCCGCGAGTGGGAGCAAACCCACGCAGGACCTGGCCGACCGGCACGAGGCGATGCGCAGCAAGGTGCGCGCAGAGCTCGACCGGCTGGACCGGGTAATCGGCGAACTGGAACAGTGAGACGATTCGCGTGAGTACGGTGGAAATCACGATCGGCGGGCGCGAATTCCCGATCTCCTGCGGGCCGGGAGACGAAGCGCGCGTGCGTGCGCTGGCGGAGGCGATCGACGGGCATTATCAGCCGCGCAGCCCCCGCTTCTCGCAAAACCTGCTGTTCGCCTGCCTGCTGGCGGCGGACGAAGTGTTCGACAAGGCGGGCGTGTCGCCGGGCGAAGATCCGGAGCTGGCGCAGCTGCGCGAACGGCTCGACGAAGTGGAGCGCGAACGCGACCTGCTGGAGACCGCGCTGTCATCGGCTACCGACGCGCGCGGGCGGCTCGAGCGCGATCTGCGTGCGGCACGCGAAGAGGCGGAGAGCCGCAGCAATGCGGAGGCCAGCGCTCAGGCGGAACGGATCGCCACGCTGGAGAAACGCTGCACCGACCTGCAGCACAGGCTGGAAGATGCGCAGATGCAGGAGCTGCCGCTGACCGGAGGATCGTTCCGTTCGGCCGGGGAAGAACTGCTGCCTGCGCTGGAGCGTTTCGCAGGCCTGCTCGAATCCTGCGCAGACAAGCTTGAGGGTGGCCCCACGAACGCCTAGATAGGGGTCGGCGGGACTGCCCGGCACGAGCCGTAGAACATCCCTGAGGCTATAAGTTTATCCTAGGGAGCTGTCCCTGTCCTGGTCCACCAGTTCGGCTGTGGGACCGGGGTATACGGCGCCCACCTGACCTTTTGCGTCAGAGGATTTCCCAGGCACCGACCCATGGTGGTTCCGCCACTCCATCGGTCGAGTACCAATTCCCGTTTTCGTCATTGTCAGAATAGCGAAGCATTTAATGGATCACGCCACGATCAAGTCGCAGGTTCGCAAGGACATGCGTGCCGCGCGCAAGGCGTCCGCCGCCCAGCTGCCAGAGGCGGTGCGCACACTGGTCTTCTCGCGCCCGCCCGCGCCGGTGCTGGCGCGCATTCCCGAAGGCGCGACGATCGGTCTGTATCGCGCGCAAGGGTCCGAAGCGCCTGCCGCGCGCTATGCGCAGTATTTCATCGAGAACGGCCACGCGATCGCCCTCCCCCGCCTCTCGGGCGAAGACGGGGCGATGCAGTTCGCCGCGCATACCGACCCGCTGGGTGAAAGCGATCTGGAGGCGGGCCCCCACGATCTGATGCAACCGGGCGAAGATGCCGCGCTGCTGGTGCCCGACGTGGTGTTCGTCCCCTTGCTCGCCTTCGACGAGGATGGCGGCAGGCTCGGCCAGGGCGGCGGATATTACGATCGCTGGATTGCCGAGCATCCCGATGCGCTGCGGATCGGGCTCGCCTGGGATGCGCAGAAGGTCGACTCCGTGCCGCTGGAGCCGCACGATGAGAAACTGCACATGGTGGTCACCCCGCAACGCGTGTACGAGATGGCCGCATGAGCCACGAACCCAATTGGCGCATCCCGGTGGGCATGCTGATCCTGCTTGCAGGCCTGTCGGTCTATGCGATGCTGATCGCGCGCTACATGCCCGGCCTGATCGGCGGCTGGCACGTCGTCTTCCAGACCGTGATCTACCTCGTGCTCGGGCTGATCTGGCTGCTCCCGCTCAAGCGCTTCCTGATCTGGATGGAAAGCGGTCGGCGCAGCTGACCGGAACCGCCTGAGCGCGGACGCCGTTCTGCGTTCATGCCGGAACTGCCCGAAGCCGAAGCCAATCGTCTGCGCGTGGAGCGCGACTGCCTCAATCGCACGATCGAGGCGGCGGAGCCGGGCGATGACACCAGCTATATCGAACTTCCCGGCGATAACGAGCGCGCCCGGCTGGTCGGCCATCAGTTCACCCGCACCCATCGCCACGGCAAGCTGATCTTCGCCGGCAGCGAAAGCGGCCCGTGGATTTGCGTCCACCTCGGCATGAGTGGATCGCTGCGCCCGTTCGACGAGGCGGATGGCCCGCCCGA
Organism: Alteriqipengyuania abyssalis; assembly: GCF_019857185.1. Classification (GTDB taxonomy): domain Bacteria; phylum Pseudomonadota; class Alphaproteobacteria; order Sphingomonadales; family Sphingomonadaceae; genus Alteriqipengyuania; species Alteriqipengyuania abyssalis. The sequence continues at coordinate 532,861 of NZ_JAHWXP010000001.1, read as the reverse complement.
TTACGCCAAGTTCCTGATCCGCTTCGAAGGCGAGCGCCGCCTCGCCTTCCGCTGCCCGCGCAAGCTCGGCTGGGTGCGCGTGGTCGACAGCCCCGAGGCGGAGATCGAGCGGATCGGCTTCGGCCCGGATGCGCTTGAGATCGGGCGGGACGCCTTTGCCCAGGTGATCGGCGATTCGCGCGGCGCGATCAAATCCGCTCTGATCGAGCAGAAGAAGCTCGCGGGGGTCGGCAACCTGTGGTCGGACGAGATCCTGTACCGCACCGGAATCGATCCGGAGCGCAAGGGCACCGATCTCTCCGACAGCCAGCTAGGCGACGTCTACGATGCGATGCGCGACATCCTGCGCGCGGTGGTCGACACGCAGGCCGACTATAGCAAGTTGCCCGACGACTGGCTGATCCACACCCGCGACGAAGGAGCCGAATGCCCGCGATGCGGTGGCGAGATCGTCAGGACCAAGGTGGGCGGGCGCAGCGCTTTTCACTGCACCCGCCACCAGGAATAGCGCCTAGAAGCTGAACACGAACGTCTCGCGCCCGTCCTTCTCCATCGCGCGCTGGAAGGATGGCGTCTCGCGCATCTGCTTCATCCAGCGCTGGCAGTTGGGCCGCCCTTCCAGCTTGCCCTGCGCGTCGGCCGAGGCGATCGAGTAGCACATGGAGATATCCGCTGCGGTCAGGCGGTCGCCCGCCAGCCAGGTGTGGCGGCCCAGATCGCTCTCCAGCTTGTCGAAGATCACCTTCAGGCGCGGCGCGACCAGCATTTCGCGGACCTTGTCGGTCGCGAGGCCGATGACCGAGCGGACCAGCGCAGGGCTGCGTGCCTTCATCATCGTCAGCAGGCCGTTGAAGAACTGCATCGGCATCAGGCTGCCCACCCCGGCGTGGAACCAGAACAGGTAATCCACGCGGGCTGCCTCGCCCGGCGCAGGGCGCAGTGGGCTCTCGGGATGCATATCGAGGATGTAGTCGATCACCGCGTTGCTCTCGGCCAGCACCAGACCGTTCTCGTCGGTGATGACCGGGGCGGTGCCCAGTGGGGACAGCGCCTTGTACTCGGCCGGCGCAAGCCGCGTTTCGGCGTCGCGCTTGTAGACCTTCAGTTCATACGGCGCGCCGATTTCCTCCAGCAGCCAGAGGATGCGGAAGCTTTGCGAATATTCGAGGTGGTGCAGCGTGATCATGGGCGGGTCTCCTGACGGTCGATTGCCGGTCAGGTGCCCAATGGAGCGCATGGGCGCAAGCCGACCCCGACCGAAATCGGGGGGCGATGCACCATTCCATGAAAAGGAAATGGCGCGAGTGACGGGACTCGAACCCGCGACCTCCGGCGTGACAGGCCGGCGCTCTAACCAACTGAGCTACACCCGCGCATTCACGTGGGAGAGAGTGTCTCCGCTGCGTGGGAGGGGCGCGATTAGGCCAGCATTCGCAGGGTGTCAATCGATTCGCGCACCCCTTTTTCACATCTGTCGAGAAAACTTGGTTAGGAGCGTTTTAACCGCATTTTGAGCATTCCCTGCGAGCACCCACAAAGCCCTGAAAATCGGCATGGGGAGCCGTTTCATGCGTATCGGATTGCTGACTGGAAGTGTGGCCCTGTGCGTGTCTCTGTGCGCCGCCACCATCGCCTCTGCCCAATCGCTGGTCGAGATCGACCGCGAGGTGTTCGTGGAGCGCTCTCAGCAGCAGGGTGGACGCACGCAGCGCATTCTCGCCCCTGCCGACACGCTGGAGCGTGGGGACACGGTGGTGCTGATGCTCGCTTGGAGCACGCCGCACGACAGGCCCTTCACCATTTCGAGCAGGGTGCCCCGCACCCTCGCCTTCCGCGCCAGCGGGGGCGACGCGCCGCAGGTATCGGTCGACGGAGGGCGCACCTGGGGCACGCTGGAGGCCTTGCGTATCGAAGGACGCAAGGCGACCTCCGCGGACGTGACCCATGTGCGCTGGGATGTCGCCAACCCGCGCGCCGCGAGGGGACGCGGCGTGTTTACCTACAGCGCGGTGGTCCGCTGATCAGTTCGCGAGAATGGTCGCGGGCGCTTCGAGCCGGCGCTTGAGTGCCTGAATGAAGCTTGCCGCATCCCAGCCATCGACCACGCGGTGATCGCAGCTGATGGAGATGTTCATCAGCAGGCGCTTCTCGACCCGCTCGACACCATCGGCGCCCTTCACGAACATCGGACGCTCGACGATCTTGTTCGGGCCGATGATCGCAACCTCGGGCCGGTTGATAACCGGCGTCGTCGCGATCCCGCCAAGGGGGCCGAGCGAGGTGACGGTCAGCGTGCCGCCCTGCATCTCGTCCGACTTGGCCTTGCCCGTGCGTGCAGCCTCGGCCAGACGGCCGATCTCGCGCGCGAGCTGCCACAGGTTCTGGCTCTGCGCGTCCTTGATCACCGGCACCATCAGCCCCGCATCGGTCTGCGCGGCCATGCCCATGTTGACCGATCCGTGGCGCGTCACCACGCCTTCCTCGTCATCATAGGTGGCGTTGATCATCGGGAATTCGGGAATCGACTGACAGATCGCGGTGATCAGCAGCGGCAGGATGGTCAGCTTGGGCCGATCTCCGCGATTTTCGTTGAGCTGCGCGCGCATCGCTTCGAGGTCGGTCACATCGACCTCGTCTACATAGGTGAAGTGCGGGATGTTGCGCTTCGACGCGCTCATGTTCTGGGCGATCCGGCGGCGCATCCCGATGACCTTCACGGTCTCGTCCGAACGCGGGCCGGTCGCGGGCGAATAGCCGCCCGAATAGGCGAGGAACTGGTCGAGATCGCCGTGGCGGATGCGGCCATCCTCGGCCGGTTTCACCTGCGCGAGATCGATGCCAAGATCCTTGGCCCGCTTGCGCACCGCCGGGCTGGCGAGGACCTTGGTTTCGGCTGCTGCGGGCGCGCTCTTTTCGACCGGCTGCTTGGGTGCAGACTCGGGATCGGCTTCGTGCGCGTCGTCCGCGTCGCTGGCGTCGGGGTTCTCGACCTCGATCCGCTCTTCGACCTCGTCGTCCTTCGGCGCGGGGGCCGGAGCAGGCGCGGGAGCGGGCTCCGCATCGGCGGCAGCGGCGTTTTCTTCCGCGACATCGTCCGGAATCTCGCCCTCGACTTCGATGGTGACCAGCATCGATCCGATCGCGATGGTGTCGCCCACCTCGCCCGCGACTTCGATAATCTTGCCCGCGACCGGGCTTTCCATTTCGACGGTCGCCTTGTCGGTCATCATGTCGGCGATCTGCTGGTCTTCCTCGACCATGTCGCCAATGCTCACATGCCAGGCGACGATCTCCGCCTCGGCGATGCCTTCGCCGATGTCGGGCAGGTTGAAGGTGAATTTCGCCATGTCGGTGTTACTCGCTCAGAAGCTTGTCGAGGGCCGCGCCGATGCGCACCGGGCCGGGGAAGTAGGCCCATTCGAGACTGTGGGGATAGGGTGTGTCGAAGCCGGTCACGCGTTCGATCGGGGCTTCGAGATGGTAGAAGCAGCGTTCCTGCACCAGCGCGGAAAGCTCCGCACCAAAGCCGGAGGTGCGGGTCGCCTCGTGAATGATGAGGCATTTCCCCGTCTTCTTCACAGACTTTTCCACAGCCTCGATGTCGAGGGGGACCAGCGTGCGCAGGTCGAGGATGTCGGCTTCGACGCCCTTCTCCTCCATCACCGCCTTGGCGACGTGGACCATGGTGCCATAGGTCAGCACGGTCAGCTGCTCGCCCTCGGTCACGAGGCGCGCTTTGCCCAGCGGAATCGCATAATGCCCCTCGGGCACCACGCTATCGGGGTGCGATTTCCAGTTCTTCACCGGACGGTCGAAGAAGCCGTCGAACGGTCCGTTGTAGATCCGCTTGGGCTCGAAGAAGATGACCGGGTCGTTGTCCTCGATCGCGGCGATCAGCAGGCCCTTCGCGTCATAGGGCGTCGCCGGAATGACCGTCTTGATGCCCGATGCATGGGTGAACAGCGATTCGGGGCTCTGGCTGTGCGTCTGCCCGCCGAAGATGCCGCCACCGAAGGGAGAGCGGATCGTGATCGGCGCGCTGAATTCGCCCGCGCTGCGATAGCGCAAGCGCGCCGCCTCGCTGATGATCTGGTCGTAACCGGGGTAGATATAGTCGGCGAACTGGATCTCGGGGACCGGACGCAGGCCATAGGCCCCCATCCCGATCGCCGTCGCGATGATCCCGCATTCGGAGATCGGCGTGTCGAACGCGCGCGTCTTGCCGTATTTTTCCTGCAGCCCTGCGGTGCAGCGGAACACCCCGCCGAAATAGCCGGCGTCCTCGCCGAACACGACCACGTTGTCGTCGCGGCCCATCGCCACGTCGAGCGCGTCGTTGATCGCCTCGATCATGTTCAAACGCCGATCGTCTCCGGTCGCGTCGCGGCCCTGCTTGGGCTTTTCTTTCGTCTCGCTCATCAGTGCGGCACCCCGTCCGGATATTTCTTGTCGCGTTCTGCCTGCGACTGCGCGTTCTGTTCCTTGAGGTGCCAGGGCTCTTCCTCGAACACGTCTTCGAACATGGTGTGGAAGGGCTGGTGCATGCCGTGGCCCAGAATGCCGTTCTTCTCGGCTTCCTTGGTGTCGGCCTTGACCTTTTCGGCCGCCTTCAGGTCCATCTCGGCCTGCCGGTCCTCGTCCCACTCGCCCAGTTCGATCAGGTGGTTCTTGAGCCGCACCACAGGATCGCCAAGCGGCCAGGCATCGCGTTCCTGCGCGCTGCGGTAGCCGCTGGGATCGTCCGAGGTGGAGTGCCCTTCGGCGCGGTAGGTGAAGAACTCGATCAGCGTCGGCCCGCTATTGGTGCGCGCGCGGTTCGCCGCCCAGCGCTCCGCCGCATAGCAGGCGAGCGGATCATTGCCGTCGACCCTCAGCCCTGCGAGGCCGTAGCCGATCGCGCGGCTGGCGAAGGTCGCCCGCTCGCTGCCCGCAAAGCCGGAGAAGCTGGAAATCGCCCACTGGTTGTTGATCACGTTGAGGATCACCGGCGCGTTGTACACGCTGGCAAAGGTGCACGCGGCGTGGAAGTCGCCTTCCGCCGTGCTCCCCTCGCCCACCCAGCTCGCGGCGATGCGCGTGTCATGCTTGATCGCACTCGCCATGGCCCAGCCCACCGCCTGTGGGACCTGCGTGGCGAGGTTGCCGGAGATGCTGAAGAAGCTATGCTCGCGGCTCGAATACATGATCGGCAGCTGGCGGCCCTTCAGCTTGTCGCCGCTGTTCGAATAGATCTGGTTGATCATCTCGAGCAGCGGATAGCCGCGTGCGATCAGCACGCCCTGCTGGCGATAGCTGGGGAACACCATGTCGTCCGACTGGAGCGCCATCGAGGTGGAGATGCTGGTCGCCTCCTCCCCGGTGCACTTCATGTAGAAGCTGGTCTTGCCCTGCCGCTGCCCGCGGAACATGCGCTCGTCGAATGCGCGCACCAGCGAGAAGTGGTGCAGCATTTCGCGAAGAGTATCGGGGTCCAGCTTGGGGTCCCACGGACCGTGCGCCCGGTTATCCTCGCCCAGCACCCGGATCAGGTCCGTGCACAGGCCATGGGTTTCGGTCGGGTCGCAGGCCTCGTCGGGGCGTGGCTGGGCGCCAGCCTCGGGGATTTCGATGGCGGAAAAGTCCACCTCGTCCGCCCCGGGACGATAGTTGGGCTCAGGAATATGCAGCGAAAGCTGCGGCTTGTTGTCGGTTCGCTCGGGCCGATCGGCCATGCGTCTCTCTCCCGCGCCTCCGTTTGCCGAGACGCAATCTTTCACATCGGCGACCGGATATTGCGCAAGGCCCGAAGGGTCAAGCGCCCAGACCTTCCCCCGCGACCGCTCAGACCGCCACCGGTGCCTTGATCGGCGGATGGGGATCGTAGCCGCTGACCGAGAAATCCTCGATTGCGTAGTCGAAGATGCCCGGCGGACGCCTTGTAATCTCAAGCCTCGGGGCCCCGCGCGGTTCCCGTTCGAGCTGTTCCTCGATCAGGTGCGCGTGGTTGAGGTAGAGGTGGGTGTCGCCGCCCATCCACACCAGTTCGCCGGGTTCCAGATCGGCCTGCTGAGCGATCATCCGCGTCAGCAGCGCGGCGCCGAACAGGTTGAACGGCAGGCCCAGCGCGACATCGCAGCTGCGCTGATAGAGCAGGCAGTTGAGCTGCGTTCCATTCGCCCCGACGTGGAACTGGTAGGTCTTGTGGCACGGCGGCAGCGCCATCCGGTCCAGCTCGGCGACGTTCCAGCCTTCGATGATATGGCGGCGGCCGCCCGGATTGGTGCGCAGCGAATCGATCACCTGGCTGACCTGATCGATCCCCTCGCCCTTCTCGTACAGGCCATCGGGGCGGTAGCGGTAGGTCGGCCAGTCGACCCATTGCTTGCCATAGACCGGGCCCAGATCGCCCCAGCGCGCGGCGAAGCTCTCGTCATCCGCGATTCGCTGGACGAACTCGTCGAGCGGCAGGTCGTCGCCCGTCTCTTTCACATAGCGCGCATGCGGCCACTCGTTCCAGATCTTCACCCCCTGCAGCACCAGCGGGCGGATATTGGTCTCACCCGTCAGGAACCACAGCATCTCGCGCGCGGCGGTTTTCCAGTAGACCCGCTTGGTAGTCAGCAGCGGCACGGCATTATCCGCAAGGCTGCACCGCAGCTGTGCGCCGAATACCGAGCGCGTGCCGATACCGGTGCGGTCCACCCGCTCGTCGCCCTCGCGCCAGACGCGCGCCATCAGGTCGAGATACTGCTGTTCGTAGTGCGATTCGGTCACGGTGATCGGCCTAGTCCTTTCGGCGATCAGCGATAGGACAAACTTGTCTGCAATGTCCGCTTGCGTGTCCGGCGATCCACACCTATAGGGCCGCCTCTGCCTCGCGGGGTCCGCCCCGCAAGCATCGGTCGGGGAGTAGCTCAGCCTGGTAGAGCACTGTCTTCGGGAGGCAGGGGCCGGAGGTTCGAATCCTCTCTCCCCGACCAATTCTAGCGCGCTTTGACGACGCCGTCCCAGCATAGCGGGTGGGACGCACACCGATCCCGGTGTCAGCGCGAGCGATCATCGACAAGACGTCATGGCGCCTCGAGCTCGAGGTAGGCCTGACTATGCGCGCCGGGCCGGGAAGGACGCATGGTGCGCCCCTCCCGCCCGATATCTCTGCTTACCGATCCTGCGACATTCCGCAGACCGAATCGGCAAGCGCGGCGAAGCGCGGCTCCGCTGGCCCGAAGATATGTCCGAGACTGGCAGCGATCTTGCATCTGCGCCCATCCGCATCCAGTCGCGGATCGGTTCGCACCGCCTCGACGATCTGGTCGACCGAGGTCGCGTCCGTACCCAACCGCGTGCCTTCATCGTCCGGCGTATCGAAGATCATCGTGCGCTGAGCGGTTTCCGGTGTGAGCGCAGGCCACGCAGCAGGCGTGTCACCGGGGGCCCCGGTACGCGCGAAATTCCCCCAGTAATGCATCATGTCCCGCGAAAGCACCGCCCGGTCGTCGCTGGTATCGGAGTGGAACATCATGCCACCCAGCGAGCCGAGGAAATTGTCGAACATCCCAAAGACGAAGGGAATCTCGACCATGTGCGATGAGCCCAGCAGGTAGGACACGTCGGAAAACCAGTAGCTGCCCTGCCTATCCCAGTCGAACCGGTAAGAATAGACCTCGCCCGCGCCTGCCCGGACGACATCGCGCGCGGGCGCGTTAATCGTGGTCGCGCGCCATGCGCCCGACAGATATTCGGACGCTGCATCGTAAAGGTCCCTGTCGCGCGGCGTGATGATGAAGCCGAGACGCTTTTTGGTGTATTCCGGATCGAAGGCGAGCAGGTATTTCGCCTCTTCCTGGTTCGATCCCATGATGATGGGAATATCCCTCGCAACCAGCGACCGCGCGAGGCTCGCGCGAATGCCGTCGGCAGGGATGGTCACGCCATCATCGACCATGGTCGGGCTCCCCTCACGCTCGCCATCCGAAAGGTAGGCCTGCCAGATCTCTTCGGCGGATACCGAACGCAGCTGGCGAGCCGTCGGCTCGCGCGATCCGGTGATCTTCTGCGCCGCTTCGGGATACGGATTCTCGACCCCCTCGTGGCCTTCCATCGCCCATTGCATGGGCGTGCTCTGCGGGATGCCGCTCTGCGTGATGGCCTTGTCGAACAGCCCTTCCGAAAGCGGTGACACGATCAGCGCGTAGACATTCTGCCCGCCGGCGCTCTCGCCGAAGATCGTGACATTGTCGGAATCGCCGCCGAAGACGCCCGCATTCGATCTGGTCCAGCGCAGCGCCTCGATCAGGTCCAGAACCGCGAAGTTGGCCGCACCGGCAGCCAAACCGTCTGCCTTGTCGCGGAGCGCAGGGTGCTGGAAGTATCCAAGCGGCCCCACGCGATATTGCGCGACGACCACCACGACATTCTCGCGCCGGGCAAGTTCGGACGGGTCATATTGCTCCGCCCTGCCCCACATGTTGCTGCCACCGTGGATCCAGAACATGACCGGGAGCGCGCTGTTCGGCGTCGCATCGGCGGGGGCGTAAATGGACAGGTAGAGACAATCCTCGCTGCCGAGGATCTGGCCCTTGTCGATGCCTTCCAGCTCGTCGAGGGCGGTCGTGACCTGTGTGCACCATTCGGGATGTTCGTTGGACGCGAGAGGTTCGCTCCATGCGTGAACCGGACGGGTGGGCCGCCAACGAAGATCGCCGACCGGCGGCTGCGCATAGGGTATCCCCAGCCACGTCTTCACGCCCCGGTCAGAAACGTACCCGACAACCGGGCCGGTTGCGGTCTCCACCCGGGTCGAGACATCGAGTGGTGGGGGCCCCGCCTTGTCGGTCGAACTGCAGCCTGCCGCCATCGTGGCCAGCAAGCCAACCAACATGGCCCGGATGCGGTGCCCGTTAGGCCGGGACTTTGATCTGGCGTCATTCATTTGGTGCGCTCCGTAAGATGAGATTACGCATCGGCAGCAGATGCCGGCCTGGAAGAAGCCATGCCCGTCGGCAGGCCTTCCACCGGATCGGCTCCCAAAGTGCTGTCGCCCGTCCGCAGGTCTTGCGCCGGGATGCGATCGACCCGCTTGATGATTTCCGCGATCATGCGCGTCTGCCTGGCAGCCAGCTCCGCATCGAGCTTGTCGATATGGCCGTTCTGCGCGATGCCCAGCAGATAATTGGGGCCGCAGATCGAACCCATGTGTGGAATACCGCTGGCATGTAAGGCGGCACCCGTCGTGATGCCGGGAGCCACTTCGATCCCATGTTGCGCAAGGCCGTATTTCTGCAGTGCCTCGCGGACGACCTGCGTCAGGACACCATCGGTCGTCGCGAAATTCATGTATTCGTTGCGCCCCGTCGGCGCATAACCGACATCGGGAATATCTTCCCATTCTGGCGCCCCGAGGTGTTCGATCGTGAATGCGGCGGCCGCCCGTCTCACAAGTTCGGGGTGCGCGCGCATCCATCCCTCGCACTGCGGCAGTTCGCCCGTCATGTGCCCCGGCCATGCCGCAAAAACGACTGTACGCGTCAGCCGCTCGGCCCACGGCAAGCTCGCGAAGTGACGTGCAAGCTGCAGCATGGCGACGCAGCCGTTTTCTTCGATGAAGTTCTGCCCATCGGTGTGGGTGTTGATGATGATGACCTCATCGCTTCGACCGGGAAGCACGGCGGTGATTTGAGGGCAGTAACCGTCGACCCATTCGGCATCGAGCGTCAGCCTGGCGCGCTGACCCTGCCGAGCCTGCGCGCGCAGGCGCTCACCCGTATCCGCGCCGACAAACAGGGCGGGCAAGGGCGGTTTGTAGGACTGGCTGTGGGGCGAGAAGTTGTTCCGGATCATGTCGGACGAGACATCCATGATGATGATGACGCCTGCCGCCCCGGCCTCTCGCAGCCGGTCGAGCTTGAAGCCGGGAGTCAACCACAGCCGCTTGTACGGCCGGTCGAGATAGGCGTCCGCATCCTCGTTCGATTCCTGGAGGTAGCGCAGGTTTACAAGCTTGCGGATCGTCATCTGCGGAAGCCGACCATCCACCACGACGATCGCCCCCGCGGGGATCGCCGCGAGGTCGGCCTCCATCGTCGGGGAATCGAAGTGGCCCGCGTAATAGAGCTGACCTTCGATACCGTCCGGCCCTGTGGAGGCCGACCGCACATAATAGGCAATATCGGGCACGGCCTGCATTGCGTCGCCGCCCCCCACCTTGAGGCCAAAGTCCGCCGGCTTCCAGAAAGTGTATGGGTATTCCTCGCTCTGGAGCAGGTTCAGTCCGGCTTTCGCGAAATCGCTCGCCATCGAAGCCACATACCGTTTGTGATTTGCATTGCCCGGCAAACGCGGACCGAAATCGACCATCGCCTGATAGTCGCGCCGGATCGCCGCAGCATCGGGCAAGGGAACGGTGGCTGCCCGCGCCGGCACGATCCGGCCGATCCCCGAACATGCCCCAAGCGAGACCGATCCCGCGCCCGCACACGATGCAAGCATCGACCGGCGGCTGAACGTGGTTGCCATCGACAAGTCCCCTTCCAAATAGCCCGCAATTTTTGACCTGCGGGTCCATCCAATGGTGCGGAATGGTGCGGCCCGACCCGTTTCGAGTCAAGCTTCATTCAATTGTGAATGAATATTGACTCGCGACCCGATCTGGTGCCAACCCCGGCGCTGCGCACGCCGGAGAGCGTGTCCATCACGAGAGAGGGGAATTCTGATGCGCTTATTCTTGATGTCGGCTTCGGCGGTCGCGATCGCGATGTCCGGCGGAACTGCCCACGCGCAGCAATCGGACGCCGACGCCGCGCAAGCCAGCACGACCGATCCGGTCGACGCTGCGGACGCAGAGGCACAGGAAGGCAACCTGATCGTGGTCACGGCCGAACGGCGTAACACGAGCCTTCAGCGTGTCCCGGTCGCCGCCACCGTGCTTACCGGTGAAGACCTGGTCCGCAAGTCGGTCGACAGCGTGGAGCAACTCCAGTTCGCGTCGCCTTCGCTGACGGTGAATACCACCGGTCAGGGCAACGCGTTCAACATCCGCGGCATCGGAAAGACCGAGCAATCGAGCGCGATCGGTGTCGGCGTCGTCACCTATCGTGACGGGGTCGCGACCTTCCCCGGCTATTTCCAGCGCGAACCGTTCTACGACATCGCCAGCGTGGAGGTTCTGCGCGGACCGCAGGGCACGTTTGCGGGCAGCAACGCGACCGGCGGTGCGGTGTTCGTCACGCAGCAGGATCCCATCATCGGCTCGTTCGGCGGCTATGGCCTTGCCGAGTATGGCAACTACGACAAGGTCAAGCTCCAGGGCGCCCTGAACGTCCCAGCGGGCGACACCTTCGCCATGCGCTTCGCGGGCAATTTCGAAAGCCGCGACACATTCTACAACGTGTCAGGCCCGTGGACCGGCAACCCCGGCGACCAGGAATATGTCAGCGGCCGCGCCAGCTTCCTGTGGGAGCCCTCGGCGAACTTCAATGCGGTGCTGAAGGCCGATTACAACAACATCGAATATGGCGGCCTTCCGGCTGGCCGCGCAACCGAAACCGGTGATCCGCTGGACGTGGCAAACAACGCGCCGCTCGCGGGACGCGACGAGTTCGGCCGGGTGGTGCTGCGGGCGAATTACCGGTTCGACAGCGGACTGGAACTGCGCTCCATCACCGGGTTCCAGCGCGGTACGACCACCATATCCAACGACGCCGACGGCACGGCGGCCGAAGGGACTCCCGCCGCCCCGGCGATCAATTTCCGCGCCGATATCACGGAGGAGATCTGGTCGCAGGAAATCAACCTGATCTCGCCCGACAACCAGGCCTTCACCTGGCTGATCGGCGCCTATTACCAGGACGACCGCATCACCATTCCGGCGAATGTCGGCTTCGTTCAGGACGCGACCCCCAATTCGCTTGCGCCGCTGGTGTTCGACACGGTCATCCAGGGCACCAACCCCAAGACCGCCCTCGCCGGCTTCGGGCAGATCGCCTACGAATTCGCCAATGGTCTTGAAATCCAGGCGGGCGCAAGGCTTTCGCGCACCACTTCGGCCAATGATGCGCTTGCCATGGCGTTCATCCCGCCGCTGCCCGATCCGATCCTCACCTTGCCGCAGGTCGACAAGACAGAGGACGATCGGCTGAACGGGAAGCTCGCGCTCAACTGGACGATCGACCGCAACAACTTCGTCTATGCGTTTGTCGCGACGGGTGCCAAGCAAGGTGGCCTCAATGGCCCCAACTTCGCGGGTCTCCAGCCACGTGCATTCGAGGCGGAGGACGTCGTCGATTACGAAATCGGCTACAAGGGCACGTTCTTCGGCGGGAGGCTGCGCACCCAGATCGGCGGTTACTACACCGAATACGAGAACTTCCAGATCAGCATCGTCGATCCCGATGCGCCCAGCATCTCCTCGATCTTCAACGTGGCCGGGACGTCGAAGCTTTATGGCGTGGAACTGTCCGCACAGGGCAACTTCTCCGGCTTCGAGTTCGATCTTGCGACGGCCCTGTCAAATTCCGAACTCGGCACCTTCTTCGCAATCGACCCGCGGCTCGGGACCGGTGCGGCACTCACCTGCGATCCTGTTGACGGGCCCGCGAGTGCACGCTGCATCGATCTCACCGGGCGCGAACAACCCTATGCACCCGACTTCACGCTGAGCGCAGGCGTGCAGTACGCGATCCCCATCGGGGCCGACGTCAGCCTGACCCCGCGTGTGGACTTCTCCCACATCGCATCGACCTTCGGCACGCTCTTCCAGAACGAGGCGCTGGGGGACCGGCTCGAAGCGCGCGACATTCTCAACGCCCAGCTGACCCTCGTCGCAGGCGACTGGTCGATCAGCGCATTCGGGACGAACCTGCTCGATCACCACTATGTCGCGGCGATCAATGGCGCACGCCGCCTGGCGGGCGCGCCGCGCCAGTACGGCATTCGCGTCAGCCGCAGCTTCTGACGCCACGAGGCTCCTGTCGCGAACGGACCTGCGCCGTTCGCGACAGGCCAGTCCGCCCGCTTCGGTGCGCCGGGCACCATCCGGACCGGACGGCCTGTGCTCTGGAATGCTGGAAAGACCCTGCTAAGCTTGCCTTTTTTCCGGGCACCGCCCCGGCTGCGACCAGGGTCGAGGAACACGCATGACCGAAGGTTTGAAGAAGCGCTCCAAGAGCCGGCCCAAAGCGAAGGCCGAGCAAAGAGCCGAAACGATGGAGCAGATATACAACGCCGCGGAGGAACTGTTTTCACGGGCGGGTCTGCATGGCGTCACCCTCAAGGAGGTGGCGCAGAAAGTGGGGGTTCACCAGTCGCTCCTCCACTATTACTTCAGCGACAAGAAAGAGCTGTTCGATGCGGTCATCGCGCGCCGCGCGCCGGTCACCGTGGAACGGCGGCTCGCCGCGCTCGATGCCTACGAGAAGGAAGCCGGGGGCAACCCGACGGTCGAAGGCGCCCTGCATGCGTTTCTGGACCCGGTTCTGGACCTCTTCGCGACAGGTGGCGACGGCTGGCGGAACTACGGCATGCTGGGTGCGCAGATGAGCAATACGGCCGTCTGGGGCGCGGAACTGATGGACGCTCATTTCGACCAGGTCATCATGCGGCTCATCGAAATTCTGCGGCAGGCGCTGCCGGACTGTTCGGATGAGGATCTGTTCTGGGGTTACCACTTCGTCACCGGCAGCCTGATGCTGACCCTCGGCCGCACCGGCCGGATAGACAAGCTGTCGGACGGCCTGTGCCAATCCGACGACTTCGATGCTGTCAGAAAGCGCATGGCCCGCTTCATGGCAGCCGGGTTCCGGGAAATCTGCCAGGCCAGAGAGGCCAGGACGGGATAACTGCCCGATGCGCCTTTGCGCGCCGCCTCCGCCGACCTATCGCTGGTCACATGAAGTCGCAGATCGAAATTGGCACGGATTCGGCCGGGCAAGGCATTTGCGTCGACGTGGAGGAGCTGCTTGCGACGCGATTGCTCGTCCAGGGCAACTCGGGTTCGGGCAAGTCGCACCTGCTGCGCCGCTTGCTCGAACAGACGGCCGGGCTCGTCCAGCAGGTGGTAATCGACCCTGAGGGCGACTTTACCAGCTTGGCCGATGCGTTCGACCATATCGTGATCGATGGCGCGGCGCATTCGGTGCGCGAGATCGAGGCGCTGGCCGGGCGCGTGCGCCAGCATCGCGTCTCGGTCGTGCTGGCGCTGGACGAGCTGGAGGTCGAACAGCAGATCCGCTGCGCGGCGCTGTTCCTCACCGCGCTGTTCGATGCCCCGCGCGAGCATTGGTATCCCGTGCTGGTGGTGGTCGACGAGGCGCAGATGTTCGCCCCTGCCGCTGCGGGCGAGCTGGCCGAGGATACGCGCCGGATGACGCTGTCGGCGATGACCAACCTGATGTGCCGCGGGCGCAAGCGCGGTCTGGCGGGAATCGTCGCCACCCAGCGCCTTGCCAAGTTGGCCAAGAACGTCGCGGCGGAAGCCTCCAACTTCCTGATGGGCCGCACCTTCCTCGACATCGATATGCAGCGCGCCGCCGATCTGCTGGGGATGGACCGGCGGCAGGCGGAGCGGATCCGCGATCTTCAGCGCGGCCATTTCCTCGGCCTCGGCCCCGCGATCAGCCGCCGCCCGGTCGCGGTGCATATCGGCGAGGTGCGCACCGGCGGCAAGAACGCCGCCGAGGGTCTGATGCCGCTGCCCCAAGCCTCGGGTGAGGATCTGGAGGCGCTGCTCCATTCCGAGCTGGCGGAGGAAGCCGCGAAGCCCGCGCCACCGCCCCCTCCCCCGCCGAAACCTGCCGCCGATCTGGAGCAGGCGATCACCGCGCGTGCCGCCGAGCAGGCGCAGCGCAGCGACCCCGGCGAGCACACGGCGAGTGATGAGTCCTCGCCCGAAGATCAGGCACCAGCCGCTCCGCAGGACAAGGAAGCCGCCCTCACCCGCGTCATCGTGGAACTGGCGGCGGAGGAAGGCGCGACCTTCCAGTCTTCCGCCGCGCTGTTCCGCAATTTCGCGCAGCGCTGCCGCCAGCAGGGCGTGCCCAGCGCGCATGTCGACATGCTCGAATTCCGCCGCCTGTTCGCCTTCGCCGCCGCAGGCCTGCACGAGCTGCCGGAAAAGCTGCGCGACACGATCGAGGAGCTGTCGCAAGCCGTCCCCGAAGACGTGCTCGCCCCCTATCTTGCGCTGGCGGTATCGGTCGCGCGGGGTGCATCCGCGCCCGACGAGGACGAGCTTGCGCGCGTTTACGGCACATCCTCGCCCAGCCGCATCCGCCGCCTGCTGGAGCATATGGAGCGGCAGGGACTGATCGTGGTGCGCGAAGAGTTCGGCGGCGGCCGCACGATCATCGTGGTCGGGCTGGAAGATCTGGCGGACGCGGCCGCCGCGTCGTGAGCTAACCCGCTCTTTTTGCAAGGCGGCCATTCTGCACATTTGCGCGGAACAGGCAGGTTCAGGCGCGGTTGATCAGGCAAAGGAGAGTTTCTTACATGCCCATCATCATCCTCATCGCCACCATCCTGCTTCCGCCGCTGGGCGTCGCGCTCAAGCATGGTCTCGGCACGCAATTCCTCATCAGCCTGATCCTGACGCTGATCTTCTATGTGCCCGGCCTGATCTACTCGCTCTATGTGAACTACGCCTAAGGCCATGGCGCGGGAGGATGACGCGAAGGGTCGCCATCGCGCGGTCCCTTCGTCCCGGATCGGAAGGCTGAGCGGCTTCGGCCGGCTCGCTGGCGGTGTCGCCGGCGGAATGCTGGCCGAAGGTGCGCGCCGCGTCGCCTCGGGCGAGCGGGTGCGGATGAACGATCTGGTTCTCACTCCCGGCAATATCGGTCGTCTGACCGAACGCCTTTCGCACCTGCGCGGCGCGGCGATGAAGATGGGACAGATGCTCTCGATGGACGCGGGCGATGCCCTGCCCTCCGAGCTGTCCGAAATCCTCGCCAAACTGCGGGACAATGCCGACTTCATGCCCCCGCGCCAGCTCGACCGGGTGCTGGCGGAGGAATGGGGCAGCGAGTGGCGCAAGAACTTTCGCCGCTTCGAGCCGCGCCCGATGGCCGCCGCGAGCATCGGGCAGGTGCACCGCGCGCTGACCCGCGACGGGCGGACATTGGCGATCAAGGTGCAATATCCCGGCGTTGCGCAGAGCATCGATTCGGACGTCGATAATGTCGCGACCCTGCTGCGCGTGACCGGCCTGCTACCCAAGGAACTCGACATCGCCCCACTGCTGGCTGCGGCGAAGGAACAGCTGCACGAGGAAGCGGACTATCGCCGCGAAGGGCGGATGATGCAGCGCTATGGCGAACTGCTCGCCGGGCACGAGGCTTTCGTGGTGCCGACGCTCGACGAAGAGCTGACCCGCGATCGCATTCTGGCGATGAGTTACGAGGAAGGCCGCCCGGTCGAACAGCTTGGCGACCAGCCGCAGGAGGTGCGCGACAGCGTGTTCGCGGAAGTGATCGAGCTGGTCGCGCGCGAACTGTTCGAATGGGGCCTGATGCAGACCGACCCCAATTTCGCCAACTACCGCTACCGCGAGGCCGACCGGAAGATCGTGCTGCTCGATTTCGGAGCGACTCGCGAGGTCGACGCGCAAGTGCAGCAATCCTATCGCAACCTGCTGCGCGCCGGGCTCGACCGCGACCATGCGGGCGTGCGGCAGGCGGCGATCGATGCGCAATTCATGTCTCCCGCCGTGGTCGAGAAACACGGCGAGGCGATCGACCGGATGATCGACATCATCCTCGGCGAAATGGCGAAGGATGCGCCGTTCGATTTCGGCGACCGCGGCTTCGTGCCCGCGCTGCGTGACGAAGGCTTCGCCATCGCGCAGGACAAGTCGATCTGGCACATCCCGCCCGCCGAGACTTTGTTCGTCCAGCGCAAGGTCAGCGGGACCGCACTGCTCGGCGCGCGGATCGGCGCGGTGGTGAACATCCACGCGATCGTGCGGGATGTGCTTGGGCGGACGGGCGAGGCTTCGCCTTCATCGTAACCCGCTCGCCCTGAGCTTGTCGAAGGGCCGTACTTCTTCTGCGCTGTCAGAAGAAAGAAAGACGATCCTTCGACAGGCTCAGGATAAGCGGACCTTTTAGGGTGCGCTACGAAGCCTGCTCCGCGATCCAGCGGTCGATATGCTCTTCCAGCACATCCAGCGGGACCGCGCCGTTTTCCAGCACTGCGTCATGGAACGCGCGCAGATCGAACCGGTCGCCCAGTGCCTCTTCCGCACGGGTCCGCAACTCGCGGATCTTCAGTTCGCCGATCTTGTAAGCCAGCGCCTGGCCGGGCCAGGTGATGTAGCGGTTGACCTCAGCGTCGATATTCGCCGCCGAGAGCGCGGTGTTATCGGTCATGAAATCGACCGCCTGCTGCTTGGTCCAGCCCTTCGAGTGGATGCCCGTGTCGACCACCAGCCGGGTGGCGCGCCACATCTCGTAGCTCAGCCGCCCCATCTGCTTGGCGGGGGTATCGTACAGCCCCATCTCGATCCCGAGCCGTTCGGAATAGAGGCCCCACCCCTCGACGAAGGCGGTGAAGAAGGTGCCGTTGCGGCGCAGCGGGTGGAGGTCCAGCTCCTGCTGTAAAGCGATCTGCAGATGGTGCCCCGGCACCGCCTCGTGCACGCCGAGCGCGGGCAGTTCCCACAAGGGGCGCTGGTCGAGCTCGGTCAGGTTGACGCGGTAGATGCCCGCCTGCCCGGTCTCCGCAGATCCTGGCTCGTAATAGGCGGTGGTGTTGCCCGGTGCCTGCGCGGCGGGAATCGGAAGAACGGTATAGGGCAGGCGCGGCAGCGTGCCGAAAAGCTTGGGCAGCCAGCCGTCGATGTGCTTGGCGAGCGCGGCGGCGTAGCGCAGGTACTCGTCCTCGTCAGTCATGTAATATTGCGGGTCGGTGCGCAGGTGCTCGATGAAGGCTTCGCGGCTGTCGAACCCTGCTTCCTTCGCAACCTCAACCATCTCGGCCCGGATGCGCGCGACTTCGGACAGGCCCAGCTGGTGGACCTGGTCCGGCGTCATGTCGGTCGTGGTGAAGCTGCGGACGCGATAGGCGTAGTAGTCATCGCCATTGGCGGTTTCGGCGACACCGGGCAGGCCGGTGCGGCATTTTGGCGCGTATTCCTCGGTGTAGAAGCTCAGGAACTCTTCGTAGGCTGGGAACACCACATCGGTCAGCGCGGAGCGGGCGCGGGCCTGCAAGGCTGCCCAGTCGGCTTCCGAAATGGTCGAGGGGCGTTTTTCGAACGGGCGCCAAAAGCCCGATTCTTCGGGGCTGTCCGCCATCTGCCCAGTGATCTGGTCCTCGAAGCCCTCCATAGGCCCGCACGCCTGCGTCAGCCCGCGCGCCACCGCCTCGCGGCTGCGGGCGATCCCGGCTTCGTTCTGCGCGCCATAGGCTTCGAGCCGCGCGACGTAGCTTTCGTAATCGGCCTTGGTGAACAGCGGCGAGCTGTAAGGCAGCGAGGCGATCCAGCTGAACCAGCCGCCGCGATTGGTGAACAGGACATAGCGGGTCTGGTCGAACTGCGCGCCCTCGATCCCGTCTTCGAGCGAGCTCTTGAGGATCGCGTAGTCGACCCGCAGATCCTCGGGCAGAGCGCTTTCGTCGATGGCGTTGAGCCGGGTGAGGAAGGCGCGGTCTTCGGCGACGTTGCGATCATAGGCCGCCATGCTGAGGTCGCCCAGCTGCCCGTCCCCGCGCCGGTCGCCCACCGAGGTGGCGAGCGTGGGATTGTCGTCGAGCATGTCCTGCCACACCTCTTCGCGCAGCACGGTGTAATCCTCGACCGGGCCGGCGGTCAGCGGGCTGGCGATGGTGAGTGCGAGCGCGGTTGCGGCGAACAGATGCTTCATGTGTGTCTCCCCTTGTTAGGGGTGATCTCTATTGCGCAGGCCCGGCTGCGTCCAGTACGCCGGGACCATGGGAACACCCGCCATTCTGTTCGTCTGCCTCGGCACTATCTGTCGCTCTCCGTTGGCTGAAGCGGCGTTTCGCGATGCTGCGGACAAGGCCGGGCTGGACGCCGAGGCCGACAGCGCGGGCACGGCGGACTATCACGTCGGCAGCCCGCCCGATCCGCGCAGCGTCGAGGAAGCCTCGAAGCACGGGATCGACATTTCGGGCTATGCGGGGCGCCAGCTGGTGGTCGAGGACTTCCACCGCTTCACGCATATCTTCGCGATGGATCACCAGAACCTGCGCAATATCGAAGCGCTGCGGCCCGAGGGATCGCGCGCGCATGTCTCTCTGCTGATGGACCTCGTGCCGGGGCGCGAGGGCGCGGCGATTGCGGACCCTTACCATGATGGCGAGGAGCAGTTCGGGGCGACGTGGGAGGATGTCGACGCAGCGGCGCGGGCGCTGGTGGAGCGGTTGGCAGAGCCGAGTTAAACTCCTCCCCCAAGGGAGGGGAGTTGTCCTTACCCACCCCGCAGCGTGCGCACGCCCATGTCGCGCTCCATCAGGTAGAGCAGGATGCGCGCGGCCTCGCCCCGCTCGCCTTCCAGCCCGGCGTCGCGGTCCATCAGCAGTTTCGCATCGGCGGTGGCAGGGTCGAGGAAGCGCTGCATCTGGTCGAGCGTGGCGATCCGGAACGGCGTGTCGCCCGATTGCCGCGTGCCGAGCAGTTCGCCGCCGCCGCGCAGCTCCAGGTCTTCCTCGGCAATGCGGAAGCCGTCCTGCGTCTCGCGCATCAGGGCGAGGCGGCGCTGGCCGGTTTCGGACAGCTGGTTGCCGCGCAGCAGCAGGCAGGTCGACTTCTCGCTCCCCCGCCCTACGCGCCCGCGCAGCTGGTGCAGCTGGGCGAGGCCGAAGCTTTCCGCCTGCTCGATCACGATCAGCGTGGAGGCAGGCACGTCGACGCCGACCTCGATCACCGTGGTCGCGACCAGCAGTTTCGCCTGCCCGCTGGCGAAGCGCGCCATCGCGGCGTCCTTCACCTCGGGGTCGAGCTGGCCGTGGACCATCACCACGGCATCGTCATCGAAGCGCGCCTTGAGCGCTGCGTAGCGCTGCTCGGCGGCAGCCTTCTCCATGCCCTCTTCATCGCGGACCATCGGGCAGACCCAATAGGCCTGCTGGCCGCTCGCGAGATGCCGCCCGACCGCTTCGACCACTTCGGGCAGACGATCCATCCCGACGACGCGCGTATCGATCGCCTGCCTGCCGGGCGGCAATTCGTCGAGCCGGCTGACCTCCATCTCGCCGTAGTTGGCCAGCGTCAGCGTGCGCGGGATCGGGGTCGCGGTCATCGACAGCGTGTGCGGCGGGCGCTTGCCCTTGCCCGTCATCTGGAGGCGTTGCGAAACGCCGAAGCGGTGCTGCTCGTCGACCACCACCAGCCCGAGGTCGCGATATTGCACCGCCTCCTGGAAGATCGCGTGCGTGCCGACCACGATCTGGATGCTGCCATCCATCAGCCCCATCAGGATGCTCTCGCGCGCCCGTCCCTTGTCGCGCCCCGTCAGCAGCGCGACCTCGACCCCGGTGGGCCGCGCCATCTCGCGCAGCGTCTCGAAATGCTGGCGCGCGAGGATTTCGGTCGGCGCCAGCAGAGCCGCCTGTGCGCCCGCCTCGACCGCCACCAGCATCGCGTGCAGCGCCACCACGGTCTTGCCCGCGCCGACATCGCCTTGCAGCAGCCGCAGCATCGGCGCGTCCTGCGCGAGGTCGCCCTCGATCTCGCGGATCGAGCGTTCCTGCGCGCCGGTCAGCGGGAACGGCAATTGGAGCTTGTCGCGCAGGCTCCCGTCGCCTGCCAGCGGACGGCCACGCTTGCGCCGGTTGTCAGCCTTCACCAGCTGCAAGGCCAGCGCATTGGCGAGCAGCTCGTCGTAGGCGAGCCGGTCCTTCGCGGTCTCGTCATCGCGCGCATGGACGCTGCGCAGCGCGTCGGCCCAGGCGGGCCATTTCTGCTGCGCGAGCATACCGGGCTCGATCCATTCGGGCAGGTCGGGCAGCTTCTCCAGCGCCTGCGCCGCGAGGCTCGCCATGCGCGGCTGGGTCAGCCCTTCCGCTAGGCTGTAGACCGGCTCGCGCATCTGGCCGAGGCCTGCATCGTCCAGCTTCATCACATGGTCGGGATGAACCATCTGGAGCATGTCGCCATACCGCTCCAGCTTGCCCGCCACGCGGCGCTTCTCGCCGACGGGCAGCTGCTTCTTGGCCGTGTAGGAAGCGCGTCCGAAGAAGGTCAGCGCTAGGACGTTGCCCGCGCTGTCGGTCGCCAGCACGCGATAGGGCGCGCGGCGCGAGGCACCGGAGCGATGCTCAGTCACGGTCAGCGCGATGATGATCTGCTCCCCCTCGCCCGCCTCGTCGAGCGTTTCGACCGGGCGGCGGGTCACGAAGCGATCGGGCCAGTGATAGGCGATGTCGCGCACGCGCGTGCAGCGCAGCTTTTCCAGCGGCTTCTTCAGCTTGGGGCCGACACCGTCCAGCGTGTCGACCTCGGCAAACAGGGGGTTGAGGATTTCGGGCCGCATGGGACCATCGATATGGCCCAGCTATCGCGTCATTGCGAGCGGAGCGAAGCAATCTAGGGCGTGCCGCTGTGGATTGCCGCGTTGGCTCAGCTGCGGTGCCCCTCCTCGCAATGACGAGTTGAAAGCGATGCGCAGAAAATCTACTTCCCGCCCCATGACCTCCCCCAACTTCGAATCCCGCCTCGCCCGTGCCAAGTTCCGCGCCTGGCACCGTGGCACGCGTGAAGCCGACTACATGATCGGCGGCTATTTCGACCGCTATCACGCCGAATGGAGCGAGGAAGACCTCGTCTGGTTCGAAACCCTGCTCGATTACGACGACGTCGAGATCATGGCCTGGGCGCTCAAGACGCAGCCGATCCCGCCGGAAATGCAGGGGGAGCGGATCGCGGTCATGCAGAAGCTCGATTACGTCGATATTCCCCGCTAGGATTTGGCCCATGCGGGCTGGTGCATTGCGCCACCGCCCGCTAGTCCCACCCCGAACCCCGGCCCCCCTCCTCTTTGCGAGCAGGGGGCTATTTTCGTTTGCGCGGAACACGCACAGCACGGATCGAATTACGCCATAATGCCCGACCTCTCCCGCATCCTCTCCGCCAGACAACCGCTCACCTTCGCCAATCTTGCGCGGGGGAGCCAACCGCTGGTGATGGCCGATCTCGCCCGCGCGGCCGACAAGCGCGCGGTGTTCGTCGCGCCGGACGACAGCGCGATGCGCGCGGTCGCGGATGCGGCGCGCTATTTCGCGCCCGAGCTCAGCGTGATCGAGTTCCGCGCGTGGGACTGCCTGCCCTACGACCGGGCCAGCCCAGCGCTGTCGATCAGCACCCAGCGGCTTTCCGCGCTGCATCGCCTGCAGGCGGAGAAAGGCGCGCCGCAGCTGCTGGTGACCACCGCCAACGCCGTTGTCCAGCGCATGCTCACCCCGTTCCGCATCCGCGAGGCCGTGCGCGAGCTGAAGCCGGGCGTGCATATCGGGCACGAGAGCCTGACCCAGCTGCTCCAGAAGCAGGGCTACAGCCGCACCGACACCGTGATCGACGCGGGCGAATTTGCTGTGCGCGGGTCGATCTTCGACATCTTCCCCTCCGGACTCGAACAGGGCCTGCGGCTCGATTTCTTCGGTGACGAGCTGGAGAGCCTGCGCCTGTTCGACCCGAACACGCAGCGCACCACCGGCACGCTCGACAGCTTCCTCCTGCTGCCCGCCTCCGAAGTCCTGCTCGAAGACGCGACGATCAAGCGTTTTCGCGCAGGCTATCGCGAGCGGTTTGGCGCGAATGCCACGCAAGACCCGCTCTACGAAGCGGTCAGCGAAGGGCGGCGGCAGGCCGGGATGGAGCACTGGCTGCCTCTGTTCGAGGAGAAGCTGGCGACCCTGTTCGATCATCTGGGCACCAGCGATCCGGTGGTGATCGATGTCGGCGCGCTGACCGCGTTCGAGGAGCGGCTGAGCGACATCGCCGAATACCGCCGCACCCGCACCGAAACCGCGGGGCAGAAGGCGGGCAGCTATCGCCCGCTCGACCCGCAGGCGCTTTATCTCACCGAAGACGAGATCGGCACCGTGCTTGATCAGCGCCCGGTCCACCGCGCGACCGGGTTCGACGAGCCCGAGAGCGACAGCGTGATCGATTTCGGCTTCCGCTCTGCCCGCGACTTCGCGCCCGAGCGTGCGCGCGGCGACAATGTGTACGAGGCAGCGGCCGAACACTTCAAGAAGCTGGCCAAGGCAGGCAAGCGCCCGCTGCTGGCCGCCTATTCCAAGGGCAGCCGCCAGCGCATCGCCTCGATCCTGGGCGAAGCGGGCACCGAGCTGGCGCTGGCCGAAAGCTGGCAGGATGCGCTGGGCAAATCCGCTAAGGGTTCGCCCACGGCGATGATCCTCCCGCTCGACAGCGGCTTCGCGAGCGAGAATATCGAACTGGTGACCGAGCAGGATCTGCTCGGCGACCGGCTGGTCCGCCGCCGCAAGAAACGGCGCGATTCGGATGCCTTCCTCAGCGAGCTACAGGCGCTGTCGCGCGGCGATCTGGTGGTTCACACCGAGCACGGCATCGGCAAATATCTCGGCCTCGAACCGGTTACCGTGGGCAAGTCCAAGCACGACTGCGTGATGCTGCAGTACAAGGGTGGCGACAAGCTCTACATCCCGGTCGAAAACCTCGAAGTCCTCTCCCGCTACGGCAGCAGCGAGGATGCGGTCATGCTCGACCGATTGGGCGGCGAGGCATGGCAGAAACGCCGCGCCCAGCTGCGCGAGCGCATCCGCGAGATCGCCAGCGAGCTGATGCGCACCGCCGCGCAGCGCGCGCTGAAGAAGGCCCCCGTGCTGGAGGCCGATCACGCCAGCTACAACCAGTTCGTCGACCGCTTCCCGTGGGAAGAGACCGAGGATCAGGAACGCGCGATCGCCGACGTGCTGGGCGATCTGGAAAGCGGCAAGCCGATGGACCGCCTCGTCTGCGGCGATGTCGGCTTCGGCAAGACCGAGGTTGCGCTGCGCGCGGCCTTCGTCGCGGCGATGGGCGGCCAGCAGGTCGCAGTCGTCGCACCGACCACCCTGCTCGCGCGCCAGCATTTCCAGCATTTCTCCGAGCGGTTCGCCGGCTTCCCGCTCAAGATCGGGCGGCTCAGCCGCCTCGTCTCGGCCAAGGAAAGCAGCGAGACGCGCGATGCGCTGGCCGACGGCACGATGGATATCGTGGTCGGGACCCACGCGATCCTTTCCAAGTCGACCAGGTTCAAGGATCTGGGCCTCGTGATCGTCGACGAGGAACAGCGTTTCGGCGTGACCCACAAGGAGAAGCTGAAGCAACTGCGCGCCGACGTGCACATGCTCACGCTCACCGCCACGCCGATCCCGCGCACGTTGCAGATGGCGATGACCGGCCTGCGCGAGCTTTCCACCATCCAGACCCCGCCGGTGGACCGCCTCGCGGTGCGGACCTACGTGATCGAGTGGGACGACATGGTGATCCGCGAAGCGCTGCTGCGCGAACATCATCGCGGAGGGCAGAGCTTCATCGTGGTGCCGCGCATTTCGGACATGGACCCGCTGCTTGAATGGCTGCACGAGCATGTGCCCGAGGTGAAGGTGGTACCCGCGCACGGCCAGATGAGCGCGTCCGAGGTCGAGGACCGGATGAGCGCGTTCTACGAGAAGAAATACGACGTGCTGCTGTCGACCACGATCGTCGAAAGCGGGCTCGATATCTCGAGCGCCAACACGATCATCATCCACCGCGCCGACCGCTTCGGCCTTGCCCAGCTCTACCAGCTGCGCGGGCGCGTGGGTCGCGCGAAGCTGCGCGCCTATGCCTACCTCACCACTCCTGCGGACGAGGCGCTGTCGGAGGTCGCGGAGAAGCGGCTCAAGGTGCTGAGCGATCTCGACTCGTTGGGCGCGGGCTTCCAGCTCGCCAGCCACGATCTCGACATTCGCGGCGCGGGCAACCTGCTGGGCGACGAACAGTCGGGCCATATCCGCGAGGTCGGCTTCGAACTCTACCAGTCGATGCTGGAGGACGCGATCCTCGCCGCCAAGGCGGGTGAGATGGGGCTGGAGAAGCCCGCGGAGGATTTCAGCCCGCAGATCACCGTCGATGCGCCGATCATGATCCCCGAGGAATACATACCCGATCTGGCTGTGCGCATGGCGCTCTATCGCCGTCTCAACCAGGCGAGCGACAAGGCGGAGATCGAGGGGCTGGCGGCCGAGATGATCGACCGCTTTGGCGAGCTTCCGTCGGCGACGCAGAACCTCGTCCGCCTGATCGAGATCAAGCATCAGGCGATCGAGGCGAATATCGCCAAGATCGACGTCGGCGCGCGCGGCACGCTGGTCACCTTCCACAAGGACGATTTCCCCGATCCGGTGGGCCTGCTCGCCTATGTCGACAAGCGGGCCGAGGCGGTGAAGCTGCGGCCCGACATGAAGCTGGTCGTCAACCGCGCCTGGGGCGATCCGCAAAGCCGCCTCAACGGTCTGTTCCAGCTGACCAAGGGCCTCAGCGCGATCGCCAAACGCGCCGGGAAGAAAGAGAAAGCGCCAGCCTAGGCTTGCCCGCTCGCCAGCGCGAGGAACTCCTCGTGCGGCAGCGGGCGCGCGCGCAGGAAGCCCTGGTACGCGCTGCACCCTTCCTCCAGCGCAATTGCGCGCTGCGTCTCGTCCTCGACCCCCTCAGCGATCACCGCCAGCTCCAGCGCGCGCGCCATGGCGATCACCGCGCGCAGCACCGCGCGGTCACGCGCGCTTTCTGCCACGCCATCGAGCATGATCCGGTCGAGCTTGATGAAATCGAGCGGCAGGTATTTGAGATATCCGAAATTGCAGAACCCCGCGCCGAAATCGTCGAGCGCGATCCGCATCCCCGCTTTGCGCAAACGGCCAAGCGAGCGCGCCGCAAGGTCCAGATCGCCCAGCAACGCCTGCTCGGTGATCTCCAGCGTCAGCCGCGCGGGGTCGACGCCCCGCTCCTCCACCATCCGCAACAGGTCATCGGGAAAGCGCACCACCGCCAGATCGGCGGCGGTGATGTTGATCGAGCATTTGAGCCCCTCGGGCCAGTCCCGCACCGCATCCAGCGCGGCCTCGATCACCTTGCGGGTCAGCTGCGTGGTCAGGTCGGCGCGCGCGGCGATCCGCAGCAGCGCTTCGCCGCCGATATCGCCTAGCAGCGGCTGATCCCACCGCACCAGCGCCTCCGCCCCGATCAGCGCATCGTCGGCGAGCGCGAATTGAGGCTGGAAGCGCAGCGAGATCGCCCCGCGCTCCAGCGACCGCCTCAGCTCCGCCTCGATCTGGCCGACATCGAACCCGGCGGGGGCCAGATCGCGGTCGATCCACACGATCCTGCGCCCGGACTCCCCGCGCAGCGTGATCTGCGCATCGCCGAGCCGGGAGAGAACCGTGGTCGGATCATCGCCCGACAGCGCGCGGATCAGCGCGATATGCGGCCATAGCTGCGGCATGCCCGGCGCGCTGCCCGCCATCGGCTGCGCAACCCCGTCGGCCAGCGTCTCGGCCAAAAACTGCCACCGCTCCCGGCTACACTTGTCGCGCGTGGCGAGCAGGAACTTGCCGCCGTCGATCCGCGCGACCAGCCATGATGCCCGCGCGAACTCGTCCTGCGCGAAATGCGCCATGCGCCGCCCGACCTCGCCCAAGGCATAGTCGCCCGTCTGCGCCCCGTGGGCCAGATTGACGCTATCGAACCGGCCCAGCACCAGCAGCATCGCGTGGACCCGCGCCTCCCCCTCGGCGAGCCACATGCCGAGGATCTCGCGCGCCTCTTCGGTATCGACAAGCCCTGTGAGGCGCTCGCTCGCGGGATGTTCCGTCGGACTCATCGGCGCCTTATCGCAAGGCCCCGCGTTTTGGGGAAGCCTGCAAGCTGCGCTTGTCCCACCAATCGCCAGGTTGCATTGCCAAGCAGGCATCGCCTCCATAGGCAGGCGAACGGGTTTGAGAGAGGGTTTTGATGGCCGGCCAACCGACATACGAGCGGCTCGCGCTCGCGATATCGAACTCCGCGCTGGCGCAGGACACCGCCGCCGCGCTGCGCGATGCGCACGACTGGGTGCCGCAGGAAGAGGCGGAGGCGGTGGTCGCGCTGGGCGGCGACGGGTTCATGCTGCAAACCCTGCACAAGATGCTCGACAGCGGACGCATCCTGCCGGTTTACGGCGTGAACCGCGGCACGATGGGCTTCCTGATGAACAAGCACCGGCCCAAGGGCGCGCTGGTCGAACGGGTCAACCGCAGCCGCCCGGTCGGCATTTCTCCCCTGCGGATGGAGGCGATCAACCAGAACGGCGACACCCGCGTGGAATGCGCGCTCAACGAAGTCTCCCTGCTGCGCGAGACGCGCCAGACCGCGAAGATCGAGATTCTGGTCGACGGCAAGACCCGGATCGAGGAACTGGTGGCCGACGGCGTGCTGGTGGCGACGCCCGCCGGCTCCACCGCCTACAACCTCTCCGCCAACGGGCCGATCCTGCCGCTCGATTCCCAGCTGCTCGCCCTCACCCCGATCAGCGCATTCCGCCCCCGCCGCTGGCGCGGTGCGATTCTGCCCGACCGTGCGAAGGTGACTTTCCGCATCAACGAGCCGTCCAAGCGCCCCGTGGCGGCCGTGGCGGACCAGAAGGAAGTGCGCGACGTGGCCGAGGTTCACGTTGAAATCGCACGCGATTCCGAGCTGACCCTGCTGTTCGACAAGGGCCACGCGCTGGACGACCGGATCGTGGCCGAACAATTCGTCGTATGATTTTGCAGCAGGGGCTTGCGTTAATTTGAGCACCCCCATATAGGCGCGGGCCTGCCGACAAGGCTGCTCCCCGATAGCTCAGCGGTAGAGTAGGTGACTGTTAATCACTTGGTCGTTGGTTCGAATCCAACTCGGGGAGCCATTCAGTAGGCCCAAGCAATTGGAATTGCGCGGCTTTCTCTCATATCCGGCCCGCCACTCCCACATTTCCTACCACATGCGCCCTCTTTTCTGGCAAATGGGGGCGATGCGATACCGCGCCGAGTTTGTCGCCCTGCTGATACTCGCCGTTGCGGGCGCAATCATCGCACTGGTCGACTTGCTGCCTCGGCTGCTCTCGGCTGTATTATCAGCCTAGCACACCTAAGCCGCGCGCCTTGCGGTGGGCTCCACCCCCACCAGCTCGATAATCATAGGCTCGGCATCAGATGGCCCATGGCGAGCGTGCCAAGCGGACAACTCGCTTTCAATATCCGTGCCCGGCCCTGCCAAGATCAACGGGCGCAGCATGGCCGGCGCGCCAGCTTCCTCTAGCTTGGCGAGACGCCCTTGCAGGCTACGCATGAACCGCCCCCGGCTTGCGGACGACGACCCACAGAATCTTGTTGCTGTCCCCGACCGGCCCATGGTCCGCCTCGTAAGCGGCCACCGCCTGATCTTCTGTCTGACCGGCCCGCTGGATGATCGAGACCCACGGCGCGAAGGCCCCGGCCTTGTTTTCCAGATCGGCAAGCCGCCGCTCCAATCGCCCGGTCATATCGCCTCCAAATTAATCGAACGGCAGCACATCGAGCGCCGCCACCAATGCCGGGTCAACCGGCAGCCCATCGGGCAGGGGTTCCCCGTCCAAGCTATCGAGGACCATCCCGAGCGTTGCAAACCGGGTCGGCTTTTCCAGCGCGTCGAGCCTTCGCCTAAGTGCGGTCATCCCTTCGCCTCCAATGCCGCAATCCGGCTTTCCAGATCGCAGGTTTCCACGAGCTGCTTATGCGCCGTGAGCAGCGCCATGGCCCGGCCCGCTTCGTCCAAGGCGACATCACCAGCCGCGACCGACGCGAGCAGCGCTGACGACGCGGCCACCGTGTCCGCAGCCGTTTCAATCGGCGGCAGCTCGAACGTAATCGGGGCTTCCTTCCGCACTGGCGCGATACGATCCAAGCAGAGGCGCAGGGCCGTTGTGTCGCCCTCTAGCGCCCTATCAATCGCCTTGCGGGTCAACGCCTCATGCTCGCCCTGTAGCAGCGCCTCGACCGCAAGCGTGGTCTTGTTGCGAGATCCCGGCGTCCGGCCTCCAAGACTGTTACCCTCGGCAAAGGTGCCATCCGATTTTCGCCCGTTTTCTTTCGGCTTCGTCATTGCGCCATGCCTCCCAGCGCAGGCGCACCGTTCCAATCGGGGAACACCACATGCAGGTGGTCGCCCTCGTTCAGAATGCGTGCCCCCGGCTCGACCCGGCGAACTTCACGCGCAAGCCATCCCATCGACCGCCCAGGCGGAGGCGTCAGGTCGAGCGCGGACCCGTCTAGGTGGCGGCTGTTCGCGGCGGGATTGTAGCCACGGCGGCGCATGTCGGCTTGATATTCGGGCGTCCGAAAACCCGAGGTGATCCGAACGCCGGGGATGGCCGATTGCAGACCCCCCATAACGTCGCGCTGTTTCACTTCCTCAAAGCCCGCCCATTCGTCCGCTTGCTGGCGCGGGTCCGGGCGCTGGCGTGCCGTCCCCCGGACCTGTTCAAAGCCTGACCATTCATCGCCAGCTCCGGCAGGACCAGCCGGACCGCCCGACAAGTCGCCACGCGCGGGCAAGGGATAGTCAGGATCGGAGAGAACGGCGCGGGCATCCTCGCGCGCCTTGCGGATTGCCTTCTTCGCTTCCTTGCGCCGTTCGTCGTCACTCATTCGCGCATAGCCCGCCGAACCCATCACCCCGAGCAGCCGGTTATAGGTCAGCCGCCCCGCAATCTCGTGGTAACGGTCATATTCCTCTGGCGTGTAATCAACCCGCACGCCGTCCTCGGTGTATTGCTTGCCCGGCGCGGACACGCTTTTGCCAATGCGCAGCATCTCGGCAATTACCGGGTCATTCTTCTGCTGCGAGGACCAGAACGGCGAGAGGAAATCAGGCCCCCAATTCCCCAGCTCGATAGGCTCCCCGAACACATCGCGCGCAGGCAACAGCCCGTCACTCATTCCGGGCACGCGGGATTGGATCGCATCGCCCACGCTTTCGCGCTTGCGCAACACCGGGTCCATCGACCGGGCCACACCCGCCACACCGGCAGGCACGGCGAATGCGCCCGCCGTGCGTTGCAGCCAGTTATCGGCATAGCGCCCCGGATCGCTCAGCCCCTCCACGAAGGCCGAGACGCCCGACAGCCACGTTTTGCTGGCGAGGTTCCCCATGATCGAGGCGACCAGCATCGTGGCCTTATCGTCCTGCTGGCTATCGCTCAGATTCTCCGGCAGCGTCGCCATATCCGCAGCAACGCCTATCGTGGTCGAGAGCGGATCAAGCCGCGAGTAGCTAACCCACGTATCGCCAACCTTGACGCTGTAGGGTTGCCAGCCGTCCGCGTAGAGCAGCCGGGCCTTGCCCGCATCGGGCGGGGCCGCGCCAGTGATAAGCCCCTCCTTCGCGGCCTCATACATCGCGGTTGCCAGCCCGGTTCCCAGCATCATCTTGGCAACGGCCAAGTCCCGGCGCTCGCCCCCGGCGGCAAAGTCCTTGCGCACTTCGCGCAGGAGCGGAGCGGCTGGCGAACGCTCGGTTGCGAACTTGAGCAGGTTGATAGGCGTGCGGACAAACGGAACGATAACCTTCGCCGCGAGGCTGTTCGAGGTGATCTTGGACACACCCTGGCCGAACTCGCCTAGCTTCTGCTGGAAAGTGAGATACCGCGCGTAGTCAAAGGCCCGGTCGAGCATATCGTCGGTCGGATTGGCGGACAGCTCCGCAATGCGCGCCTCCCGCTCGGCACCCTTCAAGCCTTCCCGGTGCGCGATCCGCACGGCCTGCGCGTTAATCTCCATCCGGCGGGCAACGCCCTTGAATAGCTGATCCTCGGCAGTGAGCAGCCGCGTAGGCGCCCGGACGACCTCGCCCTTGATGCCCGAGATGGCCTTATATTCGTCGCCCTCGACCTTCGTAACGAAATCGTCGGCCTCGCCAGAGCGCAGGGCCTTGGCAAACAGGCTCGCGCCTTCCCGCGTGCCTTGGAGCAGGCCGAACGCGCGGGCTCCAACTTCGCTGGCAAGAATGCGCTCCCCGGCTTTTTCGCCCAAGAGCGCCCGGCGCGCGCCGCCGATGGCAGAGGCGGTCGCATATTCCGGCACCTGTGCAATCGTGGTCAGCGTGTTGGAAATCATGTTGACCGCGTGCGTCGGCGGATTGCTCAGGAGCATATTGATATAAAGCTCACTGATCTTGTCGCGCCATTTGGGTTTGGTCGCCTTCACCGCAAGCGCGTTGAACTTGCCTTGGCCCAAGTCGACCGCATCAAGCAGCGTGTCCGCCGCTTCCTTCAAGTCCCCCTTGCCGCCACCGGCACGCACCAGCGCGGAGAGAACATCGCCCCGCACCGCGCCGCTACTGGCGGATTGCCGGAACTGTTGCAGGGCACGCCCGGCCTCGGCAGTCATCCCGGCCACTTGCTCTTGGATCGCCACATGGCGCACCCACTTCTGGCGGAACTCGGCCAGCAATTCGTCGCCGGGATCTTCAAGGCGACTGATCTTGCGCGCCGCGTTGACCAGCTCGTTCCCCGACTTCGCGAGTATCTGGCGAGCCGCTAGCGCTTCCTCAGCATTGAACGCTTGCCCCTTGCGCCGCTTAAGCAGTGCGTCCGGGGTCATCCCCAATTCAGAGGCGAGGCGTTCGGTTTCCGCCTGTGTGATCCGGCCTCGCGTTGCCGCGTCGAAATCGCCCGCCCGCATCCGGCTTTGGCGCAGCGCACGGCTAATGTCCTGCGGCGTGTCGAGCTTGGAAACGTCGATATTCCCCACGCGATCGGTCGAGCCGCTAGGCCATTCCTCATAGGCTTCGGGCGGCGCAAACGGGGCGGTGTCATCCGCCCAGGCCGCGCGGTCGCGATAGACCGGCCCGCCCTCGTCAAAGCGCTGCTGTTCGAGCTGGTAACGCTCGCCCTGCAATGCGTTGAAGGCGTCAAGCTCGGGCTGATCTTCCGGCAGGAACCGGCGACCGGCCCCGCCCCGGTGCGTTTCGTCCAAGGCGTCCAGAAACGTGTTGATGTCCGGGCGCTCGGTAAGCTCAGGAAAATAACCGGCCTCCCACGCATAAAGCGCCGCGTCGTCGAGGGTCATTCCCTCGTCACTGACCAGCGGGCCGAACCGGGATTCCTGGCCTACGAAATCGAGACCGCGCCGGGCGCTGTTGTCCAAGCCCATTGCGGCCAAGTCGCCGCCCTCGTCACGCAAGCCGCCCTGCGCACGGAGAAAGCCGACCATATCGAGCGGCCCGACCTTGGGGACCGCCTCACCCCGCCAGTTGGTGACGGACCGCCTATCGAGCGCGGTTCGCTCGTTCGGGGCCTTGGCTTCCACGAACCGCCCGGCGTCAATCGCGGCGGCTTCCTCCGGCCCGTCCACGAAATTGCGCGGGATCGGCAGCACATCGCGCGGTTGGATATTGGCGGCAGACGCCAGCAGCTCGGCTCGGGTCCGGGGCGTGTAAAGGCCCTGTGGACGCGGGAGCGGCGCGGACAGGGCTTCGCCCCCTTCGACCGCCATCGCCATGCTACCGGGCTCTGTGCCCGCCTGTGTGGCTGCATCGGCCTGCGCGGTAGCCTGAGAGGCGGCAGGCGCGCCCATACGCTCCCCGCCAGCGCCCGGCCCCCGAGAGAGCAGCGAACGCGCCGTGCGGCTTACGACCGGCGTTGCAGCTTCCACCAGCTTGCCAAGGGCGGGGTCGGCAATCGCCCCCACGGTCGCGCCCAAGGGCACACCGCGCAGCCGTTGCGCTGCCGTGCCCTCGCTTCCAAGGAACCCGTCAATGCCGCCGTAAGTGCCGCCAGCAAGGGCGAGCTGGCCCACGCTTCGCGCACCGCCCGAATAGGGCAGAAGGAACCCGGCAGTCAGTCCGCCAGCGACTTGCCCGCCTGTGTTTGCAATCGGGTGGTTTTGCTCGTCATAGGCGAGCATTGCCGCATTCTGCTGCTGGTTGTTCAGCCAAATATCCGCAAAGCGCCTGTCGGAGTTGAAAACGCTTTCCCGGCCCGGCGTGCCGCCCAGCGTGTCCGCCACCGCAACCGCCTCGTCCAAGCCACTGGCGAACAGTCCCGAACCCCAGCCGCGAAGGACCGCGCCTGCCGTGCCGCCACCGCCATCAATCAGGGGGCGCGGCGCACGCTCATAAACCGCGTAAGGGTCAATCTCACGCCCGTCCGCAATTTCCTTGTCACGCCATGCGGTCCACTTGCGCAGATAGTCCGCGTCCATCGTCAGGCCCTCGCCCTCGGCAAAGGCTAGAATATCCTCGGCAGGCGCGCCCTTGAGCAGCGCGACATACTGCGCTTCTTTCTCGGCAGGCAGGCCCGCCAGAGGCGTAGGCGTATCGAAGAACTGCGCGACCGTCTGACGATCCGGAACGTAATCGGGATTGGCCCGGAACTCGGCAGGCGAAGGCGTATAGACCCCATGCACGCCTTGCCGGTTCATCCGCGCCAGCCGGTCGGCATCCACGTAGTCACCCCGGCGCGCGGGATCTTCGGAAAGATATTCCGGCGCGGCGAAAGCCTGACCCGCCCGCAGGACCGAGGGGCCTACGTCCTCACCATTGACCAGCACAGGCGAGACCGCGCGACCATAGGAAGGCGCGAACTGCCGACCCGCCGACACCTGACCCGAAAGGCTATCGGCAAGGAACGCCTGCGATTGCTCGCCAAGCGCCACCGGGCGCATCTGCCTATCCCAACCCGGCTGTTCAAGCTCTGGCGCATCGAGCCCCACAAGGCGAACGTCGCCCTGCGAAGCACGCACCGTGTCGCCATCAATCGCTTGCGGAGCGCGCAGCGTGTCGCCCTCGGCAATCGGCGGCGGACCGAACGCACCACCGCTGCGCTTGTCCCGCCGCTTCTTGCGCGGCTTGCTGTCCGGCTTCACTTCCTCGAAACCGGCCCACGGATCGGCAGGCTTGACGGCTTCGAACTCCGCCCACGGATCGGCCATGACTTAGCCCCCCGGCGTGCGCAGAATGCGGTTGGTGCCCTTCACTCGGAACTCAGTGCCAGGAGGGAGCGAACGCGCCTCGTCCGGCGAGCTGACGACCGGCACACGCGACCGGCCACCGCGACCGCTCCCGCGCATGTCTTGCCCGCGCCTGCGATCCCGGCTCGACAGGTCTTGCCCCCGGCGCTGGTTGCCCTCGCGCGCCCGGTTGGCCCGCTGATATTCGGCAAGGCGACCCTCGCGCACATCAATCATACTGTCCGTGTTCCGGTCGGCTCGCGCGTTGTCCGCGTCTATATTCGCCTGCTGCATGAACAGCCGGGTTTGATCTTCCGCCTCGATAGCCGACAGCCGGATTTGCCGCAGCGCATCCGGGCCGGGGAAGCGGTCAGGCAGGAATTGCGAGACAGACACCCCGAGCGGGTCAATCCGCGCCTGAATGTCCGCCAGCGCCTCGCCATATTCGGCGTCGTTCGTCACACCACCCAACCGGCTGACCGCATAGCCGTAGGCGTCCCGCTGGAACTTGAGGCGATCCGCCGCCCGGTCGCGCATCTCGCCCTCAATCGCGAACGCCTGTTTCGGATCAATCCGAACCATCCGCAGGAAAGCCTCGTCCTGTGCGGTCCGCACTTCGCCTAGAGGGGCAAAGTCAATTTCCCCGTCGCCGTTCGTATCGCGCGCCGCATCGGCCCGGACAGTCGGCCCCGCAGGGCGGGCAGGCATGGGAGGGGACAGGGGGGCGAAGCCTTCACCGGAGGACGGGGCCAGATCAACAGGCATCAGGGCGTTGCGCTGCGCAGGCACCGCACGCGGTTGCGGATCCCGCATCGCCATGGCGGCTAGCACGTTCGGTTGCGGCTGGGCGGCAGATGCGCGCCCCCCTTCCACGTAGTCGACCGCCGCCTGTCCGAACTGGCGTTCCTGCTGTGCAGCCTGAAGCTTGGCACCCGTCGCCGGGTCCAACTCCATGACGACCCGCATTGCCTCGGGATCGTCCGGGTTGACCGCGATAGTCGCCATGGCTTTGCGCAACCGACTATTGTCGGCAAACTCGCCCCCGGCCACGAAGCTGGAAGCGACGTTCTGACCCATGACGGCAGGCGCGTTGGTGTTAAG
Source organism: Alteriqipengyuania abyssalis (assembly GCF_019857185.1). GTDB lineage: Bacteria > Pseudomonadota > Alphaproteobacteria > Sphingomonadales > Sphingomonadaceae > Alteriqipengyuania > Alteriqipengyuania abyssalis. The sequence goes on along the minus strand of NZ_JAHWXP010000001.1, from coordinate 497,818 downwards.
TCCCGCAAGCGCGTTCATCGCATTTCCCCCTAGAGCATACCCAAGCGGTCCAGCGCGCCGACCCCGTAGGCCAGCGAGCCGGTAACGCCGCCGATCATCGCATTGGTGTTGTTCGCGCGGGCGACCGCCGCATTGGCCTGCGCGTTCCCGTTCATCATGGCGAGATTGCCCGCGTTGTTGGCATACGTGGTGTTGACGCCCGACATGGCATTGGCGGCACCCGGCGCTAGGTTCTGCTGTTCGCCCAGCATGTTCCAGTAATTGCCGAACTCCGCGCTAGCGAGGTTCTGGCCATACTCCTGCGCCGCCCGCATCGCCGCGCCGCTCTGGAGCGTGCCCGCCGCAGCGTAACCGCTGTTAAGCGCGTTCATCCCTTCCCCAAGGCGGAACTGGTAGCCGGTCGAATTGCGGAAGGCATCGAACGCCGAACGCTGCGCCTCGGAGGGCGATTGTGCAGGCGTGGCGACCGTCGCGGTGGACGGAGCCCCCGAGGTATAGCTACCGGTAGCTTGCGGGTTCGCTAGGACACCGCCGGTCCCGAAATAGCTCAGGCGCGATTCCGCGCGTGCCCGGTAAGGATCGGGCGCGCCATCGGCCACACCATACATTTGGTGCGATGACATGCGCGTTAGCGCATTGGGTTGCCCGTAGGCGGTCGGCTGCGCGTAAGCGTCAGGCTGCGCCGCCTGTGCGGGAGCGCCGCCAAGACCGAGCAGGGCATTGCGCGCATACATCGCCGGCATCCCCGCCTGATAAATCGGGGTCTGCAATGCGAGGTTTTCGGATCTTGCCCGTTCCTGCGCCGCGATGGCCTCGCGCGTCGATTGCGTCTGCTGTTCGGTCCCCTCGCGGATCGCACGCGAATTGTTGCCCGACGCAACTAGCGAGGTGCCAGCGCCGACAACCGCCGTTCCAATAATAGCCCCTACCGGCATTGCAAAACCTCCATCCCGTCCCGTCCAAGTCCAATGATCGCGTCGCCTACATCGACCGTGACGGGGGCGACCGAGAGCAGTTGAATGGGCTGGTAGCCAGCGGCCCGCGCCCACAGCGAATAGAAGGACGCAGCCTTGCCCGGCTGGCCTCGCTCAAACATCAGAAGCGCCGCGCCCACCGCCCGCTCGTGCGCGGGATCGTGAGGATGTTCGGGCAGGCTCGACCCTGCTTCACGCTTCGCAGCCTCAAGCAAGGCGTGGAACCGCTCGCCCTGGCTTTCCAGCTCCGGCGTGTTCATCGCCCAGCGCATCAGCGGCAGCTCGCAGAACTCGGTAGCGCCCAAGGTTTCGTGTTCGCGCTCGAACAGCACGCGGAGCGACCCGGCGCGGGCAAACCCCTTTGCCGCCCGGTTCTCTTTCGGCACCTTCGACCAGATCGAGACGCAATCGGTCCGGGTGAACACCCAATCCATTGCCTCGCGCATCGCCCCGATAGCGTCGGCCTTCGGGCGGAACATCGAATGCACTTCAAGATGGCCCGGAGCCAACGGCGTCAGGACGAACCCGCCCCCATCCGCGACCAGCGCCAGATTGGCGGGGTCGGCAATCAGGCCGGTTAGATCAATCTCGCCTTCACCGCCAAGGGTCGGGCGAACGTTCGGGTCATTCGCTACGGCGTTCAGGTGCGCAGCGTCCAAGGTCCGGTGGATCACGACAGGCCCCCCGCGTGGTCGCGGGCAATGTGCTTTGCCTTCACGATGGCCCCCGCAGATACGCGCGGGGTCGCCAGTTGCAGGAAATCCGCCATGGCCTCGCTCTCGTCCGCACAGGCAGACAGCAGGGCAAGGCCCATCGCTTCGCGCTCGTCCCCGGCTTCCATGTCGCCAAACGTGCGACACAGCGCAGCCGATTCACCGAACAGGGCGACCACCCGCGCCAGCGCGTCGTCGGTCGGCACGGCGGAGGCATGGAGGCGAGCGAATATCAGCGCTTCCGCAATGTGGATCAATTGCAGCAGGCCGGGGGCGGATCGGGCGCGCTGTTCCTGCGCGAGCGAGAGCGCCAGCATGGCGTCGGGATCGCCCAACGCGGCATCATGGAGCGAATTGGACGGCTGGCGCTCGGAAGCCAGCGCATCGCCCAGCAACTCGCCCAAGCTTCGCTCGGAAGCAGGCCCGCCCATCACAGGCCGACCTTTTCGCGGACCGTGGACCGCAGATATTCCGAGACAGAGACGCCCGACTGTTCCGCCTGCAAGCGCAGGGCCGAAACCAGCGTGTCCGAAGCCCGGAAAGCAACCAGATTGTCCGAATGAATGCCGCGCACCTGTCCCTCCAACGTGTGCCGCTGTTATACAACAGTATAACGCTAAAGTCAACTTCTGTTCTCGGTTATACCCCCCTTTGTTCGCTGCTAGAGATCCCCGAATCATGAGCAGCAAGCGCCTTTCAAGCCTGAGTGATCTTGCCCGGCACGGCTCTAAGCTGCGCATTGATTGCGGTTGCGGTCGCGTGGTGATGTTGGAGCCGCGAGCGCTCTTGTTGCGCTCCCATGCGCTCGACCTTCCCCGGACGCTGAACGGATTAGCAGAGCGGTTGCGCTGTTCGCGGTGTGGAAAGCGGCCCGAGCGCATCGGCCCGGCGCTAGGGCCTATGGACTAGGCCAGCCCGCGCCCTCGCACGTAAAGGCATCGAAAAACCCTCGCGCGCGTAAAGGCGTCAAAAAACCCTTACGCGCGTAAAGGCTATCAAAAACCCTAGATCAATTCAGCCAGGGCGATTGCGCCAGCGGTTCAGATACGCCCGAAGAACACCCCGAACAGGTAGCCCGCGCTAGTGAGGGTAAAGGCCCCCATCGACAGGAAAGCCGCGTCTTTCAGCCCGCGCTTGTCCGGCCCGGTCACAGCCTCCCCGCTCGTATCAATCGAGCGCCAGACCTTGTGCCATGCGAACCCGGCGAACAGGCCAACCAGCGCACCAAGACCTACAAGCACGCTCGCAGGATCGAGCAGGACGCCAGCGCTAGGCGGCACCCCGGCAACAATCAGGAACGAGGGGAGAAGATCGGGCATGGCCTGACCTATACAGGCAACACACCCGGCGCGCTAGGCAGATCGAGCAGGGCCAATCCCTACGCTATCGACCGTGGCGACCCCGCCCGCAGGCGTAAAGACTGCGCCCTTGGCTTCCAGCGCCGCCACTATGGCCGCAAGGTTGTTGTCGACCGGCACGGATCGGCCCGCCTCGTAATTGCGCACCGTCGATTCACCGACGCCCGCCAATGCGGCCAGCTCAGCTTGCGAAACTTCCAGAAGCCCACGCGCGGCGCGGTTCAATTCAGGGGTCAACATGGCAATGCCTCCTAACGCTTTCCCGCTACCATAACGGAAATCGTTTGACAAAGCCATGACAGATAGCCATAACGGAAATCGTTAGGTGATTAACTACCTGACGGACCGAGGCGAGGTGCAGCAACACCAGCCCCGGCCCTAATCGAAACCCTAGCAAGAGGGCACGACTAATGACGAACGATAACGCAACGACCACCGCACCGCAAAGCGCATTCGAGCAGGCTCTTGCAGCCTACAACGCAGCTTACGCAGAAGTGTGTTCCGCGCCGCTCGACAACGACCAGCAGGCCGAGGACGCCCGCTATTCCGTGATGATCGAGGCAGAGCGCAAGCTATTCGCAACCAAACCCCGAACCGTCACCGACGTTCGGGCGCTGGCAGAAATTGCTTTCCGCGATCCCGACAGCATCCCCGGCGCGGATCTGATTGGGTCGGTTCTCAACGGCCTTCGCGATCTGGACGACAACGCGCCATCGCCCACATTCGACCCCGAGCAATGGCTTGTCCTTTACGAGCGTTGCGGCGGTGGATGGGTCAGGCCAGCCGGGCGCGAGTTGACCCTATGCGCTCCCGTCCCTGCCAGCGATGGGATTCAGGCATCGCTTTGGGAGCTGGAAACCCGAGGGGGACGCGAGCAGGTGCTGCGCCTAATCGAAGAACGGGAGGCCGAACGCATCGCCGCCTAACCAAAGCCCCCGCAACCTTGGCCCCGTCCGTCCTAATGACGCGACGGGGCTTTTTCGGCGATCATACGGTTTGCAAGGCCTTTGTGTCTTTTACGAACCCACGACTGAGAATTGCGGAGACGCGCGGTTCGGCTAACCAACCAGGCTAAAGGCTGTCCGCACCACCCAGTAGCCGAGCGGTGCCAGTGCAATGAACGCTAGCATCGTCGCTTCAAGCTCGAATCGGGTGGGTTTACGCATGGCGCAAGGTAGGTGAACTGCGCCATTGTAGGAAAGTTCGCTTTGCGCTTAACGTGGCCGCACCTAATAGGAGGCGGACATGGAACTCAAGGATATTGGTTTTGGCCTCGGCTCAATCACATTCCATTCAAAAGAAGATGATGTGCCGGACAAATCTGAGGTCCAAGGCAATGTTACCATAAATACAGTGGGCAGAGCGGGAAAGCCTGCCCATTTCACTGTTTCAAATCACATCGCTTGCCAGTTTGAACGCGATGGCATCCAAACGCACGAGTATTTCAACTGGGGTGTGGTCGTCACAGGCTTCGACGCCTCTGCAACTTACAAAGAGGTGGAGTTGGCTGCAGCTGAACAGCTCGCCCCAATGCTTCGAGCCGTCGCAGATCGTATTGAAGCGAGTCTGGAAGAGGCGGCAAAGAAGGCCTCTGAGGGCAACGCATAGTGGGAGAAATCCAGTGACAGAAATTATGATGAGTTGGCCATGGTATGACAGGCTATTTGCTGGCGCGACGCTTTGGAGCATCCTCATCATGCCTTGGATGATCGCCCGCCACATCGAGCGCATTCACGCTCAGAACGAGCGCATAATCACCCTTCTCGCGGACATTAGGAATGAGCCGCCCCACCGATACCGCAGCGACTAGAGCCAGCTAAACGCCCACAGGGCCAAGCCTAGAAGAGAAAGGGCTATCAGCAGCGCAAATTCCAGGCGCAATCCAAGGACCGAGCCGGACCTTTTGAACAGCGCCTTGATTTCGTCGTCCCGAGTGATCCGGTGGCGGGCTTCTTCGATCAATCGGTCTTTAACTGGACCTGGGGGCATAGCTTCCAAGCGCCGCAGGGTCGCCTCCCATTCGCCAAGCGAGTCAAAAGTGCTTGGGGAATCGTAGAAGAAGTTTCGCCCATCCGGATATATCGCCGTTTCTTCTTGCTCACACTTCTTGTCTTCGCTCATTTTCCGGCGCTCGAATTTTTCTTGCCACGGATGATGCTCCGCATCGCAGGAGCCCTCCCCTGACCACGAGGCAGCGCCCCTAGCACTTGTGTTCGCCCCAGTAGGGGTCCCAGCGCAGCGCAGTGCCCGAACGCACCATTGCGCAGCTCACATCGCCCGACTTCGGAGATACGCACCAAGCACCCGTGCGATTGCCGCCAGCGCCGCCCGTGGATCTGCAACGCATCGTCGGACCTGTGACGATCCTGTGCCCATGCGGCCCGAACCCGCCCGGCGTGCCGATCAGCCCCGCCAGAGTATCGCGCGCCTGTTCATGGCTGGCGTCGGGACAGGGCTGGTTGCTGTTGCAGGTGCCGTCCGCTTCCCGCGCCGCGATTCCGGCAAGGCGAAGGCGCGGACCTTCCTCGCACCATACAGGCCCGTCGCCATCCCAAACGGCAGTGGGTGTGCAGGAGAAGGTCTCGCCCGCAGAAACCACAACGGCAAGAATTAGCGCTTCAAACATTCGAATCTCCGAGCAATGCTAATCTAGACCGCACCACACCGAGGAGGAAACCATGAAAGCCAGGTTGTTATTTCTTGCACTTCTTACCACGCCAATCTTGGGCGGTGGCACAGCGGCGGCGGCAGCCATCGACACAAACGCGGAAACCCAAGCAATGCTCAGCGCAAGCAGAAGCTCCGACAATTTCGAAAGCCGAACCAGCCGCCTTGCGTTGGTCGAAAGTTCCGAGGCATATTGCCGATCTCTTAAGAGCGTTTTTCCAACAAATTCTCCAGCCGACGATAGCTGGCTGGACGGGGAATTGAATGGTGGGGGGGATCGACCGCTACAGGCGCTATCGACTATCCAGATGGTTCGGCGGATGGCCAATAATTTCGTTGGAGAATGCCTCTATTTCGCGGCTATGGCTCGCGCGAACCCGGATTCACCGAAAGCCTATATCGCGTTGGCGATGTCCTTCGATAAGGCCAATGGAAATTTGCATGTGCGGGCCGATGAAACAGGCGTGGACGTGAAAGCCTACGCCTTGGAGTTGGGTCTCGGATGGACGCTCAGCGGCTTTCTGCGGGCGGCCTACGCGGTTTCCTAGTTCGGCGAGGCTAGAAGCACCTGCGCTAACCGGCACGATAAAGACCGTAGGTCGCTGAGCCTTTCTAATAACGTCTCATTTCCAAAAGGGCATTGGGTGAGCATATTTGCTCACCAATAAGAAACTTACACCCCTCCCCCCCTGCTCTCCCGGCGGCGAAATTTGGCGATCAAGCGCAACCCCCGAACCGATAGAGCGCGGCCTGTCCCTTCTTCGCGTAGCGAATTTGTTCGACTAGGCCGCTTTGTAGCAGAAAGTTTCGCGCGGCTCGCAGGCGGCGAACCGGCCATGGCCCGCAAGGGAGCTGATCGGCCCACGAGTTTGCGATGCAAAAATCCCGGCCCCAATGGTGGCGCTTGAGTTGGTTGTAAATATAGAGCGCATCCGCGTTCGTTTCGAGGATCGCCAACGCCGAGTGTGGCAGTATCATGTAATTACCCCCGGCCACTCCGTTGCGGCCTTCAACCTGCATCCGCCAGACGCTTGCCGCGACCTGTTCGACTTCGGCGGCAGGGAGCGGCGACCATTCCCCGGACTCGTTGAGCGTGCGAGCGAACCCCAACAGCGAGTCATGGGAACCGCAATTCGCTGCTGCGTGGCGACAGGCATCGAACAAGCGAACATTGCGGTCGCCCTCCCCCTTAACCTTGGCTTCCGCCAGGGCGACTTCGCCCGAGGCGCAATCGCTATTGGCGGCGCGCATGGCCGGCAGGTTGCCCAAGTCCGCCAGCGAGCCCTCTAGGAATTGGTAATCGCCAAGCGCGTTGCGGGATGGAGGCGCGATTGCGAACCCACCTTGGCCGAGAATATCAATCGGCCCTAACATCCCAAGCGCCAAGGCATCCTTGCGGATCGAGCGTCGTTCGCCGTTATGTCGGTAGTAGGCGTGAAACTTGCCGCTAGCCGTGCGCGCGACCACCGGGGATCTTCCCACCACCGCCATTGCATCGGCCAATACATTTTCGTTTGTGCTGTCCACATCAAGGACCGTCAGGCGATTGTGTTTGCCGCAGGCAATGCCGAGTGCGTCCGCGTCTGGAAACTTTTGCGCCCATTGCGCGGAGGCGCGGCGACCGCCCCTCAGGGGATTGCCGACAGAGGGTTTCTTGGCCTCCCCATCGACCGGGAAGGTAGCAATCCCCGCCTCGGCATAGGCGGGTTGCCATTGTGCAAAAAGGCCCATGCCCTAGCCCCCCGTCCGGTCGATCTTGGTGAGCCCATGGACGAGGCGAAGCCCGCCAGCCGTGCCCCGAGCCTCCCGCGCATTGGCGAACCATTGCCGTTCAGGTAGGGAGGGGATCGGCGGCGACAGCGCCGCCGCGAAGCCCTCCCCGTCCGGCTCGATAGTAACCGAGCCCGCCACCTTACGCGGCCACCTGTTCGGTCGCCTGCGCAGGCTTCACGACGCTATAGGCCATGACGTTGCAGCCCATGCCGCCCAGCCGCCGACCGACCGGATGGAGCAGGCCGCGCTTAGCCAGCTCGCCAGCCCGAGGACGGACGACATGGACCGGCAAGCCCAAGTCCTTGGCGACTTCCTCCGGGATCGCACCAGCAGCCCCGTAGGGCGTCCATGCGTCCATCATCTGCTGGTGGCGGCGCGGCAGTGTGTCCGTGACTTCCTGCGCAGCCTCACGGCTGTTCTGGCGCGCCTCAGGGCTATTGCCTTTGTGACCCGCTGCCGTTCCCTGTCCATAATGCGGCTTGTTCTCGTTATTGTGCGACATCGCCCACCCTTTCAAATTCGTCGGTCATCCCCGCGCGCTGCGCGATCTTTTCGAGCCAATCATATTGCTTGACGGAGAGCGGGCAGGGCTCGCCCACGAGCTGGCCCAAGAAGGAGCCTGAGCGCCGATTAATGCCCTCCCCTTTGACCAGCAGGCCGAGTGCCAGCGCCCGCAGACGCTCCATATCGTCGGCCCGGCTCATCGGCTGGACTCCCGCGCCAGGGCGGCACGCAAGGCGGCATCAGCGCTTGCGCGGTCCAAGGCGTTACCGGACCGGCGGCGATAGCCTTTCGCGTTCGACCAGCGCCGCACCGACGCGATTAAGCCGGTGCTGAATGCTCGTAGCTCGCCAGTGTCATCGGGCGGGTCGCCCGGATAGGACGACAGCAGCAGTTCAACGGCAGGGTCGCGCACCGTGAGAATGCGGCGCGGACGTTCGGTAATTGTGGACATTGCCTTACAGTCTCCGTGTGACGGAGAGCGGGCAGGGCCGGGTTGCAATTTTTCTAGTTGTTGCTATCCTCGGCGGACCAAGACTGCCTCGCTCTCGCAAGCGAAATTCAAAGGCCGCTCCCTCCCACGGGGCGGCCTTTCTCGTTAAGCAGCTTCCCCGGTGACGACCGGCAGGCTGTCACGCCAAGCCTGTTCGTCCTCGGCCTTGATCCGCGTTGCACGGCCAAGCTTCGTGAACCGCAGCCTGCCCCGCTTGTTTTCGAGATACAGAAATCCGCGGCTGCAATTGTTGTCTTCGCACACCTGTTCGAGCGTCTTCATACCGGCCCCCAAAATACCCGTTGCCATCCATCGTCCTCCATGATATTCCTTATGCATGACTGCATAGCAGCTGCGAATGGGAGAGGGGAAGTCCGGCACCGGGCTGATCCCCCGTCGCGGCGTGGTTTTTGCACAGGTTAGCGCGTGAGGGTTCGCGTTCCGGGCTTTTTATGTTCCCGCCCCGTTCCGCCGAATCATCCCGGCAGTGCATTCCTCAGCTTGAGCGGGAGCTGCACCACATCGCCGGACGACCCCGACACATACCGGCCCCACGCATCCAACAGCGTCCGCCGCATATCGAGGAACGCGGCACGCTGGTAAGCGCGAACGACCTTGTCAGGGATCTTGTGGGCAAGCGCCGCCTCCGCGACCGCATCCGGGATCGAGGGCATCCGTTCCGCCGCCCACGTTCGGAACGTCGCGCGGAACCCATGGACCACATAGGGCTCGCCAGCCAGATACTTGGCTAGGGTCATGTCGCTCAACTTCTTGCCACCTTTGCCGGGGAACACTCGGCAATCCCCCTCGCCCGTCCGCCACGCCTTCGCCCGTTCAAGGACCGCCATCGCTTCCGGCGACAGGGTGATGGTGTGCGCCTCGCCATTCTTGCGCATCAGCTCGGCAGGTCGCCGCCACTCCCCGGCCTCTAGGTCGATATGCGACCAAAGGGCTTCCCTCACTTCGCCATTGCGTGCAGCCGTGTAGATTGTGAACAGCAGCGCCAACCGACCCACGGTTTCGCCCTGGCTTTCCATCTTGGCGACGAAGGCGGGCAATTCCTCGTAGGGCATAGAGGCGAAGTTGCCGCCCTCCGCTTGGCGCGACAGCAGGGCCGACAAGCTTTGACGCGGCGCACCCTCGGAACGCCACCCGCTCGCCTTCGCGTAGTCAAGGACAAGCCCGATCCGGTGGCGCAGCTTCCGCGAGATTGCAGGCTTGGAATGCCAAACAGGCGACAGCGCCGCCGCAATGTCCCGCTCACTGATCGCGTCGACCCGCAGGCTGCCGATCTTCGGATAGACATGGAGCGCAAGGGACGACAGGAAAGCGGCCCCCGTCTTTTCCGACCATCCGGGGGCCTTCGCCTCATGGCACTGGATCGCCGCCGCCTTGAAGGTGGGAACAACAATCTTGTCCTGATCGCGCTCTGCAAGGGGATCGCGCCCCGCCTTCACCGCCCTGCGCAGCTCCCGCGCTTTCTCCCGCGCTTCGCTCAGGCTGCAATCCGGCCAGCCCCCTAGCCCTATGTCCCTGCGCTTCTTCGCGCCGGGCTTTGCATCGTCCGGGCACATGATCCGCAGAACCCACGACTTGCCGCCAGTAGGCGACACCAGCAGATAGAGCCCTCCACCATCGCCGTAGCGGCCTGCCTTCTTCGCCTTCTCGACTTGGAAAGCCTTGAGCTTGTGAATTGCCATGGTGGGGCTCCTGTTCGCCAATCGCTCCCACAATTTGCGCTAGATGCCCGTTAACGTCAATGCGCACCCAAGCACATCACCCCGCCAAAACGACGGAGAATCAAGGGGCTCGAAAACACCCATCTTCATCCAGCAACATGAGTTCGAATCCAACTCGGGGAGCCATCTTGGACAGAAGGCCAGAACCGGCCCGCTGACAGGCATTCATGCTCTTTGCTCCGAGAGCGTTAGCGGCGATTATCGCAAGCCGCGTTTCCATACCTCTCCCATATAGTCGGCCATTTGCTTGCGGTGTTGCGTCGTTCGCACCGCATGCAGAGCCCAGAGAGCGATTGGCATGAGCAGGCCAATTCCCAGCACGACCAAAGCGGGGCTGGACCCGGTGTTGTTCAACACCCACCAACCGAGAAGCGCGAGCGCCAGATAGGTCTTCCGAAATCGCGATCGCGGGAAAAAGTCTTCCCATTGGGCGAGCATCACCAGTCCGCCGCGTCCGCTCAGGTTCGTAGCGCCAATCAGACGACCGTTGATACTATCCAGCCGAACGATTGTTTCAGGCCGGACTGCCACGCGCGCAGGAAGTTCGATCTGCTGTTCGAACCCGTCACCATCGCGAACGATGACCGTCGCGACATTCTCGTGCTCGGTGGAAACGAAGCCACCGCCACCACCCGTCAGGCCATAGCCGTCGATAGAGAAACCAGCGACGCCCGAGATATAGCCGTGTGTATGGCTTTTCTGCTGGTAGGTAACATCGACCACCCGGCACACCGTGGTCGAGCCCTGATAGCGCCTGCGACCGATTTTTCGCGACTCGATTCTCCAACCCTCGAGCGGAAACTCTCCGCCACTTCCCACAATCAACGTCATCCGGAGCTCCCTCTGTGCAAGGGGACGGTCGATCAAATACGTGAACAATAGATTGATAATGGACGAATAAATTGCCGGGTGCCGAAGTGCGAAACTGCATTCAAAAGAGCAACCGCACCCCCACCACAATCGTCAGCGCCGCGGTCAGCCAGCGGATCAGTTGCGGCTTGAACAGGCGCACCGCGAACAGGCTGCCGATCTGGCCGCCGATCACGACCGCGATCATCAGCGGCAGGCCGGTGCCCGCTGCCGCGCCCAGCATGTCTGCGCCGTTCTTGGTCAGCTGGCCGACGAGGCCGAACAGCGAATTGACGAGGATGAACAGGCTGGCGGTCGCCGCGATCGCGCGCGGGCCGTTCCAGCGGACCAGATGGAGCAGCGGGGCGAGGAAGATGCCGCCGCCGATCCCCACCAGCCCGGCAAGATAGCCGAGCGGTGCAGCGGCGAGCAGCATGGCGCGCTTGGCGTGGCGCGGGGCAGGCTCCCCCTCCGGTGCGGCCCGTGCATTGGTCTGGGGGAGGAGCAGCAGCGCTCCAGCAAGGCACAGGCTGGCACCCAGCAGCGCCATGAAGGCCTGTTCCCTGATCGGGGTCAGCCCGCCCAGCAATGCGGCGGGCGCGGCGATGGCGGTGAGGCCCAGCGCGCCGCGCCAAGGGGTGATCCCGGCACGCGCAAAGCGCAGCGTACCGCCGCTGACGACCACCAGGTTGCACAGCAGGGAGACCACCGGCAGCAGCCGGTAATCCATCCCCGACAGGGCCAGCAAAGCGCTATACGTCGATCCGCCGCCAAAGCCGACCGACGCATAGAGCAGTGCGGTTACGCAGAAGGCGGCGAGGAGGGCGGCGAGGCCGATCCCGCGGCTCCCGCAACAGCCTTGGCCGCGCCGTGGCAATGCTTGTACTTGTTACCCGAACCGCACGGGCACGGGGCGTTGCGGCTGATATCCTGCCCCGCCCACGGGTTTTCCGCCGAACCGCCCGGCCCGGCATTGGCGCGGGTCGAACCGGCGAGCGAGCCGAACATCGCGGCGCGGCTTTCCGAACCATCGCCATCGTTGGAATCGTCCAGCCCGGTCAGCGGGTCGATATGGCCGGTCAGGAAATCGGGCAGGTCGGGCAGCGCACGCTGGGGCGGCGCGATCCGCAGCTCGTTTTTGAGCAGGATGCTGGTCACGTCTTCGCGCAGCGAGTCGAGCATCTTCTCGAACAGGCCGAAGGCTTCCTGCTTGTATTCGTTGATCGGCGTCTTTTGCGCATATGCCCGCAGGAACACGACCTGGCGCAGCGCGTCGAGCGTGGCGAGGTGTTCCTTCCAGAAGTGGTCGAGCCGTTCGAGCAGGATGCTCTTTTCGACCCGGCGCCACAGCTGCGGATCGTTCTGCGCGATCTTGCGCTCCATCAGCTCGTCGGTCTCGGCGCGCAGGCGTTCCTCGAACAGTTCGGGCTCGACCGCGTCTTCTTCCAGCCACTGGTCGATCGGCGGCGTCAGGCCGAGCACTTCCTCGACCCGCGCCTTCAGGCCCGCGACGTCCCACTGTTCGGGATACGATCCCGGGGGGCAGGCTTCGGCCACAATGGCGGAGATGGTGTCGTGCCGCATGTCGAGAACGACATCGTCGACGGTTTCGGAATCCATGATTTCCGCGCGCTGTTCGTAGATGACCTTGCGCTGGTCGTTCATCACGTCGTCGTATTCGACGACCTGCTTGCGGGTGTCGTAGTTGCGCGCCTCGACCTTCTTCTGCGCGGTCTCGATCGCCTTGGAGAGCCACTTGGACCCGATCGCCTCGCCATCCTTGAGGTTGGAATTCATCATGCGGGAGAACAGCGTGTCCGGCCCGAAGATGCGCAGGAGGTCGTCTTCAAGGCACAGGTAGAAGCGCGACAGGCCCGGGTCGCCCTGACGGCCCGAGCGGCCGCGCAGCTGGTTGTCAATCCGGCGGCTTTCGTGGCGTTCGGTGCCGAGCACGAAGAGGCCACCGGCCTCCAGCACCTTGGCCTTGTCCTCTGCCACCTGCGCCTTGATCTTCTCGATCGCCCGGTCGCGCTCCGGCCCTTCGGGCATCTCGCCGACCTCGTCTTCGATCAGGAAGTCGAGGTTGCCGCCCAGCTGGATGTCGGTCCCGCGGCCGGCCATGTTGGTCGCGATGGTGACCGCGCCCGGGCGGCCGGCCTGCGCGACGATATGCGCCTCACGCTCGTGCTGGCGGGCGTTGAGCACCTCGTGCTTGACGCCTTCCTTGTCGAGGAACTGGCTGAGAAGTTCGGACTTCTCGATGCTGACCGTCCCGACCAGCACGGGCTGGCCGATATCCGACTTCTCCTTGATCGCCTTGGCGATGGCCTGGAACTTGTCGAGCGTGTTCTTGTAGAACTCGTCGTCCTCGTCGATCCGCTGGACGGGGACATTGGTCGGGATCTCGACCACGTTCATCTTGTAGATGTCCCAGAATTCGGCCGCTTCGGTCGCCGCGGTCCCGGTCATGCCGGAAAGCTTGGGATACATGCGGAAGAAGTTCTGGAAAGTGATCGAGGCCATTGTCTGGTTCTCGGGCTCGATCTTGACGCCTTCCTTGGCCTCGACCGCCTGGTGCAACCCGTTAGACCAGCGCCGGCCATCCATCATGCGGCCGGTGAATTCGTCGATGATGACGACCTTGTCGTCCTTCACGATGTAGTGATCGTCCAGCTTGAACATAAGGTTGGCGCGCAGGCCTTCGTTCATGTGGTGGACGACCTGCGTGTTCTCGACATCGTAGAGATTGTCGGTTTCGAGCAGGCCCGACGCGACGAGGCGCTGTTCGATCTCTTCCGCGCCTTCCTCGGTCAGGGAAACGGTGCGGCTCTTCTCGTCGGTGTCGTAGAAGCCGACGCCTTCGCTGGAGCTGTCGGGGATCGCGTTGTGATCGGCGACGAAGTTCTTAATCACCTGATCGATCGTCACGTAGAGATCGGTCTTGTCCTCGGTCGGGCCGGAGATGATCAGCGGGGTGCGCGCTTCGTCGATCAGGATCGAGTCGACCTCGTCGATGATCGCGTGGTTGAACGGGCGCTGCACCATCTGGCTACGCTCGTGCTTCATGTTGTCGCGCAGGTAGTCGAAGCCGAATTCGTTATTCGTGCCGTAGGTAATGTCGGCCTCGTAGGCCTCGCGCCGCTCGATCTCGCTGAGATTGGGCACGATCACGCCAACCGACAGGCCAAGCCAGCGATAGAGCTGGCCCATCCACTCGGCATCGCGGCGGGCGAGGTAGTCGTTGACGGTGACGACGTGGACGCCCTTGCCTTCCAGCGCGTTGAGATAGGTCCCCAGCGTGGCGACCAGCGTCTTGCCCTCACCCGTGCGCATCTCGGCGATCTCACCGCGGTGGAGCACGATGCCGCCGATCATCTGCACGTCGAAGTGGCGCATGCCGAACACGCGGACCGAGGCTTCGCGCACGGTCGCAAAGGCTTCGGGCAGCAGGTCGTCGAGCTTGGCCCCCGCATCGAGCTGGTCGCGCAGCTTGCCGGTTTGCGCGCGCAGCTCGTCATCGGAGAGCGCCTGCATATCGGGCTCGAGCGCGTTGATCTGCGCGACGATCTTGTGAAGCGATTTGACGTAGCGATCGTTGGAAGAGCCGAAGACGGACTTCATCACGGACTGGAACATGGAAATACGGGCCTTGCGATAATGGGATTATGCTGTGCAGCGCCCTGACACTGCGAGTGCCGGGCGGTCCTGCGAACGCGAAACGAAATGTGGGGTTGGCGCGCTATTCCAGCGCGCGATCGGGGCCGAGCTGTACGGTCGGGACAAAGATCACGGGATCGCGCGGACGGCAGACCCGCTCCAGCGCAATCCGCCAGTGCCGCACCCGAATCGCGGTGCTGCATTCGCACCGTGCGTCTTCCTTGTCGCTGCTGCAGACCTCGGCAGCCGAACCGGCCACGGAGCTTTCCGCGAACATCGCGCTTGCCGGCGTACCGACGGCAACAAGGCCGCTCAGGAAGGCAAGACAGGTGAGGAGGAGCCGAAGCATGGCGCAAGACATAAGCGCTGTGGTGCGCAACGTCCAGCCGCAAGCGCACAACCGATTGTCGCGCAGATCGACGCGCGCTAGTCGCTGTTCCACTATGGACCTCGCCCGCTCCCCGCTCGCCCTGCCCTTCCCTGCCATTCCGCCCATCGACGGCGTGACGCTGCGCATCGCGCGGGCGCGCTACAAGGAATGGGACCGTTGCGACCTGACCTTCGCCGAACTGGCGGAGGGCACCAGCGTCGCCGGCGTCTTCACGAAGAACGTGTGCTGTTCGAGCGAAGTCGAGCTGGGCCGCGAGCAGATCAAGGGTGGCAGCGCGCGGGCACTGATCGTCAACGCAGGCAATTCCAACGCCTTCACCGGCTATCGTGGGCGCGAAGCGGTGGAGCAGATCATGGGCCAGGTGGCGGATCACCTCGGCTGTGCGACCAACGAGGTGTTCGTCTCCTCGACCGGCGTGATCGGCGTGCCGCTGCCCAAAGACAAGGCACGTGCAGGCGTGGAGGCGGTGCTGGATGCCCAGCCGTGCGGCTGGGAGGATGCGACCAACACCATCGGCACGACCGACACCTTCGCCAAGGGCGCCCACGCCAGCGCGATGATCGGGGATACTCGGGTCGAGATCGCGGGAATCGTCAAGGGCAGCGGGATGATCGCGCCCGACATGGCGACCATGCTCGGCTACATCTTCACCGATGCGGCGGTCTCGCCCGCCTTCCTGCAGGAGTGCCTTTCCGCCGCGAACCGGCAAACATTCTCCTGCATCACCGTTGATTCCGACACCTCGACCAGCGACACCGTGCTCGCCTTCGCGACCGGCAAGGCTGGCCATGCGCAGCTGACCTCTTTTGACGATCCCGGCGCGGATGCCTTCATGGCCGCGCTGCACGACGTCTGCCGCGAGCTGGCACATTTGGTCGTGCGTGACGGCGAAGGCGCGCAAAAGTTCATCGCGGTCCATGTCAGCGGCGCAGTCTCGGACGAGAGCGCGCGGACCATCGGCCTCGCCATCGCCAACTCCCCGCTGGTCAAGACCGCGATCGCTGGCGGCGATGCCAACTGGGGCCGCGTGGTCATGGCGGTGGGCAAGGCGGGCGAGCCTGCCAATCGCGACACGCTCTCGATCGGCTTCGGCGGCCACTGGGCCGCGCGCGAGGGGCAGCCGGTGGAAGGTTACGACGAAGCGCCCGTCGCCGCGCATCTCGCAGGGCAGGAAATCGACATCGCGGTGGATCTGGGAATGGGCGACGGCCGCGCGAGCGTGTGGACCTGCGACCTGACCCACGGATACATCGACATCAACGCGGATTATCGCTCCTGAGGAGAAACTCATGAGCGTACTCGACCGCGAAATTCTGGCCCTGATGCGCGATGTGGCGGAGCGGATCATCATGCCGCGCCACCAGGCGCTCAAGGCGACCGAAATCATCGAGAAGGCGGACGACGATCTCGTCACCATCGCCGATCGCGAGGCGGAGGTCGCGCTTGCCGAGGGGCTGGCGAAACTGCACCCCGAAGCGGCCATCGTCGGCGAGGAATCGGTCCACGCCGACCCGTCGGTGATGGATCGCCTGTCGGGCACGTGCTGGATCATCGACCCGATCGACGGGACGAGCAATTTCGCCAGCGGCACGGGCCACTTCGGGATCATGGTCGCGCTGGCCGAAGAAGGCTTTGCGCAAGGGGGCTGGATCTACGACCCGCAGCGCGACCGGTTCTGCGCGGCGCGTCGTGGCCAGGGCGCGATGATCGACGGGGAGGCGGTGACAGCGCGAGCCAGCGGCGCAAATCCGCCGCGCCTTGCCGCGATGAAGAAATTCATGACGCCCGAGCAGCGCCGGCGCTTCGACCTGGAAATCGTGCCCAACTACACGCTGGTCCACGCGCCCGGCGCGGCGTGCGAGCAATATCCGCTGACCATGCTCGGCGAACACGACGTTGCGATCTACGAGCGCACGCTGCCGTGGGACCACGCGGCAGGATCGCTGTTCCTGAATGAAGCGGGCGGCACCTGCCTACGACTCGACGGAACACCCTACCGGGTCGACGATGGTCGCAGCGGGATGGTCGGCGCGGCGAGCCGCGACTTGTTCGACCAGCTGGTCGTCCGGCTGTCGGCGGCAGGCTACGCGCCCGCCGCCTGAGCACACATCAGAGCTGTTCTTCGAGCCACGCCTTGAGCTGGCTCTTGGGCCGCGCGCCGGTCAGTTCGGCGGCGCGTTCGCCATTCTTGTACAACACCAGATAGGGGATGCCCTGCACGCCCAGCTTGCCCGGCGTGTCGGTGTTTTCCATGATGTCCATCTTGGCGATGGTCACTTGGTCGGCCAGCTCGTCGCTGATTTCTTCCAGCGCGGGCGCGATCATCTTGCACGGGCCGCACCACTCGGCCCAGAAATCGACCAGCACGGGCTTGTCGCTCTGCAGGACGTCGGACTGGAAGCTGGCATCGGTGACGGTTTTGGTGGCCATGGGGGATGTCTCCTGTTTCTTGGCCCGATATCTAGGGACGCGAAGCGATTACGCAAAGGCGGAGCCGGGCAAACTTAGCTGCTTGTCCCCCAAGCCGGGCTTGTGAGCGGCCAGAACCGCGTGCGGAATCACGATCAGCTGCGGCGTCTGGGTGTACAGCAGCGCCGCGCAAATCCGCCGCCCGGGATAGATGGCGGAGAGCGCGTGGGCGTAGGCGGACATCTGCCGCAGCGTCGCGGCGGGCACCTGTTCCAGCGAAGCCGGCGGGCGGCGGGTGGTCTTGTAATCGACCACCAGCACCTCTTCCTCGCCCACGCACAGCCGGTCGAGCTTGCCGGTGACCACCTGCCCCTCGACCGTCGCGGCGAGCGAGATCTCGGCCAGCGCACCCGGCGCGAACAGCGCGGCAAAATCGGGATGGTCGAGCACGCCGAGCGCCTGCTCCAGCATCGCCGCGCGCGCCTCCTCCGGCAGATCGGCAGCCTGTGCGGCGAGCCATGAGGAGCCCCGCGCTTCGCGGTCCTCGGGCGCGATATCGGGCAGGCGTTCGAGCAGGCGGTGGATCAGCGTACCGCGCTGCGCCGCCTCGGCCCCCGTCGCCAGTCCCGGCGGGTTGGGCGCGAGGTCGTCCCCGGCGGCGGATGGCGCGAGCGGGCGCGGCGGGCTCGGCTCGGCGGCGGGCGGGCGGCTGGCCCAGTCGGGCAGCGCGGGGCGCTGGGCCCGGCTCGCCGCATCGCGGGCGGGCGGCGCAATATCGGCCAGCGTGCCCAGATCGTGCCGCTCGCCCCAGATCGGGTCGGAGACGCCCTCGCCCTCGGCCCCGCCTTCGCTGTCGAACAGCGCAGCGGCCTGCGCATACCAGCTCGCCTCGGGCACGTCCTTGTCGCTCGGCAGCAATGCGCCGCCGATATAGAGCGCTTCCTCGGCGCGGGTCATCGCGACGTACATCAGCCGCCAGTGCTCCTCGCGCTCGCGCGCCTTCTTCGCTTCCTCGGCCGCGACCACCGGCCCCGCCTTCGCCTCCTTGGGCAGCGAGGGGAGCGGGACGGAGCGCCCGTCATCGGTCGCCAGCTCGCCCGCGCGCGCAGGGCCGCGATCGGGATTGCCGGTCGCATCGGCGAGGATCACGATCGGCGCCTGCAACCCCTTCGAGCCATGTGCGGTGAGCACGCGCACGGCATCGCCGCTGCCTGCCGCTTCGCGTTTCAGCTCTT
The DNA here is from genome assembly GCF_019857185.1 of Alteriqipengyuania abyssalis. Lineage (GTDB taxonomy): Bacteria > Pseudomonadota > Alphaproteobacteria > Sphingomonadales > Sphingomonadaceae > Alteriqipengyuania > Alteriqipengyuania abyssalis. Next base: position 479,059 of record NZ_JAHWXP010000001.1, on the reverse strand, counting down.
CGTCCGAGGCATCGAACCAGTTGAGGAAGCCCTGCAGGCTGGGCGTGTGTTCGGCACAGTAGGCGAAGGCCGCGCCGACCAGTTCGTCGATCGGATCATTCGCCTCGCGCCCCAGCCGAGCGACCAGCTTGCGCCGCCCGTCCCACGGGCCGGTCAGCAGCCAGTGGAGCAGTGCTTGCGGATGTTCGTAATCGACGCGTGCCAGTAGCGCGCGCAGCCGGTCGGCGGTCGCCATGCACAGCGGCGCGTCGCTGCGGCGGATATGGTCCCACAACCCCACGCTCTTGTCGCGCAGGCCATGCTTCAGCAGGTCGTCCTGCGACCAGCCACCCAGCGGCGAGACCAGCAGGTTGGCGAGCATCAGGTCGTCCCTCGGCTGCGCGGCGAAGCGCAGCGCGGCGAGCAGATCCTTGACCGCAAGCGGCGCGCCCAGCCGCAGCCGGTCGACGCCCGCCACAGGCACGCCCGCCGCGTGGAGCCGCGCAACGATCAGCCCGGCAAGCGCGCGGCGCTTGCGCACCAGGATCATGATGTCGCCCGGGCCCGCCCGGCGCGCCCCGCCCTTGGTCAGCGGGTGTCCGTCTTCGAGCCACTGCTTCACCTGCGCGGCGATCCGGTCTGCCATCCGCCGCTCTGGCGCGGGCAGCCAGGTTTCGGCGCCGTCTTCCTCGACCGCTTCGGGGTCGTCGCTTTCCTCGGCCCTGATCGGTGCCCACAGCGTCACCCGCCCGGGGCGATCTTCGCCGGTATGCTGCACCTCTTCACCGGGCATCCCCATCGCGTGCGTGCCGACATGCGCCACCGCGCGATCGACGAAATCGAGGATCACCTGCGACGATCGGAAATTGCGTTCCAGCCCCAGCCGGGCGAGCGGCGCGAGCGGGACCAGCGGAGCCTCGCGCGTTTCATGGGCGAGCGTTTCGGCATTGGCGATCGCGCTGTTGATCCGCGCGTCATATTGCTCGCGCTTGTCCACGAACAGGCGCGGTTCGGTGCCCTGGAAGCCGAAGATCGCCTGCTTGTAGTCGCCAACCACGAAGATCGTCCGCAACCGCGCGCCTGCCGCGCCCAGCCCGTCAAAGAAATCCTGCGTCAGCGCGTCGATGATCGCCCACTGGCTGTCATTGGTATCCTGCGCCTCGTCGACCAGGATGTGGTCGAAACTGCGGTCGAGCTTGTAGCCGATCCACTGCGCCATCTCCGAATTGCCGAGCAGCGTGGCCGCGCGTGCGATCTGGTCGTCGAAATCGACCAGGCCATGCACCCGCTTCGCCTCGTCCCACCGCAAGGCGAAGCGCCGCCCCAGTTCGAGCGCGGGGGTGAGATATTCCGCCAGCGCGAGCAGCGCGAATTTCTCGCGGATCGCATCGAGGCTGGCCTGAACTGCCGCGACATTGCCCTCGTAGGTCGGGTCGCGCTTCACCAGATTGGTCAGGTTCTTTGGCTTGGAGCCGTCTGCGACCAGCAGGCTGCCATTGAAACAGGCAAGCGTGGCGAGGCGCTGAACGGGATCGGCGGCAAGCCATGCGGAGATCGGCTCCGCCGCGTCGCGCCCGCTCTTGGTGTTCCAGTCCTGCAAGGTCGCAAGGCAGGCGCGCAGAGAGCCGCAGTCGAAGCGGTCGTCGGCGCATTCGCGCACCAGATCGGCCTCGGAAAAATCGCTCGGCAGGCCGAGCATCGCGAGCACCTGCGGCCGCATCGGGCTCTGCCAGCCTTGCGGACCTTCCCACAGCTCGCGCGCCTTGGCGCAGGCCATCAGCCATTGCTTGACCCCGTCGGGACCGAGCCTGCGCGAGAGCATCGCGAGTGCGCTGTTATCCGCCTCGTCCGCGTTGGCGACCAGCTCGGTCAGCACGTCGCGCGCGAGCAACCCGCGCGTGCGATCGTCCATCGCGACCGTGCCCGGCTCCAGCCCCGCCTCCTCGGGAAACGCGGCGAGCAGGTATTGCGCAAAAGCGTGGATCGTATCGATGCGCAGACCGCCGCCGGGGCAATCGAGCACGCGGGTGAAAAGCGTGCGGGCATGGGCCAAAGTCGCCGGATCGACCTTAGCCCCGATGGCGCGCAGATGCTTGGCCAGCAGGGTTTCTTCCATCCGCACCCAGCGGGCCAACGTCTCGTTCACGCGGGTCGCCATCTCCGCCGCGCCCGCCTTGGTGAAGGTGAGGCACAGGATCGATCCGGGCTCCACGCCGGGCTGCAGCAGGAGGCGCAGCACACGCGCGGAAAGGACCTGCGTCTTGCCGGTGCCCGCGCTGGCGGAAAGCCACACGGAATGGCTTGGATCCGCCGCGTGGCCCTGTTCCGGCAGGAGCGTGTGGATTTTGTCGCTCATCGCGTGGCCCCCGGCTCGCTCTCCCTGCCCAGCCATTCCTCCAGCCGCATCAGCTGGTCGTAGGTGGCGTAGAGCTTGAGATCGGGGTTGGGCCGCGCGGTGAAGGGCGCATCGCCGAGGATCCAGGTGTCGAGCGCCTCGGCAAGGTAGCGCCGCGTTTCGGGCAGGAAATCGTCGGGCTCCATCCCTGTGCGGGCATTGCCGATCTTCAGCGGCGTGGTGACATAGCCAAATCCCGTATCCGACTTCGCATCGCGGCCAAGGGACCAGTATTCGAACCGCGTCGGCACGCCTTCGATGCCCCGATCGGCATAGGCGCCCTCCTCCACCAGCAGGCCCAGCGTGCCGAGCTGGAGTGCGAAACCTTCCTCGACCATTTTCTTCGATGGCGGGCCGCCGGTCTTGTAGTCGACGATGGCGTAGCTGCCGTCGGCCAGCCGGTCGATCCGGTCGGCGGTGCCGGTGATCTCGATGCCAGAGAACAGGTGGCGGCCCTTCTGCTCGACCGCAACGATCCGGCGATCGGGATCGGAGCCGACCTCATTCTCGATCCATTCGAGCGCGGCCATCAGGCGCGGCTCCCACAAAGCGCGGGTCAGCGGGTGCGCGTCCATCGCGCCCAGATGCTTGGTCGCCAGATCGACCAGCGCCCCGCCCTCCTTGTGCCATTCCTCCAGAATCGCGTGGGCGAGCGTGCCCTGCCACGCGGGGCTGGGCTCCGCGTCGAGCGGGTCGCGCTCCTTCAGCCGCAGGATCGCATTGGCGTAGAACTGGTACGGGTCCGAGCGCAGCCGATCGAGCGCGGTCGCGCTGATCGTCACCCGACGCACTTCGGCAGGCGGACGCGGCTGCGGCACCGGATAGAGCGGCGCAGGATCGGCATCGCGCAACGCATCGACCAGCGCGGGCAGCTCGTCTTCCTCATGTCGTTTCGCCAGATCGCCGAGCAAGGCCTTGATCCGCAGGAAGAAACGCGATGGAATCGCTGGGCCGTCGGCATCGCGCGCGGCGCGGGTGAGCAAGACCTGCGGCGCGCCCAGCGCACCCGCCAGATCGTGCGCGGCAAGCCCGATGCGGAACTCACCGCCGGGCACGCCCAGCGCGCGCAGCACCGGGGGGGCGAGCAGCGGATCGGGCGAGGCGCCGCCCGGCCAGGTGCCCTCGTTGAGGCCCGCGCAGATAATCAGGTCGGCCCGCGCCATCCGGCTTTCGAGCAGGCCGTAGACCGCAACGCGCGGATGCCCGCCATAGGCCGGGCGCACCGCGACCCGCTCCATCGCATCGGTCAGCACATCGTGCAGGTCGCGCGGGTCGATCATGGTGCCCGCCGCGCTCGCCTGCTGACGCAGATCGTCGACGAAACCGCCCAACGCTCGGCCATCCTCGCGCCCCCAGACCGCTTCGCCGCAGAATTCTTCCAGCACCTGCGCCAACGTTCCGAGCAGTTCGGCGAGCGGCGCGTCTTCCTCCCGCTCCATCAGCGGGGCGAGCCTGTCCGCGACCGTGCCCCACCACGCGTCGGCATCGGCCTTCGCCGCGATGGCGCGCAGGGGTGCCAAGCCGGGCGCGGGACGCGGGCCGCGCAGCCGGTCCTCGAACCGACGCAGCGCATCGAGCCAGTCGGCGCGGGCACGATCGGAATCCTCCGCCTCCGCGACCCCGACGAATGGATGGCCCAGAAACGCGACCAGCGGCACCGGCGCAGCCCTTTCGGCAATCACCTGCGCCAGCAGCAGCAACGCGCGGCCAGCAGCGGTATCGCACAGCGGTGCGCCCGCCGAATCGTCGGCCTGAATTTCCCACCGGCGCAGGTGATGCACGATCCGCCGGGCGAGCGAGCGGTCGGGCGTGACCACCGCCACGCGCTTCTGCGGCTCCTCCAGCTTGCGGCGCACCGCCAGCGCGACGGCCTGCGCCTCCTCCTCCGGATTGCCCGTTTCGAGCAGCTGTACCGCCGCCAGACGGCGCTTTTCGGAAGGCAACTCGACCCAGCTCTTGCTTGCCTGCGGGGGCAGGAACAGCGCGCTGACCGCGTGGGTCCGGTCGGGGTTCGCGGCCGTCAGCCCGCGCCGGTGCCATTGCCGCACCTCGCCGCGATTGACGCCCATCCGGCCAAGCAGCAGCTTGAGGTGATATTGCGGATGGGTCGGCGCATCATGGCGGCCCAGCCGCTCGCCATCGGCATCGTCGGACTGGCCCACACGGCCCAGCTCGTCCCACGCCGCGTCTGACAGCGCGAGGTCGAGATCGGGCAGGATCACCGCGCCCTGCGGCAGTTCGCTCACCACCCGCAGCAGCCGCGCGAGCGCGGGCGCGGCGCTGGTTACGCCTGCCGCGACGATCGGCGTGGCAGGCGGCTCGGCGCGCCAGCTTTTCGCGGCATGGGCGAACAGCTGGTTGCGCCGCGTGGCAGAATCGACGCGGCCCATCGCCTGCAATTCGACGAGCCAGCGCGCCTGCACCCTGGCAAAACGCCGCAGACTGTCCTGCCAGTGCCCGGCGACCGAGCCGACCACATCGAGCACCCGGTCCCCCCGCAGATCTTCCGGCGCGATCTCTTCGACCAGCAGACGGTCCATCGTCTCGGCGATCATCCGCGCCTGCCGGAACAGCGGCGGGCCTTTCGGAGCACCCTTGCCAATGTCCTCCGCCAGCAGCGCGGCGAGCCGCAGCCAGCGGAAGGTCGGGTCGACGGCTGGCGGAATCTCGTCGGCCCCCAGCGGATCGAGCAGCGGGCCAAGCGCTTCGTCGAGCGACAGGTCGCCGATGGTGACCATCCGCGGCAGCAGCAGGCCGGCACCGCCTTCCTCGCCCATATGGCGCACGAAGGCTTCGCTGACCGTGCGGATCGCGCGCCCGCTGGGCAGCAGCAGGGTCAGCCGGGCGAGGCCAAGGCCGTCTTCTGAATATCGCGGGACCAGACCCGCCACCAGCGCATCGGCAAACCCGCGATGGGCTGCGATCGAAAAAACTTGCGGTCGCGCAGCGTTAGCCACGCGACAGCGCCTCCTCGGTCGGGCGGATCGCCTGCGGCGTGCCGACCTCGAACCACTCGCCGGTGAACGGCAGGCCGAACAGTCGCCCTTCCTCGATCGCCCGGTTCCACAGGATGTTGGTCGAGAACTTGCCCTCGGGCGCATCGCGCAGCAGGCGGTGGGAGACCAGCTGGATACCGGTGTAGATGAAGGGCGCGATGCGCCCCGGCTGGCGGCGCGAGACCTTGCCCGCCGCATCGAGATGGAAATCGCCCGGGCCGTCGAAATTGGCGGCGCGCTTGTGCGGCACCACCAGCACCAGCGCGTCCATCCGCTCCGCATCCCACAGCATCGACAGGTCGGCAAAGGCATTGCGCGGCCCGTCGAGCCAGATGTTGTCCGAGTTGAGGCAGAAGAACGGATCGGGCAGCAAGCCCTGCGCCTTGATCATCCCGCCGCCGGTTTCCAGCAGCGCGTCCCGCTCGTCAGAAATGGTGACCTTGGGGCTTTTGCGCTCGACCACGTGGGCCTCCAGCGCGTCGGCCAGGTAATGGACATTGACCACCGCCCGCGCGACGCCCGCATCGGCCAGCCGGTCCAGCGTATGGTCGATCAGCGGCTTGCCCGCGACGCGGACCATCGGCTTGGGCATGGTCGCGGTCAGCGGACGCATCCGCTTGCCCAGCCCTGCCGCCATCACCATCGCAGTATCGGACGCAAGAAGGCTGCTCATGCCTCAAGAGCTCCGTTGCGCGCGCGTAGATCGGCCGGGATATTGGCCTTGAACCACTGCGCCACCGGAGCCAGCGCGGGGTGCGCCAGATCGCGCTCCAGCGCCTCCCACACGCGCGGGATCAGGGCGAGGTAGCGCGGCTTGCCGTCACGCTGGTTGAGGCGCGCGAAGATGCCGACGATCTTGGTGTTCCGCTGCGCGCCGAGCCGGGCGTAATCGGCATCGAACTCGTCGCCGCAATCGGCACATTCGCGATAGCGGGCGAGCATCCGCGACTCCAGTTCGGGCGTCACATCGCGCCGCGCATCCTGCAGCAGGGAGACAAGGTCATAGGCCGGGTGGCCGACCAGCGCGTCCTGAAAATCGATCACGCCCTGACTGCCCGCCCCGCTATCGGGTGCGAGCAGCATGATGTTTTCCGCATGATAGTCGCGCAGCACGGTCACGCCGGGCTGCTGGTTCGCGGTCAGCGGGGCGAGCACTTCGCGCCAGGCGGCGTCGAACCCGTCGCTGTCGACAGCCAGCCCCAGCGCCGGGCAATACCACTGCGTGAACAGCTGCGCCTCGCGCAGGTAGGTTTCCTCGTCATAGGGCGGGAAAGGCCCGGCGGGCTTGCGGTGCAGATCGGCGAGCGTGTCGATCGCGGCGGAATAGGCCTCGTCCTCGGCGGCCGGATTCTCGTCCAGCCAGTCGCGCATCCGCGCATCGCCGAAATCCTCGATCAGCACCCAGCCATTATCGAGATCCTCGGCATATATCTGCGGCGCGCGGATCTGCTGGTCGAGCAGCCAGCGCCCGACATGCAGGAACTCGCGCGGCTCCTCCGGCGGGGGCGCGTGCATCAGCATCGCGCTCTTGCCTTCATGGTGGAGCCGGAAATAGCGGCGGAAGCTGGCATCGCCGGTCAGCGGTGCGATCTGCGCCCCGGCCCAGCCTGCCGCGCCGAGGAAGTCGTGAATACCGTCAGGCAATGTCGTCATGGCGCGCGTCCTAGCCAATCTGCCCCGCCTTCGACAATCGCCTTGCGACCGCCACCCGCATTTGCCCCCGCGAAAGATACGTCGATGGTCAGACAGGCGGGCTCGTGCGCGAAACCGCCCGCGCGTTTGGGCCATTCGGCGATCAGCACCGCGCCCTCGCGATAATCGTCGAGGCCCAGCTCCTCGACTTCGGCAGGGTCTTCGAGGCGGTAGAAATCGGCATGCGCGACCGGCGGCTGGAGCGCCTCGTACATCTCGATCAGGGTGAAGGTCGGCGAGGGGACTTCGCCCGCGTGCCCCGCCGCGCGCAGGATCGCACGGGCGAGCGTGGTCTTGCCCGCGCCGAGCGGACCGGAAAGCGCGATCACGTCGCCGGGGCGCATGGCGGCGGCAATCCGCGCGCCCAGCGCCTCCATCGCCGCGAGATCGGGCAAATCGATCATTGTCCGCGTCATGCCAGCGGCAACCACAGGCTAACGCTGGTGCCGATGCGCTTTTCGGAATGGATGTCGAAGCGTCCACCATGCGCCTCGATCAGCTGCCTTGCGAGCGGAAGGCCGAGCCCCTGCCGGCGCGTCGCCTCCGCCCCGCCCTCGCTCGCCGAGCGCATTCCGTCGAGCGCCAGCGCCAGCTCGTTCTCGTCCATTCCGCGGCCATTATCCGAAATCACGATCCGCACCCCGCCATCCTGCTTCGCCAGATCGACCAGAATGCGGCCCTTCTCGCCAGACGCCTCGATCGCATTGTCGAGCAATTGCCCGATCGCGCGGCCCAGCTGGCGCGGATCGGCCTGCAATTTGAGCGCCTGGCTGCCGCGCAGGTCGAGCGTGATCGACTTCGCCTCGATCACATCCTCGCGCGCCCGGGCCACGCCGGTGACGAAGGCCAGCAGCGACAATTCGCGCCGCGCGATGGGCAGCAGCCCCGCCTCGCTCTGCGACAGGTCGAGCACGTTTTCGACCTGGTCGGTCAGCCGCGCGACCGATTCGATGATCGCGGCGACATATTCCTTCGCGCCATCGCTCAGCGGCCCGGCAACCTCGGCCTGCAACAGCTCGGCAAAGCCGCCGATCGAGGTCAGCGGCGTGCGGAATTCGTAGGACATGTTGGCGAGGAAGCGGGTCTTGACCTTGTCCGCCTGCTCCAGCGCTTCGGCGCGGTCGCGCAGCGCGGTCTCTGCCTGTTCGTTCGCGGTCACATCCAGCGTGGTCAGCAGGCCGTTGCCATCGGGCAGCGGAATACCGGCAAATTCGATCGTCCGCCCGTCGGCCAGCTGGAGCCGCCCGGCCCGCTCCTTGCGGTCGAGCGTGGCGGAGCGGATCACCTCGCCCACGCCCTTGGCCTGCTTGGGCCGGGCGAGATTGGGCTGGATCAGGCCGAGCAGCGCATCGACCGAGGGGTGTTCGTCCAGCGCATCGGGTTCCAGTCCCCAGGTCTCGGGGAAGCTGTGGTTCCACAATTGCAGGCGGCCGTCGGGCGCGAACACCGCGAGCGCTTCGAACAGGCTGTCGAGCATGGCGGTGCGCGTGCGCAGCAGCGTGTCGCGGTTGGCCGCCAGGCTCAGCTGTTCGGTCCGGTCTTCGAGGATCAGGGCGAGCCCGCCGTCGGGCATCGGCTGGCCGACCACCTGCAGGTGCGTACCGTCGGACAGCGGCCAGTCTTCCTCCTGCGTATCGCCCGCCTCGAACCAGGCCATGCGATCCTTGCGCCAGCTGGGAAAGTCGCGCACTTCGGGCAGGCGGCCTTCGTCACGCGCATCGCTGAGCAGGCGTTCGAACGGCGTGCCCAGCCCGCTGGCACCCGGGCGCACGCCCAGCAGGCGGCGGAACGGCTGGTTGGCGAAGGTGAGCCGTCGCTGGTCGTCGAACTGCGCCACGCCGACCGAAAGACGATCGAGCATGGAGCGCTGCGCCTCGCGATAGGCGCGGTGTTCGCGGGCCAGATCTTCCTGTTCCTGAATATCGACCGCGTAGCCCGCGACCCCTTCCTCGGCCAGCGGCAGGTCGGACACGCGAAAGCGCCGCCGCATCCCGTCGACATTGGTGACCGAGACGACCCGCTCGATCGGCGCGCCGCTTTGCGCCGCCTGCCGCGCGATCTCGGCAGGCGGCTCTCCGTCGACCGCCTCGACCAGCTCGATCTGCTGGTCGATCACGCTTTGCGCGTCATCGGCTCCCACGGCCGCAACATAGGCCTTGTTGACCAGTTGCAGCTCCATATCGGCATTGCGGAACCACATCGGCGTGGGCGCGGCCTCGATCAGGCCGACCAGCGCGGCAAAATCGGACCGCGCGCGCGCGGCTTCCTTGCGCATCCGCCCAAGTTCCAGCTCGCTCTCGCTGAAATCGAACACCCAGATCAGCGCTGCGCCCGCGGGCGAGACCTGCGGATCGGCGAGGCTGCCGCGCAGGGCGAGGCTGCGCGAGGAGCCGGGCAACGTCACCGCCATCCGGAACGGCGCGGCGGATTTCTGCGCGAGGCGGACCTTCTGGGTCAGTTCGTCGAGCTGTTCGCGGCTGAGCCCGCGGTCGGGATATTTGGCCAGTTCGCTGATAAACTGCGGCAGCTGATCGAAGCCGAGCCAGTGGGCCAGCCGGTCGCTGCCTTCCAGCCGCCCGTCGCTGCGCACGACCAGTGCCGCGGCGGGTGCCTCTTCCAGCAGGCGTGCCATCCGCTTGGCATTGCGGCGCGCGGCCTCGGCCCCGCGCGAACGCGAGGCGGCGGCGATCATCAGCCACGCCGCAGCAGCGGTCCACGCCGCGAGCAGCAGGCCGAGCAGTGCCAGCGCGGTTGAGCCTAGGTCCATGAGAATCAGCTAGGCCCGGCAATGGTCGCTTGGCAACCACGCCGGGCCTGCAAGACGGGCGAGTTTCCCCGCCCGTGAGATAATCGCTGGCTTAGTAGCGATAATGCTCGGGCTTGAACGGCCCTTGCTGCGGCACGCCGATGTAGTCGGCCTGTTCCTTGCTCAGTTCGCTAAGCTGCACGTTGAGCTTGGCGAGGTGGAGCGCGGCGACCTCTTCGTCGAGGTGCTTGGGCAGCACGTGGACCGCGTTCTCGTATTCGCCCGCCTTGGTGAACAGTTCGATCTGCGCGAGCACCTGGTTGGTGAAGCTGGCGCTCATCACGAAGCTGGGGTGGCCGGTCGCGTTGCCGAGGTTCAGGAGGCGGCCCTTCGACAGCAGCAGGATGCGCTTGCCATCGGGGAATTCGACCATGTCGACCTGCGGCTTGATCTCGGTCCACTTCATGTTGGCCAGGCCTTCGACCTGGATCTCGTTATCGAAGTGGCCGATGTTCCCGACGATCGCCATGTCCTTCATGGCGCGCATGTGATCGACGGTGATCACGTCCTTGTTGCCGGTGGTGGTGACGAAGATGTCGGCGCGCTTGGTCGCCTCGTCCATGGTCACGACTTCATAGCCGTCCATCGCCGCCTGCAGTGCGCAGATCGGGTCGATTTCGGTGACCATCACGCGCGCGCCAGCGCCGGAAAGCGAGGCTGCCGAGCCCTTGCCGACATCGCCGTAGCCTGCGACGCAGGCGACCTTGCCGGCCATCATCACGTCGGTGCCGCGACGAATCCCGTCGACCAGCGATTCCTTGCAGCCGTACTTGTTGTCGAACTTCGACTTGGTGACGGAGTCGTTCACGTTGATCGCGGGGAACGGCAGCTTGCCCGCCTTCGACAGCTGGTAGAGGCGGTTGACGCCGGTGGTGGTTTCTTCCGAAACGCCGCGAATGGTCTCGACCGTCTTGGTCAGGTAGCCGGGCTTGCGCTCGACGAAGGCCTTGAGCGCGCGCTGCATTTCGCGCTCTTCCTCGTTGGTCGGCGCGGGCATTTCCTCGCCCGCTTCGATCCGCGCGCCCCACAGCGCGAACATGGTCGCATCGCCGCCATCGTCGAGGATCATGTTGCAGGGTTCATCGCCCCAGTCGAAGATGTGGGCGACATAGTCCCAGTACTCGGCCAGCGTTTCGCCCTTCACGGCGAACACCGGGATGCCCTGGTCGGCGATCGCGGCGGCGGCGTGATCCTGCGTCGAATAGATGTTGCAGGTGGTCCAGCGCACGTCCGCGCCGAGCGCGACGAGCGTTTCGATCAGCACCGCGGTCTGGATCGTCATGTGCAGCGAACCGGCGATCTTCGCGCCCTTCAGCGGCTTGCTGTCGCCATACTGTTCGCGCAGCGCCATCAGGCCGGGCATTTCGGTTTCGGCGATCGCGATTTCCTTGCGACCATAGTCTGCCAGACCGATGTCTGCGATGATATTTGCGGGGGTAGCCATGCTAGCTCCTTTGGGTTTGATGGGCATACGCCCTTGAAGGCGCAGGGAACCCGGGGAATGGTCCGTTGCGGGCGTTGGGGTGCCGCGCAGATTGATACGGCCCATATAAAGACTTCTTTATATCTGCAAGCGATGTGCGCCGGTGAATGCGCCCGAAAATTCTTTGCGTGCGACGAAAAGCGCGCAAACGGGAAAGAATGCGTTGCCAGGTCGTATGTCTGATGAACGCGGTCGCGCGCGCGCCGATCCCTTCAGGATTGCCCGAAGCCTCCGACCGCGCCACACAGCGCTCCACGACTCACACCGCGAAGGATACAGATGATGAAGATTTCCGAAGGCGACACGATCCCGCAGGTCACCCTGACCAAGGTCACCGAAAACGGCCCCGAAAAGGTCGACAGCCGCGATTACTTCGCCGGCCGCAAGGTTGCGCTGTTCGCTGTGCCCGGTGCCTTCACCCCGACCTGCTCGGCCAAGCACCTGCCCGGCTTCGCCGAAAAGGCGGACGAGCTGAAGGCAAAGGGTGTCGACGAGATCGCCTGCATTTCGGTCAATGACGCGTTCGTGATGGGCGCCTGGCAGAAGGCCGATGGCAGCAAGGATGTGACCATGCTGGCGGACGGCAATGGCGATTTCGCCGAAGCGGTCGGCCTGACGATGGACGGGTCGAGCTTCGGCATGGGCCAGCGCAGCCAGCGCTATTCGATGCTGGTCGACGACGGCCAGGTGCGCAAGCTCAACGTCGAAAAGCCGGGCGACTTCAGCGTCTCCAGCGCGGAGCACATGCTCGGCCAGCTCTAAGGCTCCGGCATATCCGAAACAGAGAGGGGCGCGCCTTCGCAGTGAAGGCGCGCCCCTTTTTTGTGTCACCCAGCGCGTGGGATCAGAACTTGAAGCCGATGGTCGCAAAGACCTCCCGCGGATTGCCGTAGAACGCGGTCAGCGTGCCTTCCGGCCCCAGCGTGGGGATCGGGAAACCGTTCGCGCCATTGATGATCTCGCCGGTCGTCGCATTGGTCGCGACGAAGGTGTAGCCGCTGGTCTTGTAGCGCTTGTCCAGCAGGTTCTTCCCGTGGACCCCGATCGTGATCCGGTCGCCCGGCAGGGTGTAGACGATGTCCGCGCTCAGCAGCGCATAGCCATCCTGGTCGAGATAGGGATTGGGAATCTCGAACTGGTAGGTCTTGCTGCGGTAGCTGACGGTTGCCCCGGCATAGAGATCGCCGGTCCCCACAGGGGCGTTGTACGCCAGCGTCGCGCTGCCGGTCCACTTAGGCGTGTTCTGCACCTCGCGGAAATCGGCGACGTCGGTCGGCGTGTTGTTGATGTTGGTGATGTACTCATCATACTGCGCGTCGATATAGCCGAGCGAGCCGGACAGCACGAAGCCCGCGCCAAGCCGCGCCGATCCTTCGAATTCCAGCCCCTTGAAGGTCGCCTTGCCCGCATTGGACACGACCCCGCAGAAGCTGGGCAGGCCAGCCACGGTACACGCGACCGATCCGGGGATCTGGACGTCCTTGTAGTCGGCATAGAAGCCGGCGATCGCGACATTGATCATGCCGTTCAGCAGACTCCCTTTGTAGCCGACTTCGTAGCTGTCGACTTCTTCCGGCGCGAAGCTGAGGAACGCGGTGATCTCGTCGTCGGAGCGGACGCCGTCATTGTTTAGATCGGGGGCGTTCGCCCCTACCCCGCGCGGGTCGAAACCGCCGCCTTTGAAGCCCTTGGAGTAGCTCGCGTAGATATTGTGGTCAGGCGTCGGCTTGAAGCTGATCGAGGCGCGCGGAGTAAACTTCTTGAAGTCGCGCTCGCCGTCGAAATCGGTACCCGGTGCGCCGAACGGCACGCCTGCGCCGCCGAACACGGGCGATCCGCCGCCCAGATAGTTCTGCCGCAGGATCGACGCCTGCCGGTTATCCCAGGTGTATCGACCGCCGACCGACAGCGAGAGCTGGTCGGTCAGGTCATAGGAGAAATCGCCGAAGATCGCGAAGGTCTCGGTATCGACGTCCGCCTGGGTGTACGCGGTCAGCCCGGCCAGCGTGGTGAAGATGCGCACGTCGAACAGCGTGTCTGCCGTCGCATCGAGATAATAGGCACCGATCAGGCCGGTCAGCGGGCCGCCATCATCGTACAGAACCTGCAGTTCCTGGCTGATCTGTTCGTTCAGATAGAGGCCGGGAACGTCCAGATCGACCGCGGGCAGCGCGTCGAAATCGATCGGCGTGCTGCTGTCGTCCTTGCGCCATGCGGAGATGGAGCGCAGCGTCAGCCCTGCCCCCATGTCGATTTCCGCCTGCATCGACAGGCCGTAGGATTCGACCTCCTGCTTGGGATCGTCGAGCCCGCCGCGCGTGTCGAACACATCGTCCAGCACCGGCGCGCCGGAAACCTGGCCCGGGATCAGGCGATGGCCGCCGCGCGGATTGCTCTTGTCCTTGGTGTAGTCGCCCTGAATGCGCAGGAACACCGGTTCGCCATAGCCGCCCATTTCGAAGCTGGCGCGGCCGGCCCAGATGTCCTTGTTATAGTTCTCGGTGCCCAGCGTCAGGTTGTCGCCGAAGCCCCCGCGCGAAAGCCGAGCGACCGAACCGCCGACGCGGATCAGATCGTTGAGCGGAGCGGACGCGGTGACCACGCCTTCCGCCAGATTATAGCTGCCGTAGCTGGCCTTCGCCTTGAGCGAGAAGTCCTGCGGCAGGCGACGGCTGACATACTTGACCGCGCCGCCGATCGTGTTCCGCCCATAAAGCGTGCCCTGCGGCCCGCGAAGCACTTCGATCCGCTCGACATCGTAGATTTCCAGCACCGCGGCCTGCGGGCGGTTGAGATAGACGTCGTCGAGATAGATGCCCACGCCCTGCTCGAAGCCGGAAACCGGATCCTGCTGGCCGATCCCGCGGATGAAGGCCGACAGCGTCGAATTGGTCGCCCGGCTCGCCTCAAGCGTCACGTTGGGGGTGTAGTTGGCGATATCGGTAATATCGACCGCCCCGCGCTCCTCCAGCTGCTCGCCGCTGAACGAGGTGACCGAGATCGGCACGTCGATCAGCCGCTCTTCGCGGCGGCGGGCGGTGACGGTGATGACGTTGAGATCGGGATCGGCGGGCGCCTCCTCCGAATACGGCATCGCGTCCTCGGCGGACGCATCCTGCGCCACGGCGGGCGCCGCGATGAAGGCTGCAAAACCCGTCCCGGCCAGCAGGCCGGCACGCAAGGCATGACTCTTGGCGCTACGCATCCTCAAATTCCCTCTCCGTTTTGTTTCTTATTCCCGGATGCATATTGAAACCTGAACCATGTTTCAAGTTATGTCTTGTGAGGGCGGTGGACATTCCATAGGCTTTGGCCATCATGGCACGTACCGATCCGGACATTTCCCCTGCCCCGCCCGCCACCGAGCGGGGCCGACGCACGCGGCGCAAGCTGCTGGATGCGGCGACCATCGAGTTTGGGGAGCGGGGCTTTCACGAAGCGTCGATCGCCTCGATCACGCGGCGCGCGGGTGTCGCGCTGGGCAGTTTCTACACCTATTTCGGCAGCAAGGAGGCGATCTTCCGCGATCTTGTCCGCGACCTGAGCGAAGGCGTGCGCCAGGCCGCCGCGCAGAGCCTGGCCGAGCGGGAGCTGGACGCACTGGAGACCGAGCGCGCCGCGCTGGCCGCGTTCCTCGCCTTCGCGCGCGAGCACAAGGAAATCTACCGGATCATCGACGAATCGGAATTCGTCGATCCGGAAAGCTACCGCCTGCACTACGAAAAGACCGCAGAGCGCATTCTCGGCCGTCTGCGCGCGGGCGCGGCGGCGGGTCAGCTACGCGGCGATCTGGACGAAGCCCACGCGTGGGCGATCATGGGGATGAACGTGTTCCTCGGCCTGCGTTACGCGGTGTGGAGCAAAGGCGAGGAGGACAGGCCCGAACACGCGGCACAGGCCGCCGCCACGATCCTGAGCGAAGGCATCGGCCCTAGCGACGCGTGATCGGCGGCCCCGGGGCCTAGTGCCCCATCAGCTTGAGCACTTCCTCGCGGCTGCGGTGATCGTCGCGGAACACGCCCATCATCCGGCTGGTCACCATCGTCACCCCCGGGGTGCGCACGCCGCGCGCGGTCATGCAGGCATGGCTCGCCTCGATCACCACCGCCACGCCTTCGGGCTTGAGGTTGTTCCAGATGCACTCGGCAACTTCGGCGGTCAGCCGCTCCTGCACCTGCAAGCGCCGCGCGAAGCCGTGAAGTACGCGCGCGAGCTTGGAGATGCCGACCACGAAATCCGTCGGCAGATAGGCGATATGCGCGACGCCGATGATCGGCGCCATGTGGTGTTCGCAATGCGACTGGAACGGGATGTCCTTCAGCAGCACGATATCGTTGTAGCCGCCGACCTCTTCGAACACGCGCGACAGGTGCACTGCGGGATCTTCGGTATAGCCGACGCAATATTCCTTCCACGCGCGCGCCACGCGCTTGGGCGTATCGAGCAGGCCCTCGCGCGAGGGATCGTCGCCCGCCCATTCGATCAGCGTGCGGATTGCCGCCTGAACGTCCTCGGGCACTGCGGGCTTGCCGTCTTCCCGGTCCTCGTCGGGCCCAACCAGACTGCTCATCTCTTCAACCGTCCCTTCACCTTGCGCTTCACCCTGTCGCGCAACCGCGCGAGCAGGCCGCCTTTGCGGAAAAGTCCGCCGCGCGCAAATGGTCGCAGCAGATCGTCGGGACGTTCCGGGTCCAGCATCGCCGATTCGGCGAGGTAGCGGGTCACGCCGTTCTTCTCCGGCGGGCGATAGGGCACCAGCCGCCGCGATCCCTCCAGCCCCAGCTCGCGAATCGCGCCCTGCATCGTGCCGTGCCGCTCCAGCGCCTGCGCCATCACATCCTCGGCCACGCCGCAATGTTCGGCCAGCAGCGAGACGCGGATGGAGCGGATCTCCTCCTCCAGCCCGCGCCCGGTGTTGTGCGGACGGTTGGCGTCGAGAATCACGTCGCATTCGCTGTCCAGCGCCATCGACCGGTTGTTGAGATTGGCCGACCCGATCCGCACGACCTCGTCGTCGACGATCATCAGCTTGGCGTGGACGTAGATCGGCGTCTCGCCGGTATAGGGCACGTAGATTTCGAAAAACTCGTCGCCATCCGCTGCCTCCACCGCTTCGGCAACCAGATCGCGCGCATGATCCATCGCCTGCTGTTCGACCCAGCCATCGGCGTGTTTGGGATGGATGATGACGATTTCGGGCGGGTTCTCGCCCGACAGGCGCAAGGCGATCGCCTCGGCGATCTTGCGCGAGGTGAAATACTGGTTCTCGATATAGATGAACCGCTTGGCCCGCGCGATGTGGGCGAGAAACAGCGTTTCGATCTCGTTGACTTCGGTCACGTCGCCGCATTCGGCACGCGTGCGCGCGAGGCCGACCTCGACATCCTCGAACCCGGCCTTGAGCGGCTTGGGCCAGGGAGAGCGGATATTATCGGCCGGTCGTGCCAGCGGATCGCCACCCGCGACCTGCCAGCGGGTGTTGCACAGGTCGTGCAAGGCGCCGGCGACCGGGCCTTCCATCATCAGCGTGATGTCGTGCCACGGACCATGGGTGCTGCCCGGCCAGTTGAGCCGCCGGGGGTCGTCTTCCAGATGCTCACGCGTGTCCCACCGGTCGTAGGTCAGGTCGATCCCGCCGCACACCGCCAGCTGCCGGTCGAACACGGCGATCTTCTGGTGATGGCTGCACCCGGTCGGATGGTGGCTGTCGAAGCGGAAGCTGATCCCGTCGACCATCCACATGCGCGCAATGTCGTACGCCATCCGCCCGCGTTTGAGGAACTGGACCCACGACAGCCCCCATTTGAGGATGCGGATGTCGAGATCCTTGTGCTCCCTGACCAGCCAAGGGAGATAATCGCCCAGACGCGCGGGACGAGCGGCTTCGCCATTATCCCATTCCTCGCCGCGCCTGAGAGAGATTCGGGTGTCGAAATCCCATCCGATCAGCACGATCTGGTCGCGCGCGTTGTACATCGCGGTGTGGACCAGCGCGAAGTAATCCTCGCCATCGATGACCACCGCCAGCCGTTCGGCGATCGCATAGCGCCAGATGCCGGGTTCTGCGGACGCATCGGGGCCCGTGCCACCGGCGATGGCACTTTTGGACCCGTCGCTGCCCCCCTCGTGGCCCACTATTCCTTGGCGTCTTCGCGCGCTTCGGGCGTGACTTCGGCCTCGTCCTTCTCTTCCGCCTTCCGGCGTTCGAAGACCTGCGCCATGTGCTCTACATCCGCCTTGTCGAGGTAGGTCTTGAAGTCGGGGAAGTGATCTTCCTCTTCCTCGTCGATATGGTGGCGATAGTCGTGGTCGAACGCTTTGAACTTCTGCAGCCAGGCTCCTTCGGACATGTCGGTCGCGGCCAGATCGTTGAGCATCTCGTCGATCTCGTGATGCTCTGCCACCGAATGGCGCGTCTCGTCCGTGGTTGGAGGCTTGCGCAGCATGGTCGAATAGAGCGCCTGCTCTTCGGCGGCGGCGTGGCTCTTGAGTTCTTTGGTCAGTTCCAGGAACAGACGCTCACGCTCCGGGCTGTCGCCGTGCGTTTCGAGCAGCTTGTCGAGCAGCGAGCGATGCGTGTCGTGATCCTGCTTCAGGCGGTCGAAAATGGCGTCGGCACTGCTCAAAGGGGCTCTCCAGATTGTCGTGCCCCTTCAACCAGAAGGCCCGGCATGGGTTCCACGACTAACCCTTGATGTGCCCGGCACACTTCAGAGCCGGTCGGTACGCCCGACAGGATAGGGCCTCGCTTCGCGAGCCCCGTCTTCGCGCCTGCGGCGCTTCGACTCAGAAGCCCGCCTCCCGGCACGACGCACCATTTCCTACCGCTTCTTCGAAACGAGCGGGAATGGTGCGCCCGACAGGATTCGAACCTGTGGCCCCCAGATTAGGAATCTGATGCTCTATCCGACTGAGCTACGGGCGCGCCGGTGGGAAGCCTTAACCGCCGCCTCGCGCGCCCGCAATCCCGGTCAACCCCGCGAAGGATAGACGCCCTGCAACGCCACGCAGAAACGCAGGGTCTGCGTGCCGGGAACATCGAGCCGGCCTTCGGCGCGATCGGCCATTGTCGGCCCGCCATCCCGGCGATCTCCCAGCCGGTTGCGATCCCCGACATGGATCGGCGCACGGCCACGCAGATCGGGCAGAGCGAACGTAGTCCGCCCATCTCCGCCATAGGTGGTGCCGTAGAGCGAGAAGAGCGCGGTGTTCTGGCTGATCGACAGCAACTGGCCGTTAGCCTCGGCCCAGCCATACGGGTAGAAGGTGTATCCGACCATGATGATTTCGCCGAGATAAGGCGACTCTGCCGCCTGAACCGGAGCGCTTGTCGCGACCGTACCGATCGCCGCAGCTAGCGTCGTCAAAATCCTGATTTTCATGCAATTCCCCCAAAAAAGCGACCCGGCGGAAATCCTAGCGCACGGTCCGGTGCTGTCAAAGCGGTTGGGAAGGTCGTCTAATTCGCGTCCTCGGGGGGAGTGAAAGGGATCAGCAGCGGGGCGAAGGAGATCCCCTCCTCCAGCAGCTCGCGCGCTTCTTGCGCATCGGCCTTACCGTGGATCAGCGCCGCGTCCTTCTCGCCGTAATGCATCGCGCGGGTTTCCTCGACGAAACGATCGCCGACATAGGTGCTGTCCTTGATCGTCTCGGCCTGCAGCTTCGCCAGCTTGCGCATCGCTTCCTGCAGCGCGGGAGGCAGTGCGCCGCCCTGCCCGGTCGCCTCCTCGGACGTGCGCGCGACCTCCACCTTGCGGGCATTGCCCTTGGCGGGCACGGCGGGGGCCATCGGCGCCTTGCCGACCTCACCGCTGCCGCAATGCGGGCACGCAATCAGGCCCCGCGCGCCCTGATCCTCGTAATCGGAGGACGAGCGGAACCAGCCTTCGAAGCGGTGGCCATTGTCGCAGGAAAGGTCGAACACGATCATGACGCGCGGTATTCCGGAATAGCGCGGCGATTGGCAAGGCTGGGCACCTGCGCGCGGGCCTTCGCGATGCGGCCCTGGTCGATCTCGGCAAAGCCAAGACCCGCTTCCTCGCCGCCCATATCGAGCAGCACCTCGCCCCACGGGTCAACCACCAGGCTGTGGCCATACGTCCGGCGCCCGTCCGCGTGTTCGCCGACCTGCGCCGCAGCAACCACGAAGGCACTCGCTTCGATCGCCCGCGCGCGCACCAGCGTGTGCCAGTGGGCAGAGCCGGTCGGCACGGTGAAGGCGGCGGGGATCGCGATCATATCGCAGCCTGCGCGGCCCAGCGCATCGAACAGCGCGGGAAAGCGGATGTCGTAGCAGATCGTCAGGCCGAGCCGCCCGGCAGGCGTTTCGCCCGTCACCGACAGCGCCTCGCCCGGCTGGTAGGCGTTGGATTCGCGCCAGCTCTCCCCGCTATCGAGATCGACGTCGAACATGTGCAACTTGTCGTACCGGCCCGCGATCTCGCCCGTGGGCGCAATCAGCAGGGAGCGGTTGGCGAGCATCCCACCCTCCAGCCTGACCGGCAGGCCAAAGGTCGCCCAGATCGAATGCTCGCGCGCGGCATTGCGCAACCGGTCGACCAGCGCAGAATAGCCATCCGCCGCCATCGTCTCGCCCGCGCGCTTGCGATCCCGGTCGAGCAGCAGCGCCATCTCGGGCGCGAACAGCATGTCCGCCCCGCCCTCGCGCGCCTGCGCCATCCCGGCGATCAGCGTATCCACATTGCCCGCGGGATCGACGCCCGAGGTCATCTGGAGGACGGCGATTGTGCTCACGAGTGCGCTCAGCCTTCGAGCAGCGCGTCGAGCTTGCCTTCACGCTCCAGCGCATGCAGCTCGTCCGATCCGCCGACATGCGTATCGCCGATGAAGATCTGCGGCACGGTGGTCGCATTGGGCGCGCGCTCGCGCATTTCGTCGCGCTTGGGGCCACCCATGGTGATGTCGTATTCGTTGAACTCGACGCCCTTCTTTTCGAGCAGGGACTTGGCGCGGAAGCAGTATCCGCATCCGAACTTGGTATAGATATCGACGTTTGCTGCCACGGGTGTGTTCCTTGCGTGTGCGGTGTTCGAGGGCTCTTGCACGCCTTCGCGCGCTCCCTACATTCGATGCGTCCGGCGATGCCACAACGGGTCGATCCGGACACCATGTAACTGACAGAATCGCTCAATGGAGGATTTGTTTCAATGGCACGTATCGATTTCACCCCCTATCGCCGCAGCACCGTGGGCTTCGACCATCTGTTCGACCTGCTCGAAAGCTCGGTCCGCAACTCTGGCGACAACTACCCCCCCTTCAACATCGAGAAGCGCGGCGAGGACGAGTTCCGCATCACGCTGGCGCTCGCCGGGTTCAAGCCCGAGGATATCGACATCACCGCGCAGCAGAACCTGCTGACCGTCACCGGTCGCAAGCAGGACGAGGCGCGCGGCGCGGATAGCGAGATGCTGCATGTCGGCATCGCCAACCGCGGGTTCGAGCGGCGCTTCGAACTGGCCGATCACGTGCGCGTTTCCGGCGCCGATCTGGCCGACGGCCTGCTGGTGATCGACCTGCTGCGCGAAGTGCCCGAGGCGATGAAGCCGAAGAAGATCGCGATCAATGGCCAGAAGTCGTCGCTGAGCCTGGTCGATGACAGCTCCGACAAGTCGGAAAAGGACGCCGCCTGACGCGGCACGGATAGCCTGAGAGGCTATCGCGCAAACCAGTCGCCCGCTGCTCCAACCCAATGGAGCGGCGGGCTATTTCTTTATTTGTATAAGTTTAGGCGGGGTTTGGGGCGGCCCCCTAAAGGACCGCCCCGCGGCATGGCCGCCCTGACCGAGTCTGCCCGTCCGGGTCGCAGAAGACGTTCAAACCCGGGACAAGCTGGATAGATGGGCCCCCCCATAAAATCCTCACGTTGCCCCCACAACGCATTGGATTTCTATGACGGATAAATTCTGAAAGATAAAGACTGTTAGATGTTAACTTTAACTTGGGGCGATCCAAGTTGAGTTACAGCAGTGCTAAACCAGACGCGACTGGCGCAGCGCAGCGGCCACAAAACCGGCGAACAGCGGGTGCGGCGCGAAGGGTCGCGACTTCAATTCCGGGTGGAACTGAACGCCAACGAACCACGGATGGTCGGGCCGCTCGACGATTTCGGGCAGCAGTCCATCGGGCGACATGCCCGAGAATACCAGCCCGTCACCTTCCAGCCGATCGCGATAGGCGACGTTGACCTCGTAGCGGTGGCGATGGCGTTCGGAGATGGTCGTCGCACCGTCGTAGAGCCTGGACACATGGCTGCCTTCAAGCAGCTTCGCCTCATAGGCACCCAACCGCATGGTGCCGCCCAGATCGCCGCCCTCCTCGCGCTCCTGCAGGCCTTCCTTGCTCATCCATTCGGTGATGATGCCGACCACCGGTTCGGTGGTCTCGCCGAATTCGGTGGAGGAGGCTGCGGTCACGCCGGCCGCGCGCGCGCTTTCGATGCAGGCCATCTGCATGCCGAGACAGATGCCGAAGAACGGCACCTTGCGTTCGCGCGCAAAGCGCACGCTGGCGATCTTGCCCTCGCTGCCGCGTTCGCCGAATCCGCCTGGCACCAGAATGCCGTGCAGCGGCTCCAGCTGGGCGGCGATGTCGGACGGGTCCTGCTCGAAGATTTCCGCATCGATCCAGCGCAGCTTGACCCGCACCTTGTTGGCCATGCCGCCATGGATCAGCGCTTCGTTGAGCGACTTGTACGCATCCTTGAGGCCGACATACTTGCCGACCACGCCGATCGTCACTTCGCCTTCGGGGTGGAAATAGCGGTCGGTCACTTCGCGCCACGGGGCCAGATCGGGCTCCGGCGCGTCGGTAATGCCGAACCCGCGCAGCACTTCGCGGTCCAGCCCTTCCTCGTGATATTGCAGCGGCACGGCGTAAATCGAGGCCGCGTCCAGCGCGGGGATCACCGATTCGGCACGCACGTTGCAGAACTGGGCGATCTTGCGGCGCTCGGATTCAGGCAGGAAATGCTCGCACCGGCACAGCAGGATATCGGGCTTGATCCCCAGTGCGGCGAGTTCGCGCACGGAATGCTGGGTCGGCTTGGTCTTCAGCTCGCCCGCCGCAGCGATGAAGGGCACCAGCGTCACATGGACGCTGAGCGTCTGCATCGGCTCCAGCTCGTTCCGCAGCTGGCGAATCGCCTCCATGAAAGGGAGCGATTCGATGTCGCCCACGGTGCCGCCGATCTCGCACAGGATGAAATCGTGGTCGCCCTGGTCGGCCAGCGCGAATTCCTTGATCGCGTCGGTGACGTGCGGGATCACCTGCACCGTCGCGCCCAGGAAGTCGCCGCGGCGCTCCTTGGCGATGATGTCCTGATAGACCCGGCCGCTCGTGATGTTGTCCGCCTGATGCGCGGAAACATTGGTGAAGCGTTCGTAGTGACCAAGATCGAGGTCGGTCTCCGCTCCGTCGTCGGTGACGTAGACCTCGCCGTGCTGGTACGGGCTCATGGTCCCCGGATCGACGTTCAGATAGGGGTCGAACTTGCGGATGCGGACCTTGTAGCCACGCGCCTGCAGCAACGCGCCGAGCGATGCCGCCATGAGACCTTTGCCGAGCGAGGAAACCACGCCGCCGGTGATGAAAATATACCGCGCCATGGGAGGTGGGCCTTACGGGTTAAGGGCGTGCGAAGGCAAGCCGTTGCAACGCGTCGGCCCGCCTCCATCACCGCCTTTTGAGGAAATTTATTCGGTTGCGTCTGCGAGCGGGTCGGTCGCGTCGCCCTGATCGGCCGCGTCACCCTGCTGTGCGGGTGCAGTTGCCGGTGCGGTCGCACCGCCCTGCGCCAGCGGATCGGCCGGCGCAGCAGGGGCAACATTGCGGTCGAGCGTCGATTCGATCGAATCGGTCCCGGTCATGTTCACCGCGAGCGAAGCGAGGATGATCGACAGGACCACGAAGACGACTGCCAGCCAGCGGGTCGCGCGGGTCAGGAAGTCCGCTGCGCCACGTGCGCTCATCATGCCGCCAGGCGAACCGCCGCCGCCGATCCCGAGGCCGCCGCCTTCGGAACGCTGCATCAGGATCACGCCGACCAGCGCGGCTGCGATGATCGCCTGGAGAACGGTGAGGAAAAGAAACATGATGATGGCTGCTTTCGGCTGATATCTTGGTGCCAGATGGGATCTTGGCGCGCGTTAGGCAAGCAATGCCTGCGCCCCGCCCCGGCTCAATCGCGGTTGGTGATAACTTCCTGCACCGCGAGCACGATGTTCATGAAGCTTTCGGCAGACAGGCTCGCCCCGCCGACCAGCGCACCGCCAACCTCGTCCCCGGCGATGATCTCCGCCGCGTTCTCGGCATTGACCGAACCTCCATAGAGGATGCGGACCGCTGCGCCCTCTTCCTCGCCGAAGGTCTTGACCAGGAAGGCGCGGATCGCGGTGTGCATCTCGACGATCTCGTCGATGCTCGCGGCGCGGCCGCTGCCAATCGCCCAGATCGGTTCGTAGGCGATGGTCAGCCGCTCCCCTGCTTCTTCGATCGTGGCGGGGAGCGATGCCTTGAGCTGGCGGAGAACGAAATCGACCGCCTTGCCCGATTCGCGCTTCTCCATCGGCTCACCGCAGCACAGGATCAGCTTGAGCCCGGCGGCAAGCGCGGCGGTGCCCTTCTCGCAGATCAGCGAATCTTTCTCGCCATGGCCCTGGCGCCGCTCGCTGTGGCCCAGAATCACGAAGCCCGCGCCCGCATCGGCGACCATCGCGGCGGAAATATCGCCGGTATGCGCGCCGCCATCGGCGGGGTGACAATCCTGCGCACCGACGCCGATCTGCTCGGCCTCGCGGCGGACAGGATGAATCAGGGTGTAGGGCGGTGCGAGAGCGATCTCGACCTGCATCAGCCGCTGCGCTGCGCGGTCGATCGCGCGCGCTTCGGACAGCATCGCACGCGTGCCGTGCATCTTCCAATTGCCAACGATGAAAGGGCGGATCGCCATTCCGATAGGTTTCCTGCTGTTTTTCTAAGAAATAATGTCGCGCAGCGGGTTTCTCCCGTTACGCAGACGCGGCTCGGTAGCGAAGGACGCCGCCAAGGTCAAAACCATGCTCGCCTTGCGGCACGCTCTTCGCCGAATTAAGGCTTGCGCGCGATGCGCCAGCGCAACACAGCGCCGGTGCTTACCAGCAATCTGCCAGCTTCCACCCGTAAGGCCCCCGCACCCATGATCAATTTCTTCCGGTCCTTCTTCCAGTCCAAGATCGGCCTCGGTCTGACGATCGGCTTTCTGGTCCTGATCGCGATCGCCTTTGCCGCCGGCGATGTCGGCAGTTCGGGCTCTTTCGGCGGTCTTTCGGGGACAAATAATGTCGCCGTGGTGGGCGATGAAGACGTGACCACCGCCGAACTACGCCAGTCGACCGACAATGCCTTCCGCCAGGTGCAGCAGGACGACCCGACGCTCTCGATGGAAGAATTCGTCGAGAATGGCGGGCTGACGCAGGTGCTGGACACCCTGCTGGACCGGGTCGCGGTGTCCGAATTCGGCAGGATGCTGGGCGTGCGCGCGGGCGAAAACCTGATCAACAGCGAAATCCGCATGATCTCCGCCTTCCGCGGCCCCGACGGCAGCTTCAGCGCCGATGTCTACCGCGCCGCTTTGCAGCAGCAGGGGCTGACCGACCAGATCGTGCGCGAAGACCTGTCCGACGGGCTGATCGCCCAGCAAGTGCTGGTGCCTGCCGTGTTCGGCGCGAAATTCCCCGACAGTATCGTCGCGCGCTACGCCACCCAGCTGCGCGAGAAGCGCGAGGGTTCGATCGCGCTGGTCCCCGCCGAACTCTTCGCCCCCAAGGACGACCCGACCGCCAAGCAGCTGCAGGCTTTCTACAACGCAAACCGCACCGACTTCATGCGGCCCGAGCGGCGGCAGGTGCGCTATGCCCGCTTCGGGACCGAGCAGCTGACCGACTCGATCGAGCCGACCGCTGCCGAGATCAAGAAACGTTACCAGGACAATGCCGACCTCTATCGCGCGAGCGAGAACCGCACCTTCACCCAGCTGATCGTGCCGACCAAGCAGGCGGCCGAGAGCTTCCGCAAGCGCGTCTCCGAAGGCGCTTCGCTGACTCAGGTTGCGGAGGAAGCCGGCCTGGAAACGCAGCAGATTGGCCCGATCACGCGTGAGGATTACGCCCAGCAGGCCAATTCCGCGGTGGCGCAGGCGGTCTTCTCCGCCGGTCGGGGCAAGATCGCGGCGATCGCGCGCAGCCCGCTCGGCTATCACGTCGTGCGGATCGACGATGTGGAGACGATCGCGGCGCGCACCCTCGCCCAGGCCCGTGACGAAATCGCCGACGCGCTGCGCGCGGAAAAGCAGCGCCGCGCGCTGACCGAACTGGCGAGCACGATCGACGAGCGGGTCAATAGCGGCGAATCCTTCAGCGACATCGCCGATGCGCTCAAGCTCGAAACCGAAACCACGCGCCCGCTGCTCGCCAATGGTCAGGTGTTCGGGGGCCAGCCGGGCGACGCCGCTCCCGAAATCGTGCAG
Source organism: Alteriqipengyuania abyssalis (assembly GCF_019857185.1). Classification (GTDB taxonomy): domain Bacteria; phylum Pseudomonadota; class Alphaproteobacteria; order Sphingomonadales; family Sphingomonadaceae; genus Alteriqipengyuania; species Alteriqipengyuania abyssalis. The sequence goes on along the minus strand of NZ_JAHWXP010000001.1, from coordinate 453,187 downwards.
CCGCTGATCCAGACCGTGTTCCAGATGCGCGAAGGCCAGCCGCAGATCGCCGAGGTCGAGACGGGCAAGACTTTCGTCCTCTACGAAGCGTCAGACATCTCTCCTGCCGCGGTCCCGCCGCTCAAGGAAATCCGCGATGCGGTCTCCGCACGCTGGGCGATGGCCGAAGGCGCCAAGGCGGCCAAGGCTGCGTCCGACCGGATCCTCAAGCGGGTGCGCGGCGGAGACTCGCTGGCCGAGGCCATGCGGGCCGAGAAGGTCAGCCTGCCGCCGGCCCAGCCGCTCAGCCTGACGCGCGAGCAAATGATGCAGATGCAGCGCCCCAACCCGCCGATCTCGCTGATGTTCGCGATGTCCGCAGGCACTGCCAAGCGGCTCGAGGCACCGCGCAATGCCGGGTTCTTCCTCGTCCAGCTGGAAGAGATCACCGCCGGCAAGATCGACAAGGACGATCCGCTGATGGGTGAGGCACGGCGCGGCTACAGCCAGCTGCTGAGCCGCGAGTACGGCGATCAGCTGCGCAAGGCGATCCGCACCGAAGTGGGGATCGAGCGCAATGCGGACGCGATCGAAACCGTACGCCGCCAGCTCACCGGCCAGTCCGCCAACTAGTCGCCGCGAGATGCTGCGTAATCGTGATGCCGCACATGACCGGCTGACACAGGGCCTGCCCGCGCTCGTCTGGCAGCGGCGCATCGCCGATACGCTGACCCCGGTCGGCGCGGCATGCGCGCTGATGGAGGACGGGCGCGGAGACTTCCTGCTCGAATCGGTCGAGGGGGGAGAGATTCGCGGGCGCTACTCCATGCTCGGGCTCGATCCCGATCTGGTGCTGCGCGCCGATGGCGAGAGCGCCGAGGTCAATCGCGACTGGCGGCGCAACCGCGATGCCTTCGTCCCGTTCGAAGGCGACGGGCTGGCCGCGCTGCGCCACCTGCTGGGCGAGATCGCGATGCCCACGCCGGAGGATCTGCCCCCCGCCCTCGCCCTGCTGGTCGGCTATTTCGGGTACGAGACCTTCGCACTGGTCGAGAAACTGCCGCGTGCCAGCGACGATCCGCTGGGCCTGCCCGATATGGTGTTCACCCGCCCCGGGCTGGTGCTGGTGTTCGACGCGCTGACCGACGAGGTGTTCGTGATCGCGCCGGTCTGGCCCTCGGATGCTGAGGCAGCTGATGTGCTGGACGCCGCGGAAGAACGGATCGAGGAGGCGCTGCGGCGCCTGTCGCAGCCTGTTCCGCACGGCGATGCCGTGCCGGACACGCTCGATCCGGCGACGATGGACCTGCGCCCGACCGTCGCGGGGGATGATTACGCCGCGCGGGTCGCACGCGCGCAGGACTACATCGTTGCAGGAGACATTTTCCAGGTGGTGCTCGCCCAGCGCTTCACCACCCCCTTCCCCCATTCCGCAATGGCGCTGTATCGCGCGCTGCGGCGGGTGAACCCCTCGCCCTTCCTCTATCTGCTCGATCTGCCCGAGGTCGGCATGGTCGGCTCCAGCCCGGAAATTCTCGTGAGGCTGAGAGACGGGCAGATCACCATCCGCCCGATCGCCGGCACCCGCCCGCGCGGCAAGACGCCCGAGGCGGACCGCGCGGCGGAGCGCGAGCTGCTCGCCGATCCCAAGGAGCGCGCCGAGCATCTGATGCTGCTCGATCTCGGGCGCAACGACACTGGTCGTGTTTCCACACCGGGTAGTGTCGAAGTGACGGACAGCTTCATGGTTGAGCGCTATAGTCACGTCATGCATATCGTCAGCAATGTTCAGGGCCGCCTAGACGCCGGGAAAGACGCGCTAGATGCGCTGTTCGCAGGCTTCCCCGCAGGCACCGTCAGCGGCGCGCCCAAGCTGCGCGCGTGCGAGATCATCGCCGAGCTGGAGAACGAGAAGCGCGGGCCCTACGCGGGCGGCGTCGGCTATTTCGCGCCCGACGGCAGCTTCGATTCGTGCATCGTCCTGCGCACCGGGCTGGTAAAGGACGGCACGCTGCACGTCACCGCCGGGGCGGGCATCGTTGCGGACAGCGATCCGGCCTCCGAACAGCGCGAGTGCGAGGCGAAGGCAGGCGCGCTGCTCGCCGCCGCGCGCGAAGCGGTGCGGGTGGCTGGCGAAGCGGGGTTCGGCCAGTGATGCGCCGCAGCGTCCCCCTCATCGCCCTATCGCTGGTTGCGCTGGCTGCCTGCGATCAGCCTGCTGCGGGCGATCCCGTGATCCGCACCGATATCAGTGGCGAGAAGGGCGTCGAAATCGCGCGTGCCGAGCAGGCCGAGGCGAAGCCTTCGGCCAGCCCGACGCCCACGCCGACACCCAGCGAGACCACCGCGCCCGAGGATTCTGCGTGTCAGCCGGTCCGCTTCGAGGATGTCGTCTTTACCGAATGCGTCGCCGATCCGGCAAAGCATCGCGTGGCGATGGTTCTCGGCAATCCGCCCTACCGCAGCCTCGCCAAATATTCCGTCTCGCGGCCCAAGGATGCACCGCGCGTCGCCTTCGCGATGAATGCGGGGATGTACGACGGTGAAGGCAAGCCGATCGGCTATTACGTCCAGAACAAGGATCGGCTGCAGGAACTCAACCGCAACGAGGGTTCGGGCAATTTCCACCTGAAGCCCAACGGCGTGTTTTACGGCACCGGCAGCACCTGGCGCATCCGCACCACGGACGATTTCTACCACACGGTGGGCGACCGCCCCGATTTCGGCACGCAGAGCGGCCCGATGCTGCTGATCGAGGGCAAGGTCCATCCCGAGATTTCGGCGGACGGCCCCTCCAAGCGCATCCGCAACGGCGTTGGGATCGACAAGGACGGCAAGGCGCATTTCGTGATTTCGAGCCGCCCGGTGAGCTTCGGCCAGTTCGCGCGTTTCTTCCGCGACGTGGCGAAGACGCCGAACGCGCTCTATCTCGACGGGACGGTATCGAGCCTGTGGGACCCTGCGCGCGGGCGGATGGATACCCGCGCCGATCTGGGCCCGCTGGTGGTCGTCGAATTCAAGGAATGATGATGGAATACGAACGCACGCTCTATCCCGAAATCGAACCTTACGAGACCGGCATGCTCGATGTCGGCGAAGGGCACTCGCTCTATTACGAGCGGGTCGGCACGCCCGGCGCGAAGCCTGCAGTCTTCCTCCACGGTGGCCCCGGCGGCGGCATGTCGCCCGCGCACCGCCGCCAGTGGAACCCGGAGAAGTACGACGTGCTGCTGTTCGACCAACGCGGCTGCGGCAAGTCGCTGCCGTTTGCGGAGATCGAGAACAACGACACCTGGCGGATCGTCGAGGATATCGAGCGGCTGCGCCAGATGTGCGGGCACGAGAAATGGCAGGTCTTCGGCGGCAGCTGGGGCGCGACGCTCTCGCTCGCCTACGCGCAGACCTATCCCGAACGCACCAGCGAGATCGTGCTGCGCGGGGTGTTCCTCGGCCGCCAGAAGGAGAAAGACTGGCTCTACTCCTACGGCGCGAGCGAGATCATGGCCGAACAATGGGACAAGTTCACCGGCCTGATCCCCGAGGACGAGCGCGGCGATCTGGTGAAAGCGTACCACGCCCGCCTGACCAGCGACGACGAGGAAACGCGCCTCGCCGCCGCGAAGGAATGGTCGCTGTGGGAAGGCAATGTCGCCACGCTGCTGCCCAACGAGGAGCTGCTGGGCAGCTTCGCCGATCCGTCCAAGGCCGTCCCCTTCGCCCGTATCTGCGCGCGCTTCTTCCTCGAAAACTTCTTCCTCGAAGAAGGCCAGCTGCTGCGCGACGTCGGCAAGATAAAGGACATCCCCGGCATCATCGTGCAGGGCCGCCACGACATCTGCACCCCGCCCGTCTCCGCATGGGAGCTGAAGAAGGCCTGGCCCGAAGCCGAGCTGTGGATCGTCCACGATGCAGGCCATTCGGCAGGCGAGCCGGGTATCATCGACGGCTTGGTGCGCGCGACGGACAAATTGGCGGGCTGATGCTCATCCGGCGGCCGGGCCACGCATTGGCCGCGGTGATCCTGTTGGTCGTGGAAGTGCTGATCGCGCTCTATGTCAGGGATCGGTTCGTGCGCCCGTATCTGGGCGATGTCCTCGCAGTGATGCTGGTCCATTGCGCCCTACGCGCGGTTTTGCCCATCGGCCCGCTGCTCGCGGCGGCAAGCGCCTTCGGCATCGCGCTGGTGATCGAACTCGGCCAACTGGTCGTAATTCTGGGCATGGTCGGCCTGGAGGACAATGCTGTAGCCGCGACCGTGCTGGGGAGCGGGTTCGATCCGGTCGACATCGCCTGCTACGCTGCCGGAGCGCTCGCGGTGCTGGCGATCGACCGCCTCGCGACGCGCAGGGCTTGATCTGCTGCGCTCTATCGGCGCAAGGGACTGCCATGATCCTCGTCATCGACAATTACGACAGCTTCACCTTCAACCTGGTCCACTACCTGCAGGAACTGGGTGCCGAAGTGCGCGTGGAGCGCAACGACGCGCTGACCGCTCGCGAGGCGGTGGCCGGTGGGGCGAAGGGCATTTTGCTCTCGCCCGGCCCGCGCACGCCCAACGAGGCGGGGATCACGCTGGATACGGTGGCCGCGTGCGCCGACGCACAACTGCCGCTGCTGGGCGTGTGCCTCGGCCATCAGGCGATCGGGCAGCATTTCGGCGGGCGCGTGGTTCAGGGCGGGTTGATGCACGGCAAGACCAGCGCGGTGACGCATGACGGCAGCGGCGTGTTCGCGGGCCTCCCCAGCCCCTTCAACGCCACCCGCTATCACTCGCTGGTGGTCGAGGACATTCCCGAGGCATTGCAAGTCAACGCGACCAGCGAGACGCCGGGGCTCGACGGCACCAGTGTGATGGGTTTCCGTCACACCGAGCTGCCGATCCACGGCGTACAGTTCCACCCGGAGAGCATCGCCACGCAGCACGGGCACGACCTGCTCGCCAATTTCCTGCGGCTTTGCGGTATCGAAGCGCGCGAAAGGCAGGCGGCATGAAGTCGCTCCCGCTCGCCGTCCCGCACATGAACGAGGCAGAGGCCGAGGAGGTCTTCGGCTGGATCCTCGACGGGGAAGCCACCGATCAGGAGATCGCGCGTTTCCTGCTCGCGATGACCGAACGCAGCGAAACCGCCGACGAAATCGCGGGCGCGGCGCGGGCTCTTCGCGCGCGCTACATCCCGGTCGACGGGCCCGACAACGCGATCGACGTGTGCGGCACGGGCGGTGACGGGCACCATACGCTCAACGTCTCGACCGCCGTCGGTCTCGTGGTCGCGGCCTGCGGGGTGCCGGTGGCGCGGCATGGCAACCGGGCAATCTCCTCGCTCTCGGGCGTGGCGGACACGCTGGAGGTGCTCGGCCTAGATATGGAAGCCGCCGGGCGCACGGCGGAGAAGACGCTGAACGAGATCGGCATCTGCTTCCTCTTCGCGCCGAACCACCACCCCGCGATGCGGCGCATTCAGCCCATTCGCAAGGAACTGGGTCGCCGCACGATCTTCAATCTGATGGGCCCGCTGTCCAACCCGGTCGGCATCAAGCGCCAGCTGATCGGTATCGCGCGCCCCGGCTACGTCTCGATCTATGGCGAGGCGGCCGCGCGCCTCGGCACCGAGCGCACGCTGATCGTCTCGGGCGACGAGGGGCTCGACGAACTGAGCCTCGCCGCCGGGAACGAGATGGCGGACGTCACCGGCAATGAATTCGCGATGCGCCGCGTCGATGCGGGGCTCGCGGGCCTCGAACACGCGCCGGTCGAAGCGATCCGGGGCGGCGATCCGAAGCACAACGCCAAGGCGCTGAGCGCACTGCTGCAAGGCACGCCCGGCCCCTATCGCGACGCGGTGCTGTTCAACTCCGCCGCCGCGCTGATCGCAGCGGGCGAGACCGAGGACTGGAAGGAAGGCGCCGCGCGCGCCGCAGAGGCGATCGACAGCGGCGGGGCGCAGCGGCTGCTCGAGCGCTGGATTGCGATGGCGAAGTGAGTTTCGACGAGTACCGCCCATCCTGAGCTTGTCGAAGGACCGTCCTTCTTCTGGTGTGGCTGAAAAGTAAAAGTGCGACCCTTCGACAAGCTCAGGGTGGACGGACATTGAGGTTAGACGGTTGAACAAACTCGAAGAAATCTGCGCCACCAAGCGCGACGAAGTTGCCGAGCGGCAGGCGCAAACCGAAGTCAGCGAACTCATCGCCCGGATCGCGGCGCAGGCCCCGCCGCGCGGGTTCGAAGCCGCACTACGCCAGACCCACGCGGATGGCGGCCGCGCGCTGATCGCAGAAATCAAGAAAGCTTCGCCGTCCAAGGGCCTGATTCGGGAGGATTTTCAGCCCGCCGAACACGCCAAAGCCTATGCCGCTGCGGGCGCATCGTGCCTCTCGGTCCTCACGGATGACAAGTACTTCCAGGGCCACGCCGACTATCTCGTCGCCGCCCGCGAAGCGGTCGCCCTGCCCGCGCTGCGCAAGGATTTCATGGTCGATCCGTGGCAATGCGGTGAAGCGCGCGCGATGGGAGCGGACGCGATCCTGATCATCGTCGCCGCGCTCACCGACCAGCAGGCGGCCGAGATCGAAGCTGCGGCGGACGAACTCGGCATGGACGTTCTGGTCGAGGTCCACGACGCTGCCGAAATGGAGCGCGCGCACAAGCTGAAGTCGCGCCTGATCGGGGTCAACAACCGCGATCTGCGCAGCTTCACGACCGACATCGCCACCACCGAGACGCTGATCCCTCTCGCACCCGAAGGCGCGTTCCTGATCTCCGAAAGCGGCATCGGCAGCGCCGCCGACTGCACCCGGCTGGAGGCGGCGGGCGCGCACGGCTTTCTGGTTGGCGAAAGCCTGATGCGGCAGGCGGATGTCGAGGCGGCAACGCGCGCTCTGCTGACACGCTGAGTCTGTCCTACACGCGTCTTGCGTGGCATGATCGGCGCATGGCCCGCATCCTGCCCTTGCTGCACGCTCTCCCATCGATGTCCAGCGTGATGCGGGCGGGCGGCTTTTTTGCCTTTAGACAGTGTGTCAGGTGTGTCAGCCGTTCTGCAGGAGCGACGAGATGAGCGGCCTTACGCATCTGGACGAGCATGGCTCGGCCCGCATGGTCGATGTCGGCGCCAAGGCTGAAACCGCCCGTTCCGCCACCGCCACCGGCCGGATCGCGATGAATGCCGCCTCGCTGGCCGCGATCCGCGATGGCACCGTGCCCAAGGGCGATGTGCTCGCCGCCGCGCGCATTGCCGGGATCATGGCCGCCAAGCAGACCGCCAGCCTCATCCCGCTATGCCATCCGCTCGCGCTCGACAGCGTGAGCGTGGAGTGCGCGGTCGAGGATGACGCCGTGCGCGTCACCGCCACCGCCTCGCTCACCGGCAAGACCGGGGTCGAGATGGAGGCGATGGTCGCGTGCAACATCGCGCTGCTGACGATCTACGACATGGCGAAGGCGCTGGATAAGGGCATGGTGATCGAACAGGTCCGGCTGCTGGCCAAGACCGGCGGTAAGTCTGGCGACTGGCACGCGGATGAGGCCCTTGGAGGAACGGCGGCATGAGCGCACCGCTGAAACTGGAGGAGGCGCAGGTCCGGCTGCTCGACCTGCTCTCACCAACCCCTGCCAGCCCCTGCCCGGTGGACCAAAGCGCCCGCCTGTTCCTGGCAGAGCCCGTCATCGCGCGCCGCACGCAGCCGCCGACGGACCTCTCGGCGATGGATGGCTATGCCACCTCTGGCGACGGCCCATGGCTGCTCAAGGGCGAGAGCCGCGCGGGTGCGCCATACGACATGGTGCTGGGCAAGGGAGACGCGATCCGCATCTCGACCGGCGCGCAGATGCCGCTCGGCGCGGATGCGGTGCTGGTGCAGGAGGAGGCGCAGGTCGACGGGACGCGCCTCACCGCGACCGAGCCGCCGACCGCTCGCTTCATCCGTCGCGCCGGGCTCGACTTCAAGGCGTCCCACACGCTTCTAGAGGCGGGCACACGCATGGGCGCGGCGCAGACCGCACTGGCGCGGGCGGGCGGTTTGGCCGAGGTCGTGACGCATGATGCCCCCCGCGTCGCGGTGATCGAGTGCGGCGACGAACTCGCCCGCGATCCGACCGCCTGCGAGCCGCACCAGACGCCCGCGGTCAACGGCGCGATGCTGGCCGCGATGGCGCGTGAGGCCGGAGCGCAGGTCCGCCAGATCGGACCGGTCGCAGACGATGCGGAGGAGATCACGCGCGCAATCCTTGCAGCGAGCGAGGACGCCGCGCTGGTCGTTATCAGTGGCGGCGCTTCGGTGGGTCCGCACGACCTGGTCAAGCCTGCGCTGGAAGCGGCGGGCTTCACGCTCGACTTCTGGCGGATCGCGATCAAGCCGGGCAAACCGCTGCTGGTCGCGCGACGCGCCGGTACGGTGGTGCTGGGGCTGCCGGGCAATCCGGTGTCGAGCTTCGTCACCGGGTTCCTCTTCATGGTCCCTGCGCTGCTGCGCATGGCCGGTGCGAAGGACTGCCTGCCGCGCGCGATTCCCATGCTGCTCGCCCGCGATCTGCCCCCCGGCGGCGGCAGGCGCGAGTTTCTGCGTGCGCGGTGGACCCCAGACGGGCTGGTCGCGGCGGAGCTTCAGGACAGCTCCGCGCTGACCCCGCTCGCACAGGCGCAAGTACTCATCGATCGGCCCGCGCGTGCCGAAGCATCCGAAGCGGGGGCGTTTGTTCCGGCGTTCCTGTTGGAAACCCGCACATATGCTTGACTTGTTCCGGATGGTTGCCTAGTTGTTCCGCATTCGTTCGCATGAGGCCGCGAACAAGTAATGCGGAGAAGAAGTCCGATGTTGACGGCGAAACAGCATGAATTGCTCCGGTTCATCCATGAACGTCTGGAAGAAACCGGCATCTCGCCCTCTTTCGAGGAAATGAAGGAGGCGCTCGACCTCAAGAGCAAGTCGGGCGTGCATCGGCTGATTTCCGCGCTCGAGGAACGCGGCTTCATCCGCCGCCTGCCCAACCGTGCGCGCGCGCTCGAAGTACTCAAGATGCCCGAGAGTGCAGTCGCCGGATCGACGCCCAAGGCGGCGAACGATCTGGGTGCGCGGACGACCAGTGTGCCTGCGCGGATGCCCGAGGCGGCAAACGACGTGATCGACATTCCGCTGCACGGACGGATCGCCGCCGGCGCCCCGATCGAAGCGCTGGAAGATCACCAGAGCCTGCCGGTGCCCGCCGCACTGCTCGGCCCGGGCGAGCATTTCGCGCTGGAAGTCTCCGGCGACTCGATGATCGAAGCTGGCATCTTCGACGGCGACTATGCGCTGATCCGCCGCGCCGACACCGCGCGCGATGGCGACATCGTGGTCGCGCTGGTCGAGAACGAGGAAGCGACACTCAAATACCTGTGGCGTGAAGGCGGCCGGGTCCGGCTCGATCCCGCCAATCCCAGCTACGAACCGCAGGTCTACGACGCGCGTGCCGTGCAGGTTCAGGGCAAGCTCGCGGGGCTGCTGCGCCGCTATCACTGATCGGAGCCGGTGCGGCGCTCCGCTTCGCGCGGGACGCCGCCCGCCCCGTGCCACCAACCATGCGCGCCCTGACCCTGCGCGACCGTTTCGACCTCGCGTGAGGACAGGCGGATCGCGAGCCCGCCAGTCTGCTCGAGCATCCGCCGGTCGGCCTTGAGCCAGCGCGGGCGGCAACTGTAGGGCAGCCAGCGGTCGGCGACCACAATGTCCACCCGCGCGCAGGCCGCGGCCAGATCACGCTCGGTCACATACTCGCGCCCGCGCGCCAGCAGCAGGCGGTAACGCCGCCCCTCGCGCTCGATGGTTGCGATGCAGAACTCCGCGCTGCACCGCGCACCGGGCCATTGCGAGAGCGGCAGCGGCAGCCCGTCGAGCGCGCCCAACTCGGCCAGCGTGTCGCTGGCGTAGGAGGACTGGCTCTCACGCAGGCTCATCAGCCGCCCGTCCTCGATGATCGCGACATCGCGGCCATCACGCGAGACCAGCACGTCGGGGCGCGAAGTGGAGAGCAGCAGGATGGTCGCGATCAGCACCGGCACGAAACCCCAGAAACGCCCTCCCCCGCTCCACAGCGCGATCCACAGACCTCCGGCGACGAACAGGCCGAACGCGAGACCGCCCATATGCGGTGCCAGCTTGACCGCACCCGGCTGGCTCGCGGTGAGATGCGCAATGCCCAGCAGCATGTCGAGCGACGCCCCCGCCAGCCACCACACCGGCGCGCCGAGGCCAACAAGGTCGAACAACAGCGCCAGCGCGATCAGCGGCATCGACACGAAGGTGACCAGCGGAATGCCGACCATGTTGGCCAGCGCGCCATACATCCCCGTCCGATGGAAGTGGAACAGCACGATCGGCATCAGCGCGATCTCGATGACCAAGCCCGTCACCAGCAGCATCGCCCCGCCGCGCAGCGGCCGCATGAACCACGCCTCCTCCTGTGGGGCGAGGAACGCGCGCACCGGCGCGCTGTTATGCAGCGCCACGATCGCGAGCACAGCGGCGAAGCTCATCTGGAAGCTGGGCCCCGCCACACTCTCGGGCCACAGCAGCAGAACAAAGCCAGCGGCGACCGCGAGCAGACGGAAGGTCAGCGGCTCTCGCCCCAGCGCCAGCGCGACCAGCACCAGCACCGCGGCCGCGCAGCTGCGCACCGTGGGCACCTCCGCGCCGGTCAGCAGCGTGTACCCGATCCCCGCCAGCGCGCCGAGAGCTGCGGCGACGACCGGAAGGCGCACGCGCAATGCCAGCCACGGCCACAGCGCCAGCAGCTTGAACGCCAGGAAATACGCCGCCGCGACCACCGCGCTCACATGCAACCCACTGATCGAGAGCAGATGGGTCAGCCCTGCATCGCGCATCGCCACCTCGTCCGCCTCGGCAATCGCGCCCCGGTCGCCACTGGCGAAGGCGGCCGCGATCGAACCTGCCGACCCGCCGAGCTGGCTGCGGACGTGTGCGGAGAGGTTACGCTGGACCGCCGCGATCCCGCCCCAGCCCGGCGATGGTGGCGCGATCACGTCGACCGGGCCGACCGCCGATCCGGTTGCCGCCAGCCCCTGGAACCACGCGGCGCGCGCGAAGTCGTATCCACCCGGCACCAGCGGAGGCGCGGGCGGCATCAGCCGCGCGGTCAGACCGATCACCGCGCCGCGCTGCATCGCCGGGCTCGCCTGCTCCTGCGGCACGTTGATCCGCAGCTTGACCGCCTCGCCCTGCTCGTCGCGCGCTGCAAGCACCAGACGGACACGCTCTCGCGCGGGCTGCTCCTCCCGCTCGAGGATGCGGGCGTGCATCGTCAGAATCTGCGGATGCTCGATCGCTGGCTCACCCACGCTGGTCGAGCGAGCCCAGATCAGAGCGATCCCGAACGCGACCGCCAGACCCCACGCCACCCGCCCCAGCGCCAGATCGGGCACGCGGTCCACCCGCAGCAAGCACGCCCCGACCAGCGCGATGCCCAGCGCCACCCCGATCGCGGCAATCCACGCCGCTGGCACCGGCAACACGAACCACGCCGCGATCCCCGCGATCACGGCGACGATCACCCACGGGCCGCGCTCCAGCGCGGCATGGCCGAGGCTGCGATCGAGCCCCTGCGCGACCCTTGCGAGCGGGCTGGACATCACCGCGACCACCTGCCAAAGCCTGCGCTGCGCTGCACCATAGGCCGCACCTGCTCCGCCATCGGATCGAAGGTCGCTGCCGCTCGTTGCGTCGTCAGACGGAACGGTGGACGAAGGCTGCGTCGTCATGAACCGAAATGGAAAGGAACCGCGCCAGGATGGCAAGCGAAACCGGTACGATCATTACACGCTTCGCCCCATCTCCGACCGGCTACCTGCATCTCGGCGGCGCGCGCACCGCGTTGTTCAACTGGCTCTACGCCCGTCACCACGGCGGCAAGGCGCTGTTGCGGATCGAAGATACCGACGCGAAGCGGTCCACGCAGGACGCGATCGACAAGATCATCGAAGGGCTCGACTGGCTCGGCCTCTCCTTTGACGAGGAGCCGGTGTTCCAGTCGCAGCGGGCCCAGCGCCACGCAGAAGTCGCCAATACCCTTCTCGCCAACGGGCACGCCTACAAGTGCTTCGCGACGCCCGAGGAGCTCGAGGCGATGCGCGCCGAGCAGCGCGCGAACAAGCAGCCGATGCGTTATGATGGGCGCTGGCGCGACCGCGAGCCTGGCCCCGAACAGGAAGGCCAGCCCTTCACGGTCCGCCTCAAGGTGGCCAAGGACGGCGAGACCGCGATCGAAGATCAGGTTCAGGGCCGCGTGACCGTCAGGAACGAAGAGATCGACGACTACATCCTGCTGCGCGCGGACGGTACGCCGACCTACATGCTCGCGGTGGTGGTGGACGACCACGATATGGGCGTGACCCATGTCATCCGCGGCGACGATCACCTCAACAACGCCTTCCGCCAGCTGCCCATCTACCGCGCGATGAACGCGATCGAAGGCGGGTGGGACGATCCGGCCTATGCCCATGTCCCGCTGATCCACGGCAGCGACGGGGCCAAGCTTTCCAAGCGCCACGGTGCGGTCGGCGTGGAAGCCTATCGCGACGAGCTGGGCATCCTGCCCGAAGCGCTGTTCAACTACCTGTTGCGGCTTGGCTGGGGCCATGGCGACCGCGAGGAAGTCACGCAGGACGAGGCGATCGAGCTGTTCGATCTGGACGGCGTGGGCCGCAGCCCGGCACGCTTCGACATCAAGAAGCTGCAGAACCTCAACGGCCATTATATTCGCGAGGCCGCCGATGCGCGGCTGGCGGGGATCGTCGCGGGCGAACTGGCGGGCAGCGTCGATGGAGAGATCGACCAGGATCTGCTGACCCGGGCCATGCCCGTGCTCAAGACCCGCGCGAAAGACACCCACGAACTAGCCGAGAATGCGCGCTTCCTGTTCGCCAAGCGTCCCCTCACCATGACCGAGAAGGCTGCGGGCCTGCTCGACGACGAGGCACGGGCGCGGCTGGCGCAGGTATCTGCCGAGCTCGCCGGGCAAAGCGACTGGACAATCGAGGCACTGGAAGCCACTACCAAATCGCTTGCGGAGCGGCTGGAAGTGGGCCTCGGAAAGCTCGCCCAACCTCTTCGTGCCGCCCTTACCGGGACCACGACGAGCCCTGGAATTTTCGATGTTCTCGCCCTCCTCGGCAAGGAGGAGTCGCTTGCGCGGATAGACGCACAGGCTGTTTCGGCGAACCCCACTCAAGACTAAGGAGACCCACATGTCGGATACTACCGCCAAGCTGGAGATTGCCGGCGACACTCAGGAATTTCCCGTGCTGCAAGGCACGTGCGGGCCCGAGGTTGTGGACATCCGCAAGTTCTACGGATCGACCAACCGCTTCACCTACGATCCCGGTTTCAAGTCGACCGCGAGCTGTGAAAGCGCCCTGACCTTCATCGACGGCGAAGAAGGCGTGCTGCTGCACCGCGGCTATCCGATCGGCCAGCTGGCCGAGCACTCCAGCTTCATGGAAGTGTCATACCTGCTCCTGAACGGCGAACTGCCCTCGGCCAGCGAGCTGGACGAGTTCTCCTACACCATCACCCGTCACACCATGCTGCACGAGCAGCTGATGACGTTTTATCGCGGCTTCCGCCGCGACGCGCACCCGATGGCGATCATGTGCGGCGTGGTCGGCGCACTGTCGGCCTTCTACCACGACAGCACGGACATCGCGGACCCGGAACATCGCAAGATTTCCAGCCACCGCCTGATCGCCAAGATGCCGACCATCGCGGCGATGGCGTACAAGTATTCGATCGGCCAGCCCTTCCTGCAGCCGGACAATTCGCTCAGCTACACGGGCAATTTCCTGCGCATGACCTTCGGCGTGCCGGCAGAGCCCTACGAAGTGATACCCGAGGTCGAAAAGGCGATGGACCGGATCTTCATCCTCCACGCCGACCACGAACAGAATGCCTCGACCAGCACCGTGCGGCTCGCCGGTTCGTCGGGCGCCAACCCGTTTGCGTGCATCTCCGCCGGGATCGCGTGCCTGTGGGGCCCCGCGCATGGCGGTGCCAACGAAGCCGCGCTCAACATGCTGCGTGAGATCGGCCGTCCGGAAAACATCCCGCACTATATCGAGCGGGCCAAGGACAAGGACGATCCGTTCCGCCTGATGGGCTTCGGCCACCGCGTGTACAAGAACTACGACCCGCGTGCGACCGTGATGCAAAAGACCGTGCGCGAAGTGTTCGAAGCGCTCAAGGTCGACGATCCCGTGTTCGAAACCGCGCTGCGGCTGGAAGAAATGGCGCTGAACGACGACTACTTCATCGAGAAGAAGCTGTTCCCCAACGTCGATTTCTACTCGGGCATCATCCTCTCGGCGATCGGCTTCCCGACCACCATGTTCACCGCGCTGTTCGCGCTGGCTCGCACGGTCGGCTGGGTCGCACAGTGGAACGAGATGATCTCCGACCCCGCGCAGGTCATCGGCCGTCCGCGCCAGCTCTACACCGGCCCGACGCAGCGTGATTACGTGCCCGTCGACAAGCGCTGAGGCGTATCCTGAATGAAAAGGCCGCGCGATCTGCGCGGCCTTTTTTTTATTCGCTACGTCCGGGCACCGACAGCGTGAAGGTAGCACCCTCGCCCGGAGTGCTCGTAATGGTGAGATCGCCGCCCATCGCCTGTGCCAGACGCTTGGAAATGTAGAGACCAAGCCCCGAGCCGCCGCCGCCACTGCGACCGAGCCGTTCGAACTTGTCGAACACTATGCGCTGTGCCTGCTGGTCGAGCCCCGGCCCCTGATCGATCACCGATACGCGCGCGCGCTTCTCATCGGAGCCGAGGGTGACCGTGATGGTCGAACCTTCCGGCGAATAGCGGATCGCATTGCCGATAAGGTTGAGCAGAACCTGTAGTACCCGGCGAAACTCCGCAGTGGCGGGCTGGCTCGCATCGGCAGGTGGCGCGCTGATTTTGATTCGCTTCTCCTGCGCGCGAACCGCCAGAATGCCGGCAGCGCGGCGCGCGACATCGGCGAGATCGATCGGGTCGGGCGCGGCGCGGAAACCGTCCGCCTCGACCACTTCGAGATCGGTCAGATCGTCAACCAGCGAGAGCAGATGCTGCCCCGCGTTGACGATATCGCGCGCATACTCGCTGTATTCGTCGCCTAGCGGCCCGGCGAGCCGCGCGCGGATCGTCTCCGCGTTGGCGACGATGCGGGCGATCGGCTGGCGCAGGATCGGGGTAAGATCGCGCCCGATCGACGCGCCATCCTCGGTCCGCCGGTCGCGCCGCTGCGCCCGCGTGACCCACGCGCGATTGGCGATCAGATAAAGCTCGAAGCCCTGCGATCCGGGGGTCGGCTCACCCAGCGGGATCAGCCGCGCAGTCCACTGGCGCGGGCTGCCATCGATCGAGACGCGTGACTGATCGAGCAGCCGCCAGTGCAGCGGCTGGGCGTGCTGGCTGCCAGCGATATTGACGAAATCGGTCCACGGCTGGCCGAGGTTCTCGCTCATCCGCCGAAGCAGCGGTTGCAGGTCTTCGGCGTCGGTGTGGACGGTCAGGACCTTCTGCGCGGGGTCGAGCCGCGCGTGGAGTTCCGCCAGCGCATCGTCGATCGCATCGCGCCGCGCAGCAGCCTCGTCGTCACGCTCAACCGGCGGCGGGCTCGCCTGCCAGGTGACGATGCCGATCGAGCAGCCCGATTCCGACTGATCGTCTCCCTCGACAGGCACGATCTCCATCCACGACTTGATCCGGTCGGTCCCGTCGAACGCATGAATCGTGCGCCCGAGCCGCAGGTTCGTGCGGCGCGCCTTGCGCACCTGTTCGCGCAGCTCCGGAATCGCGATCGTGCCGGGGATCTCGCCCCCCGCCCGCCGCTGGAGCGAGGCAAGCGGCTCGTCCGCCGCAATCAGGCGGTCTGTCGCATCCGTGCGCGCACGCGCGATATAGGTGGTTGTACTCTCATCCATGGGCTTACTCGACATGCCCGAAGGGCGAGGAGGATAGCAGCGCGCGCGCATCCTGGGTCGTCAACTGATCGACCGCGGCGGGCAGCGTTGCGTCGGGATGCAGGCAACGCAATTGCGCCCGCGCTTCTGCCGGGCTGAGGCCCGCGGCGCGCAGAGACAGCGCAAAGCGGACAAGCTGGCGATCATTGGTCGAGACGACCGCAATATCGCGCTCCTGCCCTGCCCTGTGCCCCAGCGCGGTCAGGAACATCGCCGCACCCGCATGGGTCAGTGACAGCGCGACGTCGCTGCGTGCGCCGAGCCCGTGGAAAGTGCGGTCGAGCAAAGAAAGTCGCGCCTCGTTCTCGCTGCGCATCTGGCGGATGCGGCTTTCCACCGTGCTCGCCAGATCATCGCTCACATCCTCGCGCTGGCGCCGCCAGACGCCGATCAGGTGGGCGAACTGATCCTCCGGCAATTCGGCCAGCGGCATCTCCATGCGCTTCTGCTGCTCGATAAAGCGCGCCTGCGCGGCCAGCGTGGCCATCGCCGCGTCCGACAGATCGCCATCGCCCGATGCGATCAGCGATTGCAGCAGCGGCGAGAGTACGGGATCGATCCCGTTGCGCCCGCGCAGCCGGTCGGCCAGCTGCCATTCGATCGACAGCGCGTGGCAATGGCTCAGAAACGCGGCGTGCGTGGCGAGGTCTTCAGCCAGCGCGTCAGCCCGGTTTTCGGCATAGCCGAACACGTCGTTCGCGCCGATCTCTTCCGCCTCGACCCGCAGCAGGCGGTAGGCGGCGCTGCGCATCATGCCGCGCACACGGGCGATGATCGAGTCGCTGAACAGGGACCGGTCGTGGGTGCTCAGGAAGTGGGTCAGGACCGGCGTGAGGGTGGACAGCGCCATGTCGCCGCGCGCCAGCTCGGCACGCAGGCCCGCGTCGACCGGGTGGTCGTCCAGAATAGAATCCGGCACGCTGTTCATCGAGCTATCGGTCACGCTGCCTGCTTAGCCGCCTATCGTTAAGGGGCGATTATCCCTGATCGTTTGCCACAATGCGCAGCGTCTAGCACAGCGGACACGCGTATGCAGGCCCCGAACGGCTGAAATGCGCAAGATTCGGGGGGAAATGCAGCGGTTTTGCGCAATTCGTCCCGCGCCCCGCAGGGCGCCGGATCAATCGGGCGTAACCCTATCGAATTCCGCGAGAAAACCGTCGAGTCCGCGCAACGCCACCGGGTCTCCCGGGGCGGCGTCGATTGCGCTTTGAGCCAGCACGATCAGCTCGTCTGCGTGGAAGCTGGCGGCCAGCCCCTTGATCCGCTGCGCCGCGACCAGCCAGTTCCCGTCGCACCGCGAACGGTGCAACAGGTCGATCTGCTGGGCCAGGCTTTCGCGAAACGCGCCGCGCAGCTCGCTGAGCAGCGCAGGATCGTCACCCGCCGCAGCGGTGAGCGTGGCCGTAAAGGCAGCATTCTCGAAAGCCATGTGGATTATTGTAGCGAGCGGTGCGTTAACGTGGGGTTTAACCGGCCCGGAAACGTGGTAAGCCTCTGATCATGAGTGGGGGTTCTTCGATCAGAGTAGTCGGCAAGGACACGACGGAGCCAAAGGCGGAGGATGCCGCGCGCCCTCTCCGCGAACCGGTCACTTTTCCGGACGAGGATTGGCTGGTGGACGAAGAGGATTCGCCCGCAGAGCGCATGCCACGTATCGCCAGCCCGCTGGTCACCGCCATTGCGCTGATCGCGCTGGCCGGGTGGACCGCGCTGTTCGTGATCGCGCGCGGGCCTGACAGTTTCACCCGAATGGCCCCGAACATGTGGGCCGATGCGATCATCGCCTGGTCCGTCCCCGCCCTGCTGATCGCCTTCGTATGGTTCGCCGCGAGCCAGCGCATGGGCCGCCAGAGCAAGCGCTTCCGGGCGACCGCCCGTGCTGCTGCGGTGGATATTGCGGAACTCGAAACCCGGCTGACCGCGATCAACCGCGAGCTGAGCCTGGCGCGCGAGTTCCTGACCCAGCAGACCCGCGAACTGGAATCGCACGGCCGGGTCGCCGCCTCGCGCCTGTCGCAGAATGCCGACCGGATCGAAGCGCTGGTGGCCGAAAACGGCGAAGAGGTGGAGCGGATCGCCTGCGTCTCCGAAACCGCGCTGGCCAACATGGCCCGCCTGCGTGACGATCTGCCGGTGATCGCCAATGCCTCGCGCGATGCCGCCAACGCCGTCGGCTCGGCGGGTGAGCGCGCGCAGGGCGCGCTCGACGGCCTGACAACCGGCCTCACCAAACTCAACGAATTCGGCGAGGCGGGTGAGCGGCATGTCGAACATTTCCGCACCCAAGTCGATCGCACGCTGACCACTCTGGGCGACCGGGTCGCCGAACTCGAGGCAATGGCGGATGCGCGCTTCACCGCGCTGCGCGAACGCAGCGAGAGCTTCCGCGCGGATCTGGACGGTCGCGAAGTGGAGGCGCTGGCGGCGGCTCAGGGCCGGATCGACAAGCTTCGCGAACGCCTGACCGACGCGATCGGCGAGGTTCAGTCGATCGACGAGCATGCGATGGAATCGGCACAGGCACGGCTTGCCTCGCTGCATGACGAGGCGGTGCGGATCGACGAGTCGATGAAGGAGCGGGATCGCGAATTTGTCGATTGGGTCGACGCCCGGCGCACCCGGCTGGAAGAGATGGAGCGGCTGGCGCTTGCCTCGCTCGAAGATCGGCTCTCCGCGATCGACACTGCAGTCGAGGAACGCCGCGAAAAGCATGGCGAGATCGCCCGCGAAATTGCCGAAGCGGGCGACAGCACGGCCGAGCGGCTGGCCGAGGCGAGCGAGCGACTGGCCGAGATCGCCAGTACCACCGCATCCTCGCGAGACAATCTGCTCGAGGCTACGGACGATCTCGAAACGCGGCTCGGCAGCGGGCGCGAAGGGCTCGCCGCGCTCGGCACCACGTTGGACGAAGTGACCGAAGCCGGAGTGCGCCTGCTCGAACTGATCCACGCGGGCGCCAAGCACAGCCGCGAAGTCCTGCCCACCGCGATGGAAGCCGCCGAGGCGCGCTTGCAGGCGCTGCGCGACAATTCCGAAAAGCTGCGCCGGACAATCGACGAAGGCGCCGAGAAGAGCGAGCGCCTGTCAGCCTACGTGATCGAGACCCGCGAGAAGGGGGAGGAGATCTTCTCCGTCGCCGACCGGATCGACGACCGGCTGGCCGAAACGCGCGAAAACATGGCCGAGGGCATTACCGCGCTGCGCACCACGCTTGCGGCGCTCGACGAAGAGACCGGCGTGGTCGCACAAGCCACCAGCGAGCGTCTCGCCGAGGCGGTTTCCCAGCTCGAAACGACAGCCGAGAAGGCGCGCACGCTGCTGGCGGAGTATGCCGAGAGCGAAGGCGAGCAGCTCGGGACCAGGATCGGCGAGGAGGCTGCCCGTGCAGTGGGCGATGCGGTCCGCACGCAGGCGGACGAGGCGCTCGCCGAGCTGCGCGAAGCGACAGGGCGCTCCGCCGATGCGGCACGCGATGCCGCACGCCAGCTGCGCGATCAGCTGGCGCTGGTGAACGAGCTGGCGGGCAATCTCGAAACCCGCGTCTCGGTCGCGCGCGAGCGGGCCGAGGAGCAGGTCGACAACGACTTCGCGCGGCGCGTGGCGCTGATTACCGAAAGCCTCAATTCCAACGCGATCGACATCGCCAAGTCGCTATCCGGCGAGGTCTCCGACACCGCCTGGGCCAGCTATCTGCGCGGCGATCGCGGCGTGTTCACCCGGCGCGCGGTGCGCCTGCTCGACAATCGGCAGGCGCGCGAAATCGCCGAGCTGTATGACGAGGATGCGGATTTCCGGAGCAACGTGAACCGCTACATCCACGATTTCGAGGCCATGCTGCGCACGCTGCTGTCGACCCGCGACGGCAATGCGCTGGCGGTGACGCTGCTGGGCTCCGAAGTGGGCAAGCTCTATGTGGCGATGGCGCAGGCGCTGGAGCGGCTGCGGACCAGCTAAGCTGCTGGGGCAGTTCGCCCCGCCCCCCATCGATAGCGTTATGCGCCCCGCTGGCTGGGCGGAAGCATGAAGTCGAACATGTCGCGGGTCACCCACCCATGCTCCCAGTTGAGCACCCACACGGCGGTCAGCACCGCGGCGATCACCGACGCGCGTAGCGCAAGCCTACCGGGACGGAAATTGGCCGGCGCGCTTTCCGCCTGTCCGGGAACGAGGTCCAGCCCCATCTCCTCGTGCGTGCGCACCCCGAAGGGCAGCATCGTGAACGCGACGAATATCCACATCAGGAAATAGATCGCGACGATCGACCAGAAACCCATCGTGTTGCCCTCCCTCAGGCCTCCGGAATGACGACCTGGACCTGCGGGCGCTTGCCCGACCAGCGGTTGGCGGCGCGGCGCGCGGCAAGGCGCGCGGCCTCCTGACGGGCACCTGCATCCTTCGCGTCGCGACCGCGCAGGCGGCGCAAGGCCTCCTTCACGTCACGGGTCGCCTCGGCCACGAAGTCGGGGAAATCCTCGTCCAGCGGCAGGCCCAGCGCGCGGATCGTCACATCGTCGCGGCCCGTCACGACCACCACCAGCACGCCATCGCGCGACAGCCTGCGCCGTTCGGTAACCGCGCTGCCATCGGCGGGAACGATCAGGTCGCCATCGAGCACCAGGCGCCCGGTGGGCACCCTGCCGATCTTGCCCGGCTCGCCCGGCGCGAGGCTCACGATGTCGCCATTCTTCTGGAAGACCGCATGCGGAATGCCTTCGGCAAGGCCAAGCCGCGCCTGTTCCTGCATGTGACGGATCTCACCATGCACCGGCACCAGCACTTCGGGCTGCAGCCATTCGTACAGCGCCTGCAGTTCGGGCCGCCCGGGGTGGCCGGAGACGTGGATCATGCTCTGCCGGTCGGTGACCATCTCTATCCCGCGTTCGGCCAGCTGGTTCATGATCTTGCCGATTGCGATCTCGTTGCCGGGGATCTGGCGGCTGGAAAACAGCACCACATCGCCGCGAGCCAGCTCCAGCGGATGGTTCTTGTCGGCCATGCGGCCCAGGGCGGCGCGCGGCTCGCCCTGCCCGCCGGTCGCCACGATGAGGACCTTGCCGCGCGGCAGGTTCATCGCGGTGTCCCAGTCGATCGGCTGTGGGAAATCGGTCAGGTAGCCGCAGCCTTGCGACACCTCGAGAATGCGTTCGAGCGAGCGTCCGGCGATCACGAGCTCGCGCCCGGTTTCCTTCGCAATCTCGCCCAGCGTGTGCAGCCGCGCGACGTTGGAGGCAAAGGTCGTCACCACCACGCGCCTGTCGGGCCAGTTCTGCACTTCCTCCAGCAGGCCCTTGTAGACCGCGCCTTCGGAGCCGCTTTCGTTCGGGTTGAACACGTTGGTGCTGTCGCACACCAGCGCCAGCACGCCATCCTCGCCGATCGCGCGCAGTTCTTCCTCGGTGGTCGGCTCGCCGATGATCGGGTCTTCGTCCAGCTTCCAGTCACCGGTGTGGAAGACCTTGCCGTAGGGGGTGTCGATCAGCAGCGCGTTGCCCTCTGCGATCGAGTGGGCGAGCGGGAGGTAGCGGATGCCGAAAGGCCCGATCTGCATATCCTGGTCGCCTTCGCGCACGATGTGCAGCCGCACCTCGTCGACCAGATCGGCTTCCTTCAGCTTGCGCCGCACCAGTTCCGCGGTGAACGGCGTCGCGTAAAGCGGCACGCCCAGGTCGGCGGCGAAGTACGGGACGGCGCCAATATGGTCCTCGTGCGCGTGGGTCAGGACGATGCCGAGCAGGTCTTTCGTCCGCTCCTCGATAAATTCGAGATCCGCGAAAACCAGTTCGATGCCAGGGTATTCATTGGCGCCGAAGGTCATGCCCAGATCGACCATCAGCCACTTGCCGTCGCAGCCATAGAGGTTGACGTTCATCCCGATTTCGCCCGATCCACCGAGCGCAAGAAACAGGAGTTCGTTCTCCGGCTTGAAGTTCTTTTTCATGCTATCCTTTATCGACCGTGCGCCGGGCCAGCAGGTGCAGGCCGCGCAGCGTCAGGTCAGTGTCTACGACATCAAATATGTCGGTATGGTCGTCGAACAAGACCGAGAGGCCGCCGGTGGCGACCACCTTGGTCGGGCGGCCGATCTCTTTCTTCATCCGCGCGATCAGGCCTTCCATCATCGCGACGTAGCCCCAGAACACGCCGATCAGCATCTGATCCTCGGTATTGCGGCCGATAACACTGTCCGTATCGGGAGCGTGGATCGCGATCCGCGGCAGCTTGGCGGTCTTGCCGACCAGCGCGTCGAGCGACAGGTTTATTCCCGGCGCGATGATCCCGCCCTTGTAGGCGCCGTTGAAATCGACCGCTTCGAACTTGGTCGCGGTGCCGAAATCGACGACGATCAGATCGCCGCCGACCAGCGAATGGGCCGCGATGCAGTTGAGCGCGCGGTCTGCACCCAGCGAACTGGGCAGATCAACGTCGATCTCGAAGTTCCATGCGGCCTCGCCCTGCCCGGCGATGATCGGGGTGATGCCGAAATATTTCTCGCACAGCACGGTCAGGTTGTGGTCCGCACGCGGGACGACCGAGCCGAAGATGATGTGCGTGATCTCTTCGCGGGCAACACCTTCGATGCCGAGCAGCTGGAACAGCCACACTGCGTATTCGTCGCCCGTGCGCCGCCCATCGGTGGAGATGCGCCAACGCGCGCGTAAATCATCCCCGTCGAACAGCGCGAAGACGAGGTTGGTGTTTCCGACATCGATCGCGAGAAGCATCGGCTACCTTTCCGCCAAGATCACATCGCCTGCGTGAATGACACGCAAGGCCCCATCCTCCAAGCGCAGTCGCATCGAACCATCCGGTTCAAGCCCGTCAAACAGGCCGTGGACGCGCCCGCCATCGGGTTCATGCACGCTCACCTGCGTACCGCGCGGGGTGCCTGCCGCGATCCAGCTGCGTAACAGCGGTTCGAGGCCGTAAGTCCGCCAGCGCTCCAGCTCGGTCGCGAAGTGCGCAGCGAGGCTGCTGGCGAAGGCATCGCGATCAGGTGCGGGGCCGAACGCGGTCAGGGCGCGCGTCTCGCGGTCGGGCAGATCGGGCGCGGCGACCAGATTGACGCCGATGCCGATGACCACCGCATCGCCCTGCGCTTCGAGCAGGATGCCCGAAAGCTTGGCATTTCCGATCAGCACGTCGTTGGGCCACTTGAGGCGCAAGGTGCAGTCGGCTGCGTTGACTACGCCCTGAACCGCTTCGAACAGGGCAACCCCGGCCAGCAGCGACAGCGTGTGTGCAGGCGGCTGTCCGGGTAAAAGGCGCACGATCGTGGAGCCCATGAAGTTGCCGTGGCCGTCATGCCAGCCACGGCCCTGTCTGCCCCGCCCTGATACCTGCCGGTCGGCGACCAGCCAGTCCCCTTCGCGCACGGCTTCGCCGGCACGCAGCGCACTGAGCAGGTCGGCATTGGTCGAGCCGGTTTCGGGTACGGTCCGTATCAAAACGTCGCGCCGGGTGCTCGCGGGCTCAGACGCCCGGGAACAGGCCCGCCGCCGCCGTATCGGTCATCGCCTGCAGTCCGCGGGTCAGCAGGAAGCCGAGCGGCGAGATCAGCAGGGTGCAGATGATCAGGATCGCCCAGTGTGCCGCGCTGCCACCCTTGGTCGCGCGCCCCACCGGCTCTTCGAAATACATCACCTTGACGAACTTGATGTAATAGAACGCACCGATCACGCTCGCCGCGATGCCGATCACCGCCAGCGGGACCAGTCCGGCCTGGATCGCTGCGTTGAACACCTCGACCTTGGCCCAGAAGCCCAGCAGCGGGGGAATTCCTGCGAGGCTGAACATCAGCGCCAGCAGACACAGTGCAACGCCCGGGCGCGTGCTGGAAAGACCGGCGATATCCTCGAAGGTTTCCAGGTTCTCACCCTCGCCATTACGCAGCATCAGCACCGCGACGAAGCTGCCGAGCGACATCACCACGTACGTCGTCAGATAGAACAGCATCGCGCTCGCCCCTTCGACCGTCGCCGCAGCGAGGCCGATCAGAATGAAGCCGACATTGTTGATCGAGGAATAGGCGAGCAGCCGCTTGAGATTGTTCTGCCCAATCGCGCCGAGCGCGCCCACGATGATCGAGGCGAGCGCGGCGAAGATCACGATCTGCCGCCAGGCATCCGCCTGCGAACCGAACGCGTCGAGCGCGACCCGCGCGGTCAGCGCAACGGCGGCAACCTTGGGCGCGGTGGCAAAGAAGGTCGTCACCGGGGTCGGCGCGCCCTGATAAACGTCGGGCGTCCACATGTGGAACGGCACGGCGGAAATCTTGAACGCCAGACCGGCAAGCACGAAAATCAGCCCGAACAGCGCACCGGTCGAAAGCCCGGCCTCCTGCGCGGCGCGAATGCCGGCAAAGCTGGTCGTGCCGGTGAAGCCGTAGGTCAGGCTCATGCCGTAGAGCAGGATCCCGCTGGCGAGCGCGCCGAGAACGAAATACTTGAGGCCTGCCTCTGCCGAACGGCTATCGTTGCGCAGGAAGCTGGCGAGCACGTAGGCCGCGAGGCTGTTGAGCTCGAGCCCGATGTAGAGCGTCATCAGATCGGTCGCGGAGACCATGATGCTCATGCCCAGCGTGGCGAACAGCACCAGCACCGGATATTCGGGCTTCATCGCGCGCCGCTGGCCGAAGAAGCCGGGCGCAATCATCAGGCAACCGATCGCGGCGGCATAGACAAGCAGCTTGGCGAAGGCGGAGAAGGCGTCGGCGCTGATCTGGCCATAGAAGGCCATCGAGGCATCGCCGCCAGCGCCGTTTGCCAGCGCAGGGATGGTCAGGCTGCCGGCAGCGCCCAGCGCCACCGCAGCGAGAATCGAGACCAGACGGCTCGCCTTCTCACCGCCGAAAGCGGCGATCATCAGGAGCACCAGGCCGGAACCGGTCAGGACCAGTTCGGGAATGATCAGGCCAAAGGAAGTCGCGTAATCCATTAGTGTTCGGCCCCTTCAGAGCCGCCTTCTTCCGCAGCGCCGTGTTCACCCTCGGCGCCGTGGCCACTGCCATGCTCGCCTGCCATGTAATTGGCCGCATGATCGCGCGGCGCACCTGCCTCCAGCTGCGCATCGCCTGCCGGTGTGGCACGCGCGATACGCGCCTCGATCGCGGCAATATCGCTGCGCATCGGGGCGAGGAAGCTTTCGGGATAGACGCCCATCCACAGAACCGCCGCCGCAACCGGTGCCAGCATCAGCCACTCGCGTGCGTTCATATCCGGCATCGCGGCGGCATCGGCATTCTTCTGCTCACCGAAGACCACCCGGCGGTAGAGATACAGCATGTACCCCGCGCCAAGGATGATGCCCGTGGTCAGCACGAAGGTCGTGGTGCTGGACATCTGGTAGATACCCGCAAGGCTGATGAATTCGGCGACGAAGCCGCTGGTCCCCGGCAGGCCGATGCTCGCCATCGTGAACAGGAGGAAGAACAGCGCGTAGCGCGGCATGTTGGTGGCAAGGCCGCCGTAACGGGCGATCTCACGCGTGTGCAGGCGGTCGTAGATCACGCCCACGCACAGGAACAGCGCGCCTGAGACGAGGCCGTGCGACAGCATCATCACCATCGCGCCCTCGATGCCCTGCGAATTGAACGCGAACAGGCCCGCAGTCACAATCGCCATGTGCGCGACGGACGAATAGGCGATCAGCTTCTTCATGTCGTGCTGGACCAGCGCGATCAGGCTGGTGACCACCACCGCGATCATGCTGAGGCCGAAGACCAGCCACACGAACTGTGCGGATGCCTCGGGGAACATCGGCAGGCTGAAGCGGATGAAGCCGTAGCCACCCAGCTTCAGCAGCACGCCCGCGAGGATGACCGAACCGGCGGTCGGCGCCTGAACGTGCGCGGCGGGCAACCAGGTGTGGACCGGCCACATCGGCATCTTCACCGCGAAGCTGGCGAAGAAGGCGAGCCAGAGCCAGGTCTGCGCTTCCGGCGGGAAGTCGTATTGCAGCAGCACGGGGATCGAGCTGGTGCCCGCTTCCTGGATCATCCACAGCATCGCGATCAGCATCACGACCGAGCCGAGCAGCGTGTAGAGGAAGAACTTGAAGCTGGCGTAAATCCGGTCGTCGCCGCCCCAGATGCCGATGATCAGGTACATCGGGATCAGGCCGGCTTCGAAGAAGATGTAGAACAGCAGGATGTCCTGCGCGGCGAACACGCCGATCATCAGCAGTTCCATGACCAGGAACGCGGCCATGTATTCGCCGACGCGCTTGGTCACGCTGGTCCAGCTGGCGAGGATGCAGATCGGCATCAGGAACACGCTGAGCATGATCAGCATCAGCGCGATGCCATCGATGCCGAGCGCATATTCAAAGCCTGCAAACAGGTTGGCGCGCTCGGTAAACTGCCACTGCGCGCCGCCGATGTCGAAATTGAGCCAGAGCGAAATGCCCAGCACCAGATCGATCAGCGTGGCGATCAGCGCGACCCAGCGAGCGGTCGACGCATTGACGAACATGCACAGCACCGCACCGACCAGCGGCACCAGCAGCATCAGCGAAAGGATTGGGAAGCCCTCCATTACAGCAGCACCCAGGTAATAGCGGCGACAAGGCCGAGCAGCATGATCAGGGCGTAGGTGTTGAGCATGCCGGACTGGAAGCGCTTGGCCCCAACCGATCCCTGCCTGACCACCCAGGCCGCGCCATCAGGCCCGAACCTGTCGATGATTCCGATGTCGAGCACCTTCCAGAACACCCGGCCCAGCCAGAAGGCAGGCTTCACGAACAGGAAGTTGTACAGTTCGTCGAAGTACCACTTGTTGAGGAAGAAGCGGTAGATCGGGCCCAGCTGCTCGGCTGCCGCTTCCGGCAGCTTCGGATTGCGGATGTAGGACAGCCAGGCGATCGCGAGCCCCAGAAGCATCGCGATGGTCGCGGTCAGCTTCACCCACAGAGGCACGCCGTGCATCGTGTGGACGAGGTTCTCGTTGAAGAACACGGAACCCTGCCAGAAGCCTTCGGCATCCACGAAGGGTTCGTAGAACACGAAGCCTGCGAACACTGCGCCAAGGCTCAGCACCACCAGCGGGATCAGCATGACCCACGGTGCCTCGTGCGGATGATAGCCGGCGGTGCCGTCCTTCTCCTCGGTCGAGGGAACGTGGTGCGCCACGGCCTCGCCCGAATCTTCCTGCGCGGCAGGATTGTGATCTTCCGGCTCGTCATGCCCGTGATGGACCGCGTGCTGGATATGCTCGCTATCGGCCCAGCGGGGCTTGCCCCAGAAGGTCAGGAACATCAGGCGCCAGGAATAGAAGCTGGTCAGCAGCGCAGCGATCGCGCCCGCCCAGAAGGCGAAGTTGGCTGCGCCCGTGCCGCGCGCATAGGCCGCTTCGAGGATCGCGTCCTTCGAGTAAAAGCCTGCAAAGCCGAACACGTCGATGATGCCGACGCCGGTGATCGCGAGCGTGCCCGCCATCATCGCCCAGAAGGTGATCGGGATGCGCTTACGCAGCGCGCCGTAGTAACGCATGTCCTGCTCGTGGTGCATCGCGTGGATCACCGCGCCCGCGCCAAGGAACAGCAGCGCCTTGAAGAAGGCGTGCGTGAACAGGTGGAACATCGCCACGCCATACGCGCCCACGCCCGCGGCGAAGAACATGTAGCCCAGCTGCGAACAGGTCGAATAGGCGATGACCCGCTTGATGTCCCACTGCGTGGTGCCGATCGTCGCCGC
The DNA here is from genome assembly GCF_019857185.1 of Alteriqipengyuania abyssalis. Lineage (GTDB taxonomy): Bacteria > Pseudomonadota > Alphaproteobacteria > Sphingomonadales > Sphingomonadaceae > Alteriqipengyuania > Alteriqipengyuania abyssalis. Next base: position 425,526 of record NZ_JAHWXP010000001.1, on the reverse strand, counting down.
GAACAGGCAGGTCGCCCCGCCGATCACGGTCACCACGGTCAGCGCCACAGGTGCGGTCTCGAACATCGGCGACAGGCGACAGACCATGAACACGCCTGCGGTCACCATGGTGGCGGCGTGGATCAGCGCGGAAACCGGGGTCGGGCCTTCCATCGCGTCGGGCAGCCAGGTGTGCAGGCCCAGCTGCGCGGACTTGCCCATCGCGCCGACGAACAGCAGCAGGCACAGGATGTCCATCGTCATCAGGCGCATGCCCATGAAGGTGATCGAGCTGCCGCTCATCGCCGGAGCCTGTTCGAGGATCGCGGGGATCGAGACGGTGCCGAACACCAGGAAGGTGCCGAAAATGCCGAGCATGAAGCCAAGGTCGCCCACGCGGTTTACCACGAAGGCCTTGATCGCGGCGGCGTTGGCGCTGGGCTTCTTATACCAGAAGCCGATCAGCAGGTAGGATGCGAGGCCGACGCCTTCCCAACCGAAGAACATCTGCACCAGATTGTCCGCCGTCACGAGCATCAGCATCGCGAAGGTGAACAGGCTGAGATAGGCGAAGAAGCGCTGCTGGCTGGGGTCTTCGTCCATGTACCCCCACGAGTACAGGTGGACGAGCGCGGAGACGCTGGTGATGACCACCAGCATGACCGCGGTCAGCGTGTCGACACGCAGCGCCCAGTCGAACGAGAGATCGCCCGACTGCACCCACTGGAGCACCGGCACGACCTGCGCTTCGGCATTGCCGCCGAGGAAGGCCAGGAAAATTGGCCAGCTCAGCGCGCACGAGGCGAACAGCGCGCCGGTGGTGATCAGCTTGGCAGGAACCTTGCCGATGCTGCCGCTGAATAGTCCTGCAACAATGGCAGCCGCCAGCGGCAGGAAAACGATGAGGAGGATCGAAGACTGCACGGGTGGTTCAGCCCTTCATCCGGTTCACATCGTCGACCGCGATCGTGCCACGGTCACGGAAGAAGATGACGAGGATCGCGAGCCCGATGGCCGCTTCGCCCGCGGCCACGGTCAGCACGAACATCGCGAAGATCTGACCGGTGAGGTCGCCAAGGAAGGCGCTGAACGCGACGAGGTTGATGTTCACCGCCAGCAGGATCAGCTCGATCGCCATCAGGATGACGATCACGTTCTTGCGGTTGAGGAAGATGCCAAGCACGCCGAGCACGAACAGGATCGCGCTGACGATGATGTAATGCTGGATGCCGATCATAGCTCGACCCCCTCGCCGACGGTCGGCTGCTTCATCTGGGTTGCTTCCTTCGGGTTGCGACGAACCTGCTTGGTGATGTTCTGGTGGCCGCGCGTGGTCTTGAGGTCGCGGTGGGTCAGCACGATCGCGCCGATCATCGCCACCAGCAGGATCAGGCCCGCGGCCTCGAACACGAAGATGTACTTCGAATAGAGCAGCGCGCCGATATTCTCGATATTGCTGTTGGCCAGATTGGGCGCGTTCGCGCCGCTCGCCGTGCCCAGCTCCAGCGGCCCGGCCCCCAGCGCGCCGATGCCCAGCACCAGCTCCGCCAGCAGGACCAGCGCGATCGCGATTCCCAGCGGGAAATTCTTGATGAACCCGGCGCGCAGCTCCGCCATGTCGACGTCGAGCATCATCACCACGAACAGGAACAGCACGGCCACGGCACCGACGTAAACGACGACCAGCAGCATCGCGATGAACTCCGCGCCCAGCAGGACCATCAGGCCCGCCGCGTTGAAGAACGCCAGGATCAGCCACAGTACGGAATGCACCGGATTGCGGCTCATGATGGTGAGCACGCCACTGGCGATCACCATCGTTGCGAAAAGGTAGAAGGCTATGGCCTGGATCATGGCTTTGAAAAAGTGCCCCGCGAGTGGTCTGTGGCGCGCCTAGCGGTAGGGCGCGTCGGCTTCAAGGTTGGCTGCGATGGCGCGTTCCCATTTGTCACCATTGGCGAGCAGCTTGGCCTTGTCGTAAAGCAGTTCTTCGCGGGTTTCCGTCGAATATTCGAAGTTCGGACCCTCGACGATCGCATCCACCGGGCACGCTTCCTGGCAGAAACCGCAATAGATGCACTTGGTCATGTCGATGTCGTAGCGCGTGGTGCGGCGCGAACCGTCCGCGCGCGGCTCCGACTCGATGGTGATCGCCTGCGCCGGGCACACCGCCTCGCACAGCTTGCACGCGATGCAGCGCTCTTCCCCGTTGGGATAGCGGCGCAGCGCATGCTCGCCCCGGAAACGAGGAGAAATCGGGTTCTTCTCGTACGGGTAGTTGATCGTGACCTTGGGCTTGAAGAGATACTTCAGGGTCAGCGCGTGCGCCTTCACGAACTCGTAGAGGGTAAAGGCCTTGATGGTCTGGGCGATACTCATGCGGGGTTTCCGAAATGTCCGGTGGCCATCAGGTAGCCGCTGATGACGAAAACGAAGATCAGGCTCATCGGCAGGAAAATCTTCCAGCCAAGCCGCATCAGCTGGTCGTAGCGGTAGCGCGGCACGGTCGCCATGACCCAGCTGAACATGAAGAAGAAGAACAGCGTCTTCAGCAGGAACCAGATGATGCCGGGCACCCAGTATAGCGGCGCCCAGTCGACGGGCGGCAGCCACCCGCCGAAGAACAGCAGCGTGTTGAGCGCACACATCAGCAGGATGTTGGCATATTCACCCAGCCAGTAGAGCGCGAAAGCCATGCTGGAATATTCGGTCTGATACCCGGCAACCAGCTCGCTTTCCGCCTCGGTCAGGTCGAACGGAACGCGCTGCGTTTCCGCGAGCGAGCTGATGAAGAACACCACCCACATCGGGAACAGCAGCAGGTTGAAATAGAACCCGTTGACGATCCCGAAACCGTGGCCGCGCTGCGCCTCGACGATCTCGGTGAGGTTCCACGAACCTGCCCAGAGCACGACGCACACGAGGATGAAGCCGATCGAGACCTCGTACGAAATCATCTGCGCGGCGGCGCGCATCGCGGAGAAGAACGGGTATTTCGAGTTACTCGCCCACCCGGCCATCACCACGCCGTAAACCGACAGCGAACTGATCGCGAGGATGTAGAGCAGGCCGACATTGATGTCCGCCAGCACCACTCCATCGGCGAACGGCACCACCGCCCACGCCGCCAGCGCCACCGTGAAGGTGATGATCGGCGCGATGATGAAGATGCCCTTGTTCGCCGCGCTGGGGATGATGGTTTCCTGCAGGAACACCTTCAGACCGTCGGCAAAGCTCTGCAGCAGGCCGAACGGGCCGACCACGTTGGGCCCCTTGCGCAGGTTGATCGCTGCCCAGACCTTGCGGTCGATCAGAATGACGTAGGCGACCGCCAGCATCAGCGGGAACGCGATCAGCAGGATGCCTGCAATGGTCGCGACGAACCACGCCCATTCGTAGTTCATGCCGAGGGATTGGAAGAATTCGGTCATTCCGCGGCCTCCAGAATCTCGTCACCGTGGACCAGTTCGGCCGAGCAGCGCTGCATCGTCTCGCTCGCGCGGGCGATGGGATTGGTGAGGTAGAAGTCGGCGATCGGGTACGCGATCGCGCCCTTGGCCTTGGGCGTCTTCTTGCCCTTGGGCAGCTTGCCCAGCGGCGCGATGCCTTCCTCGCCCAGCGCGGGCACGGCTTCGATCATTGCCGACTGCAGCTGCGCGAAGCTGTCGAAGCCCACGCTCACGCCGAAGGCATCGGCAAGGGCGCGCAGGATCGTCCAGTCCTCACGGGCATCGCCGGGGGCGAACACCGCCTTCTCGGCAAACTGCACGCGGCCTTCGGTGTTCACGTAGGTCCCGTCCTTCTCGGCATAGCTGGCCGCGGGCAGGATGATATCCGCCGCGTGCGCGCCGGCATCGCCGTGGTGGCCGATATAGACCTTCAGGCTCTTCTCGAATGCGCCGTAGTCGACTGCGTCCGCGCCGAGCGAGAGAAGTACCGCAGGCGCGGCGTCGACCACATCCTTGATTCCGCCCTTCTGGGCGTAGCCCAGCATCACCGCGCCCATCCGGGCCGCCGCGGTGTGGATCACGTTGAAGCCGTTCCAGGCCTCTCCGTCGATGTCACGCACCAGGTTCCACTCGTCCGCAAGCACCAGTGCCGGGTGCAGCGCATTGGCCGCGAGACCGCCGGGGCCGACGATGATCGCAGGCCGCGCCGCGTCCTTGAAGGCATCAGCGACGTGGCCGGGCAGATCGTGCAGCAGGCCCGCATCCTCGCCCAGGAATTCGCAGGCGAAGGTCGTGTCCCACTCGGGCCCGATCAGGAAGATCTTCGCGCCGCGCTTGGCCGCCTTGCGCAGGCGGACATTGATCAGCGGCGCTTCGTGGCGGACCTGGCTGCCGACGATCAGGATCGCATCGGCGCTCTCGATACCCGCCAGCGTCGAGTTGAACGCGATTCCGGCAAGGCTGGAGCAGTCATAGTCGAGACCGGTCTGGCGGCCTTCCAGCTTGTCCGAGCCCAGCTCTGCCAGCAGGCGCTTGGCCGCAAACATCGTCTCGCAATCGACCAGATCGCCCGCGACCGCCGCGATGGAGCCATCCCCGCCCTGCTTCGCAGCCTTCACGATCGCGTCGAAAGCGTCTTCCCAGCTCGCGCGTTGCAGCTTGCCCGCGTTCGGCCCGCCGACCGCGCGCACCCACACCTGGTCGAGCCTGCGCCGCGTCAGGCCGTCGACCTGATAGCGCGCCTTGTCTGAAATCCACTCTTCGTTGACGTCGTCGTTGATCCGCGGGAGCGCGCGCATCACCTCGCGCCCACGGCTGTCGAGCCGGATATTCGCGCCGACCGCGTCGGACACGTCGATGCTGAGCGTCTTCTTCAGCTCCCACGGACGCGCTTCGTACGCGTAGGGGCGGCTGGTAAGCGCGCCGACCGGGCACAGGTCGATCACGTTGGCGCTCATCTCGTGGGCGGCTGCCTGTTCGAGATAGGTCGTGATCTGCATGTCTTCGCCGCGATAGAGCGCGCCGATCTCGTCCACGCCCGCGATCTCTTCGGAGAAGCGCACGCAGCGGGTGCAGTGGATGCAGCGGGTCATGATCGTCTTGATCAGCGGGCCCATGTACTTCTCGGTCACCGCACGCTTGTTCTCGTGATAGCGCGAGCCGCCCCGACCGTAAGCGACCGACTGGTCCTGCAGGTCGCACTCGCCGCCCTGATCGCAGATCGGGCAGTCGAGCGGGTGGTTGATGAGGAGGAACTCCATCACCCCTTCGCGCGCCGCGCGCACCATTGGTGTGTCGGTGCGGATTTCCTGCCCTTCGGTGGCCGGCAGCGCACAGCTTGCCTGCGGCTTGGGCGGCCCGGGCTTCACTTCGACCAGGCACATGCGGCAATTGCCCGCGATGCTCAGCCGCTCGTGATAGCAGAAGCGCGGGATTTCCTTGCCCGCAAGCTCGCACGCCTGCAGCACGGTGGCACCTTCCGGTGCGTCGATTTCCTGTCCGTCTACGGTGACTTTAGGCATTCTGTCTCAGTCCTAGTCCGATTGGCCCGGCAAGCGCGCCGCGCCCGGATTGCGGGTTGCGTGGTACAGCGCTTCGGCAAGTGCCATGCGAATGTTCATCGGCTTGAGCGCGATCTGCGACCCTTGCGGCATGCAGGGGCCGAAGGTCGGTGCCAGCTCGCGCATGCGGGCCAGTTCGCTCTTGTCGCCAAGCCTGGTCTCTTCGATCAGACCGCGCGCCGCCGCGAAGTCTTGCGCGACATAGCAGCGTGCGAAGTCATGTATAGAGGCGATGCTCTCCGGTTCTTCCATGGCGGGCACAGCGCCGACCGGCCACTCGCGCATCGCGTCTTTGAACAGCCCTTCGGCAACCACGCCGCGCACCCATGCACGCACCAGCGTCGCGCTGACGAAGTTCTGCATGCAGCGGTTGGTCGTGTCGCCGAACAGCGCGTCGAACGCGGCGGCCTCTTGCGGCGAATCGATCGGCGCATCGAGGAAGGCGATCGACCGATCCCGCTTGTTGCTCGCCAGGCACGGGCCGAGCTGGCGGAGCATGTAGAAATACTCCTCGTCGTTAGCCGACGTGGGCGCGCTCGAAAAACCCGAGGTACTCGGGCTCAACTGCGCAAGCGCAGGCGCGCTGCCGCAAAGGCTCACAGCAAGCAGGGCAATGGCAGATATGGCGGCGCTGCGCAGGGTCATTCGGCACCCTGCCCGGTCAGCCGAGCCGCAAGCCGGTAATACATTGTGGCAAGGCCGAACCGCAGCCGCGCCCGGTCGATCTGTACCTCCTGCCCCGCAGGCACGCAGCCGCTGATGACAGGAGCAAGCGCACGAATCGCGGCCTTCTCCTTGTCGCTACCCATCCGGGTGGCAAACAGCGTGCGCGCACCCGCAGCATCGGCCCGCGCAATGCACTCACCGATCCGATACATCAGCGTGTGGCCCTGCGCGGCGGGGCCCTCACCCGCGTAAGTCGCGTTAAGCGCTTCGAGATCCGCGACATTGTCCAGCGCATCGGAAGCAAGCGTCTTTTCGATAAGCCGTTGGGCGAGCGCACCGCGGAAGAGAAAATCCTCCATCTTCAGCTTGCCGTGGTTGAAGCCCATGCAGCGCGAATCGAACAGCCGCTTTACTCCGTCCACCCGCGCCGCATCGGCACCATCGGTGAGGACGAAGGCCCGCGTAATTTCTGGCTCGGCGTCGGCCACGCAGGTGCTGTAATCCACCAGCACATTATGCGCCTGTCTGGTCTCTTTCGCGCTCGGCTGCGCGGCCGCAGGCACGGCGATACCAAGAGCCAGCGCGCAGGCTGCCCCCGCCATCGATAACGAAAAATGTCTGATAGCGAACATCCCTGCCCCCTTACCCGGCCTGCGCCATGCGATGATAAAGCGGCTCGCTCAGCGCCCGGCGCAGCATTGCAGGCGTGAGCTGGATTTCGTCACCACTCGCGATGCACGGACCGAGGAACGGGACCAGGCCCTGGATCGCAGTCTGCTCGCCCGCGGTTCCCGGAGTCGCGGAGATGAACGCGACGCTCTGCGAGGGCGCGGCCGAGACAACGCAATCGCCGAATTCCATCAGCACCATGTAGCGCGCGTCGGCCTGAACTTCGCTCTCGCCTTCGGGTATCAGGGCGAGAAACCACGGAGCCCCGCCACCGATCGCCGCCGTATCGACGGGCGACTTGAGCCGGTTGGCGACCATCTGTTCGACCAGCATCAGGCGAAACGCCAGCGCGCTCGCCGTCATGATGTCACTACCAACCGCAAGATTACGGTCGTAATCCATGCAATTGCTCAGATCGCCGAGACCGCGCCTGAACTGGCGGCTTTCCTCGTCACTGCCCGGCAACGCGTCGAGCAGCGCGAGGGCATAGGCGGGCTTGCGGTCAGCAGCGCACTGCGCAACCACCCGCAGGACCGCCTCCGGGTCGGATTTCTTCGCATTGCCGCCCAGCCGGGTACCCGTCCGCTGCGCTTCGAGCGGCGCAGTAGCGAACACCGCGATGGCGGCGGCGAGCGTGAACAGGGCGACGATGCGAGCGATCACAGGCCCGTTTCCGATTGCTGGACGGAGAGCCGATAGAGTGGCTCCGCGATTGCCCCACGTAACATCGACCTGCTGAGTTCGAGCGTTCTGCCTGCCGGAATGCACACTGGCAGCATCGGCATCAGTGATTGGATTGCATCGGTTTCGCCTGCGCTGGCGATTTCCGAGATGACCAGATTATGCGAGGCCGACGCATCAGCTCTGACCAGGCAGTCGCCCACCGCCATCATCAGCAAATAACTCGCAGCATCGCCGTCCACATTCTGCGTCTCTGGGGTCGCAACAGGATATTCGAGTGGGGCAAGCTGCGAAAAGTCTTCGATCTCGAGAGCATCGCCGAACTTGTTTCGATACAAACTCTCGAACGCAGCGCCGCGAAGAACCAGGGGCTGCATGCGCAATTCCACATCGCCGGAAGTGTCGCCAAGACAGCTCGAGGTTGCGAGCTTTGCCAAGGTCGCCGCGAGGGAAGGATCGCCCACAGGGATATCTATCGCCTTGCGCAACTTATAGCCCGACCGGTTCAGCAAACAGTCGACATAGACCGACATCGCCTTGCGCGCGTCAGCTTCGGGCTCTTTATCTCGCGCATGGGCCGGCGCTGCCAGCCCCGCAACCAGAGCCAGAAGAAGGAGCGCGCGAGCGATCACTCCGCCGCCTCCGCCATCGCCTCGCCGCGTTCGGCGATGCGCCGCTCCAGCTCGGGGCGGAAGTGACGGATCAGGCCCTGGATCGGCCATGCGGCGGCATCGCCCAGCGCGCAGATGGTGTGGCCTTCGACCTGCTTGGTCACGGTCTGGAGCATATCGATCTCGTCGATGTCCGCGTCACCCGTCTCGAGCCGCTTCATAACGCGCCACATCCACCCGGTGCCTTCGCGGCAGGGGGTGCACTGGCCGCAGCTCTCGTGCTTGTAGAAGTAGCTGATCCGGCTGATCGCGCGGACGATGTCGGTCGACTTGTCCATCACGATGACGGCGGCGGTGCCGAGGCCGGAGCCCAGTTCCTTCAGCCCGTCGAAATCCATCGGGGCGTCCATGATCTGTTCGGCCGGGACCAGCGGGACGGACGAGCCGCCCGGGATTACCGCGAGCAGATTGTCCCACCCGCCGCGAACGCCGCCGCAGTGCCGCTCGATCAGTTCGCGGAAGGGAATGCTCATCTCTTCCTCGACCACGCAGGGCTTTTCGACATGCCCGCTGATCTGGAACAGCTTGGTGCCGTCGTTCTTCTCACGCCCGAAGCTGGCGAACCACGAGGGGCCGCGCCGCAGGATCGTGGGGACGACCGCGATGCTCTCGACGTTGTTCACCGTGGTCGGGCAGCCATAGAGGCCCGCACCTGCCGGGAACGGCGGCTTGAGGCGCGGCTGGCCCTTCTTGCCTTCGAGGCTTTCGATCAGCGCGGTTTCTTCGCCGCAGATGTATGCGCCCGCGCCGCGGTGCAGGAAGACGTCGTAGTCGTAACCCGAGCCGCAGGCGTTCTTGCCGATGAAACCGGCGTCGTACGCCTCGTCGATCGCCTTTTGCAGCGTTTCCGCCTCGCGGATATATTCGCCGCGAATGTAGATGTAGGCGGCGCGCGCGCGCATCGCGAAGCCCGCGACCAGCGCGCCTTCGATCAGCTTGTGCGGATCGTGCCGCATGATCTCGCGGTCCTTGCACGAACCGGGTTCGGATTCGTCGGCATTGATGACGAGGAAGCTGGGCCGGCCGTCCTTGCTTTCCTTGGGCATGAAGGACCACTTCATGCCGGTGGGGAAGCCCGCGCCGCCACGACCGCGAAGGCCCGAGGCCTTCATATCATCGATGATCGAATCCTGCCCCTTGGCGAGCAGCGCCTTGGTATCGTCCCAGTCTCCACGCGCCTGCGCGGCCTTCAGGCCCCAGTCCTGAAACCCGTAGAGGTTGGTGAAAATGCGGTCCTTATCGGCCAGGCTCATGCCATAACTCCAAACACAACATAGGCTGCCACGGCGAGGATCGCGAGCAGCGCGAGCGTCTTGAACAGGCCGCTCAATACCTTCCACGCGATGGCGATGGCGATCAGCGCGACGATGATGGTGACGATATTAGTTTCCATCGATCGCCCCGTCGGTCTTCTTGCCCCGGCTAAAAATGCCGAGCCCGCCGAAGACGATACCCAGAATCAGCCACACGACCCAGTCGTCGCCCTTCAGGAACATCACCAGCGCGAGCACGAGGAACAGAACCCCGACGGCGGGGAAGCCTTTACGGGCAGTCATACCCACTACCATTCACCCCGATAATCGTGGTTTTCGCTGACCATTTCCTTGAGCGTGGTCGGCCCACCACTGGGCTCGGACGTATGGCGACCGGGCTCCTGCGTACCCGTCTTGGGCTGTTCGCCCTTGGCCAGCGCATCGAGCACGGCGTCGAGCCGCTCGGGCGTCAGGTCTTCGTAATTGTCGTCGTTGATCTGGACCATCGGCGCGGTTGCGCAATTGCCCATGCATTCGACTTCGGTGAGCGTCCACAGGCCATCCTCGGACACTTCGCCCTTCTTCATCCCGCGCTTCTTGCACGCAGCGATGATGTCGTCCGAGCCACGGAGCATGCACGGCGTCGTACCGCACACCTGCACGTGGTACTTACCCACGGGCGTCATGTTGTACATGAAGTAGAAGGTCGCGACTTCGAGCACGCGGATCACCGGCATGTCGAGATAGTTCGCGACATACTCGATCACCGGCAGCGGCAGCCACCCTTGCGTATCGGTTTCCTCGCCGACCTGCCGCTGGGCGAGGTCGAGCAGCGGCATCACCGCCGATTTCTTGCGCCCCTCGGGATAGCGGGCAAGCGCCTTCTGCGCCTTCGCCTCGTAGTCGGCGTTGAAGGCGAAATTGCCCCACCGCTCGCGCAGTTCGGGGGTGTCGGGTGCGGGTTGCCGATTAGCCATTTTCGTTCGCCACTCGCGGCGCCTTCTCGATTATCATGTCACACTGGGCACGGCGGGTTGCCGCATTAGGCCCTTCGAACAGCCAGTCGCCGTTCGCACCCTTGCGCCATACGCAGCCCGAGCGCTTCTCGACCAGATACAGAGTGGCATCTGCGGGAACGAGCTCGAACTCGAACCCGTCGGCCAGCGCCGGGGTCGCGCTCAGGGCCGTCAGCAGGATAGCAGCAGAGGCCGCCAAAGGCTTCACCGGTCGCACTCCCCGAACACGACGTCGATCGCGCCGAGGATGGCGGTTGCGTCGGGCAGCATGTGGCCCTTGGTCATCATGTCCATCGCCTGCAGGTGCGAGAACGCGGTCGGACGGATCTTGCAGCGGTAGGGTTTGTTCGACCCGTCGCTGACCAGGTACACGCCGAATTCGCCCTTGGGGCTCTCGGTCGCGACGTAGACTTCGCCCGCCGGCACATGGAAGCCTTCGGTGTAGAGCTTGAAGTGGTGGATCAGCGCTTCCATCGACTGCTTCATCTCGCCGCGCTTGGGCGGGGAGACCTTGCGGTCGTCCGAAGCGATCGGGCCGCTCGGCATTTCCGCCAGGCACTGCTTGATGATCTTCATGCTCTGGTAGACTTCCTGCACACGGACCATGAAACGGTCGTAGCAGTCCGAATTGGTGCCCACCGGCACCTCGAAGTCCATCCGGTCATAGACGTCGTAGGGCTGCGACTTGCGCAGATCCCACGGCACGCCCGCCGCACGCAGCATCGGCCCGGAGAAGCCCCACTTGATCGCGTCTTCGCGGCTGACGACGGCGATGTCGACGTTGCGCTGCTTGAAGATGCGGTTGTCCATGACGAGGCTCATCGCGTCGCCGAACAGTTCGGGCACCCGGTTGTCGAGCCATTCCCCGATATCGACCAACAGCTTCTCGGGCACGTCCTGGTGGACGCCGCCGGGGCGGAACCATGCGGAGTGCATGCGCGCGCCCGAAGCCCGCTCGAAGAAGTTCATGCAATCTTCGCGCAGTTCGAAAATCCACAGGTTCGGCGTCATCGCGCCGACGTCCATCACGTGCGCGCCGATGTTGAGGAAGTGGTTCGACATGCGCGTCAGCTCGGCGAACAGCACCCGCAGATACTGCGCACGGATCGGCACGTCGAGATTGAGCAGCTTCTCAATCGCGAGGACGTAGCTGTGCTCCATGCACAGCGGCGAACAGTAATCGAGCCGGTCGAAATAGGGCAGCGCCTGCAGGTAGGTCTTGTGCTCGATCAGCTTCTCGGTGCCGCGATGCAGCAGGCCGACATGCGGATCGACCCGCTCCACGATTTCGCCGTCGAGCTCCATCACCATGCGCAGCACGCCGTGCGCCGCAGGGTGCTGAGGCCCGAAATTGATCGTGTAGTTGGTGATCTGCTCGTCGCCGGTGGTCGGCGATTCTTCGATCGTCAGCCCGTGTGCCATTATTCCATTCCTATCCGCAGGCCCATTGCCCGCCAGCGAACTTGCGCTGTTTGCCATCGGCCGCGACGTAGAGGTCCGCGGTCCGCATCGCATCATTCCCCGCTGCGGGCACGACCTTCACGGTCACGCCATCGGCGGTCATCGTCGGCCCCGCGTAGATCGCGCCCAGCCCGCCATTTTCGGCGGTGAGGTTGATCAGCTCGCCGCCGATCCGGACCACACCCTTGCCCTTCACCGTCTCGTCATCCGGTGCCCCGGCGAGCAGCAGTTCCTGCGCATTGAGCGAGAAGGTGCAGCCGCCGTCGCGCGGACCGAGATCGACGCGCGCGATATTGCCGAGCTTTTCGAGACCCATCGGGTCCGCGCCCTCGGGCACGGCGGAGCCGCGCGCCATGGTGCTTTCGGGCGGCGCGACGGTGCCGGTGGGCGCAGGAGTCGCTTCGCCCTGCCCTGCCCCGACGCGCGCGGCGAAGTCGTCACCGCTCTCGGCGTCGCCATCGCCCTGCGAACAGGCCGCCAGCAGAACGGCGGCAGAAACCATCAGCACTCGCTTCATAGTCGCGTTCTCCATCGCTCCATCGACGCGGGCGGCGCTCAGAGAGATCCGCCCCGCTTCGCTCAATCCTTGTCCTTGGGCTCGGTCGCCGCCGAGGTATCCTTGGCATCGCCCTTGCGTTCCGGGCGATCGGGGCGATCTTCGGTCGGCTCGGGCGCAGGCGTGCGGTCCTCGCCGGTTTTCTCTTCCGCCGGTGCATCGGCGCTGACCTTTTCGTCGGCCTTTGCATCCGTCTTCGCACCCGCACCCGTGTCCTTCGGGCTGTCGGTGGTCTTCGCTTCGTCGACCGGCGGCGTATGCGCCTTTTCGTCGCCGGGCAGCACGTAATCAGCGCCTTCCCACGGGCTCATGAAATCGAACTGGCGAAGATCCTGCGCCAGCTCGACCGGTTCGTAGACCACCCGCTGTTCCTCTTCGGAATAGCGCAGTTCGACATAGCCGGTCAGCGGGAAGTCCTTGCGGAAGGGATGCCCTTCGAAGCCGTAATCGGTGAGGATGCGGCGCAGGTCCATGTTCCCCGCGAACACCACGCCGTAAAGGTCGAACACCTCGCGCTCGAGCCAGCCGGCATTGGGCCACAGCGTCGTCGCGGTGGGCACCGGAGTCGTTTCGCTGGCGGTCACCTTGACCATGATGCGGCTGTTCTTCGTGAGGCTGAGCAGCATGTAGACCACTTCGAACCGCTCTGGCCGGCCGGGATAGTCGACCCCGGCAATCTCCACCAGCTGCTGGTAGCCATGATCGTCGCGCAGCAGGCGCAGCGCGTCTTCCAGCCGGTCGCGCTGCACGCTCAGCAGCAGCTCGCCATGCTCTTCCTTCGCTTCGACGAGCATCTCGCCGAGCGCGCCGGACAGCGTATCCTTCAGCCCGTCGATCAGGGTGAAGCGGGGTGCGGAATGCAGAACCGTCGCCATTCTTAGCGCTCCACCGTCCCGCTGCGGCGAATCTTACGCTGCAACTGCATCACACCATAGAGCAGCGCCTCGGCGGTCGGGGGGCACCCGGGCACGTAGATGTCCACGGGCACGATCCGGTCACAGCCGCGCACGACGCTGTAGGAATAATGATAGTAGCCGCCGCCATTGGCACAGCTGCCCATGGAGATGACATATTTCGGGTTCGACATCTGGTCGTAAACCTTGCGCAGCGCCGGTGCCATCTTGTTGCACAGCGTGCCCGCGACGATCATCACGTCGCTCTGGCGCGGCGAAGCGCGCGGGGCGACGCCGAAGCGTTCCATGTCATAGCGCGGCATGTTGACGTGGATCATCTCGACCGCGCAGCACGCGAGGCCGAAGGTCATCCACCACAGGCTGCCGGTGCGCGCCCACTGGAACAGTTCCTCGGTCGAGGTGACGAGGAAGCCCTTGTCGTTCACTTCGGTCTGAAGCGCGTTGAAATAGTCCGAATCCGGCTGACGCACCTCGCCGGGCTGCGCCGCGGGCTGCATCTGCGGGTTGTGGCCCGCCGGGGTGATGGTCTGGTTCTCGCTCATCTCAATTCCAATCGCGCGCGGCGCCGGGGAGGATCACTCCCACTCCAGCGCGCCCACTTTCCATGCATAGATCAGGCCGATGGCCAGTTCGCCGATGAAGATCATCATCGTGGTCCAGCCCGACCAGCCGGTGAAGTCGAGGCTGACCGCCCAGGGGAACAGGAACGCAGCCTCGAGATCGAAGATGATGAACAAAATCGCGACGAGGTAGAAGCGCACGTCGAACTGGCTGCGCGGCTCCTCGAAGGCGGGGAACCCGCATTCGTACTCGCTCAGCTTCTCGGCGGTCGGGTTGTGCGTGCCGGTCAGGCGCGAGACGCCCATCGGCAGGAACACGAAGACGCAGGAAATGGCCAAGGCCACCCCGAGAAACAGGAGGATAGGCAGATATTGTCCGAGATCGATCACGCGCAGTTTCCATCAGTCCGCTTGTCGCTGCCGCCTCTAGGCCGCACGCCGCGCGGGCGCAAGGGAGCCCGCGACGCAACTCACGTTGGTTTTTCCGCAACAGACGGGCTGCACGCCCGTCCGTCGCCTATTTCATCTCGCGCGCGATCGCCTTCTTCGCCGCATCGCCATAGGGTGGCTTGAGCCCCGCAAGCTTGGCGATGTCGATCTTGGGCTGCTGATAGGTGCTGCGCGCGTGGCTGAATTCGCGGAAGCCTTCGGGCCCGTGATAGCTGCCGATGCCCGACGGGCCGACCCCGCCGAACGGCATATCCTCGACCGAAATGTGGAAGATCACGTCGTTGACCGTGACTCCTCCCGAGATCGTGCGGTCGAGCACGTGCTCCTGCTCCTTCGCGTTGCTGCCGAAGTAATAGAGCCCCAGCGGACGGTCGTGGTCGTTGATGTAATCGACCGCCTCGTCGATCGCCTTGTAGGTCTTCACCGGCAGGACGGGGCCAAAGATCTCCTCCTGCATCGCCTTCATGTCGTCGGTCACATTGCGCAGGATCGTCAGCGGCATCTTGCGGGTGTTGGCGCTGGAGAAGCTCTCGTTCGCAGGGTTCACCTCGATCGCCTCGGCCCCCTTGGCCTTGGCATCCTCGACGATGCCCTTGAGCCGTTCGAAATGCTTGTCGGAGATGATCGCGGTGTAATCCTCGTTGTCGAGCAGCGTGGGATACATCTGGTGCACGCCCAGCTGGACCGCCGCGACCACGCCTTCCTCCTGATCCTCGGGCACCAGCAGGTAATCGGGTGCGAGGCAGATTTGCCCGGCGTTGAGCATCTTGCCCAGCGCGATCCGCTCGCCCGCGCGGGTGAGGTCGGCACCCTTGCCGATGATCGTCGGGCTCTTGCCCCCCAGCTCCAGCGTGACGGGGACAAGGTTCTTCGCCGCCGCTTCCATCACCTTGCGGCCCGTCGCGGTCGAACCGGTGAACACCAGATGGTCGAAGGGGAGCGAGGAGAACGCCTGGGCCATGTCCGGCCCGCCGGTGATGACGGTTACCTCATCCTCGTCGAAAACATCGGCGACCAGTTCGCGCATCCGGTCGCTGGTGGCGGGCGTGAATTCGCTCGGCTTGATCATCGCGCGGTTGCCCGCGGCGAGCACCTGCATCAGCGGGCCGAAGCTCAGGTTCACGGGGAAGTTCCACGGGCTCATGATCCCGATCACGCCCTTGGGTTCGTAGCGGACCTCCGCCTTCGCGCCCATCAGGCCGAGCGGGAAGCGGACCGAGCGCTTATCGGGCGCAGCCCAGTGGTCCATGTTCTTGAGGCAGTATTTGCCGAAGCCGATCGTGCTGACGATGTCGGTCATCATCGAGCCTTCGAAGCTGCGGCTGCCGAAGTCCGCATTCATCGCCTCGGCCAGCGATTCGCCGTGCTGCGAGAGAATCGACATCGCCCGCTTGATCCGGTCGCGCCGGATGGAGAGCGGCTCTGGCCGCGCCGCGGTGAAGGCCCGGCGCTGGGATTCCAGAATGCGCTCAAGGGTCTGGGGCGGTGTATCGCTCATGTCTCGGCTCTCCGATTGTGTTTCTGGGCTGTGCTATTACATCGAACGCGAATTGAGCCAAAGCGTTGCGACAACAGAAAGGCACGTACTTACCAATGCCCCAGTTTTCCGAAGCAGATCCGATCGTCATCCTCTCCTACGCGCGCACTCCGATGGGCAGCATGCAGGGCGCACTGGCCGATGCCACTGCTACCGACCTCGGCGCGACGGCGGTGAAGGCGGCGGTGGACCGCTCGGGCGTGCCGGTGGACAAGTTCGACCGGACCTACATGGGCTGTGTGCTTCCTGCCGGGCTCGGCCAGGCTCCTGCCCGCCAGGCGTCGATCAAGGCGGGCCTGCCCAAATCGGTGCAGGCGACGACCGTGAACAAGGTCTGCGGCTCCGGCATGCAGACCGTCATCATGGGCTCCGAAGCGCTCGCCAGCGGCACCGTGAACTACGTGGTCGCGGGCGGCATGGAGAGCATGACCAATGCGCCCTACCTGCTCAAGAAGCATCGCAGCGGTGCGCGGCTCGGCCATGACACCGCCTATGACCACATGTTCCTCGACGGGCTGGAAGATGCCTACGAGGAAGGCCGCGCGATGGGCACCTTCGCGCAGGAAACCGCCAACGAATACCAGCTGACCCGCGAGGAAATGGACGATTATTCCATCGAATCGCTGCGCCGCGCCAATGCCGCGATCGAGAGCGGTGCCTTTGATGGCGAAGTCGTCCCCGTGACGATCGTGACTCGCAAGGGGGAAACCACGGTCGAGCATGACGAGGCACCCAGCAAGGGCAAGCCCGACAAGATCCCGCAGCTGCGTCCCGCCTTCGCCAAGGACGGCACGATCACCGCTGCCACCTCGTCGAGCATCTCCGACGGTGCGGCCGCCGTTGTCCTGTCGCGCGAGAGCGTCGCCAAGGAAAACGGCCAGACGCCGGTTGCGAAGATCGTCGGCCTCGCGGCCCACGCTCAGGAGCCGAGCAAGTTCACCGTCGCGCCCATCGGTGCGATCGAGAAGCTGCTCGAACAGACCGGCTGGAGCGCGGAAGACGTCGATTTGTGGGAAGTCAACGAAGCCTTCGCCTGCGTCGCGATGTTCGCGATGCGCGACATCGGCATCCCGCACGACAAGATCAACGTCAACGGCGGCGGCACCGCGCTGGGTCACCCGATCGGCGCGAGCGGCACGCGGATCATCGTGACGCTGCTCAACGCGCTCAAGCAGCAGGGCAAGAAGCGCGGCATCGCCTCGCTGTGCATCGGCGGCGGCGAAGCCACCGCGGTTGCCGTGGAGATGATTTGAGAGGCTTACCCCTCATCCAGCCTTCGCTAGTTCGCTTCGCTCACAAGCTCCAGCATCCTTCTCCCCATGGGAGAAGGATAGCGTAGGTTGCGAGCACTGCTCGCTACCGCAGCTTGGATGAGGGGATTTGTTGGATGAGGGGACCGGTGCGCCCTAGGGCTCGCCCGCGCCCCACAGGCGATTCGCTTCGACGAAGCCGGAGCGTTCGCCGACCGAGAATTCGCACCAGTTTTCCTCGCAGTCGCCCAACCGGCCAACCACGCCGGGCTCCAGCTTCCACTTGATCGCGGACCCGGCGGCATCCGAATCGTGCATCTCGGCGAGGCCCTTGCCGACAACGATCGCGCCGCGCGTACGGCTGAGCAGCCGCGCCGCGATCCAGCCCTGGTCGCCGTCCGGGTCCTCGACCAGCCGCCAGCCCTCGCGCACGCGCACCACCTTCACCGGCAGGCCCTTGCGCTTGTAGACCCACTCGATCCGGTATTCCGCGCTCGGCCCGACGCGCATATTCGCCTCGGTCACGTCGATCGTCGCCCAGTAGGGCGTGTCGCGGTTCGCCCCGCCGGCAGGCGTCGCGGTCAGCGTGGCGATGGTCAGGGCAAGCCCCGTGGCGAGCAGGAAAGGGCGTCTCGGCATGGGGGAACGAGATACCGCAAGCGCCGTGATCCTGGCAAGCTGGATGGTGCCACCGCTTGACCGTGTTTGCGCCACACGCCAAGCACGGCGGCGATGGCCAGCAAACCCGCAGATCCCGCCCGCCGCATTCAAGGCACCCCCCGCGTCATCGTGACCCGCGCACTGGTCCCTTCGGTGCAGGAGCGCATGGCGCAGCTGTTCGACTGCCGTTTCAACGAGAGCGATACGCCGCTTTCGCGCGAGCAGCTGATCGAGGCGATGCGCGATTGCGACGTGCTGGTGCCCACCGTGACCGACCGGATCGATGCCGCAATGCTCGAGGCGGGCGGAGACCGGATGCGGCTCATCGCCAGCTTCGGCGCAGGAACGGATCATCTCGATCTGGCCGCCGCAGCCAAGCGCAAGATCACCGTCACCAACACGCCGAGCGTGTTTACCGAGGATACCGCCGATCTTGCGATGGCGCTGATCATCGGCGTGCCGCGCCGGATGCGCGAGGGCGTTGCACTGGTCCGCAGCGGCGAGTGGAGCGGCTGGGCACCGACCGCGATGCTGGGTCGCAAGCTGGCGGGCAAGGTGCTGGGCATCGTCGGCATGGGCCGGATCGGTCAGGCCGTCGCCCACCGCGCCAAGGCCTTCGGGCTCGACATCGTCTATCACAACCGCAAGCGGCAGCCCGAAGCGGTCGAGCGGATGTTCGGCGCAACCTATGTCGAGAGCCTGGACGAACTGCTCGCGCAGGCCGACATCCTCACCCTGCACTGCCCTTCCAACCCGCAGAGCCACCACATGATCGACCGGCAGGCGATCGGGCGGATGAAGGACGGTGCCTGCCTGATCAACACCGCGCGCGGCGATCTGGTCGACCAGGAAGCGCTGATCGAGGCGCTGGAAGCCGGGCGGCTCGCGGGCGCCGGGCTTGACGTGTACCCGGACGAACCCCGGGTCGACGCGCGACTGATCCGCCATCCCAACGTGATGACCCTGCCCCATATCGGCAGCGCCACCCGCGAGGGGCGCGAGGATTCGGGCCACAAGGTGATCGCCAATATCCGCATGTGGGCCGATGGCCACCGTCCGCCCGATCAGGCACTCGACGCTCTGATCTGATCGCGCACTAAATAAGGTGAACCCCGGTTTACCAGTTATGCGCAAAAGCGGGGCTATAGGCTTTCGCGCCCGTGGCCGTTTGCCGGCATTGCGGGCGGACTTGCTGGAGGCCCCACCCCGATGACCAGATTCGTTTCCGCCATGTTGCTGGCCATGCTGATCGCCAGCCCTGCCTTCGCACAGGACGCGGGCACTCTGGTGGAAAGCGATACCGGCGACACCGCGTGGATGCTCACCTCCTCCGCGCTCGTCCTGCTGATGACGCTGCCCGGCCTCGCGCTGTCCTACGGCGGACGGGTGCGGGCAAAGAACGTACTGTCGGTCGCGCTGCAATGCGGCGCTGTCGCGGCGGTGATTTCGGTCCTGTGGGTGGTCACCGGCTACACGCTGGCCTTCGGCGATATCGGCAATGGCTGGTTCGGCAATGGCCGCGCATGGATGCTGATCGAGCTGACCAATGTGCGCTACGGCACCACCGTGCCCGAAAGCGCCTTCGTGCTGTTCCAGATGGGGTTCGCGGTCTTCGCCGCCGCGCTGATGGTCGGCGCGTGGGCGGAGCGTGCACGCCTTGGCTGGGTCGTCCTGTTCTGCGCCGCGTGGAGCCTGGTCGTCTACGCCCCGGTCGCGCACTGGGTGTGGGGCGGCGGCTGGCTCGCCAGCACCTTCGGCACGATGGATTTTGCCGGTGGGCTGGTGGTCCACACCACGGCGGGGGTGTCCGCACTGGTCGCGGCGGTGCTGATCGGCCCGCGCGAAGGTTTTGCGGACAAGCCCATACTGCCCCACGCCCCCGTGCTGACCATGATCGGTGCCGCCCTGCTGTGGGTCGGCTGGTTCGGCTTCACCGGCGGCTCCGCCCTCTCGGCGACCGACGATGCGTCGAGCGCCATCATCAACACCCATCTCGCAGCCTGTGTCGCGGCGCTGGTGTGGCTGCTGATCGAGCGGATCGCGCTGGGCAAATGCACCACGATTGGCTGGGCGGCCGGCGCGGTCGCGGGCCTCGCCACGATCACGCCCGCGGCTGGCTATATCGCACCGGGCGCGGCGATCCTGTTCGGCGCGCTCGCCCCGGTCGTGTGCTACGGCGCGCTGGTGCAGGTGCGAAAGTGGGGCATCGACGATACGCTGAGCGTGTTTGCGGTCCACGGCATGGGCGGAATGCTCGGCACGCTGCTGCTCGGCCTGTTCGTCTCCTATTCGCTGGGCGGCACGGGCTATCCTGCGGGGATGACCCCGGCCACGCAGCTCGGCGCGCAGGCGATCGGGGTAGCTGCGGTCGCGGTGTGGAGCGCGGTGATGACCGGCATTCTCGCGCTGGGCATCGGCATCCTCATCCCCATGCGGGTCAAGCGCAGGCGCGAGATCGAGGGGCTCGACATCACCAGCCACGGCGAGCGCGGCTGGTACTTCGCCGACTAGCCGCCCACCGGCATTTCCTCGGCAAGCACATCCAGAATGCGTTCGATCGAGGCGCGGCTGGCGGAAAACTCGAAATGCCGCTCGGGCACTTCGATCGCGCGGTCGCACTCGCCCTCTGCCCCGCGCGAGCAGGCGGGCGCGATGATCCCGTCGCGGGGCGACCAGATTGCGATCGTGCGCACCGGCGGCTTCTGCCGGGGGTCATCGGAAATCGGCGGATTGTCGACCTTGTGGTCGTTGAGCGCCTCGTACAGCCGCCACGCGTTGTTGGCCCGCCGGTCGCCCGAGAAGGGCGTGCCCAGCGTCATCACCAGCGCGACCTTGTGCGGATGGCGCTGCGCCAGCACGCGGGCATAGAGGCCGCCCAGACTGATACCGATCAGCGCCACCTTCTGTCCGGTCTCTCGCCAGATCTGGTCAAGCCGCGCCTCGGCCCGGTCGAAGAAGGCCTGGGTGATACCGGTCATCATCGCGCTGATCCGCGCAGGATAGGCATCATACCCCGCCGCATCGAGCGTGCGCCGCATCAGCGAGGTCGCGCCGTCGTTCGACATGATCCCGGGGATGACCAGGACCGGAGGGCGCGTACCCTCAGGCGGCGCTGCCCGGACATGCTCCGGCAGGCGCACCCGGCGCACCGGGCTCGACCAGATTTTCGGCAGGTTCGGCAGTTCGCGCAGCCAATAGCCGAAAGGCGGTGCCAGATGGTCCTCTCGCATCGCATCTTTCGGCTGGGGCATGGCGTCAGTCTCCGGTCAGAATACGCTCCACCAACTGCTTCACCGTCGGGGTGAAGTTGTTGGAATAGAACGGGTCCTGCTTGAAGCGGTACGCTGCGTGGCCGGCGAAGGCGAGGTTCTCGTCCGGATCGCCGCCATGCGCGATATCCTGCAGCGTCTTCTGGATGCAGAAGCTGCGCGGATCGGCGAGGCGGCCGGTGGTGTGATCGTCGTGATCCTTCCAGCTCGAAAACTGGCAGTGCGACAGGCAGCCCATGCAGCCCTGCTGGTCGGCCCGGATCTGCTCGGCGCTTTGCGGGGTCACGAACACGACCGTGTTGTCCGGCGTCTTCAACGCCTCGGTAAAGCCTTCGTGCATCCACGCCTGCGCCTTGCGCTGGTCGCCGGGGTGGACGAAGAAATACTTGGCCTTGCCGTGATCGGAGAGCGGAATCGTCCCCTCTTCCTCGTCCCGCTTGAAGATCGGGATCTGCCGCTCGGAGCGGTGCATGAGGTCATAGAGGAACGGCGTCTTGACCGCGCTGGAATAGAAGCCGGTTGGGCTGAACTTGTGCAGCAGCACATCGCCCGGCTCGATCGTGCGCAGCATGTCTTTCCACACCTGCGGGATCGGGCTTTCCTCGGTCAGCAGCGGGCGCGTGCCGAACTGGAAGGCGATCTTGCCCAGCTCGGGGTTGTCGATCCACTCTTCCCACTCGCGCAGGAACCACACGCCGCCCGCCATGACGATGGCCGTGTCTTCCGACACGCCTTCTTTGCGCATCGTCTCGCGCAGCGCCTTCACGCGCGGATAGGGATCTTCCGGCTTGGTCGGGTCTTCGGCGTTGGACAGGCCGTTGTGCCCACCCGCCAGCCACGGGTCTTCGTAGACCACCGCCGCCAGCAGGTCCGGCACCTTGGAATAGCTGCGCTTCCACAGCGCGCGGAAGGCGCGTGCGGAGCTGACGATCGGCAGGTAGTGCACGTTGTAGCGCGCGGCGATCTCGGCCAGCTTGTAGGGCATGCCTGCGCCGCAGGTGACGCCGGTGATCTTGTCGGCGCAATTGTCCAGCACGCCTTCCAAGACCTGCTGTGCGCCGCCCTGCTCCCACAGCACGTTGATGTTGATCGCACCCTTGCCGTCGGCGATCTCGTAAGCACGATTAACCTGCTCGGTCGCTCCATCGATGGCATAGCGGACCAGCTGTTCGAACCGTTCCTTGCGGGTCGCCTGCGGGTAGACCTGCGGGATCGGGTTGCCGTCCTCGTCATAGGTATCCGCGTTGACAGCCGACACGGTGCCGATGCCGCCCGCAGCCGCCCATGCGCCCGAGCTTGCGTGATTGGTCGCCGAAACGCCCTTCCCGCCTTCGATCAGCGGCCACACCTCGCGACCGCCGTACTGGATGGGTCGCAGTCCTTTAAATGCCATCAAACTTCCAATTAATCAGCTGGGCGCGCCCTTACCCGTTGGCTTGGCCATTATCGGCATCGGACGCGCTTTTCTGCCCGGTACAGGGCACGATCTCGTCTGGGTCGGGCCTTGTAGCGCCGCGGGAGAATTGTGCAAAGTATCCCGCAAGCTCGGGTGCCTGCTCGATCCGGTCGAGCCGGTAGCCGACCCGTTCGAATTCGCAGGCGAGCAAGGCGGGAGGGATGCCGTGGCGGTCGGTCGGGCGGTCGATATCGACCACGATCACCTTGCCGCCGTCTTCCAGCGAGGGCCACAGCCGCCACAGGAAGGCGTAGGGCTCTGCCACCTCGTGATACATGTGGACCATGAAGACGCGGTTGAAGCTATCTTCGGGCAGGCGCGGGTCGTCCTGTGCACCGGCCTTGATCGAGACATTGTCGAGCCGTTCGCGCTCGACCCGGCGGCCCAGCCGCTCCAGCGCGCCGCGATCGATATCCTGCGCCAGCACGCGGCCATGCTCGCCCACGCGCTCTGCCAGGCGGACCGTGTAATAGCCCTCGCCCGCGCCGATATCGGCCACCGTCATGCCTGGCTCGATCGAGGCCATGTCCATGACCTTGCGCGCCTCGCCCTGGCTGTCGCGGGTCTGCTCGTCGGAAAAGGCATTCGCGCCCAGATTGGAAACCGGGCGATCGGGCAGCGGGAAGGCGCGCGCGGTCTCGGGCCGCTGCGTATCTTCCGTAGAAGAGCCGCAGGCGCCAAGCGCCAGCGCGGTGCAAGCCAACAGGGAAAATGCCGTGCGTGCCATCATCGGGCCGCACTTAACCGCGCATGCCGGGCTTGGCAAAGCGGCTTTTGCCCTATTCGACGTCTTCCACATCGACCGCTTCGCCCGTCACCCGCTGCGCCAGCGCGGCGGAGATGAACGGGTCGATCGCCCCGTCGAGCACGTCGCCCGGCGCGGTGGAGGTTTCGCCCGTGCGCAGGTCCTTCACCAGCTGGTACGGCTGGAGGACGTATGAGCGGATCTGGTGGCCCCAGCCGATCTCGGTCTTCTCGGCATATTCGCCCGATGCCGCTGCCTCACGCTCCGCCATCTCGCGTTCGAACAGGCGCGCTTTGAGCATGTTCATCGCGGTTGCGCGGTTCTTGTGCTGGCTGCGGTCGTTCTGGCTGGCGACGACGATTCCAGTCGGCTGGTGGGTGATGCGGACGGCGGAGTCGGTCGTGTTGACGTGCTGCCCGCCCGCGCCCGAGGCGCGGTAGGTATCGATCTTGAGGTCGCTCTCGTTGATCTCGATCTCGATATCGTCGTCGATCACCGGATAGACCCAGACCGAGCTGAACGAGGTGTGCCGCCGTGCGCTCGAATCGTAAGGGCTGATCCGCACGAGGCGGTGCACGCCGCTCTCTGTCTTGGCGTAGCCGTAGGCGTTCTCGCCCTTGATATGCAGCGTGACCGACTTGATCCCGGCCTGCTCGCCCGACTGATATTCGACCGTCTCGACCTTGAAGCCGCGCTTTTCCGCCCAGCGGACATACATCCGCATCAGCATTTCGGCCCAGTCCTGGCTCTCCGTCCCGCCGGCCCCGGCGTGCACTTCGAGATAGGCGTCGTTCGCATCCGCCTCGCCCGAGAGCAGTGCCTGGACCTTGTCGGCATCGGCACGGGCAGCGAGCTTTTCGAGGCTGGTGAGCCCTTCGGTCACGACATCGTCGTCACCCTCGGCCTCGCCCATCTCGACGAATTCGATCGCGTCGGACATTTCCTGCGAGATTTCGCGCACCGTGTTGACCGCGTTTTCGAGCAGCTTCTGCTCGCGGCTGATCGCCTGCGCTTCCTTCGGGTCGTTCCACAGGTTCGGGTCCTGCACGCGCGCGTTCAGCTCGTCGAGCCGGCGAAGCGCGCGTTCCCAGTCGAGCGACTGACGCACCAGCGCCAGCGCAGCTTCGATCCGGTCGATATGGGCCTGCCCTTCGGCACGCATTGCATTTTCTCCACAGAAACGGGCAGGCAGCGCTAGGGACGCGCCGCACCCATGGCAAGGCGCGGGATTAGTATATCCCGCCCTGTTCCTCGACGAAGCTTTCGGGCGGCTCCTCCCGCTCGGCCGCCAGTGCGGCTTCGTTCTTCGCCCGGCGGGCACGGCGGATCAGATCGAGAAACTCCTGCCGCTGGGCCGCGATTTCGGACGCGCGGGTCGAGCGCGGCGGTTCGGTATCGGGCTTGAACGCCTCCCAGATCACCGCAGCGTTGTCTTCGGTGCTGGCGGGCGCATCGAACACCCGGCCGCCGGTGCGCCGGTCGACCCGGACCATCCGCACGCCTGCAGGCGCAACCGGCGGATTGGCGCTCCACCGCTCGCGCGTTTCCTCGATGAAATCCTTGACGATCGGCGCGGCGATGGTGCCGCCTTGTGCATAACCGCCCATGTTGCGCGGCCGGTCGAAGCCAAGATAGGTGCCGACCATCAGCTGCTGCGTACCGCCGATGAACCACACGTCCTTGGGGCCGGTGGTCGTCCCGGTCTTGCCGAACAGCGGCAGGCCGGTGCCGCGCAGCACCTTGGCGGTGCCGCGGGTAATCACCCCTTCGAGGATGTGGGTGATCTGGAACGCGGTGCGCGCATCCATCGCCTGCCGCCCCATCGGGCCGGGCCGGGGCATGGCCGAGCCATCCCATTCGGGCATGTTGCAGCCTTCGCACTCGCGCTTGTCGGCGCGCCAGATCACCTTGCCGCGGCGATCCTGCACGTAATCGATCACGGTCGGATCGTTGAGGCGACCGTGGTTGGCGAGCGTGGAGAAGGCATTGGTCATCTTCTCGACCGTCGTCTCGCCCGCGCCCAGCGCGAAGGCGATGTAGGGCTTGTAAGACCCGATGCCGACCCGCTCGTAGGTTTTGATGACATTGGGCATGCCCGCCTCGTTGGCGATATTGGCGGTCATCACGTTCTGCGACTGTTCGAGGCCGTAGCGCAGGGTATAGGTCCCCGCGCGCCCGCCCCGAACGCATTTCTGGCCAAGCTGTGCACCCTGGTAGGCGCAGAAGCTGCTGTTATCGACCTGCGTTGCCGGGGTCATCCCGTGGTCCAGCCCGGTGGCATAGACGAAGGGTTTGACCGTGGAGCCAGGCTGGCGATTGGCCTGGGTTGCCCGGTTGAAGCTTTCCAGGCGGCTGTCCCACCCGCCCTGCATCGCCATGATCCGGCCGGTCTGCGGGTCTTCGACCACGATTCCGCCCGACGCATCGGGAATGACCGCCACCCGCCAGCCATTGCCCGAGGGGCGCACCGCGAGCACGTCCCCTTCCTTGAGCGAGCCTGGCGCACCGCCCAGCGTGGCGGTTTCGCCGTTGGAGAAGACGATCTGGCCAGATCCGGTGAAGGCCGCGACCCGCCAGTCCTTGTAATTGATCCCGATATTCGCGCTTGCGAGCTGGCTGCCCAGATCGCCCTTGCTGGGGTCGAGCGTGGCGACCGGGCCGCTCCATCCGCGCCCGCCGTGATAGCGCAGCATGCCCTTGCGCAGCGCGTCGCGCGCGGCCTTCTGGTATTCCATGTCGAGCGAGGTGCGCACCCACAGCCCGCCTGCGTAAACGCTGTTGGGCCCATCATCCGCGGTTTCGCCGAACCGGTCGAGCAGCTGGCGGCGGACCTCTTCGATGAAATAGCCCGCATCGGCATTGCGGATCGAGGCCGCGCCGGAGGTCAGCCCAAGCGGCTTGGCCTTGGCGGCGGCGACATCGGCCTCGCTCGCCCAGCCGTTCTCCGCCATCTTGTCGAGCACGTAGTTGCGGCGCGTGATCGCAAGCTCTTCGTACTTCGAGCGACCGTAACGTTCGGGCGCTTTTGGCAGGATCGAGAGAAACGCCATCTCGTGCAGGTCGAGATCGCCGACATCCTTGTCGAAATAGGCGCGCGCCGCCGCCTGCACGCCGAAGCTGCGCCGGCCGAGCGGAATCTCGTTGAGATAGAGGGTGATGATTTCCTGCTTGGTCAGCGTCTGTTCGATCCGCCGCGCGACCAGCATCTCCTTCAGCTTGCGGGTGATCGAATACTCATCGCTCAGCAGCACGTTCTTGGCGACCTGCTGGGTGATGGTCGACCCGCCGACCGCGCGCTCGTCCGTCCCGGCCTTGCGCGCATAGTCGAGCACCGCGTTGAGCGTGCCGGTGATGTCGACCCCGTTGTGCCGCCAGAAGGTCTCGTCCTCGGCGGCGAGGAACGCGTTGACCAGCGGACGCGGGAAATCGACGTAATCGAGCTGCACCCGCCGGTCGCGTGCATAGCTGCCCACGATCTCGCCATCGGCACCGCGCACCACGGTGGGTAGCGGCGTCTCGTAATCCTGCAGCGCGCTTGCATCGGGCAGGTCGCGCCCGATCAGGAACCAGGCAATGCCGACCAGCGCCAGAAAGGCGATCGTGCCATAGACGATCCAGCGGACCGCCCAGTTATCCCGCCAGGTCTGCTTGAACTCGGCGAAGGCGTCCTGCGATCCACGCTGGATCCGGTAACGGATATGTTCGACTGATAGCTCGGTCATGATGCGGCAGCGCCCTTAGCACGCTCCTCGCGCAGACCGCCATAACCAATGGTGAACATTCGCACGGGGTCGTTCAGCCGACCGACTGGCGGGCGAAGAACACGCGGATCGCGCGGGCGAGGAAACCGGCGAATTCCTCGCGCCCCTCGTCCGACGAAAGCCGTGCGGCATCGTCCGGATTGGTCAGGAAGCCGACTTCGAACAGCACCGCGGGCACATCGGGCGCGCGCAGCACGGCGAGTGCGGCGGAACGCTGGGTCTGCGAATGGAAGCGGTGTTTGCCCTTCCCCTCACGCTCGATCAGCTCGCCGAACTCGCGGCTGGTTTCCTGCACCCGGCGCTGCGAGAGTTCGACCAGGATGTCGTTCACCGGATCGCTCTGGTTCTTCACCACCACGCCGTTGAGCAGATCGGCATTGTTCTCGCGATTGGCGAACCGCGCCGCGGCCTCGCTCGATGCTTCGCGCGACAGGGTGTAGACGCTCGCACCGTACGCACTTTCGGAATCACCCGCGCTGTCTGCATGGAGCGAGATGAACAGGTCGGCATTGAGCCGCCGCGCAATCTCGGGCCGTTCCTGCAGGACGAGGAAGGTATCGTCCTCGCGCGTCAGCGCCACGCGGATGCCGCCTTCCTCGATCAGGCGATCCTTCAGCGCCAGCGCCAGTTCCAGCACGACGTCCTTCTCGTACCGGTCGCCCGAAACCGTGCCCGGGTCCTTTCCGCCGTGACCGGCGTCGATCACCACCAGCGGGCGCGAATTGTCGGGCGGGCCGTAGATTGTCGGAAGATCGACCGGCTGGCCCGCCTCAGGCAGCACCAAGCTGATCACGTAGTCGCGCCCGAGATGCGGCACCGGAATGGTCAGCCCAAGCACATACACCCCGCCGACGATCACCACCGGCAGCAGGAAAATTGCGAGGATCTGAAAAAAGCGGCCCATCCCTGTCCCTAGTAAGATGTGGTGCCTCTCTTGCGCAATAGACGTCACATGCTTGCGCAATAGAGTTGCCGCGCCCCTCGCGCGATGCTAGCCACTTCCAGTCACGAGGCGCGAGCCCCTTTTCGATCAGCGGTTTGTCCGCTCTCGCAGGTGGACTCGCGATCGGGACGACAGACCGGCCACACGGATTACACCTCGTGTGGTCGACCCCGCAAACTAACAGGTTGATGCGACCAATGCGCACTCCCCACCCGTTCGATCCCGCCACGCCGCAAGGCCGGGCAGGCGGACGCATGGTCGGGGCCGAGCATATGGCAGCCGTCCGCTTGGTCGCAGACACACACGCTCCCCACATGCCCCCGATCGGGGCGGTGGCGGAATTCCCATCCCGCCTGGCCCGCGAAGGCCGGCGATTTTTCACGACAGATAGCGCGCCTTGCCGCGACCGCCCCACCAGGCTGACGCAGGCGAGACGCGTGGAGACAACACCATGGCACAGCGCATGCTTATCGATGCGCGCCACGCGGAAGAAACCCGCGTGGCCGTACTTAAAGGCAACCGGATAGAAGAATTCGACTTCGAGTCGGCCGAACACAAGCAGATCAAGGGCAATATCTACCTCGCGAAAGTCACGCGGGTAGAACCTTCGCTGCAGGCGGCGTTCGTCGATTTCGGCGGCAACCGGCACGGGTTCCTCGCCTTCAGCGAGATTCACCCCGACTATTACCAGATTCCCAAGGAAGACCGCGACGCCCTGCTCGCCGAAGAGGCGGAAGCCGCCGAAGAGGAAGAGCGTCTGCGGGCCGAGGAAGAAGAAGCCGGGCACATGCCGGGCGACGAATACGACGCGGAAGACGATGAATCCGCCGAAGCCCTGGCCGAAGACCTCGCCGAAGACGGGCTCGAGGAAATCGACACCTCGGACAAGGACAAGGTCTCGACGATCGAGGAAGGCCAGCTTTCCTCGGACGATGATGACGAGGACGAGGACGACGACGACAGCAACGGCGATGATGCCGATGCGTCCGAGGGCGGCAACCGCCGCCGCGGGCGTCGCGGTCGCGGCGGTCCGCGCCGTCAGGGCCAGGGCAAGCCGCGCAGCCGCGCCAAGGAAGTCGACGAGGCACGCGCCCGCCGCCAGGCACTGCGCCGCCGCTACAAGATTCAGGACGTCATTCAGCGCCGTCAGGTGCTGCTGGTCCAGGTCGTCAAGGAAGAGCGCGGCAACAAGGGTGCGGCGCTGACCACCTATCTCAGCCTCGCGGGCCGCTACACCGTGCTGATGCCGAACTCGTCGCACGGAGGCGGGATCAGCCGCAAGATTTCCTCCGCATCCGACCGCAAGCGTCTCAAGCAGGTCGTCGGCGATCTCAACCTGCCGCGCACGATGGGCCTGATCGTGCGCACCGCCGGCCTCAGCCGTACCAAGACCGAGATCAAGCGCGACTTCGACTATCTCGCCCGGTTGTGGGACGAGATTCGCGAGCGGACGCTGGGCTCCAGCGCGCCCAGCCTGATCCACTCGGACAGCGACCTGATCAAGCGCGCGATCCGCGACATCTATAATCGCGAGATCGAGGAAGTCGTGGTCGAGGGTGAGGAAGGCTACAAGTCCGCCCGCGCCTTCATGAAATTGCTGATGCCCAGCCACGTCCGACGGGTGAAGGCCTATTCGGACCCGGTCCCGATGTTCCAGCGCTACGGCGCGGAAGACCAGCTGCGCGCGATGTACGAACCGGTCGTGCAGCTCAAATCGGGCGGCTATCTGGTGATCAACCCGACCGAGGCGCTGGTGTCGATCGACATCAACTCGGGCCGCTCCACCAAGGAGCACGGGATCGAGCAGACCGCGACCGCAACCAACCTGGAAGCGGCGAAGGAAATCGCCCGCCAGCTGCGTCTGCGCGACATGGCCGGTCTGGTCGTGATCGACTTCATCGACATGGAGCACAACTCCAACATCCGTAAGGTCGAGCGTGCGATGAAGGACGCGCTCAAGAACGACCGCGCGCGGATTCAGGTCGGCCGCATCTCCGGCTTCGGCCTTATGGAGATGAGCCGCCAGCGCCTGCGCACCGGCGTGCTCGAGGCGACCACCCGCGAATGCCCGCACTGCGACGGCACCGGCCTGGTCCGCACCGCATCCAGCGCCGGTCTCTCCGCGCTGCGCCTGATCGAGGACGAGGCAGCCAAGGGCAAGGGCACCGTCATCACGCTGTCGGCCAGCACAGAAGCCGCGGTCTATCTGCTCAACGCCAAGCGCGCCGACTTGGTCGAGATCGAAGAACGCTATGGCGTCAAGGTCGAGATCGTGCCTGAAGGCGAGGACGAAGGCGCCAAGATGAGCGTCGCCAGCTCCGGCCCCCGTCCCACCGAAGCGCCCAAGTTCGAACCGATCGTGATCGACGAAGCCGAGGACGACTTCGAGGACGAGGCGGACGACACCGAGGAAGAGGACGAGGGTCAGGGTCGCTCGAACGGCAGGT
Source organism: Alteriqipengyuania abyssalis (assembly GCF_019857185.1). Classification (GTDB taxonomy): domain Bacteria; phylum Pseudomonadota; class Alphaproteobacteria; order Sphingomonadales; family Sphingomonadaceae; genus Alteriqipengyuania; species Alteriqipengyuania abyssalis. Next base: position 395,073 of record NZ_JAHWXP010000001.1, on the reverse strand, counting down.
CTTCCGATGAGAACGACAATGACGACGACCGTCCCAAGAAGAAGCGCCGGCGTCGGCGTGGCGGTCGCGGTCGCAACAAGCGTCGCGATAACGACGGTGAGAATGGCGAGCACGCCGACGACCGCTCGAACGACCGCTCCGGCGACGGGCAGTCCGACGATGACCGGTCCGGCAACGAACGGGCGAGCGACGACGGCTCCGACGAATCGTCGAGCGACGACGGTGACGACAAGCCGAAGAAGCGCCGCAGCCGCGGTGGTCGTGGCCGGCGCAAGAAGCAGGACGACGCCGGCGAGGCTCAGCAGGACGTGCCCGAGCATGTCGTGGAAGACATGGCGGTCGTCGCAGGACCGGACGACGCACCGGCCACCGCCGATGCTGCGACCGCCGAGAAGCCCAAGCCCAAGCGCCGCAGCCGCGCCAAGAAAGCCGATGCCGAGCAAACGGCCGAGGCCAGCGATGGTCAGGAAGCGGGCACGGATGCCGCCAAGGATGGTGCCGAAGACAAGCCCGCACCCAAGCGTCGCAGCCGTGCCAAGAAGGCGGACACGCCTTCGCAGGATGCTGCCGGTGACGGCAAGGCTGCGGAACAGGCCGAAGAAAAGCCTGCACCCAAGCGCCGCAGCCGCGCCAAGAAGCCAGTCGAAGGCGAGGAACAGGCCGATGCTGGCGAAAAGAAGGCTCCCGCAAGGAAGCCCCGCGCCCGCAAGACGCCCGCCAAGCCCGCGGCTAGCAAGCAGACCGAAGCGCAGCTGACCGAGGATATCGCGGTCGTCGCCGGGCCGGAAGACACCCCGACCGACCCGCAGGAAGCGGCTGAAAAGTCGCCCTCGCCGGCACCTGCACCTGCGCCCGCACCCGCTCCGGCACCCTCGGCGTCCGCCGATGGTTCAGATGACGGCAACGGCGACGACGACAAGCCGCGTCGCGGTGGCTGGTGGCAGCGGACCTTCGGGGCCTGATAGTCACCTTCGGCGTCCAGCATGATCGGACGCGTGCGGTAGGATAACCACAGGGATCGACATCGATGAGCCTTGCCTACCGCACGCCCGACAGCCGTTTCGCCAACCTGCCGGACTTCCCGTTTCGGCCCAATTACCACACGCTCAGCGAAGGCCTTCGCGTGCATTATGTGGACGAGGGGCCGCGCGATGCGCCCCCCGTCCTGATGATGCATGGCGAGCCGAGCTGGAGCTATCTCTACCGCCACATGATCGGCCCCGTGGTCGAGGCGGGCTATCGCGTGCTCGCGCCCGACCTGATCGGCTTCGGCAAATCGGACAAGCTGACAAAGAAGAGCGCCTATTCCTACGCGCTGCACGTCGCGTGGATGCGCGACTGGCTCGACGCGCTGGAGCTTTCGAACATGGTGCTCACCTGTCAGGACTGGGGCTCGCTGGTCGGGCTGCGGCTGGTGGCGGACATGCCCGACAGGTTCGCTGCCGTCGTGCTCTCGAACGGCGGCCTGCCAGCAGGGGAACCCGCACAGCCTGCGTTCGACAAGTGGCGCAGGTTCTCCCGCTACAGCCCGGTCTTTCCGATCGGCAAAATCATTCAGAAAGCCACAGCGCGCACGCTCAGCAAGGCGGAGGTCGCGGCCTATGATGCGCCCTTCCCCACCCGTGGCAGCAAGGCGGGCGCACGCATCTTCCCCTCGCTCGTCCCGCTGGGTCAGAACGAGGCGGTGCCCGATCAGAGGGCCGCGTGGGAGGTGCTCGACCGGTTCGACAAGCCCTTCACCTGCGCCTTTGCCGACAGGGACCCGATCACGCGCGGCGGCGATGCGAAATTCCGCTCGCGCGTCCCCGGTGCCAAGGGCAATCCGCTGCACCGCACGCTGAAGGGCCATCACTTCATCCAGGAAGACGACCCGGAAGGCTTCGCCTCCGCGATCATCGAAACCGCAATGCGCGCGGGGGTTTAGCGCACCTTACTCCCCTCCCCCTGGGGAGGGGCTGGGGGTGGGGGTTCGGCCCTCGCGGCTTGGAGCGGCCTCACCTCAAGCGCCGTACACCCCCCCCAACCTCCCCCTCAAGGGGGAGGAGCCCAGTCCCTCAAAACTCGACCCGCTTGCCCGCCCAGTCGAAAAGCTGGCCGCTGTCCTCAGGCCCCAACCCATCGAGCACATCCAGCAGATTGCACGCAGCCTGCCCGGACGCGGTCAGCTGGCCTTCGGGCAGATTGGCCTGAAACGGCTCCGACAGCACCGTGTCCACCGTGCCGGGATGCAACGCAACGCACACCGCATGTTTGTGCGTACGCCCCAGCTCGATGGAGAAATTGCGGATCAGCATGTTCAGCGCCGCCTTGCTCGCCCGGTAGGAATGCCAACCCCCGATACGGTTGTCCGAAATCGAGCCGACCCGCGCGGAAAGTGCCGCAAAGATGCTGCGCCGATCGCGCGGCAGCAGCGGGAGGAAATGCTTCGCGACCAGCGCGGGGCCGATCGTGTTGAGATGGAACACCCGCGCCATCGCCTCCGCATCAATCTGCTTGTAACTGCGCTCCGGCCCCGTGCCGTCGGGCAGGGTCAGCAGCCCGCTCGCCACGATCGCACAATCAACCGGCGCGCCGACAGTGTCGGCGGCGGCCGCGATCGTGTCTTCCTCGTCCAGATCGAAACGCACCCATTGCGCCCCGTCGGGCAGGTTTTCGGGCCTAGTGCGCGATGCCGCGAACACGGTGTCGGCCCCGCGCGCGATCAGTTCGGCAACCAGACCCGCGCCGATTCCCCCGCTTGCGCCGAAGATGATCGCGCGATCAATGGCCTGTCCTACTCGCTCCATGTGCCCTAGCCTTTCCACTATGCCCGCCCGATTTTTCCCCGCCCGCCCGGGTCCAACGGCTTTTTCACTCCCTGGACAGTGTGCCAGGTGTGTCAGGGCACACTTTTGTGCGCTTTACGACCCTTGCACCTTGCGCTGCAAACGCTAGGTGAGACGCAAGCAGATTTCAGGACATTGCCATGGCCACCTTCACCCTCCCCAAGAATTCCAAGATCCGTGACAAGGGCGAGGTGCACCGCGCCGCCGAGGGGGCTGGCCGCGTCAAGAAGTTCAAGATCTACCGCTACAACCCGGACAGCGGCAGCAATCCGCATTACGACCGGTTCGAGGTCGATCTGGATGCGTGCGGTCCGATGGTCCTCGACGCGCTGTTCAAGATCAAGAACGAGATCGACCCGACGCTGACCTTCCGTCGTTCCTGCCGTGAAGGCATTTGCGGTTCGTGCGCGATGAACATCAACGGGTCCAACGCGCTCGCCTGCACCACCGCGATCGAGGATCTGAAGGGCGATATCCGCATCACTCCGCTGCCGCACATGGAAGTGGTGAAGGATCTGGTGCCCGATTTCACCCACTTCTACGCGCAATACGCCTCGATCCGTCCCTGGCTGCAGACCGTGACCCCGACGCCGAGCGGCGAGGAACGGCTGCAGAGCCCCGAGCAGCGCGAGCAGCTCGACGGGCTGTACGAGTGCATCCTGTGCGCGTGCTGCTCGACCGCATGCCCGTCCTATTGGTGGAATTCGGACAAGTTCCTCGGCCCGGCGATCCTGCTGCAGGCCTATCGCTGGCTCGCCGACAGCCGCGACGAGATGACCGGCGAACGGCTCGATGCGCTGGAAGACCCGTATCGTCTGTATCGCTGCCACACGATCATGAACTGCGCGAACGTGTGCCCCAAGGGCCTCAGCCCGGCCAAGGCGATCGCCGAAACCAAGAAGATGATGGCCGAGCGCGCGATCTGAATGGAGCGGGTATTCGCGCCGGTCGATTACCACCCGATTCCCGGCGAAGAGGGCTGGTTCAGCTGGAACCTGAAGGACGCGACGCGCTATAACGGCGTGGTCTTCGGGCCGCTGAAGGTTCGCCACGAGCAGGTCGCCGATCGCCGCTATACCCGGCTGCGGATGATTCCGGAGCACAAGCACACCAATATCCAGGACATGGTCCACGGCGCGGTGACGCTGGGCCTGATCGATGTCGCGCTGTTTTCCGGTGCGCAGACGCTGGGCCGCGGGCACGATGGCCCAATGGTGACGCTGGAACTTTCGACGCAGTTCGTCGGCGCAGGCGACAAGACCCGCCCGCTGGATGCGGTGACCGAGCTGGTCCGCGAGACGGGCAAGCTCGCCTTCGTGCGCGGCGAAGTGGTGCAGGACGACGATACCGTCGCCGCCTACTCGGGAATCCTGCGCAAACTCCCTCGTCGGTGAGCTTCTGAGATGACCAACGTCGTTGCGCGATACGAAGAGCTGCTCGCGGCGGGCGAACTGCGCGAAGACGCGGATCAGCGCGCGGCGGTGGAGCGGCTGGCGCAGGTGCAGGAAGCGCTGGAGGAGCACTCCGCCCCCGGCCTGCTCGCACGGCTGCGCGGCCGCAGGAGCGAGCCGGTTCGCGGGCTCTACATGTGGGGCGGCGTCGGGCGCGGCAAGTCGATGCTGATGGACCTGTTCTTCGAATGCCTCGCGATCGAGCGCAAGCGGCGGGTCCATTTCCACGCCTTTATGCTCGAAGTCGACAAGATGATCGGCGAGGAGCGCAAGAAGCAGCAGGAAGGCCCCGTGCGCCGCGTTGCCGCGCGGATTGCCGAGGATGTCCGCTGCCTCGCCTTCGACGAGATGGTGGTCAACAACACCGCCGATGCGGCGATCATGGCGCGGCTGTTCACCCCGCTGATCGAGGATCACGGCGTCACCATCGTCACCACCAGCAACCGCCCGCCGCACGATCTCTACAAGGACGGGCTCAACCGGTCGCTGTTCGTTCCTTTCATCGAACTGATCGAGCGCAAGCTGGATACGCTCTCGCTCGACGGGCCGACCGACTACCGGCTCGACCGGCTGGCTGGCCTCGAAACCTGGCACACGCCGCTGGGCGATGCAGCGACCGCGCAGGTGCGCGAGGCGTTCTTCCGGCTGACCGATTTCGACCCCGACGATGCCGAGCACGTCCCCAGCGGCGAGCTGGACCTTGGCGGCGGGCGCAGCCTGCACGTGCCCAAGAGCCTGAAGGGAGTGGCGGTGTTCAGCTTCAAGCGGCTGTGCGGCGAAAACCGCGGCGCGGCGGACTACCTCACCATCGCGCGAACCTACCACACGGTGATCGTGGTCGGCATTCCGGTTCTGTCACCGGAGAACCGCAACGAGGCGATCCGCTTCACCAAGCTGATCGACGCGCTGTACGAGCATAATGTGAAGCTGTTCGCGACCGCTGCGGCCGATCCCGAAGCGCTCTATCCGTCGGGCGAAGGCAGCTTCGAGTTCGAACGCACCGTCAGCCGCCTGCGCGAAATGCAGAGCGATGACTACATGGCGCGCGGCCACGGGGTCGAATGATGCCGGGTCGGCCCCGGCTGTAGATCAGGCGGGAACGGGCGTGCGCCCAGCGCGCCGCTGTTGTGCTACGAGCCGGCCCATCAGCTTGAGGTCGCGCTCGGTGAGCTTGAGCGCGGTGTCGGCCCACTGTTCGGTGATCTCGTTGAGTTCGGCCAGCGCCAGGTTCCAGGTCCGCTTGGTCGCCTTGCGAGAGCCCAGCAGGCCTGCGTGACGGCGGCTGTTCTTGGTGATGAAGAGTTGCACCGCAGCCTCGCCCTCCCCGTCCGGCACCACCTCGTGCACCAGCCCGATCGCGTGCATCTCTGTCGCGGTGTACGTCCGACCAGAGGTAATCAGCCGCTCCGCCGCGACGGTGCCAATCATCCGGCTGAGGAGCGCGTGCGCGCCCATCCCGGGGAACAGGCCGAACATGATCTCCGGCAAGCCAAAGGTCGCGCTTTCTTCCGCGATGATGAAATCGAACGACAGCAAGGCCTCCAGCCCGCCGCCCAGTGCGGCACCCTGGACCAGGCCGATGGTCAGGATCGGGAGGCCGAGCCCGGCGATATTGCGGTCAAGGATGCGGCAGCAGCGGTGCCCGTAGCTGACCAGCGACTTGCGATCGCCCTCGATGATCAGCTGGCGAAACAGTTCGAGGTCGCCGCCATAGCAGAATACGCCCGGCGCGTGGCTGCCAAGGACCAGGAAACGCAGGTCGTCGGGGCCGAAACTGCCCTCGATCAGATCCTGCCAGTGTTCGAAATCGGCGAGCATGGCGGGGGTGAAGCTGGCCCTGCCCTTAGGCACCATATTGGTCCACAAGGCCTTGGTATCGGCGTCGTATTCGACCCGCAGCCCCTCCAGCGCAAACAGCGCGGGCTGAATATGGGGTGCATCTTCGGCGAGGACCGGATCGCCCGCCTCATCGAGGATGATGTGTCTCTCGAAATTCGTGCTCACGCGATTCATAGAGACCCCCGATTTGCCACCGTACGGGACGCGACGATCCGACCCGTGCTGCAAGTGCTAACCGATGGCCGGAGTCCCCGGCAACGCTTTATTTACCATACTGGCCCATTTTGAATCACTTTTGTGATGGGCCGAGTTTAATTGTTGCTCAAAAGACTCACGCTTTTCTCGAGCATGAGCAATTGCCAAAGCTCGCGCGCATGATCGCGTCGGCCCACGATATGATCTTCCGCCAGCTGCGAAAGCGCAGCCGCGTCGAACCATCCGGTGTCGAGCAACCGCTCGCTGCGCGCCGCCGCACGCGCCGCCTCTTTCAGCTCGCTGCGGAACCATTGCGCGATGGGCAGGACGAAGCCCTGCTTGGGCCGGTACAGGATCTGCTGCGGCAGCGTGTCCTCCATCGCCTGCTTGAGCGCGAGCTTGCCCTGCCCTCCAGAAACCCGCCGCGTCTCGGGCAGGCGCGCGGCGAGTTCGACCAGATGATGGTCCAGCAGCGGCTCACGCGCTTCCAGGCTCACCGCCATGCTGGTCCGGTCGACCTTGGTCAGGATGTCGCCCGGCAGCCAGAACTTGAGGTCGGCATATTGCGCCCGGTCGAGCCCGCTGCGCGCCGGTGCATTGCGCATCAGCTCGATCAGCGGTTGTTCGGCACGATAGCCGCCCAGATCGCGCTTCATCGCGGGCGAGAAGATCCGCCCGCGAAGTTCGGGGCTCATCACGCCGAGCGAACGCGCGTACGCTTCCTCCCCCGACAGGGCGAGCGACTGCAGCGTGGTCTTGGCGCGCAAGGGGCGCGGAGCCCAGTCCGCCTTGGGATAGAGCGCGGCGAGCGGGCCGAACACTGCGCGTCTGAGCGGCAGCGGCAGTGCACCGCGCGCGCGCTCCTCGGCGGCATGGAACACGTGGCGACGATAGCCCGCAAAGGCCTCGTCCGCGCCGTCGCCCGACAGCGCCACGGTCACATGCTCGCGTGCAAGCGCGCAGACCGCGGCGGTCGGCAAGGCGGAGGCATCGGCGAAGGGCTCGTCGAACATCGCCGCCAGCGCGTCGATCCGGTCGAACATCGCCGGGTCCACGATCCGTTCGTGATGCGCGGTGCCGAATTGTTCGGCGATCAGCCGTGCGTGCGCCGTCTCGTCCAGATCCGCCACGTCGAACCCGATCGAGCAGGTGGTGACCGGATGGCTCGCGCGATCGGCCATCAACGCGACCACGGCGGAACTGTCGACCCCGCCGGAGAGGAACGCGCCGATCGGCACGTCACTGACCATGCGCGATGCAACCGCGGTGCCGAGCTGCGCCCGCAGCGCCTCGGCCTCGTCCACCGCCGGCATCGTCTCGCGCTGTTCGAAACTGATGTCGTACCAGCACACCGGCGGATGCGGTGGCTTGCCGTGTTCGACGATGCGGTAGTGGCCGGCGGGCAGCTTATCGACGCCTGCCAGCATTGAACGATGATCGGGCACGTAGCCCCACGCGAAGTAATCCTCGATCGCCAGCGGATCGATCGTCCGGTCGAGCGCGGGATGCGCCAGCAGGCCCTTCAGTTCCGAGGCAAAGGCAAACGTGCCGCCCGGCAGCAGTGCAGTGAACAGCGGCTTCACCCCGAACCGGTCGCGCGCAAGGAATAGCTGGCGGCGCTCGCGATCATACAGCGCGAAGGCGAACATGCCGTCGAAACGGGCGAGACAATCCGGCCCCCACTGCCGCCACGCGGCGAGGATCACCTCGGTATCGCCTTCGGTGCGGAAGGCATGGCCAAGCCCGGCCAGCTCGCTGCGCAGCGCGCGGTAATTGTAGATCTCGCCATTGAACACGATTGTCGCGCGTGCGTCCGGCGAATGCATCGGCTGCGGCGATCCGGCGACGTCGATTACCGACAGGCGGCGGTGCGCCAGCCCTATGCCGTCATCGCACCACAGCCCCGCGCCGTCCGGCCCGCGGTGAACCATCCGGTCGCGCATCCGCACCAGCAGATCGCGATCGATCTGGGCATGCGCTCCCCGCGCGAACAGACCGGCGATCCCGCACATGCGACGCGGCCTAGCGGGTCTGGCTGCGCTGGACCAGCGCGGCAGGGCCACCGGCGGCGCTGACGAACGCCTGCAGCGCGGGAGCAGCGCCGGGTTCGGGGGCGGAGACGATCACGATCCAGCGCGGCTCTGCCCGCAAGCGCAGCCGGTCGCCCAGCGTGGAGATGCGGAACAGCAGCGGATTGGCCTGGCTGGTTCCATTGGTGACGAAGCCGGTCCACGCCACACGCCGGTCGCGGCCATAGGCCATCAGCCGATCGCCCCGCATGGCGTCGAGCGCAGGCGCAGCCTCGACATGGCGCCACGGCGTCTCAGGCGGCACCGCGCCCTCTTCGCCCACAGTGGGATCGGCGTCGCCGGTATAGGCGGCGATGTAGAGGTCCACGAAACGCCCCTCCTGATCGCGATATCGGGTCAGCAGGATCGCGCTCGCCGCCTTCCCCGCCGGACGCCATTCGGGCGTCGCGGGATCGGCCACTTGCGTCCAGCCCGGCACTTGCGGCGCGCGCAGCGCGGGCACGTTCGCCGCACTCGATGTCGCGAGCGCACTCCACATGCCGACCAGCACGATGGCCGAGATCAGCAGCGGGGCGAGCGTGGTCGCGGACAGCGAATGACGCTCCAGCTTCGCAACCAGCGGATGCTCCGCGAGCCGCGCGGCGCTGAGCGCCTCGGCATCGGGATCGCGGTCGAACCAGCGCCACGCGAGCGCCAGCACCAGCGCGACGACGACGGCGAAGAAGACCCAGCCGTAGATGATGTGATCGACCCCGCCTGCGCGCTCTGCCCCGATCACCTGCGCGATCGCGATGGTGCCCCAGGCACGCACGCCATTGGCGAGGATCGGCACCACCACGCACAGCGCCATCAGCGCGATCCGGCGCGGCCAGCGCTCCATCCCGATCTTCGCGGCGAGCACGCCCAGCGTGATCATGGCGACCACGAACTGCACGCCCGCACAGGCCGCCGCGACCTCGAACAGGCCCGCAGGCGTATCGATGAACACACCGTCGATATGCGCCTCGATCCCGCTCAGGTGGGTCAGCGCGATGACGATATCGGCGGTGAGCATCTGCAACGGCGGGACGATTTCCTCCCCGAACGGTACCAGGAACACCGCGAAGGCGAGCGGGAACAGCAGCACCGCGCCAGCACGCGGGCCCAGCAGCGTCAGCGTCGCCGCCTGCAGCAGCATCACCGCCCCCACCTGCGCCACGATATTGAGCGAGATCAGCGATCCGACCAGCCACACCGCCAGCGCGACCAGCATGAGGAACAGGCCCGGCCACCAGCCGCGCGGTTCGATCTGCGCGAGCGCTGCGCGGCGGTTCCACACCAGCCAGCCGATGATCGGCGGCACGAACAGGATGTGCTGATAGGCGGACACGGTCAGCCACTGATGGGCCATTGCGAACCACTGGCCGCCGGTCAGCAGCAACGCCGCGGCCCAGACCAGCGCCAGCCAGCCGAGCGCTTTCGCCCAAGCGGCGGGAACGCGCGACAGGGTGGCGGCGATCGGCGAGTGTCTGGGGTTGCGGATCAGTTCAGGCGGCATCGCGCACCGGGTCCGCATCGGACGGACGCAGCAACTGTGGCAGCCCGGCGAGCATTGCTGGCCAGCTCTGCTCGTTCAGCACGAATTCGCGCGCCGCCGCGCCCATCCCGCGGGCCTTGTCGGCATCATCGATCAGCGCGAGCGCGCGGCCGATCATCATTCGGTCACCCTCGGCGACCGCGAAATGCCTGCCATCCTCGGCCTCGATCCCCGTCGCCGCCTCGGGCGAGACGAGCACGGGCCTCGCCATCGCCATCGCTTCGAGCACCTTGTTCTGGATGCCGCGCGCGATGGTCAGCGGCGCGGCGACGATGTCCGCTTCGGCAAGGTATGGCCGCACATCGGCGACCTCACCCCACACGGTCACCCCGGTATGCTTGCCCAGCGCCTTCACAGCCGGGGTCGGCGCGCGGCCGACGATGTGGAACTCTGCACCGGGGTGCACGTCGCGGATGCCCGGCAGAATGCGCTGCACCATGCGCTCCACCGCAGAGACATTGGGCGCGTAGTCCATCTGTCCGGTAAAGACGATGTTCGGCCCCGGTCCGTAGAGCGTGGGTTGCGGCGGGCACGCGTCGGGCGCGAAGAACTGCGCGTCGATCCCGTTGCGCATCACCCTCAGATCGATGTGGTTCATGCTCGAGACGCGGGTGCGAAACAGGTTCGCCTCGTTCTCGCTGATCAGCAGAGTGGTGTCCGCCATGCGGGCGAAGCGCTCCTCCGCCGCCGCGAGCAGCCGTGCTTCACGCGCGTGGACCCAAGCCCTGGGGCCGTGTCCGGCCTCGCCATAGGCTTCGAACTTGGCGCTATCGACGTCGCACAGGTCGAGCACGGTGCGGCCCGGGAAATGGACCGGCACATATTGCGCCATCTGCCCGGAAAAGACGTAGATCGCGTCGATCGGTCGGTAATGCAGCACCTGCTTCACCCACTGGCGCAGCCCCTCGTTCGCAAAGGCGGAGAGGCTGACCGGGTGCCCCTTCGCCATCGCCTCTGCCGCGGCGAGCATGTCGTGCTTGCGCCGGGGGACGAGATGATGGCTCCCCGCGATGCCGGAAAGGAACTGGTCGCCATAGCCCGACCCATCGTCGAACGTGCCGACATGCACGGGGCCGAGCGCGGCGAGCGCGCGCAGCACGTTGTGGGAGCGGATCTTGTCCCCCCGATCGGGCGGGAACGGCACGCGATGGGCCAGGAACAGGGTTTCGCCCGTCATGCCAGCCCCCTTGCAATGACCGGCCCGATCGCGTTGGCGACCGGCAGCGGCAGCTTCTTCCACAGGTCGATCTTGCGGCTATAGGCCTCGCTCGTCGGGTCGACATCGCGCGGCGCTGCCCCCGGCGCGCTCCACCGCGCATAGGTGATCGGCTCGGGCGCAAAGCCCCAGTTCTTCTTGTAATTCCACGGCCCGCTGCCGGTCTTGGAACGCCCAAAGTCGAACCGGGTGCAGGCCTTCTCCCCGCGCGCGTGACACATCAGCGCATAATACATCCGCTCGTTCGCGCGGGTCGCGCGTGCACGCCAGACGCCGCCGCCCCAGAACGGATAGGCGATGCCCTGGTGGTAGAGCGTCAGGACGCTGGCGAGCGGCGCATCGCCGTCCCACACGGTCAGGATGTCGGCGCTCTCGCCAAACCCGTCCAGCACCGCGTCGAACAGCCTGCGCGGGAAAACCGGGGTGCCGAGATTGTGAACGCTGGCAGCGTAGCACGCGTAATGCGCCGCGCGGTCGGGTTCGTCCGACCCCACGGTGACGTGCAGCTCGCCCTGAAGGCTCTTGCGGACCTCGGCGCGCTGCTTGCGCGGGATCGCGAGCAATTGCGCTTCGTCGTCTTCCGCCAGATCGCACACGAAGCCCGAGTGCTTGCCGGTCACCGCATCCCATCCGCTGGGCACGGTGCCGCCGCGCAGCTCGACCTCTTCGCAGCACAGCCGTTCGGCCAGCTCGCCCACCGCATGGGCAAGCGCGGCTTCGCTACCCGGATCGATAGCGAGGATACCGCCATCGACCGCAAAGCCGCTAGAGATCAGCGCGCGGCCGAACAGCGGTGAACGCAATATAGTCAGCGGCAGCCAGCCGGTGATCCGCCCCGCCCGCTCCGCCAGCAGACCGCAGGCCTGCTGGCCCGTGCCACGCTCGACTGCGTTCAGCCAGCTAGGCAGATGGAACGGACTGCCGCGCTGCTCTTCCACGAAAGCGGCAATCCGCCGTACTTCTTCGGCATTGTGCAGATCGACCCGGGTGACCGTGTCGGCTGCGCGAGCGTCAGGGGCGAAGGGCGCGTTCATGCAGCCTCCCGCGCGCTTTCCAGTTGCACGACCTCGTCCACCCGGCCCCATGCGAAGTCGCGCAGCAGCCGTTCGAGCTTGGCCTCCATCCGGGTAAGATTGGTGTAGTGCCGCAAGCGCGAACGCAGCGGGGCATCGGCCACGCGCGGCTGGCCGGGATCGACCTCCCACGGGTGGAAATAGAACACCGCCGGGCGCGCGTCGTCACGGTTGACCTGCGCGATCGCCCAGCGGGAGAAGCCGTAGGGCAGCGTGCGGAAAAACCCGCCCCCGCCTGCCGCCAGCCTCCGCTTGCCGAGCATCGCGGTGGTCACCGGCAATTCGATCATCGCGGCCCCCGCAACCGGGCGGAAGGCAAAGCGCGGCGCATCGCACCAGCCGTAGTGGTCGTGCGCGATCGGCGCGACGCTGGAGGAGTAGATGTAGCCCTGTGCCGCCAGTTCCTCATGCGCCCAAGGGTTGCGTGCATCGATCGAGAAACTGGGCGCGCGATAGCCGGTCACTTTCGTGCCGCTGGTATCTTCAAGGATGGCGCGCGACTTCTTCAGGTCTTCCGCGAATTCCTCGCGGGAGAAGGTGAAGACCCGCTGGTGGTCGTAACCATGGCTGGCGACCTCGTGCCCGGCATCGGCAATCGCGCGGATCGCGTGCGGCACGCGCTCGGCAACCCACCCCAGCGTGAAGAACGTCGCCTTGACCCCCGCGCGATCGAACAGCGCGAGGACCCGTTCGACATTGCGCTCCACGCGCAGCTCGCAGCCGTCCCAGTAGCCGCGCGCGATCGTGTTCTCGAACGCGCCGACCTGGAACCAGTCTTCGACATCGACCGACAGGCCGTTGACGATCCGGTCCGGCGCGGGCCGCGGATGCCGGGCAGGCGCGAGGTCCATCCTAGGCGGCCTTTCTGCCGTCCTTGTCGAGCCATTCGATCAGCAGCTGGAGGAGGTAGTGTACGCTCTGCTCCTGCTCTTCGAGCCGGGCCTCCAGTGCCTCGACCCGTTTGGCGAGATCGCCCTCGGTGCTGGCCGATCCTTCGATCGCGCGCGAGAGCATGGCGATCGCCGCCCGCAGATCGGACTTCTCGTCTTCATGCTCGGGGCGCTCGGTCGAAGCGGTGGGCGAAGGTGCCGGTGTCGGTGCTGGTGTCGGAGCGGGCGCTGGCGAATGCTCGGGCGGCCGCTGTGCCGGCGGCGGGGGAGGAGGCGGGGCGGAAAGCTCCGCCGCGGGATTGGCGAAAAGACGCTGGCCGGTTTCGCCAATGTCCGGACGGTTGTCGCGGGCCATCTCCTCGACCACCTGGTCCAGCATCGCGCAGTCGATCTGGCTGCGCTGCTCGACCGCGCCCATCAGCAGCAGGCGCGTAGCGATCTGGTTGACCCGGCGCGGAATCCCGCCGCTCGCCTCGTGGATCTTCGCGAAAATCTTGGGGTCGAAGGAAGGATAGCCCGTCCAGTTCACCAGCGACAGGCGGTGCTCGATATACGGCGCGACCTCGTGCACCTCCATCGGGGTCAGGTGGTGTGCCGCGATCACGCGCTGGCGCAGCTGTTCCAGCCGGTCGTGCTGGGCCAGCGTCTGCTTGAATTCCGGCTGGCCGAGCAGCAGCTGCTGCAGCAGCGGGTGCGAGCCCAGCTGGAAGTTGGACATCATCCGCAGCTCTTCGAGCGCTTCAAAACTGAGGTTCTGCGCCTCGTCGACGATCAGCAGGCAGCGACGGCCATCGCGCGCTTCCTCGTGCAGGAAAGACTCGATCGAACCCAGCGCGCTGGCCTTGTCCTGCCCGGCGACATCCAGCCCGAAGCTTTGCGCGACAAGATGAACCAGCTCGGACCCGTCCAGATTGCTGGTGACGACCTGACCGACGGTCATCTGGTCGGGATCGACCTTCTTCATCAGGTGGGCGACCATCGTCGACTTGCCCGCCCCGATCTCCCCAGTGATGACGATGAATCCCTCGCCCTGCGCCATCCCGTAGCCGAGATAGCTCAACGCCTTCCGATGCGTGATGCTCTCGAAATAGAACGCCGGGTCGGGCGTGAGCTGAAATGGTCGGCCGGAGAAACCGTAATACTGGTCGAACATGATGCGGTACGGGTCCCTGGGTAACTAGAAGTCGTAACGCAGGCCCAGCAGGGCCGACGCGTTGGTTTCGTTGAGCAGATCGCTGTCGACCGTATCGACAGAGACCGCAGCGCGCGCAGACAGGTTGCGCCACAGCGTGCGGCTGTAGGCCGCCGATGCGCCCAGCAGAAGCGCATCGTTCAGCTCGCTCGTCCCCTCGTCGAGGTAACTCGCGTAGCCCGCCACGCTGAACGCGGCAAACGGGCCGAGCGGCGCGCCGATGCTGACATTGGCGTAATAGCTCTGGTCGACGATATCGTTCGCCGCCTCAAGTACCGTGCCGTCGGCGCCGAAATAGGTCCGCCGGTCGTAGCCGATGCTCATCGCGGTGGTGATCCGGCCCTGCGTGGTCGAATAGCCCAGGTTGACGCCCCGGTTGCGGAAGATCGCGCTGCGCACGGAGGACAGCGCCCCGCCAAGGCAGTTGGCCGATCCGTCCGCCCCGCTGCCGGTGACGCAGCCGGTGAAATTGCCGGTCAGCGGATTGCGTGTGGCAACGAAGCCGCTCGGCAGATTGGCCAGCGAATTGGTGATCGCACCGCCGAAGCCGCTGATCGTGTTGTAGACATTCGCGCTCACCGAAGTGCGCGACGAAGGCTGCCAGCTGAACGTACCGTAATAGGTGTCGCTGTCGTAGCGGCGGCCATAATGCGCCTCCAGCTGGGTGCGGCGCGAAGGCTTCCACACCACGCCGACATCCCAGATCAGCCCTTCGGTCTCGAACGCGATCCTGCGCGGGCCGCTGGTGTCGGTCTCGAACCGGCCATCCTCGCCGACCACCGGATCGCCATTGGCATCGCGCACGACATCGCGGTTGGCGACCTGGACATATTCGTAGCCGACCCCCCCAACCGCGGCGAGACCGGGCGCGAGCGGCACGGTGACATCGCCACGCCCATAGAAGTCGCGCACGCGCTGATCGGAATTGGAGACCTCTTCCTGATAGGCGCCGCCGCCCACCGCCACGCCGACCGGCAGCACGGTACGCGGGGCGACGCCGACGCGGGCATTGGCGGAGTGGACGATGCTTTCCTGCGCAACGTCGATCGGGGTGACGGTCGCATCGACCACGCCCACTCCGGGCTCTTCCACCCGGTTGTAACCGAAGCGGTAATTGGCCGACACGTCGGCCACGCCCACCTTGGTCGACACGTTCGGCCCGGCATAGACGGAATAGACCCGCGATTCGCTGTCCGGGTCGATCGGCTGGCCGCTGGCGATCGCCGCGCCGCCGCCGCCTTCCACGCGGCTGCGCGCGGCAAGCCCGCCCGCCTCCAGCGTGATGCCCGGTGCCGCCGCGACGTATCCGCGTGCGACGCCGGTCACGCTGTCGCCGTCCGAGACATCGCCCGACAGATCGTCGCCATAGCTGATCACCCGGTCATACCGCAGAGAGACGGAGCCGCCCGCGCGGCGTCCCTGCACCGACGCATCGACCCCGGCGGCAACCCCGCCATAAACGGCCGTCTCGCTGTCCGGATTGATCCGCTGGGTGACGATCTGGTTGGCTTCGATATAAGGGTCGATCCGCAGACGCTGACGTTCGGGCGCACCGCTGGGGCGCGCACTGCCGCGATCGCCATCGGCATCCTGTGCCTCGACATCGCCGGCATAGCCATCCGGATAGGCGGGTGCGGGCTGCAACTCTCCGCCGCCGCTGCTGGTGACTTCGTCGTCGCTCCAGCCATATTGCGCCAGCGCGGGGGCAGGCAGCATCGCGCCGGCGCACAGCAGTGCGGCCACGGCGGAGATGCGGTTCATGGGGGAATACCTCATCCGTAGTAACTCCCGAAACGGCGACCGCTTGGGCTGAAATTGGCGCCATTGAGCACCAGCTTGATATCCGGGCAGGCCGACAGCAGCTGCGCTGCATCTTCCAGCGCGGTCTTGCCGGTGCGGTCCGCGCGCGCGACCAGGATCGTCTGGCCGACATGCTTGGCGATTTCGGCGGCGGGCGAAGCGGCGAGCGCAGGCGGGCTGTCGATCAGCACGATCCGGTTGGGCGCCTGCGCGGTCAGCCGTTCGAACACCTCGGCGGTACGGCGGCTAGACAGCGCCTCGCTCGCGTGGCTGGACTGGCGGCCCGGGGGCAGCACCCACAATCCGTCGATATCGGTTTGCAGCACGTGGCTTTCGACGCGTGCCTGATCATTGGCGAGCACGTCCATCAGCCCGGCACGTTCAGGCAGGCCGAGTACCCGCTTGACCGAAGGATTGGCCAGATCGGCATCGATCAGGACCACTTCGAGATCGCGCTCCGCCGCCAGCGACAGCGCCAGATTGACCGCGCAGAAGGTCTTGCCCTCGTTCTCGTGCGGCGAGGTGATCAAGATGCGGCGCGCGGCGGCGGTGCCCGCCAGCCGGACCGCGTCGAGGATCTGGCGCTTCACTATGCGGAATTCCTCCGCCAGCGCGGATGCCTGCCCCTCGGGATCGATAAACCCGGCCTTGCGCAGCGATGCGAAGTCGACCTCGACCCGCTCGCCCGCCAGCGCGATCGGGTTGGCGGTGCCATCAATCACCGCAGGCGGCGGTGCGGAGGGCTGTGCCGGGACCGGCAGGCTGGCCTCTTTACGCGCCGCTTCGACCGACATCTCGACCGGCGCGGGAGCGGGCGCGGGCGTCGCCTTAGGTGCAGGCGCGGGTGCGGGCGTACCCGTCTTGCGCAGCGGACGCGCGCGCTTCATCGGCACGTCGTCGAAGCTGCGCGGCATCGGGGCTGCGCCCAGATTGCTCAGGCCGAACGCGCCACTTGCGCGCTCCAGCAGCGAGCTCTTCTCTTCCTCACCACCGTCGGGCTTGGGCGGTTTGATGGGGTTATGCTCGGTCATCGGCGGGTCCTCATGCGATCACCTGACCGACTTGAATGAATTCGATCCCCAGCAGGACCACCAGCAGCCCCGCAAGCGCGCCCGATCCGGCGTAGAACAGCCGCATACGGCGATCCTCGACCGCCTTGCGTTCGGGCGGCACGATGTTCGAGATCGTCCCGAGCACTGGCAGGCCGAGCGATTTCTTGAGTCCGTCGGCGGTCGAGAAGGTCGAGCGCAGCAGGGTCAGCAGGATCGCACTGCCCAGCCCCGCGCCCACGCCCAGCACCATCACCGCGACCAGCAGGACCGGGCGGTTGGGTGCGGCGGGCTTGGTCGAGATGCCGGGAGCATCAATGATGTCGAAGCGGAACGAGCTCCGCTCGCTCTCTACCTGACTGCGCAGTTCCATCTCCTCGCGGTCCTGCAGCAATTCGTCGTACTTGTTCTTCAGCACTTCGTAATCGCGCCCGATCCGCTGCGCTTCGGCAGCCAGGCCCGGCTCGCTGACCTGGTCGGCCATCGTCATAGAGATGTCGGCCTGCAACGCGGCCTTGCGCGCCAGCAGCGCCTGCACATTGGCTTGCCGCTCCGCCCGGATGGAGACGAGTGAGCTGTAGGCCGGGTTGGGCATCCCGCCCGCGGTGGCCGCATCGCCGCCCATTTGGCGCAGCAACTGCAACTGGCGCAGCGCGGTCTGCATGTCGGGATGATCGTTCTTGAGGCCGCGCGCGCGCAGCTGCGCGACCTGCGTTTCGGCCTGCTGCAGCGCGCTGCCGCCACCATTCACGCCGCCGCCCGAAATCGTCTTCGGCGTGCTCGCCAGCTGGCCGGTGATCGCCGCGAGCGCGCTCTGCGCTGCTGCCAGATCGGCCTCCACGCCGCGCATCTCCGCCCGCGCGCTCTGCAACTTGGTCGAGATCGCAGCCGATCCGCCGATCAGCTCGGGGTGCTGCGCTTCGAACTCGGTCCGCCGCGCCTCGGCCTTTTCCAATTCCTTGGCGCGCTGGTCCAGCTGCTGGTCGAGCAGCGCGACCGCGTCGCTCACCTCGCCGCGCGTGCCCTCGACATTGGCCTGGCGGAAGATCTCGAGCATCTTGACCACGACATCCTGCGCCAGCTTGGCGTTCTCCGCGTCGGTGTAGTCGCTGCGGCCCATGTCCGCCGTGATCTCGAACAGGTTGTCTTCCTGGCTGCGCACCTTCACCCGCTGGGCGAGGCTGGCGATCGCATTCTCCATGTCGCGCGGGGTCCGGACGGTCTCGCCCAGTTTCGTCGATTTGATCACTTCGCCCAGCGTCGATGCACTGGCGATACGCTGCTTGACCCGCGCAATATCGGTCATGTCGCTCCCAGCGATGCCGATCTGTTTCGACAGCACATCGTCCAGCTGGACGAAGATCTTCGCGTGGCTTTCATACGTGTTCGGGATCGAGGCGACGAACAGCCAGCCTGCAAGGCACACCGCCCAGGCCACGCCCAGCGCCAGCCATTTCCGGCTCCAGGCCGAATAAAGCGCCGCGCGCACTTCGTCGAAGAGATCGTTCACGTCGCGTCAGCCTCTCTTCAGAACATGCTTTCGGGAATGATGATCACGTCACCCGGCGCGAGCATGACGTTGGCCTTGCTGTCGCCGCGCCGCAGCAGGTCGGACAGGCGCAGCGCATATTCGCGCTGGCGCCCGATGCGCGGATCGAAGCGGATCAGCTTGGCCTTGTTGCCCGCCGCGAATTCGCTGAGGCCGCCGACCGCGATCATCGCGTCGAGCACGGTCATGTTGGCGCGATAGGGGATCGAAGCGGGCTTTTCGGTCGCCCCGATGATCCGCACCTGCTGGCTGAACGTGCCTGCGAACTTGTTCACGATGACCGAGACGATCGGCTGTTCGATGAACTGCGACAGATGCAGGCGGATATCCTCCTGCAGCATCGCCGGGGTCTTACCCACCGCGGGCATGTCGGTGACCAGCGGGATCGAGATCCGCCCGTCGGGGCGGACCTGGATGTTCTGCGCGCTGAGTTCGGGATTGCGCCAGACATTGATCGAAAGCTCGTCCAGCGGGCCGATCACATATTCCTGACTCGGCCCTTCCTGCGTGGCGACGAAGGCTGCCGGGGGCAACTGCAGGCCGCCGCCGCTCATGCAGGCGGAAAGGGCGAAAAGCCCCAGAAAGAGCGCTGTTAGCCGGGCAATCGCGCGAGTGCGCATGGGATCGATCCTTCCATTCGTGTCAGCCGGACGGCGCACCCGCGAAGCGCGCCACCACGATTGGCCGACGATTTGGGATCGTTCCTCGCGAAAAAGGGTGAATATCCCGTTAGCTAAGGGATCTGATCGCACCCGATCCCGATCTGGGACGGCGGGTTGGCGAGAGGTAAATGCCGCGCGCTGGCGCAGCCCTCAGACCAGCATCTCCAGCGCGGGCCCTTGGCCGAGGAAATGCATCGGCGACGCGGACGCGCCATAGGCCCCGGCGCAGAACACCGCGATCAGATCGCCGACCTCGGCACGCGGCAGCTCTGCCTTGTCGGCCAGCCGGTCAAGCGGAGTGCACAGGCATCCGACGACATTCGCGATCTCTGCGGTTGGCGCGTCGAACCTGGTCGCGATGGCGAGCGGGTAATTGCGCCGGACCACCGCCCCGAAATTGCCCGATGCGGCCAGCTGATGATGCAATCCGCCGTCGGTAATCAGGAAAATCTCGCCGTGGCTTTCCTTCCGGTCGACGATCTGCGCGAGGTAAACCCCCGCCTCGCCAACCAGATAGCGGCCCAGCTCGATCGCCATCTCGGTCTCGGCCAGCTCGTCGGGCAGGTTGGCGAAACGATCGCCCAGCGCCGCGCCGATCGCGGCAATATCGAGCGGTTCGTTGCCCGCAAAATAAGGGATGCCGAAACCGCCGCCCAGATTGAGCGCGGGGCACGGTTGGCCCACCTCGCGCGCGATCCGCGCTGCCAGGTCGAGCACATGGCCCTGCGTCTCGATCACCGCGTCCGCCTCCAGCGTCTGGCTGCCGGTGTAGATGTGCAGGCCGCGCCACTGCGCCCCGCCATCGATGAGATGGCGGATCAGCGCCGGAACGCGCTGCGCATCCAGCCCGAACTGCTTGGCCCCGCCGCCCATCTTCATGCCCGATCCGCGCATGTCGAAATCGGGGTTCACCCGCACCGCGACCTTGGGCTCAATGCCCAGCTCCCGGCCTATCTCCAGCGCACGCTCGGCCTCGGTCTCGCTTTCGCAATTGAGCGTCACGCCCGCTGCGATCGCCGCGCGAATCTCGCGCGGGCGCTTGCCCGGCCCGGCAAAGCTGATGTGCGCGCCGTCGATCCCGACGCCTTGCAGGATCGCCAGCTCTCCGCCCGAGGCGAGATCGAACCCGTCGACCAGCCCGGCCATGTGGGCGATCACATCGGGGTGCGGGTTGGCTTTGACCGCGTAATGAATCGAGAGGCTTTCCGGCATGGCCGCGCGCAAGGCCGCCATGCGCGCGTCGAGCATATCGCGCGAATAGACGAACAGCGGCGTGTCGCCCGCTTCGGCGACGAGATCGCTCGCCTTGCGCCCGCTGATCGCCAGTTCGCCGTCGATCGGCTCGAACCCCTGCGGAATCGGGCCGAGCGGCTTGGCCGCATTGGGATCGCGCCTGCGACGTTCGATGCTCATGCGGCGAGCCTTTCGCTGACTTCACGAAACAGCGCGGGCCGGTCGATCTTGCCATTGGGGTTGAGCGGCAGGTCCTCGCGCCATTCGATTGCGTGGGGCTGCATGAAGCTGGGCAGATCGCGTTTGAGCGCGGCTTTCAATGCATCGACCTCGCCCGCACCGCGCACCACCAGATGGACCGCCTGGCCAAGCTTCGCATCGGCCACGCCGAACGCCACCGCATCGGCGACCAGCCCGGTGGCGAGCGCTGCGTCCTCTATCTCCTGCGGGCTGATCCGGTTGCCCGCGCTCTTGATCATCGCGTCGCGCCGCCCGACGAAATAGAGCAGGCCATCCGCATCGCGCTTCACATAGTCGCCCGACCACACGGCCATTCCGCCATATTCGGAATGCGCGGGGGCTGGCTTGTATCGCTCCGCCGTCCGCTCGGGGTCCTGCCAATATCCTTGTGCGACCAAAGGCCCGCAATGGACCAGTTCGCCCTCTTCGCCCGGCGCGGCGGGGCCGCCCGCATCGTTCACCACCAGCACCTCGGCAAAGGGTACGGCCTTGCCCATCGAGGTGGGGTGCGTCGCGACCAGATCGGGATCGAGGAAGGTGGAACGGAACGCCTCGGTCAGGCCGTACATCGGGTAGATATCGGCAGCGGGCCAGGTCGCGCGCATCGCTTCGATCAGATCGGGCGTCAGCGCGCCGCCGGAATTGGTCAGGCGTTTGAGGCTGTTGCCAGCGCCCTCTTCCCACTTCGCTTCGACCAGCTGGCGCCACAGCGGCGGCACGGCGGCGAGCGTTGTGGCGCGATGTTTCGCCACCGCCTTGGTCACATCGCGCGGCATCAGGTAGTCGAGCGGAGCGACACAGCCACCCGCGCGCCACGTCGAAAGCAGCTGGTTCTGGCCGTAGTCGAACGCCAGCGGCAGCACCGCCAGCGTCACATCGTCACAGCGCAGCTTGAGGTAATGCGCCACGCTGACCGCGCCCAGCCACAGGTTCGCATGGCTCAGCACCACGCCCTTGGGCTTGCCGGTCGACCCGCTGGTATAGAGGATCGCGGCGATGGTCTGCGGATCGGCGGCGGTTTTGGGCAGCGGATCGCAGGCCTGCGCCGCCTCCAGCGCCGCGCTCTCCTCCACCTGCGCGCACCCCGCGGGCAGATCGCCCTGCTCCAGCGTGGAAAGCCGCGCGGGTGTGCCGATCAGCATGGCAGCGCCGCTGTCCGCCAGAATATGCGCCACCTGCGCGCGCTTGAGCATCGGGTTGATCGGTACGTGGACCAGCCCGGCACGCGGCGCGGCCAGCGGCAGCAGGCAGGTCAGCTCGCCCTTGGCGGACCAGCTCGCGATCCGCGCGCCCGTTTCCGGAATCTGCGATTTCAGCCAACCCGCCAACCGACCGACACGGGTTCTTAAGTCCGCATAGCTAAGGGTGCCGTCGCGCAGAGCCAGCGCCGGGTCCGCATCACCGCCGTGTTCGATAACATGGTCGATCGGGAAAGGGGTCGGATCGGGCTGGGTCATGGAGATAGGAGTACAACGCCTCGTGAACGCGGAAACAGGTGGCTATCACAAGGAGGTTACCATTGTGCAAGCGACACCGCAGCAAGCCTGTGGGTGCGCCTGCCCCTCTCCGTTCGAGCGGCCCGAGTGGTACGCCCTGCTCGCCGATTCGCGCCCGCAAGCCTTTTTCAAGCGGGTCGAGACGGGCGGCAGCCACGCAACCATCGCGCTCAACCGCACCGACGGACGTATCGAAGCGCTGCGCAACTGGTACGCCTTCACCTGGCGACCGGTGGTGCCCACCGGGGAGGCAGGCGATGCGATGCTGGAGGCACTGGCACGCGATCTGAAGCGCGAGGCGCCGCGCGTGACGCTCTGGCCGTTGCCCGACGAAGACGGCTCCGCCACCCGCCTCGCCACCGCATTCCGCAAGGTCGGCTGGCTGGTCTCGCTGACCCAGTGTGACGAGAACCATGTGCTCCCGGTCGCGGGCCGCAGCTTCACCGAATACTGGGCGAGCCGCCCCGGTCGCCTGCGCACTACGCTCAAGCGCAAGGCTAAGAAGGTCGAGGTCGAAATCGTCGAGCATTTCGATGCAAACCTCTGGTCCGATTACGAAAAAATCTACGCCGAGAGCTGGAAGCCGAGCGAGGACGAACCCGATCTGCTGCGCCGTTTCGCGCAGAACGAAGGCGCGGCGGGGCGCATCAGGCTGGGTGTTGCGCGCGCCGATGGCGTGGCCGTGGCGGCGCAGTTCTGGACCGTGGAGAACGGTATCGCCTACATCCACAAGCTCGCCCATCTCGAAAGCGCCAAGCCGATTTCGCCCGGCACCACGCTGTCGGCCGCGCTGTTCGAACATGTGATCGACCGTAATAATGTCACGCTGGTGGACTTCGGCACAGGCTCCGATTCCTACAAGGCGGACTGGATGGAACAGGTGCGTCCGCGCTTCCTGCTCGATGCGCTGGACCCGGCGCAGCCCGCCGCTTGGGCCCCGCTCGCAAAACGCGCAGCGCGCGCGATCCTTGCAAGAGGCAACACCCCCCGCTAGGCAACCGCGACTTTTACGGCAGCTTAACGGTATCTATGACCGCCCAGACTTCAGCGCCTGCGGACCCGACCGGGCCCGCCCGCAGCAAGATCGACGAGACCCTGCGCGCAATCCTGCGCGACGTACTCGGCCTGTCGGACGAACGCGCCGCCGAACTGACGCCCGATAGCGGCCTGTTCGGCCATCTGCCCGAACTCGACAGCCAGGCGGTCGCCGACCTGCTGACCGAGATGGAAGACCGCTTCGACATCATCATCGAGGATGACGAGGTCGATGGCGACCATCTGGAAACCTATGGCGGGCTGCTCGCCCTTGCCGAGGCCAAGACCGCCAGCAACTGACATGCTGCTGGCGTGACCACCCCATTCCAGTTCGTCGAATGGCCGTGTCCTGCCGCTGACGGTGAGACGCGCAGTGAAGCCGCGCTCGTGTTCAATCGCGCGCGCGAGGCCCGGCTGCTGGTCATCCCGCCGCTGTTCGAGGAAGCGAACAAGCTGCGCCGGCAGATCGTGGAGATCATGCGCCGGCTCGACGATGCGGGCATCGACAGCGTGCTGCCCGACCTGCCCGGCTGCAACGAAAGCCGCGCGCTGCTCGCGCAGCAGACGCTGGAAGGCTGGCGCGCAGGCGCAGCCGCAGCGGCGGAGCATTTCGGCGCGACTCATGTGCTGAGCGTGCGCGGCGGCGCATTGCTGCGGCCTGCCGGATTGCCCGGGTGGGATTATGCCCCGCAGGACGGCCCGAAGATCCTGCGCGCGATGGTTCGCGCGCGGATCATCTCGACCAAAGAGGCCGGCGCGCCCGAAACGCGCGAGGAGATCGAGGCGACGGGCCGCAGCGAAGGCGTCCAACTCGCCGGATGGTCGATCGGCCCCGCGCTGTTCGCTACGCTGGAGAGCGCCGAAGTGCCTGCGCGCGGCGACGGCGTCACCATGATCGACCACGAAACGCTCGGCGGACGGCCCCTGTGGCTGCGCGCCGAACCCGACTTCGATGCGGCACAGGCCGACGCGCTCGCCGCGACGATCTCGGTCGCCATGAGGGACGTGCGATGAGCCGCCGCCTGCACCTGACCTTCAATTGCGAGGGATCGACCCTCGCCGGCACGCTCGACACCGCGCCGCTGACCACCGGCCTGCTGCTGGTGAGCGGCGGCAACGAGCTGCGCAGCGGCGCGTTTCGCGGGCAGGCGCGGCTGGCGCAGACCATCGCCAAGCGCGGCTTCCCCGTGTTCCGGTACGACCGGCGCGGGGTGGGCGACAGCGAGGGCGAGAACCTGGGCTTCACCCAGTCCGAACCCGATATTCGCGCCGCGATCGAGGCGTTTCGCGCGATCGCTCCACAGGTGAAGCGGATCGTGGCCTATGGCAATTGCGATGCGGCGAGCGCGCTGATGCTGGCGGGCGGCGCGGGCTGCGATGCGCTGGTGCTGAGCAATCCCTGGACGATCGAGGACGAGGACGACGATACCCCGCCCCCGCAGGCGATCCGCGCGCGCTATCTGCAAAAGCTGGGCGATCCGTCCGAAGTCGCGCGCCTGCTGCGCGGCGGCGTGAACCTGCGCAAGCTGGCGGGCGGGCTGATCCGCGCCGCGCGCCCCGCCCCTGCGGCGAGCGATCTGGCAGGCCGGATGCGCAAGGGACTGGAGACGTTCGACGGGCCGGTGAGCATCCTGCTCGCCAGTGCAGACCGCACCGCACAGGTGTTCGACGGGATCTGGGACAAGGACGATGTCCGCGTGGCGCGCTGCGAAGGCGCGAGCCATGCCTTCGTGGAGCCGCGCGCGCGCGAATGGCTCGACACGAAGATCGTGGACATGCTGCGGGGCTAGCCCTGATTTCTCCTCCCCCCTGAGGGGGAGGCTTGGTGGGGCTGTACCACGGCCGATGGCTGGGCACCCCCTCCCCCAACCCCTCCCCGCCGGGGAGGGGAGAAGACGGGCAGCGCTGTCTCTAATCCCGCACGAACAGGCTCGCCAGTTCGACATGTGTCGACCAGCGGAACTGGCCCACCGGGCGCAGCTCTGCGAGGCGAAAGCCGCCATCCGCCAGCCGCCGCGCATCGCGCGCCCAGCTTTGCGGATTGCAGCTGATATAGACCACGCGCCCCACGCTGCTCTGAGCAATCATGTCCGCCTGATTGCGCGCGCCGGCACGCGGCGGGTCGAGCAGCACGCAGTCGAAGCGGGAGATTTCGTCAGCGGTGAGCGGATCGCGGAACAGGTCGCGGTGCAGCGAATGGACCGGTTTGCCCGACGCGCGTGCCGCCGCCTGACAGGCGAGATGCGCCGCACGGTCTGCCTCCGCCGCCAGCACCTTGGCCGGGCCGGCCAGCGCGAAGGCGAAGGTGCCCAGCCCCGAAAACAGGTCTGCGATGGTCGCGGCATCGCCGCACCATTCCTTCGCGGCAGTCAGCAGCGCGGCCTCGCCATCGGCGGTCGGCTGGAGAAACGCGCCGTGTGGCAGGGAGACCGGCACGCAGCCCAGCGTGACCGTAACCGGCTCGGGCTCCCACATGGGCTCAGGACCGTAGCCGTCGTCGATCGACAGGCGCGCGAGGCCCTGCTCGCGGGCGAAATCGGACAGCGCTTCGGTCTGGGCGAGATTTTCGGGCGAAATGCCCCGGATCTCCGCCGTCACGCCCTGATCCGCCAGCGTCAGCGAAATATCGACCGCCAGCTTGCCCGGCCAATGGGCGAGCAGAGCGCGCAGCGGATCGACCAGCGCAAACAATGCGGGCGCGAGGATGTGGCATTCGACCATGTCGACGATCTGGTGCGATCCACGCTCGCGAAAGCCGATCACCACTTTCTTGCCCGCACGCCGCGCATGCAATGTCGCGCGCCTGCGACTGCGCGGCGGCGAGAGATGCGGCGCGATGAGAGTGTCCGGCACCAGCTCCTGCGATTCGGCCGCAAACGCGACCCGCTGGCTGACGAACTCGGCGAGCGCCGCCTCGTCCGCCTGCTGCAATTCGCACCCGCCGCAACGCGGGAAGTGGCGGCATGGCGGGTCGATATGGTGGGGGCCACGCTCGACGATCCCGTCGGCGCCCACCATGTCGCCGGGCACTGCGCCCTTCACGTGGCGACCGCTCGCGGTCACGCCGTCGCCCTTGGCGGCGATGCGGATGATCTGTTCCACGGCTTCGCTCACAGCATATCCTCCAGCGCGGGATGGACGGCTTCGGCGAGCATCGTGGCGGTGAAGCCCGCGCCCGCATGGCGCGCCGCGCGGCCATGCAGGTGGACCGCCTCGCACGCGGCCTGCATTGCATCTCCGGTGGCGGCGAGGCGCGCGGTGCAGATTCCGGCGAGCACATCGC
The DNA here is from genome assembly GCF_019857185.1 of Alteriqipengyuania abyssalis. GTDB lineage: Bacteria > Pseudomonadota > Alphaproteobacteria > Sphingomonadales > Sphingomonadaceae > Alteriqipengyuania > Alteriqipengyuania abyssalis. The sequence goes on along the minus strand of NZ_JAHWXP010000001.1, from coordinate 368,439 downwards.
CGCTGCCCGCGACCGACAGCCAGCGCGAAGCGGGCGGGAAGAAGCGCACGTCTGCGCCCGATGCCAGCAACGTGTCGGCGCCCTTGGCGAGTACGGCACAGCCGCTCGCCTGCGAGAGCGCGAGCGCACGCTCCCGCTTGGTATCGCCCGCGACGTCGAAGGCATCGCACAGGCGGGACAGTTCTCCCTCGTGCGGGGTCAGCAGGATCGGCGCATCGGTCTCCGCGGCAAGTATCTCGGGCGTCAGCAGGACCAGCGCATCGGCGTCGAGCACCAGCGGATGGCCGCTGCGCACCGCCGCCTCAAGCCGCTCGCGCGCGGTATCGTCGCGCCCCAGCCCCGGCCCGATCAGTACGGCCCCGATCCTCTCGTCCCCCAGCATGTCGGCCAGCGGAGCATTGTCCTTCACCAGATCGGGCGGGTGGCCGGGATGGTCATGCTCGCTCAGCCATTTGACGTAGCCAGCGCCCGCCAGCGCGGCGGCACGCGACGCCATCAGGCTGGCGCCCGCCATCGCTCCGCCGACCACCGCGACCAGGCCGCGGGTGTATTTGTGCGCGTCGAACGCGGGCGGCGCGATTCGCTCGGGCAGAGACAGGCGCATCTCCCCGTCGCGATCGGGCACGCCGATATCGACCAGTCGCGCCGCGCCGATTGTCGCCAGTGCGGGGCCGCTGAAATGCGCGGGCTTCCACGCGCCGAACGCCAGCGTCAGCGCATAGTGGGGCACATCATCGCCCTCTCCGCCGACCACATCGCCAGTGTCGCAATCCACCCCGCTGGGCACATCGAGCGCGACCGCGCGCTCATGCGAGGCGTGCAGATCGCGGATCAGCGCGCGATGCTCGTGAGAGAGCGGGCGCGACAGGCCGATGCCGAACATCGCATCGACGAACACCGTCCCCTTCAATCCCTCGCCGTCGGACAGAACCTCGCCTTCGAACGTGCTCGCGGCATGGCGGGCAAGATCGGTCTGGGGAGAAATCGGCGCGACCACCCTCACCGTCAGCCCGCGCGCCTTGAGCGCAGCCGCCGCAACATAGCCGTCCCCGCCATTATGGCCCGGCCCGCACAGCACGGTGACAGGTCCGCCGGCCGCAAGCCGCGCGATCCATTGCGCTGCGCCGTGGCCCGCCTGGCTCATCAGCGCCCATTCCTCCACCCCCGTATCGAACAGCGCCGCCTCGGCAGCGCGCATCTGGTCGGTCGTCAGGATTTGCGCGCGTCGGTGCGCGTCATGCTCACCTAGTGGTGGCGGGGAAACGGTATCGGTTTCCGGCGAGGGATATTTCGAGGATGTCACCCGACAGCGTTTGCGTCACCGCGTCCGCTCCTGCAACCGCCGCGAGGCCGGAACCGTCGGGCAATTGCTCGAACCGGCGAAATCCGCCGTCGGGATGGAACACGGTGAGCAGGATTTTACCCTCCACCTCGATCCGCTCGACCGAACAGGTCGCATCGAAGCTCTGCGCGCCATTGGGGGCGCAGGCGATGGTGGTGCGGGTGGAAGAGCTCGGTGAAGGCGTGGGATCGGTCGTGCCGGTACCATCGTCACCCGGGTTGGCTACCGCAGCCCCGTCACCACCACAGGCAACTGCCGCGAAGGCCAGGCCGACGACGGCGAGTGCACCAGCGATCCGCATCCGCTTCACCTTTCGATCGTCTCCTGCGACCCGGAGAAGCGCCATTCCTACCCGCAATTGGTAAGCAATGCGTTTACTCTGCCGTCCGGCTGGCGAGCGCGGCGAGCACTTCCTGCGCGACCTGCGCGATCCGGTCCGCCCACACCGCCTGGTGGCTCTTGCGCCCGATAAGATCCTGCCGGACCTCGATGGTCAGGTAGGGGATGCCGTTTGCCTCGGCATGGCGGTCCATCGTCGCATTGAGCTGCTTGCCCGAATAGGGCTCGTTATCGCCCACGGTGAAGCCCATCGCGGCAAACGCGTCGATCGCGATCCGCGCGGCGGAATCGTCCTGATTGTACAGCAGGCCGACATCCCACGGGCGCTGCTCCCCGGTCGAGCCCATCACCGGGGTGAAGCTGTGAATCGCGAGGATCAGCGATGGCTGCGCCTCGGCGACCATCTGCGCGAAGGCTTCGTGATAGGGCCGGTGATAGAGCGCGGTGCGCCGCTCGATATCCGCGCCGATATTGCCGGGGATGGTGTGACCGTCGCTGCTGGTGACGACCAGCGCATCGTCGCCCTCGTTACGGTGCAGGTCGATCACCAGCCGGCTGACCTGCGCGATCTGCGCCGCGATGCCGTGCTTGCGCGCCAGCCGCTCGGCAATACCCGCAGTGCCGATATCGACCGCGATATGCTGCTCCATCAGCTCTGCCGGGATGCCCAGCTCGATCTCGTCGGGCACGGCATCGCCCGCATGGTCGGCGACGGCGATGATGCCGCCGCGCTGGGGAGTACCGATGCGGATGAAGGGGGTCTGCGTATCGTTCATGCGCGCCTATCTAAGAACGCTCGCCATTCTCCACCACCCCGGCTGGCGCAGGGCGATCACGCGCTCTGCGGCATCGCGCAGCTCGGTATCCTCGTACAGCGCAAAGCAGGTCGCGCCCGAGCCGGACATGCGCGCCAGCAGCGGCGAGGTCGCGCCCAGCGCGCGCAGCACCTGGTCGATCGCGGGGCAGATCGATATCGCGGGCGCTTCCAGATCGTTGCGCCCCTGCAGCGCGATGTCGCGGGCACTGCCCTGAGGCAGCGGACCGCGATCGAACCCGTCCCACGCCGCGAACACCGGCCCGGTGGAGAGCGCGATGCGCGGATTGACCAGCAGCACGGGCGTGCCCGCAAGATCGTTCTCAAGCGGCGCAAGCTCCTCCCCCACCCCGCGCCCGACCGCCATTTCGGAGCGCACGCAGGCGGGAACATCCGCGCCGAGCTTCAGCGCGCGGGTCTGCCAGTCGCCCGGCAGGCCGTGCGCCTTCTCGACCAGCCGGAACACCGCGCCAGCATCCGCCGAGCCTCCGCCCAGCCCCGCCGCGACGGGCAGGTTCTTTTCGAGGGTGATCGCAAGGCCACCGGGATGCGGCAGCGCGGCCAAAGCGCGCGCGACGAGGTTGTCGCCCGGATCGCCGACATTGCCGCCGAACTCGCCGAGGGTGCGCACAGTGTCGCGCTCCGTAGGCTCAGCGCTCAGCACATCGCCGTGTTCGCAGAAGGCGAACAGCGTTTCGAGCTCGTGATAGCCATCCTCGCGCCGTGCACGGACATGCAGCGCAAGGTTGAGCTTGGCGTAGGCGGTTTCTTTCACAGGCCCTCAAACAATCGTCGGCCCGGACTTGATCCGGGCCAGTGCTTCTTGTGGCAAAGTGCGAGAAAGCAAGCACCACCCCGGGTCAAGCCCGGGGTGACGAGGAGAATCTGTCGGAGCGGGCGAGCCTCACGTCTCGCAGTCTAGCCCCTCCCCAGAATGGGGAGGAATGCTCCGCTACATATTCGGATAATTCGGCCCGCCCCCGCCTTCGGGCACGGTCCAGACGATGTTCTGGTTCGGGTCCTTGATGTCGCAGGTCTTGCAGTGGACGCAGTTCTGGCCGTTGATGACGTAGGTCATCTCACCCGTGTCCTCGTCCTCGACCCATTCGTAGACGCCTGCGGGGCAGTACCGCTGCGAGAGACCGGCATATTCGCCCAGCTCGCTCACCTTCTGCAGCTCCATGTCCTTCACCTTGAGGTGGGTCGGCTGGTCTTCGGCATGATTGGTGAAGCTGTAGGCAACGCTGGTCAGCTTGTCGAAGCTGATCACGCCATCGGGCTTGGGATAGATGATCGGGTCGAACAGGTCGGCGCGCTTGGTGTGCGTGTAGTCGGGCGTGTGCTTCAGCGTGAACGGCAGCCCGATCTTGAGCGTGCGCATCCACATGTCGATGCCTGCCAGCACGGTGCCGAAATCGCCGCCCAGCTTGGCAATCGCGGGCTGCGCGTTCTTCACCTTCTTCAACTCGGTTGCGATCCAGCTTTCGCGCAGGTTCTCTTCGTAGTCGTCGAGCTGGGTGTGTTCCTTGCCCGCAGCGATCGCCGCGGCGACGCTTTCGGCGGCCAGCATCCCGCTCTTCATCGCGGTGTGGCTGCCCTTGATCCGGGGCACGTTGACGAAGCCGGCCGAACACCCGATCAGCGCCCCGCCCGGGAACGCCAGCTGCGGCACGCTCTGCCAGCCGCCTTCGTTGATTACTCGCGCGCCATAGGCGACGCGCTTCCCGCCCTCGATAATGTCGAGGATGTCGGGGTGGTGCTTCCAGCGCTGGAATTCCTGATAGGGCGAGAGATACGGGTTGGCGTAATCGAGCGCGGTCACGAAGCCGAGCGCGACCTGGTTGTCGCCGATGTGGTAGAGGAAGCCGCCGCCCCAGCTATCATTGTCGAGCGGCCAGCCCTGCGTGTGGATCACCCGGCCCGGCACGTGCTTCTTGGGGTCGATTTCCCACAATTCCTTGATGCCCAAGCCATAGGTCTGCGGCTGGCAGTCCTTCTCGAGGTCGAATTTCGCCTTGAGCTGCTTGGTCAGGCTGCCGCGCGCACCCTCTGCGAACAGGGTGTACTTGGCGTGGATTTCCATGCCCGGCTGGAAATCGGGCTTTTGCGAACCATCCGCCGCGATGCCCATGTCCTGCGTGATGACGCCCGCGACCGCACCGTCGTCGCCGTAGATCACTTCGGCGGCCGGGAATCCGGGGAAAACCATCACGCCGAGCCCTTCGGCCTGCTCGCCCAGCCAGCGGGTCAGGTTGGCGAGGCTGCCGGTGTAGTTGCCCTTGTTGCTCATCAGCGGGGGCATGAAGAGGTGCGGCATGGGGAACTTGCCGTTCTTGCGCAGCACCCAGTGCCAGTTGTCGGTCACCGGGACTTCGCCGATCGGACAGTCCATGTCCTTCCAGTCGGGGAACAGCTCGTTCAGCGCCTTCGGGTCGTGAACCACGCCCGAAAGAATATGCGCGCCGATCTCCGACCCTTTTTCGAGGACGACGACTTCAAGCTCTTCATTGATCTGCTTCAGGCGGATGGCTGCGGCGAGCCCGGCGGGGCCTCCGCCGACCACCAGCACATCGCACGGCATGGATTCACGTTCGATCATAATATCCTCGAAGCTCTTTTCGGGCCGAATTAGCGTTGCTTCCGGCTTGATTGCCTGCGCGCCACAGGTCAAGACCCTGTGCGAAATGGCCGACCATTCCTTCCACCCCGAAAATTTGCGCGAAGCATTCGCCGCCAGCCTCGACTGGTGGGCCGATGCCGGGGTGTTGGAGCATGTCGAGGATGCGCCCTCCGGATGGTTGAAAGAGGCCGACGGCAAGGGCGATGCGCAGACTACTCAGAGCGATCGGGCGACGGATGCGCCCTCCGCGCCGCCGCCCCCTCCCCCGCCGCCGCCCAACCGCACGGCGCTGAGCCGCTTCATCGCCAGCGGCAGCGGCGGCGCTGCGCATCCCGGCGATCCGGCGCAGTGGCCCGACGATCTCGACGCATTCCGCGCGTGGTGGATGGAGAGCGATGCGCTCGACCCGCCCGGCTCCTACCCCCGCGTGGCCCCGCGCGGCCCGGCGCAGGCGCAGGTCATGCTGCTGATCGACCAGCCTGCGGGCGAGGACCTGCTGGGCGAGCCTGCCGCCATCCTCGCCGCGAACATGCTGCGCGCGATGGGGTTTGCGAGCGATGCGGCCTATTTCGCCAGCGTGCTGCCGCGCCACACCCTGCGGCCCGAATGGGATGCGGTCGGGCGCGCAGGCTATGGCAAGCTGGCGCAGCACCATGTCGCGCTGGTGCGCCCGGCGCAGGTGATCGTGCTGGGCGAACGCGTCTGGTCGCTTCTTGCGCACGAGATGGCGCAGGAAGACAAAGCGTTAACCACAATTTCGCACGGCGGTGGTAAAGCGCCTGTCTTCGCGATGCCGGATTTCGCGAGCCTGCTCCGCAGCCCGGCAAAGCGCGCACAGACATGGACCCGATGGCTCAACCGGAGCGACCCCGCCCAATGAGACAACCGACGATGAAACGCATTCTCCTCCCCCTCGCCGCCACGCTGGCCGTGCTGCCCGTGGCCACGCCCGCGATGGCCCAGTCGCAGAGCGCGGCGGAGTATTTCCGCGAACGCGCGGCCAATCCGAACATCCCGCAGGTGCTCAGCGAAGCCGACCGGCAGTTCTACACCCGCGTGTTCGCCGCGCTGGATAATGGCAACTGGAGCGAGGTCGAAAGCCTGCTCGCGCAGCGGGGCGACGAACCGCTCAAGCTGATTGCGCAGGCCGAGTACTATCTCGACGCGAACAGCCCGCGGATCGAACTGCCCGCGCTGCAGGAATGGCTCGCCAAGGGCAGCCGTCTGCCGCAGGCGCAGCAGATTACCGATCTCGCCTCCAAGCGCGGATTGATGAGCGCGCCCTACCTGCCGCCCGAACAGAGCTTCCTCCCGCAAGGCTATGCCAGCAAGCGGATCCTGCCGCGCGACACCAATGACGGCACCATGCCGGGCGACATCAAGGCGGCGATCCTCGACAAGATCAGCAACGACGATCCCGATGGCGCGCGCCTGCTGCTCGACGGGGTGGATGCCGGGCTCAGCAGCGAAGCGCGGGCCGAATGGCGCCGCCGCGTCGCGTGGAGCTATTACATCGAGAACAACGATGCCGCCGCGCTCGCGATGGCGCGCACGGTGCGCGATGGCAGCGGACCGTGGGTGCCCGAAGGCGACTGGGTGGTCGGCATCTCCGCCTGGCGGATGGGCGACTGCACGACCGCCGCCGACGGGTTCGACCGCGCGGCGGCGAGCGCGATCAACCCCGAACTCTCGGCGGCCGCCTATTACTGGGCGAGCCGGTCGTACATTCGTTGCCGCCAGCCGGAAAAGGCGGCGGAAAAGCTGCGCGGCGCGGCGATGATGGACGAGACGCTGTATGGCATGCTCGCGCGCGAGCAGCTGGGCCAGCACCTGCCGCGTGCAGGCGAAACGCCCGACCTCAGCCCCGCCGACTGGCAGCAGCTGAGCCGCGAGGAGAACGTCCGCGTCGCAGTCGCTCTGGCCGAGCTGGGGCATGACGAGCTGGCCGACGAAGTCCTGCGGCACCAGGCGCGGATCGGCGATCCGTCCGAGTTTACCGCACTCTCGCGCCTCGCACGCGAGCTTGGCCTGCCCTCGACCCAGCTGTGGATGGCGCACAACGCCCCGCGTGGCGGCACGCCCGACCCGGCGCTGCGTTTCCCCGTCGCGCGGTGGGAGCCGGTGACCGGATGGCAGGTCGACCCCGCACTCGCCTATGCGCACGCCCTACAGGAATCGAACTTCCGCGCGGCGGTGGTCAGCCCCGCAGGTGCCCGCGGCCTGATGCAGATCATGCCCGCCGCCGCGCAGGACCATGCCGGCGCGCTAGGCGTCAGCGGCAATCCCCGCTCGCTCAACCAGCCGAGCGTCAACCTCGCCTTCGGCCAGCGGCACCTGCAGATGCTGCGCGATCATCCCGCGACGCAGGGCAAGCTGCCAAAGATCATGGCTGCCTATAACGCGGGGCTGACGCCGGTGGGCCGCTGGAATACCGAGGTGAACGACCAGGGCGACCCGCTGCTCTACATGGAGTCGATCCCCTATTGGGAAACGCGCGGCTATGTCGCGATCGTCACCCGCAACTACTGGATGTACGAGCGGCAGGCCGCCGCGCCCTCGCCCAGCAGGCAGGCGCTGGCGATGAACCGCTGGCCCGGTTTCCCCGAGGCAGGCCCGCCGACCCAGCGGTTTACCCGCCGCTAATGCCTATCGAAGAAACCCGCACCTTCCAGCCGATCGGGATCGCGCTGGTCACCGTATCGGACACGCGCGATCCGTCGACCGACACCTCGGGCGACCTGCTGGAGGCACGGGTACGCGAGGCCGGGCACACCCTCGTCGAACGGACCATCTGCCCCGACGATGCCGCCGAAATCTACGACGTGCTGCGCCGCTTCATCGCGAGCAAGGATGTCGACGCGGTGATCACCACCGGCGGCACCGGGCTGACCGGGCGCGATGTCACCCCCGAAGCGCTCGACAGGGTGAAGGACAAGGGCATCCCCGGTTTCGGCGAGCTGTTCCGCTGGATCAGCTACCAGAGCATCGGCACCTCCACGATCCAGAGCCGAGCCTGCGCCGTGCTGGCGGGCGATACCTTCGTCTTCGCGCTGCCCGGCTCGAACGGCGCGGTGAAGGACGGGTGGGACAAGATCCTCAAGGACCAGCTCGACAGCCGCCACCGGCCCTGCAACTTCGTCGAGCTGATGCCGCGCCTGCTCGAACGATAACGCTGGAACGATAGGGGCGCGGGGCCGCTCTTCCAGCGAGCCCCATGCCCGACATCCAGTCCCTCCCCCTGCCCTGGCTAGCTGCGCTGTTCGTCGCGAGCGCGCTGCTGATCGCGTATTTCGGCAGCAAGATGGCCGCCATCGCGGACGTGCTGGCCGACCGCACCGGCCTCGGCGAAGCGCTGATCGGCGCGGTCCTGCTGGGCGCTGGCACGAGCATTTCGGGCATCGTCACCTCGATCACTACCGCCGCCAGCGGCGCACCCGAGCTTGCGGTGTCCAACGCCATGGGCGGGATCGCCGCGCAGACGATGTTCCTAGCGCTGGCGGACATCTTCTATCGCCACGTCAATCTGGAGCACGCGGGCGCAAGCACGGTGAACTTGGGCCAGGCGACCGTGCTCATCATCCTCTCGGTCATGCCGATCATGGCCTATGCCGCGCCGCAGATCGCGTTTTTCGGCGTCCACCCGGTCAGCCCGATCATGATTGCGGTCTATCTGATCGGCCTGCACAACGCGCATTCGATCCGGCAGGAGCCGATGTGGCAGCCCAAGGAAACGCCGGGCCTGCGCGTCGAAGCCGACGATATCGAGAACGACCCGCGCTCCACCCCGCTGCTCGCGAGCCTGTTCGCCGGACTGGTGCTGATCGTTGGCGCATGCGGCTGGGTGGTCGGCGAAAGCGGCCTCGCGCTGAGCGGCGAGCTGGGCATTTCGCAAGGCGTCGTCGGTGCGCTGGGCACCGCGATCGTCACCTCGCTGCCCGAACTGGTGACCACTATCGCAGCCGTGCGGCGCGGCGCGCTGCAGCTCGCGATCGGCGGGATCATCGGCGGCAACATGTTCGACGCGCTGTTCGTCTCCGCCAGCGACATCGCTTACCGCGACGGCTCGATCTACCACGCGATCGGAGAGCGCGCGCTGTTCTGGATGGCGCTAGTCTGCCTGATGACCGGCGTACTGCTGCTCGGCCTGCTGCGGCGCGAGAAGCAGGGGCCCGGCGGGATCGGCTGGGAATCGGTCATCCTGCTCGCGCTATGGCTGGGCGCGGCGGTGCTGCAGGTGGCGCTGGGCTGACGTGGCCGCGAAGATGAGATATTGCGAGTATTTAGAAAGTCGGATTCCTTGTTCGCCACCCCCAGAGACGTCATTCCGGTAACGACCCCATTGCGGTCGCAAGTTAAATGATAGAAGTTCCTGTCACAGACTGCAGACTTCGGGAGATTACCAATGGATGCGCTACCCCCGCCACCCGTCAATTGTGAAGCACCCGCGCAGGACGTTCTGCTGACCGTGAATGCAAGCGCCGACGAGGACGAATATTCGGCCTTCGTAGGTGACCTTCAAACCGGATATGAAGCTTGGACGTTGGTTTCGGATAATGTGCTCGACGGTAAGCGAACGCTCATCTTTCGGGCCCGAATGAGCGTGACATATAAGGCTGTGATGGACGCCACTTTCAATGCGAACGCCAGAGGGTGGACTACTAGCGTCACCTTTGCAGAGCCGAGCTGTACCTAGGTTCTAAGGTCTCATTTCCACCAGACTTCGGGACATTGAACCCACTCGCGCGAAAGCCTGAGAGGTGAGGATCGCCCCGGCGATTGCGGACACGGCTGAAAATCCGGATCGACTCGCTCCTATGTTCTCTGTATGTTCCAACATATGGAACAGGTCAAAGGCAGAGGAGCACAGAGCGGCGACGTATCCACCCGCTTCGGCCTCGCCACGCGCGAGGCGGATGGCGACTGGCGCGATGTGGCAGAGGCAATCGACGGCCCTGCCCCGAAACTGCGCACCGAGGTGACGATCGAGCATCCGCGCTCGATCCTCTCCTTCAACCAGTCGCCCGACATCGGCTTCGACCGTTCGGTGAATGCCTACCGGGGGTGCGAGCATGGCTGCATCTACTGCTTCGCGCGGCCGACCCATGCCTATCTAGACCTGTCGCCCGGCCTCGATTTCGAGAGCAAGCTGTTCGCCAAGCCCGACGCGGCGAAGCTGCTTGCCGAAACTCTGGCCAAGCCGGGCTACCAGCCGCGCCCGATCGCGATGGGAACCAACACCGATCCCTACCAGCCGATCGAAGGCCGGTACCGCATCACCCGGGCGATGCTGGAAGTGTGCCTCGACGCGCGCCATCCGGTGACCATCACCACCAAGTCCGACCGGGTGCTGGCCGACCTCGACATCCTCGAAGAGATGGCCCGTAAAGACCTGATCGCGGTGGCGATTTCTGTCACCTCACTCGACCCGAGCCTGTCGCGGCTGGTCGAACCGCGCGCGCCCTCCCCCACCAAACGGCTCGCGGCGCTGGGCACATTGACGCAGGCCGGGGTGCCCACCCATTGCTCGATCGCGCCGGTCATCCCCGCGATCACCGATGACGCGATGGAAGGCATCGTCGCGCGCGCGGCGGAATTGGGCGTGACCTCCGCCGGATGGATCCCGCTGCGCCTGCCGCATGAAGTGGCACCGCTGTTCCGCGAATGGCTGGAAACGCATTTTCCGGACCGCAAGGACAAGGTGATGGGAATCGTCCGATCGATCCGCAACGGGCGCGACAACGACCCGGATTTCTTCAGCAGGCTCAAGCCCCAAGGCGTGTGGGCCGACCTCTTCCGCGCCCGCTTCCGCGTCGCCTGCAAGCGGGCCGGGATAGGCGACGGCAAGGCGAAGTTCGCGCTCGACTGCTCACGCTTCCGCGCGCCCACCACCGGCGGGCAGTTGCGGCTGCTCTAGGGGAAGAGGATGGCCCGTCAGTTGCGCCATCCGCCGTCTCAACCGCAAGATTCCGTCTTGCGCCGGTTCGTACCGCAGCTAGTCTTTCGCTCCTGATTGGCGCGATTAGCGAGGGGGACAGGTGAGATGAAGACGGTGATAATGGGCGCGGTTCTGGCGTGCGGGCTGGTTTCAGCCGCGAATGCACAGGCAGAACGGCCGATGACGCAGTTCACGCGCAGCGCGCTGCTCTCGGCACTCTCGGGCATCGATGCCGAGACCGAAGAGCAATCCGGAAAGCCCAATATCTCGGTCACTTTCGACAATGGCCTGATGGCGGATGCGCTGCTGATGGCGTGTGAGGATCAGGAAACCTCGCGCAATTGCCTCGGCACCTCAATCCTCGTGACCTACGAAACGCCGGACGACGCCACGCCCGCGAAGGTCCGCGAGGCGATCAACGAATATAATTATCGCCAGAACTTCGGCCGGGCCTATCTCGACCCGGACGGTCAGATCAGCCTGCGCATGTACATCATCGCCGACGGCGGGATCACGATGGCGAACTACAAGCGGCAGCTCGCGCTCTTCTCGCTGAGCGCGGCGAAACTTCCGGACTACGTCTACGGCGAGTGAGATCACGCCGCTGCGGGGACTTCGGGCGCCCCCGGCGGTGCACAGGCGCTGTCCTACATGCGCGCGCGGGGCTAGAAGGCGGGCAGATCTATGCCATTGTCGACACGCGGCCCGCGCCAACAAATCGCATCACTCGATCAGTGACGTTTCGCTGATCGAGTGAGTTTCAAACTCTGGACTGTGTGTCAGGTGTGTCAGGCCCTCAACCGAAGGTATCGCCACCTTCGCCGGGGGCGAACCGCATCAACCGGCTGTCGAGCAGCGCGGCGGTGCGGTTGACCACGGCTTGCTGATAGTCCGGATCCTTGATCATCTCGAAAAAGGCGCCCGCATTGGGGTAGTGCGCGACGAAGCCGTCGTGCCAGTGCCGCTCGGCGGGGCCGGTGACCATCGTCTCGAAGGTGCCGCGCCATACGATGGAGCCGCCCACGCGGGCGAAGATCGGCCCGCTGGTGCGGCCGTATTCCTCGTAAGCGCGGCGCCCGCTCCACCCCTTGCCCGCATGCTCGTGCGCCTCGGGATATTGCGCCTGGTCGCGATAGAGCAGCAGGTTGAGCATCTGGATCGGCGTGTCGCGCGGAAGCGCCTTGAACGCCTCGAAGGTCTCTCGGCTCGGGTCGATATAGGGGGTCACGCGCTACTCCTTGTCGGGAACGATCCGCTTGGCGATCGCCCATGATGGCCGCGCGACCACCAGCAGGCAGCCGACGCCGATCAGCGTCATCGCCTGCGCGGTGAGGAACTCCTCCCCGCGCGCGGCTCGCAGCGCCAGCGCCAGCACCAGAAACGCGACCATCGCGAGGCCGAGCCCGATCATGATCGCGAATCCGGTCCTGATCGACATGCGCGCCTAGTCCTTGCCCAGCATGCGCGAGAAAATGCCGCGCTTCTGGCTATCGCCACCGTCTGGCACATCGCCGTTCTGCACCTCGGTTGCCGGGCTCGGGCTGGCATCGGCCATTGCGGGCTCAGCCGCTCCGGGTTCCGGCGCGGTCGCGGCCTTCGCTTCGGGCAGCTGGTAGTCGGCGAAGCGGTCGCGCAGGTCCTTCTTGCTGATCTTGCCCGTGGCGGTGTGCGGGATGTCGTCGACGAACTCGACCGCATCGGGCAGCCACCACTTGGCGACGTGATCCTTGAGGAAGTCGATCAGCTCTTCACCCGTGACCTGCTGGCCTTCCTTGCGAATGCAGAACAGCACCGGGCGCTCGTCCCACTTGGGATGGAACATGCCGATCGCGGCGGCTTCGGCAATCGCCGGGTGACCGGCGGCGGCGTTCTCCAGCTCGACCGAGCTGATCCACTCGCCACCCGACTTGATCACGTCCTTGGTCCGGTCGGTGATCTGCATCGTACCATCGGGGTGCAGGATTGCGACGTCGCCGGTGTCGAACCAGCCGTCCGGCGTCAGCGCGTCCTCGTCCGCCTTGAAGTAGCGGCGGATGACCCACGGGCCCCGGATTTGCAACGCGCCCGAGGCTTCGCCATCGCGCGGCAGGACCTTGGTACGGTCCTCCAGATCGACCGTGCGCAGTTCCACGCCGAAGACGGGGCGGCCCTGCATCGCCGCCTTGTCGACCTTCTGGTCGAGGGTGAGCTGATCCCAGTCAAAGGTCGGCCCGCCAACCGTGCCCAGCGGAGAGGTCTCGGTCATGCCCCAGGCGTGCTGGACGCGGATTCCCGCCTCCATCAGGCGCCGGATCATGAACTTGGGCGCAGCCGATCCGCCGATGGTCGCGGCGCGAAGCTTGGGCAGCGGCCTGTCGTTGGCATCGCAGTACTGGAAGGTTGCGAGCCACACGGTCGGCACGCCCGCGCTGTCGGTCACGTTCTCGCGCTCCATCAGGTCGCACAGCACCGCCGGCTCGTTCACTGCGGAGAAGACGAACTTGATCCCCGCCATCGCGCCCGCAAACGGCAGGCCCCAGCTCGCCGCATGGAACATCGGCACCACCGGCAGCATGACCGAGGAGGCATCGAAGCAGAACGCGGCCGGCTGGATCGCGGCGATCGCGTGCAGCACGGTGGAACGATGCTCGTACAGCACGCCCTTGGGATTGCCGGTGGTCCCGCTGGTGTAGCACAGCATGCACGGATCGCGTTCGTCGATCGCCGCCCACTGGTAGTCGCCGTCCTGCGGAGCGATCCACTCCTCGAAACCGAGCGCGTCGGAGCCTTCGGGCGGATCGTAGCAGATATAATGCTCGATACTGGTCCACTTGGAGCGCATCTTGTCGACGATCGGCTGGAACGCCGCATCGTAGATCAGCACGCGATCTTCCGCGTGGTTTGCGATGTATTCCAGCTGATCCTCGAACAGGCGCGGATTGATGGTGTGCAGCACGCCGCCCATCCCCGCAACGCCATACCAGCTGACCAGGTGGCGCGCATGGTTCATCGCGAGGCTGGCGACGCGGTCACCCTTCTTGATGCCGAGCGCTTCGAGCGCCTGCGCCATCTTCATCGCGTCGCGGCGGATACCGGCCCAGTCGGTGCGGGTTTCGCTGCCGTCCGCCCAGTGGGTCACGATCTCGCGGTTCGGCGCTTCGCGCGCGGCGTGGTCGATCACCTTGGTGACCAGCAGGTCCCAGTCTTGCATCGCTCCGAGCATGGTCTCTCCCTAAATGCTTCTTCGCCGCGCAGAATGCGCAAGGGAGCGTCCGCCCGCAAGAGCGCGAGCGGAAAAATCAGGCTGCGCGGTGCAGTTTCGGGCCGGTCTTGGGGACGAGTGCGATGTTCGAGATACCCTCGATCCGCTCCAGCGCATCGGCGAGCTTGCCGTCGACCTTGTAATCGTGCCCCAGCCGCATCACCGGACGCTCCCCCTGACCGAGGTCGAGCGCGACCTGCACCTCGCCATGCCCCGGCGGCCCGGGCTGGAGCGCGAGCGCCAGTTCACCCAGCGCCGCCTCACTCGACACCTCCAGCGTCAGCAGCATCCGCTGGCCGCCCGCGACCTCGGCCAGCGGGCGGGCACCGCGGATTGTCATGCGCGGCGGCTCGTCGGGCGAAGGGCTGTCGAGTTCGACGGTCAGCAGCACGCAGGTACTTTCCTGGGCCCACTTGGTGAACTGCGGCACCAGACCTTCCTCGAAGCAGGCCGCGCTGAACTGGCCGGTGGAATCGGAGAAATCGGCGCGGATGAAGTCCTTGCCCCGCCGCGTCTGCCCGCGCTTCGCGCCTTCGACCATCGCTGCGATCATCGCTCGGCCACGCGCTTCGCCCGCAGGCCCGCCGGTCATCAGCGAGGAATAGCTGCGCGCGCCATTGGCGCTGGCAACGTCGCGGAACTGCTCGATCGGGTGGGCGGAGAAGTAGAAGCCGAAAGTCTCGCGTTCCTTGGTCATGCGCTCGGCACGGGACCAGTCTTCCGCGTCCTTCATGCGCAGGCCCTGGTTGGCGCTGTCCTCGTTGCCGAAGAGCCCTTCCTGACCGCTCGACCGCTCGCGGATCGCGGCATCGGCAACCGCCAGCAGCAGGTCGACATTGGCGGTCAGCCGGCCGCGATTGGGTTCCAGATGATCGAATGCCCCCGCCGCGATCAGCGCCTCCAGCTGGCGCGAGTTCATCGCCCCCTTGGGCAGGCGGGAGAAGAAATCGTCGAGGCTCTCGAACCAGCCATGCGCCTCACGCTCGGCCACGATCGCGTCCATCGCCTTCTCGCCGACATTGCGCAAGCCCGCGAGCCCATAGCGCACGGCGTAGCCATCATCGGTCCGTTCGACCGAGAATTCGGCTTCGGAGCGGTTGAGGTCGGGCGCAGCCACCTCGATCCCGTTGCGCCGCGCATCGTCGACGAACACCGCCAGCTTCTCCGACTGATCCATGTCGAAGCACATCGCCGCAGCGTAGAATTCCTCGGGGTAATGCGCCTTGAGCCAAGCAGTCTGGTAAGCGAGCAGCGCGTAGGCGGCGGCGTGCGACTTGTTGAAGCCGTAGCCTGCGAACTTGTCGATCAAGTCGAACAGGGCGGAGGCTTCGTTCGCCTCGATGTCGGAGACCTTCTTGCACCCGTCGATGAACCGCTGGCGCTGCTTGTCCATCTCGGCCTGGTTCTTCTTGCCCATCGCGCGGCGCAGAAGGTCGGCATCGCCGAGCGAATAGCCCGCGAGGATCTGCGCGGCCTGCATCACCTGTTCCTGATAGACGAAGATTCCGTAGGTCTCTTTCAGGATGCCTTCGAGCTTCGCGTGCGGGTACTCGATCGGCTCGACCCCCGCCTTGCGCTTGCCGAACAGCGGGATGTTGTCCATCGGGCCGGGCCGATAGAGCGAGACGAGCGCGATGATATCCTCGAACTTGGTCGGCTTCACCGCGGTCAGCGTACGGCGCATGCCTTCCGATTCCAGCTGGAACACGCCCACCGTGTCGCCGCGCTGCATCAGGTCGTAAACCGCCTGATCGTCCCACGAGACAGTGCCCAGATCGCACTCGATCCCGCGCCGCTTCAGCAGATCGACCGCCTTTTGCAGCACCGACAGGGTCTTGAGGCCGAGGAAGTCGAACTTCACCAGCCCCGCCCCCTCGACCACCTTCATGTCGAACTGGGTCACCGGCATGTCCGACCGGGGATCGCGGTACAGTGGCACCAGTTCGGCCAGTGGGCGGTCCCCGATCACGACACCGGCGGCGTGGGTGGAGGAATTGCGCGGCAGGCCTTCCAGCTGCATCGCCAGATCGACCAGCGTGCGCACTTCGTTGTCGTTGTCGTACTCGCCCTTGAACTCTGCCGCGCCGTTAAGCGCGCGGGGCAGGCTCCACGGGTCGGTCGGGTGGTTGGGCACCATCTTACACAGCCGGTCGACCTGGCCGTAGCTCATATCGAGGATGCGCCCGCAATCGCGCAGCACCGCGCGCGCCTTCATCTTGCCGAAGGTGATGATCTGGGCGACCTTGTCCGCCCCGTATTTCTCCTGAACGTAGCGGATCACCTCGCCGCGCCGCGTTTCGCAGAAGTCGATATCGAAGTCGGGCATCGACACGCGTTCCGGGTTGAGGAAGCGTTCGAACAGCAAGCCCAGCCGGATCGGATCGAGATCGGTGATGGTCAGCGACCATGCGACCAGGCTGCCCGCACCCGACCCACGCCCCGGACCCACGGGGATGTTGTGGTCCTTCGCCCACTTGATGAAGTCGGCAACGATCAGGAAGTAGCCGGGGAAGCCCATGTTGTGGATGATCCCGACTTCGTAATCGAGCCGCTCGTAATAGGTCTGCCGCTCCTCGTCGGAGAGGTCTTCATAGATCGCCAGGCGTGCATCGAGGCCGCGGCGCGCGTCCTCGGCCAGCATCTTCGCCTCGCCTTCCAGATCGCCTGCTAGGCTGGGCAGGATCGGCGCCCGCTGCGGCGGGGCGAAGGCGCACCGCTGCGCGATGGTGAGCGTATTGGCGAGCGCTTCGGGCAGGTCCAGAAAAAGCTCCTGCATCATCGGCGCGGATTTGACGTAGGCCGCCTTGGCCGAGCGCGGGCGATCCTCCTCCCACAATTTGCGACTGTTGGCGATGCACAGCATCGCGTCATGCGCCTTGTAGAAATGGGGCTCCGCGAAATTGGCGGGATTGGTCGCGACCAGCGGCAAATCGCGCGCATAGGCAAGATCGAGCAGCGCCTCTTCCGCCGCCACCTCGGTCGGCTCGCCGCGCCGTGCCAGCTCGATATAGAGCCGCTGCGGAAACAGCGCCTCCAGCCGGTCGAGATAGCGCGCGGCATGATCGCTCTGCCCTTGCGCCAGCAGCCGGGTAACCGCCCCCTCGCTCGCCCCGGTCAGCGCGATCAGCCCGTCGGTGTACCCTTCCAGCGCCGCCAGCGGCACGTGCGGCACCTGTTCCAGTGGACGTTCAAGATGCGCCGCGCTGACCAGCCTGCACAGGTTGAGCCACCCGGCATCGTCCTGCACGTAAAGCGGCAGGTGATCGATCTGGTCGCTGTCAGGACGCGCCACACCCAGCAGCGCGCCGACGATCGGCTGCACACCGTTCTCGATACATGCCTGCGCAAAGGGCACGCTGCCATAGAGGCCATTGCGATCGCACATCGCGATCGCGGGAAAGCCGCGCTCGGTCGCCAGCTTGGCGATCGCCTTGGGCTCGATCGCGCCTTCGAGCATGGAGAAGGCGGAGAGCACGCGAAGGGGGACGAAGGGAGCGAAGGCCATCGGGCTAAGCTAACGACGCGCATCGCCCATTCAAGCGAGCACGCGCATGCCGACGGGGAAAAGCGGTGGACGGTTTCAGACCGCCGGGGGAGCGCCGGCTTCCGCCTTCGCCGCCGCGATCTTGCGGCGCGTTTCGCGCACCTGCGACCAGGTGCCGTAGGCGATCAGCGCGGCAAGGAAGATCCACACCCACAGCGGAATATCCTGCCCGAAAATGGCGAGATAGAGATAGGCGGAAACGAAGAAGAACCCCGCCAGCATCGTCGGCAACACGGTCGAGCGCCCAGCCCGCGCGCGCTTTACGAGCCACGCGATGGAAGCGAGGAAAAAGGGGATCGCGCCGACATAGATCGCGACGAAGATGTACGGATTGACGTTGTACTGCGCGCCCTGCGCGAGAATCCAGTCGTTGATCGATTCAAGCATCGGTGCGTCTCCCCTGTCGCCGGTTGCGACGCCCGCCACGATGGCGAGCGTCGGATGGGCGGTTAGCCGGGGTAGTCGCCCCGGGCGGCTATCGCTTCGACTTCGCCCGCATCATACATGCGGTCGCCCAGCTTCTGGATCACGTGCGCGCGCCGCTTTTCCGGCTCCATCGCCATCATCAGCCTGACCATTTCCAGAAAGCTGCCGTCGTGCAGCCCCTTCGCCGCATCGAGCAGGCCCTGCCCGTCGTCTTTCCGGTGAATTTCCGCCCGGTCGTCCCATGCGACGCCGCCCTCGGCGGCTTCTGCATTATAGGTCGTGGGGTGATCGCTCATTATTCCTGTCTCCTTGTTGTTCCGATCAACGCAGAGGTGGCCCCGCGGGTCCGGATCGATCCTATTCGAGCACGCCGTCATGCAGACGGACCACGCGGTCCATCTTCGCTGCGAGCCGCTCGTTATGCGTGGCGACCAGCGCGGCGCTGCCCTGCCCGCGAACCAGTTCGAGGAACTGGGCGAGCACCTTTTCCGAGGTCGCCTCGTCCAGATTGCCGGTCGGCTCGTCCGCCAGCACCAGCTTGGGCTGGTTGGCGAGAGCGCGGGCGACTGCAACGCGCTGCTGCTCGCCACCCGAAAGCTGGCTGGGCCGGTGCTCCAGCCGCTCGGCCAAACCAAGCGCGCTGAGCAGATCCTTCGCCCGCTTCTCTGCCTCCGCGCGCGGGACACCGCCGACGAGCTGGGGCAGCACCACGTTCTCGACCGCGTTGAAATCGGGCAGCAGGTGATGGAACTGGTAGACGAAGCCCAGATGCTCGCGGCGCAGCGCGGTGCGCTGCTGGCTGTCCGACTTCTCCGCCGCCTGGCCCGCGATCACGATCGTGCCGCCGAAGCCGCCTTCCAGCAGGCCGACCGCCTGCAGCATGGTCGACTTGCCCGAGCCCGAGGGGCCCAGCAGCGCGACGATTTCACCCGGCATGACCTTCAGGTCGACCCCGCGCAGCACGTCGATCCGCACCCCGCCCTGTTCGAAACTGCGGGTGACGCGGCGCAGTTCGACCACCGGTTGCATATCGGCATTACTCATAGCGCAGCACCTGCACGGGGTCCGTGTTTGCCGCCTTGAACGCGGGATAGAGCGTCGCAAGGAAGCTGAGCACCAGTGCCAGCGACACGATGCCGAACACCTCCCACGGGTCGGTCCGGGCAGGCAGCGTGGTCAGGAAGCGGATCGAGGGGTCCCACAATTGCTGCCCGGTGGCGAGTTCGATCCCGTGGACGATCGGCTGGCGGAAAATCAGCACCAGCGCGCCGAGTGCAAGGCCCGCCGCGGTGCCGATCGCGCCCACGGTAAAGCCGGTGGTGACGAAGATCTTCAGGATCGACTGCCTGCTCGCCCCCATGGTCCGCATGATCGCGATATCGCGGGTTTTCGCCCGCACCAGCATCACGAGGCTGGAGAGGATGTTGAACGCCGCAACCAGCACCATGAAGCTGAGCGCGAAGAACATCGCCACCCGCTCCACCTGCAAAGCTTCGAAGATCGAGCTGTTGATCTGCTGCCAGGTGCGCACGATCGCGATACCCTGCAGCCGCTGTTCGATCGGGCCCATGATCTGGGCCACCTTGTCGGCATCCCTCGTCGTCACCTCGATCATCCCGATCGTGTCGCCAGTCAGCAGCAGGGTCTGCGCCTGCGGTATCGGCATGATGACGAAGGCACCGTCGTAATCGTACAGCCCCACCTCGAAGATCGCGCCGACCTCGTAGCCGACCTGTCGTGGCACGGTGCCGAAGGGGGTGGAGCGCCCGGCCGGATTGATCACCGTGATCACGTCACCCACGCGGGCACCGATATTCTCCGCCAGCCGCGATCCGATCGCGACCTTGTCCGCGCCCGGCTTGATCGCGGCCATGCTGCCCATCAGCGTCTTGTCCTGCAGCGCGTCGATATCTTCCTGCGTGTTGCCACGCACCAGCACCGCCTCGACCCGGCCATCGAAGGTCACCAGCAGCGGCTGTTCGATCAGCGGAGAGGCGCTGACCACGCCGTCGCTCTCGCGAATATCGGCCAGCACACTCTTCCAGTCGTCCAGCCGCCCGCCATAGGCCTGCACGATCGCATGGCCGTTGAGGCCCACGATCTTGTCGAGCAGTTCGGCCCGAAAACCGTTCATCACGCTCATCACGATGACCAGCATCGCGACCGACAGCATGACGACGCCGATCGAAATCCCGGCGACCAGCTTGATGAACCCCTCGCCCTTGCCGGGCCAGAGGTAACGCTTGGCGATGGTCCATTCGAATGGGTTGAGAAACAAGGAGCAGTCCGTTTTTGTAATCCCGGCCCCGGGCGTTAGGGGGCCGCGCCTTTCTGCGCAATGAAAACGGCGCGGCTTTGTGCACGGGGATGAACGTGGGCACGACTTCGGACTGCGGCTCCGGAGGCAAACCGACCCCACAAGCCTTGTAATTCATCCGTCACATCGCCAATGGAGCGGGCGACCTATCGAGGCAATCGGGCGCCCCCACCCATGGACCTGCAACACCCCTTCCACGACGAAAACGGCGACAGCCTGCATGAAGAATGCGGGGTGTTCGGCGCGATCAATGCCGGCAGCGAGGCTGCGACAACCACCGCACTGGGCCTCCACGCCCTGCAGCACCGCGGTCAGGAGGCCGCCGGGATCAGCAGTTTCGACGGCACGCACTTCTACACCCGGCGCGGGCTCGGCCATGTGGCGGAGAACTTCTCGAGCGCGGAATCGATTGCCGAACTGCCCGGTTTCATGGCCGTAGGCCACGTGCGCTATTCGACCACCGGCGGTGCAGGCCTGCGCAATGTCCAGCCGCTCTACGCCGATCTGGCGAGCGGCGGCTTCGCCATCGCGCATAATGGCAACATCTCCAACGCGGCGACGCTGCGCGAGGAACTGGTCGGCAAGGGCGCGATCTTCCAGTCGACCAGCGATACCGAGGTGATCATCCACCTCGTCGCGACCAGCCGTTACCCCACCATGCTCGACAAGCTGACCGACGCGCTGCGGCTGGTGGAAGGCGCCTATGCGCTGATCGTCGCGACCCCGCGCGGAATGGCGGCGTGCCGCGACCCGCTGGGCATCCGCCCGCTGCAAATGGGCCGGATGGGCGATGCGGTGGTGTTCGCCAGTGAGACCGTGGCGTTCGACGTGGTCGGCGCGAAGTTCGAGCGCGAGGTCGAGCCCGGCGAACTGATCGAGGTCGATTTCGACGGTTCGATCCGCTCGCATCGGCCCTTCGGCGACAACCCGCCCCGCCCGTGCATTTTCGAGCACGTCTATTTCAGCCGCCCCGATTCGATCTTCGCCGGGCGCTCGGTCTACGAAGCGCGCAAGGCGATCGGCTCGGAACTGGCCATTGAAGCCCCCTGCGAAGCGGACCTGGTGGTGCCGGTGCCCGATTCGGGCGTGCCCGCCGCGATCGGTTACGCCCAGCAATCGGGCCTGCCGTTCGAACTCGGGATCATCCGTAGCCACTATGTCGGGCGAACCTTCATCCAGCCGTCCGATGGCGCGCGTCATTCCGGCGTGCGGCGCAAGCACAATGCCAACCGCGGCCTCGTGGAAGGCAAGCGGATCGTGCTGATCGACGATTCGATCGTCCGCGGCACGACCAGTATGAAGATCGTCGAGATGATGCGCGATGCCGGCGCGACGGAAGTGCACTTCCGCGTCGCCAGCCCGCCAACCGCGCACAGCTGCTATTACGGGGTCGACACGCCCGAGCGCAGCAAGCTGCTCGCCGCACGGATGGAGCTTGAGCCGATGCGCGAGTTCATCAAGGCGGACAGCCTCGCGTTTATCTCGATCGACGGCCTTTACCGCGCCGTCGGGCGCGAATCGCGCGACAAGGCGTGCCCGCAGTTCTGCGATGCCTGCTTCACGGGCGATTACCCCACCCGGCTGACCGACTTTACGCGCAACCAGCAGGGCGCGGCGCAGCTTTCCTTCCCTGAAAACAAGCCAGCCAACAAGGTCGCCTGACATGGCAGAGAACAAGCCGTTCGAAGGGCGCGTTGCGCTCGTCACCGGGGCATCGCGCGGAATCGGCGCGGCCACCGCACAAGCGCTCGCCGCTAAAGGCGCGCACGTCATCCTCACCGCGCGCGATGATGCCGCGCTGGAACGGGTCGAGGATGCGATCCACAATGACGGCGGGACCGCGACGATCGCGCCCGTCGATCTGACCGAGAACGACGGCGTTGCGCGACTCGCCCAGGCGATCTCCAGCCGCTGGGATGCGCTCGACATGCTGGTGATCAGCGCGGCCTATCTGCCCACGCTGACTCCGGTGACGCAGATCGAGCCGAAGCAGTTCAACAATGCGATCACGGTGAACCTGCTCGCCACGCAAGCACTGCTCGCCGGGCTGCACCCGATGCTCAGGCGCGCCGACGCCGGGCGCGTGATCGGCCTGACCAGCAGCGTGGGCGCAACCCCGCGCGCCTACTGGTCTGCCTACGGATCGACCAAGGCCGCGTTCGACAACCTGCTGGAATGCTACGGCCAGGAAGTCGCCAATACTGGCGCGATCCGCGTCGCACTGGTCGATCCGGGTGCCACCCGCACCGCCATGCGCGAAAAGGCCTATCCCGGCGAAGACCCGCAAACGGTCAAGCCGCCCGAGGAAGTGGCCAGCCGGATCGCGGAGCTTTTCGAAGGTGATTTCGAGACCGGTCACCGGGAAAGAATTGGTTAAGACGGTTTAGCCAACCCTCATCATATTCGCGCAAGCAGGTCTGCGCGAAACCCGTCTAGGGAAAAATACTAGGACGGGTGAATCGAGATGGTTGCGTTGAAGCACGGCTATGCCGACGCGGTGCAGGAAGATCGCTGCGCGCCGCGCACGAAACTTGCCATACCGGCACAATTGCGGGTCAGCGGGGGCGGCACTTTCCGCACGGTAGTCCACGATCTGTCGATCGCAGGCTTCAGCGCATCATCGATCGGACGACTGCATCCTGAGCAGGCCTGCTGGCTGACGCTTCCCGGCCTCCAGTCGATCGAAGCGCGGGTCGTCTGGTGGAACCATTCGATTGCGGGGGCCGCCTTCGAAAACATGCTCGCCGCCGAAGTACTCGACGATCTGCTGTCCGTCTGGCGGGCCCCGAAAGGGGGCGGAGTGACCCGATCCTGCCTGTTCTGATGCGCTAGAGCCCAGACCCGATCGTCGCCAGCAGCTCAAGACGTTCGGCGGAGAGATCCTTGCGGGACGCGGCAGGCCAGTTGGACACGATTGCGATCACCACCCGGCTGGCGGGCAGGATCGTGATCGACTGGCCGAAAATGCCCTGCGCGCCGAAATTGCCGCCGGGATAGGTCCACCACTGGTAGCCATATCCAAAGCCGTTGCCGAAATCGACTTGGGGCGATCCCGCTGCCGCGAACCAGCCATCGGGCACCACGCCATCCCCGCCTTCCAGCGCGAACTGGCCCATCCGCGCATAATCGCTGAGCGCGGCCGACAGGCAGCACCCGCCCACGCTGCGGCCCGAAAGATCGGTCTGCCAGAACAGCGGGTGTGCAAAGCCGGCCGGATCGACGATCTTGCGCTTGGCATATTCGGCCAGCGTCTCGCCCACCGCGTTTTCCACCAGCACGCCGATCAGGTTGGTCTCGCCCGTCTTGTAGACCCACTTCTCGCCCGCAGGCGCCTCTCTCGGTAGGGTCTTCATGTATTCGACCACCTGGTCCTGACCCGGCTCGGGCGTGACGTTGTACATCTTCGCCACGTCGGAATTGGGATCGGTGTAATCCTCGTTCCACTTCACGCCGGACGTCATCGTGGCGAGCTGTTCGACCGTCACATCGTCGTAGGCGCTGCCCTTCAGCCCGGGAATGTACTGCGACACGGGATCGTTCAGGCTGGCGATGAAACCGTCCTTCAGCGCCGCGCCCAGCAGGGTCGAGGTAAAGCTCTTCGCAACCGAGAAGCTGGTCCAGCGATCGTCGGGACCGAAGCCGAGGCCGTAGTCGACGAAGCGGACCTTGCCGTCCTGCAGCACCATCACCCCGGCTGCGTTCTGGCTGGACATATAGGCGCGGATCGCGGCCTGCGTTTTCGCGGGCAGTGCCTCACCCTGCGGAAGCGCCCGCGGCGTTTCGGGCGGAGCGACCTCCTGACCGGGGAAGAAGGTCTCCATCGAGCGGAAGCGGGCCGAGCGCGTTGCATCGTCCCAGAACAGCACCTCCGACCCCACCAACGGCAGCGGTTCCGTGGGCATGCTCGCAGTGACGCCGCGCGCGGTATCCACCGGAGCGGTCGCACATCCGGCGAGCGGGAGGGCGAGCGCCGCAATCAGCGCGAGGTACTTGGTCATCTCATCTCTCCTTAACCAGGGTCACCTGGTACACATCGATCCCGCCACCGCGGAAACCGCCTTCGCAATACATCAGGTAATAGCGCCACAGAGCGCGGAAGCGATCATCGAAGCCTTCGGGCAGGATCGAGTCCGCCGCCGCCCGATCGAACGCCTCGCGCCAGAGCCGCAGCGTTTCGGCATAGTCGATGCCGAAGCGCTTCTCGTCCGTCCAGCGCAGGCCGCGTTCTTCGCCGAGGGCGCGGAATTCGGACGCGCGGATCAGCAGGCCGCCGGGGAAGATATAGGCCTGTATGAAGTCCGCGCTGGCGGCGTAGGAATCGAACAGCGCATCGTCGATCGCGATGAACTGGATCGCGGCCCGCCCGCCCGGCTTCAGGTTCCGCGCAACGCAATCCATGAAGGTCGGCCAGTATTCGCGGCCCAGCGCCTCGACCATCTCGACGCTGGCGATGGCGTCGTACTGGCCGTTGGTGTCGCGGTAATCCTGATACAGGAAGCGCGCATCGCCGACGCTTTGCCGCCGTGCCCAGGCAAGCTGCTCTTCCGACAGGCTGATCGCATCGACCTTCGCCCCGCGATCCGCCGCCGCGCGCGCCAGCGTGCCCCAGCCGCAGCCGATTTCAAGCAGGGTGTCGCCAGGCTTGAGCGCCACGCGGTCGAGGATCGCGTCGATCTTCGTCCGCTGCGCCCTATTAAGCGTCTGCGGCGCGCCGCCTTCATCGAACAGCGCGGCGGAATAGGTCATCGTCTCACCCAGCCACGCTGCGTAGAAATCATTGCCGAGGTCGTAGTGCGCGGAGATGTTCTTCTCCGACCCTTTGCGGGTGTTACGCTGCTTGCCATGCGCGGTCCGCAGCGCGCGCTTCCACCCGCCCTTGGCGCGGGCCGTATCGCCCAGCGTAGCCGCGTTCTGCATGAACAGCGCGAACAGCGGGACCGGATCGGGGCTCGACCATTCGCCCGCCTCCCAGGCCTGATACCAGCCCACCGAACCGCCGGTCGCGACCCGGACCAGCGCGCGCCAGTTGTGGATCGTCACCTCCGCCTCGAAACCCGGAGCACGACCGCCGAGCAGCCGCGTGCTGCCATCGGGCAAGCGCCCCAGCACCGCGCCACGCGCGATGCCTTCGTCCATCTTGTCGAGCAGCTTGTGAAATCCGGGGGCGAGCAGGCGGGCGAAGATGCCCGGCTTCCGTTCGAAGCGTTGCGATGCGGCGAGCAAATCGCCTCCGCGCTGGTTTTCGCTTACCCCCATGCAGGGGCGCTTATGCCCCGCAGCCCCGTGGGCGACAACCCGTCATGCGCGCGCCATCAATCGTCCTTCATCGCGCGATAGGCTTCCAGCGCCCGTTCGCGCGCCTCCTTGTGGCCGATGATCTTTGCCGGGTAGTCGCTGGGGCGGCATTTATCCGAGGGATCGTGGATTTCGCTGTCGGGCAGGTCCGCCAGTTCGGGCACCCATTCGCGGATATAGCCAGCCGCATCGAACTTCTCGCTCTGGCTCAGCGGGGCCATGATCCGGGGGAACATGTTGCTGTCCACACCGGTGCCTGCGACCCACTGCCAGTTCACGCCGTTGCTGGCGTAGTCGGCATCGACCAGCGTGTCCCAGAACCAGCGCTCGCCGTGCCGCCAGTCGATCAGCAGATGCTTGATGAGGAAGCTGGCCGCGATCATCCGCACGCGGTTGTGCATCCAGCCGATCGCCCACAGCTGACGCATCCCGGCATCGACGATGGGGTAGCCGGTGCGGCCGTGTTGCCAGGCTTCCAGCTCTTCCTGAATCACATGCCCGCGATTAGGATTACGCCAGAGTTTGGCGTCGTCGATCGCGTCGCGATAGCTTTCTTCGGGGTAACGCGGGAACTGGCACAGGATGTTCTGCGCGTAATCGCGCCAGATCAGCTCGCTCTCGTAGGTCCGCCAGCCGTCGCTGCGCTTGTCCTTCAATCGATGCCAGATTTGAACCGGAGAAATTTCGCCCCAGTGCAGGTGCGGCGACATCTGGCTGGTCTGATCGACCGATGGCAGGTTACGGCCTTCGTCATACTCGCCGACATGGTCCGCCCACCAATCGAGCCGTTCGTGCGCGGCGTCTTCGCCGATCGACCAGAATTGCGCCATCTGCGTGGCCCAGTCGGGATTGGTTGGGAGCAGGCCCCAATCCGCCAGATCGTCGCTCGGCGGCAGCTCGCCCGGCTGCGAGATCGTCTCGGGCGCAGGCAGTTCGTCGCGCGGCGGCATAAGGTCGCGCAGCGCGCGGGAGAACGGAGTGTAGATCTTGTAGGGCGTGCCGGAGCCGGTCGTCGCAGTGCCCGGCGGCATCAGGTAATTACCGTCATGCAGCTCCAACTCGCACCCGTCGGGCAACGCCTTCTTCAGATCGCCCTGCGCCTTGCGCCACCACGGTTCGTAATGGCGGTTGGCATGGATCGCACTCGCCCCGGTCTTCGCCGCCAGGTCTGCGAGAATGTTCACGCGGTCGCCGCGCCGCAGGATCAGCGCGGCATTGTGCCGTCCGAAACTCTTCGCCAGAGTCTCCAGCGAATGGTGCAACCACCAGCGCGAGGCACCGCCATATTTCCGATCCCCCGTCCGCTCGTCGTCGAGCACGAAGACCGGGATGATCGGCCCGGCCTGGGCCGCTGCGTAGAGCGCGGGATTGTCTGCCAGCCGCAGGTCGCGCCGCAGCCAGACGATTTGAGGAGACACCATGCGAGAGGAACCTCGCACCAGACAGGCTGTTCCTGCTTGCATGGATCACAGCCACATCGGCCACGGACACGAGCCCCAAGCGACTCTCCCCGCCGAGACCGTTGCGCTTCCCGAGCGTGGCTTCACGATCAACCGCAGCAAGGCACTGATTGCCGCAGGCGTGCTGTGGGCGATCTGGGGCTTGATGATCTGGCTGGTCACACAGGGCCGTACCGCCGGCTTCGACCATTCGGGGCTGATGCTCTACCGCGCGGGCGTCGATCTCCAGCCGCTGGGCGGCAACATGCTGCAAGAGGCGGTGCGTGACATCACCGCGCTGGGCGGGCTCCTCCTCTCAACCCTCGCGGCGGGAGCAGCGGCGATCGCCCTGCTGTTCCTGCGAATGCGGCGCGAGGCGATGCTGTTCACACTGACCGTGGTGCTTGGCTGGGGCCTCAACGCACTCATGAAGACGCTCGTCGGGCGGGAGCGCCCTACCCTCGTCCCGCATCTGACCGAGGCGGCAGGCTACAGCTTCCCGAGCGGGCACAGCTTTACCTCGGCGATGATCTATATCGGCATGGCGCTGGCCTTCGCCTCGTTCAGCGGCAGGCACTCGGTGCGCTACACGCTGATCGGCAGTGCGATAGTGATCTCCGCGATGATCGCGTGGAGCCGCGTGATGCTGGGCGTGCACTTCCCGAGCGATGTGGTCGCCGGGTGGAGCGGCGGCGCGGCGTGGGCCTTCACCGCCGCAGCGCTGCTATACGAGCCCGCCAAGCGCGCCGCCGACAGCGCGGCAGCGCACGGGCTCGATCCGCTGGGTCACCGCTAGACCGGGTCGGCGGCGGTCCCGTCGACCGTCCAGGTCTGGCCGCCGCTGAGCAGCTTGGCGAGGTTGGCTTCCTTTCCGCTCACCGAAGCTTCACGCTCTGCAATCACCGCACTTTCGTAGGTCGGCGCGGGGTCATCATAGAGCACGCCCAGCGGCATGGGGAATTCACCGAAGGGCAGCTCCGCAAGCAAGTGCGCCATCACGCGGTTCTTCACGTTATGAACCCGCACGCCCGCGGCCTGCCAGTCGCCATCGACGACATCGACCACGGTGAAGTGAAGGTTCTCGGCATCGAACGCGAGGCCCTTCTCGCCCTTGTCGAACAGCATCGGCTCACCATCGGCCAGCCAGAGCTGCTGGCCTTCTGCACCCTTGGGCGCGGCGAAGGCATCGAAGACGTCCTTGTTGTAGACGATGCAATTCTGGAAGATCTCGACGAAGGCCGCGCCTTGGTGCGCGTGCGCTGCATTGAGGACATCGGGTAGGTTCTTCGACACGTCGATCCCGCGCCCGACGAAGCGCGCGCCGCTGCCAAGCGCGAAGGCGCATGGATTGGCGGGGTGGTCGACCGAGCCGATCGGGCTGGTCGGCGTGCGCGTGCCCTCGCGGCTGGTGGGCGAGTACTGGCCCTTCGTCAGGCCATAAATCTCGTTGTTGAACAGCATGATCTGCATGTTCACGTTGCGGCGGAGCACATGCATCATGTGGTTGCCGCCGATGCTCAGGCCATCGCCGTCGCCGGTCACCAGCCATACATCGAGGTCCGGATTGGCGAGTTTCACGCCCGTCGCCACCGCCGGTGCGCGCCCGTGGATCGTGTGGAAGCCGTAGCTCTCGATGTAATATGGGAAGCGGCTGGAACAGCCGATGCCGGAGATGAACACGGTGTTCGCCGGATCGCTGCCAAGCTGCGGCAGCGTGCGCTGCACGGCCTTGAGGATCGCATAATCCCCGCAACCGGGGCACCAGCGGACCTCCTGGTCGGTTTCCCAGTCCTTGAGCGTGGTTTCGATTTTAACGGGTGCGTTCATTATTCGCTCTCCACGGGGCTCGGCAGCTGCTGTTCGTTGGCCTGCACTTCGCCGCCCTCGTTTCCTTTGACGCCATCGAAGTAGGCGCAGATCGCCTCTTCGAGCTCGGCGATCTGGAACGGCTGGCCGCTGGTCTTGGTCAGGCTTTCGGCATCGACGAGCAACTGGTCGCGCAGCACCGTCTTGAGCTGGCCGGTGTTCATCTCGGGCACCAGCACGCGGTCGAACCCGCTCAGCAGTTCGCCGAGGTTCTTGGGCAGCGGCCAGATGTGGCGGATGTGGATGTGCGAGACCGAGCAGCCCTTGTCGATGCTGCGGCGGACCGCCTGCTTGATCGGGCCGTAGGTCGATCCCCAGCCGACCACCGCCAGCTTGCCGGTCGTCTCACCGAAAGCCACTTCCTGATCGGGCACGGGGATGTTCGCGATCTTGTCGCGCCGCGTGTCGGTCATCAGCTGGTGGTTGGCCGGATCGTAGGAGATGTTGCCGGTGGTGGCGTCTTTCTCGATCCCGCCGATGCGGTGCATCATGTGCGGGGTGCCGGGCTTGATCCACGGGCGCGATCCGTTTTCGTTGCGCTTGTACGGCTCCAGCACCTCGCCACGCGGTTCGGTCAGGAATTTGGCGGGGAAAGGCTCGAAGCTCGACGGGTCGGGCACCTTCCAGGGCTCGGCTGCATTGGCGATGTAGCCATCGGTCAGCAGCATCACCGGCGTCATGTATTTGACCGCCAGTCGGCAGGCTTCGATCGCGACCTCGAACGCATCGCCGGGGCTGCGCGCGGCGATCACCGGCATCGGCGCATCGCCGTTGCGGCCATAAACCGCCTGATAGAGGTCGCTCTGCTCGGTCTTGGTCGGCAGGCCGGTGGACGGGCCGCCGCGCTGCGAATTGACCACAACAAGCGGCAGCTCGGTCATGATGCCCAGGCCCAAAGCCTCGGTCTTGAGCGCGATGCCCGGGCCGGAGGACGAGGTCACGCCCAACTGGCCCGCATAGCTTGCACCGATGGCGGCGCACACGGCGGCGATCTCGTCTTCCGCCTGGAAGGTGGTGACGCCGTATTCCTTGAGCCGCGCGAGGTGGTGCAGGATCGCCGAGGCGGGCGTGATCGGGTAACCACCGAAGAACATCGGCAGCTCGGCCAGCTGTGCGCCGGCCACGAGGCCGAGCGAGACCGCTTCCGCGCCGGTAATCGTGCGATAAAGCCCCGGCTCCGAAGGCGCGGGCGGCAGGTGGACCTGCTTGAGCGGCGCGGAAAGCTCCGCCGTCTCGCCATAGGCATGGCCTGCGTCGAGCGCGGCGATATTGGCCGCGGCAATGTCGGGCGCCTTGGCGAACTTCCTGTTCAGCCAGTCATGCAGCGGCTCGCGCGGACGGTCGAACATCCACAGCGCAAGGCCCAGCGTCCACATGTTCTTGCAGCGCAGCCCGTCCTTCTTGCCGAGACCGAAGGGCTCCACGGCTTCCAGCGTGCGCGCGGAAATGTCGAAAGCAAGCACGTCGAACGGCGCGAGCGTATCGTCGTCGAGCGGGCTCGCGTCGTACTTCGCCTTGTCGAGGTTGCGCTTGGTGAACTCGCCCGTGTCGACGATCACCAGCCCGCCGGGCTTGAGCGCGGGCAAGTTCACCTTCAGCGCCGCCGGGTTCATCGCCACCAGCACATCGGGCGCGTCGCCCGCGGTGTTGATCGCCCTCGATCCGAAATTGATCTGGAAGGCCGAAACCCCGAACAGCGTGCCCTGAGGCGCGCGGATCTCCGCCGGGAAGTCCGGGAAGGTCGCAAGGTCGTTCCCCGCCAGCGCGGTGCTGAGCGTGAATTGCCCCCCCGTCAGCTGCATGCCGTCGCCGGAATCGCCGGCGAAGCGCACAACGATCGCGTCGGGGGTGGGTGAACTGTCGGTGGAGGCAGCAGGCGCCTGAGTCGCCATCGGTACAAAATCCTTCGGTCTTCGTGGTGCGTTTAGGCCCGCACCTTGAACCGCCGCCTACGTGGCCGTCCGTCCGCGAGCAATCAAGTTTTTCTAGTCGCCCTGATGCTGATCGGTGGACAGGCTGCGCACACAGGGCCTATCCAGCCACGCCCGTTTACTGGGTCAGATTTGAGGAACGACATCGCAATGGCAGACGCCCCCGCCCCCAACGCTGCGACCGAACCCTTCGTACGCGCCGATGTGCGCGGCCTGCTCGACATGCTAAAGGCGATGAACCGCCCCCCGGTAGAGGAAGCGGGCCCGGTCGACGGGCGCGAGGGGATGCGCATGATGGCGCAGATCGGTGAAGCCCCGCCGCGCGAGATGGCGGTGGTGAAGGACGTCAAGGTCCCTGGGCCGGCAGGCGATATCCCCTGCCGGTTCTACGATGTTCGCGAGTCGCGCGAGGCAGGTCCGGCGGTGCTGTTCCTGCACGGCGGCGGCTTTGTGATCGGCGATCTGGAGGTCTACCACGCGCTGTGCACCGAATTTGCCGCACGGCTCGACCTGCCGGTGCTCTCGGTGGATTATCGGCTGGCGCCCGAACACCCCTTCCCCGCCGCGCCCGACGACTGCGAGGCCGCGGCGCGCTGGCTGGCCGCTTCGCCCGAAGAGCTCGACCGCGAGATCACCGGGCTGGTCATCACCGGCGACAGTGCGGGCGGCAATCTGACGATCGTCACCACCAACGCGCTGCGCGACAAGCCTGCGGATGTGCCCGTGCTGGTCCAGGCGCCGATCTATCCGGTCGCGGACGAGGCGGGCAAGCACGACAGCTTCCGCGAGTTCAACGACGGTTACTTCCTCACCGGCGCGACCATGGCCTGGTTCACCAAGTGCTACGCCGCCGATCTCGGCAGCCCGCGCAACCTGCCGATGCTGGGCGACTGCAGCGGCGCCCCGGCAACCGTGCTGTGCACCGCCGGCCTCGATCCGCTGCGCGATTCCGGTCGCCGCTATGCAGCGTCTATAGTGAAAGATGGGACCGAAGTTACCTATCTGGAGTTTCCCGGTATCATCCACGGATTCTTCACCATGAGGAAGGCAATCCCCAGCGGCCAGGCCGACGTGGAGGCCTTTATCGACGCGGTAGGTGCAGCATTGGAACGACGCAAATGACCATGATCCAGGACCGCGACACCAGCGAACTCGGCTATCGCCCCTGCGTGGGGGTGATGCTGGTCAATTCGGCGGGCGAGGCGTTCGTCGGCCGGCGGATCGACACCAAGGAAGGCGACTTCTGGCAGATGCCGCAAGGCGGCGTCGACGAGGGTGAAGACCTGCGCGAAGCCGCATTGCGCGAGCTGTGGGAAGAGACTGGCGTCATCGCGGAGAAGATCGCGATCATCGGCCAGACCCGCGAACCGCTGCGTTACGACCTGCCGGACGAGCTGATCGGCAAGCTGTGGGGCGGCCTCTATCGCGGGCAGGAGCAGCACTGGTTCCTCGCCCGGTTCGAAGGGACCGACGACGACGTCGATCTGGAAGCGCACGAAACCCCGGAATTCTGCGAGTTCCGCTGGGTTCCTGCATCCACGCTGCCCGACCTGATCGTGCCCTTCAAGAAACGCGTCTACCGCGCCATCGTGACCGAGTTCGCCGATCTGATCTGAAGGCTCTTCCCGCTCCGCCTTGGCGGGTCGGGAAGTCCGAGCCCTACAACAGCCTACCGCGCGCCGCCGTCCGGCTTGGCGAGGTTCTGCGTCACCACCGCATCGGGCATCACCGCTTCGGCAGTCAGCACCTTGCTGTTGCGCGGGCCCTGCGCAATCGCGGTGGCGAGCGCGCGGGTTTCGGGGCAGCTGCCGCCGCACAGCGATTCGAGCTGCGCGAGATTGCGCTGCGCCCGCTCGATCGCGCCCTTTTCCACCATCGCCGCACCCTCGCCCGCGATCGCGGCGTAGTTGCCCGGATCGCGGGTCAGCGCTTCGCGGTAATAGCGGATGGCCTTGCCCTGCAGCCCTTCACGGCGCGCGGCCTCGGCCAGCGAGAGCAGGATTGGGGTGTATTGCGGATCGACCGCGAAGGCCGCCTCCAGCAGATCGACCGCGCGCTGCGGCTGGCCGTCTTCCAGCGCGGTCTGCGCCTGAGCGATCAGCATGCCCGCACGCGGATCGACCTGAGCCTCTTTGGCCGAGCCGACACTCGCGGTCACCGCGACCAGCAGCGAAAGGGCGGCGGCGGCGGGTGCGAAACGCATGGCGGTCTCCTTCAGGGATGCCGGAAAAGTGGGCGACGGTTCGTCCATAGAACCGCACGCTATCACGGCAAACGGCCCCTTGCGACGAAAAATCCGTCCGTGCCGTCGTGGAACGGGGACAGGCGGATTCCCTGCGCATTCTCGCCCCCGCGCGGCCTCCCCAGAGGCAGCGGCGGGAGGTCCGCACGCCAGCCATCGTGGCTATCCAGAAAGTGCGCGAATCGATCCGCACCCTCTTCGTCGAGCAGCGAGCAGGTGATGAACACCAGCCGCCCGCCCGGCTTCACCAGCTTTGCCCCCAGCGCCAGCAGCGCGTCCTGCGTCGCGGAGAAGCGCGCCAGCCGGTCGGGCGTCAGCCGCCACTTGGCCTCGGGCTTGCGCCGCCAGGTGCCGGTTCCAGAGCATGGCGCGTCGATCAGCACGCAGTCGGCCTGCCCCGCCAGATCGCCCAGCGCCTCCATCTCCCTGCCCGGATCGAGCAGGCGCTGTTCCACATTGGTCGCCCCGGCACGTTCGGCCCGGGGGCCTAGCTGCGAGAGGCGGCGCTTGTCCGTGTCCGACGCGATCAGCCGCCCGCGGTTCTCCATCGCCGCGGCGAGCGCCAGCGTCTTGCCGCCCGCGCCTGCGCACAGATCGATCACCGTCTCGCCCGCGCGCGGCTCTGCCGCGAGGCAGGCGATCTGGCTGCCATGGTCCTGCACCTCGATCCGCCCTTCGCGGTAGGCGGGCCACTGCTCGATCTGCGTGCCAGCCTCGAACCTGAGCGCGTGCGGCGCGACGAGCGGCTCGCCCGGCTCGGGCAGGTCGATCGACGCGCGATCCGCCTTGAGCGTATTGACCCGCACGTCCAGCGGGGCCCGGCCCATCAGCGCGGCCCCTTCCGCGCCTTTCACATCCGAGGCGGAGAGGCGCTTGGCCAGCCAGGCAGGTGCGAACCCGCTCTTGGCCACAGGCTCCTCGGGCTGGATCGCTGCGGGGCCATATTGCGACCCGTCGAACAGTGCGGAGATCGCCATGTCCCGATTCGCCAGCGCGAGCATCGCTGCGCGCCCGCTTTCGGGCACCGGGCCGCAATGGCGGATCGCGTCATAGACCAGCTCGCGCACAGCGCGGCGGTCCTTCGATCCGGCATAACGGTTGGCCTTGGCCCAGTCGGCGACGATGCGATCGGCCGGAGCGCCCTGCCCCTTCGCCGCGTCGATCACCTTGTCGAGGATGTCGATTGCCGCTTTTACGCGTGCAGCGGGCGTCATCGCCCGGTTTCCCGTTGCCCTGACACACCTGACACAGTGTCCAGAGGAGAAATATCTGGCTGCCCGGAGAAAGGTGAAAAGACGGTGTGGCGGGCGAAGGGATGGACCAGGCTCATGCGCCGTCCATGGCACGCTTGAGTGTCTTTAGGAAAGCGCAACTTGCCTCGCCAAAAACGGGATTAGGATCGCTCCCAGCCCCGATAGGCCAGTTCGGGGTGCGCGACCTTCAGCCGATCGTACAATCGCACCATCTCTCCGATGAAGAACATCTTCCCAGCCACGCTGATGCTCGCACCTGCGATGGTGGCGACCGGGTCGAGCGTCCACAGACCGTAGGCCATCGGGATTAGACCGAGGCCCGCGACGATATTGAAGCCATTGGCGCGCCGGATCGAAATGAGATCATTCGCCAGGTCACGATGCTCGACCAGGGCGCGCTCTCCGAAAACGCCGCGCGACATCCAGCCGCGATCGTCATCGACTGGTGGGAAAAGGCGCGGATTGAGCCACAGCCAAAGCGCTACGGCTACAAAGGCGAGCACGGCCCACCAACCGATCCACTCCCGGCTCCAGATCGCGACGATGGGCATCGGTATCCCGGTCGCGAAGCGCGACCACGCGCTCCAGGGATTGGCATGACGCGCCCAGCCTTCCTCGTCGAGGCGAAAGGCGTCGGCGACATGCTTTTCGATGGCCATCGCCCCTTATCGCGTCGGGTAGTTCGGTGCCTCGCGGGTGATCGCGACGTCGTGGACATGGCTTTCGGTCAGGCCGGCATTGGTGATCTGGACGAACTGGGCACCCTTGCGCAGCTCCTCGATCG
Source organism: Alteriqipengyuania abyssalis (assembly GCF_019857185.1). GTDB lineage: Bacteria > Pseudomonadota > Alphaproteobacteria > Sphingomonadales > Sphingomonadaceae > Alteriqipengyuania > Alteriqipengyuania abyssalis. The sequence continues at coordinate 333,051 of NZ_JAHWXP010000001.1, read as the reverse complement.
TGCGGCTGCCGGTATAGCCCATCGCCGCCTTGATCCCGCCGACCAGCTGGTGAATCACCGCGCTGACCGGGCCCTTGAACGGCACCTGCCCCTCGATCCCTTCGGGCACCAGCTTCATCGCGGAGACGTCCTGCTGGAAATAGCGGTCGGCACTGCCGCGCGCCATCGCGCTGACCGAGCCCATGCCGCGATAGCTCTTGAAGCTGCGACCCTGGTAGATGAAGGTTTCGCCCGGCGCCTCTTCGGTGCCCGCCAGCATCGAGCCGACCATTACGCAGCTCGCCCCCGCCGCAAGCGCCTTGGCCGCATCGCCGCTGGTGCGCAGGCCGCCGTCGCCGATCACCGGAATGCCCGATTTCTCCGCTTCCTCGGCGGCATCCATGATCGCGGTCAGCTGCGGCACGCCCACGCCCGCGACGACGCGCGTGGTGCAGATCGAACCCGGCCCGATGCCGACCTTCACCGCATCCGCGCCCGCATCGATCAGCGCGCGCGTCGCCTCGGCAGTGGCAACGTTTCCGGCGATGACCTGGACCGAATTGCTCAGCGTCTTGGCCCGTTCCACCGCCTTCAGCACGTCGCGGTTATGGCCGTGCGCGGTGTCGATGATGATGACGTCGACTTCCGCATCGACCAGCGCCTGCGACCGCTCGAAACCCTTGTCGCCGGTGGTGGTCGCCGCCGCGACACGCAGGCGGCCCGCCGCGTCCTTGGTCGCGTTGGGATAGGTTACCGCCTTTTCGATGTCCTTGACCGTGATCAGGCCGATGCAGCGATATTCGTCGTCGACCACGATCAGCTTCTCGATCCGCCGCTGGTGCAGCGTGCGCCGCGCCTCTTCCTGTCCGGTGCCCAGCGGCACGGTGGCGAGGTTGTCGGTCGTCATCAGTTCGCGGATCGGCTGCGCGGGGTTTTCCGCGAAGCGCACGTCGCGGTTGGTCAGGATGCCGACCAGCTTGCCGCCGCGATCGGTCACCGGGATGCCGCTGATCCGGTTGGCGCTCATGATCGTCTGCGCTTCGCCCAGGGTCGCGTCGGGATGGATCGTGATCGGGTTGACCACCATCCCGCTTTCGAACCGCTTGACCGCGCGCACCGCAGCGACCTGTTCCTCGATATCGAGATTGCGGTGGAGCACGCCCATCCCGCCCAGCTGCGCCATCGCGATCGCCATGTCCGCCTCGGTTACGGTGTCCATCGCGGAGGAGATGACCGGGATGTTGAGCGCGATCTCGCGCGTCAGCTGCGTGCGGGTGTCGGCCATGCTGGGCAGCACCTCGCTCGCGGCGGGGCGCAGCAGCACGTCGTCGAAGGTCAGGGCGAGGGGGATTTCCTTGAAGGCCACGGGGGGGCACCTTTCGCAAGCTGGTCTGCGATTTCGAGCCCCGGCCTATGGCGGGCGACTCGGAGAATCGCGGGAGGTTCGAACCACTGTCTTGCAGGCGGCCCTTAGCGAGCCTGTCGGCAATCCGCCAGTGGGCGCAGAGCAACTATCAGCCGCCCTCTTCCATCAACCCGTGCTTCTTGATGCAATGGCGCAACTGATCGTAGCTGAGGCCCAGCGCCTTGGCGGTCTGCCGCTGGTTCCAGCGATGCTTGCCCAGCGCATGCTCCACGATCGCGCGTTCGTGGCTGTCGACCGCGGCGCGCAGGTCCGCAATGTCGTCGAAATCGAGGCGCTGCACGGGTTGCGGCGCGGCCGCGGCACCATCCTCGCGGCGGGCGGGTGCGGGCGTGGCGGCAGGCTTCCACGGGCTCTCGAACGGATCGTACACGATATGCGCGACCGGCCGTTCGGGATCGTCCCAGCGATAGATCGCGCGTTCGACCACGTTGCGCAGTTCGCGCACATTGCCGGGCCAGGCATATTCCTCCAGCTCTGTCTGGACATGTTCGGCATAGCCCGGCCACGCGTCCCATCCCAGCTCGGCCGCCATGCGCCGCCCGAAATAGTCGGCCAGCACCAGCACATCGCCCTCGCGCGCGCGGAGCGGTGGCAGGGTGATGACCTCGAAGCTGAGGCGATCGAGCAGGTCGGCGCGAAACTCGCCCCGCTCGGCTTTTGCGGGCAGATCCTCGTTGGTTGCGGCGACGATCCGGCAGTCGACCCTGATCGGGCGGCTGGAGCCGATCCGGGTGACCTCACCATATTCGACCGCGCGCAGCAGCCGCTCCTGCGCGGCCATGGAAAGCGTCGCGAGTTCGTCGAGGAACAGTGTGCCGCCGTCGGCCTCCTCGAACCGGCCCTCGCGCGCGCGGGTCGCGCCGGTGAAGGCGCCCGCTTCGTGGCCGAACAGCTCGGCCTCGATCAGCGTTTCAGGCAGCGCGGCGCAGTTCATGGTAATCAGCGGCTCGCCCCAGCGCGGGGACAGGCGGTGAAGACGCTCGGCAATCAGTTCCTTGCCCGTGCCGCGTTCGCCGATGACCAGCACCGGGCGCTGCAGCGCGGCCGCGCGGCTGGTCCGCTCGACCGCATCGAGGAAGGCGAGCGATTGCCCGACGAACTGGTTCTCCCGCTCCATACGCCGCAATATAGTGCCACAGCCCAAGCCTTGGCAATTATTCCCAACATGCTGTTCGTCGAATTTTGCGAGATCGGCGGAAAACCGCGCTTTTCCAAACTTGGCACGCCGGTTGCAAAGTATAGGGCAACAGATCGAAACCAGCCCGGCAGGAGGCCACTGACATGCCCGACCAGACCCAATCGCAGCGCCACATCGGCAAGGCCGTGCTGGTCACCATCCTCGGCATCGGGGCGCTCGTCCTGCTGAATCCGCAGTCCAACGATGCGCCGCACGTAGGCAGCGGGTATATGGTACAGGTGGTGGAAATCGCATGACCGACCATACCGATCCCCCCGGCCGCGACCGCCGCCTCTCGCGCCTCGACACCGAGGTGGAGCAGCTGCGCCGCAGCCCGACCCCCACGCAGAGCGGCCGGTCGAGCGCCGAACGCGCTGCCGACTGGACAAACCCGGACAAGGTCAACGAGAAGCTCAACACCTTCATCTCATACGGAGCACCCTTCATGGGCATCTTCAGCCGCACCCGCGACATCATCGCGGCCAATTTCAACGAAATGCTGGATAAGGCAGACGATCCGTCGAAGATGATCCGGATGATCATCCTCGAAATGGAGGAAACCCTGGTCGAAGTGCGCGCCAGTGCCGCGCGCACGATCGCCGACCAGAAGGAAATGCACCGCCACACGGTCAAGCTGGACAAGCTGCAGGCCGACTGGGGCGAGAAGGCGCAGCTGGCGCTGAGCAAGGATCGCGAAGACCTGGCCCGCGCCGCGCTGGTCGAGAAGAAGAAGGCCGCCGACATGAGCGAGCAGCTCAAGGCGGAAATCAGCGTCCTCGACGACTCGCTGCGCGCCTACGAGGAAGACATTCACAAGCTGCAGAGCCGCCTGCGCGAAGCGCGCAGCCGCCAGACGCAGATCGCCGCCCGGCTCGAAAGCGCGGAGAACCGCGTCAAGCTGCGCAGCCTGATGACGACCGAGCGGGTCGACGAGGCGCTGACCCGCTTCGACGCGCTCGAACGCCGGGTCGATTACGCGGAAGGCCGCGCCGACCAGCTCAAGATGGAAAGCGAGAGCGGCAAGCTGTCGCTGTCCGACGAAATCGCCGCCCTCGCAGGATCGGACAAGGTCGACGAGGAACTGGAAGAAATGAAACGCGCGCTCGGCAAGGGAACCGACGACGCGACGAAGGGGAATTGAGCCATGGACGAAATTCTAATTCCATTCGCTGTGGTCGCGATCATGGTCGGCCTGCCGTGGCTGATCCTTCACTACATCACCAAGTGGAAGACCGCCGGAGGCGGCATCACCACCGATGACGAGGCCCTGCTGGAAGAGCTCTACGCGCTCACCAAGCGGCTCGACGACCGGATGGACACGGTCGAGCGACTGGTCGCCCACGACCACGCCGACTTCAAGCCCGCCCGCCTGATCGCCGACAACCAGGCCGACAACGAGGAACTCGACGAACTGGAAGCGCTGCTCGCCCGCAAGCGCGCCGAACACAGGGAGACCCGCGCATGAACACGTCCCGCACCACGCTCTACAAGGACAAGCAGAACGCCAAGCTGATGGGCGTCTGCGCAGGGCTCGCCGACTATACCGGGATCGATGCGCTGTGGTGGCGGCTCGCCTGGGCGGTTTCGACCATCGCCGGTGCCGCCCCGGTCACCCTGCCCGCCTACCTCATCATGGGCCTGCTGCTGAACCACAAGCCCGAGCAGTTCTACACCGCCGACCGGCAGGAGCAGAAATACTGGCAGGGCGTGCGCGCCAATCCGAAGCGCACGGCCCGCGAAATCCGCGGCAAGCTGCGCGAGATCGACCGTCGCCTGGCGAATGTGGAGGAGCACTATGTGAGCTCCAACCCGCGCCTCGACGCCGAGATCGAGCGCCTGCGCTGACGCGAAACGACTTAGGGGAGAAATACCGATGGAAGGCATGCTAGCCCTCTTGATCCCGATCATTGCCCTCTCGATCCCAATCGTCGCGATCTGGACCAAGCACCAGCAGAAGCTGGCCGAGATGCAGATCGAGACGACTGCCAGCGCCAGCGCCGAAAAGGCCGCGCAATACGCCACCCAGATCCAGCGGCTCGAAGACCGGGTCCAGGTGCTCGAACGGATCGTGACCGATCGCGGCTACGACGTCGCCACCCAGATCGAAGCCCTGCGTGACAGCCGCTCGGTCGAGGATCGCGACAGCGGCGTGCCGCTGACCTCCGGTTCGCGGGAGCGTGCGTGATGGGTGATTTCCTCAGCGGCCCGGGCATGATCGTCGCCATCATCGCGCTGACCACCGGTGGTTGGCTGATCAACAACTGGATCCGCGCCAAGCACGGCTACGATCTGGAAGACGAATGGGGCGGCAAGACCTCCCGCGCGGACAGGTCCGCCGAACTGGACGGACTGCGCGACGAAAACGCCAAGCTGGTCGAGCGGCTCAATGCGCACGAGGACCGCCTCAAGGTGCTCGAACGCATCGTGACCGACCGCGGCTATTCGCTGTCCGACGAGATCGAGGCCCTGCGCCACGACGACAGCAGCGGCGTACCGCTGAACACCGGCAAGAAGGAGCGCGTGTGATGCCTTTTGAAATGACTTCGGAAGTCATCGCGATCGTCGGCCTCGCCGGTGTCGCGGGCTGGGTTCTCACCACCTGGATGCGGATCAAGCACGGCTACCCGCTCGAAAACAGCTGGGGCAAGGCGGTCTATCCCAAGGACAGCGAAGAGCGCGTGAAGCTGCTGACGCAGGAAAACGCCCAGCTGCGCGCCGAACTGGGATCGATCAAGGACCGGCTCGGCAATGTCGAGCGGATCGTGACCGACAGCGGCTATCACCTGACCCACGAGATCGAGACGCTGCGCGAGAAGCAGGAGACCAACTGATGAGTTTCTGGAGCGCCGTCGTTTTGATCGTGCTGATCGGTGCGGTCGCCAGTGTCCTTCGATCGCGCAGCAATGCGCAGAACGGCATTACGGAGGACATGATGGGCAACCAGTCGATCACCCACCGGCCCGACCCGTCGCCGCAGGCCGACGAGGAGGCCCAGCGCGAGATTTCCGCGCTGAAGGAGCGGATCGCGGTGCTCGAACGCATTGCCTACGACAAGAACACCAGCACCGCGCGCGAGCGGGAGCGGATTTCCGCCGAGATCGACGCGCTGCGCGACAACCAGGACTGACGCCGCCCCTGATTTTACCGGGCGCCCCAACGAGAGCACGACAGGAGGATTGAAGTTATGGAGCCGACACTCGTCATTGCCGCCACCTCGCTTCTCGGCCTCGGGCTGGTCGCTGCCGCGCTGCTGCGGGCATGGGAAGGCTGGCTGGCGCTCAAGCGCCGCGAGCTGGACGCGATCGCCGCCGGACACGGCGCGGGCGAGGAGACGCGCGGCGCGGGCCGCATCGCGCTCGCCGACCTGCGCGAACGCATCCGCAAGCTGGAAGCCATCGCGAACGGTATGGACCTGTGAGCGGCGCGAAAAGCCAGGCCGCACAGGCCGGCATCGGCCTCGGCAGCGCGATCGCGGTCGCAATCTCGTGGTCGCTCCACAAGTCGATCGTATGGGCGATCATCCACGGCTTTCTCAGCTGGTTCTACGTGATCTACTACGCGCTCACCCGGCCAGGCGGGATTTCGGGCTAGAACGCCCTCTCCCCTTGAGGGGCCAATCTTTGCTGCTACATCGCCCCCATGCGCAGCCTCGACGACATCCGCGAAGAATACGAATTTCTCGAAGGGGACGAACGCTATCGTCTGCTGATCGAGCTGGGCCGCGATCTGGAAGAGATGCCCGACGCGCTCAAGACCGACGCCACGCTGGTGCGGGGCTGTTCGGCGGCGGTATGGGTCTATCCCACCGGGGAAGGCGACAAGCTGCATTTTCTGGCGGACAGCAACGCCGCGATCACCAAGGGCATCGTCGCGCTGGTGATCGCCGCCGTGCAGGACCGCCCGGCCGTCGAAGTTGCGCAGATGGACGTGACCGCCGCGCTCGAACCCTTCGATCTCAAGAACCAGCTCTCCAGCAACCGGACGCAAGGCGTGCCCAACATGATCGCGCTGGTGCAGGAACACGCACAAAGGATCGCCGCGCAATGACCCGCATGCTGTTCGCCATTGCCGGGGCCCTCGCGCTAACCGCGTGCGGCTCGGGGCAGGATGGCTACTCCCCCTCCCCCGGCGGCGGTTCGGGCGAGGGGTCCGCCGCCGAAACCGCGCAGCAATTGCCCTTCGGCTTAAGGCTGTTCCCCGACGCGCGCGTCCTCAACAGTTTCCAGCAGGGGCTGACCGTCACTATTGCCTCCGACGCGAGCCAGCAGGAAATCGCCGAGTTCTACGAAAGCGAACTAGAACGGCTCGGCTGGAGCGAAGTCTCGCAAAGGGGCGGCGAGGAAAGCGCGACCATCATGCTGGAAGGCCGCGACCCGACGCGGCCGGGCAAGGTGCTGGGCGTAGGGATCACCCGCAGCGGTGAAGGTGCGGACCAGACCGCGCTCAGCTTCATCGAATCGAATGTGCCGGTTGCCCCCGAGCCGCCGCCGGAAGAGCCGCTCGACCCGCTGGCGGAAGGCTAGCGCGCCGGCTCAGCGCCGATCGGTATAGTCGATCCGGATACGCACCCAGCTGCCGACCAGCGACTTGCCGCCGCGCCGTGGCGGGCGCACCCGGAACTGCCATGCGGCGGCCAGGACGGCGCGGTTGATCATCGATCCTTGCGGATATTCGCTGAGCGGTACGCAGTCGATCACGCGAAATTCGGGTGCGGTCTTGCACGCGATCAGACCCCAGCCCGGGCCGGATGCGGTGGAGAGATAGCCCGCCAGCTCGCTATCGTCCGGCTCGCGATACCAGCGCGCTGCGTAGAGCGGTTGCCCATCGGGCGCGGTGCCGACCACTTCGGAATCCGAGCCGCCCGACCGCGAGCCGGAGTCGACCGGCCCATACACCTGCTTGGGCGCAGCGGGCTGCGCCGGGCGCGGGGGGGCCTGGCGGGAAGGCAATTGGAACGGCGTTGGAATGACGGGCTGCGGCACCGGCTGGGTCGTCGGCACGACATCGGGCTGCACCGCCTCCGGGCGCTCGATTTGCGGATCCGAAGGCTCGGCGCGCTGCTCGAACTGCGGGGCGCTCTCGCTCGGCTCCTGCTCGGCCTGCTCGCTCTCATCCGGGGAATCGTCCTGCGCCTTCAGGTCGACCACGGTGAGGCTGCCCGGCGCCGCATCCGGCTCGTCGTGAATGTTCAGGGTAAGCAGGACGATCAGCAGGATCGCCTCGATCAGCAGCGCGGCGATAAGCCCGACCACCCGCCGCCCGCGCTCGCTGCGCAAGGGCTCGAACAGCGAGTGATCGCGAAGGGACTGTGCTTGGGGCAACGGGCCTCGGGGGAATGAGTCGGGCGAAAGTCGCAGGCCTAAGGCGGCTGAATAGGTTTCCTGCGCGGGCGGGGCAAGCGCGCAGCTGTGCGTGAAGGCTTAGGCTCCGGCGCTCTCACGCACCACCGGCACGCTTTATCTTTCGACCTTCGGGGCTGAGTTGAGTTCGGCCAGAAGCTCAGACCAATCGGCATTGCTCATCGCTTTGAGCTGCTCGAACGCCGCGCTGGTATATGCCCTGTCGCCATTACCCTCGCCCGCCAGGCCAAAAGTGTCGTCCTTGGGATAGCGGATAAAATAGAACGGTCCGGCCGGATTACCCTTCGACGTGAAAATGACGATGGTTTTGCGGTCGCTGCACCCAAAAACGGTCCACTGCGTCCCACCGAACTCGCGTTCGAACCCACCATAGCTACAATCGAGGGACGGGGGCGATTCAGCCTCCTGACCGTCAGTCCCCGCAGTTCCGAATGCGAGGGCGAGCGAAAGAACAAAAGCCAGCATCCCTAAGCCCCAGCGCTCTCGCGCACCACGGCCTCGCCCGCTTCACGCTGGCGTTTGAGTTCCGCCTTCAGCTTGGCCGGGTCCTGCGGCCAGACGAAGCCGAAGCTCACCCCGCCCTCCTTGCCGATTGTCGCGTGGTGCAGCTTGTGCGCCTGCACCAGCCGCTTGGCGTAGCCGCGCTTGGGCACGTATTTGAAGTACCGCTGGTGGACGAGCCCGTCGTGGACCAGCGTGTAGATGATCCCGTAGCCAAGGATGCCGAGCCCGATCCACGTCGCGGGCGGCCAGGCATAATCGCCTGCAACCAGCGGAGAGCCGAGCATGAACATCGAAATGCTCATCGCAGCGCCGACCACGCCATAAAGATCGTTCTTCTCGAAGCGGTTATCATGCGGCTCGTGATGGTCGCGATGCCAGCCCCAGCCCCAGCCATGCATGATGTACTTGTGGCTCGCCCACGCGACCCATTCCATGAAGGCGATGGTCGCGATGACGATTGCGATGGGGATCAGCACCTGCATGGGACCGATGTAGTCCAGCATTTATCGAAATGCGAGCGCGAGGCTCACTCCTCCGGATCGATCAACCGAGCGCGCGGCTGTCCGCCGCTGACTTCCACCGCCCAGGTGCGCTTGGGTTCGATCGTGCTCACGAAGATCGGCAGACCGCCAGCGAACACTGAAAACACGTGAATCTCGGTCGGCACGGGGTCGAGAATGTGGACGATCCCCACAGCTGCGGGCGTCTTCCCGTCAGCGCCGCCCTGCGCCGTCGGCAGATCGATGCAGCTTTTCGAGAATGCGCGCTGGTCCACCACTTCACCGCCGCGAACCTCGTAGCGGTAATGGCCACCCAGCGGCATGGCGGAGAGCGTTTCCTGCGGGGTCAGCCAGTAGACATAGACGCTGCCGTCACCCTTCCCGGTGGGCATCACCACCGAGTTGAAAGGCTTGGCGCTGCACCGGGCGACGCCCGTGGGCAATGCAATCTGGCGCGCCTTCACAAGCGCGGACTGCGCCGGGCCGAGTGCAGGCGCATCGTCGGGGTGAAGCGTGCGCGCAGACACGCCATCTGCGGAATAATCGGCCGAATAGACCGGGAAGAACGCATCCGCGTCCTGTCGCCAATAGATGACGCGCAGATCGCCCCCGACCGGCTCGACGATCCACCCGCCGATCGTGCGGAGCCGATCTTCGGGCACGTCTTCCAGCATCGCGTCGGTCGTGTGCCACGCCGCCTGATCATACTGGTACAGCGTGAGCCCGCGAGTAAGAGCGCCTTGCAGCGCCGCGCGTTCGGCATCCGAAACGCCCGGCATCGCGGGCTCTTGAGCGGCAAGCGGTGAGAGTGTCGCTGCGAAAAGAAGCACAGCCGCGAAAACGAACCGCATCATGCTCCCCCCGGCTACAACCTATTCCTGAGCTGGGAAAAAGTGGCGGGCGATCTCTTCGCCGATGCGTGCGGGGCGCAGGCTCTTGGCGTCGATGCAGCACCAGCTGGACTTGACCTCGGCCAGCACTTCGCCGCCGCGTTCGATCACGGTGTGGTAGAATGCGCGGGCGCCGCGCGTGCTTTCCAGCACGGTGCGCGCGATCACGTCGTCTTCGAGGAAGGCGGGCTTGCGATAGGTAATCTCGTGCTTGAGCGCGACCCACGCACGTTCCGCCACGGCCTCCGCAGGCGCGAATTTGCGCCAGTGCGCCAGCACGGCGTCCTGCACCCAGCCGAGGTAGCGCGCGTTGTTCACGTGCCCCATGAAGTCGATATCGGCGGGCTGGATATCGATAGGATGAGCATATGGCTTTGCTGACATGACTGTAAGTTAGCCCTTAAGGTCTTACATTACCATGACCGACGCGCACTTTCGGCAGGATTTTTTCCGCCCCGCCCCCGTGCGGCTTGCAACGATTTGGCGGCCCATGCACTAGGACAGGCATGAGCAAGAGCAACAAGAGCCTGACCGGCGTCGCCATCGCGACCGGTGCCGCCATCGGATCCGCCGCCATCGCCGCCGCCCTGCTTTACGCGGGCAAGCGCCGCAAATCGGGCGATGGAGAGGCAGAACCCAAGCAGCTGCCGCCGATCCCCTCGGGCGAAGATCCGCAGACAGACTGATCCAACGCAATTTGCCAGAAACTGGGAGGAGAGACCCGATGAAAGCCGTGCTTACCAAGGAAGTGGGCGGGCCCGAAACGCTCGTCGTGGAACAGATCGATGCAGTCCAGCCCGGCAAGGGCGAGGTGCTGGTCGATATTGCCGCGTGCGCGATCAATTTCCCCGACACGCTGATGATCCGCGACATGTACCAGTTCAAGCCGGAGCGCCCCTATTCGCCCGGCGGCGAGATTTCCGGCACGATCGCGGCGGTTGGCGAAGGCGTCGACGGCTGGCAGGTCGGCGACCGCGTGCTCGCGGGGATCGGCAGCGGCGGCCTGCGCGAACAGGTCGCGATCGACGCCGCCAAGCTGTTCAAGGTGCCCGAAGGGGTCGACCTGGTCGAAGCCTCCGCACTGCTGATGACCTACGGCACAATGATCCACGCGCTCAAGGATCGCGGCGACATCAAGCCGGGCGATACCGTGCTGGTGCTCGGCGCGGCAGGCGGCGTCGGCCTTGCTTCGATCGAGCTGGCCAAGGCCTATGGCGCGCGCGTGGTCGCGGCGGTTTCAAGCGACGAGAAAGCCAAGGTCGCCAAGGATGCAGGCGCCGACGAGACCGTGGTCTATCCGCGCGCCCCGTTCGACAAGGACCAGTCCAAGGCGCTGGCTGTAGCGTTCAAGGAAGCGGTCGGCGCCAGCGGCGCGGACATCGTGGTCGATATCGTCGGCGGCGACTATTCCGAACCCGCGCTGCGCTCCATCGCGTGGGAAGGCCGCTTCCTGGTGATCGGCTTCCCTGCGGGCATCGCGAAAATGCCGCTCAACCTCACCCTGCTCAAGAGCTGCGACATTCGGGGCGTCTTCTGGGGTGCTTTCGCTGCGCGCGAACCGCAGCGCAACGCGCAGAACATCGCCGAGCTCTTCGAGATGTGGAAGGACGGCAAGATCGCCCCGCAGGTGAGCGAGACCTTCAGCCTCGACGATGCGGCCCGTGCGATCGAAAAGCTCGAAAACCGGCAGGCCATCGGCAAGCTGGTGGTGGTAATGGACACATAGCAGCTCGCTTGCGGCTTCGGCCGCCCGCGACTATCTGCCACACAATACCTTCAGCCCCGATGCGGGGCGCTTATCAACAGGCAACGACACACATGACCAGCTTCAAGGATCGGGAACGCGGCGAGGAAGCCAAGTACGCGTTCGACGAGGAGACCGCATTCAAGGTCGCCGCGCGGCGCAACCGCCTGCTCGGCGAATGGGCCGCCGACCTTATGAATCTGACTGCAGAAGAGGCCGACAGCTACAAGAAGGCGGTCGTTCAGGCCGATTTCGAGGAAGCGGGGGAGGAAGACGTGATCCGCAAGGTTCTCGGCGATCTCACCGCAGCCAGCTGCGATGTCGACGAGGCCGCGGTGCGCGCCAAGCTCGCCGAGTGCGAAGTCGAGGCACGCCGCCAGCTGATCAGCGGGACGTAAGCATCATGCCGATGTCAGCCGACGAAATCGAAGCGATGATCAAGGACGCGCTGCCCGGTGCCGAGGTCGAGATGCGCGACCTTGCCGGGGATAACGACCATTGGGCAGCCAAGGTCGTCGCGCCCCAATTCGCGGGGAAAAGCCGCGTTCAGCAGCACAAGCTGGTGTACGAGGCGCTCGACGGGAAGATGGGCGGCGTGCTCCACGCCTTGCAACTGACCACCGAGCCTCCCAAGTGACCACCGACAGGTCAAGCAATAGCGGTACATTTGAAATGACAGACACCAAGGAACGCATCTCCGGCATCGTCGGCGAAAACGAGGTCGTCCTTTTCATGAAGGGCACGCCCCTTTTCCCCCAATGCGGCTTTTCCAGCCGTGCGGTCCACATCCTCGACCATTGCGGCGTGACTTACGAAAGCGTCGACGTGCTGCAGGACATGGAAATCCGCCAGGGGATCAAGGCGTATTCCGACTGGCCGACCATCCCCCAGCTCTACGTAAAGGGCGAGTTCGTGGGCGGCAGCGACATCATGACCGAGATGTTCGAGGCCGGCGAGCTCCAGCAGATGTTCACCGACAAGGGCGTGAAGACGGCCGATTGAGCCGGCATGACCTGCTTTTGGGCGGGCCGCGCCTGTCGGCGCACCATATGGAAAACTTCGGGGAGGCGGGGCCGGGAGACCACCGGCCCCGCCTCTTGTACGAAGTACAGGGACGCATATTGCTATGCACCTCCCGTGCCAGTTCCCCCCGATGCAGCCTGTCTGCGGTATGCGGTGGTTAACGCATTTGGGACCACCAGGGGCATTGTAAGAAATCCCGACAGCAGGTTAGGCAACGGATCATGGCTGGCAGCGTAGACCAAGATGCCCCCCGCGATGGCATCCCCGCCGCGACCGTGGTGATCTTCCGCCATGCGCCCGATGGCGGCGCGCCGCAGATCCTGATGCAGGTCCGCTCCCGCTCGCTCGCCTTTGCGGGCGGCATGGCGGTGTTTCCCGGTGGCCGCGTGGACCCGAGCGATTACAACCTCGCGCGTCAGGCCGGCTACGTCGACCTTGATGAAGCCGCGCACCAGATCGCCGCGATCCGCGAGACACTGGAGGAAACCGGCCTTGCGCTGGGCCTGCGCGGCGCGATCGACGCGCAATCCGCTGCCGAGGCGCGCGCGATCCTGCTGCAGGAGAAAAGCCTCCTTCCCGTGTTGGAGCGCATGGGCTGGAGCATCGCGCTCGACGATCTCGTCCCCTTCGCGCGCTGGTTTCCGAAAAACGAGCGCCTGCCCCGCATTTTCGACACGCGCTTCTACATCGCCGATCTGGGCACCGGCGCGGTCGATATCGCGGTCGATGCGCAGGAGAACACGCGCCTGTTCTGGACCAGCGCGCACGATGCGCTGGCGGGTGCCGATCGCGGCGAGATCGACCTCATCTTTCCCACCCGCCGCAACCTTGAGCGGCTGGCGCAGTTCGACGATTTCGATCAGGCCAGGGACCACGCGCAGACGACGCCGCTCCCCACGATCGTCCCATGGGTCGAAGAGCGGCCGGAAGGTCGCAGCCTGTGCATCCCAGAGGGTTGCGGCTATCCCGTGACCTCCGTGCCGCTGGACGGCGCCAAACGGAGCTGAGGCTCGTTAGAGGGCGGGCCCGCACGCTCTTGCAGAACATTCCTGAAAGCTTGCCGCAGGAGCGCGGCTGCCGGTGCACCCTGCGCAGTGGCTAACGGTGCCATCTCGCGCAGCGCAGCTTCAATCGGCACCAATCAAAAAAGGCCCAGTTCCGGTGAAGGAACTGGGCCTTTTTAATGGCGCGCCCGAAAGGATTCGAACCTCTGACCCCCAGATTCGTAGTCTGGTGCTCTATCCAGCTGAGCTACGGGCGCCCGTGAGGCGCCGCACATAGCAGGGCAGACCGGCTTGGCAATGGTTTTGTGACGAAAATCCGGAATGTTTTCCCACAGGGCGGGTCAGACGAACAATTGCGCGGCAAGAACCCGGTCCAGAGGCGGCATCGCGAGCCCCTCGATCTCGTCGCGCGTACACCAGCGCCACTGCCCTCCTTCACGCGAGGTGGCCTCCCCCGTCCACGCAGGACAACGGAACAGCAGCAGGAGGATCGGGCGGCCACCGTCGCACTGCGCAGGGTCCTGCGCGGCAAAGCCCGCCTCGACCATCTGCGCCGGATCGACCTCCAGCCCGCACTCCTCGGCAATCTCGCGCACCAGCGCCGCACGGGCGCCCTCGCCCGCCTCTATCTTGCCGCCGGGAAATTCCCACAGGCCGCCATGCGCCTTGTCCTCGGGCCGCCGGTGCATCAGCCACCGGCCGTCCTGCGCCCCGATCGCGCCAGCCACTACGGGCAGGTATGTCGGAATATTTGCCACCTTGGTGCTCTGCTTTACGGTGCCTTAACCCTGGTGCGCCATGAATGCGCCTATTCTCGGCTCAATGCGAGCAGAGGCTGTGCCCGAAGGCACATATTCGTGGGGGCTGCACAATGAACCGCTTCTGGTACCGGCTGACCCGCGACGAACGTGGCGCAACCGCAGTGGAATACGGCCTGATCCTCGCCCTCGTGTTCCTCGCGATGGTCGGCGCGATCGGCACCTTTTCCGACGGGGTCATCGGCACGTGGGACACGGTGCGCACGACCTCCGCCGACGCGATCGCCCGCAGCGACAGCTAGCCGGCGCGCTCTTAGCTCTTTTTCAACGAATGATCCCTAGACCGGCACCTGCTCTTTCCAAGGGGACGTGGGCAGAGCCGGGTAACGAAGACGATAACAGGAGACCGATCATGAAATTCTTCCGTGAACTGATGAATGACGACCAGGGCGCGACCGCCATCGAGTATGGCCTTATCGCAGCTCTTATCGCCGTCGCCGCGATCACCGCGATGGGCAGCCTCGGCAACCAGCTGAGCAACACCTTCACGACCGTGTCGACCGACATGGCGCCGAAGGCCAACTAAGCTCTCTCGCGAAAGCGAACGGATAAAGGAAACGGCGGGGAGCGATCCCCGCCGTTTTCTTTCGTGCGCTGCGGATGTCGGGCACGGACGCGTTCAGCGCCCGCGGACCACCAGCTTGACCTGCTGCCCGGCCTGAAGGCCTTCATTGCTGTCCAGCGCGTTCAGCACCCGGAAGCGCGCCTCCTGCCCGGTGCTGTAGGCCATCCGGCGCGAGAGCGAGGCAACCGTGTCGCCCCGCTGCACGGTGACCACGTCGATCACCCGCGGGACCACCTGGTTCGCCTCTGCCGTGCTGATGCGGCGGAAGGATTCGAACATCGGGGTGAACACGCCCGACCGGCCCGCCGGCGCGATCGCCTGGTAGTAGTAGGTCTGGCCGCCGCCCATATCGTAGGCGAACACCATCACATCCAGCTGGTTGCCGCCCGAATTGGCGCGCGCGATCCCGTAGGCTGCGGGCAGCCCGTTGACCGTGGTGGTCTGAATCTGCGGACTGATCGACTGGCCCTGCCCGGCGAGCGACTGGAATGCGCGGCTGACGAACTGCGTCAGGCTGCCACTCGACTGCGCGACCCGCAGTTCCGCCTGGCCCGACTGGCCGTTGATCGAGACCGAGTCCGACCCGTTGACCAGATAGAAGCCCTGCGGCGCGGTGAAGGCGAAGCGCAGATCGGGATGGATGAACTCGCGCCCTTCGACCACGCCCTGCGCCGGATCGTCGCCATAGGTCAGCCCGTCGATATTGCGCAGAAAGACATCGCGGTTGAGCGTGGTGCCCGGCAGGCCCGCCGCCATCGTCGCCGCATCGCGCACGCGCGACGCAGGGTCCGGGTGGGTCGAGGCCCATTCGGGCAGGTTGGCATTGTCGCGCCCCTGCAACTGCGCATCGAGCGCGGACTGGCGGGCAAGGCTTTCGAGCACGGTGCTCATCGCCAGCGGATCATAGCCCGCCTGAGAGAGGTAGCGCACGCCGAGCTGGTCCGCCTCCTCCTCCTGCGAGCGCGAGAAGCTGAGCGTCAGCAGCTGCGAACCCTGCAAGGCCGCACGACCCAGCGTGGAGCCAAGCTGGCTGTCGCCGAGCAGGATGCCCGAGAGGATCGCACCCGCCGCGCCGAGCAGCGTGTTCTGCTGCTGCGTCTGCTGGCGGCGCTGCGCGTGACGCGCGGCGACGTGGCCGACCTCGTGCCCCATCACGCCCGCCAGTTCCGCCTCGTTGTTCATCAGCGTGACCAGCTGGCGGGTGGTGTAGACATAGCCGCCGGTGGTCGCGAAGGCATTGTTGACCGAACTGTTGAGCAGGGTGACGGTGAAGGCATCCGGCGTGCGCGCCAGACCTGATTCCACCGCGATCCGCTGGCCCACGCCGCGCACGTAATTGGCGGTGTTGCCCTGCATCGCTCCGCCGAATTCCTGCAGGATCTGCGTATGATATTCACGCCCCTGCTGCGCCTCGCTCTGCGTGATCGGGGTGTTGGCGGCAGGAATGTTACCCCCGCCCACGCCCGCGCAGCCGGACAGGCCGAACGCTATGGCAATGGGCGAAACGAGTGCGAGCGTCTTGCGGCGGATCATGCGGTATTCTCTCCCCTGTCGGTGGCATGTCGCGCGTGCGCTGGGTGCGCTCACGCGAGTTAACTGCCTCAACTTTCAGGGTTGCCGCACGGTTCCCGGTCGGCTGGCAGGCCAACCGGATGCCACCGCTTCAGGTACCGATGGCGAGGAAGCGGTCCGCGCGCCGTTCCTGCAGATAGGTCACATCCTGCCGTGCGAGCGTCGTCAGCTCGTCGTCGATCGTGTCGGCAAGATTGCGGATCGCGGCCTTGGGGTCGCGATGCGCGCCGCCGACCGGTTCGGGCACGATCCGGTCGATCACGCCCAGTTCCTTCAGATCCTGCGCGGTGACCTTCATTGCCTCGGCAGCGTCGGCCGCCTTTTCGGCGGTGCGCCAAAGGATCGAGGCGCAGCCTTCGGGCGAGATCACGGAATAGATAGCGTGTTCGAACATCAGCACCCGTTCGGCACTGGCCAGCGCCACAGCACCGCCCGAACCGCCCTCGCCCACGATCGTCGCGACCATCGGCACCGGCAGAGCCAAGCACGCCTCGGTCGAACGGGCGATCGCTTCGGCCTGGCCGCGTTCTTCCGCCTCGATCCCCGGGAACGCGCCCGAAGTATCGACCAGCGTGACCACCGGCAGGCCGAATCGTCCGGCCAGATCCATCAGGCGGATCGCCTTGCGATAGCCTTCCGGCTTGCCCATCCCGAAATTGTGCTTGATCCGGCTCTGCGTGTCATGGCCCTTCTCGTGCCCGATCAGCATCACCTGCCGACCGCGCAGAGTCGCGAAGCCGCCGATGATCGCGTGATCCTCACCGAAATAGCGATCCCCGCCCAGCGGCATGAAATCGGTGAAGGCATGCTCCACATAGTCGCGGAAATGCGGGCGCTGCGGGTGGCGAGCGACCTGCGTCTTCTGCCACGGGCTGAGCGAGGCGTAGAGCCCCTTGAGCATGTCCGCGCTCTTCGCCTCGAGCTTGGCAAGCTCGTCACCCATGTCGATCTGATCGCCCCCGTCGGCGCCCAGATTGGCGGCACGAAGTTCGGCGATCTGCGCCTGCAGCTGGGCCACAGGCTTCTCGAAATCCAGAAAAGTCAGCATTCGCGGCTGCTATCCCCCTGTCGCCCGCCGCGCAAGCGCCCTTGATCGGCAAGCGGGTGCCTTTCGTTCACCAGCGCGACCAGCCGGGCGGATTCGACATGGGTATAAATCTGCGTGGTCGCGATGTCCGCATGGCCCAATAGCGTTTGCAAGGCGCGCAAATCCGCCCCGCCTTCGAGCAGGTGGGTGGCAAAGGCATGGCGCAGCACGTGCGGGCTGATCTTCGCGGGATCGATTCCCGACCGCTCGGCAAGCGCCTTGAGCAATTGATACAGGCGGATGCGGGTGAGGTGCTTGCCGCGCGAGGGGAACAGCCATGGCGATCCTTCGGGGCGCACCGCCAACCAGCGTGACAGCACCGCGCGTGCCCGCGTGCCCAGCGGCACCAGCCGTTCCTTGCCCCCCTTGCCGGTGATCGTCAGGAAAGGCGCATCGCGCGGCACGGCGGAGAGCGGCAGGGTGACCAGCTCGCTCGCGCGCAGGCCCGATCCATAGAGCAGTTCGATCATCGCCAGCAGGCGCAGCGGGGCGGGATCGCCCTCCTCCGCCTCACGCTCGGCCTGCGCGAACAGCGCCTCGACCTGCGCATGGTCGAGGATTTTGGGGAGCGAGCGGCGTTTCGTCGGGCTCGGCAGTGCGGCGGAAGGGTTGTCGCTGCGCAGCCCCTCGTCTTCCAGAAAGCCGAAGAACTGGCGCAGCGCGGAGGCTTTGCGCGCTACGGTCGCGGGCGCGAGATCGGCCCAGGCCGCGCCCAGTCTGGCAAGGTCGGTGCGGGTGGCATCCTCCAGCGGGCCGACGATCTCCGCCGCGCCTTCCAGATCGCGGCGATAGGCGGCCAGCGTATTGGCCGCCGCGCCGCGATCGACCGCCAGTGCGGCAAGGAAATCCTCTATCGCCCGCGCGCCCATGTCAGGTGCGCGCAAGCGCCTCCGCCGCGATCATCCGCGCTTCGGCTTCCATCCCGCTGCGGCGCAATGCGGAGACGATGTGATAGAGGTGGCGCGGGGTCATCCGGCTCCAGTCGTCGCCCTGCATCCCCACGCCCATCAGCATGGTGACCAGCGCAGCATTGCGCACCTCGCCCGCGCGGTCGATCAGCGCGCTCCAGCGGGTTTCGCGGCCCAGCTCCAGGTCCAGATCGCGGTTCCACGCATTGCGGGTGCCGTCCGAAATCCGGCCCAGCCCGGCGAGCCCGGCAACCAGCATCCGCGTGCGCCGCGTGCCCGTGGTCTGATCATTGTCGCGATAGGAATCGATCGCCCCGCTGGAAACCTGCCCGCTATTGCCCGGCAGGCCGACCGCGAGCAGCCCCCAGCCCGCATCGCCTTCATCGACGATCTCGCGCCAGCGCGCGGCATCGCGATCGAGCCCGGCGGTGAGCATCGAGGCGATCAGCGGCCCGGCGTCGGCGGCGAAACCATCGTTCGCCGGGATGCGTGCGGCGGCATAGGCGGTCAGCACCTGCCGGTCGTAGGGAATCGTCTCCGCATCGCCCCACAGGGTGCGGATCGCGGTCACCCGCGCGGCCGGATCGGGGTCGACATAGGCCGCACGCAGCAGCGCCGCATCGGTGCCCAGCGGCCCCTCCTCGCGACTGGCGGCATAGCCCTGCGCATAGACATCGATCATCGCGGCGGAGGAGAAGATGCCCTCGCGCGCGGCGCGCCGGACACCCTCGACCCGCTGCGACAGCGGCAATGCGGGGAGCGAGGCGGAGACGCGCTGGTAATAGGGTCCGGCATCGTCGATCAGACGATCGGGAATCTCGATCCCCAGCGCCGCGGCGAGGCCGTAGCGCCACGGGGTCAGCTCATCGACATCGTCCCATTCGATCGTGACCGCGCTGTTGCCCAACCCTGCCGCACCGGCGAAGCGCTGCGCCAGCAGCACGTCGATGACGTTGCCATCCTCGCCGCTCTGGCGGTCGCGCAGCTGCAGCAGATTGTTGCGCGACCGCGCAGCTTCGCCGGCATAGGCGCTGCAGATCGAGCGCAGCATCTGCCACTCGACATCGTCGCGATACCCGGCGCGCAGCATGGTCAGCGGGCATGCTCCCACGATGTCGCCGGTCGCGATATAGGCGTCGATCGCGGCGTTGGAGAGGCGCGCGTTCCACACATCGACATCGACATCCTGCGCGATCGCGCGGGCCGCACCGAACTCGCCCATCCGGTTGAGCAGCTGGGCGCGAAGCCCTGCGAATTCGACTCCGCTCATGCCCTCGGGCGCTGCCAGACGGCTGGCGAGCGCACGGCGCAGCGCAATATGGCCCCAGCGCGAGACGAGCCGCCCCTGCGTACCGGTCAGCGCGGCGCGGACGATCGATTGCGGCTGCCGCGCAAGCGAGGTCGCGGGCAGACCGCCCTCGTCCTCGGCCAGAATGCCAACGCGGGTGGTCGCGCGGCGCTGTGCATTCGGGATATCGTAGGTGGGCTTGAGGCCGAACAGCTCGTCCAGCTCGTCCGTGTCCATCGCTTCGAGCTCTTCCAGCGTGGGCAGACGGTTGCTGCTCGAGCTGCTCGAAGATTGCTCTTCGGTCTGCGCCGCTACCTCACCCGCTGGCTCCCCCGCAGGCGTAGCGGTTTCGGCCGGTGCGGGTGCCGCGCTGGGTGCCGAAGCGGGCGCGGCGGGTGGAACCACCGCTGCCGGATTGGCCGCGACCAGTGCGATCGGTGCCGCCAGCACGAGCAGACCCGCGCCAGCCAGCAAGGCAGCCTTGCGTTGCAGCATCATTGGGCGGTCCCCGGCAGTTCTATGGTTTGCGTGATCGGCCGCATCGGCTCTTCCCCGCCATCCCACCACGCCCAGGCGAGAATTGCGATGATCGCCAGCGCACCCACGCCGATACGCCGCCGTGCGGTCTGCGAAATGTCTATCTGCACGCGTCCGATACCCTTTGTTGCCATCGCCCTAGCCCATCTCTACGCCACCGGGCAATGGACCGAGTGCCTTCCCATGCCGACCGGGCGCGGATCCGCGCGCTCAAGGAACGCCTCGACCGGCCGATCACCCTGGTGGGTTTGATGGGCGCGGGCAAATCGACCGTGGGCCGGCGGCTGGCCACCCTGCTGGAATGCAATTTCGTCGACGCGGACGACGCGATCGAGGATGCCGCCCGGCTTTCCATCGCAGAGATCTTCAGCGAATTCGGCGAAGAATATTTCCGCGATGGAGAGCGCCGGGTGATCGCCCGTCTGATCGAGGAAGGGCACGGCGTGATCGCGACCGGCGGCGGGGCTTTCGTCAATGCGGAAACGCGCGCGCTGGTGCTGGAAAAGGCGGTCGCGGTGTGGATCGATTGCGACATCGCCACGCTGGTCGAGCGGACCGGACGCCGCAACACGCGCCCGCTGCTGCGCGACGGCGATCCCGAGGCGATCCTCAAACGCTTGCTGGCCGAACGCGCGCCGCATTATGCGCAAGCGCAGATTCGCGTCGAGGGCCAGCAAGGCCCCCACACCCGCACCGCGTGGACGATTATCGAGGAGCTTGAGAAGTGGCTGTCGTAAACGTCGCGCTCGCCGGGCGCAGCTACGAGGTACGGGTTGGCGCAGGACTGCTCGACGACGCGATCGTTCAGGCCCGCGAGTTCATCGCGCCATGGTCAGGCCGCAAGGTGCCGGTCGTTGCCGACGCCAATGCCCGTCGGTTGCACGGCGACAGGCTGACACAGTCGCTCGCCACGAATGGCCACGCGATCGACTGGTACGAGGTCTCGCCCGGCGAAGGCTCGAAAAGCTGGGCTGAGCTAGAGCGGCTGACCGACTGGCTGCTGGCGCGCGGCGTCACCCGGTCCGATCATGTCTTCGCATTGGGCGGCGGAGTGGTCGGCGATCTGGTCGGCTTCGCCTGCGCGATCCTGAAACGCGGCTGTGGCTTCGTCCAGCTGCCGACCACGCTGCTGGCGCAGGTCGATTCGAGCGTCGGCGGCAAGACCGCGATCAATGCGAGCGCAGGCAAGAACCTGATCGGCGCGTTCCACCAGCCCTCGCTGGTGCTCGCCGACACCGCCTGCCTCGCCACCCTCCCCCAGCGAGAAATGCGCGCGGGGCTGGCGGAAGTGTTCAAATACGGGCTGTTGGGAGATGCCGAGTTCTTCGCGCGGGTCGATCAGGACAGCGCAGCGATCCTCGCCTGCGACAATGCCGTGCTGGAGCCGGTAATCGCGCATTGCGTCGGCATGAAGGCCCGGATCGTCGCGGAGGACGAGCGCGAGACGAAGGACGCCCGCGCGCTCCTGAACCTCGGTCACACCTTCGGCCACGCGCTGGAAGCGGAGACGGGCTTCGGCGACAGGCTTCTGCATGGCGAGGCGGTGGCGCTCGGCATGGTGCTGGCAGCGCGATTCTCCGCCCGCCGCGATCTGATCTCGCTGGCAGACGCGGAAAGTGTGACCGAAGCGCTGGCCCGTGCAGGCCTGCCCACCGAGATTTCCGCGCTGGGGCTCGACTGCGACGGCACAGTGCTGGCCGATCACATGCGCCACGACAAGAAGGCTGGCGGCGGCACCGTCCCCTTCATCCTGCTGCGCGCCCTCGGCGAGGCCTATGTCGCGCGCGATGTAGAGCTGGCGGACGTGGCCGCGTTCATGGACGAGCAGCTACAGGCGCATTGAGGCGCACGGCATGGAAGCCGCCTAAAACAGCCGCGAACCGTCGGGCACTGCCTTGTCGGGCGAGAACAGCACGACCTCGCCCGCCTCGTCCGCAAAGCCCAGCGTCAGCACTTCGGACATGACCGGCCCGATCTGGCGCGGCGGGAAGTTGACCACCGCCGCGACCTGCCGCCCGACGAGTTCCTCGCGCGCGTAGTTCGCGGTGATCTGCGCGCTGGTCTTCTTCACGCCGATCGCCGGCCCGAAGTCGATCTCCAGCCGGTAGGCAGGCTTGCGCGCCTCGGGAAACTCATGCGCCGCGACCACCGTGCCGACTCGAATGTCGACCTTGAGGAAGTCGTCGAACGCAATCTGCTCACCCGCAGGAGCATCGGGTTCGTGCGAGAGGTGCACTATTCCAGCTCCAGGATCACCTCGTCGACCGCGAGGCTGTCACCCTCGGCGGCGTTGATGCTGGAGATCGTGCCTTCCTTTTCGGCGCGCAGGATGTTTTCCATCTTCATCGCCTCGACCGTGGCGAGCGGCTGGCCCGGCTGGACCTCGTCACCCTCTGCCACGTGCAGTTTCACCAGCAGGCCCGGCATCGGGCAGATGAGCATCTTGGAAAGATCAGGCGGCTCCTTCTCGATCATGTGATCGAGCAGCGGGGCGAGCCGTGCGGGGACCGCAAGGCCCTTGTGCGTACGCCCACGCGTCGTCAGCGCCCAGATCGCGCTGGTTTCCCGCCGCAGCTGGATCGCGAGGTTCTCGCCATTGCCGTTGGCGGCGGCGAGGACCATGCCCGGCTGCCAGTCGGTCGTGCCGGTGATCCACTCGCCATCGACCGTGGCTCCGCCTTCGCCCAGAACGACCTCGAATGTGCGCCCGTCGATCTTGACGACCCAGTCTGAGGGCACCTTGGGCGCACCATCGAGGCGGCCAGAGATCTGCCCTTCGTGCGCCATGACCGAGCATTGCGCCCCGGCGATCAGCGCCGCGACCAGCTTCAGCCTCGGCTCGTCCACCGCTGCGCCCTGGAAGCCTTCGGGATATTCCTCGGCGATGAAGCCGGTGGTCAGCTCGCCCGAGCGGAAGCGCGGGTGCTGCATGATTGCGCTCAGGAAATCGATATTGTGGCCCGGCCCTTCGACGCGGAAGGCGTCGAGAGCTTCGACCTGCAGGTCCGCCGCGGCATCGCGGGTCGGGCCCCAGGTGATCAGCTTGGCGATCATCGGGTCGTAGAAGATCGAGACTTCGCCGCCTTCGAACACGCCGTCATCCACGCGGATGCCGCCGCCGCCCATCTCGTGCCCGCGCCGCCCGGCGGGGCCGCTTGCACCCGTCCAGCCCGGGACCGGCGGTTCGTAGCGGACCAGCCGCCCGATGCTCGGCAGGAAGTTGCGATAGGGGTCTTCGGCATAGACGCGCGTTTCGATCGACCAGCCGTCGATCCCGATGTCGTCCTGCTTGAAGGGAAGTTCTTCGCCCGCTGCGACGCGGATCATCCATTCGACCAGATCGACGCCGGTGATCGCCTCGGTCACCGGGTGTTCCACCTGCAGGCGGGTGTTCATTTCGAGGAAGTAGAAGCTCTCCCCCGTCTTGTCCGCGCCGCTGACGATCAGCTCGACAGTCCCGGCGGAGAAGTACCCGACCGCCTGCGACAGCGCGACCGCCTGCTCGCCCATTGCTTTACGCATTTCGGGCGTCACGAAGGGCGACGGCGCTTCCTCGACCACCTTTTGGTGGCGGCGCTGGATGCTGCACTCACGCTCGTTGAGGTAGAGCGTGTTGCCCTGCCTGTCGGCGAGGATCTGGATTTCGATATGGCGCGGGTCTTCGATGAACTTCTCGATGAAGACGCGGTCGTCGCCAAACGAGTTGAGGCCTTCGCGCTTGGTTGCCTCGAAGCCTTCCTCGACATCCTTGTCGTTCCACGCGAGCCGCATGCCCTTGCCGCCGCCGCCTGCCGACGCCTTCATCATCACCGGATAGCCGATCTCGTTCGAGATCTTGAGCGCTTCCTCGGTGGTGTCGATCGCGTCCTTGGAGCCGGGCACGGTGTTGACGCCCGCTTCCTTGGCCAGCTTCTTCGATTCGATCTTGTCGCCCATCGCGGCGATCGCCTTGGCCGGCGGGCCGATGAAGACGATGCCTTCCTTGTCGAGCGCTTCGACGAAGCTCGCGCGTTCGGACAGGAAGCCATAGCCCGGATGGACCGCTTCGGCCCCGGTCTGCTTGCACGCCTCGATGATCTTGTCCGCCAGCAGGTAGCTTTCGGCTGCGGGAGCGGCACCGATATGCACCGCCTCATCCGCCATCTTCACGAAGGGCGCGCGCGCATCGGCATCGGAATAGACCGCCACGGTGGCGATCCCCATCCGCTTGCACGTCTGGATGACGCGGCAGGCAATCTCACCGCGGTTGGCAATCAGGATCTTGGAAAACACTAGCCCGGAAACTCCAGATATTCACGTAGTTGCTTGGTGCGCGCC
This sequence comes from Alteriqipengyuania abyssalis, assembly GCF_019857185.1. Taxonomy (GTDB): domain Bacteria; phylum Pseudomonadota; class Alphaproteobacteria; order Sphingomonadales; family Sphingomonadaceae; genus Alteriqipengyuania; species Alteriqipengyuania abyssalis. The sequence continues at coordinate 308,352 of NZ_JAHWXP010000001.1, read as the reverse complement.
TCGGTCAGCGCGGTGAGGCAGGTCGACCGGATCAGCGGCATGATCGAACCGCCGCGATACTGGTTCGCCTCGAACGAACATTGTGCGTCGCGAAAGGTCAGCCACGCGCGTTGCGCAGCCAGCAGCTCGCGATGCTGGGTGCCGCCGCCGACATCCTTGTCGACCGACTTGGCGCGCTGCGACGCTTTCTTCCACACCGCGTTGAGCTCGCGGTCGGCGGCCTGATACTCCCGCCCTGCGCAGATGTTCATGTCCATCTGCGTCATCGCGTTTTCGCAATCGACCTGCGGCTGCGCGGCTTGCGCGCTCGCCTGGATCAGCAGCAATGCGGTCAGGATCATGGGTCCCTCTCCTCTTCTCGTGCCTTCGCATAGCCGATAAGTGCCCTAGCGTAAGCCCCCACTCCCCTGCGCTCCACCTCACCATTGAGCAAGGTTGTCAGCCCGTTGGCCAGACGGTGGATGTTCGCGGGCGAGAGCGCACCCAAGGGCGAGACGTAGATTCCGATCGTGAACAGGATCGCGCCCGTGCGCGGCAGGCGGCGCAGCGTCTGGCGTTCTGAGCGCACGAACAGCGTGGTGCCGGCGTTGTCCTGCGTCACATGCGCGAAGGCCCGTTCCGGCGGCTCGGCAACCCAGCGCATGTCTGGCGTTGCGGCGATAAACCAGTTGGCGCGGCCATAGATCGGGCCGGGCCGCAGCTTCTCCATGAAACGGTCGACCCCGCTGGCGAGCTGTTCCTCGTACCCCTGAATCGGTGCGTGGAGCGCACGCAACGGCAGCCCCATCTTGTCGGCAGGCGTCCAATCAGATGGCCACGCGACTGCCGCCCCGACCAGGCGATAATGCTCCTCGTCTTCGCGGCGGGTGAGCAGGCACATATCCTCGTGATGCGCGTGGGCCGCCTCGGCGAGCCCGCCCGACACGCCCAACCCCGTGGCAAGCTCGCGCCCCGCCGCTTCGCCCTCGGGCGTCAGCTGGATGCCCTCGGGGAATTGCGCAAAACCTTCCGCACGCGCAGCCAGGTCTGGATCGGGCTGGAGCCAATCGTTCCCGCCCAGCTTCACCAGCCCCATCTTGAGCTGCCCGCCGCCGCGCGCACGGGGCAGCAGCTCGTCGACGGAGAAGCCGAGCGACAAGGCCTAGCCCGCGCAGTCCACGGTGAAGCCCCACTCCGCATCGAACTCCGCTCCGGTGGGAAAGAGGAACTGGAGCGCCTGCGGGGTCAGCACGTGATAGGCGGTCGCGTGGGTCAGATCGTCGCGGGGCAGCAGACATGCCTTGTCGCCAGCGGCCTCTGCCACCAGCCGCGTGCCCTTCTCGGTCATCGGGCCTTCATTGGAAAAGCTCAGCAGGATCGGCCCCCGCCGGCGCCCGTCCTTCACCACAGCCGCCGCCGATTTGCCGAGCGCGACGTCATGCCACCACAGGCTCGGGTCGATCGCGGCATATTTGTCGAACAGACCCGGCTCGATCAGCCAGGTCTCGGCAATGAACAGTCCCGCGAGCGATTCGCCCATCACCGCATCTTCGCCGCTGGTGCGATAGTTGGCTTCGACCAGCGGCTTCACCTTGTTCCGGATAAAGGCGCGAAACGTCGCCGCGTCACCTGCTGTGGGAAAGAGCTTTCGCTCTTCGGCGTTTCCCTTGTCACCGATCAGCTCGGCGCGGCGATCGTCGGTCTGGATACCGACCACGATGACCGGCTGCGAACGGCCCCACAGCGCATTGAGCGCGGTCGTGCCGACGACGTGGAGGAAATCCTGATCCAGCCCGCCGTCGATCAGGTAGAGCACCGGATAAGCATCCGCGCTCTCCGCATATCCGCTGGGCACATAGATGTTGATCCTCCGCTCATCGCCCTCGGCATAATCGAGGTAATAGGTCGTTCCGATGGTGATCGGTACCGCATCTTGGGGGACCGGCTGTTGCGCCAGCAGCCCCCCGGGGAGCAGCAGGGCAGCGAGGGCGAGCAGCATCTTCATTCCGCAGGCTCCGCCACCTTGCAGGCGCGCGCGGGCTCCTCCTGCATCAGCGGGGTCAGCCCCAGCTTGGCGAACAGCGCGCCGTCGCTGTCGTCGCCCGCATTGGGCGCGGTCAGCAGCTTGTCGCCGGTGAAGATCGAGTTCGCGCCCGCGAGGAAGCACAGCGCCTGCGTGGCCTCGCTCATGCTTTCGCGGCCCGCGGAGAGCCGCACCATGCTCATCGGCATGGTGATCCGCGCCACCGCGACGGTGCGGACGAATTCGATATCGTCGATCTTGGCCAGAGGAGTATCGGCCAGCATGTCGCCCAACACCGTGCCCTTGACCGGCACCAGCGCATTGACCGGCACGCTCTCGGGATGCTTCTCCAGCGTGGCGAGCGTGTGGACGAAGCCAACGCGATCCTCGCGCGTCTCGCCCATTCCGACGATCCCGCCACTGCACACGTTGATCCCCGCATCGCGCACGTTCTGCAGCGTGTCGAGCCGGTCCTGATAGTTACGGGTAGAGATCACGCGCTCGTAATATTCGGGCCCGGTGTCGACATTGTGATTGTAGTAGTCGAGCCCCGCCTCTTTCAGCATGTCCGCCTGTTTCGGCGTCAGCATGCCCAGCGTCATGCAGGTCTCCAGCCCCATTTCGCGCACGCCCTTCACGATCTCGATAATCGCGGGCATGTCGCGGTCCTTGGGGTTGCGCCACGCGGCGCCCATGCAGAACCGCTGGCTGCCAGCATCCTTCGCCTGCGCCGCGGTTTGCAGCACGGCGCGCACATCCATCAGCTTGGTCGCCTCGACGCCGCTGTCGGCCTTCACCGACTGCGAGCAATAACCGCAATCCTCCGGACACCCGCCGGTTTTGATGCTGAGCAGCGTGCACAGCTGGACCTGTTCGGGCGGATGGTTCTCGCGGTGAACGCTCGCCGCCTGAAACAGCAGTTCGGTGAAGGGAAGGTCGAACAGCCCTGCGATTTCCTCGCGGGTCCAGTCGGTGCGGATGTCGGTCATACGGGTTTCCTGGCAAGGTAGAGGCCCACGGCCATCACGGCGATGCCCAGTATGCGCTTGGGCGTCAACGAGCTCTGGATCGCGCCGAGCAGGCCGAAATGGTCGATGGTCGCAGCCGCGATGAGCTGGCCGGTTAGAACGAAGAAGATCGCGTTGCCCAGCCCGATCCTGGGCGCGGAGAACGCAATCGCGGTCGCATAGAACAACATGAAGACCGAGGCGCCATAGAGCCACGGCCTGTCGAGCGTGAAGTCCGACGCGCTCGGGAAGCCGACGAAGGCGAGCACGGTCGTCGAGATGACCAGACCGATGCCGAAGGTGACTGCGGTTGCGGCAATAGGGCTGCCGAGCTGCTGGTTCAGCCCGGCATTGAGAGACGCGAAGACGGGAATGCCCAGCCCTGCGGCGAACATCATCGCGGCGATCGGCAGGAAGCTCGCACCGCTTTGGGGGGCGCTCATTGTGCGGCCTCGCAGGTCGAGTGGGTGCGGGTCCTGGTCACTTCGATACCTCGAATCTGGAGTGAACTCGTTTCGTCACCCCCGCGCAGGCGGGGGTCCCGCTTTTTTCCGAGTCTTACAAAAGAAGAAGCGGGACCCCGGATCAAGTCCGGGGTGACGGAAAAAGAGAAATCACTCCCTTCCCTTGCCCTTCGCCACATAGCCGATGCAGTCGCAGCCCTTCACCGCGCAGGCGAGGTCGCCGTCGCCGCCGGCGTGGTGCGTGCCCCGCGGGTGGCCGCAATGGATGCAATCGGCTGACATCCCGCCCTCAGCCCGCAGCGGCCAGCGCCTGGTCGAGGTCGGCCTTGATATCCTCGATATTCTCGATCCCGACCGACACGCGGACCACGTCCGGCCCCGCGCCCGCCGCGATAAGCTCGGTTTCGCCCAGCTGGCTGTGCGTGGTCGAGGCGGGGTGGATGATCAGCGAGCGGGTGTCGCCGATATTGGCGAGGTGGCTCAACAGCTTCACGTTGGAAACCAGCGCCCGGCCCGCCTCGTAACCGCCCTTCAGCCCGAAGGTGAACACCGCGCCTCCGCGCCCGCCGAGATACTTGTTGGCGAGGCTGTGATAGTCGCTGTCCCGCAGCCCGGCGTAGGAAACCCACGCGACCTTCTCGTGCCCCTTGAGCCATTCGGCCAGCTCCAGCGCGTTGTCGCAATGCCGGTCCATCCGCAGGTGCAGCGTTTCCATGCCGGTCAGCGCGAGGAAGGCGTTCATCGGCGCGAGCGCGGGGCCGAGATCGCGCAGGCCCAGCACGCGGCAGGCGATGATGAAGGCGATCGGGCCGACCGGCTCCAGCGCGTCGACCAGCACCGCACCGTGGTACGATCCGTTGGGCCGGGTGAGCGCGGCGAACTTGTCGCCTTGCGCCTTCCAGTCGAACTTGCCGCTGTCGACGATCACGCCGCCGACCGCATTGCCATGCCCGTTGAGGAACTTGGTGGTCGAGTGGGTGACGATGTCCGCACCGAAATCGAACGGCCTGCACAGCGCAGGCGTCGCCATGGTGTTGTCCACGATCAGCGGCACACCGCCCGCGTGGGCGACGTCCGCAATCGCGGAAATATCGCTGACCACGCCGCCCGGATTGGCGAGGCTTTCGATGAAGACGCAGCGCGTCTTGTCGTCCATCGCGGCGCGGATGTTCTCGGGGTCGTCGGCATCGACGAAGCGGGTTTCCCAACCGAACTTGAGAAACGCCTCGCCCATCTGGTTGAGCGATCCGCCATACAGCTTCCTCGCCGCGACGATATTGCACCCCGGCTCCATCAGTGTGTGGAACGCGATCAGCTGCGCGGCATGGCCAGACGCGACGCCCAGCGCGCCGACGCCGCCTTCCAGCGCCGCGACTTTCTTCTCCAGCGCGTCGTTGGTGGGGTTCATGATCCGCGAATAGATGTTCCCGAATTCGGAGAGCGAGAACAGGTTGGCCGCGTGATCCGGGCTGTCGAACACATAGCTCGCCGTCTGGTAGATCGGCGTGATCCGTGCGTTCGTGGTCGGATCGGGCTCGCACCCGGCGTGGACGGCAAGGGTTTCCGGGTGGAGATCGGTCATCGAGAGAGTTCCGTTTGGTCGGTGTGGGTAGGTGCTGAGGGGAGCGCTATTGTGAGGCTTGGCGGGTCGAGTGGGGGCGAGTTGGTCTCAACGATCGCACGCAGCACTTGCAGATTTCGAAATCCGACGAGCGAACCAAATGCAGAATGGAAGTCCGATTATGGCCGCAACGGCACCGTGAAAAATGAGCTCGAACCAGAAGCGTGCATGGCTATCCCAAGAGATGATGTTCAAGTCGTAGAGGTACGGCCAAAGCAGCCCGTACGCGAGCGTGATCAGAAGATTTACAGCGATGAAGAACGCCAATCCGAGAGCGATGAGCCTGTTCATTCAGCAACCTCCTCTACTTCGTCACCCCCGCGCAGGCGGGGGTCCCGCTTCCCTTGCAAATGCAATGAAGGAGAAGCGGGACCCCGGATCAAGTCCGGGGTGACGAGGGAGGCGAAGATCACTCCGCCGCCTCGTCCAGCTCGTCATCGGGCGGGGGCATGTTGTGGCCGAGGAGGCGCAGCATATCCGCCGCGCATTCGACCACGTTGGAGCCGGGGCCGTAGATGCCTTGCACGCCTGCATCGCGCAGGAACTGATAGTCGCTCTGCGGGATCACCCCACCGGCGGTCACTTTGATATCGGCGCGGCCCGCGTCCTTGAGCAGCCGGATCAGCTCAGGGATCAGCGTCTTGTGGCCCGCCGCGAGCGAAGACGCGCCGATCGCGTCGACACCCTCGGCCAGCGCCATTTCGAGCGTTTCCTGCGGGGTCTGGAACAGCGGACCGCTGACCACGTCGAAACCCATGTCGGCGAAGGCACTCGCGATCACGTTGGCGCCGCGATCGTGGCCGTCCTGGCCCATCTTGGCGATCATGATCTTGGGCTTGCGGCCCAGCCGCTGCTCGACCGCGTCGACACCCTGGACGACCTGCTGGTAGCGGTTATCCGCAGCATAGGCCTTGGAATAGACGCCCTTCACCGGGGTCGGCTTGGTGTCGTAGCGGCCGAAGACGTCTTCCATCGCGCTGGAAATCTCGCCCAGCGTCGCGTCGTGACGCGCGGCCTCCACCGCGAGTGCCAGCAGGTTGCCTTCCTTCTGGCCCGCGCCGCGTGCGAGCGCATCGAGCGCGGCCTGGCAGGCCATTTCGTCGCGCTGTGAGCGAACCTTCTCCAGCCGCGCGATCTGCGACTGGCGGACCTTGTGGTTGTCGATATCGAGCGTCTCGATCTCGTCTTCCTTGTCGCGCCGGTACTTGTTGACGCCGACGATCACCGTCTCGCCGCGGTCGACATTGGTCTGCTTTTCCGCAGCCGCCTGTTCGATCCGCCGCTTGGGTTCACCCGTGGCGACGAACTTGGTCATCCCGCCCGCCGCGTCGACCTCGTCGATGATCTTCTTCGCTTCTTCGACCAGCTTGGCGGTCAGCGCCTCGACATAATACGAACCGCCCAGCGGATCGGCGACGTTGGTGATGCCGGTCTCTTCCTCCAGCACCAGCTGCGTGTTGCGCGCGATGCGGGCGGAGAAGTCGGTCGGCAGCGCGATGGCTTCATCGAGCGCGTTGGTGTGGAGCGACTGCGTGCCGCCCAGCACCGCCGCCATCGCCTCGATCGTGGTGCGGATGACGTTGTTGTACGGGTCCTGCTCCTGCAGAGACACGCCCGAGGTCTGGCAGTGCGTGCGCAGCATCTTGGACTTGGGGTCCTTCGCGCCCAGCCCTTCCATCACGTCGTGCCACAATGCACGCGCCGCGCGCATCTTGGCGATCTCCATGAAGAAGTTCATCCCGATGCCCCAGAAGAACGAAAGGCGCGGAGCGAAGGCGTCGATATCGAGCCCGGTATCCATCGCCCGCTGGGCGTATTCCTTGCCGTCGGCGATGGTGAAAGCGAGCTCCTGCACCGCCGTCGCGCCAGCTTCGTGCATGTGATAGCCCGAAATCGAGATGCTGTTGAAGCGCGGCATATGGTCGGAGGTGTAGGCGATGATGTCGCTCACGATCCGCATGCTCGGCTCGGGCGGGTAGATATAGGTGTTGCGGACCATGAACTCCTTGAGGATGTCGTTCTGGATGGTCCCGGAAAGCTTGTCCTGCGACACGCCCGAGCGCTCCGCCGCAACGATGTAAAACGCCAGCACGGGGATCACCGCGCCGTTCATCGTCATCGACACGCTCATCGTGTCGAGCGGGATCTGGTCGAACAGGATCTGCATGTCCGCCACGGTGTCGATCGCGACGCCCGCTTTGCCGACATCGCCGACCACGCGCGGGTGGTCGCTGTCATAGCCCCGGTGCGTGGCGAGATCGAACGCAACGCTCAGTCCCTTCTGCCCGGCGGCGAGGTTGCGGCGGTAGAAGGCGTTCGATTCCTCGGCGGTGGAGAAGCCCGCATACTGGCGGATGGTCCACGGACGGCCGGTGTACATGCTGGCATAGGGCCCGCGCGTGAAGGGCTCGAAACCGGGCAGGCCGGGATCGATGCCCTGCGTATCTTCCGCCGTGTAGAGCGGCTTCACATCGAAGCCTTCCAGCGTGTGCCAGGTCAGGTCGCGGCCCTTCACTTCCTTGTCGGCCTTGGCGTGCCAGTCAGCGTAGGTTGCCGTGGGGGTCGGGGTCTTGTCGGTCATAATTCCACTCAGGCTTGTGCACTTGGTCGGGCGGACACACGCTGGTGCCAGTCGCGCAGGTTTTCGCAATCCTGCGGCATTCCACAACCTATGAAATCTGCGAAATCGGCGGTGGTCAGCAGCAGTATGTCGGCCACGGTGTAACCATCCGTGGCGAGGAAGTCCCGCCCTGCGAGCGACTGGTCGAAGAAACGGAACGCGTCGGCGACGCGGGGCCGGTTGGCCTCGCCCCACGCCTCGTTCCGGCCGGGCAGCGCGGCGGTGAAGCGATGCGTGTGGACCCACACCGCGCCCACTGCGGTCATCAGGTTCATCTCGACCCGGCGGCTCCACATCTCGACCTGCGCGCTTCCCAGCGGGGTCGTGCCGAACAGCGGCGGTTCTGGATGCAGCCCTTCGAGATAGCGCATGATCGCGACGCTTTCGGCGATCACGGTGCCATCGTCGAGCTCGAGGATCGGCGTCTGCCCGCGCGGGTTCTTCGCGAGAAAATCGGGCGCTTTCTGCTCGCGCTGCGGGATCGAGACCTGCCTGGAGGGTAGCTCGATGCCCTTCTCCGCTGCAAAAATGCGCACGCGGCGCGGATTGGGTGCGGGCATGGCGCTGTCGTAGAAAAGCATCGGCATCCTCTCCTTATCCCTCTCCCCGTGCGGGGAGAGGATAGCAAAGCCCGGTCGCGAAGCGGCCTGGCGACGCTTGGAGAGGGGCGTACAGCGTTCGACGCGTCGACCTCCCCTCTCCCAACCCTCTCCCCACATGGGGAGAGGGCTATCGGGTCAGTTCGACCAGTGCGCGCCCTCCTTGGGCGTCTCCATGATCTCGGTCAGCTGGCCCATCATGTCCTTGGGGTGGAGGAAGAAAATCGGCGTGCCGTGCGCGCCGATGCGCGTGGGGCCGAGGATGCGCTTGCCCTTCCCCTCGAACCACTCGCGCGCAGCCTCGATGTCTTCCACCTCGTAGCAGACATGGTGCTGGCCGCCGGCGGGGTTCTTGGCGAGGAAGCCGTTGATCGGGCTCGCCTCGTCGAACGGCTCGATCAGCTCGATCTGCGTGCCCTTGCCGACCTCCCCCGCGGCGTCGGGCGTATCGACGAAGCAGACCTTCACGCCCTGTTCGGGCAGGTCGAACGGCTCGTTGATCCGCACCGCGCCCATCGTGTCGCGGTAATAGGCAATGGAGTCCGCGATCGAAGGCGTCGCGACGCCGATATGATTGAGACGGCCGAGTTTCATGCGTCTGCTCCTGTCAATTCGTCATGCTGAACTTGTTTCAGCATCCAGTCTTCCTCCTGCAATGCCCGCGCGTTCCCGCGGCTGGACCCTGAAACAAGTTCAGGGTGACACAAAATCTCAAACCACGTCGCCTCGTAATGACGCTTGAGACGGCCGACTTTCAATCGCCTGCTTCCTTGCGCAGAATGGTCATCCGACAAGACCCCTCGTCCGAAGGTGCGCCGATATCAAAATCCTGATGAATCCCGTCAAAGTGATCGCGAGCCAGCAGGCGCAAAATTTGTGAAACCAAATGTTTGAGGCCGTCATCGTCGCCCTCGATATGGATTTCGCCACGATCCGAGACGAAGTGCTTGAGGAGGAAATCAGCAGCTTCCTCAGAATCATCAGCGTCAAGTTTGTTCGCCAGCGCAAGAAGTTCTGAACGCTCCATCACAGCGGGATATTATCGTGCTTCTTCCACGGGTTGCTCAGCTCCTTCCCGCGCAGCTTGCGCAGTCCCAGCGCGATCCGTCGCCGCGTCGAGTGCGGGTAGATGACCTCGTCGATATAACCGCGTGAGGCGGCGACGAAGGGGTTGGCGAAGCGGTCTTCGTATTCCTTGGTCTTCTCGGCGATCTTTTCGGGATCGTCGCGGTCCTGGCGGAAGATGATCTCCACCGCGCCCTTGGCGCCCATCACCGCGATCTCGGCAGTCGGCCACGCGTAGTTGAGGTCGCCGCGCAGGTGTTTGGACGCCATCACGTCGTACGCGCCGCCATAGGCCTTGCGGGTGATGACGGTGATCTTGGGCACGGTCGCCTCGGCATAGGCGAACAGCAGCTTGGCGCCGTGCTTGATGATGCCGCCCAGTTCCTGGCTGGTGCCGGGGAGGAAGCCGGGCACGTCGACGAAAGTCACGATCGGAATGTCGAACGCATCGCAGAAGCGCACGAAGCGCGCGGCTTTCTTGGAGGAATTGATGTCGAGCACGCCCGCCAGCACCATCGGCTGGTTGGCGACGACGCCCACGGTGCGGCCCTCCACGCGTCCGAAGCCGCAGATGATGTTGCCCGCATGCTTGGGCTGGATCTCGAAGAAGTCGCCATCGTCGAGCGTCTTCGAAATCACCTCGTGCATGTCGTAGGGCTGGTTGGCATTGTCGGGGATCAGCGTGTCGAGGCTGTCCTCGCGCCGGTCCCACGGGTCGTTGCTCGGCATTTCGGGCACCGGCTCGCGGTTCGACAGCGGGAGGAAGTCGAAGAAGCGGCGCGTGGCCATCAGCGTTTCGATGTCGTTCTCGAACGCGTCGTCGGCCACAGATGTCTTGGTGGTGTGCGTCACCGCCCCGCCCAGCTCTTCCTGCGTGACGACTTCGTTGGTGACGGTCTTCACCACCTCGGGCCCGGTGACGAACATGTAGGAGCTGTCCTTCACCATGAAGATGAAGTCGGTCATCGCGGGGCTGTAAACCGCGCCGCCCGCGCACGGCCCCATGATGACGCTGATCTGCGGGATGACGCCGCTGGCGAGCACGTTGCGCTGGAACACCTCGGCATAGCCGCCGAGGCTGGCCACGCCTTCCTGAATACGCGCGCCGCCCGAATCGTTGAGGCCGATCACCGGCGCGCCGACCTTCATCGCGGTGTCCATCACCTTGCAGATCTTCTCCGCATGGCGCTTCGACAACGACCCACCGAAGACGGTGAAATCCTGGCTGAAGACGTAGACCAGCCGCCCATTGATCGTGCCCGACCCGGTGACGACGCCGTCGCCCATGATCTGCTGGTCTTCCATGCCGAAATCGGTGCAGTCGTGGACCACGTAGGTGTCGAGCTCCTCGAAGCTCCCCTCGTCCAGCAGCACGTCCAAGCGCTCGCGCGCGGTCAGCTTGCCCTTGGCATGCTGTGCATCGATCCGCTTCTGACCCCCGCCCATGCGGGCGGCCTCACGGCGCTTTTCCATTTCGGCAATATTGGCTGACATACGCGCGTGCGCTCCCTGTAATCCGCTTTGCCCAAGCGGTTAGGCATGGAGGTGACGCAGCGTCAAGCTGGGCGGCCCCGCAAGGCCGCTTCCCTGTCGAAACAGACAGTTCGATGAAGGAAGCGGACTTGCGGGCCGGATCAGCGCATAAGGACCAGTTCTTCGGCCATGGTCGGGTGGATGGCGACGGTCGAATCGAAGTCCGCCTTGGTCAGGCCGGCCTTCACCGCGATCGCGGCGGCCTGCATCATTTCGGGCGCTTCGGGCGCGATCATGTGGATGCCGACGATCCGGCCGGAATCGCCGTCGCAGACCATCTTCATCAGGCTGCGCTCGTTCCGGCCCGCGAGCACGTTCTTCATCGGGCGGAAGTCCGACAGGTAGACCTTCACGCTGCCCAGCTGGTTCTTCGCCTCACCCTCGGTCATCCCGACGGCGGCGATGGGCGGGTGGCTGAACACCGCGCTGGGGACGCAGGAATGGTCGACCGCGACGGGCTCTCCGCCGCCGAACACGGTATCGGCAAAGGCCTGCCCCTCGCGGATCGCGACCGGGGTCAGCTGCACACGGTCGGTCACGTCGCCTACGGCGTAGATGTGGTCGACATTGGTCTTGCTGAACCGGTCGACCTTGATCTCGCCGCCCTCGCCCAGCTCGACCCCGGCGTTTTCCAGCCCAAGCCCTTCTGTGTTGGGAATGCGGCCAACGGCGAACATCACCAGATCCGCCTTTTCCTCGTCGCAATCGGACAGCTTCACGAAATAGCCGCCTTCATCGCACGGCTTGATATATTCGAAGTGCGTGTTGAAGCGGAACTTGATCCCCTTCATCGTGCTGATCTGCAACAGACGGTCACGCACCGCTTCGTCATAGCTGCGCAGCAGCCGGTCGCCGCGGTTGACGATGTGAACATCGCAGCCGAACTCGTTGAAAATGCCCGCGAACTCGTTGGCGATATAGCCGCCGCCGGCGATGATGATCTTCTTGGGCAGCTCGTCGAGATGGAACGCCTCGTTGGACGAGATCGCGTGTTCCGCGCCCTCGCATTCGGGCATCCGGGGCCGTGCGCCGGTGGCGATCAGGATGTGCTTTGCGGTGACCTTCCGCCCGCTCGCCAGAGTAATCTCGTGCGGGCCGGTGATTTCGGCGCGTTCCTTGAAGATCTCCACGTCATGGCTTTCAAGCGTGTTGGTATAAGCCCCCTCGATCCGGGTGACGTCCTCCAGCACGTTGTCGCGCAAGGTTTTCCAGTCGAACTTGCGCTCGCCGATGTCCCAGCCAAAGCGCTGGCAGTCTTCCAGATCCTCGGCAAAATGCGCGCCGTAGACGAGCATTTTCTTGGGCACGCAGCCCCGGATCACGCAGGTGCCGCCGACCCGGTGCTCTTCGGCCACCGCGACCTTGGCGCCATGCGCCGCGCTGACCCGCGATGCGCGGACCCCGCCGGAGCCTGCGCCGATGGTGAAGAGGTCGTAATCATATTGGGTGTCGGGCATGTGCGCTCCTGCTTGCAAGAGCGCGGGATATGGCCCTGCGGATGGCGATTGCCAACCGGCAGCGTCCTGCGTTTGCCTATCGGGGGTATCGAACCGGCGGTTCTTCGAGCGCCAGCTTGCGCGCGGTGGAGGCGGTCTGTGCCGCAAACAGGCCGATCAGCAGCACGCCGACTGCCCCCACGAACATGTCGAACCCCGTGAACACGCCGATCAGCGGGGTCGGCCCCAGCACGATCATGGCAAGCGTCAGCCCGATCAGGATCAGCCGCAGCTCGGTCGGCCCGGCCTTGAGATAGGACAGGCGCAGTTCGCCCATCACCCTGACCGAGAGAAACGCGTGGATCGACATCAGCAAATACCCCGCCAGTGCCACCAGCGCGACCTCGAGCTGGACATAGCCAGAGGCGCCCAGCCCCAGCACGACCAGCGTGGTCGCCAGCCCATCGCAGCTATGGTCGAGGAAATAGCCGTAACGTGGCCGCTCGATCCCGCGAAAGCGCGCCAGACTCCCGTCGAGCGAGTCGCCGAACCAGTGGACCACGTATCCGGCGATGGACAGCCACAGCCACCCATCGCCAAGATTGCTGGCGGCATAGCCGGCAAAGATCGCCAGCGCGCCGGCCATCCCGGCGAAGGTCAGCATGTCGGGCGTCACCCACCGGGGCATGCGCGCGCACAGCCGGTTGAGCAACCACCGCTCCCCGCGTGCGAGCATGTTCTGCTGCACGCGCTCGATCGGCTGCGCGTCGGGGGGAAGCGATTTATTGGTCGAATTCACTGAGGTCATCCAAGCAGTGTATCAGCCTGCCTTGCGGCGCGTGCAAGCGTCGCGCTTTTAGCCCTGCCCGCCCGAACGCTGACCGCCTGAGCGGTTGTTGCGGCGACGCTGGCCGCCACCCGGGCCGCCACGGCCCTGACCGGCGCCCTGTGGCTTGCCCTTGCGCGCGGGATGCTTGGCCTTGGGCTTGCGCGCACCGTCGCCGATCGGACGGGGCTTCACGCGCTGGCCGCGCTGCTGCTTGGGCGCAGGCTTGGTCGGGCCGACGCCTTCCACAACCGCGCGGAAATTGTCCGGCAGCGGCAGACGCTCGAACTCGGCATCGGTCGTCTTGCGGATATCCTTCAGGTACTGCCGCTCATCCTCGGCGCAGAAGGCGATGGCGATGCCGTCGGCTCCCGCACGCGCGGTCCGCCCGATGCGGTGCACATATTGCTCGGGCACGTTGGGCAGTTCGTAGTTGATGACGTGGCTGACGCCGGGGATGTCGATCCCGCGCGCGGCGACATCGGTCGCCACCAGCACCGGGGTCTTCGCCCGCTTGAACTCGTCGAGCGCACGTTCACGCTGCGGCTGGCTCTTGTTGCCGTGGATCGCGTTGGCGGGGATGCCGACCTGCGCCAGCTTCTTCACCACACGGTCGCAGCCATGCTTGGTCCGCGCGAAGACGAGGACACGCTCCAGCTTGCCGGGGATTTCATGGCGACCCGACAGGATCAGTTCGAGCAGACTCTGCTTCTCGTCCTGCTGGACCATGAACAGGAACTGCTCGATCCGCTCCGCCGTGGTGCTTTCGGGCGTGACCGAAACCTGCGCCGGGTTGCGGCAATACTGGCTGACCAGATCCTTGATCGCCTTGGGCATGGTCGCGCTGAAGAACAGCGTCTGGCGGTCCTTCGGCGTCAGTTCGTTGATCTTGCGCAGCGCGTGGATGAAGCCGAGGTCCAGCATCTGGTCCGCTTCGTCGAGCACCAGGATCTCGACCTTGTCGAGCGTGAAGGCGCGCTGGTCGATCAGGTCGAGCAGGCGGCCCGGCGTCGCGACGAGGATGTCGGTCCCGCGGTGCAGCTTGTTACGGTCCTTGTTGACCGAGGTGCCGCCGACGATCGACTGCACCTTGAGGCCCGCGAGCGCGCCGTAATCCTTGGCGCTCTGGGCGATCTGCCCGGCCAGTTCGCGCGTCGGCGCGAGCACCAGCATGCGGCACGACTTGAACGGGGTCTGATTCTCGGCCTCGCGCAGACGATCGATGCTGGGCAGCATGAACGCGGCGGTCTTGCCGGTGCCGGTCTGCGCAATGCCGAGCAGGTCGCGGCCTTCGAGAACGGGGGGAATGGCCTGCGCCTGGATCGGCGTGGGCTCGGTATAGCCCTTCATGTCGAGGGCCTGGAGAACGGGCTGCGACAGCCCGAGGTCGGTGAACTTGGTCATGTGAGGTATGTGACTCGCATTAAATGCGTTTCGCGCCGCACACCCGATACAAACGGAGTCCGCGCGCGATCGCAGGGGTTGTAACCGCCCGCGTGAAAAGGGAAGTCTGGAAATAATCGAGGCGCTGCCGGGGCCGCTCGCATCGCGCGGCGGACGCTTCACGCTGGCAGTTGCGCTTCGGTCTTGCGGCAGATGGTGCATCGCGGCAAAAAAGTCAATCGAAGACGTTGCCCGCGCGAAACGCTCGCGCTGGCACCGCGTTGAAGGGTCGAGACGCATCGAGGGAGGCGGGAGCCATCGGATCCATCACCGACAGCATCGAGAACACGGTAGAGCAAAGCGCCGGTCTGCTTGCCGATCCGCTCCACGCGGCGCTCGCCGCGGGCATTGCGGTGGCCGCAGCACTGGGCCTGCACGCCCTGCTGTTTTTCGTGCTGCGCCGGATCGCGCGCCGGACCGACCAGTCGAGCGACGATATCGTGGTGCGGCACCTTTACCGCCCCACCCGTCTCGCCATCGTGGTCCTCGCGCTGATGGGCGCGGCGCGCTACGTGCCGGAATTGCGCGAGGTGTGGGCCGACATCGCCACCTTCGTGCTGCCCGCCGTGGTCGGCTGGATGGTGCTGGCGATCGTGCGCGCGCTGGTCGAGGCGGCGAAGCTGAAGGCCGATATTTCGGTCGCGGATAACCTCAAGGCCCGCCGCAAGCGCACCAAGCTGACGATGTTCAACCGTATCGCGACCTTCATCATCGTGTTCGTCACCGTGGGCCTGATGCTGCTGGCGATCCCCGGCGTGCGCGATATCGGGGTGACGCTGGTGGCCTCTGCCGGGCTCGCGGGCCTCGCCGTGGGCGCCGCTGCGCAGCCTGCGCTCAAATCGCTGATCGCGGGCGTACAGATGGCGCTGACCGAGCCGATCAATATTGACGATGCCGTGGTGCTCGAAGGCGAATGGGGCTGGATCGAGGATATCCGCACGACCTACGTCGTGGTGAAGATCTGGGACGAGCGGCGGCTGGTGGTGCCGACCAGCTATTTCCTCGAAAAACCCTTCCAGAACTGGACCAAGCAGACCGCCAACCTGCTGGGCACGGTGTTCCTCCATCTCGACCCCAAAGCCAAGATCGGCCCGATCCGCGAGGAGTTCTTCCGGCAGGTCGAAGCGAACGAGCGCTGGGACGGCCGCGTGAAGGTGGTGCAGGTCACCGACACCACGCGCGATTCCAAGGAAGTGCGCCTGCTGATGAGCGCGAAGAACTCGCCCACTTTGTTCGACCTTCGCTGCGATATCCGCGAAGGCATGATGGAGTGGCTGGCGGACAACCGGCCGCAGGATTTCGCCACATTGCGGCTGGTGGAGGCGGCGGACGCGGAAGAAGGCGCCTAGGCGGCGGCCTTGCGCCCGAACGGCCCGTTCAGCTTCACGATCTTCCAGTTGAGGATCGCCGCGAAGCTGACCCACACCAGATAGGGCACGATCATCCAGCTCGCCGCGACCGACCATTCGCGCAGGAAAATGGTCAGCGCGAGGACGGAGAGCCACAGGAACGGCACTTCGATCAGCGCCCAGTCGGGCCGCTTGGCGGTGAAGAACAGCGGCGACCAGAGGAAATGGAACAGCCCGTTGGCAAGGTAGAGGCCGATCAGCAGCGGGCGATCCCCCTCGGGTGCGCCGTTCCAGCCGAGCACAAAGGCCCATGCGGCCAGCGCGAGGATGATCGTCCACGCCGGGCCGAACAGCCAGTCGGGCGGCTGCCAGCTGGGCTTTTCGAGGTTGTGATACCACTCGCCGATCGTGGTCAGCAGCCCACCGCCGCCAGCAAGGATCAGCGCCCAGACGACGGCGAAGATGATCGGGAAGGTCATGGGCATGACGCTACGCCCGCGCGGGGTGCGTGGCAATCGCGCTATCTTTGGCGCAGCGCGTGTGATTGAAAGTTTGCAGGGCCAGAAAAGTCCCAAACTGAATGAGGAACGAGACGACGCAGCGCCTTAGATCTTGCTCTCGCGACGCACCGCGCACACGTAAACGTCTCCGCGAGTCTGCGCGGCTCTGACCTTATAATCGATGAGCTCAGTCAACGAGACCTGACCCTCAAGAATGAACGAGAGGTCCTCGCCGTCTACCAAGATAGTCTGAATGTGTTTTCCGCGAACAATCGCCTCAATTGCTTCGTTGGAGAATGCATTAACCGATATGAACACACCGCGACCATGCATCTTTCCATCAACCTTGTGCGCAAACGTATAAAGCTGACTGGTACTTGAAACTGGGTCCTGCCACTTCGCTTCGACGATGTAGTTCTCCCCCTCAAATTTGAATGATCCGTCAATTTGCTCCCCTACTATCCGGAACGGCTCTCCCATCGGAATTTCATTTACGTCGAATATCAGCTTCAAAAACTTCTCAAACAAATGACCGCGTGCTTGCGCTGTCATTCCTTCACCATAGATCTCAACGAACGCCTTCTTGAGGTTTTTGAGGCTTGCCGATTTGTCCACCGACTTCCGCGAAGCCATCGCGCGAGACCGCTGCTGCGTCGTTGCAGCATTTCTGTTCGCTACACTTTCCTTGAGATCGTGCAGTTTCTGCCGCGCAGATGTCTCATCGAGCTTTCCCATTGTCTTGAACCAATAAGGATCAAAGTAGGACCAATTTACAAGCCGATCTAAGAGCGTCTGAAAAACCGAATAACCCCGGTCATCGCGTGCACCTAACCGCGAGAATGCATGAACAACGACTTCATGACGACTGGATTCTAGCAATGAAGGCAGATACGCTTTAGGGCATCCTGCCCCTACCAAAAACTCGGCAATTTTTTTCTTCGGCCAGAAGATCTCGAGAATGCAGTCGTGCATCATCTCTCGGAGGTCCAGCGGAAAGTCCGGAGCACTAGGCATGGAACTTACATAAGCTGATTTGTTCAGCTGGCAACTTGCCTCACCCCAACCCGCTCGCCTCCAGCAGCGCCTTGGTGCTCGCATCGAACTCCGCCGCGCCGCCGTCGATATCCTTGGCCATCTTCTTGCCCAGCTCGACGCCGAACTGGTCGAAGGGGTTGATGCCCATCAGAACGGCATTCGCAAAAGTGCGGTGTTCGTGGAAGGCGATGAGGGCGCCGAGCGTCGCCGCGTCGAGATCGTCGCACAGGATCGTGGCGCTGGGGCGGTTGCCGGGGAATTCGCGCGCGGGGTCCTTGCCGTCGGCGCTCATGTTGCCGCCCGCCATCAGCGCCGCGCCCTGCGCGAAGCAGTTGGTCAGCAGGATGCGGTGATGCGCGGGGTTGAGCGCGTCTCCCGGCGCGATGCTGGCGATAAAATCGACCGGGACCATGTGCGTGCCCTGATGCAGCAGCTGGAACACCGCGTGCTGCGCGTCGGTCCCCACCCCGCCCCATGTGATCGGCGCAGTCGGGCCGCCGACGGGCTCGCCTTGCGAGGTCACGCGCTTGCCGTTGCTCTCCATCTCCAGCTGCTGGAGATAGCTGGGGAAGAGCGCCAGCCGCTCGTCATAGGCGAACACCGCGCGGGTCTGGCAGCCGCGCACGCGGGCATAGTACTGGTCCGCGAACGCCGCACGCAGGCACAGGTTGTCGCGCCCGTCGGTATTCGCGAAATGCTCATCGACCGCCGCCGCGCCGTCCAGCATCGCGGCAAACTCGTCCAGCCCCGCGGCCAGCGCGACGGGGAAGCCGATGCTCGACCATAGCGAGTAGCGCCCGCCGACAGATTCCATGAACGGCAGGACGCGCGTTTCGTCGACGCCCCACTCCACCGCCCGCTCCGGATTGGCGGTCAGTGCGACCACCCGCCCGTGTGGATCGGCGACGCCGTTCTCGCGCAGCCAGGTAAGCGCGCTGTCGGCATTGGTCATCGTCTCGATCGTGGTGAAGGTCTTGGACGCGACCGCGATCAGCGTGGTCGCCGGGTCGCACGCCTCGAACGCCGCCTCCAGCGCGACCCCGTCGATATTCGAGACCACGTGGCAATCGACGTAGGACAGGTCGCGGGTCAGCGCATTGATCGCCAGCGCTGGGCCGAGCGCGGAGCCGCCGATGCCGATATGGATCAGGTGTTTGATCTGGCCCAGCGCGCCCTCGCGGATCGCCTCGACCAGCATCTGCATGCGCGCGAGCAGCGCCTGCGCTTCCTCCACGCTCGCCTCGCTGCCGAAGCCGCGCTGTGCGGTATGTTCGGCGGCGCGGCCTTCGGTGACGTTGATCGTATCGCCCGCGAACAGCGCGGCGCGCTTGGCGGTGAAATCGCTCGCCTCGGCCAGCGCCTCGAACCCGGCGAGCAGATCGTCGGTCAGGTGCGTCTTGGACCAGTCGAAACGGATGCCCGCCGCGTCCTCGCCCTCGCCCCAGCCGATCCGGCCGGACAGGCGATCGACCCGCGCATCGTCACCGGCGAACAGATCGCCCAGAGTTTCCTGCGGCAAAGCTTCGATCTGCTGCCACGCTGCTGTCCTGCTATCGCTCATGTGCTCAAAATCCTGTTGCCTGCCTGTCAACCGGGACTAGGTGCTGCGCCGATGGATGAAAAGGGCGAAGCAGGCGAGCCGCGCCGGGATGCGGACGATGCGCGCGGGCGCAATCGGGCGGCGGGCGGCGGCATGGTCAACCTGCTGCAATTCGTGCTGCTGGCGGTCATCCTGGCCCTGGCCCTGCGCACCTTCGCCTTTTCCCTGTTCACGATTCCCAGCGAAAGCATGATGCCCGGCCTGCTGCCGGGCGACACGATCGCGGCGAAGAAATGGCCCTACGGCTATTCGAGCAACTCGCTGCCCTTCGACCTGCCGCTGATCCCCGGGCGCTGGTTCGCGCATCAGCCGCAGCGCGGCGATGTGGTGATCTTCAAGCATCCGGTCGACGGCAGCGATTACGTGAAGCGGGTGATCGGCCTGCCGGGCGACGAGGTGGAGCTGCGCAATGGCTACGTCGTCCTCAACGGCCAGCTCCTGAGCCAGTCGGCGACCGATGATGCGATCATCCCGGTCAGCCCCGATGCGCCATGTGGCTGGGGCGGACGCGAGGAGGCGAGGCCTGCCGGCGGCGCAGACTGCCGCTATCGCCGCAACCGCGAATATCTGCCGTCGGGCGTCAGCTACGAGGTACTCGATTTCGGCCCCACCCCGCAGGACAACTGGGGCCCGCGCACCGTACCCGAAGGATCGCTGTTCCTGCTGGGCGACAACCGCGACAATTCGATGGACAGCCGCTTCCCCGCCCTGCCCGGCGGGGGTGTCGGTTTCGTGAGGCAGGATCTGCTGATCGGCCAGCCCGGCGCGGTGCTCTGGTCGACCGATGGCAGCGCGCGGTGGGCCGATCCGGGCAGCTGGTTCTCCAGCCTGCGAAGCAACAGGACCGCGCAAGCCCTATGAGCGTTGAGGCCGAATGACTGACTGGAAAGAGACGAAGGCATGGCTGGTCGCGAACGGCTTTGCCGCGCGCGACGAGGCCCTGTGGACCGAGGCGCTGACCCACGGCAGCCTGGGCGAAGGGCGCGATTACCAGCGCCTGGAGTTTCTCGGCGACCGCGTGCTCGGCCTCGCGATCGCCGAATGGCTGTTCGAAAACCAGAACAGCGCCAGCGAAGGCACGCTGGCGCAGCGGCTGAACGCGCTCGTCAGCAAGGGTGCCTGCGCCAAGGTCGCCCGCAGCATCGGCGTGCCCGACCACCTGCGGCTGGGCCGGCAGGCGCGCGAGGATGGCGGAGCGCAAAGCAGCAATATCCTCGGCGATGTGATGGAATCGCTGCTCGGCGCGCAACTGCGCGAGGATGGCTTTGAAAGCGCGCGGGCGCTGGTCCGCAAGCTTTGGAACGAGGCGGTCGAAGGCGATGCCGGCCGGGCCAAGCATCCCAAGTCCGCGCTGCAGGAATGGGCCGCGGGCAACCGCCGCAAGCCGCCCGAATACGCGCTGATCGACCGCTCCGGCCCCGATCACGCGGCGCGCTTTACCGTGCGCGTCTCGGTGAAGAATGTCGGCGATGCACAAGCCACCGCCAACAGCAAGCAGGAAGCCGAGACGGCGGCGGCAAAAGCGTTTATGGAGCAGTATGGCTGACCGCTTCGACTCCCCTGCCTATGCAGGAGAATGGCTAGGGTGGATGTACCACCCTGCGAAGTATGGACCCACCTCCACCCGACCTCCCCTCAAGGGGGAGCAGAAAAGGTTCTATGACTGATACATCTACCAAATGCGGCGTCGTTGCGGTGCTGGGCGCTCCGAACGCCGGCAAGTCCACGCTGGTCAACGCGCTGGTCGGCCAGAAGGTCGCGATCGTCAGCGCCAAGGCGCAGACCACCCGCGCGCGGATGCTCGGCATCGCATTGCACGAGAACGACGACGCCAACACGCAGATGATCCTGGTCGACACGCCCGGCATCTTCGCGCCCAAGCGGCGGCTGGATCGCGCGATGGTCAACGCGGCGTGGGAAGGCGCGGAAAGCGCCGATGCAGTGCTGCTGCTGGTCGACCCGATCAAGCAGCGCCGGCACGAGCTGGAGCCGCTGATCGAACAGCTTGCCCAGCGGCCCGAGAAGAAGATCCTCGTCCTCAACAAGGTCGACATCGCCAAGAAGGAGCCCCTGCTGGCGCTGGCGCAGGAGCTTTCGACCAAGGTCGACTTCGCGGAGATCTATTTCATCTCCGCGCTGACCGGCGACGGTGTGGTCGAGCTGAAGGACGCGCTCGCCGCAGAGATGCCCGAGGGCGAGTGGATGTACCCGGAAGACCAGGTCTCCGACGCCTCCGAACGCCTGCTCGCCACGGAAATCACCCGCGAGCAGCTCTATCGCCAGCTGCACGAGGAACTGCCCTACGACTCCATGGTGCGGCCCGAGAAATATGTCGAACGCAAGGATGGCAGCGTCGAGATCCACCAGCAGATCATCGTCGCGCGCGACAACCAGCGGATGATCGTGCTCGGCAAGGGTGGCAGCAAGATCAAGTCGATCGGTCAGGCCGCGCGCGAGGAGCTGAGCGAGCTACTGGGCCGCAAGGTCCACCTCTTCCTGCACGTCAAGGCGACCGAAAACTGGGCCGAAGACAAGGAAATGTTCGAGGAAATCGGGCTCGACTGGACCAAGTGATGCTTCGCCCGCGCCTTGCCCGCGTGGAACAAAGGCATTCAGCTCTCGTCTCCGTCACATCGGTATGAAAGCCATGACGTCTCGACCGGATGGACCGGAAGAGACCGCCTGTGCTGCAATCCAGTTGTTGGAGATCTGACCTTGCGTACTCTTCTCAGCCTCACCGGCGTTGCTGCCGCCACCCTCTCGCTGTCTGCCTGTGCGCCCTACCCCGCCGAGCCGGGCGATACGCCCCCGGCTACGGGCTGCCCCGCCTACAAGGCGCGCGACTTCAAGGCATGGATCGACACAATGCCCGGACCCGGCGCGCGCCCGACGCTGCACATCACCGGCGAAGTCGACATGCCTACGCCCGGCTATTCGGTGAAGCTGGTGGCAGGCCCCGCAGACCGCATGCAGCCGCCCGGCTGGCGCTTCCAGCTGGATGCCAAGAAGCCCGACGGCATGGTGACGCAGGTCATCACCCCCACCCCCGTACGCTTCGACGGCCCGACCCCCTACCCGCAGATCCGCGAGATCATCATCACCTGCGGCGGTGAGGCACTGGCGACGATCGAGGATGTGCCGGTTGTGCAGTAGGGGGAACAAGAACCCCTCCGTCAGCCGCTCGCGCGGCTGCCACCTCCCCATATGGCTTCGCAAAACGGGGAGGCGCTGTTGCATGATCCTCCCCGTTTTCACGCAGTGCAAATGGGGAGGTGGGCCGGTGCCGTGAGGCAGCGGCTCGGAGGGGCTAGCGAAGGCAGGAGCGCATGACGGCTTCCGCAACTTCGTGCGGAGATCGCAGGACCTCGGTGGCCGCGATCCGCAGCACCGTGACACCCTTCTCGCGCAACCATTCGTCCCGGCTCGCATCGCGTTCCGCACTGTTTCCCATATCGTGCGCGATCCCGTCGATCTCGATGCACAGTTTTGCGGCGGCACAGTAGAAATCGAGTACGTAAGGCCCGAGAGGGTGCTGGCGGCGGAACTTGACCTCCGACTGCTTGCGCAATTCCTGCCACAGAAGCACTTCGGGTAGCGACATGTGCTGGCGGAGTTGGCGCGCCCTTGCGACATTTCCGGAGTTTCTCGAACGCGGCATGTTTCCCCTCCGTCAGCCCTGACGGGCTGCCACCTCCCCACTTGGCCTGCGGCAAAGCGGGGAGGATCAGATTAGGACGATCCTCCCCATTTTGCGAAGCCAAATGGGGAGGTGGGCCGATGCCGCCAGGCATCGGGTCGGAGGGGCCCGTCCTACCGCTTCTTCGCAATCGCGATCTTGTTCTTCTTCGCGAAATCCTTGGTCGATTCCTCGCTGCGGTTCAGCGCCTTGGCGATCTGCTTGAGGCCCTGGCCCTTGGAGGCGAGCGTCTTCAGCTGGCCCGCCTCGTCACCTGTCCAGGGCTGCTTGTGCCGCTCGAACTTGTCCTTCGCCATCAGTCGTCCGCCTTCTTGGCGGCGGCTTTCTTGGCGGGAGCCTTCTTCGCGGCAGGCTTTTTGGCAGCCGCCTTCTTGGCCGGGGCCTTCTTCTTGGCAGGCGCCTTTTTCTTCTTCTTGGCCGGTCCCTTAGCGGCGCGGGCGTTGATCAGTTCGATCGCCTGCTCCTCGGTCACATCCTCAGGCTTCACATCCTTGGGGATGGTCGCATTGGTCGTGCCGTCGGTGACGTAGGGGCCGTAGCGGCCGGGCATCACCTTCATCTCGGCCTCGGAGGTCGGGTGCTTGCCGAGCACCTTGATCGGCTCCGCCTTGGCGCGCCCGCGGCCGCCCTTCTGCGCCGCTTCGGCGAGGAGCGTGACCGCGGCGTTCATGCCGGTGTCGAACACGTCGGCCGTGCTGGTCAGCTTGGCGTACTTGCCATCGTGCCGCAGGTACGGGCCGTAACGTCCTATACTTGCTTCGATATCATTGCCCGTCTCCGGATGCTGACCCACGATGCGCGGCAGGCTGAGCAGCTTGAGCGCCATCTCGAGGTCCAGCTCGGGCACATCCTTGGGAATGCTCGCGCGCTTGGCTTCCTTGCCCTCGCCCAGCTGCAGATACGGCCCGAAGCGGCCCGTCTTGCGCTCGACCGGCAGGCCGGTTTCCGGGTCGTTGCCCAGCACCGCATCCTCGGCCACCTCGTCGGCGTCCGAACCCGGCTGCGCGAAGCGGCGGGTGAACTTGCACTCGGGGTAGTTCTCGCACGCCACGAACGCGCCGTAGCGCCCGCCGCGCAGGTGCAGGCGGCCACCGGCGCGCCCTTCCTGGTCGCACAGCGGGCAGAAGCGCGGGTCCTTGCCGTCGGCGCGTTCGGGGAAGAGGTAGTCGGACAGGAAGGTGTCGAGCACCGCCGTGATGTCCGACGGCTTCTGCTCCATCACCTCGTCCGACTTCGGCTTGAAGTCCTTCCAGAACGCCTCGAGGATCGCCTTCCACTCGGCGCGCCCGCCGGAGACGTCGTCCAGCTCTTCCTCCATCCCCGCGGTGAAGTCGTAGGCGACGTAGGTGGGGAAGAAGCGTTCGAGGAAGGCGGTCAGCAGACGGCCCGATTCCTCGGCGAAGAAGCGGTTCTTCTCGATCCGCACATATTCGCGGTCGCGCAGCGTCTGGATGGTCGATGCGTAGGTCGACGGGCGCCCGATGCCCAGCTCCTCCAGCTGCTTGACCAGCGAGGCTTCGGAATAGCGCGGCGGCGGCTGGGTGAAGTGCTGGTTCGCCTCGACCGACTTGCGCGCCGGGGCATCGCCTTCGCGCATGTGCGGCAGCAGGCCGCCGTCATCGTCGTCCTTGTCGTCGAAGCTTTCCTGGTAGACCGCGAGGAAGCCGGGGAACTTCACCACCTGGCCGGTCGCGCGCAAGGAGTGCTGCCCGCTGCCCTCGGTCAGCGTGACCGTGGTCCGTTCGAGCTGCGCGGTCGCCATCTGGCTCGCCAGCGCGCGCTTGAAGATCAGGTCGTAAAGCCGCGCCTCGTCGCCCGATCCTGCCTTGTCCTTGCGGAAGTCGGTCGGCCGGATGGCTTCGTGCGCTTCCTGAGCATTCTTCGCCTTGGTCTTGTAATAGCGCGGTTTTTCCGGGCGATACTCGGCAGAGTAGCGATCGGTGATCGCATCGCGGCAAGCGTCGATGGCGCTCTGGTCCATCTGCACGCCGTCGGTACGCATGTAGGTAATCGCACCCGCTTCATAGAGCGACTGCGCACACCGCATCGTGTGGCTGGCCGAGAAGCCGAGCTTGCGCGCGGCCTCCTGCTGCAAGGTCGAGGTGGTGAACGGCGGCGCGGGGTTGCGCTTGACCGGCTTGGTCTCGATCCCCTCGACCGTGAAGCGCCCGTCTTCGACCGCCTGCTTGGCGGCCATGGCGGAGCCTTCGTCGCCCAGCGTCATCTTGTCGAGCTTCTTGCCGTCGAGCGTCACCAGCCGCGCGGTGAACGGCGTGCCGTCCTGCTCGAAATTGGCGATGATCGACCAGTATTCCTCGGCCTTGAACGCCTCGATCTCGCGCTCGCGGTCGACGATGATGCGCAGCGCGACCGACTGGACGCGGCCGGCCGACTTGGCACCGGGCAGCTTGCGCCACAGCACCGGCGAAAGCGTGAAGCCGAAAAGGTAATCGAGCGCGCGGCGCGCCAGATAGGCGTCGATCAGGTCCTGGTCGAGCGCGCGCGGCTTCTTCATCGCCTCGGTCACCGCACCCTTGGTGATCGCGTTGAAGGTCACCCGGTCGACATTGGTCGGAAGGGCTTTACGCTTCTTGAGCATGTCCAGCACGTGCCAGCTAATCGCCTCCCCTTCGCGGTCAGGGTCGGTTGCGAGGACGAGGCGGTCGGCGTTCTTGGCAGCATCGGCGATCGCCTTGACCTGCGCACGCTTGCGCTGATCGGAGTAGATCTCCCAATCCATCGCGAAATCCTCGTCCGGCCGCACGCTGCCATCCTTGGGCGGCAGGTCGCGGATGTGACCGTAGGAGGCGAGAACCTTGAAGTCCTTGCCAAGATATTTCTCGATGGTTTTCGCCTTTGCGGGCGATTCGACGATGACCAGTTGCATAAGAGTGGGGGCGTTCCTTCACGTGTACGTACGCGCGAGAGTGGGAATCGGGAGAGCGGTTCGTCAAGCGGGATCGCTCGGACCGGCGTGATTTATTCGAACACCTCTGCCAGCCCGCTGTCCCTGCGGGCCAAGAGTGAGAAGACCGCCAGACCGATCGCTATACCCGCCGCTTGGGAGCTGTAGATCAGTGTGTTTGCGATCAGCGAGGACCACCAAGTCGGGGGCCCGCCCCCTTCCACGATGAACATGACGGCCAGGGCCCCACCTGTGCCGATGATGAAGGGCAGCAGGATCGAACCGATGATCGGGCCGACATGCCCGGTGGTCGCCTCCCAGCTGTCGGAGAGGGCTTCCGTCGCTCCGCGCCCCTCCCCAAGGCCATAGCCATAGGCGGGTAACCAGCGTGCCCAGAGGATCAATCCCGGCACGATCAGCAGCAGCAGGGCCAGCGCAATGGCGATCCCGGACAAGAAAGAAATTCCGAAATAGGTCGGAAAACCACTACCCCCGCGCAGGCCGCCTTCCACGCCTTTCCTGACGATCTTGAGAGTAACAGCGTAAGCGGCGGCAAGCGCGCCGATGCTCACCGCGAGGGTTCCGCCCGCTTCGGGAGCGAAGAGGTCGGCAAGCGTGGTCCCGATGATCGTCACGAGCAGATAGATCGCGACATCGACCGGTACTGCTACCAGCAGCCGCCACGCCTCGCTCCAGATGATGCCGACCCGATCGCCGAACGATGCATCGCGTTCCATGCTCATGCCCCCCGCACAGGATCTACTCGAACACATCCGCCACGCTGGTGTCGGCGGGCGCAACGAGGTGGAACACCGCAATGCTGAAAGCGAAGCTGGCCGCGTTGTTGAATGCCTCGATCAGGCCGGACACGGTCATCGCAACTCCGAAGAGCGGCGAGAATCCGCCCGACGCCGTGAAGCCTGTCGCTGCGACGATGCCGACCACGATGCTGCTCAGCACCGCGAGCCCGATCCACAGGACCAGCCCCGCGCCGAAGATCGACAGGCCGCGCCCGTCGGTCGCCTCCCAGCTGGCGCCCAGCGCGCCGGTAATGCCCTTGTCGCCGCTCAGCAGAAAGCCGTTGGCGGCCGACCAGCGGACCAGCAGGATGAGCGCAGGAATGATCAGCAGCACCAAGCCGATCATCAGCCCGATCATCGCGAGGACCGACATCGCAAGATAGCTCAGCAGGTTCCCGCCGCGCGCCGGTCGTCCGATCTGCTTCAGCATCTGCCGCAGCAGGAAAAACGCCGCGACGACGTAGAGAACCAGCCCGAGCAGTTGATACAGCACCGCTGCAAGGCCGAGCGTGTCGGCATTCAGCACACCGCTGCGGATGCCGACGGAGAAAACATTGTCGTCCATCTCGGCCAGCCCCGCAAGCCCGCCGATCCCGTTGAACAGTCCCAGCACCACCACGTAGATAAGAACCGCACGGCCCGCAGCACCGATCACGTCGACCGTCTGGCTCAAAATTCCGCTGACGTTTGCTTCCCGTTCCATCTGCGCGCCCCCTTTCGCCCGATTCCGCCCGGGGCTTACCGCGAGGGGGAATGCTAGGAAAGGCTGACCTTGCCCCCGGCGTGCCGTGCCAGCCGCCCGGCGATCTCCAGCTCCAGCAGCGCAAGCTGCACGGCGGCGGAGCCTGCGCCGGACTGGCGGATCAGCTCGTCCACCGAAACCGGCGCGCTGGTCAGCAGCTGCGCGATCTCGGCCGGCTCGGCCTCGGCGATATCCTCAGGCACGGCCTCGAACGCGGCGGAAGGTTCGCGGAAGGTGCTGCGCGGCGCGCCGTCGAAGGTGCTCAGCAGTTCGACCACGTCGGACGGCTCCTGCACGAGGACGGCACCCTCACGGATCAGGTGGTTGCATCCGTGGCTGCGCGCGTCGAGCGGGCTGCCGGGGATCGCCATCACCTCGCGCCCGTACTCACCCGCCAGCCGCGCGGTGATGAGGCTGCCGGACTTCACCGCCGCCTCCACCACCAGCGTGCCCAGCGCCAGTCCTGCGATGATCCGGTTGCGACTGGGAAAGTGGCTGCCGCGCGGCTCGGTGCCCGGGGGCTGCTCGGCGATCAGCAGGCCTTCACTGGCGATACGTTCCTGCAACTCGGCGTGCTGCGGCGGATAGGCGATTTCGATCCCGCTCGCGATTACGCCGATGGTGTGCGGCATCGCGCCTTCATGCGCCGCCCCGTCGATCCCGCGTGCGAGCCCTGAGACGACCACGAACCCTTCAGCAGACAGTGCCTGCGCAAAATCGCGCGCCAGCTTCACCGCCGCCGCACTCGCGTTGCGCGCGCCAACCATCGCCACCACGGGCTTGCTCGCCAGCGACAGGTCGCCCTTGTAGGTGATGATCGGCGGCGCGCCGTCGCATTCGGCGAGCGCCTGCGGATAGTCGGGCTGGTCGTGGAACAGATAACGCGCGCCATGGCGCTTCACCGCGTCGATCTCGCTTCGGACGGCGTCCTGCTTCGCGAGCGTATAGTGCCCGCCGCCCTTCTTCGCGATGCCGGGCAGAGCCTCGACCGCCTCCTCTCCGCTGCCATAGCGGGCAAGCAGCTGTGCGAAGCTGACCGGGCCGATCCGGGGGCTGCGCAGCAGGCGGATGCGCGCGAACGCTTCTGCCTGCGACAGCGCGCTCATTTCTTGGCGCCGACCTTGGGTTCCTCACCCTTGGCAAGCCGCGCGATGTTTGCGCGGTGGAGCCAGATCACCAGCAGCGCGATCAGCACCAGCACCGGCACGAACGGAGTGTATCCCAGCAGCGCGGCGGCGATCGCGGCGCAGACCACCGCGCTCATCCCGGCGAGCGAGCTGATCCGCAAGGTCGCGAGCACGCCGATCCAGACCAGCGCGTAGGTCAGCCCCAGCGGCCAGGCGAGGCCGAAGCACACGCCCGCATTGGTCGCCACGCCCTTCCCGCCCTTGAAGCCGAGCCAGACGGGGAAGCAGTGGCCGATGACCGCGAACAGCGCGGCGACAGGCACCGGGCCGTACGCCGCCTGCGGCATCGCATCGGGCTGGTCGAACAGCGCGCGGGCGATCAGTACCGGGGCGAGGCCCTTGGCCAGATCGAGCAGCAGCGTCGCCGCCGCCAGCTTCTTGCTGCCGGTGCGCAGCACGTTCGTCGCACCGATATTGCCGCTGCCCTGCGCGCGCACATCGCCCAGCCCCGCCGCGCGGGTGAGCAGGTAGCCGAAGGGAATCGAACCGAGGAGGTAGCCGAGCGCGGCAGCGAGCAAAACGTCCATGCCGGTTCCATAGCCCGTCGGCGCCGCTTGTCGAAGCCCACACCGCAACCACACCGGATAAATTCGGCGGTACCAGCCGACCGTACCTTGCCCCGAGCATCTCCAGCGGCAATCCTTCGCCCGATGCCAGCCGATCAGCCCTCCATCCCGACTTCCGCCATTGAGCGGCTGACCGAAAAGGAGCGCGAGTGCCTGTGGCTCTGGCTCGAACACAAGACGGCCAAGGAAATCGCACTGCAACTCGATGTCTCGCATCATGCCGTCGAGAAACGCCTGAAAATGGCGCGCACCAAGCTGAACGTGGCGACATCGCTGGAAGCGGCGCGCGTTCTGGCCCGTGCCGAAGGGTACGACCGGCCCGTAACCGGCTCACCGGACCTTCCTCCGCCGCCCGTCACGCGCAAATCGAGGCAACTCCCAACCATTGTTTTTGGAGCTATTGCCATGTTTGTCACACTCGTAGCCGCGCTCGCCCTCGCCCCGACCACCCCCGCTCCAGAAACCGTGGATCAGACCCGCGAGATCGAGCTGAACGGCAACTCGGAGAAGATTTTCGACGAGCTCGACAAGAACGGCAGTGGCTTTCTGGAAAAGCCCGAGTCGCCGTTCGTCACCCTCGTCTTCGAGGACCGGGACACGATGTCCGATGGCGGAGAGAGCACGACGGATGCAGCCGTTTTCACCGATGCCGAGCAGGGCGAGATGCTGACTGGCACAGCGACCTTGGGCGATGCGAGCGATCCGGTGCAGCTTGCCGAATTCTACGACGCTGCAGACACTGACAAAGACGGACGCATTTCCTTTCGCGAATATACCAGCTGGAGCCGGGCGCGCCTGGCGGAACTCGGCATCGAGATCTCCACCGTGCTGAAGGTCCAGAAACCTTCGGAGAATTGACCAAGAGGGCGCGCGGGGCCATGCGATCCAGCGCATGAACCCCGCCGCCCCCATCCTGATTTTCGATTCCGGCGTCGGTGGGCTGACGATCCTGGCCGAGCTACGCAAAACCCTGCCGCAGGCGCCGGTGATCTACGCCGCCGATTTCGCCGGCCTTCCCTACGGCACCAAGAGCGAGGCCGAGGTCGCCGCGCGCGTGTGCGGCCTGCTCGGCCGGATGGCGGAGCGCTATCAGCCGCGCCTGATCTGCATCGCGTGCAACACCGCCAGCACCATCGCGCTGTCGATGGTGCGCGACGTGCTGGAGGTGCCGATCGTCGGCACCGTCCCCGCGATCAAGCCCGCCGCGCTGGCGACGCAAACCGGCGTGATCGGCCTGCTCGGCACCGGGGCGACCGTGCGCCAGCCCTATGTCGACCGGCTGGAGGCGGAGTTCGCCGCCGACAAGCGCCTGATCCGCCACGCATCAGATGCGCTGGTCCCGCTGGCCGAAGCGAAGATGCGCGGCGAGACACTGGCCGATGGTGCGGTGGCGGAAGCGGTCGCTGGCCTGCGCGACGATCCGCAGGCGCAAGACCTCGATACGCTGGTGCTCGCCTGCACGCACTTCCCGCTGCTGGCCGACGAGCTGCGGGCGGTGTTCGGGCAGGACATCAAGCTGGTCGACGGCGCGCAAGGGATCGCCCGGCGGATCGCCTCGCTGACGCAGGGGCAGGATTTCGCCCGCGAGGGCATCGATTTCGCGGTGGCGACGGGCAGCGCGGACAGCCTGACCCCCCTCACCCCCATGCTCGAGCGTCACGGGCTGATGCACGCAACGCAATTCTGATTGCAATATATCCTCCGCCTTTGCGAATCACTCGCAAAGATCACGCTGGAAACTGCCGTTTTTGACCTTTAAACGGTGCCCCACCGTGACGAACTACAGCCATATATTCGACAAGGCGATCGATCGCCTGCACGAAGAGGGCCGGTATCGGGTCTTCATCGATATCCTGCGCAACAAGGGTGCCTACCCCAATGCGCGCTGCTTCCATGGCCATAACGGCCCGAAGCCGA
This sequence comes from Alteriqipengyuania abyssalis, assembly GCF_019857185.1. Classification (GTDB taxonomy): domain Bacteria; phylum Pseudomonadota; class Alphaproteobacteria; order Sphingomonadales; family Sphingomonadaceae; genus Alteriqipengyuania; species Alteriqipengyuania abyssalis. Next base: position 277,438 of record NZ_JAHWXP010000001.1, on the reverse strand, counting down.
TCACCGTGTGGTGCTCCAACGACTATCTCGCGATGGGCCAGCATCCCAAGGTGACCGAAGCGATGGAGCAGGCGCTGCACGATGTCGGCGCGGGTTCGGGCGGCACGCGCAATATCGGCGGCAACACGCACTACCATATCGAGCTGGAGGCGGAACTCGCCGACCTGCACGGCAAAGAAGCGGCGCTGATCTTCACCAGCGGCTACGTCTCCAACGACGCAACGCTCTCCACGCTGGCCAAGCTGCTGCCCGGCTGCGTGATCTTTTCCGACGCGCTCAACCACGCCAGCATGATCGCGGGCATCCGCAATTCGGGCTGCGCCAAGCGCGTGTTCCGGCACAACGACCTCGAACATCTCGAGGAGCTGCTGGCCGCCGAAGATCCCGACGTGCCCAAGGTGATCGCCTTCGAAAGCGTCTATTCGATGGATGGCGACGTCGCCCCGCTGCACGCGATCTGCGACCTGGCGGAAAAGTACAACGCGCTGACCTATTGCGACGAAGTCCACGCGGTCGGCATGTATGGCGCGCGCGGCGGCGGGATTTCAGAGCGCGACGAGGCCGCACACCGGATCGACATTCTCGAAGGCACGCTGGGCAAGGCGTTCGGCGTGATGGGCGGCTATATCGCGGCGGACAAGCGCATCGTCGACTGCATCCGCAGCTACGCCCCGGGCTTCATCTTCACCACCTCGCTTTCGCCAGTGCTGGTCGCGGGCGTGCTCGCCTCGGTCAAGCACCTCAAGGCCAGCAGCGAGGAACGCGACGCGCAGCAGGCGGCCGCCGCCATGCTCAAGCAGATCATGCGCGATGCGGGCCTGCCGGTAATGGATTCCACCACGCACATCGTGCCGCTGATGGTCGGCGATCCGGTCAAGGCAAAGCGGATCAGCGACATCCTGCTCGCCGAATACGGCGTCTACGTCCAGCCGATCAATTTCCCCACCGTGCCCCGCGGAACGGAGCGCCTGCGCTTCACCCCCGGCCCCGCGCACACCGAGGAAATGATGCGCGAGCTGGTCGATGCCCTGGCCGAGATCTGGGACCGGCTGGAGCTGGAGCTGCGGCAGGCGGCATAGCCGCGGGCTAATTGCTGCACTGCGGAACCGAGCGGCTCTTTGATCGCTTGGCCATCATGGCAGAGATAACAAAAGTGAAGCCCGGAACCCTCACCGATTTCGGCGACGGTTTCCATCACATCCGCGGATCGTTCAAGCTGGGCGGCGTGGTCGACCTCGGCACGCATTGCGCGCTGGTCGAGCTGCCCGACGGGCGCTTCGTCTTCCTCGACAGCTATACGCTGGACGATGACCTGAAGGCCAAGGTCGACGCGCTGACCGATGGCGGCAAGAAGGTCGCCGCAATCATCAACGTTCACCCCTTCCACACGCTGCATATCGAGTGGATGGCGAAGACCTATCCGCACGCGAAGCTCTACGGCACGCGCCGCCATCACGAGAAGTTTCCCCAGCTCCAGTGGGAGAGCGACTTCTGCGAGGCGGGCGCGCTCGACGGGCTGTTCGGCGATGCGCTGACCTTCTCCGTCCCCGAAGGCGTGCAGATGGTGTGCGAGGACGAGAACGTGCATTTCTCCTCGGTGCTGGCCTACCACCGCCCCAGCAAGACGATCTTCGTCGACGACACGCTGTCGTGCATCAAGGCGCCCTTCCCGCTCTCGCTGCTGCCATTTACCGGCAAGCTGGCGTTCCACCCGACGCTGGCCAAGGCGCTGGAGCCCAACCCCTACGCCGCAGACGCCTTCCGCGAATGGGCGATCGGCATGGCGCAGGACTGGGCGGATGCCCGCCGCGTCGCCACCGCGCACAACACCACGGTCGATTTCGCTCCGGGCGAGTTTCCCGAAAAGGTCGGTGCGGCGCTCGGCCAAGTGGCAGGCACCTTGCAGAAGCACCGGGACCGGCCTGCGCACAGCTAGGCGCGCGTCGGGCAGCGAAGTTCGTCGAAGCCACTCGCATGTTGGCACGAACAGCAATGGAATTGCCGCCCGCAGGCTCTAAATAGGCGCGATGGATTTCGTGCGATCGACCTGGTTTCGGGAGAACGTTCCGCTGGTCGGCGTGCTGGCGGTGTTGCTGGCGACCTTCGCCGGGCTGGCGCTGGCAGGTGCGCCCTCGGCTGAGCCGCCGCATGCGATCGCACAAGCAGACGCTCCGCCGCTCGAGAGCGTGCAAGCACTTCCCGCCAGTGGCGAGGAGGCGGACACGCTGAAATCGCAGCTCGCGCCCGACGATGCGCAGGCGCAGAATGCTGCGGTCGACATCGTCGATGGCGGCCCCGGGATCGCCCCGCCCTTCCGCTTCACCGGCAGCGCCGCCGACCGCACGCGTGCGCGCGACTGCCTCGCGCTCGCGGCGATGGCGGAGGCGGGCTATGGCGATGCGGACCAGCGCGCGGTGATGCAGGTCATCCTCAACCGCACGCGCCACCCCGCCTTCGCCAACACGGTGTGCGGCGTGGTCTATCAGGGGGCGGAGCGGCGCACCGGGTGCCAGTTCACCTTCACTTGCGACGGATCGCTCCCCCGCAGCTACCCCGAAACCCAGTGGCGCGCGGCGCGCCAGCGCGCGGAGGAAGCGCTCGGCGGGCGGGTCGACAAAACGGTCGGCATCGCGACCCATTACCACGCGAACTACGTCTATCCCTGGTGGAGCCCCAAGCTGGACAAGATCGCCACGGTCGGCCCGCACCTGTTCTTCCGCTGGCGCGGTTTCTGGGGCACCGGGACCGCGCTCAACGCGACCTATCGCGGGGGTGAGCCCGATCCGATGGCGCTGCGCAGCACCGCGCAGGCGGTCGTGCGCGACGAGACGCTGCTGCCCCACCTGCTGGGTGACGAGCGCGCGGTGCGCAGCATCACCGCCACACAGGATGTGGGCGGACAGGACAAGACAGAGCTTTCCGCGAGCGCCTCCCCCGCACCCGCACCAGCAGCCCCGCAAGGCCCCGGCCCGGGCGCGCATTTCGTGCTGGTCGGCGCGGGCGACAATCCTGCGGCGATCGTCGCGCAGGCGCGCACGCTGTGCCCCGGCTCGCGCTTCTGCCAGGTCTATGGCTGGAGCGAGGCGAGCGCGATTCCGAGCGAACTGCCGCTATCGAACGAGGCACGCCGCCAGCTGCGCTTCAGCTACCTCGCGCCGCGCAACGGCAATCCGGAGGCGGTGTTCTTCGATTGCCGCCTGTTCGCCCAGCCCGCGACCGGCCGCTGCCTGCCCGCCGCGCGCCCCTGACCCGCACTTCCGTAACGGATTTGCCGCGCCCCCACACCCGCGCTACCCGGTCGGCCTAAAACAGGGAGAGACACGCGTGGGCGGGAATCGCAATCAAACTTACGACGAGGTCGTCACCGGCCGCAGGAGCATTCGCGGCTTTCTGGACAAGCCGGTCCCGCGCGAGCTGATCGAGGAGGTCATCACCCTCGCGACCCGCGCTCCGTCCTCGTACAACAACCAGTGCTGGAACTTCACCGTGGTGACCGGCGACCCGCTCGACGCGATCCGGCGGGGCAACACCGAGGGCATCCTCGCCGGCAATCCCGACACGCGCGAATTCCGCCGGCCCGAAGGCGAGATGCCCGAGCACCACCGCCGCCGCCAGATCGACGTCGCCAAGCAGCTGTTCGGCGCGATGGGGATCGAGCGTGAGGACAAGGAGCGCAGGCAGGACTGGACGCTGCGCGGTTTTCGCCAGTTCGATGCGCCCGTCTCGATCGTGGTGACCTATGATCGCGACATTCTCGGCAGCGACATTGCGCCGTTCGATTGCGGTGCGATCACCAATGCGCTGGTCAACGCGGCATGGTCCCGCGGGCTGGGCTGCGTGATCAACTCGCAGGGGATCATGCAGAGCCCGGTGGTGCGCGAGCATGCAGACATCCCCGAGGATCAGGTGATCATGATCTGCGTCGCGATGGGCTGGCCCGACCCTGACTTCCCCGCCAACGCGGTGGTCTCCGAACGCAAGCCGCTGGACGAAACCGTCCGCTTCGTCGGGTTCGACGGCTGAGGGGAGAGCCTGCCCGGCCCTCCCCCAACTCTCCTAGGCGGTAACTTCGGCCATCTCGGCCGCGCAGCGCTCCACCCAGCTCTTCACCTCCGGCCCCGCGGGCAGGGCATCGCCGAACCACTGGAACGGCGAGCTCAGCAGCATGTCCGCCGCGCTGAACCGCTCGCCCAGCAGCCACGGGCCGGTGCGCAAGGGAGTGGCGAGCGTCTCCAGCATCCGCTCCATGTCGCCCAACCCGTCCGTGACGACCGGATTTTCGATGCCTGCCCACTGGAGGATCAGCAGCGGCTCCATGATGCCCTGATAATAGGACAGCCAAGACAGGTAAGCGCCGCGCCCCGCATCGCCCGGCAGCGGTCCCAGCTTCGCCTGCGGATACTTGTCGGTCAGGTAGAGCATGATCGCCCCGCGCTCGCGCACATGCTCGTCGCCATCGACCAGGTAAGGCACCTTCTTTTCCGGGTGCGGATTGTCCGGGTCCTGCGCGCCCGAGCCATCCTGCCGGCGGATCGTGACCTCGCGAATATCCACATCCGCGCCGAGCATGCGGATCAGATCGACGACCGTGTCCGAGCGTGACTGGGGCGAGTGATAGAGCGTAAGCATGTGCTTTTTCCTTTCCGTTTGCGATGGCGCAGGGATATGCCCGCCCTCCTGACAGAAAGAGGCAGCAGCGATGGCACGACAGGACAGGTTGATGCGACTGCTCGCCGCGCTCAGGCGGCTGCCCTCGCCCGTCACGGCGGAGCGGCTGGCGGCGGAAACCGAGATCTCGCAGCGCCAGCTCTATCGCGACATCGCCACCTTGCGCGCAGGGGGCGTGCTGATCGATGGTGCGGCAGGCTATGGCTATACGCTGACCGAAGACCCGGCGCTGCCCCCGCAAAGCTTCACGCGCCTCGAAACAGAGGCGCTGATGCTGGCGGTGGGCAGTCTGGACGAGCTGGGTGACGAGCGACTCGCCAAGGCGGGCCGCGACGCGATGGCGCGGATCATTGCCACCCTGCCCGACCGTCAGGCGCGCCAGTCGATGCACGCGATCATGCGATCGTGGCGCATGCCCGCAGAGCGCCCGCAAATCGCGGTCGATGTCGACCTGCTACGCCAGGCCTGCTGGGACGAGATGAGCGTGACGATTACCTATCGCGACCGGCAGGAGCGGGTCACGCAGCGCGAAATCCTCCCGCTGGGCCTGTCCTACAGCCCGACCACGCTGATGGTCGTCGGCTGGTGCCTGCTGCGCGAAGGATACCGCACCTTCGAGGTCGCGCGGATGGAACGGCTGGAGCTGGGGGAGACGAGCTTCCGCCCGCGCAGGGTCGAGCTGCTGCGCCGCTATCAGGCGATGCGCATGGCCGAATGGGAAGCGCAGAAGGCGGCGGAGCGGCAGGCCATCCCATCGCCCCGCAGCACAAACTAGCGCAGGTTGACCACGTTGTCCGTCTCTGGGCGTTCGCGGCGACCATCGTAGAGAGTCTGCATCGGATCGTCGCCGACCACGATCGCCATATTAGCGCCGAAGCCGTTGAAATCGGTCTTCATCGCCGCGCCATAGGCACCCAGCATGCCGATCTCGACATAGTCGCCCGCCTTGATGTCGGCCGGAAGCGCGAAGGGCCCTTCCATATAGTCCGCATCGTCGCAGGTCGGGCCGTAGAGGGAGAAATCCTCGCTTGCGGCATGCTCGTCACGGCCGAGCGCGCGGACCGGGAATTTCCAGCCCAGATGCGCGGCATCGTACAGCGCGCCATAGGCGCCGTCGTTGATGTACAGCTCCGTCCCGCGGCGCTTTTCGACCTTCGCCAGCAGCGAGGAATATTCCGCGCACAGCGCCCGGCCGGGTTCGCACCACAGCTCCGCCGAATAGGAAATCGGCAGCGATTCGGATGCGCGGAAGATGACGTCGAAATAGTCTTCGAGCGGCGGCGGCTCCATGCCCGGATAGATGCTCGGGAAGCCCCCGCCCACGTCGATGATGTCGATCACCACGCTGGACGAAGCAATCGCGGCGCGCGCACGCTCAAGCGCCTGCACATAGGCGAATGGCGTCATCGCCTGGCTGCCAACATGGAAGCACACGCCCAGCCAGTCGCAATGCTGGCGGGTCTGCTGCAGCAGCACGGGCGCATCAATCAGGTCGGTGCCGAACTTGCTGGCGAGCGACAGCTCGGAAAATTCGGAAGAGACGCGCAGGCGCACCAGCAGCTTGAGGTCTTTTGCCGGGCTGCCGTCGGGCGCGCGGCACGCGTCGACGATCTTGGTCAGCTCCTCCTCGCTATCGAGGCTGAAGGTGCGGCAGCCGTGCTGGTGATACGCCTCGGCAATCGCGCTGCGCGGCTTGACCGGGTGCATGAAGCACAGTTCCGCATCGGGCAGCAGCCCGCGCACCAGCCGGACCTCGGCGATCGAGGCGACGTCGTAATGGGTGATCCCGTTGTCCCACAGGATGCGGATCAGCTCGGGCGAGGGATTCGCTTTTACTGCATAGAGTGCACGCCCGCGAAAGCCGTCCACGAAGAAACGCGCAGCGCGTGCCGCAGCGTGCGGACGGTTCAGGATAACCGGTTCGTCAGGCGAAAGCGCCGCAACTACGGATCGAGCGTCGGGATAAGTGGCCAATTCAAGGGACCCCCAAAACGGTTAGGTTTCAGACAAGGGCTGCCTTGCGGTTAGAGTCCCCTTGGGGCAGCGGAGGCGCGCAAATAGGCGTTCCGCAGCATGATGCAAGAGAAATCGGTATGCGCAGCATCTGATGATTCAACGCTGCCCAGCCTAGGAGTTCCGAAGAGGGTCCCGCAACCCCCGTCGCCCCCGCCATGAGCGGGCAGGAAACCGCCCTTTTCGCGTTACGACAGGCGGTTGCGGAATTCTTCGTACCCGAAGCGTTTCACGCATTCGAGCACGTCGGTTTCGCTGTCCCACAGCCAGATCGAGGGGAGCGGGACGCCGTTGAAGGTGTTGGTCTTCACCATCGAATAATGCGCCTGGTCGAGGAAGGCGATCCGCTGGCCCGGCTCGTTGGGCACGGGTAGCGAATATTCGCCGATCACGTCTCCGGCGAGGCACGAGGGGCCGCCGAGGCGCACCGGCGGCTCACCCGCCTTCTCGTGCAGCATGGCGGGCCGGTACGGTGCTTCGATCACGTCGGGCATGTGGCAGGTGGCGGAGATGTCCGTGATTGCGATCGGGCCGTCGTTCTCGCCGGTGTCGAGGATCGTGCCCACCAGGATGCCTGCATCCAGCGCGACCGCCTCGCCCGGTTCGAGATAGATTTCCGCGCCGGTATCCTCCTTCGCATCACGCAGGAACTCGATCAGCTCCTCACGCTCGTAGTCGGTCCGGGTGATGTGGTGCCCGCCGCCCATGTTGATCCACTTGAGCTGGCCGAAATACGGCTCGATCGCGTCGAAAACGCGGTCCCACGTGCGGTGCAGCGGCTCGAACCCCTGCTCGCACAGATTGTGGAAGTGGATTCCCTCCACGCCCTCCATGTGCTCTTCGGTCAGCTGGCTGAGCGGGAAGCCGAGGCGGCTGCCGGGCGAAGACGGATCATAGCGCGGCACTTCGCCGGTGGGCACCTGAGGATTGATGCGCAGGCCGACATCGAACGCCCCGCCGCTCGCCTTCGCCTGCTCCAGAATCAGCGCCGCGCGCCGCATCTGGCCGGGCGAGTTGAAGATAACATGGTCGGAGAGGCGCGCGACCTCCTCCAGCTCCTCCGGCTTGTAGGCCGCGCAATAGGTGCTGATCTCGCCATCGTAGAACTCGGAGGCAAGGCGCGCTTCCCACAGTCCGGAGGTGCACACGCCATCGAGATATTCGCCGATGATCGGCGCGGTGCTCCACATGCTGAAGGCTTTGAGCGCGCTGAGCATCTTGATCTCCGCCTCGTCGCGGATTTCCGCAAGGATACGGCAATTCTCGCGCAGCTTCGCCGCATCCACCACGAAGGCGGGCGTATCGACGCGGGAGAGATCGAATTGGGCGAAGGCGCCCGGGTCGCCGGCTTTTGTTTCCATGGAGCGCCAGATAGGGAAGCGATCGGGTCATGTCATCGGGGCATGTCGTGTGTCGGTCGAGCACTTGTGACGCGCGCGGCGATCGGTGGTAGGTCGGGATGATCCGGGGACATTGGGGAACGGAGAATGCTCCGCCTTTTGGCAATGATTTTGTGTCTGCTTGCTCTGTTGGGAGCGGCGGGCGCGAGCGCGGGCGAGATCGATGCGTTCGTCGATGCGCAGATGGAGCGCACGCCCCTGCCGGGCGTGGCGTGGGCCGTGGTCGACGGCGATGCCATCACCACCGGCGCACGCGGCACACTGGAAGCGGGCGGCAGCGCCGCGGTGACCGAGGACACGCCCTTCCTGCTCGGCTCGATCTCGAAAAGCTTTACCGCGCTGGCGGTGATGCAGCTGGTCGAGGCGGGCAAGATCGATCTCGACGCGCCGATCGCGCGCTATCTGCCAGAGTTTGCGAACACGCCTGCTGGCGCGATCACCGTGCGCCAGTTGCTCGGCCACACCAGCGGCTATTCGACCCTGCAGGGCAACAGCGCACCTGAGGAGAGCGATGCAGGGGCCGATGCGATTGCCCACCGCGCGGCTTGGTATGCCGACCAGTCACCAGCGTACCCGCCCGGCAGCCGGTGGGCCTATTCCAACGCCAATTACCTGATCCTCGGCCACCTGATCGAGGTCGTCGGCAGCATGCCGTACCCCGACTACGTCACCACGAAGATCTTCGGGCCGCTGGGGATGGAGCACAGCTTCGTATCGGGTGCCGGAGAGCGCCACGCGATGGCCCGGGGGCATACGCCGTGGTTCGGATCGATGCGCCCGGTTGCCGCCCAAGGCGCAACGCTGGCCTCGGCCCCGCAGGGCGGGATCGTCTCCACTGCGGGCGATCTGGCGAGCTATCTGCGGATGATGATGAACGGGCGGGACGATATCCTGAGCGCGGCGGGCAAGGCGCGGATGCTGCAACCCGCGAGTGATGCCACCCCCGGCTATGGCCTGGGGTGGATGCTCGATAACGCAGAGGGCAGCGCCTATCACACCGGCACCAGCCCCGGCTTCGATACGATCGCGGCGATGATCCCGGCCAAGCGCCGCGGCGTGGTGGTGTTGACCAATGGCAGCAGCGGGATGGGTTTTGCCGAGAGCACCGATCTGCGCCTCGGCCTGGTCGCCCGCGCGCTCGACCTGCCGCAGGCTCAGGATAACGGCGCCACGATGCGCAAGGCCAATTTCCTCACCCTCGCCGCCGCGCCGGTGATCTTCCTGCTGGCGATAATCTGGGCGTGGTGGAAGCGCGGCGCGCTGCGCGCGAAGCGAGCGAGCCGGTTCGGCCTGTTCAGCCTGTGGTTCCCGCTGCCCGCAATGATCGCGCTGGCATGGGTCTGCGTCGTCCTGATCCCGCAGCTCTTCGGCGTCTCGCTATCGACACTGCGGGAGTACCAGCCCGATATGGCGCTGCTGCTGCTGGCGACCGCGGTTCTCGGGCTGGTGTGGACGGTGGCGCGGCTGGCAATTGCCTATAGCGGGCGTCCCGCAACCGGCTGACCGGTGGCCGGCGTCACCGCTTCTCCAGCAGCTTGAGCGCCCGCGCAATCGCGGGGTCCGACCCATCGGCGCCGGTGCTGGCGGGTTCGATCGGGATGGCGGCGACGTAATCCTCTCGCGGGGTGCCATCAACGTGGAACAGCGCTTCGCCGCCCAGATCGACGCGCGCGCCGCTCAGTTCGAGCTGCTCGTTCCACAGCCCTCCCAGCAAATCGCCCATGTTGGAGCCGATCGTGGTCGCATTGGTCGCCGCGTCCATCCCGATGACGATCCCCTCGCCCATGCTGCCGGTCCAGCGCCCGTGCAGCACGACCACAGGGCCGTCGAAGCGCGGTTCGCGCGGGAAGACATATTCGACGAACTGGCGCGGCACAGTGAACTCGCGCTCCAGCGCAGGAATGCGGTGCATCTGGTAGGGGCTCACCCGGTCGGTGAAGTGCCCGATGATGGAGCGACCGACCTCCGTATTGCCCCCGCTCGGCGTCTCGCGCATGTCGAGGATGATCGCCCGCGCACCGGCCCCAATGGCCTCTTTCATCGCCGCGTCGAAGGCGGGGATCGTGCCATTGTCACCAAGGGAATTGAGCGGCGTGAGCACCGCGACATCGCCGCCGGTGCCGACGAAGGAGAGGTCGACCAGCTTGCGCTCGCGCAGCGAATTGGCCCAGTCCCGCATCGAGGCCAGCTCGAAGGTGCGGGTTTGGCCCGTTGCCGTGCGGACCTTCAGCGAACGGTCGCCCTTGCGCCGCCCGTTGACCGCCAGCGTCAGCCCGTAATCGAGCTGTGCAGCGGTCGGATCGGGAAGCACCTCGCCGAACGGAGCCTGCGCGGCATCCTTCGCCGGTGTTCCGCCGATGGAAAGCACCTCGTCGCCCGGCCGCAGCCCGGCATCGAAGGCAGGCGAGCCGCGCCGAACGTCGACGATCAGCGCCCTGCCCTCCTTGAACCGCGCATCAAGATCGGCGGCGGTCATCACGATCGCGTAGTCGTCATCCTCGAACGGGCCGACGATCAGGTGCGGGTCCATGAAGGTCAGTGCGGTGCGGTGCATGATCCGCCGCAGCGCCGCCTTGTCGGGCGCCTTCGCGGCCAGCGCGCGGGAGCGGTCCAGCTGCGCTTCGACGTCGATATCGTCGCGCTCGATATAGGCGTACTTGTCGCGCAGCAGATGCTCGAACTCTTCCCATGCGGCAGCCGCATCGAAGGCCGCTGCATCCGGCGCGGACTCGCTCGCAGCGTCTTGCGCGGCAACGGGCATGGACGCGCTCAGCGAAGCGAGAAGCAGGCACCCGAGGGCGATCTTGCGCATGGTCTGAAAGTCTCCGGCTGTTTCGTTCGTTCGGCGTTCAGCCAAACGCAGTCGGGTGCGCGTGTGTCAACCGGCCCGAACCGCCCGGCCCACCGATTGCGCCATCAGGGCTTGAAGATGAAGAACGACCCCGCGCCGATCAGCGCGAACCCGATCAGCTGGTTGAGACCGGGCTTCTCCCCGAACATGAAGAAGGCGACGATAACGAAGCCGACCAGCGAGAAAACCGTGGTGATCGTCTTGAGCTCGGCCAGCGAATAGGCGGCAATACCGATCCGGTTGGCGGGAACGGCAAACACGTATTCGCCAAGCGCGATCAGCCACGAGACACCGATGGCCCAGACCAGCGTTTTTTCCGGTGCCTTGAGGTTGGCATACCACGCGACATTCATCACGATGTTGGACAGGGCCAGCAGGCCGATGGGTGCCAGCAGCGCAAGTTTCGGGCTCACTGCACAGTCTCCAGAGCATTCCGGAAAGTCGCCAGTGCCTCATCGTCGAAACATACCAGCGCGATGCGGTCGAAGGCGTCGGGATTATTCGCCACCACATCCGTAACCGATCGTGCCGCGAGCTGCGCCGCGCGATCGAGCGGATAGCCTTAGATTCCGGTCGAGATGGCGGGAATGCCCACGCTGCGCGCGCCGATTTCCGCCGCGCGGGCGAGCGATTCCCGGTAACAACTCGCTAGCTGCTCGGGCTCGCCATTATCGCCGCCGCGCCAGACCGGGCCGACGGTGTGGATGATGTGGTCGGCGGGCAGGCGATAGCCCTTGGTGACCTTCGCCTGTCCGGTCTTGCACCCGCCCAGCAGGCGGCATTCGTGAACGAGGTCCGGCCCCGCCGCCCGGTGGATCGCGCCATCCACGCCGCCCCCGCCCAGCAGCGAGGAATTGGCCGCGTTGACGATCGCGTCGAACTGCATCGTCACGATGTTGCCCTTCACGGCCTCGATCGTGGTGGCGGCGATCTTAATTCGGGTCAGAACTCGACGGGCCCGTCCAGCTCCTTCACGTTCCACGGCAGGCCGTGTTCGTTGAGCATGTCCATGAAGGGATCGGGATCGAACTGTTCCATGTTGAACACGCCGTCGCCGTCCCACGTGCCCTGCACCATCATCGCAGAACCGATCATCGCGGGCACGCCGGTGGTGTAGCTGACCGCTTGATTGCCGGTTTCCTCGTAGGCCGCTTCGTGGCTGCAGATATTGTTGATGTAGAACGTCTTCTCGCCGCTGCCGTCGAGCGCTTCGCCGGTCGCGATGACGCCGATATTGGTCTTGCCCTTCGTGGTCTCGCCCAGGCTTTCGGGCTTGGGGAGGACGGCGGCGAGGAATTGCAGCGGGATGATCTCGCGGCCTTGGTACTTGACCGGCTCGATGCTGGTCATGCCAACCGCCTGCAGCACGCTGAGGTGCTTGATGTATTCATCACCGAAGGTCATCCAGAAGCGCGCGCGCTCCAGCTCGGGGACGAACTTGGCGAGGCTTTCCAGCTCCTCGTGATACATCATGTAGGCGTTCTTGGGGCCGACTTCCTCGAAGTCGAACTCGGTCTTCACCTGCATTGCGGGCGTTTCCACCCACTCGCCGTTTTCCCAGTGGCGCGCGGGTGCGGTCACTTCGCGAATGTTGATTTCCGGGTTGAAATTGGTCGCGAAGGCCTGCCCGTGATCGCCGCCGTTGCAGTCGAGAATGTCGAGCTGGCGGATGGTCTTGAGCTTGTGCTTCTTGAGCCACATCGTGAACACGCTGGTCACGCCGGGATCGAAGCCCGAGCCGAGCAGCGCGGTGAGGCCCGCATCCTTGAAGCGGTCCTGATAGGCCCACTGCCAGTGATATTCGAACTTCGCCTCGTCCTTGGGCTCGTAATTCGCGGTATCGAGGTAATCGACGCCCGCTTCGAGGCAGGCATCCATGATCGGCAGGTCCTGGTAAGGCAGCGCCAGATTGACCACCAGCTTGGGCCCGATCTTCTTGATCAGGTTGACCATCGCGGGGACTTCCTCGGCGTCGATCTCGTAGGTCGAAATCTCCACGCCCGTGCGCTCCTTCACCGAAGCGGCAATCGCATCGCACTTCGACTTGGTGCGGCTGGCAAGGTGAATGTCGCTGAAGATGTCCTTGTTCATCGCCATCTTGTGGACGCAGACCGAGCTCACGCCCCCTGCCCCGATAACCAGAACCTTCGCCATGTGTGTCTTCCTTTCGAATACGAATCTTTGCGCGCGCCCTTAGCCAAACGGACGCGCGCCTCCAAACGATCCGGCGCGCATTGCGGCAAAGCGTGCTTTCCTAACCCGGTCGGGGGTTCTAACGGGGGCGCATGAGTGCGCCAAATCCCATCATCGAACTGCCTGAACCGGGGCGCCATGACCCGGCCGGATTTTTCGCCTCAAGACACTGTGTCAGGTGTGTCAGCCGCCCCGCAGGAGCGACAAGCTGATGGCCGACATGCGCACCCCGACTCGCGATGGCGTGATCGCCGCTGCGCGCAGCATCGCGCAGATCCTGCCCCCCACCCCGCTGCTGCAGGTCGAGATCGCCGGCGTGCGCTGCTGGATCAAGGCGGAAAGCCTGCAACCAATCGGCGCGTTCAAGATTCGTGGCGGCTGGTGGCGGCTTTCGTGCCTGAACGAAGAGGAACGCGCGCGCGGCGTGGTCGCGGTCTCTTCCGGCAACCATGCGCAGGGCGTCGCCTGGGCGGCGAGGAAGCTGGGCATCAAGGCCGCGATCGTGATGCCGCGCAATGCGCCCAAGGTGAAGCTTGAAGCGACCAGAGCGCTGGGCGCGGAGATCATCCTATACGACCGTCCCGGAGAGGATCGTGACGAGGTCGCCGCGCGCGAGATCGAAAAGCGCGGCGCAGTGCTGGTCCACGCCTTTGCCGATGCCTGGGTGATCGAAGGGCAAGGCAGCGCCGGAATCGAGTTTACCGAACAACTGGGCAAACAACCGCCGATGATCCTCGCCTGTTGCGGCGGTGGCGGGCTGACCGCGGGGCTGGCGCTCGCCTGCCCGGACAGCAAGGTCGTGCCGGTCGAGCCCGAAGGGTGGGACATGGTCGGTCAGGCGCTCGCCAAGGGCGAGATCGTGCAGGTCGCGCCCGATGCTCCGAAAACGATCTGCGATGCGCTCCAGCCGCCGGCGACCCAGCAGATCAACCTCGATGTGCTGCGCGGTCGTGCGCAGCCCGGCGTGACCGTTTCCGACGAAGACGTGCGCGCCGCGCAGCGCTTCGCCTTCGCGAAACTCGGCCTCGTGGCAGAGCCCGGCGGCTCGGCGGCCCTTGCGGCAGCCCTTGCCGGTAAGCTAGCGCTTGAAGATGATACCGTCATCATGCTGACCGGACGCAATGTCGACCCCACGGCCTACGCCGCAACCATCGCGCCCGACGCAGCCTGAACACCGCAACCGGAGACTACCCCCCATGCCGCAAGGCGATACCCACATCATCGACCGTTCGGTGGTCCGCAAGAGTTCGGGCCTCAAGGACACGCTGCTCGACAAGGCCTTCGCCACCGCGTTTCGCGGGCTGGTCTACGCGCAGATCTGGGAAGACCCGGTGGTCGACATGGAAGGCCTGCAGATCAACGAGGACAGCCGCGTGCTGTGCATCGCCAGCGGCAGCTGCAACGCGTTGAGCTACCTCACCGCGAACCCCGCGGCGATCACCGCGGTCGACCTCAACCGCGCGCATATCGCGCTGGGCCGGCTGAAGATCGCCGCGATCAACGCGCTGCCCAATTACGACCTGTTCCGCCGCTTCTTCGCGCATTCCGACTACAAGGAAAACGTGTCGATCTACGAAGACCGGATCGCTCCGTTGCTCGATGCGGAAAGCCGCAAGTACTGGGAAGGCCGCGACATTCGCGGCCGCCGCCGGATCACCCAGTTCCAGCGCGGGATCTACAAGCAGGGCCTGCTGGGCAACTTCATCGGCATGGCCCACCTGTTCGCCAAGCTTTACGGTGTGGACCTGCGCAAGGTGCTGGAAGCCCCCAGCGTGGAGGAACAGCGCGAGGTGTTCGAGAACGAACTGGCTCCGGTGTTCGACAAGAAGTTCGTCCGCTGGGTGACCAACCAGCCCGCCTCTCTCTTCGGCCTCGGCATCCCGCCCGCGCAGTACGACGCGCTGGCAGGTGACGAGAAAATGGCCGAGGTGCTGCGCAAGCGGCTGGAGAAGCTGGCCTGCGATTTCGACGTGAAGGACAACTATTTCGCGTGGCAGGCTTTCAATCGCGGCTATTCGAAGGACGAGAACGCCTCGCTGCCGCCCTACCTCCAGCGCGAGAACTATGCCGACCTGCGCGAGCGGGTCGCGCGGCTGAGCGTGCAGCGCGCCAACCTTTCCGAATTCCTCTCCTCGCAACCCGCGATGAGCCTCGATCGCTACGTCTTCCTCGACGCGCAGGACTGGATGGACGATCACCAGCTGACCGATCTGTGGCGCGAAGTGACCCGGACGGCGCGCAAGGGTGCACGCGTGCTGTTCCGCACCGCTGCCGAGCCCAGCCTGCTGCCGGGCCGCGTGCCGAACGAGATCCTCGACCAGTGGACCTATCACGACGAGCAGTCGAAGGATCTGACCCAGCGCGATCGCAGCTCGATCTACGGCGGCGTCCACCTTTACGAGCTGACGTGATGGCAGACGCGGGGGGCAACCACGATCACGCCGCGCTGATGGATTCGATCTATCGCGGGCAGAAGTACATCTACGACGTCACGCGCAAGTACTACCTGTTCGGGCGCGACGATCTGATCCGCGGGCTGAATTGCGCGTCGGGCGATGCGGTGCTGGAAATCGCCTGCGGCACGGGCCGCAATCTGGCGAAGGTGCAGCACGCCTACCCCGGCACGAAGCTGTTCGGGATCGATATTTCGGCGGAGATGCTCAGCAGTGCGCAGGCCAAGCTGGGTACCAGCGCGATCCTTGCGTCGGCCGATGCGCGCCAGTTCGATGCGCGCGCAATGCTTGGTCGCCCGACATTCGAGCGGGTGATCCTCTCCTATTCGATCTCGATGATCCCCGACTGGGAGCGCGCGATGCGCCATGCGGCCACATTGGTGGCGCCGGGCGGGTCGCTGCACGTGGTCGACTTCGGCAGCTACAGCGCACGCGACACGCTGGGCGCGCGTATCCTCAAGTGGTGGCTCAAGCAGTTCCACGTCTCCCCCCGGCTCAACCTGCCCGAGGTTGCGGAAGAGATCGGCGCGCAGCCCGGTTGGCGGCGCGAGGGGCGCGATGGAATGGGCGGTTACTACCGGCTGGAGCGGCTGTACCGCGACGCCGGGGCCACGGATTGACGGTCAACAATAACGGACGTAGGTTTTGATTAAAAACTGATTTCAGGGAGAGGAATCAATGCAGGCTCAAATGCTCGCGCCGGCGGCGGTGCTCGTTGCGTGGTCGCTAGTCATGCTGATCTGGATGGCGCTGACGCGCCTCCCCGCGATGAAGAAGGCGCAGGTCGGCTTCGGCAACTCGAAGCCCGGCGGTCGCGGGCAGGATCTGGAAGGCGTGGTACCCGACAAGGTCCAATGGAAATCGCATAATTATGCCCACCTGATGGAACAGCCGACGCTGTTCTATGCGGTGGTGGTGATCCTCGCGCTCCTCCAGCCCGATCCGATCAATGTGTTGCTCGCGTGGATCTACGTCGGGCTCCGGATCGTTCACTCGCTCTGGCAGGCTACGGTCAATATTGTAATGGTCCGCTTCCTGCTCTTCATAGCGTCGACCTTGGTGCTGGCCGCGCTAGCCGTGCACGCACTTATCGCAACTCTCGGAGCGCCCTCATGATTGGCATGGATATCCTGCAACCCGTCGTCGCGCTGATGATCTGGACCATGATCATGTGGGTCTGGATGTACGCGACCCGCATTCCGGCGATGCAGAAGCACCCCGATATCGACGCGAACCGGCTGGTCGGCGCGACGGGTGCCAGCCTGCGGGCGATGCTGCCCGATCGGGTCAACTGGAAGGCGGACAACTACAACCACCTGCACGAACAGCCGACGGTGTTCTACGCAGTCGGGATCGTGCTCGCGATCATCGGCGCGGGTGACGGCGTTCCGGCGCTGCTGGCGTGGATCTACACCGGCCTGCGGGTGATCCACACCATTGTGCAGGTCACCGCCAACCGCGTTCTGGTCCGCTTCGTGCTGTTCGCGGTTTCCAGCGCTGTGCTGATGGCGCTGATCGGAATCGCCGCCGTACGGGTGTTTGGGGGCTGATTCGGTAGCAGCCCTACCACATATCTCCCCTCCCCTTGGGGAGGGGTTGGGGGTGGGGGTTCGACGTTAATGGCCCAAGCCACGATCGCAGTACACCCCCACCCAACCTCCCCCTCAAGGGGGAGGAGTTGCAGGCTATTCCGCCGCTTCAGCTTCCTCGACATGGCCGTGCAGGTCGATCTCGATCCCTGACAGGAACCGCTCCGCATCCAGCGCAGCCATGCAGCCGGTCCCCGCCGCAGTCACCGCCTGGCGATAGGTGTGGTCCATCACGTCGCCGCAGGCGAACACGCCGGGGATCTCGGTCTTCGGCGTGCCCGGCTCGACCTTAAGGTAACCGCCGTCTTCCAGCGGCAGCTGGCCCTGAAACAGCTCGGTCGCGGGGGCATGGCCGATCGCGACGAAGGCACCGTCGACCTCCAGAGTCGATTCCTCGCCGGTCTGCGTGTCCTTGAGGACCAGATGATCCAGCGCGCCGTTCTCGCCCGGCACGAACCGCTCGACCGCCTTGTTCCACAGCGGGGTGATCTTGTCCGAAGCGAAGAGCCGTTCCTGCAGGATCTTCTCCGCGCGCAGTTCGTCGCGACGGTGGATCAGCGTCACGTCGTCGGAGTGGTTGGTCAGGTATAGCGCTTCTTCGACCGCGGTGTTGCCGCCGCCGATCACCGCGACCTTCTTGCCGCGGTAGAAGAAGCCGTCGCAGGTCGCGCAGGCCGACACGCCCTTCCCGCCCAGCTCCTGTTCGCCCGGCACGCCGAGCCACTTGGCCGAGGCGCCGGTCGCGATCACCACCGTGCTGGCGATATACTCGTCGCCGCTGTCACCCTTGGCGCGGAACGGCGGGCCCGACTTGAGATCAATCTCCACGATCGTGTCCCAGATCATCTGCGTGCCGACATGCTCGGCCTGCGCGCGCATCTGCTCCATCAGCCATGGACCCTGGATCACATCGGCAAAGCCGGGATAATTCTCCACATCGGTGGTGATGGTCAGCTGCCCGCCCGGTTGCAGGCCCTGAACCATGATCGGCTCCAGCATCGCGCGCGCGCCATAGATGGCCGCGCTGTAACCCGCCGGGCCGGAACCGATGATGAGCATCTTGGTGCGGTGCGTCGCCATGTGCGAAGCGTCTCCTGTCAGTCTAAAGTCTTGCGGCGAATATGGGGATCATGGCGCGCAGAGTCACGCCACGAAGCGCGCCTGAAGCTGGTCGCGCAGCGCGTCATCCACACCAATCGCCTGCACCAGAAACGCATCGAGCGAACCCCAGCGCTGATCCACCGTCCCGATGAAGCGCTCGAAGTAACTCTCGCGCACCTGCATCAGCGCGTCGATCGTCGGCCGGTCGAGCGGGCCGAGCCGCGCCTCGATCCCCGGCAGGGACTGCCTCTCGAGGATGTCGTAGGTGGGCGCGTCATTGGTGCGCAGAAACTCGGTGACCATGTCGGCACGCGATACGCCCAGGATATGGTGCAGCAGCGCAGCCGCTATCCCCGTGCGGTCCTTGCCCGCGAAGCAATGGACCAGGCTAGCCCCGTCCCGCTCCGCCAGAGTGCGCAGGTACTGCCCGAAAATCACCTGCATCGCCGGGTTCTCCGGCATACGGGTGTACAGCGTCAGCATCCGCTCCTGCGCGGTTTTCGGCGTAAGCTCGCGCTTTTCCTGCGGGATGTGCGGCGGGCTGGAGCTGGTTTCGCCGTCGTAGAACACGACCTCGCCATCCCACAGATCGGGGCGGCGGCATGGGTGGCGTTCCCGCTCTCCATTGCCGCGCAGGTCGATCACCGTGCGGATGCCCAGATCGGCAAAGGTCCGCAGGTCCGCGTCGGTCGCCTCGACATGCTGGCCGGAGCGGTAGAGCAGCCCGCTCACCACGCGTCCCCCGCCCTGCGTGGGATAACCGCCGTAATCGCGGAAATTGTGAATCCCCTCGGTGGCGAGGAAGGTGGCGTCGCTCTCTGTACTCATGCTGGATCGGTTGGCAGGAGCGCCGGGCGCGCGCAACCACCGACGACAAATTGCAAACCGCAACCCTTGCCAAATCCGCTCATTTGCCCGAACCGATGGCCCAAACGAAAGCGGGATCGAGGAGCAAAGCATGGCAGACTACCAAACCATTCGCGTTGAACAGACCGACGGGATCGTGACCCTGACGCTGAACAAGCCGGACAAGCTCAATGCGATGGGGCCGGAGATGGTCGGCGAAATGCTCAAGGCATTCGATGCACTGCCCGCGATGCGCGCGCGCGCGCTGATCATCACCGGAGAGGGACGCGGGTTCAGTTCGGGCGCGGAACTGGGCGGGCGCACCTTCGATGGCGGCAATCCAGGCGATGCCTCGCGCCGGTCGCTGCAGACCAGTTTCAACCCGCTGATGCTGAGCCTCGCCGGGCTCGACATTCCGGTGGTGACAGCGATCAACGGCGCGGCTGCCGGTATCGGCTGCACGCTGGCGCTGTCGGGCGACCTGATCGTGGCGGGCAAGTCCGCCTATTTCCTGCAGGCCTTCATCAATATCGGCCTGGTGCCCGATGGCGGCGCGACCTGGGTGCTGCCCAAGGCAGCGGGCATCCCGGCAGCGATGGAAGCAATGCTGCTGGGCGAGCGCATTCCCGCAGAGCGCGCTTACGAACTGGGCATGATCAACCGCTGCGTCGAGAATGCGGCGGTGATGGACGAGGCGCGCGCGCTGGCCACCCGGCTCGCCAATGGCCCCACGGTTGCGATGGGGCAGATCCGGCGGCTGGTCCGCAATGCGCAGTCGCAAAGCCTGTCCGACGCAATGAATGCCGAGGCCGAGGCACAGCGGATCGCCGGCAACAGCGAGGATTTCAAGGAAGGCGTTCAAGCCTTCCTCGGCAAGCGCGAGGCGCAGTTCAAGGGGCGCTAGTCGCCGCGCGAGATATGCCGCGCGAGGCGGGCGTCTATTCGCCCGCCTGCGCCAGCAAGCCGCGCGCCTGTTTCAGGTGCGGAATGTCGACCATTTCGCCATCGAGCTGGAGCGCGCCTGCATCGGGGTTCTCCTCGAACAGGGCGACGATCCGGCGTGCCCACTCAAGATCTTCGTCCGAGGGTGTGAAGGCGCGGTTGGTCGGCCCGATCTGCGCGGGATGAATGCACATCATGCCCCGAAAGCCGAGCGTGCGGGCCGCCTGCGCGGTGCGGTCCATCCGCTCCTCATCGCGGAAATTGGGGTCGATCGTCTCGATCGGGGCAATGCCTGCCGCGCTTGCCCCCGCGAGGCACAGCGTGCGCGCCAGCGCGAAGGGTTCGAGCAGATTGCCCTGCGCATCGCGGTTGGCTGCCGCGCCGAAGGCCGCCGCGAGGTCTTCCGCGCCCCAGGTCAGCGCGTCGAGCCGGGGCACGCCGGCATAGTCGCCCAGCCGGAACAGCGCAGGCGCGGTTTCGGTCGCGACCACGATCAGGCGGATACTCTCCGCCTCGAGCCCGGCGGCGGCCTCGAGCGCGGTGAGATAGTGGCCCAGCAGGCGTGTTTCGTCCGGCGTCGCCTTGGGCAGCATGATCCCGTCGGGGCGATGCTTCACGATCGCAACCAGATCGGTCAGCGCGTGGGCCGTATCCATCGGGTTGATCCGCACCCATAGCGGCTTGGCCCGCTCGCCCTGCTCCGCCAGCGCCCCGGCCACATGCTCGCGCGCGGCAGGCTTGGCGCTCTCGGCGACCGAGTCCTCCAGGTCGAGGATGATCAGGTCGGCTTCGCCCGCCAGCGCCTTTTCAAGCTTGCGCGGCGAATCGCCGGGCACGAATAGGAGCGAACGTGCGGTCCACGGGCGGATGGTCGCGGCGGGCGTTGCGGCCGCCTTCGGTGCATGCGTGTTCATCCGCACGGCTCTAGCGCGGCCACGCCCGAGTAACCAGAGCGCCCGCTAGAGGCGACAGCGCACGCTGATATTGCGCGCGATCGCCTTGCGCTTGTCCGGATGCGCACGGTCGCCCTCCGACCAGTCGACCTGATAATCGATCGATTCGTAGATCGTGGTGCGTGGCGTCCACGAATCCGCGCAGGCCATGCGCGCCGCCATCTCAACCTTCGCCGCCAGCTCTCGCCGCGCCTCGCTGGTGTCGCTGAAAAAAGCGCTCTCCACCCCGCGCTCGACCCGGACCAGTTCGGCCCTCTGCGGTTGTTGCGCCATCGACGGGCAGGCGCATAGCGCCGCCAGCACCGCAGCCGGTGCGATCTTGTGAACCATTGCCTTTCCCCCTCCACAGCGGTTCGCAGAACCTTTGCGCAGGAGGAAGTTTGCAACCCGCGCCCCGACCGTCAAGCCGCGACGTCGATAGAGAGGCGACCGGTTGAGGGGGGAGTTTGCGCGCGGCAGAACGAAACGACCCCACCGGTCGGCCTGCGCCAACCGGTGGGGTCGCCCTGAGAAATAGGATGTGGCGTCAGTAGATCAGCACGGGATCGGGATCGATCATGCCGCCCCGGCCGCCGCCCATGAACATCATGCCTGGTGCCGCAAAATTACCATCGGCGAACATAATGCCTTCGACTGCCTGCGAGGGCACATAATCTGCCACGGGGTAGAACACGTCGGCGGGGTTCTCCGCCACGAAGGCACCATCACCCTCGCCCAGGTTCTGCAACGCGGCCACCGCGTCATCATAGCCATGGCTGCAGGCCGCGCCGCCGCACGGGCAACCGCTATACTGTTCGATCGGGATGGTAAGATCGGGCTCGATCTCGATCCCGCGATTGGCGAGGTTCGCTTCATTCGCCGCGGCCTCGGCAGCGAACTGCAGCTCGCCCGAGGTCGCCTGGACCTGGGTGAAGTCCGACCCGCCGTAGGAGACGTAGGTCCAGTCCCCACCGAAGCCGACGATATCGCCGATCCCGTCGCCATCGACATCCGCGATGGTGCGCACGAAGCGATCATTGGAGGTCCAGCCACCTGCGGCATCGCTGGCCCCGTAAGAAGCGATCGCGAGGATCGGAGAGGCGAAGGTGCCGTCGCCCTGCGAAAGCGAAACAAAGGCACCACCCGAACCGAAGCCGACAATGTCGGCATATCCGTCACCATTCACGTCGGCCACGCGTCGCGGATAGGTATCGTCGCTGGCCCAGCCACCACCGGCAGCGGAATAACCGAAGCCGGCAATGCCCAGGATCGTGGAGCCGAACGTGCCGTCGGCCTGACCCAGCGATACGTAGGCACCATTGCCGCCGAAGCCGACGATGTCGGCGCGGCCATCGCCGTTGACGTCGGCGATCTGCCGCGGGAAGCGATCGACCGACGACCAGCCGCCGCCGCTATCGCTCGCACCAAATCCGTTGAGCGCCAGATTGGTTGCGCCGAAAGTGCCATTGGCCTGGCCGAGCGAGACGTAAACGCCCGCGGCGCCAAAGCCGATCAGATCCGCACGACCATCGCCGTTTACGTCCGCGACCGTACGGGGATAGGTGGAGTCATTGGTCCACCCGCCGGCCGCATCGCTCGCACCGAAGCCGTTATAGACCAGCGCAACGTCGCCGAAGGCAAGCTGTTGCCCACCCGACGGCGCTTGGCCGAGCGCCACGTACACGCCCGCCGAACCGAAACCGATCAGGTCGACACGGCCATCGCCATTCACATCGGCAATGGTGCGCGGATAGACGTCGTTGCTGCTCCAGCCGCCACCGGTCTGGCTGGCACCGAAGCTGTTATAGGCGAGGAAGGCATTGCCGAAGCCGCCCGAACCGTTCGACAAGGCGACGTACACGCCATCTCCGCCGAACCCGACCAGGTCGGCCCGGCCATCGCCGTTCATATCCTGCGCGATGCGCGGATAGGTGGTGTCATCGGACCAGGCACCGGCCGACTGGCTGTAGCCAAAGCCGGCATAGGCCTGGGTTGCGTTGCCGAAGCTGGCACCGCTGCGCCCCAGCACCATGTCGTCGAACATCAGCCGCTCGATACCGGTCAGGGTATCGGTGCCGTCGGTCCCGGATACCTGTACGCGGCCACCGCTCAGGTTGGTGATGGTGTAATCCGCACGGTTGCCGGAGAACACCGCGGTATCCGTGCCCAGACCGCCATCGATCGTGTCGTTGCCCGCATTGCCGCGCAGGATGTTGTCCGCACTATTGCCGATGATCGTGTCCACCCCGGCTCCGCCGATGGCGTTCTCGATCACCGTGCCGCGCGCGATCACCAGATTGCCGACACGCCCGCGGGTGTTGCCGAAGACCTCAGGATTGAGGTTGATCAGCTGGGTGTAGGAAGCATTGGTGAAGGAATAGTCGAGCGTGTCGATCCCGCCATGGTCGATGATCGCCACGGTCGCGTTGGCGTTGACCGATGCGTCGTAAACCGCGCGGCCAGAGGTATTGTTGAACCCGTAGGTCGTGTCGCCCGTGCGGGTGCCCGCATAGGAGGCATAGAGCCCGCCATTGGTCGAGATGATATCGGCCACCATCGGCGTGATGGTGTACTGATAGGTGAAGCCCTGCTGGCTGAAATAGGTGTTCTCGCCCGGCGAGAAGTACGACATGATCGTCGTGTTCCAGCTGTCGTTCTGGTACAGGGCGTCGGCCGGATAGTTGGCCGATCCGTTATAGTTGCCACCGTGACCAAGCCCCAGCGCATGGCCGATCTCGTGAATATAGGTCTGGAACGAATAGGTGTTCAGCGTGGTGCCGTAATTCGTCAGCCAATCGGTCGAGACATTGACCCTGCTGTTGCCGGTGAAGAACCCGTTGGACGTCGAGCCGCCGGCGAAGGCACCGGACTCGTTGTCGTCGAAGGTGATCTGCGCGCTGGTCGTGATCTCGCTGAAATTGATCCCCGTGACGTCGGTCCACAGGTTGAGCGCCTCGCGGGCGAGGAACTGCCCTTCGGCGGTCAGACCGGTCAGGTTGACGGTGATCGTACCGCCCGGGACAACGTTCCAGCGGCGGGTGCTACCGCCCCAGTAACCCGAGGTCAGCTGGTCCGAAATCTGGTCGTTGGTGAAGATCGGCAGCGCTTCGGCAAGCGCGGTCGTGAGGGTATAGCCGCCGGTGCCGGTGCTGTAGGCGCCGACATCGAGATAATATCCGCCCGAGGTGGTCGCTGTAAACCTGATCTCCGAATAGGTGTTTCCCGGATAGGCGATGTCGTCGTTGGTCGCGATCTGGTTGCCGTTGGCGTCGCGCAAGGTCAGGATCGTATCGACACCGCTTCCGCTCTGCGGCGCGCTGGTGGTGAAGGAGTACGTCTGCCCCGCAGTCAGAAAGACCCGATACCAGTCGTGGTCACCCGAAGTGTCGATCGCCTCCCCGCTGTAGGTTCCAGGTACGGAAACATTGGTCGTCGTCGCGGTCGACCCCAGCACGCCATCGGGCATCTTACTCTCCCCTCAAAGAAAAACTGATCGTGGATAACACGGTTACTGATTCGTCGAAATGGTGTTAACTGCCTGATCGGCCAAGCGATCTACCAAGTCGCCATCTGCCGGACGATCCAGCAGCATGTATTCGACTTCGGGAAATTCGGTCCTGTCGCCCGCTTGCGACCGGGTAATGTTCAATCTGGCAATGCCGTTGGCCGAGAAGCTTGCGCTCGCCTGGACCCAGTCGCCGCCGTCACCGGCGGGCGCGCTGTCTTCGGCCATAACCGTCTGTCGACCAAGCGCGGCATCCAGCCGGGCCTTCAGCCGGGCACAGATCTGGTCGCGGGTCATCCGCTGTTCGAACAGCTTGGCCCCTTCGATCGAGCAGTAGAAACGGGTGTCGCCCGGAACGGTCGCAGCGGTGCAGCCGGTCGTCATCAGCAAAATCCCTCCCACAAGCCCGGCGGTAAGAAGACTCGACCGGACGATCCGCATGGGTCGCTGGCATGGCCGCAATGTCCGCATAGCTATCCCACTCCCCGGGCCGATATCCGCCAATCAGACGAGCGCTGACGCCTCGGGTCTATTCGCGGAACGCACGGTCTCTCAGCCGCGTAATCGGCGTCAGGATATAGGACAGAACCGATCGCTTGTCGCCGAGTAAGTTTACGGAGGCAGTCATACCCGCAGTCAATGGCTGCTCGCGTCCCGTCTTCTCGCGCAGTTCGTCGAGATCGGCACGCACCTGCACCGCGTAGAAACTTTCGCCCGTCCGCTCGTTGACGGTGGCATCCGGAGAGATCGAGATCACCCCTCCGTGGATCGAGCCGTATACCGCTGAATCATAGGCGCTGATGTCGATCGTTGCACGCTGGCCGAGCCGCACCGAGGCAATGTCCTGCGGTGCCACGCTCGCCTCGATCGCGAGCTGTTCGCTCGATGCGACCACCTCGACGATTTCGGCACCGGGAGCGACCGCCGCGCCGATCGTGGTCACCAGCACGCGGTTGACCCGTCCGCGCACCGGCGATGTGATGGTCGAGCGTTCGACGCGGGCGACCAGCGCGGGCATCACCTCTTGCCGGCTCGCCAGTTCCGCCTGCGCGGTGGCGAGTTCGTCGCCCGCCTGCGCGCGCCACGAATTGCGCACCTGGGTCAGCCCGGCGCGCGCTTCGGACACCGCATCGCGCGCCTGCGTGACCGCGGCCAGCGCCTGCTCCGCCTCGCTCTGCGCCATCGACGCCTGCGCTTCCGCCTGCTGCCCGGCGAGGCGCGGCTCGATGCCCTTGGCAACCAGCCCGGCGATCGTATCCGCCTCGCTGCGGGCGAGCTGCGCCGCGGTGCGCCGCCCCGCCAGTGCCGCCTCGGCCTGCGTCACGGAGCGTTGCGCCTGGCCGATCCGCGCGCGCGCCACGGACTCAGCATCGGCCAGCTCTGCAAGCCGCGCGGCATGGAGCGATTGTTCGATCCGGATCTGCGCCGCGGTTTCGGGATTATCCGCCACCGGATAGACCGGCCGCCGCCCGGCGATCTCTGCCTCCAGCCGCGCGATCTTGGCGTTGAGCGCGTCCAGCGTCGCCTGCTTGCTTTGCAGATCGGACCCCGCTTCGGTCAGGTCGAGCAGCACCATCGGCTGGCCCTTGTCGACCAGGTCGCCGGTCTCGACCAGAATCTCCGAAACGATCCCGCCCTCCTGGTTGGAGACGACCTGCAACCGCCCCAGCGGGATCACCCGCCCGGTGGCCCGCACGGTGCGGTCGAGTTCGGTCACCGCAGCCCATGTCACCGCCGCGACGGTGAACAGCAGGATCATCACCAGCAGCAGATTGGCCGCCCCGCCCGGCCTGAACCGTTCGATCAGCGTTTCCAGCCCGCTGGGTTCCTGATCCTCGGGCGGCGCGGCGCCCACCTCGCGCACCTCGGGTTCGGGCGCAAAGGGCGACCGCAGCAGCTGCGCCGGCTCGGCTGCCGAGCGGTTCTGGCCTGCGCCGTCTGCGGGAGGAGGAGGCGTATTCGCGTTCACGATGCAGATACCGTCGCCGACTTGGGCCGCTGCAGTTCCTTCAGGACAGCATCACGCGGGCCATCGACCGCGACCCGCCCGTTCTCGATCACCGCGACCCTGTTCACCAGCCGCAACAGCGCGGGCCGATGGGTGATGAGGATGAAGGTACGCCCTTTGATTTCCTGCTCGAGCCGCGTGATCATCTCGTATTCGGTGGCATTGTCCATCGCGCTGGTCGGCTCGTCGAACACCAGCACCGGCGGCTTGCCCGCCAGCGCGCGGGCGATCGCGATCGACTGGCGCTGCCCGCCCGAAAGGCTGTCGCCGCGATCGGCCAGCCGCAGGTCGTAACCATTGGCCATCCGGCCGAGGAAGTCGTGCGCGCCCGATACCTTGCACGCGCGCAGCACCTCTTCCATGTCGACCTCGGGCCGGCCCAGCGCGATATTCTCGCGCACGGTCCCGGTCAGCAGCGAGGGGTCCTGCAGCACCACGCCGACATGGCGGCGCGCGGCCTTGGCATCGTACTGGCGCACATCCGTCCCATCGACCAGCACGAGGCCTTCCTGCGGATCGTAGAGATTGAGCAGCAGCTTCGCGATGGTCGACTTGCCTGACCCCACGCGCCCCAGCAGCGCGATGTGATCGCCCGGCTGGACCGTCAGCGACAGCCCGTCGAGCGTCTTTTCCGCAGCCCCAGGATAGGTGAAGGTGACATTGCGCAGCTCCACCCTGCCATCCAGCCGGGCGGGCTTGAGCGCATCGTCCCCGCCCGCCTCCGATTTCTGCTCCATCATCTCGTCGATCTGGCGATAGGCCAGCCGCGTGGTCGAGATGCGCGAAAGCAGCGAGGCGATCTGCGCCAGCGGCTGCATCGCTCGCCCGCCGAGGATAGAGCACGCGATCAGCGCGCCCATCGTCATCTTGTCGTCCGCGATCTGGAACACGCCCACGACGACCACCCCGGCATAGGAAATCGTGTTGGCCGAGGCCGCGATGGTGACCGACATGGTCGAGATCAGGCGCTGGCGCGAGGAATAGTCTCCATGCATCTGGAGCGAGCGCAGCCAGCGTTCGGTCAGCAGACCGCCCGCACCCGCACTCTTGACCATTTCAAGCGAGCCGACCGTCTCGACCAGCACGGTCTGCTTGTCGAGCGCCTGGCCCAGCGAGCGCGCGGCGAGCCGGTCGAGCGCGGGGCTGGTGATCCAGCCCGCCGCGATCACGATCGGGATCAGCACCAGCGGCACGAACACCACCACCCCGCCGATCATCGCGATGATCACCAGCGTCAGCAGGATGAAAGGAATATCGACCAGCGCGGTCATCGTGGCCGAGGCGAAGAAATCGCGCAGCGTTTCCAGCTCGCGCATCACCCCGGTGATCGCGCCGGTGGAGCGGCGCTTGCCGTCGAGCCGCATGGTCAGCAGCTTGTCGAACACCTGCGCGCCGACCTTGGCATCGATATCCACGCCCGCGAAATCGATGAAATAGGCGCGCAGCACCCGCAGCACGAAATCGAACACGATCACGATGCCCAGGCCAATCGACAGCGCGAGCAGCGAATTGAACGCGTTGTTGGGCAGCACCCGGTCGTAGACCGTCATCGTGTAGAGCGAGGTGACGATCCCGAACAGGTTGATCATCGTCGCCGCCAGGCCGACCTTTATGTAGATCGCCTTGTTGGCCAGCATCGGCTCCATCAGCCAGCGCGCGAAACGCGGCTTGGGATCGGGGATCGCACTGTCGGTCATGGTGTGTCCGCGATCATCGCGCTGTCGATACCCAGGGCATCCTGAAGGCTACCGGTCCGGGCGAGAAAAACATAGCGCGCAACATCAAGCTCGGTGACGGTCTGCAGATAGCGCGTGGCGACATCGAAATAGTTCGACTCGGCGACCAGTACATCAAGCAGGGCTGCGCGCGCCACCTGAAACCGCTCGAAAACAGCGCTCTTTGCGCGGCGACTGGACAAGTAGCTCATCCGCACCGCCGCTTCGGCCTTCTCCAGCGCGGCCACGTCGGTCGCGGCAATTCGCGCATTGCGCAGCGCTTCGTCGCGCAGCCGGTCGAGCCGCGCCTGCGCGCCGGCCTGCCGCGCCTCGGCCTGGTCGGCGCGCTGCTTCTCACCTCCGAACAGGCGGAAATTGAGGTTGACGGTGGCGCGGATGTCGTAGTCCCGCGTGCTCTCGATAATGTCGTAGCGCCCTGCATCGACCGACAGCGTGACCTTGGGCAGGATGTCGGCCCGGGCCGCCTTCGCCTCCCGCTCGGCAGCGCGCAGGCCCGCGCTGGCGGCGCGTACCTGGGGCAATGTATCGAGCAGCGCGGCGGTCTGCCCACCCTCTGCGGGGACCGATCCGGCGAGCACGAAGGGCACCGGGGGGCGCCCCAGCCCGGGTGGCGCAGGAGCGCCGACCAGCTCGAAATAGGCGGCTTCGGCGGCGGCCAGCCCGCGCTCGAAATCGGCCTGCTGCGCCTCTGCCTGCGCGATGTAGCCATCGACCTGCGCCAGATCGACTTCGGAGGACACGCCCTCGCCGACCCGCTCGACCATCTTGGCGCGCAGGTCGTAAAGGCTCGCGACGAAGGCGCTGCCCAGCTGCACCAGGGTACGCCGGCCATGGACATCGCTCTGGACGGAAACCGTGCGCAGGGCGGTCTGGTTGGCAGTGTCGTCGATCTGCGCGATGGCGACCTCGATACGCGCATTGGCCGCCTCGATCCGCTGCACCGTCGCGCCGAAATCGAACAGGAGCTGGCTCGCGCGCAGCGTGGCGTCGGTCCGCTTGGACGGACGCGAGCGCTCGAGGAAGTTCTGCGGATCGTTGGAAAAGTCGCGCGAGATCACGCGGAAGGAACTGACGCCAAGTTCGAGGGTCGGCGTCTCCTGCGTGCGCACCTCGTTGCGGCGCGCCTCCGCCTCGTCCCGCGCAGCCCGCGCCTCGCCCAGCGATCCGCTGCGCTCGATCGCGGAAAGCACCGCTGCGCGCAGTTCCTCGAGGTCCGACGCCTCGCGCGCAAAAGCGAGGACGGGATCGTCGCCATCATCTGCCACCGGCCCGACGATCGAGTCCTGCGCCGCTGCCGGCAGCGGCATCAACGCCAGCAGCGCACAAGTCGCCAGCCACATGGCCGCGCCACGCACCCTGCGGCACGTGCGTGGCGAATTGTCGCCCCGCCCTGCCTGGGCACAGCGCACCCCTCGTTTCATGAACCGCTCCCGTCCGATGGAGGCCCCTAATCCAACGGCATCCCTCAAACATGCTGAAATACAGCACCATACAGGCCGGTAAACCCCCGGTGAGCGTACCTAGCTGAAGTTAAGTCACCTGTGTGTGCGTCTGTGCGCACCTGTGTACACTTGTGAACGCGCGCCCGACGGGTCGGCGGCGGAGCAGATCAGAGCGCGCGCATCAGCCGCAGGAGCTTGGAAACCGGGCGCGGCACGCCGACCCGCCCGTCGAGCCACAGGCTGATCGTCGAACGGTCGACCCCGATCGCGGCGGCCAGCGCGGATTGCGTGGTACATCCCAGCGCCTCCATCGTCTCGCGCAGTTCCTCCGGGTGCATCGACACGAGCATGGCGTCGCGTTCGCCGGTTAACTTCGCACTCGCAGCGATTTGTGCACTGCAATCAGGCCGTGTGAATATTTCACGCGAGTTTTGCGCCGCACTCATGCTCGATTTCCCCTTCTTTATCAGCCTCCTCGACGCAATTTGCCGATCATCTTTGAGCGATTGACGATCTACGCCGTGTTGTGCGATGCACCATAAATGACAAAGGAGTTACGTTTCAAGCAAGCTTTTTAGCTTCGCGAGAGCGGACACGAGGTTTTGTTGCGGAGGGAATCGATGAAGCTGATCATAGCAATCGTGAAACCGTTCAAGCTCGACGAGGTCGTCGAAGCTTTGACCGGTGTGGGGGTACAGGGATTGACCGTCACCGAAGCCAAGGGCTTCGGGCGACAGAAGGGCCACACGGAAGTCTATCGCGGGGCCGAATACTCGACCAGTTTCGTGCCCAAGGTGCGGATCGAAACCGTGGTCGACGACGCAGTCGCCCCCAAGGCGGTCGAAGCGATCTCCGCCGCTGCCAAGACCGACGCCATCGGCGACGGCAAGATCTTCACCATCGACGTTTCGTCCGCGCTGCGCATCCGCACCGGCGAAACCGACGACACCGCGCTTTGAGGGGGCCAGACATGATGGATAAGATAAAATACTTTGCCGCAGCGGGGCTTGCCACGCTCGCTGCCTCTCCCGCCTTCGCACTCGAAGCACCGGCACCGACCGCGCCTGCGATGGCCGCGGCCGAGGCTGCGACGACCATCGCCAAGGGCGATACCGCCTTCATGATCATCGCCACCGTGCTCGTCATGCTGATGATCGTGCCGGGCCTCGCCCTCTTCTACGGCGGGCTTGCCCGGACCAAGAACATGGCCTCGGTCCTCACCCAGGTGCTCGGCGTCGCGTGCCTCGCGATGATTATCTGGGTCACCTACGGCTATTCGATGGCGTTCGGTGACACCGGCAACGCCTTCATCGCCGATTTCGGCAAAGTCTTCCTGAAGGGCGTTACGGCTGATTCGGGCGCGGCGACCTTCAGCGACGGCGTCGAGATTCCCGAATATATCTTCATCGCCTTCCAGATGACCTTCGCCGCGATCACCGCGGGGCTGGTCGTGGGCGGCACGATGGAGCGGGCCAAGTTCTCGACCATGATGGTGTTCACCGCCATCTGGCTGACGATCGTGTACTTCCCGATCGCGCATATGGTG
The DNA here is from genome assembly GCF_019857185.1 of Alteriqipengyuania abyssalis. Classification (GTDB taxonomy): domain Bacteria; phylum Pseudomonadota; class Alphaproteobacteria; order Sphingomonadales; family Sphingomonadaceae; genus Alteriqipengyuania; species Alteriqipengyuania abyssalis. The sequence goes on along the minus strand of NZ_JAHWXP010000001.1, from coordinate 246,213 downwards.
TGGGCGACCGGCGGCCTGATCTTCGACTGGGGCGCACTCGACTTCGCAGGCGGCACCGTCGTCCACATCAACGCGGGCGTTTCCGCGCTGGTCGGCTGCCTGATCCTGGGCAAGCGTATCGGTTATCCGAAAGAGCCGATGCCGCCGCACTCGCTGACCATGACGCTGATCGGCACCGGCCTGCTGTGGGTGGGCTGGTTCGGCTTCAACGGCGGTTCCGAGCTGGAAGCCGACGGCGTCGCCTCGCTCGCAGTGCTCAACACCTTCGTGGCAACCGCTTCGGGCGTGCTGTTCTGGATGCTGGGCGAGAAGGTGACCGGCCACAAGGGTTCGCTGCTGGGTGGCTGCTCGGGCGCGATCGCAGGTCTCGTCGCAGTCACTCCTGCGGCAGGCAACAGCGGGCCGTTCGGAGCGATCCTGATCGGTGCGGCTGCCGCGCTGGTGTGCTTCTGGTTCGTGACCATGCTGAAGCCCAAGCTGGGGCTGGACGATACTGCCGACGTCTTCGGCATCCACGGGATCGGCGGCATCGTCGGCTCGCTCGGCACTGCCTTCACCATGATGCCCGCGATCGGCGGACCGGGCGATGCGGACTATAACGCGATCGCGCAACTGATCATCCAGGCCAAGGCCGTGGGTGTGGCGATCGTGTGGGCCGCTGTGGGTGCAGCAATCGCATGGTTCATCGCCAAGCTGGTGACCGGCGGGCGCGTCTCCGAAGAGAAGGAACGCGACGGCCTCGACCTCAGCGAACACGGCGAACGCGCCTATAATTACTGAGAGTGACTTAGGACCGGAGGGGTCCGTGATCCCGGCAAACCAGATCGGGACGCGGCCCCCTCCGGATGAGGGGGGAGAGGGCGATTGTTCAAGGAGAATGAGAAAATGCGTTTTTCCAGAATTGCCCCGGTGGCGCTGCTCGCCACCACGATGTTCGCCAGCCCCGCGCTGGCTCAGGACGAAGAGGCAGAAGCCGAGGAATCCCGCCCGATCGAAATCAGCGCCAACGTCGCGCTGACCACCGACTACCGGTTCCGCGGCGTTTCCTTCAGCGGTGAAGACATCGCGATCCAGGGCGGTTTCGACGTCGCTCACGAGAGCGGTTTCTACGTCGGCGCATGGGCTTCGTCGCTCGAGGATAGCGCGCTGTACGGCAACTCGGAGCTGGACATCTATGCCGGGTGGTCGGGCGATGTCGCCACCGGGCTGAGCATCGATGCCGGTGTGCTCTACTACATCTATCCCAACGGCAACGACCTTGTCGGCGACAGCGACTACTTCGAACCCTATGCCTCGATCACTGCGGCGCTGGGTCCGGTCGAAGCAACCGTCGGCGCGGCCTACGCGCCCGAACAGGGCAGCGCGCTGACCGACGACAACATCTACGTCTACGGCGATCTGGGCGCTGGCATTCCGGATACCCCGATCAGCCTTTCGGCGCATCTTGGCTATTCGGACGGCAGCCTGGACTACGGATCGGGCGGCTATCTCGACTGGTCGCTGGGGGCGAGCGTGTCTTATGACATCCTCACCCTGGGGGTCGCCTATGTCGATACCGACCTGCCGGACATTGCGGGTCAGGACGGGGCCGTGGTGTTCACTCTGTCCGCGGCGTTCTGATCAATTCAATCGGACTACGCAGGCCATTTTTGAGGGGGCGCGCACCGAAACGTACGCGCCCCTTCGCTTATCTGGGGAAGGCAGAGGGCGCGCTCAGGGCTGGCCGACCAGCAGTCCCCGCCCGATCACCTGCGCCTGAATTTCCGCTGCGCCTTCGAAGATATTGAGAATCCGCGCGTCGCACAGCAGCCGGCTGATCGGGTATTCCAGCGCATAACCATTGCCGCCGTGGATCTGCACGCCGTTATCGGCAGCGGTCCACGCGACCCGCGCGGCGAGCAGCTTGGCCTGCCCCGCCTCGATATCGCAGCGCTTGCCCGCATCCTTGTGACGCGCGGCGGAATAGGTCAGCTCTCGCGCCATCACCAGTTCCGCGACCATCATTGCCAGCTTGTCCGCGACGCGCGGGAACTCGATCAGAGGCTTGCCAAACTGCCTGCGCTCCAGCGCGTAACGCCGCGCGAGATCGAAGGCGTTCCACCCCACCCCCACCGCCCGCGCCGCGGTCTGTATCCGGGCGCTCTCGAAAGTCCGCATCAACTGCTTGAAGCCGCGACCCTGCGCACCGCCGAGCAGACCGTCCGCAGCGACCGCGAACCCGTCGAACCCCAGCGTATATTCCTTCATCCCGCGATAGCCGAGCACCTCGATCTCGCTGCCCGAGAGCCCTTCGTCGGGAAACGGATCGTCCTGCGTCCCGCGCGTCTTGTGCGCGAGCAGCATCGAGAGGCCGCCATAGCCGGGTGTGTCGGGATCGGTCCGGCACAGCACGGTCATCAGATCGGCGCGCGCGGCGTGGGTGATCCAGGTCTTCGCGCCAGTGATCTGCCAGCTTCCGTCATTCTGCATGCGTGCGCGCGTCGCAACCGATGCCAGGTCGGAGCCGGTATCCGGCTCCGTGAAAACAGCGGTGGGCAGGATCGATCCATCGGCGAGCTTGGGCAACAGCGCGGCCTTCTGCTCCGGCGTGCCGTTCTCTCCGATCAGCTCGCCCGCGATTTCCGATCGGGTGCCGAGCGAACCCGCGCAGATCCACCCGCGCGACAGCTCTTCGGAGACGAGACACATCGCGGTCTTGCCAAGGCCGAGGCCGCCATATTCCTCCGCAATGCAGACGCCAAACACGCCGAGATCGCCCATCTGCTGGACCACCTCGATCGGGATCAGCTCGTCCGCCAGATGCCATTGATGCGCGTGAGGCGCGATCCGCTCGGCGGTAAAGGTGCGGAACTGGGCGCGGATCATGTCGAGCGTTTCGTCGCCGAAAGCCTCGTCCGGCAACGCGCCCTCGGCGAGCAGCGGAGCCAGCTGGGCGCGGGTTTGGGCTGTGTTCCCTTGGGTCAAGAAGTGCGCCACCGCGGGGTCCGCGCGCATTGCGTCGGCAGCGGCGCCAGCGTCCAGATCGACCGGGCGCACAAACTCGCCCTGCCCCATCGGCAAGGCCGACGTCAGCTGGTGCAGATATTCGCCGAACCCGATCCGCAGCGTCTGTTCCTCGATCGCACCGAAACGCCCAGCGCGCCGGGCCCGCGCGGCCCAGTCGGCAAGCGCCTCCAGCGCAGCGAGCGTGGTCGCCGCCCATGCAAGACCGTGCACCCGGCGCTGCTCGCGCTCGATCAGCGATGGGTCGGGCGAGCCATCCGGCGCGACAATCCCGGCGGTCGCAGCGCGTGCAGCTTCGATATAACGCTGGCCTGCCGCACACGCCTCTCGCGAAAGGTCGATAATGTCGCTCACCCAACGATCCCCCGATCATGCAGACGCCCGATCTCGCCGCTACCAAGGCCGAGATGCTCGGCAAGAACCTGATCTGTGTCCGCCCCGATCGTAGACGCGGGCCTTGCAGGCTCGCGCGGCACACCGGGACTATGCGCCGCCGCGCCGGGCGTCGGATAGGCTACGCCACCGGCGTGCTCGACCGTCGAGAAAGCGCGATTGTCCGCGAACAACCGCGCATCCTGCGTCACCGCTTCGTGCAGGCTGCGATAACGCGACCAGGTGACCCCGGCGCGATCGAACCGCGCTTCCAGTTCGGCAGAGCTGAACCTGGCGCACCCTCGTTCGATCACCGGATCGAGCTTGTCCCGATGCGTAAAGCGCGCGCCTTCATCCGCAGCGAAATCGATGCCCAGCGCTCGCTCCAGCTGTGTGATCTCATCGGCTATCTCAAGCGCATCGACCATCCCGCCCCACTGCTTGGGCGTGATCGCGACCAGCATGAAACGCGCGCCGTCGCTGGCGGAGAAATCGCGGCCGAAGGCACCGAACAGGTTGTTGCCCGCCTTCTCGCGATCATGCCCGGAAAGCATCACTTCGGCCACATTGCCCAGATGCGCGAGACTGGTCGCGGCGATGTCCGACAGCGCAACGCGCACTTCCCGCCCCTGGCCGCTCGCCTGCCGTTCCCGCTCGGAGGCGAGCAGTGCGAAGGCGGCGTAGGCTCCGGCGAGAAGATCCCACGCAGGCAGGACGTGGTTGACCGGTCTGTCGTCGTCCGGATGGCCTGTCATCAGCGGCAGGCCGACGGCGGCATTGACCGTGTAGTCCACCGCAGGCGAGCCATCGGGCCAGCCCATCACGCGCAGGGTGATCTGGTCCGCGCGCAATGCCTGCAGCGCCTCGTGTGCGAAGAAGCCGTCGACCGGGAAATTGGTCACGAACAGGCCCGTCCCACCCGTGGCAATTCGCTGGGCAAGCTCGCGCCCCTCTGCGCTACGATAGTCGAGCGCGATCGACAGCTTGCCCTTGTTGAGACCCTGCCAATAGAGACTCTCCCCCTGAGGGCCGAGCGGCCAGCGGCGCGCGTCGGGCCCTCCGCCGATCTGGTCGATACGGATAACCCGCGCGCCCATCTGCGCGAGGTAAAGCGCACATGACGGGCCGGCGACGAAGGCCGCACCCTCGACCACGGTCATTCCGGCGAGCAGAGACTTCATGCCCCGGCCCTATCGCGATCTGCGTGCGCCCGCCAGACCCGCATGTGGCGCGCACCACGAAATTGGAATGGCAGCCGGAATTCGCCGGATGATCCTCCATCCTGACACTTTTCTATGTCCGTTTATATTTACACCCGAGTAGGGGTAGAGTATATCCGAGGCATGGAAAGCAACGTCGTCGGCAATCTCGATGTCGCCATCTTGTGCGTCATCGCCTTCGTGACCTTCTTTGTCGGTCTGGTCGTGTACCTGCGACGCGAGGACAAGCGCGAGGGATATCCTGTCGAGGTGTCGGGCTTCATGGGCCGCACGCACGCCGCAGAAGGCTTTCCGGCAATGCCCAGACCCAAACTCTTCTACCGCCCGCATGGCCGCGGCGTGGCGCAGGCCCCGCGGGTGGAGGAACCGGAAACGGTCCGCCCCGGGCGGACGCTGCCGCCGATGGCCTTCCCGCTCGATCCGGGGCACGACCCGCTCGAAGAAGGGATAGGCGCTGCAGCCTATACGACCCTGCGCGAGGACGAGCCCGATCTCGATGTAGAAGGCGAACCCAAGCTGATCTCTCTCAACGATCACCCTGAATATTACATCCCGACCGGCGATCCCGATCCGCGCGGGTGGGTGCTGGTTTCCGCCGACGAGAAGATTGTCGGGAAGGTCCATGACCTGTGGTTCAACCGTGCAGAGTTCTTCCTGCGCTATTTCGAGGTCTCGATCGACGGAGCAGAGGGACGGCGGTTGATTCCATCCTTCTTCGCGGAGGCCCTGCCGCGCGACAGCGCCGTTCGAGCAACGACGCTGATCGCCCGCGATCTGCGGCGCGCGCCGATACGCGCCGACGACAGCTGCATCACCATGCGCGAGGAAGACCGGCTCAACGGTTTCTTTGCCGGTGGCCTCCGCTTCTCCACCGGGCACGGCCAGATCCACGATCCCGCCTGATGGCAACGGTGATGCCTTTTGCGACGGCCACCAACGGGACGCACGAGACCGAGAGTTCGAGCAGTGATGCCCCGAACGACCTGCCGATCGACATTGCTCTGGGCCTCCCCGGGCCGCTGCCCGATGGCGAGCAGATCCTGTGGCACGGAAAACCCGATCGCGCCGCGCTCGCACGCTACCTCTTTCGCTGGCCATGGTTGGCCGGGTACTTCGCACTATTCGCCTTGCTGCCGATTGCCGCCACCGCCCGCGCTGGCGCCAGCGTCGCGCAGATCGCGTTCAGCCCGCTGCTGCTGCTGCCGGTGGCACTGCCGATCGCCGGATTGGTGCTGCTGTTCGCCTGGCTCATGTCGCGGACCACCACCTATGTCATCACCGACAGGCGGGTCGTCTTCCAGGTTGGCGTGGCATTTACCCGCACGATCAACATTCCGCTGGCTCTGGTGACAGACGTATCCTCGCGGGAGCGCAAACATGGAATCGACATCGCGCTGACGCTGCGCCGGCCCAACAAGATCGCGTGGCTCGCCCTGTGGCCGCATGCGCGTAGCACGAAGTTTTCCGCACCGGTGCCGATGCTGCGCGCATTGCCACCGGCAAGCCCGGCAGCCGCCATCCTTGCCGACGCGGTCAGGCGGGCGGCGGCGGGCGCTGTCCACGTTCCCCGCATTGAGCGAAGCCCCCTCGGGATAAGCGCAAGGCCGCAGCATGTCTGAGATCACCGTCCCGCGCGGCGCGCTGATCGGTGCGGCGCTTCTGATCGGCTTTACCGTAACCGCGATCACCACCTCACGCCATTACGATGTCGGACGGCTGACCGTGCAGACGGCACAGGCAGGCGAACGCCGCATGCTGATCTTCGAACCGCTTCCCAATGGCGAAATGATGGTGCTGAGCGAGCGCCGGAAGCCGGTCGCGCATCTCGTGATCGAAGGAGACACCTTCGCGATGGCGGCCGTGCGCGCCCTCGCCATGCAGCGCGATGATCGGGAGTTCGCGCAAGAATTTCGCCTGCTCGTCCAGCGTGATGGTGCCGGGCATGTCGAACTAGCCGATCCCGATACCGGGCGTACGGTCAAGCTGCAGGGCTTCGGCCAGGCGAGCGCCAGGGCCTTCGCTCGCTATCTCGACGCCGGTGACGGGCACTACGCACCCGGCTGAGCGCGCCGGATCGCTGTGGCTGCGCTCAGGTAACGCACCACATCTCTCCAACCCGCTAGACTCCCAGGCCGTGTTCGCGGCACCTGGCCGAGGTTCCGTCCCCTACTCGCCGCCCTGCTGCAAACTGGCGGGCGTTGGCGCGGGTTCGGTAATTTCGGCTTCGTACGGCAGTCGGGTCTCAAACGCCGTCTCCCGTGTGATCGCGCTGCCCGAACCCGGGCCCCGCAATCCCTCGTAACCGCGCGCCATTGGTGCACCGCCCAGCGGGCGCGACATGCCGTTGTGGCAGGTGCCGCAATCCACCTTGGCAACATCTCCGAGTGGCCCAAGCCGATCGGCAGGAAACAGGTCGTGCATCTTGGTCAGATAGTCGCGGTTGATCCCCCGCGTCATGCGGATGCCGTACCACGCGGTGATCCGCTTGGGAGTGCTCTGCGACCAGTCGGCGAAGGCGCGGCTGTTGTGGCAGAAGTTGCAATTGCCCCCCAACCCGTCGGACATCTGCATCATCAGGATGTAGATATTTTCGAGATCGGCCAGATCGGTGACTTCACCCGAGACCGAACGGGCCTGCGCCCCCATGATCTGCTGATCGTCCAGCAGATAATTTTCGAAAGGCGCACGCGGGAAGAAATCGCGCATCGTCTTTGCCGTTCTGTTCCATGGAGGCGGCTTGCCGACGATACCGCCCATAGGCGGCTTGGGCTCGGCTGCCTTGAACCAGTGGCGCTGCGGCACGCCCTGCCCGCGGTGGCAGGTGTAGCAGGTTACCCCGACATTGCCGACGTGCCTGGAATTCGCATTGATATCGCGGACCATGGTCAGCATCCGCCGGGCGACTTTCTTGGTGTACATGTCGTCCGCCGCGAAGCTCGCGTCAGGGTTGTGGCAATAGGCGCAGCCTTCTTCGGGCGCGACCCATTCGGTGATCGACAGCATCAGGTGATCGAACTGCGCGGCGTCGAGATCGCCCAATACCTGGATGTTCTCATACGCCTCACCAGCGGATACTCCGCGTGCCTCGAACGGTTCGATCGATGCCGGCACGAGATTGAGCGGATCGCTGCGGGTCCGTTCGGAGGTGAAGGTGTTCATGGCGATACCGCGCCAGCCCCATTCGCGCGATTCGATCGGATCCCAAGGGGCATCCCACGTCGGTACCAGCACGACGAACAGCAGCGTCGCGAATGCCGCAGCGAGCAGGAATACGCCGAGAAGGCTCGACCGCGGACGCTTTTCCAGCGGGGTCATCGGGATACCTCCGGCGAAGGAGCAGGTGCAGGCGGTGCGGACAGATCGAGCGAAGCGCCGGTTCCGCCGGTGGCCGCGCGAACCTGCTCTGCGATCTCGGGCGGAAGCGTCATGTCGGGATAGGTCGCGGGGTACTCGGGCGCGAGGCCCCATTTGACGCCCCACAGATACCAGTTGTCGACCACGGTCCCGGTCAGCAGTATGCCGATCGCGCCCGAGAATGTCGTCAGGATGGCGAACCAGTAGGCCCAGCGATGAACGGACTCGAAGGTCGCGTTGAAGCCCATGGTCCAGCGCCAGAACAGCGCGCCGCGCTCCGCCGCAGTGCCGCGATCGACGATCTCCTCCGTCTCCCGCTCGCCCCCGAAGCGCGACACGGCAAGGATCGTGCCGCCGTGCATCGCGAACAGCAGCACCGATCCGTACAGGAACACGATCGAGAAGCAGTGGAACGGGTTGTAGTAGAAATTGCCGTACAGGACGGAGAAAGACGCGGTCCAGTTGAGGTGCGGGATGATCCCGAAGGGCGGTGCCTCGTGCCATGACCCCATCAGCATCGGGCGGATGAAACCGAGGCTCAGATAGAGGAAGATCGCGCTGGCGAAGGCCCAAGCGACATGCGTGCTCATCCCCAGCGCCTTGGCGCGCAGGTACATTCGGCACCACCACAGCAGGATCGAGGCAGTGAGGAAGAAGCCAGCCCAGATCCACCAGCCCCCTTCGGTCAGCGGCACGAAGGGGGTGAAGCCCCACTTCGCCTCCGGCGGATCGAGCCGGTGCCACGCGATCCCTTCGATGAATGCGACCGGATTCCAGTCGACGGAGGCCCAGAAATTGAGACCGATGATCTCGATCGCGATGAAGCCGCAGATCAGCGAGGCGATGCCGCAGAACCCCAGATAGGTTGGCCCGATCTGAGGATCACCGATCTTGCCGATCCACCGGTTGAGGACCGGCTTGATAAGGCGCGGAGACTCATGGCCCTTCAGCGGGAGCCCAGGGTCGTATGGCCCGTGGATCTGGATCTGCGAATAGAGAGAGTGAAACGAAGCCATCAGCCGAGCCCCCCCAGCCCCATGTCGTTCCAGAAGGGCAGCTGCAGATACCAGTCGTAAAAATAGGGCCAGCCGCTGACCCAGAAGGGACCGCTGATGAGAATGCAGATCGCGCTCCAGAACCCGGCATTGATCGCCGCGAACCAGCCGAGCCTGTGAATACCGAGCGGCCCTATGGAGTAGGCGATGGTATCGCGGAAATACTGGTTCTCGTGCTGGCCGTGCTTGACCTCCTCACCCTTGGGCGGATTGACAGCCGACAGGATGACGCCACCGTGCATCGCCAGCATCAAGGTGGTGCCGAAGAAGCACGTCACCGCCAGCATGTGCGCCGGATTGTAGTGGAAGTGCAGCCCCTGGTAGCCGACGTTGGAGACCCAATCGAGATGGCTGAAAATGCCGTAGGGGAACGCATGCCCCCATGCGCCAAGCATGATCGGCCGGAAGACCTCGAGGCTGAGGTAGGCGAAGATCGCGAAGGAAAACGCGATCGGGATATGGAAGCCCATGCCCAGCTTGCGGGATATTTCGACCTGCCGCAGCGCCCATGAAACGAACGCCCCGATCGCGCAGACGGTGATGATCTGCCACAGCCCGCCTTCGCGTAAGGGGGCTAGGCCAAGACCATATTCGATCGCGGGCGGCGCGATGTCGATCTGCCAGATATTCCACGTGCCGCCGATGGCAGCGCCATAAACGATCAGGCTGGTGCCGAGCAGCGCGAAAAACGCGGTCGTGACACCGAAGAAGCCGACGTAGAACGGCCCGACCCAGAAGTCGAAGAGATCGCCGCCAACCAGCGTGCCCCCTGCGACCCGATATTTGCGCTCGAAACTGAGCATCGACACGGCAAGGCCCCTAAGCAAATGTACAACATACCAGACACAATAGAGTGTCTATTTACATTTACGTCGCACAATATCCCGAGCGCCGCAAGGTGAAAGCAGCCGGGCCATCGGACAGATGCGAGACCTTCCCGCGGCGCGGAAGGCGAGCCCACCCGCAGAGCGTCACCGGATGTCCGAATGACGATGCGATAGGTTATTGCGACCGCTCGGGCCGTGTCTGCCCACCCTATGGGAGCGACTCGGCGCGCATCGTCTCAGCCCTCCTGGTGTCGGCGTCGGCGCTGGCCCACTGCCTGACCACATGGGTCATCAGTTCCAGATCGTTGAGCACCTCGACCGGGTCGCGCTGCCGCGCGCTTGCCAAGCCACGCTTGACCCAATCGCTGACAGCAGGATGCGCTAGCGCCCAGGCGAGCCGATCCTTGACCAGCCTGACTTCCTGCGTGCGCTCATCGACCGGCATCGTACGCCTCCCTGTCCGCAGGCAATGCCTCCCATTGCAACCCGCCGAGATAGCGATGGGTCAGGCCCTCCGCTCCCATCGCGAAGAGATGCAGCCAACGCTTGTCGAACAGGCTGCGCACCCCGTCGTGCCGGGAAAGGATATCGCTCATCGCCTCGCACGGTGCCTCGATGCACACCGACAGACGCAGCGGCTGATGGATCAGTTTTTCCCCATCATGCACGGATTGCCACGGCAGGCCTGTACGCAAGGGGCCGCCATTTCCCTCCAGCACGCCCACCCCGCCCACGACATTATGGAGCAGCTTGTTACCCGCACCGAACGCCTGCGGAGCAACTGCCGAGCCATAATATTGCAGGCTGATCCAGCTCGCCACCACGACCGGCGCGGTCATGATCAGTTCGAGCACGGGGAAGCCGCGCTCCTCGTCCAGCCGCCAGTCGTAGTCGTGCAGGAAGGTGCGCCCTTCCATGTTGCGGTCGGAGGTCCGCTGACGCGGTGCGGCGATGAACGCCTGGCATCCGGTAAGCCCCCATTCGGGCCGCACCTCGGCCCAGTTGCGCGCGCGCGCAGACACATCCCGCGCCCGCTCTGCGCCGGGAAGCCGCAGCGCGCGCTCGCCCCGTGCGATCTCGCCAGCCGCCGCCAGCCACTGTCGCACCTGGTCGAGCTGAGCGCTATGCGCATCGCTTGGCCGGTCACGATCGTACAGCGTGACCCGGTCGGTGGTGGTATCGTGTAGCGCGGCGACAAACAGCGTATCGCGCGGGATGGCGATGCCCCGTTCGACCAGCGCTTCGCGAACCGCCGGATCGTTGAGGAGCTGCGCCAGCAGCCGCGCGTTGACCTCGCCCGAGTAGCCACCGCAGGCACCGCAGTGCAGGCCGCTCGCATGCGGGTTGTTGACCACGTTGGCGCCGTGACCCACCAGCAGGACGACGGACGCGAACCCATCGACCAGAGACATCGCCCGCAGTACGGTTTCCGCCGCATCCACCCGCGCCTCGGGCGCGAGTTCGGGATCGAAGCGCGGGGCTGGATCATCGCGAGCCGGGGCCGAAGCCAAGCCCAGACCGTCGCGCACCAGCTTGCCGATATAGACCGGCCCCATCGCCTCGACGAAGGCGAAGGAGGACACTGCAGCAAGCTTGAAGCGACCCCAGGCGCGCTTTGCCCTGGCGCGATAGCGCTGGGCCAGGTCAGCCTCCGCATCTTGCAAGTCGCCGGCGCGTGAGGTGACGGCAGCATTGAGCAACACGGGCAGGCGATGCTCGTCGACATCGGATGCGAACCGCCGGTGTTCGGCAGCAACGCCGAAGAAGCCTGCGAAGCCCAGCGTGCGGATCGCGGGATCGACCGCCTCCAGCGCGCGCCGGAACACTTCTGAGCGCACGTCGATGCAGAACGCTGCCTGCAGCGCGGGGCGATCGGGCGCGCGGTCGGGCAGCGCGGTGGCGAGCGTCGCGGCAAGCTTGCGCTGTGCGGCCCGTTCGGCGGCCTCCTGCAGGATCTCGTCCACCACCTGTCGGCGCGAGGGCCTGATCGGTGCGGAGTGCGCGGCACGCATGGTGGTCCAGTCTTCGTCGATCTGCGTCGCGTGCTGCAGGAACAGCGCCTCTTCCCACAGGAGCCTGATCGCGAGCAGATCGATCAGCGTCTCGTCGGTCGTCCCGGCAAGCTCCGCGCGCCACAGTTCGTAGCGCGCGAACTGCGCCCAGCCGCCCAGCGACATCAGCAGCTGATGGAAAACCGTGTCGAGCGCCGCCTCGCCCAGCCCCAGCCGCGCGACCGAGCGGGCGATGGCGTGGCGCGCGTTCTCGGGCGCCTCCGCCACGAAGCGCGCGAACCCTCTCAGCCCCATGATTTCGGGCGTGAGATCATGCGTCGCGTAGGCGCGCCAAGCGGCCCATGCGGAGCGGTCGCGCGGGGCGGCCCACAGCGCCTGCCCGCGATCGAAATAGCCACCCGCCCAGAGCCCGATCCGTTCGGCGACAATGCCCGGCCAGTCCGTCCCGCTGCGCGCTGCGACGAGGTCCGCCACGGTCCGCAGCGCGTTGGGGATCGGAAGATCCTTGTCCATCTCAGACTCAAGCATAGCGAGGTCACGCGGCTTGTTTTCGTGCGGGGAGCTGGCGAGCGCGGCGGCCAGGTCGGCCTGCGCAATCTCGCCCGAAGCGATCCGCTCTGCATACCAGCTGCGCGGCATGACCACCGGCACCTCTCCGACCCGCGACAGGCGGGCCGCGGCCTGGGCCAGCGTGGCCTCGCTCTGGCCGAGGAAGGGATTGACCGCGACCGAGGACGACAGCGGCCATAGCGGAGGGATCTGCCGGGCAGCGGCCTCGGCCGCGCGGGACACGATGGCCTCGTTCACGGGGTCTTGGCAGGACATCAGCATTGCTTTTCTCTCCTTCACCGCGGGCTGCGCGGGGTGGTCCAGTTGCCGATCAGACGGTCGAACACGGCATTGGCGTAGAGCCCGTTGGACAGGTGGACGCGCAGGCCTGCTGCGGCAGGGTGGTTCGACCAGATGGGAAACATCGCCTGCGCCACCGCGACGACGCCGAAGCTGCACACGGTCAGTACCAGCAGCGCCCATTCGAGCGGCCCCGGCGTGGGCGTTGACGGGAGCGCGCCTTTGGTCAGCCACTCGGTGATGGTCTGGAGCGCGAAATAGCTGATCGAGGCTGCGATGGCGGCCAGCGCGGTGCGCCGGGTGAGCACGCGTGGCGCCGCATCGGCGAGCCCTTGCGCGAGCAGGTAGGCAACGCCGAAGATCAGGATCGCGCCCAGCGTTATCGCCTGGGGCGACTTGTGCCCGATCCCGAAGACAAGGCCGATGGTGGCATAGATCGCCAGCGCGAGCGCGAACGCACGCGCGACCGCCCATCCATCGGGGATCGCGATCGGCCCGGGGCGACGGATCGCAGCGACAACTTCCACCGCTCCGCCCGAGGACAGGAACGCGTGTGCCTTGTAGAGCGAGTGCGCGACGATATGCAGCAGCGCGAGCGGGAACAGCGCGAGGCCGCACTGCATGATCATGAAGCCCATCTGCGCGATGGTCGACCAGGCGAGCGAGTTCTTGACTGCCGATTGGGTCAGCATCGCGAGCCCGCCGAGCAGGGCGGAAAAGCCGCCGATGATGACCAGCACGGCAAGCACGCCGGGGCTCAGCAGCATGACATCGGCGAAGCGGACCAGCAGGAACCCGCCGCCATTGACCACGCCTGCGTGGAGCAGTGCGGAGACAGGCGTTGGCGTCTCCATCACCTCGGTCAGCCAGCCATGGACGGGGAACTGTGCGGACTTGAGGATCGCGGCGAGCGCCAGCAGCCCTGCTGCCAGTCCCGATCCCCCGGGGGCCACGCCCGCGCGGGCAGCGTCCGCTATCGCGGCAATATCGGCGGTGCCATAGCCGAAGAACAGCAACGCTGCGGCGCCGAGCAGCGCCGCATCACCGATCCGCGCGACAAGGTACTTCTTGCGAGCGGCGCGCACGGCCTGCACCCGGTCCGGGTAGAACAGCAGCAGCCGATGGAGGCACAGGCTCGTCGCGATCCAGGCGACTACGAAATGGAACAGGTTGCCGCCCTGTACCAGCAGCAGCACCGCCGCCAGCGTCGCAGCCATCCATCCGAGAAACGGCCCGCGCCGCGCCTCACCGTCAAGATAGGTGATCGAATAGCGCAGCACGATCCAGCCGATGAATGCGACCAGCGCCAGCATGGTCGCGCTGACCACATCGAGCCGCGCGGAGAAGCCCAGACCTCCCACACCAAGCAATACCCCTGTCTGGGGACCATCGACGACGAGCAAAACAAGAGCCGCCACGCTGATGGCCAGCGCACCGAGCGATGCGGCCTCGACCAAGCGTGGGATAAGCCCCCAGCGATGCCTTGATGCGAAGGGCGCGATCGCGGCGGCGAGCAACAGCAGCGCCGGCGCGCCAAGGAGCAGGAAATCGAGGGTCATGAGCAGGCGTCTTCCCGTGGCTGTGAACGACGGGCCGGGAGCTATGCGTGCTGTGATAATAAGAAAAATACATTGTTCAGAGTATTTCGTTCTGTTTAAAAGAACGAGTGGCCGAACTGAACTTCCATCACCTGCGCTATTTTCACATGGTCGCGCACGAGGGGAACCTGACCCGCGCCGCGCAGCGCCTCAACGTGTCGCAGTCCGCCGTTTCGACCCAGATCCGCCTGCTTGAAGAGCGGTTGGGCTACCCCCTCTTCGAACGGCGCGGGCGCACACTGATCCTGACCGAGGCGGGGCGGATCGCGCTCGATCACGCGGACGCAATCTTCGCCGCCGGCGATGAGCTCCTCAATACTCTGGGGGAGCGTCACTCGCGCCAGCGACAGGTGCTGCGGGTCGGATCGCAGGCGACACTGTCACGCAACTTCCAGATCGGCTTTCTCCAGCCGCTGATCGGGCGCGACGATGTCGAGATCGTGATCCGCTCCGGCGCGCTGGGCGAACTGCTCGCCGGGCTGGAGGCGCACCGGATCGATATCGTGCTCGCCAACATCGCCCCGCAGCGCGACGCGGCGACCCCCTGGATCACCCATACGATCGCGGACCAGCCGGTGAGCCTGATCGGAACGCCCGAGCTTGTCGGCAAGGCTGCGCAGCTGGAGACGTTGCTGGCAGAGCGCCCGCTGATCCTGCCCACGATCGACACCAGCATTCGCTCGGGCCTCGACGCTCTGTTCAACCGGCTCGCCATCCGCCCGAAGATCGCGGCGGAGGTGGACGACATGGCGATGATCCGGCTGCTTGCCCGCGAGGGTGTGGGCCTCGCCATCGTGCCGCCGATCGTCGTCAAGGACGAGCTGGAGAGTGCCGCTCTGGTCGAGGTCGAGCGCCTGTCAGGCCTCGAAGAGATATTCTACGCCATCACGCTCAGGCGGCGCTTTCCCAACCCCCTGCTTGCAGGTCTGCTGCAAGGGAAGCCCGAACAGGCGGGCTGAGCTTCGGGCACCCCAACGGGAGCGAATTAGGGCGCGCAAGAAATCGCAAGCCAAAAGAACAATAATAGCGTAAGGGGCCTTCAACATCGCCGACCGGCAGACGCTCGACGATACCCCATCCCATATAGTCGATGGCCACTTTCAGCCGCATGAGGCGTCTGCCGCGCGTGCATTGCTTGCCAAGGTTTTGATATGAATTTCTCCGAACTCCCCGACACCCTGCAGACCGCCCTTACAGAGCGCGGCTATTCCGAGCCGACCGACGTGCAGGCCGCCGTCCTCGAGCCCGAAGCGCGCGGCCGCGACCTCGTCGTCTCCGCGCAGACCGGCTCGGGCAAGACGGTTGCCTTCGGGCTGGCCGTCGCCCGCCAGCTGCTCGACGAGAACGGCAAGGTGCCGTTCGCGGTCGCACCGCTCGCCCTGGTGATCGCCCCGACGCGCGAGCTTGCCCTGCAGGTCAGCCGCGAACTCTCGTGGCTCTACGCCAAGGCGGGTGGCCGCGTCGCGACCTGCGTGGGCGGGATGAACCCGTCCGCAGAGCGCAAGGCGCTCCGCTCGGGCGCGACGATCGTCGTCGGCACCCCGGGCCGCCTGCGCGACCATCTGGAGCGCGGCGCGCTCGACCTCTCGGCCCTGAAGGCGGTCACGCTGGATGAAGCGGACGAGATGCTCGACATGGGCTTTCGCGAAGAGCTCGAGACGATCCTCGACGCGACGCCGGAAGGCCGCCGCACGCTGCTGTTCTCCGCAACCATGCCCAAGCCGATCGAGGCGCTGGCCCGGCGTTACCAGAACAACGCGTTGCGCATTTCGACCGTCAGTGCCGATCGCGGCCACGGCGACATCTCCTACGAAGCGGTCGTCGTCTCTCCGCCCGAGGTCGAGAACGCGGTCGTCAATCTGCTGCGCTATCACGAAGCGGAGACCGCGATCCTGTTCTGCGGGACGCGCGAAAAGGTCCGCCACATGCACGCGACCTTGCAGGAACGCGGCTTTGCGGTCGTCTCGCTCTCGGGCGAGAACTCGCAGTCGGAGCGTAACCAGGCGCTGCAGGCGCTGCGCGACCGGCGGGCCCGTGTGTGCGTCGCGACCGATGTCGCCGCGCGCGGTATCGATCTGCCGACGCTGAGCCTGGTGGTTCATGTCGAAATTCCCCGCGATGCGGAGACGCTGCAGCACCGCTCGGGCCGCACGGGCCGTGCAGGCCGCAAGGGCACTGCGGTGCTGGTGGTGCCGTTCTCGCGCCGCCGCCGGGTTGAGCAGATGCTGCGTAATGCGAAGATCGACGCCAAGTGGACCGACGCGCCCGATCGCGAGGCGATCAGGGCCAAGGATCGCGACCGCCTGATGCAGACCCTGCTGACTGCGGCGGAGCCTGACGAAGGCGACGCCGACCTGGTCGACGCCCTGCTCGCGCAGCGTACTCCGCGCGAACTCGCGGCGATGCTGGTCGCCTCGCACCGGGCCAAGATGCCCGAACCGGAAGACCTGATCGCCAACACGCCCGAGGCACGGCGCGCTGCACAGGCGGAGAAGCACCGTCCCGGGTTCGAGGATACGGTGTGGTTCAAGATGGACATTGGCCGCCGCCGCAATGCCGACCCGCGCTGGATCCTGCCGCTGCTGTGCCGCCGCGGGCACATCACCCGCAACGAAGTCGGCGCGATCCGGATCGGCCCGGACGAGACGTTCTTCCAGATTCCTCGGGCGATCGCAGACAAGTTCTCCGCTGCCGTCGCCCGCACCGCCGATGACGGGGCCGATGGCGACGACATCCGCATCGAAGCATCGGCCGAGGCTCCGCGAGATGCAGCGCGCGCCAACCGCAAGGGCCCGCCTCAGGGCCGGCACAACGGAAAGCCCAAACCGCATCGCAAGAACAACGCCGCGGGCGCGAGGCCGGGCCCGAAAGGCAAGGGCGCGCCGAAGAAGGCTCGCCCGCGGGATCGCTGAATTGGTGGCGAGCCGGATAACGGCGAGCCCCCTCGATCCAGCGCATTGCCCTATAACGTGATGGACACCGAACCTCCGAAGGTTCGGGGGTCCGAACGGAAGGTGTTGTAGCCGATGAATCCATAGCCCGAGACCGCGTAGTCGCGGTTGGTAAGGTTGCGACCCCAGATGCTTATCTCGATCCCGGACCTCTCGAAGGCCAGGCTTGCACGGCTTGCCAGCGTGAGCACATCGCCCTGGCTGCGCTCGGGCAAGCCCGACGGATCGAGATAGAAGCGACTGCGGAAATTGGCGCTTCCGCTGAGCCCAAGCCGGACCTCGCGGCTCACCCGAGCCTGGTAAGCGACACGGGCGTTGGCCGAGAATTCCGGTGCGAATGGAAGCGGCTGGCCATCATACAGGTCGGCATTCCCGCCGATGGCGCTGTCCTGCCGGATGCGCGCTCGGTTCCAGACCCCTCCCAGCTCGAGATCGAGCCCGCTCACGGGAGTCCAGCCCAGCTGCGCTTCGACACCATAGGATCGCGCCTCATCGAGGTTGGATAGTGAGTTCGAAACGATGCTCGATCCGTCCGGCAATGCGAATTCGACGAAGATTCTCGCCTGAGGGTCCTGATAATCGCTGTAGAAACCCGCGAGGGAATAACGCAGCGTAGCCGTCTTGCCCTTCACTCCCGCCTCGATCGTCGTGACGGTCTCGGCCGCGAACAGTCCTTCGTCGGCGTAATGCAGTGCGTTGTTCGCGATCTCGCCATTGAAGCCGCCCGACTTGTAACCATTGGCGATGGAGACATAGGCGTTTGCGCCTCCGAAGGCGTAGCTCAGCGCGACGTTACCGCTAAGCCGGGTCGTCTCGATCACATTGCCGCCAATCGCCGGGCCCAGGCCATCGCGATTGTTGAGCGCACGCACCCCGTCGCGGAAGACATGCACGCCCTCGCCCTGCCCGCGAATATCCTCGTAGGTCAGGCGAAGCCCCGCGGTGAGCGTCAGCCGCTCGGTCAGTTCGAGCGTGTTGTAGGTGAATGCGGCGAGCGACACGCGCTCCTGTGCAATATCGGTCACCAGCGTCGAAGCCGGCGATGTGCTGGCCGGGGTCGGCCCCACCCGACCTGGTGCACCGACATAGTCGCACGAGCCGACCAGGGTCTGCGGATCGAGCTCGCCGCACCAGATGGTGTAGCGCTGGCTGAAATCCTCCAGAGAGGCCGCGACGCCCAGCATCTCCGACCCGCCGGTAAACTGTCGGCTCAGCCGCGCTTCCTCCGAGAATTGCGCAAAGTCGCGCGCGTAGGAGAGGTTGGCGTTCAGCGAAGGGTCGCCGAAAGGCGCCGCCGTTCCGTCGAAGTCGAACCCGTAATTCTGGCGATAGCCCTCGAACGCTGTGAGCGAGAACAGCTCCCAATCGCCCAGAGGCGCCGTGTACTCCGCCGACACGCCATAGAAGGCGTTGTCGCTGTCCTGCACGCCATCGCCCGCCGACTCGATCTGATGCTTTCCGAGTTCGAGAGAGGAGTTGCGAGGCATCGTGTTGATCCCTCTGTCTTGCTCGTAGTGCCCGCGCAGCAGCAGGCTCGGCCCGCCCCGATCGAGCAATGTCGAAAGGCGAATGCCGAACTCGTCAGTTTCTCCGCCAGCCTCGGCCGGACCGGCGACATTCTCAAGCACCGGGGAGCGACGCACATAAGTGGTCGCAAGACGCGCATAGGCCCCTTCGCCGATGCGTCCGCCGAACGCTGCATCGAGATCGACGCGATCAAAATTCCCGTATCCCAGACGCGCGTAATTCGCGCCCTCGGCATCGGGCCGACGACTGATAAGATTGACCGCCCCGGCAGACGCATTGCGCCCGTAAAGCGCGCCTTGCGGCCCCTTCAGGACCTCGACCCGTTCAAGGTCGTAAAGCAGCGCGCTGGTCTGGACATTCGTCGCCTGGAATACGCCATCGGCATAAACCGCTGCGGCGGTCGGGGTCAGCGCCTGATGGTCGACCGCCCCGATGCCGCGAATCTGGAAGGCAACCTGCGTACCATTCGCCACTGCAGCTTCGACCCCGGGCAGCAGTTCGGCGAGGTCTTCGGCACCTGTGGCCCCCTCCGCCTGCTCAAGCGCAGTTTCATCGAGCAGCAGGACCGAGCCGGGGACACGCTCGATCAACAGGGGCTGCCGCGTGGCAGTGACCACGATCGCCTCGTTACCGGAGCGGAGCTCTTCGTTTGCCCCTTGCGCCATGGCACCAGCAGGGATGCAACAGGCAACCAGCGAGAAGACGGCGTAACCGGAGGATTTCATAAGAAACTCGTCGATGAGGACGCGCCGCAATCTGGCGCGCGAGCGCCCTAGTCCCTCACCGCAGAACGAGGAACATGCCTCTCGCAGTTCTGCACACCCGCTCGCCCGACGCGTCGGAATGCTGACAACGGCGGACACATCGACGCTTAGGAGGGAAAATCAATCCAATCCAATGGTAGCGGAGGAGGAACATATAGTGAACATTTATCCGCTTGTTTCTACTCATTTAATTTGGCGAACGTCTAAGAAATACCCCCATTGATACCCCCATCCTCTGGCATTTTCGTTAAAGCGTTAATCTGGAGCGCCGAACCGTTCTTCGGTGCGGCCGGTGAATGCTCGCACCCTCCCCTGCAACGGCAAGGATTGGGCCGGAAACGGACGGTCCGGTTTGAGGCGACGGTGCGCGATAGCTGACATTGAGCGTACGACCTAAACTGTAGACGTTTTAGAACCCTCGGTTCATTCCTCTTTGCAGCCCTTCGAAAATAGTTATCCCTGACTTGCCGAGCCGAAAAGGCGTCCATTCGCGTTGATAAGAAATGCCGCGAAGATCATCGAAATGACGATTGCACCGAGCAGGGGCTGACCGATCTTTTCCGAGATGACGTTCTGCGAAAGTGCCAGTGTCAGGATCAGCAAACCAAACTCGCCACCATGCGCCAATATCGCGCCGGTTCGCGCGGCCACTTCGGTAGGCTCTCGCAGCAGGCGTGCGAGTGCAAAGACGATTAGACCTTTACCAACGATAAGCGCGGTAACGAAGCCGGCAACCAGACCGGCATTGGGAACGAGGACCGAAAGATCGACGCGCAGCCCCACCGAGACAAAGAACAGGCCGAGCAGCACTGCACGAAACGGCGCGATATCGGTCTCGGCGTCGTCCTTGAAACGGGTCTCACCAAGGATCATTCCTGCGAGAAAAGCGCCCAGGGGCGGCGATAAACCGATCTCATGCGCCGCCCAGGCAGCTCCGATGACAATGGTGAGCATGGCAAGCATGAAGAGTTCGCGCGAACCGGTGCGATGGACCAGCGACACAATTCTCAACAGTAGGCGTCGGCCAATAACGAGTGCTGCGCCGAACGCGAGCACCGCGATGCCAAGCCTTGCACCCAGCTCGCTCCAGACCCTCGCATCGATATCGGTCATCGATTGCGCGGGTGTAGACAGTCCATAGGTTGCGATATCGGCCCCGGCGTCGTGGCTGCTCCCGACCACGCCCAGCGCCGCAACGAGGACAAGGAATGGTAAGGTCGCCAGGTCCTGAAACAGGAGGGTCCCGACCGATGCTCGCCCGTGGCGAGTATCGAGTTCGCCCTGGTCGGTGAGCTGGCGGATCGTGATCGCTGTCGATGACATCGCGACCGCGCCTCCAAGAAGAACGGCTGCCAGGAACGAAACCCCTGCGGCTAATGCCAATCCGGCAACGATCACGCTGGTACAAAGCACCTGCAGGCCGCCGAGCCCCAGCACTGCGCGGCGCGAGGCCAGAAGAACCGGCAACGAGAATTCCAGGCCCACATTGAACATGAGAAAGACGATGCCGATCTCTGCAAGCAGCTCGAGCTGCGGGCTCGCTTCGAGCAGGCCAATCCCGGTTGGACCGATCAGGAGCCCAACCAATATGTATCCGATGAGCGTGGGCGCCCCGATCCGCTGCAGCACAAGTGTGACGATGAGACTTGCCGCAAGAAGCACTGTGACGATGGTGAGCAGATCGGTCATCGACAGGCTCTCACACGTAAATCCACCAGATGGCGATGCATGTGGCGAGGCCCACGACGATATTCATGGGCAGGCCGATCTTGAGGAAGTCGACGAACCGGTATCCGCCCGTCGCATAAACGATCGTGTTGGTCTGGTACCCGATCGGAGTGGCGAAGCTCGCCGAGGCGCCGAACATGACCACAAGAAGCAGGGCGCGGGTATCCACCCCGACGCTGTTTGCGAGGTCGATGACGATGGGCGTCATGATAACGGCAACCGCGTTGTTGGTGACCACCTCGGTCAGAAACGAGGTGAGCGCATAGACGAGGATCAGCATCAGGAAGATCGGGAGAATGGCGAGCGCGGGTTCGACGGCGTCGACGATCAGGTCGACGGTGCCGGCTCCTTGCAGTCCGAGACCGATCGCCAGCATTCCGAAGATGAGAACGATCACGTTACCTTCGATAGCGTGCCAGGCCTCTTCCGGATCGATGCAGCGCGTGAAAAGAACGAGTGTGACCCCGAGAATGGCGAGCAGGTCGATGGGCGCGACCTGTAGAGCGGCGAGAGCGATGATCGCGAACATGGTCGCGATCGCAATCGGCGCCTTGTACCGACGATAAGGGCGAATATCGGGTTCATCGATATCGATGAGATTGACGTTGTCGCGAATGTCTGCCGCGGCTTCCGGCGGGCAGCGGATCAGGAGTTGGTCAGCGGGGCGGACGCGCACGGTTTCGAGCGTGGGGCCGGGTAGATGCCGCGGACGTGAAACCCCAAGAACTCGCGCGCCGCTCCGATTGAGAAACGGAATGTCGGTCAGCTGCTGGCCGATCGCAGGGTGCGATGGCCCGATGGATGCTTCTACGACCCGATCGTCGGGCGAATTGGCAATTTCGCGCTTGGCAAGACCGAGATCGGCACCGAGTTCCTCGCTCAACCCCAGCAGTTCGGCCTGGTCCGCAGCGACAACCAGTTCATCGCCTGCGGCCAGTTCGAACGTCGGATCGGGATTGCGAGTGAGGTGGCCACTTCTTCTGACGGCGAGCAGCCGAACTCCGGAGCGCTGCAACCCACCAATACTCTTAAGGCTCCGTCCGACCCAAGGGCTAGCCGCGCCTATCTGAATGCGGGTCAGATACCGCTCCTCGATCGGCCGAGCGCCAGAGCGATCCATTGGCCCGTCGTTATCGGGAAGAAGCCAACGACCGAGGAGGAGCAAGGTGCTGATCCCAGCTCCCGCAGCGATGAGCCCGATACCGGTCAGTTCGAATATTCCGAACGGCGCCTCTCCCGCGCGCTGCGCAACCCCGTCCACGATAAGGTTGGTCGAGCTTCCCAAAAGGGTCAGAGACCCGCCCATGATCGAGAGATAGGAGAGCGGAATAAGCAGTCGCTGCGCGCTCGATCCGGCGACAGCGGCAATCCGCCGCACGATGGGAGCAAGGACGATGACTACCGGTGTGTTGTTCACGAGCGCCGAAGCGAAAAAGGTACCGCCAAGAAGCTCGGTGATCGAACGTTTGGGTGTGCGCTCGGCGCGCCGCGTGGCGATACTGGCAAGCGCTTCGATGACGCCGGTGCGGACGAGCGCGGCGGAGAGGACGAACATCGCGCCGATCGTCACCGGTGCAGGGTTGCCGAACACCGCTTGAAGCTCGCTGCGTGGCAGATAACCGAATGCGAGCATCACGCTCGCTCCGGTCAGAGCTATTGTCACCGGCGCCAGTCGCTCGGATAGGAATGCAGCGAAGACGAGCGCCAGTATCGCCAGCCCGATCCAGGCTGAGTTGCTTTCTACAAAGGCACTCACTGCTGTCATTCGATTTTGTTGCTTTACTATTGTCGATCCTGCACCGCTCATGGGAACAATTTCAGTGCCTAGCGCGTCAAATCATGGGACCTGAAACGCTCCAGAGACAAGAGGATGACACGCACCGATAAGACAGGCTTGGGGCACAATCTTCCGCCCCGTCACCAGAAACAACCGGGCACCAATCTTACAGTCAGCGAGATCCCGGCGGCGCGCATCTATCGAGAGCCCAAATCCGTGATGCAAGGCGGTTCCCGCAAACGGCCATGGGTGCTCGAATTTCCTGCTTCGCGCCCCTTGAGTGCCGATCCGCTTACCGGTTGGACACGTAACGATGATCCTTTCCGGCATGTCCGCCTGAACTTCCCGAACCGCGAAAGCGCCGTTGCCTTTGCCGAAAGACAGGATTGGGATTACCAGGTGCGCTAGACCAAACCGGCAATTCGAAGCCCTTGAGTTGAGGAAGGAGCGACCGGATTTCCCGGTCGCTCCACTTCAGGCCTCTTAGTGGCGCGTTTCCTGATTGATCGGAATACGCCGCCCCGAGAGCGACATCTGCTCATCATGCGGCAGATGGATCCTGAGGACGCCGTCGCGGAACTCCGCGCTCACCTTGTCCTCCTGGATGCCCTGCGGCAGGCTCATCCGGCGTTCGAATTGGCCGTAGAAGCGTTCGGAATACCCGCTTGCCTCATCGCCGTCCTCGGAGCGTCGCTCCCCGCGAATGACCAGCATACCGTCATCAAGCGAGAGCTCGATGTCGTCTTCCGACATGCCCGGGACTTCCGCTGTGACGAGCAGTTCGCCGTCCTTGCGGCGGACTTCGATGTTTGGCCAGCTTGGCGTCGATGCGAAACTGGGCAGGCCGAACGAACCGAAGGCCTGATCGAACAGCCGGTCGATATCGCTTCGCAGCGTCGAGACCGGATCGCTGCGTTCGTCCCGCCGAGCGACCGGAAGACGCTCTTCGTTGCGAGACCATGGAATCAAGTCACGTACATTCATCTTCTTCTCCTTTCACTTTGCGTTACAAACGAGGGTGAGGGATGCCGCCGGGGGTCGTGCGAACACCCCTCGTTAGATGCCGACACAATCAGTGCCGGCAAACTGAAGTCGAGCCATCGCACTTTCGTTCAGGCGGGCGAAGCAACATTGCTGTCGCCACTTGGTTCGTCCTTGTCGGTTTGATCCCGGCTGCGCTGATATTCGCGCAACCGGAAACCAAGCGCTCCCAAGACGATAGCAGCGCACAGCGCGTAGCCACCTATCAGATAACCTGCTGCGATGATCGTCGTCTCGATGTTCAGTGCGATCAGCACCAACACGCCGATACCGAGCAGGATCGAGAGCGCGCCGCTGGTCGCCAGCAGCCATTCATTCTCGATCTCGCGGCGCAGGCGAATAGCCGCATACACTTCAAGACCGCCGGTCAGGATCGCCCACCCCGCAACAAGCGCAATCGTAGCCAGCGCGTAAGCGAAGGTCGCTGCGAACGGCATCAATGCGATGATGACGCCGGCACCAAGCCCGAGGAGCCCGCGCAGAATGTACATTCCCCAACGGTCCTCCTTCGATCGCGCGCCCTTGATCCCGGTGATGAACGAGAAAACTCCATCAACCGCTGCAAACGCCGCGAACACGAGGGTGAAGGCGAAGACCGCGCTGGTCGGAAATACGAAGGCCGCGATCGCCAGAGCGAGACACAGCGTGGCGCGCAGCATGAACCATCCCCAGTTTCTTGCCGGGACGTATGCATGGGCGCCCGCTGCATGGAGATCGGCACGAGCGAGATCGCTGGGTGTCGTCGTCGAAAAAAGCATCACATCCTCCTTTCGAAGGTCGGGTGCGACCGGACCACGCCGACCGCACCGTCCCTGGTTACGTCGTCAGACGGTCCTTCAACGAATTGAACTGCCGCTTGATGGAGTCGAACAGGCTATCGGATTCCTCGCCCGCGTCGATCTGCTCTTCGAGCTGTTCGATATCGTCGTCGAGGTCATCGCGTGCGTCGCCCGCTTCGTAGCCGAGCGCTTCGGCCATTTCGAGTTGGGTGCGCGCGGCACCGAGATGGGTAGCAACCTGTTCCTTTTGTTCGCCAGAAAGAGACGTCACTCCGCCAGCTTCATCCAAAAGCTCGCGCGCTGCATCGACACTGGCTTCGGCGCGGAGCATCGGCAGAGGCACTGTCGCCTCAGTCACAACGATCGTGGACAGCGCGGTATTCAGCGTGCTCAGCGCAAGCTCCTCCTCTCCGCGATCAAGCTGCGCCGCGGCGAGCTTGATGGCGTCGGGGTAGGTGAGCAGCGGCAGGTTGGCAGTGCGGATCACGATTTCGCTAGCGAGACCGGCGATCAGGCGGCGCGCTTCCTGTAGGCGTCCTTCGTCGGTTAATTCTTCGATCTCGTCACGCAGCTCCCTCACCGCTTCGGGCGTGGTCAGAACGTCGCGCTCGACGATCGAGACATCGACCGGCGCGAGCGACAGGCCGGGATCGCGTGCCAGAATGAGTTCGAGCTTACCGGTCGCGACCGCGAGGGCATCGAGCGCTTCCTGGGTGTTCTCTTTTTCGAGAGCCGTGATCGCTTTCTGCGTCTCGCTCAACGCTTCAGTCGCTTCCGCGAGAAGCTCGGCGCGGCGCTCGGAGAGTGTCTCATCGGTTTGCGCCTGGACATCGGCCTCCACTTCCTCGGTGGTTTTGACCGGTTCGATTTGGGTCTCAGCCTCCTGAGCGCACGCGGCAGTCGGGAAGGCCAGTGAAAGAGCGGCGGTCGCCGCCAAGAATTTCGATTTGCGCAGCATGATTATCCTCCTTTCGTTCGCTGCAAGGGAGCGTCGTTCGTGCGACGCTCTTTCGAGCTGCATGGCGGACAGGGTCATCCAATGAGGGCGGAGGTCGCTGATTTATTGTCTATCGCACACCACTCGTCGCCCGACCGGTCGACCCGGCCAGCCATGCCTCCCCGTCCGGCCCGAGTACTGGTGCACCCGACCCGGCGAGGATTTGCTCGAAGATCCAGACTTAGGCCGCTTTCTTCTCGGCCTTGTCCTTCGACTTGCCGTCGGTGATCTGCGGCGCGTTGTCGTTGCCGCTTGCACCGATTTCGATCTTGCGCGGCTTCATCGCTTCGGGAACGACGCGCTCGAGCGAAAGCGTCAGCATCCCGTTCTCGTAGCTCGCATCCTGGACTTCGACATAGTCGGCCAGCTGGAACCGGCGCTCGAACGCGCGCGTCGCAATCCCGCGATGGATCACCTCGACGCCGTCTTCATCCTTCTCGGCTTTTTCGCCGGAGATGATGAGCTGGTTCTGCTGAGCGGTGATGTCGATCTCGTCCGGACTGAAGCCGGCCACCGCGAGCGTGATGCGATAGCTTTCTTCGCCTGTTCGGGCGATATCGAAAGGTGGATAGCCGTCCTGCGTATCGACGCGAGAGCTTCGCTCGAGTGCGTCGAACAGACGGTCAAAACCGACGG
Organism: Alteriqipengyuania abyssalis; assembly: GCF_019857185.1. Lineage (GTDB taxonomy): Bacteria > Pseudomonadota > Alphaproteobacteria > Sphingomonadales > Sphingomonadaceae > Alteriqipengyuania > Alteriqipengyuania abyssalis. The sequence continues at coordinate 219,723 of NZ_JAHWXP010000001.1, read as the reverse complement.
TGGAGCGCCGGTAGGGGGTAAAATCGAATGCAGTTCTCATTTCCAAATCCTCCTTGTTGAGCAATCTGGGCACGAGAGGCGTCAGCGAACGAAAGAGCTGACGCTCTAATGTCCAACCAGACCCATTATGGCATCCGGCAATTTCTGATTTAGTAAGGTCAAAAGCGGTTTCAAGAGTCGAAATGCAGATTTTTATGCCTTTAATTCAGATGCTTGAAAGAAAAGCAGGCGCGCCCTTTCGAGCGCGCCTGCCAGTCTGCCAAGACTGAATTCTGGCGGTTCAGTAGTCCATTGTCGGCATCGGTGCCGGTGCATCTTCCTTCGGAAGTTCGGCCACGAGCGCCTCGGTCGTGATGAGCAGTGAGGCGACCGATGCCGCATCCTGCAGCGCCGTTCGAACGACCTTCGCCGGATCGATCACACCCGACTTCACCAGGTCTTCATATTCGCCGGTCGCGGCGTTGAAGCCGTGGTTATAGTCGTCGCCTTCGAGCAGCTTGCCGACGATATAGGCACCGTCCTCACCCGCGTTCTCGGCAATCTGGCGAGCCGGGGCGCGCAGCGCACGGCGCACAATGTCGATACCCGACTGCTGGTCGTCGTTGGCGGCCTTAAGGCCTTCGAGCGACTTGAGCGCGCGGAGCAAGGCTATACCGCCGCCCGGCAGGATGCCTTCCTCGACAGCCGCACGGGTCGCGTGCAGCGCATCGTCGACGCGGTCCTTGCGCTCCTTGACCTCGACCTCTGTCGCACCGCCGACGCGGATGACGGCCACGCCGCCAGCCAGCTTGGCCACGCGTTCCTGCAGCTTTTCGCGGTCGTAGTCGCTGGTCGTGGTCTCGATCTGGGCACGGATCTGGCTGACACGGGCGTCGATGTCGGCCTTGTTGCCGGCACCATCGACGATGGTCGTGTTGTCCTTGTCGATGATGACCTTCTTGGCCCGGCCGAGCATGCCGATGGTGACGTTTTCCAGCTTGGTGCCGAGTTCCTCGCTGACCACATTGCCGGCGGTAAGGATTGCAATATCCTCCAGCATGGCTTTGCGGCGATCGCCGAAGCCGGGTGCCTTAACTGCCGCGACCTTCAGGCCGCCACGCAGCTTGTTGACAACGAGGGTTGCTAGGGCTTCGCCTTCGACGTCCTCGGCGATGATCAGCAACGGCTTGCCCGACTGCACGACCTGTTCGAGTAGCGGGATCAGCGCCTGCAGGTTCGACAGCTTCTTCTCGTGAATGAGGATGTACGGATCCTCGAGTTCCACCTTCAGCTTCTCGGCATTGGTTACGAAATAGGGCGAGAGGTAGCCGCGGTCGAACTGCATGCCCTCGACCGTTTCGAGCTCGGTTTCGAGGCTCTTGGCTTCCTCGACCGTGATCACGCCTTCGTTGCCGACTTTGTCCATGGCTTCGGCAAGGATGCGACCGACGGTTTCGTCGCCATTGGCGGAAATGGTCGCGACCTGTGCGATTTCGCTGTTGGCGGATACCGTCTTGGCGTGGCTTTCGATGTCCTTGACGACAGTGCCAACCGCAAGATCAATCCCGCGCTTAAGGTCCATCGGGTTCATGCCCGCAGCAACAGCCTTCGCGCCTTCGCGAACGATCGCTTGAGCGAGAACGGTGGCGGTGGTGGTGCCGTCACCCGCCTTGTCGTTCTGCTTGCTGGCGACTTCGCGCAGCATCTGTGCGCCCATGTTTTCGAACTTGTCCTTGAGTTCGATTTCCTTGGCGACGGTGACGCCGTCCTTGGTGATACGAGGGGCACCGAAGCTCTTCTCGATCACCACGTTGCGGCCCTTGGGGCCGAGAGTTACCTTGACCGCATTTGCAAGCGTATCCACGCCGCGGAGCATGCGATCACGCGCATCCGACGCAAATTTTACTTCTTTCGCAGCCATCTGGCCTGCTCCTTTCTCTTCCTTCGATTGAACCGAAGATCGGGTTGGTTGCTTACGCCGCCTTCTTGAGCTCGGCGGTGGTTTCGATGATGCCGAGGATGTCGCTCTCCTTCATGATGAGCAGGTCCTCGCCTTCGATCCGCACTTCGGTGCCGGACCACTTGCCGAACAGGATGCGGTCGCCCGCCTTGACGGCGAGTTCCACCAGCTTCCCGGCATCGTCACGCGCACCCGGGCCAACGGCGACAACTTCGCCTTCCATCGGCTTTTCTTTGGCAGTGTCGGGAATGATAATGCCGCCAGCGGTCTTCTCTTCCGCCTCAAGGCGACGAACCAGCACGCGATCGTGCAAAGGTTTAAAGTGCATGCATAACCTCCATTACAAAGCGATATGAACACGGAAATCTCCCCCATTTTCGGCAGGAGATTTTCGCGATCTAGTTCCGGCGGAAGCGGCTTCAAGAACCTCTCGGCGAGAAATTTGCACAGCTCGGCGACGCATGAATTGTCATGGATTGGCGCCCCATTCACATGATTCATTCGTGTGTATCAGAGATATTGAAACGAAAGACCTGTTCACTAGTTTTTGGGAAGTTTCTCCAGGTTGGAGGATAAACAGTGAACATTATGAGAACTTTCATTCTGCTCGCTGCCCTGACCGCGCTGTTCATGGGCACAGGCTACATGATTGGCGGGACCGGCGGCGCTCTCATTGCGCTCATTATCGCGGGCGCGATGAATTTCGTGACTTATTGGAAGGCAGACAAGATCGTTTTGTCGATGCACAAGGCGCGCGAGGTGAACGCGAGGACCTCGCCCGATTTCTACAGCATCGTCGCGATCCTGGCTCAGCGCGCCGGTCTTCCCATGCCGAAAGTCTATGTGATCGACAGCCCACATCCCAACGCGTTCGCAACAGGCCGCAATCCTGAAAACGCGGCGGTCGCGGCTACGACGGGCTTGCTGGACATGTTGTCGCGCGATGAAGTCGCAGCGGTAATGGCGCACGAACTCGGCCATATCCAGAACCGCGATACGCTCATCATGACGATGGTGGCGACCATCGCTGGTGCGATTTCCATGCTGGCGAACTTCGGCATGATCTTCTCGAGTGATAGCCGGAATAACCCGCTGGCGCTGATTGGAGCGATACTGCTCGCTCCGTTCGCGGCGATGATCGTGCAAATGGCAATCAGTCGGACGCGCGAGTTCGGTGCGGACCGAGCGGGAGCTGAGATTTGCGGAGATCCCGATGCACTAGCCTCGGCGCTGCGCAAGATTTCTCACGCGGCGCGCCAGGTGCCGAACCCGGTGACCGAGCGGAACCCAGCTGCCGCCCAACTCTACATCGTTCCGACGCATGTGGGCGAGCTGTTCTCGACCCATCCCGCGACCGAGCGCCGGATTTCGGCACTGCGTGAATTGAAGCGCAGCACGCTGAGGCGGAACAGCTTTCCAGCGACCCGGACGCTGCTGCCGCGCTAATGTGCGGCTAAGCGTTACTCAGAGGCATCACCGCAAGGCTGCCTCGGAGTTCGCTAAGTGTCAGCGAACGCCCTTCAAATGTTGAAAGCGCAAAATGGCAAAACGCGACGCAAAACAAAGGAGGATCGATCATGTCGCAACCTGTCTCTCGTTATTTGCATCCCTTTGATGTTGCCCATCATCCCTCACTTGAACCCGAGGTAAAGCGGGCGATACTTGCCTCCTGGGCATCCGACCGCAACGCGGTCGAGAGCCAGCCCGGAACGCGAAAGCCGCCCGAATTGGGAAAGCCTGTGGGGATTGATGATATCTTTGATGCCATGAAGTCACTCGACGAGCACAATCGCCCAACGAGGTCGCAATGACGGATCGGGCCTTTCTTGTGCAGCTTGATGGCTACGGGCTGACCACTGCGGAAATATGCTATTTCATGCCCGATCTTCCGTCCATCATACAAACCTTCGCGTGGCAAGAATACGACGCAGCACCGGACTTTCCGGTGCTGTTCGATTTTCTCGACTACTGGAGACGCGAGATCGTGGCGGAAATACAGTCAGTCCGTATCGCACACGAAAAACTCATCCGCCCCGCTAACTGGCGCTCTGTGGATGGGGTTATCTCTTGGGAAGACTGATATGTCCGCTCTCGGGGTCGATTTTCCTTACCTGCACGTCCGACTTGGGGCGCAAAGCGGTCATCCTAGGAATGAAAAGGTTGTGTCCTCCCCTGCCCCAAAGTCGGGCACGTCTGTTCGAGTCCTCAGGCGGGACTCGAACGCAGCGGTGATCTTGGGACCTTTTGATTTATCCGTTCTTGGAATCGCTTCGACAAGCCGTTGCAGTTGGATGAAAATCTTTTCTCGCCGCAAGTTCATAGGTGGGGGTATTGCCCGATTCCGAGGAGGCCGAAAATACCCCCATCGATACCCCAAAAATGCCACGGTTTCAGGCGAACACATGCGCACGCATGCGGCTACACACGCCGTTCGACCTGATCGCGTATGCACGGGAGCGAAACATACTGACCGAGGCCTTTTCGCCCTTCGGTCATGGTGAAATCTTGGACAGTGTGGAGATCGCTGAACTCGCTGAGAAGTAAGACGTTTCGGTTCCTCAACTGGCCATCCGATATCTGCTCCAGCTCGGACTTCTGCCGCTTCCCAAGACTGTGACGCCTGCGCACATGCGGCCGAACTCTGACGTCGATTTCGTTATCAGCGATGCTGAACTGACAGTCCTGAAATCCATGAAACCCTTGGAAAATTACGGCGCTGTCCGTCACTTCCCCGTTTATGCCAAAAGCAGAGGGTGAACGAGGAACCGGACGATCGCCAAAGCCTCCATCATCACGCTGCGGGCCGGTCCTTCTTGGGCCGGCTCGACAGCTTGCAAAAAAGGTGCGGAATGCAGTTCGGTTTGCAGAATCATTCTCGACTACAAACTTGCTCGATCCAGCGGTCGATTTCCGCTTCGAGCCAGACTGTGCAACGCGGACCAAGCGAGCGAGACTGCGGAAAGCGACCTTCGCGCATCCGCTGATAGATTGCAGTTCGGCGCAGTCCCACGCGCGCCATGACCTCGGGAAGACGGATGAGCCGGTCGGGCGCTGCCTCGCCAGCACCCGCTTCCGCATCCGTGTGGTCTTCGGTCGCCGTTTCAGAGAGCAAAGCTCTGTTCATCCTGCCTCTCCAGTTGTGCGAGATGGTCCGACAGGAGACCGGCGGTGCGGTGCGCGGCCCCCTTCGCCCAGCGAGGTCTCACATCGAGCAGCCGCTCACCCAAGGCCTGATCCAACGCGACCGGCAGCTCGCTGATGAAGGTTTCAAGAAACTGCAGCACAGCGGAGCTCTGCCAATCAACCGTCTGCTGTGAATAGCCTGCGAGAGCCAGCATAAGGGAGGTCCGAGGCGCGTGTCCGCACGCGTCGAGTATGGTGAGCGCCTCTTGTAGCGTGGCGGGCCGTGTCCCGGCAAGAATGCGTCGGAGCGCATCCTTGTTGATATTCGTCTGCGCGGCAATCGTCCGCCGGGATTGGCCACTCTCTCCTACGGCATGGTCGAGAAAAGCAGCGAGGCCACGCGATGCCTCTCCCCATTTGTCCTGTCTGCTTTGCGTCATGGCACCTGCTTCCGGTTGTCTCAAGCGAATCGACAGCAGGCTATGCGACGCGTCAAACTGTAGGAAAGTAAAAAGAACAAATGAGGAACTTATAGGAAATCGACACATCGTCGGACGATGTGATTCGCGCAGATTCCGGTCCCTCGATCTCAGATTGCGGTATCGATGGCGCAACAATCGGTAGTCGCGGCTGCGGGAGCAGCACCGGTCGCGCGAAACCCGGTCAACTCATCCAAAATCGACGATTTCTCTTGGTCGGAATGCGGCGCGCGGCAGTTTCTGGTTTCCTACACCCGGCCTTGGAATCGAGGAAAGAACATACAGCGAACACATCGCTGCACATGTTCGAAACGGAGTTCCTCGATGACCAAGGCAATTACCCTTCCCCGCCAACCCGCCAAGGGCATTCGTGCCCGCGACTATATTCTACCTGCCGCGATCGCGCTCGCTTGCGCCGGTGTCGCCTATGCCGGCGCCGACACCACCTTCGACCCTGCGCTGCAGAAATTCACCGACTTCCTCGAAGGCTCGGGCGGCAAGATCATCACGGTCCTCAGCCTTGCCGGTGGCCTGATCGCGCTCGCTTCGGGACGGTTTGCTCTCGGTCAGGTCGCGGTGCCGGTGGGCGTCGGAATCGGCGTCGGCACGGGCGTGCCTATCGTCACCTCGGTCGTCACTGCGGTCATCTGAGCCGCGGTTAGCGACGGGAGGGCGGCATGGCCGACAGATACCTCGTTCCACGGCGGCTCGACGATGCGGAACTCATCGGTTTCTGGACCATCGACGAGTTCGCGGGGCTCCTCGTCCCCTTCGCCTGGGGCATCCTCGCGCAGCACATCATCATCGGCACAGCCCTGTCCGGGCTCACCTGGTTCGCCCTTCGAAAGGCGAAGGCATCAGGTGCCGGGTCGAAACTGGTGCATGCTGCCTACTGGTACCTGCCGGGGAGTTTCCTCGGGCTAAAAGCCACGCCGCCCTCCCATTGCCGCCTGCTCGCAGGCTGAGGGAGCACATCCATGAAACACGAATTCGCCTACGAGGAAGCGCAGCGGCATCTGAAACAGCGCAACCGCTTTGCGGCGCTTGCGGCCGTGCTCGGTCTCACCACCGTGCTCGCGGTCGGCGCGGCAGCGACGCGCGACGAAACGCTCGTGCTTTTGCCGATCACGTCGGAACGGATCGCGCTCAGCAGCGGCGGGATCGAAGCGCACTATCTCGAGCTCGTCACCCGCGACACCGCGCTGATGCTCCTTAACCGCGCGCCCGAAAGCCTCGACTACTGGATGGAGCAGATCCTCAAGGTCGCCGATCCGGCAGCGCGCGGACATCTCAAGGCCGAGCTCGTCAAGATCGTCGACGAGCAGCGCGGCTCGGACATCAGTCAGGCCTTCGTCATCGCCTCGATGCGCGTCGATCCAAAGACTCTGACCTCGACCGTCACGGGCACGCTCAAGACCTTCGTCGGTGCACAGGTGATCGCGAGCCAGGAGCGCAGCTTCGAATTCAACTGGAACCGCCGCGGCCTCAGTCTCGGCCTTGCAGGTTTCCGCCAGCTTCCCAACCCCAACGAGGAGGAAGACCTATGAGTCTCCTTGCCCGTCCCTTCCCGGCAGCAGCGACAAGTATTGCGCTCGCCGCCCTGACCTGCGCTTTCGCTACGCCAGCCCGGGCAGACCAGTTCGTCGAAGCTGCCGACGGCGCGACTATCGATTGCGTGCTCGCCCGCGGCGCACTCACGCGCATCGCGCTCATCGAAGACGGCTTCGCCAATGTCTCAAAGATGGCGAGCGGCTTTCCCTACAACGATTTCGAGGTGACCCACGAGCCGGTCCGCGGCGACATCTATGTCTCGGTGCCGCTGCAATATGCGAGCGCGAAGGTCAGCTTCTTTGCCACCAGCAGCGCGGGCCATGTCTACAAGTTTGCCTGCAAGGTCGAGGGCGAGGAAGCGAGCCAGCTCTTCGTCACCAACCCCGCGCTTGCGAGGCCCGACGCTGCCGAGTGGGAGGGCCAAGCCCCGACCCGCGACGAGGCTGCGATCCGCCTGATCGAGGCGATGGCGAGCGATGCCGTGCTCCCCGGTTTCCGGGCGCGCGCCGAGCTCTCGCGCCCGCGCCGCACCGACAGCCTCGAGGTCCAGCAGGTCGCCGAATACGAGGGCGCCGAGCTCACCGGCCAGGCCTTCACGCTGCGCAATCTTGGCCCGGCACCTATCGACCTCTCCAGCGAACGCGAGGCTCCCGCAGGCGCGCTCGCCTTTGCCTTTGGCCGCGACACGCTCGCCCCCGGTGAGACCACTCAGGCCTTCCTCGTCTTTGCCAAGGGAGGGCTCGAATAATGGCCGACACCGATACCGGCGCCGCTACCGCAGAGCAGCCGCGAGACGAAAGCCGCTCCGAAGCCCGGCGCGACCTGAACAAGACCGTCGCGCAGCGCCAGAAGCTGCTCCTCGCAGGCATCGGCGGGGTCGCGCTCATTGCCGGTTCGATGTTCATCTTCGGCGGCGACGACGCGGAGGATGGCGAGGGCGCGGGTTCGACCACGATCGAGACCGGTGCGCTGGTCAATCGCAACCTCTCGCAGCGCGAATTCGTCGCCACCTATGGCAACCGGCTCGATGCGCAGGGCCGCGCGATCAAGGATCTGCAGGAGAGCCAGCTCCCCAAGGCCTCGATCGAGCAGGAACTCGAGACGCTGCGCGGCGAGAACGCGCGGATGCTGAGCGACGGCCAGGCGGCGATCGACGCGATTTCGGCCGAGAACGCCGCTTTGCGCTCCGAACTCGAGTCCCAGCGCGCCAATCCCCCGGTCGCGCCGGTTGCTCCGCTCGATCCACGCGCACCTGGCGTTGCAGCGGCCGCCCTCGACCCCGGTGCTGGCCCCATGGCCGAGCCGAAGGCGAGCCTCTTGAGCTTCAGCGGGGAGAAGCCCGGCACGGCAGGCAAGAAGGTCGACGCCAATGTGCCGCCCCTGCTGCTTGAGGACAGCCGCGACTACCTTCCGCCCAACAGCTACGCGCCGGCGACGGTGATCGTCGGGGTCGATGCCTCGACCGGGGTGACGAGCCAGAGCGATCCGCTGCCCGTGGTGCTGCGCATCACCGGCCCCGCGCGCTCGGTGCTGAAGGGCAACCGCCTACTGACGACCGACCTCACCGGATGCCTCGTCAATGGCGCGGCGCGCGGCGATCTCTCGGCCGAGAAGGTCTACGTCAAGCTCGTTCGCATGACCTGCGCCCAGCCCGGCGGGCGTTTCGCGGTGAGCGAGGTCAAGGGGTTCATCGCCTTTGCCGGAAAGTCGGGCGTGCGCGGCCGCGTCGTCAGCCGCGAAGGCAGCCTCGTCAGCCAGGCGCTGCTCGCCGGGATCGTCGGCGGGTTCGGACGCGGCTTTTCGGCCAACGCCAACGGCATCTTTGCCGGCCAAGTCGGCAGCGACGGCAAACGCGAGGCGCTCTCGCCGACCGACATCCTTGCCGGCGGCTTCGGCCAAGGCGCGGGCGAAGCCGCCGACACGGTCAGCAAATACCTCATCGAACGCGCAGAACAATACCAACCCGTCGTCGAGATGCCGACCGGCATCCAGGTCGAGATTGTCTTCCTCGACGGCGTCCATGTCAGGAGCACAGACCAATGAACTTTTCCCACCACCGGCCGGGCCTGAAGGCCCGCGCCGCGCACATCTCGCTCGCCGCCGCCAGCGCTGCCGCCCTCCTTACCAGCGGCGTTGCCGTGCTGACCGCCATGCCGGCGCAGGCCGCCATCGCCCGCGATGTCGTCCAGGCGCTCAAGCTCAGGCTCCCGAAAACTCCGATCGACGCGCTCGACTGCACAAGCTTCGCGCCGTGGTGCGAGGTCGTCTCGGGCGAGACGCTGTTCTACACCGACGAAGCCGCGCGCTATCTCTTCGTGGGACGGCTCTACGATCTCGAAGAACGGCGCGACGTCACCGCGGCGCGCCTGCTCGAGCTCAATCCTGATTTGCTCGCCGCCGGAGCTGCGCGCGCAGCGGGCCGTACCGAAACCGCGCACAGCGAAGCCGCGCCCGCACCGGGCAAGACAAAGGTCGACCTCTCGCGGCTCCCTCGTGAGGGCGCGATCCGCTGGGGCAATCCCAAGGGTCCGCGGCTGGTGGTCTTCTCCGATTTCCAGTGCGGCTACTGCAAGAAGCTCACCGGCGCACTCGAGCAGGCGGGCGTAATGGTCGAGGAGAGACCGATCTCGATCTTCGGCGCGGCGAGCCGACGCCTGTCCGAAAGCGTCCTCTGCGCCAGCAATCCGGTCGCGGCGCTTCACGCTGCCTATACCGGCAAGCACGTGCGGCGTCCCGCCAATTGCAAGGCCATCCACGCACTCGACGCCAACGAGGCCTTTGCCGAGGCCAACGGCTTTGCCGGAACCCCGGTGATCGTGCGCGCAAGCGATGGCGCGGTGCTGCACGGCTACCGCGACGCCCAGACGCTTCACCGCTTCGCCAACCAGCGTCCCGGAGCAGGCCAATGAGCGCGCGACACTTGAGGGCATTCGCGGCTGCGAGCCTTGCCGCGGGCATCGCCGGTTGCGCCACGCTCGGCGGCAATGTCAAAGGCGACTTCGACTGCCGCGCTCCCGAGGGCAGCTGCGCGCCCACCACGCTGATCGACAGCGCGGCGCTCGGCGAAGCTGGCAACGGCTCGACACCGGTCACCAAGAGCACTCCGCTTGCTACGCTCGCTGGCCCGCGCCAGGCGGATGCCCGGTCGCTGCGGATTGTCATCGCCGCCTATCGCGACGCGGCGGGCCGGGACCACGAGGCGCGCGTGGTCCATATCGCGCTGCCCGATCATCCCGCCGAAAGCTGGCATGCCCCGCGCTCGACCGTCGAGGTGCTCCGCGCGCTCGGACGCGCGGGCGACGATGCCATCACTGCGCCGCCACCGACAGACAATGAGAGTGCGCCTGTCATTGATCCCCTTCCCCTGCAGCTGCCCGAGGTCCTGGTTATCCCCTCCCAGGCCCCGGAAGCGCAGCCCGGCGTTTCGGCGCCGGACACCGGGGCACCTGGCCGTCCCCCCTCCCCCGGTCGGGTGCCCCACCCCCTTTCGCCTGGTGGTCCCGAAGGAGAGCGCCAATGACCCTCTCGCTTGCCTCGGCGCGTGACGCGCTGCTCTCTGGCCTGTTCGGCGATGCGCGGCAGGCCGAACATGCCCGTCCGCAATTCGCGCTCGACATGCTCTCGGACTGGCTCCCCTACCGCGTCTACGACGAAGGCCCGGGTCTCTACCGCAACGCGCACTCGAAGGGCTTCGTCCTCGAAGTGACCCCGCTGATCGGTGCGGATGAGCGTACCGGCGAAATCCTTGGACAGTTCTTCTCCGAGAGCCTGCCACAAGGCGCCTGCCTCCAGGTCCTGAACTTCGCTTCCCCCCGGATCGGCGCGATCGTCGGCCCCTGGTTCGGCCCGCGCTACGAACAAGGCGGGATCTACGAAGCAATCGCCAAGGCGCGGACCAACCGCCTCTACGACCTCGTGTGGCAGTCGGGCTCGGCGCATGCGCCGTTTCATGCGCGCCATGTCCGCCTTGTACTGTCGCTCGGCGTTCCCGTGCCCGGAAGCGTCACCGACGCCGAGCTCACCGAATGCCGCGACGGGATGGCAGGGATGCTCAATTCGCTGGGTCTTGTCTCGAACCGTCTCGAACCGGCCGGACTTCTCGCGCTGATCGACGAGCTGACCTCGCCGACAACCGCGCGCGAACCCGACCTCACCCACTGGAACCGTGAAGACACGCTCGACGTGCAGGCGATCCGCCGCGATATCGAACTCGAGGTCGAGGACGACCGGCTGATCCTCAGGACCGAGCGCTTTCGTGAGACCGGACGCAGCCGCGACGGTATTCCACAGATGGGCAGCTGCTATCCCGATCGCTTCGATGTGCGCCATTACGGCGTGCGTTCAACGCCCGAACGCTGGGCGCCGTGGGAATGCGCGCGGCTGATCGGCGACATGTTCACCGACAAGCTGCGCTTTCCCTGCCCTGCCGCGACCATGCTGTGCCTGCACTATCCCGACCAGGAAGCGGCATCTGCGCGCGTGGGCTACAAGTTCATGCGCACCACCAGCCTGTCGGAGACCAGGAGCGCGCGCTTCCTGCCCAGGCTTTCCGAGCAATCGGCCGAGTGGAAGCACGTCCAGGCCGAACTCCAGGCAGGCAAGAAGCTGGTCAAGCTCTTCTACGGCCTCACCACCATCTCGCCCTTGGGCGAAGGCGATGCGCACGAGCGCACGGTCAAGGCGATCTACAAGGCCGCCGGTTGGGACCTCGCCGACGAGCGGTTCCTCCAGCTACAGGGCCTGGTCGCCGCCTTCCCGCTGAGCCTTGCCGACGGGCTGGTCCACGACCTTGCGCGGCTCAAGCGCTTTCGCACCATGCTCTCGACCACCGCGGCCAATATCGCCCCCCTGCAGGGCGAGTATCTCGGCGGGACGATCCCGCACTTGCTCCTTCTCGGACGACGCGGCCAACCCTTCTTCTGGTCGCCCTTCGAGAACACGGCCGGCAATCACAACATCGCGATCTGTGGCAAGTCCGGCTCGGGCAAGTCGGTCCTGCTGCAGGAACTCTGCGCTGCGCTGCGGGGAGCGGGCGCCAAGGTCGTGGTGATCGACGACGGGCGCAGTTTCGAGCATTCGGTCAAACTGCAGGGCGGGCGCTTCGTCGAGTTCACGCTCGCCTCGGGCTTTTCGCTCAACCCCTTTTCCATGGTCGACGACGCCCGCGCGCATCAAGACGAGGATTACCGCCTCGACTGCTTCGCGATGATCAAGGCGATCGTCGGCCAGATGGCGCGGCCGAGCGCCGCGCCTTCGGACACCGAGCGCGGGCTCATCGACCGCGCGGTGACGCAGGTCTGGGAAGCGCTCGGCAGTGGCGGAGCGATCGACGATGTCGCCCATGCACTCCATCAGAGCGCAAACGAGGCGGGCAAGGATTTGGCAACCGCGATCGCGCCCTTCTGCCGCGGCGGCAGCTATGCCGGGTTCTTCTCTGGCAAGGCGAGTTTCGCGCTCGAGGACGACTTTACCGTGTTCGAGATGAGCGATCTCGCATCTCGGGAGGAACTGCGCAGCGTCGTGCTCTCGGCGATCATGTTCATGACCGGCCAAGCGATGACGCGCTCGTCGCGTTCGACCAAAAAACTGCTGCTGATCGATGAGGCCTGGGCGATGCTCAAGGGCGGTTCGATGGGCGAGTTTGTCGAGACCTATGCCCGCACCGCGCGCAAATATGGCGGCGCGCTTGCGACCGCCACCCAGTCATTGAATGACTATTACAAGTCCGATGGCGCGCGCGCCGCGCTCGAAAACAGCGACTGGATGCTGGTGCTCCAGCAGAAGCCCGAGACCATCGCCGATTTCCGCAAGGAAGCGCGGCTCGACATGGACGACCGCACCGAGACGCTGATCCGCAGCCTCAAGCGCTCGGGCAGTGAATACAGTGAGATCTACCTGAAAGGCCCCGAGGTCGAAGCCGTCGGGCGGCTTGTCCTCGATCCGCTGTCCGCGACGATCTTCTCCTCCGATCCCGACACCTATGCCGCGATCCGCCGCCATGTCGAAAACGGCATGCCGCTGGAACGCGCGGTTGCGCTCGTCGCCGGCGTGGAAGGAGGCGCATGATGGTGCTCGAGACCACCACGCTCGTCGACCGCGTGCCGCTTCCGACTGTCAGACGCGCCCGCGAAAAGCATCGCGCCGTAAACTGGCTCGCGCTGTTCCAGGGCACCTGCCTCGTCCTCATCGAAGCGGCAGGCTTCGCTGTGAGCACGCTGTTGCTGGTCCTCGGCCTGCCGCTGTTCGTGTTTCTGCTCATCGCCGGCTGGGACCTCACGGCGCTGTTCGCACAGTTCGGCAATCTCGCTGACCACTACCGCACCGCCGAACCGATCGCACAGCGCTTCTTTGCGCAGGACCTCCAGATCGCCTTCCTCATCGCCACTGGCGGCCTCGCCCTGCTGCGCCTGCCGGCCTTCCTGCGCCGCCTCGACCGCCGCCTCTCCGAAGGAGCTCCCCGCCATGGATAGACTGAACCTCCCGCTTCGCCAGCTGGGCCCGAAACTTCTTGCCGTCGCGGTGCTCGTTGCCGCGCTGCTGTGGGGCGCATGGCTTACCCAGCAGGTCATTAGCGCCCCCAAGCAGCGGATCGTCACCGTCCGGCTCGCCGAGACCATAGGCACCTTCGTCGAGGAGGCCGCGCGCGCCGATGCCGATCCTGCGGTCGTCCAGGCGGCAAGTCTGGCCTATCTCAAGGCCGCCGAGGCAGCAGTTGCCGAGATGGGCCGCGACGGCCGCGTGGTGCTCGTCGCCGAAGCCGTGCTCGCAGGTGCTGCCGAAGACGCAACCCCCGAACTCGAGCGGCGCATCGCGGACAAGCTCGCCGGGGAGAAGCAGCCATGATCCTTCCCCTCTCGCTGCGCCGTCCGCTGCTGCTTTCGGGGCTTGTCCTGCTGCCGCTCGCCTGGGCGCCGCTCGATGCCTTCAGCAAGGACCATGCTTTCCTCATCAATGCGAGCCCGAGCCTCCCCAACTGGGCATTCTGGCTCGACAAGAAGGCTCCGATCCAGCGCGGCAGCCTTATTTTCTTCGAGCCGCCACAAAGCGAACTTGTCGAAAGACATTTCGGTCGAGGACCGCAGATGTTCGGCAAGCGCGTGCTGGGCATGCCGGGCGATGTCGTGCGCCATGAGGGCGACGCGGTCTTCATCAACGGCAGGAAAGTCGCGAGCCTGCTCAAGGTCACCCGACTCGGCGTTCCGCTCACGCGGGGTCCGCAAGGTGTGATCCCCGAGAGCTGCTATTACACCGGCACCGGCCATCCACGCGGGCTCGACAGCCGCTACGCAGAAATCGGGTTCGTGTGTCGCAGCCAGATCCTCGGCAGCGGGAGGGCGATCCTGTGATGCGCTCGCTCCTCCCGCTTGGCGCGCTTCTCCTCGCTGCGCTCCCGGTCAGCTTGCAGGCGCGCGACTACGGCCAGCGCGGCGCGGTGTTTCCGGTGATCGAGCGCGACCTGCTCGAGCAGATCCATTCGCGCCTCACCACAATGGAAAAGTCGGGTGTGACAGCGCGGCTCAACCAGGAATTGAAGCGCCGGACCATTGCGCGGGTCAACCGGCCCGATCCGGTTGCCGGCCTGATCCGCGCGCAGGAAAGCCGTAGCTGGCCCTTCGATCCAACGATCACGCTAGCCGCCGATATCCGCGGGGCCAAAGGCGAGCTCATCCATGCGGCCGGAACGCGGGTCAATCCGCTCGACAGCGTCAAGCTGCGCTCAGACCTCCTGTTCCTCGACGGCGACGATCCCTCGCAGATCGCCTGGGCGCTGAGGCAAGAGGCCAATGCCAAGCTGATCCTAGTGAAAGGCGCGCCGCTTGAGCTGATGAAAGCGCGCCAGCGCCGCTTCTATTTCGACCAGGGCGGCAAGCTTACCGAGAAATTCGGCATCAAGGCCGTCCCCGCGCGGGTGCGCCAGAACGGGCGTCAGCTCGAGATAAGCGAGATCGCGCTTCCGCCCCGAAAGGCCCAGCCATGAGCAGCATCCGCGCTTCCCTGATCCTCGTTACAGCGGCATTGTCGCTCGCTCTTGCCTCACCCGCCTCAGCCGATGCCGGGCCGGGCAAATGCACCGGGCAGTTCGTCAATCCGATCACCGACATCTGCTGGTCGTGCCTGTTCCCGATCTCGGTCGGCGGGCTCGACATCTGGCCGAGCAATCGTCCCGATCCCGACAACCCCGATTTCCCGCTGTGCCTGTGCGGTCTTCGGCCCGGCATCGCGATGGGGTTCTGGGAGCCGGTGCGGCTCGCCGATGTCAGCATGAAGCCATGGTGCTTTGTCAACCTCGGCGGAATGAAGCTCGATCCCGGCTTCGATATCGGGTTCCGCTCGATCTCGGGTCCCTCGGCGGTGGGCGGCGCCAGCCAGTACTACTCGAGCTGGCACGTCCACTGGTACGCCTATCCGCTGATCTACTGGATGGAAATCGTCGCCGATTTCCTGTGCCTCGAGCCGGGATCGATCGACATCCTCTATATCTCCGAGATCGATCCGCTGTGGCAGGACAGCGAACTCACCGCGACCATCAACCCCGAGGCCGTGCTCTTCGCCAACCCGCTGGCGCTTGCTGCCTGCGCGGCGGATTGCGCTGCATCGACCGCTAACCTGCCGCTCGACGAGATGTTCTGGTGCGCGGGCTGCCAAGGCTCGATGTACCCGATGAACGGCAATGTCTCGGCCAGCATAGGCCACGTCCAGGCCTCGCGGCTCGTGCTCTCGCGCTTCGCCTACAAGCTCCACCGCGAACTGGTCTCGTGGGGCACGATGGGCTCCAAGGGCCTGTGCGGCAAATACCTCATGCCGGTGATGAGGAAGCAGCAATACCGCTTCCAGGCCACCAACCCCAATCCAGCGACCAAGGGCCGCTACGCCTGCCCGCCCGTCGGTGCCTCGACCACCTTCCAGTCCCCCGGACAGGTCATCCCCGCCATCGGCGAAGACATGGGATACCTCGTCTGGCGCAAGAGGAATTGCTGCGCGCTATGAGAAACGCCTTCCCTCTCCTCGTCCTCATCAGCCTGGCGACCGCCGCTGCCTTCGCTGCCGCGTCGGCGCAGGATGCTCCTCCCGATCTCGATCTCGCCGAAGTTCGGGCGCGCGCGAGCGAGCATGCCCAGGATGCCGAAGCACTCGCGACCTCGGTCAGGACCAGGGCCGACGCGCTGGCCGAGGACGCACGCACAACGCAGCAGGCGGCGCTCGACAACCGCGCCGCCTATGCGAAGGAAGCACAGGCGAGTGCCGGCGCCGGTCCGCTCGATCTCGATGGCATGATCCGCGCCAAGGCTGATGCGGAAGTCGCAGCCATTGGCGAGGCCCCGCGCTTCATCGCCTTTGCGTCGCTGTCGATGCCCGAGCCGTCCTTGAAGGCGCTGGTCCGCGACGTCACCCGCGCCGGCGGAGTCACCGTGCTGCGCGGATTTCCGCAAGGCGACAGCGCCGCCTTCAAGAAGCGGCTCGCGGCGATCTGGCGCGATGGCAGCGAAGCCGGCGCGCTTGGCATCGATCCGCGTCTCTTCCGTGCCTTCGATATCGCCGTCGCACCAAGCTTCGTGATGGTCGCGAGCGATTTCAGCCCCTGCGACGGGTTTGATTGCAGCGACACTTTACCGCCGCACGACCGGCTCGCTGGCAATGTCAGCGTCGAGGACGCGCTCGAGACCTTTGCCACTGGCGGCGGCCCGGGCGCGCAGCTTGCCCGCCTCCACCTCGCCCGCCTGAGGGAGCAGCGCCCATGAGACACCCGGTCAAGCTCGCCGTGACCGCTTTCGCCGCGCTCCTCCTCAGCGTGAGTGCGGCAGCCCAGCAGCAGGACGCGAAGGCCGACGGCAAGGCCTTTGCCGAGAGCCTGCGCGGCGAAGCCCAGCAGGCAGCGCAGCAACAGCCGAACGCTTCCAGCCTCCCCAACTACGATCGCAACGCGGTCCGGGGGCTCGAGACCCTCGCCCAGGATCCGGACCGGATCGAGAGCAATGCGGCAGCAGCGGCGAGCGGCCACCAGGGGTACCGCGCGATGCGCGACAGTGTGGCCAATCGCGCGCGGTTCGATCCGGGCGAGATCGAGGATGTCATCGCGCGCAGCCTGGCGATCAACGAGGCTCCGCTCGACTACACCAGCGGCATGGCGATCTCGGGGGGCCAGGGCACCTGTGTCCCGCTGCCTCCTGGTTCGAGCTCGGCCGGGACCTACACCGCGACCTGCAACACCGGCACAAGGATCGACCAGTCGGCGGGACAGTGCGCGGTACCGCTGGTTACGACGGTGAGCCAGCGTCCGCAGTATCATTACCTCTGCAACCGCTTCGGCGATTTCAACGGCTCGGGCGAGCCCGAATGCGCCGGGTTCGACGGCTATTTCTGCCGCGTGACGGGACGGCGCGATACCTGCCTGCAGTGGAGTTCCTCGGGTGGCCGGCCGTGGTGTTCCGAGCCGGGCGACCCGATCACCGAACTCACCTGCGACGAGCAAGTGTCAGGGCAAACACCCTACATGGTCACCACTGCGACGACGGTCACGACAACGCCCGACGAGAGCCAGTGCACGGGCTTTGGCGACAATGGAGATTGCACGCTCGATACGGAGATCTGCACCGACGCCGATCCGCAGACCCGTATCGTGAACGGTGTCTCAGTCACCCGTCCATGCTGGGAATGGCAGCGCAGCTACACCTGCACCGCGCGCGAGGCGGCGACCGACTGCTCGGACATCGAGAGCCAGGGCACCTGCCGGTTCCTGCGCGAGGAATGCCTCACCGATGAGACGCCTTGCGAGACCTGGGAGCGCATCTACGAATGCCCGCTGCCAGCGACAGACAGCAACACTCAGTATGTTTGCGACGGCGATGTCTATTGCATCGATGGCAGCTGCGAGACGATCGAGCGCACCGCAAACGACGAGTTCAAAGATGCTGCGGTGGCGCTACATGCGATGGACGAGGCGCGCGGCCAGTTCGATCCGAATACGCTGACGCTGTTCCGCGGCACGCGCAACACCTGCTCGTCCAAGGTCTTCGGCGTGCTCAATTGCTGCAAGGGCAAGGGTTTCCCGCTTATTCCGGGCATCAGCCTGCTGGTCGCGCTTGGCTGCGACCGCGAGGAAGTGCTGCTCCACCAGCGCGATGCGCAGGGGCTGTGCGCCTATGTCGGGACCTACTGCTCGGACAAGTTCCTCGGCGTCTGCCTGACCAAGAAGAAGGTCTATTGCTGCTTCGAGAGCAAACTCTCCCGCATCCTCCAGGAACAGGGCCGCAAGCAGCTCCCAAAGCCGTGGGACAAGCCCAAGGAGGAACAGTGCGAGGGGTTCACCCTCGACGAATTCGCCAGGCTCGACCTCAGCCGTATGGATTTCAGCGAGGTCTATGCCGAGTTCACCGATGCCGCGCGGCTGCCCGACGAGCTCGAGACCTCCATCCTCATCCAGCAGAAGATCGACGACTATTACGCAAGGGGCGGCCAATGACCCATCTCTATCACCTCACGGCGCTTGCGCTCGGCCTCGCCGCTCTCCCCACCACCTTGGCCCAGGCCCAGGAGCGACAGGAAACTGCATCGACCACCGCTGCAGACGCGCTCTACTGCGAAGAGCGCAGGCTCGGCTACTGGTTCTACTGCGTCAAACCTGTGCCCGCAGAGGAACCGCAATCGCCCGAAATCGAGCCGGTCGCGGCGACGCAGGAACTCGATGCGATCACGTCCGAGCTACGCGAATTGAAGGCGCGCGCGATCCTCTATCCCACCGAAGCGAATGTCGCGGCCTATATCCGCTTCCAGCGCGCGCAGCTCGACCGCGCCTCGCTCTTCTCCGATGTCTGGCAGCGCGCGATCTGGCAGGACCCCGAACTCGATTACACGCTTGAACGTCCCGTCGGCGCGCTCGCCAAGAAGCAATGGCAGGATGCCCGCAGCGCCGAGCGCGATAGCGTCATGGCAAGGCTCTCGCAGCGCTACGGCCTGTTCTATTTCTACAGCTCGACTTGCGCACCCTGCGAAGTGATGAGCCCGATCGTCAAAAGCGTCGCCGACCGCTGGCGGATTACCGTGCGCGCCATTTCGACCGACGGCGGGCCCTCGCGCCATTTCCCTGACTACAAGGTCGAGACCAACCAGCGCGCCAGGCTTGGCCTTGAAGGCAAGGCCACCCCCGCACTCGTGCTGTGGGACAGCGTGACCAAACGGCCGATCCCGATTGGCTACGGCGTGCTTTCGGCCGACGAGCTCCAGGAGCGCATCTACCTCCTCACCTCGAAGGAAGCCGGACATGATTACTAGCATTCGAAATGCAGCGCTGACCCTCGCCGCTGCCAGCACGGTCGCATCACCGGTTGCCGCCAACGTCGGCGACAGCATGGACCGGTTCATGGACGACATGGGCGCGGCGGCAAACGTCACCGGCCCGACCGCTTTCGAAGGCCAATCGGCGGGCTATTACAGCCTCGGCAATGTCTGGACACGCTTCCCGCAGAAGACGACCAACATCGCCAACCTCCAGCTGCCGCGCGCCCGCGCGGGGTGCGGCGGCATCGACATCTTCGCCGGGTCCTTTTCCTTCATCAATGCAAGCGAGATGGTCGCGCTCCTGAAGGCCGTCGCCAACAACGCGGTCGGATTCGCCTTCAGCCTCGCGATCGACACCGTTTGCCCCGAATGCAACAAGATCATGCAGGAGTTCAGCCAAAAGGCGCAACTCATGAACAACCTCTCGATCAACTCCTGCGAAATGGCGCAGGGGCTGGTCGGCGGCCTGTGGCCCAAGGGTGATCTCGCCGACAAGGCGATCTGCGAAGCGATCGGCAATTCCGAGGGCATCTTCACCGACTATGCTGCGGCGAAGCACGGCTGCGGCACACGCGGCCAGCGCGCCTCGACCAATGAAGGTGCCGGCGCCGACTATGCCGACGTCAATCCCGGTGTGCCACGCAATTACACTTGGCATGTCCTCAAGAAGAGCGCCTTCTTCAATCCCGGCGGGACATTCGACCGCGAGCTTGTCGAATACGCCATGACGCTGATCGGCACGGTGATCTACGTTCCGCCAAAAGACGATGAAGCAGGCAAGTTTGTGCCGTTTGCAGGCGATGCCTCGTCGACGCTGGTGAGCGCGCTACTCGACGGGACACAGGGCCAGACCGTGCGCGTGTTCCGCTGCGACGAGACCGATCTCTGCCTCAATCCGACATTCGAGCAGATGAGCCTTTCCAACGCCAAGGCGATCCGCCCCCGCGTCGCGCTCCTCATCGGCAATATGGTCGATGCAATCCGGGCCGATACCGCGATCGGCAATGCGGAGAAGGAGCTGCTGCAGGTTGCCTCGGTCCCCTTGTACAAGATCCTCACGGTCCAGGCCGCCTACGGTCGCGGTATGCCCACCGACGACCGCGACACGCTCGCCGAGATCGCCAGCATCGATCTCCTCTATGCGATTCTCGACCGGATCGTGTCCGAAGCCGGGCGCTCTATGGCGAGCTTCATCGCCGCCGACGAAGCCAAGCTCGCAATCTGGCGCGGCCAGGTCGCCGAGGTGCGCTCTGGCCTCGTCCAGCGGCAGGCGACCGGACAGGCCAAGGTCTCGGCGATCATGCAGATCATCGAGAAGACCGCGATGATCGAGAACGCGCTCGCCGCTTCGATGTCGCCCTCGATGTCCGCCGCGCTCGACTGGTCGCGCGGACTCCAGTCGCGCTCGATCGTCCCCTGAGGCGCGCACATGGTCGAGATCTTCACAACTGGCGGCGGCGAGTACATCGTCAATGTCCTCAACGCCGTCGCCGCATGGACCGGTGCAGGTGGCTACAAGAGCCTGATCCAGGTCGCGCTGGTGATGGGGTTCGCGCTCGCGGTCATCGTGGTGGCGTTCAACCAGGACTGGCGCGCCTGGCTCAACTGGTTCCTTGGCGCGACGCTCATCTACATGTGCCTGATGGTGCCGCGGATGGACGTCCAGGTAACCGACCGCGTCAATCCGAGCCTTGCTCCGGCAACCGTCGCAAATGTACCACTCGGGCTCGCGCTGATGGCGAGCTTCACCAGCCAGGCGGGCGACTATCTGACGCGTTCGGCCGAGACCGTGTTCGGGCTTCCCGACGATCTCAACTATTCGAAGAACGGGATGATCTATGGCGCGCGCCTGCTCGAAGCGACACGCTCGCTGCGCATCGCCGATCCCGAGTTTGCCGCCAATTTCGACGAACACGTTCGCCAATGCGTTTTCTACGATCTGCTGCTCGGTCGCTACTCGATGAAGGAACTTTCCGAGAGCAATGACATCTGGGCGACCATTGCGCCCGGGAGCGCGGCGCGCGCGCAGAAGTTCCTCACCCGCGAAGCCGATGACAGCGTTTCCGCCTCGATCGTCACCTGCCGCGAGGCCTACACCGCGCTCTCGAACCAGTGGGCGGGCATGATCGACGAAATGACGCTCGTTGCCGGCCGCCAGCTCTACCCTAAGCAAACCGAAGCGCTTGCCAAGGCCAAGCTCATCGCCGATCTGCCGGTGGCTTACCAATATCTTACCGGGGTCTCGAAGGACGCGAGCAGCATTTTTCGCCAGGTCTTGACCATCAACGCGATGAACCAGGCAATGCACGGCTTTGCCGGAGCGAGCGGCGCGTCGAGCGTCGATGTGTTCGCCCAGACCCGCGCCGATATCCAGACCGAGCGGACCTATTCCTCGATCGCGCACAATGCGATGAAATGGGTGCCGATCCTCAATGTCGTGCTGATGGTGGTCTTCTACGCGCTCTTCCCGGTGCTCTTCCCGCTATTCCTGATGCCGCGGACCGGCCCGATCGCGCTGCGCGGCTATGTCACCGGCTTCTTCTACCTTGCGGCGTGGGGGCCACTCTTCGTCATCCTCCACATGATCCTGATGCTAAAAGGCGCGGGCGATGTTGCGGCAGCCGGCGGTGCGAGCGGCCTCACGCTTGCAACCTTTTCCGGGATGACCGACGTCAACAACGATATCGGTATCCTGGCCGGTTATCTCGTCGCTTCTATTCCCTTCCTTGCAGGCGGGGTCGCGCGCGGGGCGATGGCGATCTCTGGACAGGCGACAAGCTACCTCAACCCGAGCCAGAACGCGGCCGAGGAAGCCGCACGCGAGGCGAGCACGGGCAATCTCTCGTTCGGCAACACCAGTTTCGAGAACTCGAACGTGTTCTCGCGCCAGTTCGCCCAGGCGAGCCTCGCGCCAAACATCGCCTATGGCGCAGCGCAATCACGCGGGTTTGCCGACAATGGTACGCAGACGACGAACTTTCCGCAAGCCGAGTTCGCGACGGTGCCGACCTCGAGTTACCCGTTCACGCCGACGCTCGGGCAGGATTTCTCGAGCAGGCTCGCGACCATGGCGAGCCAGAGCCGAGGGCAAAGCGAGACCTTTTCCAACCTTGCCCAGCAGTCAACCAGCTCGGCGGTCACCCGGTTCAGCGAATTGCACGATGCCTACACCCGCTCGCGCTCGAACGAGAGCGTCAGTGGGACCTCGACCAGCGACAGCATCGGCAGCGCCTTCAGCGAAGTCGACAACGCATCGAAGACACTCCAGCAGCAATTCGGGCTGTCGCGCCGTGCCGCCGACGACATCACTGTGTCGTGGTTCCTGAACGGAAACGCAGGGATCGAAGGAAAGGTAGAGCGAAAGGGAACCAAGGGAACACTAGGGCTCGGCGGCGGTCGTAACCAGAGCTGGACCGATAGCGATATCGGCATCGCCTCCGAGGACCGCTCGCGCATAACGGGCGCGCTGCGCCAGATCTCGGACAGTCGCAGCTGGTCGAGCACGCGCGAGGGTTTCCTGCGCGAGACGAGCTCAAGCTCCGAAGCGCTGGTTTCGAGCAGCTCGGGCGGCATCACCAAGTCGATCACCGAAGCGCAGAGCTATACCCGCGAAGCGCGCCGCGCCGAGGAGATCGCCAGCCGGCTCGAGAGCCAGGCAAGTTGGTTCGAGAGTGCCAATGCCGCAGGCACGCTCAATCTCAGCCAAGCCTATCGCGAATGGGGCATGGCCGAGATCGACGCCAATCGGGATTACTATGGGCCAGTGCGCTTCGACGACATCGACTTCCAGATGAGTGCGCGAGGCCAGCAGCTCCAGGCGCGGTTCGTCGAAAGCTATGCGGACCAGCTCAACGCCGATATCGCGGACGACCTGGTTCTGCCACCCTTTGCGCCCGTCGCTCGACCCGCGGTGGGTGGCGCAGATGGCGTGCGGGGATCGGTATGGCTTGGCGGGGTACCAGGGAGCCTTGGCGCCCCCTCAAGCGATCGCGAGGACATCGCCCGCGATGTCGATCGGGTCCAGCAGCAAGGGGAACGGCGAGTCGGGACCGTGAAAGATCACCTCGACGGCAAGACCCGCGATGCCAAGGGAGCCTCGGCCGAAGCGGCCGATGACGTGAAGGAATGGTAGCTCAGATCAAGCCATCATAGATGATCACGTAGACAACGAACGCTAGGAACAACGCGGCAAACAGGTAAATTCCGCGCCGCTCCCAAGGATCAGCCCAGATCTTTTTCCAGGTGTAGGAAGTAAGGCGGTTCTCGGCGATGGCCCGGTCGACTTCGCGAAAGCCTTCCCAGTCCTGCTTTCCGCCGGTGGGAGTATTGTCTGGATCGCTCATTGCTCATTCTCCTTCGGAAGCAGACCAGCACCCTCCCCTCTGGGCCGCCCCTCGCGTTGCCGAGAAAATAGCTGAAAATAATCGGAAAAGCGAGCACGTCGTCTTGGCGTGAAGGTCCGGAAATGAAAGAAGGTGGAATGGCCAAAAGACCACCCCGCGATAATGTCCTCGAGTTCCGGACCGGACGTGACCCGGGCAAGCGCGCCGGAAGAAGAAGCCTCGCCCTTCTTGTAGCTGGCGGTCTGCTCGTTGGCATTCTTGGAGGCCTGGTTGGTATCTATTGGCCCTTTGGGTCGGCGAGCGCCGAAGCGCGAACCACGCACAGCTTTGCGGTCTGCGGCATGGTCAGACGCACCTGCGTCGTCGACGGCGACACAATCTGGCTCGAGGGCGTAAAGATCAGGATCGCGGATATCGACGCACCGGAAATCTCGCAGCCGAAGTGCGACGACGAGTACGAACTTGGCATCAAGGCCCGCGACCGGCTGGTTGTCCTGCTCAACCAAGGCGACTTCGAAGCGGTGACGATTGGAAGCAGGGATGAAGACCAGTACGGTCGCAAGCTGCGTGTCCTGCTGCGCGATGGCCGATCGATCGGCAACCAGCTAGTCGCAGAAGGCCTTGCGCGAACCTGGTCCGGACGTAGGGAGCCCTGGTGCTGATGCGCGACTGGCCCGACAGCGACGATCCGTTTTCGCAAAGCGAGCCGGAATGGAAACTGAAGCTCGAGGCATGGCTTCTGGGTATTCCGATCGTTCTCATGCTTGTTTTCGGCATCGGGGCGCTCTTTTGACGCTCACACGCGACCAGGAACTTTGGGGCATCGCGTTATGGGTCGAGAAGCACCACGGCGATGCCGGGCATGAATTCATTGTGTCGAAGATCGATCAGCTGACCCGGACCGGCGAGGAGGAAGGGGCAAAGCTCTGGCAGGACGTTGCAAATCGTTATGAGCAGCTAGGCGAGCGCACGTCCCATTCCTCTTGATACAGTCGGGAGCGTTAGCCTCGACGGACTTCAAATAGGCTTCAAGCCTTTCGATAGTTCTGCGGCGCGGTCTTCGCCCCATCCTGAGGTCGAGCACGAATCGCGGATCGCCGACCGCGCGCCGTCCGAAGCGCGTTGCCGAAATATGATGATCTTTCAGATGCTTTTCGATCCGTTCCAGCAAGGTCATGTCCCTTTCGCTCCGACTCGCAAATCCCTTGTGTTCTTGTTATGTTCTTAGTAGGATTGCATCCGCGAGTCTAGGAAGATTCCTACGATCAAGATTCGAAGGACAGGCGAATGGAACATGTGAGGGAAGAGCTCGACCGGCTGATCCTCAAGGGCGGATATGGCTACGCGTCGATATCGCGGCTGCTCGGCCGCAACCCGGCCTACGTCCAGCAATTCATCAAGCGCGGTTCACCGCGAAAGCTCGATGACGAGGATCGAAAGACACTCGCCTGCTTCTTCGGCGTCGATGAGCAAGTGCTCGGCGGTCCCGCCAATCCGGTCTCCGACGGCATGGTCGAGATACCCGTTCTCGATGTCGAAGCTTCTGCTGGCTTTGGCGCCGTAGCTGCTAGTGAGACCGCACATACTCGTTTCGGGTTCGATGAGCGCTGGCTGCGGCACCTGACGTCGGCGAAGAGCGCCAGCTTGTCGATCGTCGGCGTCAAGGGTGACTCGATGGAACCCACTCTTAGCGACGGAGATGAAGTCCTCGTCGATTCGTCAGATCACGGCTCGCGACTGCGCGACGGGATCTACGTTCTTCGCTCTGATGATACCCTCGTCGTGAAGCGGATCGCGATCAAGCCGGGCGGCAGGCAGATCACCATTGCCAGCGACAATCCGGCCTACCCTACATGGCACGACATGGATCGGTCGGAGGTTCACGTGGTGGGCCGCGTCATCTGGTTTGGCCGGGCATTGTAGCGGCAAGAACTGGGCCGATAGCAGAACGACAGCTGCCAGGTTGAACGAATGAATACCGCCAGCTTGTAGGCACAAGTAGTATTCGCGATATTTTTCAGCGAGGGCCGAAAGCGATGAAATGAGCGCTCGAGCCGCTTTCCTGCACGCGGAAGTTCAACTAGAAGCGACTTGGACGAGCAATGGCCAAGGTTTACACTTTCACGTTCTAGGTTGACACATAACCCAATTCAGGGTTACAGATGCCGCATGAACGTTGACGCCCCGACTCTCTTCAAGCTCTTCGAAGCCGCGATTTCCGCGGATTACACAACCGTGCGTCGAATCGGCGGACAGCTCGCCCGCAAGTTGGCCGAAGAGAAGGATCCGGAGGCCGCCAAGGCGCTCCAGGCGCTGCTGCGCAAGCGCGGGGTTCCGCTCCAGGCATCGGGCTATGTCGAAGCCCTTCCCCGCGACGCCGGCTCGCGCCTGCCGCTCGTCGAGGAAGAACAATGGCCGACGACACCGCTGTTCCTGAACGAAGAGTCAAGCCACACAATCGAGCAATTTCTGGAAGATGCGGCCAATATCTCGATGCTTTCCGAGGAAGGCGTTTCCTCGCGCCTCGGCGTGCTACTCTACGGCGCTCCGGGTACGGGCAAATCGCTGCTTGCCGGCCATATCGCGGCCAAGCTTGCGCGCCCCTTTTACGTCGCGCGCCTAGATTCGGTCATATCCTCGCGGCTGGGCGAAACATCGAAGAATATCCGGTCTATGTTCGACTTCATCCCGACCAAGGAAGCCGTGCTGTTCCTCGATGAGATGGACGCCATCGCCAAGCTGCGCGACGACCGCCACGAACTCGGCGAGCTCAAGCGGGTCGTTAACACTGTCCTTCAAGGTCTTGATTCACTGACGGATGATGTGATCGTGATTGGTGCGACCAACCACCCTCACCTGCTCGATCCGGCAATCTGGCGCCGCTTTCCCTACAAGGTCGAACTGCGCGCGCCCGACGAGGATGTTCGCGCCGCCATGTGGCTGCATTTTCTCTATCAGGACCGCGACGCCGAGGCATCGCATGCAAGGCTGCTGGCGCGTTTGTCGGCGGCCATGAGCGGCGCGGAGATCGAGGGTCTTTCGCTCGCCGCAAGGCGCCGTTCGATCATCAACAAGCAGCCCCCCAACCTGCCTCACATCCTGCTAGCGATCGATGCGGCTTCGGATGGTGTCCCCCGCCTTCCAGCCGGTCACGAACTCTCACCCGAGGAGCGCAAGCGCCTGGCGCGCATGCTTGTCGACAAGGGCGACCTGCCCCAGACCGAGATCGCCCAGATGCTGGGGGTGAGCCGGCAAATGGTCCATCGCTATCTGCGGGAGGAAAAAGATGGCGAGTGATCCCCGCCGACCTCTGCTCAACCCGGTCCTTCGTTTCACCAAGGAACCGCGCCCGGAAGCGATCACCGGTCGCGGCAAGTCAGCTGCCGGGATCAAGACCGAGCGGCTTGCAACCCAGCGCGCTCGACTGTCGGAGGCCGTCGCCGACATGGCCGAGCAAGGGGCCCGGCATCCGCATTTCGGCGGCCGTGCCGTGGCCTATGCCGCGATGTTCGAGGACTCACTGGCGCCGACTTGGACACCGTCCGACCTGTTCCAACCATCGCATGGTGCCCGTCTGATCGCGCCGCATGCGCAAGGCTATCTCGTTGAACTCGAACTGGCCGCCCTGCCCCGCTTCTCGGCCTTTATCCGCAATTTCGGCACGGTTCGCGACGAGGTCGACATCTCGCGCGTGGAAATGGTGCGCTTCTACGATCAGTCGGACGTGTTGCAGGATCGCTCGATCGACTCGCTTTGGGAGCAGGCGGTCGAGCAGGAAGGCGGTCGTGCTTTCTTCCTCTGGCTGACGCCATTCCGAACGGGCGATGCCGCCGAACAGTTGCTGCTTCAATTTGCCGGGCTGCGCGACGGAATCATTGCCCCCACACGCCCGCAATTGCCCGACCTGGCCACCGCGGCGGATGCTGTCGGCGACCGTGCTGTTGCGCATGCGCTGCGCGCCATTCCGACCGACCGGGTCGGTCGGGCCTTGCGCGAGTATCGCCAGCGTCGCCGGGCGAGGACGTCGGTATTGGTCCCCTCGCGCGAGGCGCTCGCCCGGCTGGTTGCATCTGGCACCGTCGTACGCCTCGATCCGGTCATGCCGATCGTAACGACCCAGCCCGGCGAAGGCCGCGAGCCCGACCGCCCCTTGCCCGCCAATCTGGCCAATGCCCCGATCGTCGGCGTCGTGGATGGCGGCCTCGATGCAAGCTCTTACCTGCCCGCCGAGGCCTGGCGTGCGCCGCCACTGGTCGCGGGCGCCGCGGCCGATGTGATGCACGGCAATCGTGTCACCTCGCTGATCGTTCAGGGCTATGACTGGAACAACAATCTCACGCTTCCGGCGTTGACCTGCCGCGTCGGGACCGCCGCGGCCATTGCCAAGCGCGGTCATCGCGGCCCCACCGAAGAGGATCTGATCGACTATCTCGACGCGGTGATCGGCGCGCATCCCGAAACCAAGGTCTGGAACCTCTCCTTCAACCAGGACCTTCCCTGCAGCGACGACGATGTCTCCTATCTCGGCCATGCGCTGGCGGAATTGGCCCGCCGCCACGATGTCCTGCTGGTCAACTCGATCGGCAACGTGCCCGCCGACCGGCTCAAGCGTCCCGCCGATTGCGAAGCCGCGCTCACCGTCGGCGGACGGCTCCATACCGAGACCGGCACGCCTGGCGACAAATGTCCGGTCAGTCTCGCCGGTCCCGGACCCTGCGGCATGCTCAAGCCCGATGTCTCGCATTTCTCGCATGTCCGAGCGCTCGGCGGGGCAATCATTTCCGGATCGAGCTTTGCCACGGCGCTGACCTCGCCGCTCGCCGCGCACACGATGGAACGCCTTCGCCACCCCAATCCCGATCTCGTGCGCGCGCTGCTGATCCATAGCGCAGATGGCGGCGCCTATGATCCGGCGACGGGTTTCGGAACGCCCGATCTCGTTACCCTGCCCTGGGAGTGCCAGCCCGGCACGGTCACGCTGCAGTGGGAAGCCGAGTTGCGCGACCGCGCGTCCTACTACTGGGAGCTGCCAATCCCACCCGCCTTGCTGCACAATGGGCGGCTGCGCGGCCAAGGCCGTCTGACTGCTATCCTCAATCCGCATCCGATGGTCGATGAATTTGCCGGGCCCAATTATTTCAGTGCCCGGATCAACACTGCAGTCCAATATCCGCGCGGCGACGGTTTCACCAATCTCCTCGGCTCGATGGACACCGACCGGATCCGCGAGCATGTCGCCCGCGCCGACCATTACAAATGGTGCACCGTGCGCCATCATCACAAGGATTTCTCGGCCCGCGGCCATCAGGTCGATGGCGATACGCTGCGCATCTACGCCCGCGTCTACACCCGCGATCACTATGTCTATGGTTATGCGAGCGCCGACGAAGTGCCGGCGCTCAACGCCGTCTTCGTCCTCTCGCTCAGCGGAATCGACGACGGCGCCGACATCTACAACCAGCTGCGCGATCAACTCGGCGTCTTCGTCGAGCCATCCGTGATCCATTCCGACATCGAGATCGAAGGAGGTGACCTATGAGTGACAATGACCGCATGGTGTATCGCCGCGCGAGCGACCAGAAATGGATCGACAAGCGCAATTCTGCTTCGCGCGGCTTTGCTTACGACACCCAGGCCGAAGCGGCGACAGCCGGCAAGCAGCGTTTGCTTAATTCCGGTGGCGGCGATCTGACGATAAAGGGCCGCGACGGACAGATCCGCAGCAAGGATACTATCGGGCGCAAGGACCCCTTCCCGCCGCGCGATCGCGAACATTGATGATGCGGGCCTGGGTAGAAGTGATCCCAGCTCCCCCACGCGAGAGTACACAAGAACCAAACAAAACAGGGCCTTTAACTTGTCCGTTTACGTCACAGGAGGGGGCGGCACCCACCTCGAACCCCGTGTAGCCAGCCATTACCTTGCCGCCATGGTCGCGGAAGGCGGCGCGCGGGGCGTGCTAGGAACGGTTGTATCCATAAAAACTCAGCAGTTTGAAATCGATGCACCGCTGGACGATTTGGTGATCGAAGCGCGCCTTGCCGATGGCACCCGTACGAGACTGGACCTTCAAATTACCACGACGCTCTCTTTCACCAGAAGTGATGAGAAGTGGTTAGACGTGGTGCCAAGGGCATGGGACACCTTCCGACAAGTGGGCTTTGATCCTGCGACACGGCGTATCGGTATCGCAGTTAGTCAGACCACCACAAAGCTCGAACGAAGTATCCAGCCCTTGTTAGCCCGCGCTCGTCATGCTCCCGATGCAGGCCAGTACCGCACACGCCTTGCAAATGAGAACGGAGCCAACAAAGAGCAGCGCGAGTTCCAAGCGGTTCTCGATGAAATTGTGAAGAACTATGACGCGACGGCCTCCGACGACGACGTCGTCAACTTCATGCGATGCCTAGACGTCATCCCTTTCGACCTCGACAAGGAGGAAGCTTCCCGGGACCTCCTTGCCTCGATCGACCAGTTGACGTCGGTCGCTGGGAGCAATGCTGAAGCTCGCCGTATCTGGAGCAGCCTTGCTGCGATGGCGAGCCGTATCCTTCCGAACGGCGGCGGGACCGACCGCACGGGCGTCGTCCACGAGCTAAAGACCGAAGGCTTTGCCCTGGGCTCTGACCGAGCTCATGCTGAGCTGATCGGTGCACTCGACGCTGAATCGCGGGCTGCTGCTGCCAGCATCCGCGAAACCATCCGCGGAAAGTCTATCAACCGCGACGAGCTTCACGAGACCTTGCTAAGCTCGTTAGGCGAGGCGCGGGTGCTTCGCATTGTGGGACAACACGGCACCGGCAAATCCGCTTTGCTAAAGCGCCTGGCATCCGAAGAGCCGGCTGGCGCGCCGATCCTCCTGCTGCGCGACCTCCGAGTAACCGGTGGCGGTTGGGCCGCTCACGCAGCCAAGTTTGGCAGACCAATGCCGATCGCCTCGCTTCTCCGCCAATTCGGACTTGGCGGCGCGCGTACCCTGTTCATTGACGGCGCCGACAAAATGGATGCCGCCGCCCAAGTCACAATCAACGATCTGTTGAAAGCCATTGTCGACACACCGGATCTCATAGACTGGCGCGTGGTCATGACGATGCGCGAAGAGAACGCACAGCGGGTCGACGCTTGGCTCGAACCCGACATCGCTTCGCTCCCCTCTAAGACAATCCGTGTCGAAGGGTTTGACGATGATGAGGCGAACGAGGCAGCCGCTGCGTTGCCGCTGCTGCGACCATTACTCGTTGACACTCGCAGCTATGATGCCGTTCTGCGTAGGCCATTCTTCCTTGATGCACTGTCGCGATTACCAGTGCGCTCCGGTGCTGAAGTACGTTCGGAGGTCGACTTGGTCGATCTCTGGTGGGAGCACGGTGGTGCAGACAGAGCGGATTTCGCGCCTGCCCAAGGTCGACGCAACGCATTGTTGTCACTGGGTGAGGCACTTCTTCTCGGGCCGGGTGTTGCGCTCTCAATCCGTGGCTTTGAGCCGGTGGCCCTTCACGAACTCTCGCAAGCTGGCGTGCTGCGGAACGTCGAACTCGGTGTGTCTGTCGCCTTCTCACACGACATCTTCGAGGAGTGGATCCTCGCAAAAGTCCTGCGCGGGCGTCGGAGTGAGATTGCTCAGGCGCTCCACGATGGCGGTCAACACCCGCAACTAGCGCGCCCGCTACAGCTCTTTGCTGCCGATCTGCTTGAGCGGTCTGAGACCGGAAGCGAATGGGCCGCATTGCTTGACGCCGTCGACGACGACGAACTTCAGACAACGTGGCGTCGCGTAGTGCTCACCGCACCGGTACGGTCTGTCCGCAGCGCGGACATGCTGGACAGGATCGAAGCGATCTTGATGCGCGATGATGCGCGCCTGCTTGCGCGCCTGATCATGTCAGTGCGTACAACCGAGACGGTCCGTGATCTTCGTTTCATGGACGAGAAGCTCTTCCCTGATCTCACAAGCGACCAGCGCGAACAATTTGCTTCGGAGACCGCCGGCCCTGAGATTGTAAGCTGGATGCGTTTGATTGCTTGGCTGATTCCTCGTCTGGGCGTGATGCCTGCATCTCTAGACAAGGAGCTTTTCACCTTTTTGAGCACTTGGGCGTCGTCAATCCCAGGCGAGTTTGGACGATATGCCGGGCTTCAGGAAGCCGCCGCTTGGGCTGCGGAAAAGCTTGGCGATACCGACAGCACAGATGAACGCCGCCGTCCGGCGTTGTGGGGAACACCGGATTACAGTGACGAAGCACGCTGCCTCTTGTTGAGATGCGTCGGCGGGGCGCCCGACATTGTGCGGAACTATCTCGCGAGTATCTCCGACCAGAGGGTCGGGCGAGTGCGCAAACAGATCCTCGAATTAAGCGTCGTCCTTGCCAGCGTGCTTCCAGCTGAGGTCACAGCCTTTCTGAAGCGAGCATATCTTCTCGATCTGGATCGGCCACGCGAGCGTCGTCGTTCAGGCATGATCGAACGCTCCGAAGCGTTAGGTTTCGATGACGACCACGACTTCTATCCAGCCTCACCGGCTCGACCGCCCTTTTTGCATCTGCTTCGAACGCACTCCGCTATCGGCCTGGGATTGATCACTGACCTCTGCAACCACGCGATGGAGGCGTGGCGGCGAAGGCAGACCGGACCAGAGCACACACCCATCCCCATTGTGCTCGACCTTGGCGATGGTGAAAACGAATACTGGGGCGATGAGGGAACTTATCGCTGGTTTCGAGGCGGATCGCATATCCACATGCTCGATACTGCGCTGCTAGCGCTCGATGCGTGGGCTCACGAACGCCTTGCGGCAGGAGATACCCTCGACGAGCTCTGTTTGCGCATTGCCCGCGGCAATAGATGTAACGCGGTGCTCGGAATAGCCGCCGGACTTTGCCTGGCCGACCTCCGCGCTGCGGCGACAAGTCCGGCCGCACTCGAGATCGGAACGCACCCAGCCCTCTGGCAGTGGGACATAGGACGCCAAGTCGGGGACATGGGATCGTTCTCGAACGAAATCGCCCATTGGGGCAAGTGGGCCGTACTCGCGGGCGCCTTGCGAGAACTCAATCGACTCCCGCATAGAAAGCATACGGTTCGGGACCTGTCCGTCTTGTTTGCAGGTATTGCCAGCGATGAGGTGAAGGCGGCTTACAGCGAGCGGTTTGCGACTTTCCTTGAACGGGTGCCGTACAACACCGCAGAGCAGCGCGACGATCCCGATGAGGCAAACGCCACCCGCGCCGCATTCGAGCCGCTGCGCCAACAGGCTGATCCTGCCAACCTCGTGACCCAGGTGGTGGATGGTAAGACGTACATCTCGATGCGCCCACCATATGTCGACGACGAGAAACACCAGGCGTTTCTGGAAGAACAGGCAAGTCTCAATCGTGTTCTTAAGCTTGACCTCTGGGCGCAGAAGGCCATCGAAAGCGGCCAGCCGGGCGAAGAGTTCACCCTTGAAGCAGCCTTCGAGGAGATGATCGCGCTCGACCAGAGCGACCTGCTCGATCAAGTGGCACCTCTGGCCGATATGAAGCGTAGGTACGCGCAATCTGGTGTCGCGGGAACTGCTGCTGTCCTGGCTCGCCACGCCGATGAACTCTGGCCTGAAGTCGAAGAAGCTGTAGTGAATGTTATTCAGCGCGCAGCCACCATGGTCGAGCAGGAGGACGGATTGTCCTACCGCGGCTCCAAGGTTCACGGCCACCCACCAGTCATGGCCGCCCACGCCTACATTGCACTCGTTCGCCGGGTCCCCGCGCGCCACGAGTGGAAAGCCGCGCTTCTGCAACTCGCTGTCGATCCAATCGAGGGAGTTGTGGAAGCCGTGTACAAGTCAGCATCGCTTCTATCCGATTGTGCATCGGACATGCTCTGGAGGTTATTCTGCCTCGCTACACAGCGGGCAGCGCGCACGGCTGCCACTGGGCGCAGCCTGCATTGGTCGCCAGCCGAAGCGCAGGAGCAGTCGGCCCTGGCCGACGAGGCTGAGCAGATGATGGCGAATGGAACCATGCCGAGCGCGCACCCGGCACCCTCAACCGCCGGAACGCGCCGCGGCGATGGATATTACCGTTCGGACTTCCACGAGAACGCGATGCAAATTCCCGTGGGGCCACTCATGGGCTCGACGACGCGAGGTGCTATGATCGACCATGCGGCATCGCTGATCGACTGGGCGCTCGTGTCTCTCGACGAGAAACGGAATCGTGGCGACACGCCATATGAGTGGCTGTTCGCACTATACCGATGGCTGGGCGACCTCATTACTTATATCTCACCTGACGAGTTGCGCGCGCTACTGATAGCACGTGTCGACGCTGCCGAATCCCGGGCGGCGGCAGAACTTGTCGACGGCACTCTGCAGCGTTTCATGCTCAATATCCTGATCGACAAATCACCTATCGATGCCGACACGCTCGAGAAGTGGACCGTGTTGATAGACTGGGCCATCGCACGGCCGGGTTGGGCCTTCACGCCGGAAGACGCACGCCAGCACGATCGCGGAATGGCGATCTCGGCGTTCCTCAGTGTTCCGCATCAAGGGCTCATCAGTGTGATCGATGACGATTGGCCGAACCTTCCTGCGCTACTTCCCTCTATTCAGCGCGCAGCCGAAACGTTTGCCACTGAAAGGACCGCCTTCACCGCTATGCTGTCGATGCTTGAGCGCCGCTCGGCCCAGCTGCTGCCTCAGCCAGGTTTGGCTTGGATCGAGCGCGTTTTGCAGGTGCGCAAGTCGGACGGTGACTTCTGGCACCGAAATTCGAACGGCGAGCTACTAGTCCTCTTGCTGCGCAAGTTGGTCCAACAACATGAGGTCGTGGGAAAGAATAGGGAGATTGTGATCAGGGCGGCAGACCTTCTGATTGAACTTGGTATCAAGGGCGCTGCGCATCTCCAACAGGACTTGGTCAGACTGAAGCGGTGACCCATTTCCGATGTTCGTAGAGGGAGTAAAATGAAGACCGATGTCGCTGTTTTCGTCACCGACGGCGTCAACCGGCAAAACATGTTGTTGCCGCTGGCGACGTTGGTAGAGTCGATGGAAACCCCGCTCGCTGCCGCAATCGCGTCGAATATCCCGTATGGAATGCCCGCTAATCTGGCGCACGACCTGTGCCGACCAGTCGGTTGGAGCGAGCCACGCGGCATCTATTTATCCCGGGACATGGCGCGCCAACTCGGTCGTGTGTTTCTGCCCGAAACAGAGGAAGATCACGAAAGGATCGGCGCGCTAATCCAAGGCTTTGCGAATTGGTCCCAGGCCCGCCAGATCGAACCCTTCGCTGATGGCATCAAAGCCAGGGTGGCGAATCATGCAACCTCGGCAATGCGGCTCTGGCACGGCGAGGCCGCAGGCGCGATCGAGCCCGGCCTTGCGTCCGCAATGTTCCCCGAATTCTTTGCGCTCGGCAGCGAGCATGTCGACAAGGACGGCTTGGTCAACTTCAACTATCTTCGGGAACGGACACGCGAGGTACAGCCGGGAGTTTTTCACGAGCCCGAACGCGACATATTGCTGTTCGCGCATCGCTACTTTCGACGCAGCTTATCGCTCCGCAACAGCCTCAACGCGTATGTGCTGCGAAGTTTCTCTGATGCCGCCGCGTTGGAAGGCATGACTGCCCGCCTGCGCTTGGATCCGGACGTCATTGGGTTGCCCGAGAGCTCGCACTCGCGGATTGAACTCGAATATTGGCACGGTCCCAAATACGATGACGACATCGCTTCTATTCCGGCAGGCGTGGCAGAGCACAAGAGCAATGACGGCGATCGCCACTACTCGCGCATCGACAAGACTCAGATCTGGTGGAAAGACCCCGAAACTCGTTCAACGCCCGGCCTCCTCTCCGAAATTCGCACGTTCGAGATTGAGGAGCTGATCGACGATGAGAGCCCGGGACTACCCGATGGGATGTACGGGTGCCGCTATGCGCATGCAGAATATGACCTAGCCAAAAGTGACCTAGCCCACTTCGACGGCGCTATCCGCGCCTATCCGAGCGAGGCCTACCTGGAGCGGATTGAGCGCAGGATCGACCGTGCCGGCAAACATTCCGACTACACCAAACTGTTCCGACTGGATGGTGCGCTGCCAGTCTCAATGTGGAAACGCGTTCTCACAGACTGGTATCGTGGCAACCGTCTGATCCCAGAGTACCTTGGTGCGCCCGAGGAGGACCTCGCCGAAGCGTACACGCCACCGGGTCGCCATAAACAAAGGAGTCTACCTGCGCTTGGCGCTTTCCTTTGTCTTGAAAAAGCGTCCCCGCTCTCGACAGTTCAGACGCAAGTGGTCGCCGATCAAACTATCGAGCTGGATGGCAGGCCAGTGCAAGTAGCCGAAGTCGCTCAAGGCGAAGTAGGAGCCCTGATGCGTCAATGGGTGGACAGCAGCACCTCATGGATTGCCGCAAGGAGCACGCGAGCCAACCTTGCGCGAATTCTTCTCCCTGGTGACCCACCGAGCGAAACGGAATGGATCGCTGTCGCCGAACCGCTTGCAAGAGCAATATCCGATGATCTCGACACCGGTCTACTTGAACGAATCGCGCTTTCGATCAGCTGGCGAGCCGAAGGCGTCTTGACCACCCTCTCGATCGAGGGCGAAGCCGGGTGCGTTTCGCTGCTACTTGCCGACGCTGTCACAATTGTTCGCCCCGACATGCCGGCCAGCAGCTGGATTGAAGCCTTTCGCGACGCCCTTGTCGATCGGGCCCCCGAGCTTGATGCGCCTGTGGATTGGCCTGCAAATGCCGCAAGGTGCAGTCGCCTTACACTGCTCCGCAACGAGGACTTGAAATTCGATATCCAGCTAAGGGCGGACCAGAATGACACGCAAATTGGCCATGAGGTCGACACGCCCGATTAGATTCTGGCCTCAAGCACTGTCCATCATACGGGACCTCTAGTCTCCACATCTGACCTTCGGACGCAGAGCTGCTGCGCCGGTATGCCACGGTCAAAACAGTAAAGGCTCAAGCGTCATTCTCTTTCGAACCGATCTCTGGTGCAAAGTGGAGCCGCACGTGCTGTCCGGCGGCATCCAGCACCTCGTCGATAAGTTCCACGACCCGTTCGATGAAGGGGTCCGACAAATACCAAACCCAAGGCCGTCCGTTGCTCGTCGCAGACTCGAACCAGCCAGCAGGCCAAGTTTTGACTCGATTGGCGAACGACTCACGCTCGTCGATCGGCCATTCAAACCCGTTATGGAGAACCTTGTTGCGGTAACCAAAGAGAGCCTCGAGCACAGGCTTCAAATCAGCGGGAAGATGGGGTTCGAGTTTCGATACCGCCGAGAGTTGAAGAATGCCCGTGACGAGATCGTCGCGGATCTCCCTCTTTGCATAGGCGAAGTGCGGATCCCAAAACCCGGCGACTGCTCGGACCGAGCGTTCAGATGCTGAATCGTGCCCCAACACGTCATCACTCATCTTGCCGATGCCCCGAAAGATACCGACGAAGAGATTCTCGATGAAGGGTGCGAGCATGCCGACAGCGGCGGCACTCCGCGCTGCATCGTGATAGACGGAGGCATGGACTTCGTCGGTCCACATGCCGACAAGGTGATCGCTGCCGATATCATTTGCGCGTTTGGCAAGCGCTTCGATTTCGTCGGTTTCCTGGCTCGCCGCGGATCGCGCGGCAGCGAGTGCGCCGCGGATAGCGATCAGCTGCGCATCGAGATCAAAGTCCTCGAAATAGAAATGTGCGTAGTCGCGATTGGTGAGCTGAAGCATAGAACGTCTCATAGGCCGGCGAAGATGATAAAAAATGAAAAAGCTGCGGATCCGTCGCTATAGGATCCCAATGCCGACAATCTCTTCGATGACTCTGCCCCGCCCCGACGACTTCCAGGAGTTCGAGAGCATGACCCTCGCGGCCTTGGCGCAGCGCTGGCGATCGCCCAATCTCCAGAAAAACGGCCGCCCGGGGCAGAAGCAGTCAGGGGTCGACATTTACGGGGCTGACGAGATCGGCCGCCCGGTCGCGATCCAGTGCAAGAACTTCGCGCAGGCGCCCAAGCTCGCCCTCGTCGCAAGCGAAATCGCCAATGCCGAACACTACAAAGGCAAGCTCAATACCCTTTTTATCGCAACTTCAGCCGATCACGACGCGAAGATTCAGCAGGAAGTACGCCTCCTGTCGGAGAAACGCGTGGCGGCCGACAAGTTCGCGGTGGCGATGATCTTCTGGGACGAAATCGTCGAGGGGCTTGCCCTTAACCTCCAGCTCATGCGGAATTTCTATCCTCAGATCCATCTTCCCCCCCCGCGACGGTCAATCGCGAACGCCTGCTCGCATCGCTTGAGCTCGGTTATTACGGGCCTTTTCTGTGGGACTACGTCGAGCTGCTCTACGGCGAATTCGGCTGGATGGCACAGGAAGATACCGACCAGCTCGAGGTCATTCTGCGCATCGTCGAGCGGCGCGTGTTTCAGCTGCTCGACGAGGCAGACAGGGCAGTGATCGCACAGAGCCTCGCCAAGATCCGTACCGGCTGTAACAAGAAGTCAAAGGACCGCAAATCCTGGGACCACGTCGAGGACCATGCCAAGCGGATCGCGACTCGCGTGCGTGCCGCGACGACATTTCTGGACGTCGTCGAAGGCAACGCGCTGGGCATCGGAATGTCGCTTGGCACGATCAGCAACCGCTCTGACGACAAGCCGGCGAAAGCCGCGCGCGACGAGCTACGCGGCCGTATCGAGGCCCTGTCGCCCGGAATCGACAGCGGTGCCGTCGCAGCGGCCTTTCGCAAGGTGCAGGCGCAGCGATGGGGATATCAATGGGCGCCCCCGGTGTATCATTGTGTCGAGCGGCAGCTACGATCGCTTCCGGCCTGATGAATTATCGGTAGATCATGATGGTTGAAGCCGATCAAATGCCACGCGTGTTTCAGGCGAATATC
Organism: Alteriqipengyuania abyssalis; assembly: GCF_019857185.1. Lineage (GTDB taxonomy): Bacteria > Pseudomonadota > Alphaproteobacteria > Sphingomonadales > Sphingomonadaceae > Alteriqipengyuania > Alteriqipengyuania abyssalis. The sequence goes on along the minus strand of NZ_JAHWXP010000001.1, from coordinate 181,110 downwards.
GATCGCTTCTATCAACGCGTGATCGTTCCCACACTTGCCGGTCATCGCCGGCACGGGGTGTTGACCGTGGGAGAAGCGGCCTCGATGGATGCGTTTCTCGATCACTGCGCGGCGCAGGTCGACAATCATACCGCTGACGAAGCCGCCAAGGCCTTCGCGCTGACGCTCGATGGTCTCTTCGAGCGGCAGCTCAGTCGCTGGGCTGTTGCGCACGGAAGAAACACTCAAGGGCTCGAAAAGCTTCTCGCCGCGTGTGCCCAGATCGCGTCTATCGACCTAGATGCGATTGGTATTTCGCAGGATCTTCACGAATTGCATCTGGTAGCCAATGTCGTTCGCCATGGCGAAGGCCGATCAAGCGCCGACCTCCAGGCGCGCGCCCCCGATTTGTGGGCCATCGAGACGAACGATTTTGTCGACCTTGCACCTGGATCCACCCCCGCCAGTGAGTCGCTATGCATCCGGGTCGACGATCTCAAGCGGTACGCCCGCGCAATCATACTCTTTTGGGGTCATGCCGATCCCTTGCCTATGGCTGTGCGCGAGCCGATTTTGTGAGCAGCGGGCGAGAAAGCAACCGGCCAGACTTCGATTGAGGGCAGCTCCCGACCTAGCGCTCGAGCCATTTGGTGAATTCGGCGGTCTTGCCGGTATAGGATCGGCAAGGAGTTTCTGACCGTGCCCATACCTCAATCGTACTTTGAACTGCGAGACGTTCTGCCGCTGCGGAGCAAGTCCTGGATTCCGTTGCGAAAGATCACCGACGCTTCTTTCGAAACCGACCAGCCCGATGTTTATCGTCTCGAGGAATGGATCGGGATCGCTACCGCAGCGGTCGAAGACGGACACCGTGCGGCCGCCGAGACGCTCGGGTGGACCGGAGATCTCGATGTGAATCCGCACCGCTCGGGTGTTGAGCGTTGGGGCTATAGTGCCGCAGACGTCTTCCGAAGCTTGAACAAGACGCTCGGCATCAATCTCGTGATCGACCAGCACCTTGAACAGGGCAATCGCAATATCTGGCACCTGCACCCGGATTTGTGCGTCGCGCTTGCGCTGATTCAAGAAGGGGATAGCTGGTTTCGCCCCGAAGAAGGATGGATCGAGGTCGTCAGGCTCAAGCGCAACGACGATGGCGAGCCATTTCTCATCGAGATCAAAGCGGAATTCCTGCGCGACTATCTCGCCGCACGCGGCATGGCGCTGTATTGCTCGAGCTATCGCGAGCGAATTGCCGTCACCATAAACAAGCCGCCTTACGACTGGCCCGCTGATCGCCTCGCCGATGAGCAAGACCGAGATCGGCGCGAAGCCATGACCGTCGCGGCCGATTATCCCGATCCAACTGATCACTATTGGACGAGGGGTGCCCTCTGGCGGACTGAATGGGTCGAACCAGGAACGCTTAGCACGCGCGTCCGCGGCGACGCCGATCCGCATACCACCACTTTCGCGCTCGAAAATGACGGAACGCGCGCGGCGGCCAATCAATTGGCGGGGGCGATGACGTGGTTGTATTTCGAGCCGACGATCGCCTCGGCATTGCTTAGGCATCGCAGTGCAACACTTCGCTGGGCGACCGAAGAAACTGGTTCGCTCGGCGCGACCAACCATGGTGTGCATTTTGGAATCAATGACATTGGACTGATCACCGTTTTCGCCAAGGACATCGGGAGCTTGCAACCATGGGAACAGCGATTGTGGAGTGCACATAACGTCACGCCGGACGGTGGCGTTTCGCGCGAACTCTTCGCCGCGCAGATGGAAGTCAATCCCGCCGCTACCATCGCGCCGGAGATGGGACTGCCTCAAGCAATGGACGCGCTCGATGTTGCATTTTCCTCGCGCTACGGCGCTCGGCTGCTGCGTGAGCACGATTGCCTTCAGGGGCTGCTCCGGCGGGCGCACCGATTTGTTGCCGCCGAGCCGGACGGATTGCTCGAGTTGTCGAAAGAACTAACCCGGCTATTCATCGAGCGCATCGACATCGACGCGATCATTGCCGCAATTGCCCTGCCGAAGACCGACAAGAAACCGGGGTCCCTGAAAGCGCTTGAGAAGCTTGCCGCGCATCACGGCTCCAACGCCGCCGCAAGAACAATGATGGCACCACTCTTCGGCATATACGACCTCCGTCTCGCCGATGCGCACATCGGATCAAGCAAGATCGCGAGCGGCAAGGCGCGCGCTGCAGTCGACGATAGCTCGCCTCCCGTCATGCAGGGTCGTCAATTGCTCCAGAGCTTCGTTGCGACACTCAACCGGATCACGGCTACGCTGACCTGATGCCGACGGAAAGCCCACCCGATTTGAGTGACGAACAATTCGACGCTCTTGTGTCGGTCGGCCACGATGTACTGCGTGCATTTCCGCGAAAGGCGGGTGCTTGTGTGATGATGAGCGCGCTTTATACTGGCAGGCTACGCCATCTCGGCCATACTTCAGCTACACTGGTTGGCGGCGCCTTGTTAATCACAGGCTCTCCGGTCTTCGGCTACGCTCCAGTGGGTGGCAGGCTTAAGACCGACCTCGACTGGGACGGGCACGCTTGGGTTCGGTTTGGCGAATATATCGCCGATGTCTCGCTAGTGACGACCGCCTATTCACCAGGAGCGCCAAAATTGCTCGCAAGCCACATAGCGCCGCGAATGAAACCCACTCAAAGGCTTTATATCGCCACACCCGACGCCGCACGCCGCAACGATCAGCTCGACTACCAGCCACAACGCATTTTTACCGATGCAGAACTCGACCAGCTCTATCGCGGCGCGCTGACCTTTCTGTCGTGATTAGCTCCCCGCCAGCCGGACCAACAATGTCAAGAGCGCATCAGGTTTGAGGAAAGACGGATATGGTTTGCCAAGCGACTTGAAGCCACATTCGCTCAGGATAGTCAGCATCCGCGGCGTCTTGGTGGTTGCATAGACTCCCTGATTGGCCACAAGGCCCACTGCGGCGCGCACCAATTCGGGCGCGTGACCACGTTTCCGGTACGCGGGGTGCACGACGACCCAGCCAAGTTCGAGTGGAAACGCGTCGGCGTTGTCCGCGACGTTTGCCTTCGCGAATTCGCCGCGCCGGTGTGCAGAATAGGGGGTTTTGATCGCTGCCGTGCCGATCAGTTCGTCGCGCTCGAAGAGCATGACCAGCGCCACTGCATCGTCGACCAACCTTGGCAGGATGGCCCGATCGACCTCGCCAGCCGCGGCGACGAACTCAACAAAAGCGGCTTTATCCGATGGAACGAACTCGGAAGGTTTTCCAGTACGTATGGTCATACATCCTGATACCTCCGGGTCTGCACGACTGCAATTTTCGGCGTAGCGCAGCCTTGACATCAGCTGAGGGCCAGGCGGCCGATTAGCTCTATCGCCTCGGCGGGCGTCGCCACGACCTCGCAACCGTAGAGCCGGTCGAGACGGACATGGCCGCTCGTGATCAGACTACGCAGCGGGCCGTCTGTCATGAAGGCGCGGCAGTAGGGAAGCGCCGCGGCCGCGTGGCGAAAGTCGAAGATGTCGTTAGGTTTGATTTTGCGTTTCCTTTCCGATCGCACAGCCGCGTGCAGCATTGCGGGTACGTAGAGGCTGCCGAAGGCGCGCCGATGTTCGTCCTTCTCTAGCGCCTGAGCGAGCATGCCAGTGACGCGTCTGCCAACCCTAATGCTGTCTTCTATGTCGCCTGCCTCACGGTCGTGTCCGGCTGCCGCCGCCATGCGCCGATATTCGCGGGCAGCGATGCCCGTAAGCATGCTCGCCGCACCCGCAATCTCAATTCGCAATGCGGTGGCGTGGCTGTCGATCTCATGAGCATGGAGCGCTTCCTGCTCATTTAAATATGCCGCCATTCGTTCACTCTCCGACCGAGACGCGAAGAGCTCGGGCGGCACCATCTTCGCGAGCATCGACGGCTGCCCCATCCAGGCCTCTTGAGCGAGCGCAACCAAGAGCGCGTCGTTTGCCTCCACGTTAGGGGGACACATATCCTCATAGCCAAGCGCAAAGGCGTAACAGGTCCATAGAGGGCGTGGAGCTGGCGGATGGTCCGGAAACGCCCTTGCGTTGAACGCTTCCATCTCGATCGCCGTACGTTCGTGGTGCGGCACCATCACAACACCGAGACTCAGCCGGTCAACAAGCAGCATCGTTCGCTCAAGGCGTTCAGGAGTTTGCTTGCTGAATTCTGCGATGAGATCGCTTGTAATCGGGAAGAAGAATTTTCCGGACTCCACCGCCAGCCTCAGCGCGCCGAGGAGAGAAATTTTTTCCGGTTCTTCGCTTTCTTCGAATGCCGCTTGGCGCGCCATGACCCAGAAATTGGTGTCGAGAAAGATCGGCGACCTGCTCGACAGCAAATCGACGAGTTCCCATTGGCGCTTTAGAATATGATCGGCGCCAGCGCCCGCCGGCCAAGGCCATTCGAACATTTTTTCATCCATAAGTCGATCTATTTGCACTAGTTTGCCTCAAACCTCCGATGGCCAAGTCGACCCAACAAACTTAGCTTTTTGGGAATTAGCACACTAACGCGCGGCGAGAGTTGTCGAACCGGTATGCCAAAGCAACACGCGAGAGCTATGGGTGAATATCGTCCACTTTTGGTATATCACCAATCGGATTTGATGACGAAGATGAGGGCGCAAGCTTGCCGTTCATATCCCAAAATCCAGCGTCTTGCTCTTGCTCAGGGTCAGCTCCTTCTCGGCCTTGCTAGCCTCCTCCGGTTTCGGCTCAATGGCCTCGTTGCCCTTCTTGCTAGTCGGCTTGAGCCGTTCCGTGACCTCGATGGCGGATGCCTTCTCGCCCTTGTTTCGGGCGACAGCGGCGCCGAGCTTGTCCGAACTGTCGACCACCAACGTCAGGTGATCGCGCAATCTCGTGACCGTCACCAGAAACGTCTTCTGGTTCGACAGGTTGCGCTCGCGACTGTCCATCACCGCGATACCGCGATCCGATGTCAGGCCCTGTGCCATATGGGCGTTGAGTGCATAGGCGAGGTCGATCCGCTTGAGCATCGGATCGTCCCTCTTGAGCTCGATCTGGTCGCCCTTGGAAGTTTCGAAGGTGACCTTGCCTCCGACTATTGCGACAACCCTCGCCTGGTCGGCGTTGAACAGGCTGCGTCGGTGATCATTGCGGGTCCACCGTATCCGGTCGCACTCGTGGATTTCGAGTTTGCGCGGCTCGAGCAAAGTGAGATTGTTGTCACCCTTTCCAGCTTTGATCCGAGCCGGATCGAACCGCGACCGCTTGCCACGCTTGTCCTCGATTTCGACCAGCTTCCCATTCCGGTCCTGCCCGATGACGCGGTACTCACCTACGGAAAGGCCGAGGGCCTGCTGCTTCCTGGAGACCTCGAGCACCCGGCCCGCCCGGTAGGCTGGAAGGTGTCGTAGCTCTTCCCGGGTCGCGTTCACGCGGTCGAGGACCTCCAGCTTCATATTGCCAGGACCGATCTCGCGATTGGCGAGTAGGCCCTGCTGGACCGCCGCGTTGACCGCGGAACGAATTGCGCGTCCCGAAGCGTAGATCGAAGTCCGCGCGCGCGTTTCCTTGTCGAGAGCCAGCCAGGTTTCAGCAGCGACCTGCGCACCATCGCCCCTGGCCTCGACGGTATGCGATTTCAGATGGCGAAGTGCCTTGCGCACGTCGCCTACCTGGGCTGCTGCCTGCGCTTCGCGCACGACCGGGTCTCGGGCGCGCAGGTTCGTAGCCATTTGTGCCCGCGCGATCCCTGCCCGCTGAAGCAGCGCGAACGGCTTGCCCGCATCGACCGCGCCCAGCTGCTTGCGATCCCCCATAAGGACAAGGCGATGAACGCCTGCCAGATTGACAAGGCGAACGAGCTTTTCCTTGTCCTCGTTCGAGACCATCGAGGCCTCGTCGAGCACCAGCACATGATCCCTGAGGCTCTTCTGCGCTTCGGTGCGCAAAGCGACACTGCTCGGATCGTCGAGCAGTTTTGTCCAGCCTCCGAGAAAGCGCGCCAGTGTCTGCGATCCGATCCCGGTATCGCGTTCGAGCATTTGTACGAGCGTGTTCTGGATCGCGAGTCCGATGACCGGGTGTCCTTCATCGCGCAGCACCTCGGCAACGGGCTTCAACACGCTGCTCTTGCCGGCACCCGCGATGCCCTGGACCGCGACCGTGCGATCCTTCGACGTAAGGATCAGCTGCGCCGCTGCCAATTGCCCCTCGTTGAGCCGGAACCCCTGCCCCGTGAGCGCGGCCGCCTGGACAGATGCGACGGCCTTTTGCGGTTCAATCGCCAGCGAACTGTTGCCCTTTCCGGCGGCGACCTCGGACAAGATTCGTTGTTCGGTCACGACAGCATCGCGCGAAGCAAGCCAATCCTTGTGCTCGCCCTTGCCCGCAATCAGGTCACCTGAACGCACCAAAGCCCTGGTCCGCTTCTCGACATCGGCAATCGTGGTCGGCAGCCCGAAATCGAGCGCGGCCTTGTAGAGCGCTGTCCGCTCGAACGCCGCCTCGCGCTGCGAGAGGTGGCGCACCGCCGAGGCAACAGCCTGCGCTGCGGCGATAGTCTGGCGGTCCTGCTTCAGCACCGAAGGGGGCACCAGGGGATCGGCAGGATCGCCCCTTACATGCGCGGCGAGGCGGCTGAGCCACGCCCGACCTCGCTCGGCCAGCGAGCCGATCCGCGTCGCTTCCACGCTTTGCCCGAGCGCCTTGGTCCGGGCGCGATCGACCAGCGGTGGGAGGTCGAGGCCGATCGACTTTGCCGCCTCGCTCCACTGTTTGCCGAGGGTCTTGCGGTCGTCGATCACCTCCTTGCTCGCGCGGGTATCGAGCGCAGCGATGCGGCCGGCTTCAAGGCCCGGACCCCGCCGCGCCTCGAGCACCTCCTTGCGGCGGGTCGAGAACGCCATGACCTGCTCGCGCGAGATCCCGCGCGCCTCGAAATTGCCGTGCTTGAGCACCGGACCCGGCTCGTAGCCAAGCTTTTCGACCGCAACTCGAAAGCGCGCCATTGTGATCGAGTTGAGCGTGGTATTGAGCTGCCAGAGCCGATCGTTCTTGAGCGTTCGCCACTTACCGTCCCTCCCCTGCGTGACGTTGGCGATCACCGCGTGGAAGTGAAGGTTGGGTTCCTGGTTGCGGTTGGTGTCATGCTGGAACAGGCCGACAGCGAGATTACCCGTCGCCTGAGTGACCACCTTGCCCTTCTCGACGATCCGGGTCTCGGCCGCGTTCTTTTCGGCCCAGTGCAGCGCCTCGACGACGGCTTCACGGTAGGCGGCGATGATCCTGTCGTCCTTCCCGACGAGTGCCAGCAGCGACCAGCTCTTGGGCACCGAAAAGGTGAGATCGGTGCCCGGTCTGTGCGCCTGGCCGGGATTGCCGACGCTGCTCCCGTCGGGCAGCTCACCGCGCAGCAGCGCGTCGAACGCCTTGGCCTCGACCTTCCCCTCAAGACCGAGGCGTTTCGCGGCGTCACCGATCCATTGACCCGAACGATCGGCATCGGCACTGGCGTAGTAATTGTCTGAGGCAAAGTAGCTTGCCGCCGCCGATGGCGAACGGACATTGGCGACGGAAAGCATGGGGCAGGATTACCTTTCGCAAGCTCTCGCCCCTCCCCTGGTCGGCGTCACATATCGGGATCGTAGTCGCCGAGATCATGGTCGTGGTCTTGGCCTTCGTCAGCGCTCCGTCCTTGCTTCGCGGCGCCGCCCAGGAGCGATTTCTGCTGCTCCTCCTGCATCTTCTGGTCGGCCTTGCCGCGAGCGTCCTGTGCTCGCTGGTGGGTCGCAGGATCGGGAATGTCGGACCGCCGCGCCTGTACAGTTTCCTGCTCCCTGTCACGATCCTCGTCGGTCTTGGAGGCCAAGAGGAGCTCGGATTGCGCGGGCCGGGATTGGGCTGGAAGCGCGTCCCTTTGTGCTCGAACGCGAGGGTTTCGCACCTTGGTTTGTTCCGGCCGCGCCTGCTCGACCTTGGTTGTCCGACGACCCCGGTTTGGATCCTTTTGCTGGTCCTTGCGGGGCCTCTTTGCAGGACGATTGGACGGATCGTGCTTGTCCTTCATCCGGCGCGGATCACCGTCATTGTCGCTCGTTTCGGAAGCTCCGGTTGGCTGTGTCGTGGTTCCCGCTTCGCCGCCTGCGGACGCTGTCTTCTTGGTCGTCTTGGGGATCTCTCGCGCGATAAAGCCTTCCGCTACCCGGGGCCAATTTCGTGGCTGAAGGACGACCGGCGCTGCGGGAAAACCTTCCGGAAACTTGATGAAGCCGTGGAGGTTCTTGAGCTTCATCAGTTCGTCTGGGAGCAGCAGCGGGACCACCTGACGCCGCGGCGTCAGGCTGACCGCGTCGCGTGCGTTGTTGTAGCCGTAGCTGTAGCCTTCCTCCATCTCGCGCACCTCGCGGTGGCCGATGACATCCGAACACCAAGTGGCGGTCTCGCGGTCCGCCGTGCCGAGGATCAGCTTGGTGCGGGCAAGCGAGGACAGGGTCTTCGCCATGTTCTCACCGTAGACGTCCTTGAGCTTGGCAAAGGCATGGATGCCGGTGACGATCGCGCCTCCGAAATTGCGCGCGGTCTGGAGGCCCTTCTCGAGCGAAGGCAGGCGATGGAGCGCGCCCAGCTCGTCGATCAGGAACCATAGTCTGAGGTCGCGCGAACGCTCGCCCGCCATCAGCGTGTTGATCGATGTATCGAGCCACAGGGTAAGCAACTGCGAGAGCACGCTCATGTCGATGTAGCGCGCCGAGAGGAACAGGATCGAGCCGGGTTTGCCCGCTCCGTTGACCCATTCGCGGACCGAAAAGGGCACGCCGTCCTCGGGCAGCATCTGCAAAGCCTTGGCGTTGACGTTGAAGACCGCGCGCACCGATTCCGCCATGCGCGCCGCGCTCGGCGTGCTGATCGGTCCTGCCATCGTGTCTTCGAGCAGCTGGTGCAGGTCGGAGAGATCGGCGTTCATTAATTCGTGCGCGAGCGCGGCATTGGTGCCCCTTCCAGCCTCGGCGAGCTTGAGGCAGGTCTCGACGAACAGCGTGCGCGCAGCGAGCACCCAGAACTGTTCGGCGCCACCTCCGTCATGAGGAACCAGGGACTCCGCTGCGGCATGGAATTCGGCGCGGGTCGTGCAATCGTTAAACACGCTCCAGGCCGGACAGCGTGCGTCGAGCGGGTTCAGGATGATGTCGCGTTCGGGCTCGTAGAATGTCTCGATGAAGGCACCGGTAAGGTCGAAGATGACCGCGCGTTCACCGCGTTGCCGGATCTCGTCTGCCAGCTCGGTGAGCACCACCGTCTTGCCCGTCCCGGTGGTGCCGACCAGCATCGCGTGACTCTGCTCGAGCCGCCAGGGCCAGCTGACACGGGCCAGATGCGCAGGAGCATAGAAGCCTGCATCGCGAAGGTAACTGGACCCGGCAAGTCGCCATTTCCAGCCCATGGTTTCGCCGTATTCGCGCGAACGTGCATCGCGGTTGTGCCGTTCGATCTCGCGCTTCAGTTCGGGGAGGGTTGCAAGCTCCGCGCCGCGCACATGCTTCTTCTGTTTCGAGCGCTCACCGAAGCGCTCGGCGACCCACCAGAAGAGCAGGAACAGCGGGGCAAGGATCAGAGCAGCAAGCCAGAGCGCGCCGACAGCTGTCGACCGAAAGAGCGCGACTGCCTCGCGCATTGGCGGGTAGTCGGTGACCACCGAAATGGGGAAGGCAACCATGCTGCCATCGGCCAGCTTGAGGTTCACGAGCTTGTCGGGATCGAACTCCATGAAACCATAGGCCGAAGCATATACATGCATCCACAGAAGGTAGATCTGGTGGTCGTCGAGCGCTCCGCTCACTTCCCAGTAGACAAGGCCCAGGGCGACCAGAACGGTGACGATAAGCGGTCCCTTGAGACCCGCCGCAAACATGAAACCGAAGTGGCCAAGAAGCTGGCTGCCGCGGGTGAAGTTGACGAGATTATGCTTCATCGTCGCCTCCCTGCGGCCGGGGTGCAACGATCCCGAGGCGCTCCAGCCGGCGTTGATAGGCAGCGACCGTTTTCTCGCGCAGGTCGGCATGCGGATGGTGCGTGAGCAGGGCGTCGAGCGCGACCGTGATGAAGATATTCTGGCGCACCGGATCGGTCGCCGGAGTCCTTAGATCGGCTTCAGTTGCGCGGTGCCAGGCGTCGAAAATGCAATCGCCAATGACGATGCTCGCGCTGACCCTGCGCTCATCGGATTGTTTCCTGATCCATTCGGCGATCAGGGGCGTGACGTAGGTCACGAACCGGTGGTGTCTTTGCATTTTTCCAAGTTCCTTGTGTTCAAAGAACCTGGCTCACCCTTCGAAAGGCAAGTGCCACTCTAGGCCGCCGCTAGGGGTGTAGGAAAACGAAAAATTCACATCGCTTTTCAGAAAACTACATGGATCTGTGCCGACTCGGCACGGACTGGCGAGCAAGTGGACCGTATCCGGCACAGAAGATGTCACCGGCGATTTCTGGCGAATTCGCGAAGCAAATCCGCGCCTTCCATTGCAGCACCCGCTGCGTACGGTGTGCCTGTCAAGTTCCAATGTGTGCGGGGCTTTTCAGGAGGCCCTGAGTTCCGTTCAATGGGTTGAATTCTAATCCTTATTCTTGGAGCGCGAGCAATTGTGTCCTCGTAGGGAAAAGCGAGATTCAGGGCGAAAATGCCGGTGGGCTACCAACTGGCCTTAGTTATGTGAGAATCCCCCTCGGCGGGTCATTCCCCAGGCGGGCCAATTGCCCGGTCGTTTGAGAGGATCATAGGGACCAGATAGCCATCACCGGACTGTCCCAAGATCGAATGGAGATGAGGTGCAGAACGATCGGGAATACCCATCTCTCCTAACCCTGCGAACAAGAAAAAAGGCAGGAACCGTTCCCGGTCCCCGCCCTGATCCTACGGTCAGAACTCATCGAGCATTGCCCCATGAACCGTATGCACCACGCGCGCTGCAAGATGCGCAGGAAGCGCGTTGTAGTCACCCTCATCCAAAGCAAAGTATCCGAGTTCTCGGTCCTCAACGATATGCTGATCGAAGAAGCTGTGCAACGCCCGACGCTCTGCCACAGCCAGCGCGGCAAAGTAGCGTTCCGAGTTCGAATTGATCCGAGCAATTGAAGCCATTGTATCCTCCTGATGTCTGCCGTTGACGGCAGGAGCAGGACGGATGGGCGTGCGGCCGGCGGGTCAGGGATCGCCCACTTGGGCGACCGCGAAGCGGCGGTAGGGGTAACGATTTTGTCGGACCGTAGCGTAGCGAAGGGGAGTCAAAATGGTGGGACCCTGCCGTCCTTGACGCGCCTGTTGCACGGCCATCAGAATGGGAGAACGTGAGCCAGGCCCCTCCCCTCCGGTCCCAAGCTAGATAGCTCCCGAGACCTTCTGCGCGACCTCTGTCAGCGTCGCCTGCAGGCGGTTGATCTCCGATAGGCTGGTCCCGCTGGGCACGTATCGCGTCACAAGAAATTCGCGCGACTGCGACATGGCATGCAGGTGTTCCCGCGTCCGCTTCCGCAGCACCAGCCCAAGCTCGACTGCGAGGTCCGCCCTTGCCGCGAGGTTGTGCTGGAGACCCCGGACCTCGCCCGCGCTGTGACCCGATCGGAGAAGGAATGCGTTGAGGTAAAGCTCGACCGCATGAATCGCGACCATGCGAAACGGCGCCCGCGACCTGGGTTCTCCGGGCCGTCCATTCTGCACGAGAAGCTGGGCCGCGATCCGATACTCATTTGCAAGTGCCACAACCTCGGCTGCAGTCGCGGCCTCACCCGGATAGCAAACGATCGCCTGGTCAGTCATGGCGCTCTTCGTAGCACCGCTTTTGCAAACGATTACTGAAAGTTCTTCGGCGTTCCATACGCGAGGAAGGGGCCCTGTCCGGCTGGGACAGGACCCCTTCGGGAGGCGAGATCGAGGTGAGAGTTCAGTCGATCTCGGGAGCGTCCTGGTTGTCGTGATCGTCACCGCTGCCGTTGCCGCGCGAGAGGAAGTCGACCTTGTCGGCGAGGATCTCGGTGCCGTAGCGCGTGCCCCCGTCCTTGTCCTCCCACTGGGTGTAGTGGATGCGGCCCTGAACACTGACCAGCTGGCCCTTGGAACAGTACTGGCCGACGGTCTTGGCGAGGCCGTTGAAGCAGGTAACCCGGTGGAACTCGCTTTCCTTGGCGGTGTAGCCGTTCTCGTCCTTGTAGGTCTTGCCGTCCTTGTCCCGCGCAGGGCGATCGGTGACGACAGTGATCCCGGTGACATTGGTGCCGCCCTTGGTCTCGCGGGTGTCGGGATCGCGGGCGATGCGGCCGGTAATGATGGCGATATTGGTCATGATGGTAGTCCTTCAGTTCCTTAAACCGGAGACCATCTCCGGCTTGCGAACATCCAGAAGAAGCAGGGCATGGGAGGACTGCACCGCAGGGGCAAAGCTCCAAGGGAAACCTGTTCATGACGGGTGGTGCGGGCAGGCAGCGCAGCTGCCAACACGGCCGGAAAGGAACGGGTTGCCGTCCTCAGCTGACCTGGTTCAGGACTGTTCGCGACTAAAGCCGGATGGGTATCGGGTGTGGGTCTGCAGGCTCACTTGACCTTTCCTGCAATCAGCTAACGCCATCGCCCTCCGATGCCTCCAGGAGATCCATGAAGTTGCAGGCTGCTTCTCGGTCTTGCTCGTTCTCGAACGCCACATCGAGATCGGGGGCTGACCCGAACATGTGCAGGAACGATCACAGGGCAAAGTGCTCAGCGGCAGCGTAATTTGAGGCAGATAAGTCCGTACTGCGCCCTCTAGGTAGCCTTTCGACATGGCTCGCATCGTCCTTAAAAGTGGTCGTCCGTCGGGCCGATGGACCGCAGTGCAGGAGCAGGATCAAAACGCCGTCGCTGCTGGTGAATCGGAAGTCGCGGTTGGCACGCGCATCGCTGCATAGTTCAACGATGACCTGGGGCTCGTACTAGCGGCCTGTCCAATATGCGCTGCCACTTGATCACATGGCTACCGCGCTGGCCCCGAAAAGCGCCTCGATTTTGGCCTGGGCCCCAACCCCGAGGTCAGCCACAATCAGCTTGTCTTTGGCGCGCGAGCAACAAACATAGAAGAGGTGGCGGGTTCTCCGCTCCCGGCTTTCGCTGGTGTCGGTTCCTGCCAGCAGCTTGCCAAACGAGTATTGGTTCCAGTTCGCGCCAGCGTCATCCAAAACCACGATCACGTTCTGAAATTCATCGCCTTTCACGCCGTGTTTGGTTGAGAACGGCATGCTGTTTTCCAGCACGGCGCGGTAACGACTGACTTCCAGATAGGGCACCGCCAGAAGAAGATCCAGAAAGGCCTGATGCGCTGCCTCGGGCGATCCTGCCTCGGCAGCCACCACAGGGCCTGCCACGGCCGCTTCCAAGTCATCAAGGAGTGTGACCAATTGCGCTGCCCGCAGATGCATTAAGATTGCTTCAATCGTTCCTCCGGCATCAATTAGTTTGATGAGGTCATCTAGGGCCGCCTTCACTCGCGCCTTCTCGGCTGCCCCCGCGATCGGGATCGGGCGTTCCTTCAATGAACTGATAGCGCGCCCCACCCGCCCTTCACGCCAAGCAGTAATAAATGGCTCGACTTTTTTAAGGAAGAAGGCTGCAATCGGGTCTTCGCCGCTCTGAAACTTATCTTGCGCAAAGCTTCCCCGACTGGCGAAGGCTGCCAATAGATCGGCATATCCGGCCTTGCGGGCGATAAGGCGGTGAGTGAGGAATAGAACCTTCAACTCGCCCTGTACACTCCAGCCGAAGACATCCTGCGCTTTCTGGACGGCGAGTTCGGCAATGTCCGCGTCCGGAGCCGTGCCGGTGAGACTGACATACACCGCGCCCCCCGGTAAATTGGCACCCGCTGGCTCCTGCTGAATGTCAGTTCGGACCTTGTTGAGAACGTCGATCACCGCCTTGGAGCACCGATAGTTCTCCTCCTTCTTGATTTGAACCAGCTGTGCCTGCTGATCGGCCGACAATTCGCCGACCCCTCCCGAATAGATGTTCTGCATCTTGTCGCCAAAGAAACCGATCAGCGGGGGATGCTCTGTCTTAAGAAGATGATCCAACAGGGCGGAGACAACCAGCGGATCAGTGTCCTGGTATTCGTCTACAAATATGAACGGGAATCGAGCGGCGACCACTTTCGATAAAAGCGGATGGTCGTGGAACATAATGTGAGCCACGCCCAAAAGGTCGTCGTGAAAAATTCGGCCTTCCAAGAAGTTTGCGCCGCGATCGGAGTAGGCGATCGTCGGTACCGTCTTTAAAGCTTCTGCCAATTCCTCCTGATCTTGCTTTCTGCGGCTGCTTGCAGGCAACCGGTCATTGAACGCAAGAAGGGCGGGCCTCAGCTCTTTCTGAAAGTTTTTGATCGAGGCCCATAAGAAGTCGTGGATCGTTGAGACCACAAACAAGGGGTCGTGCTCTGTACGCTCGATGATCTCATTCTTTGCTACATTCGTGAAAGTAATGCAGGCCACACGCTGGCCTTCCCCGATAACGCTCGAACGGTCCGGTCCTCGAATGAAATCAAGAGCGCGAATGAGGGACGATGTTTTGCCCGAGCCCGCCCCGGCGTCGATCAGGAAGCTCTGTCGCGTGTGCAGACAATCCAGGATTTTTTCGTCCGCTTCCGTCATCATTTTGCGGGATGCTCGGCCAGCCATTGGAGGCCTTGTTGAATATAGAGGGGAATCTCCCAGCCTGGTGCGCCCATCAGATCGAGGGCGAAATCGACCTTCCCGAGCTTGCCGCTCAACTCCCACGCTTGTGCTGTCAGGCCTGCGTCTATCGCTTTCTTGACGGCAGCCTTAGTCGTGCTGAGCTTGGCATGATTGTCAGTCAGCCAAGTGATGTTGGCGTAGATGAATGCTTCCTCGAATGAACGACCACAATGCCCGTCCTGGGTGACCTGATAGGCAACCCGAATGCAGCCTTGCGTCTTGGCCGCATTATCGCAGGCTTGCAATTCTTCGACGGTTTCCTTCTCGGGAATCCATTTGCGGAGACAGGCGTTGCTAGTGCTTTTCCCCGTCGCGACCGGGCATTTTTTTCCTCCGTCATCGACCGAGTCCAGGTCGGTAATGATCAGGCTCGGAATGCCAAGAAAGTCGATGATCGGCTTAAACTTATGGGCGTGCCCCCCGCCCACCTCAGAAATGCTGACATACTGACTTCCGAGCGTCTCGCAGCCAGCCACCTTGGCTTGCTCCTCAATCATCATTGGGAGCAGCAGCCGCTCGACCTGGCCTTCCACGAAGATGGCCTTGTCCGCGAAAAACAGATCGCAATGAGTCAGTCGAACATAGCGGCGCAGGAAGTCGAGAAGGTCGGGGTTGTGTGGTGGCAGCGGTAGCTGCGAAAGGTCCTGCATGACGACCTGACGGCCAACCCTGCGGAAATAGCGCACGGGCTCGAACTCAGAATGAGCGATCATGTGGGACGAGTGTGTGGAGAGCAGAACTTGTGCTGTCGTCCCTCCGTCCGTTTCCAAAACCTTCGAAATCTCGCTGATGAAAACCGTCTGCATCTGCGGGTGCAGGTGCGCCTCGGGTTCTTCAATCGCGATTATATGAACGCGCGGCTTGTCGCCCATCGTCGCGTCGATCGCAGCGCGGAAGGACTCCAGCTGCAGGACAATGTAAATCAGGTTTTTGTAGCCGAGCCCGTTATATTTTTCGGGCAGCTCGAACTCCTCCATTACTCCTTCTTTTTCGGCGTGTTCGCTGGCATAATATATTCGCGCATTGTCACGGTAAATTGTTTCTGCGCTCAGTTCAGCACGTACCCTCAGGTCCGGCGCTTTTTGGCCTGGCGGATAGCCAAAACTCTGAAGGCGCTTCGTCAAACGGCCAAAGGCTTTGCCGTACATCCCCGTAAGGTCGCCTGCGCTCGCCGTGAGTGCATCTTCGATCGCTTGATAACCGGCAGCGTCATCGACCCGATAGAAGCGTTCGTAATGATCGTGGAGAAGTTTTGAGAGCTTCGCGGACCGGCTTCCCTCATCGTCATCGACGTGCCGCTGAGCGGGCACGATGTCGATGCGCAGTAGGGATTTCAGCAAATTGCCGTCTTCGAGTTGTTCCACTTCTTTGCCGTCAGGGGACACTTTGAAGAAAACGCGTTTGAAATGATCTCTGAACGTCTCTTTCAGATAGTCGCACAGCGAGACGTCTTTGCGAGGCCTGGCCCCAAACTCGTCGAGAAGCTTTTTCGCGTTCTCCAGTCGATAGTCGATCCGCATGCGCACTCTGCTTGTGCCAGGCGTAAGGTCCATCAAAAGCTTGGTGGCTGCAACGAGGTCGGCGGGATCTTCGCCATAGGAAAAGGTCAGATCGAGCCGCATACGCGGTGTAAGCCGCCTAAGCAGCTCAATCTTCTTTTCTGGATCAGCTTCAGCCGCAACCTTTCGCTCGATCCGCTTCAGGTCCCGGTGGCGAAGCTGAGAGAGGTCGTGGAAGGAGATTTTAGGAGCCTCGGCTCCTTGCCCGATAAACAGCCGGAGAGCCTCCATTACTGAGGTTTTCCCGCTATTGTTCGGCCCCACCAAAATGGTCGTCGTTTTGTCCTGGGCGAGATCGATTGAGAGTCGGCGCAGCAACCTGAAGTTTCGGATCTTAATGTTCTCAAGGCGCATGCGGTCATTATCTCAAATGGCTCGAAGATCTCGAAGGTGACTGTAGGGCCATCCTGACACAAGGGGGGAGTAGTTTGCTATCGAATTGAACCGGAATCGCCTGTCACTCGATCCCGGGTGGCTTGATGAATTCCGTGATCAGCCGGCGAGCGCGGTGCACTGATCGCTAAACGGGTCACCTGGCTACGGTCCGCTTTCGGTCCAAGGCGTGGCATATCCCGCTCGGGCTCCTTTCCTCTGGGCTTCGAGGCAGACCTTGGGCGTGGGACGCGGTCGTTCATTGTGCATGACAATCACAGTTTGGGTGTAAGTCGATGTAAGTTCGGCTACTCCACTCAAGGTATGGAGGGTCTTAGTGTTCCAAGGCGCATTGTTCACTCGTGATTGGCTGAAGCAAGGGGTCACCGAATCCCCTGAGTGGCAGAATCTCGAAATTAGTGAAGTTGAGCAGCTCTACGAAAGCGCCCAGCATTTGCTGCATGAACATTCAGGCCACAAGAAGCCAACCGAAGCAGAAACCGAAGACCAACTTATTTATCCGCTGCTCGAATTGCTGGGCTGGCAACACAAATCCGTTCAACAGAACATGACGACAAAGGGACGCAAGGACGTTCCCGATGCCTTGCTTTTCGCCGATGGCGACGCCGCAGAAAAGGCGAAGACACTCGAGCCATGGCAACGCTTCCGTCATGGCGCTGCTCTTGTCGAAGCGAAGCGCTGGAACCGCCCGCTCGATCGCGAAGGGCAAGGCGACCAGGGTGTTCCGTCGACCCAAATCATGCATTATCTGCGCCGCGCTGCCGTCGTGGCAGATGGAAAGATGCCGTGGGGCATTCTGACTAACGGACGGCACTGGCGGCTCTACTACCAAAACGCTCTTTCTGTCGCTGAGGACTTCTTCGAAATTGACCTGGGCAAGGTCTTTGGTCTGCCCGGATGCGAACCGGATCTACTCGACGAACCGATCGATCCAGATTACGCATTCCGATTGTTCGTGCTGATTTTTGGTCGCGAAGCGTTTCGTCCGAGCGAGCAGGGCCGCAGCTTTCACCTGATCGCGATCGAGGATGCGCGCCGGTGGGAGGAAAGGGTCCGCAAGGATCTGGCAGATACGGTGTTCGAAACCGTCTTTCCCGAACTGATTACTGCCATCTCGTTGGCAGACCCGGATCGCCCCGAGACGCTCGATGATGGCTACGCCGAGCAGGTTCGCCAAGCGGCCATGTTCCTTCTCTATCGTCTATTGTTTGTGCTTTATGCCGAAGATCGGAATCTGCTCCCCGACGAGCGCGGTCCCTACGCGGACTATTGCCTGACCCGTCTTCGAGAGGAGATCAAGGAACGGCATGTGCAAAGGCAAGCACAGCTCGCCCGCAGCACTGCCTACTGGTCGCGCCTCGAGACAATTTTCGGCGCAATTTCCGAAGGCGACGATGATCTTGGCATTCCGCCCTACAACGGCGGCCTGTTCGCAGCGGAAGGCAATTCGCTACTCAGTCGCATCAAGCTGTCGGACGAGACGCTAGCCAAGGCTATATTACCGCTCTCACACCGCGAGGAAGAAGGGCGGCTTCGCTACATCAACTACCGCGACCTTTCGGTTCAGCAGCTCGGCTCGATCTATGAATCGATCCTCGAATACGGTGTCGAGATCGAGGAAACCGGGACCGTCCGACCGCGCTCGGACAACGAGGCACGGCACCGCTCGGGTTCGTATTACACACCAGAACCGCTCGTATCGCTGATCATCGAAAAAACGGTCGGCCCGGTCGTCGAAGAGAAGCGCGAGGCATTCGAAGCCGCTCTAGCAAGCGGCGCAAAGGGTGATGACCTTCGCGCACACGATCCGGCCATGGCACTGCTTTCGCTCCGCATCGTCGACCCCGCAATGGGAAGCGGGCATTTCCTCGTCAGCTTGGTCGATTGGCTTTCGGACAAGGTCTTGACCGCAGTCGGCGATGCCGAAAGCATGGCCGAGGGCGATTATACTTCTCCTCTCGTGAAGCTCATTGCCGAGTTGCGAGAGGGGATCGTCGCCAACGCGCGGGAGCATTACTGGCCGATCGTCGAAGACCAGCTGGATGACCGCCATATCGTGCGCCGCATGGTACTCAAGCGCTGCGTCCACGGGGTCGATCTCAACCCGATGGCCGTGGAGCTCGCCAAGGTCGCGCTCTGGTTGCACAGCTTCACCGTAGGTGCGCCGTTGTCGTTCCTCGACCATCATTTGCGGTGCGGTAACAGCGTGCTTGGCGCGTGGGTGCGCCCGACGATGGACTGGATGCAAGAACGCGGTGCCCTTATTTCCAACCGCCACCTCGCCCCGCTCGCCAACATCGTGCGCGAGATGGAAAAGATCGAAGGGCTGACCGACACCGACATTGCTCAGGTTGACCAGTCGAAAAGCCTCTTCACCACCGTCTCCGAAGCCAGCGCTCCGCTCGAAGCGATCCTCGATCTGGCAAAGGCGGATGATCTGATGGGCGTTCTGGAAACGAATGTCCGCCGACCCCGCGAACCGGCTGATGCCATTCGCAAGGATGGTGACAAACGCCTCGCCGACATGCGCAAGGCGCTGGCCGACAGCACCGACGAAGCAAAGGCGGAAAAGGCGCGGGTCGCGCTCGAAAAGGAATCTGCGAAGATTGACCGCGCGGTCGCCAAGGCGCGCGAAGCCGAACGCAAGTTCGACCGGGCTGAAGCGATGAAGCTGGTCCACGAAGGAACCTTCGGCGATCCCAGCCGGATCGCAAGCGGTGAAATCGAAGTGCTCGCAGCCGACGCGCGAACCGAGCTAAGCTTGGATGCACCAGAGCCGGTCCAAGGCAGTCTGATGCCGAGCCATAGGCCCGATGATCGCCGCCGCGCGCTGGCAGACAGCCTAGTGCGCGAGGCGCGCGCAATCGCGGCTGAACAGCGGTTCTTCCACTGGGAAGTGGCCTTCCCCGGCGTATGGCGCGACTTGTCCTCTTCGGGTCGGTCAGGCGGGTTCGATGCGGTCATTGGCAACCCGCCTTACGTCCGGCAGGAAGAAATCTCCCCGATCAAGCCCGCCCTGTCGAAAGCCTTCGACACCTATGCCGGCACCGCCGATCTCTACGTCTATTTCTACGAACAGGGGACCAAGCTGCTCAGGCCCGGCGGGCGAATGGGCTATGTCGTCACCAACAAGTGGTTGAAGGCTGGCTATGCAGAGAAGCTTCGGCGGATGTTCGCCGAGGATGTGTGGGTCGAATTTCTGGCCGATTTCGGCCACGCGCGCCATTTGTTCCCGGATGCCGACGTCTTTCCATGCGTCATCGCAGTGCAGAAGCCCGATGCAGACGCTGTGCCCGAGCAATACGATCTTGCGGTAATCCCGCGTGACGATGTTCCGCGTGAGGGTCTGTCGGCAGCAGTCCACGCCGCGACCTATCGTGCCGAACGCTCCGACCTGACCGAAGAAGCATGGGTGCTGGAGCCGCCAGACGTAGCCGCCCTGCTCAAGAAGATTCGTGAGCGCGGCGTATCGCTTGAGGAATATGCCGGGGCTAGTCCGCTTTACGGCGTGAAGACGGGCTTCAATGAGGCATTTCTGATCGACACCGCCACACGCGATCAGCTTGTTGGCGATGACCCGAAAGCAGCCGACATCATCAAGCCCTACCTGCGCGGTCAGGACATTGGCCGCTGGCTGCCGGAGTGGAACGGGCTCTGGATGATCTTCGCTCGGCGAGGTATCGACATTGAAGAATATCCGAGCGTACTTCGGCATCTCGAGTCTTTCCGAACACAGCTAGAACCCAAACCAGCTAATTGGCAGCCTCCGAAGAAGGATGCGAAATGGCCAGGTCGGAAGGCCGGAAGTTATCGCTGGTATGAGATTCAGGATGCTGTCGACTACTTTGAGGATTTTGACCGCCCGAAGGTCCTTTTGCGGCGCATCGCTTTCTATGCCCAAGTCTGCACTGACCAAGGCCAATACATGGTCAATGACTCAGCTTTGATACTGCCGACCGTTGATGAATGGATCGTCGCCTGCCTCAACTCACCGATCGGCTGGTATTTCCAATTCAAAAAGTTCCCGCACAAGAAGGATGAGGCGCTCGCTTTTGATATTCCTTATATCCGTGAGTTCCCAATTCCGCAGCTTGAACACGGAAAGCGGGAAGCGTTCCAAGATAATGTTGAGTGCATTAAGACGAACACCGCCATCGTGGAAAAAGCGGATCGAGCCATTGCTGACTGGCTTGGGTTCGAGTTCCCAAGAGTTACTAGCACCGCCCTTTCCGAGGCCAGCAAGCTCGACAGCGACGGCTTTGTCTCAGCGGTCCGCGCCGCCCTGCCCAAACGTGAAGGCTTGACCCCGACCCAACTCCGTCGGCTGCGCGAAGCGTTTGCCGAGACCGCCGAGCCTGCCCGGCAGGCACGGATCGAATTGCTGGCCCATGAGCGCAGCCTCGCTGCCATGGTCGAGCGCGCCTATGGCCTGACCGACGAGGAAGTTGCTCTCATGTGGCGCACGGCCCCGCCCCGCATGCCGCTGGCCCCTCCACCCGGGTTAGATCTAAGCGATGACACTGGTGACTGAACTACTCTAGGTTTTTGCTGTCACTGCTAAAGTCCGCAACCGGCGCACTTCCTGACCTTTCCGCAACCGAACTCCATTGGCTGACTGTGGGCCGGAAGCAGAATGGCGGCTCTAGAGCGGCCAAACCCAAAAAGCGGACTTAGGATGCGCCGACTTACACGCACACTGTTGGAAAAGTTCGTCAGTGCTCGCTATCGGGCTCTATGGCCACGACACCAACAGCAACAAACGCAACGAAGAAGGGGCACTGTCCCACCTGCGATGGCGAGCGCACCTGCGAAATCCACGGCTCGATCTACAAGGCTTGGGACTGGGAGGACAAGCAATATGGCCATTCGGTCAACGGCGGTGTCGACCACTCTCTGCTCGAATGTCAAGGGTGCGAGACGGTCTTCTACGAAACTTCCAGCTGGAACAGCGAAGACACCGATCACTACTACGATGCGGCGGGGCAGGAGCAGTATGAGCATCCGAGGGAGATACAAACTTATCCGAAGCCAGAGGCCAAGACGAAGCCGGTATGGTTCGACGCCATGCAAAAGGCTGACCCCCAGCTGCGCAATATCCTGAGCCAGATGTACGTAGCGCACGACAACCAGGCACACATCCTCACGGCGATAGGACTCAGAACGGCACTGGACCGTGCAACCGAAGTCATCGGCATCGACCCGGCCAAGACATTTGATGAGAAACTGAACGAGCTGCGCAACGGAGGGTGGATCGGGCAAACTGAGCGGGACATCCTCGGCGTTGTTACGGATGCGGGTAATGCGGCTGCGCATCGCGGCTGGGAGCCCGACAGTCAGGAGGTTTCCGAACTGCTCTCATCGCTAGAGGTGTTCCTCCATCGCGCTTTTATCGTCGGCCAGAAGGCATTAGGCATCAAGAAAAGTATTCCCGCAAAACCCGAGCGGCTGCTCGCCGTTGGGAAGAAGACTACTCCCTGACCACAATTGGGGCCGGAAGCGGAAAGGCAGCTTTTATATCTTTGAGCGGATTAAGCGGACAGCGACTGCTGACCGAATCGCAAGCCGGTGCATTAGAGAATGGTCTGGAGAAACCCCTCTTGGAATAGACTTTTGCCGTCGTTAAAACGCACTTGCAGGACAGCCAACACGGAGCCGAGAGCCACAAAGTAAATCGGTTTACTATTTAGCGCGCCTTTCCTACCATCCAGTGATGGCGAGAGAAACCTTTACGATTGAGGGCGCAGGCGCAATTTCTCTTACAGCCGAGGCTGAGGGGGATGCCTACGCCATACCCGTCCTTCTTGCGCACGGCGGCGGGCAGACACGGCGCGCGTGGAGAAGGGTGGTCAGCGAGCTGGCTCAAGCCGGCTTTCGCGCAATCGCCTTCGACATGCGCGGTCACGGAGACAGCGATTGGTCGCCATGCGGAGCTTATGAAATGCGCGACTTCGCGGCGGATCTGGTCGCTGCAGCGTCGCGCCTGGACCAGAAGCCAGCGCTGGTCGGCGCTTCACTGGGCGGGCTCGCCGGACTGATTGCCGCAGGGGAGCTTGCTCCAGGTAGCTTTGCTTCACTCACATTGGTCGACATTGCCCCGCGCATGGAGCCTAGCGGTGTGATGCGCGTGGTTGGTTTCATGGAAGAGCATGTCGATAGCGGCTTCGCCTCACCAGAGGAGGCGGCCGACGTGATCGCTCGCTACATGCCGCATCGTCCCAGGCGGGGCGCGAGCGATGGTCTGAAAAACTATCTGAGGCAGAAGCCGGATGGGCGCTTCTATTGGCACTGGGACCCTGTGTTTATCCGTAATATAATGTCAGCCAGACAAGGCGACCCAGACAGCCAAGAACGTCAATCGGCAATGCTGAGCCAAGCTGCGGCGAATCTCACGCTTCCGCTTCACCTCATCCGAGGCGGCTCTAGCGATCTTGTTTCCGAAGAGGCCGTTTTGCATCTGCGACAACTCGTCCCCCATGCAGAATACACCGATATTGCCGATGCCACGCACATGGTCGTGGGCGATGCGAACGATGCCTTTTCCGCCGCTATCGTCGATTTCCTAGGGCGCCATCAGTCTCGCGATACGGCTCAGCCACAGGGGACGAGGGAGCTATGATCGATCGAGAGCGCTTGCAGGAAATGCTGCATATAGCGCCGTTTCACCGATGGCTTGGGCTGGAGATTGCAACATGCTCCGACCAGGGAATCGCGATCACCATGCCATGGCGCGAAGAGATCGTGTCGAACCCTATGATTGGGTCGGCGCATGGAGGGATCCTGGCTTCACTGGTCGACCTCACCGGGCTTTATACTCTGCTTGCGGCGGGCGTCGCGGCGAGAGCGACGGCCGATCTGCATGTCAATTACCACCGTTCTGCAACCTCAGGACCTCTCACTGCTCACGGACAGATCGTGAAGCTCGGGCGACAGATTTCGGTGGCGGAAACCCGGGTTCTCGAGCCCGACGGCAAGTTGGTCGCCAGCGGCAGGGGCGCCTACTTCTCGTCAACCGGATCAATTGATCAGCGCGGCGGGACTATTGATCTCGAACAGGCTCTTGCCACCCAAGGCCCAGCGACTTCTGCAGCGCAATCCACGCCAGCGTAAGGGCGCCTTTTGCCCGGACGAGGTCTGCTGAGGCCTGCTGCTGTTCTCGCAGGGCCCGGTTGAGGTCAGCCTTCGAGATCGCTCCTGCAGCAAAACGTTGGCGGTTCAGGTCCGCCGCGACGTCAGCCTGCTTCTTGATTTGCATACTGGCAGCGAGCGCAACACGCTGCTGGCCGAAGCGAGCCAAGGCACGTTCGGCGTCTTGCAGTGCCAGAAGCACCGTCTGCTGGTAATTGGCGACTGCTTCGTTGCGCGCCGCCCCGGTTTGGTCGATCGCAGCGTCTACCCTGCCGAAATCCAGAAAATTCCACTGGAGGCGCGGGATCGCGAGTGCGGAGAATTCGCCGACATCGACAACGTCGTCCAACGAGGATCCGCCGAGGCCCAGGATCCCTGTGAAGGACAATTTCGGGAACCGCGCCGCCTCGGCCACCCCGATCCGCGCCGTCGACGCGGCAAGAGACCGTTCGGCCGCCCTTATGTCAGGCCGACGCGCCACCAGGCTTGCCGGATCGCCAATCGCGACCTGCTCTGGCGGCATGGGAATGGAGCGCACAGTCGTGAGCGCTGCATCAGCTGATCCCGGCACCTGTCCGGTCAGTATAGCGAGCGCATCAGACAGGACTGCGATATCCGCTTCAGCTTCGGCAAGTTGTGACTTGAGCACCTCCAGTTCGGCATTCGCGGTGCCTACCGGGAAAAGCGGCAATGCACCGCGCTGATAGCGTTGGTATGTCAGCGCCAGGATCTCTTCCTGCAACGAAATCTGCGCCTCAAATTGCTCTGCGCGGAATTGGGCCTCCCGCAAATTGACGTAGGTGCTGGCCACTTGGGCAGTCAACTGGACCTTAGCGTCCTCTGCATTGGCCACCGTTGCAGCAGCTTGGGCATTGCTGGCCTCAATGCGCCTGCGCGAGCCACCGGCAAACTCCAGCTCCCAGTTGGCGTTAAGGCCCACATTGTAAAAGCTGAGCGAGTCATCGGTTTCTGCGTCGGAATTGGTTTGCTCTGACGGGGGGGGCGCCCCGCCTTGAAGGTCGAGACCAGGAAGCCGGCCCTGCACGGTGGTGGCCTGTGCCCCAAGCGATGGCATTCGACCCGCACGGTCTTGCCTGATGGATGCCCGTGCCTGAGCAATGCGCGCCTGCGCTGCGGCGAGCGAGGGATTGCCGGACAGCGCAGCCTCCACCAGCCGCGTCAACTCGGGATCGCCGAGCAGCAGCCACCATCGAGCGACAACCGGATCAGATGCGCTCACATCACTGCCAGCGCGCACAAAGCGAGTGCCCGTGTCTGCTGACATAACTTCCGGGGGGCCTGCATAATCGGGCCCTGCCGTGCATCCAGCTAGCAAGGCGATAGTGACAAGCGGAGGTAGCAAGTGGCGCATCGTGTAGGGCTCAGTGCATCGAAAGGGAGACATTTTTTGGAAGCGGCCTCAGGAAGAGGACCAGCGGAACCGTCGCGAGGGTCAGAATCCCCATAACCAGGAACACATCATTGTAGGTCATTATGAACGCCTCGCGTTGGAGGGTGCGGCTCAGGACGGCCATCGCCCCCTCCATGCCGCCGAAGTTTCGCGCCAGCCCTTCGAGATAGGCCTGTAGCGAAACGCTGTTCGCATTCAGGGTCTCTTCCATCCGCCGGCTATGATGCCAGATCCGCTGGTCCTGGAACGATGCCAGAGCCGAAAGAGCGAAAGAGCCACCGAGATTGCGGGCCGCGTTGAAAATGCCCGAGGCATCGCCCGCGTCTTCCTTGGCCACCGACGCAACCGTTGCCTGATTCAGGAACATCATCGCAAGTATCATTCCGGCCCCGCGGATAAGCTGACTTTCAGTGAAGACTGCGCCGCCGGATTCCGCGGTCAGACTCGTGCTGACAAAGCAGCTGATCGCCATCAGCAGCATTCCGGTGCCGACGGCAATGCGGATGTCCACCTTGCGGATCATCAGGGGCAGAACCGGCATCAGGAGAAAGGCCGGGACACCCATCCAGAAGATGACCAGTCCCGTCTGAAAAGCATTATAGTCAGAGATGATCGCGAGGAACTGGGGGATAACGTAGGTTGAACCATACATCACCATGCCCAGGGCGAGAGCCATGATCGCGACGCTGGCGAACTGTCGATTGAACAGGAGCTGCAACTTCAAGACCGGCTTGCGTGCTTTCACTTGTCCGTAAATCAAACAGGCAAAGCCGATAATGGTCACCACCGTTAGCCAGCGAATGAGTGAGGACTCGAACCATTCTTCACGGTGCCCTTCCTCGAGTACAACAGTCAGACCGCCCAGTCCGAGGATCAGCCCGAGAATGCCAGCCCAATCGGCGTCCGTGAGATATTCCCACTTGGGCTTCTCGTGAGGCAGCCCGATAAACAGCAGGAGCAGCAGGATTGCGCAGACTGGCACATTGACGAAAAAGGCATAGTGCCAGCTCAGGTTCTCGGTCAGCCAGCCGCCGATCAATGGCCCCATCACGGGGCCAAGAACCACAGTCATGCCGAACAGGGCCATTCCGATGGGCTGTTGGTGCGGCGGCAATCGTTTAGCCACAATAGTCATTGCGGTCGGAATGAGGACTCCGCCCATGAAGCCCTGGCCCGTTCGGCCGATGATCATGGTCGTAAGGTCGGTGGCTACACCGCATAGCACCGAAAATGCGGTGAACGCGCTGACAGCGATGATGAGGAGGGTTCGCAGACCGAACAGCCGTTCCAGCCAAGCGCTCAGCGGAATGACGACGATTTCAGCAACGAGAAATGACGTAGCAATCCAGGTGCCTTCGGCGCCTGTGGCACCGATCTCGCCCTGAATGACGGGGAGTGCGGAATTGACGATTGATATGTCCAGCGTCGCGAGCATGGCGCCGAGCGCGCCCGCGGCCACAGCGACCCAGGCAGTCACGTCTGCGTTCTTTCGGCTCCCGGCCGGCCCGATCGAAGTGTCCTGCGCTGCCAGTATCTCGGTCATTGAGTCCGACTCGAGATCTCTTCCAATTCGCCGGCAGCATTCCGGGTGTCGACCGTAGCCACTACCGACATGCCGGGAACGAGCAGACGCCGCACTTCAGGGGGAGCATCGATAGCGATGCGGACGGGTATCCGTTGAACGATCTTGGTAAAGTTGCCGGTGGCATTTTCGGGGGGGAGGATGGAAAATTCCGCGCCCGTTCCCGGCGATATGCTGACCACTCGTCCCGCGATCTCAAGGCCTGGCAGGGCGTCAACTTCGAGCCTGACGCTCTGGCCGGCCCGGATGAGGCCGACCTGCGTTTCTTTGAAGTTCGCGGTCACGTAGATCGCGCTCACCGGAACCACCGTCATCAAACGTTGACCCGGTTGCACGAACTGGCCCACCCTCACCGAGAGATCGCCGACGCGGCCGGCCTTGCTGGCGCGCAGCAAGGTCGATTCAACCGTAAGGTCGGCTGTTTCCAGCTGAGCGCGGGCAGCGTCCGCCTGCGCCTGGGTCTGGCTGATCTGCTCGAACAGGGTCCCCCGGCGAGCGGTCGCGGCAGCCACCGCCGCCTGCGCAGCGGCGAGTTCGGCCCGCGCCTGCCGCGCCTTGGCCTCATACTGGTCTAGCTTTTCCCGCGGTTCGGCTCCTGTCGCGGCAAGGGGCCGATATCGCGCCACCTGGTCGTTCGCGAGGTCCAGTGCTGCGCGCGCGGCGGCGAGTTGGGCCCGCGCCTGGCGAATGGCTGCATCCTGTTCGGCTACCTGAGAACGGATTGTGTCGGCACCGGCCAGGGTCGCAGCGATCTGCGCGCGCGCCTGTTGCGCTTGCGCCTGATAATCCCGCAAATCCAGTTGTACGAGGGCTCCGCCGCGAGCAACCTGCTCGTTCTCCCCCACGAAGACCTCTTCGACGTATCCCGCTACCTTGGAAGAGATAACGACGCTGTCGGCAGCGACATAGGCGTTATCGGTCGACTGCATGTACTGTCCGTAGGTTACGTGCCGGTAGTACCACCAGATCCCGCCAAGCAGCACGGCAAGACCAACGATGATTAGCACGATGCGCAAGCCACGCCGCGATTGCGGTTTCGTTGGGGTTGTGCCCTCCTGCTCCGGTTGGTTGGAGTTATCGGTCATCTGACTCTTTCGGCAGCCTCAGTAAAAGGTGAACGCGTCTCGCGCCCTATGAGCCGTGAGTCAAATAGTAAAGGCATTTAGCAGTTTGCATTTGGGCATCCGAGGCTATCCGACTACACAGCGCTATGGATGAAAAACCAGATACCATGTCACGGTCTCAGCGTCGGCAGAAGGTCATCACCGATAATGACCGCATTCTCTATCTTATGGACGAGATCAGTCGCGGCGCGCGCAGAGTGTACGATGCGAGGGTCGCCAGGATCGGTCTCAATCAGACACAGTGGAGGATCATCGGACAACTTCTTCGCGATCCTGCCCTTACGCAGGCTGAAATCGCCAAGAAACTGGAACTGGAATCGGCGACCATCGGCCAGGCGGTTGCAGGTCTTTGCGCACGCGGGCTGATGAAAAGGCTTCGAGCTGAGACGGATCGGCGAGCGTGGCAGCTCATCCTCACGGAGCAGCTTGACGATCTGCTGCCCGAACTGAGAGGCTCCGCGGATAGGCTTCATGATCTGCTTTGGCGCGACATTGCCGCCGACGAGAAGCGAACGCTGCAGCAGATTCTTGAAAGGGTATCGGAAAATCTGGACCAACACCGTGCCGAGGCTGAATAAAATCATGGCATCGCCCCCGGAAAAGCCTATCGGCAGCATCGCTCGCGCCGCGGAGATTGGCCGAATCCTAATGAGGCACGGAGCGAAGAATCTCGCCGGAGCCCTCGGGTTTATTCCCTCTTCGAACAATGTCATCGACCCTCGCGAATTTCGCCCGGCCGCAGTTGTCGCGTTCCTCCGTGACATCGGGCCAGTCGGCATAAAACTGGGGCAGCTCCTCGCCACCCGAAGCGATCTGTTCACCGAACACTGGATCACGGCATTCTCAACCCTGCACGATCAGGTGTCGCCAGTGCGCTTCGCAGATATCGAGCCCGTACTTGCTTCAAGCTGGGGTGAGGACTGGCGGAACGACTTTGCGCAGTTCGACGAAAAGCCTTTGGCGTCCGCCTCGATTGCACAGACCTATTCCGCCGAGCTAAGGGACGGTAGCAAGGTCATCGTGAAGGTTCGACGCCCGGGCACCGCCGCGCGGATGGAAGCCGATGTGCGTCTGCTTGTGCGTCTTGCCGAGATCGCAGAAGCACGCTCTCCTGACATCGCGCGTTACCGGCCAGTCGAGTTTCTGCGGACCTTCGGCCGCAATCTTGCCTGGGAGATGGACCTCGCTGCGGAATCCCGAGCCTGCGAGCGGATCGGCGCATATCTCGATACCATCGGCGTCAGGACCCCGGCCATCCATTGGGAACTGACCGGGCTGCGGGTGAACGTTCAGGAACGCCTGTACGGCAGGCCCGCGTCTTCGCTGGGCAGCCCATCGGGCGACCCGCGGGTGGCGGCTTTCGCTAAAAGCTATGCCAACGCTGTCCTGCGGATGATCATCCTGAACGGCGAATTTCACGGCGACCCCCATCCGGGTAACGTCTTCCTGATCGGCGAGCAGGATGTCGGCTTCATCGACTTCGGATCAGTCGGGACGCTCACCAAGGCCAGGCGCGACGAGATCGTCCGCCTCGTGCTTGCGATTGCTGGTGAGAAAACCAGCGATGTCGCGAATGTCCTGCTCGCATGGGCGGGGGAGCCGAAGGTGGATCGCGATGCGCTCGCGGTGGATCTGGATCAGTTGATCGGAGAGTTCAGGGGAACCGTGCTATCTGGCATCGAGTTCTCGCAGATTTTTTCCCGCGTTTTCGACCTGTTGCGGGATTATCGACTGGTTCTGCCACCTGATCTGGCCATTCTTCTGCGTACCTTGCTTACGGCAGAGGGTGTCGTCCGATCACTGGCACCCGACTATAACATTGCCGAGGACACCCGGCCGATCATGACGGAGCTTTTCGCCGAGCGGTTCTCGCTCGCTAGCGCTCGGTCGGGTTTGAAGAAACTTCGCGGTCAGCTGCTGGGGTTGTCGGCGTCCTTGCCCGACATACTTGCCACTGCGAACTCGATCGCAAAGTCAGGATATGTGCCGGTTCAGCTCGATCCGCTCAGTATCGAGCAACTCGCAGGACTTCGCAATGAGCGTCAGTCCTTGAAAGGCCCTCTAGCTGCCGCATTGATCGTGGCTAGCGCATTGCTTGTCGATCAATCCTGGCTTCTGGCTGGCGGCGCGCTTGTGATTGCTGGGGTGGTGCTCATCCGAAAATCATAATGAAGGAGCAACTTAATTCGTGCACGGTCACGTTACGGCAAAGCCGAACTTAATGAGGATTTCATACGCCGCACTTCAGCGACCAAGACGCATCGCGAAAAAAATTTTTCGACCTATTGCGATTGAAGGCTTATTTTCCTCAATCAGACGAAACTATGGAACGGCAGCTTTCAGGCTTGTCCTCGCCTGACTTTATGGCCGCTATTAGGGCGCATTGCTGCCAAGCGAATTAGACCCCACGACATTGAATTCGAATCTCTGGAGCGCGAAATCTCACTGACGCCAGGGGGCTTCGGATAGCGCCAGTCTGCACGCGATTTCATCACCAATTTCGGTCGCAGCCTCAAGGAGGGAGGTATCATCCAAGTGTGCATACCGAGCTGTTGTCGAAACCTGCCTGTGGCCAAGGAGGCTTCCAATCATCGGCAAAGTCTCGGATGATCGCGCTGCCAGGCTGGCATAGTTGTGCCTCAGATCGTGGAGCCTGACGTCATCCAGACCGGCATCACGCCGAAGCTTGCGCCAGAACCAGTCGATCGCTGAAACCGACTGCCCCTTGAACGGAAACACTAGCTCATCCTTCTTCCCACGCGGCAATCCATCGAGCACCGCCCTCGCCTCCTGGCCAAGCCAGACGATGCGCGGACCTGTCTTGGAATCGGTCAGTTTGAGCTTCCGCCCCTGAACCTCGCCCCAGGTGAGGTTGAGGATTTCGCCGCGTCGGCATCCCGTCAACGTGAGCAGTGTGACTACCGCCGCCTCGACGGGCTGGTCAGCGCGTCGGTCGACAAGGGCTTTCCCGAGCCGCGCCATCTCGGCGTCGCTCAGAAACCGTTCGATCTTGCGCCCCCTGTTCTTCTTCACGCCTCGAAAGGGGTTTGAATGCTCCGGAATATAGCCCCAGGCCTCGGCCTTGGCGAACATGGCTTTCAGAATTTCCATGGCGCGGTTTGCCGCGCCCGGCCCTGCCGAGCGCGTTACCTCCGCGTGCCAGCGCACCGCATCGGCATGATCGATCTCGTCGATGAACTTGCCCGCAAACGCATGGTCGAGATGGGTGCGGCGGTAGATGTCCTGGATCTCGCGCGTGGACTTCTTCCAGGTCGGTGCCGCCACATCCCAATACGACTGAAGGAACGCCGCATAGGTCGGCGTCTTCGTGCCGCGCTTCTTCTTGTCTGCCGGGTTCTGCCCGAGCTCGATCCGGAGGATCAGCCGGCGGGCAACATCCTTCGCGATGCGCTCGGTAAGGATGGCGGCATCGCCGATCGTTATCAACCGCTGCTTGCCACCGATGGTCCGCTGGAGGACGTAGCTCTTGCGTCCTGAGCGGTGGATGCGCTCGCCAAAGCCCGGAAGCACGTAGTCAAACCTCGTCCGGCGCTTCCCAGCCTCTCCCGGAACAACGCGCGCGAGTTCCTCGGCCAGGATATGCTTCAGATCGTATCCGGTCACGCCGCGATGCCCAGCGCACCGGCGAGGCTCGAACAAATCCGGTCGGCGCTCTCCGAGATGATGTCGTCTGCAAGATGCGCATAGCGCGCGGTCGTCTCGGGAAGCGCGTGCCCCAACAGCTTGCCGATGGTCGCGAGTGGAATGCCCTTGGCAATGGCCGCTGAGGCAAAGCTGTGGCGAAGATCGTGGAGCCGGACATCGGGAAGAGCGGCCTTGCGCCTGATCCTGATCCAGTGTTCTCCAAGATTGATTGGTCCCTCCCGATGCAACGCCGGAAAGACAAGCTGGTCGTCGGCCCGGCGGTCGAGGCCACTCAGAATTTCGATCGCTTGCGGGTTGAGATAAATGGTCTTCGGGCCGGTCTTGCTGTCGGGTAGCGCAAGTCGAGGAATCTGGACGTAGCGCCAGCGCAAGGTCGCAATCTCCGAAGCACGTGCACCCGTGTAAACGAGCAAGAGAAGCGCGGGGATCACGAACGGGTTCGCAAACTCGTGATTGGCCAACGCGCGCCCGAGCCTGCGGTATTCGTCGGCGGAAAGGTAGCGCTCCGGGAGCTCGCGCTTGAAGCGGGACACACCGCGACACGGGTTGGAGCATTTGGCGCGATACCCGAGCTTTTCCGCATACTGCATCATGACAGACATGATCGGGATGGTGCGATTGAAGCTCCCTTCCCTCTTTGTCATGGTGTCGCGCCAGCGGTTGATGTCTGACCGTGCGATCATGTCGACCGGAAGTTCGCCGAAATGCGGAATGAGCAGCTGATCGATGCGCGAGCGCGAGCTCGTCCTGGTCGACGGCTTCCAGTGCGGCGAATAGTCGGTCCAGAATTCCTCGGCGAAGTCGACAAAGAGCGGGACCTTTTTCTGCTCGGGCGCAGACGGCAGGTCGGCAAGCGTAGCCCTGATGAGCAATCTGCGCGCGGCAGCGCGCGCGGCGGGAGCGCCCAGCGCACCTGCCGCCACTCCCGCGCGTCCCAGCGTCACCATCCTCTGCACGCCTCGGGGCCTGTACTTCACTATCCAGCTAAGGTGTCCGGACTTGCGCTTGCGCAGTCCGAAGCCAGGCAGTTCATTATCCCATGTAATCCCGAGCGGAAGTGAGGCTCGACGGGCCACATGACCGGTCAGTTTCAGCTTATTGGATTGGCGTTTGTGGGTAACGGCTGTGCCTTGCCCACCCACAGATTGCCGGTGGGTTAGAAATTTCGAACTATCTGTTTTTACTAGGTTTTGCTCCATAAATGCAGCTTAGGCTGCGTACGGTGTGCTCTCTTGTTACCAGGTGCGCGAGGTGGTCCAGGCAATGAGGGGGATTGATCAAGGACGACTTTTCCCGATCTCCATGTTGGAGCGCGAGCAACCAAGCCTGGCAGCTCACAGCATGCAGGTAGAAAGCAGTTGGACGCCTCCAGCCGAAGACAGCACCTGCGAAAGAGGCAGCGGCCAAGGGCGCGTGGGAAGCAAGGCAAGCGGGGCTTGTCGCATGCCCTAGCTTCCCGCCGCCCGACCCAATGCCGGTTCGCAAGTGCACGCGGGGCCCAAGAACAAATTACGCCGCACCCTCAGGAGCGCATCGAAAGATGCGCGGGACAGAGTGCGTCCACAGCCCCGCTCCATTTATCGGGCGCCGCCGCATTGCGGTGGGCGACCGTCAGAGCAACCGGCCCAACCGGTTTCTTGTGCCTGGTTGGACTTCCCGGCGAACAAGAAAAAAGGGCAGGAACCGTTCCCGGTTCCCGCCCTGTCGGTAGTCTCAAAACTCGTCGAGCATGCCGCCATGCACCGTGTGGACCACCCGCGCTGCGAGATGCGCTGGCAAGATGTTGTAGTCGCCCTCGTCGAGGGCAAAATACCCGAGCTCGTCATCCTCGATAACGTGCTGATCGAAGAAGCTGTGCAACGCTCTCTTCTCGGCTGTTTCCAGAGCCTCGAAATAGCTCCGGGACGGAAGGGCGCAATGCATTGAATAGGCCATGATAATCCTCCTGATTTCTGTCGTGAGACGACAGGAGGAGTGCGCGATGGTCTTGTGCATCCCGGGTCAGGGATCGCCCGAATGGGCGACCGCAATAGCGGCGGTGGGGGTGACGATTTTGTTCGCTGCCGGATGCAATCCGGTGGCAGGCAAAATGGTGGGGCCCCGCCGTCCTTGAGGCGGGAGGCGCAAGGCCATCATGCTGGGAGAACCATGAGCCAGGACCCACCACCTCCGCCCAATATCGAACATCTGCTGCGTGCGAATTGCCTTTCCTACACCCCGATGACGCGGGCATGGAAAGAACCGGGGAGCAGATCGGAGGGGACAAAAGGACAAGACACATGCCCCGAAACAGGAGCGCGATTGCAGCCCTGCAAAAGCTCGAAGCAGACCGCGAGGCGCTCGACGCCAAGCAACGCGAGCTCGAAGTACAAGCGGCCAGGGAACTCGGCGAAATCATCCTGGGAAGCGGCCTCGAAAGCTTCTCGAAGAAGGGGCTGAGGAAGGTTGCCGAAGAACTCGGGAAACTCGGCGAGGATGCCGCGATCGAGAAACTGACGGCGCGCGGTTCAACCCGTGCTTCGAATGCAGAGCCGGGAACCCAGTAAGCACAGAAGAAGAGGCCCTGCCGCTTGCGGCAGAGCCTCTTCGTAGGGGGCACGACCGGGATCGATGTCAGTCGATCTCGGGAGCGTCGGTGTTGTCGTTGTCGTCACCCGAGCCATTGCCGCGGGAGAGGAAGTCGACCTTGTCGGCGAGGATCTCGGTGCCGTAGCGCGTGACCCCGTCCTTGTCCTCCCACTGGGTGTAGTGGATGCGGCCCTGGACGCTGACCAGCTGGCCCTTTGAGCAGTACTGACCGACGGTCTTGGCGAGGCCGTTGAAGCAGGTCACCCGGTGGAACTCGCTTTCCTTGGCGGTGTAGCCGTTCTCGTCCTTGTAGGTCTTGCCGTCCTTGTCGCGTGCGGGGCGATCGGTGACGACGGTGATCCCGGTGACGTTGGTGCCGCCCTGGGTCTCGCGGATGTCGGGATCGCGGGCGATGCGGCCGGTGAGGATTGCGATATTGGTCATGATAGTAGTCCTTCAGTTCCTCAAACCGGAGACTATCTCCGGCTTGCGAACATCCAGAAGAAGCAGGGCATGGGAGGACTGCACCTGAGGCCTGAAGGGCCGAAGGGAAACCTGTTCATGACGGGTGGTGCGGGCAGGCGCGCGAAGCGCGACAACACGGCCGGAAAGGAACGGGTTGCTGTCCTCAGCTGACCTGATTCA
Source organism: Alteriqipengyuania abyssalis (assembly GCF_019857185.1). Lineage (GTDB taxonomy): Bacteria > Pseudomonadota > Alphaproteobacteria > Sphingomonadales > Sphingomonadaceae > Alteriqipengyuania > Alteriqipengyuania abyssalis. Next base: position 146,308 of record NZ_JAHWXP010000001.1, on the reverse strand, counting down.
GGACTGTTCGCGAAGAAAGCCGGATGGGTGTCGGGTGCGGGTCTGAAGGTGCCAGGACCCTGCTGCAATCAGCTTACCACATCGCCTTCCGATGCCGCCAGGAGATCCATGAAGTTGCGGGCTGCTTCCCGGTCTTCCTCATTCTCGAAGGCCACGTCGAGGTCAGGGGCAGACCCGAGCAGGTAGAGCATGGCCCACAAGGCAAAGCGCTTGCCCCGGTCCTGCTCGAGACCGAGATCGACCTGGCACCGCTCGATCCCCGATGCCAATGCCTCTGCGCCAACCATTCCGAGATCGGCAGTGCGGAAATAGCGGACGAGGAGCGTATCGAGGTCCATCGCAGTCTCTTCAGGTCAGCGATCCAGCCGCAGGCAGGAGAGCTAGCGTTCGAGGGCCGGTCATGCGTCAGTCAATCCGTTGAAGGTTCCTCGCGAAACCGTCGAGCGCGCTCCACAAAGTTCTCCATTTGTGTGGCAGCGTGCAAGGTTAGCGGATGCTGCGTCGCGTCGGCGCGTGGGGAGATGAACTCGGCCAGTTGTTCGATCGCAGTGAGCTGATGATCGCTTGCCGTGGACAATAATCCTAGCACCATGTTTTCGAGCGCGATCACCCTTATGCGTAGCTGGATTATTTCGGCATCCGTGAGCGGAGGGATGTCCCATTTCTCGCAATCGGCCGCGAGGGCTTCTTGCGGCCCGCAAGGGAGCGCACCGCCTTCGTCTTCCCAGCGCGACAGCGCACCGGCCGTTCTTTTTTCGGTCATTGGCAGTTCCTTTCCATGTCCCACCACGCGATTGGCAGCGCAATGCTTGTATAGCACGAAGCCATGCCGGGAAGCGCCTGGCACGACGACAACGAGGACGAAGAGACGGAACCCCGCGCGTTGGGTTGGTCTTCACGCGGGGTTCCAGAACGGCCCCATGGGCACCTGCGACCCGCAGGGCTTCGGGGGGAGGCGGAGCCGTCCTTTTCTGATGTCCGGATTTTCGTCACGATTGCTTGCAGACGATTTCTCCTGACTATCCTGACTGATGGGCCATGCGCCGGATTACATGCCTTCCATGTCGTGATCGGCCATCGAGGACATGTCATGGCCGGCATGGGGATCGGCGGGCGGGGTCGCCTCGCTCTCGGGTTGCGCGCGCGGTGCCGGCGCGGCGGATGTGGCAGTTGCACGTGGTACCGGAGAGGCGGCTCGCCGAGACGCGGGCGCGGCAGCATCGCCTGTCGAAAGAGCGTCCTGCCGCGCAGCCACTGACTCACTTTCGGAGGTAGAGGTTGTCGGGTCTGCAAGACCACCCTCGGGTGCCATGCCGGGCATCACCGCTGCTTCGCCCATCGGCGACACCTCTGAGGTCGGTGTGCTCTCCTGCGCTTCGTCGCAAGCGGCGAGAGCGGACATCATCGGCGCAATCGCGAAAAATGCGATCGCTGTTTTTGACCTGGAAGTACGCATGCTGTTCAACTCCTTCAGAGCCAGGAAATTCCGAGATGGTTTGGCCCATGCGCGAGTTCGCCGCCAAGGAAGCCCTGCACCAGAATAAGTGCTGCCATCGAGAAGATAGCCGTACGCAACCATGCGCGGCTCTGGCTCGGCCTGCTCGCGAGGTATGCCATTGCCACACCGAGGACCGCGATCAGCATCCCGTTCCATCGATGGACCTGCATGACGGCATCGCCTCCGAACCAAAGGCCGGTGTGAATCCATCCGAACAGAACTGCGACGACTGCGCCGATCGCTCCGCCGTAGACGAGTACGCGCACCGCACTTTCCAGGCCCGCTTCTTTCCGGCGCATCACGAACAATTCGGTGGCCGCAGCCATGAAAAACAAGGCGATCGGGAAATGGATCGTTGCCGGATGCAGCTTCTTCAGTACGGCCATGACGCCGGCTTCGCCCTCATTCGCATGGTCACCGGACTCGTCATGACCTCCGCCCGCTTCATCGTGCGCGCCGGAGGATTCGCCAGCATCCGCAGTCTCGCCCATCTGCGCCCTGGCCGCTTGGTCGTGCACATCGCCATTGGTGGCAGCAGGCGCGGCGCTCGCCTCTTCGCCGTGTTTTTCGTCGCCATGAGCCTGAACGGGTCCGACGAAGAGCAGGCTTGCGGCGAGCAGCGCCAAAAATGAGGGGGCTTTCATGTCTCGTATGTCTCCCAACCCTGCAGCTAAAGTGCGACCTATGTGCCTGATACGCACGGCAGCCGCGTGCCCCTCACATTAATTTGATGGTATTGGCGCGACGATGTGCGTCCGCCGTATCACGTCTGATGGCGGCACCATCGCGATCGTCGAACGCATTCGGCTCCTGGCCCGTTCGGCCTGGCGAACGGGGGTAAGGCGTTCTCCCACGCACATTGGCCCCATGGGCTCAGGCGAGCTTGCTCTTCTTTGCGCGGCGGCGCAGCCTCGGCATCCGGTTCGCAAGCAGGACGAAACCCGACAGGGCTATGATCGTGCCGCCAATGCCGAACAGCAGAAGCCACCAACTGTTGATGCGATCGCGCTCGGTCCAGTCCATGATGTGCAGGCCCCAGATGAAATCGAACAGGCGCCATGTATGGCTGCGCGCCGCCCCGAGCGTGCCGCTGGCGGCATCGATGTAGATGCGCGTCGAAGCCTCGTCGGCATAGGTGACCTGCCAGGCCGGAAATGGCCCGCGAAACTCTGTTCCGACGGGGTCATCGACGATCCGTGCGGCCTCGATGGTCGTGCGCGGCCCGGTCCATGCGCGCAAGGCGATGGATTTTGCCGTTGCCGCCGAGATGGGGGAGAGTTTACGCCCAGTCACCGGATCGTGGAGGTTCACGCTACCGTCAACCTTTCGGACCTCGGTCACGGCATCGCCGTCGAGCGAACGTGTCGTTACCGCTGCAAGAGTGCCGTCATTTGCGACCCAGGCCGGGAGCGGGGCATCGGCGGGCAGCGCCTCTTGTTCACGCGAAACGACATGTTCGGAGCGAACTTCTTCCAGGTCGAGAAACGACATGAGGGCGCCGGTTCCCAGCCACAAGAGAACCTGGACACCGACGAAAATCGCCAGCCATTTGTGGATCTTGCTGCCGAGCACATGCAGGCGCAGCTTCAGCGACGGCGTTGCCAACCGGTGCTACCTCTTCGAAAGCCGTAATCAGTTGCGCGGCGCGCGCGACGAGGAATGGTACTGGACGATTCTCCACCCGTCCGCATCGTGAGCAAGCACCGATGTCGCCACGCCGTCGCGCTCGATCACCCGGCCATCGCTAAGTTCGATGCGATAGCCATACGTCTCATAGGCATGGGCCATGTGCCCCATCCGGGTGACGGTCAGCGTGGGGTCGGTAAAGGTGAAGCTCACAATCGCGTCGAGCTCGGGGCCCAAATGGTGCTCCATGTAATTGGCAAAGCTTCCTTCGGCCTTGCCATTCTCGAAGATCGCCGAGTCCTCGGCGAAGAGCGCGCGCATTGCCTGCGCGTCGCCCGCTTCAAGAGCGGTGCGATAGGCCTTGAGGGTTTCTTCAGCGCCCGCGACATCGTCCGCCGAAGCGTCCATCGCGTGCATCTGATGGTTCGCATGGGAAGAGTGGTCCATCTGCTGCGCGAAGGCTGGCAGCGGTATCAGCGTGGCAACAAGCGAAGTCGCCGCGATGCGCGTCAAAGTCTTGGTCATGGAAGTTCTATCCTTTTTGAGATTTCAGAACCAGAATCGCACACCGACGACATAATTGGTGACGCTCGGATCCTCTCCGGCGGCCCGCGCAAAGTCCGCGCTGTCGCCGATGCGCCATTCTTGCGAAACGCCGACATAGGGTGCGAATTCGCGTGCGAACTCGTAGCGTAGACGCAGGCCCGCCTCGATCCGATCAAGACCGGCTCCAATGCCCAGCTCGGGAATGTCTTGCGCAGAAAGCGCGAGTTCGGCTCTCGGTTGGAGGATCAACCGCTGCGTGATGCGCTGGTCGAGTTCGCCCTCGATCCGCGCGGTCACATCGCCCTTGGTGGACACGAAGGCCGCAGCATCGACCTCGAAACGGTACGGCATGAGGCCCTGTATGCCGATAACCGCATGCGTGCGCTCCGGACCGGTGAGGTCCTGGCGAACACCCGCCTGGAAATCGAAGAAGGGCGCAATGGCGCGGCTCCAGAGCGCCTGGACCTCGGCGCCTTCTATGGGTTCGCCAAAGCTGCCCTCACCCTCGGACTTGAACCAGAACCTGTCGATATCGCCGCCATAATATCCCTGGATGTCCCACAGATATCCATCCTTCCCCTCGCGGGCGCGGTATTCGAGCCTGTCGCCCTGAAACCAGAAGCGCATTCCTCCGTCAGTCTCGCGGATAAGCTCGCGGCGCGCTTCGTTCATGGCTTCCTCGCCCCAGATGGCGACCGCCGCGCGCGCTGGGCCGCTCCCGGCTTCGGGGGGAGGCGGCAGCAGCGGGATATCATCGTCCGCGCCCATCTGCATCGCCGAATGGTCCATGCCCTGCATTTCCTGCGAAGGCGTCTGCCCATGGTTCATCTGGCTGTGATCCATCTGCCCATGGTCCATCGACGACCTGTCTGCGTTCGCCTGCCCCATCTCGCCGTGGTTCATCTGCGAATGATCCATCGCGTCTTCGGCGGGCTTGCCCTGCGGCATCGAGCCGTGATCCATTCCGTCATGACTTTCGGGCGATGCCTGTGGACGGGCAGCGTCCATCGGCACTGTCATGCCAGAATGGCCATCTAGAGCTGTCATCGAACCATGATCCATGATTGAATGATCCATCTCGGAGCGGTCCATGGCGGCTTCAGGCTGGGCAGCCGGTTCGCATGCTCCATCTGCAACCGGATGCCCCATTTCGCGATGGCGCTCGGCTTCTTCCTCGCACTTTGTCTTCGCGTCAGCCTGCGCCTCGGCGCTTTGCTGCGCTTCCGCCGGCGAATGACCGGCATGCTGCGCCGCCGCAGGGGAGGCGAGAACTGAGCCGGCTGCGACCGATACGAGCAGGCTGGCAATACGAATTTTCATGCTTCGCTCCCGTCGGGGTTGGCGACCGTGACGATCTGAAACATCCCGGCATGCATGTGGTAGAGAAGGTGACAGTGGAAGGCCCAGTCGCCGGGCTCGTCCGCCGTCAGGTCGAACTGCGCGCTGCCACCCGGCTGCAGGATTACCGTGTGCTTGAGCGGTTGACGATCGGCCGGCGCGCCATTGACCAGCTCGAAGAAATGACCGTGCAAGTGAATGGGGTGCGCCATCATCGTGTCGTTGACGAGCTTCACGCGCACGCGCTCGTTATAGGCGAAACGGATCGGCTCGTCTGAGACGGCGGAGAACTTCTTGCCGTCGAACGACCACATGTAGCGCTCCATATTGCCGGTCAGATGAATTTCCATTCGCCGGGACGGCGTGCGGCCCTCGCGGTGCGGCGTAAAAGCGCGCAGCTTGCGATAGTCGAGCGTACGATGCGGCACATCGGCGAGACCGATGCCGGGATCGCCCATGCGATCGACCGGGTTCATCGAGACCATGTCGAGACCGGGCCCGACCTTCACATCGGGCGGCAGAAGCGAGGTGTCGCGCATCTGCATGCCCGACATGCCGGCCATGCCTGCCATCTCGGATTGGCCGGACGAACCATGATCCATCCCCGCCATGTCGCCGCCACTTCCGTGGTCCATGCCCGACATGCCGGCATCGCCAGACGAGCCGTGGTCCATGTCGCTCATGCCCATGTCCGCCATGGTCAGAAGCGGCGGATCGCGCAGCGGCGGAATGGCGGCGCGAGCGCCGGGTGCGCTCGCGAGTGTGGCAATACCCATGCCCGAGCGGTCCATCGACTCCGCAACCAACGTGTAGGCTTGTTGCGCGCCCGGCGTCACGACGACGTCATAGGTCTCGGCCACACCGATCTGGAACTCGTCGACCTCAACCGGCTCGACGTTCTGCCCGTCCGCCTGAACGATGGTCATCGGCAGGCCGGGAATGCGAATATTGAAGAAGGTCATGGCGCCGGCATTGATGAAGCGCAGCCGCACGCGTTCGCCTGGACGGAAGAGGTATTCCAGATTGTCGAGCGGGCCATGGCCGTTCAGAAGGTAGGTATAAGCCGCGCTCGAAACGTCGAGGATGTCGGTCGGCATCATGCGCATTCTGGCCCACATCCGGCGATCCTCACCCGAAAGCGGGTAGTCGTCGGTCCAGGTATTCTGGTTGTAGTTGAAGTAGCCCTCGCCCTTCTTGAGCTTGTCGAAAATCGTGTGGGGCGACATTTCGCTGAATTCGCTCAGCACCACGATATATTCGCGGTCGGCCTGAACCGGATCGGGTCCGGCGGGATCGACCACGATCGCGCCGTAATGCCCGGCCTGTTCCTGCAGCCCGCTATGCGAGTGCCACCAATAGGTGCCTGACTGGCGAACCGGGAATTCGGCGGTGAAGGTCTCTCCCGGCTTGACGCCGGGGAAGCTTACTCCCGGCACTCCATCGAGTTGAAACGGCACGAGCAGACCGTGCCAGTGGATCGAGGTATCTTCCTCGAGCTGGTTATGGACATTGAGCCGGACGGTCGTGCCTTCCTGCAAACGCAGCAGCGGACCGGGGATCGTGCCATTGACGGCGATCGCTCCCCCGCGCCTGTTACCGGTCGCGAAGGCCGATCGGGCAACGGTGAGGTCGATATTGGGGCCGGATACCTCGTCCAGCCCCTTGCGGGCGTTACCTGCGAGGATGTCCGCGCCGCGTGCCCAGGCAGGCATCGCCCCGGCAAGGCTGAGCAGACCCATTCCTCCTGCTCCGGCTCCGAGAAACTTGCGTCGATTGACGGCGATCATAAAGGGCTCCTGACGTGGCGTTTACCGTTACTTACGCGCGCGCCCACCCAACCCCTCAAAGTTTTTCGAAGCGCTCCTTCAGCCTGTGGCGCGCGCGGTATACGCGGGTTTCGATCGCCTTTTCGGTCGTTCCGAGAAGATCGGCCGCCTCGGCCTGGCTACGCCCCTCGATGGTGACGAGCACAAGCGCTTCGCGCAGCCTTACAGGCATTCGCGCGATCTCGGCCTGGACACGATTGAGCTCTTCCCTGGAAACGGCCGACGTTTCAGGACCCGGCAAATCGTCGGCGATGGAATGGAGTTCGTCATCGCCCGACAGTCCGAAAAAGCCCGCGACCTTGCGCCTGCGCAAACGGTCCCGGCAGCGGTTGAGGACGACGGTTGTCAGATAGGGTCCGATCGGCTTGTCCGGATCGAGCCGATGGCGCGTCAGCCACACCGAAGCGAGGCTGTCCTGAACAACGTCCTCCGCCTGAGAAGGAGAGGAAAGCATGCGTGTCGCGAGCGCGAGAAGCCGACCCGTTTCATGCTCGACGAGCTTGCTGAAAGCCCGCTTGCTTCCGGCCCTTGCCTGCGAGACAAGGGCCTCGTCCGGATTGTCGCCCGCCCCCGACATGGCGCTTCAGTCGCGCGGGTCGCGGGTCAGGGCGTCGGAGACCTTGCGGTCGAACTGGCGTTGCTGATCGGGTTCGAGAATTTCGCGCATGTCGAAGACATGGCGCACCGTTGCTTTCTGCAGATCGCCCATGCGTGCATGCACCTCGTCGATCGCGGCCGAGACCTCGGGACCGTACTCATGCTCGGTTTCCATCGCCTGGGCGAGCCGGGCATTGGCTGCACGCGCCGATCCTTCGAGCCGTGCCCTTTCGACAGCGAAACGGGCCTCGAGCGCATCGAGACGCTGCTCCTGGTCGGCCGTCAGGGTGAGCTCGTCGTGCACGAAATCGTGGAGGCCGGAGCCGGCCTCGTGATTGGCCCAGCGGTCCGCGGCAATCGCGCCGAGGCATCCTGCGAGCGCTGCGAGAAGCACCGCGAGAACGATATGCGTCGACTTCAAACCCTATTGCTCCACATGGAGGAGCGCCGATGGGGACAGCTGTTCGCCGAGGATCGCACTGTCGCCAAATGGCGCGGACGACGTGCCATACCCCCCGGGCCAACCGCTCGTTCCGGCGCCAGCCCCGAGCCCGACGACAAACAGACCGACGAACAGAGCCGTGCGGCGGCGTCGGTCGGCGATTTCGCCAAGCTGTCCGGCGCGCTGCCAAACGCCATCCATAAAGTCGGCGGGGACCTCGCTAGCGGCGGTGGCGGAGAGGGTTCCGAGCACCGCATCAAGAGAGTGTTTGTCACGCATCCGAAAAACTCCTGTGGGTTCCACGTGCCCTATACGCGCTCGCCTGCACAATCCCTTAAACTTCTTTTTTTGAGGGAATGTCCCCCGCCATACGTAATCGAGACGGGTCTGCCAGAATCGGGTCGAACCCGGGATGAATGGGAGCGAACGCGTGAACAATATCACCGCGCCTGAAGATCACGGCGAATTCACGCCTCTTCTTGGCAAGAGCTTTCTGACGCCGCTTTACGACCGGGCGCTCGGTCTGTTCACCCGCGAACATCTCTGGCGACAAAAGATTGTCGAAGAGCTGCACCTTGTCCCCGGCGACCGGGTGATCGATGTCGGCAGCGGAACCGGTACACTTCTCAAGGCCTTGATGACGGATTGCCCGGAAGCGGGTCTGATCGGTGTCGAACCCGACCAAGAGGCGCTCGCGCTTGCGCGGCGCAAGTTTGGGGCGGGAGCCGATCTCGTCAAATGGCACAATGGCTTTCTCGAAAGCCTCGAGCTGCCCGCAGGGTGGCAGCCGAACAAGATCGTCAGCAGCCTCGTCCTTCACCAGGTTCCCTTGCGCAAGAAGCAGGCAATCCTGGAAACCATCGAAAGCTTGCTCGTGCCAGGCGGAACCGTCTTGATCGCCGATTATATGAAGCAGGATAGCCCACTCATGCGGAGCCTCTTCCGGGCGACCGTCCAGTCGCTTGACGGCATTAGCGACACGCAGCCCAGCGCCGACGGCCAAGTCGAAAAACTGTTCGCCGAAATCTTCACCGAGCCATGCCTGCTCCACCGGTTCCCGACGGTGACCGGGACGATCTCGCTATGGCGCGGATACAAGAAAGGAATTGCACAATGATCTGGAAAAAGCCTGCCCTGTTCCGGCGATCGGTTAGCGGCGCGGCCTTGCTCGTGCTGGCAGCCTGTTCGAACGTGGCTCAGGCAGCGACCTATACGATGTTCAGGGACCCCGGATGTGGATGCTGTCTCAACTGGGCAGGCCATCTTGAAGATGGGATGAACGCGAAGGTGGCATCGGTCGATAGCAACGACATGGCGGCGATCAAGACAGCGCGCGGCGTACCGGAAGAATTGTGGTCGTGCCACACGATGGAGGTCGATGGATACATCATCGAAGGTCACGTGCCCGCCGAAGCCGTCGCCCGACTTTTGCGCGAGCGGCCCGACGGCGTTGCCGGTCTAGCGGTTCCGGGAATGCCTCTGGGATCGCCCGGCATGGAGGCCGGAAACCGGATCCAGCCCTATGAGGTCATCGCCTTTGGTCCGACCGGACAGAGCGTCTTCGCATCTTATCGGTGATTGTAAGGAACTGACGCCAGTGGCCGCGCGAGAAATAAGGGCGATGTCTCGTTGAAGAACAATCGCGCGGGAATAATACAGAAGCCCGGGACACCGGGACGGGCGCTAAGATGCCTGTCGATCATCCCGCTGGGTCCGGGGCCGGCTGCCCCGACGGTCCCGGACCCTTCCGTTTGCATAATTTTAGGACGCACGAAGTGGGAGAAATGCGATGGTAAAAGGATCAATCAAGAACTCGATATTCGCATGGGGCTGGACGCTCAGCGTGTTCCTGCTTGTCAGCTACCTCCTATGCATTGCCTTCGGAGTCCTCGCACCCGAGCGGTTTCACATGCACCAAGCCTGGGCTCCGTTGCTGCCATGGTTCGAATGGCTGACCCTGTCGGGATTTCTCGCAGGAGCGGTGGGCAGTTTTCTCTACGGCTGGTACATCGCACTCATCGCGGTCCCGCTGCACCGGTTTTTCCAGGCCCGGTTTTCCTGATTTGACGCGCTGAATATTAGGCGCACTCAGCGTGGACTGCCGTGCCTTGACGCGCCGCCATCGGCATCGCTGCAGGAAGAAAGAGCGCGCCGCCGGAAATCGATAGCTCAACGCGATTCCGGGGCCAGCCCAAGGATGGCTCATGCCCCGCCAGAAAATTTTTTGAGGGGTGAGCCGCTTCGCAACGTACTGCTTGTCGTGATGTTTCTCGGACGGGAGGACATCGACAGGGGAAAGACTTGCAGACAGATGGCGACGATCAACATGGGAAGAGTGCTGGATCGATAACGCTGCTTGGCGGTGTCGCAATGGGAACCGGCGTCATGATCGGCGCTGGTATTTTCGCACTGACCGGCCAGATTGCCGAACTGGCTGGACCGCTATTTCCGCTTTCTTTCATAGTCGGCGCCCTGGTCACTTCCCTAGCCGCCTACAGCTACATCAAGATGTCGAACCGCTGGCCCTCCTCTGGCGGCATCGCGATGATTCTTCAGAAGGCCTACGGACCGGGTGTTGTTGCAGCATCGGCATCGCTCCTGATGGCGCTGTCGATGGTCATCAACGAAAGCCTGGTCGCTCGGACCTTCGCGACCTATGCCTTGCGGCCCTTTGGGCTCGAGAGCAGCGGCATTCTGGTTTCCGTCGCGGCACTGGCGCTCATCGTCTTCGCCTATTTCGTGAATGCGGCAGGCAACAAATCGGTCAGCGGTTTCTCTCTCGTCATGTCGGCGATCAAGATCGGCGGCATCGCCCTGTTCGCGATTGCGGCGATCTGGGCCAGCGGCTTTTCGGGCGGCGCCTTCTCAGAGCCAGTCGCGCTTTCGGGTCTCGACGCGTTGCTCGCGTCGGTCGCCTTCTCGATCCTCGCGTTCAAGGGTTTCACCACCATCACCAACAGCGGCGGCGAAATCATCGATCCGCACCGAAATGTTGGCAGAACCATTATCATTTCGATCACAGTATGCGTGGTCGTCTACCTTCTGGTCGCGGTGGCGGTCGGAGCCAGCCTCAGCACTTCGGAAATAGCGCAAGCGCGCGATTACTCGCTTGCGGCAGCTGCGCGCCCCGCGCTCGGAGAGCTTGGGTTCTATTTCACAGTCGCAATCGCGATCGCAGCCACGACCTCGGGTGTCATCGCCAGCGTTTTCGCCGTTTCGCGAATGCTGACGATGCTGACCGAAATGAAGATGATCCCGCATAGCCATTTTGGGATGAAGGGACCGATCCGCAGTCACATGCTGGTCTATACCGTCGTGGTCGCCGGCACGCTCGCGGTCCTGTTCGATCTTTCGCGGATCGCCTCGCTCGGAGCGTTCTTCTATCTCGTAATGGACATGCTCGTGCATTGGGGCGTGCTGCGCGGTTTGCGGGAAGAAATAGGCGCGCGTGCCTGGATCCTCTGGTCGGCGCTCATGGCGGACGGCGTAGTCCTGACAGCTTTTGCCCTCGCCAAGCTCAAAACCGACCCTGCGGTCGTCGCCTATGCGGTCGCAGGTATTGCTGCAGTGTTCGGAGCCGAATGGTTCTATCTCCGTCGGAATCCTGCGCTGCGTGAAATGCCCGCCACACACGATGGAGATCATCGATGATCGCCGCACTAATTCTCGCCATTGCACTTTTCCTGGCCTCGGTCGGCGTGCATCTGTCGATCCTCGGCGCAGGGCATCGCATGCTCGACGCACCCGGAAATTTCTCCGCCAAACTTGGGGTCGCGCTTCTCGTCCTGGCATCGCACCTGCTTGTCGCGACGCTCTTCGCTGGCGGTTTCTGGCTGGGCGCGGAGCTGGGCCTCGGCGGGTTCGACAAGACGCCGGCGATGAGTGCGATGGACTATTTCTATTTCTCGCTGATCAACGTGACCACGCTGGGGCTCGGCGACATCTACCCGACCGAGCACCTGCGCGTCATTGCCGGCGTCGAAGCCTTGACCGGCTTCGCGCTCATCAGCTGCTCGGCACAATTGTTCTGGACCATGATGAAGGAAGGAGAAAACGCATGACTGAAAGCACATCCCACTCGGATAAGGGAGGGGGCGGCAACTACTGGCGATTCATGGCCATGGTATCGACCTCGACCGTGATCATGTTCTTCCTGATGTACGCCAACAGCTTCGACATGGACGACGTGTTCTGGAGCGAGACGCGCTTCTGGATGATGTTCGTCATGGGCGCGATGATGATGGTGGTCATGCTTCTCTTCATGTGGGGCATGTACAAGGACCGGACCAAGAACTTCATCATCCTGGGTGTCGGAGCCCTCGTATTCGCACTCGCGCTATGGCTCGTACGCAGCCAGACCACGGTCGACGACACCGAATACATGGCCGCGATGATCCCGCACCACTCGATCGCGATCATGACCAGCGAGAGGGCGAGCCTGAAGGATCCGCGGGTTCGCGAACTTGCGCAGGCCATCATCGTCGCGCAGCGGCGTGAGATCGCCGAGATGAAATATCTCATCGAGGACATTGAGGAGAACGGTCCACGCACCGAAGAACGCCTGCCCGAGGAGATGCAGCAATGAACAAGATCGCAATTCTGACGCTTGCAGCCCTCCCACTGGCGGCCTGCAATACCAACAGCGCGATCGGTAATGATCGCGAAGCACAGCTCGATCCTCCGGCAACGGCAGCTCCGATAAAGAGTGCTGCGAGCGCTCTTGCCAATCTCAGCCCCGGCCTCATGCTGCCCGAGACCATGAGCGAGGCGGACCTCGCCGCGCTGGGAGCCGAAAACACGTGCCAGTTCCGCCTGACCGAGGTCGCTTTTCCGTCATTCGTCTACGACAACAGCGGTCGCGGGGCCATCAAGATCAACGGCAAGCTGATCCCTGTTACGGCAAGCGCCTCGGGTGAGTATGCAAATGGTGAGCTTCGTATCCGTACGCGCATTCTCGATGACGAAGGAGACGCGGGCTTGCAGATGCAGGAGCTCATAGTCGCCGGCCCCCGGATGAAGGACGAGTTCGGGTTCTGGGGTTACACGACCTGCGGCAACATCGAGGCGTGAAGGCGAGCGAGCGGGTGCCAGCGTCCGGCGGTACCCGCTCCACGATCACGATCAGCCCGGCACGCGCCGCCGAATTCATAATGAGGTACGACAGTGGAAGCTGAACCTGTGACCGATGCAGCCCCCCTTGCGGTCTTCGGTGCCGGAGGAAAGACCGGCACGGAAATATTGCGCCATGCGGTCCGCAAGGGCATCGCGGTACGAGCGTTCGAACACACCCTGCCCGAACCATCGGACAGGGTCGACAATGTCGAGTATTTCCAGTGCGACGTTCTCAATGACGACTTCAGCAGCGAGCTTGAAGGTTGTCGTGCGGTCATTTCCGCACTCGGTATAGGGTTCAGTCCATCCACGACGATCGATCCGCCTCCGCTTTACACGGAGGGAACCCGCAATCTGGTGGAAGCGATGTCGACGACCGGCATTTCCCGGATCGTCGTGATATCGGCGGCTTTTGTAGAACCGCAGCCCAGCGTTCCGGCGTGGTTCGAACTCACAGCAAGACCAGCCTTGCACAATATTCTCGAACAGATGCGCGCCATGGAAGATCTCCTGGAGCGCGCGACAGGCGTGGAATGGACGGCTGCGCGACCGGGCTGGCTCCTGGACGAACCCTATACGGGTGAAGCCGTCATTACTGACGAGCGTCTTGCCGAGGGTTGCTTTCGTTGCAGGCACGCCGACCTCGCGGCAGCCATGCTCGAATTCGTCTGCGAGAACACCTGGATCAATGCCAAGCCCGCTATCGCCCGGCCAGAAGAAGACCGCTTCGAGAACGTCTCGGCGCTCAAGGCCGAACTCGGTATCGGCTAAACTAATCTCATCGGTCGGAAACACCCCCACAACGAGGTAAACCATGCTGCTTGAAAAGATAAAGACCCCCGGTCTTTCGCACCTTTCCTATCTGATCGGTTCGCAAGGCAAGGCAGCGGTCATCGATCCGCGCCGCGACTGCGAGATTTATGTCGAGCGTGCCCGCGCCGAAGGGCTGGAGATCACGCATATTTTCGAAACGCACAGGAATGAGGATCTCATCACGGGATCGCCGGTATTGGGGAAAATGACCGGTGCCCGTGTTCTGCACGGTCCAAACTCTGCGGACGAGATTGTTTTCGCCGACACCGCGCAAGAGGGCGACGTTTTCGAGATCGGGAAGTTGCGGATTTCGGTGCTCGAAACTCCCGGTCACACCGACGATCATCTCGCCTTCGTCCTCCATGACGACGATTTTCCCGAAGGACCGATCGGCGTGTTCACCGGCGATGCGCTCTTCGTTGGCGACGTCGGACGCACAGATTTCTATCCCGAGCGCGCCCGGGAGGTCGCGGGCCTCCTGTACGATTCACTGCAGAAGATTTGCGGTCTGGGTGACCAGACGATCATCTACCCCGCGCATGGAGCAGGCTCGGTCTGCGGCTCGGGAATGGCGGACCGGGAATTCTCGACCATAGGCCACGAACGTTGCAATAATCCGCGGCTCCAGATCGCCGATCGCGAGGAATTCATCGAGGCGAAGCTCGCCGAGCATCATTACCAGCCACCCTATTTCAGACTGATGGAGCGTCTGAATGTCGAGGGAACATCTCCTGCGCCACGGATCCTGCGACCAAAACGTCTCATGCTCTCGGACATTCGCGAAATCGACGCCGACCATGTCGTCGACGTGCGGGATCCGCTTGCATACGCAAGCGGGCATCTGCCTGGTTCGATATGCCTTCCGGTCGGCATGATCTCGGCGTTTGCGGGCTGGTTCATCAGGGAGGGTGAAACAATCGCCCTCGTCGGATCGGCGGAAGACCAGCTGGCTTCGGCCATGACGCACCTTGTGAGGATCGGGCTCGATTCGATCGTCGGCGGCTATGTCGGTATCGTGCCGGCTGCAGCGCAAGGAATGAAGATGGCGAGCCTTCCGATGATCGGGACGAACGAGGTTCAGGATCGTCTCGAGCGCAAGCGCGACGACTGGACCTTGCTCGATGTGCGTGACCTCGATGAGCGGCGCAGCGGCGCGATCGAGGGATCGGACCACATCTACGTGGGCGAGCTCAATTCCCGCTTCGCCGAGCTTGATCGCGAACGCGCCTATACCGTCATGTGTGCCAGTGGCATGCGTGCGAGTGTGGCGGCGGGCTGGCTGCAAAGCAAAGGATTTGACAAGCTCGACGTATATCTGGGCTCGATGGGTGCCTGGCAGTACACGGAGTGATGAACCATCGCACCCGATGCGAGGTCCTTGT
This sequence comes from Alteriqipengyuania abyssalis, assembly GCF_019857185.1. Taxonomy (GTDB): domain Bacteria; phylum Pseudomonadota; class Alphaproteobacteria; order Sphingomonadales; family Sphingomonadaceae; genus Alteriqipengyuania; species Alteriqipengyuania abyssalis. The sequence goes on along the minus strand of NZ_JAHWXP010000001.1, from coordinate 131,128 downwards.
CTTGCGCTCTTCAAAGCTTTACGCCTTTTTCATGCGAGTCTTGCGCACCCTTGGACTGCTACTGATCGCCTGCGGGCTGTTCGTTCAATCGGCAGCGCATGCATCTGCCCTGCCTCAGGCGCTCGATGCAGGCAAACCGGCCTGCGCCGAGATGGAGATGATGGCGGGCGCAGCTTCCATGGACGATCATGACGGCGTGCCTTGCAAGAACCTTCGGCTGGATTGTCTTGTGGCATTCGGCTGCATCCCGCCCCTCGTTCCAGGGGGTGATGCGACCCTGGTCGGAGACATAGCGGCGCAGGCTTCTCAGTTCAGCAGAGTGGTCCCAAATTCGCTCGCAGCCACAGGGCTGGGGCCAGAGCCGCCACCTCCGCAACTCCCGGCATGACCCGCGTGCAGGCTTAAGCCTGCACGCTCCTGCCTCTGGATGAACGGCCAGCGCTCGACGCGGGCTGCCAATCCGGAATGCGTCTCTGACGCGCTCCTTTTGCGGATGAACGATCATGAAACGAATAAGCTGGACCGCGCTTCCGGTCCTGCTGGCCCTTGCGCCGGCGAGTTATGCCCAGTCGGTGGGCTATGAGGAAGCTGTACGAGCAGCAACGAGCGACCAGCCCCAGGTTCGAACAAGCGAGCTGCGACTGGACGCCCGGCGCGAGATCGCCGACGCTGCCGATGAATTGCCCGATCCGCGCCTTCGCGCGGGCATCCAGAACCTGCCGGTAAGCGGGCCGGCTGCGTTCGAGCTGGATCGCCAGCTCCCAACGCAGATCCAAGTCGGCATCGAACAGGAGATCCCCAATCTCGCGAAACGTCGGGCCCGGTTCGGAATGGCGGAGGCCGACATCGGACTTGCCGCAGCACAGTTGCGTCAAACCCGTTACAGGGTGCGCGTCGGAGCAGGAATGGCATGGATTTCGTTGGCTTATGCCCAACGGGCTCTGACCGTCGCCGACGATGCACTTGCTCAAATCGAGGGGCTCGTACCACTCGCCCGCAGTTCTGTCGCCGCCGGTTCGGCCAGACCCGCCGAAAGTCTGGAAGTACGCCGTGCCGTGCTCGAAGTCGAAGACATGCGGACCAGGATCGAAGCCGACCGAGAGGCCGCTCAGGCCATGCTGTCGCGCTATACGGCTCTGCCGAACGCTACCGCGACCGGAACCATCCCTTCGGCCGATCTCGATCCCGAAAGTTTGCGGGCCATGCTTCAAAGCAATCCTGAGCTTGTCGTGGCGCTTGCGCAGGTTCGTCAAGCGGAAGCGAGAAGCGATCTTGCGCGATCGGAAAGGCGTCCGGATTTCGGCGTCAACGTGAGCTATGGGCGGCGCGATCCCGATTTTGGCGATGCGATCTCGGTGATGGGTTCGATCACACTCCCGATTTTCGCGGACCGGCGCCAAAACCCGCGTATAGCCGCCGCCGAAGCCGAGGCGGCTGCGGCGCAATCGGCCAGAGCCGACCGGCTGCGTGAACTCGAAGCCCAGTTCGAGACCGATCTCGCCGCCTGGCGCAGCGCTTATCGACAATGGCAGCGCGCGACGGACGAATTGCTCCCGCTCGCGGAAAGCCGCGTGGACCTCGAGCGCGCGAGCTTTGCCGCAGGCCGCGCGGAACTGCTCGACGTCATCGACACCATCAAAACGCTCGCCGTGCTGCGGGTGGACATTCTGCAACGCGAGGAAGCGACCGTCGAAGCCGCCGCGAACCTGCGACTGACCTATGGGGAGTATGGCCGATGAGAGCCGCAATGGGAGCCGCGTGGGACAGGCTGTCGCCGCGCCAGAAATCCTGGACGATGGCAGGCACAATCGCGCTCATTAGTCTTGCCTCCGGCTATGGTCTCTCGCAGCTCGGTGAAGGCCAGGGTGGTGCAGGCGACGCGGGCGGCGGTGCGACCGAATGCGAGGAGGTCCTTTACTGGTACGACCCGATGGTGCCGGGGCAGCACTTCGACGAGCCGGGCAAGTCGCCCTTCATGGATATGCAGCTGGTCCCAAAATGCGCGGGCGAAGAGGCCACCGCAGGCGTCAGGATCGATCCCGGCCTGGTGCAGAATTTCGGCATCCGCACCACTGAAGCCGAGTACGGCGTCCTCGAGCCGGAAGTAACCGTCACAGGCGTTCTATCCTACAACGAACGCGACGTCGCGATCGTCCAGCCACGTGCCGGAGGCTATGTACAAAGAACCTACGGCCGCGCACCCGACGATGTCGTTGGACGGGGCGCTCCGCTCGCGGATATCTTGGTTCCCGAATGGGGCGGAGCGCAGCAGGAGTATCTGGCCGTCCTGAACAGCGGTGATGAAGAACTTGCGCAGGCCATGCGCGAACGCATGCGCCTTTTGGGCATGCCTCCAGGCCTGATCTCATCGGTAGGGCGCAGTGGACATCCGCAGTCCACGATCACCGTTACCGCGCCGATTGGAGGTGCCATCACATCGCTCGGCGTGCGAACGGGGATGACGGTCATGGCCGGACAGACGCTCGCCGAGATAACCGGTTTCTCACCGATCTGGCTCGAAGCCGCGGTGCCTGAAACGCAGGCGGCGAATGTACGCGTCGGGCAACCTGTCAGCGCGACGCTGACCGCATTCCCCGAGGAACGCTTCTCCGGACCCATTGTCGCTATCCTGCCGAGCGCGGAGGATGCAAGCCGTACGATCACCGTTCGTGCGCAACTGCCCAATGCATCCGGTCGCCTCAAGCCGGGCATGTTCGCACAGGTCTCGCTGACCCCGGACACACGCCGCGCGCTGCTGGTGCCGTCCGAAGCCGTTATCAGGACCGGACGTCGAACCATCGTGATGGTGAAGCAGGACGAGGGCGGTTTCATGCCCGCCGAGGTTCGGATCGGCCGCGAAGCGGGTGGAAGGACCGAAGTGCTGGCCGGACTTTCCGCCGGCGAGCAGGTCGTGACATCGGGTCAGTTCCTGCTCGATTCCGAAGCAAGCCTCACCGGACTGGACGTCCGTCCGAAAGATCAGGCAGATGACGCTTCCACCGGCGGCGAGGACGAACCAGCGACCTTCGGTGCCACCGGCACGATCCAGTCGATCGCCAATGGTTCGGTGACGCTGCGGCATGGTCCCGTGCCCCGGCTCGATTGGCCCGCGATGACGATGACCTTCCGCACGAAGAGCGCGGCGCAAATGCGCGGCCTCGAAACGGGCGACAGGGTGCGCTTCACCTTCACCCAGCAGGAAGCCGGCCCCCAAATCGAGACTATTAGGAGGGCTGGAGAATGATCGCACGCATCATCGACGCCTCGATCGCCAACCGCCTCTTTATCGTTCTCGCTGCCGTCGCGGTGACGCTGGCCGGTTTCTGGGCGGTACGCGCGACGCCGGTCGACGCGTTGCCCGATCTGTCCGATGTGCAGGTCGTGGTCCGGTCGAACTATCCGGGGCAGGCCCCCCGGATCGTCGAGGACCAGGTCACCTATCCCCTGGCAACGACCATGCTCTCGGTCCCGGGGGCGAAAACCGTCCGCGGCTATTCGATGTTCGGTGACAGCTATGTCTATATCATCTTCGAGGATGGTACCGACCTCTACTGGGCGCGATCGCGCGTGCTCGAATATCTCAACCAAGTGCAGAACCGCCTGCCCGATGGCGTCACGAGCACGCTGGGACCCGATGCAACCGGGGTGGGGTGGATCTACGAATATGCACTGGTCGACAGGACCGGCGGACACGACCTTGCCGGACTGCGCAGCCTGCAGGACTGGTTCCTGCGCTATGAGCTCAAGACGATCCCCGGCATTGCCGAGGTCGCGAGCGTCGGCGGAATGGTCAAGCAATACCAGGTCGTGCTCGAGCCTTACCGGATGGCATCGCTGGGCGTGACCCACGCCGAGATCGTGAGCGCAATCGAGGCCGCCAACCAGGAAGCGGGCGGCTCGATCGTCGAGATGGGCGAAGCCGAATATATGGTCCGCGCCTCGGGCTATCTCGGCGACCTCGAGGATTTTCGGCAGATTCCACTACGCACTGCGAGCGGCGGCATTCCGGTCACGCTTGGCGACGTAGCGACAATCCAGGTAGGCCCCGAGCTGCGCCGTGGCATCGCCGAGCTCAATGGCGAAGGCGAGGTTGCCGGGGGCATCATCGTTCTGCGCCAGGGCGCGGATGCGCGAAGCGCGATCCAAGCCGTGGAACTCAAACTCGACGACTTGCAGGCAAGCCTTCCCGAAGGCGTCGAGATCGTCACGACCTACGATCGCTCTCAGCTCATCGATGCGTCTATAGAGAACCTCACCACGAAGCTCATCGAAGAGTTTATCGTCGTGGCGCTCGTATGCGCGCTGTTCCTCTGGCACGCGCGTTCGGCACTTGTCGCCATCATCACCCTGCCTTTGGGCGTGCTCGCGGCCTTCATCGTGATGCGCATCCAGGGCGTCAATGCCAACATCATGTCGCTGGGTGGAATAGCCATCGCGGTCGGTGCGATGGTCGATGCCGCCGTCGTCATGATTGAGAACGCGCACAAGCATCTCGAGCGATGGGAACACGAGAATCCCGATACCGCGCTCGCGGTGAAGGAACGCTGGCGGATCATCGCCGATGCATCGAAGGAAGTGGGACCGGCGTTGTTCTTCAGTCTGCTGATCATTACGCTGTCGTTCCTACCGGTCTTCACCCTGCAGGCGCAGGAAGGGCGGTTGTTCGCTCCGCTCGCTTTCACCAAGACCTATGCCATGGCGGCCGCGGCCATTCTGTCGGTAACGCTGGTGCCGGTAATATTGGGATGGCTGATCCGTGGGAAGATCCCTTCGGAGGATTCCAATTTTCTCAACCGCTGGCTGACGAAAATCTATCGTCCGGGGCTCGACTGGGTCATGCGGCGCCCAAAGGCAACGCTGGTGATCGCGGCGCTGATCTTCCTGACCACCGCGATCCCCTTCACCCGGCTTGGCGGCGAGTTCCTCCCGCCGCTCGATGAAGGCGATTTGCTTTATATGCCGAGCGCGCTGCCCGGCCTTTCCCCCGGCGAGGCTTCGGCGCTGCTGCAGCGCACCGATCGCCTGATCAAGTCGGTCCCCGAGGTGGAAACGGTGTTCGGCAAGGCGGGGCGCGCCGATACAGCGACGGATCCGGCTCCCCTGACGATGTTCGAAACGACGATCCGCTTCAAGCCGCGCGAGGAGTGGCGCGAGGGAATGACGCCCGATCTGCTGGTCGAGGAACTTGACCGGGTCGTTCAGGTGCCGGGCCTCGCCAATGTCTGGGTGCCGCCGATCCGCAACCGGATCGACATGCTCGCGACCGGGATCAAGAGCCCGATCGGGGTCAAGGTTTCAGGCGACGATCTCGATCAACTCGAACGCGTTGCACTCGATGTGGAGCGTATCGCCAAAACCGTGCCTGGCGTGAGTTCCGCCCTGGCGGAGCGCCTGTCGGGCGGTCGCTATGTCGATGTCGATATCGACCGGATGGCGGCCGCGCGATACGGGCTCAACATTGCCGACATCCAGCAGATCGTCTCTGGTGCAGTTGGCGGTGCCAATGTCGCACGGACCGTCGAGGGGCTGGCGCGCTATCCGATCAATGTGCGCTATCCCCGCGAAATCAGGGACAGCGTCGAGGAACTCAGGGCCTTGCCGGTTCTGACGCCGTCCGGCCAACAGATCACGCTTGGCACTGTCGCCCGTATCGCCGTCAGCGACGGTCCGCCCATGCTCAAGAGCGAACAGGGCCGACTGACCAGCTACATCTACGTCGACGTCCGGGGCCGCGATCTTACTTCGGTGGTCGCCGATCTGCAGGAGGTCGTCGCCGCGGGTGTCGATCTTCCTGCCGGCGTCAGCCTGTCCTATGCGGGCCAGTTCGAATATCTGACGCGCGCCTATGAGCGACTGAAGGTCGTGGTTCCCGCGACGCTTGCGATCATTTTCCTGCTGCTCTATCTCATTTTCCGGCGCTGGGACGAAGCCTTGCTGATCATGGGCACGCTGCCCTTCGCGCTGACGGGCGGATACTGGTTGCTCTATCTGATGGGCTACAACCAGTCGGTGGCGACTGCGGTCGGTTTCATCGCGCTTGCCGGCGTCTCCGCCGAATTCGGCGTAGTGATGCTGATTTACCTGAAAGCCGCACTGGAGCGGCGACGCGGTGATCTGAGCGCCGAAGAAGTAGACGAGGCCATCCGGGAAGGCGCGCTCCTGCGCGTGCGGCCCAAGGCGATGACCGTCGCAGTCACCCTTGCGGGTCTCTTTCCGATCCTGATCGGCACCGGCGCGGGCTCGGAAGTCATGAGCCGCATCGCCGCGCCGATGGTTGGCGGCATGATCACCGCCCCGCTCCTGTCCATGTTCCTGCTTCCCGCCGCCTATCTGTTGTTGCGGCGCCCCCGTCCGGAAAAACCGGCCAACCCTCAAGGAGAAGAAGAGTGCGTACCCCAACCTACATGATCCTGCTCGCGGCACCGCTGGCGCTTGCAGCCTGCGACGCTGCAGACGACAGCTCAGAGACCATGATGTCAGACGACATGGCGAACTCGGACAGCATGCCCATGTCAGGCGAAATGCCGATGGCGGAGGAGACCGGCGGCGAGCAGAGCGCCAGTGCGGAGGGAACGGTTACAGCCATCGATTCCGAGGCGGGCACGGTGACCATCGAGCATGGTCCGGTCGAAAGTATCGGATGGCCCGCGATGACCATGACCTTCGAAGCCGACGCGCAAATCCTCGAACAGGTCAGTGTCGGTGAGGGAATAGCCTTTGAATTTCGTACTGGAACCGAAGGCAGCGTCGTTACCTCGGTAACGCCGCGATAGGACGGTGGGTGGGAGGCGCTCGGTTGCGCCGGTGCCTCCCACGCAAAAACAGGTGAATATGCCAGGTATCGACAGGCCCGACTTTAAGGATCGCCGCGACTTCATCAAGAGCGCCGGCCTCGCGGCGACGGGTTTCGCCGCGCTGCCGCTGCTGGGTTGCGGTACGCAAAGCAGGATGTCGCTCGATCAGGGAGGCGAAAGCAATCCTCTTGCCATACCTCGGCTACAGGCAGGAACGATCGAACGGGGCGAGCGTGTCTTTCGCCTGTCCCTGACACCGGGCGAGAAAGAATTCGTGCCCGGCACGGCGTCACCGACGATCGGTATCGACGCATCCTATCTCGGCCCGACCCTCAAAATGCGCCGCGGCGAACAGGTTCGCTTTCACATCGACAACAAGCTTGCCGAAGATGCGACCGTCCACTGGCATGGTTTCGAACTTCCCGCCACAGCGGATGGCGGGCCGCACCAGCTCATACGGCCCGGTGAGCGCTGGAGCCCGTCCTTCGAAATACGCCAGCGCGCTTCGTTATACTGGTATCATTCGCATCTGCATCGCCGGGCCGGACCACAGGTCTATGCCGGACTTGCTGCCCCGATCTACGTGCGCGACGAGGAAGAGGATCGCCTCGATCTGCCGAGCCGGTACGGTGTAGATGACATACCGCTCGTCGTGCAGGATCGCGTGATCGACGGCGCGGGCCGCCTTGTTTACCCGCTCGATATGCACTCGCGGATGATGGGGGTGATGGGTGAGCGCATCTATGTGAACGGAACGGCCAATGCCGTTTTCGAGGCCGCCGCCGGTCCGCTGCGCCTGCGGCTTCTCAATGGATCGAATGCGCGGTTCTACACCTTCTCGCTCGAAGGTGATCGTCCGATGCAACTCATCGCAAGCGATGGCGGCCTGCTTGCCGCGCCAAGCGAGGTTCGCAGTCTTACCCTTGCCCCAGGCGAACGCGCACAAGTGATCGTCGATCTTTCCGAAGGGCGTCCGCTCCGGCTGATTGCCAGCAGCCCTGCTAACGCCATGGGCATGATGGGCGGGCAAGGCGGGGGTATGATGGGCGGCGGAATGATGGGAAACCGGGCCGATCGCGAGAGGCAGGGGCGCACGTTTTCGATCCTCGATATGCGCCCCTCAGGCGCGTCAACTCCAGTAATGCTCCCGCCCACTCTGGCCGCGCTTGCTGCGCCAGACCCCTCACTCGCCGTTCGCAGCCGCCGTTTCGTGCTCGATATGGGCATGATGGGCCGGGGCATGTCGATCAACGGCGAAACCATGGACATGGACGTCATCAATCAGCGCGTACCGGTGGGTCAGTGGGAAATATGGGAAATCGCCAACGCATCGATGATGGCCCATCCCTTTCATATTCATAACGTGCAGTTCCGCTTGCTCGACCGGGACGGTCGGCCTCCGCGGGCGGAAGAGGCGGGCTTCAAGGACACCGTAATCGTCAACCCGCGTGAACAGGTCAGGCTGCTGTTGCGGTTCGAAGAAAATACCGATCCCGACACTCCCTACATGTATCACTGCCATATCCTCGAGCACGAGGACGCAGGCATGATGGGGCAGTTCGTGGTGATGGCCAATTAGGGGAGAACGACAGATGAGCGATGGGCACAATGCAATCGAGGGTATGGCGACCGACCCCGTTTGCGGAATGAGCGTGAAGATGGACGGCGCCCGCTTCGTCGATCGACACGAGGGTGGCGACCATTACTTCTGCTCCTCGCGCTGCCTCGACAAGTTCCGCGCGGATCCGGAGATGTATCTTTCGAAGGCGCACCTCGATGCTGTCGAGGATGTCCCGGAAGGTACCATATATACCTGTCCGATGCATCCGGAGATCCGGCAGCCGGGGCCGGGCTCTTGCCCGATATGCGGGATGGCCCTCGAGCCCGAAACGGTCACTCTGAACGAGGGCCCCGATCCCGAACTCGTCGACATGCGGCGAAGGTTCTGGTGGAGCGCGCTCTTCACGCTGCCGCTCTTCGCCTATGCGATGGGCGACATGATCCCGTCGCGACCGTTCGATCAGGTCATCGAACCCGCTATCGCGCAGTGGCTGCAGCTCCTGCTGGCAACTCCGGTGGTGCTTTGGGGCGGCTGGCCCTTCTTCACCCGCGCGCTGCAATCGGTCCGGACCATGAACCTCAACATGTTCACCCTGATCGGCTTCGGCGTCGCCATCGCCTATCTGTTCAGCCTTGTGGCAACCCTCGCCCCGGACATCTTTCCCGAGGCATTCCGCGATCATGCGGGCCGGGTCGGCGTCTATTACGAGGCCGCAGCGGTTATCACGACCCTCGTGCTGCTCGGGCAGGTGCTCGAGCTCAAGGCGCGCGGATCGACATCGAGCGCCTTGCGAGCGCTTCTCGAACTCGCACCCCCGACCGCGATGAAGATCTTCGGTCGCGGGGACGAGCGCGAAGTACCGCTCGATGAATTGACGTCGGGGGACCTGCTGCGCGTGCGTCCGGGCGACAAGGTCCCCGTCGATGGCACGCTCGAGGATGGAAGCAGTGCCATCGACGAATCCATGATCAGTGGCGAACCCATTCCCGTCAAGAAAAGCGCGGGCGATCCCGTGATCGGGGGCACCGTAAACCAGACCGGCAGCTTCACCATGCGCGCGACGCAGGTCGGCGCGGACACCATGCTCTCGAAGATCGTGCAGATGGTCGCGGAGGCCCAGCGCAGCCGGGCACCGATCCAGCGGCTCGCCGACCAGGTCACCGGATGGTTCGTACCCATCGTCGTCCTTGTCGCTATCGTGAGTTTTGTCGTCTGGGCCATCTGGGGACCGGCACCGGCCCTTGCCTACGCGCTCGTCAACGCGGTCGCCGTTCTGATCATCGCGTGTCCCTGCGCGCTCGGACTGGCGACGCCGATGTCGATCATGACCGGTACCGGCAAGGGCGCGCAGCACGGGATCCTGATCAAGAACGCCGAAGCGCTCGAAACGCTGGAAAAGATCGATACGCTGGTCGTCGACAAGACCGGAACGCTGACCCGGGGCAAGCCTGATCTTGTCGACGTAAAACCGCAGCCAAATTTCGACGAGCAGGAATTGCTGAGCCTTGTCGCTGCCGTTGAGAGAGGAAGCGAGCATCCGCTCGCCCACGCGATCGTGGAAGGGGCTCAAAACAGGGGCGCTGCCATTCTCGACGCTTCCGATATCGAATCCGTGACCGGCGAAGGTATCCAGGCAAATGTCGACAAGCGCCTGGTCGCGATCGGGAATGAAAAGATGATGGAGCGTATAGGGGCGCTCGAAGAAGGCTGGCGGTCAACGGCGGACGAAGGCCGAAGCCTCGGACAGACGGTGATGTTCGTGGCCGTGGACGGGGCACCGGCAGGCCTTATCGCGGTCGCCGATCCGATCAAGGCAACCAGCCGCACCGCTATTGCCGCGTTGCATGAGCGCGGCATCAAGATCGTGATGCTTACCGGCGACAGCGAAGCCACCGCGCGTGCGGTAGCAAGCCAGGTCGGTATCGACGAAGTCGAAGCGAACGTCTCGCCCGAGGACAAACATCGCAAGATCGAGCAGTTGAAGAGCGAGGGTCGCCGGGTCGCTATGGCCGGCGACGGCATAAACGACGCACCCGCGCTTGCCGCTTCGCATGTCGGCATCGCGATGGGAACGGGTACCGATGTCGCGATCGAAAGCGCGGGCGTGACATTGGTGCGCGGCGACCTCGTCGGCGTTGTTCAGGCGCTCGTCCTGTCTCGGGCCGCTATGCGCAACATCAGGCAGAACCTGTTCTTTGCCTTTGCGTATAATGCGCTCGGCATACCGGTCGCAGCAGGTGTCCTCTATCCATGGACCGGGTTGCTTTTGAACCCGATGATCGCGGCCGCAGCGATGAGCCTGTCTTCGGTATCGGTGATCGGCAACGCCCTGCGCCTGCGCGGCCTCGCTCTTCCCAAATTCGATACCTGAGCGATGGGGACGGGACGGAGATCGCAGGAGTGACGAATCAGACGATGCAGGATCAGGACCAAATCTCTGAGGAATCGCGCGAATGGCGCGGTGCTCATCCAGCCCTCTGGATCGCGATATTCGGAATTCTCATCGCTTTCGCCTGGGAGATGCTCCAGCTTCCTTTCTACCAGTCGGGAGGTCTGTCGCCTGCCGAGGCAGCACGTCGCTGCGGCCTGGCCTCGTTCGGCGATGCCGGGATCATGGTGGCCGCTTATCTCGGCGCCTCTGTCGGCAGTGGTAAAACGCCGTGGCTCGTAGACTGGCCGATCTCGCGTTTTGTCGTGTTCCTGGGAATCGGCCTGGCCATTACTGCCATGGTCGAAGTGCTGGCTGTCGGTGCCGACTGGGGGTGGTCCTATAGTGCAATCATGCCGCTTGTGCCCGGGACCAAAATCGGCCTGGTACCGATCGTGATGTGGGTCGCGGTTCCCACGGCCACCTTGTGGCTCGCGCGCCGTCTCGGCACCGGACCCCGCTGATCGCAAACCGGGATCTCCTATCCCTCGACAGCTGCCGGCTGCGGTCCCGATGGTGATCGACTTACCCGAAATCCGGCAATCAGGGCCAGCAGCGTGAGCAATTGCGCGCCGATCGTCTCGACAGTCGGGAAGAAGCCGAGTTCGGCGAGGCGCGGCAAGCCGGCAATGAAAGTGGCGGAAAGAACTCCGGCCTCCTGGAAAGCGCCCACGCCCTTGCCCGCGAGAATGACCGCAAGGATCGCAATCAGGATAGCACTGTAGCGGAAGAACTGGGTGATCGGCAGTTTGCGGCTGTAGCGCAGCATGGCCCATGCAATGAGCGCCAGCAGCGCTACTGCGGACAAGGCACCTGCCAGTATGATGCCGCTGCTCTGCTGGTTCCACAGGGCAGCGTAGAACAGGATAGTCTCGAACGCTTCCCGGTAGACGACCACGAATGCAAGACCAAAGAGAAACCATGCCGATCCGCGCGAAAGCGCCTTGCCCATTTTTTCCTGGATATAGCGCCGCCATTCCTCGGCCTGGGATTTGCCATGCATCCAGATCCCGACCGATACGAGAATGACAGCCGCAAGCAGCGCGCCGATCCCTTCGGTCATCTCGCGGCTCGCACCGCTGATGCTCACAAAGTAGGTTGCCAGGACCCAGGTGGCGACACCTGCAAGAAGAGCAGCGATCCACCCGCCATGGACATAGGGCAGTACCTCGAAGCGGTGCGACTTTTTCACAAAGGCGATCATGGCGATCACAACCAGAAGTGCTTCGATCCCCTCGCGCAGCAGGATGGTGAACGCCCCGAGAAAGTTCGAGATTTCGCTGGCCGCCTCAGGAGCCAACGCTTCCTCGGCTCTTGCCAGCAGACTATCGATGCGAGCCCTTAGTTGCTGTAGTTCGGATGGATTCGCACCGGACTCTATTCCGGCCCGGAATTGCCCGAGCGCCTGTTCTACCTCCCGCATCAAACCGCCATCGCGCGTTGCCAGGAGGGCCTCCAGGGGTTCAAACCCGTCGAGATAGGCAGACAGGGCAAGCTGCCGCGCTTCCTCTCGGTTGCCAGCCCGATAAGCTGACAGGCTGCGATCGAGCGTATCGCGAACGAAGGCGAGCGAACCTGCGTCATTTGCCTGTCCCACCGCATCGGGATTGGCGCGAAGATAGGCCATGACGGCGAGCGCACGGTCCTCGCCGATCTGCTCGGCCAGACTTTCCGGTGTGAGCGCGGCGAGCGTCTCGAGATCGGGGACAAGCTGGCGTATGCCATCATCTTCCCGCCAAATACGCTCGCCCTTGGCCACATCTTCAAAAGCAATGCTGCCGGCATGGAATGCAAGCGCCCAGCGATCCTCGTCGGACAGCGATGCGAAGCTGGCCATGGACGTTCCTTCCAGCCCTTGCGTGATGACCTGGTAAAGCCCGAACGCACTGCGCTGCCGCGCCCGGTCGATATCGGTGAAGTCGATCGGCGGGGGATCAAGTGCCTGCATTGCGGCCGGTGGCGCACTTCCGGCGGCGCCGTGACACGAGGCGCAGTTCTGCGCGAAGAGAGTGCGGGCGCGGTCAAGGTCGGGCGCCTGCGAAGGGGCAAGCGGAACCGGGTAGGCTGTCAGCAACGAGGCTGCCAGCGCGCGCGCTAAGCGCCCAACTCGCTCGGCGGGTTCCTTATTGGCGATCAGAGCTCGCAGCTGGTCCGATCGGCGGATGAGTGCTTGATTGTCTTTAGTATCCGGCAATGCAGCGATCTGCCGCGCCACGACATCGGAAAACTCCACCATTTCGCGATATTCGAATTCGTCGGCAACACGTCCCTCGGAAACGGCGGAGGCGTAGTCGACCGCGATATAATCGAGCAGACGCCAGGTGGTTCGCACGTCGGGTTCTTCCGCGTTCGCGGTGACGGACAGACACAGCGCAAGCGCCAGCAGAATGAGCCGCAGTGCCGGATGGACGGTGGCGGAGACGATGCGATGCATGAGGGGTCTCTATATCTGTTGCAATTAATTCGCAATAGCAGGGTGTAGACGGAAATGTATTTCCTCCAACCCCCGATCGCGGGGATATTCTGGAGTTTAGGTAGAGCGCAGTTCGCCACGGGCCTGTTTGGAGACTTCGGCACTTCCCCACACCGCCAGTCCTGCCATGATGCTCGCCACAACCAGATCGGGCCACGCACGGCCGGTGCCGAAAACGCCAATCGCTGCCGCCAGCACGGCGATATTACCGATCGCGTCGTTGCGCGAACAGATCCACACCGAGCGCATGTTCGCATCGCCCGAGCGATACCGGAACAGCATCGCGGCGACGGCGAGATTTACCGCCAGAGCAAGAGAACCGATGGCGCCCATCGTTCCCGGGTCGGGCGACGCCCCGACAAAGAAACCCCAGATGGCCGAGCCGAGCACCCACAGGCCGAAAGCCAGCATGGTCGCCGCCTTTACGAGAGCCGCACGCGCGCGCCAGACGAGCGCCATCCCCGCTACACCGAGACTGATAGCATAGTTTGCCGCATCACCGAGAAAGTCGAGCGCGTCGGCCTGCAAGGCGCGCGAATCCGCAGCAATGCCTGCCACGATCTCCACGCCGAACATGATTGCATTAAGGCCCAGTGCGATCCACAGAATGCGCCGCCATGTCGGATCGTTGTTGTTTGCACCGGCCTCATCGGGGCCGCAGCAGGTCTTTCCCATTTACTCGACTCCTTGCGTCGATCCGCCCTATGCACCTTGTAGTAACTACAAGGTCAAGCGGCAGGAGCCTTTGTCATGAGAATTGGTCAACTTGCCCGGATAACCGGCGTCAAATCCGAAACAATCCGCTTCTACGAGCGTGAGGGTATCGTCGCTGCCCCTCCACGCACGCGGGCCAATTATCGCGATTATGGACCAGCAGAGGAAGCGCGCCTTAACTTCATACGGCGCGCGCGTGATCTCGGCTTCTCCATGGCACGCATCAGGGAATTGCTCGACCTCTCCGATGATGCCGACCGGTCCTGCGCGGGCATCGACGCTCTGGCCAGAAGCCATCTCGGCGAGGTCGAGCGCAAGATCGCGAGCCTGGAGGCGTTGCGGACGGAACTTGGGCGTATGATCGCTGCCTGCGAGCAAGACACTGTAGGCGATTGCCGCATCATCGATGCACTTGCGGGTACCGCCGAGCCTTGATGTCCGCGCCTCGTGCGCCAGTTCGGTCAGGCTCGCCAATGCACGGCTTTTGTCGGCCGCCCATAAGAGACTTAACTTCGGGAAAGGCCGACGAGTGCGAAGCTGCCCGTGTCGCCATCCCGGGTCTGTCGAACGGGCTATGATGCCGCCGCAGGCCAGTTCCAGACGGCCATTTTTTCAATGCTCATATCCGCCATAGTGTAGGGGATCCCGCCGACGCCAAGCCCGGAGCGGCGCAGCCCTGCAAAAGGCATCCAGTCCACGCGGAATGCCGTATGGTCGTTCACCATCACAGCTGATCCCGCAAGAGACTGTATGCAATGATTGGCGATTGACAGCCGATCGCTGAATACAGCGGCCTGAAAGGCGTAAGGCAGGGCATTGGCCTGCTCGATAGCCAGGTCGATATCGTCATAGCCATACACGCAGATCACGGGGCCGAAGATTTCTTCCTGGGATACCTTGGCACTATCCGGAGGATCGACAATGACGGTCGGGGAGAAAAGAGTGTCACTCAGACGGCTTCCCCCGCACACCAGGGTGCCTCCTGCTGCGATGGCTTCATCGACCCAGCGTTCGACGCGGTCAACTTCCTCCGTTCGGATCAGGGGTCCGCATTGGGTCTCAGCATCGGCGGGATCGCCCACTACCAGCTTTTCGGCAGCTCGCCTTAGGTCATGAGCGAAGTCTTTCAATTCTGCAGCAGGGACGTACACGCGCTGCACGGAAACGCAGACCTGACCCGAATGATAGAACCCGCCTTTGAGCAACGAGGCGATCACTGCTGCGCGCTCCACGCCGCTGTCCACGATTACCGGCGCCGCGCCGCCGTGCTCGAGAGCAATGCGGGTTCCCGGCGCCAGCTTCGAGCGAAGCATCCAGCCGATCTTCGCAGAACCGATGAATGAGAAGAACTCCGTGCGCGGATCGGTTACCATTCTTTCGGCAATATCGTTGCCGCAAGGTGCGAACCAGCACCAGGCCTCGGGCAGGCCGGCTTCATGAAGAATGCTCACGAAGCTCTGGCATGACAGAGGCGTTTCCAGCGCAGGCTTGATGAGAACGGGGCACCCGGCTGCTACCGCCGGTCCAACCTGATGGACGATCAGGTTGAGCGGGTGATTGAATGCCGAGATCGCCACGACAGGACCGATCGGCTCGCGGAAGGTATATGCCGTCCTTCCCGCACCCGCTTCTGTCAGGTCCATGGGGATCTCGTGACCGCCGCCATCGCTGAGCGCCTGAACGCATAAGTCGACGCTGTTGATCGCGCGACCGGCTTCCACGCGCGCATCGACCAGCGGTTTGCCGCCCTCCCTGACGATCTGGAGAGCCAGATCCTCGGCTCGTTCGCGCATGATATCCGCAGCCCGCCAGAGGATGGCGACACGCTCGTGCACGGCAAGCCAGCCATGGCGGTCGCGGTGGAGCAACTGCGCTTCATTCAGCCATTCATCGATTTGAGGCCAGTCGACAAGCGGCACTTCTGCAACCGGCTCGCGGTCGAACGGATTGTGAACGATCGTCTTCATAGCTCGCACACCTTTGCGCCGAGTTCGTCGATCAGCACCTTCTTGTTTTCGGAGTAGTCGACGGGCAGATCGACAAGGTGCACGCCGCCCGCCTCGAATGCGGCGTTCAGGACCGCCACAAGATCTGCGCTCCGCTCGACCCGGTGACCGGTCGCTCCATAGCTTTGTGCGTAGGTGACGAAGTCGGGATTGGAAAAGGTTAGGCCGTAGTCCGGAAAGCCGAGCTGGTCCTGCTTCCAGCGGATCATGCCGTATGCCGCATCGTTCAGGACGAGTACGACGAGGTTCAGGCCCAGCCTGACGGCCGTTTCCAGCTCCTGCGAGTTCATCATGAACCCGCCATCGCCGCATACCGCGAGCACTCTGCGCCCCGGCGACAGCATCGCCGCTATCATGGCCGATGGAAGGCCTGCGCCCATCGTCGCCAATGCATTGTCGAGAAGGATGGTACCCGGTTCATTCGCAATGTAGTTTCTGGCGAACCAGATCTTGTAGATACCGTTGTCGAGCGCAACGATATCATCGCGCGCCATTACGCTGCGTACGTCGGCAACCACGCGCTGGGGGACCATCGGAAAACGTTCGTCGTCGCTGGTCTCGGAAATGTGCGAAGCAATCTCGTGGTGCAGCACAGTGTAATAGCTGCGATCGCACTGCAGCTTGCCATCCAGACGGTTTCCCAGCCGCTCGACCGATCCGGCGATGTCGCCGATGACCTCGAGCTGCGGGAAGTAGACCTGATCGACTTCAGCCGCACCACCAGTGCTCTTATATTGTCGAAGGAGGACCGGGCGGGGGCGTAAAGCCAGGCGAATTTGCATCGGACTACAAAAGGCTGTTGGCCTACCGCACGAAACAAGAACCAATTAGCGCGCCAGCGACATAATCGTCGCCGGCGCGTAGCAAGTTCGACGTTCAATCATATCGTTTTGGGATGCTTGCACCCAAGCTGCGCCGGTCAACGACGGTGATACGCCGGGCCTTGGCGTCAATCACTAGACGCTCAAGAACGCCATTGCCAGGAAGCGCGACCACATAGCGCGGATTCATCTGAAGCATCTGCTCATTGCGCTTGAACCCGGCTCGTGCCCCCAGCCGTCTGTCGAGTGAAAATACCAATTGCTGTATATCGTGCCGTTCGGCCCAGCTGGCCGCAAGCCGATCAACGCCTTTGGTGTCGCCGCCGTGCACCAGAAACATGTCGGGCACATGATCACGTACCTTGTCGAGCGTTGACCAGACCTTGGAGGCGAAAGCCTTGGCGTCTTCCGCGGTGGCAAACGAAGACCGGCCTCCGGAAAAGACGATTGGCGTGCCTTGCGGTGTATTGGCATCCCGGCGGCGCTCTGCACGAGCCCGCAGGAAGTCACGTGCATTGACGACAGCGGACGTCATATGGGCGGCGTGGTTCGAACGCGAACCGGTCATGGGACGCCAGGACGATCCGATCTCTTCAAGATAGAGCGCAGCGGCGGTTTCGCGCATCTGCTCGAAGGCAAGCATGCTGGCTTCGGCGGCCTGCGCGCGCTCTACCTGCTCTTCAAGATTGCTCGAATGCACTTCGGAGCCATCGGCGGATGCGAGCAGGACTCGGATCTCGTCGCTGGCCCGGTCGAGCTGAGCCGACTTGCGGCTGGCTGCGCGGTGAAAGAGATTGACCACGCCCCAGGCAATATCCTCGGCATCGGCCTCGAGGGCGGTGTCGGAAAACATCGCGAAAAGGTCGGACCAGACTGCGCCAAGCGTCTGGTCGATCGCGTCATCGCAGGGAAAGTCTGTGTCGTTGAAGGGGGTTGGCCTGATGCTGAGGCCTGAAAGGTCAAGGCCGCTCAACTGGTTGATGAAGCTGTCGTACATGGGGTGTCTCCTGATCGTGCGGACAAGGAGAGGAGGCACCATTGCCTCGGCCTTGTCCGCCGGAGCCCGATCAGGGCCGGGACAAGGGGCGTGACGCACCGCGTAGCGGGAAACCTGCGGCCCTAGGCTGGCGCGGGCAACACGGGCCGACGGGCCGCAGGTTGCGGCGAGCCCCGACCGGCCCAAGGGCCTCCCCCGGCGGACCGGGACGAGGCAGGATCAGGACCAAATTGCGCAAGCGGATCGGGAGCGCTCGAAGATTGCTTCGCCATTCGAGAACCGCCCGACCATGCGCAGCTCACCAAACAGGTCGACGAACCGTCCGGACACCTGGGCAAGCCAGTGCTGCGCCCTCGCCGTTCGCGGCTGGCTGAAGTCGGCTTCCCAGTACCGGGGATCGTCGCGTTCGACGAGCCAGATCGCGGCAAGCCCACACCACGTCGATATGCCGCAATCGGCGAAGGCGTTTCGTAGGAGAATGCGGTCCTCGCGGCCGCGCCATCCATCGAAGCGCTGAAAGGAAGGAAATGCCGCCTTCGTGGTATCGATGATCTCGTCTACGAGGCACTCGTAGACCCAGTCGATATCTTCGTATTCGCCGTCATCGAGCAGGCGAGAGGCCACCACGGAGCCGGTCGGATATCTGACGGAACGTCCCATCTCACTGCTCCTCAGGCTGCATCGGCGAGATCGATGTTGGCCTCCCCTTCGCAGGACTGGTGGCCACCAAGCTCGAGCAGCAGGCTGGCCGCTTCCTCGGCCTTGGCCGCAGCGGTGAGGATCGCACGCTCGTCTGATTTGAGGATCTTGAGCCAGGACGCGATGTAGCTGGCGTGATGGTCAAGGTGTGTGACCGGAAGACCCAGTTCTGCCCCGAGAATGGCCGAGGACAGTTCGGCGATCAGTTCCTCGGCCGCATAGGCGTCGCTGCCGAAGCGGTTCTTGAGATCGCGGTCGAGCCGCGAAGAATGACCCGTCCAGTGCGACAACTCGTGTGCGAGCGTCGCGTAGTAGTGGTCGTAGGCTTCGAACAGTTCAGCTGGCGGCATGGTGACGCGGTCGCGCAGCGGTTCGTAATAGGCCTGCGCGCCATGGTGGCGCAGGTCTGCGCCGATATGGGCAAAGAAGGCATCGAGCCGCTCTTTGCGCCCTTCGGGCTCAAGCGCGGCAACCAGCGGCTTGGGATGGTAGAACTCAGGGAGGCCGTCGCACTGATCGGCATTGAACACGGCATAGGCCTTGAGCACACGCCGGTTTTCAGTGTCGGCTTCGCCTTCGGCGTTCTCGACCTCCTTGGTGTAGCTCTTGTAGAAGATCGCGATGGTCGATTTTTCGCCTTTGCGGACCTGTCCGCCGAGCTTCTGGCACTGACGGTAGGTCATCCAGTATGGCGAGGCGTATCCGCAGCCATCGGCCACCATCCACAACCAGAAGGTGTTCATGCCGCGATAGGGGGTTCCACAGGAGCGCAAGGGCCGTGAATCCGGCACGCCTCGCCACGGCTTGACCCAGGGCTTGGTGCCTTGCTCAAGCTTTTCGATGATGGCATCGGTGATGCGCCGGGCTGGCGAATCTGAAGCAGTGCGGCGGGATTTGGTCATGGGAGTTCTCCTGATCGCCGGGACGGACATGTCCCGGTTCAGGAAGAGCAAAGCTCCCTCTGCTCTCGTACTTGGTGGGTCCTTTGCGCCCAAATTTGGGATGCTTGTGATGAAGGAGGCTGATCCTAACAGCAGATGTCGGGGTCTCAGCCGGCCGGAAGCACCTCACCCATCATGACTGCGCTCAGTCCTTTCGCACGCCCCTTGGAGATCCGTCGGCATCTGAGCCCGGTTGTGCTGGCGGTGCCTCAGGAGTTCCAGTGGAAGGCGTGCCCGAAGGGCCGACCACTGGACCGTCGTCTGCCGGCAACGCTTCTCGACTTTCATCCGAGACCTCTCCGGTTGCTTCGACAGCAATTGTCGCTGCGGCCGTCGGAGTATCTTTGACCGACCCGTCAGCATCGCCCATTGTCCAATCAACGGCGTAGAAGATTGGGTCGAGCGCGAGCATGAGCACGAACGCCGCGAATGCGCGGATGAGATGTTCGTGGGTAACCTTGATGCAGGTGACCTTCCGGTTGACTGCATTTCTCGACCGGCGGGAAGCGAGCAGTGTGCTTCGTGTCAGCCTACGGAGCGGTTGACGCGTGCTCCAAGCAGCCGCGATCTCTCCTTCCACGACCCGCTCGAAGCCCGAAACCTGCAATGTTCGAAACGCGTGGTATCCCGCAGCCGCCAAGTAGATCATGGCCACGCTCAGTACGAGCAGCTTCAACCAGGTCGGGGCCGGACCAGCTCGTTCCTCCCAAGTCGCCGCCTGGAACGCAATGATAAGAGGGACCAGCGCCGCGAGAACGGCGAGATAGGTCGTAGCCTTTGTTTCAGCAGTGCGGACCCTGGCGGTCTCGGCGTCGGCCACGCGTTGGGCCTCCGCAAGCGCGCGGGCGGGATCGTTTTTGAACTTGGCAGACTCGATGGCGGCGATATCGCTGTCGAGGCCTTCTTTCTGCGCTTTGCTCTCAGCGTCCGATAGAGGCTCGGCATAGGGGAATAGGAGGTCGAGGAGATTCATCTGACCAGCCCCGAAACGATAGCCTCTGCGATCCGAGCTCCGGTGCGTTGCTCAATCCACGCCCATTGGCCGTTTGGATTAGCCTCGAGGAACCAGAAGATGCCGCCAGGATCTTCGATGAGATCGATCGCAGAGTACCGCAGATCGAGAGAACGTGTCACTGCTACGCAGGCCTTTTCGACTTCGTGAGGCAGAGTAATAGCGCGATGCTCCAAGTCCGTCCGCACGCCCTTGCGCCAGTCGACACTTGTTTCTTCGTGTGCCTGCGATTCGATCATGGTCGCGAAGACTTGGTCATCGACGACAATAACGCGCACATCCGCACGCTTGGGCACCTCACTCTGCAGAATCACCGGTGCGCTTTCGATTCCAGTCAGCCCGTTGTCCTGTTCGACCCGCGACGTGAAAACGACTTTGCCGGCGCCTCCGTCTTCGATGAGTGCGTGGCGTAGCGGCTTCGCCACGATTGCACCGTCCGCCAAGAAGTTCTTCGCATGCTCAGCATCGTTAGTAATCAGGGTCCGCGGAACCTGCAGCCCTTCCGCCCGTGCGACGGCCAGCTGTCTTGGTTTGTCCTCAGCTCGCAGTATCGCAAAGGGACAATTGAGCCACCGCCCTGCAAGCGCGTTCCACACGCTCCTTAGTATGGCTGACCATTCCGCCTGCATATAAGCAGCGGTTGACGGGGTGTTATGGGGGATTTCCGGCGGAAGGGGGCGGCGGTAATAGGCCCCGGTCACCTCGCTGAGTTCAAGTTCGCGTGTTCGATTAACGAGACGCATACAGGATGGATCACCGTTCGGCATTAAGACGCGGTATTCAAGCATGTCCTCAGTGTTGAGCCTGTGGAAGGCCAAGGCCCTACGCTCAAGCTCAAGGGCGATGAAATCCGTCGTCACGTCGCGCTTGTTGGTGGCCAGAAGGACGGTCATCGGGGCTGGTCAGATCAACATTCCGGCTTGGTCGTCAGTCTCCTGCTGGACATCGGTCTTTGTCTGCAGCTCAGGGAGTGCAAGCGATGCATCCTGATCGTCCGCCTCCTGCCTAACCTTGGTCAGCGTAGAAGTCTCCGCCATCGGGGCCAAGCTCTGGTCTTGGTCGTCGGCCTCTTGCTGTACCTCAGTCAATGTCCTTGTCCCGCCGAAAGCCATCATGTCATGGTCTTGGTCGTCCGTCTCCTGCCGCACGCGGGTTGTGGTCGACGTCTCTCCCAAGGCGCCGCGCGCTTGGTCGTCGTCGTCCGCCTCTACCTGGGTCATGGTCTTAGTGTGGGTCTGGCCTAGCATCGTTGCCCCGGCCTGGACGATCGGGATCTCGACCCCTTCGGCCTCGACGACCCACATCTGGCGACGGTCGCTGTAACGACCGCGCAACTCCTCGACTTCCCCACCTCGCTCAGTGGCGAAACCCATTAGGAATGGCTCAGTTCGTCGCGTCAGGGTATTCGTCGTCATCCTGGCTTTCGTTCCCTTCTTGTCGGGTCCTTGTATCGCTCAGTGCATTTGGCGGCGGGCGTGGTTCTCATGATCGCTACACCCTTTCTCTGGAAGTTAGAAAAATCAATACGTCGGCACATTTATTGCCTGCTTTTGGCGTGTGATCATTTAGCGGGAGTGGTCATCTATCGAACCGATATCTGACATGAAAAGGCGGCCCGTCCCAAATGGAACGGACCGCCTGCCGAGTGACCTGGACCTGTCAGGAGGGGTCAGGCAGCCTGCTCGGCTATCTCATCAGCTGTAACATTGCTGACCGGCTCATCCCCTTCGGCGTCAACCGGTTCGACCTCTTCGGCACCGGCGAAACGCATGATCGAAGGTACCCAGGCCTGCGCTCGTTCCTTGATATCTGCCTCGCCGATGAAGTTGCCCGAGAAAATGCGCTCGGCAGCACTCGCCAGTTCTGCCTTCTTCGAAGCAGCATAGCGACTGACCAGTTCGGGACCGCCAGCGGCATCGAGCGCTTCGAGCGTGCGGGCCTTGGCCACGCGGTCGAAGTAGTTGGCTGCCGTGGGACGCCACCAATGCGCGGTCTCGATTTCGAGGAGCGAGCCGAGCGCCTCGTGCAGCGGCACCGAGCGTTCGCCTTCACAGGCCAGGCTGGCAACCAGAGTGCGCGAGACGACATGGCCGAGCCAGGCCGAACGTGCCTCGTCGGAAAGCGCTCGAAACTTCGCAAACCGCTCGACATCACTCTCTCCCGAGCGCCAGCTTTCGTCGAGCGAACCGGCGAACTCGGCCAGCGCAGCACTCGCCGGTGCATCCTTGGCCTCGAACCCGGTGACAGGCCCGGACGCAACCGAGCCGACCAGGGTCGAAGCTTTCTTGGCGCGCCAGTCATGCCCATCGGCATCAGCGAGCGTGAAAACCATGAAGTCGAGCGCCAGTGCCGGATCATTGGCGAGATGGATTGCCAGGATGTCGCGGCGTTGCATCGCGAGCTCGTCAAGCAAGCGCTGGGACAGCGAGCTCCCTTTGGGCTTCGCCGCACCGCTTTCCTCGATGGTCTCGACCACACCTTCGTCAGCGATGACTTCGGCCTCGGTGTAGAACTGTGGAACCAAGGTCGGTTCGCCATTGCGCGAGAGGACGAGGAAGGCACCGGCCACGGCCTTCAGCTCGTCGGCCAAGACCGGTGGGCGATCGTTGATCGCACGCATTGCACGGTCGATCACCACGAGTTCCTGTTCGGCCTTGGCAATCTCGTCCTCGTCGCTGTCCTCGTCTTCGAGCACAGCGGCGACGCGGTCGTAGTCGGCCTCGAGTTCGCCGAGCTCCTGCGCTTCCTGCTCGGTCATTGGCGCAGGCTCGCATGGCAGACGGCCGAGACCTTCGACGAGGTCATGGCTGACATAGGTGCCAAGTGTCGGGCGCACCCAGGCAAGGCCATATTCGAGCGCGGTCTTTTCTGCTGCCTCTTCCATGGCCTTGTGCGCGAGGTCCTCAAGCAGCGCGACATCGATCCAGCTCTCGCTGGCATCATCGTCGAACAGTTCGCGCTCGATCCGGCCACCTGCGGCGAGGTAGGCGTCGCGTCCGACGAGGACAGCTCGCGGATCGGAACCGCGCACCGTGGCGTCGAGCACCATGCGGCGGATCGTGTCGGGCGTGATCTCGTACCAGGCGTCCTGCAACTCTGCATAGACATGCGCCTGGCGCTCCACGTCGGAAATCGCACCGTAGGCCTTCGCCATGTCGAGCGTGATCGTGCCTTCGGCGAGGGCTTCAAAGACGCAAGGCGCGAGAGAGGCCAGGCGCAGACGCCCTTCGACGAACCGGACGGTGAGGCCGAAGCGACGCGCCACGTCTTCAGGGGTGGCTCCCGCCTCGATGATGGAAGCGAAGGCTTGCGCCTCGTCGGCCGGGTTCATTGCGAGTCGCTGGAAGTTCTCGGCAAGGCTGGCCTCGCGCACTTCGCTTTCCTCGCCTTCGATGACGAGGCAGGTGACCTCGTGGTTGTCGGGCAAGGTGCCCTCTTCGGCCAGCGCCTGCAGCGCAGCGAGGCGGCGACCGCCGGCCTCGACCTCGAACTTGCCGCGCTTTCCTTTGCGCACGACAAGGTTCTGCAGCAAGCCGCGCGCTACAATGTCTGCCCGCAGCTGGAGGTCGGCCAGCACGTCGCTCGAGTTGCGAACGTTGCGCGGGCTCGGGACGAGCTTCTTCAAAGGAATCGACTGGATCATGGGTGTTCTCCTGATGGAATGAAGGCGCAGGTGAGGATCACGAGGCCCACAAGCCCAAAGGGCTCCCTCCACTCTCATTCTGAGATAGGGGTCTGCCCGAGGGATCAGGCGGCAAGCGCGGGAAGAACGGACGAAGCCACGGAGACTGGCACGAACAGCCGCGTGCGGTAGCGGATGATCTCGGTGAAGCAGCCCTTGTTCTTGTACCAGTCGAGGCGATCCGGCGAGAACCCGGTCAGTTCAAGGCGCTGTTCGCCCCCGACCAGCGATCGCTTGACGGTCAAGGCATCGTGGCTTGCGAGGCCCAGCGGCTTGCCGCTGGCGATGACGAGGTCGCCGATCCTCTCAGCCGATGGTCCGGTAACTACGGATAGGCCAAAGGTCTCGGCGACTGCGGCGAGATCGACATCGAGCACTTCGCGGCCGATGATCGTCTGGCCATCTTCGGCAACGAGGCGGGTGACGCGGACATGATCGCCAGGCAGGCGCTTCCAGACTGGCAGTAGTAGTCCGGTGGCGAGATGGACGAGCTCGGTCACCGGTGACTTGGCCGCTTCCACTTCCTCGGCCCGCCAGGCGCTCGTGAACGCGGTGACGCCAATTTCTTCCCACTGGCTCTCGCCGATTGCCTCAAGCGTCCAGTTAGCAGAGTTGAGCGGGCGCAGCAGGCGGCGCCGTTCGATCACGGCGCCGTCGTCAGCGATGAGGCGCCGGGCAGGAACCGACAGCGCGACCTTGCCCGAGCGCGCATTGCGCATCGGGATCGCGTGCGGGCTGCCAATCTCGTGCATCCGCACGAGGCGCTGCAATCGCAGAGGCCGAAGGTGCCTCGTCACTTCGAGCGAGACGAGCCGGGTCTCCGCTCCGGTCACGGGATCGGTGCGGAGAAGTTCGTCGGCAAGGACCGTGAAGCGATCAACCCTCACGGTTTCCAGTCCCTGGTCGAGCGTTCCAGCCTCGCGCGCGGCTTCAATCCGCGCTTCGACGAGGCCAAGGTATTCCTCGAAGATCGCGTTCTGAAGCGCAATCGGCAGTGCGAGGATGCGGTTGAGCGAGCGTTGGATCGTCGGTAGATTGTCGGTCAGCCCGCCATCAGGACTTTCGAGCCGGAGGCCGGTCCGCTCGACGAAATTGCCAAACGTGGTGGCTTCGAGCTTGCCGTCATAGAGCAGCTGGAACCAGCGGCTGAGCGCGTCGCGCGCGTAGTCGCTTTCGAGATTGTCGGCCGGGTCGAACAGGTTCTGTCCGCCGGTCTGGCGCTGGCCGCGCGTCAGCGCGCCCAATGCATCGAGCCTTCGCGCAATAGTCGAGATGAACCGGCGCTCGCCCTTCACATCTGTGGTGACCGGGCGGAAGAGCGGGGCCGAAGCCTGATTGGTGCGGTTGGTGCGACCGAGACCCTGGATCGCGTTGTCGGCGCGCCATCCCGGTTCAAGCAGGAAGTGAACCCGGCGCTGCTGGTTCCGGCAGCCAAGGTCGGCATGGTAGGATCGACCCGTGCCGCCTGCGTCCGAGAAGACCAGGATGCGCTTGGTGCCTTCCATGAAGCTTTGCGCTTCGGCGACATTGGCGCTGGGGCTACGCCGTTCGAGGCGTTGCTGACCATCGCGGCCCAGGACAAGCCTGCGGGTCCGGCCCGTGACTTCGGCCACTGCGTCGGTTCCGAAATGCTCGATAATCGCATCGAGCGCAGTGGCGATGGGCGGCAGTGCGCAGAGCTGTTCGATCAGCGCATCGCGCGCGGCCAGGGCGCGCGGGCAGAAGACGGGATTGCCCTCGTCATCGCTCATCGCCTCGGAGCGAAGATTGCCGTCCTCGTCGGCGAAAACCTGCATCAATCGTACCGGGAAGCTCTTCGTGAGGTAGTCGATTACGTATTCACGCGGGGACAGATCGATATCGAGAGCTTCGCGTTCTTCCACGGTAAGGTCGGCAAGGCGCCGGTCGAGCATGGCCTCGGCGGTCGAGACCAGCTGCACGACAACCGAATGCTCTTCACCAAGCGCCGCTTCCATCGCGGGGATCAGGCTCGGCAATTTCATCGAAAGCAGGAGCTGGGCAAAGAAGCGCTGCTTGGTGCCTTCGAAGATCGATAGCGCCGCAGCCTTGGCATTGCGGTTGAGCGTGTCGCCGCTGTCCTCGTCGACCACGCGGGTTGCTTCGAGCGCAGCTTCGAGGTTGCGGTGAATGATCGCCCAGGCATCAGCATAGGCATCATAGATTTTTATCTGCGCATCGGTCAGGCTGTGTTCGAGGATCTCGTACTCGACCCCGGCGAAGGACAGCGCACGGGCAAGATAGAGGCCCTGGGCCTTGAGATCACGGGCGACGAGCTCCATCGCCGCGACGCCGCCAGCGCGGATCTCGGTCATGAATGCCTCGTGGGTCGGAAAAGCGGTCTCGGGTCCCCAAAGGCCGAGGCGGGAAGTGTAACCGAGGTTGGCGATATCCGAAGCGCCAGTGGCAGACGCGTAGAGCACGCGGGCGCGCGGGAGATGGTTCTGCAGCCTGAGGCCCGCCATCCCCTGTTCGGAGCCCTTGACCTTGCCGCGGGCCGACGAGCCGCCGAGAGCATTGGCCATGGCGTGGGCTTCGTCGAAAGCGATCACGCCGTCGAAATCCTCGCCCACCCAGGCAAGGATCTGGTCGAGCCGCGTATCCTCGGCGCGGCCCGAGCGCAGCGTCGGATAGGTGACGAAGAGAATGCCTTCGGACATCGTTACAGGGTGGCCGAGTTTCCAGCGCGAGAGCGGCTGTAGATCGAGCGGCAACCCGCCAAGCGCTTCCCAGTCGCGGCGTGCATCTTCGAGCAGCGCCTCGTTCTTGGTGATCCACACATGACGACGTTCGCCTGCGAGCCAGCGGTCCATGATGACCGCCGCGATCTGTCGTCCCTTGCCCGCTCCGGTTCCGTCGCCAAGGAAGAAGCCCTGGCGGTATTCGTGACCATCTTTGGACAGTTCCAGCGCGGTGCCTTCCTGGCTGACCTTGAACTGGCCCGGTAGGTCGCGCGCGAATGCCTGGGCAGCGTAGACCAGTGTCTCGCACTGCGCTTCGGACAGAGGGCCGTCGGCCTGCCAACCTGCGGGAAGGCGCGGGCAAACATCGGGCTGCGGTGCCGCGACCGAACCCATGGCGACCGATTCCACGAGCGGGGTAGGATGAACCGGCGCGTCTTCGAACGCGATGCGACTGGGCCGGTAAGGTAGGTAGATGCCTGCCTGTTCGGGCACAGGCGCGGGGTCGGCGAGGACCGAATAGGCAAGATTGGTCGCATTCGCCGTGGCTGCTGGTGTCGCGGTGAACGGCGCCACCGGCCGAACCGGCACGCTTTGGGTCGAAGTCTTGCCAACGAGACAGACTGGCTTCCCGATTGGCAGGCGATGGAGGTTGGCGGAGGTGTGTACGCGTGGCGGAAGCGCGTTGAGCTGCTCGTGGAGCGCGATCAGGTCGCAGGTATCTCCGGTGATTGCGGGCGATGACGCAGTCGGCACCTTATCGATGACGACCAGGCGAACGACGATCCCCGTCCCTGTTCGGCGAAAAGCCTGCTGCAGGCGAACATCGAGAAGTAGTGACGCTTCGTCCTGTGCCTTGGCGAAGGTGGGAGCATCGAAGCCATCGGGCATGATGGCGACAATCCTCGCACCATTGGCAACCGCCCGGATCGCGCTGCGTAGGTGGCGCTGCGCGGTATCACCATCCTTGCCGCGTTCCTGGCTGTGGGCAAACGGCGGGTTCATCAGCACGGCCGACGGAACAGGGCCGCGAAGCAGGTCGGCGATCAGTTCCCCGTCATGCGCAGTGATCATGGCCGAAGAGAAGATATGGGCCAGACCGTCTCGTTTTGCCGGATCGATCTCGTTGAGGAGCAGCGAAGCATTCTGGAGGCAGCCCCAGAGAGCGAGGGCGCCATTGCCTGCGGACGGTTCGAGGAGTGTGTCTTGCGCGCAGACAGCTGCAGCCTTCGCCATCAGCCAGGCCAGCATCGGCGGGGTCGAAAACTGCTGGAGCTCGACCTGTGCTTCGCTGCGCACATGCCGCGGCGGCAAGGCTGCTTCGAGCCAGTCGAACCGCGCTTCGGCTTCGTGGACATTCGTCGCCAGATCGATCCGTGAGGACTCTCGAAGCCAGAGTAGTGCGCCGATCTCGACCGCGCTGTTGTAGTCGTCGATCGTCCAGGCACCTCCCCAGTCCAGAACACCGGTCTCTTCGGCGAACAGCCCGGAAATGTCGGTACGGGTAAGATGACGTCCCGAAGCAAGAAGCGCGGCAACTCGGGTGCCAATGGCATAGGCCAAGGGCATGGACGGCAACTGCTCGCCGGCGGGAAAAAGGTCTGATTGAAACATGGCAATTCGTCCTCCTGATGGGGGCATTGGGACACGCCCTCTGCCGGATCAGGAATTCGAGAAGCTCTCTCTCCTCTACCGCGCCGCTTTGCGGCGCAGCCATGCTGTCAGTTCATCGTTCCAGTCGGTGTCGCGTGAGGATGGTTTGCGAACGTGGATCGTTCGCCCATCGCGGGCATAAGCGGCCAGGCCACGCGACGCGGCCAGCTCGCCGCCAGCATCATGATCGACGAAGAGATGAAGCTCGGTCACGCTTTCGGGCACGCTGACGAGGCCGAAGCGCTCATTGCCCAGGGTCGCCCAGACGGGAATACCGGTGAGAGCATAGGCCGACATCGCGCTCTCGATTCCCTCAGCAAGGCCGAGCTTGCCGGAAACCGGAGCGAAGAGACGGGCAGCAGCTTCATCGAGCGCGCCGAGCGCGCGCTTCGGTTTGTCGAAGTCGGCCTTGGCGTCGCCCGAAAGGAATGTGCGATGGATGGCGATCGGCCCCTCGTCGAGGCTAACTGCCGCAATCATGGCGGGCAAAAAGCGAGTGCGTCCCTTCGGACCAAGCGGCGTTCGTGGGTGGAAGCGGAGCGCCGGAGATGCGGCGAGGATGCCGCGACCTTCAAGATATTCCTTTGCCGGACTGGCACCCAGTGGCTGTGCATCGCGCCAGATCCTCAGCGCTGCCGCCGAGGGTTTGCGCGTGCTGGTCGGCTCGGGTTGGTTGGCGGTCGCAGCCGCTGAAAAAAGCGCCGGTGCTTCGAAACCTTCACGCGCCAAAGCAGCCAGCACGCTCTGCTGATCGCATCCCGCAAAGCAATGGAAAAGGATAGCCTGTCGACCGAGGGACACACCGAGTGACGGCGTGCGGTCGTCATGCGCAGGGCAGCAAGCCATTCCCTTGGTGCCGGACCATTTGCCGCCTCGGCTTTCGCAGATTTTGCGGGCGGTGTCCTCGAGCGAGGAGCGTGGGAGGGTTGAAGTCGGAACAGGCATACTGGCTCCATCGCTGCATAATAGCCCTGTCCAAACGAGCTCCTCTCCTCTCGAATAAACCTGCAGAAGGCGCTTTCCTACACCTCAGTGTTCTATTTATGTTCTCACACGAGTCGAAGCAAGGCGAAAGGTAGTGCGATTAGAAAGTCCTTGGTGACCTGTGGTTGCGGTGCCTTTGCGATTGCGATCACTGGATCTGCCTGCGCGCAGGAATTTCAGGTTTTCGACCATGAACTTAGCAAGGTTGAGGTTAGAAGCGACCAAGCTCCCGCTTTTCACCCAACTGCGTTCTATCTCGGCAAGTCAGATGGCGAACCGGATCATATCGATCGAAGCTTCAAGGAAGCCTTGTACGAGCCACTCATTCGGCAAGCCGAAGCGCGATACTCGCTCCCCCCTCGCCTCCTCCTGGCTCTGGTGTGGCAAGAATCTCGCTTCAATCCCATGGCAATCAGTCCGGCTGGCGCGGCGGGGCTCGCTCAACTCATGCCGGGAACCGCGAGGCAACTTGGTGTCAGCAATCGCCACGATCCGGTTCAGAACATCGACGGTGGCGCGCGGTATCTGAAGCAGATGCTCGATCGCTTCGGCGCGATCCATCTCGCGCTGGCCGCTTACAACGCAGGCCCTGGCGCTGTGTCGCGAGCCGGCGGGATACCGAAAAATCGAGAAACACCTGGATATGTGAAGAGCGTTATCGCGCGATGGATGGCATACAGCTCGACATGAATGCGAATCGGAAAAGGATCAGCGGACGGCTTGAGCACCTGCCTCGAGGAGCCGCCATCGTAACTGATGCAGGGGATCACTGGGTTCTCGAAGACTATGAGCCCTCGAACGATGACTTTGGATTTGAAGTTACCGCAGAGGGCATCGTCGTCGGGTTCGACCGCCTTCGGGTGGAATGGCTAGGACAGGCGACAGTTTAGGAGCGGATCAAGCGGCCCTCAAAACAGCAATGTTCTGCGCTTTGCCGCCAAGGCAGTCGAGGTAATCCGCCCAATCCTGCAACATTGCACGACGAGGAGCGAGATACTCCGCAGCATTGTAGGCTCCGCGAACTTCGTTCTCTTCGCTGTGCGCCAATTGAAGTTCGACCCAATCCTCATGGTATCTCCGGATCCACATCGGGGGCTCTCCCACTTCGACAAGCTGCTCATTTGCCCAAGTACTCGCCAGACCTCTGAAACCATGAACAGTTTGCCGCCCGTGATACCCGAGCCGATATAGGCCGTAGATCATCGTATTCTCGGAAAGCGGCATCTTGGGCTTCTGACCTGGAAAAACGTATTCGCCTTCGGACTTGCTGATCATTTCTTGGGCTAGGGAGACAGCTTGCCGTGACAATGGCACAATATGCTCGCGGCCCATTTTCATCCGATCAGCGCCAATGCGCCATACTGGTGAAGGTCCACCCATATCTTGGAACTCGTGCTTCTTGGCGAACCGAAGCTCCTTCGTCCGCACCCATGTAAGAAGAGCGAAATTCAATGCTGCCCGGGTAATCTCGGAGCGTCTCTCACCCTCTTCTTGATATTGCTCGATCTTAATCATCAGCTCGGGTAGCTGCGCGAGAGGTAGCTTCGCCATATGCTTGACCCGAGGCCGTGGCTTCAATGCCCCACGAAGATGCGCAGTAGGGTCGGAATCACAAAGGCCGCTGGCAATAGCGAACTGGAACACTTGTCCAATACATTGCTTTGCCCGCCGACTGATGTCGAGCGCGCCGCGCTCTTCGATTTTCCGAATGACCTTCAGCACTTCTGGTGGGGTGATCTCATGCATCATGAGCTCGCCCAAGGCAGGAAACACATCCTGGTCCATGCGTGACCAGACACGCTTCGCATGCGCGGGATCGAGACTACTTGCTCTGTTCTGATGCCACATGGTGGCGATCGCCCTGAAGGTCTTGGCTTCTTCGAAATCCCGACCTGGTTTGTGGACCATCGGGTCCCGGCCCTCGGCCAACACCCCCTTGGCAACTTTCTTGAGTTCTCTTGCTGCCGCTATTCCTACTTCGGGATAGGCGCCGAAAGAAAGCAGCTTCTCCTTACCGTGGTACCGGTATTTCAACCGCCAGAGCTTCGAGCCGTTCTTTTGAACAAGGAGGAATAGACCCTCCCCATCCGCAAGCTTGTATGGGCGCTCTGCCGCCTTCGATTTTTTGATCTGAATCTCACTCAAGGCCATTGGGGGTATCGCTCCTTTTCGCTACCCCCGGAAAATACCCCCAAAATACCCCCACACCAAATCCGGCTTCAAGCGAATGCAAGCGCACGCAAGCGGACGCGAATCGCTCACATCATTCTGTTTTAATTGAATTTTGCGGATGTATACGGCCCCAAGCGAACCCATGCGGATTCGAGAATGGTAGCGGAGGAGGGACTCGAACCCCCGACACGCGGATTATGATTCCGCTGCTCTAACCACCTGAGCTACTCCGCCCCAATCTTGCCATACCAGGTAAGGCATGAGGCCTGCCGGAGCGGTTAGCTCGACGGCAGGCGGCGCTCTTAGGGCGCGGTTGCGCGGCGGTCAAGGCGCTGTGTTGATGCGCGATCAGGCGCGTGCCCTTCCCCGGAAATTGACGGCATCCACCAGCTCCCACGGACCACCCAGATAGCGGTGCAGGCCAAAGCCGCGAAAGGCGAAGTCGCGCGGTTCGACCTGCGGGGTAAGCTCGGCCTGCAGCGCTTTCGCCTGTCTGCCGGAGACCTTGTTCTGCACGGTCACATGGAGCCGTTTGCCACCCTGGTCCTGCTCGGTGAGCAGCCCATGGAAATGCTCGGCAAGCATTGCGCGAAGGCGCAGCATGCCCTCGCTTTCGAGCCTGATGGCGGTGCCCCCGCCGAGCGACATCACCCCGGCGATTCGGCCCTCCACCGGCGCAAATTCACTCGCCAGCTGGCGCATGTGCTGGATCGCTTCGCCCTCGCAGAAGCCCGGCAATGCGTGAAACAGCGTTACGTGCGCCGCGAGGTAATTGCGCTCCGGCGGGAAATGCTCTGTCCGCAGCGCGGTTGCCCAGCCTTGCAGGTCTGCGGGCAATTGCGCGGTCAGGATCAGCGGGGAATCGCCCATCGAGCGCCGCTACATCTCGCCCCGTTCGCGGCGGAGCCTGTACCACTTGGCGACATTGGCGTTGTGCTCCTCCAGCGTAGAGGAGAACACGTGCCCGCCCGAACCATCGGCGACCATGAACAGCGCGTCGGTTTCCGCCGGATTGAGCACCGCCGCGATCGCCTCGCGTCCGGGATTGGTGATCGGGCCGGTCGGCAGGCCAACTCTGGTGTAGGTGTTGTAGCCGTTCACCGCCGCGATCTCCGACTGGCGGATGCGGCGGCCCAGCGGCTTGCCCTTGGTGATCGGGTAAATGATCGTAGGGTCCGCCTGCAGCAGCATCCCGTCCTTCACCCGGTTGGAATAGAGTCCGGCGACCATGCGCCGTTCTTCGGGCACGCCGGTTTCCTTCTCGACGATCGAGGCGAGCGTCACCGCATCTTCGATATTGTCGACCGCGATGTCCTTTGCGCGCCTCGGCCATGCTTCGGCGAGGTAATTGCGCATTGCCGCCTGCATGCGGGCGAGCACTGCCGCGCGATCTTCGCCCCGCTCGAAATCGTAGGTGTCGGGCAGCACGCTGCCTTCCTTGGGCACCGGGATTTCCCCGGTCAGCAGATCCTCTGCCATCAGCGTTTCGTAGACCAGGATCGAAGGCGTGCCTTCGGGAATGGTCACGAACCGGCGGATCACCTCGCCATGCTGCAGCGTATCGAGGATCGTCGCAGGGCTGGCGGCGCCCGGCATCAGGAACTCGCCAGCCTTGATCGGATCGTCGCCGCCCATGATCTTCGCCCGCAGCAGGAAGGCTTCATGGCTGCGAATCAGCCCCTCGTCTTCCAGCTGCTGCGCGACGCCCGTGAGGGTCGAGCCCGAGCGGACGATGAACGAGGTGTCCTGCTGCGTGGGGCCGGCACCATACCAGCCCCACGCGAACCAGCCTGCGCCGAGCGCGAGCGCAATCAGCACCAGCGCTGCGAGCGCGCGAAACATCAGTCGATCTTCCGCATCACGAGGCTGGCATTGGTGCCACCGAAGCCGAAGCTGTTGTTGAGCACGGCGTTCACTTCGCGCTTCTTCGCGGTGTGCGGCACCAGATCGACGCCCTCGGTCCCCTCGTCGGGATCGTCGAGATTGAGCGTGGGCGGAACGATCTGGTCGCGCATGGCGAGGATACAGAAGATGCTCTCGACCGCGCCTGCGCCGCCGAGAAGGTGCCCGATGGCGGACTTGGTGCTGCTCATCGAAGCGCCGCCCAGATCGTCGCCGAAGACGCGCTTGGCCGCGGCGAGCTCGATCGTGTCAGCCATGGTCGAGGTGCCGTGAGCATTGATGTAATCGATATCGTCCGGCTCCAGTCCCGCCTTGCGCAGCGCCATCCGCATCGAGAGTTCCGCGCCCTTGCCTTCGGGGTGCGGCGCGGTGACGTGGTAGGCATCGCCCGACAGGCCGTAGCCGACCACTTCGGCGTAGATCTTCGCGCCGCGCGCCTTGGCGTGCTCGTATTCCTCCAGCACCACAACGCCCGCGCCCTCGCCCAGAACGAAGCCTTCGCGATTGCGATCATAGGGGCGGCTCGCCTGCTCGGGACGGTCGTTGTAACCGGTGTTGAGCGCGCGGGCCTGTGCAAAGCCGGCAATGCCCAGCGGGTTGATGGTCGATTCCGAACCACCCGCGAGCATGATGTCGGCATCGTCATCGCGAATCATGCGGGCCGCGTCGCCGATCGAGTGCGCGCCGGTCGAGCACGCGGTGACCACGGCGTGGTTGGGGCCCATCAGGCCGTAACGGATCGAAACCTGGCCGCTGATGAGGTTGATGATACGCCCGTGGACGAAGTGCGGGCTGACCCGGCCCGGCCCGCGCTCGTGCAGGTTGACCGATTCATATTCGATCCCCGGGAGGCCGCCGATACCCGCGCCGATCGAGACGCCGGTGCGTTCCTTCGTCGCCTGGTCCATTTCGGTGAGGCCCGCGTCTTCGATCGCCTGGCCGGCCGCATCCAGACCGTAGACGATAAAGGGATCGACCTGGCGCTGGATCTTGGTGTCGACCCGCTTGTCGGGATCGAAGCCCCATTCGTGATCCTTGCCCTTCACCTCGCAGGCGATGGTCGCCTTCTGGTTGGAAGCGTCGAAGCGGGTGATCGGCCCCGCCCCGCTCTTGCCGGCAATAAGGTTCTTCCACGAGGTTTCGACATCGCCGCCCAGCGGGGTGACAAGGCCAAGACCGGTTACAACGACGCGGCGCATACTTATCTCCAAAAACAGCACAGGCCCGGCCCGCTAACCGGGTCGGGCCTGCAAATGGCGGCGGCAGCACGCCGCCGCGAGAGCATCAAGGACTTAGCCCTTGTGCTCTTCGATGTACTTGGTGGCGTCGCCGACGGTGCTGATCTTCTCAGCCGCATCGTCGGGGATTTCGACACCGAATTCTTCTTCGAACGCCATCACCAGCTCAACGATGTCGAGGCTGTCCGCGCCCAGATCATCGATGAAGCTCGCATCCTGCGTCACCTTGTCGGCTTCCACGCCCAGATGCTCGACAACGATCTTCTGTACGCGCTCGGCGGTATCGCTCATTACCTATGTCCTCTCGACATCTTGCTGTTGCTAATCGCCAACCGCCCTATCCAAGCCCTCGACCCCGCGCAAGGGGGGCAATCCCCTCTACGCGCCCCGTCATGTGAAAAACTCTGTTAGGCCCAAATCCTTGCGTGGCGCAAAGCCCGCCGTGGTGTTATAGGCTGTTCATCAGGGTCGCACATTGAAGAAACGGGGGGCTGCGCTGGATCGCGTAGGGGCTCCCGTGTGATTTTTTGGATGGGAGCCTTAGAATTATGCGAAAGATTGTTATGGCCCTTGCGGCGGCCGCGATGCTGAGCGCGCCGGTGGCGGAAGCAAGCGCGCAGAGCAGGTCGTCGGGAGCGCAGAACCGCGACGGCACCACGCGCGGCGCCTCTTCGGGACGCAAGGAGCAGGAGCGCGGCCAGCAGCAGATTCCGCGGTGCAGCCGCAATCTCGGCACGATCGCGATCGTCGAGCCCGACGATCAGTGGTGGCGCGAATACAACCTCGGCAGCCCCGAAGCGATTCTGCGCCTGTTCGTGCAGCGTTCGGGCTGCTTCACGATGGTCAACCGCGGCCGCTCGATGCAGAGCCGCGCAATGGAACGCGCGCTGGCGGACCAGGGCGAGCTGCAGGAAGGCTCCAACCTCGGCCGCGGCCAGGTTCAGGTGGCCGACTATTTCCTCCAGCCGGATATCGTCTCGGGTAACTCCAACTCGGGCGGCAGCGCGGTGACCGGCATTCTGGGCGGCCTGCTGGGCGGCGCGATCGGCGGCATCGTCGGCGGGATCAACATCAAGAAGAAAGAGGCCAACGTTACGCTGGTGGTGGTCAATTCGCGCACCACGGTCGAGGAAGCGCTGGTCGAAGGCTATGCCCGCAAGACCGATCTCGGCTGGGCTGCCGGCGGTGGCGCAGGCTGGTGGGGCGGCCTCGCCGGTGCGGGTGGCGGCAGCTACCAGAACACGCAGATCGGTCAGGTCATCGTGCTCGCCTATCTCGACGCGTACACCAAGCTGATCGATGAAATGGGCGGCCTGCCCTACGACGCGGCAGAGGATGCACCACTCGCGCAGTAAGCCGGGTCCAAGATGACGAAAAAAGAGGCGGCTCGCACCGATGCGGGCCGCCTCTTTCTGTTTGTAGCAGCGGCGGGCCAGCCGGCTCTCGCCAATCAGTCGCCGTGATGGATCGCCAGTTGCCGCTCGGCCTCCTGCCGTGCCCGAATCCGGTCGAGCCCCTCACCGGGATTCGACTTGGAGGGGTCCGCCTTGATTGCGCGGCGATAATATTCCTGCGCGCGCTCGAAATCGCCCCCGGCTTCCGCGCATAGTCCGATATTGAACAGCAGCGAGACATGCTCGCCGATGGTCGGCTCCAGCGCGGCGAAGGCATCGCATGCCATTTCCTCGTCGCGCTTGGTCATCGCGATCGCGTCGCGGAACGCACGGCCGGGCTCCTTTTCCATGCCCTTGCGCGTTTCGAGCACGCGGATGTCTTCCGCACGCTGCTGGGGTGCGAGCGCGTAGCGCAGCCTCGCGGCAATCTCGTCCAGCACCTCGTCGACCATCGGGTCGATCGCCGGCTCGCTCTCGTCGGCGCAATAGCGCACCTGACGCTGGGACTCCGCATCATCGTCGTGGATCAGCACGCCGTCATATGAATACAGGCGGATGGTCGGCCTGACCGACAGCGTCAGCTGCTCGCAGGGAACCTTCTCCTTGCGTTTTTCGAGGCACTTGTTCTTGTCGTCGCGCTTGACGCAAGTCTCCACCTCCTTGGGCGAGGCGCGGTAGACATCGACGTCGGTGGCCACGCTGCCACTCAGCACCGCATCACCATCGCGAAGCACGCTTGCCGGGGCGACGCGAAAATAGGGTTCGCCATCGATCGACGCGCTGCGCAGTGCGTCGGCGGCCTTGATGGAAAGCGTGGGACCGTCGATCCCGCCGAACTGCTCGATCCCGATCGACTGCACTTCGGCAGCATCGCCATTATGCGCCGGGTACACCCCGACGACCCGCAAGGTCTCCGCCGAAACCGGCATGGCAAGCGTGCCCAGGCCAAGCCCGACCACGACCATCTTCAAAGTCCGCATGAGTTCCCCTCCTCACCAGCTTCGCCCGAACCTTACAGGCATCGGGCGAAGCGGCAAGATGGGGAGTAACCCGGCCCCGTCAGGCGTCGCCGGCGCGATCGACCCGGGTTGCTTCGGGCGCGTCCGGTTTCGGCTGCTCGACCGTGCGGATCGAAAGCTCGCGCAGCTGCTTGGGGCTGACGATCGACGGTGCGCCCATCATCAGGTCCTGCGCGCGCTGGTTCATTGGGAAGGCGATGACTTCGCGAATGTTCGGCTCGTCCGCCAGCAGCATCACGATCCGGTCGATCCCCGGAGCCGAGCCGCCGTGCGGCGGCGCCCCCAGCTTGAACGCTTCGATCATGCCGCTGAAGTTCGCGTCGACGTCTTCCTTGGAATAGCCCGCCACCTCGAACGCCTTGTACATGATGTCCGGACGGTGGTTCCGGATCGCGCCCGAGGACAGCTCGTAGCCATTGCAGACGATATCGTACTGCCACGCCTTGATCTCGAGCGGGTCCTGGTTCTCCAGCGCGTCCATCTCGCCCTGGGGCATCGAGAACGGATTGTGGCTGAAATCGATGCGCTTCTGATCTTCGTCGTATTCGAACATCGGGAAGTCGACGATCCAGCAGAACTTGAAGCAGCCCTGTTCGATCAGTTCGAGCTGCTCGCCGACGCGCGTGCGCGCGGCACCGGCCAGCTTCTCGGCTTCCTTGGGCTTGCCTGCCGCGAAGAACAGGCCGTCATTCTCGCCCAGACCCAGCTCGTCATAGAGCTTGGCCATTTCTTCGGGCCCGTGGTTCTTGGCGATCGGTCCGCCAAACTCGCCACCCTTACGGGTGACGTAGCCGAGGCCCGAATAGCCTTCGCGCCGCGCCCAGTCGTTCATCTCGTCGAAGAACTTGCGGCTCTTCTCGTTGGTGTTCGGCGCGGGAATCGCGCGCACGATGCCGCCACCGCCGACGATCTTCTCGAAGATACCGAAGCCGCTCTTCTCGAAGTGATGCGTCACATCGGTGATGATGATCGGGTTGCGCAGGTCGGGCTTGTCGCTGCCGTACTTGAGCATCGCCTCTGCATAGGGAATGCGCGGGAATTCGCCCGCGGGCGTCACGGTCTTGCCGCCGGAGAATTCCTCGAACACGCCCGCCAGCACCGGCTCGATCGCCTGGAAGACGTCTTCCTGCGTCACGAAGCTCATCTCGAAGTCGAGCTGGTAGAATTCGGGGCTGCGGTCGGCGCGCAGGTCTTCGTCGCGGAAGCACGGCGCGATCTGGAAGTAGCGATCAAAGCCGGCGACCATCAGCAGCTGCTTGAACATCTGCGGCGCCTGCGGGAGCGCGTAGAAACGACCCGGATGCAGGCGGCTCGGCACCAGATAGTCGCGCGCGCCTTCGGGCGACGATGCGCCGAGTATCGGCGTCTGGAATTCGGAGAAGCCCTGGTCGATCATCCGGCGGCGCAGGCTGGTGATGACCCGGTTGCGCAGCATGATGTTGTTGTGAACCCGCTCGCGCCGCAGATCGACGAAGCGGTACTTGAGGCGGATATCCTCGGGATATTCCTGCTCGCCTGCGACGGGCAGCGGCAGTTCTTCCGCCATCGACTGGACCGTGGCGGACTTGGCGAAGACCTCGATATCGCCGGTCGGCAGGTTGGCGTTGCGCGTTTCCTGCGACCGCGCCTTCACCACGCCGTCGATCGTGATGACGCTCTCGGACTTGAGCGAATCCAGCAGGCTCAATGCCTCGCTATCCTCGTCCGCGACGATCTGGGTGATGCCGTAGTGGTCGCGCAGGTCGATGAACAGGACACCGCCATGGTCGCGCTTGCGGTGGACCCAGCCGGACAGGCGAACGGTCTCGCCGACATTGCTTTCGCGAAGCTGTGCGCAAGTATGGGTGCGATAGGCGTGCATTGTGGAACTTTCCGGTTCGGGGATTAGGCGCTAGGGGCGTGCCGAAGCTGGACGGCGAAAGCCCTGAAAGCTTGCGCGCGCTAACACGCGAATGGCCCGGTTTTGTCAAGCCGGGCGCGCTCGATTGGAGGGGCCACGACGGCCCGAGGGCGGCACTCCGCCCGGCAAAGAAAGATCAAATATGAAAATCCACGACCTGATCACGACCACCGATGCATTGGCCGACCTGTGCGATCGGCTCGGCAAAGGCGACTTCGTCTGCGTCGATACCGAGTTCATGCGGGAAAACACCTATTGGCCCGAGCTGTGCCTGGTCCAGATCGGCGACGAGCACGAGGCTGCGGCGATCGATCCGCTGGCCGAGGGGATCGACCTCAAACCCCTGCTCGACCTGCTGACCGAGAACGAGGATGTGCTGAAGATCTTCCACGCGGGCAGCCAGGATGTGGAGATTTTCTACAACCTCACCGGCAAGACCCCGCACCCGATCTTCGACACGCAGATCGCGATGATGGCGATCAGCCAGTCCGAACAAATCGGCTATGCCAATCTGGTCGAACACTGGCTCGAC
Organism: Alteriqipengyuania abyssalis; assembly: GCF_019857185.1. Classification (GTDB taxonomy): domain Bacteria; phylum Pseudomonadota; class Alphaproteobacteria; order Sphingomonadales; family Sphingomonadaceae; genus Alteriqipengyuania; species Alteriqipengyuania abyssalis. Next base: position 91,507 of record NZ_JAHWXP010000001.1, on the reverse strand, counting down.
AAGACGATCGACAAGGGCGCGCGTTTTACCGACTGGAGCCGCCGCCCGCTGACCGACCGCCAGCTGGAATACGCGATCGGGGACGTGACCTATCTCGCCAAGATCTTCCCGCGAATTCTCAAGAAGCTGATGAAGACCGATCGCGGCATGTGGCTCAACGCCGAGATGGAAAAGCTCGCCGACCCGGAAAATTATGCGATCGAGCCCGACAAGGCGTGGAAGCGCATCCGCGCGCAGGGGCGCAACGCACAGGTGCTCGGGCGGCTGAAGGCCGTTGCCGCATGGCGCGAGGGCGAGGCGCAGCACAAGAATATCCCGCGCGGGCGGATCATGCGCGACGAGACGCTGGCCGACATTGCTTCCCATCCGCCTAAGAAGCAGGCCGACCTTGCCAAGGTCCGCGGCCTTTCGAACGCGTGGAAGGACAACGAGATCGGCAACCGCCTGATGGACGTGCTGGAGAACGCCGAGCCGCTGCCCGACAGCGAGATGCCCGCGCGCAATAGTCGCGGCGCACCGCTGGGCAAGGAAGGCGCGCTGGTCGCCGACCTGCTCAAGCTGCTGCTCAAGATCCGCGCGCGCGAAATCGACGTCGCTCCGCGCCTGCTGACCCGCTCGGGCGAGCTGGAGCAGCTGGCGGCAGGCGTGCGCGACCTGCCGATCCTGGAAGGCTGGCGGCGCGAGGTGTTCGGCCGCGATGCGCTCGACCTGGTCGAAGGCAAGCTCGCCTTCGCGGTCGAGAAGGGCAAGCTGAAGATGACCCATATCGACGATGTCGAGGACTAGCCCGGGATGAGCACTTACCTGCCGACGATCCGTCAGCTGCAATATCTGGTCGCGCTGCACGAGCATGGCCATTTCGGCCGCGCGGCGGATGCGAGCTTCGTCTCGCAATCGACCCTGTCGGCAGGCATCCGCGAGCTGGAGACGCTGCTGGGCGTGACGCTGGTGGAGCGCAGCCGGCGGGTTGTCCGCTTCACTCCGCTTGGCCAGCAGGTGGTCGAGAAGGCGCACGCTCTGCTGCGGCAGGCGGAAGACCTGTCGGACCTGGTGCGCGCCGCTGGCCAGCCACTCACCGGTACGCTGCGGATGAGCGTGATCCCGACGATCGCGCCGTTCATGCTGCCGCGCATCCTGCCCCGCCTGCGCCGCGAACGGCCCGAGCTGGAACTGTTCCTGCGCGAGGAGACCAGCAGCGACGCGGTGGAGTCGCTCCACCACGGGCGGGTCGACTGCGTGCTGCTCGCCCTCCCCTTCCCCACCGGCGAGGTGGAGCAGGAGATCATCGGCGAGGATCGCTTCTACGTCGCCTATCCCGGTGATGAGCCACGCGACCTGCCGAAGGAAATACGGCCCGAGACGATCGAGGACGGCCGGCTGCTGCTGCTGGAAGACGGGCATTGCCTGAAGGAACACGCGCTGGCCGCGTGCAACCGGCCCGAGTTGCGCGCCGCGACCAGCATGATCGGCACGAGTCTCCACACGCTGGTGCAGATGGTCGATAACGGTCTGGGGGTCACCATGCTGCCCGAAATGGCGCTGGAAGCGGGCATCCTGAAGGGCACGAACGTGATCGCGCGCCCGCTCGATGCGCCGGCTGCGGCGCGCGACATCGCCCTGATATGGCGGAAGAATAGCCCTAGAGAGAATGACTTCCGCCTGCTGGCGGATGAATTACGGGCCGGCTGATCGACCGATCGGCGCACCCTGAATGCCCAAAAAGTCCAGAAAAACCGTGACTGGCGCAGAGCTTTTATGGCAGGTGTCCGATCCGTCGGTGATCAGCAGGCGTTAAAAATAGAGATTTCGGGCGGGTCGCAGCGCACCAGGATCACCGCACATCCGGACCACAGCAATCGGGGCGGGCGTACGGGATGACGGCAATGTGGAAAGGTTCAGGGGCGAAGCCGCCCCTGGCAGCGCGGATCAATCCGCGCTGGTCCGACGAGGAAATTCCGCGCAACGTCGTCGCCGATCTGGCCATGCGCCCCAGACTGCATCCCCACATCATCACCTTCGCGAACGAGAAGGGCGGCGTCGGCAAGTCGACCCTCGCCTTCCACGTCGCAGTCGCGCTCGCCCATGTTGGCCAGCAGGTCGTCGCGGTCGATCTGGACCGGCGCCAGCGCACTCTCGAGCGCGGGCTGACCTATCGCGAGGGCACCGCCAACAATCTTGGCATCAGGCTGCCAACACCGCAGTTTGCCGTGCTCGAACAGCCAAGTACGGCGTCGCTTTTTCAGACCATCAACCGATTAGGCGGCGACGCGGATTTCGTTATACTGGACGCCGCCGGATCAGACTCGGCGATCTTTCGCCGGGCCGTCGCGCTTGCCGACACGCTGGTGACGCCGGTCAACGCGTCGTTCCTCGATCTCGAACTGCTCGGGCATCTAAACCCGGTCAGCGGGGTTCCCGAGCGGGCTGGCTGCTTCGGCCAGACGGTCGCCTCGCTGCGCGAAGAGCGGCTGACGCAGGAGATGGGGCCAATCGAATGGATCGTAGTCAAGAACCGGGTCCGCAGCGCAGAAAAGCGCCACATAAGCAGGGTCGACGACGCGCTGGAGAGGCTCTCCATCGCGCATGATTTCCGGATCGGTCAGGGCCTGACGGAGAGGGTCGCTTTTCGTGAGCTGTTCCAGTTCGGGCTGACCCATCTCGACCTCGGGCTGATCCCCGACATGATCCGGCCGCATGAATCGAGCCGCAAAGAGATTGCGAGCCTGCTCGACGATCTCAACCTATCGTTCGACAAGCGGGTCCACACGTCTGTCAGCAACAGACCTGCAGCGCGCGTGCTGCGCCGGACACGGCAGGATTTTCGCGCCGCGATCAGCAACGCACTATAGGCTAGGCAGCGCGCGATTGCTCGCCTGCAAGGCGAATTCGGTTCCGCCCGCTGCGCTTCGCACAATAGAGCGCTTGGTCTGCAGCGGCGAGAGCCTCGCGCGGATCGGCGCACTGCAGCACATCGGCTATGCCGCCTGAAAAGGTCACCATGCCGAACGGCTTTTCGGTACGCCGATTGACCATTCGCCGCGATGCGAGCGCTTCGCGCGCCTCATCAAGCTGAGCGAGTGCATCTTGCGGCTCTACGCCCCTGAAGAGCAGAACGAATTCCTCGCCCCCATGCCGCGCGATGTAGCAGTCTTTCGTGCAAAGACTCGACAGCGTCTCAGCAATCTCGCGAATGATCCGGTCGCCCGCTTCATGACCGTGTGTGTCGTTGATTGTCTTGAACCGGTCGATGTCGCAGAAGGCCACGCTCAACGGCTCGCCAGTGTCCTGGGCCTCGCGATAGGATGTTTCCAGAACTTCTTCGAAGGCCCGGCGATTGGGCAACCCTGTGAGGTAGTCGACCTGCGCATCCTGCCGAGCGCGATCCAGGTTCCTGCGCAGCTTGGCCGTTTCGCGTTCGCTCGCCTTCAGTTCTTCCTCGGTCTGGCGTGACCGCGCAATCATCGCCTCGGCAAAATTCGAGAGCGTGGAGATCAGCTCTTCAGTGTCGCACGGCCCCTGCAGATCATCGACACGGCGCTCAAGCTCGTCGCCGTAGTCCGAGGTCGCCCGGCGCATCGACTTGGACGCACGCGACAGCTCGTCGATCCCGCGTTCCATATCCTTCGCCAGATCTTCGATCGATTTCTTACCCGCGCAAGGATCCACCACGGTGGCCTCCTCGAGCCATGTCTGGGTGATCGGCTCGCCTTGTTCGCGACGCCACTCGATCCTGCGTGCCAGCCGTGGATTGATGCCCGAACAGGCCTCATGCGCCGCAAGCAGGTTGGACGGTGTGACCTCAAGATCATGCTCGATCAGGAAGTTGCTGATCTCGTCCAGCAGCCGACGACGCGCGCGCGGATCGATCTGCGCAGATGCCGGCATTTCGGAGTTGTCTGCCACCAGACGCGGCCACCGCAGACGCGGCAGCCCGATTCGCTGCAACAAGGTCGCTACCGGTGGGTTCGCCTCTATCGTGGGGTTCGTCGCCATGCCCCTTTATGGCGCGAAGAAGCTTTCACCGATGCTAACCGAGCGAAGAATTTTTACCCCTTTTGGAACCGTCACTTAGACAAACCTGAAAGAAGTTGGGTAGTGATTCGCACAATTTCTTGCGTGCGAATCACGTATCCATGTGGCGCAGCCCGACACGCAGGTAATCGTAGCCGGTCACGCAGGTCAGGACTGCGGCAACCCACAAGGCGCCCAGCCCTGCCCACCGGATCGGCTCGATCTCGTGGAACACGCCGGCCAGGATCAGCGTCCCCAGCGCGATCAGCTGCAGCGTGGTCTTCCACTTGGCGAGCCGGCTAACCGGGACCGAGACCTGAATACCGCCGAGAAATTCGCGCAGACCCGACACGATAATCTCGCGCATCAGGATGATCAGCCCCGCAATAACGTGGGCGTCGCCGACGATCGGCCCCGTGAGCCCGCCTTTGGCGGTCAGGATCAGGATTACCGCCGCAACCATGATCTTGTCCGCGATTGGGTCCAGAAACTGGCCCAGCTTGGACACGGTCCCCTGCGAACGGGCGAGCATGCCGTCGAAATAATCGGTTATCGCCGCCGCGCAGTACAGCACGAAGCCCAGCGCATACCCGAGTTGCCAGTCCGGCCACCACAGGAACAGGACGAGCAACGGCACGGCGAGGATCCGTGACAGGGTGAGCAGGTTGGGAAGTGTCAGCATCTCTTGGTGAATGCCCCTAGTCGATGCAGGCTCCCAGAAAAAGCGTCATCACCCTTTGCGCATGTCGCTGGCCTGTTCTAACGCGTGGCAGGCAAGAGGTGCGGCCATGCGCGCCGGAGTGGATTTATGACGACGTTGAGATTGCTGCGACGGCGGCGCTTTCTGCCGCTGTTCTGCACACAGCTGCTCAACGCTTTCAACGACAATCTCTACAAGACCGCGATGGTCCTGTTCGTGGTGTACGCGGTATACAGCGACCCCGAGACGGAAACCGTGTTCAGCGCGATCGCGACCGGGCTGTTCATCGGTCCGTTCATCGTGGTGTCCGCGATCGCCGGCCAGCTGGCGGACATGCGCGACAAGGCGAAGATCATCCGCACGGTCAAGCTGTGCGAGATCGGCATCATGACCATCGGCGCAGCCGGGCTTTTCCTGGCCTGGCAGGATACGCTGGTGCACAGCGTGGCGGTGCCCCTGATGCTGTTCGCGCTGTTTCTGGCAGGGCTGCAATCGACCTTTCTCGGGCCGATCAAATACGCGATCCTGCCGCAGCATCTGCGCAAGACCGAGGTGCTGGCAGGCACCGGCCTGGTCGAGGCGGGCACCTATGTCGCGATCCTTTTCGGCACGATCATCGCAGGCTGGATTCCGGTGGAGGCCGCGATGGTGGCGATCATCATGACCGCGCTGGTCGGATACGCGATGAGCCGCCAGATCCCGGCAGCCCCGGCGCTGGGCGAGATCGAACCGATCGACTGGAACATCCTGCGCTCTTCCATCGCGCTTATCCGCTCGGTCCGGAAAGACCGGGTCGTGTGGCTGGCCACGCTTTCGATCAGCGTGTTCTGGATGGTCGGCGCGATCCTGTTCATCCAGTTCCCCCCGCTGGTGAAGAACGTGATCCACGCCAACAAGGAAGTCGCGACGCTGTTCATCGTAATGTTCTCGATCGGGATCGCGATCGGATCGGTAGTGATCAATCACCTGCTGAAGGGCGAGGTTTCGGCCCGGCATGCCCCCGCAGGGGTGGTGGCGATGGGATTTTTCCTCGTCCTGTTCTACGTGTTCGTGCGCCAGTGGCCGACCGGCCTCGAAGGCCCCTTCCTGACCGTGCCCGAGTTTCTGACCTACCCGCTGGCGTGGGTTTTGCTGGTCAACCTGCTGATGATCTCGGTCGCCGGAGGCATCTTCGTGGTGCCGCTTTACGCCTTCCTGACCACCCGGGTGGCGGGGAACATGGCCTCGCGCACCATCGCGGCAACCAATGTGATCAGTTCCAGCTACATGGTGTTCGGATCGGTGCTGGCCCTGGTCATGACCTATCTGGGCATATCGATCGCAGAACAGCTGCTCGCCAGCGTGGCGCTATGCCTGATTACCTGCTGGATGGCCCGCAAGCTCCACGCCGAGGAGCATCTGCCGAGCGTCCACCTCGACTAGAAGATGAACATCAGCGCGCCGGCAAGGCACACGACATAGGCGCCGAGAAAGCCGGCCCAGTCGCTTCGCCCGAAGGACCAGCGCGTGCGCCGGACAATCAGGTCGCGCCTCAGATCGGGCCGCACGGGCAGCGAGGCGCGGAAAGGGTGCCGCGCCGATTCGTTTGTAAGGACAAGCGAACGTCTCATGTCCACGAGGCTTAACCTTTTGGTAAGGATTGGCGAGCGGCCCCTCCTACCCGTCCGCCGGTGGGACACTGCCCGCGTTCAAGCGTTAACGCGCGGGATGATTGCCCACCGCCGCAGCCCGCTCTAGACGCGGGCGGATGGCTGACCACAAAACTCCGCAGGCTGCGCGCCTGCTCGTCGATTGCCTTGCTGCGCAGGGTTGCGATCGCATCTTCACCGTCCCGGGCGAGAGCTTTCTCCCGGTGCTCGACGCGCTGGTCGATGTTCCGCAGATCAATGTGACGACCTGCCGGCAGGAAGGCGGCGCCGCGTTCATGGCCTGTGCCGACGGCGCGATGAATGCTGCGGGATCGGGGCGGCCCGGCGTTGCCTTCGTCACCCGCGGGCCGGGCGCAACCAATGCCAGCATCGGGGTGCATGTCGCCATGCAGGACAGCCAGCCGATGATCCTGTTCATCGGCGACGTCGGGCGCGACATGCGCGATCGCGAGGGTTTTCAGGAGATCGACTTCCCGGCATTTTTCGCGCCGATCTCCAAGTGGAGCGCGCGGATCGACCGGGCGGACCGGATTCCCGAATATATCGCGCGTGCCTATGCCACCGCGATCTCCGGGCGGCCCGGCCCGGTGGTGCTCGCCCTGCCCGAAGACATGCTTTACGACGCGACCGAAGCGCTTCCCCGGGCGGCTGTGACGCGGCCCGCGCAGGCACCCTGCCCCGATGCGATGCAGGCGATGATGGCGCTGATCGGCGATGCCGCCGCGCCGCTCGCGATCATCGGCGGAGCGGGCTGGAACACCAAATCCCGCGAGTATTTCCAGCTGTTTGCCGAGCGGCTGGGCCTGCCGGTGGCGACAGCGTTCCGCCGGCAGGATGCGATTTCGCCATCCTCTCCGGTCTATGCGGGGAACCTGGGCTATGGCCCGAACCCCAAGCTGGTAGAGCGGGTCAAGGCGGCCGACCTGCTGCTGGTGGTCGGCGCGCGGCTGGGCGAGGCAACCACCGACAGCTACCGCATCCCGCCGCTGGAGGACAAGGAGCGCACGCTGATCCACGTCCATCCCGATCCTGCGGAAATCGGCAGCGTCTACCCCGCCGACCTCTCCATCTGCGCCAGCATGGACGAATTTGCAGAGAGCGCGGCGCTATGGGCGGGCGAGGATCCGCTGCCGTTCGACGCGGGTGCACAAGCGCACCAGGAATGGGCCGAGTGGGCCACAGCGACACCGAGCGACACCTACCCGCTCGACCTCGCGGCCTGCGTGCAGTTCATGCGCGATACGCTGCCCGCCGATACGATCATCTGCAACGGTGCGGGCAATTTCGCCGGCTGGTGGCACCGCTACTGGCGTTACGAGGGCTATCCCAGCCAGCTCGCGCCGACCTGCGGCGCGATGGGGTATGGCGTGCCCGCAGCGGTCGCGGCGGCGCAGCGTTTTCCGGAGCGGACCGTGGTCGCCGTGGCGGGCGATGGCGATTTCCTGATGAACGGGCAGGAACTGGCGAGCGCGGCGCAGGCGGGCTGCGATCTTCTGGCGATCGTGGTCGATAACAGCGGCTACGGCACGATCCGGATGCATCAGGAACGCGAGTTTCCCGAACGGATCTCTGCCACCCACCTGGTCAATCCAGACTTTGCGGCCTTCGCCGCGAGTTTCGGTGCCTGGAGCGCGACTGCCGCAACCACCGGCGAATTCGAGGATGCCCTGATCGAGGCGAAGGGACGCAAGGGATTGCGGCTGATCCACGCGAAGATCGACATCGAACAGCTCGCTGCAAGCGGCGCGACCGTCAGCGGTCTGCGCGCAAAGGCCTGACGCGACGAAAAAGGGGCGGCGCCGCAATGGCACCGCCCCTCTTTTCACTTCACTGCGTGACGATCAGATATCGTCGCCGAGCGCGCCCTGGACTTCGCCCTTGGCCTGCTGGGCCTTGCCCTTCACTTCCTGACCGCGGCCTTCGGCGCGCGTTTCGGGATCGTTGGACTGCTTCTTGACCTTGCCGATGGCTTCGTTGACGTTACCTTCGACCTTGCTCTTCAGTTCACCCATTTGCGTTCTCCATCTCATGCGTCGGCATCAGCGCCGATGTGATAAAGAAACCGGGAAACAGGGGTTTACGTTCCCTTTGGCAGGGTCGGATGCGCCCAAGCGAGTGCCGCTTGCGACCAGCGCGTCACGGCGCTCCACCTATCATAATTTCGGAACAAACGCCGCGCATCGGAGTGCGCGAAAGCCGCGTCAGACACCCGCCATTTCGAGGATGATCGACCACTCGTCCGGCATCACCTCGGCCACCGAAAGGCGCGACAGCTTGACCAGCTGCATTTCGGCCAGCTGGGGCTCCGCCTTGACCTGTTTCAGGGTCACGACGCTGGGAAGCTTGGTCTTGGGCTTTACCCGCACCGCAGCCCACTTGCCCGTATCGTCGGTCGGGTCGGTCATGTGAGCCTCGACGATTTCGACGATGCCGACGATCTCGCGCCCGATATTGGAGTGGTAGAAGAACGCCTGGTCGCCCACCTCCATCGCGGCGAGGTTGTTCTTCGCCTGATGGCTGCGGACACCGTCCCACACGCCGGTGCCTTCCTTTTCCAGATCGTCCCACCCATAAACGTCGGGTTCCGATTTCATCAGCCAGTAGCGCAATGTCTGCTCCCTTGAATCTGTAGCGTCCTCGGGGAGAACGCATGATCGTGCCGAGGGTCCATCGCACGCAAACCACAATCGGCGCGACTTTCGCACGGCGCATTTACCCGATTTTCAAGACCTGCTGCCAAAAGTGAGTCGAACCGGACGGAAAACTGCATTCTCAGGATGAAGATTGCCACGCCTCATGGGTGACAAGGTCGACGATCTGCCCCGCCTCGACAAGGCGCAGCGCGACGTGGTGATGCTGGGCATCGCCACTGCGGCGATCATCCTGTTCGTCGGCATCGGCGGCACCGTGATGCCGCAGGTCGCGCGGCACTGGCTCGACAGCAGCGCCACACCGCCCGATACCGCACTCGTCAACGCCCTGCTGCTCAATATCGCGCTGATCATCTTCGGCTGGCGTCGCTATGTCGATCTGCGCAAGGAGATCGAGCAGCGCCGCGAGGCCGAAGAACAGGCGCGACACCTTTCGCAGATCGACCCTCTCACCGGCTGCCTCAACCGCCGCTGCGCGACCGAGAAAATGATGAACGCCCTCGCCGCGATTGGCGACACGCAGTACGCTGCTGGTTTTGTGATGATCGATCTCGATGGCTTTAAGGAGATCAACGACACCAATGGTCACCAGGCCGGCGACGAGGTGCTGCTGGAAGTCTCCCGCAGGCTCAAGTCGATGACGCCGCCCGGCGGGGACTGTGCGCGCCTGGGTGGCGACGAATTTGCGTTCATCATGCCGCTGGTAAAGGATGATCCCGACAGTCTGGAACTGTGGGCATGCGAGATGACCGGCAATATTGCCAGGCCGATCGATACCGAGGTCGGTTCGCTCGAGGTGACCATTTCGGTAGGTATCGCGGTTCACCGGCCCGAAGAGCCGATCGAGAATTTGGAAACGGCGGCGCGCAAACTGATGCGTCGCGCCGACCTCGCAATGTATCAGGCCAAGAAGGAAGGCCGGAACCGGTTCTGCTGGTTCGATCTTTCGATGGAGGCCGAGGCGCGGATTAGACGCGAGATGGAAACGGCGATTCGCGCCGGGCTCGAACGCGGCGAGTTCACCCCTCATTACGAACAGCAGATCGACCTTGAGACCGGGCAACTGGTCGGCTTCGAAATGCTCGCCCGCTGGCATTCGGCGGAACTGGGCGAAGTCAGCCCGGATATCTTTATTCCGATCGCCGAAAATTGCGGCCTGATCGGCCCGCTGTCCGAAATGCTGATCCGCCGCGCACTGATCGACGCCCAGAGCTGGAGCCCCAGCCTGACCCTGTCGATCAATATCTCTCCGGTTCAGCTGCGCGATCCGTGGCTGCCGCAGAAATTGCTGAAGCTGTTGCTGGGCAGCGACTTTCCGCCCCACCGGCTGGACGTGGAGATTTCCGAAGCCTGCCTGCAGGAAAACCTCGCCGCGGTGCAGACGATGATCGTCAGCCTGAAGAACCTGGGCGTGCGTGTCAGCCTCGACGATTTCGGAACCGGCTTTTCCACCCTCACCCAGCTGCGCACCCTGCCCTTCGACCGCGTCAAGATCGACAAGAGTTTCGTCGGCGAGCTGCGCCGCGTGGCGCAGGCCTCGCCTGAGCTGATGCACAATCGCGAGCAACAGGATCACATAGTCAACACGCTCGTCTCGCTGGGCCAGGGCCTCCAGATTCCCATTACCGCCGAGGGGATCGAAGATGCTTCGATCCTGGAAACCCTGCGCGGCATGGGGGAGATGAAGGGCCAGGGCTATCTCTACGGCAAGCCGGAAGATGCGGCAGCCGTGGTCAAGCGGCTGAGCGAGCTCGACCTGCTTGCCGAAAACGCGGTGGCAACCGGCGCGCAGCCCGCTCCCGATCCCGACCACCGAAAGAGCGCCTGAGCCTCACGCGCCGCACACCTCGCATTATACGCGCACGGCCTTTACGCGGGGGCCACCCCGCCATAAGTGCGCAGAACTATGCGCCTTCCCTTCATCAAGATGCACGGCCTGGGCAATGATTTCGTGATCCTCGACGGGCGCGAGATCGACCTGCCCTCACTCGACACCGCGCAAATCCGCGCGCTGGCGGACCGGCACCGCGGGATCGGCTTCGACCAGCTGATCGTACTCCGCCCGTCGGACGAGGCGGACCTCGCGATGCGGATCCACAATGCCGACGGCGGCGAGGTGGAGGCATGCGGCAACGCGACCCGCGCGGTCGCGGTCCTGCATGGCCAGCCCGCCAGCATCGCCACCGCCGGCGGCACTCTTCGCGTGCGCCCGGGCGAGAACATGGCCGAAGCCGCAATGGGCCGCGCGCGGTTCGACTGGCAGGACATCCCACTCGCCTACGCGATGGACACGCGAGAGATGCCGCTGGGCTGGGACATGCTCGAACGGCCGAGCGCGGTGAATGTCGGCAACCCGCATATCGTGTTCTTCGTCGACGACGCACGCGCCGTGCCGCTGGAGACGCTGGGCCCGGAGATCGAGACCGACCCGCTGTTTCCCGAGCGGATCAACGTCAACGTCGCGCAGATCCTGTCGCGCAAGGCGATCCGGCTGCGTGTGTGGGAGCGCGGTGCCGGGCTCACGCTGGCGTGCGGCACCGGGGCCTGCGCCACCGCGACCGTCGCCTATCGCCAGGGGCTGGTCGATGCCGAGGTCGAGGTGACGCTGCCCGGCGGCACGCTGACCATCCGCCACGACGAGGAAGGCGGCATTCACATGGCCGGCCCTGCCAGCGAAGCGTTTCGCGGCACCTTCGAGCTGGACGACTATTCTTGAGCGAAACCCGGGTCATATCGCTCGGCTGCCGCCTCAACCATGCCGAGAGCGAGCGGATCGCCGCGCTGGTAGAGGCGCAGCCCGATCTGGTGGTGGTCAATTCCTGCTCGGTCACGCGCGAGGCGGTGCGCCATACGCGGCAGGCGATCCGCCGTGCGCGCAAGGCGCATCCCGGAGCGCGCCTGCTGGTGACCGGCTGCGCCGCCGAGACCGAGCGCGAGGCGCTGGGCGCGATGGACGAGGTCGACGGGTTCGTTGCCAATCAAGCCAAGCTCGACGCGCGCAGCTGGAACGTCCCCGAGCCGCGCGTGGCGCTGCGCCAGCAGGGGACCCGCGCCTTCATCGGCGTGCAGAACGGCTGCGACCATGCCTGCACCTTCTGCAGCATCCCGGCGGGGCGTGGCACCAGCCGGTCTGACGATATCGCCGCCGTGTTGCGCGCGGTCGAGGCGCGGCTGATCGAAGGCACGCGGGAAGTGGTGCTGACCGGGGTCGATCTGACCTCCTGGGGCCACGATCTGCCGGGCGAGCCGCGACTCGGTGCGCTGGTCGCCGCAATTCTGGATGAATTCCCGCAATTGCCGCGCCTGCGCCTGTCCTCTGTCGACGGGATCGAGATCGACGACGCGCTGTTCGATCTGATCGCAGACGAACCACGGGTGATGCCGCACCTGCACCTCTCGCTCCAGCATGGCAGCGACCTGATCCTCAAGCGGATGAAGCGGCGGCATCTGCGCGGCGATGCGGTCGATCTGGTCGCGCGGCTCAAGGCGCAGCGGCCCGAGATCGCGATCGGCGCGGACCTGATCGCGGGCTTTCCGACCGAGACCGATACGCATCATGCCGATAACCTCTCGATCATCCGCGAATGCGGCATCGTCCACGGACATATCTTCCCCTACTCGCCCCGCGCGGGCACGCCTGCCGCGCGGATGCCGCAGGTGGGCGTCGCCACGATCAAGGCGCGCGCTGCCGAATTGCGCAGCGCCGTGCGGCGCACCCGCGATGGCTGGCTCGCCAGCCTGATCGGCCAGCCGCACACAGTGCTCGCCGAGAAGGACGGCAGCGGTTACACCCCGCACTTCGCGCGCGTCGCCTTGCCAGAAGGCACCGCGCCGGGCACCATCGCCTCCATTACCCCCACCCGGATCATCGAAGGGATGCTCGCATGAGCGAACAGAGCTCCTCCAGCTGGAGCGACCGCCTGCTGGGCGGCTTTCGCAAGACTTCCGACCGCCTGAGCGAGAATATCGCGCCGGTGGGAAATACGCGGCTCGACGACGCCACGCTCGACGAGATCGAGGATGCGCTGATCATGTCGGACCTCGGCCCCGAAGCCGCTGGCCGCGTGCGCGAGGCGCTGCGCGAACAGCGCTTTGGCGCCGAGATTACCGAACGCCAGCTGCGCGAGGCGGTGGCGGAGGAAATCGCCGCGATCCTGCGCCCGGTCGCCAAGCCGCTCGAAGTCACCGCCTTTCCGCGCCCGCAGGTGATCCTGGTGATCGGCGTCAACGGCAGCGGCAAGACCACCACCATCGCCAAGCTCGCGCACCTCTTCATGGAAGACGATTACGAGGTCATGCTGGCGGCGGGCGACACCTTCCGCGCCGCCGCGATCGGCCAGTTGCAGACCTGGGCGGACCGCGTCGGCGTGCCGCTGGTGCGCGGGCCCGAGGGCGGCGATCCGGCCTCGATCGTGTTCGACGCGGTCAAGCGCGGGACCGATGAAGGCACCGACGCGCTGATCGTCGACACCGCAGGCCGGTTGCAGAACAAGCGCGAGCTGATGGATGAGCTGGCGAAGATCCGCAAAGTCCTCGGCCGCCTCAACCCCGAGGCGCCGCACGATGTCGTGCTGGTGCTCGATGCGACCAACGGCCAGAATGCGCTCAGCCAGATCGACGTGTTTCAGGAGGTCGCAGGCGTCACCGGGCTGATCATGACCAAGCTGGACGGCACTGCACGCGGTGGCATCCTTGTGGCGGCGGCGCAGAAATACGGCCTGCCGATCCACGCCATCGGAGTCGGCGAACAGCTCGACGACCTGCGCCCGTTCGACCCCGATCTGGTCGCGCGCGTCATCGCAGGGGTGGCCTGACAGGTCGTCATTGCGATTCGCTTTTGCGACCGACCTGGCGCATGGAATGCCGCGCGGCTGCGCCGCTCGTAACGACACGGGAAGACATTGATGGCCGACACCCAAACGCCGCCCAAGAAGACCAGATCCGGCTGGCTCAACGTCGCGATCGACTATGGCCCGTTGATCGTCTTCCTGCTCTCGTTCTACCTCTTCCGGCCCGATGGCGATGATTCCGTCGGCACGCTCGTCGCCATCATCAAGTCGACCGGCGCATTCATCGTTGCCGCCATCGCCGCACTGATCGCGAGCAAGCTGCTGACCGGGCAGATCTCCAAGATGCTGATGCTGTCGACCGTGCTGATCGTCGGTTTCGGCGGGATGACGATCCTGCTGCGCGATCCGTTCTACGTGCAGGTGAAGCCGACCGTGCTCTACGCCTTCTTCGGTGTCGTGCTGCTGATCGGCTGGCTGCGCGGCAAGGCGTTCCTGCAATGGCTGCTGGAGGCCGCGTTCGAAGGGCTCAGCCAAGAAGGCTGGCTCAAACTGTCGCGCAACTGGGGTTTCTTCTTCCTGTTCCTCGCGGTGCTCAACGAAGTGCTGCGCATGAACCTGAGCTTCGAGGACTGGCTCTGGTCCAAGCTGTGGGTGTTCATGGGGCTCAGCTTCGCGTTCACCTTCAGCCAGATCCCGATGCTGCTCAGGCACGGGCTCGACCCGGAGCGCAAGGAAGGCCTGGTCGAGGAAGAACCGCCCACGGGCGCCTAGAGTACCGGAGCCTAGAGCTCCGCGTCATCCGCAGGCACGGGGCCGGCCACATCCTGCTCGGCCCGCAGGCCCAGGCGGTTGGCCAGCCAGTTGATCGTCGGCCCCTGGATCATGCTCGACAGCAGAACCACGAAGAACACGATGTTGAAGATCGTGAACGCGCTCGGCACGCCCGCGACGATGGGGAAGGTGGCGAGCACGATGGGCACCGCGCCGCGCAGCCCCGCCCATGACACGAACAGCTTGGCCCGCCAGCCGAACTGACGGAACGGCGCGAGGCACACGAACACGCTCACCGGGCGGGCAATGAACATCAGGATGAAGGTGATGGCGAGGCCGGGCACGATCACGCCGGTGAGGTTGGACGGCGTGATCAGCAGGCCGAGCGTGAGGAACATGACCACCTGCGCCAGCCACGCCAGCCCATCCTGAAAGGTGGAGACGATCGTGCTCGCGCGGTAGGTCCGGTTGCCTGCGGTCAGACCTGCGACATAGGCGGCAAGGAAGCCGTTTCCGCCAAGGACGGATGCCAGCCCGTAGGCGATCAGCGCAGCAGCGATGGAAATGACGAACGCGAGGCCGCCATGGCGGTATTGCGAGCGCTTGAGGATCTCGGGCAGCAGGTAGCCCGCGCCGAAGCCGACGGCTGCGCCCAGCACCATCTGGAGCAGGAATTGCGGGACCAGCGTGATCGGCGAGAAGTCGGGCACGGTAATGAACATCAGTGCAGCCCCGACGAGGAAGATCGCCATCGGGTCGTTGGAGCCCGATTCCACCTCGATCAGCGCGGGGACGTCGCCATGCAGGTCGAGCCCGGTGGACCGCAGGATGGCGAACACCGCCGCCGCATCGGTCGAAGCGATGATCGCGCCCAGCAGGAAGCCCTGATACGGGCTGAACCCCAGCAGCAGGTTCGCCGCGAGCGCCATGATCCCCGCACTGATCAGAACGCCACCAGTGGCCAGCACCAGCGCGGGCGTGGCAACACGGCGCACGTCGCGCCAGTCGGTGTCGATGCCGCCAGAGAACAGGATGAAGATGAGGCACGCGATGCCTACGCCCTGGGTCAGCAGGTAATCGTCGAACGCGATCCCGCCGGGCCCGTCCACCCCGGCCAGCATGCCCAGGCACAGGAAGCCGATCAGCGCCGGCAATCCGAACCGACTCGAAAGCGAGCCCGCGAACACCGTGGCGAGAAGGAGGATGCCCAGGACGAGGAGCGCGACTTCCGGGCTAAGGCTCAGCATAGGCCCGTGAGAGACGATCACCGGCAAGGTGACAAGGGGAAACCGTCGGTGCCGTAAACCCGCAACGTGCGGATGGCGTCTTGCAGAACTCTAGATCCGCACCTGAGAACCCAGCTCGACCACGCGGTTCGTCGGCAGGCTGAAGAACTCCATCGCGCTTGCCGCGTTGCGCAGCATCCAACTGAAGATCTTCTCGCGCCACACGGGCATGCCCGGCTTGTCTCCCGGCAGCAGCGTCTGGCGGCTGAGGAAGAAACTGGTGTCCATCATGTCGAACTTGCCGCCGCAACGGCTCATGTGTTTCAGTCCTTCGGGCACGTTGGTTTCGTCCATGAAACCATAGCGCAGCACCGCACGGTAGAAGCCGTCGCCGATCTCGGTGAACTCGCAGCGCTGCTCCGGATCGACATAGGGCACGTCCTGAATCTCGACCGTCAGGATCACCACGCGTTCGTGCAGCACCTTGTTGTGCTTGATATTGTGCAGCAGCGCGGAGGGCACACCGGCGGTGCTCGACGCCATGAAGATCGCGGTGCCCGGCACGCGGGTGGCGCTGTTCTGCGCGGACTTGGCGAAGATCTCGATCGGCAGCGCGACCTCGCCCATCCGCTCCCGCATCAGCTTGCGCCCGCGCGACCAGGTGGTCAGCAGCAGGAAGGCGAATCCGCCAACGACCAGCGGGAACCAGCCGCCCGAGGGCACCTTGGGCAGGTTGGCCGCGAAGTAGGCCCCGTCGACGAAGACGAACAGCAGGAACACCGGCACCATCAGCCACCATTTCCACTTCCACACCGCGATCAGCAGCACGCCCATCAGCAGCGTGTCGATGAACATCGCGCCGGTCACCGCGATGCCGTAGGCACTGGCGAGGTTGGTCGAGGACTGGAACATCAGCACCAGCAGGATGACCGAGACCATCAGCACGTTGTTGACGAAGGGAATGTAGATCTGCCCGCGCTCGGTCGCGCTGGTGTGTTCGGTCGAAAGACGCGGGATGAAGCCCAGCTGGATCGCCTGGTGGGTGATCGAGAACGCGCCGGAGATCACCGCCTGGCTGGCGATGAACGTCGCAGCAGTGGCGAGGATCACCAGCGGCAGGCGCAGCACGTCGGGGGCCATGACGAAGAACGGGCTCTTCATCGCCTCCAGCGTCTCGGCCGGGTCCATCGCCGCGATCATCGCCCCTTGCCCGAAATAGTTGAGCAGCAGGCAGGGCATCACGAAGCCGAACCAGCTCAGCCGCATCGGGCCGCGGCCGAAATGGCCCATGTCGGAATACAGCGCCTCCGATCCGGTCACCGCCAGCACGACCGAACCCAGCGCGAGGAAGGCGATGTAGCCGTCGGTGAGGAAGAACTGCACCGCGTACCAGGGGTTGAGCGCCTGCAGAATGTAGGGGTTCTGGACGATCTGGATCGTGCCCAGCACCGCAATCACGCTGAAATAGACGATCATGATCGGCGCAAACAGCTTGCCCACGGCGGCGGTGCCGCGCCGCTGGATCAGGAACAGCCCGACCAGCAGGACCAGCGCGATGGGGATGACCAGTGGCTCCAGCCCGGTATTGACCACCGTCAAGCCCTCGACCGCCGAAAGCACGGAAATCGCGGGCGTGATCATCGAGTCGCCGTAGAACAGCGCGGTCGCGAACACGCCCAGCACGACGGTGAGGAAACCCCAGCGCGACTTGCCGATATAGCGCGAGAGCAGCGCAACCAGCGCCAGCGTGCCGCCCTGCCCCTTGTTATCCGCGCGCATCAGGATGGTGACGTACTGGATTGAGACGATCAGCGTCATCGACCAGAAGATCAGGCTGACCACACCATAGATGTGCAGCTTGTCGATGGTCAGGCTGTGTTCGCCCAGAAAGGTCTCGCGGAAGGCGTAGAGCGGGCTGGTCCCGATATCGCCAAAGACCACGCCGACCGCGCCCACAGCGAGCGCCGCCTTCGAGCCGCTGGAGTGCGACTCGGTGAATTTTTCCGGTGCCAGGCCCGGCTGGACGGATGCTCCGCTCATAAAATCTTCGCGATGCTCAACCTGTTGCGGACCCGGCGTCGACGAACCAGTGCGTTTGTCGGGTGCGACGGGCGCGGTTAGCAGTGCCCGTGTGCAAGTGCAACATCGCGCGCAGTTGCGATCGGCGTGCCGGCTATTGCCTCGGCTGCGCGGGGCCCATCTGCGGCTGCGCCCCGGGTGCCTGCATTCCGGGCGCACCCTGCATCGCCGGGCGTTCCTCCATCGCACGTTCTCCGAGCACGCGGATCACGCCGTCGAGCCGCTCCAGCTGCGCCGCGACGTAGTCACGGCCGCGCGCACCTTCCGGCGCGTCCTCGACCGCCTGTGCCCAGAACTCGCGCGCCTCGCCCAGTGCACCGCCGCGCATCGAGACGATGCCGCGGAAATAGGACGGCGCGGGATTGCCCGGCGAGGCTTCGCGGGCACGCTCGAACGCATATTCCACCGGCGGCGTGACCCGCCCCTTGGTCTGTTCGGCAAGGGCGAGCGCCAGCGCCAGCCACGCTTCCCCGTCGTCACTATTCTCGTGCACGCCGTTGCGCAGCAGGCCAGCGGCGTCGCGATGCTTGCCCCGGCGCGAGAATGCATCCGCAGTCACCACGAAGCGCGCGGGCATGATGCCTTCGATATTGTAGAAGCTGCGCCGCAGATCGATCAGCGACTCCGATGTCGGTGAGACCTCGACCTTCGCGGAGCGCGGGCTGCCGGGCAGGTCGGGTGAGCCCTGCCACGCATAGCCCGCCAGCGCGAAGACCAGCGCGGAGGCGATCAGCGTCCACACGCGGCGTCCCTCGCCCGCCACCAGCCAGGCGACGCCAAAGGCGGCGAGTGCAAGTACGCCGATTGCGATCCAGGTGCCGATCATTCGCCGCGCCTCCCCAGCCGCCGGAACAGGATCACGCCCGCCACCAGCAGAAACAGCACCGGCAGCGCGAAGAGCGGCCAGGTCGCCGAATCGAGCCCCGGGCGGTAGGTCACGTAATCGCCATAGCGCTCGACCAGCCAGGCGCGGACCTGTTCGGGGCTTTCGCCCGCCGCAATCCGGCTGCGCACCTGATGGCGCATGTCCCCCGCCATCGGTGCATTGCTATCGGCGATAGACTGCGACTGGCAGGTGAGGCAGCGCAGTTCTTCCATCAGCGCCTGCGCGCTCGCCTCCTGCTGCGGATCGGCGAGCTGGGTGTTCGCCAGCGGCGCGGAAGAGGTCATCTGCCCCGCCGCCGGACCTGCGATGGGTGCGCTGAGCGAGAGCATCGCTGCGGCCAGAAGCGGAAATGGCGTCACTTTGCGGCCTCCCACTTGGCGTAGATCTCGTCGACGTCGCTCTCGCGAATATCGCCGATATGCTGGTGGCGGATGATGCCCTTGCCATCGATCACGAAGGTTTCGGGCACCCCGCTGGAACCGAGTGCCAGCTGCACCTCTGCAATATCGTCTCGCGCGATCGCGGCATAGGGATCGCCATATTGTTCAAGGAACTGCGCGATTGCCTCAGGCTCGTCGCGGATCGCGATGCCGACGATCGGAACGCCGCGTTTCGCCAGTTCCTCCAGCTGCGGAGCCTCCGCGATGCAGGGTACGCACCAGGTCGCCCACACGTTGAGCAGGCGCGGCTGGCCATCGGCGAACAGGCCCGAGGCGACGCGCGGTGCGTCATCGGTCGCGCCCGGCAGATCGAACGCGGGCAACGGCTTGCCGATCATCGTGCTGCGGACCAGCGTGTCGCGCGGCTGGGTCAGCTGATAGGCCGCAACCCCCAGAAATAGGGCGAACAGCATCAGCGGAATGATGAGCCAGAGCTTTTTCACAGCAATGCCTTTTCCGCCCGGCGACGGGCCACTTCCTCGCGGATACGGCGCGAACGTGCACTGGCGCGCAGGTGGCCGAAGATCGACAGCAATCCGCCCAGCGCGATCAGCAGCGCGCCGTACCAGATCAGCGTGACGAAAGGCTTCCACCACAGCCGCAGCTGCCAGCGCCCCTCACCCGCTGCATCGCCGAGGATGGCGTAGAACTGTCCGTCCCACCGGGTCAGCAAAGCGCTTTCGCTGGTGCTTTGCGGGGGATCGGTGAAATAGCGCGCCTGCGGGCGCAGCACGGTGTCCACCCCGCCCCCGGTGATCGCCAGCCGCCCTTCCAGCGCGGTCCAGTTCGGACCCGCCACGGGGTCCACTTCCTGCAGCGTGACCTGGTACGGCCCGACCGCAACGCTTTCCCCAGCCTCGACCGCAACCAGTCGCTCGATCGAGAAGGCGGTTTCGCTGGCCATGCCGGCAAGGCTCACGGCGACGCCAAAGTGGGCCAGCATCGATCCCCACAGCGCCAGCGGAACGCGTTTGAGCTTGCGCCCGCGCAGCGGCAGCCAGCTGGCCAGTGCGAGTGCAACGGCGATCGCAAGGCCGAGGATCGGCAGCACACCGGCATCGGTGAACAGCAGCAGCACGGTGACAGAGGCGGCCAGCAGCGCGCCCACGATCGCCAGCGGCACCGCGATGCGCGACAGGCTGTCGCGCTTCCAGCGCAGCAGCGGCCCGACCAGCAGAACCAGCAGCATCGGTACGGCGAAGATCGCGCTGACCGGATTGTAATAGGGCGGGCCGATCGACACGCGCGTGCCCAGCGCCTCTGCCGCCAGCGGGTACAGCGTGCCCAGCAGCACCACTGCCAGAATGCCGCTCAGCATAACATTGTTGAACACCAACGCGCCCTCGCGGCTGACCAGTGCGAAGCGCTTGCCCTCCGCCAGCGCACCGGCGCGCAGCGCGAACAGCCCGAAGCCACCGCCGACATAGATCGCCAGCAGGCCGAGGATGAAGGCCCCGCGCTCCGGATCGACGGCGAAGGCGTGCACGCTGGTGAGAATCCCGGAGCGAACCAGGAAGGTGCCGACCATACTCATCGAAAAGGCGACCACGCCCAGCATGATCGTCCAGGTGCGCAGCGCGTCGCGCGCCGCCAGCACGCTGACCGAATGGAGCAGCGCGGTCGCGGCGAGCCACGGCATCAGCGATGCATTTTCGACCGGGTCCCAGAACCACCAGCCGCCCCAGCCCAGCTCGTAATAGGCCCAGTAGCTGCCGGCCGCGATGCCGAGGGTCAGCGCGACCCACGCCGCAAGCACCCACGGGCGCATGACGCGCGCGAGTTCCGGCCCGGCCTGGCGCGTCACCAGCCCGGCGACGACGAAGCTGAACGCAACCGACAGGCCGACATAGCCGAGGTAGAGCGTGGGCGGGTGGAACGCGAGGCCGATATCCTGCAGCAGCGGGTTGAGCCCGGCGCCGAAATCGGCCGGCGGGTTCAGCCGCGCGAAGGGGTTGGAACTGAACAGCAGGAAGGCAAGGAAGCCGAGTGCGATGAACGCCTGTGCAGCCAGCACCGCCTTCATGAAGCGATCGTCCATCCGCCGCTCGAACAGCGCAACCAGCCCGCCAGCCAGGCCCAGGATGGTGACCCACAGCAGCATCGAGCCTTCGTGGTTCCCCCAGGCCGCCGCCAGGCGGTAGATGAACGGCTTGTCGACGTGGCTGTTGTCCGCGACCAGCGACACGGACAGGTCGGTCACCGCGAACACGCGCAGCAGGCAGGCGAAGGCGACCAGCAACAGCAGGCCCTGCACCACCGCCGCAGGCCGCGCGAGCGCGCTGACCGGATGAACCGCGCCGTCCGCGCCTGCCTCACGCACCCCGAGAACGCCGGCGATGAATTGCAATGCGCAGAGCCCTGCGGCGAGCCACAGGGCAGCAAGACCGATCTCTGCAATCACGGCGTGCCTGCTGCGCTTTCTTCGAGCACTTCGTGCATGGCCTGATCGCTCAGGCCTTCGAGTTCGCGCGGGGTGTAATTCTCGTCATGCTTGGCGAGCAGGGTCTCGGCCTCGAAAGTGCCGTTGGTGCCCAGCCGGCCATTGGCGATCACGCCCGATCCTTCGACGAAAAGGTCCGGCACGATCCCGCGATAGGTCACCGGGATCGCATTGCCTTCACGCCCGGTCACCCGGAAGGCGATGGTCACGCCATCCGACAGCGTGCGGATCGAACCCTGCTGGACCATCCCGCCAAGGCGGATCGCACGGCCCGGCTCGGGCGGATTCTTGGCGATATCCTCGGGCAGATAGAAATAGTCGGCTTGGCTGCGCAGGCCCCACGCGGCGAGCATTCCTGCCGCGACCAGCACCAGCAGCGCGACGACCACCAGAATCAGCCGCTGATGCTTGGGGGCGAGGCCGGTCTTTTGCGTATTCATCCCTTGCGACCCTTCTGCCGCGCTTCGTCGCGCGCACGCTCTGCCCGGCGCATCCGCAGCCAGCTGAAGATCAGCAGTGCGGCAATCGCCGGAATAGCGATCGCATAGGCGGCGATCACATAGTCCCATTGGGAGAGGGCTTCGCGAACCATCAGGCGGGCTCCGCTTCCATCGCGCGGCGGCGCAACCGCGCCTCTGCCTGCGCCTGTGCCAGCAGCGCGCGCATGTTCATCAGCACGGTCGCGGCGAACAGGCAGGTAAAGCCCAGCATCGCGATCAGCATCGGCCACAGGAAGACCCCGTCGATGCTGCTGCCACCGGTGGTGATGCTGGGCGGCTGGTGAAGCGAGTTCCACCACACGACCGAGCGGTTGATGATCGGGATGTTGACCGCCCCGACCAGCCCGAAGATCGCGGGCAGGCGCGACGAGGCACCCTCGCGGTCGACTGCCTGGCTCAGCGCAATATAGGCGAGGTAGAGGAACAGCAGGATCAGCATGCTGGTCAGCCGCCCGTCCCACACCCACCAGGTGCCCCATGTCGGCCGGCCCCAGATCGACCCGGTGGCGAGGCAGATCGCCGTGAACACCGCGCCCGGAATGGCGGCAGCACGCGCGGCCAGAGCCGCAAGCGGATGGCGCCAGACGAGCAGCGCAAGGCTCGACCCCGCGATCGTCATCCAGCCCGCCATGCCAAGCCACGCGGTCGGCACGTGAATGAAGATGATCCGCACGGTCTCGCCCATCAGGCGGTCGGGCGGCACCATGACGAGGCCCCACACGATCGCGCCCGTCGAGGCCAGCAGGCCCACAACGAGGAGGATCGGTGTCAGCCTTTTCGCGAGACCTAGAAACCGGCGGGGATTAGCGAAACCATGCATGATTTTATCGCCTGCCCCTATGCCGCCCGCGCGGGCTGCGCGCAAGGATTCGTCGCGTTTTTTGCCCGCAGGCCGCGGGATCATCCCCGGCCTGATCGGGGCGAGCCGGATCGGATCAGCCGCGGCCGATCAGCTTCTGCGCCATCGCGTCCGCGACCTGGTCGGGTGAGGAACCGCTCGCCTCGCTGTCCTGCCAGATCTTGGTCAGCCGCTCGGGGATCTGCGCGATGCGCTTGCGCACTTCGTTAATGTCGCACGGAGCGCTGTCGCGGCGGCACAGATATTCCATCGTGACGCTGATGATGCCGCCCGCGTTGATCACGTAGTCGGGCGCGTAGAGAATCCCGCGCTCGGCCAGTGCGGCACCGTTTCCGGGCCCGGCAAGCTGGTTGTTCGCGCCGCCTGCAACGATCGCGCAGTCGAGCCGGGCAATCCCCTCATCATTGAGGATCGCGCCCAGCGCATTGGGGCTGAACACGTCGCAGCCCAGCGACATGATCGCATCGGGAGCGACCACGTCGGCACCCAGTTCCTGCCCCAGCGCCTGTGCACCGTCGGTATCGATGTCGGCCAGCGTCAGCTTCGCGCCGTCCTTGGCGAGCAGACGCGCAACGCCGCCACCGACGCTGCCGATTCCCTGCATGGCGACATGCACGCCTTCGACGCTGTCACGGCCCAGCTTGTGCTTCACCGCCGCCTTGATGCCCAGATAGATGCCAAGTGCGGTGAACGGGCCAGGGTTGCCGCCCGCCTCGCCTTCCGCGACCGGCAGACCGGAGACGTAATCGGTCCGCTGGTTCACCGCGACCATGTCTTCCACGGTGATGCCGACATCTTCGGCGGTGACGTATTTGCCGCCCAGAGCGTCGACCGCATCGCCGAACGCGGCGAGCATCTCGGGCGTCTTCCTGCGTTCCGGATTGGCGAGGATCACCGCCTTGCCCCCGCCCATCGGCAGGCCGGCCATGGCGTTCTTGTAGCTCATCCCGCGGCTCAGACGCAGCGCGTCGCGCATCGCGGCGGCAGGTTCGGCATAATGCCAGAACCGCGTGCCGCCCGCTGCCGGGCCGAGATGGGTGGAATGGAGAGCGATGATCGCGGTCAGCCCCCGCTTTTCGTCATGAACGAAGTGGACGACCTCGTGGTCGTCGAAATCGCGGTCGGTCCAGAAAGCGCTCATCGGCTTGTGCATCATCCCTGCAAGAGTGACCCGGGCTCGCACGAACCCGGCAGCGCCGGTTCTCTCGAACCCTAGACCCGCAGGGGAAAATGGGGCGATCGAGGGGTCTCGAACCCCCGACCTCCGGTACCACAAACCGGCGCTCTAACCAACTGAGCTACGATCGCCATATGCCCCGACGCGGCCACGCCAGGCGCAGGGCAGTTACGTACACGAATCGCCGCGTCAAGAGCGGAACTTGCGTGTGGAGGCTCGCTTGCACGGCGAGCGCGATTTGGGAAGTGAAAAACGCAAAATCATCGTCTTTACGCAGCATTATTGCGCGGCTTGCAAAATAGTCCACCGCTTCGCATGAGGCGCGCATGCGCGATCCGGGCGAATCCGATTCAGACGAACTCGCGGCGCGGGGCATGCAGCGCCTGCCCTTCCCCAAGATCGAGCTCCTGCAGATGCGGCGCTTCCTCGATCCGGATTTCTGCGGGGAGCTGATCGGGATGATCGATGCGGACCGGCGGCCCTCCACCCTCGCCGATCACGACGGCGACATGTATTTCCGCACCAGCGAGACCTGCGATCTGCCGATGGACGACCCGCGCACCCAGCGGCTCGAGGCGATGCTGGCGCAGCTTTCAGGCATCGACCCCGCGCATGGCGAGCCCCTGCAGGGACAGCGCTATGCCGTCGGGCAGGAGTTCAAGGCGCATTGCGACTATTTCAATCCCGACGGGCAGGACTGGGAGAAATACTGCTCGGTCGCGGGGCAGCGCACCTGGACCTTCATGATCTACCTCAACGAACCCGAAGCTGGCGGCGCGACGCGGTTCAAGGTGCTCAAGAAGAGCTTCCAGCCCGAAACGGGCAAGCTGCTGTGCTGGAACAACCGCCGCCCCGACCAGTCGACCAATCCCAATACGATGCATCACGGGATGAAGGTGCGCAAAGGCACCAAGTACGTGATCACCAAGTGGTATCGCGAGAAGCCGTGGGGTTGGTAAGAGGAACCACGGTTCGACCGTTTTCGAATTGACCGAGATCAATCTTTGCCCCGCCGCTTCCTGCTAAACCGTCGACAACAACGGTTACAGGAGAGTGGCAATGACCGACTATGGCGATCTGCGCGAACAGCTGGAGCAGCGGCTCGCGGACTTGCTCGAGCGGGCTGACGTGATCGAAGACGATCTGCGCCACCCCCTCGATGCCGATTCGAGCGAACAGGCGATCGATCTGGCCGACGACGAGGCGCTCGAGGGCGTCGATGGCGTCCTGCGCCAGGAAATCGCACAGATCCGCATGGCGCTCCTGCGGATCGAGAACGGCACCTACGGCAGGTGCAGTCAGTGCGGGAAACCAATCGCTCGCAAGCGACTGGAGGCGCGGCCCATCGCGACACGCTGCGTCGACTGCGCCAGCTAGGTTGGGCCAACCAGGTTCGGCAAACGAAAAAGGGCGGCCCCGTCGGACCGCCCTTCCCTCGCGGCACGAGGCCGCAAAGCGCGTAGAATCGCGTTACTTCTTGAGGCTGAGCCCACCGAAGCGCTTGTTGAACGCGGCCACGCGGCCACCTTCCTGAAGCTGCTGCTTGCCGCCGGTCCATGCCGGGTGGCTGGTCGGGTCGATTTCCAGCGTCAGCGTGTCGCCTTCCTTGCCCCAGGTGGAGCGGGTCTGGAATTCGGTACCATCGGTCATCTTGACCGTGATGGTGTGATAATCGGGGTGACCTTCGGCCTTCATGTCATGTCTCCATAGCCTCGGAACGGTTCCGACCGGTCCAGCTGTTGGGTGGGAAAGGCGCGCCGATAGTCCCAACGCGCCCGATTGGCAAGCCTGCTTCGCTCCCGCCCCTATTCGGGCGGATCGGCGATCATCGCGGTGAACTCGCACTCGCAGGTAACCTTGCCGTCCACGCTCGCCTTGCCGGCGAACTTGTAGACCCGGCTGCGCTTCTGCAGGAACGAGACCTTGAGATCGAGCAGGCAGCCCGGCGTCACCGGCGCGCGGAACTTGGCTCCGTCGATACCCATGAAATAGACCAGCTTGCCACTGCCGGCGAGTTCCAGCGTCTCGATGCCGAGGATCGCGGCGGCCTGCGCCAGCGCCTCGATCTGCAAGACGCCGGGCATGATCGGCGCGCCGGGGAAATGGCCCTGGAAGAAATCCTCGTTGAAGGTCACCGCCTTCACCGCATGGATGTCCTCGCCCTTGGTCAGGCTTTCGACCCGGTCGACCAGCAGCATGGGGTAGCGGTGCGGCAGGGCCTTGAGGACCTGCCGCACATCCATTTTCCGCGTGTCGGCTGTTTCGCTATTATCCATGTCGGCGAGGGTATCAGCGCCCGGACGGCTGCGCGGGGGCCTGCTGCTGGCCCTGCTGCTGCGCGGCCTGCATCGCCTGCTGCTGCGCGAGGCCCAGCAGGATCTGCTGAATGCGCTGCTGCAGCGCGACTGCCTGACGGCTCGGCTGCCAGTTTGCCGGCGGCGCGGTCTGCACGGTCGGCATACGCTGGTCGAGAACGGTCAGAATGTCCTGCGTGACATTGGCGTTTTCCGGCGCATACTGGACCACGTCCGGGCTCAGCAGCATCTGGATCTTCTTCTGCTGGATGACCTGATTTTGCGCGTTTTCGTAGTCGGCCACCAGTTGCTCGATCGCATAGGCCTGCGCCAGCTGGATGGGCTGATAGATCTGCGCGATCTGCTGCTCTTTCTGCTGGATCTGGGCGACCACGGTCGGGTTCGCCTGGATTTCCGCGTCGCTCACCTGGTTGTCCGAATTGGTGTCGAGGCTGCGCTCGAGCTGCGAGGCTTCCTGGCGGACCGTGCTGAGCTGCTGGAGCTGCGCCTGGTACTGCTGGCTGATCTGCTGATAGGCGGCCTGACGCGCCGCGCTCTGCAGGATCACCGCTTCGGGGTTGCTGATTGCGATGCCGTTGACCTGAGCGGCGGCGGGCACGGCGGCCAGCGTGGCGCCCAGGATGGTCGCACCGGCGAGCATTGCTTTGGCGAGTTTCATCAGAATTGCGTCCCTACGTTGAATGAGAGTGTCTTGGTGTCGTCGCCCGGCTCCTTGCGCAGGGCATAGGCGAAATCGATGCGGAACGGGCCGAAGGGCGAGTTCCAGTCCACGCCTGCGCCGATCGACACGCGCGGGCTCGCGCTGTCGCCAAGGAAGACTTCGCGAACACGCGAGTTGGGCAGGATGTACGGAGTGTTGGCATTGCCCTCGTCATCCAGCGGATCGGTCACGATCAGACCATCCTCGACATATTGCGGGTTACCGTCGGCGTCGGTGCCCTGAAGCCCGTTGGGGTAATCGATCAGCGTCGGCGTCGTCACATTGAACAGAGCACCGACATCGACGAAGATCGACGGGCGCAGACCAAGTTCACGGGCACCCGAGCCGAGCGGAATTTCGAGCTCAGCACGTCCCAGATAATAGGCGCTGCCACCCAGCGAATCGTCCCTGACCCGGTCGCGATCGGTGATCAGTTCCGGCCCGTTTTCTCCGTCCACATACGGCTGGCGCAGAATACGCGGACCGACACCCCGGATATCGAAGCCCCGGAACTGCGGCTCACCAAGGAAGAAGCGGTCGGTCAGGCGGACATCGTCGACGCCCGGCCCGCGATCCTCAAGACCTTTGATGTAGCCACCTTCGGCAGACAGCGAGAAGATGAAGCCACCGAAGACGGACCAGTACTTGGAGGCATTGGCGGTGAACTTGGCATACTTAACGTCGCCGCCAAGGCCCGCAAAGCTCGCGCCGAGCGTAATCCGCTCGCCCCGGCTCGGGCGATAATAGCTGTTGAGCGAACTGTAGACGTAGTTCAGGCCGAGGATCGAACTGACCCGGTCCCCGATCACGTCGCAAAGGAAGCGGCTGGCCTGAAGCGGGTCGCACTCGGTCGTGCCGTCTCCGTCGAGATCGCGGAAATAGAGCCGCTCGTCGACGCTGACCTGATCGTAGTTGAGCGTATAGCTGCCGACGATGGTCGAATATTCGGTCAACGGCACGCCCAGCCGCAGCGAGCCACCGGTGGTCGCCTGCTTGAAGCTCGGCTCGCGATCATTGCCAAGGAAGTTGAAGCTGCTGACGTCCCGACGGTAGAGATCGACGCCGGCCGAGATGTTCCGATCGAACACGTAAGGCTCGGAGAAGCTCAGATTGAACGAGCGCGAATAGCGCGAGAACTGCGCGGACGCCCCGACGGTCTGACCGCGACCGCGGAAGTTGCGCTGTCGGATCGAGCCAGAGAAGAGGAAGCTCTCAAGCGAGGAGAAGCCAGCCGACAGCTGCAGTTCACCCGTCGGCTGTTCGACAACGTTGGCTTCAAGGATGATCCGGTCGTCTTCCCCGGTTTCCTTCTGCTCGACCTCGAAGCCTTCCTGGAAGAAGCCGAGCGAGTTGATGCGGGCCGTGGTTCGTTCCACCTGCAGCGAGTTGAACGGATCGCCTTCGGCGGACCGGAATTCGCGGCGGATCACCTTGTCCTGCGTCAGCGTGTTACCGTTGATGTCGACCCGCTCGATGTAAACGCGCGGCGCCTCGTTGATGACCAGCGTGACATCCATGGTCAGGTCATCGGAATTGCGGCGGAACTGCGGTCGCACGTCGGCAAAGGCGTAACCGAAGCGGCCGGCCAGCTCACTCAGCTGCTCGACCGTGTCTTCGATGCGCTGAGCATCGTACCAGTCGCCGCTGGTGATCCCCAGACCCTGGGTCAGCGTCTCGCCATTGAAATCGCGAATCTCGCTCGTCACCTCGACATCGCCGAACTTGTAGCGCTCGCCTTCCTCGACGACGTAGGTGATGATGAAATCGCGCTTGTCCGGCGTCAGCTCGGCCACCGCCGAGACGACACGGAAATCGACATAGCCCTGCTTGAGGTAGAATTCGCGCAGCTTCTGCTGGTCGAATGCCAGACGGTCAGGATCGTAACCGGTGTTTCCGCTCAGGAAGCTGAACAGGCCGGTTTCCTTGGTGACCATTTCGCCTTTCAGATCACCGTCGGAAAACTCCTCGTTCCCGATGATGTTGATCTGGCGGACCTTGGACTTGGGCCCCTCGGTGATCTCGAACACGAGGTCGACGCGGTTCTGGCTCAGCTGCACGGTCTTGGGCTCGACCGTCGCGGCGAAGCGCCCCTGCCGCTTGTACAGCTCGATGATCCGAGCAACGTCCGCACGGACTTTCGAGCGGGTGAAGATCTGCCGCGGGGCGAGCTTGATCTCCGGCACGATCTTGTCGTCCTTCAGCCGCTCGTTCCCTTCGAGGATGATGCGGTTGATGACCGGGTTTTCCTCGACCTCGATCACGACATTGCCGTTATCGTTGCGGATCGAGAAACTCTCGAACAGCTCGGTCGCGGCGAGATCCTTCAGCGCCTGGTCGGCGGCTGCGGTGGTGTAGGTATCGCCCGGGCGCAGCCGGACGTAGCTGAGAATGGTGTTCGGCTCGAGCCGCTGGACCCCCTGAACGGAGATCGACCGGATCACGTCGCCCTGCTGGAGCGCGGCAACCGGGCCGGTCGTGTCCGCAGCCGGATCGGCCTGCTCAGCGGCCTGATCGGTCTGCTGCGCGTCATCCTCCGCTTGGGCCAAGGCCGCCTGAGGAAGCCCGGCCAGCGTAGTGCCGGCAAGAAGTGCGAGCGCATAATTGCGAATATTGCAGCTGCGGCGCGATGCGCCCGTCTGAATGGCCGTCATTGGCGAAGTTGTCCCGTCAAAATTTCTGACCCCGGATCGGACCTTGCTTTGTCGTATCGACAACCGGACCAAACGATCCGGCGCCCTGTGCCCGATACGCGCGCCCCTTTCAAGCAGGTCGAAATCGCTGCTGGGTCCGCCTCTCTCATGCTTCCCGGCTCGCTATCACCCGAAGGGCAACAGCTTCACCAGGTCGTTAACAGTCACGAATAGCATCAATGCCAGCACTAGGGCCACACCGGTGCGATACGCCATTTCCGTCGTCCGGGGGCCGACCGGTTTACGACGGATCGCTTCCGCCGCGTAAAAAGCCAGGTGACCGCCGTCCAGCGCCGGGATTGGCAGCAGGTTAATGAATGCCAAATTAAGCGAGATCAGCGCAACAAAGCTGATGAACGCGAGCGGCCCGAGGCTGAGATGCTCGCCCGAGAACTTCGCGATCGAGATCGGCCCGCCCAGCTCCTGGACCGAGCGCTTGCCGGTGAAAATCTGGCCGATACCGGTAATCATCATGTCGACCGTCTTGACCGACTGGTCGACCCCCGCCCCGATCGCCTCTATCGGGCCGAGCGCACGATAATCGTACTGGACCTCCTGCGGAGCGACCCCGATCATCCCGATCCGCATTTCGTTACCGAAACGGTCTTCGACCTCGGTACTGCGGGTGGTCACATCGACCGTGCTCAGCGCGCCGTCACGTTCGATCTCGAAGGTCATCGTCTCTTCGGGACGCAGCATGATCGTGTTCTGCAATTCGCTGAACGACTCGAGTTTCTCGCCATTCACCGACACCAGCCGGTCGCCGACCTGCAGCCCCGCCTCGCGCGCCGCCGAATCCTCGGTAAAGCTCGCAATGGTCAGCTGGGCGTTGGGATCGACCGGAACCGGGCGCCCGATGAACATGAAGAAGGCGGCGAAAATACCCACTGCGATCAGAATGTTGGTCGCGGGCCCTGCAAACACGATCAGCGCGCGCCGCCACAGCGATGCGTGCTGGAACGCGCCGTCTTCCACCGGGGCATCGCGATCGGGCATGCTCGCCGGGTTCATGTCGCCCTTGAACTGGACGTAGCCGCCCAGCGGCAGCGCAGAGATCCGCCAGCGGGTGCCGTGCTTGTCGTTGAAGCCGGCCAGTTCCTTGCCGAAACCGACCGAGAAAGCCTCTGCCTTCACGCCGAGCCAGCGGCCGATCAGCAGGTGGCCCAGCTCGTGCAGTGTCACCAGCGGCCCCAGCACCAGCAGGAAGCCGACTATCCACATCCAGAAGGGAGGCTGTTCGATCATGCGTTCTCCAGAATCGCCTGGGCCTGCCTGCGGGCAGCTTCGTCGATCGCCAGCACGTCATCGAGCGTGGCGGGCCTTGGCGGCCGGTTCGACTGTTCCAGAACGTCCTCCACCAGTGCGGCAATCCGCGTGAACGGAATGTGACCGGCCAGGAAGGACGCAACGGCTATCTCGTTGGCGGCATTGAGAACCGCCGGGGCCGCCCCGCCCTCCTCGCACGCCTCGCGCGCAAGGCGCGTTGCCGGAAAGCGCGTCTCGTCGGGGGCAAAGAAGCTGAGTTCGCCGATCTTTGCCAGGTCGAGCGGCTCGCAAGGGCTATCCATCCGCTCTGGCCAGGCGAGGCACGAGGCGATCGGCACCATCATGTCCGACGGGCCGAGCTGGGCGAGCGTCGAGTGGTCCAGATATTCGACCATCGAGTGGATCACGCTTTGCGGGTGGACGATGATACGGATCTTATCGAGCCCGACGGGGAACAGATGATGCGCCTCGATCAGTTCCAGGCCCTTGTTCATCATCGTTGCCGAATCGACGCTGATCTTCGCGCCCATGTCCCAATTGGGATGCGCGACCGCCTGATCGGGGGTGACCCGGTGCAGTTCCTCGGCGCTGAGCAGCCGCAACGGGCCGCCGCTCGCGGTCAGCGTGATCATCCGCACCTCGGACAGGCGATTGCCCGCGAGGCACTGGAAGATCGCGTTGTGCTCCGAATCGACCGGCAGCAGCGTCGCGCCGTGTTTGGCGACCGCTTCGGTCATCACCGGGCCTGCGGAAACCAGCGCTTCCTTGTTGGCCAGCGCGATCGTACCGCCCTGCTCGATCGCGGCCATGACCGGAGCGAGCCCGGCACAGCCCACGATCGCGGCCATGGTGATATCGACCGGGCGCCTCGCCGCCTCGATCAGCGCAGCGCGGCCGCCCGCAGCCTCGATCCCGCTCCCGCTGAGCGCCTCGCGCAGTTCGGGCAGGCATGCCTCGTCGCTGACCACGGCGATCTTCGCGTCGAATTCGCGGGCCAGTTCGGCCAGCTTGGTGGCGCTGCAATGCGCGGTCAGCGCCTCGACCCGCCAGTCGCTGCGGTGCTGGCGCAGCAGCTTGAGCGTCGAATCGCCGACCGATCCGGTGCTGCCGAGGATGGAGATGGAACGCATCAGCCGATCACGCCAGGGACACGATCACGCCGATCACGATCGCGACCGGGATGACGCCGTCGAACCGGTCGAAGAAGCCGCCATGGCCCGGGATCAGGCGGCTGGAATCCTTGACCCCCGCCTTACGCTTCAACCAGCTTTCGAACAGGTCGCCGGCCAGCGCGATCACCGCCAGGACAGGCCCGGCGACGGCGGCGACGGTCAGGGCCTGCATGTCCAGCACGCCCATGATCCGTGAAGAGAGATAGATCAGCGGGGTCAGCGCGAGGAAGCCGCCGAACATTCCCCCGATCAGCCCCGCCCAGGTCTTGTTCGGGCTGACCTTGGGCATGATGCGCGGGCCGCCGATCAGCGTCCCGAAAATATAGGCGAAGGTATCGGCGAGCACGACGACCGCGATCGCCATGTAGAAATACTGCACGTCGAAATCGATCAGGATCAGCGCCGCAAGCCCGATATAGACCGCGCCTGCCAGGATTCCCGCCAGCCGGAATGCGACGTTGTCGGTCGCCTTCACGATCAGGAACAGCAGTTCGAAGAAACACAGCGCGGCGACCACCGCCACGATGATGTCCAGACCCCGGGCGCCCAGCGCCCAGTACACCGCAACCGCAATCGCGAGCATCACCGCCGCAGAGGCGGCCCTGATGCCCAGCGTCTTGCGCCGCGAATGCTCGCGCACCTCTTCCAGCGTCGGCTTGTCTGCGCCGTCGCTCTCAGCGGCCTCCATAGCGCCTCTCCCTCTTCGCAAAGACGTCCAAAGCCTTGCGCAAATCTTCAGGGCCAAAGTCCGGCCACAGCGTATCGACGAAAATCATTTCCGCATAAGCCATTTGCCATAGCAGAAAATTCGACAGGCGCACCTCGCCGCTGGTGCGGATCAGCAGGTCGACCGGTGGCAGGTCGGCGGTAAACAGGTGCCGCTCGATCGCCTCCGGGGTGATCTCACCTTCTTCCGCCGCGGCACGGGCTGCGGCTGCGATTTCCTGCTGCGCGCCGTAATTGAGCGCGACCGCCACGGTGCGCGTGCCGCCTGCGGTACGCTCCAGCGCGTCCTCCAGCATCGCGACGATATCGGGATCGAGCGCGCGCCAGTCGCCGACGATCTTCAGCCGCACGCCGTTGGCCACGAATTCCTCGAGGTCGGAACGGATGAAGCTGCGCATGAGGTTCATGAGGTCGGACACCTCTTCCTCCGGGCGCTTCCAGTTCTCGGTGCTGAAGGCGTAGAGCGTCAGGCACTCGATCCCGGTGCCTTCCAGGCTGCGGACCAGCTTGCGGACCGCCTCCACCCCGCGCTTGTGGCCCATCGCGCGCGGCAGGCCGCGGCGCTTCGCCCAGCGTCCATTGCCATCCATGATGATGGCGACATGTCTGGCCTGGTTTTCTTCCGGCATCGTCAGAGCCTGCCCTCGATCAACCGGTCGAAGCACAAGGGGCGAGCGCGCGCTGGCCCCTTGTAGTCGCGGACGGCGCACAGCGCCACCAGCTCGGCTCGACCGGTGGCTGGGCAGCCCATCACTGCGACAGGATTTCCTTCTTCTTGTGCTCGACGGCGGTATCCGTGTCGGCGACATACTTGTCGGTCAGCTTCTGGACTTCGTCCTCCGACCGCTTGCGATCGTCCTCGGAAATGTCCTTCTTCTTCTCGTCTTCCTTGAGCGCTTCCATCCCGTCGCGGCGCACGTTGCGGATCGCGATCTTCGCGCTCTCGCCATATTTGTCGGCGACCTTGGCAAGGTCCTTGCGGCGTTCCTCGGTCAGGTCGGGCATCGGGATGCGCAGCGTCTGGCCGTCCTGCATCGGATTGAGGCCCAGGTTCGCGTGCGCGATGCCCTTCTCAACCGCGCTGACATTGGCCTTGTCCCACACCTGCACGCTGAGCATGCGCGGTTCGGGAGCGGAGACTGTCGCCACCTGGTTGAGCGGCATCATCGATCCGTAGACCTCGACCACCACGGGATCGAGCAGGCTGGTGTTCGCACGGCCCGTGCGCAGGCCCGCCAGATCGCCCTTCAGGCTTTCCACCGCGCCCTGCATCCGGCGCTCGATATCGCTCTTGTCGTATTTCGCCATGATCGGCCTTCCTCGTACCCTTGTGAACTCTAGTCTTCCTGAACGATCGTTTGCACGCCTTCGCCTGCGAGAACACGGGCAAGATTACCCTTTTCGCGGATCGAGAAGACGACGATCGGGATGTTGTTGTCGCGGCACAGCGCCACGGCGCTCGCGTCCATCACCCTCAGATTGTCTGCCAGCACCTTGTCGTAGGTGACGCTGTCGTAACGCTTTGCCTGCGGGTTCTTCTTGGGATCGGAATCATAGACCCCGTCCACGCTGGTGCCCTTGAAAAGCGCATCGCAGCGCATTTCGGCCGCACGCAGGGCGGCCCCGCTATCGGTGGTGAAATAGGGCGCGCCGACGCCTGCGGCGAAGATCACGATGCGGCCCTTCTCCAGGTGACGCTCCGCCCGGCGACGGATCACCGGCTCGCACACCTGATCCATCTGCACGGCGGACTGCACGCGCGTGGGCACGCCCAGCTGTTCGAGCGCGCTCTGCATCGCCAGCGCATTCATCACCGTGGCCAGCATGCCCATGTAATCCGCCTGCGCACGGTCCATCCCCTGCGCCGCGCCGGCCATGCCGCGGAAGATGTTGCCCCCGCCGATGACGAGGCAGATTTCCCACCCTTCGTCCTTCGCCTGCTTCACTTCCTGCGCCAGCTCGAGGACGAAAGCCGGGTCGATGCCGAATTCCTGTTCGCCCATCAGCACTTCGCCTGAGAGTTTCAGGAGGATGCGCTTGGCGTTCTTGATCGGCATGGGAATAGGGTCTCGACTTTACAGGCAGGCGTTTGCCCCTAACCCGCAAGCAGGCGGGTGGCAACGGCGGCGCACGCGGTTTTCATCGCGCGGGCATCGGCTTGTCGCACGGCCAGCTTTAGGACAGATCGCACCAATGCCTGCCTTACCCGAGCCTTCCGAGCCGATCTCTCGCCCACGTCTCCCGCGGCTGCGCTGGCTGTTATTGCCGCTGGTCGTGCTCGCAGCGATCACGGGCATCAAGGCGTGGCAGAACACGCTCGGCGATCCGGTTGTGCGCGCGACCACGGTGACCCTGTCCGACATGCCCGCAGACAGCGCGCCCGTGACCGTGGCGCTGATCTCCGACATTCACGTCGCCGGGCCCGACATGCCGCCGGAACGGGTGGAGCGCATCGTCGCGCAGATCAACGCATTGCGGCCAGACGCAGTGCTGATCGCGGGCGATCTGGTAAGCGAGAAGCGCGGTGCGTCCCACGTCTATCGCCCGAACGAAATTGTCGCGCCGCTGGCCGGACTGAAGGCGCCGCTGGGTGTCTTCCTCGTCCCCGGCAACCACGATCACTGGTTCGGGTGGCCCGCGCTCAAGCGGGAGCTGGCCAAAACGCCGATCACCGTGCTGGAGAACGCAGCGGCGCAGGCCGGACCGCTGCTGATCGGCGGGCTCGACGACGATTACACGGGCCGCGACGACATACCGAAAACGCTGGCCGCGATGGACCGGCTGAAGGGTGGCCGCATCATCCTCAGCCACAGTCCCGATCCGCTGCCAGACCTGCCTAAAGGCTCGGTCATCCTCGCGGGCCATACGCATTGCGGCCAGATCAGGCTACCGCTGGTCGGCGCGATCGCGACCCAGTCGCGCTACGGCGACCGCTTTGCCTGCGGCAGGACCAACGATCCCGCCGGGACCGCCATAGTCGGCGCGGGGCTCGGCACCAGCCTGCTCCCGATCCGCTTCGGCACGGGGCCCGAGATTTGGCTCATAAAAATGCGGCCGCCGGGCAGAAACCCGACGGCCGCGAAATAAAGCGTCGATGACGAAGAGGCGTTAGCCCTTCACCGCCGCGGCGACTTCGGCTGCGAAGTCGCTTTCTTCCTTCTCGATGCCTTCGCCCAGCTGGAAGCGGACGTAGTCCTTCAGGACGATCGGCTTGCCGGCTTCCTTGCCGGCCTGCGCGACGACCTGCTCGATCGGGGTCTTGTTGTCGTGCACCAGGATCTGGCTCAGCAGCGCGTTTTCCTTGGCGAACTTCGCCACCGCACCTTCGACCATCTTTTCCTGCACGTTCTCGGGCTTGCCGCTCTCGGCTGCCTTTTCCTTGGCGATCGCACGCTCGCGCTCGATCAGCTCGGCGTCGAGACCTTCGGCGTTGAGCGCCTGCGGGAACGCGGCCGCGATGTGCTGGGCCAGCTTGGTGCCGAGCGTTTCGAGCGTCGCGGTATCCGCCTCGCTCTCAAGCGCGACGAGCACGCCGATCTTGCCGAGGTTCGGCGAAACCGCGTTGTGAACGTAAGGCACGACGAGGCCCTGCGCGACCGAGACGGACTTCATCCGGCGGACCTGCTGGTTCTCGCCGATGGTCGCGACATTGTTGGTCAGCTTGTCGCCGATCGTGCCGCCATCGGGATGATCCATGCCCTTGAGCGCTTCGACGTCGTCGCTGTTCGCGCCCAGCGCGACCTGCGTGGTCTTGCGGACGAAATCCTGGAACTGGTCGTTCTTGGCGACGAAATCGGTTTCCGAGTTCACCTCGACCGCGACACCCTTGGTGCCGTCGACGGCCACGCCGACCAGGCCTTCGGCTGCGGTGCGGCTCGACTTCTTCTGTGCGGTGGCGAGGCCCTTGGCGCGCAGTGCGTCGACCGCGGCTTCGACGTCGCCATCGGCGGCTTCGAGAGCCTTCTTGGCGTCCATCATGCCCGCGCCGGTCTTCTCGCGGAGTTTCTTTACGTCAGCGGCGGTAAAAGCGCCCATCGATCGTATCCTTGAATTTGAATGTGGTCAGCGTCCCCGGAACGGGTCGATCCGCTCCGGGTCGCTAGTCAGCGATTGTGAAGCCGCGGTTACGCGGTTGCTTCGGCTGCCTCGGCAGGCGGATTTTCCATCTCGCCAACGCCCGGATCGTTCGATCCATCCTTGCGCGCCGCTTCGCCGAAGGCGTCGCAGTACAGGCGCACGGCCCGCGCCGCATCGTCGTTGCCCGGAACGGGGAAGGCGATGCCGGTCGGGTCGGTGTTCGAATCGAGCACCGCAACCACGGGGATGCCAAGCACGTTGGCTTCCTTGATCGCGAGGTCTTCCTTGTTGGCGTCGATCACGATCATCACGTCGGGAATGCCGCCCATGTCGCGGATGCCGCCGAGCGACAGCTCGAGCTTGTCACGTTCGCGGGTAAGGTTGAGCACTTCCTTCTTGGTCAGGCCGCTGGTGTCGCCCGAAAGCTGTTCTTCCAGCGTCTTGAGGCGCTTGATCGAACCGGAAATGGTCTTCCAGTTGGTCAGCATGCCGCCCAGCCAGCGGTGGTTGACGAAGTGCTGGCCGCTCATGCGGGCCGCTTCGGCCACGGGCTCCTGCGCCTGGCGCTTGGTGCCGACGAACAGGACCTTGCCGTTCGCCTGCGCGGTGGAGGCGACGAAATCGAGCGCGCGCGCCATCAGGGGCACGGTCTGCGACAGGTCGATGATGTGGACACCGTTGCGCGCGCCGAAGATGTACGGCTTCATGCGCGGGTTCCAGCGGTGGGTCTGGTGGCCGAAGTGTGCGCCGGCCTCGATCAGTTGCTGCATCGTGACGGTAGGAGCCGCCATAGGTATTTCCTTTCCGGTTGGACCTCTGGAAGGCGGTAACCCGCGGCGGAGAGCCCGCCTTGAGCACCGGTTTATGATGCCTTCCATGTGGATTTTCCCGCGAATCCTTCCGCGGAAGGCGCGCACTTAGCGATCACCGGATCGAAAATCCAGCCTCAATTCGACGCACCTGTGGTGAAGATCGACCCGATTTGCCTTGACAGGCGAGAACAAATGAAGAACATTGACGTTCATCAGCGGAACATCGTGAGTCGCTGATGGATTATCACCACGTTTTCCACAGCCGGTCCAGCTCTTTTGCACCGGCTCTTTGGAGGATGAAGGTCGGAGTACAAACCATGATCGCGTTCGCCATTACCTGCCTGCTTGTCGCCACTATCATTGTTGCGCTGCTGTCGGCGACCGACAGCCTGCTGCGCGGCGCACGCCATTATCGTGCGCTCGCAGCGCAATTGCGGACGCTGCGGGCCGATAACGGCCAGGCAAGTGGCGCTGCAACGATCGCGGGCGGCAACCGCCCCGCCCCTTCGCTTCGTACCCGTCGCAAGAATGCGCCGCACCGCGCCGCACCCGCAGGGCTGCGCGCCGCCGCCTGATCTTCTGCCGACTGTTACTGCTGGAGGCCTTCAAGCTCGGCGGAAACGCCCAGCCGCCCCAGCACGGTCTCGCCCGCGGTCACCCGCTGACCCATGAGCACTTGGGGGGAGGTTCCTGCCGGCAGGTAGAGATCGACCCGGCTGCCGAAACGAATCAGGCCGAGCCTCTGCCCTGCGGCGACGATATCGCCCGGCTTGACGAAGGGCACGATCCGCCGCGCGACCAGCCCGGCGATCTGCGTCATCCCGATTGCCACGCCATCGCTGCGCATCACGACCAGATGCTGGCGTTCGTTCTCCTCGCTCGCCTTGTCGAGCTCGGCGTTGACGAACTTGCCGGGAATATAGCTCATCCGCCCGATCGTGCCCGCACACGGGCTGCGGTTGATGTGCACGTCGAAAACGCTGAGATAGATCGAGATGCGGGTCAGCGGCGAACTGCCAAGCCCACCGTCATCACCGCGCATTTCCAGCGGCGGTTCGACCTGCGTGATCTGGGTCACGATCCCGTCCGCCGGCGACACCAGCAGATCATCGCCGCGCGGAACCACGCGTTCCGGATCGCGGAAAAATGCGAGGATACAAACGCTCAAGAAAGCCAGCGGCCAGGCGATCGTCTCCCACGCGAGCAAGGCCGCGATAAGCGATAGCCCCGCACAGATCAGCGCATACTTGCGCCCTTCCGGGTGAACCGACGGCAGACCGCCGCGCGCTTCGCCGCGACCGCGATTGTCCATGATCTCACCAGCCAAGGCGTCTCGCCCCCGCTTCCGGTACAGACGCTTGCAGGATCATCACGCCACCTTGCGCACGAACACCGTGCCCGCCGAATATCCCGCGCCAAAGCTGCAGATCAGCCCCGTGTCGCCTGCCACCAGATCGGAATTGTTGAGGTGGAACGCGATGATCGAGCCTGCGCTGGAGGTATTGCCGTATGTGTCGAGCACGGTCGGGCTCTCGTCCTCGCTCGCCTCGTGGCCCAGCACGCGCTGCGCGATCAGCCGGTTCATGCCGGCATTGGCCTGGTGCAGCCACAGGCGACGCAGAGCCGCGGGATCGAGCGACAGCCGATCGGCCTCGTCGACGATCATCTGCGCGACCATCGGCACCACTTCCTTGAAGACCTTGCGCCCTTCCTGGACGAACAGCTTGTCCGGCGTGCCGATCGTCTCCGGCTCCGCGCGGTTGAGGAAGCCGAAATTGTTGCGGATGTTGTTGGAGAACACGGTCTTCAGCCGCGTCCCCAGAATGTCCCAGTGTTCCGCCGGTGCGATGGAAACGTCTTCCACCAGCACGGCCGTGGCGACATCGCCGAAGATGAAGTGGCTGTCACGATCGCGCCAGTTGAGGTGCCCGCTGGTGATTTCGGGGCTGACCACCAGCACGCTCTTCGCATTGCCCGAGCGGATATAGTCGGCCGCGGTCTGGATGCCGAAAGTGGCGGACGAACACGCGACGTTCATGTCGAAGGCGAACCCGTCGATCCCGAGCGCCTGCTGGATCTCGATCGCCATCGCGGGATAGGGCCGCTGCATGTTGGACGCGGCGCACAGCACCGCATCGACGTCGGCGGCATCGCGCCCTGCCCGTGCCAGCGCATCGCGCGCAGCGGCGACGCCGATTTCCGCCATCATCGACATATCGTCGTTGCCGCGCGGCTCGTGGCGCGGCTCCATGATGTCGGGATCGATCAGCGGTGTCTTGTTGATGACGTGGCGAGCCTTGATCCCGCTCGCCTTCTCGATGAATTCGACCGAACTGTGGACCAGTGGCTCCACCTCACCCGCCGCGATGGCGTCCGCATGTGCGGCATTGTGCCGGTCGACGAAGGCATTGAAGCTCTCGACCAGTTCGGCGTTGCTGATGCTGTCCTCGGGCGTGAAGAGCCCGGTGGCGGAGATGACCGGCCGTGCGGCCCCGGTATTGTTATGCGCGTTCATTGGGTGCCGAGGAGTAGCGACGTGGGCGAAATGCGGCAAGCCGCATCCACCGTGGCTATGGATATCGAGGCGTTTGCCATGCCGGTTCCCGCATGCGCGCCACTCGCACCTCTCAAGGCAAAGTCAGCGGCGGCATGCGGTAAGCGCCCGCCTCCCGCACCGCGTCCAGATCGGGATAGCCGTTCACCGCCATCAGCAGATCGGCCTCCGCCAAAATCGAGCGCAGCACGTGCGCCGCGCCAGCCGTGCCGCCGACCGCCAGCCCGTAGGTGTATGGCCGCCCAATCCCGACCGCCGTCGCGCCCAGCGCGATCGCCTTGATCACATCGCTGCCGGAGCGGATGCCGCTGTCGAACAACACGGGCGTCTGCCCCGCCCCTTCGACCACCGCCGGAAGCATGTCGATCGCGGCAATCCCGCCATTGGCCTGTCTGCCGCCATGATTGGAGCAGTAGATCGCATCGACCCCGTGATCCGCCGCCTTGCGCGCATCCTCGCCGTGGCAGATGCCCTTGAGGACGATCGGCATGTCGGTCATTTCCCTGAAGCGGGCGATATCGTCCCACGTCAGCACCTTGCCGAACGTCGCTGCCCACTTGGCCACGGCGGCGGGCAGATCCTCTTCCGGCGGCCGCTCCAGCAGGCCCCTGAACACTGGATCGCTGAAGTAGTTTTCCAGCACCTTGCCGCGCAATTGAGGGAAATTGGCGGTGTTGAGATCGCGCGGGCGCCACCCGGTCACCCAGGTATCCAGCGTAATTATCAGCGCGCGGTAGCCCGCCTTCTGCGCCCGGGATATCAGGCTCTGGGTCAGATCCTCGTTCTTGGGCGTGTAAAGCTGGAACAAGCCCGGCGTATCCCCCGCCGCGCGCGCCACCTCTTCCAGCGGCGTGTTGGAAAGCGTGGAGGCGCAGAAAGGAACGCCCGTTTCAGCCGAAGCACGCGCCGCCGCCAGATCGCCCTTGCGATCCTGCGTCGCCTCTCCGTTGACGCCGATCGGCGCCATGAACACCGGTGAGGGAAGACGCATCCCGAACAGATCGATCGACAGATCGCGCTGCGTGCAGTCCACCAGCATGCGCGGCACCATCCCCCAGTTGTGGAATGCATCCGCATTGCGATCCTGCGTGTGCTCGTCCCCGCACCCGCCCTGGATATAATTGCGCATGGACGGCGAAAGAGCCTTCTCCGCACGCGCTTCCAGGGTGGCGAAATCGACCGGATAGTCCGGCTGAATCCCGCTCAGCCCGGCATTGTAGATCGCGTTCTGCATATCGCCGTAGTGGGGCATTCCAGGTTCTCCGCTCCGCATGTTTTTAAGGTCTTTTGCCTCAGCCCAGCCTAGAGCAGCACCGGCCCGTTACCAAGAGTCAGAAAAAACTACTGGCCAGTACGGCGCTTATTTGGCATCACGTGCTCCAAGGTGGAGATACATCCACCAACGGAGAGACCGAATTGCCTGAACGCCCTGGATCGGCGATGGAGCGGCTATGTCATCGATAGCCACGAACGCTCGCGAAGCGTCTGCCGGGGCGAACGACTCGCTGAAAAGCGAATTCGTCGCCTTCAAGACCAATCGCATCATCGAAGTCGCCAGCAACCTGTTCTACCAGCGCGGCTACAGCAGCTGCACGCTCGACCTTGTTGCGGACAATCTGGGCGTCACCAAGCCGTTCCTGTATTCCTACTTCAAGAACAAGGAAGCGATCCTCGCCGCGATCTGCGAGGTGGGCATCAGCGAGTCGCTGGCCGTGCTGGAAGCCACACTGGCAGACGAGCACAAGACCCATCGCGCCCTGCTGACCGAAGTCGTGCGGCAGGTCGGCAGAATCGTGATCGAACGGCAGGAATATGTCGTCGTCTACCAGCGCGAAATGAAGCATCTGAGCGCGACCGATCACAACCGTATCCTGCGGATGAGGGCGTCTTTCGACCACCAGATCGCCGAGCTGATCCGCGAAGGCGTGGAAGCGGGCGAATTCCGGGAAGACACCGATTCCTTTGTCGCGGTCTGGATCGGCGGTCTGATCAGCTGGATTCCGACCTGGTATTCGCCGGGGGGCCAGCGTTCCTCCGGAGAAGTAATCGATCAACTGGTGACGGCGGCCCTGCGGCTGGCGGGCGCCGAGTAATCCGATGAGGGGAAAAAGCGGACACGCATCCGTCGAGTTTTAACTGAAAATACCGGCCAGTAGAAAATTATAGGGCTGGTAGAGTGGGAGAGAAAGCGATGAAGAAGAGCATCAAATGCGCGCTCATGTCGGCTGCCGCGGTGGCCGCAATCGCGGGTGCCACCCAGGCCTCGGCGCAGACCGCCGGTGCGCCGGACGACAGCGAGACGAAGCGCGAAGTCGAGGACTCGGCGACCATCGTGGTGACAGCCACCAAGTCGGGCCAGTCGCTTGAAGACACGGCGGCCGCCATCTCCGTCGTGAGCGCCGACCAGATCGGCGCGGGCGGCATCGAGAATGCGAGCGACCTGTCGATCGCGGTCCCCAACCTGTCGGTCGGCGACCAGTTCGGGGTCAACCGCACCTTCATCCGCGGGATCGGCCTGACCAGCATCGATCTGGGTGCGGATGGCGCGGTCGCCTTCCTTCAGAACGGGGCCATCATCAGCCGCCCCGCCGCACAGCTGAGCGGCTTTTACGACATCGAACAGATCGAAGTCCTGCGCGGTCCCCAGGGCACCACCTATGGTCGCGGCGCGACCGGCGGGGTCATCAACCTGGTCACCGCCCGGCCGACCTCCACCTTCGAAGGCTATGCACGCGCAACCTACGGCAACTACGATGCGATCACTCTGGAAGGCGCGGTCGGCGGGCCGATCGCGGGCGATACGCTCGCCTTCCGGGTCGCAGGCAAATACGAGAACCGCGACGGCTACGGCACCAACCTGTTCACCGGCAATCCGGTCGACA
This sequence comes from Alteriqipengyuania abyssalis, assembly GCF_019857185.1. GTDB lineage: Bacteria > Pseudomonadota > Alphaproteobacteria > Sphingomonadales > Sphingomonadaceae > Alteriqipengyuania > Alteriqipengyuania abyssalis. Next base: position 48,134 of record NZ_JAHWXP010000001.1, on the reverse strand, counting down.
ACCGCGACGCCTACTCCATCCGCGGATCGCTGCTCGCCAACCTGAGCCCCGATCTCGAAGTGCTCGTCGTGGCGGACCATTTCCGGGAAGACGACTTCAACTACGCCTTCCACTATTTCGGGCCCACCGTGGTGCCGGAAGACCAGATCGCCTCGTCGCTGCTCGGCGGGCAGACGATCAACGACTATTACGCAGCGCGCGGCGAGCCGACCGATGTCCGCAACATCTATTCGGACGAGGACGCGATCAATGATCGCAAGGGCACCAGCGTGCAGGGCATCGTCACCCTCGACAAGGGCGACTTCACCCTCACCTCCACCACCGCCTACCGCAAGTTCGAGCGTTTCAATCGCGACGATCTCGACGTGAGCGATGTGAACGCGTTCGGCCAGAACAACTACACCGAAGACAGCGAATCCTTCAGTCAGGAGCTGACCTTCACTGCAGATCTGGGCCGCCTCTCGCTGCTCGGCGGTGCGATGTATTTCGAAGAGACGCTGTTCGGCGAAGTGCGCGTGCCTACGGTCAACCTCGCGCAGTATTTCAACATTGCGCTGGGCACCAATCTGCCTGCCGACGCCTTCGACAACGGCAACTACCTCCAGCGCGGAACCGTCGATACCACCGCAGTGGGCGCCTATCTCGAAGGGTCGCTGGAGATCACGCCCAGCCTCACCTTCACCGCAGGCGCGCGCTATAACTGGGAAGAACGTTCGGGCGTCGGTCGCTTCACCTTCGATGCGCAGGGTATCGACATCCCGACGGACAAAACCGGCGACTGGGATGCGATCACGCCGAAGTTCGTGCTCGAATACGAAACGCTGGGCGGCACCCTGCTCTACGGCAAGGTCACCAAGGGCTTCAAATCGGGTGTGGTGAACATCGGGTCGGTCAATGCCGTGATCGATCCGGAGGATGTGTGGAGCTACGAAATCGGGGTACGGGGCGAGACCATCGATCGCACCTTCGGCTACAGCGTGGCGGGCTTCTATTACGACTATTCCAACCTGCAGGTCGGCTTCGTCAACGCCAACAGCATCGTGGAAACGATCAACGCAGCTTCGGCCCGCAACTACGGGATCGAGATCGAGACGACCCTGCGGCCCGGGCCGAACACCACATTCCGTATCTTCGGCACCTATCTGAATGCGAAGTACACCGACTTCTGCAACGGGTATTACGCAGCGGGCGATCCGGCGCGTCGCCAGTTCCCCACCTGCCCGACCGATCCGGCCCTGTCTGACCTTTCGGGCAACAAGCTCGCCAATGCGCCGGAGGTTTCCGTCGCCGTCTTTGCCGACCACACGATCGAGTTGGGCAATGGCGCAACGATCGATCTTTCGGCGGACGTGAACTTCCAGGACGAAGTGTTCTTCACCGAATTCAACAACCAGGATGCCCGGCAGGAAGCCTTCGCGATCGCCAATGCCAGCATCACCTACCGCGCCCCGGGCAACCGGTGGTCCGCCTCGGTCTGGGGGAAGAACCTGTTCGACGAGGAGGTGCTGGCCAACACCATCATCGCCTCGCCCCTCTACAGCTACGTGTCGGTCGGCTCGCTGCGTCCTCCGCGGACCTACGGGATCACGCTCGGCTACGACTTCTAGAGCGGGGGTGCACGCGATGGCCGGGGAATTTCGTATCGGATCGCACAAGGTCCATCGGATCGAGGAATGGCAGGGCGGGTTCGCCCCTCCCGAAGCCCTCTTCGCCGAATACGAAGCCTCGGCCTTCGGCGGCCACGTGAGCGCATTCGAGCCAGACTTTCTGCGCGACGGCCTGATCTACGGCTATCTCCAGAGCTGGCTGATCGACACCGGCGAAGAGACGGTGCTGGTCGATACCGGGGCGGGCAACGGCAAGTCCCGCCCCGGCATTCCCATCTTCGGCGACCTGGAAAGCGACTTTCTGACGCGTCTGGGCGAGGCCGGATTTGCACCGGAAGACATCGACAAGGTCTTCTGCACGCATCTCCATATCGATCACGTGGGCTGGAACACGCAGCTGGTCGACGGCGAATGGAAGCCGACCTTCCCCAACGCGCTCTATTTCTTCCCGGACCTCGACGAGCAGGCGTGGAATCCGGACAAGGAAATCTACCCGTCGCTCGGCGGAGCGGCGGTCAACGCCAACGTCTTCGAAGACAGCGTGGCACCCGTCATCGCAAGCGGACAGGCCCGGCTCATCGAGAGCGGCCACTCGATTGCGGACGGGATGACCGCGTTCGCTTCACCCGGCCATACACCGGGCCACATGGTCCTGCAGGTAGAAGCGGACGGGGATGTCGCACTGTTCACCGGAGATATTCTCCACCACCCGATGCAGGTCCTCCGGCCCGACTGGAACAGCGTCTATTGCGAAGACCGCGCCACGGCGGCCGCCACCAGACGCAAGGTGCTGGAGCAGGCGGCAGATCAGCATGCCCGCATCGTGCCCGCGCATTTCGGCGCGCCTCACTCGGTATTCGTGGAACGCGATGGCGACGGGTTCAGGCCCATCTACCGCTGATACCCCCCCCGGGCGTCTTTGCCGCAAGACGCGAAAACGGCCTGCTTGATCTTTTCCATGCGGACTGCCGGGGCGGCAGCCCGCCACGCGCGACTGCCTGAGGCAGCGGGCGCAGATTCGCCGACCGCCCTCCCCTGCTAGACCGCCACCGCTTTTCAGCCGGTGGCGGAGCGTTGCGACGTCTGCGCTTCGCCGTCGAAGGCGAGGTCGCTTTCGTCCGGTGAGCGGGTCATCCGCCAGAAGGCGTCGTTGCGCCATGGAGTGATGGCGATAACCCGGCCCTTGGAATTGCGATACCAGTTCTCCGTTCCCGGATGGGTCCAGACCAGCTTTTCATGCGCTTCATCGATCCGGCGCAGGTAGTCTTCGTAGACCTTGTCGCGCACCTCGACCGTGCGCGCACCATGCTTGTTCGCCGAGAGGACGACCTCGCCTGCGAAGTGCATCTGGTTCTCGATATTGCGGATCATGCTGCCGCCATGGCCCGAGCCGACATTGGGGCCCAGCAGGATGAAGAAATTGGGGAACCCCGGCACCAGCGTGCCGAGATAGGCGGCCGCATCGTCCTCGCCCCACTTGTCGTGCAGGTTTTCCCCGTCCCTGCCATAGATGCCATAGGAGCCGAGCACGTTGGTCGTCTGGAAACCGGTCGCAAGGATGATGACATCCGCCTCTACCGTCTTGCCGGACGAGGAGTGCAGCGTGTGCCCTTCCACCTTCGCGAGATGTTCGGGGATCAGGGTCACATTGTCGCGCTTGATCGTGCGATACCAGCCATTGTCCAGCAGCATGCGCTTCGCAAAAGGCGGATAATCGGGCAGGACGTGCTCGATCAGTTCGGGCCGGTCCTCCAACTGTTCCTTCACATAGCGGGTGAAGGCACGGCGGTGGCCATCGTTGATCTCGTTGACCGCGCGTTCCGGGTGCTCGAACTCCGGATCGCGGAACAGCGTGCCGTGAACCCGATCGTTGAAGGTCCAGGACAGGCGCTGTTCCAGCCATGCGCGATAGAGCGGCACGACCTGCATCAGATAGCGCACGCCTGCCGGGATGGTCTTGCGGAACTGCGGGAACGGCGCGGCCCACTGCTTGGACCGGGCGAAGATCGTCAGGCTTTGCACCTCGTCCGCGATTGCCGGGGCGACCTGCATGCCCGACGCACCATTGCCGACCACCGCGACCCGCTTGCCCGCGACCTGTGCATCATCGGGCCAGCGGCTGGTGTGGTAGACATCGCCCGCGAACTCTTCGAGCCCGGGAATGTTCGGATATTTGGGGATGTTGAGAATCCCCACCGCGCTGAACAGATAATCCGCGCTGTGGGTCTCGCGCTTGCCATCGGCGGTGGTGACGGTGACGCCCCACTTGCCGGTGCCCTCGTTCCAGCGCGCTTCCTCGACATAGGTGTTGAACCGCGCGTTCTTGTAGAGCTCGAAGTGCTTGGCCGTATCGAGCAGATACCCCTCGATCTCGTCGCGCAGGGGGAAGTACATCGACCAGTCGTTGGGCCGGCACGAGAAGGTGTAGGTGAGCGAGGGCGTGTCGACGCCGCAGCCGGGATAGCGGTTCTCGAACCAGGTGCCGCCGAAATCCTCGTTCTTTTCGAACAGGGTGTAGGGGATGCCAAGCCTGCCGAGTTCGATCCCGGCGCAGATCCCCGAGACGCCGCCGCCGATCACGATCGCGGTCTTGCCCTCGGGTACGATAGCTTGGGCAGGTTCCTCGGCCCCGTAATCCATGCCCGATGCGATGATATCGCCATATTCCTGCGGCACATGTTCAGTCATCGCGACCGTCAGCATTTCGGCAAGTCGCGCGTTGCTGGGCCGGGGAACCGCGAGTGGCTGACCGTCGAGCCACGCGGTGATCGCATCGCGAGCCGCCTCGCGAATCTCGTGCTGGCGGGGGACGGGCAACTGCCCGCTGTCATTATCGTCGAGCCCGGGCGACCGCCCCGGCGCGTAAGGGTCTGCCAGCCAGCGATCATCGCCGGTCATCTGGTACAGCACCATCAGCAGGGCCGGAATATTGCCCCGCGCGATGCCATCATCCAGCAGATCGCGATCGACCTCGTCGGCAGGGATCGGAGGGGTTGCGAAGGGATTGCTCATCGAATGCATTGTCCTGCAGCGTTCGGGCAGGCCGGGCCTGCCGCAAGGAAAAGGTCGGAAAAGGTCACGCGCTGAAGCTCTCGCGCCGAACCCGCATGCCCGCCGCTTCGCGGTCCCAGGTGTCATGGGTGACGCCTTCGGCCCTCAGTTCGGCCTTCATCACCTTGGCAGAGGGGGTCTTGGGCAGTTCGTCGAGCAGGCGGATATATCGCGGCACCATGAAGTAGGGCATCGCGTCGATCAGGAACTCGGCCAGCTCGCGCGGGTCGATCTCGCGACCGGGAACCGGCGCGACGATGACCATGACCTCGTCTTCGGAATATTCGCTCGGCACGGCGATGGCGGCGGCCTCGCGCACGCAGGGGTGGCGACAGACGTCGGCCTCGACCTCGAAGGACGAGATATTCTCGCCCCGCCGCCGGATCGCGTCCTTCACCCGATCGACGAAGTAGAAATAGCCATCCTCGTCTTGGCGGAACGCGTCGCCGGTGTGGAACCAGCCGTTGCGCCAGGCCTCCGCAGTCGCTTCGGGATTGGCGTTATAGCCGCTGTTCATCGCCCAGGGGCGATCGGTGCGGACCAGCATTTCGCCGATCTCGCCCACCGCGACCTCGCAGTCATTGGCATCGACCAGCCGGACCTCGACCCCTTCGCGGACCTTGCCGCAGGTCCCGATCTTGTCGGGGTTGGCCTCGGACACGATCGGCGAGGACACCTCGGTCATGTTGAAGATCGTGTAGATGTCCACGCCGAACCGCTCGGTAAAGGCGGCGGCGTCGCCGGTCAGCGGGACCATGAACGCCTTCTTCACCGTGTGGTCTTTGTCGCTCGGCCGGGGTTCGGCCTTGAGCAGGAAGGTCGCCATCACGCCGAGCAGGAAGACCATGGTCGACTTGGTCGCCTTCGCGATCGACCAGAACTCGTCGGTCGAGAAATTGTCGATCATGGCGACCGACGCACCGCGCGCCAGCATCACGAAGGGCGGGCCCATGCCGCCGATGTGGAAGATCGGCGCGACACACAGGTAGCGATCGTCTTCGCCCACCATGGGCCAGGATTCGGGCCCCGCGTTGGAAAACATGTGCAGGTAGGACGAGAGCACACCCTTGGAGGGGCCCGTGGTGCCCGAGGTGTAGATGATCGACTGGATGTCCCACGGCTGGATCGGTCGTTCGAGCGGAAGCTCGTCCGCCGGATCGCCGAGCAGGTCGTCATACGCCGTGACCGGTAGCGGCGCACCGTCAACGCTGCGATCGGTCGTCACCACCAGCCGTTCCAGCCGCGCCAGACCCACGCCCGCCAGGCGCGGGACCAAATCGGGATGCACCACCATGAAGCGCGCGCCGGAATTGGCGACGACATGCTCCAGCAACTGCCCGCGATAGGCCGTGTTGAAGGGCACGAACACCGCGCCGAGGTAGTTCAGAGCATAGAAGGTGATGATCGCATCGCGCCCGTTGGGGAGCCACACGGCGACATGCTCGCCCTGCTGCACGCCCAGTTCGCGAAAGCCTGCGGCCTTGGCGCGAACCTTCTTCTGAAGCTCTCCGAAGGTCCATTCCTCACCATCGGCGAAGACGATGTGCGCCTTGTCGGTCCGCTCGACCGCCCATCGATCGAGCAGGTAGCGAAGGACGCACTCGTCACGATTGGGAATGCGCGGGTCCGCGAAATCGCGTTCTCGTGTCATTGCTCGCCCCTCAGGCTGCCAGACGGAGAATCTGCATGATGTCGTCGGCGCTCTTCACCGGACGCGGGTTGGTCCGCCCCCAGATATCGAGCAGCGTGTATTCGGCGACCTGCTGGAAACGCGATTCGTCCACGCCGACCTCGCTCAGCGTGCGCGGCATGCCGAGGTTGCGGATGAACGCGTCGAGCGCCTCCGCCGCAGTAGGGTGCGTGTTGCCGAGCACCGCGAGGGTGCGCTGCTGCCGGCTGTCGTCGTACTCGGCGTTCCACTGGAGCACGTAGGGCGCCATGACGCACGAACAGTGCCCATGGGGTACGTCGCAGGTGCCGCCCAGGATATGGCCGATCGCATGGCTCGCCCCCATCGGCACGCCGCCGATGATGCTGATCATCGATTGCCAAGCGCCGATCTGGCACTTGAGCCGACCTTCGAGATCGGTCGGGTCCGCCTTCACGCGCGGCAGCCCCTCGACCAGCAGCTTGAGCGCGCTTTCGGCAAGCCCGTCTGCAAAATCGTTCGACTTGTCGGAAGAGAGCGTCTCGATCGCATGATCGACCGAGCGCACGCCAGTGGACAGCCACAGCCATTCGGGCGTGTGGACGGTGATCGCGGGATCGAGCACGACCATCACGGGCGCCATGTTGCGATGCTCGTAACCCTGCTTGTGCTGGGTCACCTCGTCGGTCGATCCGGACAGCGCGTTGAACTCGCCACCTGAAAGCGTGGTCGGCACGCAGATGACCGGAATGTCGGGTCCGGCTGTGATCGGATTGATGACCTGCCCGTCATCGGTGACATAGGTGCGCAGCGGCTCGAAATCCTCGACGGTCCGCACGTCGTGCTTGATCATCAGGCTGACGATCTTCGCGGCATCGGTCGCAGAGCCGCCGCCGATCGAGACGATCAGATCGGCACCAGCATCGCGCGCCGCATTGGTCGCCGCAAGCACGTCGGCGCGGGGCGCGTGAGGCGCGATGCCGCTGAAAGTACCGCCGTGGCGCGAACCCAGCGCCCGCTCGATCTTCGCAATCTCGTCCGTATCCTCGCGCAAGGTGGTCGACGCGATGAGGAAGACCTTCTTGCAGTCCATCGCCTGCGCCTGATCGACCAGCGCATCGGCCGCTGGCATGCCCATCGTGACCCTTTCGGTCCGGGTAAAGCGCAGCTCGCTCGGGGTTACGTGTGCCATCTCAGTTCCTCTTTCCCATGGCGTCCGCATTTCTTGCGGATCGTGCTGTTGGATAGTGACAGGCAATCGCCTTACTGGCTAGTAGATTTTTCAACTCACGGGAATATCAAGGAGAGGCGCCATGGGAGACGATCAGGGGAATACCGAGGCGACCGGGCAGGCGCGGGACATGCCGCTGGCCGGAATCAGGATACTCGAAATCTCCGGCCTGGGCCCGACCCCGTTCGGTGCGATGCTGCTCGCCGACCTGGGCGCGGACCTGATTCGGATCGATCGGAAGGATGCAGCCAGCCCGCTGGGCGGATCGCCGGAGTTCGACTTCATCTATCGCGGGCGTCCTGTCCTTCCGATCGATCTGAAATCGCCCGACGGGAAGCGGCGCATCATCGAACTGGCGGACAAGGCCGACGTGCTGATCGAGGGCTTTCGCCCCGGAACGATGGAACGGCTGGGCATTGGCCCTGATGATGTCTGCCCCCACAACGAGCGGCTGATCTACGCCCGGATGAGCGGCTGGGGCCAGGAAGGCCCCCTCGCCAACCGGGCCGGACACGACATCAACTATCTCGCGATGAGCGGCGGGCTCTACCCGATCGGGCCCTTCGACGGGCCGCCTGTGCCGCCGCTGAACTTCGTCGGCAATTTCGGCGGGGGCGGCACGTTCCTGGCGATGGGCGTGCTCGCCGCGCTGCAGGAGCGCAATCGATCGGGCAAGGGCCAGGTGATCGATGTCGCGATGGTCGACGGGATCAGCGTGCTGATGACGCAGCTGGCGGGCTGGATGCAGATGGATCGCTGGAACCGGGGCCGCGGTGGCAACCTGCTCGACGGGAGTGCCTATTTCTACCGCTGCTACGAAACCGCAGACCGCCGCCATATCGCGGTCGGCGCGCTGGAAAAGCCGTTTCACGATGCCTTTATCGCCGGCCTGGGCCTTGAGCCGCAGGATTACGCCGATCACCTCAATCCGCGCCACTGGGACGCCCGCGCAGAGGCGATCGCGCCCATCGTGGCGACGCGCAGCCTGCAGGAATGGGATGCCGAGTTCTCGCAAAGGGATGCCTGCGTGACGCCGGTCCTCTCGCTCGAAGAGGCCGCCGCGGCGAAGGCCACGGGTGGCCGCACCTCTTTCCATTCGACCGAAACATCCTTCCAGCCCCTCCCCGCCCCGCGATTCGGCCGGTCGCACACGCGCCAGCCTGCCGACAGGGTCGGGCAGGAAAGCCTGCACGACGCGCTCACACGGTGGGGCGCGTCCGGAGCGGGCTGACCGCCCGGGCGAGCCGTTTCGACGCTCGCCCCGGAAAGTTGGGAGGAAATGGTGGACAGGGCTGGATTCGAACCAGCGTACGCTTGCGCGGGCAGATTTACAGTCTGCTGCCTTTAACCACTCGGCCACCTGTCCACAGGGCTGGTATGCGTGAGGCAATGCAAGAAACGATGTACCGGAAGCGGCCATCGTCTGCCGAGGAGCGCCCCTTTGGAGAAGCCGCGCTTGCCTGTCAATGGTCGCGGTGGCAGGGCGTGCGGCAATGGCAAAACCGGAACGCAAAAGAGCGCTGCGCGGACGCGCAGGACGAATGAAGGGTGGCCGCGGAAGCGGGCGCGCGAGCACGGGGCAGGTACGCCTGTGGGGCCGCCATGCGGTCGAGGCGGCGCTGCTCAACCCCGAACGCAAACACCGCAAGCTGTGGGCGACCCGCGAGGGAATCGAATCGCTCGACGGCGAGTTGCCCCCCGATTTCCCGGTCGAGTATGCCGATACTCCCGATCTCGACCGGCTGGTTGCGCGCGATGCGCCGCACCAGGGGCTGGTGCTCGAATGCGCACCGCTGGAAGAGCGCGATCTGGCCGAAGTCATTCAGAGCGGCGAGCCGGGCCGCCCAATCGTGCTGCTGGACCAGGTCACCGATCCACATAATGTCGGCGCAATCCTGCGCTCTGCCGCTGCTTTCAATGCCGCGGCGATCGTGACGCAGGACCGGCACGCTCCGCCGGAAAGCGGCGTGGTCGCCAAGTCTGCATCAGGCGCGCTGGAAACCGTGCCGTGGGTGCGTGTGGTCAATCTGGCGCGCGCGCTCGACGATCTGGCCGAACGCGGCTTCTGGCGCATCGGCCTGGCGGGCGAGGCGGAGATGACGCTGGCAGAGGCGATTCCGACCGGGCCGGTTGCATTGGTGCTGGGTGCCGAAGGCGCAGGGCTGCGCCACAATATCGCGGGCCACTGCGATGCATTGGCAAAGCTGCCCATCTCGGACGCGATCGAGAGCCTGAACGTGTCGAACGCAGCGGCGATCGCGCTCTACGCGCTGGCCACGAGCGGCGACTGACTTCTCCCGAAAAAAGATAACAAAAAACCCCGCCGGTCCACCACCCGGCGGGGTTTTTCTTATGTCGTGTGCCGATCGGTCGGCACGCCAAGCCGTAAGAGGCTTAGTTCACCGCGTCCTTGAGGCCCTTGCCGGCCTTGAACTTCGGCTGGTTGGACGCCTTGATTTCCATCGGTTCGCCGGTGCGCGGGTTGCGGCCGGTCGAGGCCTTCCGCTTGGCGACCGAAAACGTGCCAAACCCAACAAGCCGAACCTCATCGCCATTGGCGAGGGCCTTCTGGATTGCGTCGAAAACGCCTTCGACAGCGTTCGAGGCATCGCTCTTGGAAAGGCCGCAGGATTCGGCAACGGTGCCGATCAGTTCATTCTTGTTCATTCGGAAAAACCCCTCAGTCCCAGACATTCAAAGTGGTGATCCGCGATAGTGCGAATGCGCCCACCTGATACCTTCGTCACGAGTCTGTCAAAGGCAAATTGCCCAAAAAGCGCCGTTTCGTGCGATTTCTTGGTTCACATACGTTAACCTTGGGGAAAAACTCCGTCCCGGCGAGGCACAGACGGCGTTCTCCCCCTCGGATTAGTGCGTAGTCTGCCCGCTTTCCGCGAACGGCGGCTCGCTGACCGGCTGGCTCGCAAGGTCGTCGGCCTCGGTCCACTCGATCGGTTCCGGCTTGCGCACCAGCGCATGGGCCAGAACCTCATCGACATGGGCCACCGGGATGATCTCGACGCCGTCGGTGATGCGGTCGGGAATTTCCGCAAGGTCCTTCACGTTCTCCTGGGGGATGAGCACCTTGGGAATACCGCCACGCCTTGCGGCGAGCAGCTTTTCCTTCAGCCCACCGATCGCCAGCACGCGCCCGCGCAAAGTGACCTCGCCGGTCATCGCGATATCCGGGCGCACCGGAATCCCGGCAAGCGTCGAAACGATCGAGGTGACCATGCCCACGCCCGCGCTCGGCCCGTCCTTGGGCACCGCGCCTTCGGGCAGGTGGATGTGGATGTTCTTGCGGCGGAAGATCGACGGCTTGATGCCATAGGCGGGCGAGCGCGCCTTCACGAAGCTGAATGCTGCGGCGACGCTTTCATTCATCACCTCGCCCAGCTTGCCGGTCGTCTTGATCTCGCCCTTGCCCGGCGTAGTCACGCTTTCGATGGTCAGCAGTTCGCCGCCCACCTCGGTCCATGCGAGGCCGGTGACCGCGCCGATCTGCGCCTCTTCCTCGCCAAGGCCGTGCTTGTATTTGCGCACGCCCGCGAACTCGCCGAGGTTATCAGGCGTGATCGCGACCGTCTCGGCCTTCTTTTCGAGGATCTTGCGCAAGGACTTGCGCGCCAGCCGCGCAATCTCGCGCTCCAGCGTCCGCACGCCAGCTTCGCGGGTGTAATAGCGGATCAGGTCGCGCAGGGCGTCTTCGGTGAGCGAGAATTCGCCCTCCTCCAGCCCGTGGTCGGCGATCTGCTTGGGTAGCAGATGGCGCTGCGCGATCTCGACCTTCTCGTCCTCGGTGTAGCCCTCCAGCCGGATGATCTCCATCCGGTCGAGCAGCGGCTGCGGCAGGTCGAGCGTGTTGGCCGTGCACACGAACATCACGTCGGACAGGTCGTAGTCGACCTCCAGGTAGTGATCCTGGAAGCGCGCGTTCTGCTCCGGGTCGAGCACTTCGAGCAGCGCCGAGGCCGGATCGCCGCGAAAATCCTGGCCCAGCTTGTCGATCTCGTCGAGCAGGAACAGCGGATTGCTGCTGCCCGCCTTGGTCAGGTTCTTGACGATCTTGCCCGGCATCGAGCCGATATAGGTCCGCCGGTGGCCGCGAATCTCCGATTCGTCACGCACCCCGCCCAGCGACTGGCGGACGAACTCGCGGCCCGTGGCGCGCGCAATCGATTTGCCGAGACTCGTCTTGCCGACGCCGGGAGGGCCGACGAGGCACAGGATCGGGCCTTTCAGCTTGTTGGTCCGCGCCTGAACGGCGAGATATTCGATGATCCGCTCCTTGACCTTCTCAAGCGCGTAGTGGTCATCGTCGAGAACCTTCTCCGCATCCTCGATGTCGCGGTTGAGCTCGCTCTTCTCGCCCCACGGCAGGTCGAGCAGCACATCGAGATAATTGCGGATAACAGTGGCTTCGGCGCTCATTGGCTGCATCGCCTTGAGCTTTTTCAGCTCGCTCTCGGCCTTGGCGCGCGCCTCGTCCGACATGTCGAGCTTTTCGATCTTTTCCTGCAGTTCGGCGATCTCGTCGCCTTCACCACCCTCGCCCGAACCGCCCAGCTCGTTCTGGATCGCCTTCAACTGTTCGTTGAGGTAATATTCGCGCTGGGTCTTCTCCATCTGCCGCTTCACGCGGCCCCGGATGCGCCGTTCGACCTGCAGCACGGACAGTTCGCCTTCCATGAAGGAGAGCAGCATTTCCAGCCGTTTGCGAGGATCGGGCTCGGTCAGCAGCGCCTGCTTGTCGGCCACCTTGATCGACAGCGCCGCCGCGACCGCATCGGCCAGCGCGCCGGCATCGTCGACATCGCCCAGCTCGTCCGCCGCGCCTTCGTTCTTCTTGGACAGCTTGGTGTACTCGGCAAACTGCTCGACCACCGAACGCATCAGCGCCGTCACTTCGCTGCCAGACACAGTCGTCGGCTGGATCGGGCGAACTTCGGCGACGGTCAGTTCGCCCTGATCGTGCAGCTCGCTCAGATGCGCACGCTCGCGCCCTTCGACCAACACGCGGACCGTGCCGTCGGGCATCTTGAGCATCTGCAGCACCTGCGCGACCACGCCGATGTCGTACAGGTCGGACCCGTCGGGGTCCTCGCAAGAGGGGTCGATCTGGGCGAGCAGGAAGATGTCCTTGTCGCCCTCCATCGCGGCTTCGAGCGCGGCGACCGAGCGGTCGCGGCCCACGAAGATCGGCACAACCATGCCGGGGAAGACGACGATGTCGCGAAGGGGAAGCAGGGGAAAGCGCTGAGTCATAGATGTTCTTTGGCGCGCGGATTGGGCGCGCACCCGTCCTTGTCAGTCAATATGGGTCGGACCCTGCAGGGCTGCAATGCCGCTGGTCAGAGCTGTATGGATACGACGCAATCGGCGGCTGCGCTCCCTACGGCCGCCGGAAAAGCCCTATCCCATGCCGGGCAGATTGAAGCCCGGCGGCAGGCCCATGCCCGACTGGATACGCTGCATTTCCTCGGAGGAAACGCGGTCGGCCTTGCCGCGCGCATCGTTGAACGCGGCGGCGACCAGATCCTCGACCATCTGCTTTTCTTCCGGCTTCATCAGGCTTTCGTCGATCGACACACCCAGGATCCGCCCGCGCGCGGTGCACTTCACAGTCACCAGCCCGCCCCCGGCGGTGCCTTCGACCTCGATCGAATCGAGCTTGGCCTGCGCATCGCCCATCTGGCTCTGGATCGTCTCGGCAGCCTTCTGCGCGGCGGCCATCATTTCTTCCATCGACTTCATGCTTGCTTACTCCATTGGCGGGCGTTGTTGGCGGCGGCCTGCTCTTTCTCGTCGAGCAGTTCCGCCTGGGGGAAGGCGGCGCGCGCCGCCTGCATAAGGGGGTGGGCTTCCATTGCGTCGCGCAGCGCGGCGGCCTCTGCCTGCGCGGCTTCGGCCATGCTCGGCGGGGCAGCAGGGTCCTCGACCTCGGTCAGCACCCACGAACGCCCCGTTGCCTTGGCGAGAGCGCCGCGCAGTTCGGTTTCGATCTTGTCCCTGAACTCCGGCGCGCGCGCGAAAGTCAGCGCGCCGTCTTCCAGCGAGACGACCCGCAGCTGAAGCCGCATGATGCTCGCCGCGATATATTCGCCCGCATCTTCCACCTTCGCCACCAGGCTGGCAAAATCGGGGCGTGCGAGCGAGGCTGGCCGGGTGCGGGCTTCGGGGCTGTCGCCGGAGCCGGAGGCGGACGGAGCCGAATCGGCGGATGCTGCGGGAATGCCCTTGGCAAGCTCCTCCATCCGCTTGACCAGCGAGCCCGGGTCGGGCGCGTTGGCAGCGTGGATCAGCCGCAACAGCGCCATCTGCGCCGAAACCAGCGGGTCGGGCGCGGTCTTTACCTCGTCGTACCCCTTCAGCAGCATCTGCCACAGGCGATGAAGCTGGCCGGGGGTGAGCCGCGCGGCCCATTGCGACAATTGCTCGCGCTCTTCCTCGCCCGCCAGATCGGGCATCGCGCCACCGATCTGCATCACGGTGATCCGGTGGACGATCTCCATCAGCGATCGCATCAGCGCGAGCGGCTCCACGCCGAGCGCGTACTGGTCTGCCACCGCGTCCAGCATGGTCCTGGGTTCGCCCTCGAGGATCGCGCCGAGCAGCCGACGCTGCGCGCCGGCATCGGCAAGGCCGAGCATATCGCGCACGCGCGCTGCGGTGACCTTCGCGTCACTGTCCAGATCGGCGTGGGCGATCGCCTGGTCGAGGATCGAGAGACCATCGCGGACCGACCCTTCCGCCGCTGCGGCAACCAGATGCAGCGCTTCCGGTTCGGCCTCGACGCCTTCTTCGGTGCAAACCCACGCGAAATGCTCGCCCAGCCTGTCGGTCGGGATGCGCCGCAGGTCGAAGCGCTGTGTTCGGCTGAGCACGGTGACCGGCAGCTTGTCGACCTCGGTTGTCGCGAAGAGGAACTTCACGTGGGCGGGCGGTTCCTCAAGTGTCTTGAGCAAGGCATTGAAAGCATTGCGAGACAGCATGTGGACTTCGTCGATGATGTATATCTTATAGCGCGCGCTGACGGCCGCATAACGGACCGCCTCGATAATTTCGCGCACGTCGTCGACACCGGTATGGCTGGCGGCGTCCATCTCGATCACGTCGATATGACGACCTTCCGCGATCGCCTGGCAGGGTTCGCACACGCCGCAGGGATCGATGGTCGGCCCGCCCTGCCCGTCCGGGCCGATGCAGTTCAATGCCTTGGCGATCAGGCGCGCGGTCGATGTCTTCCCCACCCCGCGCACGCCGGTCATCAGGAAGGCATGCGCCAGACGGTCGCGCCGAATGGCGTTGGCCAGCGTCTGAACCATCGGCTCCTGCCCGATCAGCTGGCTGAAGGTCTGCGGACGATATTTGCGCGCCAGTACGCGATAAGGCTGCGCCGGGTCGGCGACGGCAGGCGATGCGGGCGCAGGCGCAGCTTCAGCGGCCTCCGACGCGCCGGATTCGGGCTTGGCTGGCTCGCCTCCGAACATCGCACTTTGCCCCGCAGCCTCCAGTTCGGCGGCGGTCGGTGCTTCGGTTTCGCTATCGGGCAGATCGGTATCAGGCATGAGGGCCCAATCTAGGCACGCCGAGCGGCTTTGTCGAAGCTTGACTTTTAAGTTTTAAAACGCAACTTAGTACGCATCGGGGAGAACGGCACATGAGCATCATCGCAGGGCGCAAGACTGCCCAATTCAGTGGTCCGCTGGTGGTTTTCGTCATCGGCATGCGCATCAACCACTTCCACAAGGTCGGCAAGTGGCTGCCTGTGCTCAGGGCGATGCCGCCGATGCTGGAAGAACTGGCGAAGGACCCGGACAGTGGATTTCTCGGCTCCCAGAACATGCTTGCCGGGCCGCGACAGGTCTGCCTCCTGCAATATTGGCGCGATTTCGACAGTCTCGAAGCCTATGCGCGTTCGCGCGACAGGCAGCACTGGCCGGCCTGGGTCGCGTTCAACAAGGCGGTGGGCGGCGACGGGACAGTGGGTATTTTCCACGAGACCTATGCGGTCGACGCCGGTCGTCACGAAACGATCTACGCCAACATGCCCGCCTGGGGCCTCGGCAAGGTGTCAGGGATCACCGACGCAACCGGATCGCGCAACGAGGCGCGCTCTCGAATGAAGACATCGGCAGAATAGGAAAAGGAGCCGAGCGACCCGCCGCAATTCACCTGGGCTGCTTCCTTCCGGACCTGACCCGGTGAGCGAACGCAAACGTCCACCCGACTCCCGCTCGCCACATGGCGAACTCGGCTCAGGATTTCAAGCGCCGCTTTTGCGAATCCACTCGGCTACCGCGCGTGCGGCATCGGCAAGCACGGCATCCGCCTCGGCGCTGGTGCCTGTCGGACGGTCGAGAAATGCCGCCAACACGTACCGTGAGCCGGTCGGCGTTTCGAACACCGCGATGTCGTTGAACTCGGGCTGCCCTTCCCCGCCGCAGGTTCCGGTCTTGTCGCCCGCATTCCAACCCTCCGGCAATCCGCCGCGCAGACGCGCCATGCCCGTAGATGTCTCGACCAGCCAGCCGTGCAGCATGTCGCGGTCGGTTGCGGAGAGCCGGTCGCCCCACAGCAGATTGCCGACAAGTTCCGCCTTCGCCTCCGGTGTGGTCGTATCGCGCGGATCGCCCGGCGCATTCTCGTTCAAGGTGGGCTCGTTGCGATCGAGCCGCGTCACCCGATCGCCAGCATCGCGCAGCCATGCAGTGAACGCCTCCGGCCCACCGAGTCGGGCGAGCAGTAGATTGGCCGCAGTATTGTCGCTCAGCGTCACCGCGTGGTTCGCCGCTTCCAAACCGGACATCCAGCCGATCTGCGCGCGTTCTTTCGCATAGGGCGCGTAGGAGAGGATCTCGTCCGGCCCGAAATCCAGCCCTTCCTCACGCACACCCGGAGTCTCCAGCACCATCGCCGCAAGCGCGAGCTTGAATGTGGAGCACATGGCAAAGCGCTCGGCCCCGCGATGCGCGAAAACGAGGCCTTCGTCCTGCGAGAACAGGGCCAGACCCAGCCGGCCGCCGGAAGCCGCCTCCAGACGTTCGATCTGCGCAGCGAGTTGTTCGGTCGAAACCTCGGTCGGCTGTGACGGCGTCGAATGCGCAGCGCAGCCGGCCGTCGCCAGCGCAATCGCCCCGAGGAAGACTTTCATCATCCGCTCAGCGGAAATTGTCGGCGTAGGACTGCAGCTTGAGCGTCTTGGGCGGGGTCGCATGGACGCGCGCGGCAATGCCGTATTTCTCGGCATAGGCCTTCGCCTCGTCCTTGCTCGGGAAGGTCAGGATGACCTGCGCCTGCGTGTCGCCGCTTCCGGTCCAGCCCATCAGCGGATCGGGCCGCCGCGCTTCGGATTGCTCGAACTCGAGCACCCATTCGTCGATACGCGCCTTGCCGCTCTGCATCGCGTTCTTGGGTCGCTGGTAAATACGTGCTGGCATTTCTTGTTTGGTCCCTCAGACGCCGGGCGGCGGACATCCGTCCGCCTTGGCTTCCTCGCATGAGCTCGGGCGGGCAGTCGCCCTTGCCTCGCCTACGGCTCGGTAGTCAATCATCGCGACCGTTGAAAGGCATTCTTCGTCTTGAGGCTGGCGACCTCGGTCCACGGCTCGTCCGGCCAGCGGTGTTTGGGATAGCGGCCCTTCATGTCCTTGCGCACATCGGCCCAGCTGCCGCGCCAGAACGCGGGCAGATCGCGGGTCGCCTGCACCGGGCGTCCTGCGGGGCTGGTGAGCTTGAGCAGCAGCGGCGTGCGACCGATCATCGGATGGCGATCAAGCCCGTAAAGCGCCTGCACCCGCACCTCGACCGAGGGCGCATCCTGTCCGTCGTAATCGATCGCGTGGTGCGTGCCTGCGGGCGAGGTAAATTCGCGCGGGGCGGCCTCATCCAGCCGCTGGCGCTCGCTCCAGTCGAGTTGAGCCAGGACAGCATCGACCAGCCTGCCATTGCTCACCGCGAGATCGCGACGACCGGCCAGCAGCGGCGCGAGCCATAGCTCCGCAGTTTCCCGCAGCGCTTCGGACGAAAGCCCCTCGATCCCCGCAAAACGCGCGCGGGCAAGCAGCGCAGCGGGGAGCAGTTCCCCCAGCTTGTCCAGAGCCTTGTCCACAAGCAGCGCCTGTACCGCATCCATGTCCGGCTCCGGGTCCTGCCCCTTCGACAGCACCAGTGCCCCCAGCCGCTCCTCGCGCCGCGCCTCGACCCGTTCACCGGTCCAGCGCAGCGTCCGATGGAGCGCAATCCGCTCGCCCAACCACTGGCGCAGGTCCGCCTCTTCGAGCGCAGCGGCGGCGGTGATCCGTGCGCCCTGGGCCGATCCCTGCGCATCGCCGATCACGCAATACTCGGCGCGCGCCACCGAAGAGGTCGGATCGAGCCGGTATCCACGCCCATTCGCCGCCAGCCAGTCCTCGCCCGAAGCATCGCGGCGCTTTGCGATGAAACCCGGGCGACCGGCGGCGAGGATGATGGCGAGTGGAACCCCAAGAACCGTTCGTGCTGAGCTTGTCGAAGCACGTTCGCGCCCACGCCCTTCGACAGGCTCAGGGCGAACGGAGGTTAGGTTTTCAGCAGCCGCCGCCCATCGCCCAGCCAGCTTGCGGCTCGCGTCTGCACGCCCGCCCCGCTCGCCATTCCAGCGCGAGAGGCGCGCCTCCAGATCCTCGCCGCGACCGCCCAGTCCGCGCTCCTGCAACAGCAGCACGAGCCGCGCCGCGCGCTCGGCACAGCCATGTCGCGCGCCGAACAGCACCATCGCCGCGCCTGCCGGGTCGAGCGGCAGTTGCGCCAGCGCCTCACCCAGCGGCGTGATCCGCCCCTCCCCGTCGAGCGCGCCGAGCGCCCGCAACTCCTCGCGCGCGGTCGCGAGAGAAGCTTCCGGGGGAGGATCGAGCCAGCGGAGGTTGGCGGGCTCGCTCTCGCCCCACTTGGCCAGCGTCAGCACCAGCGGCGCGAGGTCGCTGGTGGCGATCTCGGGCGGCTCGAACGCGGGGCGACCCGCATGCGCGGCCTCGGCCCACAGGCGATAGGCCACACCCGGCGCCTGCCGCGCCGCGCGCCCTGCCCGCTGCGTGGCCGAAGCCTGCGATGCCTGCACGGTCACCAGCCGGTTGCCGCCCGCCGCGCGATCGTACTCGGCCCGGCGCGAGAGCCCGCCATCGACCACCACGGTCACACCGTCCAATGTCAGAGAGGTTTCCGCAATCGCGGTCGCCAGCACGATCCGCCGGCGACCCTCGGCATCGCGGCGGATCGCGGTGCGCTGGCCCGCCGGGTCGACCTGTCCGTGCAGCGGCAGGATCACCGCACCGCGCAAGCGCTCCTCCAGCCGCTCACGCACCCGCTCGATCTCGCGCACGCCGGGCAGGAAGGCGAGGATGTCGCCCTCCTCCGCCCGCCACGCCTGCGCGACGGCATCGGCCATCGCATCCTCGAACCGCTGCGTGCCGCTCACGCCCAGCCA
The DNA here is from genome assembly GCF_019857185.1 of Alteriqipengyuania abyssalis. Classification (GTDB taxonomy): domain Bacteria; phylum Pseudomonadota; class Alphaproteobacteria; order Sphingomonadales; family Sphingomonadaceae; genus Alteriqipengyuania; species Alteriqipengyuania abyssalis. Next base: position 29,133 of record NZ_JAHWXP010000001.1, on the reverse strand, counting down.
CTCGATCCGCAAGGGATGGCTGCGCCCCTCGCTCTCGATCACCGGGCAATCGTTCATGAGCCCGGCGAAGCGCTCTCCGTCGAGCGTGGCGGACATCACCAGCAGCCGCAGATCCTCGCGCAGCACGCCTTGCGTCTCCAGCGCCAGAGCGAGGCCGAAGTCGCTGTCCAGATGCCGCTCATGCGCTTCGTCGAACAGCACGGCGGAGACGCCCGGCAGTTCGGGATCCGCCACGATGCGGTTGAGAAAAATCGCCTCGGTCAAGACGGTTACGCGCGTTTTCGCAGACCGTTTCGAGTCGAGCCGGGTGAGGTAGCCGATGGTCTCGCCCGGCTTCTCCCCCAGCATCGCCGCCATCCGCTCGGCAGCGGCGCGCGCGGCAACGCGGCGGGGCGAGAGCAGCAGGATCTCGCCGGTGCACCAGTCCTCGTCCAGCAGCGCGGGCGCGACCGCGGTGGTCTTGCCCGCCCCCGGCGGCGCGACCAGCACCGCGTTGGGCCCGCCCGCCAGCGCGGCCTTCAGCTGCGGCAATACGGCGTGGATGGGGAGGCTGGAATCGTCGGGCATTCCCCCGCCTCTAACCCAGTCCGCCACCCCTGCGAAGGCGTCCTTCGTGGATCACTCCCCCTCCCAGCCGAACACGTCCTCCACCCCCACGCCGAACAGGCGCGCGATGCGGAAGGCGGTTTCCAGGCTGGGGGAGTATCGCCCCTGTTCGATCGCGATGATCGTGTGGCGCGTCACCCCCACCGCCTCGCCCAGTGCGGCCTGGCTCATCCTGTCGTGCTCCTCGCGCAGCTCGCGCACGCGGTTGGTGATCGGCGAGCGTTTGCCCATCACACGGCCCTGCGGAAGAAGTAGATCTGCAGCGCATATTCCGCGACCGTCGAGACGATCAGCGCGCCGACGATGGCGTGGACCAGCATCGTCGCGGTCCACCCGCCGATATACATGATGATCGCGGAGACGACGCCGAAGCCCAGCACCACGCCCGACCAGTTGCCCGCACGGTCGATGGCGGAACGCTCCCGCTCGTCGGCGGGGGCGTTGGCTTCCTTGGGTGAGGCAATGGCGAGCCCGACCTGCGCGACGATCGAGAACACGACCACCGCGAGCACATAGGGGATCAGCGGCCCGATCACCGGAGCCTGCGGCGCCCCCGCGACCAGCTGCGCGTAAAACACGCCGGTCGCGAGCATGATCGCCCCCATGACCCACGCGGATTTTTCCCTGAACGACATGATCGCGAATCTCCTCCGTTATGTAGAATATTTTCTACATAGGAGAGCGCGAGGGAGATGTCGAATATTTTCGACATTATCCGTTGCGGTAAGTGTCATGAGACTCAGAATGTGTCTCATGATAGTCCTCTGAAGTGACTGGGGCAGCTAGGCGGGCCATTGGGATCGGGCGCTTATTTGTGCTGCCAGCCCGCTTGGGGAGGATAATGGTGGATTTCGGCTTTGGAGCGTTAATCGATAAGTTTGAGGAATACTTCGGCAAACGTTGGACCGCCGCCCTGCTGGCATGCATTGGCCTATTCGTCGTATCTGTCACATTGAGAGGGGTTTATACCGGGATAGTCGAACCCGTTTTTTCCCTTTTTGTTTCCGATGATAGGCTAGACCAACCGGGCTATATAATTATTCTCAACGTAGCCAGTTTTCTTGTTGTTGTTCTTGCCGTTCTCGCTGGTAGATACATCGGCCAAAAGTACTGGAATATGGACCGCTATATGGCCCTTCATCGCCTTCAACGGATGAAAGGCGCTCGCCTCGTTCGGAAAACCGACAAATTGACCTACGAGGCTAAAAAAGATCTAGCGAGCGCACGCGCCCTGCTTGAAGATGGACAAGCAATACGGGACGAAGTTCTTGCGTTGCTAAGGGAATTTATCGCGACTTACCGCAAAACCTCGAAGAAAGTGGACGAGAAATGTCACAAGAGGAAAAGGAGAGGTTTGACGCACTGTTAGAGGCCATGGTCGTGCCTAGCGCCGAAAAGCCATTATCAGTTCGTCACGCATCGCCTCAGGACGATTGCGACGAAAATCAAAGGTACCCCGACACTTCGGAGGATACCTCGCGCTGACGTGAACGCACCTCCCGTTGATGCCGCGCTTCAATTGCGACCAGCACCTCCGAACAAACCCTAAAACCCCCGCGCCACAGCGAAGTGCGCAGCCTCGACCATCGCTTCGCGCGCCTTGCCGTCGGGGAAGATCGACAGCGCATCCGCTGCCCTCTGTGCGAAGTGCCGGGCGCGGTCGCGGGTGGCGGTGACACAGTCGTGGCGTTCGACCAGCGATACCGCGTGGGCGAGGTCTTCGTCGGAGGTGCGGTGGCCGAGGATGGCGGCTTCCCAGAACTTGCGCTCCTCCGCATCGCCGCGGGCGTAGGCGAGGATGACCGGCAGGGTCATCTTGCCCTCGCGGAAGTCGTCGCCCCGGTCCTTGCCCATCTCGGCGGCGTCGGACGAATAGTCGAGCGCGTCGTCGACCAGCTGGAACGCGATGCCGAGGTTGCGGCCGTAATCGTCGAGCGCCTGCTCCTCCGCGTCGCTGCATTCGGCGACCACCGCCGCAATGCGGCTGGCGGCGGCGAACAGCGCGGCGGTCTTCGAACCGATAATGTCGAGATAGCGCTGTTCGCTGGTGGTGATCTTGCGCTGCGAGGTCAGCTGGGCAACCTCACCCTCCGCGATGATCGCGCTGGCCGAGCTGAGGATCTTCAGCACTTTCAGGCTGCCATCCTCGGTCATCAGCTCGAACGCGCGGCTGAACAGGAAATCGCCCACCAGCACGGTTGCCGGATTGCCGAAGATGATGTTCGCCGCCGCCTTGCCCCGGCGCATCTCGCTGCCGTCGACCACGTCGTCGTGCAGCAGGGTGGCGGTGTGAATGAACTCGACCGCGGCGGCGAGCTTGTAATGGCGCGTGCCCTGGTAGCCGACCAGCTCCGCTCCGGCGAGCGTCAGCATCGGGCGCAGGCGCTTGCCCCCGCCCGAGATCAGGTGCCCGGCAAGGCTCGGGATCAGGGGAATTTCGCTCTGCATCCGGTCGAGGATCACGGCATTCACCGCGTTGAGGCCGGAAGCGGTCAGGCCGAGCATCGCATCGATCGAGGCTTCGGGCGCGCCAGACGCTTTGCGGAGTGGGACGATCTCGGCGGTCATTACAGCGGGCCATGGCCAAGCGCCGCGATCATTTCAAGCACGATCGCGCATCGCGGTCATGCCCGCGTCACAATCACTGTGCCCTTTTCGCCGCAGGTCGGGCGCGATTGCCGCTTGTGCCGCCGCAAGGTTGCGGCTGGTGCAAAAACCGCATAGAATTGTCCGTTCAGGGAAGAACTTGGAGATTTACTGATGAAGATTGGCAAAACCTTTGCCGTAGCAGCTGCTGCAACCCTCGCCGTCGCGCCGATCGCGGCGCAGGCCGACGTCCGCACCGCAGCGCCGGTTTCGGACGAAAGCGAAATGGGCGGCGGCTACACTCCGCTGATCATCCTCGCCCTCGTCGGCCTCGGCATCGGTATCGCCGCTTCGGGCGGCAGCGACAGCGTCAGCAACTAAGCCGACACATTATTTGCCTTTTCAGGTAGGGGCGCGGGGCAACTCGCGCCCTTTTTCGTATCGGCTCTACGCGATATTGCCACAATTCGTCCTAAAATAGGCGCAAGAAGGGAACCTCCTTAAGGATGGCACCTTCTGTACGTAAGGGCTGGTGACCGCTTGGTCTCTGGCCCTTTCGCTAATCGAGTTTCAATAGAAGGGGTTTAAAGACCTATGAAGTACGGAAAGCTTACCGCAGCGCTGGCCGGTGCCACGCTCGCCATCACCCCCCTCGCCGTGCAGGCACAGACCCGCGATGCCGCGCCGGTCGAAAATGAAGACAGCCTCGCCGGTGGCGGTGCCATTGCCGGTATCGCCGCAGCAGCGCTGGTTGGCCTGGTCGTGGTTGCCGTCGTCACTTCGGACGACCGCGACATCAACGAACCGCCGCTGAGCGCCTGAGCCTGGCGCACAGGATCGAATACGGAAAAGGGGCGCTTCGGCGTCCCTTTTTTGTTGCCTGAAGTCCTGCTCTCCGCAGCGGATTAGCTGCGTGGAAGCGACAGCCTTACCAGTAGCCCGCCCAGATCCTCACTCTCGGCCAGGTCGACCGATCCACCGTAGATTTCCGCAACATCGCGCACGATGGCGAGGCCGAGGCCAGTGCCCGGCTTGCCGGTATCGAGCCGCGCACCGCGATCGAAGATCTCGACCCGCTTTTCCTCGGGGATGCCCATCCCGTCATCCTCCACCCAGATCACGCAGCAGCGATCGTCCGGCTCGGCATCGATCGTCACAAACACGCTGCCGCCGCCGTATTTCGCCGCATTCTCGATCAGGTTGCCGAGAATTTCGTCGAGATCCTGCCGCTCGATCGAGACCTGCGCGTCCTTAGAGCCATCGATGTCGAACCGCACGTCGGGATAGAGCCGCTCGATCGCGCGGCGGACAGCCTCCGCGCTATCGCGCACCGGGGTCCGCGCGTGGCCGACCGCCCGGCGCCCCACCGCGCGGGCACGGGCCAGATGGTGGTCGACATGGCGGCGCATCGTGCGCGCCTCGCGGATCACCGTATCGGCAAGGTCGGGTGCGTGCGCGGTCGCCGCGTTGTTGACCACCGTCAGCGGGGTCTTGAGCGCGTGGGCGAGATTGCCTGCATGCGTCCGCGCCTCTTCCGCCTGCCGCTCCGAATGTTCGAGCAGCATGTTAAGCTCCTGCACCAGCGGCTGCACTTCCAGTGGCAGCGGGTCGGTCACCCGGTTGCTGCCGCTGGTGCGGATATGCTGGATCGCGGTGCGGATGCGGCGCAGCGGGCGCAGGCCGACATAGGATTGCAGCAGCACCAGCACCATCAGGCCCAGCCCCAGGATCACGAAGCTGAGCACCAGGATGCGGCGAATCCGGTCGATCTGTTCGTCGATCTCCGCGCGCGACTGCGCAACCGCGAAGGTCCACATCGTGTCCCTGCCGGGCAGGGTCGTATCGCGCTGGGCGATGCGCAGCGGCTCCCCGCGAAACTGCCTGCTGTCGTAATAGACCGGCTCGTCCTTCGCCGAAGTCCTCAGCTCCAGCGCCTCGTCCCAGAGCGATCGCGACGGCAGCACGTCGATATTGTTCAGATCGACCGGCTCGCCCGAGGGGCTGATCTGGTAATAGAGGCCCGAATTGGGTTCCATGAAGCGCTGGTCGCCCATCGGCCGGGTCAGCCACACCTCACCGCCCGGCTGGATTTCCGCCGAGGCGATCAGCGCGGTCAGGTTGTTGTTGAGCTGGGTGTCGAAATTGTTCTGGACCAGATTGGTCAGCGTGCGATCCAGCGCCAGCCCCCCGCCCAGCAGCAGGACGACGATCCAGATCGCGGAAATCGCGATCATGCGCCACGTCAGGCTACCCGTATGCGGGGCAACGAAGTCGCGCGGCGGCTCCTGATAGGCCTCGCCCGCCACCCGATCGGGCGCACGCGGATCGCGCCTGCCGGAGGGCCGCGTGAGCGCCCCGGCCGGCGGCGTGCCGTTACGCGCGGGGGGCGTCGGCGGGGTCGTCGAGGCTGTAGCCAAGGCCACGGATCGTTGTGATGACTTCCGCGCCCAGTTTCTTGCGGATGCGGGTGACGAAGACCTCGATCGTATTCGAATCGCGGTCGAAATCCTGATCGTAGATATGTTCGATCAGTTCGGTGCGGCTGACCACCTTGCCCTTGTGGTGCATGAGGTAGCTCAGCAGCTTGTATTCCTGCGCGGTCAGCTTGACCGGGTCGCCCCCGCGCGTGACGCGGCCCGAGCGGGTGTCTAGCCGCACGTCGCCGGCGGTGAGTTCGCTGCTGGTATTGCCAGAAGCACGGCGGATTAGCGCGCGCAGGCGCGCGATCAGTTCTTCGGTCTGGAACGGCTTGGCGAGATAATCGTCAGCGCCCGCGTCCAGCCCGGCGACCTTGTCGCTCCAGCTGTCGCGCGCGGTCAGCACCAGCACGGGGAACCTGCGGCCTTCCTTGCGCCACATGCCCAGCACGGTCAGGCCGTCGATTTCCGGCAGGCCGAGGTCGAGGATCACGGCGTCGTAATCCTCGGTCGAGCCGAGATAATGGCCGTCTTCGCCATCGGTCGACAGGTCGACCGCATAGCCGTTCTGTTCCAGCGTCGACTTGAGCTGCTGGCCCAGCGTCGGCTCGTCTTCCACGATCAGGATGCGCATCGGCGTGTGGTCCTTGTCACTTGGCAAGTATTTTCAACAAGGCCGCTCCTTGAAGCGAATGGCGCGTCATCGTCAACAACAGGGCCTCTTTTTCCGCCGGACGCTCAACGCGAGCGGCTCAGCACGCGGCCGGTACGCGCATCGATATCGACGAAAGTCACACGGCTGTTGCGCATGAACTTGAGACGATAGGCCATCGCGCCCGGATCATAGGCGGGGCCAAGATATTCGTAGCAATCGCGCCCGCTGCCGCTGTTGGAACAGACCGGCGCGTCGAGCGAGCGGAACACGATCGCCTCGATCTGGCGAAGCGGCAGCGCCCTGCCCGACTGGGTATCGCGCCGCGCCGCTTCCTGCGCCGGGTTGCTCTGGGCAAACGCGGGCGCAGGTGCGGCGGCGAGCGCACATCCAAGAAGGAGCGAGGCGAGGAGCGATTTCATGATGCGCACGGCGATAGGCGGAAACCATTGAATAGCCTGTGAATACGACATGCCACCATTCGTTCAGGTTTCCAAATCGATTTGTGAACGATCGCCTTAATTGACCGCCTCGTAGGTCACGCTGACGGTTACCCCGGTTTCCACCATCCCAGCCTGGATCGGCGGCGAACGCTCGATGCGCGATCCTGTCACGCGGATCGCGTCGGCGCTATACTCCCGCGCAGAACCCTGCACGCTTTCGGAAATCTGCAGAACCCGGACGTTGGAGTACCCGGCGACCCGCGCGTAATCCAGCGCCATGCTGCGCGCACGCTCCAGCGCGCGCTTGCGGGCTTCGGCCTTGGGGCCAGTATCGTCCGAGACGGAGAAGCTCGGCCCGTTGATGTCGTTCGCCCCCGCCTTCACCAGCGCATCGAGCACCGCGCCGACCTCTTCGGTATCCCTCAGCTTCACGCTGACCTGATTGGATGCCTGATAGCCGCGGAAGACCTGCTTTTGCGCCTGCTGATCATAGTCGAACCGCGCGCCCAGATTGATCCGGGTGGTCTGAATGTCGCGCTCGGGAATGCCGAGCGATTTCAGCCGGTCGATCACACTCTGCATCTGCGCGGAGTTCTGCGACAGCGCCTCCTGCGCGGTCTGCGCCTGGGTGGTTACGCCAGCGCTGATGGTCACCGTGTCGGGCTCGACCTCGACCTGTTCGTTGACCACCAGTTCGATCACCGGACCGGTGGCCTGGACCTGGATTTCGGCGGCGATCGCGGGGCTTGCGGCCAGAGCGGTCGCGGCAAGGACGGTGGGTACGATGGCGGTGCGGATCATCGGCATTCTCCAGACGATTGCTGTTTTCCAGCAGTTACCCGCAAGCATCGGCTCGCGGAAGGCTTGTGAGTTAGCTCTTCGCGCCTTAACTCGCCGCAACAATGGCTCAGCCTCCAATTCTTTCCTGGGAAAACCTCGGCCTCCAGCAGGGCGGCCGGTGGCTGTTCGGCGGCCCTAACCAGGACAATATCGACCTGCACATCGGCCCGCGCGACCGGCTCGCGCTGATCGGGCGCAACGGCGCTGGCAAGACCACGCTGTTCCGGCTGATCGACGACAAGCTCGACGCGGACCAGGGCCAGCGCAAGGTGAAGCCCGGCACGCGGATCGTGGTGCTGGAGCAGGACCCGGACGTTTCGGCTCACAAAACCCTCATGGACTTCGCGCTGGGCGGCGAGAACCCGCCTGCCGAACACGAGGTAGAGGCGATCGCGGGCCAGCTCGGCATCGACATGAGCCGCGAGTGCAAGGGTGCGAGCGGTGGCGAGAAGCGCCGCGCCGCCATCGCCCGCGCGCTGGCGCAGGATCCGGACCTGCTGCTGATGGACGAGCCGACCAACCACCTTGATCTGGCCGCGATCGACTGGCTGGAAAGCTGGCTCGACCGCTATACCGGTGCCTTCGTGGTGATCAGCCACGACCGGACCTTCCTCAAGCGCCTGACCCGCGCAACGCTGTGGCTCGACCGCGGCACGATGCGGCGCAAGGAAGTCGGCTTCGGCGGCTACGAGGCGTGGGAAGAGCAGGTCTATGCCGAGGAAGCGCGCGCGGCGGAGAAGCTCGACGCGAAGCTGAAGCTGGAGGCGCACTGGCTCGAACGCGGAGTCACCGCGCGGCGCAAGCGCAACCAGGGGCGGTTGGAGAAGCTGTGGCAGATGCGCGCCCAGCGTGCCTCGATGATCGACACCAGCGGCACGGCAAAACTGAAGCTGGCGACGGCAGAGGACTTCAAGAGCAAGTCGGTGATCGTCGCCGACCATGTCTCCAAGGCCTATGGTGACCGGACGATCATCCGCGACTTCTCGCTTCGCATCCAGCGGGGCGACCGGATCGGGATCGTGGGTGCCAATGGCGCGGGCAAGACCACGCTCCTGAAGTTGCTGACCGGCGAGATCGAGCCCGATAGCGGCACGGTCGAGATCGCCAAGACGCTGACCGGCGTGATGATCGACCAGCAGCGCAGCCTGCTGGGCGAAGGCAAGACCGTGCGGCAGGTGCTGGCCGAGGGTGGCGACTGGATCGATGTGCGGGGCAACCGCAAGCATGTGCAGGGCTACCTCAAGGAGTTCCTGTTCGATCCGGGCATCGTCGACACCAAGGTCGATATCCTCTCGGGCGGCGAACGCAGCCGCCTGCTGCTGGCGCGCGAGTTCGCCCGCGCATCCAACCTGCTGGTGCTGGACGAGCCGACCAACGACCTCGACCTCGAGACGCTCGACCTGCTGCAGGAGGTGATCGCGGACTACGAGGGCACCGTGCTGATCGTCAGCCACGACCGCGACTTCCTCGACCGAACGGTCACCGTCACGCTCGGCCTCGACGGGTCGGGCAAGGTCGACGTGGTCGCAGGCGGGTACGAGGACTGGGTGGCCAAGCGCCGCCAGCCCATCGCAGGCAAGAGCAAGGCACCCGCCAAGCAGAGCCCGCCGCCGCCCCCTCCCCCACCGAAGGCGGACAAGCTCTCCTACAAGGACCAGCGCGATTACGAGGCCCTGCCGGCGCGGATCGAGGAGCTGGAGCTCGCCATCGCCCGAGGGGAGGAAATCCTCGCCGATCCGGAGCTGTACACCAAGGACCCGCAGCGCTTCGCGACCATCATGAAGGGCATCGAGAATGCGCGGAGCGAGAAGGACGAGGCCGAGGAACGCTGGCTGATGCTGGCCGAGCGGGTCGAGGGTTGAGCACAGAGACGCTGCACGCCGACATCGCCGCCTGCAGGGTGTGCGAAACCGCGCTGGGGTTTGCACCGCGGCCGGTGGTCCAGTTCTCTTCCAAAAGCCGCATCCTCATCATCGGGCAGGCACCGGGCAGCAAGGTCCATGCGAGCGGCATCCCGTGGGACGATGCCAGCGGCGACCGGCTGCGCGAATGGACCGGCCTGAACCGCGACCAGATGTACGACGCACAGCAGGTCGCGCTGGTCCCGATGGGCTTCTGCTACCCCGGCAAGGCAAGCGGCGGCGACCGACCGCCGCGCCCCGAATGCGCGCCGCTGTGGCACGAGCGTGTGCTCGCCACCCTGCCCGACGACCGGCTGACGCTGCTGGTCGGCAGCTACGCGCAGGCGGCCAACCTGCCCGAAACGCGCGGCTGGACCATGGCCCGGCGGGTCGAGCACTGGCTGGAGACCGACGGCGCCGCGTTCGATGGAGCGATTCCCCTGCCCCACCCCGCCTGGCGATCGACCCTGTTCATGCGCAAGCACCCCTGGTTCGAAGCCGACCTGCTGCCGCGTCTGAGGGCGCGGATCGCCAGTCGTCTGGATCGCGCCTGACACACCTGACACACAGTCCAGGGACCAAAAAACGCGCCTCACCCGATGCGGTAGAAATCGGCCACCCGTTCCAGCGCCAGCCTGAGCACCAGCTTGCCGGAACGCGCAGGCCAGTGCAGCGCGCGCTCTGCATCGGGCAGGCTCTCGCACGCGCACACGACGCGCCACAGCACGTCCGAGAGGCCGCTGCCCGCCGCCGCCAGTGCGCCGTCAAAGCGCTCCTTCGCCGCTAGCTGACGCTCCGTGGGGGACAGCCCCGCATCCGGTCCGCCCTTGATCCGCACCGGGTCCCACCGCATCGTGACCGACGGGCTGAGCTGCGCCTTCTCGTAATCGGCGCGCAGACGCTCGCCCGCATCGAACAGGCGGTCGCTCAGGTGCCCGCGCGCGTGCAGCCACGTGAGCGGACTTTCGGCGAGATTGACGGTGACAGAGCGGCGCCTCGCACTGGGGCCACCGCTGCGGCGTGGTCCTTCGCTGGTCAGTTCGCGTTCGGCAAGTTCGCGTTGCATTGGCAGATGGTCTCCCCGGATTGATCGAGCGACGGCTTGCCAAGCGGGAACAGGTGTAGGAAAGTGCTTTTTACCGATTTGGTGAAAGACCTGCCCTGATGATAAACCGAATCCGCGATATTCGCCGCCAGAAAGGCTGGACCTTGGCCGATCTGGCGGAGGCCTGCACTCCGCCCACGACCGCGCAGACCATCGGTCGGCTGGAAACGGGAACGCGCAACCTCTCGCTCAAATGGATGGAGCGGATCGGCAGCGCGCTGGGCGTCGATCCAGAAACGCTGGTCCGCTCGGACAAGGCGGAGCCGGTCGCGGTGGTCGCCGTGCTGGGCGATAACGGCGCGCAGGCGCTGGAGACCCCGCGCGAGGCGATCCTGCCCGAGGCGATGGGAGCAACGGGCTCGCGGATGGTGATGCAGGTCAGCGCAAGTACCGGGGCCTATCGCACCGGCGACCAACTATGGCTGCGCCAGATCGCACCCGAGGACGCACCGCGCGCGATCAACCGCGACGTGCTGGTGCCGCGCCGTGCGGGCCGCTTCGCCTTCGGGCGGCTGGTCGACAGCGAACCGCGCCGGATTGCGCTGCTGCCCCCGGAACCGGGGCACAAGCAGGTGATCGTGGAAGACCCGGCGTGGATTGCGGTCGCCGAAACGCTGGTCCGGCCTTTGTGACGGCCACGCGCATGAAACGGCTCCTCTCGCTCGCGACGCTGTACCCCAACGCGGCCCGCCCGCGCTTCGGCACTTTTGTGGCCAGTTCGATGGAGGCGCTTGCCGCGCGGCCCGACTGGGAGGTGACGGTAATCAACCCGATCGGCCTGCCACCGGTCAGGATGGGCGAATATCGCGCGCTGGAGCAGGCGGCGGTCGACGGGCGCAGCAATGGGCTGAGCGTGCATCGCCCCATTTTCACGCTGCTGCCCAGGGTCGGCGGACGGCTGAACCCGGCGATGATCGCAAGGGCTGTGCTGCCGCTGGCGCGCGAGCTGCACGCACGGCAGCCCTTCGACTTGATCGATGCGCAGTTCTTCTACCCGGACGGACCCGCAGCCGCCACGATCGCCCGCGCGCTGGACCTGCCGCTGGCAATCAAGGCGCGCGGAGCGGACATCCACTATTGGGGCTCGCGCGGCTTCGGCCGGGCGAAGATGCTCGACGCAGCACGGCAGGCAGACCGGGTGCTCGCGGTGAGCGAGGCGCTGGCGCAGGATATGGCCGCGCTGGGGATGGACCGGGGTAGAATCGCGATCCACTACACCGGGCTCGACCGCGACCGCTTCCGGCCATTGCAGAATGCAGGGCTGCGCAGGATGCTGGGCGGGCGGCTGGGCGTGGCGCTGCCCGAAAAAGGACCGCTGATCGCGACGGTCGGCGCGCTGATCGAGCGCAAGGGGCAGAAGATGGTCGTGCGCGCGCTGGCGCAGCTGCCCGATACGCAGCTGCTGCTGGTCGGCAAGGGGCCGGACGAGGCGCAGCTGCGCGCGCTGGCGGGCGAGCGGGGGGTCGCCGAGCGGGTCCACTTCCTGGGCCTGCTGGACCACGACCTGCTGCCGCTGGTGCTCTCCGCCGCCGATGCGATGGTCCTGCCCTCGGCCAGCGAAGGGCTCGCCAATGCGTGGGTCGAGGCGCTTGCCTGCGGCACCCCGCTGGTGGTCGCCGATGTCGGCGGCGCGCGCGAGCTGGTGCGCGGCCCGGCTGCCGGGGTGCTGGTAGCGCGAAACAGCGATGCGGTGGCCGACGGTGTGCGGATGATCCTGCGCGACCCGCCCGCGCCGAGGGATACGGCGCAGATGGTCGAGCGGTTCGGCTGGGCCGAGCACGCAGAGGCGCTCGACGCGATCTATTCGGACATCATCGGGCGCTAGAAACAGCAAGGCCGCCCGCCCCCATCGGGACGAGCGGCCTCAAATTCAGACGTAAGCGGATCGTCAGGCTTCGCCGCGGGCGACCTTCTCCTGCTGATCGGCCTTGCTTTCCTGGGGCACGAAGCTGGTGCCGGTCACCCCCATCCAGATCAGGATCGGTGCGGCCATGTAGATCGAGCTGTAGGTCCCGATAAAGATCCCCAGCGTGATCGCAGCGACCATGCCGAACAGGCTGGCCGGGCCGAACAGCAGCAGCGGGATCAGCGCGACCAGCAGCGTCAGCGAGGTCATGATTGTACGTGCCAGCGTCTCGTTGACCGACAGGTCGAGCAGCTCGGGCACGGGCATCTTGCGAAACTTCTTCAGGTTCTCGCGGATACGGTCATATACGACGATGGTATCGTTCAGCGAATAGCCGATGATGGCGAGGATCGCGGCGATGATCTGCAGGCTGAATTCCAGCTGGGTGATCGCGAAGAAGCCCATCGTCAGCGAGACATCGTGGACCAGCGCGAACAGCGCGCCCACCCCGAACTGCCATTCGAAGCGGACCCAGATATAGATCGCGATCGCGGCCATCGCGGCCAGCAGCGCCCACAGCGCGCGCTCCCGGAACTCGCCCGCGACCTTGCCGGAAACGGTGTCGTTACCGTCGGTCCGCGCGTCGGGATATTGCTGGTCGATCGCGGCAATCACCTTGTTGCCGATCTCGGTCGCCGCGCCGGGCGTGTTCTCGACATCCTCGGGCAGCGGCACGCGGATCGAGACCTGGTTGGGCTGGCCGAATTCCTGCACCACCGGCTCGCCATAGCCAAGGTCGCCGACCAGATCGCGCAGCTGCGGGATCGGGGCTTCCTTCTGCTGCTGGAAGGTCAGACGCACTTCCTGACCACCGGCGAAGTCGACCCCGTAGTTGAGGCCCATGGTGAACACCGCGACCCAGCTCAGGATCATCAGGATCACGCTGACGATGTAGAACGGCACCCGCCAGCGCAGGAAGAGGATGTTGGTGTCGTCGGGAACGAGCTTGAGAAGTTTCATGATGTTACTCGATGCCCCGTCAGATGTTGATTTCGCGCGGACGCTTGGCCTTGAGCCAGCCCGCGACCCACATACGGGTCATGGTCACGCCGGTGAACACGCTGGTGAACAGGCCGATGATCAGGACCACCGCGAAGCCGCGGATCGGACCCGAGCCGAACAGGAACAGCAGCACCCCGGCAATGAAGTTGGTGATGTTCGCATCATAGATCGCACGGCTTGCCTCGCGGTAGCCGTTCTCCACCGCGGTGACGACACGCCGCCCGCGCTTTCGTTCTTCACGAATGCGTTCGTTGATAAGCACGTTGGCGTCCACCGCCGCGCCGATCGTCAGCACGAAACCGGCAATACCGGGCAGCGTCAGCGTTGTGTTGAGCGCCGCCATGATACCCAGGATCATGATCACGTTGATGACCAGCGCGCAGGTCGCATAGACCCCGAAGCGGCCATAGGTAACGATCATCAGCGCGACCACCAGCAGCGAACCGATGCCCATCGCGAGCAGGCCGGCACGGATCGAGTCGGCGCCAAGGTCGGGCCCGACGGTGCGTTCCTCGACGATCGAGAGATCGACCGGCAGCGCACCCGAACGCAGCGAGATGGCGAGTGCGTTGGCGCTGTCGGCGGTGAACCCGCCAGAAATGCGCGCCGCGCCGCCACGAATAGGCTCGTTGATGTTGGGTGCGGAAAGCACTTCACCGTCGAGGATGATCGCGAAGGGCTTACCCACGTTCTGCGTCGTCAGCTGGGCGAAACGCTGGCCGCCCTGGCTGTCGAACTGGATGTTGACGATATTGCTGTTGTCCTGCGGGTCGACCCCGGCCTGCGCATTGACCAGGCTGTCACCCTGAATGCCGCCAAGCCGGCGAACAGCAATGCTGCTGCCTTCGAATGCTGAGCCTTGTGCAAAGGGGAAGATCTCGCTGCCCGGAGGGGCGATACCCTCGGCAACGTCGCTTGGCAGGGCTTCCTCATCGACCAGCTTGAATTCGAGCTTCGCAGTCTGGCCGAGCAGTTCCTTGAGCTGTTCGGGATCCTGCAGGCCCGGCACCTGGACCACGATGCGGGTGTCGCCCTGGCGCAGGATGGTCGGCTCGCGCGTGCCCAGTTCGTCGATCCGGCGGCGGACCACGTCGGTCGCGCTGTCCATCGCCTGGGTCACCGCCTCGTCGAGGCCCTGTGCGGTGGGGGTGAGCACGATCCGGCTGGTATCGACCACGCTCAGCTCCCACTGGCGGGTCAGCCCGGTGCCATTCATCAGCGGGGTGAGGACTTCGCGCGCCCGGTCGATCTCGCTCGGATCGTCGAGCATGAAAGACAGGCGCCCGCCCCGGGTCGAAAGATCGCCGATGCGGATCTCGGGGTTCGCATCGCGCATTGCGGTGCGGACCGATTCCTCCAGATTTTCAAGCCGCTGCGCCGCGACCTGTGCGGGCTGCGCTTCCAGCAGGATGTGGCTGCCACCGGCAAGGTCGAGCCCGAGATTGACCGTCGGATCGGGCAGGCTGCGCGGAAAAGGAATGTTGGCGATGGAGAAGAACGAAGGGATGGCGCACGCCGCCACCGCCAGGGTCAACGCCCACAACCAGATCTTACGCCAGCGCGGAAATTCGAGCATTGGTAGAAGCCTCTTCGCGCTCAGTCGTTGCTGGCTTTGGGCAGGATCACGTCGCCGATCGTGCTCTTCACGGCCTTGACCCGCACATCGCGCGCCAGTTCCAGCTCGACCTCATCGTCACGCACGGCGACGATCTTGCCGATCAGTCCGCCTGCGGTGACCACCCGGTCGCCCTTCTTGAGGCCGCCGATCTTTTCCTGGTGTTCCTTCTGCCGCTTCATCTGCGGGCGGATGATCAGGAACCAGAAGATGAGGATCATGCCCACGAAGGGCAGGAACTGGATCCAGGCCGGGGGCGCTGATGCGCTGGCCGCGGCGGTCATAAGGTCGAGCATGAGGGTACGGGTACCTGTTGAAATCCGAGTGTAGAAATGGAGCGTCCATGTGGCGAGCACAAGCCGGGCGGAAACAAATCCATCCCGCTGCAGCGCCACCAGCCCTCCAGACCCGCGCGCCTAGCAGCCTTGGGAGACAAGAGCAATCTGCGGCGCAGCGCGCCTTCCGGCCAGCATTCACAAACAGTGGCAAACGGGCATTGCCAGCCGCGAAGTGCGCGCCTATAGGCCCCCTTCCACTGCTCGGGAAGTAGCGCAGCCTGGTAGCGCATCACACTGGGGGTGTGGGGGTCGCAGGTTCGAATCCTGTCTTCCCGACCAGTGGAATTACCCCCTTAAAACCCATCCCGCACGACGCCTTGCCGTATCGGCTGCGGCCGGGTTTTAGTCGGGAGTCCCCTTTCAGCAGAGCACTCTGGCAGGCCTGCACAGCTGATGCAGACGCCTCCCCTCACCCATTTTGCCAAGGCCGAGCGGCGCCACATACCCCGGCTCCGCCAGCGCGCCGCTCTTCAGCAGCGCGTGGCAGCCAGACATGCAAAGAGCGGCAGACCCCATGCAGGCCTGCCGCTCTTCGCTGTCACGGATCGCGCCTGTCGGCGATCAGCCCTCGGGTTCTTCCGCGTCGCCCGAATCGCCGCTGCGGAAAGGCGGCAGCACGTCCTCGGGCTTCAGCACGGTGATCGGCAGTCCCAGCGGCTCGAGCTGCGGCTTGACGATGTCGGCATCGCCGACGACGACCCACACCCACTGCGATGGCGCGAGCGCGGCCTTCACATCGGCGCGTAGCTCGTCCAGCTCCACCGTCTTGTACTCCTCGCCCAGCGTCGCGTAATAATCGTCGGGCCGTCCGCGACGCACGTTTTCCTGCATGCCCGCCAGCACACCGCCAGCCGAACTGAACCAGCTGCTCATCGAACGCAGGCGGCTGTCGCGCACGAAATCGAGCTCTTCCTGGCTGATCGGGCGGGTGGTGACGAAATCGGTCACCTCCTTGCGCAGCTCGTCCACCGCAGGGCCGGCCTTGTCCTGCTGCACGCTGGTGGCGGCGACATAGGATGTCTCCTGCAGCTGATCGACGAAGCTGCCGCTCGCCCCATAGGCCCAGTGCTTGTCCTCGCGCAGGTTCATGTTGATCCGGCTGAGGAATCCGCTGCCCAGCACCTGGTCGGCGAGGTCCAGTGAGACGAGATCGTCGCTGGTCACGCCTTCGACCAGCTGGCCGCCCGCAATCGTGGTCTGGGCCGAATCCACCCGGTCGATGAGGACGATCTGCGGCGGGGCCGGATCGGGCGCCGCCCGCGTGGGCATGGGCGGCGCCGTACCGGCGACCTCCCAGGTACCGAATTCCTCTTCTAGTCCGGGCTGGAGCTGCGCCAGCGGTAGATCGCTGACCACGAAGATCCGGGCGCCCTCGGGTCGGACCCATTCGTCGTGCGACGCGTCGAGCTGCGCGGGCGTGATGCTGGCGAGAACCGCGGGATCGCCCATGCCTTGATGGATCGCATAGGGCGAATTGGCGTCGATCAGGCGCGGCAGGACCTCCTGCACCAGTGCGTCGGGCAGGATCCGGCTGTTGTCATAGCGGGTCAGATAATCGCGGCGCAGCCGGTCGATCTCTTCCTGCGGGAAGGTCGGCTCCTTCACCACGCTGCCCATCAGATCCAGCGCGGATGAGAGGTTGATCGACGGGGTCAGGACATAGACCGAGCTTTCATCGACCGTGGCCCCGCCGCCGAGCGAGAGGCCCAGCCGTTCCTTCTCGGCTTCGATCGAGGCGGAATCGCGACCGGGAATGCCCTGGTCGAGCGTCGCCATCATCATTCCGAACAGGCCATCCTCGCTCGGCGCGTCCACCGCGGTGCCGACCGGAAAATTGAGCGAGATCTGCGTGAAGGGCACGGTGTCCTTCTGCGCGTAGATCACCTCGATACCGTTCGACAGCGTCGTGCGAGTCACCTCGGGGAAGCGTGTTCCGCTCGGCTCGCCCAGCGGCGGCATCGGCATGCGCTGCTTGCGCACGACCCCAGTCGCCTCAGTGCTCGCCTCTGCGGAGGGCGTCTGTGCCGACGGCGTTTCCGACCGCGTCGCGGCATCCTCTTCCACGATCCGCGCGCCGGGCACCACGGTCAGCGCGTAAACCGGGCGGGTCAGCCATTTGCGTGCCGTGTCGAACGCATCCTGAGGCGTCTGCCGGGCGTAGAAGTCGATATCGCGGCGGTAGGCGTCGGTATCGCCGATCAGGACCTTGCCATTGGCCAGCGCCTGACCGCGTCCGGCGAGCGATTCCTGCCCCATCGCATAGCCGACAACGAACCGCGTCACCCACCGGGTCACTTCGTCCTCGGTCGGCTTGCGGGACAGGAACTGTGCGATCGTCTCGTCCAGCGCCTTGCCTGCGACCTCGGGATCGACCCCCTCGGCCACCTGTCCACGGATGGTGAAGGTACCGCCCCGGGCGAGGGTCGAATTCTCGGTCCCGATGCGGTCGAACAGCTTGCGCTCGCGCACCAGCACCCGGTCGAGCAGCGCATTGTCGATCTGCCCCAGCACGCCCGCCACGACATCGAGGCCGAGGGCATCGGTATTGTCGTAACCCGGCACGGCCCATGTGCGCACGATGGTGGGCTGGGTGACCGGCGCGGTTACCGTCTCGTCGATCCGTTCGGGAAGGGTCGGCACGGGCGCGACGATTTCCGGGTTTTCCGGCCCGCGCGGGATCGCGCCGAAATACTTCGTCACCACCCGGCGCGCCTCTTCCTCGCCGATATCGCCGGCAAGCACGAGGATCGCGTTGTTGGGGCCGTAATGACTTCGGAACCAGCCCCTCACATCGTCGAGATTGGCGGCATCGAGATCGGCCATCGATCCGATCACGCTGTGCCCATAGGGGTGGTCTGCGGGATAAAGCGTCGCGGTCATCCGGTCGCTGATCACCGAATAGGGGTTGTCCTCCCCCTGCCGCTTCTCGTTCTGGACGACGCCGCGCTGTTCATCCAGCACCTCCTGCGTCACCGCGCCCAGCAGGTAGCCCATCCGGTCCGATTCCATGAACAGTGCGCGCTCCAGCGCGGAGACCGGCACGGTCTCGTAATAGTTCGTCCGGTCGTTACTGGTGGTGCCGTTGATCCCGGTCGCGCCGGCTTCTTCCAGCGGCTTGAAGAAGTCGCCCGGCACGTTCTCACTGCCGTTGAACATCAGGTGTTCGAACAGGTGGGCGAAGCCGCTGCGCCCCTCGGGCTCGTTCCTCGATCCGACATCGTACCATACGCCGATCGAAACCTCGGGTGTGGTCCGGTCGGTGTGGACGATCACGGTCAGGCCGTTGTCGAGCGTGAACTCGGCATAGGGGATGTCGATCTGCGAAACGAAGGTTTCGAGCGGGGTCGTCGCCTCGACGGCATCCGCTGCTTGCGCAGCGGTGTCCTGCGCGGCTTCCTGTGCCTGGACCGCAACCGGGAGGGGAAGCAGCGACAATGCGCAGCCGGCAAGGAAAAGGGCTTTGAGGTTCATGGTGTGGCTCCGGGGGAATGCGCGCAGGTGCGGGCCGGCACGTGATCGTGCCAGCCCGCAGCTACGGATCAGAAGGACTTGGTGAGCGTCAGATAGAAGTTCGTCAGCCGCGGATCGGCGTTGCGGCTGTAGAAGATCGGAGAGGCCAGCGTGTCGATCGGCGGCTTGCTGCCGAGCACGTTGTTGATCCCGGCGCGAACCTTGAGCCCGCGATCGAAATCGTAGGTTGCCGCGATATCGTGATAGAACACGCTATCCACCTTGGCCGAGCCCTGGGTTGCAACGACGGACCGGTCCAGTTGGAGGTAGTAGCTGTCGACATAGCGGCCCTGCCACGCGATCGAGAGCGGCCCCTTGCTCCAGCGGATGCTGCCGTTGCCGCGCCAGCGCAGCGCGCCGTTTTCGCCGTAGCCCTGGCCGTAACTCACCGTGTTCACACCGGCGTAGTCTTCCTCGGGCTGGCCCGGATAGGTCTCGACAGACAATTCGCGCACCCAGGTCGCCGAAGCGGAGAAATCGATTGTCCCGCCGAACAGTTCGTCGCTGTAGTCGAGCGAGAAATCGACCGCTTCCGCCGTCGACCCGACGAGGTTGGCCATCGAGATATCGATCGAGGTGATCGGGCCGACGTCGTAGCCGTCCGACGCGGGGCCACGCTCCACCCTGTCCGGATAGCGTTCGAGGAATATCTCCAGCGCCTCCTGCGTGGCTTCGTCGGTCGCGTATAGCAGGTTCGGCGTGAAGTAGTTGTCTTCCTTGCGGATCCGGGTCCAGTCGGCGGAGAACCGCAGGCCGGGCAGAAAGCGCGGCGTCAGGATCACGCCGATGGTCCAGGTCTCGGAGCTTTCCGGCTTCACGTCGGGGTTGCCGCCGTAATAGCCCGGGATCTCATACCCGAACGCTGTCGGCGTCCCGATCGGCTCCCCTCCGCGCAGGGGGTCGCGAGCCTCCACGCCCAGAACGCCCTGAAGCTTGGTCAGCTGGTCGAGCGTGGGCGGCAGGTAGCCGGTGGTGTAGGAGCCGCGGAAGGTCACGTCCTCAATCGGCGACCAGCGCACACTGACCGACGGGTCCGTATGGCTGTTCTCGGTCGTCGCCAGGCCGAGGTCCGCCCCCTGCGGCGGGCAATCCTGATAGATGTCGTCGCTGGGCAGCGCGCCGAACCCGAACTGGCAAATGATATTGGCCAGCGCGCCTTCGCCCTTGTACCGCTCGTGCCGGGCGGCGATCCGCAGTTCGAGCGAGCGGATCAGCGGAACCCCGTTATCCGCGCCGATAATCGGGAAGGCGATCTCGGCAAACCCGGCGAGGATCGTCTGCTTGCGCTCGGGCGTGTAGGTCACGCTCGAAAACTCGCTATTAATCGCGGAAATCACGCTGCCCGCCACCTCGACCGAACGCTCGACATTCAGCGTCATGCGCGGCTGCCCGCCCGGCAGGTCGATCGGCACCGGTCCCGCCAGCCGCAGCGACTGGGTCGCGATGGTGGTGGTGGCGGGCGTCGTGATCGAGCCGAAATCGCTGTCGATATAGGTCAGGTCGAGTGGATCGAGCCGCAGGTCGCGCAGCACATCCTGCGATCCCGACCCCAGCAGAAGGGTCAGGCCGGGGGTGTAGTTGGAAGGCGACTTGTCTGCGGTGTAGCGGTTCTTCGACCAGGAAAAGTCGGCCACCGCCTGCCAGTCATACGGCAGCTTCACGATCGCGCCGGCGACCCCGCGCAGCTGGTCGTTCCGGCTCGATACGTCGGCCTCGGCATCGCCCTGCGGCAGTGCGACGCTGATATCCTGTGCGAAGGGATTGTTCGGCGCATCGGCAAGCAGCGTCACGCTCGAAGGAGCGCGCGTAACCGTGGTGCGCGAGATCGCCCGCGAGGCCGCGCCTTCGACATAGACGCTCAGCCAGTCGTTGAACTCGCGCCGCACGGCGAGGGTGCCGGCGAGATTTTCCGCACCGTAGAGCAGCGGCGCGAGCTTCCCTTCGCCAACGGCGCTGATCGGCTGATCGAAATTGTAACTGCCGATCGTCGCGATCAGCGGATCGACCCCGTCCAGCGCCACCCCGCGATAGCCATTGGGCACATAAGCGATCGGGCTGTCGAACAGCGTACCGCCATATTCGGGATCGAGCTGAAGCGGGCTTCCGTCGACGGTCTGGATATTAGGGGTCGCGCCGGAGGGCGGAAACGCACCGTAGAAGAACGTGGGATCGTTTTCGAGAATGCGCTGACGCCCGCGCTCGAACAGTTCCGAACGATCGCCGTAGAGCAGCGGGGCCTGCTTGCGCCAGCTGCCGGTGAACGAAATGTTGGTCCGCCCACCCTCGATCGTGGTCGCGCCGGTGAAGTCGATGCGGAAGTCAGGCTGCGCGAAATCATAGGTGTCGGAGTAGTTGGCGCTGATCTCCGCACCCTGATAGTCGCGGCGCAGGATAATGTTGATGACGCCCCCGCTCGCGCCGCTGCCGTAAAGGCCCGAGGCGGAGGAGGCGAGCACCTCGATCCGTTCGACCGCGGCCAGCGGGATGCCGGTGATTTGCGGCTGGTTGATCTGCCCCTGCCCCAGATTGATTCCCGGCTGCCTGCGCCCGTCGACCAGGATCAGCGTATCGCGCGAACCGAGACCGCGCAGGTTGATATTGCTGAGGCCGCGCTGGGTGTAATTGGTCCGCCCGCTCATATCGCTGGTCGAGGGGGCGGAATTCACGTTCAGCTGGTTGCGCAGGAAGGTGTCGAGATCCGGCGCGCCGGACTCCTGAATGTCCTTCTGGGTGAGGACGATGAACGGCTGGCTGTCGTCCTCGCTACGTTCGATGCCGGTGTTGAGCGACCAGTTGCGCTTTCCGGTGACGAGGATTTCGGGGGTGGCGTTTCCCCGCGCCTCCTGCCGGACGATCGCGATCGCGCCGCTCTCGTGAAAGGCGACGCCGAAGCCCGTCCCGTCGAGAATCCTCATCAGCGCCTCTTCCGGCGTGAAGACCCCGGAGACACCCTGACTGCGAACCTCTGCGATATCCGCCTCGCGATAGACCAGTTCGCGGCGCGACTGACGCGTCCAGCGGTCGAGTGCGCCCTTGAGCGTGCCTGCCGGAATGGCGAATTGCTGCTTGGTGGAGGCAACCTCTCCCTGCGCAACGGCTGCCGTCGGCACGGCCATGACACCGCCTGCAACCCCGGCCAACAGCAGTGAGACGGATTTCGCAAATGACATAAGTAACCCCCCGGTTCTTTTCGCCGGCACGCGCTTTGGGCCGGCCTCGAACACTGGGACAAGCGAGCGTCATCGATCCGTAACGCCGATCTCAAAAAAATGTCACCGCCGTGAAATTTTCAAGCCGGGTGCAAAAAGATGTTACGGATTTGCCGCGTTCGATTGTCGTGGCATTCGTGACCGCAAGGGAAATGGCGTCGGCAGGGCGATGGTGGACGACACCCAGCTTCAGATATGGTTCTGTGAGGAGGTTCTTCCCCTCGAACCCTCGCTGACGCGCTATTTGCGTAAGAACTGGCGCACCGAGGACGACGTGACCGATCTGCGACAAGACGTATACGAGGCCGCCCTGAACGGCGCGCGTCGCGGCTTGCCCGATCGCACGCAGGGTTACCTGTTCACCATCGCGCGCAACATTCTGATCAACCGGGCCAAGCGCGACCGAATTGTCTCCTTCGAACAGGTGGCCGACCTGGAAAGCGCGGCGAACGTGCACATCGATATCGAAGGTTCGGAGCGTCATCTTGCCGCGCGCGATGCCCTGCGCCGGGCACAAGCGGGTATGGAAGACCTGCCCCCGCGCTGCCGCGAAGTGGTCCGCCTGCGCAAGGTAGAAGGGATGTCGCGGCTCGAAGCGGCCGAGGCGATGGGCGTCGGGCTCGACACGATCGACCGGCAATTGCGGCTCGGCATTCGTGCCATGGCGGATGCCATGCTCGGCGGATCGGGGCGGATCCAGCGCGAAAAGCCGCAGCGTGCGCGGCGGAGCAAATCGCAATGAGCGCCGCAGAGATCGAAGATGTCGCAGCCGGCTGGCTGATCAGACGCGAGGAACCCGGCTGGACCGACCAGGACGAGGCCGAGTTCGCCGCTTGGATGAAGCGGTCCATGGCGCACAAGGCGGCCTATTGGCGGCTGGAGCACGGCTGGCGAGAGGCCGATCGCATTCCCGCATTGGGCGACACGCCGTCTTGCGTTGAGGAAGAGGAGGCTCCGGGCCGCCGCCGGACGGTCTTCGCGCTTGTCGGCGCATTGGCCGCCTCGCTCGTTCTGGCGCTGACCGGGATTGCGATGTGGAGTCCGCCGGTGCCGACCGAGCCGCCTGCCCGGTACGAGACGGCGCGCGGGGCGCGCGAAGCTGTGAAACTCGCCGACGGCAGCACGGTGGAACTGAATACCGCAACCAGGCTGCGGGCCGCCAGCGGCCCGGACGCACGCGAGGTGTGGCTTGACGAAGGCGAGGCCTTTTTCGACATCGTGCACCGCCCGGATCGCCGGTTCATCGTCCATGCCGGACCCAGGCGGATCGTCGTTCTCGGCACGCGCTTCTCGGTCAAGCGCTCCGGCGACGATGTGACCGTGGCCGTGGTTTCGGGACGGGTGAAGGTCGAAGATAGCGCCAGCGCCGAGAGCGCAGGTGCAGCAATCGTGTCGACCGGTGATGTCGCGTACATACGCAAGCAGAACACGCTGGTGGTCGGGTCCAACGGAGACGAGGTCAACGCGATGACTGCGTGGCGCGAGGGGTTGCTGGTGTTCGACAACACGCCGCTGCGCACCGCCGTGGCGGAATTCAACCGCTATTCCGGCAAGCCGATCCAGGTGGCCCCGGACATCCAGCAGATCAGGATCGGCGGCTCGTTCCAGACGCACAACGCCGATGCATTTCTCGACCTGCTGGAATCGGCCTACGGCCTGCATGTCGATCGCGGCGAGGATATGATCGAACTCAAGCGCTGATCCGGCGCCCTGAGGCTTGGCCGTCAGGCGCGATCGGCATGGCTACGACGGGCACACTATTGCACGCGGTGTGCATTGCGGTAAGCCACCTGCATCATGAGCAGCATCACGATCACGCGTGTCGATAACGACACCAAGGGGCTCTACGTGGCCCAGGTCGATGGTTTCGACGAAGTCGGCGAACTGACCTTCTCGCGCGCCAGCCCCACGCTGGTGATCGTGGATCATACCGGCGTTCCTGATAGCCTGCGCGGCAAGGGCGTCGGCTCGGCACTGGCAGAGCGGGTGGTGGCGGATGCGCGCGCGGAAGGCTTCCGCATCGTGCCGCTGTGCCCCTTCTTCAAGGCGCAGGCGATGCGCCATCCCGACTGGGCTGACGTAGTTCAGTAATCTTGCGCGCACGGTTGGGCTAACCCGCTCTTCACACGCCATAAGAAGAACGGCGCGGGGGTTGCCCCCCGCGCCGTTTCTCTTCGCCCTTACGGCGCTGCGTGGATCAGAAGCCCGCGCGCACCGTGATGCCGTAGGTCCGCGGTTCGGCGAGGTAGGCCGAATAGGTCTGCTGCGGAGCCACGAACGGCGTGTTGAACGCGACCTGGGTGTAGTCCTGATCGAACAGGTTCTGCGCCCACAGTTCGATCGCCCACTTCTCGTCCGGGCCGCGGATACCGATGCGGCCGTTGACCAGAATGTAGCCGTCCTGCTCCTTGCCATACACCAGGTCGGAGCCGGTGTTGTAGTCGCTGGTCATGCGGGTGTTCAGGTAGAACAGGCCGCTCAGACCGCTGTTACCGAGCGGCGGAGTGTAGCTGAGCGAGGCCGTGGCCGTGATCTCGGGCGCGTTCGACAGGTTGTCGCCGGGAAGCAGCCGCAGCGCCGGGTCCAGCGGAGCGCCCGTGTCATTGCCGATGAGATCATCCTCATAGCTCGTATCGGCATAGGTCATGCCGAGGGTTGCGTTGAGGAACCGCGCGGGCCGCAGGCTCAGCTCCAGCTCGACACCCTTGGCGATCACGCCCGGCTGCACGTCGTCGGCTGCACAGGCACCGGTCGTGGCGCTCGCATCGCGATCCGCCCCGCCCAGGTCCGCACCGCACGAATTGACGTTCTGGACCAGGAAGACCGAGCCGTTGAACGTGTTGAGCTGGAAGTTTGAGAACCGCTGGTAGAAGGCAGCGGCCGTCAGCGTCCAGTCGCGGCCGTCATACTTGCCGCCCACCTCGAACGCATCGACCGTTTCCTGCCCGAACTGGAGGTTCGCGGTATTGAGCGCCGCCACGTTGAGCGCCAGCGGGTTTGCCAGCGCCGAACGGTCGAGGTTGAACCCGCCTGCCTTGTAGCCGCGCGAATAGCTGGCGTAAGTCATCAGACGATCGGTCGGCTTGAACGAGATGATCGCAGTCCCGGTGAACTCGTCCTCGTCGCGGCTGTCGGCGATCGAAACGCCGTTCAGTTCGCTGGTGCTGTTGCCCTGACACGAGAGCGAGATGAGGCCGCCGGCGAGACCCGCGAGCGCCGGAACGCCGAGCAGCGGCCCAAGCAGCGCACGGTTGGCCGGGCAGGCGGTGTTGTCATTGCCGAAGGTGGCCGAGAAATCCTTGTTCTCGTTGGTGTACCGCAGGCCGAGCGTCAGGTTCAGCCGGTCGGTAATGTTGATGATGTTGTGGGTGAACAGCGCCCAGTTGGTGCTTTCCTGATTGTACAGGTCGCCTGTGCTGCCCCGGTCGCTGACGGTCGCGAGGTTGTTGATCCCCGCGATAATCAGCGGCGTGGCCGCCCCGAACGCGCCGGCACCACCATTGGCCGCCGTCAGCGCACCAATATTGGCACCGAAGCAGTTGGCCGCCGAAGGATTGGCCAGCGCCGGGTTGATCGCCAGCGCGATGCGGCAGTTGGCGAAGGTGCCGTACTGCGTACCGAAGCGCAGGTTGTCGCGGGTTTCCAGCTTCTCGTTGGCGAAGTAGCCGCCGACCAGCCAGTCCAGCGTGCCGTCGAAAGCCTCACCCTGCAAACGCAGTTCCTGGCTGAAGGTGCGGAACTCACGCGCCCCGGCGTTGGGGCCAGGCGCGCGATAGAGGATATCGACCTGGGTGTAGTCGGTGTCGGACCCCTGCGTGTTCGAATAGTCGCGATAGCCGGTGATCGAAGTCAGTCGCGCACCGCCGAAATCCCAGTTCAGTTCCAGCGCGGCACCATAGTCCTCGGTCTGGCCGGCATAGCTGCGGCCCGGGGTGACATAGATATCGCGATCAAAGGTGCTCTGCGTCAGCGCGTTGGGGTTCTGCCCCAGGCCCAGCAGGATGTTGACGATGGGGTTCTGCGTGCTCGTCAGCGCCGGACCGCCATTGGGGCGGGTGAACGGATCGAGCCCCGGACTGACCCGCGCAAGCGGAGCGAACTCGGGCTGCACGAAGGTCGCGGCGCAGCACGCCTCGTCCTTCTTCGAATAGTCGCCGGTCAGCCGGATCGAGAGCGTATCGGTCGGCTCGAACAGCATCTGGCCGCGGATCAGGTAACGGTCACGATCGTTCACGTCGGTACCATTGACGACGTCGTTGTAGAAACCGTCACGCTTGAAATAGACGCCGTCGAGACGTGCGGCGACCGTATCGCCGAGCGGTGCGTTGATTCCGGCTTCGATCTTGATCGCGTCGTAATTGCCGTAGGTGAAGGCACCATAGCCGCTGAATTCGAACTCGGGCGGCGCGGTGTAGATGTTGATCAGGCCGGCCGAGCTGTTGCGCCCGCCGAGCGTGCCCTGCGGGCCGCGCAGCACTTCGACCCGGTCGATCGGGCCCAGTTCGCTGAGCGCGTTGCCCGAGCGCGAGCGGTACACGCCATCGACGAACACCGCGACCGAGCTTTCCAGGCCGGGGTTGTCGCCCACGGTGCCGATGCCGCGGATACGGGCGGAGCCGTTGGCTTCGTTGCCGGTGGAGGAGACCAGCAGCGACGGCGCGACCTGGTTGAGTTCGCGAATGTCGCTGGCGCCCGAATTGCGCAGCTCTTCCGCGGAGACCACGTTCACCGCGACTGGCACATCTGTCAGTTCCTGCGTACGGCCCTGCGCGGTAACAACGATCGTCGTTCCCTCGGTGAGCTCGTCCTGCAGTTCGGCTTCGGTATCTTGTGCGTCGGTCGTCTGGGCCAGCGCCGCCACCGGCTGGAAGGCGAGGCCTCCGGCAAGTGCACCGAGCGCGATCGAGCGAGTCAGAATGGCTTTCATAGGTCTCCCAATCCCAATGTTCTTGCGGGGGAGAGACTGCGCCTCGACGCACCGCCAACGGCGGTTGCGTGATTGGTTTTAAAGGGGGCGCGCAGCTTTTTGCCTGTCGCGCCCACCGATGCATGCTCTCCCAAGCCGCGCTATTCTGCGCGTGTTCTCGTCAAACTACAAGCGCGACCTGCGGTCGCCGTGCGACTGTGACAGTTGCGTAACACTGTGCGGCACGCGCTTGCATTCCGTAACGTCAGTAGCCCTTGGTCATCGCATAAAGGTCGCGCAGATGGCTGCTCGCGCCCCACGCCGCCTCCAGCACGCGCGCACGTTTGAGGTAGAAGCCCACGTCGTATTCGTCGGTCATCCCGATTCCGCCATGCAGTTGAATGCCCTCCTTGCTCATCAGGTGCAGCGCATCGTTCGCGCGCGTTTTGGCGAGCATCGCCGCCTCGGTCACCGCGAACCCGCTGTCGAGCGCCTGCAGTCCGCCTTCTACCGCCGAACGGGTCATTTCCAGTTCGCTGTAGAGGTCCGCCATCCGGTGCTGCAGCGCCTGGAAGGAACTGAGCACCTGATTGAACTGCACGCGCTGCTTCAGATAGTCGAGCGTGGTGTCGAACACCGCCTGACACATGCCCAGCATTTCGGCGGCGGTCAGCACGCGCGCCCGGTCGAGGATCTTCTGCGCCAGATCATCCCCGCCAGCGGCCAGTTTCTGCGCAGGCGCATTGTTGAAGTCGATCTCGGCATGGTCGCGCATGTCGGCCAGCGCGCGACTCGAGAGCGTAACGCCCTGCCCCTGCTCGACCAGATAGACGCCATCGCTCGCCAAGACGACGAACAGCCCGGCACGGCTGGCTTCATGGACGAAAGCCTTGGTGCCGGTCAGACGCCCGTCGTGCACGCTGGCGTTCGCCTTCAGCCCGACATGACGCGGGCCTTCATCGAAGGCGAGCGTGCCGATCAGTTCCCCGCTCGCCAGCCGGGGCAGATATTGCGCCTTCTGTTCGTCGCTACCGCCCAGCACGATCGCCGATGCGGCGAGCGCGGAGGCGATCAGCGGGCTCGCGGCGAGGCTCTTGCCCAGTTCCTCGACCACCAAGCCGAGGCTCATCCAGCCGAAATCGCTACCGCCGTGCTCTTCGGGGACGATGATCCCTGCCCAGCCCATCTCGGCCATCGCGCCCCACGCGTCCGCGTCGAATGGCTCG
The DNA here is from genome assembly GCF_019857185.1 of Alteriqipengyuania abyssalis. Classification (GTDB taxonomy): domain Bacteria; phylum Pseudomonadota; class Alphaproteobacteria; order Sphingomonadales; family Sphingomonadaceae; genus Alteriqipengyuania; species Alteriqipengyuania abyssalis. The sequence goes on along the minus strand of NZ_JAHWXP010000001.1, from coordinate 871 downwards.
CCCGCATCGCGCACCTTACGCCAGGCACCCACCGGATGCTCGTTCTTCGTCCACTCGCGCGCCATGTCGCGCAGCATTTCCTGTTCGTCGTTGAGAACCGCCATGAGTCCCGCTCCCCTTACTGGTGGTCGAGCATCCCGAGGATGCGCTTGGCGATGATGTTGTTCTGGATTTCGGTCGACCCGCCGTAGATCGTGGTCGCCTTGCCGAAGAGCCAGGCGCGCGTGCCGTCGAGCTCCTTCTGCTCGAAGCCCTCGCCCTCCCAGCCGAGCCCGCGATAGCCTTGGATCGCGATCATCAGCTCGGCGCGTTCTTGGCCCAGCTTCGTGCCCGCCTTCTTCAGGATGGAGCTGATCTCCGACACGCCGCCTTGCGCCTTGCTTTCCTCCATCGCGCGCCGCGCGGTGAGCAGGAAGGCGTTCCAGCGCATCTCGAAATCGGCGATCTTCACCCGCAGTTCGGCGTCGGCCAGCTTGCCGTTCTCGTCCAGCCCGATGTAGCGCTCCGCCACCTTGCCCAGCGGCTGCGAATTGAGCGCGGCGAGCGCGCCGCCCCCCGAGAGATTGGTCCGCTCGTGCTGGAGCAGCTTCTTGCCGATGGTCCAGCCCTGCCCCTCCTCGCCGACGAGGTTTTCCTTGGGCACCTCGACATCGGTGAAGAAGGTTTCGCAGAACGGGCTCATGCCCGAAATCATCTTGATCGGCTTCACCTCGACGCCGGGCGCGTGCATGTCGATCAGCAGGAACGAGATGCCCTTGTGCTTGTCCGCGCGGCTGGTGCGCACGAGGCAGAAGCACTTGTCCGCCCATTGCCCGCCGCTGGTCCAGGTCTTCTGCCCGTTGACGAGGTAGTGGTCGCCCTTGTCCTCCGC